>NZ_CP142108.1:0-3927282 GCF_035758505.1 Grimontia sp. NTOU-MAR1
GTAGAGGGCGACCAGCTTTATACTGGAAAAGCTGATGTCATTGTCTGCGATGGATTTGTCGGCAATGTAAGCCTGAAAACCAGTGAGGGTGTCGCAAGACTGTTTTTAGAAAGCTTAAAAATGCATGTTTTGGCGAATCCATTTAAGAAACTGGTAGCTAAATGGTTATTTGGTGGGCTGTTTAATCGCCTGAAACACCTGAACCCCGACCAGTACAATGGTGCAAGTCTGTTAGGATTGCGCGGCATTGTAGTTAAAAGCCACGGACGTGCTGATATATCCGCTTTCCAACATGCTATCGGAGAAGCGGTACACGAAGTCGAACGGCAACTACCTAATAAAATATGTGACCGTTTGGAAGCCGTATTACTCGAGAGGCATTATTAGTCTTCATGTTCAGTAAGATTCTAGGCACAGGCAGCTATCTGCCTGCGCAAATCCGCACCAATGCGGATCTCGAAAAAATGGTAGATACCAGCGACGAGTGGATCACCGCGCGTACTGGTATTACAGAACGTCGTATCGCCAGTGAGCAAGAAAATGTTGCCACAATGGGTTATCACGCTGCGTGTCAAGCTATTGATATGGCAGGGATTGATAAGCAAGACATCGACCTTATTATTGTAGCTACTACCAGTGGCGAGAGCGCTTTCCCCGCTGCGGCATGTGATGTTCAGGCAATGCTGGAAATCAGTGGTTGTCCGGCATTTGACGTAGCAGCAGCGTGTTCAGGTTTTGTTTATGCGCTGAGCGTGGCGGATCAATATGTGAAGTCGGGCATGGCGCGGAATGCACTGGTGATCGGCTCTGATCGTCTTTCGCACATGTGTGATCCAGAAGACCGCTCAACCATCATCCTTTTTGGTGATGGCGCGGGGGCGGCTGTGATTGGTGCTACCGAAGAACCTGGCATTATCTCAACCCACCTGCGCGCAGACGGTAAGTTTGGCGAGCTGTTGAAAGCTAAATTCCCTCAACGCACAAAAGCAGGAAACCCGGTAGAGTCTGACTCCTGGCTTCATATGGCGGGTAATGATGTATTTAAGGTGGCGGTGACACAACTGGCAAACATTGTTGCTGAAACGCTGGACGAGAATCGAATGGACAAGTCAGAAATTGACTGGCTGGTCCCTCACCAAGCTAACTACCGCATTATCAAGGCAACGGCGAAGAAACTCGCCATGTCGATGGATCAGGTAGTCATTACGCTTGATAAGCATGGTAATACCTCGGCCGCTTCCGTCCCAACTGCGCTTGATGAGGCAGTTCGTGACGGGCGCATTCAACGCGGCCAAACGATTTTGCTTGAAGCCTTCGGCGGTGGTTTCGCCTGGGGTTCAGCTCTGATCAAATTTTGATAAGGAATACACAATGTCTAACTTTGCTGTGGTTTTCCCTGGCCAGGGTTCACAAGCCGTGGGCATGTTGGCAGAACTGGGTGAACAGTTTGCCATCGTTAAAGAAACGTTTGCGGAAGCTTCTGAAGCTCTGGGTTATGACCTTTGGGCACTGGTTCAAAATGGTCCAGCAGAAGATCTGAATCAAACAAATCGCACCCAACCTGCATTGCTGACTGCATCTGTCGCTATCTGGCGAGTATGGCAGCAAGAAGGTGGAGCAATGCCTTCAGTTATGGCCGGTCACAGCCTAGGTGAATACTCTGCACTGGTTTGTGCGGGTGTTATCGATTTTAAAGAAGCCGTAAAGTTGGTCGAACTGCGTGGTGAGTTGATGCAAGAAGCTGTTCCTGCCGGTGTTGGTGCAATGTCAGCGATTATCGGCTTGGACAATGACGCTATCGCGAAAGCCTGTGAAGAAGCGGCAGAAGGCCAAGTGGTTTCTCCGGTTAATTTTAACTCTCCAGGGCAGGTTGTTATTGCGGGTAACAAAGAAGCGGTCGAGCGAGCAAACGTGCTGTGTAAAACAGCTGGCGCAAAACGCGCACTGCCGCTGCCTGTTTCTGTGCCTTCGCACTGCGCACTGATGAAGCCTGCTGCTGACAAGTTGGCAATTGCACTCAATGATCTGACGTTCTCCGCGCCTTCAATTCCCGTCATTAACAATGCAGACGTAGCAACTGAGACAGGCGCAGCAGCCATTAAAGATGCGCTGGTTCGTCAGCTTTACGGTCCAGTTCGTTGGACGGAAGGTTGCGAAAAAATGGCGAATGAAGGTGTTGATTTGCTGCTAGAAATGGGCCCAGGCAAGGTATTGACTGGCTTGGCGAAGCGCATCGACAAACGTTTGAGCGCAGCAGCAGTTAACGACTCAGCTTCTTTGGAAGCTGCTAAGTAACAAATTCTGGGATTCACAGCTGGTGTTTTAGCTGGCTGTTTAATAAAGGAACGAAAACTGATGAACCTGAACGGTAAAATTGCCCTTGTAACAGGTGCGAGCCGCGGTATCGGCCGTGCAATTGCTGAACTTTTGGTTGAGCGCGGTGCAACTGTTGTAGGTACTGCAACTTCTGAGAGCGGTGCCTCAGCAATTAGTGAATATCTGGGTGAAAATGGCAGAGGTTACGCACTAAACGTAACCTCTGCCGAGTCCATTGAGGCAGTACTGAAAGCGATTAAAGAAGAGTTTGGTGACATTGATATTCTGGTAAATAACGCAGGTATCACTCGTGACAACCTTCTTATGCGAATGAAAGACGACGAGTGGCAGGACATTATGGACACCAACCTGACGTCTATATTCCGCATGTCTAAAGCAGTATTGCGTGCGATGATGAAAAAGCGTAACGGTCGTATCATCAACGTAGGTTCAGTGGTTGGCACCATGGGTAACGCTGGTCAGGCGAACTACTCTGCGGCAAAAGCCGGAGTTGTGGGCTTCACCAAATCTATGGCACGTGAAGTTGCATCACGTGGAATTACTGTAAATACTGTTGCCCCAGGTTTCATCGAAACTGATATGACAAAAGCGCTGAACGATGATCAGCGTGCAGCGACATTGGCTCAGGTACCTGCGGGTCGTCTGGGTGAACCACGTGAAATTGCGGCAACAGTCGCATTCCTTGCATCAGAAGATGCAGCTTATATCACGGGTGAAACACTGCATGTCAACGGCGGCATGTACATGATTTAAACAATAAAGTTGCACCTCTAAATGATTCAGGTCAAAATCCGATGGTTTATCAGCCAAATCGTGGTTTGACCAGCATTTCGGGTGTTGCAACTTCCACGTTATTGAATAAACTACTGCACATATCGCATCTGCGAATCTTGTAAGGAATAGTATTAATATGAGCAACATCGAAGAACGCGTAAAAAAAATCATCGTTGAGCAACTGGGCGTAGACGAAGCAGAAGTTAAAAACGAAGCATCTTTCGTTGACGATCTGGGCGCAGACTCACTGGATACCGTTGAGCTGGTAATGGCTCTGGAAGAAGAATTCGATACCGAGATTCCAGACGAGGAAGCAGAGAAGATTACTACCGTTCAGGCAGCGATTGATTACGTTGTTGGCGCGTCTGAGTAATCAGAACAAGATCCTCCCAGGCGGTCACCTTGACCGCCTGAGTTTTTTCTACCACCCCCGAAATTTCGTAATAACACCTTTCTCCGGAGAATATCATCGTGTCTAAGCGTCGTGTTGTTGTCACTGGCATGGGGATGTTATCGCCTGTAGGTAACACCGTTGAATCATCTTGGAAAGCGCTGCTGGCTGGTCAGAGCGGTATCCAGAGTATCACTCACTTCGATACAACCGATTTCGCAACCAAGTTTGCTGGTCTGGTTAATGATTTCAACAGTGAAGATTACATCTCTAAGAAAGATGCCAAAAAAATGGACCTGTTCATCCAGTACGGCATCGCAGCAAGTGTGCAAGCACTTAAAGATTCTGGTCTGGAGATCACAGAACAAAATGCAGACCGAATTGGTGTAGCCATCGGATCTGGTATTGGTGGTCTTGGTCTGATTGAGACAAACCACCGCGCGTATGTCGAAAAAGGCCCACGCAAAATCAGCCCATTTTTTGTACCGTCGACCATTGTAAATATGATCGCCGGTCACGTTTCTATTAATTTCGGTCTTCGCGGTCCAAATATCGCGATCTCGACTGCATGTACTACTGGACTGCACAACATTGGTCACGCTGCTCGTATGATTGCATACGGCGATGCTGATGCAATGGTTGCAGGTGGTGCAGAGAAAGCTTCTACTGAGCTGGGCATTGGCGGATTCGCGGCAGCGAAAGCGCTGTCTACCCGCAATGATGATCCACAAGCAGCATCGCGTCCTTGGGACAAAGACCGTGACGGTTTTGTTCTGGGTGACGGTGCAGGCATGATGATTCTCGAAGAGTACGAGCATGCAAAAGCACGTGGTGCAAACATTTACTGTGAGCTAGTTGGCTTCGGTATGAGCGGCGACGCCTATCACATGACTTCGCCAAGTGCGGACGGTTCAGGTGGCGCACTAGCGATGACAGCGGCTATCCGTGATGCAGGTATCTCCCCAGACGTAATCGGTTACGTTAACGCACATGGCACGTCAACGCCTGCCGGTGATGTGGCTGAAACCAAGGGTATCCGTCTGGCGCTGGGTACAGCAGCGGACAAGGCGCTGGTATCTTCTACCAAGTCTATGACGGGTCACCTACTGGGTGCTGCAGGTTCTGTTGAAGCGATCATCACTGCGATGTCACTGGTTGACCAAGCAGTACCACCAACAATCAACCTGGACAACGTAGACGAAGGCTGTGACCTTGACTACGTTCCGCATGAAGCACGTCAAGTGAAGATGGATTACGCACTGTGTAACTCATTCGGCTTCGGTGGCACCAACGGTTCACTTATCTTCAAGAAAATCTGAGTCTTTTTGCTCGCCGGATTTTTTGGCGAATAAGATTTTTTTGATAGAATGCAACGGCTCGGGACTTGTTACCGAGCCGTTTTTTATTGTGCAGGGAATACGGATGATCCTCGTAAATGGACAGCAAGTAGATACCGTAGCTTTTAGTGACCGAGCATTTCAGTACGGCGATGGCGTGTTCACCACCGTATTGGTGAAAAATGGTCGGGCTTGTGACTGGGGGCGACATAAAGCGCGTCTTGAGCAAAACGTTTCCGCGTTGCACATTGAAGGTGTAGATTGGTCATCGTTATATCAGTGGGTCGACACTGTTGCTGATTCACTTAAAGACACTGAGAGGGCAATACTGAAAGTCATTGTGTCCAGAGGCTCTGGCGGTCGTGGCTATAGCGCGGCGGGTTGCAACAAGCCAACAGTGACGGTTTCATCTCATCCGTTTCCAACACAGTATCTGTCCTGGCGGGAAACGGGTATTTCACTGTCTATATTGGAACAGCGTATTGGCCAATCTCCTTTAGCAGGCCTCAAACACCTTAACCGTCTAGAGCAAGTCCTACTCAAGCGAGAGGTCGAAAACTGTGGCACGGAGGATGGTGTTGCCTGTGACATGAACGGACATGTCATTGAAACCTCTGCCTCAAATATTTTTTGGCGAATTGACCAAACCTTGTACACACCTTTACTTACTGCTTCAGGGGTTGCTGGTACTATGCGGGCTCAGGTTATGGCTCTTGCCCAAGCGCTGGGTTACCCCATCAAGGAAGTGTTGGAAACGCCTGATAGTTTGCTGAACGCAGACGAGATATTCATAACAAACGCAGTAATGGGTGTCGTGCCTGTTCACTGTCTTGAAGGGAAAAACTACCGCGACTTCGATGCTTCTAGCGCGATCGCCTTAAGGTTGGATGTGTGATTAAGAAACTTGCGCTGATTGTATTGTTTTTAGCGCTGGCGGCTGCCGGCGGCGCGTACTGGGCTTATACCCAAATTGAAAGTTACGTTAACAGTGATATCAAACCGACAGAAACCTTGTTGGTGAATGTACCTGAAGGGTCAAACTATCACTCATTCACTCGCAAACTGGTTTCAGATGGCGTTATTGATGCCTCTCAATGGTCGCGTTGGGCAGCGAAAACCCATCCGGAGTTGACCAAACTAAAAGCGGGCACTTTTCAGGTTCAGCCAGGTATCAGTCTTGCTGAGCTTTTTGCTTTAGTGCGTTCTGGTAAAGAACACCAGTTCACCATTACCTTTGTTGAGGGCAGCACCTTCAAAGAGTGGCGCGAGCAACTCGCAGAAACAGATTACCTGACCCATGACACTGCCGAGCTGACTGAAGCACAAATTGCAGAAAAACTAGGGTTGGAAGGTGAGAAAGTAGAAGGTCTGCTTTTACCTGAGACCTATCATTATGTGGCCGGTCAAAGTGAGCTTTCCATCCTGAAACGTGCCGCGACCCAGTTACAAGCTGCACTGGATGAAGCTTGGGGATCGCGTCAGGAAGCATTACCCATCAAGTCGGCTTACGATTTGTTGACGCTTGCTTCTATTATCGAGAAAGAAACCGCAGTTGATAAAGAGCGTGGAAAAGTCGCTTCTGTTTTTGTTAACCGCCTAAATAAGAGAATGCGTCTGCAAACTGACCCAACGGTCATTTACGGCATGGGTGACAGCTATGACGGCAACATTCGTAAGAAAGATTTGCGCACGCCAACGCCATACAATACCTACGTAATTTTCGGCTTACCACCAACGCCAATTGCGATGCCGGGTAAAGCGTCTATCATTGCTGCAGCAAACCCTGCTGATACCCCATATTTCTATTTTGTGGCCGACGGTTATGGTGGCCATACGTTTTCCAAAACACTCGCACAGCATAACCGTGCAGTGAGAGAGTATTTAAAAGTATTAAGAAGCCAATGAGTAACGGAAAATTTATCGTCGTTGAAGGTCTGGAAGGCGCGGGTAAAACCACAGCAATCCGCAACGTTATCGAAACACTGAAAGCCCAAGGTATTTCAGACATTGAAACCACCCGTGAGCCTGGTGGAACGCCGCTCGCAGAGCAAATGCGTGCGTTGGTGAAAGAGGGGCACCCTGATGAACCTTTAACAGACATGGCGGAGCTGTTGCTGCTTTACGCGGCACGCATTCAATTGGTCGATAACGTCATCAAGCCTGCACTGGCTAAAGGCGCTTGCGTGGTGGGCGATCGCCATGACATGTCATCACAAGCTTATCAAGGCGGTGGTCGCGGCTTCGATCAGGATCTGATGCAGAACTTGCGCGACACCGTATTGGGTGACTTTCGTCCTGACTTTACGCTGTATCTTGACCTCGACCCTGAAGTTGGCCTTCAGCGCGCGAAAGCACGTGGCGAATTGGACCGAATTGAAAAGATGAAGCTGGACTTCTTCCACCGTACCCGTGCTCGTTACCTTGAGCTGGCTGAGTCTGATGACAGCGTTGTGATTATCGATGCTTCGCAGGACATTGACTCGGTATCGGCAGATATTCGTAAGGCACTGGAGAACTGGCTGAATCATGCAGGCTAAGCTCTATCCTTGGCATCAGGAAATCTGGCAAAACTGGCAGCAATTGCTCGGTCAGGATCGCCTGCATCACGCTGTACTTCTTAGCGCACCAAAAGGAAGCGGCAAGATAGAACTTGCTGCCATCCTGGCGAAAACCATTCTTTGTAAGAACGGTGTCACTGAGCCTTGCGGCATGTGCCATAGCTGCCAATTGTTTGATGCTGATACGCACCCAGACTTCCACTTGTTGAAACCAGAATCTGAAGGCAAGCAACTGGGAGTCGATGCGGTTCGTGCAGGCAATCAATACGCGTGGGAAACCTCTCAACTAGGAGGCCAACGCGTTATTTTGATTCAAAACGCTGATCGAATGGGTGAAGCGGCCGCCAACGCACTGCTGAAAACACTGGAACAGCCACCATCACACTGTCACTTCATTCTCCTATCACAATCGATGGACGCCATGTTACCGACGGTTGTCAGCCGTTGTAACAAATGGAAGCCCAAACTGCCGGAAGAAACAGTGGTGAAGCGTTGGGTTGAAGGCGAGTTGTTTGAGTCTGTTCCTCTGCAAGTGCTGCGTATTAACCGCGGCGCACCGCTGGCGGCTAAGGCATTTATTGAAGATGGCAGTGTCAGTAAGCACAAAGCATTAGTCGATGCGTTTTCTGAGTTTGTAAGTAAGAGGCAGGGGCTTTTTTCTGTTGCTGACCTCATCGTTAAGGCACAACAGGAAGGACTGCAATGGCTGAGCTTCTTGATGCTGGATATCATCAAGGTTCAGCAAGGCTCAGATGAAGCGATTGTCCACTGTGACGATATGAAAACCGTCCAGAACTTGGCGTCGGCCTTACCTCAGGCAAAAGTCATGTCGCAACTGATGGCGTTGAACCGAATGAAAGCTGAACTTACAATGCACACTGGCCTCAACAGCGAACTCCTTATCAGCCGATGGCTAACAGAGTTTGTTGTGTCTTAAATAGGGCGGGATGATGAGCCATCCCCCTTCAAATATCGTATAATCGTCCGCTTTAGTCAGAAACCTATCGGAGAAAAAGACGTGCTAGTCGACTCGCATTGTCACCTCGACAAACTCAATTACGAAGATTTACACGCTGATGTAGGCGCAGTGGTGGAAAACGCCAAGCAGCGCGGCGTTGATTATCTGCTGTCTGTGGGTGTGACGCTGAAAAGTTTCCCAAAAATGATGGAGTTGATTCGCCCGTTCGATAACGTGTTTGCGTCATGTGGTGTTCACCCGCTGGATATCGAAGAAGGCTTTGACTACGACATACTGAAAGCGCTGGCTTCTGATGATCGTGTGGTAGCAATTGGTGAAACAGGTCTGGACTATCACTACCAGCCGGAACTGGCTGAAAAGCAGAAAGACGCTTTCCGTCAGCACGTTCGTTTGGCGGTGGAACTGAACAAACCTCTGATCATCCATACCCGTATGGCACGAGAAGACACTTTGCAAATTCTCCGTGAAGAAAATGCGCAGGAAGTCGGTGGTGTTCTCCATTGCTTTACCGAAAGCTATGAAATGGCAGAAGCAGCGATTGAATTGGGTTTCTACATTTCTATTTCAGGCATTGTAACCTTCAACAAAGCGTCTGAACTGAAAGATGTCGTGCGACGCTTACCACTGGAGAAATTGCTGGTTGAAACAGACTCGCCATATCTGGCTCCTGTGCCTTTTCGTGGTAAGGAAAATCAGCCTGCGTATGTGCGCGAAGTCGCTGAATACATTGGACTACTGAAAGGGGTTTCCTTTGAAGAAGTTGCGCGAGTCACGACCGAGAACTTCTTCCGTCTCTTCAAGCCTTCTGCGTAAATCTAAACCATGTCCGAGTCCATTGGACATGGCTTATTTTAATAAATGTCACTCCACACTCTGTTGTTATTCTTAATGTAAAAATTCAGGACTCAATATCCCATTTAATTAAGGTTATTTGGCAAAGTTGTCTGTTGGCTTATAAAATCAAGATTGAAGAAATACCAATTGTGCATTTTTCATGTCAACATTTTAGCTCGAGGGCAGAATGAAGGAAACACAGTCAACGCTTATTCGGGGTTTTGTCATCCTTGAAAAAATCGTGAAAGCAGATAAACCTTTGTCCAGCGTTTACTTAGCTGAAGAGCTGGATTTGCCCAAACAAACTGTCCATCGCATTGCGCAGCAACTTGAAGAAGAAGGGTTGCTTCAAAGGGAGCCGGACGGTAAACGCTTTACTGCAGGAAATAGGTTACGCGCACTTGCTCGGGATACGCTGAAAAACTCAGCGATTAATGTTCATCGGCTTTCTATTCTGAAAGAGCTCTCTGAGCAGGTGGGTGAAACTTGCAACCTCACCATACTCGATGGTAATGAAATTCTGTATCTTGAGCGTGTAGAAACAAACTGGCCTTATCGAATACATTTGCCTGTAGGCAAACATTACCCACTTCATTGCACGGCATCAGGGAAGCTCTTTCTTGCTGATATGAAAGCTTCTACCCGCAAACGCCTTTTTAAGAGCATACCGCTAACGAGAGAAACATCACAAACTATGACTGATGTTAGCGAGCTTGAAAAACATCTAGAAAAAATCGCAGTAGATGGGGTTGGTGTTGATACCGGTGAGTTTCTAGATGACATGGTGGCAATAGCTGTTCCAGTCATTGATAATGACAACCGCGTAGCATTCACGGTAGCAGTTCATGCCCCTTCAGCCCGCAAGTCTTTAGAAGAGCTCAGACAATTCTTACCTCTACTTCGCCGAGCAGCACAGCGGTTGGCAGTTGCTGAATTTGGTATCACTGACGATTTATTGCAAGTGAATTAACAGAAATGGCCCTATAACTCAGAGCCGATATCGGGGTATCTTGAACTCACTTTGGAACACGCTCACTTAGCACTTAGCACTTAGCACTTAGCACTTAGCACTTAGCACTTAGCACTTAGCGTGGGCGTGATCTTCCAAAATCATATCTGACGCTTTTTCTGCAATCATAATCGTCGGGGCGTTCGTGTTGCCAGATGCGATTTCAGGCATGATGGAAGCATCCACAACTCTCAGGTTTTCAACACCATAGACTTGTAGCCTAGGGTTAACGACGGCCATTTCATCTACCCCCATTTTGCAGGTACTGGTTGGATGGTAAATGGTTTGACTGAATTGTCTCGCTGCGGACAACAACTCTTCATCCGTTTGATAGTTCGTGCCTGGGACATATTCACCCAAGATAAATTCAGACAATGGAGAGGTATTTGCAATCCTTCTTGCCAGCTTGATTGCATTAACAATGATCTTTTGGTCCCTTTTGTCAGAAAGATAGCAAGGTTGGATGATGGGATGCGCAAAAGGATCCCTAGAGATGATTTTAATGCTGCCACGGCTATATGGTCTAAGTTGACATACCGAGGAAGTGAAGGCAGAAAATGGATGAACACCATCGCCAGGTTTGTCAGCACTTAGTGGTTGCATATGAAACTGAATATCTGGACGTTCAAGCTCCGGGCTGGATTTTGTAAA
This sequence comes from Grimontia sp. NTOU-MAR1, assembly GCF_035758505.1. Lineage (NCBI taxonomy): Bacteria > Pseudomonadati > Pseudomonadota > Gammaproteobacteria > Vibrionales > Vibrionaceae > Grimontia > Grimontia sp. NTOU-MAR1. The sequence continues at coordinate 10,871 of NZ_CP142108.1, forward strand.
AATAGCAACTTGACTGGCTGCAAGTGTCAAAGGTCCGGTTCTTTTAAGCAGGTACTCAAGCCCAACGAGCGCTCGCTTCATTAGACTGTTAAGTTCATCATTCAAGGTGCGCTCACTAGTTTTAAAAACAAGCCTTACCTGAAGATGGTCTTGTAAATTCTCACCTACCCCAGGCAGGTCTTGTATGACAGGAATATCCAGCGAATTGAGCAAGGCAGCGGGGCCTACTCCAGACAGTTGTAACAATTGAGGTGACCCAATTGCTCCGGAAGAGAGAATGACTTCTTTTGAAGCGTAGATTGGATGCTCTGTCCCTTTTTTATATATGCTAACACCAATGGCAGTTTTGTTTTCAAAAAGTATTTTGGTAACGTGACTATCTGTCAGCACGTCGAGGTTTGACCGGTGTTTTGCAGGACGCAGAAAAGACTTTGACGTACTGCAACGAAAACCTTTGTAAGCCGTTTGCTGAAAATAGCCTACACCTTCCTGGGACTTGCCATTGCAGTCTGGGTTGTAAGGGATTCCAAGATTGATAGCGGCATTAATAAAATGATCAGCAATAGGTCGGCGTAATCGTAAGTCACTGACTTTCTGTAACCCATTTACACCATGGTAATCGTCTGCTCCACGCTCCTGATCTTCAGATTTTTTAAAGTAGGGTAAAACATCGTTATATGACCACCCCTGATTACCTAACGCTTCCCAACGATCATAATCTTCAGCTTGCCCTCTGACATACAGCAGCCCGTTTAGTGCGCTTGAACCTCCCAGCACTTTTCCCCTAGGCCATTGAAGTTGACGGGAATTGATTCCTGGGTCTGGCTGCGTCAAATAACACCAATCTGTTTTTGGGTTGTGCATCGTCTTGAAATAACCAACAGGAATATGCAACCAAGGATTATTATCTCTTCCGCCAGCCTCAATTAAAAGGACGCGATTGGCAGGATCTTTGGACAATCTGTTGGCGAGCACGCAACCCGCTGAACCGGCCCCTACGACAACAAAATCATAGCGATTAGAAGAATCTCCCATCTAACTTACTCTCCCTGCATGTTAGTTCGGTGCAATGAAATCAAGACGAATTCCATGGCAAGCCATCCAAATCTAGAAATTCTCAAACATTGAAATATGAGACTAGTTATCTCGATTTTTTAAGTCAAGGGTTGAATTTTATTTTTTCTATGCCATTAATGAACTGTTCGAGGTTAAAAATTAACCATTCGTTAACATTTTTAATGTAAGAGCGAGTATGGGTTGATGTGAGCTTGAATGTAACGAAGAGCGCGTTGAATTGCTGGAATTTTGGGTTGTTGTTTCTTCAAACAGCCGACACCCATCAGATAGAGAGACTTTCGGCATGTCAGCGTAATGTTTGAGCGATAGCCAATACAAAGGAGTGCGAGCATGAAAAGAAATCGGGAGATATTAACTCGTCGTGACTTTATGAAAGTGTCGGCCCGTTTTGGGATGACATCGACGTTGATAGCGGCAGGGACTTTGGGAGCTGGCGCTTCCATATCGTCTCTGGCAAAAGCGGCAGAGAATACGCAGAAGGAAAGATACTCTGCACCGCCAAAATTTCAGCTCAAATTTGGCGCATCAGGATTTAACGAGAAAAACCTCGATATTCAGAAGTCGGGGCAGCTTTTTTTCGCAAGAGACTTAGAACAGCGCACGAATGGTGCTATTCGGGTTGAGTTCATCGGTAGTAATCAGATATGCGGACAAACCAACTGTGTGAAAAAAACACAGCAAGGTATCGTGGATATTTACTCTGCTTCCACCCAGAACTCGGCTGGAGGCGCGCCTTATCTTAATGTGCTTGATTACGCATACATGTTTCCATCCCGTGCTTCTCAATACCACTTTTTCTACAGCCCTAAAAGTGAAGCCCTGTTTAGGGAGCCATTGAGAAAGCGCCATAAACTGCAGTTCCTTTTTACCCACTGTGAGCTTCGCGGTATTCAGTTGGGGTTAAAGTGGAAGGATAAGCCTTTAGTGACATCCGTAGACCAGCTTGCGGGTACCAAGAACCGGGTAACCGGGACGCAACTTGGCCGTATTGCGATGCAACTGATGAATCTAAACCCCGTCCCAATCGCGTGGGAGGAAACTCTTGATGGGCTCAAGCAAGGGCTTATTGACGGTGCTGAAACCTGGATGGGGGCCGTCGCTTATGCAGGGATGGCCCCCGTTGTTTCACAATGTGTTGATCTCAAGTTCTTCTGCGGCACCGAGCATACAGCAATGAGCTTACCTGTATTTGATAAGTTGGGCTCCGATCTACAAGATGATGTCATGGAGTCGGCATATGTCGCTCAGATCTTTACTCAAGGTATGAATGAGGCTGCACTCACCGACATTGTTGGGGCGACAAATCCACCCAAACCAGGAACCATTTTCGCGGAAAATAATACCCGCGTAGCGACACTTTCTGATGCTGAGCTACGTAAAGCCGAAGAAATGTGTTCTCCAGAATTCAATCCCGAGCCATGGGAACAGTGGAGAGATAGGCTGAATAAGTGGTCTGGTGGTCATGATACTTATCAAGAAATTTATGACATCGCCCGTGAGATACCAAAAGACACATCGGCAGTGAATGTGCCACCGCAGCGGTGGTGGATGAGCTAAGAAACCATAGCGCAGAGTGGACTGTTAGCGTGTCTAAATGCTAGCGATTTGCCTGCGCTCTTTTTATTTTTGCTTTCCGAGGTGGGTATGAGACCGCTATATGCGTTATTGAAATGGTTAGATGAAAATACGGAAAAGGTCATCATCCTGATTACCTATTCCAGTATGGCCGGGATTATTTTTGTTGAGGTTGTCAGACGGTTTCTGTTTAACCAGCAAGTTGCCTGGAGCACGACGATTCCGGTGCTTCTCTTTTTATGGGTGACTTGGTTTGGCGCTTCTTACAACATCCGAAAAAGAACGCATCTAGCGTTGACTGAAATCCGTGCCCGGATGTCTTACAGACTCCAGTTTCTTTGTTTGATTCTCGATGCCGTTCTTTGGATTGTTTTTGCGGGTATTGTGATCTTCCATGCCTCAAATCAGGTTTGGATTGCCTACGACAATTTCGCGATTGTTGGTGGAACAGATGACATCATGGAGTGGTGGTTCTACTTGGCAACACCTTTAGCATGGGGGCTGATAGTTATTAGGGTTATTCAAAACCTTATAAAGGACATTAATACGTTTAAGCGCAAAGAACCTTTTGTGCTTCAGGCATCTTTGGTCGATTAGGAGGCGTTATGGAAGACGGCACATTAATCGCGTTGATATCTGCGGGAGTGACCTTACTGTTCGTAATTGGCGTTCCCATCTTTTTAGTCATTGGTTTTTGGATTGTTGGTTGCAGCCTTGTTGTCGACTTTACCCTTGCCAACATTGGTGTCACTCTGTTTGAAGGGCTGAACTTCTTTGGCCTGCTCGCACTGCCCTTATTTATTATGACAGGTGACTTAATCAATGCTGCAGGCATTGCAAAACGAATGTCGGATTTTGCCTATGCCATCTTAGGATGGGTAAGGGGAGGGTTGGGGATGGCAACTATTGGGGCTTGTGGTATGTTTGCCGCTATTTCGGGCTCCAATGCCGGTACGACTGCAACCATTGGCTCGATTATGCAACCGGAAATGGCAAAGAATAACTACGATGAACGCTTTGCCGCTGCGACAGCAGCAGCAGGTGGTACAGTCGGAATTATTATCCCGCCAAGTATTATTTTCATTGTGTATGGCTTTCTACTCGATCTCTCCATCAGCGACCTGTTTATAGGCGGAATGTTACCAGGGCTTTTGATGGTGATTGCCATGCAACTGGCATGCTATTTCGTATGTAAGAAAAATAAGTGGGGGAATATCATTTCGTTTAACCCCACAAACATACTCAAAACTGGCTTAAAAGCTTACCTTGGTCTCATTGCAATCGGCATCGTGATTTATGGCATTTATTCCGGAGCATTTTCACCGACAGAAGCGGCAGGTGTGACAGTCGGTTTTTGCTTGATTGCCGGCGTACTGGTCACTCGCCAGATAAAGATCAGTATGCTGCCGACGATTTTACTGCGCTCTGGACAAATAACGGGAATGCTTGCTCCCCTCATTGCGGTATCTGTAGTTATGCAGCAATTGCTGTCTCTGCTGGGAGCGGGTGATGTCGTCAGGGGTTGGATGTCGCTGATTGGTGATCCTACTTTTGTGCTTTTGGCTTGTATGCTATTGGTTTTGGCTGCAGGTACGGTCTTAGAAAGCTTACCGAATACCATAATCCTTGCACCAATTCTTGCTCCGATTGCCTACAGTGCAGGAGTTGACCCGATTCATTTTGCCGTCATCTTTTTGGTCGGTGATGCTATCGGATTTATTACTCCTCCCTACGGGTTAAATCTTTACGTAGCAAGTGGGATTACTGGCATTCCTTATTTCACAATTGTCCGTTTCGTTCTGCCCTATTTGATTGCGCTGAGTATTGCCTGGGCAATTATCGCGTTTTACCCGCCATTATCGACCTATCTTTTGCAATTTACCGGTGCAGGCTAATTGAATTGGTAGGTGATATACCCAAACGACCTGAAGATGCTTGCATTCAGAGGTCATCAATGCGTTCAATTCGAGGCAAATTCCACGATGAATAGTCGTTCTATTTCCGCGGTATTTAACAAAGAAGTGGGTGCATGAAGGCCTCCCTTCGGGCGAGTTGACTGACGCCTTGCTCTTTGTTGTTCCTTTTTGATGGAGAAGGCTACACCTACAAAGAAACACCGCGATCACAACGCCAGTCAATCTCGGTGAATCCTGTATCTTCAGGTTGTTTGGGCATAATGGAATGAGAAAAGCCGGGAGCAGAGCTCCCGGCTTTTGCATTAGTTTCCTGACGGTAAGTTGGTCACGTCTATCCGAGTGGCAGCTTTTGATGTAAATGCCTTCAGATACTCGTCGATATCCTCTTGCGTCAATGTGTTGATCACCCTATCAGGGTTAACCACTGCCAGAGGATCCGCATCTGCGAGCACATAATTAAACATCATCCGCGCCTGCTCTTGTGGTTGTGATAATCCATCTTGTAGTGCATGAGATAACTGCTTCGAGGTACTGCTGAATTCCTCTGATGTCGCTCCATATCCAATAGAGTCGGCTATCTCATCCAGCGCAGCTCGTGCCTCTTTTCGTTTTATGACTGAAGAGCTCATGACAATAAGCAATTGTTGAGTATCTGCACCTTCAGGCCACATGACAAAGGAGTATGGAGAATAGTCTAAGCTCCCCAGCTCCCGGACTTGTTCTGTCAAACGGGAAGTAAGAATACGTCCTGCGATATCTGCTAGGAAATAATCTTTGGTCGTTTTCTTCTCCGCATCTCTGGCGAACATGGTAAACAGCTCCACATTGTTACCTGCGGGAGCAAAAGCAATGGTTAGTTCGCTTTTTTTCGGCTCTAACTTCACTGTATAGAGGTTTTCCGCCGGTAAGTCATTGAATGTCATGCCAGCGAGGTAAGCTCGGGCTAATGGTTTGAATTCATCGACAGGAATATCTCCTGCGATAACATAAACAAGACCTCGATTGGTCTTCATCAGATTGTTGTAAGCCATCCTCACGTCATTGGCACTGACTTTTTCATAATCCTCAGGCGTTAGGGTGTAGCGAACTGAATTCTCATCATAGATTTCATGTGAGACGGTCATCAGTGCTTTACCATCGACGGACTCGAGGTACTGACGGTTATTCTTGATAAATTGCGCTTTATGGCGTTCGAACATGTCTTCATCCAGCGTTGCGTGCTGGAAACCTTGGAACATGGAAGCAAGCACTAAAGGTAAAGAGGCTTTGGTAGAGCTACCATAAAATCCATGCAGGTGTTCCCACACCATAGGCTCCAGGTAGGCATTTTCTTTGACCATCAGGCGGTTGTAATCATTGAATGAAAACCCGCCAAGACCACTTTCAGAACAAGCGCCCGGCATCAACAGAGCAGATGGGCGTAACGAGGCTGGAAGCGCCGCCAGACCGCCTTTAGAACCAGCGTAAACATGAATGTCATCGCCAGAGTTTGGCATGTGTCTCAGGTACACAGTGACGCCATTGCTGAGTTGCCATTTGGTGGTGTTGGCATCGAGATCTTGTATCGCCAAGATCCCACCGGTTTTGTCAGGCATAGGGAAATCCGAAACCGCGTCGGGCAGAACTAATACATTACCTGTCTGCTTGAACGCCTTTTGCATATCAGCAATCAAAGCCAGTTGTTCCTGCTTTACTTGCTGAGTAGGGTATACGTGATGTTCTAATGCAACGAGCGATCGTACATCCTTGGTCGAGAGCAATGATTTGAGTTCTTCATTGAACCAAGCTTTATCTGCACGGTTGACGAAGATAGTCGACAATGACTTGTAGGTTGCCGGTGACAAAGTCTGCCTGCCTATCATGCGGAAAAAGACATGGTCTTCGGCATAGTTACGTGCGGTATAGTTGTCCGCGAATGTTGACTCAAGCTTCAGGAAGTCACTGGTTTGAGCCTCAATTTCGGGCGTACTCAACGCAAGGTAGCCAGTTCCTCTCCAAGAAGCAGCATTGCTTCCTGTTGATTAGGCGTTTCGTAAGAAACCTGAATGCTGAGAACCATTCGCTCAAACCACTGAATCAATTGTGCATGAGTGCTTTGTACAGGAGCATTGAGATCCCTGGCGCGGTTATTCAAGCGTGTGCTGATAGCATTCGACAAAATACTAGCGGCAGCAAAGTTTTCAAAGTCAGTTACTGTCTCCATTGGGTTTGCGCCCAAATCAAAGAGCAAGGTCGTGGAGGGGAATGAAACATCATTCACCCGAACAAAACTGCTTTCTCCACGGCTTAGCGGAGAGATTTTATGCATTGGAGCGTGCTGTTCTGTCGCCGTCCAAGTGGCGAAGAGTGCGCTGATCTCTTTGATGGTCGAAGTTGCATCGACATCACCTGCAATGAAAATCTCACTGCGGCTTGGTGTGTAGTGGGTTTGATAGAAATCTCTTAATCGGTTTTCCGAGATATTTCGGATGCTATCTTCGTTACCAAGGACATCCTCGTCGACGTTATATAGCTGTTCGGCAATCAGTCGATAGATTTCAAAATCGGCGCTGCTTGCTTCGCTGTGACCCTGAAAAGAAAAGCGAAACTCCCCTAACACTACACCTTGTTCCTTGGTGATCTCTGCGGGGTCCAACGTCAGTGAAGTAGCGATTTCCCGATACCAAGCCAAAGTATCAGAGAGCTTCTCATTTGAAGGAAGGTCTACCTCGTAGACGGTATGAGTGTATGAAGTAAACGCGTTGAGATGTTGACCAAAAGCCACACCTTCTTCGCCAAACAGCGAGACAATTTCATTCTTAGGGAAGGCTTCGCTGCCATTAAACGCCATATGTTCCAGGAAGTGGGCGTAACCTTTCTGATCTTCAGCCTCGTCTCTTGAACCTGTGCGAACCATAAAACGTGTAGATACGGCTTGGTTGGGCAACTCCTTTATGTGAACAATCAATCCATTCTCTAATGTCTGGGTCTGCCAACTGCTATCGGTACTGAATGGCTGATCAATCAAGGTGCTTTGACAGCCAGCGATAAGAGCCACCGCAATCAAACAAGCAAAGCGTTTTGTTATTTTCATCTTTATTCCTGTCTAGCCAGAACTGAAAGGAAAATATACGGCAAAGCAGAGAAAGGACTGAAAGTAACCGACAGGGTTTGCGAGCTATATATGGCGTAAATGTATAGCAATGAAATATTAACAAATACATAGGATTACGTAATATATCGCACTGTAACAAAGAAAGGTTACCTGGTGATAATTTCGTTACATAAAATAACTTCCAGGGGCGAAAATTTTTATTGAACGAAGATCAATCATTAATTGTGTTGATTTGGTTTAAATATATATAAATCAGAAGGATAGTAAGTATCAAAACTGCTATCGTGACCGTTTTGTGTGTGATCTATATTTACTTTCTGAACAACCAAATCGCGTTACGTAGTCTCCGTAACTGAGCAGTCTTATATTACCCAGCGAATTACACAGTTACTGGGTTGTCGAGAACTCGCATCGGTTTGAGTTTAAAAGCAACTCAATATTAATCAGGAGCGTTTTTATGTTTAAAAACCTGTTTGCGAACATGCAAAAAGTCGGTAAGGCACTAATGCTGCCTGTATCGGTTTTGCCGGTTGCAGGTATCTTGCTGGGTGTTGGTGCTGCCGACTTTAGCTGGCTACCTTCTGTTGTTTCACAAATCATGGAAAGTGCCGGTGGTTCGGTCTTCGGTCAAATGCCTTTGCTGTTCGCAGTAGGTGTTGCACTTGGCTTTACCAACAACGATGGTGTTGCCGGTCTGGCCGCTATCGTTGGCTACGGCATCATGGCTGCAACGTTGGGCGTTATGGCGCAAGTAATGGGTGTAGAAAAAATCGATACGGGCGTACTGGGTGGCATCCTGGTGGGTGGTGTGGCTGCTTGGGCATTTAACCGCTTCTTCCGTATTCAGTTACCTGACTACTTGGGCTTCTTCGCAGGTAAGCGTTTCGTTCCAATCATGACCGGCTTCTGTGCAATCGGTCTGGCACTGCTGCTTTCTGTTATCTGGCCACCAATCGGCGCTGCAATCGGTGCATTCTCACACTGGGCAGCTAACCAGAACCCTGTAGCGGCATTTGGTATATATGGTATCGTTGAGCGTTCTCTTATCCCATTTGGTCTGCACCACGTTTGGAACGTACCTTTCTTCTTCGAAGCAGGCTCATGTGTGAACGCAGCGGGCGAAGCGCGTAACGGTGTGCTGACTTGCTACCTGGAAGCGGATGCAGCTTCTCGTGCAGCAGGTAATGGCTTCGGTCAACTGGCTGGTGGCTTCATGTTCAAGATGTACGGCCTGCCAGCAGCAGCTATTGCAATGTGGCACACCGCGAAACCGGAAAACCGCGCGAAAGTGGGTGGTATCATGGTTTCAGCAGCGTTGACTTCATTCCTGACTGGTATCACCGAACCCATCGAGTTTGCGTTCCTGTTTGTTGCTCCAGTCCTATACGTTATCCATGCGATTCTGGCTGGTACCGCGTTTGTGCTGACTAATCTTCTGGGTATGGTTCACGGTACCTCTTTCTCACATGGTCTGATTGACTTTGTCGTACTGTCTGCGAATTCTCAGAAAATGTGGCTGTTCCCAATACTGGGCCTATGCTACGGGGTGTTCTACTACATCGTATTCCGTGTAGCCATTGTTAAGCTGGACCTGAAAACTCCAGGACGTGAAGACGAAGATGAGGCTGTTGCAGCTGTTGGTTCTGAGTCTGAAATGGCTAAAGAATTGGTAATGGCTTTCGGTGGTAAAGATAATATCACTGGTCTGGATGCATGTATCACTCGTCTGCGTGTAGCAGTAGGAAGTGTTGATAAAGTTGACCAAGACCAACTGAAGAAACTGGGTGCGGCTGGTGTAGTGATGGCTGGTGGCGGTGTTCAGGCAATCTTCGGCACCAAGTCTGACAACCTGAAATCAGACATGGACGAATGGATCCGTAACAACTAATTGATAGTAGCGTTCCCCCTCGCTATTCAAAAGGAGAGCTTCGGCTCTCCTTTTTCTTTTCCTGACCTCAATGCCATTCTCTTACAAAGCGACAAAGAACAACATCAGGATAGGGACCAGCAAACTTAGTATGAACCCACTTACAATAGCGATAGGCACACACTTTACACCGCCCGTGGTTTGGATGATTGGCAGGGTAAAGTCCATTGAGGTCGCGCCACCATAGCCAATAGCGGTGAGAGGATAACGGGCGATAAGCAGTGGGATAAGTATGATCGCGATAAGCTCGCGAGACAGTTCCAGCATAAATGAAGCGCCACCATATACTGGCCCAAGCGCGTCACCCATCAAAATTCCCGCTAGGGAGTACCAACCAAAACCGGACGCCATGGCCAAACCATAGTTGAAAGGCAAATCAAGTAGCCATGCAGCCATCAGGCCACCCAGCCATGACGTAATAATAACGATGATTGCAACACTCAATCCTTTCTTGTTCAGAATGATTTGTTTAAGGGTCATACCGCTGTTTCGAAGCTGAATACCAATCAGAAACAGCAGAATTAGGAGAATCCCTTCACTGGTCGGGTCAACCCAATCAAGTGGGAAGGGCAGAAGTAAACCGAGAACAAGACCTCCGCCTACCACAAAGACCAACTTAATGGATTCCATCGCCATGGCCGAAACCGGTACTTCACGTTTGTGCTGTTCAGTTTTCGTTTTCAGTACCTTATCCAAAAGTGGTAGAGCCAATAGATTGCAGACGCCAATACAAAAGAAGAATGTCACGGCGAGCAGAAGGATTTGGTTAAGGTTACTGGAAAGGTTATCAAGGCCAGCGAGGCTTAGTCCCATAAGTCCTAGGATGACGAACACCAGCCTAGACGTAGAGCGGTTGATGGTATCGAGCAGAGAGGCACTTTTAATGGTGATGAAGTAGCCGACGACCAGAGGTATAAAGATATAGAGCATGCCGGGAAGCATTAGCGTAAGACCTTATTGATAAGAAAGAAATCGCGATGAGATTATCAGTCGCGATCTAATAAGGTCAATCTATGTGCTAAAACTGGCTCAAAGTTTTAGCTGAGAAGGAAAAACTCAATTTAAAAACCGCAGTTATCAATGATATTAGAGAGCTGACTGCGGAAGTCTCTTTCTTCGAGATTGGAAAGCTCATAGAGGGCTTCAGCGCCCGCCAAGGTGATCTCTACTTCATGTTCATTTATGTCTTCATCTTTGGCTCGGAACATTAATAAGTGGTTAGCCATTTTGGCAACATCCAGATACGAAACGTCTTCACTCCCCTTTCTGATGCGGCGGTTGACTGACACTTCGACGAAGTCCAAATCAAATCCCCAGGCTTTCAGGATAAAACGACTGGCTTCGCGACTCACCGTGAAGAAAACATGGCTGGCGATCTCAAAGTCCAAATAGTGACCTTCTTCCGTGTAGTCATGAAACGCCTTCACTGCACTATAGATACCAATATCAGCGAGCAATCCAATTAATAAAGACTTTTCAACTTCCAGGTGAAGGTTCTCATCATCATAGCTACGCACTTTCTGGCATAGCAAGGCCATCGTAGAACCAAACTCTCTTGATGCTGTAGCACTTTTCTTAAGCAGGACATTACATTCCTTGCTGAATGGTGAGTTTGTTTTCAGGGTTTGAATTGCATGGGCGGTGGCAATACCCAAAACACGTTGGATACCCAAGCGGGATACCGCCATGTTGATGTCATGACAAGGTCGGTTATTACGTGGACTGAACACTGCAGAGTTTGAGGAACGAATGACCGCGGCGGCTAGGGTCGCATCATCCAAGAGCAGTGTGGCTACATCGCGGACTGTTGTGTTTGGCTGGTTACAAGCGCGCTGGAGTTTAACTACAACGTCTGGGATCGGCGGTAGTTCAAGGGTTCCGTCTTTTAGTGAACGGTAAACTCGCTGAAAAAAATCAGTTTCTATCGCTTTAAGGTATTTGTCGTGGCTGGGGGAGACCCAGAATAACGAAAGGTGATCCATCTTTTTAGACTCGAAAAAACGCTGGGTTAATAGTAATTGCCCAGTGTTTTAATTGAAATACATCCGTTGATAAATTTGAACGAAAGGCACCTTATTCTCTGGCTTGTATAGCTATTTATGCATGATGTTGGCTGATAATCTTATCATTAGGCAAAGCGCAAGATTGGACACCTGGGAGTACCAAATTTTGAAGTAAGCTAACGTTTATTTAGAAATCTCGCTGCAAAAAAAGACAACGATTTGCGAGTCTAACTACGCATTTAACACGGTAGAAACATAAAAGTTACATCCTATAATCGTGACGGCTGTTGCAAAAAAGCTACAGTTTTCGAAATTGAGTGATCTAGTGCATGGTTTTCTGTGCCCTAATGAGTCATCATTAATTCGCGTTGAGAAATTACGATATTTAAACCAAAACTTTTTGGGTTTATCTCTTGGGGAGAAAGGAGGCACACGTGTTGGAAGTTAAAAGTGGCTTTGTTGAGTACTTGTCGCAGTTTGGCGAGACTGAAAAACGTTCGATGTTTGGCGGAACTGGCTTCTTCGTGAGCGGGGCCATGTTCGCACTGGTCAAGGAAGACCGTATCTATCTGCGTGGTGGTAACGACCTAACGCAAAATCTCATCGATAAAGAGTGCAAGAAATTCGTTCACGTTAAGAAAAGCTCTACCGCTATCGTCAATTATTATGACATTACTGATCTTTATGAAAAGGAGGATCAGGGGTTGGATGTGATGGTAAAAAAGTCCGTAGAGAATTCGGTAGCAGAAAAAGAATACCGCGACTCCAAGCTCAACAAGCGTCTTCGCGATTTACCCAATTTGCGTTTGACCATTGAGCGTATGCTGAAAAAAGCGGGCGTAGAAGATGTCGATACTTTCTTCTCAATGAGTCCAGAAGAACTGTTCCGTAAAGTACAACAAGCGCACGGTTACGATGTCGATGTGAAACTATTGTGGATGTTCGCCGGTGCTCAAAATGGTACTCACTGGACATTGCTGAGCGAAGAAACTAAACAACAATTACTTCGCGCAATCTAAATTAGATTCTATCTCAATGCCCTAAAAGCCGCCAGTAGCGGCTTTTTTAATGCCTATATCTTTGTTGAGGTGTACTTGCTTAGAATGACTAGGCGGCACACACCTCTCCGCGCCTAAAACGCTTTGGGCTAGAAATTTAACCACCAAAGATCAACAGACCCTAGCCAATTCAATTTTTTCAGTAGACGAATATCGTGCTTCGACGGGCTGAGTGTACCCACAAAGCGATTATTGTTAAAGTCTCCTTATCACCCAAAAAACAAAATAAAACAATGAAATTGCCTCAGCTTTCTTCTTCTTTACTGGCCGGATTACACTGCTTCTCTGTGGTGGCTGAAACTATGAGTTTTACCCGAGCAGCAGAAGAGCTCCACCTGACACAGAGTGCTGTGAGTCACCGTATAAAGAAGCTTGAGCAGCGTTTAGAGGTGTCTTTGTTTGTCAGAAGGCCCCGGCACTTATCCCTTACTAATGAAGGGGAGCAGCTAAAGTTGGTCGTCACTGAGCAGTTCTCAGCGATCAGCTTTAAGTTGCTGGAGCTCAACCGCGCTAAGCCTGTTGGTGATTTCATCATTTCAGCGCCTCCTACTTTTTCACAAAAGTGGTTAGTACCAAAACTTGCCCAGTTCGCCGAAGCGTTTCCGGATGTCACTTTGCATCTCCGAACTCGAAACGACTTGATTGATTTCAAAGCGGAAGCTTTTGATTGTGCGATTTATTTTGGTCACGGACGTTACAACGGTCTTACCAGCCATCATTTGATGGATGATGCGATAGTTCCTGTTTGCAGCCCGGAATATGCGGAGCGTCATTCGCTTTTTAATAACCCAGACAAATTGGCCCAGTGTCAGCTTTTGCATGATGCAGCGCCCTGGGCAAGTGCCAGTCTAAGCGATGAGTGGTTGTATTGGGCTAATGCTAACGGTATTGAACTCAACGGCACAAACCACAGTTTTGACAGGGCAGATCTGGCGCTGGATGCGGCCACTTGTGGAATGGGTGTCGCCATAGGCAGGATAGCGTATATTCAGGATTATTTGATGTCCGGTAGGCTGGTTGCTCCCGTCGATAGACCTGTTAAGTCTCCCTACAGCTTTTTTCTGGTATATAGAGAACAACATCAAGGCAATGCAAAGATATTGGCATTTAAGAAATGGTTAGAAAGCCAGCTTAACTCGCTAACGCCTAGCTTCACATAACTCTGTATTAAACCCTGCATAAATATCCGGTCACTGGGCTGATGGTTCTTATGTATTACTTGAACTTGCACTGTCGTTTGAGCATAAAGTGACCTTTGATGATGAAAAAACTGTGTGAAATCAGGTAGTATTTATACGAATAGGATGTGAGCTATCTGTAATCGTAATCAATACGAAGAGCGATGAAGGTGACTGATCGCTCACGACGTTAAGCGCAGAGGGAGCAGGAACTAAAGGACTAATGGCGAAGAATACCAAAGAAGGCGCTCTGCAGACCGAAGCGCTTATTTATAGAACTATCTTAGAAATTTTCATGGAGTTAGGCTGGGATGCAGTGACCTATGGGTCGATTGCCAAACGGACTGGATTGAGCCGAAGCGGAATCCAGCGAGTTGTCCCTACCAAAGAATCTATGGTGAATGCATTTCAGGGGCAGGTGCTTGCCTACGTCACCAGCCAAATCGATCCCACTGACACCGACTCAATAAAGAAAACATGGATTGAAGCCCTTTCAGAGGCCAAATTCGCTAACTGTATACGATACCTTTTGGGGGCAGTTAAAGAAGGTGGGCAAAGCAAAGAAAAAGTCGCTTTTGGAGTTTCTAAGCTGATAGAGCGATACGGTCAACCATTGGTTATCGAGCTCATCGGCCTTTCAGCAATATATTTGTTAGACATAGAACTCGATAAACAAAGTCAGGGGCTAGACAATGAAAATATCCAAAACGAAAGGGTCGGTTGCAAGCACTGTGTTGTTAGTGATATTAGCTGGGTGCGCAATTAAGCAATTTAAAGAAATCACGGTTTATAAAACCAAAGGGTCAGTTCAGTGTGAATCCTCGGGTATGAGTATTTCTGAGAGCGAGTTGCAACTGCATAACAGCGGTGTTGAGGTATTCTCTTCAAAATGTGGGGTACTGGACGGCGGGTTTGCACAGATATGCGGTGGCAAGACGGGCGACATTCTGCTTCACACCATCAACTCGCGTTACGAAAACCTAGCGGTGGCCATGGGGTACCAGCCTGTTTCAGCCCTTGCCTCTGAAGAATCTCTTAAGGGCTTTAGCTTAGTAGAATGCCAGTAAAAGGGCCTCTACGTTGAGAGGCCTTTTAAATGTTCGTGACTTAGAACTTGAAGCGGGTGGTGAATATGAACTGGTCACCGTAAGCTTCATTGAAGCGTAGCTGAGAACCGATAGAGAACAGCTCAGTCGCGTGGAAGCGAGCATTCACAGAGCCGAAAATGTCATCATCGTCTGAGATAGAAAGGTGACCAATTTCAGCACCTACTTCCAGCTGTGGGCTTAGCCACTGACGAAGACCCAGGTTTACTTCCACACCAAACTCTGTGTCGTGGTTGTATTTTCCGCGCTGCTTCATGGTGCGAAGACCCAGCTCACCATAGACGTCTGCCCAGTTGTTTACTGGCGCATGGAAACCGATCGCTGCAGTGGTATCGAAATCAGATTCGAACTCAGTGTCGACTTCAGCGCGGATGTGCGCATTCGGGTGAATCGAAGTGCTGAAACCAACACCGTAAGTGACTGGGCTGATACCAACGCGAGCTTCAAAGTAGTCGTAGCTGAAGTTGCTCATGGTTGTATCTTTAGCAGCACTTGCAGCAGAGAAGCCAGCAGAAGTCGCGGCAGCCAGCAAAATACCGGCAATCTTGGTTTTGCGCATCAAAAGGGTCTCGTGATGAAAACATTGTGTGCGTATTCTAATAGAAGTCGCTTTTGCTAAACAACAGCATAGCACTGTTATCTGGCGCTATAACCGTTATTTTGTACTTGATATGCTGGTTTTTTGACCACTCTTTACTCAAAATGCTTGGGATTTGGGCCTGCGTACTTTGTGTGATGCTTCAGGTATCGGAATAGCTCAAGCGATTTTTACTTACCACGCTATTCAGAACACCACGTTCATCGTTTACACGTAAAATAAGTTACTTGCTCATCATTCCTCCATGTATGGCGTAACAAGGGGGGAATAGGGAAGGGTAACTGTCATTGCTGTAAATTCGTCGGGTGTAGATCTGACGTCAATTGAACCACCATGATGCTCAACGATTTGGCGACAAACTGAAAGCCCGATGCCAAGCCCAAAGTGGCCTTCTCGTTTTGTGGTGTAATTGAGTTCGAAGACTTTATCTTTGATGGCGTCAGGGATGCCAACACCGTTGTCCATCACTGTGACTTTAACGGCTTTTCGGCTGCGATAAATGGTTTCACGGGTTCTCACCTCCACTTCGCCGTGTTGACCTACAGCGTCCAGTGCATTGGAAATCAGGTTGGTCCAAACTTGTTGCAGCGCGATAGGCATACAGCGGATAGGCCGCAATTTACCGTAATCCTTTACCAATTTGATGCGTTTAAGCTGATTCTCAAACATCACAAGGGTATCTTCAATGCCTTCATGGATGTCCACTTCATGCATGGTTTCGTCATCCTGTCGGGCATAGGTTTTCAGGCTTCTCACCATGTCAGCGATACGCCTTGCACAGACATTTGTTGAGCGGAGCGAGCTTCCTGCCTGATAGAACATGTCCCACTGATTAAGCGTTTGCTGGAATTCACCACCCAAGGCTTTGATCCAGAAAGCGATGTCATCAGGTTTATCTAATCCCATGTTGACTGCTTTTCTTGCGAGGCTCCGGTTCCCCAACGATGGTTCTAGAGCTTTGGTCAGTTTACGGGCATCAGATGTCGACATCGGGCGGGAAAGCAAAGCTTCTTCCATGATTTTATTGGCTTTTTCCCTTGCCTGCATATTGAGATCGACATTAATCAATGTGCCAATGTTGTCGCGTAATGTTTCACTGTTTCGCAAAATGGCAGAGACCGGGTTGTTAAGCTCGTGGGCAACACCAGCGACGAGTTGTCCGAGCATTGCCATCTTTTCTTTTTCGATAAGCTGCTTGTGGGCCATCTCAAGCGATTGCAGGGTTTGCTGCAGTTTTACTTCTGTCGTAATACTGCGCTTCAAGCGGCGGTTGAAATGACGGAGCAGATAACTGGAAAACAGCGGGAGCAGATCATTCCGGGCCTGCATGACCTGAGAAAAAAGACTTCTGTTGAGCTTCAGGACCTTAGTGGTGTGAAGGGTGATACCTGTAGAAAACGATACATCTCCGGTAACGAAAGACATTCCGCCTATCAGGCTACCTTGACCAAGCCTTGCAACTTCGTGTGAAGCTCCGGTTTCATCTCGTTTCAGCAGTGCCACTTCACCTTCCACGACAAACCAGAGGAACGAATTGGGCTTATCTTCATGAGTGAGAACATGATCTTCACTGTACAGTCGGCTGACATCGTGTTCGCTGTTCTGGTTAAAGTATTCGGTGATGCCATCTATGAGTTGCTTGGATAATTCTTCGTCAGAGACTCCAAGTGAGGATTCAATAAACCCATTACGATAAGTCGCGAGTTTCTTCTCGATGTGTGCATCAAGCAGTCTACGTTGATCTAGCGTGTTGCCGTAGCTCAGTAGGTCGTCGGGATTGAATTCCAGAACATAGAGTGTCAGTTCCTTTTTGGCCAACTCCTTGATTTCGTTCTCTGCCCAAGGTTTGGTTAGGCAGTAGTTTAGGCGTCCTTCGTTGACTGCCTGCATAATTTTTTCCAGATCGGGCTGGTCATTAAGCAGAACCGTTCTGGCACCCTGGGAAGCGGGATGATTATCAATATTGATAAGAAGGGAAATCCCTTCATCTTCACCGAGAGTGTGGTCACAAATGAAAAGGGCAACTCTGCGCTCTTCGCGATGAAGTTGCTCTAAAATCATGTTCGCTGACGCTGCATTGTCAGCACACAGAAGGTCGAAGGTTTCGCCTAAATCGGACAATTCGTGTTCAATGCGCGCTAAAATGGCAGGATCGTCGTCAAGACAAAGAATAACATTGGAATTCATACGGTTACCGTAAATCGACATTTTTTGTGAGTGTATCCTGTTGAACGTCTTCAAGCTGAGAAGAACGCTGCAAACTGACACATATTTTAAGAAAACCTCATCACCGAATAGGGTTATGATAACCAATGAGTTACACTCAGATTCAAACAAACACCAAAGGTTAACTACCCCCTAGTCAGTTGGAGTGAAAATGATATTTGGAAAATATGCAGCAGTAGCAGGCGCGGCAGCAATTGCTGTTTTGTGGCCGTTTGCGACAGGACAAATTGCTAAATCTCAGTATGAAGCCGAGATTGAAAAAGTGGAGTCCTCTTATCTGGCTGTTGAAAATGTTTCGTATGATCGCGGCTACCTGTCCTCAAATGTTGTCACTAAATTCTCACTAACAGGCCCAACCAAAGCGTTTTATGAGGCAGAAGGTCTGCCAACCTCTTTCACTGTATTGAGCGAGGTTGCTCACGGCTTCCTTAGCATCAGCGCAATATCTGAACTTGAAATGACACCTGAACTGAAAACACTGTCAGAAGTGCTTTGGTCATCGGGTGAATCTCCAGTCACTCTGTTGAGTGAAACGTCTGTATTCGGGGACACCCAGTTTGACCTCACTGTTCGTGCCATGAATGGCGGGGACGAAGAAGTGACGATTACGAGTTCTCCGACAAACGTATCTGGTACTGCTGATAAAGACGGCAATATGGTTTATCAGATGGAAATGCCTTCTGTAGAATTTGCGGGCGTAGAAGGTGAGAAGTTCACTTTTAGCGAAATCACAGGTTCTGGTCAGGGTAAAATGGTCGATGAAATGTGGGTTGGACAGCAACTCTTAAATGCGAAGGCCGTCAGCCTGACAGATGGCACTGGTATGGCCGCGACAGTGACCAGTCTTGGACTTGATGTCCAAAATGAAATGAATGCCACCAATGGCGATGTAACGACAGCGAAGACGGAAGAACTTCGCATGACAAGCAAAAATACTATTTCTTTCCAAAAGCTTGATGTGCCAGAAACCATGGTACTTGATAACTTCAAACTTGGTGTGAACTTTAAAGATCTGGATTATACGGCAATGCTTTCGCTGGCTGAAAAAGCGGAAAGCCTAAATGCAGAACCGACGGATGAAGAGATGATGCAACTGGCAACTTCCTTGGATGGCCTAGTGGAAAGCGGTATGACTTTCGAACTGATGCCATTTGAAGTGGATACACCAGAAGGTCGCGTTGACGCGAAGTTAGATCTCACTGTCGAGCCTGGTCTCGGCAGCGTAACCCAGAACTTCGGTGCATTGATGTCAAAGCTGAAAGGTAACTTGTTTATACACGTGCCTGCTGCATACGTGCAAGGCGTACCTGGCTTATCTGAATCACTGAGCAATCTCGAGCAGTATGGCTTTATCAGTGAAGGTGAAAACGGTGTAACTCTAGAAGCACAAATTGAAGGTGATCAGGCAGTATCGCCCAGCGGTGAGCGTATTCCAATTGGGCTTCTAATGATGATGTTTATGTAATTATCAGTCCAATGATTTACTGAAAGCCGACGCACTGCTTGTCGGCTTTTTCTTTACTGGTTCCGGATAGATCCTCTTTCATTTGTGACAAAGCATAAAAATCCATCTGTCTTAGCTAGTAATTTTTCCAGCTTGGTTAACACTGTTAGGAAGAAACACAGAGATTTATCCCTGTTTTCTAAAAACGTCTCATCCAAAAACAAGGGGGATGCATGGAATCGATTAAAGTGAAAGATTACATGAATAAAAGGCCTGTCACCTTCAGCGCTTCCATGCCGCTGTCCAGAGCATTGGAAAAAATGCTCAGTGCGAATCAGACCGGTGGGCCAGTCGTTGATGAGAGAAATAAAGTGGTTGGATTCCTGTCAGAACAGGACTTGATACATAAGCTATTGAAAGCAGGTTATTATTGCCAGGACAGTAATAACGTAGCAGATTGTATGCACAGCGATGTGAAATCAGTTCTTCCTGATGACAGTATCATTCGTCTTGCGGAAGAGATGTTACCCGCAAAACCAAAAGTTTATCCGGTTATCGATGAAGATGAGCGACTGGTCGGTTGTATCTCTCGTCGCGACATTTTGAGAGCCATTTCAACCCAGATTGATGATTGTTTCCACCATCCAGTTTAATTGTTCGAAAAAATTGAAAGAGTTGTTCAAAAAGAAGGTGCCTTGAGGCACCTTTTTTCATGGCATTATAGTCTGTTAGCTTTCACATGGCGTATTTAACCACATAGAAACAGGACTACTCATGCCAAGCCAATCCCAAGCCAAGTTTGTTAACGGCTCCATCATGCGCCATATCGCCGTGATGTCGACATCCGGTGCGGTGGGCTTGATGGCACTATTTTTGGTCGACTTGGCTGATATGTTCTTCATCAGTTTACTAGGGCAAGTCGAACTTGCCGCCGCCGTAGGCTTTGCCGGTACCATCATCTTCTTCTCTACTTCAGTATCTATTGGTACTTCTATTGCCATGGGCGCTCTGGTGAGTCGTGCGCTTGGCGCGGGCCAACGTGAAAAAGCGCGGAAAATCACAGGCAGCGTCATGGTATTTGCAGCCCTAGTGAGCATTGTCACGGTTGGCGTTATTCTGGCTTTCCTTGACCCAATTCTTGCGTCTATCGGTGCAGAAGGGAAAGTGGCAGCGAAAGCGAATGATTTCCTCTGGATCCTGCTTCCTGGCTCGCCGTTAATGGCAATGGGGATGGCCGGCGGTGCAGCGCTGAGAGGTGTCGGAGATGCCAAGCGTTCCATGGCTGCGACGCTCGCTGCAGGTGCAGCAAATGCCATATTGGACCCCATATTTATTTTCGCGCTATCAATGGGTGTGGAAGGCGCAGCAACTGCGTCTTTAATATCTCGATTTGTGATGTTTGGTGTGGCGTTCCAAGCGGTGCATCGTAAGCATGATTTAGTCACCATGCCGACGTTTGAAGATCTTAAAACGCATTTTAAAGCCATCACCAATATTGCCGGTCCTGCAATCATCACCAATACTGCGACACCAATTGGGAACGCCATTGTCACTGCACAGATCGCGAAGTTTGGTGCGGACTACGTCGCAGGTTATGCAGTGATGGGGCGCTTGTTGCCTGTTTCCTTCGCGTTGATTTTCTCGCTCTCCGGCGCCGTGGGCCCAATTCTGGGGCAAAACTATGGTGCATTACGTTTTGACCGCGTGCGCCAGACACTGACTGATTCGGTGAAATTTGTGACAGCATACTGTGTCGGTGTCGCGATTATTCTTTACTTCTCACAGGGGTTCATCATTAATGCATTCAGCTTGAATGGCGATGCCGCTTCGATGGTGGCACTATTTTGCACCTATATCGCGATTACCTTTATCTTCAACGGAACCTTGTTTGTCTCCAATGCTGCCTTCAATAACCTTAACCGTCCTACATGGTCTACTGCGCTCAACGTGGGCAAGGCGACATTAGGCACCATTCCATTTGTGTATGTTGGTGGTCACTATGCGGGTGCGGAAGGGGTATTGATTGGTCAGGCTGTTGGCTCAGTACTCTTTGGTATTGCTGGTTACTTCCTGGTTAAGCGACTTATTAATCAGTTAGCAGAAGCGCATGAAGATAAAGAAGAAGATATCGTCCCTGTCGAGCCAAACGTTCCAGCTGCAGGACTGACAAGCTGTCGTGAAGTGATGGCTGAAGATGCTGATGAGTTGCTATCGGATGAGGACACCTCGAAGAACACAACGCGCTCTTAGCCTAAACGATGACTTCATAAAAGGACGCCATTGAGCGTCCTATTTTTATTTTAAAACTCGAAATACAGACCATTGAGAATACGCCGCATTTTATTGATCTAATTCAGTAACTCAGAATGGTATTGCGCGCAAAATATTTAGGGGCTGTTGACCTTTGGTGATGATTTTTGCAGCAGTTTGTGGCGGCTTTATTCAAGGCAGAGGCTTCGATGTGTAGCTTGCCTACATGAGAAGCTGATAACGCAGAAGAAAGCCACCACAAACGCTTTTCGCAAGAACAAGAATCAACCACCAAAGGTCAACAGCCCCTGGTTGCCCACGGATTCGGCAAGTTTCGAAGTGGGTGTTTTAGCTTTTAAGGGACTACAAGCGATTATGCGCATTCAGGCGAAATACATACTTCCAATTCTTATCCCCTTGCTGGTGCTGCTACTTCCGGCATCTGCGTTTCCATTTGAAACACTGACTGTGATGCAGCAGCGCGCGATTGCCCTATTCTTGCTGGCTGCACTGTGTTGGGTGTTGGAGCCTATCCCCATTTATGCCACTTCAGTAGTGGTGATAGTTCTCGAACTGCTTTTCCTGTCTGATAAGGGCCTGATCTGGTTCCGCAGCAACGCGGGCACTGCAGAGTTCGGGGACTTGCTGCAATACAATACCGTCATGGCGACGTTCGCGAGCCCGATTATCATGCTTTTTCTGGGCGGCTTCTTCCTTGCCATGGCTGCGACCAAATACCGTTTGGATATTAACTTGGCGCGGGTGTTTTTAAAGCCGTTCGGCAACACACCACAAATGGTGATGGCAGGATTGATGATGATCACCGCGGTCTTCTCTATGTTTATGTCTAACACCGCAACAACCGCAATGATGTTGGCAATCCTGACGCCAATTCTTGCGGTGTTTAAGCCAAATGACCCTGGCAAAATTGCCTTTGCTTTGTCTATTCCAGTCGCAGCCAACATTGGCGGTATCGGAACACCAATCGGCACGCCGCCAAACGCCATTGCGTTGAAATATCTCACGGGCGATAACCTGATCACATTCGGCGAATGGATGGCATTCGGTGTGCCCTTTGTTATCGTGATGCTTCTATTGGCTTGGGTGTTGCTTTGCTTCCTGTTCCCATCCGATGAAAATCAAATCTCGCTTTCTATCAAAGGGCGTTTCCTGAAAACGCCGAAAGCCATCACGGTTTACGTCACTTTTGCCGCTACTGTGCTCTTGTGGCTGATGGGCTCAAGCCATGGCATGAACTCATACACCGTGGCATTAATCCCTGTTGCTGTCTTTTCGATGACTGGCATCATCAACAAAGAAGATTTGAAAAAGGTTTCCTGGGATGTGCTCTGGCTGGTGTCAGGCGGTTTCGCATTAGGCCTTGCATTGGATAAGACTGGCCTGGCAGCGCTGTTGGTAAACAGCATTCCATTTGAAAACTATGCACCGGAAATCGTACTCCTTGGTGCTGCTGCGCTCTGTTTGCTGATGGCCAATTTTATGTCCCATACAGCAACGGCCAACTTGTTGATGCCAATGATGGCAGCGCTTGGTGTGTCTATGGTTTCGCTCTCGCCACTCGGCGGTGAAACCACATTGATCCTTGTTGTGACTTTTGCGGCTTCACTGGGTATGTCTTTGCCAATCAGTACACCGCCGAATGCATTAGCGCATGCGACGGGTCATGTGAATAGCAATCAAATGGCGAAAGTGGGCGTTATCTTGGGCGTGGTTGGTGTTGCGCTCAGTTTTGTGATGGTTTGGATACTCAGAATGGTTGAGTTCTTTTAACGATATGAGGGAAACAGATGGAAAAAGTAAACATCATTTGCGTTGACGATCAGCGTGAAGTGCTGAGTGCCGTGCTGAAAGACCTCTCTCCTCTGGCAGGCGCATTTCATATTGAAGACTGTGAATCTGCTGATGAAGCGCTTGAACTGATTGATGAGTTGGATGCAGAGGGCGAGCACGTCGCTTTGATCATTTCTGACCATGTCATGCCAGAGAAAACCGGCGTTGAGCTATTAACCGAAGTGTCGCTAGATCCCCGTTTCCGCTTAACCCGTAAAGTCTTGCTAACGGGGCAGGCTACACATGCTGATACCATTGACGCCATTAACAACGCCAGAATTGAACGTTACTTCGAAAAGCCTTGGGATGCGGCATCACTGCTTGGTGCGGTAAAAAGACTGGTGACACAGTATGTGTTTGATGCGGGATTGGATTATCGCGAATTCCCTGACGTACTTGATACACAGGTGGTATTGGACAGGTTGAAATAAATGAGTAAGATTTTGGTTGACCTTGGAGTGGGCTCCAAGGTTTACACTGAATATGAACTTTGGTTAAGGAGATAAACCTATGTGCCATTCATGCCATTCAGTGAAATGCCAAAACCCAGTGCAACACAACACTAAACCGGAATCTAAGCTGGATACTTGTTGTGCGTCAACATCGCTAAGCGAATCGAGTTGCTCAACAACGGAAATAACAGACGGAGACGCAGACGACCCTGCGTCCCAAGGCTGTTGCAGCAGCAAATCATGCAACAGCCAACCTCAAGAAGCAGTCACCTCTGACGAGCCAAAACCGCCAGAAAATAGCTTGCAGTGGCGCGTGACCAAGATGGATTGCCCAAGCTGTGCCAACAAGCTAGAGACAGCGCTGAAAGGCATAAGTGGTGTCGAATCCGCACAAGTACGTTTTGCTACCGAAAAACTCATCGTTTCCCTTAACCAAGCTGACAGCGACGCGCTGAAAACAACGATAGAAGCCAAGGCTGCTAAAACCGGTTTCCCCTTACTCAGCCTGACAGAAAGCAAATCTACGGAAACAGAGTCAGGTTGGTTGGCCACTTTCAAAAAAGATGGATTGCTAATCTCGCTTATTGCCGTGATGGCATTTGCAGCACTGCTGTCGAAGTGGTTGCCGGAGGCTGGTTCAGCCCTGTTCACTCTGGCAACAGTACTCGGCCTGGTGCCGATTGTAAAAAAAGCCATTACTCTTGGCCGCTCCGGTTCTCCATTCTCGATTGAGACCCTGATGTCAATTGCAGCGTTTGGCGCCCTGTATCTTGGCGAAACGGTTGAAGCCGCTATGGTATTGGTACTGTTCCTGATTGGCGAGCGGCTGGAAGGCTATGCATCCGCCAAAGCGAGAGCGGGTATTCAGGCGCTAATGGCTTTGGTACCGGAGTCTGTGACGCGAGTGCATGAAGACGGCACTAAAGAGATGGTGTCAGTGTCATCGCTGCAACCGGGGCATGCCATCGAAATTGCACCAGGTGGAAGACTGCCTGCAGATGCAACGCTGAAAAACGACATTGCTGCTTTTGATATGAGTGCTTTGACGGGTGAATCTATTCCCGTTGAAAAACAAAAAGGTGACAAAGTCCTCGCAGGTTCACTGGCCGTCGATCGTCTGGTTTCACTGGAGGTGGTCTCAAAACAAGGCGAGAGCGCCATCGACCGCATTTTGAATTTGATTGAAGATGCCGAATCACGTCGTGCGCCTGTAGAACGTTTTATCGACAGGTTCAGCCGTTGGTATACACCACTGATGATCGTGCTCGCTGCGCTGGTGGTTGTCATTCCGCCAATGATGTTCGGTGAAAGCTGGGATACCTGGATTTACCGCGGTTTGGCTCTGTTGTTGATTGCTTGTCCTTGTGCTTTGGTGATTTCCACACCTGCCGCGATGACATCGGGACTCGCCACGGCAGCAAGGCACGGCGCACTTATCAAAGGCGGTGCTGCGTTGGAAGCCTTGAGTAAAGTGGAATGGGTAGCTTTTGATAAAACTGGCACCCTGACAGAAGGTAAACCGGTTGTCACCAATGTACTTAGCTGGGAAAGCGACAAAAATGTGCTGCTGGCCCAAGCAGCAGCGGTGGAGCAAGGCTCTCATCACCCATTGGCAAAAGCCGTTATAGAAGCGGCTAACGAAAAAGGGTTAGCCAAGCTGTCGGCAGACAATGTTCTTGCTACGGCAGGTAAAGGCATATCCGGCGACGTGGGTGGCGCGCATGTGGAAGTCTTGGCGCTCGATAAGCTGGATGAAAAGTATGAAATAAGCGCAGAGCGACAAAGAGCTGCACAAGAAATTGCTGATCAAGGCAAAACGGTTGCGATTGTGTTTGTCGATGGTGTTGCAAGCGGTGCGTTGGCTTGGCGCGATGAATTGAGAACAACCGCCAAAGCGACAGTGAATGAACTGAACAACGCAGGTGTACGCTCTGTGATGCTAACCGGGGACAACCCTCACGCTGCTGCCGGATTGGCTGGAAGCTTGAACATGGAGTTCAGGGCTGGATTGATGCCAGAAGGCAAAGTCGATGCGATTCGTGAAATTGCGTTGAAACACCGCGTGGCGATGGTAGGGGATGGCATTAATGATGCACCTGCCATGAAATCAGCAACAATCGGTATTGCGATGGGTGGCGGTACAGATGTGGCGCTGGAAACTGCCGACATTGCGCTCAGTCAGAACCGTATTGAGCAGATCCCAACGGTGATTGCTTTGTCGCGTGCCACGATGCGTAACGTACGTCAAAATGTAGCGCTGGCTGTGGGTCTGAAAGCTGTTTTTCTTGTCACCAGTGTGCTCGGTTTCACGGGGCTTTGGGTCGCGGTCTTAGCTGACAGCGGGGCTACGGCTATTGTGACACTTAACGCGCTGAGGCTTCTTCGTTTTAAAAACCGAGTGATAGAAGAAAAACCACAAAAAGACCCTGATGAAAAAATAGCGTCATTACATGCAAGATAAGTGATTAATATCACTTATTTGTGAAATTCAATGAAATTATTGTCTTTTAAAAGTGAACTGAATCACTTTAAATTCCTCTGTGATTGGTATGGTGGGAGCCTAAAGAGCAGCTCCCGCCGAGAGGGGCTCGTATTCTACATTTGATAAATTGACCGATAATAGTCAGTGTTTTAGGAGCCAATAATGACCGAGCAAACCGTATTCCACCTGGGCGTTAACCTATCTGATCTTGAGGGTGCAACCATGGCGATTATCCCGGGTGATCCGGCGCGCGTGGAGAAAATCGCAGCCCTGATGGATTCACCAAAGTTCTTGGCCAGTCACCGCGAGTACACTCTGTTTCTGGGAAAACTCGATGGCCAATCGGTGGTAGTTTGTTCAACGGGTATTGGCGGTCCTTCAACGTCGATTGCCGTTGAAGAGTTGGCTCAACTGGGTGTTCGGACCTTCCTACGCGTTGGCACCACAGGGGCGATTCAGCCGCATATAAATGTGGGTGACATCATCGTAACAACTGGCTCTGTTCGCCTTGATGGTGCAAGCCTACACTTTGCGCCGATGGAATTCCCTGCAGTGCCAGACTTTGACGTGACCACGGCTATGAAACAGGCAGCGGAAGAGTCTGGTGCAGCGGTTCACACTGGTGTGACTGCATCAAGCGACACCTTCTATCCAGGTCAGGAACGTTATGACACCTTCAGTGGTCGTGTTACACGCAGATTCCAGGGTTCCATGGATGAGTGGCAAGCCATGGGTGTGCTTAACTTTGAAATGGAATCAGCGACGCTGCTAACAATGTGTGCAAGCTCCGGCCTGAAAGCAGGCTGTGTGGCGGGTGTTATCGTCAATCGTACTCAGAAAGAGATCCCGAACGCAGAAACTATGGCAGCGACTGAAGCGCGTTCTATCAAAGTGGTTGTGGAATCAGCACGTAAACTGCTGAATGCATAAACGCTGATTCGGTAGAATACAAAAAGAAAGCCGACGCAAAATGCGTCGGCTTTTTATTTTGGGATCAACAGATGCCAGGGAATCAGTCAAACAGGCCTTTGTCGTGACCGCCAGCGCGAAGGAACCACTCATAAAGATGGGTTTTGAGATCGCCAAGTTGGTCAGGGCCAATCAGAGCGAGACCCAAATCTGTCGCACGGGTAATATCATGGTGTCTAAGTGGGCGGAAGCTCACCAGCATGGCGCGCGCTTGCAGGCCACCAAGCAGGTCGCGAATTGATTCCAGCTTATACAGAGTATCATCGCCATCGCTCGACATCCCTTTGGTCTTACATTCAATGATGTGAAGCTTATTATTCACCACAGTCGCGACATCAAGTTCGTTGCGGACTTCTTTTTCGCCAATCTGACGGTAAACCTGCACGCCCAGAGACAAATCCTGAATTGTCAGCAGTTCGCGCCTAATCTCTTCAACAATATGGTGAACATACCATTCCAGCCACTCACCGTTTGCGAATCGACGGGCAGCTTCACTTGAAAATGTCAGCACACCGTTTTGGTAAGTTGATAGGCCTGCATCGGTCAGGTCATCAATCAGCATGCCTAGCTCGCGATAGCCCTGTTGCTTATCGCTTAGCTCAACATCCAGTTTTTGTTCTTTACGACAGGTGGTCGCCAGATAGTTTAGGGTTGCTAAGCCGGGGCCCAACTCATAAGCATTGCTCGCCCATTTATGGCCGACGGATTCAATGGTCGTGTCCAACACAGTGCGAATATCATCATCCGGTAGCTCACAGCGCGCGCCGAAAATGGTCAGGTAATCACTGATGTTAATGTGGTCTTCCACTTGCTCTTGCGTCTGGCCATAAGGGTAAAGCCAGCAAAGCTCGTCGCTAAAAGGCTCAATCACATAAATCGGCCACTGGTAGGTGCGGAAAATTTCGTAAGCGGTCAAAAGGCGGTGACGCAACCCACAACTGGCATTAAAAAATACTTCGGGCCCTTCATCTTTCAAACGGCTCGCAAGCTCTTCAATCTTGCCTTTGATAAGAGGGATATTGATATCTGAAGGGATCAGGAAAAACTCAGTTTCGAAACCTTTTGGGGTAAGAACCTGATTCAACTGCTCATACTGCGGACGCTGACACTCTATACCAATAAAAATGACTTTTTCGGCCTTGAACTTTCGGTGCAGCAAGGCAGTGACCAATCGGACGGGGTCTTGGTCAATAATACCGACATGTGTGGCCATATATTCTCCATTAGGACACAGTAACGACGTTGGCTCGCACTTATCCTTCGTTGTTCCTGAATACAATATCCGGGCATTGAGCGGAATATTCAAGTAGTTAGCCCCTACATTCTTATGAAAAGTACGGTTGCATTTCGCACACATAAGACAATAAGAATAAAAATTCCCACGATTAGTCCTCATTTCCTAATCTTAAAAGTGTCATTTGTGTCAGTAAGGAGATGGAATCTCATGAAATTCTGTCTCATTGAGTCTCAATATTGATCGAGTAATGAAACTAGCTTGGTAGATGTAGGACACTGCTCATCTGGCTAGTTAAACTCCGTGCAAGATAGTTAAATACATGGATTCGCATGAAAAAATGCGAACGTAAGTTGGGAAAGAATTATGATTGGTCATGAGTTCGATGTCGGTTTTAACGTCGACAAGGTGGATGGACAAGCTTACTTGGTTGGTGATGATACACGAATTTTCAGTCTTCGTGCGGGCATGCAAATTGCGGCTAATCAGGTCGTATTAACAAATGAAAACAGCTCGGTTGTTGTTAGCAACGAAGGCCAGCGTTTTGTCTTTGACAGTCAATGTGCCTCCTGTTTAGTCCCTCTCAGTGATAACGAATTCGAACAGCACTCGGCCAACCACAATGTGACTTTCAATGGCGAAGCGTTGAATTCAGATATTCCGATCGATATTGATATCGCTCAGTTGCAACAGCTCATCGTAGAAGGTGTTGACCCGACAGAAGCCTTTGAAGAAACGGCAGCAGGTGCGGGCGCTGACTCAGCCAATGCGGGTTTTATCGTGATTGATTACGGATACGCCGCCACATTGACCGAAGCTGGTTTTGATACAGCAGGCCCGCTTGGTGCGTTGAATGATAACCGAGACTTTCTCGGTGGTGATGACGGAGGTCCGCTCCCTAACATTGATGCCGTAGGCGGTCAGAGTGCATTACTGTCTGTCACCGAAGGTAATCTCGGGAGCAGCTCATATGGTGCACCAGACACCACCAGTTTTGTGATTGAAGCAGGCACACAAGCACTGCTCCCAGGCTCGCTACAAATCGCACCCGGAGATCTTGCCGCTTTTGAAGCAGAGCTAGCACAAATTACGGCTAATGGTGAAGCCGTTGTCTTTACCCGTCAGACAAGTGTGGTTGGAAGTGGAACCGCTACCTTCACCCTGACTGGCACTGTCGACGGAGAAGTTGTTGTTGAACTGGCGGTTGTCGCAACACAAAGTGGTAACAGCCTCAACATCAATGCCACGCTGACGCAGAATGGACCCCTCGATCACACCACAGGTTCCGGTACCTACGTCAATATTGATGGCGACAGAATATCGATTAACCTGCCCCTTCAAGTGGCAGATACTGGTGGTGACCTAATGCAGAGCCCAGCGCAACTAACGCTGGAAAGTAATGATGGTGCAGCGCCAGCGAGAGGTGAAGCGACTGTCGAACTGACAGAACTAGCAGCATCAGGGGTAGACAATACTGCCTCCACCACTGATGGTGTCGACTTGGGTAGTGACAGCATTGTCAGCGTGAACTTTGACGCGGCAGCAGCAGAAGCTCAGTTTGCAGGTATTACCAGCCATGGCTCACCTACTGTAGTTGATACTTCGGTTCCTGGCGTAATCACCCTGTACACCGATAATGGCGGCACGCCAGAGAAAGTCCTAGAGATTTCGCTCAAACCTTCTGAAACGCCGGGAGAGCCTGCTGAATACTCCGTCACTCAATATCATCCGTTTGACCAACATGCCGACAGTGACGGTGACGGAGACGATAATAGTACCACCTTCACCGTCCCATTTACGGTGACTGATGCGGATGGTGATATCAGTGGAGAATCTGAGGTTTCGTTTAAGCTGATCGACGGTGAGGTGGCACAGGGTGGTGATCGCAAAGGATTGGACGACAAACCGCTCGAACTGATTTCGATACAAGAGCAAAACACCCCGATGGATGCGTCAATGTCGAACTCGCAATCGGGCACAGTGACAATAGACGCAGCGACCGACCGTCTCGATCCGACCACGGTAGCGTTAGCGGAACTCGATGATCTGAAATCTGAGCTTGAAGAGCTAAAGAACAATGACGGTGACAATGTAGACAGTGTCATGGTGACGACCACGACCGATGCCAACGGTAATCCGACCCACGTTATCACCGCCAGCATCAATGGTGTCTCAGTATTAGCCATTGAGATCGCTGCCAAGCAAGGTGCCGATGGTCTTGGCATTGAACTGGATTCCAAGATCACCCAGTACCAACCTCTTATCCATCCTAAGGATCCCGCGACAGAAAATACTGAAGGTAAAGTCACCGCAGATGGTGAACAAATCATGATCAAAGTGCCTGTCCAAGTTGCAGACACAGATGGCGATTTGTTGGTCGACCCGACAGACCCTAATAAAGAAGCCCCACGTGTGATCAATTTTGTTGTTAATGATGATGATTCGGCTATTTATACGCTGAGTACAGCCGAAGCTGTTCGAGTGGATGAGAGTGGTATTGATGACGGAGATAGTGCGCATCAAGGGTCAAAGGCGAGTGGTACGTTAAATATCGATACAAAAGATGATGGTGGGCAAGATTTATCCCTAAAAGCTGACAAGTCCAGCGGCGATGAAATAACAGGGTATGGGCTTAAGTCTGACTATGTAACATTCAGTGATGGCTCACCTGTCCGGGCGGTTTTTAGCAGTCCTGGTAGTGGTAGCAGTGAAAATGGAAAACCAGTCTTCTTAAAAAAAGACCCCGACAGTGCTTCTGAGCCAATGACTTACATTGGTGTTGCCGACGATGGGGCAGGCAACGAGCGTAAGGTTTTCTCAATCGATATTTACCAAGATGGTCGCTTTGAATTTACTTTGCTGTCGGCAGTTGTACACCCGGAAGGCGATGGACAAAATGAGATAACATTCAACCTGAAAGGATTTGCGGTTGATGCTGATGGCGACGAAACAGGGCTGATTAATATACCAATCATTGTGACCGACGATGTTCCGCGTACTCAAGGAAATCTTTCATTAGACCTTGATAACGACGAAACCGGTGCGCTGACTGCGACGGTTGATGTGTTTTCGTTAACTAACTCAACCTCAGTACCGGGTATTGACGATTTGTCGGGTGCAGATGCCTCCACCTTTATCACTCGTATTTATGATGGTACCAAATGGATTGACGACATTTCGCCGACGACAGCGACGACGGTTGATATCTTTTCGTCGACTGGCGTTAAGCTTGGTACAGTAAAAATCGACCCTGGGAGTGAGCCGATTGGGAACATTGTGTTCACAATGGATCCGGGCTTGGCAAACCCTCGGGACCTAGAAGATCAAGTTTTCCAATATGAAGTGAGAGACTTTGACGGCGACACTGCTACCGGGCAAATTACGCTCGGCCTGATTGACCAAACACCAACTTTGACAATTGCACCTGGTACATCCGGTGTTATCACTGGAACAGAGGACCAAGGCCAGAAAGACACCAATACCGAATCAACCGGTGTCAACGGTTCGGCGGGTGTTCCAATCAACATGCAGCTAAACATTGGCGACAATGATTTGGGAGAAACGTTGGAAGAAGGCGGTCGCTTGGTGTTGAACGGTGAAGTCACGCTCACCACCCGTGACGAGGCAGGCGACATTGGCGGCACCTTCTACTTCAACGGTGTCGAGATCGTGGCAGATGCAGATGGAAATATCGTTTTGAATTCTGACATGTTCGAAGCAGCAAGCACAGACGAGCCAATCATCTTCAACCTCTCCGGTGTCACCTTTGTGCCGGATCCGGACTACTCTTCCTACGACGGCAGCGACATCATCCAGTTTGATGTTGAGTTAGACGTAAACAGCCATACGCCGGTTAAATCAGCAACCCCAATGGAAATTACCGTGCAAGGTGTGGCCGATGTGCCGACACTCAGCCTGATTGGTGAGGCGGCAGACGGCGTGTATGAAGTTGATGAAGATCACCAACGCTTTGGTGTGAACGACTTTACGCTTGAAGACCTGTTTAAAGGTGCGCTGCAAGATACTGACGGCTCTGAAACCTTGAGTTATGAATTCACTCTGACGCCGGATATGGGGGAACTGCTGGGTGGTGGTAGTGCTCTCACGGGTAGCAATGGTTCCTACGTATTGACAGACCCATCCCGTCTTGGTGAGGTGCGTTTTGTGCCAGACGCGGATTTCAGTGGTGATATCACTCTGACGGTGAAAGCCATATCCACTGAGTCTTCGCCTCATAGTGTCGAAGAAGCCTCAACAGAAACATCTCTTATTCTGCGAGTCGAACCTAAGGCAGATGACGCCCGTTTGACGGTGCAACGCGTATTTGGCAACGAAGATGCGGGTAATCCGACGCCGGAGATTGCTGAAGGCGGCGCTATTTCGCTGGCTGGCAAGATTTCTCTCACCGGCACGGATGATGATGGTTCTGAAACACTGTTTGTTCGTATCTTCGATTTGCCAGCCGGTGCAGTGCTTCAGTTAAATGAGGGCGGCACCATCACCACGCTGACAGATACAAGCCGAGTGTCAGTGGATGATATCGATAAACTGGAAATTATCCCACCGGTTCACAGCAACGAAAACTTCACCATTAAGGTAGAAGGTATCGTGGTGGACAGTGCAACGAACACTGGAAATGATGAGCGAATAATCTCAGCAACGTCGCTGGATGTGATTATTACTGGTGTCGCTGATACACCGGAGTTCAGTGTTGAAAACCCAGGTACGGGAGCAGGCCAATGGCAAGTGGATGACACCACGGGTAATGTGTCGACGACGGTACCTGAAGACGGTGTTAACGGTGATGGCCTCGTCGCTATCGACTTCAATGTGGTTTCAGGAGAGAAAGCGGAAGCACCAACAGATGCCTCCGAAAGCCTCTCACTGATCATCATAGACCCGCCAGAGGGCGCCAGCTTTGTGATCAAGAATGATGATGGCTCACTGACGGAAATGGAATTGGCCTTCGCGGGTTGGGAAACCAATGATGCGGACATGTCGGTCCCAAGGTATACCATTGATTTAGCAGTCATTAAAGAGCAAGACGTCTACGTCAAGCTACCCCCACACTCGACAGAAGATATTCAAATCAACACCCGCCTGATTGCTACGGAAAACGATGGCGATGCCAAATCGGTAGATAGAGTGATTGAAGTGAAAATCGATCCGCCCGTGATTGATGCGGCTGCTACCTACACCAACAACGAATCATCAGGGCTCGAAGATCAATGGATTAACATCGTTTGGCAACCAGACCTCACCATTGAAGATGCGCCGGACTCTACTGCACTGGGTGTGGTAGAGGAAGTAGTGGGAGCGACGATTTCAGGCTTTGCAGGCACCGATAGCGTGCAGTTGGTGAAAGGCAGTGACGTGATCACCCTGACACCGGTTGGTGGTGAAATCACCCTGACTGAAGCACAAATTGCCGATGGTTACCAACTGCAGGTTAAACGTGCAGAACACAGTGATGTGGATCTGACACTCACTACCGAAGTTACTGTCCGTCAGGATGACTTCGAAGGCGGAAGTCAGGCAGAGAAAACCGTAACGGGTGTCGTGAATGTCAATGTTATCGCCACTGTGGAAACCGAAGGCGTCGAGCTACAATTGCTGCAAGGCACATCGCCAGTCACAGAAATCACGACGGATAGCGATGGCCGAATTGATCTGACTGATGGCTTAAACTTCGTCCACCCAGATGATTCCAGTAATGAATCCGTTATACGCATCGTTATCACGGATCTTGCTGAAGGCTTCTATGTGGAAAATGGTATCGCTGATGGAGAGGACGGTTGGATAATCAGTGATCCAAACAACTTCAGTATCATTGCCCCACCAAACAGCTCAGGCCAAACGACCTTTACCATCACCGCCATGGTGCAAGATGCGGGTGATGCGGGTGAGGGTGATGCGAGTGCAATGAGGCCGATATCAACTTCAGTGATCACGCTGAACTACACAAACAACAACACTGATTTTGAGCCGGCTCACCAGATTGTCGCGCCTACTAGCCCAGTTGTTATTGAAGGTGACGAAGATAACCCAATCTCATTGGAAGCACTGGGAAATGCGATTTCCTACCCAACAGGGACTTCTGATGATGTGGAATTTGACCAAATCACTGTTGTCATCAATGGCGCTGATGTGCCAGCAGGCGCCGTGATTTCTGGTGCGCAGTACCACATTGATAATGACACTTACGTGTTTGAAGTACCGGGAAGACAAGAGGGAGGTGCGCCATATCCGAGCGGCATCGATCTCTCTGGCCTCTCTATCACTGCGCCGACCGATTTCGCTGGCGAACTCAATATTCCACTCACTTTCGTAAGTGTCGATACCCAAAGTGGCGATACAGAAACCACCGATGTTTCCGTACAACTCAACGTGAAACCGCTGGCGGACGTACCGCCGCCAGTGGGTGCAGAGCAGCCAAGCGACAGCGCCAGCGTTCTTGAGTTCACACTCAGTGTGAACGGTACCTCAGGTTTGAATGATCAAGTTCCGCCGCAGCCACTTGAGCCGGGAGACACCGAAGGGTCTTATCCGGGACAGGCGCTGGAAGACGGTTTGATTTCGCTGAATCTGTCAGCTTCTTTAGCTGACACCGATAGCGCCAATGGTGAAGAGAAAGTTAGTGCCGCTGTGCTGACCGTACCGGCCTCTTCAGGAGTGTTTGTGCGGGATGACGGTACAGAAACGACCTCTATTACATTGACAGGTGCGGAGTTGAGCGATATCAGCTTCAAACCAGCAGAAGATTTCAGTGGCGTCGTAGAAATTGCCGCGCAATTGACTATCACAGACACTGCTACCACAGGCACAGACAGCCGCGATGTCAACACCACGCTGTCGTTTGAAGTAACGCCTGTGAATGATGAAGTCACCTTCACGAAAGATGGCACTCAAGTGGTAGAAGGCGAGGTGGTTGAAATCGAGGGCACTGAAGATCAGTCTGATGGTATTTCGCTGGCGGATCTGGGCGCATCTTTTAACGATCTGGATGGTTCGGAGACGCTTTCATCCATCTCGATCTCCAATGTGCCAGAGGGTTTCACTCTTTCGTCTCCAGCCAACAATGCAGGGGGCGGTGTATGGATAATTGCGGGAAGCAACATCGCCGATTCGTCCTCCTTGTCCGAACTAAAAATCATTGCTCCGGACGACTTCAGTGGTGATGTTGACCTTTCGATGACTGTCTACACCAAAGAAGCCGGTGCCAATTTTGTGGTAGGGCAAAGTCAGGATATTTCAATGACTATTGACCCAGTGGGCGATGGCGCGAATGTGTTTATTACGGACTCTGCTTCCACCGAGGAAGACACGGAAGTCGATCTGGATATCGAAATCAGCGCCAAAGATGACCGCGATAGCGTAATAGGCGGCGCAGGCGTTGATGAAAACGCACCGGAAACCTTGCTCATTACGGTCACTGGCGTGCCGGAAGGCGGTCAGCTCGTTCTGCCTGATGGCGTCACAGGCACAGTGACACCAGAAACTTCTGACGGCGGCAATGTGGTCATCGCAGTGGCAGCTACAGAACTGAACGATTTATCCTTTGTACCCCCACAGAATGCCAATGGCAGCTTCACACTGGATCTGGCGATTCAGACAGTCGATAACGATGCGGTCTCAGTCGATGTTGTGAATAAGCAAATAACCGTTAATGTCAGCGCGGTGAATGACGAGCCAGTCAACATCCTGTCTGACAGCTACGCCGCGGAAGAAGACACCGTGCTGACAATCACTGACCTCAAGGTAGAAGACGTCGATGTTCGCGAAGGTACGGGCAATATCAATGTTGAACTCGTGGTAGGTGCAGGCAACATACTAACTCTGACGGGTGACACCACAGGTGTTACGGTCACAGGTGATGGCACCAACAAACTGGTACTCGAGGGGAACATTGATATTATCAACGCACTTCTGGGTGCAGGCGTGGAATACCGATTCGCGGGTGAAAATACTTCAGGTGACGACACCCTGACCATGAAAACGTCTGATCTCAACAACTCAGTGGGTGAGCAGGGTACTGGCGGCAAGAAATTCGATACAGATACCGTTGCCATTGTGGTTGCACCGAAATCCGATTTACCGGAACTCACTGCAGCGCCACAATTGGCATCTATGCGCGCAGCAACAGGTGCGCTGGTTCCACTGCTCGGCTTAATGACTTCGCTTGTTGACCCAATTGACAACGAGTTCAGCCTTACCTTCAGCGGTATGGGTACAGCGGCAGAAATCGTGGATGCGTCCGGCACACCAGTTGGCACCAATAACGGTGACGGTACCTGGACCTTCAACCAAACAGAGTTGGAAACCCTGACTCTGAGCGACCTCAACATTCGCTTCAGTGCTCAGCCTCTAGGTGATATCACGGTGACTGCGTTGTCTGACGTCGGTGATAGCGATCCACAACAAGCCACGTTGACCATCAGCACCAATGTGGTGGACACCGCAACCACAGGTGAACTGAATACCACTCCTGCTGACAGCAATGCGGATAACCTGGTGGTTGATGGCGTTTCCAACACTGAAGTTCATGGCGGTGCAGGTGATGACATTGTGGTCGGTGGCCTTGGTGAAGACATTCTTGTTGGCGGCGCAGGCAACGATGAAATGTGGGGCGGCCAAATCGGCGGCACTGGAGACGGCGTCAAAGATACCTTCAAATGGCAATCAGGCGACTTCGGCACCGCAGCTGCCGTAGCGACAGATACCATCAAAGATTTCCAATCAGGTATTGATGTTATCGACATCTCTGATGCATTCGATGCTACAGGTATCGTCACCTTTACGGATTTGGCAAACCGACTGGATATCCAGACCGTAGATGGTAATACTCGCATTCAGGTTCTCGACGATACCAGCCAGCCAATCCAGAATATCATTGTGGAAGGTGTCACTCTCAATGATCTCTTGGGTATGGACGCAACAGGACTCACACAAGATGAAATCCTCGAATCCATGATGATGGCAGGCCAATTAGTGGTGCTTGACCCAACCACCACCCAATTCGGCACCGAAGCGGATGAAACCCTTACCGCAGATGACGATGGCGAGCGTATTTACGCAGGGGATGGTGATGACACCGTCACAGGCGGCTTGGGTGACGACATTCTGGTTGGCGGCTTAGGTGAAGACATCTTGAGCGGCGGTGATGGCGCAGATATTCTTGTTGGCGGGGAAGGCAGCGACATGCTTTCCGGTGGCGCAGGAAACGATACCATGACAGGTGGTGCGGGGGATGACACCTACACCTGGGCAGAATCAGATATCGACGTGGCGACGCTGACAGTGGACACCATTACTGACTTCGATGTCGGTACAGAAACCACAGGCGACAAGCTGGATATCTCAGCGCTGCTGCCAGATGCTGTCGATAGCTCATCAACCATCGAGCAACTGCTGGACTACATCCGTCCGGAAGCTGGTACTGATGGCAGCCTGACACTCCATATCTCGCAAACTGCTGGCGGTATGGAATCGCAGGATATTTCGTTGGATTCTGTCGGCCTTAGCGATCTTGGCCTTGCAGATGGTGCAACCACCACGCAAATCCTGTCGGAGCTGGTTCAACTTCAAACGCTCAAGCTCGATTAAGCGCATTAACCGAGACAACAGCGTTTAATTATTGAAGCAAATACAAAAAGCACTGCAATAAGCGGTGCTTTTTTATGTCGGAAAGCTGGAACTTGATGTAAGTTTTAGGTTCTATTGACCGAGTCATTCAATAACTAAAGAAAACAACAATGAAAACTCTTTACGCCCACAGGGGGATGTCAGCCATAGCCCCTGAAAACACACTGGCTGCTTTTTCACTTTGCGCGGAGCACGGCTTGAAATGGGTCGAGTGCGACGTCGATATCCTCGCCGATGGCACCATTGTGCTTTGCCATGACGATACCCTCGACCGCTGCACAGATCATTCAGGCAGTCTTTACGATTTCACCCGCGAAGATCTGGAAGACATTGACGCCGGAAGCTGGTTTGGCGATGAGTTTATCGGTGAGAAGCTGCCAACCTTTGACCAGTTCATCACACTGATGAACATACTCAAGCTCAACGCTAATATTGAAATCAAAGCTTGCACCAACAGCTGGGAAAACACCGAGAAGCTCATCAGCGGCGTGATTGAAGGTATGAAAAACCTCAACAAAGAAGCAAACGTGCTCATTTCCTGCTTCAACCCACTGGTATTGGCTGAATTCAAACGCCGTTGTCCAGAGGTGCCAGTTGCTTGCCTGTTCGATACGGAGATGCCGGGTGATTGGCTCGCCATCATGCAGGCATGTCAATCCGACACTATTCATGTTTCAGATGAAGGGCTGACGAAGGATAAAGTCCAAGAATTCAAAGACTTTGGCTTAGAAGTGAACGTGTACACAGTGAACAGCCTGATGCGTGCCAATCAGCTCTTTAACTGGGGCGTCGACGGTGTATTCACCGACATCGGCCACCAATTCCCGTCGCGATACCGCAACGGCTAAAACCCCACACCTAGTGATAGGTATAACAAATTGAATCTATAAACATCAACGATTATACCTATCGCTTCTCCCGTCATAAGATATCCCCATAGACATTAAGGTGACGCACCATTTGCGAAAGCCAATACAAAAGGGGATAGGGTTATGACAAGCATTAATATCGGCATTCAAGAACAAGACAGAATTGAAATTGCAGAAGGGCTGAAACGCCTATTGGCGGACTCATACACCCTATACCTGCAAACTCACAACTTCCATTGGAATGTGACGGGTAAACAATTCCGCGAATTGCACCTGCTGTTTGAAGAGCACTACAACGCACTGGCGCTGGCAGTTGATGAAATTGCAGAGCGAATTCGCACCCTTGGTGTTGCTGCACCGGGTACTTATAAAGCGTTTGCTGAACTGAGCGCGATTCAGGAAGTGGAAGGTGTACCAAGCGCTGACGAGATGGTGGATATCCTCACCAAAGGTCACGAGCAAGTGGTACGCACCGCAAGAAGCGTATTGAAAGTAGCACAAGACGCAGACGACGAATCTTCCGCATCATTGGTTTCAGACCGTATGCGCGAGCACGAGAAAACCGCCTGGATGCTCCGCGCCATGCGTGAAAACAGCTAAGCTGCAAAGAGCAAAAGTAAGCAATGTACTGTAAGACAAAAGACCGCCGGGAGGCGGTCTTTGATTTAAAAGGACATATATGTCCTCTTTTCCTCTTAAAATCCCATCCACCATTCTCATCAAGTGGTGGATGGTAAGTATATCAATACTTTAAATTTAGATTACAGCGGCATTTGGTTATAAAGTTCCATCACAGTAATTTCGCCACGCAAGAACTGGCGCGCTATATCTGGAGCTTGGTTCAAGTAATGTGCCGTAGGGCTCAATTTGAACTGTATCGATATTTTTTTATGCGGTTCAATTGATAAAGCCTCTAAGTCTTCATCAACCTTATTAACGAAAGCTTGTTGCTCTTTAAGTGACATAGGTCCATCACCTAAACCGTCTAGTTCGGCATTAGATGAAAGTGTCTCTATTGATGCTGTTTCAACGCTAGATGATGAACTAAGTGTTTCGATCGAAGCTGTCTCGATACTCGATGAAGAACTGCTAGCGATAGATGAAGACAAACTATTTATAGAAGAAACAGAGTTAGTTCTTGGTAAAATATTTGTTCTCCCAATTGGCTGATAGGGGATTCGTGGCATGGCAGCACGAGTCGCTATTCTTGAAATGCTCATTGATGCCCCAGCAAAAGAGGGGGCACTAAAAATAGCACTTAGCCACATAAATGGGTCACTGACGAATTCTTTGGTTGGTCTATTAAAAAATGCGTTAAATCTTTGACTAGGCGTCGGTGGTGCACTTGCTTGGACGAAAGCATAGCGGGAGTTATTGTTATCGCTACCCGAAACTGGCATTCTCGGCTCGTCATTATATTCACAATCAGATAGAAGAAGATTGGTTCTCCTGATGACGTCTTCCTCCGAGGTGCCGGGTTCTGCTGATGCATGAACTATTTCATGAGTAATAAGACGCTGAAGTGTAAATTCACTTTCAAGTTGATTTATATTTAGGTATGGCATTCCCAGTTCTAATAAATTAATCTGGATCCACTTTTCCTGAAAGTCGACAAAACTGCCTTTTTCGTCCTGTAATGTGGTCAAGTTAATAGTGTAATGATTATTTCCATCTTCTAGGAAACGTCTTACATCTTCGTCAACTCGGTTAACCGCAAGTTTTCTTAATACATCATAAGCTAGTGATAAAATCTCGTATTCATTACTAGAACCATTTTTTATCTTATTTACTGAAACCCCTGGAGCGAATTGCATACCTTCTTTTTTGTCAATGACTTTAAAGATGGTTCGAGTATCAACTATAGGTAAGTATGCTTCAAGCAGGTATTCATCCGGACACTTAACTGACCATAAATTATATTGACTATCATCTATTTCAGTATAGTCAATACCATACTTTGTCTCATTATTTAAATTTATTAATGAGTGAAATCCGATATTTAGCGTCTTATCTTCCCCTTCGAGAGATATAAATCTCTGTTGATTGGGGTGAACACAAATTGGAGTAACTTTTTGCAAGTTATGCGAATCTTCAAATACATTTTGAGCTAGACTTCCTTGGCAAAAAAATGCAAGCGGTAATAATGAAAATAATGGTTTTTTGTTTTTCATAATTTTCCTAATGTGCTGAAGTTAATTTCTATCTATTAATTATGTTTATATGAATGTGAAATTTTTATTGTGAGGAGGGAGAACTATATTAATAGCGACTCTTTCAATAAAGTTCAGTCTCCGTTATATGTTTTACTATATAGATATGCATAGATATATATGCATTTATGTATGTTAAAGCATGCATCTATGCCTAGTAAAGATGTTCTTTTGATCAGATAGAGACTTTGGTGAATATTTGAACGATAAAGGAGGGGAAGTAGAGAAGGGCAGGGACGATATTGACGTGATTTTTCCGGATTTCCTCTTGTTGTCCAGTCCCTAAAACAGGTTGGCTCTATACCCAAACAGCCTTAGCCCTGCATCTTCGGTCTGTTTGGTATAGAAAAGACTGTCATTTAACAGCCCGTTCTTATCTAGGCGAGAGTTTATACCGTCTCAGCGGAAGATTTTACCTGAAGACGGTTACGGCTATCACGGCTTTGGCGAATCAAGTCATCTCCGGCAACTGTGGTGCCAGACTTAGCTATACGGTCGTACAACACAACGTTTACCGTTGCGGCCAGGTTCATGCAGCCTACTGTCGGGACATATACAACGTGATCGGCTCTGTCTGCAATGGATTGATGCAATGAGTGATCTTCAGGCCCGAAAACATAAATGGCTTTCTCGGGGTGTTCAAACTCAGGAAGGGGCGTGGCGCCCAGTGCAAGTTCCACGCACACCACTTTCATGTCTGATGGGAGGTTATCAAACATGCTGTCGACATTCGTCAGCGGAATGCTCTCCATCGCATCCTGGGTGTCGGTATAGAACCTTGCTGCGCGGTCATATCGCTCACCTGTATAGAGGACGCTGTCTGCTTGGTAGCATCCGGCTGCACGCATCACGCCTCCCACATTGGTTGGGCTTTTGGGGTTAATGAGACCAATGATTACGTGTGGTTCTGTCATGAAATGTATCTCTCTGTGCGAGCTTCTACTACAGGCAAAGTCTGGAAGGGCTGCATTCTAGCAAATATTGCAGGCGGGTAGTGAAGCCCATATCGCATCGTTATCCGACAAAGTTGTAAGGATAGGGCGATTTCCTATGATTAATGAGTTATCACTAAATAACCGAAAGGAGCGGTGAGATGATCCAAGTGTTGGCCATCGACCACATAGTATTGCGAACGACCAAGCTAAATGAAATGCTTAGATTTTATTCTGACGTACTGGGTTGCGTGGTAGAACGCGAAACTCCGCCGGAAACGGGATTAACCCAATTACGGGCGGGCAATGCTTTAGTTGACATTGTCCTGGTGGAGAGCCAGCTGGGTAAGCTTGGCGGTGGCGCGCCGACACAATCAGAGCGTAATGTGGATCATTTCTGCCTTCAGATTAAAGCCGCGAGTGAACAAAGTATCCTTGAGTACCTCGACGCACATGGAATTACCCATGAGGATTTTGCCCGTCGATATGGCGCACAAGGATATGGCAATTCCATCTACC
The DNA here is from genome assembly GCF_035758505.1 of Grimontia sp. NTOU-MAR1. Classification (NCBI taxonomy): domain Bacteria; kingdom Pseudomonadati; phylum Pseudomonadota; class Gammaproteobacteria; order Vibrionales; family Vibrionaceae; genus Grimontia; species Grimontia sp. NTOU-MAR1. The sequence goes on from NZ_CP142108.1 coordinate 53,483, forward strand.
TAGAAGACCCGGAAGGCAATGTGGTGGAGCTAAGATGCCGGGTAGAGCAAGTTTAAATTCGCCGCGCCGATAGCGCTTCAGCGATAACTTCCATGACGGTAAGATGCGGAACTGATGGGCCGCCTACACACCCAAATACTTCGTATTCCTCGCTATATCTTTTCTCCCTAGGCATGTTGCCCCCGCTTCACCCTCACTGAGGGGAGACCATACATTGGGCGATCTGGATTTGGTGATAAATGCCCTCAGGCTGACAGGAACGGTATCGCCCAATACGGATAGCATGGCGGGTTACTTATTCCGTCCGGCAGGTACTAATGGGTCAAAAGACTTTGTAGGGTACGGCTTTATTCCTATCTATATCAACCAATGCGTGAACGTTTCACAAAGAGTAAACGTAATAATAATACCGCGCTAAAAAGCATCCCATCACCAGAAGAGCAATCGCTATATGGGTACTTTACAGCAACGCTAACCTTGGAAGGTAACGGGGCCGCCAATCTGATTGTTATAGAGCCGGACGGAACGGAAGTGGGCCTTGGAAATCCATCTAGCACGAGCGGAGAGTTGGTTGCGGATGGGGACTTTTTAGTAAAAAGCCCCTCTACTATCATGCCTCTTGCGATACTGAAGAGCTACAAACAGGCACCTACCAAATTGCGGTTTCTAATTATACCTTGGCAAAAGAAAGCACTGTCACTGTTCAGGTGGCAACTTGGGACGAAGGTGTTCTTGGCACCACTTCTATCAAGCTTGAGAGCGACCCAACAGGAGATTTTCCATCTGACTATTTGTTTGATGTGAATATTTCCAAAAATGAGGACACCAACAAATACACGGCGACGATAAGCCGAGCCAAACAGCCTGATTAATCATAAATTCTTGCATTGATGCAGCATATCCAAGCTTGGCTGATAAGCCCCAGTTGATACTGATGCCATTCCGAGCAATGTGTGGAACAGATTGTCCTGCGAGTAGAGGGTGTCTTTGGCGTTCTCCTTCAAGCAGGTTTGACTGACATCGTGGCCGTGTTGAAACGAGGGTGACATCCAAAAAATCATCGGGACGGATTTTTGCTCTTCCGGTGCAATGTCATAGGGCAGTCCGTGCAGATAGATACCGTCTTCACCTAGTGACTCACCATGATCGGATAAATACAACATGGCGGTTTGATGGGAGTTGTCATATTTATCCAAAATATCAATCACCTGACTGAGCACGTAATCGGTATAAACAATGGTGTTGTCGTAGGTGTTCAGCACCTGCTGACGGCTGCAGTTTTGAATATCTGCCGTGTCACAGGTCGGTGTGAAGACGCGGAATTCAGGCGGATAACGCTCAAAGTAGGTTGGGCCGTGACTGCCAATCAAGTGTAAGACAATCACTGTGTCTCCCTTGGCATTTTTCACTCTGTCGGCGAGGCCATTGAGCAACACGCTGTCATAGCAACTACCATGAGCGCAATCTTCTTTAAAGGATTTGGGATCAATGCTCAGGTGTTCAATGCGATCGCAAACCCCTTTGCATCCGCAATCGTTATCAATCCAACTGACATTCACCTTCGCGTGTTTTAACACATCCAAAACGCCTTCCTGATGTCTGGCTGTGGTTGCGTTGTATGTGTCATGGGTCATGATGGAAAACATGCAGGGTACCGATACCGCCGTGGCGGTTCCGCATGAGGTCACATGCTGAAAACTGATCACGTTTTCTTTTGATAGCCTCGGATTGGTATTTCTTTCATAACCATTGAGCGAGAAGTTCATAGAGCGTGATGTTTCGCCCACGACCAGCACAATCACATTGGGTGTGCCGGTGTTTCGGGTGTCTTTGGCATCGGTCCCGAGTGTCTGGAAAGGGATGTCTTTCTCATAGAGTCGATACTTGGCATACCGGAATGACGCACTGAGGTAATTAGTCGGGTTGATCAGCGCTTTGATTTCACTGTTGTTCCTGACAAGCGCAGCATAGTCTTTGTAATAGAGCGAGGCGATAACGCCAGTGGCACCGATGGCGAAAATAAGCATTACCAGCTTTTGAAGCAGCAGTGACTTGACTGATGCGGGGAAGCGCACTTTTGCTTTGGCGACGACAAAGGTGGGAATGACAAACAGACACAACAGCCAGAAGATCAGCGAGAAGGAAAGGTAACTGGTTGCTTCGCTTTGGTTGGTCTCGAAGACGTTAACAATCATGCTGTAGTTGAAATACTGCCCATACGAGACCATGGCGTATGAGGCGAGCGTGGAAAAGAGGAGCAGCGCAATCAACAAGGGTTTGTATATCCACGGCCAAATCAGCAAGGCAAACAGCGCAAAGCACAGCATGGTGATGAGAACAGGAATGGAGAAGAGAAAGCCTGAATCGGGATGAGTGCTGAGATTCAATATGCTGACTAAATGCCGCCAAAGCGCGATATTTTGCGCTGACGCAAAGAAGAGTGCGACGATCAGCGTGAAGAGAAAGAGAGGGATCTGGCGCTTCATACGGGTACCAAAATGAGAGGCAAGTCACATAGGTGGCTATTCTTGCACAGTCACGGTCCAAATGTAAGTGAGCGCTACTTCCAAGGTAATGTCGACAGGCGTTCTTTACGTAGTAAAACACAAACCGATATGCAGGCAGATCGTTCTGCTTCCGGGCTGCTTAATAGAGCAACAGTATTGGCATACGGCAGGACATATTCCGGCAATAGGCGAACGAATGCACCACTATTCAACTGAGGTTAGACATCCCAATCTAAGCGCATACTCATCTCTAACCCTGCGATAGCCCATTCTCTGAGCACCCGGTCTTTATTACTCGCCAGCGTTGGGCTCACTCTTACCATTTCACGCTCGTCACTTTGGGTATGGGTAAAGTTCCACAGAAGCAGGAAGTCCCGCCCGTTTTATCTCAGCGCACGCGTTTGTTTTGTGACTACCAATTGCAATCCGTTGATATTGTTGAATTTCAGCATACAAGCGAGATGAAAATCACGGAGATAGGCCGCGTTATCACAGGAGAATTACCGGGCAGAACAAATGCCAGTACTATCAAGGTGTTTGACAGCTCTGGCACTGCGGTGCAAGACCTTTTTGTGGCGTCTAGGTTGCTTGACCTCAGTAATGCGAATACTCAGCATTACTGGGTAAAAACGCTTTATTGTACAGTGCCCGTCTCTTCACGGGCACGTATTTATTTCACCTGTTCGCCATAGGTTTTTAAGCGGCCTTTGTTCATCACGAATGTCGATTCCATTTGATCAGAAAAAGTCTCGAACTCTGCTTTGTTCAACGCGTCTCCAACCTGAATAATGCCGACCATTGCCATAATGGCGTGAGGTGTGCATTGATAAACGTAGAGCCCCTCTTTATCGAAAGTGGCGGTAACCGATTTTCCTATCGCACCTTTCCAGCCAGCACTTCCTTCTGGCGTAAACACAGATTCGGCGTTGTGGCCCATGTCAGAAGGAACGAACGTGACAGTGTCTCCCGCGTTAATTTTTAAATAAGCGGGCGAGAACACCATGACCCCTTCGGGGCCACCATTGAGCATTTTAACCTTGTGTTCAGCAGTGGCGCCGAAGACGGGAAATAGCAACGTTAATAGAAGAGTCAGTTTTTTCACTGTCAATAACCTCTCAAATGAATAAATTGTACTTTTGATAATCATGCAAATGGGAATCAATTGCAAATGATATTAAATATCATTTATTGGAGTAAACACTAAAGTATGATTAAAAATAATCACTTAGAAGGAGTTAGTAGGTAGAGCTAAGCGTATAATCCATATGCGGTATAGTATTTACTGCATACGGGTCTTCTACGGATTTGTCGATCAGCGAAAGGACAGCGGAACAGACCCAGTTACATAAAAATATATTGTCGGTACAGGGCATCAAGCTCTTGCCGCAGCGTATCGGTGTCAGCACGTTTTTCTGCATCTTTTTCCGAGCAAAGCCTGAACAGTTCTCGCTCAGTGTGCGTGATGCGATGGCAAAGCTCTTCAAGTGTCGAACACATAGACGGGTCTTTGTTTACGATGGGCGCGTTTATTGTCGGGTCAATCGTCCGGTTTGAGCTCTTAGGCTGCAGTTGATGTGCTTCGTTATAGGCGATCTGTTTTGCCCTGCGGCGGTTGGATTCATCCATCGCGCTTTTCATGGCAGGGGTGATTTTATCGGCATAGAGCACGGCTTTACCATTGGCATTGCGGGCCGCGCGGCCAATGATTTGGATAAGCGCCTCTGTGGAACGCAGAAAGCCCGCATGATCCGCCTCGAGTATTGCAACCAAAGACGCTTCCGGAATATCCAGTCCCTCTCTCAGCAGGTTGATACCAATTAGGACATCCAATTCGCCACGTCGCAGCTGGCGAATAATCTCAACGCGATCTTCGGTTTTCACGTCGCTGTGAATGTACTGGCAGCGAATACTTTCTTCTGTGTAGTGTTGATAAAGGGCTTCTGCACTGTGTTTACTGAGGGTAGTCACTAACACCCGCTCTTTGCGTTCAATACAGCTTCGAATGCGGTTCAGCAGGTCTTCCTGGGTCTTTGCCAACGGGACTATCTCGATTTCAGGGTCCAGCAGTCCAGTTGGGCGGATCACTTGATCGACAACGACGCCACCGGAGCGTTTTACTTCATAGTCGCCGGGTGTCGCGGATACAAAAATGGTCTGCGGCTTTATCTTCTCAAACTCTTCAAAGGCGAGAGGGCGATTGAATTTGGCAGAGGGCAGGCGGAAGCCGTAATCAATCAGGGTATCTTTGCGGCTTTGGTCACCTTTATACATGGCGTGGATCTGCGGCACCATGACATGGGATTCATCAATAAATAGCAGGCCACCCTTGGGGAGATAGTCCATCAGGGTGGTTGGCGGAAGACTGGGGTCGCGGCCAGTCAGATAAGACGCGTAGTTTTCAATACCTCCGCAGTAACCTTGTAATCGCAGCATCTCCAAATCCCGTGTGGTGCGCTCAAAAAGTCTTGCTGCTTCTGCGACTTGATGGTTTCGACTGAGTTCGGCAGTGCGTTGTTCAAGCTCGGTTTCTATCGCTTTACAGGCGCGGGCAATTTGTTCCGGCGAGGTGGAATAGAGGGTCTTTGGCGAGACACGGTAATGTTCCAGGTCACCTAGAATTTCGCCCGTGGCGTTGTCCACTCTCAGCAGTTGAGTAATGGTTTGGGCATTGTCCAGCATCACCACTATCGCGTCTTTTTCAGAATCCGCCGGGAATATATCCACTTTATGCGGGCTGATGCGGTAACTCCCGCGAGAAAGAGGCTCACCGCCGGGCTCATAGTGAAGTTTGGCCAACTGGTTCTCTAGTGTTGTCAGGTTCAACTGTTCTCCGGGATGGAGCGGAATTTGGAGTCTGCGGTAATCCTCTGGCGAGCCTAAGCCATAAACGGAAGATACCGATGCCACCACAATCACGTCTTTTCGCTCAATCAGCGCTTTGGTGGTGGAAAGCCGCAGCCGTTCAAGCTGTGCGTTGATAGCGGAGTCTTTTCGAATAAAACGGTTACTGCCGGGAATATAGACCTCTGGCTGGTAGTAATCGTAATAAGAGACGAAATACTCGACCGCGTTTTTGGGAAAGAAGGCCAACATTTCATGGTAAAGCTGTGCTGCCAGTGTCTTGTTATGGGCAAGGATAAGGGTGGGGCGCTGCAAACGATGAATAATGTTTGCCATGGTGAATGTCTTACCAGACCCTGTGACACCTTGGAGTGTCTGGTGGGTTTTGCCTTCTTCAATGCCGGCGATGAGTTTGGCAACGGCTTCCGGCTGATCGCCTGCCGGTGCGTTCTTTGAGTGAAGCAAAAAGATTTCCTGACCCATGCCTGATCCCCTAGTCAATAAAGGTAATCATCAAGTAAAGGGCGGCGTGCAGTGAACTGTCAAACCGTATGGTGTGCTAGGTTTGGGAATGGCGATGGGTAAAGGCGCTTTGTCGGGTTGTGGATTGTCCGATGCGAATTTTTTGGCAAAAAAGCACAGATTTTTGTACTTAAACATAAAAACTTCTCAGATTTGTAGTCACTGTTTGATTTGATATATCAGTCTCCTAAAGCCAGTCCTGCCCTCTTTAAAATCTTAAACCCCTTCTTTAATTTGTCTGGTGAATTGAGCAGTTGGTGAGATCAGCGTGAGGCCCCCTTTTCGGGTGGTTCCATCGCTCTCGAAGTACGGATGATAGTCTGTCTGCCAATGCTTCAATACGTCGAGCACAGCTAGTTCCTTTAGCTGGGTATATGATCCTTGTGGGAAATGCAGTCTCAACATGGTTTCAACCTTTCTGCATTTTCTGCACTATCAAGAGGTATGTATATGCGTCAGTTTTCGAGCTTTATCGAAACCCTTAAAACAATAAAAAGTAATAGCGCGATGATGGCAATTTTCGTGTTATCCATGTCATTGAGCCAAGTCACCAGAGCAGAAGAAAAGCTCCCTTTCCTTACATTTAGTCCGCCGAGTTATGTCACCAGTATTCAGACCAGATCTTCGAATTTTGTCGGCGTGGATGAAGCAGACATGAGCTTTGTAGTGTTTGTAGGAGAGATTAACAACGTCGATAGCAACGGCGTTCACCCTGTGCAATTTTCGTTGCCATCAGCGGATTACTTTGTGGTGGATTACGACCCAACACTGACGAGCCTGAATGGACGTAACGTGAGCAATGCGGATTGGGAATACAGTTCAGTCGGGGGGAATCATACTTTCACTTATAAAGGAAACGGCGGGATTTTCCCTGGCAACACGTATTCCTTTGTGGGTGTAAACGCGACCTTTGTCCGCCCGCAGCGTGAAGAAGTGACATTGCAGGTCGACCTGGACCCAAGTGCAGGTGGTCAAGTAAGTTCACCAAGGCCTAGCGATTCGGATGTGCTTTATTACTGATACTTCCAAATAATTGCCATGGAGAAAGTGATAACACAATGTTGATGGCTTGAACGAGAACCAAGCCATCATTACGTTTGCGAAGTTCAGCGCCTTATCGATTTGTTCCTAACTAATATATAAATGAAATAGCTTCCTCCCAGCACTGATACCAAGGTTCCCGCTGATATTTGCGCGGGGTAAACAACGATTTGTCCCAGAAAGTCAGCCAGCAACAACAACACTGCACCCACCGCACCAGAAAAGTAGATTTGCTGTGTTACCTGCCTTGCACCAAGCATAGCGGCGATGTGCGGGGCGAGCAGGCCAACAAAGGAAACTGGTCCCATGGTTGTGGTGACAATGGCACAGAGGAAGGCTACGAGGATCAGCAAAGTGATGTAGGCAAGGTTTAGGTTTAACCCACGTGCAGCGGCAAATTGTCTTCCTGATGAAATCAAGGTGATCCAACGTGAAAGTACCAATACCAGTGCCATTGATACTGCAACACAAACTACCAGCGTAATGGCTTGGTTGCCTTCTACACGGTAGGTTGAGCCAGAGAGCCAGCCAAGCAGGACATATTTGTCGTCGCCGACACGGGTCAACGTAAATTGAACCAGCGCCTCTAACAAAGCGGTAAGTGACAAACCAGTCAAGATGAGAATAGAGGGTGCAAACTCATGTTTTTTCCCAAGAAAAAGTAGTACGACAAGCGCGCCAACACTACCCAACATCGCCACCCAGGGACTCATACCATGGATTGAGTAACCAAACACCAAGCTTGCAAGGACTAACGCCAACACTGCCCCGGCCGATACCCCCAAAATATCTGGACTTGCAAGAGGGTTAAATACCAGCCTCTGAAGCACAACGCCCGCAACAGCCAAGCTTATGCCAGAGGCAATGGCGGTGAGTAGTCTTGGCCACTTCAGTGTCCATTCAAACCCATCTGGTATTTGTAATGCGTATCCTGAGGGACTGGAAGCCAAAAAAACGCTCAGTAAGATAAGGAAAGTCATGGCGAGTCCCAGCCACTGTAATGCACCATTTTTTAACTTATCTGGGCCTGTTGGTAAGGTCAGCGAAAGTTGATCCTGTGCAGATAAACGGCGGCGGGCAAGTATGACAAGAGCTGGTGTGCCAATTACGGCTGTTGCTGTACCTGTGGGTATCATGTCCAGCGACCATTGCCCTAAATACGTTGCTAATGTATCGGTCAAAGCAAGAAATGCTGCGCCGAGTATGAAGCTGGCAACCAATTCTGTTCTCGGACGGGTGAATCCGATATAACGCGCGATGTTTGGGGCAATTAACCCAACAAAGCTGATCACTCCAACAGCGGTAATAGAAACCGCCGCGAGCCAAACACCTAAGGATATCAGGAGAAAGAATGCCCAACTGACATCCAATCCTCTCGCTGCCGCTCCTTTACTGCCTATACTGAGAAGCTGCAAAACGCGTGGAGCAAAGAAAATCAGCAAGAAAATAGGCGTAAGCCTGATAAGAAGCCAGTCAAATACTTCCCAGCCGTTTTGCCCCAAGTCGCCCGCGCCCCATACGAAGAGATTTTGAGCGTATTGATCGTTGAGAAGGATGATAGCCGTAGCTATTGCACCCAACAGTAAATTGACTGCCATACCTGCTAGGACGATAGGAATGCCGCTAAGGTTGTTGATACCCACTATGGTAACGACCAGCACCATGGCTAAAAGTGCCCCAAGCAATGCCATGAGCAGAGAGTAATCGCCTGCCAATGAAGGGGCCAATATGCTGAGCAGTACAAGCCCCAACCAGGCACCTGAAGAGGTGCCAAAAGTGAGGGGGGACATCATTCGGTTTTGCGTTAACTGTTGAAACAGACTGCCGACTAATCCTAGCGCTCCACCTACGGTAATGGCCATCATCAACCTTGGAAGGGAGGCTTCAACAAATGCCAGCCATTCGAAGGAGTCTTGCTTATCAAGGGTGCCGTTAAACCATTCTGTGTAGAGCTGACCAACAGAGCCAAACTGGTGTTGTCCAACGCCTAGATGTAATAAAGCAGCGCCAATAAACGCTGCCATTAAATAACCCCATCGTTTCATGGGCGTTCTGATAACGTCAACAATGCCTCTGCAAGTGCTTCAGCATTATATAAAATCGACATAGCGCCGCCGTAGCTCCAGCTTGCAGCAACAGGCGCCACATCATTGCGTTTAACAAATGGCATATTTTTCCAGATGGGAGAGCGGTTTAACCTTGCCTGCTGGTCAAAAGGTTCAAAATACAGAGCAATACCATTTCCCACTTTCTTGAGGTTGGTAATACGCTTCTGCGTAATTCCCCATTGTGTGCTTTCCTGAGGCATGGCGTTGTTGAAACCCAGCTGCTGCAAAGCAAATTGTGGGATGGAGTTATCGCCATAGACGTAAACAGAGGTTGCGCTGGCAAATCGAAAAGAGGTCACATCAGGTTTACCGTTTGGGTAAGCATCAGAAAGTTGTTGATTGAGCTCTTTGAGCCTTTTTTTCATGCTTGCCAGCTTCTGCGTTGCTAACTCGTCTTTGCCGAGCAAGTGCGCGATACGCTTGAAGTTTTCAATAGCTGCTTCGGCGTTATTATGGTCTTCACTGTAGGTCTGAAAATGAAGTACAGGCGCAATCTTTTCCAATCGTCTCTGCAAATCTTTTTGCGGTGAAGCAATTAATATAACGTCAGGTTTAAGGTCACGCAGTAGGGTGAAATTGGGCTCTACTCTTGTCCCGATATCCACGGATGTTTCTGGAATTGAAGGTTGTACTACCCATTCCTCATAGCCTTTGATATCAGGCACGGCGATAGGTGTGATACCGAGCTCTAATACCTGTTCGGTAATATCCCAATTCAATGCCGCAACACGTGTTGGCACTGCAGGAAGGGTCTTTTCACCATCACTGTCGGTGACTTTGTGATCTGCCCAGACAGCAGTAGAAGTGATGAGTGTTAACACCAGTGCGGTGAGGTTTGGTTTTTCCAATAAAAATTTAAAATTCAGCATACTACTGCAACCTTTGTTGTTTTTGATGGGTGGTCTAACAGGCGAATATTGGTATCAAAAAGCGTGGAAAGTGAGGCTTCATCTGTTAGCGTCCTTGTATCTCCGCTGTAAACGACGTTTCCCTCTTTCAGCGCCACGATATGGTCGGCATACCTTAGGATTAGATTGATGTCGTGAAGAATAACGATCACCCCTTTTTCCTGTTCACGATTAAGCGACTGGAGCATATCCATTACATGGTATTGGTGCTGAACATCGAGTGCTGAAGTGGGTTCATCCAAGACCAAAAGGGGGGATTGTTGAGCGAGTAACATGGCGATCCAGGCTCGTTGGCGCTCTCCGCCTGAGAGTTTCTCCGCTGGGTGATCGGCGTACTGCCCAATCTGCGTGGCGGCCATTGCAGCTTCAATAAACTCGATATCTTTCGCTTTCATGCGGCCAAAAGTGCCGCGCCATGGGAAACGTCCAAGCTTAACCAGTTCGCGTACTGACAGCCCCGAAGCTTGCGGCAGGTGTTGAGGCAAAAAGGCGATTTCTCTTGCCAGTTCCCTGCTGGTGTAACCAGTGAGACTGTTTCCATTAAAATCGATTGTTCCTGCGGACGGCTGGGTTTGCCCTGCCAACAAATCTACCAGTGTCGATTTACCTGATCCATTGTGCCCCATAATGACGGTCAGCTTATCGCTAGGAATAGAGAGGGAAGGAATGTTGAGAATATCTCGACACTCTCTTGTCACTTTTACATGGTTTAGTTGATACATATTTCTGAGAACCGTAGAAAGCAACTCACGAAGAGTTGCTTCTACTTTGTTTAAAGACGTCGTTAAAATTCGTATTTAACGTTCAGTTCAACCGTTTGTTCAGCGCCGAACCAGCAGTTGGTTTGGTTGTAGCAAGAGTAGTATTCCTTATCGAACACATTGTTCACTACCAAATTAGCCTGTGCGCCATCCAGTGAGGTGCTTGCGCTACCAAGGTCATAACCTAGAGATAGGTCTGCCACGGTATAGGATGGAACTTTACCTTGCGTGTTGTTGGCATCCATTTGCATTTCACCCACATAGCGAACGCCACCACCGATACGTGCACCATCCAGCGCACCGGATGTGACGTAATAGTTACTCCAAATGTTGGCACTGTGCTCCGGTACATAGATAGGTGTAGTGCCAACAAGGCTCGTATCAGAGGCTTTTTTTACTTCCATATCGAGGTAGGTATAAGAGGCCAGCACATCCCAGTTTTCAGCGAGATACGCCTGTCCTTCTATTTCTATACCTTGAGAAGTCACTTCTCCCAGTTGGATCTTTGCTCTAAATGTTGGGTCATTTGGATCAGCAGCAATTGAGTCATTCTTCGTGATGTGGAAATAGGATGCAGTCAGGGTATTCGACATGTCTTCTGACATATATTTAACACCGACTTCGAACTGTTTACCGGTTTGAGGCTTCAGGCTGTCGCCATTAATGTCTGTGCCCGCGGCGGGTTCAAAGCTGGTGGCATAACTGGCAAAAGGTGACAGTCCATTGTCAAACTCATACAAGGCACCTAGACGGTAAGAAAACTGATTATGATCTGAGGTGTCTTTGCCATCATAGGTAGGCGAAGAGCTTGTCTTATCGTCATGTGATTTGAAGAGGTCATATCGTCCACCTGCCAACAGAACGAGTCGGTCATAGCGCATTTGATCTTGGAAATAGAACCCCAGTTGTTCAAAGCCAATGTCATGGCTTTCTGAGTAAGCTTCGGTGACTTGGCTTCTGTCCAATAGGTTGTTGTTCGGGCGATAAGCATTAAAGGTGTAGAACGCGGCGTTGCCCGCATACTCTTTGTAGACAGAGTCGCCCTCTAAATCTTGATAATCCAAACCTAATAGTAGGTTGTGCTCCAACACACCCATGGCCACCCAGCCAGAGAGCTGGTTATCAATGACGTAGCTTTTGTAGTCTTCATCGGTGGTGTAGATATTTCGAGTCAGCAGTCCTGTTGATGCTGTAAAAGCGGTGTCGCGGTGGTATGTGTTTTCTTGATACAGAGATGCATCGGTGTATCGTGCGTTTTGTAGGAATGACCAATTATCGTTGAACTCGTGATGTAGCTTGTAGCCAAGCATGAGGACATCGCGTTCGAAAGAGCTCCAATTCACATCACCCAGAGAAACGGATGGTGACTGTCTTTCCAGTACAGCCAGTGGCATGGATGAGTTGATACCCATTTCAGGGTCATTCTGATAGTAAAGATTGAAATTGATCAGGGTGCGATCATTAACCTGCCAGTCCACCGAGGGGGCGATAACGTAACGCTCTTCTTCAGCACCATCCACCTGGCTGTCTTGCTTACGAGCCATTGCTACCAATCGGTAAGAGAGGTTGTTGTCACCAATCTGACCGGTTGAATCCACCGAGGCTTCAAGCAGGTTACGCGAGCCCGTTGCTGCATTGACAGATGTGCTGTCTTCTTGCTGTGGTGACTTGGCGATAATGTTGACCATACCACCCGGTGGCATTGAGCCATAAAGGACGGAAGTGGGCCCTTTGAAAATTTCGATTTGCTGAATAGCGGAGGGATCAATTTGCGGATGTAGGTTCCAGCCCGTTAGGTATGGCAGGATTAAACCGTCGTAATAGTTCTGGTTATTGTTGCTAAAACCACGAATAGAGAAGTTGTCATACATAGTAACAGCAGCGCCTTTTTGCTCTGTTACAACGCCAGGTGCATATCTTAGCGCCTCATTGACCGTTTTAACGCCTCGTTGCTCAAGCAGCTCGTTATCAATTACCGTTATGCCCTGGGGCGTCTCCTCTGGCTCTAAAGCGGTTTTAGTTGCTGTGTTTCGGTAAACCTGTCCAAGAACGGTGATGGTCTCTAGTTCCGCGCTATCAACAGTATTCTGTGCATCTGCGTAAAGTGGGGCAGAAAAGGCAGTTAAAAGTGCGACAGCGATGGATGAATGCTTAAATTGAGTCGTGGTGTCCATATTATCCTCAAATACCAATGCCAATTAATGGTAATAATTCTCATTTGCATTGTATGGAGAGGCGAAAAAGATAGTTAACAATTTGGTGCAACTTAAACACAAATTAAGGGCGAAATACGCTTTGGGTCTGCCGCTAAACTTTCTGGATAGGTACCCAATATTCCATGTCTGCGTGAGGTGATAGAGGCTCGTAATTGCTCGGATAAACCTCTAATTCATAGCCATCCATGCCTCGATATCCAGAGTTGGGCAACCAATGAAGAATAAACCACTCCAAGGTATGAGGAAGGCGTTCAATCGGCCCTTTGTGTCGAACTGCCGCGTATGTTTGTTTCGGCACTGTCAGCGCTTCCAACCTTTCAGAAATGAGGCTAGGTAACTCTGGGATAGGAATATGAGGGTCAAGCTCAACACCAGCCCAGTATTGAATTTGGCTACCGTCGAAATTGGCTTTAGTGATATCTACAACACCGAGTAATTGGCCTACCGGTTGGTGAATACCGCTGGTTTCAGCTTCTAAACTTGCCCAAAGCTGAGGGACAACCTCAGCAAAATTGGGGGCGAGTGAAAATAGTCCGTTTATTTCACCTCGAACGCCTTTCAGCAAAAACGTATCTTTGGTGTCGATCCTTACTTCAACAAACGAATATGTATTCTTTCCCGGGTAGTGAATTTCGGAAACTTCGATAGGTTTTTTTAACCCGATGCGTTGTGATTGCTTTCGATAAACACTTGGGCTTTGGCCGAAGAGTTGCTTGAAAGCGCGGCTGAACGCAATTTCGGAATTAAATCCAAGGGAGAGGGCGATATCGATGACGCGTTGTTCCGTGTCCAGCAGCATTTCGGCTGCGACACTCAGTTTTAATTCTCTGACATAATGTGCAACGGTTAACCCGGTTTCAGACTGAAATACACGTTGAAGCTGCCATCGCGACCAGCAACTCTGTTCCGCAATTTCCTCTAGAGATAATGTCGCGTCGAGGTTGTTATGTATGAATGACAGCACCTTGCTGATGCGATTAAATGTCGATACAGACCTTTCTTTACGTTGTTCCACCGCCACGATAACTACCAACAATGATGATTGAGTTGCACCTTGACCGATGAGGGGTAACAAGTGTGCAAGTAAACTAATCGTAATGAGAATTATTATTATTTTGCACCATATTGTTAGGTTTCTCAATTGTTATTGAGCTACCGTGTTGACCAATTCGCCCCCAAGATTTGTATTGTGTATGTTTCCTGACTGGCTAAAGCTTTTTTGGTTTCGCCCTCAATCACCTGCTATTTATCAACTGATCTTTACTCATTCAAAACAGGTCTCTCCTTACTTGAAAGGATCGTTTGGAGACTTACCCCAAAGCTGCATATCTATTGAGAATCCTACGAGTAGTGCATCTATTCGGGAGGTTTATCGAGAAATTGAGGGGTCTAATCCAGAGGCCGGCGGAAGTTACTGGCTGACACGTACTTGGGATCTGCTTTGTTGGCAGCCCATTTACCTGAGTTTTCTCTCGATTTACGGATTGAAGTCATTGCCTGATTTCACGCAATTCGGCCAGTTCAAACGAAACCGTCTTGTGGCGGGCTATCGTTTTGCTTCTGAGGAGCATTGGCACGGAGAACCTGAAGAGTTGATTCCGCTAGCGGCAGAGCAATTGTCTGAATTGTTCGAACAGTATCGCGCGCAAATCAATGATTGGGCGAGAATTAGGCCGGGGTTTACTAACCACCTGTTGGCTGATTTGATTTTAAGTTGTTTGATTAAACTACAAACGCTAAGACCCGAACTGGAAAGTGATTACATAGAAGAGCAAGCGGCACTCTGGCTCGACGCTTTTAAGTTGCCTAAAAAGCACTTGATAAGTCTTAGTCGAGACGAAGCTACGGGAAAGCTTAGACATATGCGAATCAGTTGTTGCTTGGTTTATAAGTGCAAGAAAGGAAGCCTCTGCTCGGACTGCCCTAGGCGAAATACTCGCCAAGCATTAACTCGCGTTAAAGAAAGCTAGTCATACCGCTCAGGCGGCATCTTAGAAGTGGTTTTCACCGTAACGTCTTATTTATGAACGATAGTTGTAATAAGAATTACGATAGTTTGGTGAAAGAATGTAATGGCTTGTCGCCATAGCGAGTTTTCAAAGGATTGAAAAGGGGCTTTCGATGTTCGGAAACGTGCTATCTTCGGCGTTCAACTTTGCTTTTAAGCACTTAGGCTTAATGTTCCGCGTGACGATTATACCGATTCTTTTGAGCGTAGCGCTGGAAGTCATCGCTTTCTCTTTTGAAAGCCAAATGATGGAGTGGGTGGATTACTTGTTGTGGAGTGTGCTCAATACCATCATTGCGGTTAATGTGCATCGCGTGGTTCTGATTGGGCCTCACTCTGTACCAGCATTCGGCCGATTTACCTTTGGCAAAATCGAGATTTGGTTTTGGCTTCACTACATTGTGCTTGGCTTACCCTATTTACTCAGTTATTACCTGATGGATCGGGCAAGCATGCTGCTTATTACACTGGCGGTAGTTGCTCTGGTTGTTGGGTGCCGCGTCAGTTTAGTTTTTCCCGCCATTGCTATGGGTAAGGGCGTTTCGTTCCTGTATGCCTGGGAGAAAAGCGCGCAAAAAACCTGGTTGATGATCTTAGTCGTGGCGTTGGCACCGTTCATTTTTGGCGTCATCTTTATTCCTGTGATGGCGCTAATTGTATTTATCGCACCTGAATCATCACCCATCTATTTGCTGATCGGCACCAATATCGTTATTGCCTATGTGACCGTGTTGGCGGTGATTGCGCTCTCTTTTGCTTATCAAGATCTCATCGGTGATGAGGATGTAATGCGATCCTCTGACGAACCACGGGAAGATTAGTATCGGTTGTCGAGAGTAATGCCAAGCGTGTCGCATTGGTTTAAGCGGCAGTGAGGGCATTGCGAACAATGGGGTTTGAGCTGGTAAAAACAGCCAAAGAGGTAAGAATGTTTGAATTTAAGATTGGCGATTGGGTGTTTACGACGCAATCTGGTGTCTGGCAGATCTACCGCATAGAACTTTTTAAAGCGTTTAGCCCTTCACGCAAGGAGCTTGAAGACAAAACGCTGATATTCGCCAAGCGTTTTATTGATGACACGGGCAAGGCAGCTTTCTCTCAGGAGTTCTTCTCACCTGCTTTGTTGTTCCCTGTTAAAGGGGAGGCTGAACACGATTTGGATTTGTTCATCAAAAGCCATCCGAAACTTTACTCAAAATTTCTCCGATACAAGCCCGAACCGATTAACACCGTTTTTCATTGCCGTGTTGAAGCGCCAGAGCATCAGTCCACAGAAGATATTGCTGACATGTTCCCGAGAGAAGAAGAGTTTACCCAATCAGAAGCAATGAAGTTTGTCGACTCGCTGGGGTTGGAATCGAGCAGTTATCCGCTTTGGACAGTGGAATTTGTTTCCCGGGGTACAGTATTGCGTGATGGCTATATACGCTATGTGTTTAACCGTGTGCTGGAGTTCTGAAGACTCCGATTGTGAAAGAACCCCTATGTTGAATCAGCAGAAATCCGCATCACCATGCGATATAAGGGCAGTTGGTTATCTATTGGGCCAATGGCTTCTTCGCTGATGCTGAGGGGATTATCGCCACGGAACGTGATGAAACTGCCAAGGGTAGTTTTCTGAAACCGTTTTACCATCCATCCCATACTCGGGTGATCAAACACATAAATCTGGTCGCGTTTCTTGGGCCACCATGTGGGCTGTCTTACGGCAACTATGTAATCGTCTGTGTTGAGTGTTGGGCTCATCGAGGAGCCCGCGACACGCATAATCTTCAACATCTTTCTCAAGTAAACATCAAGTTAAGTACCTTAACGCCTCAAGCATTTAGGGCTTGAGGTCAGGATACACAGTTGGCAATTCCGGGAGATAGGGACAGTCTGCCGTGAAGGTTTTCACACCTTTGGTCGCCCAGAATATCTCTGCAAACTGATTGACTTTATCCAACAGCTTCAGTGCTGCGTCTTTGTCTGATTCCTGCTTAACGACGGAAGCCAACATCATGATTTCATGTGTCAGGGAGTGAATTTCTGGGAACTGGTCAAGTTGAGGTTGCTTGAAGTAATCTCCCCAGATAATGCGGATTTCTTCTTTTAGTTTTTTGCCATGTTCTTCTTTCTGTTCAATCAAACGGGCGAACGTCGCTTTCTGCTGTTTGGTAAGGTCTTCTTCTGGTAGTTCATTGAGTAGGTCAATCATTCGGATCATTGTCAGCACAGCGATTTGTGCATGGACGGGATCGTAGATTTTGCAGGGAATGTCGCAGTGAGCAGAGACCCTGCCAAAGGAAAGTTTTTGGTCTAGACGTTCCATGAAAGCGTGAAGCATAGTGTTTATCTCCGTGACTGGGATTTCTTATCCAGATAATGAATCGCAAAGATGATGAGGGCGCAGCCAAGCAAAATTGGCATTAGCCATAGAAAGTGAATGAAATCGGCTGTCCAATGCGCATGGTCGTGGCCTTTGTGGGCGAAGATTTCTGAACTGAACAGGAACAGAAGAGCAAACAGGGTGAAATTCTTGAACATGGTTTCCTCCGACTGCTTAAGCAGCGCGTTGGGTAGTTTGTTTGAACACGACCAACTCACTGAGTCCGGCTGAATAAGCTTTCAGAAGGTCAACAAAATGCTGGTGGTCTGGTGACATTTTTTTCAACTGAACTTCGATGATCTCCAGTGGTGATTCAAGGTGGAATCGGGCGAGTTCAGATTGGTCTGATTGCTTATAAACGGTGGCGAGGTTGTGATGGCAGGCAAGCCAGGCTGAGAGCTTTTCGCGATCTGTAAACAGAGATTCGCTGTTCTCGTCCAACAAGGTTAGGGCGTCGAAGTAGTTGTCTTCGGCATGATCCATCTCATCAATAGCAAAGTGTTGGTTTCCCGTCACTATCAAGTTTCTCCAATCATCCATATCAAAGCGCCTCAATCATAATGATAACCATTCGCAAGTGATAATTATTATCGATTTAATGGAAAAGTAAAGACAGTTCCAAAACGAGAGCACATCAGATGCCCGAAATGTGAAGTAGATTGGAGAGCAAGGAATTGGGTGTTTGCGGGATCTGGACACGTTGAGAAAAGAAAATCCCGGCGACAGATGCCGCCGGCAAGGTTGTTTTAAGACTTGGAACTTTTCAGCGCTTTCTCCGCCAGCTCATCAGTAAGCGTGTGCATTTCCGGCATGATACGGTGTATTAAGTGAAGCTGCTGCAGCACCATACGGGCTGAGCTACTTTCCTCTTCTCGCCACCGCTCAAGGTGTTTGCCGAGCGCTTCGTCTAGACAAGGTATTTTCTCGGATGATTCTCCTGCCAGTTTCGAAACAAGACAGTCCAGTTCTTGGTGAATACCACGGTGCGCTTTGGAAACCAGTTCGTGGATGCTGTCGTCGTCCATTTGCATACGATGAGCACCCAGTGCGGAGATGTAACTTAGCATGGCATGGTTCAAACACAGGAAACGGAAGCTTTCGTCTGTGGCGGTTCGGTATCGGCCGGGCTCCGCCAGCATGTTACTGATTGCTGTGGTGAGCTGGGCGTCCCCATTGTGGGCTTCACGACGGGCAACGCGGTAAGCCATGTTGTCGCGTTTACCAATGCGGTATTGGCCAATAATTTGCGCCAAATAATCCCGGTTCGCGGCCACTGAGTCTTTCATGATCCCGCGCAGACGGTGAGCCTGCCAATCAGGCAATACAAAGCGGACGGCGATGACAGAAAGCGCGCAACCGACTAAGGTGTCGCCAAGGCGGGGAAGGATAACGGCATAACCTTCGCCTAACTGGTTAAAACACATCAATACCAGCAGAGTAATAAACGCAGTGGCGGCGGTGTAGTGAGTGGTTCGGAACGCGAAGAAAAGCACGCCGAACAGCACCATCAATACCAACTGTCCAGTTAAATCCGGGGACAGGGTGAGCAGGGGTAAGCCCACTAACAAACCAATCAATGTACCGGAAATACGCTCGGTCAGTTTGCTGCGGGTAGCCGAGTAATTCGCCTGACAGACAAACAGGATCGTCAATAAAATCCAGTAGCCGCGTGTTAGATCAAAGCCCTGAATAATGCCGTAACCCACAGCCAGTGCAAGGCTGAGTCGAACCGCGTGGCGGAACAAAAGTGATTTTGGGGTTAACTGGGCGCGGATACGGGACAGCTTGTCGCGTAAACCATGCGCATCTGAATCGGCGATTTCTTTGTCTTCATCGCTTTGTGTAGCATCTGCATTACTGACATTGGAGAGTTGGCGCTCAACTGTGGCCAGATTGCGGAACAGGAAGTCGAGCTGTGGGAGCAGGGGAGACCATTCTGGATTGTTTTGCGCTTTTACGTAAAGCAGTGACTCATTGAGTTCATCCAGCGCTTTTACGCTCTCTTCGCCGTGTCGGTAAGGTTGACCCAATGTCAGGCATTGAGAGACTTCCAAACACGCTTTGGATTGCAGGTGCAAAAGGCGTTGTAGGCGGAACATCACATCGCTGTGAAAGAAAACCTCTGCCAGTTCCTGATAGCGGTAGTGCGAGGAGTTGGCGCGCTCATGTATGTCCTGTGCAAGGAAGTAAATCTTTAGGTATTGGCGGTTGCTGTCGCTCAGTCTGCCGCCACGCACACGGTTTAGCAGCGCTGCCTTGGCTGTGTTTAGCGCGGTGACAACCAGCGCATTTTCTTTTGCATCTCGCAGGCGCAAAGGCTGTGGCTTTAAATCTCTACTTGGGTGGAACATCTCTGATTTCTGGTCGAGATAACCGGAAAGGGATTTAAACAATGCAGCGAGGCTTTGTTGTACCGGCTGGTGTGGCCAAAGTAGCAGCCAAATCAGCGAAATAACGCCGTAAAGTGCGGCACCTGCCAGCAGAAGTGAAGGTTGATACCAGAGGTTTTGTGACTCGTGCGCGCCAAGCATGGTGTAAACAGCAATAAGCAAGGACGCAAACGCGATACTGGCATATCGCGCGCCTATTGCGCCCAACATGATAAAACCGAAGGTTGAGGCCATGAGACCGGAAACAAACCACCATGGGTAATCAAAAAGGAGCTCGATAGAGAAGGTGGCGACGGCGAAACAGAAAAGGGTGGTGAGCAGCGCTGAAAGTCTGCCGGAGAAGTTGTCGTCTGTTTCTGCCAGTGCAGAGGCAATAATACCGAGAACCAGTGGTGTGATCGCTTCCGAGGCACCATACCACCAACAGGGAAGGGCAATACCAACGAGGGCGATAAATACGCGGACACTATAGTTAATGCGGCTGTTGGCCCAGTATTCCCTGAATGTAAGAGACGTTTTTTTTGAAATCATTTCAACGCAGCGTTAAGGCAAGTGTGGGTAGGAGCTGTTGACCTAAGATAGCAGATTAAAGGTGTCATCCAAGGGACGAGATCAAAAAGGAAGACTATTTCGCTTGGACAAGACAGGGAAAGCGTCCTTTTGCTTGATTTTCATTCATCTATATTAATTCTTTGGCTACTTGGGGTAGGAAATAGTGACGAAATTGATATCCTGTATAAATACACATGACTATAGAGTTGATGAATGAAAATCACCGCCTCTCATCTGGCTCAGTGGTTTGTACAGGGCGATCACTACAGTATCGCGCTGGACGAAACCCAACTTGTTTTTGAATCCAAACAAATGACGCAAACCGTCCCATTCTCAATTTGGGATGGACAGTGCCGTGTGTCTCGCGGTTTGGTTTGGGGGCGTTTGACCTTTATTGTTTCTCCTGCTGATCAGCCCGCACAGAAAATCACGGTTTATGGTTTGCCCTGGAATCAGGTGTATGAGTTTGCTGAGGCACTCTCTGAACACTATCAAGCGTGGCTGGGTAAGCAGCAAAACAGGTTCATGCTGGTGGAGCCGGAATTGGTTGCGCTGCGTGATGAGTTACGTGACTTCTCGGGGTTTCTGCGGTTTGAAGATTTGAAAGCGTGGCAAGTGAAAGCGCAGGAAGTGTTTGAGCGTTGCGGTGTGTTACCGCAAGTGATGGCGACAGCCAATCCAGCGCTTTATCAATCACTCTATGGCTGGCTGCAAAACGGTGAAGCACAACGCAACGCCCGAAATACTGCATGGCGTGATGAAGAGTTAGCGCGTTGGTCAACCTGGTTTGATGGGGTGGAATCGTCACCGCTGAATGATTCACAGCGTCAGGCGGTGTTGATGGACGATAACCACAACTTGCTGTTGGCGGGTGCAGGCTCCGGTAAAACCAGTGTGCTGATGGCACGGGCGCAATATTTGGTAGCCAGCCAGCAGACGGAACCTTCGCGGATTCTGATGTTGGCGTTTGGTAAGAAAGCCAGTGAGGAAATGGCGGAACGTTTAGCGAAAGCGGGTTTAAAGGGTGTGGAAACCTCGACCTTCCATGCCTTTGCGCTCAAGGCAATCAAAGAGATTTCAGGGCAGGATGCCAATATCGCGCCGATGGCGACAGATGAAGAATCCAAACATAGCTGGATGACCTTGTGGCTGGCGGAAAACTTCGCACAGCCTGCGGTTGAAAAGCGCTGGCTCAAGCATTTGGCGCAGTGGTCAATTCCGGGTTTATCGGCAGAGCGTCCGCTGGTGGAACAAGCTCACGAGGCAAAGCTGCAAAGGTGGCTGTGGCGACTGGTGGATTTGCTGGCGCAACAAAGCCAATCGGCAACTGCGATCAAGGCATCGATTAAAGGTGATGAAAAAGCTGAAAGTGAACTGGCATTGGTTCAGCCAGTGCTGAAAGGCTACCTCGCGGCGCTGAAAGAACAGAAGGCTTATGACTTTAACAGCCTGATCAAAGAAGCCACTAAGCTGCTTTCCAAGAAAAGCGAAGCCTTTGGCGCGCGATACGATCACATTATGGTCGACGAATATCAGGACATTTCCCCAGCGCGTCTTGCTTTGTTGGAAGCACTTTGCGGTGGTAAACGAAATCGCGCGCCTTCACTGTTCGCTGTAGGGGATGACTGGCAGGCGATTTACCGTTTCGCGGGCTCCGATGTCAGCTTAACCACAGGTTTTCTGAGCCGCTTCTCTTCCGGTGTGATTCGTTATCTTGATACCACTTACCGCTTTAATTCCCAGATTGGTGCTGTCGCCAATACCTTTATTCAGGTTGACCCACAGCAACTCAGCAAACCGCTGGAAAGCGCCCGGGAGCAAAAGAAAAAAGCGGTGCATCTGGTGCCGTCTGACAGCGCAGGTGCGGTGCTTGCCAAGCTGGCGAAATCTGCAGGCGACAAGCCAACCAGCTTGCTGTTAATTGGCCGCAATAACGCTAACAGTCCGGAAACTCTCAGCCAGTGGGAGGAGGATTACCCTAACTTCTCTATCAAGTATGTCACTGCACACGGCAGTAAAGGTCTTGAAGCAGATTACAGCTTTGTTCTGGCGATGGATGACGGTACCTTTCCTGCGAAATCGTCCGGGGAAGGGTTAGAGTCTTCATTGTTGTCAGCGCAAGATGAAATGGAACATTCCGAGGAAAGACGCTTGTTCTATGTAGCACTGACCCGTGCAAGGCATGAATGCTGGGTATTCTCTGACCCAGAAAAACCCTCTATTTTCGCGAAAGAGCTGTGGCAAGGAAGTTATCCTGTCACGTCTAAGTTATCGAAGAAAGTACTTCAGGCGGTTTAAGCCGCCTTCACATCTTCGTCTTTGTACTTCTGGGCAATATCGACAAAGGCATGCTCGCAGGCCAGAAATGCGTCCACCACAGCAGGGTCGAAGTGGGTGCATCGTCCCTCAAGAATAATCTGTTTGGCTTTTTCATGGCTAAAAGCAGGTTTATACACGCGCTTTGAGATCAGCGCGTCGTATACATCAGCCAGTGCCATTAGCCTTCCTGAAAGTGGTATTTCTTCACCTGACAATCCGCGTGGATAGCCAGAGCCATCCCATTTTTCATGGTGAGTCGCAGCAATCTCACGTGCAAAGCGCAGAAAGGCAATGCCATCGCCGCTTTTCTCGGTAATGCTGAGGGCATCTGCGCCGAGTTGGGCGTGGGTTTTCATGATGGTGAATTCTTCATCCGTCAGTTTGCCGGGCTTGAGTAAAATGGCATCTGGAATACCGACTTTACCGACATCATGTAGCGGCGCTGATTTGTATAGCAGGTCTATATTTTCTTCCGTCAGATAGCTGGAATATTTGGGCTGGCGTTTGAGCACATCAGCCAAGGCTTTCACATAATGCTGGGTACGCAGAATATGCGCGCCGGTCTCGTTATCCCGCACTTCAGCAAGAGTGGAAAGCCCAACAATGGTGGCGTCCCGTGTGCGGTTTATTTCGTCGTAGCTGTTTTTTAGATCGCCGAACATTTTGTTGGTGTAGTAGGCAATAACACCTAACTCGCCGATTTGGCTCAATGAAACTCTCTCGTCGAAACTACCGGAAGCTGCCGCTGTCATTGCATTGGTCTGCCGGGTCAACTGTTCGCTGACCAGTGCTGCCCCATTGACTGATATCAGTGCGATATAGGCTAGCACGACTCCTGCTACATAAACGAACTCTTTAATGATGCTGTCTATATCAGCAATATCTACCTGGTACTGAGTGTGCTCAGCCAACCACAATAAGTCTTTGGTCACCACAAGTCCCAAAAGTACGGTCATCATTACGGTAAGAAACATGGCACCTAAACCGATTTGCCCTGCGAGAGGTTTGATGTTTTCCGGCATTTTATGCTTGTTGATGTTGTTTTTAGAAAGGTGGCGGGCATTGGAAATGGCCAGGTCCAGATTGATCACAATACCAAGGAGGGTAATACCGAAAACAACCTTGAGGTTGCTGTCTAGGGGAAAGTCGTAAAGCAGGGAATACCATCCCGCAAATCCAACGCCAACGATACTAAACAGACTGACATTTGTCGTTAGACTGGCTTCATCATGTTTCACAGCGCGGGTAATCAGACGGGCAAAGTAAAGAAAGATAAAAACGGTCGCGGTTTGGATGAAGAGGACAGCAGTTGGCAATGAATCGATGAGAGGGCAAACCCGGGCGCCATACAAAGTGAATATAAATACGGCGGCTATGTAGTGGAGTGTCGCTCGGATTGGCGACTGATAGTGGGTTGTATCGGCCATAAGTCCTTTTGCCTTCAAAGGGGTATCCTAAAATTCTAGTCTTAAATGTGAGACCCGTAAGGAGACGAACTTATTTCACTGATTTTTAACACCACATTTCATCAGGGTGCTTTCCGTAATCATTTCGGTGATCAGTACGTGATAATGGAAGGGAGTTCGTTCATTGAAAGCAGTGGTTTCTGGATTGTTCAGCGCTTTTCCGGTGAGGTGAGTGAATGCACTGAAAACAGATTTTGAAGAGTCACCTGTGGCTGCAATGCCCAGTTGGGCGCAAATAGAAAGGTTGTTGATAAGAGAGACTTGCATGGTTTGTTCGTTATCATCATGCACCGTCATTACGGCAAAATAATGACCATCACGAACCCACAGTTCGCCATTGCTCAGCGCTTGCTTTTCACCGCCTTCTGTCATGTTCCAAGGTTGATCAAACCCCATTGCTGACAGCGCTTTTTTCATCTGCTCGGTGTTAGAAAACACCTTACTTTCACCATCTGATGTATTTGCCAACGCCATTGGTAGCAACATAAACCCTGCCAGAATGCATACTATTTTGGTTAAGCGAATAGCCATAGACAACCTCTTAACTGTCGCTTGTTTTCTCTCACTCATGCGCCTAGATTTGTATATACCCAAACAACCTAAATCATGCACCTTCAGGTTGTTTGGGTATATTCAGGTGCGCCGCCCCTTAATGCGAACAACGGCGGGATAATGAAAACCTTTAGAAATTAATTGGCACTTTATACCCAAACGACCTGAAGATGCGCGCATTCAGAGGTCATCAATGCGTTCAATTCGAGGCAAATTCCACGAGGAATAGTCGTTCTATATCCGTGGGATTTGTATAGTCACAAAAGAGAATAGGAAGTTGTATTTCTGATGTGGTTTCGTTCGACTAAAAAAGAAAAACTATTGAAAAAACAGGATGAAGAAATAGAAGTGTCAAATGGAAAAATATCACTATCGCTTTGAAATAATGCGTGCTTTTGCCTATATATTAATAATACGCCGTTTAGTCAGTGTTTGTTGTGGCACTGCTGTAAAAATGTCCAACAGTTTTTATCTGCTAGGCCGATAGCAAGATAAGTGAGTGATACCTAGGCTAACTGAAAGTTCCTTCAATGAGGTGTAATAGGTCTCTTTCCGTTCAAGCAATTTGTACAGGTGCACATCCACCCTATTTCCTATGTATTTGGTATTTAATCAGAGTAGCATTTCCGGCGAGGATGTTAGATGAACACAAATTCGATTCAAGAAAAAAAACCGCCGGCCAGACAAAAAGAAAGAGTGATTATGGGGCTCCACGCTATGGATTTTATCCAGCACGGTACGGAAGCTTCATTAGAGGTTCTGACTCCTTTAGGGCAGCGTCTTACTTTTAAATCCAACTTTATTGGCTTTAACGAGCAGCAACATATTTTCTTCACCATGCCGCATCTTACGAAAAAAGAGTATGACGAGTTTTTCATAGAAGGGTTCAATGTCGATATTGAAGGTGTATCGGAGAAAGGCGGAGGGGCGTTAGTTCGTTTTAGAACCCGAATTGAGCATGTGGTTTACAAGCCGATTAAACTGTTGGTATTTTCTGTTCCTCAGCAAGCAAAGGTGGTTATGCTGCGTAATGAGGTTCGCTATGAACTAAGTCTGCCCGGTGATATTCAACTTCCAAACCGAAAACTACGGGTCATTCTGACTGACGTTTCTTCCGCGGGTTGTGGATTCAGCTTCGATGCGATTTCTCCTGAATTCGATGTGGATCAAAGAATTGTGCTAGAGGTGGTAAACAACATCAGCGGTGAAAATTACGCCCTAAGTGGTGTAGTGAAGAATTCGCGTAAAAAGCGGGGTAAACAAAACTACGGTTTGGTTTTTGACGGACCTGGTAAGGCGAACTGTCAACGATTGCAGTCGAAACTGTTTTATGATGGTACCAAGTATGTGTTTAAGAGCCCGCAGAAAGATCCCACGTTAGGTGCATAATCAGAAAAGCATCGTTTAGGCGGTGTTTTTTTATGCGTTATTGCGGTTAACCCTACAAATTGTAAAGAAACTCTGTCTCATTTCTGAGCTGACTGAAATACTTGTCTCAACTGAAACTATATTTTATTCAATCAGATACTTCCATGACAGACTTAAACGCTGATAGTCACTTTGTGACAGCGGCGGTTGTCGCGGCGGAGTTGTATAAAGCCCGGGAAATCGCCAATGATATTTCATTAACTGCCAGCAACGCGAGAGCGTTGGCGCTGCGTGCCGGCCAAGGAGCGGCAGGGTTTCGAGCCATCACCGATTTCATCGACTAATTGGCCGATACAACAGTGAAAACCTCTGACATCATCAATCTCAAAGCTGTCACTATCAGTAGGCTGGCGACGATTTCAGTCCGTAATGAGCGGACAATTGAAAGCTTCAGCAAAGCCGCGACAATCAGCAAAAACGCCGAATTTGTCGATAGCATCCAAGCACCGCTAGACAAAATGAAGTCGGAACATGTCCAGTTGAATCGCCAGTTTTACCGTGAAGTCACGTCATTGTCGGAATTGCTGGAAAATCTGGCGCGGGAAATCAAAACTGCTTCAGTGCTGTCGGCTATGTCTCGCGTAGAGGCTTCGCAGTCTGGTAAGAAATTTGAAGAAGGGCTCAACGTTGTTGCTGACAACGTTTCAACCGCTGCGGAGCGAATTCAGACACACGTCATGCTGTCTCAGTCGTTGTGTCGTGAACTGGCAGAAGAATACTAATACAAATCCCTAATGCTTCGGAGACAGATCGAATGCTCACCAAGGAAATCTATTCTGGGGACACCCACCAGTGGTTTATGTTTGGCCGAGATCCCTCAAAGCCGGAGAAAATCATCGATACCAATCAGTATATGATTCGCACCAACAATAATGCGCTTTTGATGGATCCCGGTGGTATCGAGATTTTCTCTGCGATGCTGGCGGCGGTGGTTAAAAAGGTGCCTATTAGTCAGATTGGGCACATTTTTGCTTCTCATCAGGATCCAGACATTATCTCTTCGCTTGGGCTTTGGGATGCGGCCCTATCCGGAGCCAAACTCCATGCGCCCTGGCTTTGGGAGGGCTTTGTTCGCCACTTCGGTATGGAACATATCGAGTATGTTCCTATAGCGGATGAAGGTGGCTGCTTGGTGCTGAATGGCGTCGAAATTCGCTTTTTCCCTGCGCATTACCTGCATTCTTCAGGCAATTTTCATGTCTATGACCCCGTGGCCAAAATCTTGATGAGCGGTGATGTTGGTGCGGCATTGGAGGCAGATGAAGCACCTATGGAAGTGGAAGATTTCGAAGAGCATATTTCAAAGATGAAAGGCTTTCACCAGCGTTGGATGCCATCTAACGCGGCAAAAAATGACTGGATACGCCGTGTTCGGGCGCTAGAAATTGATATGATGTGCCCACAACATGGCCGTGTATTCACTGGCGATAATGTTGGGAAGTTTCTGGATTGGTTTGAACGTCTGGATGTGGGCGTGGCTGTGAAATAGCAAAAAAACTAATCTCTGAAGGGTGCCCAGGCACCCTTTTTTAGTTGGGGTGAAAGGCGTCAGTTAGTCGCGAAATATCAGAAGAAGGCTTAGCGCTTCTCCTGGATCAATTTTGTGCTCAGTGTCGTCATCAAAGAAACGCTTGAACCCTTCGAGTCTTGGGTCATCATTGTTGATGTGATGGAAGCCCATGCTCCAATTCTTGAATTGACGTTCGACGATGGGTTTGCGCATCATTTCAACCACAGAGTAATGACGATTGTCCTGACAGATAGTTGTATATAGAGGAGTGAGAACGTGTTCTTCCCCTTCGATAACCTGAATGAAGTCGCCATCCTTGTACAGCAACATCCCAGTGACGCCAATCTTTTCGTTGTTCTCACGAATAGCGGCGAGCATTTCAGCGAATTCTTCATCAGTAAAAGGGTGTTCTGCGCTGCTGATGTAAACAATCTGCTGTAAGTTATCGCTCATTTCGAGCTCCTATCTCTATCGATAACATATTCTTTCCATAAGTATGTATTAACTTAGGATTTTTGCCTTAAAAATGAGGATTCAGTTTTCAGCGGTCACATAGAGAGTGAGACTGCAAAGCCCTTCGGCCGCTAAAAAGTTCAACCAGCGCACTTGATGATGTTGAAGCTTGTCGCCCGGTCCTTTTACTTCAACAAACTGGCAATTGCCGTTTTTCACCATAAACAGATCAGGGTGGCCGGAGCGGTTGGATTTCGGATCGAACAAGATGCGTTTGACACAAGCCACGATTTGATTAGGGGATAGCGTTGATATAGCTGCTTCAACTAACTCGCGTTTGGCCCAGCCCCAATTTACCCAGTCATTGGAGATGCCCAGCTTGGTGTCGTAAATTGCCATAAGATCGTATTCACCGCGTTCAAAAGCCTCACAGCGTCGGTCAATATTGACTTGTCGTACCGTTGTGAACTCCGGGGAATACATGTCGCGTGGCGCTCGCTGGAAGGGGTTGAGAAAAGCGCCGGGAACGGGTTCAAAGATGATGTCCCAAAGCAGAAGGCCAAACAAAGCATTGAGTAAATTGTTTTCGCAGTACCATACGTTCCAGCCTTGTTGAGCGTAATAGCGTGCGGATTCGAGCTCCACACGCTCAGCGATCTCAAGGGTGATGTGTTGAGAAGTAAATGACTCTCCTGTTTTTTTAGGCGCGGGGTAGGGTATTTTCTTCGCTAATTGTCTGGCAATACGTGCGGCGACATCGGCTTCATCTTCATTGATCGGGGATTCCAGCATGGCTGTGACTAAGACAGCTGCCTCTTCTAAGCGTTCTTGCTTGATGGCAATACGGGCTAACCTTTCTCTGGCAGGGGGAAGAGAAGACTGCATAAACAAAGCTTCTGCGGAGCGTTCATCCTTCTGTCTTTCAAAATCTCTAGCGAGTTTGTTGGCTAACCGTTCCCACTTACGTGTCAGTGGAGGCCAATCGGGCTTCTCAGACAGCATTTGACTCACTTTTAATGCAGAAGCGAGTTCTTTGGTTTCTTTATAATCCCAATACAAATCAGCAAGTGATGACAAGAAGAGCCAGTCAGTGATTTGAGTTCGTGAGTGAAAGAGTCTGTCCTCAGGGCGAAGTTCAACTTTTTCAAAGCGGTAAATACCCAAATCGTTGAGAACGAACTGGCTAATATCCTGGCGCGAATTGCCGAAGTAAAGCAGTAAAAATACAGGCAAGACATCGTGTTGTAGACAAAGAAAACGGGTTGGCAAAGGTGGGAGATCTTCTTCACTGTTTTTAACGATAGCGGCAATAATTTCCGGTTTCCGCAGGGAAGCTGTTAATGGCATATGTGCGTAAAGAGAAAGCAGTTCTCCTTTCGTCATCAAGCTTGCTACTACGTCAAATGGCGGCGTTGTGTCAGTGATTAACCCTTCATCAGATAAAGTGGTGATAGCGCTTTCAATGTTCGGAATTTCAGGATAGTGAAGCTTGTCACTGCGAAACCAATTCCCTTTTCGCGTCAGCATCCGGACCAACAGTAATTGTGCATTTTGGGGTAAACCTGAAAATGCATGTAACCAATTTGTTTCCGTTTCTGTCAGCAAGTCGCTGTATCTAGTCGATACTAAATCGACGATGGATAAAAAGTTATCCAGATAGTAGTGAGGAGGCAGAATAGGGAGGTTGTGTGACTGGCTCATGGCATCCTTGTGGGTTTAAAACTAAGACGATATTTATAGGGACAATCAGTTAGTGAGCATAACACGACTCATTTCAGGGGTGCTTTTTCTCTTGTTACTTCTATTTGCATTTCCTGGAACCACAACCAGCAAAGAAAACGCGATCAATAGTACCTTACCCATTGAGGCCGGAGACTGTTTGATCGTCGACAGTGATAAAAATATTCTGATGATTGTTGAAGCGATCAGCGGGCGATACTCGATTCCTGGCGGCTCAAGCATTGGTGAGGAAACCGGGGAAGAAGCCGCAAAGCGTGAGACTTATGAAGAAACTGGCTTACATGTGAATGTTGGTAAACAAATCGCGCGAACATACAATTCTGCCATCTTTGCTTGCGAGCTGGTTTCGCCAACGCCCTATTTTATCGACTCTCAGGGGCGTAAGGTCCTGATGGCTTGGTCTGCGCCCCATTTCGGCAAAGAAGTCATGCGTGTTCTTATGATGCCGGACAACGAGACGGTGCGTGATAACTACCGTTTTCCTGAGCATAAGTGGATGTTCAAACTCTGGGTTCCGGAAGTAACACCGAGTGCGTTCGTGTTGTCAGCGGGTGATACTGCCGTGCTGACGCCTTTCTATCAGGCGCAGCTGTCATTGCTGCAATCCCTGTACGAATGGAAAGCCAAGAGTACGTCAGTTGAGGTTTTCGTTACTGGTACCATCGCATTGGGCAGCCTGTTCACACCGTTTTTGTTCCTCGTCTCACTCATCTACATTCGTGCATACCATGGGCACAGAGCGACGCTGATTTATGGGGCGGGGTTGTTGTCCATATCCACTTTTGTGTTGATTCTGACAACTGTGGTGGAATTGCCTAGACCTTATTTTATCGACCCTGTATTTGGAGAGCAGGACACGCTCGGTTACACGTTGCCAAGCGCGATGGTGTCTCTGACAACGTTCTTTTTTAGCTGGCTGTTGTTGAATTGGGATAAAGAGAGTTTTCCTAAAGGGAGAAAACGCCTTGCTTTGTTTGCGGCATTTTGTGTGTCGGTGATTAGCGGAAAGGTTTTGCTTCAGGGGGAACACTATCCCTCTGATATTGTTTTGGGCTTATTGATAGGATTTGGCTTCTCAGTGGGATTTAAACGGCTCAGGGATTGGCGTTTTGCCAATCGAAATCGTGCGCTAACGTCGGCACGTTTCTGGCTGATGAGCTTTGTAGTAGCCGCAACCATTGGAATAGGTATTCACAAACCGCACATCGTGTACCTTTCTGCATTTTCTTTAGGGATTTACTGCGCGCTTTTGTGGCTGAAGGTTTTTCCGCTCTATGTTTCGGCCGTTCGACGCCCGTCCAAGTTAACGTTCTTTATGATTGCACTTGTTGGTGTCATCGTGATCGTGTTTGTAGATAACGCTATATCATCCCGCTATGCGGTGAATACTGTGATTGTCGCTGTAAACTGTGCATTAGCTTGGGCGATATCTGTCTGGTTGCTGTTGGTGACGCCACGTATTATTTATCAATTTGTTCGGTGACACGTAAACGTTTGCGCGGCGTGTTTTTAAAGGGATTTCTAATAGGATTACCGCTTTGAAGCAGGTCACACCTGAGGTAAAGTTATAGCAGTCGTTAGTTTATAAGATTGCCAACGATCGTATGGAAATAGATCGTACAAATGGCTTCAGGGAGCAAGATGTTACCAGCACTTACACACCAGCATACGCTCGATCCCATCGTCGGGCGTTTTCTTGATGCTTTAAAAGAGAAGGGTTTCCAAGGTGAGACGGAAACCTTTTATGCCAGCCGCCTTGCTGTTGCGACCGATAACTCGGTTTACCAGCTTCTTCCCCAGGCGGTGGTTCTTCCTACTTCAACGCAAGACCTAACGTTGTTGGGCGAGGTCTGTAAAGACACTGAATTTGCTGGAATTAAATTTTCGGCCCGTGGCGGCGGCACTGGCACCAATGGCCAGTCACTGACCCAGCATATCGTTGTCGATATGTCGCGCCACATGCGCAATATCCTCGAGATTAACCCGGAAGAGGGTTGGGTGCGCGTACAGGCGGGTGTGGTCAAAGATGCATTGAATGATGCGCTGCGCCCACATGGCTTCTTTTTCTCGCCTGATCTTTCAACCAGTAACCGAGCGACGGTTGGTGGTATGGTCAATACCGATGCGTCGGGTCAGGGCTCATTGCGCTATGGCAAGACCTCAGACCATGTTCTGGCGCTGAAGGCAGTGCTTGCCGATGGTTCAGTACTAGATACCGAACCTCAGTCTTTAGCGGATGTGATTGGCAACAGCCGTGATAATTATGCAGGTAACGCATTGCGCCGCGTGGCGGAAATCTGCCAGACCAAACGAGCAGAGATTGACGCAAAATTCCCACCGCTCAACCGTTTCCTGACAGGCTATGACCTGAAAAACGCCTATCAGCCAGAGACTGAAACCTTTGACATGGCGCGTGTGCTTTGCGGCGCGGAAGGCTCGCTCGCATTTATCACTGAAGCCAAGCTGAATATCACGCCAATTCCAAAAGCGCGCACTTTGGTTAATGTGAAATACGACAGCTTTGACTCTGCGCTTCGCAGTGCGCCAGTGATGGTGGAGGCGAATGCGTTATCAGTGGAAACCGTGGACTCCCGAGTATTGAATCTGGCGCGCGAAGACATTGTCTGGAACACAGTAAAAGATTTACTGACGGATGTGCCCGGTAAAGACATGCAGGGCATCAATATCGTTGAGTTTGCAGGTAATGATGCAGATGAAATCGACGCGCAAATCGCCTCTCTCTGTGAGCGCCTAAATGTATTGGTTGAAGCGGGTGACAAAGGCGTGATTGGTTATCAGGTCTGTAACGATCTGAGCTCAATCAACAAAATCTACAACATGCGCAAAAAGGCGGTTGGCCTGCTAGGGGCCGCGAAAGGCGCAGCTAAACCCGTTGCCTTTGCAGAAGACACCTGTGTACCACCGGAAAACCTGGCTGACTTTATTGTTGAGTTCCGTGCCTTGCTGGACAGCCACAAGCTGAACTACGGCATGTTTGGTCACGTTGATGCTGGCGTATTGCATGTTCGTCCCGCGCTTGACCTTTGCGACCCCGAGCAAGAACGTCTGATGAAGACGATTTCCGATCAGGTTGTGGCGCTGGTGGCGAAATATGGCGGCTTGATGTGGGGCGAGCACGGTAAAGGCTTCCGTTCTGAATACGGCCCTGAATTCTTCGGCGAGGAACTGTTCGACGAACTGCGAAAAGTAAAAGCAGCATTTGACCCTCATAACCGCATGAACCCTGGCAAAATCTGTACGCCAATCGACAGCAGCGATTCGCTGGTGAAAGTTGATGGAGAAAAGCGCGGTACTTTAGATCGCCAAATTCCGGTGACGGTGCGCGACAGCTTTAAGCAGGCGATGGAATGTAACGGCAACGGCCTTTGCTTCAACTATGACACCAGCTCGCCGATGTGCCCGTCGATGAAGATCAGCTATGACCGTCGTCACTCGCCAAAAGGCCGAGCGGGTATTGTGCGTGAGTGGCTGCGTTTGCTCGCGGAACAGGGTGTTGACCCTGTCACCATGGAAAAAGAGCTGATGGAGAAAACGCCATCAGTGCGCCAGATTTTTGCGCGATTCAAGAATACCTGGCTTTCCAACAAAGACGATTACGATTTCTCCCACGAAGTGATGGAAGCCATGAATGGTTGTCTGGCGTGTAAAGCCTGTGCAACCCAGTGTCCGATCAAAGTGGACGTGCCGAGCTTCCGTTCGCGCTTTATCAATCTCTACTACAGCCGGTACCAGCGTCCGATGAAGGATTATCTGGTGGCAAACATCGAAGGCATGTTGCCTTGGATGGCAAAAGCGCCGGTGATTGTTAATGCCGTCACTCAGCCGAAATGGGCGCAGTCGGTTACTGAGAAAACCATCGGTTACGTGGATACACCTGCGTTGTCAGTGCCTACTTTGATGGAATCACTGGACGGCCACCATGCCACCAAGTTTGACTTGGAATGGTTAAAAGCCTTAAGCGCAGAAGAACGTTCCCGCTATGTGTTGATTATTCAGGATCCGTTTACCAGTTTCTATGAAGCGGATGTGGTGAAGGACTTGGTGACGCTGGCAGAGAAGTTGGGTAAGAAGCCAATGCTGGTTCCGTTTAAGCCAAACGGTAAAGCGCAACACATTAAAGGCTTCCTGAAGAAGTTTGCCAAAACAGCCCGCAATACCGCTGACTTCCTGAATCAGTTGGCAACGTTGGACGTGCCAATGGTGGGTGTCGACCCAGCACTGGTGCTTTGCTACCGCGATGAATACAACGAGGTTCTGGGTGATAGCCGTGGTGACTTTCAGGTGCAGACGGCGCATGAGTGGCTACTCAACGTGATTGCTGATGTGCCGCAGAAAGAGAACCCAGATAAAGACGCTTGGTATCTGTTTGCGCACTGCACTGAGAAAACCAAAATGCCGAATGCGGAAGCAGAGTGGGGCAAAATCTTCCATCACTTTGGTGGCAAGTTGGAGGCTATGGCTGTGGGTTGTTGCGGCATGGCCGGTACCTACGGCCATGAGTCCGACAAGCTGGAAAACTCGAAAGGCATTTTCGGTTTGAGTTGGAAACCACGCTTGGAATCTTTGCCACCGTCGCGCTGTATGGCGACAGGCTATTCATGTCGTAGCCAGGTGAAACGCTTTGAAAGCAAAAAACTGAAGCATCCGGTGCAGGTGTTGGTAAAGCTTGTTTAAGTACCGCAATATCAGAGAGAAGGGAGCCACAATGGCTCCCTTTTGTTATCTGTACCCAAATAATCTGAATCCTGCATCTTCAGGTTGTTTGGGTATAACGAAAAGCTAAATCATAAAACGTCTTAATTATTAGGCGGGATGCATATGGGCACCTGATAGTCTGGTTGGTAGAGATTTCATACCAATGGAAAGGAGTCAGACATGAGCACACTTCAGCCACATGTGACGTTCCATGGCGTTTGTAGAGATGCATTGGGCTTTTACAGTCACGCGTTGAGCGGGGAGATTAGAACGCTCTCGACTTTCAATGATTCGCCGGTAGAGTTTCCCGAGCACTTACTTTCCAGAGTGATGCATGCAGAGTTTGCCTCACCGGAAGTTCAGTTCTTTGCCTCCGATGGATTGGATGACTCATTGGCGCAAGGCTCGGGAGATGTGGCATTTCACGTTAGATTTGAAGATGAGAAAAGACAGAATGAAGTCTTTATGGCGCTTTCTGAAATGGGGCAGATAGTGATGCCTCTGGATTACACCTTCTGGAAAGTGCGCTTTGGTATGGTGACGGACAAGTACGGGATAAGGTGGATGCTGAGTTGTCCCGCCGAACACGTAGATATTTATACCCAAACAACCTGAAGATGCTCGCATTGAGGGCCTCCCTTCGGGCGAGTTGACTGACGTCGTGCTCTTTGTTGTTCCTTTTTGATGGAGGTGACTACACCTACAAAGGAACGCCGCGATCACAACGCCAGTCAAACTCGCTGAATCCTGCATCTTCAGGTTATTTGGGTATAAAAAAAAGCCCCGAATTTTCGGGGATTTTTCATGGAGTATTTAATCTTCGTTCGGACTCAGCCAGCGGTAAACCACACCGGCGATGAAAGCACCAATCAACGGGGCCACCCAGAACATCCAGAGTTGTGCCATCGCCCAGTCACCAACAAGCAGCGCAGGGCCCGTGCTCCGTGCAGGGTTCACGGATGTGTTGGTGATTGGAATACTGATAAGGTGGATCAGAGTGAGAGCAAGACCTATCGCCAAGCCTGCCATACCTGGACTTGCCAGTTTGTGGGTTGCGCCCATGATGACAATCAGGAACATAAAGGTCATCAACACCTCGGTGATAAAGCCTGAGAGCATGTCATACCCGCCCGGTGAGTGGTCGCCATATCCATTTGACGCCAAGCCACCCGCTAAATCAAAACCTGGTGCGCCGCTGGCAATAATATAAATGACATACGCGCCAACAATACCCCCTGCGACCTGAACCAACATGTAAGGAATCAGCTCAGCGGTAGGAAAGCGTCCACCCGCCCATAGGCCAAATGAAACCGCTGGATTGAGATGACAACCGGAAATATGGCCAATGGCATAAGCCATGGTTACGACAGTTAAACCGAAGGCGAGGGCGACACCCAGAAAGCCGATGCCAAGTTCTGGAAAAGCTGCAGCAAATACTGCGCTACCGCAGCCTCCAAGTACCAGCCAAAAGGTGCCAATAAATTCTGCGGTCAGTTTCTTTAACATTTCACGTTCTCCCTAGTTTTAGTTAGGACGGCACGTGAGAAAACCAGACTCATGACTGCTTTACCATCTGAGTGACTTAGATATGGGTATCTTTACGCCATAAAAGTAGCACCCTATGCTTCTTTCACGATGTTATTTTTGATACCCCAACGCGCCGCCAAACGTACCTAAGACCAGTGTGTTGGTGCGAGTGTCACAATTCGGGACTGCCAAGCGTGGTGGAGTTTACAGTAGGGCAGTTGTTACGCTAGGCACTGATATGTGTTAGCCTTAAAAATCAAAAGGATGGTTATTTTCCTAAACAACCATTTCACGGTAGCGGCGAGCTGAGCTATCTCATCCAGAGGTGTCAGAATGGTTAAAATTGGATTTATCATAGGCCTTATCATCATCGGCGTATTGGTCGCTAAGTTTCTCGATGAAAAGTCTCAGAAGAAGTTTATGATTGGCGCAGTCGCCATCGCTGCCGTGGCTGTTGTGTTGTTGGTGATTTCAGAACTGATGCACTGACTGAGAATCAGGCAACAAAAAGCGAACCTTGCGGTTCGCTTTTTTGTTTTACGGAGAGTGGTTATCTCACTGCCTGACGGCTTCTGGTTCCAGCTGGACGTTTTTTGCTGCCTTGTGCTGGTTTACCGCCAGCATTTGAGTGTGCTTTCGGCTTGCCACCTTGAGGCGATGCTTTGCCATTGGTCGGCTTCTTACCTGCAGGTTTGCCGCTGCGCTGGTTAGGCTTGCGAATATCTGGCTGGTTCGGGTGCTTGGTCGCAAAGCGTTTTGCGCCATGACGACTTGAACCACGGCGTTGTGCGGGCGTCATTTCCGCTTCGGTGCCTTCTCGAGGTACCAGACAACCTGGGCGGTCACCAATCAAATGACGCTTACCCATGCTGATTAAAGCTTCACGTAGCAAAGGCCAGTTAGCGGGATCGTGATAACGCAGGAAGGCTTTGTGCAGACGACGCTGACGCTCACCTTTCGCGACAAACAAGTCTTCACGTTTCTTGTACTTCACACGTTTCAGCGGGTTGGCTTCCGCATGGTACATAGCCGTCGCATTACACATTGGTGATGGGTAGAAGTTCTGTACCTGGTCGCAACGGAAATCATTCTCTTTCAGCCACAGCGCCAGATTCATCATATCTTCGTCAGTACACCCAGGGTGCGCCGCAATGAAGTAAGGGATCAGGTACTGCTTCTTGCCAGCTTCTTTCGAGTATTTCTCGAACAGCTCTTTAAAGCGGTCATAGGCACCCATGCCCGGCTTCATCATCAAGTCCAGCGTGCCCTTTTCTGTGTGTTCAGGCGCGATTTTCAGATAACCACCAACGTGGTGAGTCACCAACTCTTTCACGTACTCCGGAGATTCAATCGCCAGGTCATAACGAACACCGGATGCGATAACTACTTTCTTCACGCCTTCAAGCTCGCGCGCTTCACGGTAGAGGTCGATCGTGTGTTTGTGGTCAGTATCGAGCTTTTCACAGATTTTCGGGAACACACAGGAAGGACGACGACAGTTCTTCTCTGCGCGAGGGTCAGAACAACCAAGGCGGTACATGTTCGCGGTTGGGCCACCCAAATCAGAAATCACACCCGTAAAGCCCGGTACTTTTTCTTTGATGTCTTTAATCTCGTTGAGGATGGAATCCTTTGAGCGGTTCTGGATGATTCGGCCTTCATGTTCGGTGATCGAACAGAAAGAACAACCACCAAAACAACCACGCATGATGTTGACTGAGGTTTTAATCATTTCATACGCAGGGATTTTCGCATCGCCATAGCTAGGGTGAGGAACACGCGCATACGGGAGACCAAAAACGTAATCCATTTCTTCTGTTGTGAGAGGAATTGGCGGTGTGTTAACCCAAAGTTCACGCTCGCCATGCTTTTGCACTAACGCACGTGCGGAATAAGGGTTGGTTTCCAAGTGCATCACGCGGCTTGCGTGCGCATACAGAATACGGTCGTTTAACAGTTTTTCGTATGAAGGCAGACGAACGAAGCTATTTTCCGCATCGTGGCGGGAAGGGCGCACCATCACAGGCTTCGGCACTTCTTCTTTCACTTCGCTCTTGTCGGTTGCACAAGCCGTTTCCGTTACGTATGGGTTCGGCATAACCATGGCTTTGCCTGGCTTATCGATACGCGAACTGTCAATTTCCTTCATTTCTTCCGGCACTTTTTTCAGCATCACTGCGGTGCCCGGAATTCGGGTCATATCGGCAATATTCTCGCCACGAGAAAGGCGGTGCGCCACATCAACCAGCGCACGCTCTGCGTTACCGAACAGAAGAATGTCAGCTTTGGCGTCACACAGCACTGAGCGGCGGACTTTATCTGACCAGTAATCGTAGTGTGCGAGACGACGCAGGCTGGCTTCGATGCCACCCAGTACGATAGGGGTGTCTTTGTATGCTTCTTTACAGCGTTGCGAGTAAACCAGTACGGCACGGTCTGGACGTTTGCCGCCTGCATTACCTGCCGTGTAAGCATCGTCATGGCGTGGCTTACGGTCTGCGGTGTAGCGGTTAATCATAGAGTCCATGTTACCGGCTGTTACACCAAAGAAGAGGTTAGGCTGACCAAGTGCCATGAAGGCTTTCTTATCCTGCCATTCTGGCTGCGAGATAATACCTACACGGAAGCCCTGCGCCTCAAGCGTACGACCGATAACCGCCATACCAAAGCTAGGATGATCGACATAGGCGTCGCCGGTGACAATGATAATGTCACAGCTATCCCAGCCGAGCATGTCCATTTCTTCTCTGCTGGTCGGCAGAAAAGGAGCAGGACCAAAACACTCAGCCCAGTATTTGGGGTAATCGAATATCGGAGTTACAGAATTGCGCATTTTTTAACCTCTTTCTCGCGAGGCGTGAATTATAGCGGCTTGAGCAGGTGAGAGCTAGATCGAATAAACCTCAGAAACTAAGGGGGTTAGTAGTGAGCAAGGCTATATACCCAAATAACCTGAAGATGCAGGATTCAGGTTATTTGGGTATACAACCTACCATATCATTGTGCAGAAGCCAGCCAACTTACTGATAGAAGAGTTACTGGACTTCTATTAGAGCATCTGTACCGCTAAGCGCTCTTCAATCCCGCCCAATCCTATCCCCAAAAGCTCTCTGGGATGGCAAGTGTCCACAACGCTTCACTGACGGTCGAAAAGAGCTTTGAGGCTTACCGAAAGTGGGTGGCGATGGAGGCGGGTTTCTTTCGTATCGTCGTCTTCCCGAATGGCGCGGTGAAAAAAGAAGCCAAATCTATCTCGTTCGCCAAGATGGACGACAACGAATTCTCTGAACTCTACCGAGCCTCCTTCAACGTGATTTGGAATCAGATCCTGCATAAGTACTTCGAGAGCGAAGCGGACGCTGAAAGGGCAGTGAACAACCTACTGGGGTTTGCATCATGACTATGAAAAAAACAGCCATCAGAAGTAAAGCCCTTACTGATGCCGCAAGGGGACAGGAATGTACATTGCAGATTTCCGGGGTGTGCTGTTTTAACCCTGAAACCGTGGTGTTTGCGCATTTTCCAAGTGCGACACATGGCATGGTCTATAAGTCAGACGACTTTTGGGGTGCGGATGCCTGCATGAACTGTCATGACGTCATGGATGGACGGGTGAGCTACGACTTTGAGCCGGGAGAGCGAGAGGAATACATGTTAAGGGCGGTACACGCCACGATCGCAAGGAGAGTGAGAGCCGGGCTTATCGAGATAAAGGGGCAGCGAGTATGAGTATGGGATTGGAGCTTTTTATCCGCCTGCACGGTGAGAAGACGCTTTCCATACAGCGGGGAAGGTCAGCGCTTACGCCCGATGTCATCTTGGGTGTTTTGGGGAAATTACAGCACGACTATCCAATGGGGAGTGACGCCATCATGTGGAAGTGGTTAAACGACATCCCGGCCTTTGAGCGGCTGCAAGAACGACTGGAAGCACAATGTTGTCATTGATTTTGGCCTGATAGTGATTCCAATCTGCCATGATCTATAGTCCCTCTTGATGTTTAACGCTTTGCTTCGCTGGCACCGTAATGGAGCCACTTTGTGCTAGCGTACAGCACAAAGCGAGTGGAGTGCAGGCGGTCGGCTGCCGAAATTTGTTATGTATTTCTATGGTGGACATTAGAATACCCCACTATTTTAATTGCTATCTTGTATGAGATAAGCCCTGTAATAATGAAAGCAGGTAAATGCCACCACCAAAATAAGTACAACAATTCTGCTATTTCATTTGGAGCACCACCAAAAACGCCAGCGCCTAGCATAACCCCAAAAGGCATTGGCACAACCACTATTGTTGCAGGGGCGAAAGATGGCGTAAATAGCAAGGTATAGATTGTTGTGCATATCGCGACCCTTGCTTTATCCGTTAGTCGCTTTACCAAAAGAGTTGCAACCAAAGCAACAAAAAGTAAAACCAATACTGCCCCGCCGAATATTAGTAGCACTTACTCTCCTTACACAGAACGTTAGCATAACGGGCGCTTATTAGCCCAAACTGATTGAAACGCCTGAATCACAGCATTTCTATGAAAAAATGTGCCACGAGTAAACATCCCTCGTTAATTCGCTTGTTATGCAGCCACACCAAAGTACTTTTTATACAACTTGGGGCACATAAACTTCTCGCACTCTTCTCTAAATAGCCAATTGGATGAGCACTCAATATGACTGAATACACGATCTATAAAGTAAGCCATATCCTCCAAATACTTTCTAGAAGCGTTATTGGAAAGTCCTTTAGAAATTCTCACCTTAACTAGGTCGGCACTAATATCCTTCCTTGCTCTAAAATAGAATTGTTTGCCTTCTTGCGAGAAATACTCGACACCAAAGGCTTCGCCTTCTAATTCCCATTCGGCTTGGTGAATTTCTTTCTGATTGGCGAAACCACTCAAAAATTTTTTAGCAATTTGTAAATTCTTTGGTAAACGACCGCTAGATCTAAATCTCACGAGTTTTGCGCAGCAGTCCAGCAAATAGTGCTTTACTATTTTCTGTTTAGCCGGATTTTTACTTACTTTCTCTAACTCTAATTTTATATTCATAGTCTTGGAATCAACTGGATGACTAACGTAAGCATAACGGGCGCTTATCAAATCACCCAAAACTGCTTTAATTCCTTGTATTCATGATACTTTACAAAGCTACTGCAAACTTAAACCATTGTGACATAAACACTAATGCCAAGTTGTGAGCCAAGTTGTCAAGCGTTGGTTGTCTGATTGAACGCTTGGTTATGTCACTTGATAGCAATGGTTTCTAACTCTTCTCCGGCTAGTGTAGTGCTGTGTACATCTAAGCACTTCCCAGTAGTTCCCCAAACCTGTACAGTTTTACCACTCGCGTGAGCTGACAGAACCATTGATAGCCACTGAGCACCCCCTGGATTAGACGTGTCAAAGACATAATGACCTCTATCCCCCATGTTGGAGCACGTAGGCTGAGAGCTAGGAGTGGACGCTACCTTAAACGTAACAATTTTCCATACCAAGGCCCCGACCTCACTTCTAGGATTTTGGTATTTTTGACTTCACTTGCTAAAACGGCACCAGATAACAAAATTCCCAGTGTAAATATTAATAGTTTCTTCATTATTATTTTCCTATAGTTTTTCCTTGTGGCATAGCTCTCGGCTCAGGCGTAAACAACCATAGCGGGATTGGAGCCATATTTCGCGCTCGCGCCATTGGCACAAATGACACGGCAGTTGGTTGTCGTTTGGAGCCGTTTGTTATGCCTGATTAAAAATAAGTCTCTTGGACTGCAACAAAATCCACCTCACAACCAGCTCCCTCTGAGTGGATTCTAACTTTCTTTCCAGACATCTGGGCGGATAACAACATGCTTAGCATCCTATTAACTGTTGGCTCATCATGGTTAACCTTGCTTATTATCGCTACGGCGGTGCCGCCATGAATGCAATTTTCATTCACCTTTGTGGCATCGGCATTGAAGTAGATCCTAATGGACTTATTGTTGGAAAAGTCATAAAGCTTAATTCCTTTCAGCGTCCCAAATGCAACATCACCTGCAAATAAGCTCATAGAAAAGACCAAGCTAAAAAAACATATAAACTTTTTGATAATTTTCCTATACATATAAATAAACTTCTGGGACATAGCGTTGCAATCAATAATGCGCGCATACCAAGCCACCCCCAAAACTGCATTAATCATTTGTATTCACGTT
This sequence comes from Grimontia sp. NTOU-MAR1, assembly GCF_035758505.1. Classification (NCBI taxonomy): domain Bacteria; kingdom Pseudomonadati; phylum Pseudomonadota; class Gammaproteobacteria; order Vibrionales; family Vibrionaceae; genus Grimontia; species Grimontia sp. NTOU-MAR1. The sequence goes on from NZ_CP142108.1 coordinate 95,604, forward strand.
ACTTTAAAAGCCAGACCAAAAGGACTCTCCGGTCACTGTCCAACAACTTTGCATACAATGTCTGTATCAATAGTGCCAATTTCTACAAATTAGCCGTGTCATACGACATTCCCGAAAGAGAGGGGGATTGGCTGCGCGGGGAATAAACGCTTCAGAGACAGGCTTATTCAACACACAAATAAGAATAAGTGTTGGCTGCTCGATACTTGGTCATGAGGCGAGGTTGGATGAACTGGAAGGGCCGGGTAGGTAGGTTGAGAGCCTAAAGACAATGCGTTGACAGGGAAAAAGGAGTGAAGAACTCATATGTGTCATACGACAATTCACATAACACGCAAAAATTCATACCTGTTTTCTGAAATATACACGGTTAAAACCTGCTTCGCGTCGACGTTCTACTTCGATGTACCCCATCTTTGGATACATGGATAAATTTTCAGTCATGGCTTCATTTGTATATAGCACTACTGTTTCGTACCCAGTGTCTTTAGCAATGCGCTCAACGTGCTCGATTAAGCATCTACCAAAACCGAGCCTATTGTACTCAGGTAAAACCGCAATGTTCTCTAGGCATATATGACTGCGTTCCGGATAGAAAACAACGTACCCAACCAAGAGCGAGTCGCCGATAGCGACATCTACACAGCCTCTTGCAATCAGGCTTTCGAAATCTGCATGCATCGGCGCAGGATCTCTATCCATACGTTGAACATATTTTCCATAAGCCTTCCACGCGCAGGACTGAATATCGGTAAGGTCAGTTCCACAAGCCGGACGGATTTCGATGATAGTCATTTTTTCGTAATATCTTTTGCCGTTTAACTCCCAATCCAGGTGTGAAGCATGCCATAACTAAGTTTCCGAATTGCACTTCCACACCAAAATCACTGCATGCCAAAAATGCCACGCCTTAGATTTCGGTTTGGAGCTTTTGTTATAGCTGGCTACCAAACTACATATACGTTTCTAATCAGAATATTGCCGGATAGGCAGCTATTTGGTGCAGTACCTTGAAGTTTGATAGGTTTATTTGACGTAGCTGCGGCTAAAATAGCTGAGTACTGAGCTCTGCCTGCATCATTATCCAAGGCTCCAGTCCAAAAATCTGATGACCCGCAAGATGAAGTCGAAACAGAACCGTTTAGTTTTACGATAAACCTCTGAGCAGAATTCGATGTAGAGGTTGGATTGTTATGAATCTGAAGAAGTGAAATATTTCCAACTTCAATTGGCGCATTAGCATATGCACTTACTGAAAAAACAAATAACAGTAAGGCAATGAATTTATTCATCAAGTAGTACTCCTAAACCTAATTTGGGCTATAGCGTTGCAATAACGGGCGCTTACCAAACCGCCAAAAACCGCTTTAATTCTTTGTATTCACAACACTTTGAAAGCTGCCGCGTTGACAAAGCGTCCGCGTTGATTGCCTTTGTATGTTACTTATCACTACACATCTTCAATTGTTACTGCACCGAAAACACCAGAGAGCTGCTCTAGAAAATAGCCAAGAAAACTAAAATAATTCCCAGAGCGATGGCAATACAACCCTCTACTAACAATTCTGATTTCAAACATCATTTTACAGCCTTCAAACTCTGAAACCGTCCAAAGATCTTTTTCATAATGAAGCCTTGCTGTTTTATTGAAATTATTAATAAATGATTGAATTTCTTCTGTGCTTTGATATTCAACTTTGAATGTTTGGGCTAAGCCCACAATCTCTCCTCAGTAACATGACATCAACTTAAACCGCAGACAACGCACTGCACAATTTGCAAAGAAAAAAATTACATTAAATCGACCAATTTGGCCTGAATAGTTACCTCACTTTTGTAAAGTCACTGAGTCAACACGACAATTATCATCACGCTTCGAAATAATAAGAGCTTTGTCTGCTACGATAGAGGATAGAATTACACTGGAAAACATTTTCAGACCGTCTGCGTTTACCCCATACTGATTGATTTCAACTTTGAAGGGATTTGTACGGGAGCCACAATCAGAGTTAGTAGACGAAGACCAGAAATTGATATTTCCTATAGGGAGCACTTGCATGCGATCTACCTTTTGTGCGGGAACCCACTCTGCAAGTGCTTGAGAGGACACTAGCATAAGAAAGAAAGTAGAAATTAGTTTTAAAGTTTTCACTATGAATCATCCTTGAAAATAAAACGTTTGAATAGCGGATGCATACAAAGCCGCCCAAAACTGCTTGAATCCTTTGTATTCATGACACGTCGAAAAGCTGAAGCATTGAGAAGACGTCCCGTTGATGACTTTGTAGGCATCGAAGTTGAACCAATATTACTTGATCTGGGATTAGCTATTCGAAGAAGACATTAACATGATTTATTCGATAGCGTTGTCCATCACAGGGTTCGCTCGAAAAAAAGACATTTATAGACTTCTGGGTTGTAGCAGCAGTCAATAGTGTAGAAAGTATTTGCCTCCCTCTTTCATTGCTTGTGTCGATTGAAACATAGTGTTTATCAGCACATCTGTTATCTGGCCATGCTGTCCCAATAATTCGAGCGTAGGCGGTGGGGGAAGCCTCGCTACCTTCAATCGAAATATTGCCAACCTTCCAGCTACCATTACTCCATGTTGCAGACGCTCCCATAGAGAAGGCAAGGCATCATTGAGAACGCTATTAGACAACTTTTAATCATTTTACTTCCTATTCACCCTAATAAAGTAGCGGCTAAGCGAGGCAATTCTGGCTAGAGTGCATAAAGGCTTGCCTCAATCTAATTAACTATCCAGCCAAAATTCCAGCTTTCCGCATTACTTGTAACATTACAATTACCTGTGCCTTGCGCATACACCTTTTTACCCGAGACTTGGGCCGCCAGCAAAAGAGAGAGTATTGCACCGCCATCTGGCGTCTTGGTTGAAAAAGATAGCGAATCCTTGTTCCATGAAGCCACGCAACTGGCGGTTGAACCATTAGATGGAACTAAAGGCACTGTAAACTTTACAGTAGCCCAACCTCCTTCGGCTACGACTACTCGATTGATAAGCTGACCCGATTCATCATTCAACGAGTTTGTCGCCGAGATAGCGGCCAATGAATTGAAAGAGATCATAGTAAGCGCTAGGAGCAGTTTAAACTTCATACTTTCATCCATGTTAATTATGTAGAGCAAAACTTGCTCAACGACGCGACTGGCATATCTGCCATCCTCGTGCTCAATATCTAAACTCTGTTTATAAATTTAACAGTACGACCTTTGAATACCAACAGGTGCTAGATTAGATTTGCTTTCCTTAAATGAGACAAAAATGAAAATTAGCACCTCATAGCCATGCAGCTTGATGGGTAGTTGCAGCGTGAGAGGATTGGCTGCGCGGGGCAGCCGGGATGCTATGGGTTATTGACCGGAGAAGGGCTCATATGTGTTATATGAACAAAACACACCTACCCTTTATTGAATTTTCAGATAGATTGCTTGGATTTCTGTTCCCCAACCACCACCTACAGCGCAACTTCCCCACGTTTCTAACTTGACTGATTTTCCAGCAAGGGCCGCAGACAACAATGTCGAGTAGACAGCTTTTGAACCATCGTCCTTTACTTTAATTAAAAATGCATTTGAGTTACATATAGCAACCCTATCAACATCAAAATAAACATTACCATCTACTATTGGTCTTATCTGGGTCACATTCACCCAATCAGAAGTCATAGCGGCATATGCTGGGAATGACATAGAACAAGCCAGCAATGCACCAAGTAATTTGTACGATTTCAACTTCATAACCTAAAGCCCTTCTGTTTTAACAGTTAACCCTGTTCAGTTGCCCACTACATAATAACGTTGCAATAGCGGGCGCTTACCAAACTACCCAAAACTGCTTAATCCTTTGTATTCACAACACTTTGAAACGCTGCTACAGTGACAAAGCGTCCACATTTATTGCCTTTGTTAGAGTTTTAGCCGAATAACTCATGCCCAATATAAAGATGGCCTTCTTTCAACTTAAGAATGAATGCTTTTTTACTTACCAAACCGTGATCAGGGTCTTTTAAGTTAGCTTTAAAAATATAAAGCGAGCAATCATCGTCCCCATTTTGTAATATTTCAATATCACTAAGGCATTCCCATATATGTTCTGGACTACTACTGGATGAGCATGGCTGATAGAACGGCGATGAGTTGGACCAGTATTTTTTGTGTATTTCAGCCTTCTTCTCAAGGTGAGGCTCTAGTTCATCGCGATTATAGTCAGATGATGACATTATCTCTGCTTCAAGCCTTTCAACCTCAAGCATATCCTGAAAATAGCTATGTACGACACCACATACAGCACGTTCTATTTGGTCATATATTTCAGGGAGATTCTCAAGTCTCCTAATCATATTCAATGCATCGTTTATATCCATACTGACCTCTAACGTCGCAATAACAGGCGCTTGCCAAATAGCCCGAACCTGCTTAACCCTTTGTATTCACGATGCTTTGCAATGTTGCCGCATTGACAAAGTGTCTCGTTCATGGCTTTTTTCGGTAAACAACTAGCTTTCCATCTCAATACTCTCAACTTTGCCTTCTTCGTTGAATGTTACGCTGACAACATAATCAGTAACTTCTCCAGGGAGAGTAAAGTCATATACTTCTTCACCTTCCCATTTACTGCGCAGTACAAGTAGGCCAATTACTTGCTCACTCGATGGCGATTCGGTTCCCAGTAGCTCTACCCAATAACTTGTCGGCAACTCTTCCAAATGGTGAGATACAAACAAATCAACACCATCTTCTCCTATTTCAGTACCGGAAGAGTCTTTGATTGCTTGTAATGCCGATGCTTCGTATTTCATGGTTCACCTAACTCCTGCCATAAACGGCGAGCGTGTTTTGCGGGTACAGCCCCATAGGGCCCAATGAATGCTTCATGACATATGCTTGAGTGTGTGAGCAATTCGCAGGATTAACCCTATCAGCCCCAAGAGGGATGAAAGCGATAGAGCCGTCTTGATATCCTGCAAAAACGTAGTCAACTTTAGCGCTCGTAAAAATTGGAGCAGCAGTGACGACTTGAGGTAGAACGTACTTTTTAGGGCAGTCACCCGAAGAAAAGAACAAATCTGTCAGTTTCATCTCGATGAGTAACAATCTATATATTTCTAATCCCGAAAAGACAGCACAGAGATACTGATGTAGATTCGTGGAACCTAAAGGATTAAATGATAGGCATGACCATCGACCGCTCTTCGTTGATTAATGTGTCAGCAACGCCTTATTATCATTGCGTATCTCGTTGCGTTCGACGCTCATTTCTTTGCGGGTATGACAAACATTTTCAAAAAGTGTTTTATTTAAATGGTGGAAATTAATCGATTAGCCTATTCATATCTTATTACTATAGATTTGGAACCTAACGGTAAGACCTGCTCTGTCTCCAGTTCAAGAGAAATGAAGTTAAGTTACTATAATCAGGATAACCTTAGGATGCCTGCCCGCTAGCTATTCACTACTGGTTGGTTTAAATTAATATCATCTAAGATTTCCTGAAGCTTTTTAGTGTCAATTAATGCTCCAAAATGAAACCTCTTACCGCCATGATTTTTCAAATGTTCCGGACTGCTAAAAATATAGATTAGATGATATTCTTCGGTCAGGATATCATCGAGATTGTCGGCATCACTATAGTTGCTAATTTCTATGAATGGGCATGAGTCTTCATCAAATTGTACTAATACTCTTTGATTGGTTATGTAGTCTATCATCTTCCTAATCACTAAGAGCGTATATCAATGCAGTCTGATATATGAGGCGTTTCCGCAATTACTACCAGAGTAATCATAAATATCCACTTTGTGATTAGTAGACAGGGCAGATAGCGCTGCGGAGTATGCTCGAGCGTGAATTTCGTTGGAGCTCACTGCCCTTCGAGGGAAGGTAACTGCTCTATCCGTACAGGGCCCACTTCCTCCTTCAACCCAAACGGTAAAGTTTTCTCCATTACTATTAGTATTTGCAATAGAGGTTATTATTGCATCTTTCACGATGTATTCGGCATGAGATACTGTAGCGAATAGTACTAAACTTAAAGAGATAATCCTAGTCATGGATAAATCCTTTTTAAATATGTATGGTTCATGGAATTTCAGTGATGGTTTATTACTCTATCACGTAACTGAGAATTTAAGTTTCGTTAGCCTTATTCGATTGGATTTACTTGCTTAATTGAATATGGTGCATCACAGGGAAACCTGCATCATCACATCCACCGACATAATAGTTAACCTTTGTGTCGGTTGTAAAAGCAGTAAGAAGTAAAGAGTAAATTTCTGAAGATAGTTTATTGTCTTTTCTTAATGCTATTAACCAACCATGTGTACAATTAGATGGATTTATCATTTTTTCGAAAGAGTAGTAAACGGTTCCTACTCCATTATTATGGGAATGGGGGTAGATCGTTTTTAAGTTAGTGCCACCACTCCATTCTTGAGAATAAGATGCTGCCGAAGTTAGTGGTAATAAGATAAGTAAGTGTCGTAATATAGTGACTTTTTTTAATTTTAGTTTCATAACTACTCCATGTTAATGAACGTTGAATTATTAGTGATAAATTTTACCACTAACCTTTTGCTAGAAGATGTCTTATAAATCTATCTTTTCAACGATAGGTTTCTTGTAGAGGAGTTACTATTTTCCTCTTATGATGCCTGTCCTACTAACTGTACTCATAATATTAGTCGTTAAAGTATTTTTTCACTAAGTCACAGTCGCCTTTACTTAAGTTATATATTCCGCTACCAATATAGCGTAAATCACCAAAATGCCCAATGCCATCTAAAAAATTGTTTTTATGAAACATGACATCATAGCCCCGTATTCTTTTTTTAATTTTTAATGTTCTTCCATGTGTATTGAGAGTGAATACTGAACCATTTGGCTTTCTGTAAACTATTCTCTCTTTTGTTATAATGTATTTCCCATTGTTTCTTATAAATCTTGCTCTAAGATAAGGACGATTTAATATCATAGGTATTACTATTAAAGGTATTATAACGTCCATTATAGATGAACCATAACTCCAGAGATAAGATACGAAAACACTGATTGGGATTCCAATTATTGCTTCGGCCAGCTCTTTTCGATCTAAATAAAAAATACCACTTTTAAGGGGATTAACCTCTAATTCATTAGAAATCATAAATAACCTGATTGTGAAAGTCCTTAGAGTAAGTCCTAGCGGCTTTCGAAACGTGTGGGCAAAATTGAAGGTATAGGAGTGTTGGGGAGTCTGTCCCGTTAACTCTTAGCTAAATGTCTACAAATCCGGTTCGATAATAACTGGATCAGTATTCGAAAAAACACTTAAACACTCTTCTTGGCCAATAATTAAATATTCTTTAAGATTATCTTCTCTGGATAAAAAACCACTTCGTGATTTTTCATGATCAAGCCAACCGCCTGACTCCACTTCGCAAAGCCAAGAACTGATTTTTTTCTTCTTATCCCAGAACTCGTTTAAGTTGAATTCATCAAGCATCCTAAAACCTTCAACCCAGAAAAAGATAATATAAACTGGCTTCATTTCAGAAGCGGTATCAAGTGAGATATCCACCCTAGCTTCAAGTTTACATCCGTCCCAAGTTACGCTAGATAAGCTTGGAACGCTCAAAGGGTCAGGTACATTTCTTGGGCTAAGTTTTATCGAATTAGACATAAGATTTGTTTACAACCTAAGCTACCGGTTTTTCCAGACTTGCTTTCGAATTTGCCCAAAGGCCAACGTTTGTAGCCAAATCGAGCAGGGCAGGTTAGTGGGCAGCCCTGTGGTCAGGTACGGAACTCATTAGAGGCCGAGGCGAGAAAATCGCCTCATTCTACTCAAAGAAGCGAGCCTGGATATATGTCAGTACTGACCTTCCCTTAAGGGGAATGAAAACCAGAGCATCAACGCTGAACACAGGGGTAAAAAGAACGTGAATATCGTCTCGCTATACGAAACGACAAGAGCCGTTTGGCTTGACGTTGAGAGAGCGTCCATATATATCCCGCTAATATCGTTCTAACATGGAACTGCTGATTATCTGACTGATATTCTTTGTAATACAGGAAACGTTCCCGGATTATCTGTTTGCGGCAGAGCATGACATTCGCTGTCCAGAATGGAGAAAGCCACTTTCTTATCACCCATTTTTGCCGCCAGCATGATGCTTAAAGCCCCATCTGTGCCTAATGAATGTTTCATGACATATGCTTGAGTGTGTGAGCAATTGGCAGGATTAACCCTCTCAGTACCAATAGGTATGAAAGCAATAGAGCCGTCTGGATATCCTGCAAAAACGTAGTCAACTTTAGCGCTTGTAAAAATTGGAGCTGCAAAGACAAATTGAGATAGAAACACTAGTAAAATTGTTGCTTTAGCCATATTTTCACCTAGTCGTTTTGAATGGAATTTTATTTTATGATTTCGTACTTTTTAGGACAGTCACCCGAAGAAAAGGACAAATCTGTCAGTTTCACCTCGATGAGTAAGAGTCCATATATATCTAATCCCGAAAAGACAGCACAAAGATATCGATGTAGCTTCACGAAACCTAAAGCATTAAATGATAGCCATGACCATCGCCCGCTCTTCGCTGATCAATGTATCAGCAACGCCTTATTATCATTGCGTATCTCGTTGCGTTCGACGCTCTTTTCTTTGCGGTTATGACAAACATGCAGACAAGAACTTTGAACACAGACGCGAATGGATAGAGAAACGTCTGCTTTTACTCGCGCAAACGTTCTGTATTGATGTTTGCGCCTACGCCATTATGAGCAATCACTATCACGTTGTTTTGCACATTAACGTTAAAGACGCCGAATCATTGTCCCTAGAACAGGTCGCTGAACGCTGGCTCTCATTGCACTCCGGTCCCGTTTTGGTCAACCGCTTTATCCGAGGTGACAAACTGTCCGGATCTGAACGCCAACGCAGCGAAGAAATTATCGAACTCTGGCGAGCGCGATTGACCAGCATCAGTTGGTTTATGCGCTTGCTCAATCAATACATTGCTTCAGAGGCCAACCGAGAAGACCAATGTACCGGTCATTTCTGGGAAGGACGCTTTAAAAGCCAGGCTCTGCTTGATGAAAAGGCACTCGCAGCTGTAATGACCTATGTGGATTTAAACCCCGTTCGTGCTGCCATTGCTGATACGCCAGAGAAGTCTGCATTTACCTCTGTGAAAGCACGGATTGATGCCCTAAGAAAAGAACAACACACAGCGCCTTATCTTTTCCCTTTTGTCGGTAACCCTCGTGAGCCTATGCCTGATGGTATTCCATTTCGATTAATGGATTACCTAGAGCTTGTCGACTGGACGGGCAGACAAATCCGCCATGATAAACGCGGTCACATCGACACCACCTTGCCCCCCATTCTTTCCAGGCTTGGTTTTAACTCTGCCGAATGGTTGAGCGCTTGCACTCGAATCGAGCAGGGTAGGTTAGTCGGTAGCAGCCGAGCGATTAAAGCAGCACTACCTCATCTAAACCGAAAGCGGTCATCAGGGTTTAGACTGCCTGACGGCTAAAACTTTTCTTCTCAACCCAAACACTACCAACCAGCAGGCTATTGCCTGTTTTTGTGCTGTTTGAAATTTGCAAATTTGGCTTGGATTGACGCGGAATCTCGTCTGTAGCCACTTCTGAGCGTCTTTCTGATAAATTCAACATTATATCAATGAGTTGTTGATATAAGAGTGATTAGACTTTCCTTATGGTGTCTGTCCCAGTTAGTTCCCATTCTTTCCAGACTCGGCTTTGAATCGGCCGAATGGATGAGTGCTTGCACTCAAATCGAGCAGGGTAGGTTAGTCGGCAGTTGCCGAGCGATTAGGGCAGCACTACCTCACCTAAACCGAAAGCGGTCATCAGGGTTTAGACTGCCTGACGGCTAAAACTTTTCTTCTCAACCCAAACACTACCAACCAACAGGCTATTGCCTGTTTTTGTGCTGTTTGAAATTTGAAAATTTGGCTTGGATTGACGCGGAATCTCGTCTGTAGCCACTTCTGAGCATCTTTCTGATAAATTCAACATTATATCAATGATTTATCGATATAAGAGTGATTAGATTTTCCTTATGGTGTCTGTCCCAGTAGTTATGCCGGTCATTTCTGGGAAGGACGCTTTAAAAGCCAGGCTCTGCTTGATGAAAAAGCACTCGCTGCTGCAATGGCCTACGTGGATCTAAACCCCATTCGCGCTGCCATTGCCGATACGCCAGAGAAGTCTGCATTTACCTCTGTGAAAGCATGGATTGAAGCCCTAAGAAAAGAGCAACACACTGCGCCTTATCTCTTCCCTTTTGTCGGTAACCCTCGTGAGCCTATGCCTGATGGTATTCCATTTCGATTAATGGATTACCTAGAACTTGTCGACTGGACGGGCAGACAAATCCGCGATGATAAACGCGGTCACATCAACACTACCTTGCCACCCATTCTTTCCAGACTCGGCTTTGAATCGGCCGAATGGATGAGTGCTTGCACTCAAATCGAGCAGGGTAGGTTAGTCGGCAGTTGCCGAGCGATTAGGGCAGCACTACCTCACCTAAACCGAAAGCGGTCATCAGGGTTTAGACTGCCTGACGGCTAAAACTTTTCTTCTCAACCCAAACACTACCAACCAACAGGCTATTGCCTGTTTTTGTGCTGTTTGAAATTTGAAAATTTGGCTTGGATTGACGCGGAATCTCGTCTGTAGCCACTTCTGAGCATCTTTCTGATAAATTCAACATTATATCAATGATTTATCGATATAAGAGTGATTAGATTTTCCTTATGGTGTCTGTCCCAGTAGTTACTATTAAATTTTTCTTACGGTGTCTGTCCCGCTAACTCCGTCTTTACTGAGGTTTGGAGTGCAGCCAAGTTTGAGTTGTGTTATCTAATGTAGGATAACCAGCAAAACATCCGTTTGTTCTAAATTGAATCTCTCCGCCAGTTGCGTATGCACTAAGTGCTATGCTTAACCAACGGTCTATTTGTGGGTGATTAGGTGCCACATCAATTCTAGTTCCTTCGCATCCAGGTTCATTTATAAGCCTATCTGTTTGTACGAAAAATCGTCCATCTCCATAGAGTCCAGTATAAATTACTTTTCCAGTAAGATTGTCCGATGCATGAGCGTAAAAGCTACTTAGAAATATCAGAACAGGTAGGAATATTTTCTTCATTGGCATGTTCCTCGAAATAATCTTTGTGATCCAACTGTCGTATTGAGTGATTGGGAAGATCTACAAACGGGTCATATTAGCCCCAATTTACTGCCAAATCTTTCCAGACTCGGCTTTGAATCGGCCGAATGGATGAGCGCTTGCACTCGAATCGAGCAGGGTAGGTTAGTCGGCAGTAGCCGAGCGATTAAAGCAGCACTACCTCATCTAAACCGAAAGCGGTCATCAGGGTTTAGACTACCTGACGGCTAAAACTTTTCTTCTCAACCCAAACACTACCAACCAACAGGCTATTGCCTGTTTTTGTGCTGTTTGAAATTTGAAAATTTGGCTTGGATTGACGCGGAATCTCGTCTGTAGCCACTTCTGAGCATCTTTCTGATAAATTCAACATTATATCAATGATTTATCGATATAAGAGTGATTAGATTTTCCTTATGGTGTCTGTCCCAGTAGTTAATATCAATGAGTTGTTGATATAAGAGTGATTAGACCTTTCTTACGGTGTCTGTCCCAGTAGTTCTTTCTGCCTCACCTAAACCGAAAGCGGCTATCAGGGTTTAGACTGCCTGACGGCTAACTTTCTTCCTCAACTCAAACACTACCAATCAACATGCTATTGCCTGTTTTTGTGCTGTTTGAAATTTGCAGATTTGGCTTGAATTGACGCGGAATCTCGTCTGAAACCGCTTCTGAGCGTCTTTCTGATAAATTCAACCTTATATCAATGATTTATTGATATAAGAGTGATTGGATTTTTCTTACGGTGTCTGTCCTGTTACGGCTCTGTTACGGCTCTGATAACTTACTCTCTCGCTAAATCTTCAATTTCATCAGGGAATCTCTCTTGAGCTAACTTAGAGTATTGGTGGTATCTATCTGAAAACTTGCCACCTAGTGATGCCATATCTTTTAAGCCTAATATCCCCTCCTGAACCATGTGAAGATCACCATAGGTAATTAGCAGAATATTCTTATTTAGTTTCGACTCATTGCTTCCTAGATTTTCTGACTTCTCGAAAAGTTCATAGGTTTCGTCTAGCAACTGCAAGTTATTGCTAAATTTGAACTCTTGAAAAGTGATTTTTGCAAGAAGCTCGAGGGCATCTGCATCTTGATACAACCACGTTTGAGATTTCAGAAGGTTTTTAGCTCCTAAAGGATCTTTTCTATAGAAGCTATCTGATATCATCAGCCAGCCTTTGAGTATTATGGCATCCCGATCCCCTAGACTAACTAAACGATCAAGAGTTTCTTTTGAAAGAGCTTCATACTTTTCAAGACGTTCTTTATTATTTAAGTATAAGAAAACTGAAGAAAGTTTATCTTGTTGATTTTCTCTGGAGTTCAGGTCATTGAAGCAACGATCTATATCATATTTGCAGTTTTTTTCTATGGCTTTATCACTACCTTTGGATGGGAAGATAACAAACATCAATAATATGAAAAATATTCCACTAAACTTCATGTTTACCTCTTGATTTCAAAGTGGTTTAGGTGTCTCTCTACATCGCCAAGGAAATTTTCAACGCTATTTGTAAATTCTTTTGCATTGTCGATGAAGTTTCCACCATCTACTTTTATTGTTCCCTCAACCGTTGCTTGTCCTAAAGATCCCGATCCTTTCACACTTAGCTGACCCTCGGTATTTATGGCCGCACCTGCCGCCACATTTGCACCCTTGGGCCCTATTTTCTTCTCTATTGCGACTTCGCCTTCAAACTCGCCTGTTGTATGATTGTAACTGCCACTTGCTTTAATTTCCGCTACTTTTGTATCAACTTTAAAGTCTCCCGCGGTGACATTTACTGCAGTACTTACACTGTTGAAATCGGTTTTTGTTTCGAAATTACCTTTTCCGTATGAAGCTCCAAATTCGCCAGTTATAACGTCCTTAAACTCTAAGTCTGGCTGCAGATTGCTGATCTCACCTAACTGCGAAAATCCTGAATATGCGTATAGATCTTCGTTTTCTTGACTGTCACTTGAACCGTCACCTGACCCATCTTCTAAAGAAGAAGTAGATGAGTCGCCCGTATCATCATTTTTGCTGTCACGTTGACCATCTCTTTTTGTACCTCCATTTGAATGGTTTTTTTCATATTCATTCAAGGATTTATCTAGGTTATCTGATCTATCTTTAGCCCTTTCTGAGTATGCGACAAACCCAGTCGGATCTACATACTTCAACGGATTGTTCCAAACATACGCATAACGGTTAAAGCTATTCGTCACAAACGGCGCTTGAACAATCGGGTCTGCACTAATAAACCGCCCCAACTCCTCATCATAAACCCGTCCATTCATATGGGTCAGACCGACTTCCTCGATCTGCTCATGGCCGGTATAGCCTCGGTTGGTGCTGACCGCTGTCTCGACGAGCGTTGGGCTCTTGTTCGCGTTCCAGATGATTTCCCGCTGCTTACCCCATACGCTGTAGCTGCGGCGCTCAACCACCAGACGGTCTCTCGCAAACCGCTCTTCAATACCATTGGCACTAATCACACCATAGCCATCAGTGATCATGTCCACCGACTCAAGTGCATCGTAGTGGAGGTATTGGGTTTTCTTATTGAGTAGTTTCTGGGCGCTGTCACGCTCATGCACAACCAGTGAAATTAACTTCCCATCCGCATACACAAAGTGTTTATGCTCAACGTTACCTGTCGTTGTGTCTTTAACCCGCTCATACACCTTATCGAAGTAGAAGGTTTCCACGCCATCGCTGTTGGTTTTCAGGTAGCGGCTGTGGTTAGCGTCATACTTAAATTCAACCGTTTTACCGTTGCGGGTGATTTTGGTGGGTTTGTTGAATTCGTTCCATTCCAGTTCACGTTCCAATGCATTGTCAGTGCCTGCCACCGCTTTGGCGCTGACCATGTTACCGACTTCGTCATACTGGTAAGTCAGGCCATTAGCTTGTGTGACCGCATGTGGGCCAGCCTGCACACCGCTATAGGTGTAGTCGCCGATTTCAGAGCGTTGCTTGATGTTGCCCAACTTGTCATATTGCACGGTATGGAGCCCGGCAAAGTCAGGGGTCGCGCCCAAATAATCGTCTAACGAATCAAGGGTGACGTGGTTTCTGGTGACGCGATCCAGCCCGTCATATTCGAAGGTGTCTTGGATACCCAGAATGCGGTCATATCGCATTTTCACATTGTCGTGATTGTCGTAGGTGTATTCGATATGACGCAGCAATTGTGCCGACGATTTCTTAATCCGCTGGTCAAACAGACCGGACGCGATATGGGTGGTGATATGGTCAGGGCGACCCGTTCTCGCATTGTGTTTATAGGTGTTGACCAAACCATTACCCAGCATTTCAGAGAGGGTGTGGTTCCACGCATCGGTTTCACGACGCTGCCAGTAGTAGATATAGGCGTCTGCACCTTCTTCCATTTTTGATTGTGTCAGAATGGTATCCAGTTGTTCTGCCTGACTGTCTTCTTTGTACTGTTGGTCATCTAAATTATTGGTACATTTCTGGCGCTGTGCGGTCGTTAAATCACCTCCTAACTGATTCGCCATTTCACAGTAGATACCGGAAAACTCAGCCACATCTTCAGAGAGCGAAATCAACGCCGTCGCCAGCTCGGTATAAAACTTGTAGCGATTTCCGGCAATCACGCCTGCTTGCTCTAAATCTTCTGCCGAGAACAGTAACTCTTCCTGTGTTTCAGAATCAGCTTGTGCGACATAAATATCCTTGGTGGACATCAGGTCTGGTTGGCCGTTCTTGTCATAGTCGGTGAGGATAAAGTCATGAGCCGCAGTCAGTGCGGCGCTGTTAAATTCTGCCTCAGAGACTTTGTGCACAGTGGTGGTGTAGTTACGCTTGCCTGCTGTACTGCTTTCAAGGGTGGATTCGATGCGGTAAATGTCGCCATCCAGCGTCACATCAATCGGGGTGACGACATCATCATGCAGCATGACCCAGGTGCCGGGACGGAGGTAACACACCTTGTTAGCGTTGCACCATTGTTTAAAGCGGTAACCACCTGCGAGCATCGCGGCTGAGGAGCTATCCAACGTGTGGACATTGACGGTTTTTTGGTTGTATTCAGCCGCTTTTCCTTTAAAGAAGCTTTCCTGTGCTGCGTATTTTTCAGCCCGCTCTAGGTAGGTATTGGCAAGTGCAATGGCTTGGTCGAGCAATTGTTTAATTTCAGCGCGGAAGCTCGCACTGGTGAACACTTCATCGGCGTAGTTTTTCGGGCTACGCACGGCAGACATATAACCGTTGGAGTTGTAGATGTATTGCAACACCAGTCTGTCTTCCGGTTTGTCTCCCCGGTTGAGTGCGTTAGGGCGGGATAAGGGAGAGGTATCTATCCCGTTTGGTCGCACTTCCTGATTAACACGCTCATAGTCGTCATAGAAATAGTGTGAGCTGAATTTCTCGCCAAGGGTCTTTTTCGCAACTTCTGACAGCAGGCCATTGTTGTTGTAGTAGTAGTCGGTGGTCAGTCCGTTACCACCCACGGTGGTCAGGGTGCCGGGTTTTCCATTGCCGTCGTATTCCCACGACATGAGATTGACCTGATTGTTTTTGTCACTGCGCTCTGAGGTTTTACGACCCAGCGCATCATAGCTAAGGGTGGTTTTTACCCCGTTCGCATCCGTTTTTTCACTGAGTTCGCCCAGCGCATTATAGGTGTAGCCCCACACGCCCATATCCGGGTCGTCAAGGCTTTTACGGTGACCGAGTGAGTCATAGCCAATCGTGGTCACGTTGCCGGATGAATCTGTGGTGTCTTTGAGCTTGCCATCCGGGTAGTAGGTGTAGGTCTGGTAAGCGCCGTCTGGCTCGTCTTTACGCAGAATATGCCCCAGCACGTTTTGGGTGGTGCTGTGTTGGTAAGTGCGGGCATCTGTCAGCTCAGTCACAAAGCCTGTGTATTGGGTTTTGAACACGGCACGCTGACCGGCGGTGGCGGCTGGCTCGTCCTTTTCAATTTCACGGTGCAATTCATCGTATTTGAAGTTCACGATGGAAACGGCATTGTCTGTCAGGAAGCGCGGACGGGTGGCTGAGACTTTGCGGCCGCTTTTATCCCAAGTGTTGTCCTGCACAATCCATTCACCATTGAAGCCCTGATGGAGTGAGCGGATTTCACGGCCTGCATAGTCAAAATGCGTGATGGATTTACCACGGTCAGGCGCACTGGTTTCCACACAAGAGACGGTTTGTGCTGTGGCAGCGGTACAGGCATCCCCCAGTTTATAAACGTGCTTGATGACGTTGCTGGTGCCCGGACGGGTTTCGGATTTCAAGCGTTGGAAGGCGTCATAGGCGTAGCCCATGGTACGTCCCGCCAGTGGGCTCACCGATTGTTTCATCAAACCATTCGGGTAATAGGCGAGGGACGTTGTATGACCCTTGGCATTGCTTTGTGAGGTGGGGAACAACCCATTGGCGTCATAGGCCGTGGTCGACATGCGAGGATGGGTAATGCCTGTGCCTGTCACCTTGGTTTCGGTGACATTGCCGTAATCATCATATTTAAAACTGTTGGTAAGGGACTTGGCGGAAGAAATCGCATCGGACGTCCCGTACTCTGAGGCACGGGTGGTGTTGCTCATCAGCAATTTGTCATCGTTGTATTCAAAGCTGTTTTCAACGGCGCGTTTGTCGTTGGTTGTTTTGTCTTCAATCACCGTGGTGGAGACGTTGAGTGCGCCAATCTTCCAATAGTTTTCCGCTGTCTCTGACACCAACTCTGTGCGGCTGGAGGTGGTGGTACCAAACTCAGATTTCCCGTCACCATCGATGTCACTGTACACATAGCTACCGCACGAGGTAGGGGAAGCCGCATTAAATTGCGCGGCAGTAATGCCGACCAGATTTCCGGTTACCGTGGTCAGGCCATCTAAATCTGTCGATGAACCGGAGGCATCGTAACGGTAGTAGCTGTTGTAACGCTGAAGGACGATAGGGGTATCGACCTCCCCGTGAATAATGACGATGTGGTCATTGGGTTTGAAGTAGAGCTTGCCATCTGTCCCACAGTAGCGGCCAAGGCCCGCTTTAAAGGTGGAAAGCGTCGCTTCGAAGTTCTCGATATTCTGGACGGAAGAAATGTCGTAAATCTGGTGATTACTGTTCACCCCGGTAGAGAGATACTGGTTCGCGGTGGAGGTGTAGAAATGCCCACCGCCATCAATCCCACTGGTGATGGTATTGGTTTCATTCAGCACATTGCCGAAATGGTCGAGTGTACGGGTCGTGACTTCTTTTCTTTTTACCACCGGATTGTCGGCTGGACTGGCGAGGTCAAAGGCCTGTGTGGTAATCGTGTTGGCATAGATTTGGTAATACTTGGCACCATAGCCTTGTTTAGTCACCAGTTGGTAGTCGAAACTCTGTTCGCTAACTTTTTTGTCATTGCGGGTTTCAATAATAGAGAGTGGCTTACCCGCTTTAATGCCGTCATTCACCTCATACGTCGTCGTTGTCACGGTTTTAATTGCTGCGTTTTCGGTGCGGGTGATTTTGTTAAAACCTAAGAACCCATAACCTTTGTAGTGCGAGCGGGCACCTTCGTAGACATAGCTGTAAGTGGTGGGTGAATAGCCCTCGGGTGACTTGCTGTACCCTGACACCAAGAAGCGACGAGGTGTTGTGTTGAGGTAGGGGTATTGGTAGTAGCGAACCTGTTTGTGTACAGAGATGTCTGCGGCGAATTTGTAGGAGATATTGTAGTCAACGCCAGCTTCTTGGATTTTGAAGATTTTGTCTTGAATGCCGCCATCAGATAAGTGCTCAATTGCGTATGGTGTGGTATCTCTTGGCTCAGAAGTAGTGTCGCTGCCTCCTTCTCCATGAGAGCCAAAAATCTCAAACGATGGTAGGTTAACGTCATCAGAATTAGCAAATGAATATGTAGTTACAATATCAGGCCAACCATCGCCATTTATATCTGGATAGCTGATATAACTCGATGATGATAGCAGTGCACTCAAAGAATGGTTAATGGTTGTTTCAGCTGTTTTATTAGCATTAATTAAGCCAAATTCATTTATATAAAACTTACCCTCTCTGAAGTACTCTGGATAACCGTCACCATTTATGTCAATAAAGTCCAACTTACCTGATTTACTTTCTTTTACTCCAATGGTAAATGTTTGTGATAAATTGAATTCTCGTGAGGTGTTTACATATATTCTTGTTTGGTTATTTGAAGGGTTATAGCTTACTACATCAGGTAAAGAGTCATTATTAATATCAATGAATGAGAGCTGAGTATTGATGTATATGCCAGAAGGTGAGGCAACTTCCACTTCTCTTTCTGTGCTCTCTCCGGTGATTTTGTAGCGGAGTTTTCCCAAACTGACGCCATAATGTAAGTCATCAATACCATCACCGTTAATATCGAGCGACTTAGCAACAACTTTCCTTAACTTTCCGCCAGTATAGAGGAGTTTATATGCGCTACTTAGTGTCTCTTTACCATCGCCATTGAAATCGCCGGCGGAATGAGTATTTTCACAGTAAGCGTTAAGGTTTCCATCTCCATTCGGGGAGTAACTCCCACCAAGACAAAGACCTTTGGGCGTCAGCACTGCCTTGTTAGCCCCCCTTCCATAGGTATCACCATCACATAAATTACCTATTTGTTTCCACTTGGTTGTAACTAATGTTGGCTCTAGAAGGGAGCCAGTTAAAGAGTATGTTTTTCCATGACCTCCAGATATCGTTGAGCCATTTGGGTGCTTAATCTTGTGAGTGACATAGCTGTTACAATGATCAACTAATGTTCTGGAGACGATACCGTAGCTGGAAGGTCTACCGTCTCTTTTTGTATCAATGTATTTGGGCTCGATTAGGTCTGAATGTTGAACTGAATAGTTTATGGCTTTTTTTGAATACCAATCAAAAGAGATTGGGGTGGCGCACTGGGAGCCAGAACAATACTTAATATTATCTATTAAGCTTCTTTTTGTTCCAGGGGAATAAACATAGTTAATGGTATAGTTCGATATATCTTGGTTGTTGCTGTTTTTAATAGTTAGATTTGTGATTCTCTCAGATCTTTCTAACTTGCTACCATATAAATAGGATGAAGTCTTATCGTTTCTATCTCCGTACGTAAATAGAACCTTACCGCCAACATAATCTATAGACACAATCTTATGGCTGCTTCCAGATTGCTGCTCTGCATATTTGAAATCAATGTCGTTATTGCCGGTAATATCGGTAATCTTATTCAACGCCCACTTGT
The DNA here is from genome assembly GCF_035758505.1 of Grimontia sp. NTOU-MAR1. Classification (NCBI taxonomy): domain Bacteria; kingdom Pseudomonadati; phylum Pseudomonadota; class Gammaproteobacteria; order Vibrionales; family Vibrionaceae; genus Grimontia; species Grimontia sp. NTOU-MAR1. The sequence continues at coordinate 115,017 of NZ_CP142108.1, forward strand.
AGACATGAGCCTGACCGGGTAATTGTGCCTGTGAGTCTTCAGTCGCACCGTACTCGTAAACAGAGCCGTCTTTGGTCCACACTTTAAAAAATGCAGGGCCACTTCCTGCTGCGCCGTAAGAAATGACTTTTGAATAGCCATTCTCTTTCAGGCGGTACTCTGTAAGATTTCCACCATCTTTACCCGTGATGGCAATCAGGCGTTTGCCATCTAAGCAATATCTATCATTAGCATTAAACTGTACGCCTCCCCAACGTCCGTCCGTGGCTAAGTTTTTTCCACAACGTGTAATGGCGGATAAGCCACCGACTGACCAACCCATCCCCAAATAGCCATTCGGCCCATCACTGCGGTATTGAAGAGAAAGTTGAGGCTGATGACCTGCCCGGCCGGGAGAGACAGAGATAGGAAGGGAATAAGTCGCCTCACCGCCAGAAACAGAAAAGTCACCGGACAAAACGGCGGTTTCGCCACCGCTGGGTGTCAGCGCCAAGGTGGGCGTTGGCAGGCTGAATATCGTCAAGGCGGTGAAAACGCCTGTCAGCCATTTTGATGCGATTGATGTGTTCTTCGATGTACCCACTGCAGACGAACAGATATCCATATCTACTACCTGATTTTTATTTTTGAAGAGGGGAGTTGGAAATTGGAAACAGTGTTTCTTGTCCCAATGGCTATTGGGAGTTTGATATTTGCTTTAACGCGTTAAGCCTTGCTTTGAGGTTTGCCAGCTCATCAGGGACTTGTTGTGAGTCATCAATGTTGCTCTGGGCAAACGATTCCAAATCTCCCTTGAGAATGGGGAGAGAAGGGGCGTCGGCATTGACGAGTCCATACGTTAATGTTTGTTGAAGCTGAACAACCGGTGTTGGGTACTCTGCATCGTCGCTGAGCAGTTTTTTGGCAGGTGTATCCACGTCCACATCACTTTCAGGTGTGACACCTTGTGTCTCACTTTCAACTAGAAGCGATGAATGTGGTGTTGGAGCAGAAGAAATAGATACAAAGCCAATAACGCTGACAAGCAGAGCAACACCGGTAGCCGCATAGATGTGTGTTTTATTCATTGGCTACCTAATGAGTATGTCGGGTGAGGGCTCAATGTTAAATGTTAATAGCGTAAAAAATAAAAACGCTACCGCCCTTCGTAGTTAAACGACACAGCATAATGTAAATGACTATTGTTGCTTTGGTAAGTGTGCCGTCACTAAGTATTCATATAAAAGATATTTGTCTTATTTATTAAACATTGATTATATGCAAATGATCTCTTATTCCTTCTTTCGGTGACTCAGGATCGTGATTGGGTATAGAGCGTAACTCGTTGTTGATTAATACACTGTTGAGATCTTGAGGATATTCGTATTTGCCTGCGCGACTTTGCATACACATTTTAAGGTTTGACTGAGTAAATCAGCTTGAGAACGGTTTGTACTGTCCAGTTATTTGTATCTCTGGGGGCATTCTTGTTTCAAATTAGGCGTGTATGAACATAAATAAACACATTTGGAGCATGTATTCGAGATGGGACAATACATGTAAAGAAAGTAGGGTGTTTGGTTGAATATGCCGCTCAGCCTGTTAATCATCATAGTTACCTTAAGTCGTCATTTAAGGGACATAAATGGAAAAGTCAGTTGGTGATAACAAAGATGCTGAGAATAAGGTCAACCTAGAGGAAAGAAGTGGACCCCATTGGTTGGACACGCAAGCTAATTTCTTAAGTGTTTGATCCGGCTCATGCTGCGTATCTTTGCCTACCGAAGTAGGCTTCATCAGGAGTGAGGTCATTGAGACCCTGATGGTTACGCTCTTCGTTATAGAACACCATGTAGTTGCCGATTTCAAGCTCAGCCTCTCGGGGGGTGGTATAGGCTTTTAAGTAAACCTCCTCATATCTTAAGCTACGCCATAATCGCTCGATGAACACGTTGTCGACCCAGCGTCCTTTCCCATCCATGCTTATCCGTACACCATGGTCAATGAATCGAGTTTTTGCTGGGCCCGGTCTAACGACCGAGCACTTTCGCCAAAAAATCATTTTCCATGGTCATCTGACCGATCTTGGCGTGGAGTTTGTCCACCTCTTCGGAGCTGTCCTTGCCCAACTGACTTTCAGAAGCAAAAATCATGGCCGCATTATCCAGCAGCTCTTTCTTCCATGTTGAGATTTGGTTAGCGTGCAGGTTGTACTGTTGCGTTAACTCGGCAACCGTTTTATCACCTTTAGCGGCGGCAAGCGCCACCTTCGCTTTAAATTCGGGTGAGTGGTTTCTACGTTTTCTTGTCATTATCTGCTCCAGTCTTTCTGGGGACTATCAAAACAGATCAATCACCTAAAGTCGTGTCCAAAAATTGGGGGCCACTTCTGTGTCGGCTGCGCGACACTTATTCTTGTTTTTTAGGTGTACTTTGCAGTTGCGCCCTATCTAAAAGCCACACCATTAAGTGCCACAGCAAGAAATAACAGAACAGCCCCTAAACCAATTAGTAGAAGTGAAATAAGCCATAAAGCGAAGCTGGTTAACTTAACCAGAAACGTTTTTTCCCTTTGAGAACGGGTAACTTTTCGAAACTGATAAGCAGCAGTCAACGAGCCAATACACCACAATATGACTAGCCCTATGATTTGAGAATCACTTCTTCCTCTCGAAAAAACATGGTCCACAGCTATAAACAGCATTACATGCATCAACAAAGTAGCGATTAAAGTTGCTTTGATTCTACTCATATCCCCGAAAAACCTAATGCCTATGATAACGGGCGGAGGCGCTTTAGCGCCGGAGTCCAGCCCGCGTGGGTGACATTGACCATATTATTAGGGTTGGAAGGCGCTCGGGGTCAGGTCTTTCATCTTGCTAGCAAAATGTAGAATTTGCCCCAAACGCTTCTGAACTTTGCTCTTAACCTTTTGAAATTGCTTATTCATTAAACAAGGTTATGTTGCAAATACCACCATTCAAAACCTAAAGCATTGCCATTCTGAATGGCTAAACTGGTATTTTTTCAATCCAGTCTTTTGGCATCGTGTGCTTACCTCCAGCAGGCGCATATAGGCCCCCGTTCACATCGTACAGTTCTCCGCCTTTATTGTTGTAACCTCTGCTTGAATCATCCATTTTAGATCTACATGCCAACACTAGCACATCTTCATAACCACTGAATTCTGGGCTGTTTAATATTAGGCTCATTGGGATCGCCTTCTCTAGCTCTGATCCTGTCCTGTATGGGTTATACGGCACTGTATGAGAAACTAGGGCAAAATCACAGCTTTGAGTAAAATCAGCAAGCCCACTCAACTCAGGCTGGATTGTTAGGGAAAAATCATCTTCGTGGCCCATTAAATACTGGTCGGGCATCTCACTTCCTGTTTTGAAATGACCGCTCTGAGCCGCTTTTTGAATCATACCATCAGCTATATCGTTAAAGAGTTCGCCGTTAGCATGTCTTATGTGAGTTTTCCCAGAATCGCATAGGTACATCAAACTTCTATTAGCTGTATTGTTTTTCTGAGTAAAGTGAGGGTGCTCATATCCATGTGCCATTATTACTAGTGGCCTCTTAGCTGCTTCTTCTTGGTTTGATCTAGAGTACAATGCAACACCTGCTTCACCTAGCTGAGGGTCCTTGCATGTAACGAACTTAGGATCGGGTAAAGGCTTTCCCCCCATCACAACGGGCTTTTCAATAATCATTTGTTTCCAGTTTTCAGGTAACGCCTTTAGTGTCTGATCTTTTTCAATAACCTTCGGCTGTATCTTGCTTATTTGCGCCGGCGTTTTAAATGTCAAACGCTCTGAAGCAGTGAGTGTTACGCCACCGGTTTTGGTTCCCCTCATTTTGTTCAGTAATCTATGAATATCATTTTCATTCTTAGGGTCAGGAAGTACTTTATCTTTTTTTAACTTCGCCGGAACGTCTTTTGTATTAAACTCAAATATCGCCTGTTTCAGTGATGTCTCATCGAGATCTCCTTTAATCTTGAGGCTAATGAACCCCTTAAGAGCATTTTTGGCATCTGTAATATCTATAATGTATTCTGTTGTTATAGGTTTTGTGTCTGTTTGAAGAACCGTTTCAGGTTTCTTCACTTCTGGGGAAACTGGAGATAACTCTTTATTATGGCTATTGACTTGAGCTTGAGGAAATATTGCTCCGGAATTAACTGCACTTATTGGCATAACATCTTTCCTAGATTTGTGAACGTGTAAGCTCAATATACTTAGTTTTGGGTGGGAAAATATCAAATTTTGTCGTGATTTTATAACTTTATCAATAATGTTTTCAACTCATTGATAATAAATAATTTTCAAATTATAAATCAGTATCTGTACGTTGGCCGTTAAGTTTATTTAATCTTTTATCATAAATATATTCTATTATTAATAAAGCGTTATTAAAAAATTTAACTAATACTTTTTAAAGTATAAGATTAATTTTATTTTCATTTGTCAAGATTTCGTCGAATAAAATAATAAAAGGAGAAGTGATATGAAAAATTAAATCTTGTTAGTAAGCGTTATACCCAAACGACCTGAAGATGCGCGCTTGGGTATATATGGGAGTATGTCCTTAATTATTGCTAGTACGCTTTGTAAGTATAAAAAAGACGCTAAAAGCCCCTTAACCAGAAATGCCGCTATTGCTCTTTGATCGGAGAAGGGCTCATATGTGTTAGATGATTAGTAAGATGCGCCATTGATCTTCCAAACTGGGATACCGGAAAGCACTTCACTTTCAGCCATTCTCATATTTACGGCCAAGATATCTTCTGAACATTTCTGTGTTGTGACGCAATGAGTTAAACAACCACATGAGTTGCAACGATGAAATTCTACTTCTTTGTCACCCCAACAATAGAAAGCCGTTTTCTCATTCATGCTGATTTGAACTTGTTCTGGAGAAAAGTACGCCCAAGCCGCTGCATAACGACGACAAATAGAACAGTTACATTCACCAACTTCTTTAGGTAGTGAACTCAACACCAAGCTAACGTTTCCGCAGTGACACTTTAATTCCATTCGATGATCCCCTGTATTCACCTTACCATTCAAAAAGGTCGGTGATACATAACGAACACCGCACTAGTACGGCTCTTCGGTTACTGTCCAACAACTTTGCATACACTGTATGTATCAATAATGTTAATTTCTACAAATTGGCCCTTTCACACGATACTCCCAAAAGAGAAGGGGACTTTCAGCAATGTGGCTGAGCGCAAACTCTCAGCTCGCGGTTTTCTGGTAAAAATCGAATACCTTGAATGTGGGCTTATACCTATCTATTCGATTGAAAGGCAGCGCTTTTTCGAAGTAGAAGCCTTGGATATATCTCACGCCCATGCTTTTTAACTTAAGGTACTGGATATCTTTTTCTACGCCTTCAGCCACGCAGGTTAGTCCGAGGTCATTACACATGGTAAAGATGTTTTTGCAGATGTGATATCCCTTTTCTGATTCAATATTGTCGATCAGTGATTTATCAATCTTAACGGTGTTCATTGGAAGGAAAGTAAGCGTTTCAAAGGAGCTATAGCCAACGCCGAAATCATCAAGTGAAATATCAAATCCACTATCGTGGAGTCGCATAATGTTAGAAATAGAACTTGGGCTTTTTACTGATTCACGCTCAATAATTTCGAACTCTACATTTAGCCCTTTTAGTTCATTGATAATTAATCCTATGGCTTTGTTATCAGTCATGGTGTCAGGGTGAATATTGATAGCAACCTTAGGGTTGAAACCGCTGAGTTGCCATATTTGATAGTGCTTTTTCAATTCTCTACATACCCAAAGATCAATGATGCTTGCTAAGCCTGCGAGTTCAAGTGACTCAAGGAAGAACGGGCCAGAGATTGTTCCGTCGTCCTTTCGAATTCTGAGCAGTGCTTCATAGGAACTGCAATGTTGATCAATGATATCGATTTTGGGTTGGTAGTGGACGGCGAGCTTATTTGAGCTTATGAAGTTGATAATTTTATCGACTTCCAGATTGGATTTGATGATTTTGGACTCTGAAATATTTGATTTAATCCCCTCGGTTGACTCCATCAGCTCTATCATTTCCAGATTATTTTTAAGGTTTTCAACGTGGTTTGAAGAAGACTGTGCCAATGAATATCGCTTGATAAACGGTGTGTAAACAATGATACCAATGACAACGAGCACCACTTGAAGGAGGAGGGCGCTTCCGTTACCTCCTGTGGCGATGAATGCATTGATAAATATCGGTGTAATCCAGGAAACCTGGTTGTTGACGAAAGTAATGCCGAAGAAGTCTAGAAAGAAGAAAGCGATAGCAATATTAAGCAGTGGAATGGTGATGAAGGGGATAAGTAGAAACCTGTTAAGGACAATGGGAAGTCCATAAATGAGTGTCTCATTGATATTGAAAATAGCAAATGGGAGCGAGATTTTGGATATTTTGGTGATATGTTTGCTCTTTGAATATATCAGTGCCGCGAGAATGAGTGATAGCCCTGCCCCTGAACCGCCGAATACGATGAATACATCATAAAAAGCTTGATACGAAACATTATTAATAAGGATGTTATTGATGCTGTTGTTAGGCTCGATGATGGAGAGTGTGTTGGGCCCATGAGCCCCGAAAAACCAGAGAATTTGTGAGCCTAGTGTTCTTAGTGCCATAACCGACAAAAGGTCAAGATCCAAAAAGCTGAAGTTGATACTGCTTGCAATAGTTTCTAGCCCTCTTAACACGATTAAATAAGTCACAATCGAGAAAAAATAGATGATGACAAATGATTTTAGGTGGAAAAAGACGTGACTAAGCTGACCGTTTGACAACTTCAGGTCTTTTTCAAATTTAGGGATGATATTGAACAGTACGATAGAGACGATAGGAATGATAAGCACAAAGAAAGAAACGCCAGCGTCATTCAGTAGCGATTGAGAGTTGTGAGCATTTATTATGGACTCAATGGTGATAAAAATAGCGAATGATAACGTGATGATAAATATATTGTTTATGTTATAGCGTTTTGAAAAATGGAACGCGATTGATGTCATTAAAATGACGGGAAAGAAATTGCTCATGTAGCCTATGATTTTCGAGAGCAGTGCGCTATTGATAAATGACGAACTCAAGCCTGTTAAGAGTAATAGTTGGTTTATCAGAACGATAATGGAGGATATAACTAAATAGGGAACTGTGCTGATAAACGACTCTTTTATTGCCATGAAAAACACGTCTCTTCTTAATCTCTTGATTTTATCCACGATGCTTTCCCCAAACGATTGTCCTAGGCTGACCCTCCCTTAAGCTCAACAACTATCAAGCGGTTGGTCACTGATAGTTTTAGCTTTGATAGTTATGTTTCATATTTGAAGTTAAAATAAATTAATAATATGTATTTAAAAAGAGACAAAGTTGTCATTTAATTTTACATATCGTCTTTGTTTGTACTTATTGTAGGTTTTGTCTTTTGGGGTTCGTATGGACGTGATGAGAGTGTAGCATGTGGTGCAAATGACAGAGCTCCATGACCGCATTCCAACGAGTGAGTTCACGACAGAGGAATAAGCAGTGCTCACCCCTAATTTTTGTTCTCGCCGTTTGGAGATTCGTGTCTGTATTTGAGCTTAAAATATCTCAAAAAATACAGACTAAAGCTTTTATAGGGGCGGGAAAACAGTGGAATGTGCGGGAGTGGTAAGGGCCTTCATAAAGAATAAAAAAGAATTGGAAGGCCCTGTCCGTTGTTAAGGTCATCGCGTTATATCGCGATCTTTCAAATACAGCGTAATTGCTTAGTGAACCGTTACCTTAACGAGTGAGTCCGGTTCCAACTCAATGTAGAAATTACCTTTCTTTAGTCCGTCAAGATACTTAACATATACCGACCCTTTTACCGGGCATTTCTTGTGGTACTGCAGTTGGATAAGCTCACCGTGTTTGTTCATGCAAATCATACAAAGCTCCTCAACTCACTTCTCTAAATTGTTTTTCTGCACGCTACCAGTATCCATTCGTTGTCGCTCGTTACCCCTTGTTACGCTACGTTGTACCGTTTTGTCTGAAGCAACGTACAGGCCAACTTTTCTAAGAGATTCCTAAAAAACAGATATATCAATAGGTTAATGTTCATCTGTTAACATATTTTAGTAGTGCCTAGGTTTACCGTCTTATTGCAAAATGATTTTCATAATGCAATTGCAAAATAGGCCTATAAGTGCGGTTAATTTCATTTAATTCAATCATTTGTGAAATTTATATTTGTGCGTGTATTTTCCTACATGAATAAAAAACGCCACCTTACATTATAGTAAGATGGCGTCAAGTAGAGAGATGGATGGTTAGAATCGATATGTGACGCCGACTGAGCCAAAGAGTTCACTGGCGTTGTAAAAATCGATGTTTGAATCTGTATTGTTGTAGCCTGCCAGAGTCACGAATGAAAGCGGCTGAACTTCAAATAAGTGTGCGTATTCGTAGGCTAGAAAAGCGCTGTATTCTCTGTCATGGCGGACTGCACCAAAGATAGGATGAGGTGCATCGTAATCGCGGGAATGGTATTTACCCGTTAGTACGATTTTATTGCGACCTGCGAAGCTGAAGTAGCTTAGTTCTCCACCGTAAGATTGGTGAGACATGGCGTCCCCGTCAGATTCATTATTCATATATATGAATGCTGGCGTAATGCCCAATCCTTTACCCAGGAATTGTCGGTAACTCAATTTGGAGTAGAAGGTGTCACCACTGCGTTTAAGGCTCTGCTGGTCATTAGTTGAAAGCCCAAGCGAGCGACCACTTTGTTCGTGTTCGATATCGGTTTGAGCGTAAGCGATATCCAGAGAAAGCATGGAACCGCCAATACGATCCAGTTGCAGACGGTATGCGTCGCCGGATTTTTCTGTCTTACTTCTAGGTGTTCCAACCGCAAATGGGTCTTTCCAGACATCTGTGGCTAATACAGTTGGTAGGTAAGAAACGGATACTCTTGTTCCTGAATCCAACGCTTGGCGGTAGCCCAATTCCATTGCAATGGTACCCACGGCGATATCGTCGCGGGAGGTACCCACGAAAATTTGCTTATCAAGTCCTTGCCCGAAGGTATATGACAAACCGCCAAGCACACCAAAGATAGAATCGGTTTCTTGGCTTCCCTCAGAATTGAGGGGAGCGTCCTTTTTAGCATGACCTTTGGTTGATAAATTGGAGTCAGTAGATGTCATCCCCCCGATAAAGGAAATTTCACCACTGAGCCCACCTTTATCGGCCAGTCCAGCATGTGCAGCAAAAGGGATAAGCGAAATACTGACGATAAGGGGCTTAGTTATTTTCATTCGTACTCTGTCCCTAACAGAATGTGTAGAAGTGCATATGTTAACAGAGTGAACGATACAAAAAACACCCAAAACCTTTCGTGTTATTGCAACTTTTACTCATGCTCCGATAATGTTTTGGTTGCGAGCTCTGGTGAGTTGGGTTTGTCACGGTTGAATGCGTTCATGGGGCCATCAAGAGAGGTCTATCTTGCGGACGAGGTTCACTAATACGTCAATTTTGTTATTTGATAGCTGTCTGTAATCGAAATACGGACAGATAAATATAGGCAGCGACGGATGTTTGGCGAACTCATTGTTCAACCAGACGCATTTTTCTGAGAGGCCGAGATTTAGGGCATGAGTGCGTCCGGCAATGACGTGAATACCCCCATTTTTTGTTCTTTCTTCTACATCCCACTCACCAAATAAGAGCGCAGTTTTACTTTCGTTTTGTAATAAGGCCTGGTCCCTATAGCTTTGCCAGCTTGAAAAGCCTCTTGGCCTTAATGGCGATTGCTCTGGGAAAGCACATAACAATTTGGCGAAAACGTTGAAGACTTTTCGCCAGCCATTTCCGCCGATTTCTCCAAGTAATTTGATATCTCCAGCATCTAATATTTTGATACTGCCGCTTGAGGGCAGGTCTCCCCACAATGCTTCAGATGGCGGTGCTTTTTCTACATAGACGTTAATGCGGGCTGTTTTGTCGCCAAAGGCATAGTGATTCACATGATTTCCTATTTATTGTTTTGCACGAAATCGATAAAGGCTCGGTCGGCTAGAGATAGGTAACCATGTTTACGCCAAGCCATGGCAATGTCTAGTGTCACAGGCTGTTCGAAAGGAATGGGCGTTAATCCTGGCTCGTGATCGGTCACTAATTCAAGCAGCGCGGTGATGGCAAATCCGTGTCGGACAATATTCAGAATCATGGCTAACAGGTTCGTTTCAAATGAGAGTTGTGGAGAGATTTTGTGAATGGCACAAATCTGGTCGATGAACTCCCGGTGAAAATAGCCTTTCTTGAACATGACCAATTCTTCATTGAAGAACTCCTGAAAACTAATTGATTGTCTCTCAGCAAGTGGATGGTCTGTTGAAGTGACTGCCACCATTTGGGATGAAATCAGGTATGTCGTTTCAAGTGCTGGCGGAACATCCTGGTTGTGTATCACGCCAATATCCAACTCACCATCCAACAGCATTTGGCGAATCGACTGTGTCCCTGCCTCGACGACACTCAGTTTGAGATCGGGGTAACGGCTTTTAAAGCCCATTAGAATAGAAGGAAAGAAGTAAGAGCCAAGCATGCCAGGTACACCGACACGGACTTCGCCTTTTTGTAAGCCCCGAAGTTCTGCCATGGCGGTATTGGCGTCTTCGACCTGTTGGAGTACGCGGTGGGCATGGGGTAACAGAACTTCGCCTTCATGCGTTAGGTGAACCTGGCGTTCATTGCGGTCAAACAGTGGAAGGCCAATGCTCTGTTCTAGCTTTTTAATTGCAATACTGAGCGCGGGCTGGGCGATGTTCAATTGTCTCGCGGCACGGGTGAAGTTCTTCTGCTCAGCCACGCAGGTGAAGTAGCGCAATTGGCGAATGTCCATTCCGATTCCTTATATTCATCTTCTTGGAAGCTGTGCGCTCGTGAGGTAGCGACAAACCTAATGACTTGATTATATATAAAAGATCTTACCTCTATATATTTAATATATTTCTTTTATCATAGGTGTATTGATAAGTTCACTGTGTATTGAGAAAAAACAGCGAAAATTATCATGATTGAATTACAGACTCCCGCATACAGAAGAGCCGCCTTCGCATTGTCATTTGGCTCTTTTCTTGTGTTCTGTAATCTCTATCTTTTCCAGCCATTACTGCCGGTATTTGCAGGCGCATTTGAAGTGACAGCAACCAAAGCCAACTGGCTTTTAGCCTCTTCAACATTGGGATTGTCTGTCAGCTTAATTCCCTGGGCAGTCATTTCTGAAAAAGTCGGGCGACGTCCGGTAATGCTATTCAGCTTGGTGTTAATGCCACTTGTTGGCGTGCTATCACTTTTTATTGATTCATTTTGGGGCTTGGTGGCGGTTCGCGGTTTAATGGGTATCGCACTGGCAGGTTATGCTTCGGTTGCGGTGGCCTATATGGCGGATGAATTTAGCCCAAGAGCTTTGGTTGTTGCTGTTGGGGGATACATCAGCGCAAACTCACTGGGCGGAATCTTCGGTAGGCTTTCTGGGGGTACGTTAGCAGACTTTTTCGGCTGGGAAGATGCGGTCGCTGCTATGGCTACATTCACTGCGTTAGGTATGGCTTTGGTTTATTACCTGCTGCCATCTCAACGTCAATTTACGGCCTCACAAGATTCTGTCTTCAAGCAATTCCGCTGTATCGGGCGACACATTAAAACTCCGATTCTTTGGGTGGCGATGGTTGTCGGTGGGATCAACTTTGCGCTATTCGTGAATATCTATTCTGTTACAACCTTCCGCTTGCTTGAGGCTCCATTTGATCTGCCTGTTAGTATCGCTTCTGCCATTTTCATCTGTTATCTGGCCGGTACGTTAACTTCAACGTTGAGCGGCCGTTGGGCGAACCGTTACTCACCAATTACGGGTATGACTATCGGCACGTTGGTTACGCTAACGGGCGTACTCATTGCCAGTATTGAGCACTCGGCGGCAGTGGTCATTGGTCTTCTGGTTGTGAGCGGTGGTGCATTCTTCACTCACTCTCTTGCTTACGGGTGGGTCAGTCGGCGTGCTGTGCAGGGAAAAGCGACAGCGACTGCTTTGTATCTGGTTCACTATTACGTGGGTGGCAGTCTTGGGGGATTCTATCTCATCGGATGCTGGGAGATGGGTGGTTGGCATGCCGTTACATTTGGCGCGTTGTCACTGGCTGCAGCAAACATTGTGTTGATTCAGTTGCTTGGTGCGAAAAATAAAAAGGTCTCTTTGCAGGAGCCTTGTTAATACCCCGCAAGACTTCGGATGGCTCAGTTCACCAATTCCAGCCAAGGACGCTTCTGGCCTTCTTCTTTTACCTCATCAACTCGGTCATAGGTACTGCTTTGATCTCGGCCCGAATTTTTGGCTTTAAAGAGGGCTTGATCTGCTTGTTCAAGAATCACAGATAGGTCGTCGTCCTTGCAAAGGCTGGTGCTAATGCCAATAGAGGTTGTCACTTTCAGGGGCTCTGACAAGCCATCCACTTCGATCCGCATATCCCGAACACGAGCCATAATCCGATTGGCAACATGTTGGGCGTTATCTGCGCTGCATTTTGGCAGAAAGAGAATAAATTCTTCTCCGCCAAACCGTCCGAAAATGTCACTTTTACGCTGCGTTTCCTGAACCGCCTGAGTGAATGCTTGAAGCACAATATCCCCGGCATGATGGCCGTATCTGTCATTGACGCGTTTGAATCTATCTAGATCCATCAATAGTACAGAATAGGGACGCGACTTGGTTCGTGTATTTTCAAAATCCCGTTTGGCCAGCCTGAGAAGCATCCGGCGGTTGTAGATACCTGTGAGGGGATCTAGCGTCGCGTGCCGATAAAGTCTGAGCATCATGTGTAACTTGGAAGTCTGCGCCCAAATGACCAGAAAGCTGACCACGGTCTGCAGCCAGTAAAGAGTAAACGTTTCGAAGGACAACAAAGCGCCGCTCTGCGCATCAACGTAAATTTGGGACACGGCGATAATCAGCATGACGCAAACTGACTCTTTCACTGTCAGGGGGAGAATGGTCAGGATCACCACATAAACAAAGGGAAGCAAGTTGTAGCAGTAACTGAAGGCATCAATACTGTGCGGATAACCTAGTGCATGGTTGGTCAGCACATAAAACAAATTTAGGCTGACAACAAGGGCAAAAATGGCATTTCGACAGGCATTGAGTGTGCTGCGTTGGCTTGTCAACCAACCAATGAAAAACAATACGGCAGAAAGCTTGAGACGGAGAATGGCAAGGGGAGCCGATGCTTGGTCGAGAAGCAGGGCGTCAACAGGGATCCACAGAACGCACAATGCTGCCCACAGGTAGCAAAGGGCAACAATGCGGATACGCAAATAGGTTGCTCGGGTCGTACTAAAGGCTGATGCATGATGCTTGGCCGTTAGCAGTTCTCCCAACTGGGCTTTGTAATATGATAAGGACAATTCCATATCCCGGACGTGACTTCCTGCATTTTGAAGTTTTAGGGTTGCTCAGAAAACTAACTGTTTTAGGGCAATATCTTGAACCGCGTTCATATTTGCAGCTCCTATATAAAAACAGTTACATATTCATGCGGGTGAAAGCAAAATAATGGTCAATTTCTGTGAGCGTCTCAACGTTGTCACACACAAAAGGTGTGGTTTTTATCCCCGAAAAATCTGAAAATTAAGAATTCAGAACGTTTGGGTATATAATCGGTGCTCATTTGATCTGGGTGATAGTAGATGTACGAGATTTTTAGCGCCGTAACGCTTGCTGGTGTGTTGGGGGCGCAAGCTGTTTTGACTTTAGTTCTGCTGAAAGGGGACATTTGTCCAGGGCAGCGAGGACGTTTGCATAAGGCTTTCTGGTTTTTGGTTGCAGGCTGGGCAGTCACCATTCCTTTCTCGCCATTTTCAGCCTTACCTTTTATTACCCTAGGCTTTTTTTCCTTCCGTTCAAAGTCGGGTAAAACCCGCCAAACTGGCCCAGTTCCACTGTTGCATCTATCAAACGGTTTTGGCGTTTTGGTACTGCTGATGGCAGGTACCGAGCAAGGCTTGTTGGCAAGCTTAATGATGCTTTCTCAGGTTTTATTGGTAGGTGCCATCACTGCACATTGCCTGCTTGTTAGGGCACGTTCCCGTCTTCAGGCATTCCACCGTATCCTACCAGTGATTGGTGTTGTTGCCGCGATGCTTACTGCAGTGACATTGGCGGTAAGCAGCATGATGCTGGAACCGGAAGTTGCTAATTCTCTTGTTAACTCGGTGCTGGTTAGTCTTGGATTGGCAATGGCAGGAGTGTTGGTTTGGGCTTCTCATCTACTCCGCCAGACAACGCCACATATCGCGCAGCTTTGTGTTTCACTGGTGGTGATCGGGTGCGCATCAGGCATGGCATTGTCGACGATGATCTAGTTGGCGTGGAAGCCTGAAAACTGGCTGTCTCAGCAACAATAAATAGGCACGTGAAGTGCCTTTTTATTGCCTGATTCTCTCTGGCGGGGGAAATAGTCGTTCTATGCTTTAGTCATGTATCCGCGAGGACTACCATCATGGAAATACATAACCTTGCTCACCTCGATAGCGCCATTATGTATGGCATCGTCAATGAAAAGCTTCGCCTCGAATGCTCTTCATTGGATGAATTAGTGTCACAATTTGATCTGGATTTACAGGAATTCCAAGCCAAAATCGATGCCATGGGGTACTACTACGATCCGCTGGTGAATCAACTTCGCCGGAAATAGTCCCTAGGGGTCTGTTGGCCTTTGGTGGTTAAATTTTGTTCTCGCTATACGCGTTTGATTCCCTCTAAGTGCGTGTGGCACTGATTTCGCGCTGTAGAAAAGAATGCCTGCAGGTAAGGACGCTGCGCCTCCTGGTTTCTTACGGCGGCAAACAAACGTCGCCATAGCCCTTTCCCCAGTGGTCTGTCGACGACTAATCCTTGTCTTGAAAACTCACTGATTGCCCAATTGGGTAGCGCCGCCACACCAAGACCTGCCGTTACCATTTGAATCAGCATCAGGGTGTTATCTGCTGACTTAAAGTTGACGGGTTCTATGCCTGCTGGTTGTAAAAAGTGCTTAATCACATCCATTCTTTGGCGTTGAACCGGGTAGGTGAGCAATGTTTCACCGGCCAAATCTTCTGGCTCAATACGCTTTTTCTTTGCTAGTGGGTGGGTATCTGCCAACACCAATCGCATCTCGAAATCAAAGAGAGCTTCGTAGTGAATTTCGCTGCGCGGAGCGATATCTGAGGTAATCACTAAGTCTAGCTCGCCACCCGCAAGCGCGGGTAAAGGTTCAAAGCCAAACCCTGATGAGAAATCCAGCGTGACGAGAGGCCAGCTGATTTTGTATTCCTTGAGCGCGGGCATCAGCCATTGGAAGCAGGAGTGGCACTCGATCGCCATGTGCAGCCGACCCTGAGCATCCTCTTTCAAAGCGGCTAGTTCGGTTTCTGCCTGAGCAAGTCTTGGCAGAATGTCATCCGCCAGTTTCAACAACACCTGACCCTCAGCAGTAAAGCGTACCGGTCGGGTTTTACGCAGAAACAATGGGGCACCAATGCGTTGCTCTAAGTCCTTCAATTGATGACTCAATGCGGATTGAGTCAGACACAGTTGTGTGGCGGTTGAGGTCAGCGACCCTGTATCTCTCAGAACCGCCAACGTACGTAAGTGTTTTACTTCTAGCATGAATTTTTCTCAATATCCGTTTGAGCAATTTGAGTTTGTTTTATGCACTCTAATAAATCAATGTGGACATGTAAACATCTGGACGGCTAAAAAAAGGAAAGTGCCATGACCACAACGCATATTCTTGGTTACCCTCGCATTGGTAACAAACGTGAACTGAAATTTGCACTCGAGCAGTACTGGAAAGGTGAAATCAGCCTACAGGGATTGCTTGATGTGGGTGCGACTATTCGCCATCAAAACTGGCAGGTGCAAAAGGACGCAGGCCTTTCATTCGTCACTGTCGGTGACTTCGCTGGTACGACCAAGTACTGCAAACCAGTCTGACTTTAGGCCATATTCCAAAACGTCATCGCAATGGTCATCCGGATCTGGATACCTTGTTCCGCATTGCCCGTGGTAAAGCGCCTACGGGATGCAGTTGCGCGGCATCAGACATGACGAAATGGTTTAATACCAACTACCACTATATTGTTCCTGAATTCACAAAAGATGATGAATTCAATCTGAGTTGGAACCAAATTTTCGATGAGGTCAACGAGGCAAAAAGGCTGGCCACAAAGTGAAGCCCGTTATTCTGGGGCCAATTTCTTATCTCTATCTGGGTAAAGAAAAGGAATCAGACTTTAACCGTCTGGATCTGCTGCCTCGTCTACTTTCTGTTTACCAGCAAATTTTTGCCAAGTTTAAAGCGCAAGGTGTTGAGTGGGTTCAGATTGATGAGCCGATACTTGCGTTTGAATTATCTGAAGTATGGCGCAAGGCCTATAAGCTTGCGTATCAGGTTATATCGGGCGACGTAAAGCTGCTACTGACCACTTACTTTGAGTCGGTAGAGCAGCAGCTAGACATCATTTCCCAGCTGAAAGTAAATGGTCTGCATATTGATCTGAGTGTTGCACCTCAGCAGCTTGATGCAGTGATTAATGCACTTCCACAAGACTGGATTGTATCTTTAGGTGCTATAAACGGCCGCAACGTTTGGAAAGCAAATCTGAATACCTGGATTAAAACGCTTTCTCCGGCTATCGGGAAGCTGGGCGAACGTGCTTGGGTGTCGACAAGCTGTTCATTACTGCATACACCTGTGGATTTAGAGCAGGAAACCGACCTTGGACTGGAGGTACAGTCCTGGTTGGCTTTTGCTAAGCAGAAAACCCGCGAAGTGGTGCTGTTGTCTGATGCGCTAAGTGGCAATGAGTCAGCGATCGCGAAATGTGCTGAATACACTGCTGCAATTGAAGCCCGTGCGACCAGCGCAAGGGTAAATAAGCCAGAGGTTCAGGCGCGTGTGAATGCCATTACTGATGCGTTGGCAAAACGCGAGGCAAACTTCTCTGAGCGCGCCGAAGCACAGAAAGCTGCGCTGAACCTGCCACTATTTCCTACCACGACAATTGGTTCTTTCCCGCAGACCGAAGAAATCCGCCAACAGCGCCGCGCCCACAAAACTGGAAACTTATCCAAGGCGGATTATACCGCCGCAATGCAGAGGCATATTAAAGATGCCATCGAGCGTCAGGAGAAGCTGGGATTGGATGTGCTGGTTCATGGCGAACCTGAGCGAAACGACATGGTGGAGTACTTTGCGGAAAACCTAGATGGTTTTGCTGTCACCCGTTTTGGGTGGGTGCAGAGTTATGGTTCTAGATGCGTCAAACCTGCTCTGGTTGTGGGCGATATTTCCCGCGAATCGCCAATCACTGTTGAATGGGCAGCGTACGCGCAATCGCTGTCAGAAAAGCCCGTAAAAGGGATGTTGACAGGGCCGGTCACGATTCTGGGTTGGACGTTCCCGCGCGAAGACATTCCTCGTCAACAAATTGCCGAGCAAATAGCACTGGCATTACGAGATGAGGTCGCAGAACTCCAGAAAGCGGGTATCAAAATCATACAGATTGATGAGCCGGCCATCCGTGAGGGCATGCCGCTAAAGGCGAGTGATTGGAAAACCTATCTGGATTGGGCGGTGAACGCATTTAAGATCTCTGCAGCAAGTGCGGCATCGGATACCCAGATACACACTCATATGTGTTACAGCGAGTTCAATGACATCATTGACTCGGTTGCAGCGCTGGACGCAGATGTCATCACCATCGAAACCACGCTCTGACATGGAGTTACTGCAGGCTTTCGAGGAATTCGCTTACCCGAATGAAATTGGCCCGGGTGTGTATGACATCCACTCGCCAAACATTCCCTCGGTAGAAAGCATTGTAGGCCTGCTAGAAAAAGCGCGTAAAACGATTCCTGACCAGCGTTTGTGGGTGAATCCGGATTGTGGCTTGAAAACTCGCAACTGGACAGAAGTTGAAGCTGCATTGACCAATTTGGTCGAAGCTGCAAGAAATGTTCGTGCCACTGCCCAATATTCCTATTAAGCAAAAATCCGAACCTGAATCCTGGTTCGGATTTTTCGTATTTACATCATCGAGTTTCCCGTATCGAACGCCCAATGCTGGCGGGATCTAAGATTATGTTCAACAATTAGTTAACACATAACAGGGACGATGAAGGGATGGCGAAGCGGGTTTTATATTCAACGATACTTACAGTCTTTGTTGGGCTGTTTTTTTCGTTTCTGGCTGCCATGTCTTTGTATCAGTCAGAACGACAGTCTATCGAACATGAAATCCAGAAAGATGTAGAGAATGCAGCGCTTTCGCTTGGGCGTGAGCTTAACATCGGTATTGAGCTCATGTATGCCTTGAGAAATCAGATTGTGATGGATGAAGGCATTAATGAAAATGTGTTTGTTAGCCTTTCTCAGGCCGTCATGGATAGACACCCTAACATCCATGCAATGGAGTGGGCAGAAGTTGTCAACGAAAGCGATCGGGAACTCTATGAAGCAGAAGCTGCGTTGGAATTTGCCTTGTTTGAAATAGTCGAACTCAATGAGGAAGGTAATCTTGTTTCTGCCGTTCAACGCAATCGCTACTTCCCCGTCAGGTACATCCATCCTTATGAACTAAACCAAAACGTGTTGGGGTTTGATCTGGCATCCCGTCCTTCAATGAAGGACGCGCTGGAAATGAGTTGGTACCGAGGCGTACCCATTGCCACGCCTGCGATTCGCCTAAAAAGGGAATTTGAAGATCACAGTGGCTTTTTGATGTTGTTGCCAGTGTTTTTTGGCGATCCTGAAACAGATGCAGACAGGGAAGACGCGTTACGTGGATTCTTGGTTGCTCTGTTTGATGTGTCCGATATCTTCGACTTGGCGATTAACAACACGGTTAAAGAATCGATTAATCTCGAGCTGGTGGATAAAGGCTTATCAGAGCAAAGTGATGTGATTTTTTCCAACGTCGTGGACTTGGGAGAGCCGCCCGTGGAAGCTTTGACGTATGAGTCTGACCCGATTTTCTTTGCCGGCCGCGAGTGGTCGTTGCGTGGTACACCTTCTGCTTCCTACGTTCATTCACGAATGAGCATTTTCCCGCACCTTATTTTCTTTATCGGTGTGTTGATATTTTCCCTACTTGCCTACCTATTGTACATGCTGCAACACCGCGCCTTGACGATTCAAAGGCGTGTGGATGAGAAAACACGAGAGCTTAGAGACGCGAATAAGAAGCTGGAAAAACTTTCCAAAAGTGACGGGCTCACAGGGTATTACAACCGCGATTATTTCGAGCAGACTGTGGAAGCAGAAGTCCGCCGGACTCAAAGGGATAATCTCTATATCAGCCTGATGATCATTGAAATTGACAATATGTCGAAGTACAACGCTAAACATGGCAGGGTGGCGGGTGACAAAGCGATACGCCTTATCGGCTCGGCGATTTCAGATACGATGAAGCGTCCCGGTGACTTGCTTGCCCGCTACAGCGGAGAAGCATTTGCCGTGCTTATGCCTAACACCAAAGATGGCGGGCCTTTGGCAGAGGCTTGTATAGAAGCAGTAAAAATCTTGCGGCTACCATTCGATAAAGAAGTGGGCTCTCAGATTATTTCTATTTCGATAGGTGGTGTCACTATCAATGATGCAAGGTCATTGGAAGTGTCTAAGGTGTTATCCTATGGTGAGATAGCACTGGGGAAAGCCGTGGCCGAGGGAAGAGGTAAATTTCACTGGGTTTATATTCCCGAAACCATTCAGCCTCCCGGAGGAGGCTTTTAGAAACACCCGAAGTCGCTTACCGGGTGTTTGAATCACTGGTTAGTGGGATTAATTCACCCAGTCACGCAGTTGGAAAGACAATACGTGCTCGCCGTTTTCCAAAACCAGAGTTTGTTTGGTCAGCGTCACATCACTCCAATCGCTCAACACATTCGTCATGACACCTTCCAGTTTCATTGCTGGTTCAGGGCACGCCATCATGGTGCTTGCCATTTTGTCGATGCGGAATTTGTCGCCTTTCAGCTCTCCTTGACCAAAGTAGCGGTTACAACCACCATGGCCATTTGCAGTGAATGACTCACCAATTTCGAGGCTAGGTGCTGCAAAGCCTTCTGGCAGGTTCAGTGGTTGACCATCAACGCTTTCTAAAACCCAGTTGTGGTGCTGCATGTTTGCCTTAGACACTTCCATTGCGTCACCTTTGCCCGAAGTGCTGGCTGCACAGCCTGCCAGAATTGCTGGTGCGATCAGCATTGCGATTGCCATCTTTTTCATTATCAACTCCAGATTGATCTCTGAGTGTTTCTACATTTCGTCACGTAGAGACAGCGCCTGATTGGCTTGGTTCAATATTTTGGTTTCGCGATTATTATGAATCTTAGTTGCTTAGCAAGTCAGAAATCTGTCAAATCAGTACTAAATTGTGGAACTTGAACAAGGTTTGTTCGTTTTAAGAATTGTCTCAACGATTTGTTAACCTAAAGATCGATATTTTATAAATATCAGCCAGTTGGATCTGGTGGATTTTTAACGCAGAAATAAAAAATCCCCCGCTAGACGGGGGAATAATGCATCGCGATTGTTATACCAAAACAACCTGAAGATGCTCGTATTCAGAGATCATTAATGCGTTCAATTCGAGGCAAATTTCACGAGGAATAGTCGTTCTATTTCCGTGGCTTTTAACCAAAATCGCCGTTTACATAACCACGGGTGCGATCGTCACGAGGATTGGCAAACAGATTAGCGGTTTCGTCATGTTCTACCAATTCGCCCATAAGGAAGAAGGCAGTGCGGTCAGAAATACGACGCGCTTGTTGCATGGAGTGTGTCACGATGACGATGGTGTAATTCTTCTTAAGCTCTTCCATCAAATCTTCGATTTTCTTGGTGGCGATAGGGTCGAGCGCTGAGGTTGGTTCGTCCATTAGAATCACCTCAGGCTCCATGGCAATGGTGCGGGCAATACACAAACGTTGCTGCTGGCCGCCAGAAAGGCCGAAAGCGTGGGACTTGAGGCGGTCTTTTACTTCATCCCAAAGTGCTGCACCACGCAGGCTTTTCTCAACCACTTCATCCAGTCTTTTCTTGTCAGTCACGCCCTGAGCACGAAGACCGTACGCCACGTTGTCATAGATGCTCATAGGGAATGGATTTGGCTTTTGAAATACCATTCCCACCTTGATGCGGAGACTGGCAATATCGATGTTGCCGTAAACGTTCTCGCTGTCCATATCCAAGCGACCGTTAATTGTTACACCTTCAATTAAATCATTCATTCGGTTCAGGCAACGCAGCAGTGTTGATTTGCCGCAGCCAGAAGGGCCAATCAGTGCTGTGACTTTTTTAATTGGGATAGGCAGGGAAATATCTTTTAAGGCGTGGTTTGCGCCGTTGTTATAAAACAGGTTCAGGTTTTCGATATCGAATTTGTTTGCTGTGCTCATTGCAGTTGCAGTCATCATTGTGTTCTCTCCCGGGCTCAGTAAGTGGCCTTGCTAAATTTGCTGGCGATAATCTTGGTCAGCATGTTGATAAACAGCACGACAACAATCAGTACTGTCGCGGTGGCATACGCCTGGTTCCATTCGTGAATGGTGTAGAGCTCCTGGGTTAATTTGTAGAGGTGTACGGTTAATGTGCGGCCCGAATCCAGCGCACTTTCTGGGATACGTGCGACCATACCTGCTGTCAGAAATACCGGTGCAGATTCGCCAATTACCCGGCCTACACTCAAAATGATGGAAGTAACAATACCCGGCATGGCACTCGGTAGAATCAGTTTCCAGATAGTGTAGATTTTCGATGCGCCCAGACCATACGAGCCTTCTCGATAGGTTTGAGGCACTGCCATCAGCGCTTCTTCTGTGGTACGGATAATCACTGGCAGAATAAGAATGCTCAGCGTCAGTGCGCCAGACAGAATGGAGAAGCCAAGGCCAAGCACAGCAACAAAAAATGTCATACCGAACAAACCGAAGATGATAGACGGGATACCCGCCAGAGATTCGGTGCAGAAGCGAATGACTTTCACGAGACGGCTGCCGACTTTCGCGTACTCAGTCAGATAAATTGCAGTCATGATGCCGATAGGGGCGGCGATAGCGATAGATGCGATAACCATATAAATGGTGGAGACAATCATCGGCCAGATACCTGATTTTTCGCCAATGCGGGTGTAATCACTGGTGATAAATGACCAGTCCACATATTGAAGGCCATTGCTCAGGATGTACCAGATAATCCAGAATAGGAAACCCACGGTCATTGCGGCAGCAGCCCATACAGTGACCAGCGAGATTTTGTCTTTCATTTGACGAGTCAACATTGTCATTACCTCGCTTTTTCGCGGTTCAGGTAAAGCAGGGAAGCATTCAGGATCATGATAAATACGAGAAGGACGATGCCTGTTGCATAAAGTGCGCTGGCGTGTACACCTGAAGCGTATGACATTTCCAGAGCAATGTTGGCTGTGAGCGTGCGTGCTGATTCGAGAAGGCTGTTAGGCATAGCTGGAGCATTCCCCATGACCATAATGATGGCCATGGTTTCACCCAATGCGCGGGCAATACCAAGGATGACGCCAGTCATGATGCCTGAGCGGGCCGCCGGCACCAGCAGCTTGAAGGTAGTGAACATCGGCGATGCCCCAAGTGCCAGAGAGCCTTCTTTGTATGCTTTAGGTACAGCGCGCAGTGAGGTTTCAGAGACGGCGATAACCGTTGGTAGAATCATCACTGCGAGCACGATGATACCTGCCAGAAGTGTGTTACCAGCTGGGACGTTGAATATGTCCTGGATCATCGGCACGATAATAACCAGTCCAAAAAAGCCGTAAACCACGGAAGGAATGCCTGCCAAGAGTTCTACCGCTGGGCGGATTATGTTTGCCAACCACTTGGGAGCGACTTCTGCGATAAATACGGCGGTCAGTACTGCAACCGGAACCCCCAGTGCCACGGCTCCTGCAGTGGAAGCCAGTGACGCCACGATCATAGGTGCAATGCCATACAGGGCGGGTGGAAGCCATTCTGAACCGGTAACAATACTGGTAGCACCAGCTTCCTGGATAGCTGGGAGGCCTTCACGGAAAATAAAGAAGCCGATAGTCGCGAGAGACAATACGCCCAGTGTAGCGGCTGTAAGGAATAGCGCGCGGAAGATTTCTTCGCGCCAATCTTGGCGCTTTCCATTACCCAGTTTACCGGCTGGGATTTGGATAGATTGTTCAGTTGCGATGGTCATAGTTGCTGTCCTTTGTGTCAGGTGATGACAGAAGGGATTAAAAACTTGGTAAAGGTGGCCTGCCAAACTTGGCAGGCCAAAGGGTATTACTTAACTGGCACGTAGCCTTGGTTCGAAACGATTTTCTGGCCTTCTGCTGATACTACCCATTTGAGAAACTCGTCGGCCGCTGGAGAAGGTTTGCCCTCTTTGCTCAGTACCAGGAATGGACGAGCCACTTTGTAATCGCCTGCTGCGACAGCTTCAGATGTTGGTTTAACACCGTTTACTTTCACTGCTTTCAGTGATTCATCAATTGAACCCAGAGAGATGTAGCCAATTGCGAATGGATTGTTTGCGACGATAGTTTTGATAACACCGTTACCGTTACCTACCTGAGCACGTTGGGAGATAGCAGACACTTTGATGCCGTTAACTTTACGTTTCAAGCCCATGATGTCCTCGAATGCGCCACGGGTGCCTGATGCCGTATCACGGGTAACGACGACGATTGGTTTGTTTTCGCCACCAACCTGAGACCAGTTCTGTACTTCGCCACGGTAGATTTTTGCGATGTCTTCGATTGTCAGATCGTCCAGCGTGTTTGCTTTGTTTACCACAACCGCAATGCCGTCACGCGCAATGACAGTTTCTTTTAATGCAGACTCCTTTTCAGCGTCTTTCAGTTCACGTGATGCCATACCGAACATTGAGGTCCCGTTTTTCGCTGCTTTTACACCGGCGGAAGAACCTGTTCCTTGTACTTCGATAAAAGTGTTGTTGTTTTGGGTCTGGTATGTCTCAGCCAAAACTTCCATGACCTCTGTTACTGATGTCGAGCCAGATACGGTGATTGTTTCTTGAGCAGTTGCAGAATGAGCAACGAGCGCACCAGCCATACAAAGCGCCGTGAATACTTTTGATTTCATTATAGATTTCCTTAATCGTTGCCTTTCTTGAAGGACGTGTATGAGTCAACGATGGCAACTTTAGGTCTCTTTTATGACACTCATGTTTCAACTAAATTAAGCATTGATGACGGGGGAAGAAGTCAGAAATGGGACCTATGATTCTCTGGTAAATCATTAAATTAGTGAATGGGGCGGTCTTTTTTGGGGTAGATGGGTTGTTAGTTTTGGCTGGCCACACGCGAATTGACCAGTAACGTTTCATTGAGCCAAGCGTCGGTCTGTGCGAGGTTCATTGGGCGGCCATACCAGTAACCCTGGATCTTATCACAACCAATTGATACCAGATATTTTCCCAAGGCTTCGGTTTCTACGCCCTCCGCAACCACGCGGCAATCAAGGCTATGGGCTAGGTAAATAGTTGATCTAACAATGGCTTCGTGGTTGCTGCTGTAAAGAAGGTCAGTCACAAAACTACGATCAATCTTAATCTCATCGATAGGCATGTTGCTCAAAATCGATAGTGATGAAAACCCGGTACCAAAGTCATCAATACTAAGCGATATACCTAACTTTTTAATTTTCTCTAGCACAACACGCGCTTTAGCGGGATTTTGCATCATGCTGGTTTCTGTAATTTCCAGCGTTAACTGGGCAGGATTGACCGCGTAACGACTGATCAGTTTCGATAAATACGGTTCCAGTGAATCGTCTTCAATGTCCTTTGCCGACAGATTGACTTGAACTTGAGGAGTGATGGACTGGTTGCGCCAGACTGCCAGTTGGGCAAATGTGGTTTCCAGTACCCAATGGGTGATTTTTTTTATCGTATTGGTCTGTTCGGCGAGGGGGATGAAATCGTCTGGGCTAACACAGTAACCGTCGCTGAGAGGCCAGCGAATTAGGGCCTCGAACGTTGTGTTATGTGGGCTTTGCACATTCATAACTGGCTGAAAGTGCAATTCGAAATCCATGCTCTCCATGGCATTATGAAGCATGTCAGCTAATTCTGTTTGGTCGTAAAAATGGCTGGACGTGGAAGGTTCATATATTGCGTACGGGGCTTGAATACGTTTGGCGTTGTACATGGCAACTTCTGCGCGCTTGAGAATCTCTTCCGCATTACGGCTATGTTCTGGGTAAAGGGCTACACCCACTGTGTTCGTTAAGTTCACATCGTGATCATTGATCGTCAGCGGGTGATCAAGATAGCCCTGAAGGTTCTCGATGTGCGTGGCAATATTTATGTTTTCAGGGTCGTTTAAAATCATGGTGAAGCGATTCTCACTGGAGCGGGCGAGAAATATTTCATCCTGAACAAACTCTTTTAAGCGGGAGGAAAACTGGGCAAGCAGTACATCGCCTTTCTTGTGGCTGAAGACTTCATTGATGTTGTTGAAATTATTGATATCAATGATGATAAGTGCAAATCGCTGCTCAGAGATATTGCACTCGATAATTTGTTGACCAATGGTTTTCAGTAAAAATCGCCGGTTCGGCAAATCCGTCAAAGAATCATGTGACTCGTTGTGGCGCCGCTGAAATTCAACGAAGGCTATCCGCTCCATGCTTCGGGAAACCACACTGAAGATCATTACACAAAATATACCACCGCCAAAAAAAACTGCAGCGACGATGAACTCGATGATTGTTGCTTCAGTCTGTCGAGACAGGAAGGCTGCGAAGATAACGTATCCCAAGACGAAACCGAGCATGACGGGAATAAAGCTGAACGTGGATGGGCGGCGATCTCGATGGTATAGGGCGATCGAAGATTTGAGCGCCGAAATCAGGGCGAGCATTCCAAGTATGACAAGCACTATCGAGACGGTTTTTATCATCGTCCTATCACTTCGCCCGTTGTGAAATACTAGGGTCTATAGACATTTGGTGGTTAAGTCTTGATGCAAAAACCATCACCAAATGTCAGTTGACCCTTGCAAGGGATTAAGGCTGCCTTAATATGCTAAGGCAGCATAAGCTGTTATAAATGTAGTAGAGAATTTTCGAAATTGAGAAAAGTGTCAGCAAATCAATCTGAGTGTGTTAGTTATTGCAGACAGGGCAGGTTGGAGATTTAGGCAGGTTGAAGTCGCGCCACTCACTGCTCAAGGCATCGTACAGCATCACTTTTCGTGTTGGAGGGGGAGCGAAACCCGATAACAGTTTGATGGCTTCTAGTGCCTGACAAGCGCCAATGATACCAATAACTGGGCTAAGAATACCTGCTTCTAAGCAGCTCAAAGATTGCTCACCAAAAAGGGCGCTCAAGCACTGATAGCAGGGTTCGTCATCAGAATAAGTAAACACTGCAATCTGCCCTTCAAGGCGAATGGCTGCGCCACTCACAAGTGGCTTTTTTAATTTAAAGCACAGACGGTTTAGCTGATTCCGGGTTTCAACGTTGTCCGAGCAGTCCATGACCAAATCGTGAGACTGTATTAGCTTTTGTAAGGCTTCGTCATTTAACCGTTTGGCTATGGTTTCAACCTTGGTGTGTGGGTTGATCTTACGAAGGTTGGCTGCTGCAGATTCCACTTTCAGTACGCCAATGGAGCTGTCATTGTGGAGAACCTGTCGTTGCAGGTTGGAAAGCTCTACGATGTCATCATCAATAAGGGTTATTTTTCCGATCCCCGAGGCTGCAAGGTACTGCGTGGCGGCGCAACCAAGGCCGCCAGCGCCCAAAACCAGAATACTGCCTTTTTTAAGTGCTTCCTGACCGTCAAAGTCAAACTGACGCAGAATGATCTGACGGTTATATCTGAGTTCTTCTTCAGGAGAGAGAATATCCACGTTTTTCCTCAGTTCATTACAGCGTTAAATGGTTCAATTGTGACGGTTTCTCCCACTTCCACATGATTGCGATCTTGCTCAAGTACTGCAAAACAGTTCGCCAGAGACAAAGAACTAAATGCGCCTGAACCTTGATTGCCTGTTGTAGACACCAGCAAGTTGCCATTTTCATCCGTACGATAAATCGCGCGTTGGTAATCGGCACGGCCAGATACTTTCTTGAAGCGGGTTTCGGCCTTGGCTTTCAGTTTGATAGCTGGTTGCCATTGTGTGTGACCAGCCAGTTTTGCCAACAATGGCTGTACCAATACATGCAGTGTTACGAGCACAGAAACCGGGTTACCTGGAAGGCCACAGAAAAGGGAATTCTTTACGTTACCAAATGCAAAAGGTTTACCCGGTTTGATAGCGATTTTCCAAAAACCGACTTCGCCTTCCTGATCCAGAACGTCTTTAGTGTAATCTGCTTCACCTACGCTGACGCCGCCGGAGGTCACGATGACATCTGCTTGAGAAGCTGCACTTAGGAAAGTCTCGCGAAGCTTTTCAGGACAATCCGGCACAACGCCAAGGTCAATGGCTTCACAATGCATTTTTTCCAGCATGGCACGAATGGTGTATCGATTGCTGTCGTAGATTTCACCTTTGCCCAGTGTTTCACCAACCTGACGTAATTCGTCTCCAGTAGAGAAGAAGGCGACTTTTGGTCGACGTATAACGGTAACCTCAGCAATACCAAGTGTCGCCAGCATGGGTACTTCACGCGGTGTCAGTAGGGTGCCTTTAGGAATCACGACATCACCCACTTTAACGTCGTCGCCAATCGGGCGGATGTTTTGCTGTGGCTGGGCTGATGCAGTGAAAGTGATCTGGTCGCCCTGAACCGTCGTTTGCTCCTGCATGATAACGGCGTCCGCACCCTCTGGTACTTCTGCACCCGTCATGATGCGAATACAACTGCCTTTGGGCCATTCGCCTTCAAAAGGAACACCGGCAAATGACTTGCCTGCCAACGTCAGTGTATTTGATTCTGTCAGATCGCTGGTGCGAAGCGCATATCCGTCCATGGCTGAGTTGGCAAAAGGAGGCACGTTTAGCGGTGAGCAGATGTCTTGCGCAGTAATGCGGTTTTGCGCATTCACGAGAGAGACCACTTCTGTTTCTGTGAGCGGCGTCGTGTTCTCCAGAAGGGTGGTAATGGCCTCAGAAACGGGCATTAATCCCGGCGTGTCGCAGCAATCCATATAAAAACTCTCTTTCGATTTTTGAATACTGTAGCCGATTACAAATGTCAGGTCATATGACGTAACTTTGATGCTTAGCCTATGATCTCTATGTTGAGATGTACATTAGGCTCTCGCCATCGGGGCAACGAGATTTATGTCAGAGCGTATTCCGCCCGGCTCATAGAAGAAAGGCGATATTATCGCAAACTTTGTGGGCGGAAACTAATGCCCACACGCAATTCGAGGTGTAATTTTCTTGGCATTAACGTTATGCTTCAAAATTCTGACAGTACATTGATCCTTGTCCTCAAAAGGCGAGTAATAAATAAAACTATAACATTGGAACGATCCGAGGAAAGACTATGACAGCATTGAACGATTCTGCAAAACGGGTCCGTGAGGCGCTGATAGCACGTGGTATTGAGACTCCGATGCAGGCCGGTTCGTCGATGACCGCCCAAGAGAAGAAAGAGAAAATCGAATACCACATGCGCGAGATTCTGACTGCAATGGATCTCGACTTGGAAGATGACAGTTTGACAGAAACACCGATACGCATAGCAAAAATGTATGTGGACGAGGTATTTTCCGGTCTTGATTACACCAACTTCCCAAAAATCACAGTTATCGACAACAAGATGGGCTGTGACGAGATGGTGCGGGTGAAAGACATTACGCTGACCAGTACCTGTGAACACCACTTGGTAACGATAGACGGTAAGTGTACTGTGGCTTATCTGCCTAAGAACAAGATTATTGGTCTTTCGAAGATTAATCGCATCGTGCGCTTCTTTTCCCAGCGGCCACAAGTTCAGGAGCGTTTGACCCGTCAAATCTTGGTGGCTCTACAAACCTTGTTGGAAACCGATAACGTAGCAGTCCATATGAATGCCACCCACTACTGTGTGAAAGCGCGTGGTGTGATGGATGCAACGAGTGCGACGACGACAACTGCTTTGGGTGGCATATTTAAATCGAATGCTTCAACCCGCGCGGAGTTTCTTCACGGCATCGGCTAATAATACCAATCGTAGTAAATATCTGATCACCTACCTACTGTGATTGGTACAAATCAGGCTGACATAAAGCAGCTCAAAAAGAAAAAGCGCCAATTGGCGCTTTTTCTGTCTCTATCGTTCCGGACTATTTCAGAACAGCAGCAATACCTTTACATAGTGGGCCCATGTTTGAGCGGGTCATACCAGCAACGCTGATGCGACCAGAGCCAACAATGTAAACACCGAACTCTTCTTTCAGTTGGTTCACTTGCTCTTTGGTCAGGCCAGAGAAAGAGAACATGCCGTTTTGACGTTCGATGAAGCTGAAATCGCGGTCTACGCCTTCTTCTTTCAAAGTTGCTACAAACAGTTCGCGCATTGCTTGAATACGAACACGCATGTCAGCTACTTCCTGCTCCCACTCTGCACGCAGTGCGGCATCATTCAGGATAACAGTCACTACCGCAGCGCCATGTGCTGGCGGGTTAGAGTAGATAACACGTGCAATGCTCTTCACTTGGCTGAATGCAGTTGCTGCTTGCTCGGCAGATTCACCGACCAGTGTGAACGCACCAACACGCTCATTATACAGACCAAAGTTTTTCGAGAATGAACTTGCGACCAGAAGCTCTGAACAGCTTTCAGTGAAAATACGCAGCCCTGCAGCGTCTTCTTCAACGCCTTTTGCAAAACCTTGGTAAGCGAAGTCAAACAGAGGCAGAAGACCTTTCTCTTTCACCAGTGCTGCCAGTTGTTGCCATTGGCCAGCATCTGGGTCGATACCGGTTGGGTTGTGGCAGCAGCCGTGCAGAAGCACAACATCACCAGCGCTTGCGGTTTTCAGGTCTGCCAACATCGCGTCGAAATCCATGTCTTTGGTTTCTGCGTTGTAGTAGCTGTACTGTGCTACTTCCAGACCTGCTGCTGCGAATACGCCATTGTGGTTTGCCCAAGTTGGGTTGCTCACCCAAACTTTCACGCCGCCAAGCTGGCGTTTAATGAATTCCGCCGCCAGACGAAGTGCGCCAGTACCACCCGGAGCTTGTGCAGTTTGTGCACGTTTGTCTGCAATTACTGGAGCATCAGCGCCAAACAGCAGTTTTTGCACTGCCAGACCGTATTCAGGGGTACCTGGAATCGCCAGATAAGATTTAGTGGTCTCGTTTTCCAGCAGAACAGCTTCTGCTTTTTTAACGGTGGCCAGAACAGGGGTATTTCCGGATTCGTCCTTGTAAATACCTACACCCAGATTGATTTTCTCAGCACGGGCATCGGCCTTGAATTCTTCGGTTAGGCCCAGAATAGGGTCGGCGGGAGCCGCTGCAATTTTTTCAAACATCGTCGTTCATCCATGGCGTTAGTAACTTTCTTTTTTATAACATTTGACTGATCGTAATAAAACGGAAATTTGAGGATTTTTTACGTTTACCTATCACTTGGCTGTCAGAGGACTCTAAAACCCTTATTTTTCTATCTTTTCTTAAAGGCGTGAGGTCAGGCACATTAGTTTTGGAGGGATAACACAAAATCTTGAAACTCGCATGAGAAGGGGAGTTGGACGTGCTAGGACCACTTATATGCGAGGTGAACGAATGAAGAAAATTTACAGACAAAAAAGGCCGCTTTCGCGACCTTTTTAAAAATCCAAAATGGATTAGAAGTTTGCGCTACGTGGGGTACGTGGGAATGGAATAACGTCACGAACGTTACCCATGCCCGTTACGTAAGAAACCAGACGCTCGAAGCCCAGACCGAAACCAGCGTGTGGCACAGTGCCGTAACGGCGCAGGTCGCGATACCAGTTCATGTGCTCTGGGTCGATATTCATCGCGCGCATACGCTCGTCTAGTACATCCAAACGTTCTTCACGCTGTGCGCCACCGATGATTTCACCAATGCCAGGTGCCAGAACGTCCATCGCAGCAACAGTCTGACCGTCATCGTTCAAACGCATGTAGAAAGCTTTGATGTCTTTCGGGTAGTTCTTCACGATAACTGGTGCGTTGAAGTGCTCTTCAGCCAGGAAGCGCTCGTGCTCAGAAGCCAGATCGATACCCCACTCAACAGGGAATTCGAACTTCTTGCCAGATTTAATCAGGATGTCGATAGCATCGGTGTAATCCACCTGTGCGAAGTCAGATTCAACAAACTTCTCAAGACGGCTGATAGCTTCTTTGTCGATACGTTGAGCAAAGAACGCTAGGTCGTCACGGCGCTCTTCAAGCACAGCTTTAAACACGAACTTCAGCATGTCTTCTGCCAGCTTCGCTACATCGTCAAGCTCTGCAAACGCAACTTCTGGCTCAACCATCCAGAACTCCGCAAGGTGGCGGCTGGTGTTTGAGTTTTCAGCACGGAAAGTAGGGCCGAAGGTGTATACCTTGCTGATTGCACACGCGTACGCTTCTGCATTCAACTGACCAGATACGGTTAGGAAGGTCTCTTTACCGAAGAAATCTTCGTTGTAATCTACCGCACCTTTATCGTTACGTGGCAGGTTTTCCATATCCAGCGTAGAAACGCGGAACATCTCACCAGCACCTTCTGCGTCAGACGCAGTGATGAGTGGCGCAGAAACCCAGAAGTAACCTTGCTCGTGGTAGAAGCGGTGAATCGCTTGAGCCAGACAGTTACGTACACGTGCTACCGCACCGATTACATTGGTGCGTGGGCGCAAGTGGGCTACTTCACGCAAGTACTCGATAGAGTGTCGAGTTTTTGCCATTGGGTAAGTGTCAGCGTCCTCAACCCAACCAACGACTTTAACGTTAGTCGCTTGCAGCTCGTATGCCTGACCTTGTCCCGGGCTCTCTACCACTGTACCGGTAACTTCTACAGAGCAGCCTGTGGTAAGACGCAATACTTCTTCCTGGTAATTATTCAGCTCATTAGGAACAACCGCCTGGATAGGATCAAAACAAGAGCCGTCATAAATGGCAAGGAAAGAAATACCGGCTTTTGAATCACGACGTGTGCGGATCCAACCGCGAACAGTGACTTCTGTGTCTACTGCCGCTTTGCCGTGCAGGACGTCTGCTACAGGCACATAGTTCATAATTTGCATCTAACTCCGTTGAAGAATACCCGACGATCTGTCGTCGTCGGGCTGGGATAATTCGCACTAGGACAGAAGAGTTTACCCGCATACCAAAGCTACCTCAAGATGCAGGAATAGAGAGGCTTCATGGTGCGATGAGATCGAAGAAAAAACCAGCACATTTCGACGGGTATAAAGAAAAAGAGGGCGAGAAGGCCCCTTTAACTGATGGATTAGTATCCAACTTAAGCCAATTTGAACTCGTCAATAAGTTGTTCCAGTTGATCGGCGAGGTTTTTCAGGTTCGCACTGGAGGTTTGAGTCTGGTTTGCATTGGTCGAAGTATTCTCTGCATGAGACTGAATAGTGATGACCTGTTCTCTAAGTCCATCCGACATTTCAGCCTGATGTGCGGTGTCATGACTGATATCTTTGGCGTTCGCATTCACAATCAGGATTTCTTCAGCAATCTGAGCAAGTGAGTTAGAGAGTTGCATGACGGTATCAGAGCGCTGAGCCGTGTTTTCGCAAGTGGTCTCGATGGCTGAAGCTGAACGGTCAGCATCGGCTGTGAGTTGTTCTATGATGTTCTGAATATCACCTGTAGCGTCATGGGTTCGACTGGCTAGGTTACGTACTTCATCTGCTACTACCGCAAAACCTCTACCTTGATCGCCAGCGCGGGCAGCTTCAATTGCAGCGTTAAGTGCCAGAAGGTTAGTCTGTTCTGCAATACCGCGAATAACCTCCAGAATACTGTTCACTTCCTTGCTTTGTTGGTTTACCTCAAGGATCTGGTGACGAACCTGATCAATTTCCTGCACGAGTTGTTGAATTTGTTCCGCGGCCAGTTCCGCAACGTGGCGGCCTTGGTGCGCGCTTTCTGCCAAAGCTTCGCTAAGTTCGGCTGCTTCAGTGGTTTTCTCTTCTACGATGTGTTGGTGGTGTTGGACTTCATCAATAGAAGATGACATCTCCTGCGTTTCGCGGCGCTGATTTTCAACTAGCTTGTTAGTTTCGCTGGAGACATTGGTGAGGACTGTCGCTTCATGAAGTAGCGCGGTGGCAGTGCCTTTCACCCGGTTCAAACTGCTGGAGAAACTGTCGAGCAGTGTATCGCAGCTTGCGGCTAGCTGGCCGATCTCATCGTCACGGTGCATGGTAAGTCGCTGGCTGAGATTCTTCTCTTCACTGCAACGGTGCATAAAGCGGGAGATTCGCTTCATGGGAGAAACAAGACTGACTCGAATAAAGCCGAAAGTCAGGGCAAAGCCGCCAAGGGTTATCGCACTCATGATCCCGGCAGTTATTAGCATTTGGCCGTTGATGTTTTCATAGAGTGAAGAAAGATTGTATTCCAACCTGACCACACCGAGCACTGTCTCTTCGGGAACGATATGGCATTGTAGGCAATTTGTGCCTCGGTAGTTTGAGCTGGCCTTCATCGGAAGGGCTACAACAATACTTGGCCCATAGTCGCGAGTGACACGCTCTACAACGGTTTCTCCGTCGATGGCACGCTGGTCAATACTGTCCAGAATTGCTTGACCAGGGTTGCCGGGACCAAAGACTTTAGTGATGCCTTCAGCGCGAACAACGCGAGCATCTTCAATTCCGTTTTGCTCCAGAACTTTATTTCTCAGTGCTTCCTTTTGATGAATAGTGCCTGTCAGCATCATCATATTCAGACTGTCAAAATAGTTACTGGCTTTATCGAGGGTTTGTTCTCCGACTATATCGGTAACAAATGTTTTCTGTTGGTTGTTTTGGTAAATCAACGAAACAGCTAAAACGACAGAAAAAATACCGAGTAAGGCAAAGAGGATTTTAGCCGCTATTGGTAGGCGCATTGTTGAGTGTCACTTCCATGTAGTTATAATTTTCAACAGTTTACCTACATAATTGTGAATGAGTATTATCCATGATGTTAATGTGTGATTATTGCGACATAAATTTTTATGGGGTATCTCGCAACGATAGATAAAGGATTTGCGTCTGATTCAGTTTGAGCTGAACGCAATAATTGAGTAGCATCGCCGCGCAATGTAAAAACTATCGATCACAGGAACGCTAATAATGCATACCGAACTATTTAAAGAATTCATGTTTGAAGCGGCACACCGACTACCGAATGTTCCAGAAGGGCATAAGTGTGGTCGTCTACATGGCCACTCTTTCCTGGTTCGTATCTATGTAGCAGGCGAAGTCGACCCGCATACTGGCTGGGTGGTTGATTTTTCAGAGATTAAGCAGGCATTTAAACCAATTTATGACCGTCTGGATCACTACTATCTGAATGATATTGAAGGTTTGGAAAACCCAACCAGCGAAGTATTGGCTAAGTGGATTTGGGAGCAATTAAAGCCTGAACTGCCAATCTTGAGCAAAGTCATGATCAAAGAGACTTGCACTGCGGGTTGCATCTACACGGGTGAGTAGTATTTCGCTTAATTTCAATAGTAGAAAAGGGCCAATATGGCCCTTTTTTTGTGCCTTGAAAGATAAGTGAACTATATCTCTTATTTAGGCAATCTCTAGATACTTATGTGTTTGAATAGACAAACGCCAGTTTCTTTGAATGCAGGTTTTGATACAGAGGCTTGTAGCACGCGCTTTTTGGCTAATTGGCTGCAATGCTACCTCTTTCCCTCTTAAATCAATGTCTTTGAGTAAATTATCCAGCTTCTCTATATCACTTTCTGTACCGACTGGGTGCTTGATTTCATTAGCTCGCTCTAGAGCCTCTATCAGAACCGGTAGTTTTCCACGCATATTGATCTTAGGAGAAACGGTCACCCAGGTATTTGTCGTGGCTTTCACGGCGTATGTACCACTGGTTTCAATCTGACAACGGTAATTGTTTGATTCCAACAGGGAGGTCAAAGGGATAAGGTCAAACATACAAGGCTCTCCGCCTGTAATCACCACGTGCTTTGCGCTATAGCTGGCTTGCAGGTGTGCAAGAATCTCTTCGGCGGAGACTTTGGTCCATAGCGGGCTATCGCCATTTTTGGCAATGATGGTGCCAAAATCCCGCTCGTCTGCTGGCAGTGTGTCCCAAGTCTGGCGCGTGTCACACCAAGGACAGCCAACTGGGCAGCCCTGAAGGCGAACAAAGACCGAAGGAACGCCGGTGAAGGTCCCTTCACCCTGAATGGTTTCGAATATTTCGTTGACGTTGTACATACCGCTAAAACAGTCATTGGTTTCAAAGAGGGGGCAGATTATGTCAGTTTCAACAGCGGCTGTCTTGACCTGAAATGAAGAGGAATAAGGGTTATAGATTGAAATGGTGCTAACTTGTTGATTTTAGGAAATTGAGCGATTTATCGTTACGCTAAATCAATTTGCTCGTGACGTGGTTCACGACATTATCTAATGACGCTTCACAATTACTTCGCAAAGTAAAAAAATTCAATATTAAAGAATTTCACAGGGAGCATGGGATGATTCTCGCCCGGCCAGGACACATAGATCACATCAAGCGTAACAACGCTGGAGCAGTCTA
Source organism: Grimontia sp. NTOU-MAR1 (assembly GCF_035758505.1). Classification (NCBI taxonomy): domain Bacteria; kingdom Pseudomonadati; phylum Pseudomonadota; class Gammaproteobacteria; order Vibrionales; family Vibrionaceae; genus Grimontia; species Grimontia sp. NTOU-MAR1. The sequence continues at coordinate 150,760 of NZ_CP142108.1, forward strand.
CAAGTTGATCGATCAGCTAGGGCCAATCTCCCGAATTGAACTCTCTAAGCGCAGTCAGTTAGCGCCTGCCAGCATTACCAAGATAACCCGAGAATTGATAGAGGCCCACTTAGTCAAAGAAACTGAATACGGCGAGCCTGCAAGTCGTGGGCGTCCAGCTATTGGTCTTGTGCTCAATAACGAGGGCTGGCAGTTTCTCTCAATCCGTCTTGGACGCGGATATCTGACACTGGCACTACATGAATTGGGTGGTAATATCCTTGTAGAAGAGCGTCACGATATTGTTGTTCTCGAGCAGGACTTGCTGCTTGAACTGATTCAGCGGCACATTAATCAGTTTTTCTCTACCTACTCTGAGGTGGTTGATCGCGTCACTGCTATTGCAGTTACATTGCCTGGTTTAGTGAATAGCACTCAGGGCATTGTGATTCAAATGCCACACTATGACGTACACAATATGCCTTTGGGTCCAGTGATTCATCGGGCAACGGGCTTACCTGTGTTCATTGGTAATGATACCCGCTCATGGGCACTGGCAGAAAAGCTGTTTGGTAATGCTCGTGATGTCGAAAACTCAGTGCTAATTTCGATTCATCATGGTGTTGGCGCAGGGATTATGATTGATGGCAAAGTTCTGGAAGGTCAGGTGGGCAACATTGGCGAACTTGGTCACATACAAATCAAGCCATTTGGTAAGCGCTGCTATTGCGGCAACAGCGGTTGTTTGGAAACGGTTGCTAGTTTGCAGGCTGTATTGGAGGACGCTCAAACCCTTCTTGACCAAGGCCATGACAGCGTGCTTCAGGACAAATCGTTAACCATTGATTCTCTGTGTGAAGCGGCGGTAGCGGGTGATGGCGTGGCCGTGAAGGTGATTACTGAGTTGGGTCATAACCTAGGGCAGGCAATTGCTATTATGGTAAATCTGTTTAATCCCGAGCGAATTTTGATTGGCGGTGAGTTCAACCAAGCGAAATCTGTATTGTACCCGGCGATCATTGAGCGCATCCAGAATCAAACGTTGCCACATTACTTTGAGAATCTAATGTTGGAAGAAAGCTATTTCTATACACAGGCAACGATGCCGGGAGCGGCACTTGTAAAACGCGCCATGTATGATGGGTACTTATTGATGAAGGTGCTGGAAGGCTAAGTAGATTTTCCGAAGTTGAAAAAGGAGCCATCGGCTCCTTTTTTCGTTTATAGCGGATACCAGACGATGCCATTGTCGAGCGAACGTTTGGTTAATGCCAGCGCGACGCAGATAGCAATCATCGCTAGCATGCTCCAGTCTTTCAGCGCAAGAGGTCGGTCGTTATACCAGGTACGGGATTTATTGCGCCCGAAGCCGCGGAGGGTCATGGCATTAGAGATTTCGTCCGCACGATCTAAGCTGGAAAAAATTAATGGGATAAGGATATTTGCCACACCGCGAAAACGTGTCATCAGCGGGACGTTTTTTGAAAAATCCACACCGCGTGCTTGTTGCGCATGCATGATATTGACAAAATCATTCTTCACTTCCGGTAAGTAGCGAAGTGTCAGACTTACAGCATAAGCAATTTTGTAAGGAACACCAATGCGATTGAGGCTAGATGCAAACTCTGTTGGATGGGTGGTAAACACAAATACCAGCGCGATTGGGAACATACTGAAGTATTTCAGCGTCACCGTAAGCAGGTAAAACAAGGTTTCTTGAGTGAGTGAATAGTTACCGGGTAACGCAATAATCTCTGTTGTGGTATTTGTCCAATCAGAGCCTTGCTGCGGTGCAAGCAGGAACATGAATATTGCATTCATACCCAAAACACTTAAGGTGCCAATCAACAGGGGTTTGTAGACCTGAAATGCCACGCCTGTCATTTTCAGCAAGGTCAGACCAAGCAATACCATTGCCACAATAATACGTAGATCGAACGTAGTGAGAACTACTGTCACCCACGCCATAAATAAGGTAAATTTGGTGATGCCATTCAGCGAATGAAGTGGCGACTGGGAATCAATGTAGCTAATACCAAACTTCATTTTGGATGCCTTCATTTGGCGTTGCTCTCTGTCTCAATAAACTGCTGCATAAAACCGTTGATGTCACTGATGTTTGCCTGCTCTGCCAGCTCATACAAGCTGGTGGTCGTTAGGTTGGCTGCATCTAACAGCTGAGGCTGGCTGAACACAGCTGTCATCGGTGCATCAGCGGTCAATTTACTATCAGCAATCACGATAGAGCGGGTGGTGTTTTCAAGCACCAAGTGCAGGTCGTGAGATATAATCATTACGGTCACGCCCCGCTCTTTATTCAGTCGCTTGATGAAAGAAAGCATCGCGGTGTAGTTGCGGTAATCCTGACCCGCTGTCGGCTCGTCCAGAATCAGTAATTCTGGCTCCATCACCAGAATTGAAGCGATAGTGACACGTTTTTTCTGGCCATAGCTCAGCGCGTCAACCGGCCAGTGTCGGTATTTACTCAGGCCACAGAATTCAAGCACTTCAAAACAACGTCGCTCGATCTCGAGCTCATCCAATCCTAAGTGTTTTAGACCGAAAGCCACTTCATCCATGATCATGTGATGGGAGATCATGTGATTAGGGTTCTGCATCACCACGCCGACTTTTTTGCTTCGTTCAAAAATCGAAAGCTGGTTGAAATCCTGACCGTCAAAAATGATGCTCCCTGCATCTGGCGCCAATACACCCATGATCAACTTGGTAATCGTGGACTTCCCCGAACCATTCTTACCCAGAATAGATACCAGCTCACCACGATGAATGGTGAAGGAGATGTCTTCGAGCGCGTTTTTCTCACCGTCGTAGGAGTAGGTGAGGCCGTCTACGATCAGCAGTGGTGAGTCGTTTTTCTCCAGACTTACAATGCGTCCAGCACAGGTTGCCCAACCTTGTAGTTGCTGTTTGAACCGCTCCACGGGCAGTGCTGACAGATAGGCAGGAGAGTCTGACTCAGCCAGCACACAACCAGCATGTTTTAGAGCAGAAAAGTACAGTGGCTGGCGGATACCATGGGTTTCAAGCAGGTCTGACATCATCAGCGCATTAGGTGTGGTGTCAGCCACGATAGTGCCGTTATCCATCAGGAGGACACGGTCGACATGCTTGGTCAGTACATCCTCCAAGCGATGTTCAATGATGATGATCGTTTTACCGGTATCACGGTGCAGTTGGTCGATGATTTCTATAGTGCGTTTTCCCGTCTTTGGGTCGAGGGCAGCAAGTGGCTCATCGAACAGAAGCACATCGACATCGTCGACAAGCACACCGGCAAGAGAAACGCGTTGTTTCTGACCGCCGGATAAATCATGTGGTGCATGATTGAGCAGGGCTTCCAGCTCAACCATCTGGGCGGTGGCTTTCACAATTGGGTACATCTCTCCAACCGGAACTTGCTGGTTCTCCAGTGCGAAAGCTATGTCTTCACCGACAGTTAGGCCGACAAACTGGCTGTCTGTATCCTGCAAAACGGTACCTACTTGCTCGGTGTACTGAACAAGTGACATTGAGCTCGCGCGCCTGCCGTCAATGAACAATTCCCCAGAAACGTCGCCTTCTACGGAGTGAGGGATCAAACCGTTGATACATTGACCCAGGGTGGACTTACCACTACCGCTTGGGCCGATAATCAGGACTTTTTCACCTCTCTCAATGCGAAGGTTGATATTCTTTAGCGTCGGGTTTACCAGCGCGTCGTAACGAAAGCTGAAGTTCTTAAATTCGATGGTCATGAAGAATGTCAGGCCTCAGTGAGGTTACGGCACTGGCTGTTGCGCTTGGCGACAGACTGCAGGATGAAATAGCCGACGACAGAAACCAGCAACGCGTTACCTGCGGCGATGATGCATAGCTGGATAAAGACCTTGGTGAAGGGTTCTGCATACAAAATAGTGTCGAGAAACGCTGAACAGCCGTAACCAACCACATTGCCTACCAATGCCAGCAGGGAAAACAGCAAAATATCAGGCAGTCTAAAATGGCCGTATTTGAGACGTTTTCTGGTTAGAACAGGAAAGAGACCGATGATCATACCGACGATACCCGAGCCTAAAACCCAGGTCAGCCAAACTCCCCAACCAGCGAATAGGTCAGTGACCCAATGGCCAATAAAGCCGACAAAGAAGCCAACGCCTGGGCCAAAGAGGACGCTGAAAAGCGCGAGAATTGCCATGGCAGGCTTCAGTGTGGTGTTGGCAAAAACGGGAATACCAAACATAGGCAAACCACCGATGCCGTAGAGTGCGGCACCGATAGCAATGATAACGACTGTTTTTGCAGAGAAATTCATAGATAACCTTTCGCACCCGGCTAATCGAAGGCCAGCCAGGACGCTCCGTAATGCAATTGTTTTAAGTTGCTCGCAAAAAATGAGGCGGGATTATATAAGATAAAATTCGAGAAAGGAAAGCTATCAGTCTAGACGTCTAAACCTTTCTGTAAACCAAGGTAGACGCTTGACGAAGTGTTGACCGGAACGAAGTTGAGAAAGGCTCGAAGACTAAATCAAAAAAGGCGCCTAAGCGCCTTTTAGACAGAGATATAGAGGAAGTTTACAGTTTACTTAGCCAGTTTTTCCAATACCGCTTTACGTTCTACTTCACGGCAAGCTGCAGCAGTGAACACGACGTCAGTCGAACTGTTCAATGCGGTCTCTGCAGAATCCTGAACCACACCAATAATGAAGCCCACTGCGACAACCTGCATCGCCACGTCATTCGGGATGCCAAACAGGTTACATGCGAGAGGGATAAGCAGTAGGGATCCGCCTGCTACGCCGGATGCGCCACATGCAGAAACAGCCGCAACGATACTCAGCAGAAGTGCCGTTGCTAAATCTACTTGAATACCCAGTGTATTAACCGCAGCGAGCGTCAGCACTGTGATGGTAATTGCTGCGCCGCCCATGTTGATGGTTGCACCCAAAGGAATCGACACCGAGTAAGTATCCTTGTCGAGTTTCAAACGGCTACACAGCTGCATGTTAACAGGTATGTTGGCTGCCGAACTGCGGGTGAAAAATGCGGTCATGCCACTTTCACGCAGACATTGGAGTACCAATGGGTAAGGATTTGAGCGTGTTTTGAAGTAAACGATGATCGGGTTAACCACCAACGCAATGATTGCCATGCTTCCAAGTAGGACAGCCAGCAGATGTGCATAACCCATCAGTACTTCAAAACCGGTTTCCGCAAAGGTTTTAGCGACCAGACCAAAGATACCCAGCGGTGCCAGTTTGATGATGTTGCGAACGATAAACGACACGCTCTCTGCTATGTCACCGAAAACGGTTTTCGTGGTGTCATTCGCGTGGTGAAGGGCAATACCCAAACCAATTGCCCAAGCCAGAATGCCAATGAAGTTACCATTCATCAGCGCATGGATTGGGTTATCAACGATGCTGAATAGCAGGGTAGTAATAACCTGAGCTATACCCTCAGGTGGCGCTACTGCAGTGTCAGAAGTGGTTAGCGTCAGTTCAGTCGGAAACAGGAAGCTCATGGTCACCGCTGTCAATGCAGCCGCGAAAGTACCAACAAGATAAAGGATGACGATGGGCCGAAGGTGGGTGTGTTGGCCTTTACGCTGGTTAGCAATAGATGCGGCAACCAGAATGAATACTAGAATTGGCGCTACCGCTTTCAGCGCATTAACGAAGAGTTCACCGAGAAACCCGACGGCTTTGGCGCTTTCTGGCGAGAAGCTTGCCAGTGCTACACCCGCAACAATACCAATCAGAATCTGGACAACCAGACTTGTATTGGTAACGCGGGCTAGGGGGGATTGTGTTTGCTTCATTTTATTCTCACTTCACTGTGTAAGGGTCTTGGGGGCCCATAACCGACAAAGCCTCAAACGTCATTACGCTCAAGGTAAAATGGGTATAAATCTGTTAACGCGAGGTTAGCGAATGGATTAAATCAGGATGGCTGGCGTTCTGTAAAGTGAAAATTGACATAAAATACGATACTAGATCGCGTTTGCGTTATTATATAACGATATGTGTGTATAGGGTAATTTAAAATATTGTATATCCAAATGTTTTTTAGTTGTTAATGGTAACAGTAAAAAAGCGCCCCAAAGAGCGCTTTATATACTTAACTAATGGATTCGCAACAGTACATTCTTCTAGTAGATGACATGTCCAACTGTGTTTAGCAATTGGCTCACGCCTTTTGTAAAATGAAGCGGAGCATCAGCCACGGTGTAGCAGAGACAACCGTCGTGGGTCTGCGGCGTATGGTGGTTTGTGCTATCCAAAATAATAAAGTCTCCGGGCACGTATTTATCGTGCTCATCCTCAAAGTGCCCACTTAGTAACAAGGTGACTTCCATTCCTTTGTGCGTATGGCTTGGAACGCTGCCGTTCATACCGATGTGCAATAGGCTGGCTCTTGTGTCGCCCTCGTTTAAAGGAAGTCTGGCGCGACTGATTGAACCAATAGAGCTCCAACCCAAGTGATGATATCGGCGTAGTGCAGTTGGCAGTTTATATCGTTCGCCTGCAACTTCTATCTCTGACACAGGTGAAGCGGACACTTTAGTTAATGGCGCGTTTTCTCCGTTAACAATAGACGCCATCATGTCGCTGAAAATATCTTCGTGGGCGCTTTGTTGCTCCGTGAAGATATCGTCATTGAATGCTGCGTCGGCAGCTTTTGCTTCGTATTGAGCAAGTTTCTCTGCACAGCAGGAGCACAGTTCGCAGTGAGCCGCGACGGCGATAGACATTGACGCCGGTAATTCACCCGCCGCGTGTGATTCAAGTAAAGCTTCAGACGGATGGTACTTAATCATTGTTTACCTCCAAATGACTACGCAGTTTTTGTAAACCCAATCTTAATCGCGATTTTATGGTGCCTAGGGGCACATTGAGCTGATCTGCGAGTTCTTGGTGTGTCAGTTGTTTTAGATAGACGCCTCTTACTACCTGCTGCTGAAGATCAGGGAGTAGGTCAATATAGGAAAGGAGCTGTGTCTGAATTTGCTCTTGCAGCGCTTCGTCTTCTTGGTCACCGACCTCTCCATCGATAAGCGGCCAGATGTCTCCGCTCAAACAGTCCTCTCTGTTGCTTTTAACTTTTCTGAGCATGTCAAAGCTGACGTTACGCATGATAGTGAAAACCCAAGTTGACGCTCCACCTTTGGAACCATCGTAAAGATGCGCTTTGCGCCAGACCAATATCATGGTCTCCTGAACCAGTTCCATCGCTTGGCCATCGGCTCGCAGATGACGGAGGCCGTAGGCACGAATTTTCGGTGCAAAGTGGCTGAAAAGATTTGAGAATGCTTTGTCATCTCTCTTCTCTGCAACGCGTGTGAGTAACTCCGCTAGGTGCTCAGGAGTAGGTGTAGACATAGATGACCGACTGTTTGAAGGTTTCTGGTTGCCTGAATTATAAGTGCTTTCGACCAGTTCCATGATGATTGTGTCCTTTAAATGTCTTATCAGTCGAAACGAATTAGATTTGATTTCGGATCACTAATACATCAAATTTTTTCTTCGCTAAGCAGTAGTGAAATAAATTGTTTGGCCTCTTGAAGGTCGTGTTGTGCGAGAAACCATTGACGTTGGTTGTTTGCGAGAGGAAGGATTTCTAACCAACGCTGGCAAACCCATAACATGTCGTCAAACCTGTGCTCGCTGTTGTACTGAGAGGCATGCTCGGGATGTGCTTCGAAGAGATTTTCAAGTGCTGTCCCGAGATCGCCGGCACCTTCATTTTCATTCCAGTCAGGGAGTACTTCGGTATCGCTAATCCAAAGTCCATCTTCTTCTTGTCCGATATTCGCGAGTTTGACACGTGATATACCGCGGATAGTGACACCCAGCAGTCCGTCGGGCAGAGTTTCAAAATCAACAATCTTCACATGCGTACCGAAACGACAAATTGCATCACCGTCTTTCATTGCAAGCACGAATCCGCTGTCATTTGCCATCGACTCCTTGACTAAGCGCACATAGCGTGGCTCAAAAATTCGTAGCTTCGTCACGCCGCCGGGAAGCAAGAAAAGTGGTAACGGGAAAAGACCTAACTGCATTGAAACCTCCATAAAATCACTTAGAAATTTACGTAGGTTCCAATCCGCGCGATCACCTTCGCCTATTCTTTGCTATCGAAAAAGTCAGCAAGACCGGTTTGAATGGCATCAACCAATTGCTGCAGTTGCACACCGCTCATGTCATAGGGAGGCATGATGTAAACCAGTCGGCCGAACGGACGGATCCATACCCCTTTGTTAATAAAGTGTTTTTGAATAATGTCGACATCGACTGGAGAGTGGGTTTCTACGACACCAATAGCGCCCAGCCAACGCACATCTTTGACATGCTGCATTTCAAGCAGAGGAGGTAGTATTTCAGCCAGCCTAGTCTCGATAGCATGCACTTTTTCCTGCCAGGGCGTATCTTGGAGTAATTGGAGGCTGGCATTGGCAACTGCACTTGCGAGTGGGTTTCCCATAAAGGTAGGGCCATGCATAAAGCAACCTGCTTCTCCGCCACACACTGTGTCTGCAACGTGCTTGGAGGTGATTGTGGCTGCCATGGTCATATAGCCGCCCGTTAGGGCTTTACCCAAGCAGAGAATGTCAGGTTCGATGTCGGCATGTTCGCAGGCGAAAAGCTTGCCTGTGCGCCCAAAGCCTGTAGCGATTTCATCACAGATTAAAAGAATACCGAACTCGTCGCACAGTTCCCTCACGCGTTTTAGGAAGGTTGGGTGATAAATCCGCATCCCACCCGCACCTTGAACAATCGGTTCGAGGATTACTGCTGCTATTTGCTTTGCATTGCTTTCTAGCTTGTCTTTGAAATCAGCAATATCATTTTCGTCCCACTCATCGTGAAAACCGCATTGCGGAGAGTCCGCGAAGATGTGTTCTGGTAAAAAGCCTTTATAGAGCTTGTGCATTGAGTTATCTGGGTCTGTCACTGACATTGCTGCAAAACTATCGCCATGATAGCCGTGGCGAAGCGTCAAGAACTTCGCCCGGCTTTCCCCCTTTGAGTGCCAATATTGAAGCGCCATTTTGAGTGCGACTTCTACAGAAATAGAGCCTGAATCACACAGAAATACTTTCTCAAGCGAAGGTGGTGTCATGGCTACCAGCTTTTTACACAATTCGATCGCTGGCTCGTGGGTGATGCCACCAAACATCACGTGAGACATGTTGGCGAGCTGAGAAGTAACAGCTTCATTCAATGCAGGGTGATTGTATCCGTGAATCGCCGCCCACCAAGACGACATGCCGTCAATAAGCTCAGTGCCATCTTCCAGATAAATGTGAACGCCTTTCGCCCGGTTGACGGGATAACACGTCAACGGGTTAATGGTGGATGTATAAGGGTGCCAAATGTGATTGCGGTCGAATGCGATATCCATGCTCAAAAAATACCCAGATGTAAACCATAGAAAGTGTTTGCTGTTGACATTGTAAAGGGCGACTTTAGACTGGACAAGTTATCGTTTAATCAATTTGAGGAAAGACAGGTGGATGTTCGCCATAACTGGACTGTCGAGGAAGTACAGGCCCTTTTTGAAAAACCTTTTATGGATCTGATGTTTGAAGCGCAGCAGATTCACCGACAGTACCAGCCCGCTAACCAAGTGCAAGTCAGCACACTGCTTTCCATTAAGACTGGCGCGTGTCCTGAAGACTGTAAGTACTGCCCCCAGAGCGCACATTACCGGACAGACGTTGAGAAAGAGCGTTTGTTGGAGGTAGAGCGTGTTCTGGATGCAGCGCAAAAAGCGAAGAACTCAGGAGCGACGCGATTCTGCATGGGTGCAGCGTGGAAAAACCCTAAAGAGCGTGACATGCCTTATCTGAAAGACATGATCAAAGGTGTGAAGGGTATGGGCCTTGAAACCTGTATGACACTTGGCATGTTGAGTTCGGACCAAGCGAATGAACTTGCGGGTGCGGGTTTAGATTACTACAACCACAACTTGGATACCTCGCGCGAGCACTACAGCAACATTATTACTACCCGTACATTCCAGGATCGTCTGGACACGTTATCTCATGTTCGCGGGGCGGGCATGAAGGTATGTTCCGGCGGTATCATCGGCCTTGGCGAGAGCAAACAAGACCGCGCTGGTCTGCTTGTCGAGCTGGCGAACCTTCCACATCACCCAGAAAGTGTGCCAATTAACATGCTTGTTAAGGTCAAAGGCACGCCAATGGAAAGTGTTGACGACGTTGAGCCTTTTGACTTCGTTCGTATTATCGCTGTAGCACGCATTATGATGCCGAAGTCTGCTGTTCGTCTCTCTGCAGGTCGCGAAAATATGAATGAACAGATGCAAGCCATGTGTTTTATGGCGGGTGCGAACTCGATTTTCTATGGATGTAAGCTACTCACCACGCCAAACCCAGATGAAGACTCAGATATGATGCTCTTTAAGAAGCTGGGCATTAACAGCGAGCAGGCCGTTCAAAAGCCAGATCAGGTTCAGGAAGAAACGCTGTTGACTCAAGTGGCTGAACGCGTAGCTTCTCGTCCTGGCAAAGACGACCTCTTTTACGAAGCGAACGTTTAGGAGTGCGCTTCGATAATGCGTGAACAGTGCCAGCTGCAAAGCCGTATCGAGCAGAGGCTCGAAGCGCGGCGGCAACAACGCCTTCACCGTCAGGTGGCTGCATTCAGCCACCGAAACGGACTGATAACGGACAGCGACAATCGCCAGTTCGCGAACTTCTCGGGTAACGATTACCTTGGCCTCGCCCAGGACGCATCCCTTATCAAAGCATGGCAAGAAGGACTTTCCCTTTATGGCGCGGGAAGCACAGCTTCGCCATTGGTAACCGGCTTCTCTAAAGCTCACCAGTTCTTGGAAGACAAACTTTGCAATTGGCTTGGCTTTGATCGGGCAATATTATTTAACAGTGGTTTCTCTGCCAATCAGGCGGTGATTTTCTCTTTACTAGAAAAGGGAGACTTGCTGCTTCAAGACAAACTTAACCATGCCTCGTTAATGGAAGCGGGCATGCTGTCTGAAGCCACCATGAAACGCTTTTCTCATAACGATGTGACTAAACTTGGCTCACTTCTACAGAAAGCGGACAGCCCAACGCTGACGGTCACAGAAGGCGTTTTCAGTATGGATGGTGATTTGTCACCACTGGCTGATGTGAAAGCACAATGCGAAGCTCACGGGTCGTGGCTGATGGTGGACGATGCTCATGGCTGTGGGATTCTAGGCGAAGATGGTCGGGGTAGTAGTAATCATACAGGTATTAAACCTGACATCCTTATCGTGACCTTCGGTAAAGCCTTCGGGATGATGGGCGCGGCGGCACTTTGCAGCGAGAGTGTCCATGATTATTTGACACAATTTGCCCGTCACTACGTCTATTCAACCGCGATGCCGCCTGCTCAGGCACATGCTTTATCACATGCTGTGGATATCATCAGCACACAATCCTGGCGTCGAGAAAAACTCGCATCGCTCTCTGAGCTCTTCCATTCTTTGTTAGCCGACGCCTCAGAAGTCATTCCTACGATAACGCCAATCAAACCCGTGGTACTAGGCGATGTAGAACGTATGCAAGTGGCAGCAACATCGCTTAAAGCATCTGGTTTTTGGACGGGGGCGATTCGTCCACCGACAGTACCAGCCAATTCCTCCCGCCTTCGAATCACGTTGTCAGTCAATCAAAGTGAATCGCAGGTGAAAGAGTTAGCAGCGACGCTGAGCCAGATTTTGCAGGAGGTGTCATGAGCCAGGCTGTCGATTTTCAGCAGGATGCCCTTGCGATGTTGGATGAGGAAAAGAAAGCCATTAAAGACGCCTTCAGTAGGGCAGCGAAGACCTATGACAGCAGCGCTGCGTTTCAGCGTCAGGTCGGTCACCTACTGATGGCAATGAACACGGACTGGCAAGGTAAAACAGTACTCGATTTGGGATGTGGCACAGGTTATTTCACCGAACAGATGCTCACATTGGGCGCTGACATGGTCGCGCTTGACCTTTCTGACAAGATGCTCGAACAAGCAAGGGTTCGTTGTGGCGATAGCGCGAACTATATTTCAGCGGACGCTGAGTCATTGCCATTGGCAGACAACAGCATTGATGTAGCGTTTAGTTCACTGGCATTACAATGGTGTCATGACCTCTCGGTGCCACTAAGTGAGTTGAAAAGGGTGGTGAAACCAGGGGGTAAGATCCTCTTCACTACTTTGCTTGAAGGTTCGCTTGAAGAATTGAAACAGGCTTGGCGAAAAGTTAATGGGCAGTCTCACGTTAATACCTTTTTATCGCACAAGCAGGTAAACATTGCGCTCGCTCAAGCTCACTGCAACCACTACCACATAGAATGTAAGCCGATTACGGAGTATTACCCCTCGGCGTTGGCACTGATGAAAGACCTTAAAGGGATTGGTGCTACGCATTTACAAGAGGGAAGAAGTGCGGGATTAGTTGGTAGACGTGCCTTTATCGAATTGGAAAGCGCCTATGATGTTTTTCGAAATGAAGATGGCACTGTCCCCGCTACGTATCAGGTTTGCTTTGGAGCTATAAGTAATGAATAAAAGCTTTTTCGTCACAGGTACGGATACTGAAGTTGGAAAAACCGTCGCATCAATGGCGGTGATGCAGGCCGTCTCCAAGGCTGGCTATAGTGTGGCTGGTTACAAGCCTGTGGCTGCAGGCAGTAAGGAAACAGAGCGAGGTCCAATGAACTCTGACGCCATTCGTCTGCGCGAATGTACGACAGTAGAAGTTAGCTACGCGGATGTGAATCCGTGTCTTTTGCATGCGGCTTGTTCACCGCATATTGCTGCTGAATTGGAAAATGAAACAGTAGACTTCAATCAGTTATCAGAGGGCTTGAAACGCCTTCAGTCACGTTCAGACTTCACCTTGGTTGAGGGGGCTGGTGGTTGGAGAGTCCCGGTCACCTATGACACAACACTTGCTGACTGGGTTGTAGGTGAGAAACTACCGGTGATTTTGGTCGTGGGCATCAAGCTGGGATGTTTGAATCATGCTTATCTGACCGCAGAAGCGATTCGTCGTGATGGTATTGAAATCGTGGGTTGGGTAGCGAATCGTGTGAATCCCGGTACAGAGCATTATTGCGATATCGTGAAAACGCTGGAACACCACTTGAAGGTGCCCAAACTTGGTGAGATCCCTTATATGCCATCTATTAAATCACGTGATTTAAGTGGATACATCGACATTGCGCCACTGGGTTTGTAAGTACCTTGTAGAGAAAAGAAAAGCCAGCTAGATAGCTGGCTTTTTTGGAACTTGTTTTGGTGCTCATTTGCTGTCTTCTGGCAGCAAGCCCATCAGCGATTGCTGAACATCGGACACTTCTTTTAGCTTTTGGTTTTCGTCGTCGGCAAGCCCTAACTCGGCACAAGCTTCATCGAAGCTCATACCCAAGTGACAGCAAAGGATATCGATCGCCATACGATAGTTTTCTTTGTCAGCCATCATTCTCTCTCCTTAGAATCGCGTCCCTGCTGGGCCACAATGTGTGCCTTTTAGCATTTCATCCTTGTGCGTAAGTTATTCCTCTATGGCGACAAATACAACTCGACAAAAGTCTAATACCCTAGTAGAACATCCCTGAACAATAGCCTGTTTACGCACGACTTAAAAAATAGCATGTGGCGTATGTTTGCAATGACTTGCGTTTCAAACTGTGCTCCTTCGCAAATAATGTGTTTTGGGAATGTTAATCGAGCACACAGTGCACTGAGTTGGCTCATTCAGGCAGACTGTTTGTATTCAGTTGCATTCTTGCCAATGAGTATTTCGAAGGTAAGCTGGTAGATACAAGGACGAAGGGGCAGTTGACAGCATGTCGTTGTTTTCTAGAAACATATTCAGGAAAGAAAAGCCAAGGGTGTATCTTGACTCGATTTTTGTCGTACCTAGGGTCTGTTGACCTTTGGTGATTAAATTTTGTTCTAGCCCTAGGCGTTTTAGGCGCGGCGAGGTGTGTGCCGCCTAGTCATTCTAAGCAAATACACCTCAACAAAGCATAAAACGTTTAGGGCAGAACCCTTCGGGAAGCGTTTGTGGGGAATTTCTGCTGCGTTATCGGCATCTTATGTAGGCCAGCTACACATCGATGCCTCTGCCTTGCATAAAATCCCCACAAACTGCTGCAAAAATCATCACCAAAGATCAACAGACCCTTGAGAAAGCCTTATATCCATAGATGAGTGGGGAATGTTTTGGAAAACAGAAAATTTTGAAAGCTCCATTCGTAAAGAGCTGGAAGAGATTTTCAATTTACCTCACGTATCGTCAGCTGAGAATGTGAGTGGTAATGACCTTGGTTTACAAGTGGCCGTCGTTAGCTATAGAGGTGGTGAGTTTTTAGACTTTACGATGCCTTCTGCTCACCTTCCCATTTTCTGGAGACCTAAAATCGAGGTTCACTCTAGGCTGTATTTTCTGAAAGACTACAAGACCTTTAAAACCTTCAAAGTTGTGGAAAGATATTCCTGGTCTGACTTTACTCGACGCACATTAACCATTAACGGCCTTCTACTGAGGTATAAGCCCCTGTATAACAACAAGGATATAGAAAGTTTACTTGTGAAAGCGTGTTTTGAGCTAGTCGGAAAAATGAAATCATCTCTATGATACGATAAAGAAATCATAGCTTCTCCAAAGCACATGACGAAGATGAATAATTTGGCTTCCTGATGGCGCGCGAGTGAATGGTTTTTCTTTTGACTCCATGACCAAAAGAACAAAAACAATAAATTTTTGTGATTTATGTTTTAAATTGTTACACAGGCTTGTTTTTCCGTATTTCGACCCTACTATTCGAGGAGTATCCCCAAGCTAGCTGAGGCTACTATAACCAGTGTCTTGAGCTAGGTTGAGGAATACGCTTTCATGATTCGGAGATTATTGACGCAATGAAACGCATCGCATTATTTCTGATGACAAACTTAGCTGTACTGTTTGTCTTCAGCATCGTATTAAACATCGTATATGCAGTTACCGGCATGCAGCCAGGCAGCCTGTCTGGCCTGTTAGTGATGGCAGCACTGTTCGGTTTTGGTGGTTCCCTGATTTCGTTGATGATGTCGAAATCAATGGCACTGCGCTCAGTGGGCGGGCAGGTTATCGAACATCCCCGCAATGAGACTGAGCACTGGCTGATGAGCACAGTGAGCCGTCAGGCGCAGCAGGCCGGCATCGGTATGCCAACGGTTGCGATTTACTACTCGGACGACATCAACGCTTTTGCAACCGGTGCGAAGCGTGATGACTCGCTGGTCGCGGTCTCGAGCGGGCTATTGGAAAACATGACCCGTGATGAAGCAGAAGCGGTATTGGCGCATGAAGTCAGCCATATTGCTAATGGTGACATGGTGACCATGACCCTGATGCAAGGTGTCGTGAACACCTTCGTTATCTTTATTTCCCGCCTTATTGCTGGCGCCATTAGTGGTGTGAACAACAGCGATGAAGAGGGTGAAGGTGGCGGCAGCTTTATCACTTACTTTATCGTATCTTCTATTCTGGAAATCGTGTTTGGCCTGCTGGCAAGCATCCTGACCATGTGGTTCAGTCGTCACCGCGAATTCAAAGCCGATGCAGGCTCTGCCAAGTTGGTAGGTAAAGAGAAGATGATTGCAGCGCTGGAGCGCCTGAAAGTGAGCCATGAAAGCCGCCTTGAAGGTTCAATGATGGCTTTTGGCATCAATGGCAAGAAGTCACTGAGTGAATTGTTCATGACTCACCCTCCGCTTGATAAGCGCATAGCATCACTGCGTGCGGGCGAGCATCTGTAACAGGTATTCGTCCTGACTATGATAAAAACGCCCCCTTAATTTAAGGGGGCGTTTTTTTATCCCCCCCATTTTCTGTTAGAAAGATAATCATCAGCTAGTTTTCAAGAAAACGCAGGAGGATAGAGGAAGATGAATCCAGTTGGTTGGTTTGAAATCGCAGTCAGCGAAATGGACAGAGCAATGGCATTTTACGAAGAAGCGTTAGGCTTGACGCTAAGCAAACAAGAAGTGGGCGGATTGAGTCTCTTCCTTCAGGCGAGTTGACTGACGCTGTACTTTTTGATGGCGGTGACGACACCTGAAAAGGGCCGCGGTGATCACAACGCCAGTCAACCTCGCAAGATCCGACATCTTCAGGTTGTTTGGGTTTAACGTCACATTTAAGCGACAAGTTGGAAGAAATCTGGCTTGGCGGTCACGTTTGTGACCGCTTTTGCTGGGTGGTTATTTTTTAGGCGCTCTCAATGTGTTGAAATGGCAATATATACATGAAAACACCGTACATTAAGTCTAATAAACCAGTCAGCGCCGACGGCTTGTCGTATAACAAAGGAATCATGGAAGACTGATGCTTAAGGCAATTAAATTTGTCATCTACAGTGCTATCTTGTTAGCGCTACTCGCGACAGCTGTATTTTACGGCGCTCTTACGCTCAGCCTTCCAGCCTTATCTGGCAGTAATTCTACCGATAGCATAGATCAAACCACTTATCTTCAGCGTGATGACTTGGGCACGGCAATCATCATCGCCCAGAATCGATCCGATGCCTCTTATGCGTTAGGGTTTGCCCATGGGCAGGACAGGTTCTTTCAGATGGATTTATTGCGCAGAAACGCTGCAGGTGAACTTGCAGCACTATTTGGAGAAGCTGCGCTCCCAATTGATGAAAATCGCCGGTTCCATCAGTTTCGTAAAAGAAGCGAAGAGACTTTTAAGCGACTACCCGAAGCAGACCAGCGTGAGCTTGAGATATATTCCAACGGTGTGAATGATGCGCTGGCACAGCTCTCCT
This sequence comes from Grimontia sp. NTOU-MAR1, assembly GCF_035758505.1. Lineage (NCBI taxonomy): Bacteria > Pseudomonadati > Pseudomonadota > Gammaproteobacteria > Vibrionales > Vibrionaceae > Grimontia > Grimontia sp. NTOU-MAR1. The sequence goes on from NZ_CP142108.1 coordinate 167,554, forward strand.
TACCACCCTTTGAATATTTGGTTACCCAGACCCAGCCGTTACCTTGGAAGCCGGAAGATTCACTGCTGGCGATATTCAGCATGTATCTGGATTTACAAGGAAGAAGCCTCGAAAGGGATTTGCTAACAGATGCCCTGTACCTTCAATTCGGGGATGATATCGCTGAGTTCCTGCTCCAGCCCTCACCGTTTCAGGCTGCCTTGGATGATTCCATAATTAAGATAAAGTCAAAACCTGTTCCCGAACTACCTTCTTCTTTGTTGGAGACATCTCAGCGCGTCGAGATAGAAAAGTCTATTGCTGTTGGAAGCAATAACTGGGCAGTGGAAGGCTCATTAACGCGTAATGGTAAAGCCATGCTGTCAGATGACATGCACCTTGGACTAGCTGTTCCTGTTATCTGGTATCGCACCCAGTTAAATATCCAATCTGGTGATGATTTGTTGCAGATAACGGGTGTCAGCTTACCCGGGGCACCTGCGATTGTGGTGGGTTCCAATGGTCATATTGCCTGGGGGTTCACCAATGGTTATATGGATACAGCAGATTGGTATCGCTTAAACCCGAAAGATAAAACCAGACTGGAAACAGAAACCATTCCCCTCAAGGAGGGAGAACATAAGTATTTGCTGGAGCAGAGCGAATTTGGTCCAGTCCGCGTTATCAACGGACAAAAATATGCGTTGAGTTGGGTTGCACACCGTGACTACGCCGTCAACCTCAACTTGATGAAGCTTGAACAGACAACAACGGTACAGCAGGCGCTTGATACCAGCAAAACGACAGGGATTCCGTTACAAAATATGGTGCTGGCGGATTCTGCAGGAAACATTGCCTGGCAAGCTACAGGAGCCCTCCCAGACCGGAGGGAGCCATTCGCACGACCTGAACCTTCAAATAGATATGATAAGCGTTGGCTGCAAAGCGCAAAGCATGTTCCTTATGTTGTGAATCCAAAATCGGGAAGGATATGGACGGGCAACAGTAGAGTAGTGGGTGCTGAAAAAGATAAGCGTTTCGGGAATGGGGGTTATGCACTTGGTGCGAGAAGCGCCCAGATTAAACAACGTCTTATGGAGAAAGACACCTTCGACATCGAAGACTTCTACGCGATTCAGCTAGACAACGAAGCCATTTTTCTTCAGCGATGGCATGGATTGTTGCTGGGGGTGTTGGAGCAGGATACTTTGCTATTCCAAGAAGATATTAAAGTACTTAATGACTGGCATAATTGTGCCTGCGAAGATTCTGTCGGCTATACCTTAGTCCGAAAGTACCGTGATGCACTGATTGATAAACTGTTTGCGCCGCTGGAAACCAAACTCGAGGAACAGCACCTATCACTCTCCCTGATTGAACGACAAATTGAGCCAGCCCTATGGCAGTTAGTCTCGGACCGCCCCGAATCCTGGGTGCCGAGTGAGGTAGGTGACTGGAATAAGTTTCTCGTGGCACTTTACCTTGAGATGCGTGAAAGCCTGATGATCGAAATGACAGGGCATGCTGATGGCTCCCTCCAAGCACTGAAATGGGGAGAGGTAAACCAACTAAAGGTTCAGCATCCATTCAGCCGTCAGCTCCCTGTTCTTGGTAATGTTCTCGATATGCCGTCAGTGCAAGGGTTTGGTGATCGCTTTATGCCAGCAGTACAAGGGCGAACTTTTGGCGCTTCTCAGCGTCTGATTGTTCAGCCGGGGGATGAAATCAATGGTGTTTTAACGCTTCCAGGTGGGCAGAGTGGTCATCCATTATCGCCTTTTTATCGTGAAGGCTTTGAATCTTACATCAACAATGCACATACACCACTGCTCCCTGGCCCTCCTGTGCAACAAATATTATTTAAGCCTAATTAGACTTTAATTATCATTACAAATTATTGGTAGTGGTTATCAGTGATCACCGAATGATGAAGAAATTAGAATGAATGTCGGGGGATTTTACATCTTATTTTATGTCGGAAATGATTGATATTTAGTAAAAATTTCACTGTATGTTGGGCTATTCTGCCCTCAAGAATATTATCCCTACCCCATCCATTTGTAAAAATACAAGCATATACGTGTATAAATATCTGGACTTATTCAATTATTGAAGTATCGATCCATTTTTATTTCACTAACTTTCTTCGATTGGAAAAATATGAATATTCTCATTTGTGTGTCGGGTGGTCTTAAAAAGAGTCGTCTCATCATGAGTGACGTTCAAGATTGCCCGGGCAACTTGAGGGTATTCGATATGCAATTTGATTCTTTTTCTCATGCATCGCGCTGGCTGGATCTGGCAACATTTGGTCCTAAAAGAGGCGAAGTAAAAAGTCTTATAAACAAACGCGCCAAAGCTTGGTATGACGAACAAGTTTCTCTGCCAGTGACATCCCATTTAGAGCAATGCCATAAGCAATTTGAGGCGCAGGGTTACGGTAAAAAACCTTCCAAGGCAACCCGTGTAAGAGCCTGGCTTGATGTCGCATTTTACTCACAAGATCAACTGCGACAACGGGTCGCTTATGCATTATCTCAAATCTTTGTCGCTTCCGACCAAGATTCCGACCTAACCAACCATGCCCCAGCAATCGCAAACTATAACGATCTGCTGTGCCAACATGCATTTGGTAATTTCCGGGAGCTGTTGAAAAACGTATCAGTTTCTCCAGTGATGGGCCAATACCTCTCTATGGTTGGCAATAAGAAAGGCGACCTGGCAAGCGGCCGTCGGCCAGATGAAAACTATGCCCGTGAGATAATGCAGTTGTTTTCAGTGGGCCTGTATCAACGCGATATAGACGGTACTTACTATCTGGATGAGAATGGTAAGCCAATTCCTTGTTACACCGAAAGAGACATCCAGGAATTGGCGAGAATTTTCACAGGTTGGAACCATAGTGATAACGCGCTGATTGAACCAATGGTGAACAACGCCGTTGATCATGACCGTGGTGAAAAATGGGTAATGGGCCACCGTTTCCCGAAAAACATGCCTGCAGAGCAGGAAATGGATCAGGTTATGGATATGCTTCTGCACCATCCATCGACCGCACCGCACATATCACATGGCCTTATTCAGCGCCTGACCAGCTCCAACCCATCGCCTGATTACGTGCGCCGCGTAGCGGAAGTGTTCCTGGACAATGGCATGGGCATAACGGGTGACCTGAAAGCAGTGGTTTGGGCAATCCTGACTGACCCTGAGGTCTACACAGCAACACCAGTGACCATGAGTAAAGTCCGAGAGCCCTGGCTGTCGCTGGTTACTATCTACCGAGCTTTAGATGTCAAGCCGGGGGCGGGCAGTGATGTTGTTGAAACAGATTTGGTTTATTTGAAAACCTGTAATCAATATCCACTGGGGTCACCCTCTGTATTTAATTTCTATCTACCGGATTTTTCGCCCAAAGGCATAGTGAAAGACAATAACCTTGTTGCTCCCGAACTACAAATTGTTGATTGGTCGCATATTATTTACGTCCACAACTTTATTTATGGCCTACTTCGCCTGAATCTTCAGAAATTAAGCGCTCCGTTAGCGAAAGAGCTCTACATTAATGTCGAAGATTTTAAGGCTTTGATTACTAAAAAAGATATTGAGGGTTTTGTTCAGGAAACATCAGAGCGCTTCTTTAATGGTGCTATGCCGAATTCACTGAAAGAGTCAATGTATAAACAATACAACGGAATCGACTTAAAACCGGGTAAATGGGTGCAGCGTTTATTGTTTATTGCTCTGGCATCACCCTATTTCCATATCCAGGAGAACCGCGCATGACACTCACAAGAAGACAAGTCATCAAATCTTTGGGCGCGGCAAGTGCAACAGCGGCTGCACCATTGAGCCTTAGTGTTCATGCTGGTGGTGCCGACGATTACAAAGCCCTTGTTTGCGTATTCCTGGCTGGTGGTAACGACTTTTTCCATCAGGTGCTGCCTTTAGACAGTTGCAATTACAACAAATACGCATCATCTCGTTACTCGATCGTTGTTTCGCAAAGCATGGTAAACCCTTTGCACATCAAAGATGCTAATGGCGCACGATTTGGCCTACATAAGAGTATGACTCCACTCATGCGCTTGTTCGAAAGAGGCAAAGCGAATTTTGCGATCAACGTAGGTCCACTGTTGGCTCCTGTCACACAAAGCGACATTGTGTCTGGCCGTGCTGACCTGCCTCCATTCCTTTTTGCGCACAACAAACAGCAAGAAGTCTGGCAGCACAGCTGGATGGGACGGGGCTATAGCGAAAATGGCTGGTTGGGGATGTCTATGGATGTTCTTTCTCGAAGCAACGGTGGCATGCCTAATGCGTTCTACACAGGTCCGAATAGTCTGTTGGATGCATACAACACCGACAAAATCTTCGTGAACAGAAATGGCTTTGAGTCATTTAATATGCTTCAGAACGCCGCGATGCGATCGAGCTACGAAAATAACGCGAATCAATACTACGATTCGCCACTGACTGCAGGCTATGCAGACGTAGTGAAGCAAGCGATGTACGCACAAGATCAAATGAGCCCGATCATCGCGTCCATTCCAATGGACAAGCGCATTCCTGCTACCAGTCTTGGCATGCAACTTCGCGCGGTTAAGCAAATGATTGAGGGGGCGCAGATGCTAGGTCATAACCGACAAGTGTTCTATGTGACACTCGGTGGTTTTGACACTCATGATAATCAGGTGCGTCGCCAGGACGAGCTAATGAAAGAGTTTGCAGAGGGTATTGCCGCGTTTTACACCTCGCTTGAGGAAGAGGGTTTGGAAGACGGTGTACTGACTTGTACCTTGTCGGAGTTTGGTCGCACTATGCACGATAACTCACGTAATGGCACTGATCATGGATGGGGGGGGGGTCACTTCCTGTTTGGTGGTGGTACAGCGTCGAACACCTGCTTCGGTACATATCCAGATTTCACCCGAGGTGGACAGGATGACAACGGAGAGGGTCGCTTGATCCCTAAGATTTCGCACGAACAGTATGCAGCACATGTAGTTAAATGGTTAGGGCTGAACAATGCTGCATTGAACACTGTGTTCCCAAATCTGTACAAGTTTGGTGGAGCAATGGGAGAGGCTACTGTGGTAGCCCGCTGAAGTTATTTTAGCGAGTCATTTCCAAAGCCCGCAGCTCCGGGCTTTGTGGTTTTCATATTCAACAAAGAGAATAAAATTGAAATTTATCATGTAGTAAAGTGCTGGGTTTTTAATGCTTTGTGTCATGTTGAAATGGATTCATTTTACAAAATGCCATACCATTTATGTTCATTGATCACGGTATAAGGGAAGAGAAATGAGCGAAAGCTGGGATGATTTGGCCGCAGGGTGGGACGAAAATGAAGCGGTCATAGTGTATTCAGAGAAAGCTTTCAGCTCCCTTTGCGAACTGATCAATATCAAGGATGCAGATGTTTTAGACTTCGGCTGTGGTACGGGCCTTCTCACGGAAAAGCTCTCTCCAGAAGTCGCATCTGTTACGGCCATAGATCCTGCACCAAAGATGATCGCCGTTCTAGATGGGAAAGCACTTTCTAACGTAGTCACTATCGTGGGTATTGTCGACGAGGCTTTTGTGCGTGAATGCCGGCAAGCAAAAAAACGGTTTGACGTGATTGTTGCTTCCTCTTCACTCGCGTTTGTTCCTGATTATCCTGAAACCATTGCGTTGCTGACCATGTTGCTTTCCGATAACGGTGTTCTTGTTCAGTGGGACTGGGAGAAGAGTAGTGACTCGGGCGTTGGATTTTCAGCGAATGAGATTGAAGAAGCCTACGAAAATGCGAGTCTCAAAATGGTGTCTTTGTCGAACCCATTTAGTATGGGAGACATTCGGGTGATTATGGCGGTCGGGCAACGAATTGATGGCTAAAGCCGCGAAAAATTGCGGCTTTAGCCAGTCATTAAGCCGCCTGCGGCGAGTCTTCAATCGCTACGCGGTTAGCGTTCCAGCTCAACATCAGGCCCAGCAACACACTTGCACCAGCACCCATCATCACCGCTGATACCGTCAACAGGCCGTGGAACGCCAATGCAGATACCACGGCACTTGCTACGAAACAGATCATCGTCTGTAGGAAGTTCAGCAGGCCTGCTGCTGTCGCGCTACAGGATTTGAATTCTTCCAGCGCTTTGTTCACCACGATTGGGTAAATTGCCCCGTTTGCTGCTGCCATGAAACAGAATGGGATCAGTACAGGCCATATGGTGGTCAGGTCGCTCTGCCAAGACACCACGAAAATAACAGAAACACTGGCAATAAAAAGCCCAACAAACCACGGAAGCATGGTAGCGCTATCAAACTTGCTCAGCAACGCGCGACAGCTGTAACCGCCTACGATGAAAGCGATGGTCTGAGGCACATAGCTCATACCGATATCAGCACCGCTGTAACCCATTTCCGTCATTACGAATGGAGAACCTGTCAGCCATGCAAAGAATGCTGCAGAACAGCCGGCGAATACCAGCATGTTTCCAACAAACTTGCGCGAGCTAATGATGTTCTTGTAATCACCAACCAGTTTTGCACCCAGCTTTTCGCCGCTGTTTACCACTGGCGCACTCTCAGCCTGACGCAAAGTAGCGATAACCAGCATGGCGCCCAGAGCAACCAGCGCGATGAAAATGCTTCGCCAGCCAAACTGAGATTCCAGTGCCGCCCCTGCCAGTGGTGCAAGGGCAGGGGATAGAGCGACCAACGGCATGATAGTGGCAAATACGCGCTGTGACGTTTTGCTGTCGTAACGGTCGATAACTACCGCTTGCCAGATCACAGAAGCAGAACATGCTCCCAGCGCCTGGACAAAACGTGCGGCCAAGAATACTTCAATGCTGTCAGCCATAAAACAGGCAGCTGTGGCAGCACTGAACAGCGCCATACCGCCAACCAGCACTTTAATGCGGCCGATGCGGTCAGACAGTGGTCCATAAACGATTTGGCCCAGCGCCATGCCCAACAGGAACACGGTTAGCGACAGGCCAATCATGGATTGAGTTGTAACCATCTCAAGGCGGATGTTTTCAAAAGCGGGCAGGTACATATCAGTCGCCAGAAAACCGAGCATGCTCAGGCCGGCAAACCAAATCATTGTTGTCATAGGAACAGTATTTTTCATTTTACTTATCCGTTGTTGCAATATGCGCGCAGTCTACTGCTAGCGAAAAGCGCTGTGAAACGCTAAAATTTCCACACTGCTTTCAAAAAATTTGATTCGTATGTTTTCTTATCAAGATCTGCAAGTTATCGATGCTGTTGCACGCCGTGGCAGCTTTTCTACTGCAGCCGAAGAATTACACAAAGTTCCTAGTGCAGTGAGCTATACCGTCAGACAGATGGAAGAGAAGCTTGCTGTGAATTTATTTGAGCGATTACACCGCTCAGTTAAACTCACGCCCGCTGGCGAGTTCTTTGTGCAACAGGCTAGAGACTTGCTCAAACGGATGGATGATATTCGCGATCAAACCCAGCGGGTCGCCAACGGTTGGACACGAAGTGTTTCTCTGGCTCTTGATAACGTGGTGCGTGAAGATCGTGTCGATTCATTGGTTCGGGACTTCTACGATGCTTTCCCTGACGTGGAATTACTGCTGACGATGGAAGTGTTCAATGGCGTATGGGATGCTCTGGCTTATGACAGGGCGGACATAGCCATTGGGGCAACTGCTGCGGTACCAGTCAGCGGAAACCTGAGCTATCGCGACATGGGCATCCTCACCTGGCGGTTTGTGGTTTCGAAAGACCACCCTCTAGCGGCAGAACCTGAACCTCTCAGACATGAACAACTGCTGGCTTACCCTGCAATTTGTCTTGAAGACACCTCCCGCATTCTCCCCAAACGTGCTACCTGGCTGCTCGACAATCAGCGTCGCCTCACTGTACCTAACTGGCACAGTGCGATTCAGTGTTTTCGTTCTGGTCTTGGCATTGGGGCCATGCCTTCACACATGGCTAAACCGTACCTCGAAAATGGTGAATTAGTAGAAAAAACGTTAGTGGAACCACCCGCAAAAAGTCCATGTTGTATTGCTTGGCGGTCAGACAAAGAAAATCCAGCAGTGAACTGGATCTTAGATTACCTTGGTGATGCTGAAAAAGCCCACAAAGAATGGCTGGATTGAACCCATTAACTTTGCTCCACCAATGGATATCCCGCGGAAGACCATTGGGCAATGCCTCCTTTTAGCGAGCTCACATTGTTGAAGCCCATTCTCTTTAAAGATTCTGTGGCTAAAGCTGAGCGTGCACCTGAACGACAGTAGAGAACAATAGGGGCGTTAGAAACATCTTCTACTTTTAAGGTGTCGACGAGGTATGCAATGATATTCATTTCCAGTGTTCCTCTGGGAATAGGATACGAGTTGGAGATAATTCCACCCTCTAATTCTTGGGGCTCTCGCACATCAATGAGAACTACTTCGTCAGCACTTTCGCTGAGTTGCTTTGGTGATATCTCTATGATTTTTTCTTTAATAACATCGACGAATTGCTGACTGGTTAAGAGCATAGGTTTTTCCTTTCACAATATTTGATTGAATACAAAAACGGTAGAAATGATCATTAAGAGCGCTCCAAATAAACGAGTCATGTATGTTTGGGGAAAGAAAGTGCGAAGCCTGCCTCCAAACAACACGCCGATAGCGCCTAAAAGAATGACCTGAGTTAAATCTGTCCAACGAAGTGAGAAGAACTGGTCTGGGGAAGATGTCAGATAACCAGTCAGGCCAAAAATGGCATTGAGGGTAATGAGTATTAGGCTTGTTGCGAGTGCTTCATCGAACTGTAAGCCTGCTGCCAAAATCAATGCTGGTACAATGAGAAATCCACCGCCGACCCCTACGAAACCCGTTAAGAGTCCGACGAAACCACCAACGATAAATATCGGAAAGAGGGTGGTTGGTGTTTGCTTTATCTTTGGCGTTCGGGTAGAGAAAAGCATTTTCCCCCCCGCGATATACATGAAAAAAGACAGGACAATCAGTTGTGTTATAACAGGTGCGTCGACTGCTGCATCTGCGCCCAAATAAGCGCACAGAACACTTGGTACACCGAAGGCCAGCAGGAGACGAATGTTGATGTTTTTGGTGAAAGGATTCTTCAAAGAAGATAAGAGGCTAAGAATACCAACCACAATTAGGGAAGACATAATCGCTTCTTTTTCTGGCATTCCTATACCGTACACCAGCACCGGTATTGTAATAATGGCGCCTCCCGAGCCTAAAATTGCTAGTGAGAAACCAATAAAAAGTGCTCCGAGTAAAGCCATTCATTTATCTCATTACTTAGTAAAAGTATTGACGAGACACTAAATGATGGGGGGGAAGTTCAACAACGTATGAAACGTTGTTTGCTCGAAAAGGGATTGTTTGCCGCTTGATGTTGACTGAGTTAAAGGGGGGCTCACTTTGCCGGATATAAGCCGGACCTAACCATCAACAGTCCCCTATCAGAAGCTCTTAAAACCATGCGTGTTATCTATTGTTATCTTTTATCAGTACCCCGCAAAACAATTGATGTTTTTTCCTGAGGCCTAAGTGGATTCACTCTGTAGTATTTGATGTATGTGATTGCACTGACAATGACACTGGCACTGTCACTTTCAAAAAAGGAATTTGCCCATGCTGGAAATTAGACCTAACTGCGAATGCTGCGATAAAGACCTGTTGCCTGATTCAACCGAGGCGATGATCTGTACCTACGAATGCACCTTCTGTGTCACTTGCGTGGAAGACATCCTTTCTAACGTTTGCCCAAACTGTGGCGGTGGATTTATGCCAAGGCCCATCCGTCCGAAAACAGCACGACGTGAAGGAGTGAGCCTTCATCACCAAATACCCTCGACCAAGCGGGTAAATACGCGTTACACCATTGAAGAACTCAAAGCGTTTAGTGAGCAGTTCAAACATATCGAGCCTGAAAATCGATAACGTGGCCTGAATAAGACGGGTACAAACAGGGAGAGCAAAATGGTTACGTGTTATCTCAAATATGTCATCGATCCGAGGAAAGTTGCTGAGTTTGAGCAATACGCCAAGATGTGGGTTCCGCTGTTGAACAAGTTTGGCGGCTAACACAACGGCTATTTCTTGCCTTCAGAGCGAGGTTAACAATGTAGCGCTGGCGCTTTTCACTTTTCCGAGTCTCGCTGATTAGGAGATGTATACCCAAATAACCATAAGCTACGAACGGCGCTTTTTCAGACCCATCTTTGAATAACTGATATTTTTCCATTACCTGCTTGGGCAATGATAATTGACTTATCAGTAAGCCCCTGCGAGCCATTCTGCAGTGCCCACCTTTATTTGATCTCTAAATGATTTCTTTAGTGCTATTGACGTTTTCAAACAACCTGACATATAGTGTCGACACGAAACATAAAAAGTTTCGATTCGATACCCGATGTTGGCGCGATAGGAATGGTGCCGAGGTGTATGGAAAATAACCACTAAATTTGAAGCAATGAGAGGTAAATATGAAGAAGCTTGTATACGCGCTTTTCAGTGCATCGGTACTTTTAGGGTGCACAGGAACAGCAGTCAGTGCTGGTAATAATTCTGGTAGCAATATCCCTGGTTACGATGCTTACTCAAAATCTTTGGAAACCTCCCCTGTCACACCAGAGGAATTTGCACTGTTACAAAAAACCATTTTCTTTGGTCCCGAGGATGTGAAGGCGCTTCGTCAGGCCCAAAAAATTCTTAAACCTCAAATTACTGAGATTCTCGATACTTGGTACGGTTATGTAGGTGCAAATCCCCATCTGCTTTACTATTTTTCAAACAAGGAATCGGGCGAAGCAAACGGTGAATACCTTTCAAGAGTCAGGGACCGCTTTGAGCAGTGGATTTTGGATTTGACCGATGCAAATTATGACCAGCAGTGGTTGAATTATCAGCATGAAATTGCCAAACGTCACCACAGCGTGGGTAAGAACCGTACTGATAACGTGAATTCAGTTGACCACATTGATTACAGATACATGGTGGCGTTTATCTACCCAATTACAACAACCATCAAACCGTTTTTGCAAAACGGCAACGCATCGCAAAAAGAGGTTGATGCTATGTATGAGGCGTGGAGAAAAGCAGTCATTCTGTCTGTGATTCTTTGGACACACCCTTACATCAAAGATGGTGATTTCTAAGGTCTACAGTTTACTCTCCTAGTTGTAACTTTAAGACAAACAGGCCTCTTTAAAGTGGCCTGTTTAAGGTTGTTGACTAAACCCGCTTTTTGAGCTAACACCTATCACTTAAGGTTTAAGGTGCTTAGAGCGAACAGGGTAGCGAGTTTTATTAATACGAACGGTCCTCGCTTTGGGCCGTTTTCTTTTTTTGGGGAGTATGTAGCGTTTCACTCTCTCCCGCATGGCTCTTAGCTTTCTCGGGATTGAGCCGGGGGCTGCTATCGCACACCACATCAGCTCATCCTGAATATCTCTCAATGCCATCATAAAACTTATCCGCAATGGCGATACCTGCGCCTCTCTCGCAATACGACTGATTTCCAGACGAACCAAATTGTAAGCTATCAATAGTCCCCAGATTTCTTGTATTACCCCCTCCACAGACTGACTTCGTAGCAGCACTTCATCTTCAAGCATATTGTGCTTTATCTCTCCGTAGCTGTTCTCTATTTCCCATCGCTCAAAGTACACATCCAGTAATGACTGCGTACCATATTCCAGACTCGTTAAGGAGGTGAGGACACCTTTGACGTGATTGGGTTGCTCTGGCTTGGGGGACAGGACAAGGCGGGCTTGCCATTTCTCCGGCAAGCTCGGGTCTTGTTTCCGAGCATGGGCTGACACTTTCATTTCCACTAAAAGGTCTCGCCCTTCCTTATCCAGTTGTTCAATCACTTCATATTGCGTGTTGGATTTTATCGGCGTCATCCAGTGACTCGTCGTATGTTGCCGTTGCCAATTAATCATCAACTCAGCACTGAGGTAACAGCGGTCAAAAATCGTCAGGGAGTGAGCGGGAGCCGAAGCCGCCAGCTGTTTGGCATAAGAGACCTCACCTGTCGAGCTGGGCCCAAAGACAACATCATGTAATAAACGACTTCGCAGCGATGTGAGGGCACATAATCGAACAATCGGGTATTCAGTATGGTGGTTTTCATTGTACTTGATGTATTGGAAGTGCTCCGCAAGACAGGCGGTATCATGGGTGCGGAACTGAGTGCCGTCGACTGAAAGTAAACTTAGGCCAAACCATTTGTCATCGCTATCTTCCTGCTGGGTCCAATGGGCGGCTGTCAGTTTAAAAAGCGCTTCCAAAGGTTGGGCGGTGAGGCGCTTTCTCGCTTGAGGGATAGCACTTGGTGCAACAGAATCCCCTAAGTGGTTGGAAAGCTTGAGGTCTAATTTATCTAAAACTTCCGTGATGGGTTTATCCCGATACAAGCCAATACCGACAATCAACCAAACGACAAGTTCGGCGGGTAACTTACGCCGTCTCATACTGGCTTTGTTGGTCGAATCAAGGGCTTGCTCTATCCATTCGAGCGGGAGTTCTTTTTGGAAGAGAGCCATTGATTCGGGTGCAGCAAACGTATCGACATCAATCAGCCAGTGAGCCAACATAAAAAATACCCTCAGCAATTAGTGTACTGAGGGTATTGTTAACCATCTGTAGGATCGTTCAACTGATCAATGCCTTAACTGATCGGTGTTAGCTTTTTGAGCGGGTTTTTTGTTAGCGGTTGAAGGGCGCGATCACGCTACTTTTCCATACCGTTAGTTTCAAACGGCTTTTAACCCACTGAGGCTGACTTGCCTAACTAGCTGAGCTATTTGGCGCGTATAGAGCGCGATTTGGCAAAGATATGCCCCCAACAGGACAATCTTCTTAGTGTTTTTCGCTGCTGCCGCCAAAAAGCATTGGATTTGTATTTTCAACAATCCACGTTAGCCCGCATAGAGATGACCTCGATGTCGCTGGGTTTACGTTACCGAATAGGTGAATAGTTAGCGCAATCTGCGTCATTAAATGCATATGGCGTCTGGTTTTCCTAACAGCTGCGTCTCACTAATAAGCCAGAGCATCGATGAAAATCCTTTTAAATTGGTTGTTTAGGTATATGTACCTAAGCACGACAGAAGTCAGAAACAGATTCTGTTTAGGTTATTTCTTTTTGGCTAGCTAAATGGATTTTTAAATGAAACGGATTTCATTCTACCCCTTGCTGTTTTTTATCCTGTCAGGATGCAACAGCGATAGTAATACCACCGATTCAAATACACCCAGCTCCTCTCCCTCAGCGCCGACAGAAACCGTGACCTTGGCGGAAAGCGTTAAGAAATCACTGGAATTGTCTTATTCAAATCATGAACCTCAACTCGATAGGACAGAAAGCCTAGAGGGTACTGATGATGATGGGAATGGGGTACGTGATGATATCGACATGATCATTTCTTATACGGACGCTGATGAAACGGTGAAACAAGCGCTAATACAGCACGCGAAATCACTTCAAAACGAAATGAAAGTTGATTGGGATTCGCTAGGTGAAGAGGAAAGTAAAGCAGCGATGCGACAGCTTTCAAGCGATAGCATTCGTTCTAAACGGTGTTTGATGGAATCACTGGGTTCAGGTTTTTCAAAAGTCACCCGCACGCTTAGAGCGCTTACTTACAATACCAAAGCACGTACGATGCAATACCTGAAAGGTAACAAGGTTGCAAATGGCATGGCTTTCTCTATTGGAGGTAATGAAAATGCGTGCGAGTAAGTTAATGTGCGTGTTGCTGGTTTTGAGCTCTGCGATATCCTTTAAAACTCATGCAACAAATACCTGCAAAATCGAAGATTACGCCATCGTTTTCTTCAATGGCGTGCTGACTGACAGGCAAGAGGCTGAGGACAATATACTCGCAACAGAGTCAGCATTGGGGCATGGAGCGCAATACAATCAAGCAAAACTTCGCTACGTGCTTGCCTATAACCAGAGCGGTAAAGCCAATGGATTTGTTACTGCACTGGAAGATTTTGCTGAAACATTTGAGCAGCGTTCCGCTGAGTATGATCAGATTCTTTCTGAACGATGGGAGCTGTTCTGGCCAATATTGCGTGGTGAGCAATCTTCGGGATTTTTTGATTACCAGGGCGATGTGCTATCTGGGTATTTTAAACTGCTCCAGGCAGCGTTAAGTGAACAACGCCACGATGTCATTACAACGCTACTGACCTTCCTCTATAACAACCAAGCGGACATCCAAACCAGCAAAGAGCATGAGGCTATTCTTGACGCCTTGGTGTGGCATGGGAGCAAGATCGTTCTCGTTGCCCACTCTCAAGGTAACCTCTATATGAATCAAGCTTATAACCATACAAAAAATGTCAACGCTTATTCGACGGGGGATGCGATCAAAGCCGTACACATTGCACCAGCTTCGCCAATATTAAATGGTAATCACGTGCTTTTGGACGTGGACTATGTGATCACTTCTTTAGATCTGTTCACTGGTTGGAACATAAACGTTAACTCCTTCTGGCCAGCGGGATTTGATAGACCTGACCCCGTAGGACACAACTATATCGACATGTATTTAAATGGACCATCCGGTGCGCGTTCAACCGTTGTTGCTGCGATTGATAGTGAGCTGTTGAGTGTCAGTGATCCAGACCTTAAAGAGTATTTGATCGAGTTGAAACTCACGCCCAAACACAATGTACAGAGTTATTATGGTGCGACTGTTCAAGTAACCGATTACAAATCTCAACTCTACACTGGGGGGTACGATAACTATGACCCTAATAACCCACCTTCCTATCAAATCTTAAAAGAAGATGGTGCTGGGCCAAATCAAGATTTATCGCCGACGGCCATTAATAGCGACCCTTACAATGGGTATCGGATTGAAAACTGTGGCGATTACAACGAGCCAGATTGGCTCAAACACGGTAGCTATATGCTAACGACGGAGCATCCCAGAACAGCCTCTTCGCTAAATTTGGACGGCGCACCGCAACCCGGTTTTGACGTTGAGTTGACCACAAGGTTTGGGGATAAAATTACGCTTCAGCACAACCTGTTTCCCGGTTCGATAGGGCAGGTAATCAGTCGTCTGGCTTGCGATGGCATGGGGTTACGACATGTTGTCACGCTTGATCAAGACGACTATAAGCCTTTTATTTCCATCTTCCGTCAGGAGACATTGCAGATCCCTTCCAAGCTCAAAGTGGAAGAAACATGGCCACTTTGTGTGCCACATTGATTGAGTGGTAGGTAAGCGATTCATCTCTATAAAAAAGGCCACTGGTATGTTGTGGCCTTGTCAAATTGCGTTCGTGTATCCGGGTAGAGCCGCGCGTTCTTTGTTTCCTATGACCTGTATTATCGAGAAGCGTGGTGCGTACCCAGCCGAATGCAGGGTTTAACTGTGGACGTAGCGCATCGTTGTGAACTGCCGGCGAAGCGCTGAGACTGCTTTTGCTGTGTTCTCATCAGGCTTTCTGCTTAACAATGAATCAGCAATATACCTGGCGACTTCAGGCATTTGCTCTGCTGTCATTCCTGCCCGAACAATTTCGGGTGTACCAAAGCGAAGGCCGTTCATATCGTCGTCCACGGCTTTTATTGGCAAGCCAATCCCACAGGTCAGAATGTTCACTTTGCGTAGTTTCTTTGCCATGGTTTGCCCGCCACCAAATGATGTTGCCTGAATGGCAAATTGGTGAGATTCAGAAGTGGTTTGTCCATTTGACCCTATTACTTGAAACACAGGTAACCCTTCCTCCTGACAGGCCTTTGCCAGCTTTCGATTAGCTTCAATCATAGTGTTGGAATAATCAGTGCCAAACGACTTCCAGTCCAACAGCGAAACAGCAAGAGCGGCAGACTTGGCAGCGTCAAAATTCGCGGTTAACCCGGGGAAGGCAATGGCGTCAATGCGTTCCATCAAAGCAGCATCGTTGGAGACGATCAGCCCGCCCGGAGGACCTCCCAAGCTTTTATAGGTGCTCATGGTCATCAAATGAGCACCTTCGGCGAGTGGATTTGGCCAGCTGTTGCCTGCGATAATCCCGCATTGATGCGCTGCATCGAACAGCACTTTGGCACCGACTTCATCGGCAATAGCTCGGATGTCTGCAACAGGGTGGGGCAAGAGGTTTAAGCTGCCGCCAATGGTGATCAAATTAGGTTTGAGGGCGTGTGCTTGCTCTCTTAGCGCATCCAAGTCGACGGTGTAGTGCTCGGCGTCGGCTTTCATTTCGACAATATTAAGCCCATACAATCCCGCCGCACCTGCATTATGGTGAGTGACATGACCACCGATAGAAGCTGGTGGAACGAGAATGGTGTCGCCCGGTTGTGTCGTCGCCATAAAGGCATAAAGGTTTGCCATCGCCCCTGAGGCGACGCGGATTTCAGAGAATTTCGCATCAAAAACATCACACGCCAATTGCGCTGCAATGATCTCGATTTTCTCGATGGCTTCCAGCCCCATTTCATACTTGTCGCCGGGATAGCCAAGAGAAGGGCGCGTACCAATACCTGTTGCCAACAGCGCTTCCGCTTTTGGGTTCATGATATTGGTGGCCGGGTTGAGGTTGATGCACTCTCTTTCGTGGATGTTCCGGTTCTCATCGGAAAGCGCATAAATTGCCGCAATGACACCTGATTCGTTCAGCGCGCTGATATTGCCTACGGTGTCTTTCGCGTAATCATTGATGCTTTCTGCTACCCAAGGCTTCTGATGAAATGTCATTTTTGCCGTCCTTTCTCTGTTTTGTGATGTATCTATCTCAACGCGGAAGACCATTTCGCTCAAATGGATTATTTTTTGTATAAGGCAAAAATAATTTTGGGCTTATGTCATGCGTTCTGTTCGCTTTCCTCAACTTCCTCCTTTAGATGCGCTGGTGGCTTTTGAAGCTGCTGCCGAACATGAAAGCTTCGCCAGAGCGGGAGAAGAGCTTTTCCTGACTGCATCTGCAGTGGCGTATCAGGTCAAAAAACTCGAAAGTCATTTAGCCGTTTCTTTGTTCGCGAGGCATGGGAAAGGGGTTTCACTCACGCCCAAAGGCAAAGAATTTTTAGTGCTGGTTAAACAAGCGCTAAAAGATTTTGAAGAGAACGTTGAACGGATTCGTCATGGAAAGCTAAGGCCAGTTAGATTGGCTACACAGCACGCTATTGCTCAGTTCTGGTTGCAAAAGCGTTTGGGGAGCTATCAGCATGATTTCCCGGAGCATGAATTGGAAATCACCGCTGTGTCGACCGTTTCCGGCCAACCGGATGAAACCGATCTTGCGCTGGGTTATTTCCTTCATGACCCTGGCCGTCGCTGGCAAAAACTGTGGAGCGAGACACTGTTGCCGGTCAGTGCGCCTAATTATAAAGGGAAAGATGAGCCCGTCTTTTACCAAGACATGCACTGGCATGATGATTGGCGATTCTGGCAGGACAAGTTCAGCAGTATTCAAGCGCGAACGCGTCGCTCCAGTTTGTATGCTTTATTACTGCAATCGGTCTTGGACGGGCAGGGAGCGATGGTTGGGCGGGTTTCCCTGTTGCAGGATTATTTGGAGCGAGGTGAGTTGGTGCCTTGGCCGGACGATTCAGTGAATCAGGTGGAAAGTGGCGGATACTATCTCTATCGAAGCGCTGCCTGTGATGATCACCCTGTGGCCAATCATTTCTATGATTGGTTGACGGCGCAGTGCGCTTCTAGATAGGGTGAAAAGTCACCAAAAGGACGCAAAGATACACTAATGGAACTAATTACCTTTCTACTGTTTATCCCGGCCTGCTTTGCCTTGAACATGACGCCGGGGCCAAACAACTTACTTGCGATGAATAATGCCCGTTGTTATGGGTTTCAATCTGCGTTGATCGCCAGCTTTGGCCGAATAGTGGCCTTTGCGGTAATGATTGCACTAACCGCCTCTGGATTGGCGGTCATCCTTTACGCATCTGAAAAGGTCTTTCTAGCGATAAAGCTAGTCGGCGCGATGTATCTGTTCTGGATTGCTTTCCAGCTTTGGCGGTCAACGTCGAATCCGGTAAGCGATAAAGGAGCAGATAAAAAGGTTAAAGCATTGCTTCAACAAGAGTTGGCGCTGGCGGCTGGAAATCCAAAGGCCATCCTCATCTTCACTGCGTTTCTACCGCAGTTTGTTGATCCTTCTGCACCCATCAATCAGCAGTTCTTCATTCTGGGGCTGACCTTCTTGGTTTTGGAGGTGGTCGCTATTTCTATTTATGCGCTCTTCGGCATTTATCTTCGCCAATGGTTTAGTAAACCTAAAATGGCTCGCTGGTTTAACCGCGGATGTGCTGTCGTACTTGGCGTGTCAGGTGGTAACTTGCTGATGATGAACCGAAGCTGATTTCCTGTTTGCTGGAAGGTGATTTGTAGAGGAAAGGGTGCTTAATCACCCCTTTTATGTTCTGCTCAGTGCTTAAACAGTTTATACCCAAATAACCTGAAGATTCAGGATTCAGCGAGTTTGACTGGCGTTGTGATCGCGGCGTTCCTTTGTAGGTGTAGTCACCTCCATCAAAAAGGAACAACAAAGAGCATGACGTCAGTCATCTCGCCCGAAGGGAGGTCATCTTCAGGTTGTTTGGGTATGCAAGGAAGCTACTGCTGCTTAGATAAATCTCGGTAAGCTGCTGGTACGTTCAGGCCAGGGTGAACCCAATCGCGCAGCGCGTAGCCAGTAAACTCTGGCAACTGCACTTTCTTCACTGTTTCGCCAAGTGACAGGCCTTCATCAACGGCTTTTTGTACCTGGGTTGTGATTGCTTCCAGATAATCAATGTGCCACTGAATATCTTCCGGTGACATTGGGGAACCATGTACCGGAACCACCGTCGCTTCTTCAGGAAGGAAGGCTTTCACTTTCTTCAGTGAATCCAGAGTTTCCAGCAAGTGACCATCCAAAAGCCATGGTAGCGATGGTTTGACAGTGATAATTGGGTTACCCGTCCACATGGTTTTTGATTTTGGCTCCCAAACGAACAGATCACCGCCTGTCTGAGCAAAACCAAAGTCTATGATTTCAACATTCCTGCCGCCTAGGTCGAGTTCAATCGTACCGCCTTTACCGATCAGAATGTCCGCATCTGTCGGTACGATTTCTTCGATGCCGCGGCCTTTACCAAAATTCTGCATCATGAACTGCGTGTCTTGCTTAAAGTGAGTATCAATATATTCTTTCGTCACTTCGTGCTGGATGATTTTAGTTTCCTCAGGCAGGTACATGTTGCCGTAGGAGTGATCGCCGTGGAAACTGGTGTTCACCGCATAGATGATTTGTTTTTTCGCTTCTTTCTTCACCATTCCCTGAACTTGCTGGTTCAGACGTTCATTGAGCATGGTGTCGATGACCAATGCGCCTTTGTCACCTACAACAAAACCGCCACTTGTGGCTACTGGTAAGCCTTTCTGCTCCAGCTCTTTGGCATCGCTGGGATAGTAGGCATAAACCCCATCATCGAGTTTTTCAGCGACGAGTTGAACCTTGTTGGCATCCCATACCGGCTCGTTAGCTTGCGTTGAGAGACTCAAGAGTGAAGTTGCAGCAAGTACTGCCGCTGTTGTTGTCGTTATTTTCATCATGCTTTCCTTTACTTGTCGTCCATTTGTGTCCACTCTAGAAATTCTTGGATAAAGAAAAAACAGCAATTGAAGTAACTCAGTGTTCTCCAAACGAGAATAAATGGAGAGGCGATGGACAAGTTCACCAATATGGAAACCTTTGTGCGGGTGGCAGAGATTGGCAGCATCAGCGGTGCAGCAGACCGCATGAACATTGCCAAATCAGCAGTTAGCCGACGTTTAAAAGAGCTGGAAGAACACCTGAATGTTCAACTGTTCCACCGAACAACACGCACCATGCATGCCACAGAAACAGGCACGGAATATTACAAGCATTGCCTGCGCATTCTCGAAGACTTGCGTGAAGCGGAGGAAATGACTTCTCAGGCGCATTGTGTGCTGAAAGGGCCGTTAAAAGTTGCTGTTCCTTCAACGTTTGGAGTGCTCCATATAGGGCCCGCCATAAACGATTTCCTTGAAGCACACCCGCAAATTGAGTTTGAACTCGACTTCAATGACAGACAGGTTGATTTGATACAGGAGGGCTACGATCTGGCGATTCGTATCGCTGATCTACCTGATTCCACCTTACTTGCGAGAAAGATCGCCACAGTCCGTCATGTACTTTGTGCCAGCCCTAAGTACCTCGAAAAACATGGCTCACTGAAAACACCCTCCGAGCTTATTAACCATCAAGCTATTGTTTATAGCCTGAATAAAGACGTGAGCCATTGGCGGTTAAATACGCCGGATGGAAAACTGCAAAAAGTGAAGATTAATCCAGCGCTAAAAGGGAGCAGCGGGGATTTTCTGCTTTCCGCGGCAGAAAAAGGGATGGGTATTGCCCACCTACCAACGTTTGTTGTCTATCAAGCCATCAGGGAAGGGCGTCTAGAAGTGGTGCTTCCCGGCTATGCTTTTGGCGAGCTCAACGCCTACGCGATTTACCCGCAAACACGGCATTTATCACGCCGAGTCAGAACCTTGATTGATTTCCTGGTCGCCCGATTTGAAGGCACACCTTATTGGGATAAGTAAGATCTGCAACTCGCTGTAATTCGTAATGAATTAGCCGATGGTAAACCGATGAAGAACGGAAAGGTGGATGGAAGAAAGGCAGATACTGACACAGTTTGAAGCGGGCTTCAGACAGCATTTTGCTCTGAGCGATGACGAATGGCAGTCTTTTATCGAACAGGGAAAACTCAAGCTTTACAGCAAGGGTGATGTCCTGTTCAGCGCCGGAGATGTTGTCGACAAAGTAGGGTTTGTTTGTGCGGGTACCTTGTGCAATTTCTATCTCACGCCAGACGGCAACCGACGTAACAAGTCTTTTCTCCAACAGGGCAAGGTGTCTGCGTGCTTATCGTCTTTCGCAAGAGGGCTGCCTGCGCGCTTTGGCTGTGAAGTATTAACCGATTCAGTGTGCTTCGAATTGCCTGCGAAGGCGTTAAGAAGTTTAAGTGAGTCAACACCGGGATGGAAAGATGCCTTCCTGCAGATGGTGACGGCATTGGCCTTAAAAAAAGAGGCGAGGGAAGCTGATTTACTGATGCTGTCACCGACCGAGCTCTACATTCAGTTTGTCGAATCCTGCCCTGAATTATCGCAATCCTTGCCCAACTATCATATCGCTTCCTACCTTGGCATCACGGAAGTCTCACTCTCCCGCATCCGCGCTAAACTCGGCGTCCAAAACGCTTATCAGCGCCAGTAAAAAAGAAGAAATTTGGTGGTTTTAACTCTTGTTAAAGTGTTAGCCGCTTCTTCCCAATAAGCTGAATCCCGAACTATCTAAAAAGGGAGTCAGGATGAAACTACTCAATAAAACCATTGTGCTTACTGGTGGGACGTCCGGCATTGGCCGCCAGTTAGTTGAACAACTCGTCAGCGATAACCAACTGATAGTGCTTGGGCGGGATGCACAGAAACTCAGCACATTGAAGAAAAAATGGCCTTCCATCATCACTTTTCAGGTTGATTTGGCGGATGTGGATCAGGTTCATCTCATCGCCCAATCTATTGCCTCCGCGAAACCCGAAATAGATTTGCTCATCAATAACGCTGCGGCCCAGTTTATGCCGAAATTCACTGACGAGGCGTTCACATTCGACACGGTGAAAACGGAAGTCGATACCAACTTCACCTCTATTTGCGCGCTGATTCATGGCTTATTGCCTGCACTTCTTGCATCGGAATCGTCTCGCGTCATCAACATTAATTCTGCACTTGGATTAGTGCCAAAGGCATCTTCTGCGGTCTATTGCGCAACGAAAGGTGCACTCAACATCTTCTCCCAGAGTTTGCGCTATCAACTGGAAGGCTCCGTTGTTGCCGTACAACAGGCTTTTTTGCCTCTGGTAGATACCGCAATGACTAAAGGCAGGGGCAAGAACAAAATCTCATCGAGTGTCGCAGCCGCTGAAATTATCGCTGGTATCGAAAAAAGCGAGGACGACTTCGACATTGGTGCGACCCGATTTTTACGGGTGCTGAATGCCTTGGCACCTTTTGCAGCACGCAAACTACTGAAGGCGTCATAAATGGTCACAAAACGTAGTTGGCTGGGATTTATTTGGGGAGTGATTTCAATGACTGCAACGGCGACAGAAAACAGCGTAGACATCGTTGTGAAGGGGATAGACACAACAAGGCCAGGAAATGTGTTGGTGATGTTATTTGCTGAAGACGGCTTTCCAAAGAAGCACGACAAAGCGCTAAGGATCGTTAGTTACACCGCTGACAAAGCTGAGCGGAACGTCACCTTCGAAAATGTGCCAACGCAGTTTGCCGTCAAGGTTCTGCACGACGAAGACGAGGACGGGAAAGTCACCAAGAGCTGGACAGGTGTCTGGCCCAAAGAAGGTTTGGGTTTTTCCAACGGTGCGCGAATCACGTTCAAAGCGCCAAGTTTTTCCAGTGCACAGCTTGAAGCTTCAAGCATCACCTCTCCCCACGAAATCACTATCCGTTATCCGTAAGGAGGATTTATGTCATCACTTTTTAAACTCATGGGCATCATGGCCCTGTTTTTTGCTTCGACCTTTATTACGGTGAATGCGATGGGCTGGTTAACGGTAGAGCAGATTCAGTTGTGGTTTGAGCAAGCACAGTCACTGAGTGCATTGACTGTTGC
Organism: Grimontia sp. NTOU-MAR1; assembly: GCF_035758505.1. NCBI lineage: Bacteria > Pseudomonadati > Pseudomonadota > Gammaproteobacteria > Vibrionales > Vibrionaceae > Grimontia > Grimontia sp. NTOU-MAR1. The sequence goes on from NZ_CP142108.1 coordinate 190,224, forward strand.
AATTATTGTCGTCTCATTGTTGTTTTTGGATTTGTTCATCGCGGTACCCACGCTCTCCATCATGATTCTGGGAGGCTATTTCGCAGGGGCATATGTTGGCGCCTTAGCGGCTTTCACGGGTACTTTGCTGGCGGGAATTGCCGGGTATGTCTTGAGTGCAAAGTTTGGCGATAAGCTGGTCAATGTCGTCGTGAAAGATGAGAAACAGCGTGCTGAGTTACGCGGTCACTTCCGTCAGCATGGTGTGTTAATGATTTTACTTTCCCGCGCCATGCCGATTCTGCCAGAAGTCACAGCATGTATGTCAGGTATCAGCCGCATGAAATTCACAACTTTCCTACTGGCTTGGTGCATAGTTAACCTGCCGTATACCTTTATCGCTGCGTATGCGGGTTCCATCAGCAGTCCGGAAAACCCAAAACCGGCCATTCTCACCGCGATTGCACTTTCGGTATTCTTCTGGATTGGATGGGGACTACTCAGACGCTTTTCGTTGAAACGACCTGTTCGCGCGGACTAGCCGAGAAAGAGGATTAAAAACAGTGTTTCGATAGTTAGATTTCACAACAATTCGACATTCGAAGCACTATATTTCACAAGAGGAAGCCTTTCTAATTCAAACCAATTTTATACACACGACAGGCAAGTCTTTTGAAATTGAAATTCGCACTGGATAACCGGAAAAACATCTTAGTTGCCGGCGTAGTAATACTTAGCTTCATCGGCATAGGCAGTTTGTTGCCGGAAGAATTAACGCTTCAACGCTGGATTGCAGCCTTTTTTGCTGCCAATGCCTTGGTGGGAATGGCATTGGCTTTTCTGCTTTCGACGCGCATGGAAATTTTGGAATCTATCTTTGGTGGTTTGGACAGGGTTTACAAAGCGCACCGATGGGCGGGTATTTGGTCGGTTTTTTCTATCTTCATGCATTGGTGGCTAGTGCCACAATCTGAAGTCGCTCGTGAAGAAACAAGTCTGATTGAGATTGGCTCCGACACCGGAGAATGGGCAACTTGGCTGCTGCTGGTCTTGGTAGTGATCAGCTTTATGCGCATGCTGCCTTACCACTTATGGAAGTGGAGCCATCGCTTGATGGGATTGGTTTTCTTCATCTCCGTCTTCCACTATCTTTTTGCTGTCAGACCTTTCCAGCTGTTCTCACCAGCGGGAATCGCCATGAACCTGACGGCAGTTATTGGTGTTTGGGCTTGGTACTACTATGCCTTTGGAAAGGACACCAGTAAGCACTACATCGCCAAAGTTGAAAACGTGAAAAAGCAAAATGGTATCGTCAGTTTTGATACCAAGCCTTTGCAGGGCAAGCCGAAGTGGGAAGCCGGGCAATTCGCCTTTGTCTCAGTCCTCCATAATGACAACATCAAAAGTGAGCCGCATCCGTACACCATCGCAAGCAGCGATCACGGCGGGAAGCCAAGTTTCTCGATTGCCGCATTGGGTGATTACACCAAAACGCTTTATGAGCATTTGGAAAACGGCCAGATGATTCGACTGGATATGCCATACGGGCGCTTCCGCTTGGATATGAAAGCGAAAGAGCAAATCTGGATTGGTTCTGGCATCGGTATCACCCCGTTTATTGCCTGGTTACAATCGCTCAACAGCCAAAGCAAACAGCACCCTTCGGTCACGCTTTATTATCTGGTGAAAAACGAAGACGCTGCCATATTTGCAAAAGAGCTTGGTGAATTGGTCGAAGGCTTGCCAACGGTCAATCTAAACATTGTCTATTCAGAGCAAGGGCGTCTAACGCCAGAAAAAATTGCCGAAGATATCAATGGCGATATCGGTGATGTTTCGCTCTACTTCTGCGGCAACCCTGAAGTCAGAAAGACAATGCAGGACGGGTTAGAACAACTCGGCATGCCGAAGAACAACACCCATTATGAGTTGTTTGATTTTCGGGGTGCTTTGTAAGCACGAGCTTGTTCAAACGTCGGTTTCTTTTCATCCAACTAACCAAAAGTCACAATGCTAAGGTCCACGGGAGGAGCCTATGCACAAACAAAACATGCGCAATGCAGTATTGGCTGCTGTTATCTGTATTTTGAGCGTAGGGTGTTCATCAATGAACGAATCGGGTAATTCTAAATTCGCAATGAATGTAGAATATGTAAATGATGACAATGAGGTTATTTCAAGGCCCGACCTACCTCAGCGAGTTATTGTCCAGTTTACCGTTATCCCCGGCGCAATATGGGGCCGCCCGTTAACTGATAGCCAGTACTTAGATGTCACCGACATCGGCAGCGCTTTGAATGCTGACCTTTCTGATTTACACGCGAAAATTGAGCCTTTCGCAACTCCGTTGCTCGACACAGAAGCGAACGAAGGTTTAGTCATTACGCCAAAAGAAACAAAGTTAGCGAGATTCGGCACATTTACGTATGACTTTGAAACTCAGGACTCTCTGGGCGGGACAGGCTTTGGTAGTGCCGACCCTGAGATATATGGTCTAGTACTCACATACTTTGATCGACCAGCTGAGATCAAAGCTGTCAAAACCGAAAATGGGGACACATCAGAGTTCGACATTAAGGTTAAAAAGAAAGGGCTGGTTTGGCTGAAAATAACGAAGCTTCGTAAGAATTTTTATCTTTACACTGTGCATGAGTTTATTGGTAACGAATTTCTGTTCATTCGACCTCGAACACCAGACCCCAAAGAAGCTAAGCAAGACTTGTCGGCATAAAGTGGTCTGCTGAATATCTGTATTTGATATAGCAATTTCTAGGGAGCGAGTTAGCTCCCTTAGTTGTTTGGAAAGCTGCTTTTAGATCAACCCCAACACCTTCAACACCAAAGACCCAACACAAACCGTCACGCTCGAAAATAGGGTGGTGAGCCCGATAATATTGGCGCTTAACGTGGTATTACCCCCTGCAGCCCGTGTCATTGCATAGCTTGCGGCAGCCACTGGTGCGGCGTTCATAAAGAACAGAATCCCCAGTTCCAAGCCTCTGAATCCATAAAGGTAAGCAATCAAGGTAAAGGCGAAAGGCGCAACCATGAGCTTGTTAGAAGCTGCAAACCAGGTGGGCTTTTTCTCGTCTCTCATCATCCGGAAATCCAAGCTGCCACCCGTACACAAGAGCGCGAGTGGAAGTGCGATTCGGGAAAGGTAGTTGCCCGTGTCGACAATCACGGGTGGGAGAGTGATATTCAGTAGTGAAACAACAACGCCAAGTGCGATCGCGATGATCAGCGGATTCTTGGCCAGATTAATAAATATGGTTTTGGTCGATTGCAGTTTGGAACCCGCCGAACGCGGCGACAAGCAGATCACCGCTTGAATGTTATATACCACGGTAATCACAGCCACATAAATTGCCGCGAGGGCCAGTCCTTGACTGCCATAGGCATTTTCAACGTAAGCGATGCCTATGATGGCTGTGTTGGCACGAAAGCTCCCTTGAATCAGCACGCCGTGATCTGGATTTCCCTTGAAAGCCAGTTTGGTGGACGCGATACAAAACAGGAAAAAAACCACCGTCATAATAATGGAGAAAGCCAGAAATTCTGTGGCTTGTGAGAAGTTATGGTCAGCAGTCGCGATACTTAAAAACAGCATCGCAGGCAGGGCGACATTGAACACCAAACGTGAGGCAACATCGTTAAAGTTGGCGTTGGTCCACTTTAGTCTCTTGAAGATATAGCCAAGGGAAATGATGAAAAATATCGGTGCGACGAGAGAAAGGGAAAACGCTAATTGCTCCAGAATGTTAGCCATTTTGCTTCTTCATCTCGACTGTTTTGGTGGTTACTTAAAATTTACGCTATTTATGTGTTAATACTCAATAGTCATGCTATCAAGGCTATGTGTCCCATTTGTCTGTCCCACAAATCTATCACTTCTTAACGCTTCTTTAACTTCCTTAATAGTGACCTTATACCTTGGTCTTAATTGTCGACAATCTTCTTGATCTAATCTATTTTCAGGGTCTAAAGTATGTCTATAAGATAAAATTGTAGACAATGTTGGGGTTGTATCGATGTCTCAATTTCCTCCAGAAATGCTCATGAAAGCGCTGGAGGAAACCACGACAAACACCGTCAACACAGCCATTGGACAAGGAACACAATGAGCGAAAACAACGCATTAAGCGCGACGCTGGAAAGCGTGAGTCCCACATCGAAAGAAAACACCAAGTCGGAAAATCTGACAGCTTTGCTGGTCGAGGCCATCGTCTCCGGTGAAATCGCATCGGGCAGCAAAATCTCTGAACCAGAACTCGCCCGCCGTTATGAATGCAGCCGTGGGCCGCTGCGCGAAGCCATTATGCGTCTTGAAGGGCTGGGGCTGATTGAGCGTATTCCTCATGTTGGGGCGCGTGTCATTACCTTAACGCCAGAAAAACTCGTCGAGTTGTATGCAGTGCGTGAAGCGTTGGAAGGCATGGCGGCGCGACTGGCAGCCAGAAACATCAAGCAGGATGAGCTTCAGGGCATAGAAGATTTGCTCACCAAGCACTCCAGACATATCGACGAAGTCGAGGGCGCATCTTACTTCCATCAATACGGTGACTTTGATTTTCACTACCGGGTCATCATGGCGAGCCGCAATCAAAAGCTGATCAATTTGCTGTGTGGTGAGCTGTATCACTTGCTTCGCATGTATCGCTACCAATCACCCAAGACTCAATCCAGACCCAACCATGCGTTAGAAGAGCACAAGTTTATTTTGCACGCGATCCGTAACCGTGACGAAGAGTTAGCTGAGCTGGCAATGCGTCGCCATATCGCGGGCAGCCGAAAGGCAATCGAACAACAAATCTTAAAAGATTAGAAGGACCTGACGATGACACTCTCCCCTGGAGCCAAATTCCGACAAGCCGTTGAGCAGAACAACCCACTGCAAATTGTCGGCACCATCAATCCTTACTGCGCCATGATGGCACAACGCCTCGGCCATCAAGCCATTTACCTCTCTGGTGGTGGTATCGCCAACGCGAGTTACGGTCTGCCTGATCTTGGCATTACCACGCTGAATGATGTGATGGTTGATGTCGAACGCATCACTAACGCCTGTGATTTACCGCTGCTGGTGGATATCGATACCGGATTCGGCGGCGCATTCAATATCGCCCGCACCATCAAAGCGATGGAGAAAGCAGGCGCCGCAGCAGTGCATATGGAAGATCAGGTCGCGCAAAAACGCTGTGGTCATCGCCCAAACAAGGCGATTGTTAGCCAGCAGGAAATGGTCGATCGCGTAAAAGCGGCCGTCGATGCCCGTACCGATGACCAGTTCGTCATCATGGCACGCACCGATGCCTTGGCCGTGGAAGGCATGGACAGCGCCATTGAACGCGCAATTGCCTGCATTGAAGCGGGTGCTGACATGATCTTCCCGGAAGCGATGAACAAGCTGGAACAATACCAGCAATTCTCAAGCGCGCTTCGCAGTGCGATTGGCAAACCTGTGCCTATTCTCGCCAACATCACTGAGTTCGGACAAACCCCGCTTTATACCTGTGAAGAATTGGCCGCAGTGGACGTCGACATGGTGCTTTATCCCCTCAGTGCGTTCAGGGCAATGAACAAAGCGGCGGAAAACGTCTATCGCCACCTTCTCGAAGAGGGCAACCAAGAGGCATTGGTCGATTCAATGCAAACCCGTGCCGAGCTCTACGACTACCTCAACTATCACGACTACGAAAACAAACTGGACGATCTGTTCGCACAAGACAAATCGTGATGATTGAAAAGAACACCCGTTAACAAGCGCTTGCTGAGACTCACGCTTGAATACAAAAACTAAATCCAATACGTGAAACCGTTCGTCAATAACGCCCCGATAGAGGGCAACCGCGAACAGAAAAGGAGTTCAACATGCCAAATAAAGAGCTAAGTGGAGCAGGGCTACGTGGTCAAAGTGCAGGGTCAACAGCGCTGTGTACTGTTGGAAAATCTGGCACAGGGCTGACTTACCGTGGCTACGACATTACCGATCTGGCGAACAACGCGCAGTTTGAAGAAGTCGCGCACCTGTTATTGCGTGGTCATCTGCCCAATCAAAAAGAACTCGACGATTACAAAACGCGTCTGGTGAGTCTGCGCGGTCTGCCGACAGAGCTGAGACAGGCTTTGGAACTCATTCCCGCTTCAGCGCACCCCATGGATGTGATGCGCACTGGCTGTTCGGTTCTGGGGAATCTAGAGCAAGAGAAGGATTTCTCTGAACAGTTGAACGCCACCGAGCGCATGCTTGCGTTGTTCCCAGCCATCATCTGTTACTGGTATCGCTTCAGCCACGACGGTGTGCGTATTGATACGGAAGACACGAGCGAAGATTGCACCGGCGGTTATTTCCTGAAAATGCTGACGGACAAAGCGCCGAGCAACCTGCACAAGCAAGTGATGCATTGTTCGTTGATCCTCTACGCAGAGCATGAGTTCAATGCCTCCACCTTTGCGGCGCGTGTGTGTGCGTCTACGCTGTCCGACCTGCACTCCTGTATTACGGCGGCCATCGGCACCTTGCGAGGTCCTCTGCATGGTGGGGCAAACGAGGCGGCTATGGAAATGATTGAAAACTGGCAAACGCCCGATGAAGCTGAGCAGAACATCCTGCGCATGCTGGAAAACAAAGACAAAATCATGGGCTTCGGTCATGCGATTTACCGTGAAAGTGACCCGCGCAATGCGCTCATCAAACGCTGGTCAGAAGAACTTTCTGAAGCGGTCGGCGATACCCATCTTTATGCCGTATCAGAACGTGTTGAAGCCGTCATGAAGCGCGAGAAAGGCTTGTTCTGTAATGCCGATTTCTTCCACGCTTCTGCCTATCACTTTATGGATATTCCCACCAAGTTGTTCACACCAATTTTTGTGATGAGCCGTTTAACAGGCTGGGCGGCACACGTATTTGAGCAGCGTGAAAACAACCGCATTATCCGCCCAAGCGCCGATTACACCGGGCCAGAATCCCGTGATTGGTTGCCGATTGAGCAGCGTTAATGGGTGGAAATAGGGAACAGACGATGACGCAAAACAATACCCAATACCGAAGGCCGCTCGCGAAAACCGGACTCGATTATTTCGATGTTCGCGCAGCCGTTAATGACATCAAGCCGGACGTTTACGACACCTTGCCCTACACCTCTCGTGTATTGGCAGAGCAACTGGTGCGTCGCTGTAATCCGGCGGATTTACAAGCCTGTCTGACCCAAATTGTCGAAGGCAAAAAGGAACTGGATTTTCCTTGGTATCCCTCCCGCGTGGTGTGCCACGACATTCTGGGGCAAACCGCGCTAGTGGATTTGGCAGGTCTTCGCGATGCGATTGCAGAGCAGGGCGGCGACCCTTCACGCGTTAATCCCGTAGTGGAAACCCAACTGATTGTCGATCATTCATTGGCAGTCGAACATGCTGGCTTCGAACCCGATGCGTTTGAAAAGAACCGCGCCATCGAAGAGCGTCGCAATGAAGATCGCTTCCATTTTATTGAGTGGTGTAAAACCGCCTTTAAAAACGTCAGCGTTATCCCGGCGGGCAACGGCATCATGCACCAAATCAATTTGGAAAAGATGTCGCCGGTTATCCAAAGTCAACAGGGCGTCGCCTTCCCCGATACCTGTGTCGGCACTGACAGCCACACCCCGCATGTTGATGCGTTAGGCGTCATTGCCATTGGCGTTGGTGGCCTTGAAGCCGAAACCGTCATGCTTGGCCGACCTTCCATGATGCGACTGCCGGACATCGTCGGCGTGAAGCTCGTAGGCAAACGTCAGGAAGGCATTACTGCCACAGACATCGTGCTGGCACTCACTGAGTTTCTGCGCAATGAACGCGTGGTGTCGAGTTATCTGGAATTCTATGGCGAAGGCGCACGCGCGCTGACCATTGGCGACAGGGCGACCATCTCCAACATGACGCCGGAATATGGTGCGACTGCCGCGATGTTCTATATCGATGAGCAGACCATCACCTACCTCAAACTGACAGGGCGCGAGCCTGAACAAGTCAATTTGGTGGAAACCTACGCCAAAACCGTTGGCTTATGGGCAGATGACATGGAAAGCGCGCGCTATGAGCGGGTTCTACAGTTCGACCTTTCCAATGTGACACGCAATATGGCGGGCCCTTCAAACCCGCATCGCCGATTGCCAACCAGCGAGCTTGCGGAGCGTGGCATTACGTCAGCAAATGCGCCAGCAGACTCAGAAGGCAGCATGCCGGATGGCGCTGTAATCATCGCTGCTATTACTTCCTGTACCAACACCAGTAACCCGCGCAATGTGATCGCCGCTGGTCTGGTCGCGAAAAAAGCGAATGAACTTGGCTTGGTTCGAAAGCCTTGGGTGAAAACTTCGTTCGCGCCAGGTTCCAAAGTCGCGAAGCTGTATCTGGAAGAAGCTGGGCTGTTGTCCGAACTGGAACAGCTAGGGTTCGGTATTGTGGCTTATGCCTGTACCACTTGTAACGGCATGAGCGGTGCGTTAGACCCAGCTATCGAACAGGAAATTATCGAGCGCGACCTCTACGCAACAGCAGTGCTTTCCGGTAATCGTAACTTTGATGGCCGAATCCATCCGCATGCCAAACAAGCGTTTTTGGCTTCACCACCGCTGGTTGTCGCTTACGCCATTGCAGGCACCATGCGCTTTGACATCGAACGCGATGCGCTAGGTACTGATGCCAACGGCAAGCCAGTTTATCTTAACGATTTGTGGCCGACCGATGCAGAAATTGACGAAGTCGTGGGCAAATCCGTCAAGCCAGAACAATTCCAGCGTATTTACGTCGAAATGTTCCAACAAGATGAGAGTTCAAGCCTGAGCGACCCGCTTTACGACTGGCGTCCAATGAGTACCTACATTCGCAGACCACCCTATTGGGAGGGGGTATTGGCGGGAGAGCGTACGTTGAAAGGCATGCGTCCGCTGGCGGTGCTGGGTGACAACATCACGACAGACCATTTATCGCCTTCCAATGCCATTTTGCCATCGAGCGCAGCGGGCGAATATCTGGCAAAAATGGGTTTGGAACCCGTCGATTTCAACTCCTATGCGACGCACCGAGGCGATCACCTAACTGCTCAGCGCGCCACCTTTGCCAACCCGAAATTGCTCAATGAAATGGTGAAGGAAAATGGCGAAGTGGTGCAAGGATCGTTGGCGCGCGTTGAGCCGGAAGGCAACGTCACCCGCATGTGGGAAGCGATAGAAACGTATATGGAACGCAAACAACCGCTAATCATTATTGCTGGCGCAGATTACGGACAGGGCTCTTCACGTGACTGGGCGGCAAAAGGCGTTCGTCTGGCGGGTGTTGAAGCCATTGCAGCAGAAGGCTTCGAGCGTATTCACCGCACCAATTTGGTCGGCATGGGCGTGTTGCCTTTGCAGTTCAAGGAAGGCGTTAATCGCAACACCTTGGGGATTGATGGTACTGAGCTTTATGACGTGATGGGGGAGATCAAACCCGGCGCAGATTTGGCTTTGGTCATCACCCGAGCCAGCGGTGAAAAGCTTGATGTTGCAGTGACCTGTCGTCTTGATACCGAAGATGAAGTAAAGGTTTATCAAGCAGGCGGCGTACTTCAACGCTTTGCGCAAGATTTTCTGGCGCAGTAGGTGGTGAGCATGAGTAAGAAGTTGAAAATTCCTGCCACCTACATGCGAGGTGGCACCAGTAAAGGCGTCTTCTTCAGGCTGACAGATTTACCGGTTGAAGCGCAATCGCCGGGCGCAGTGCGAGATGCCATTTTGATGCGGGTGATTGGCAGCCCAGATCCTTACAGCAAACAGATTGATGGCATAGGCGGTGCAACGTCCAGCACCAGCAAGACCGTGATTGTGTCTAAAAGTACCCGCGATAACCATGATGTCGATTACCTGTTTGGTCAGGTCGCGATTGATAAACCCTTCGTCGATTGGAGTGGTAACTGCGGCAACCTTTCTGCAGCGGTTGGGCCATTTGCGGTGCATGCGGGTTTGATTGCCAAGGAACGTATGGTCGATAATGGTGTTATCTCGGTGCGTATCTGGCAAGCCAATATCGGTAAAACCTTGGTGGTTGACGTGCCAATACGTGACGGTGAAGTGGAGGAAAGCGGCGATTTCGAACTCGATGGCGTGACCTTTCCCGCCGCCGAAGTGCCGGTCGAGTTTCTTCACCCTGCGGGTGCGCCGGGTTCTCTGCTCCTGACAGGCAACCTTATCGACACGCTGGACGTGCCGGATATCGGCTCGTTCCGCGCTTCATTTATTAATGCAGGCATCCCGACCATCTTCCTTGATGCGTCAGAGCTTGGCTATGAAGGCACAGAGCTTCAAGACGACATCAATAATGATGCAGAAGTACTGGAACGGTTTGAAAAAATTCGCGCTTATGGCGCCATTCAAATGGGTTTAAACCAAACCGTGGAAGAGGCCCAAACCCGTCAACACACACCGAAGATTGCGTTCGTTTCCCCGCCTAAAAGCTACCAGAGTTCCAGCGGGAAAAAGGTGGAAGAGGCCGAAATCGATGTACTCGTCCGAGCTTTGTCGATGGGCAAATTGCACCATGCGATGATGGGAACCGCAGCCGTGGCCATCGCCGCCGCCGCATGTGTGCCGGGCACCATCGTCAACATCGCTGCTGGTGGTGGAGAAAGGGAAAACGTGGTGTTTGGTCATCCTTCCGGCACTCTAAAAGTCGGCGCGAAGGCACATCTTAAGCCCGAAGGCTGGTGGGTTGAAAAGGCGACTATGAGCCGAAGTGCCCGTATTTTGATGGAGGGACGCGTTCATGTGCCTTCCAGCGTTCTAGAAGTGAACGAGCGCGGCGAAAGCTAACGCGTTCAGAAAGACATTTTGGAGGAATCAATATGTCTGGCTATCAACAGGAATACTCGAAAGCGCAAACCGAGCCAGAAGCCTTCTGGCGCGAGCAATCCGAACAATTGAACTGGTTTGAAAAGCCGAAAACCATTCTGGCCAACGATGAAAATGGCATTGAGCGTTGGTTCCCCGATGGAGTGATGAACACTGCTTGGCTGGCATTGGATTACCATTGCGAAAACGGGCGCGGTGATAAAACCGCGCTGATCTATGACTCTCCCGTCACCGCCAAAAGACAAGCCTACAGCTATTTTGAACTGCGCGACCACGTAGCAAAAATCGCGGGTATGCTCGCTGGGATGGGCGTTGAGAAAGGCGACCGCGTGGTGATTTACATGCCGATGGTGCCTGAAGCTGCCATGGCGATGCTGGCTTGCGCAAGATTGGGCGCAATTCACTCTGTGGTATTTGGCGGTTTTGCACCCAACGAACTGGCGGTTCGCATTGAAGATGCAGAGCCGAAAGTGCTGATGACTGCCTCTTGTGGTGTTGAAGTGAACAAGGTGCTGCCATATAAGCCATTGGTCGACAAAGCCATTATGGACAGTTGTTGGAAACCTGAAAAGGTGGTGGTGTTGCAGCGCCCAGAATGTGCCGCGCCGATAGACCAAGAACGCGATGTGGATTGGCAAACTGCGTATCAGGCCGCGCAGCCCCATGACTGTGTTCCTGTTCTTGCCACTGACCCGCTTTACATCCTTTACACCTCTGGCACCACGGGCAAACCCAAGGGGGTGGTACGTGATAACGGCGGCCATGCTGTCGCGATGAAATATTCCATGAAAGCCGTGTACGACATGCCGCAGGATGGCGTTTTCTGGGCGGCGTCTGATGTCGGCTGGGTAGTGGGGCATTCCTACATTGTTTATGCGCCGCTTATCCACGGTTGCACCACCATTTTGTTCGAAGGCAAGCCCGTTCGAACACCAGATCCAGGTGCCTTTTGGCGGGTATGCCAAGACTATGCGGTGAATGTTATTTTCTCTGCACCGACTGCTTTTCGTGCCATCAAGAAAGAAGATCCTGATGGAAACTACGTTAACGAATACGATTTAAGTTCGCTGAAATCCATTTTTATGGCAGGTGAAAGGCTCGACCCTCCGACCTACGATTGGGTTGTCGAAAAAACCGGAAAGCCCGTGATTGACCATTGGTGGCAAACCGAGACGGGCTGGGCGATTGCTTGTAACCCAACAGGCGTTGAAGTGATGCCGGTGAAAGCGGGTTCATCGACCAAGCCAACACCTGGCTATCAGGTTGAAATACTGGATGCGGTGGGAAACAGCCTCAAAGCCAACCAGCAAGGTTATGTGGCATTAAAACGCCCGTTGCCACCAAGCTGTTTGCCGACCGTTTGGCGCAATCACGACCGCTTCGAAACGGGCTATCTGAGTCAATTCCCCGGCTACTATGTCTCAGGTGATGGTGGCTACTTAGATGAAGAGGGTTATCTCTTTATCATGGGCCGCATCGATGACGTGATAAACGTGGCAGGGCATCGTCTCTCAACCGGGGAAATGGAAGAGATTGTCGGCGCACACCCTGCTGTGGCTGAATGCGCAGTCATCGGTATTCATGATGACCTAAAAGGACAGCTCCCGGTCGGTTTTGTAGTACTGAAAGATGGCGTCGACATAGCCTCAGACCAATTGGCTGGAGAGCTTGTCGCCAAAGTGCGGGAAGAAATCGGCGCAGTGGCTTGCTTCAAGCTGGCATTGGTTGTCGACAGATTGCCAAAAACACGTTCCGGTAAAATCCTGCGTAGAACCATGCGTCAAATCGCAGATGGCGAGCAATATGTGGTGCCTTCAACGATTGATGATCCGTCGAGCCTGAATGAGATAGAAAGGGTGTTGCAGCGTTAGAAGCGGTTGGTTATTTGGAATAGAAAGGGAGCCAGTTGGCTCCCTTTTTGCTTATGATCATCATCACTCAAGGGTTTCAAAGTGGAACTTGTATTCACTGACACCGTCTATACGCACGCCTTTTTCCCTTAACTCAAGGTACTGCTTCATTTTAATGGTTCTGAAGTCCATTGCCTTCAGCGCAAGGATGATCCGCAGTTCATCCATTGAATGTGATTTGGCTTCAGAGCTGCATGTACCGCAGACAACATGGGTCTTAGGCTTAAAGCCAACCTGATTAAGCCAGTGCAAGTCTTTGGGTTCTTTACGTGTGCCGCAGAAGTAGCATTGATTATCTTGTTTCAATGCCGCCTGTTCCCTTAATTCATTGGGACTTGGTGAATTGGTAGATGGGGAAATTTTAGCCTTCTTATTACCACCGAACTGAGAAAACTGAACGACATTAGACATTGGGTTTGGCCTTATTAATTGAGTTATACCCAAACGACCTGAATACGAGCATCTTCAGGTCGTTTGGGTATATACAGCTAGTATTTTGCCAGAAAATGATCATAATCGTGCGACAAAACACGGGAAGAAAAATGACCATGACTGATTTTCAATATTACTTTCACCAACTGCCTTGTTTTAACTGCAAAAATACCACAGTAAGCACTGATCTTGGTTGGTTAACCTCGGCGATGAAAGACGATGTTGTCGCCCAAATCGCAACGATTATTGCGCAAGGCAAGGTTGAACCTGATCTTTCAGTGAACGTGACTTGTACGAAAGAAGAAGCACGTGATTACTTGCTGTTGAACTTCTTTGGCTACTCGGAAGAAGAACTCGCGAATCAAGTTAAAGCGGAAGATGAGCAAGAAGTTGAGGATGAAATCGCAGAGCTTCTTGCTGACGGAAGTGAAAAAGCCGTGTTTGAACATGAAGTCGCGCTGCAAAGCTGTACTGACTGCGATATTGACTAAGCGCGAAACCTGGCGTTAAGCCAAGTGTGATTGTAGGGCTTATGATGTTCTAAAGAAAAAGGCGCTATCAAACGAGGGTCTGATAGCGCCTTTTTGTTTTTGCAGTTATTGAATCGTTGGCCGAGGTTCAATCACATTCGTCAAGGGACACTGGGCCTTGCAGTTCTTTCAGGATCATCTTTTGAATATCGATGCCCATGCTCATCACGATCAGGCTCCAGTTCAGGAACGGCAATGAACCGTTTGCAATGCCACGCGCAAAGTTATTGGCATTCCAGTTAAACACCGCTGACAGCTTTTCGGTGGTCAGCGCTTCGTAATTGTCGTTATCAATCAAATTGCTGAACTGTTCACTGGTGGGGCACACAAACTTGTCATTAGGCCTGAAAGCCGTCGGTTTAAAATAAGAAAGTACCCTTCTTACGTTAACCTCAATCACTTCACCGTCACTTTGGATATTCGGCTCGCCAGCGAGCGCGCATAAGAAGCACCAGCATGGGTAAGGAATTGTTGAAACGTTTTCAGGTTCGTTCTTATAACGCGCCGTCCACGCATTGATATTTTTTTGCTGGATGCCTGTTACGCTAAACAATTGATTGGAATCGTAGCCGTTGTCTTTTAGTAGGTTGATCACTTCGGCCACTTCTGACACCAAAGGCTTGGCCCATCTACTGTATGGAGTAAGTGTTGCTTCTCTGACCATAATTAAATTTGTTTATAAACAAACGTTTAGTTTGTTTTTACTAAATATTACCCGAGATCATACGTGTTCAGACTGATAAGTCTACTTTTATCGGAAGCTGGGGCGGGAACCCTTAAAAGTCCGAAGCCTGTGTCCCTTCCTTCACGCCAAGTGCTCTCTTAACCAATGATGCGCTTTACTGTGCGGCTCAATGTCTGTTTGAGTGCTTGGAATAGCTTATCCGAACCGCGAGTGTTAGTGCTGCAGCACTTAGTCATTCTTGTCTTATCAGTGTCAGACTAATCGGTTCTGGCACGAGCCCCAAAGCCAGTGTCACTGAGTCCGTCATGGCGCGGAAAAAAAGAAAAACAAAACAAAACAAAACAAAACCAATTATGTTGAAGTACGCCGCATTCTTTAAAGGAGTGGTGTGTCTCAACTGTGAAACTTTCTTTCTGTATTTCACCAGATTTCTCTCAGTAACTGTCTGCTTTAACAATTAATCTGATTTCCACAGTGTCTCAGTCTTATTTGTGAATCAGTATTCTCATCATTGAATTCCCCTCAATCTCTTCTAGCTTATTTTTCGATACGAAATTATACGCGCACCCGATTTGTGGGTGTGCTGATGGGCTTAACACGCTTCACAACCATTAGACGTAATTTATCGAGGACATAGGATGTATTTCTCTAAGAAAGCGATATGGGTGGTGCCGGTATTTTCACTTGGACTCACCGCATGTGGGGGGGATGACGCCTCCGTACCGGGGAACGCGAATAGTCTCCAAATACCGGGCGCACCGGTTTTAGCACAACCGACGGTGGGGGCGCTCACAGGTGATGCTTATCCTGTCACCTTCAACTGGAGTAGCGCGGCGAATGCGACCGGCTATACCCTGTGTAGGAAAGATGCATCACAAGACGATAACTGTGCAAAACAGGGCGAAACGACGACCAATACATCACTGACTCTGCCTCTGAGTTTGGACACGCCGGCTGACTATTTTGTATTGGCCAAAAACAGTTCGGGCTCAACGGCGTCTAGTGAGATAGCCGTATCTATTCCCAAACCAGAGATGCCGGTTTTAGCGACGCCACAGGTGGGTGCGTTCAACGATAGTTCTCGTTTTTACCCTGTCACCTTTAGCTGGGATAGCGCCGAGTATGCGACGCACTATACCTTGTGCAGAGAAGACGGATCAGAAGACGATAACTGTCAATTTCTATTAGAAACCGAAGCTAACAATACCTCGCTTACTGCCAATCTAAATTTGGACGAACTGGCTAATTATTTTGTATTGGCCTCTAACGGTACAGGCAAAACAGCGTCTGGTAAGCAAGCCCTCTCTCCCGCACCTGGGCAACTGAATTTAGCGGCCCCTAATGTGGGTGAACTCCAAGATGACTATTATCCTGTCACCTTTACCTGGGATAGCGCCGAGCATGCGACGGCATATACCTTGTGCAGAAAAAATCAAGCACTCGAAGATGACTGTGAAAAGCTGGGCGAAACGACTGACACAACATCGCTTACTCTGAGTTTGGGCCCACTGAAAAATCATTTGGCTGAATTTTTTGTGCTAGCCGAAAACAGCACGGACAAAACAAAGTCTGGTGACGAATCCTTAACATCACCAGACCTGACAAAATTGATAACCTACATCAAGGCCTCGAATAGCGAGGAAGATGACTTTTTTGCCTACTCGTTATCAATGTCATCGGATGGCAACACCGTCGCGGTGGGGGCTTATCAGGAAGATTCCAGTTCCAGGGAAATTAACAGTGGCGAGGACCTTAATGATGCAAGTTCTGCCGGCGCGGTGTATGTGTACCGCCTTGCAAATGGCAGTTGGACGCAGCAGGCCTACATCAAGGCCTCGAATGCCGAGGCAGGTGACAATTTTGGCAGGCCGGTATCTGTGTCATCAGATGGCAACACTCTCGCGGTGGGGGCTTTTCAGGAAGGTTCCAATGCCGATCTCACTAACGCTGACGGGGCACCTGGTTCCGGCGCGGTGTATGTGTACCGCTTTTCCAATGGCAGTTGGTCGGAGGAGGCCATCATCAAGGCCTCGAATGCCGAGGCAGGTGACCATTTTGGCATCGCGGTATCGGTGTCAGGGGATGGCAACACCCTCGCGGCAGGGGCTCCCTATGAAAAATCCATTATTACTGATGACCAGAGCAATAATGATTCAAGTAGTGTTGGCGCTGCGTATGTGTACCGCTTTGAGAATGACAAATGGACGCAGCAGGCCTACATCAAGGCCTCGAATGCCGGGTACAGAGACTTTTTTGGCTTCGCGGTATCGGTGTCAGGGGATGGCAACACCCTCGCGGTGGGGGCTACAAATGAAGATTCCAATGCAGATCTCACTAACGCTACCGGGGTAACTGATTCCGGCGCGGTGTATGTATACCGCTCTGACGGTAGCAATTGGACGCAGCAGGCCATCATCAAGGCCTCGAATGCGAATGCAAATGACGAATTTGGCGAATCGTTATCATTGTCAGGGGATGGCAACACCCTCGCGGTGGGGGTGCCAAATGAAGATTCCAGTTCTCAGGTAATTAACACTGGCGAGGCCCTTAATGATGCAGCATATGCCGGCGCGGCATACGTATACCGCTTTGATAATGACAAATGGTCGCAGAAGGCCTACATTAAGGCCTCGAATGCCCTGACAGGAGACAATTTTGGCTCGTCGATATCAGTGTCAGAGGATGGCAACACCCTCGCGGTGGGGGCTCTTCTTGAAGATTCCGGTTCCCAGGGGTTTAACACTGGCGAGAGCGGTACTTTCGCAAGTTCTTCCGGCGCGGTATATGTATATCGCTTTGAAAATGAAAATGACGAATGGTCGCAGCAGGCCTACATCAAGGCCTCGAATACCGGCTCATCTGACTATTTTGGCTTCTCGTTATCAGTGTCAGGGGATGGCAACGCCCTCGCGGTGGGGGCTCGTGGGGAAGCATCCGATGCTAACGGCATTAACGGTGACGGAGACAATGACAATGCAGATGACGCCGGCGCGGTGTACATCTACTAGCCCATACCAGTAGTCACAATGGACGCGCCCAAACACGGTGTTGCACCAGACCGAGAGGTGAAATCCGTGAATCGGGCGCGTCCATATCTATCCAATAAATGGGACACAATAAATGGGACAGGTATTCTAATAAAATCTATAGCCCTTCACCCTCTGACAATAAATGGGACAGGCATTCTAATAAAATCTATAGCCCTTCACCCTCTCCGACTTAGTGCATCCCCCAACATTGGCGGCATTCAGCTAGATATGCCTGCCATGTGTGTCGAATCGACGAACTTTTTCTATCCGTTAAGTCTTTTTCAAAAAGCCGAAAACTCAGATGAGTATCTGATAAGTTTGAAACAACGAGTAAAAGTGGAAATTAGTAGTCAGGCAGTCGGAGCCCAGACATCCTTTGGCGACTAAGGTGAGGCAATGCGGCTTTAACAGCCGATTCTGAGCCTACAATGGAGCCGCGCTCTATGTGCGTACAAGTGTTTAACCAACAATCAGGCTCGAATCCAAGCCGCTCGAGCAAAGGTGGAAAGGAATTTTCGACATAACCACGTTTATCGTCGCGTATTTGTCGCCCTGTCCACTCAACCAGCTCCAAATAATCCATCAACCGAAAAGGTATACCGTCAGGCATGTTCTCTCTTGGATTACCGGAAAATGGAAACAAGTAGGGTGCTGTTGTTTCATCTCTTAACAGTGAATCCGAACGGGCTTTTACTGAGGTATGTGCAGACTGCTCAGGGGTAGGCGCTAACGCAGCACGAACAGGGTTTAAATCCACATAGGCCATCGCAGCCGCTAACGCTTTTTCATCCAGTAGTGCCTGGCTCTTGAAACGTCCTTCCCAAAAGTGCCCAGTACATTTGTCTTCTCGGTTTGCCTCGGTGGCAATGTGCTGATTAAGTAAGCGCATAAACCAACTGATCGACGTTAAACGCTCTCGCCAACTTTCAACGATTTCCAAACTATGTTCTGTTTCTGATGTTGAGAGCTTGTCACCCCGCAGCCACCGCTGAACTAACAAGGGGCCTTGATGAAACACCAGCCAGCGCTCTGCAATATCGAATGGAGATAATGATTTTACCTGCTCTGTGTTGATATGAAGTACAACATGATAGTGATTGCTCATGATGGCGTAGGCACAAACATCTATACAGAATGACTGCGCTAGCGCTAGTAATCGCTTCTCTATCCACCCTCTTCGGTGTTCGTAGCTTTTTCCATCCGTTTCATCAACACCACAGAGAAACGAGCGACGGACGCACCGTGAAACACAATGGTAGTAAGGCGTGGCATCAACACTGATAAGAGAAGAACGGGATTTAGTCACAGGCATCGTATTCTTTTTGGCTATCAATGCGATTCAACATACCGAGACCAAAGCGTCATTTCACATTTAATGAAGCAGTATGAGAGCGCAAAGATAAGACGATGAAACTGACTGTTTTATGATTTTCTAAAAGTGCCTGTCCCCATTTTTCGCCCATTTTTCTACCCGTTTTTCTTTAGACATTGGGAGCGGTCTTATTAAATGGGGTGTATACCCAAACAACCTGAATCCTGTATCTTCAGGTTGTTTGGGTATTTATTGAAGTGCGCCGCATTCTTTAAAGGAGTGGTATGTCTCAACCGTGAAACTTTCTTTCTGTATTTCACCAGACTTCTCTCAGTAACTGTCTGCTTTAACAATTAATCTGATTTCCACAGTGTCTCAGTCTTATTTATGAATCAATATTCTCACCATTGAATTACCCTCAATCTCTTCTAGCTTATTTTTCGATACGAATTTTTTACACGCAGCCGGTTTGTGGGTGTGCTGATTAGGCTTAACACGCTTCACAACCTTTAGACGTAATTTATCGAGGAGATAAGATGTATTTCTTTAAGAAAGCGATATGGGTGGTGCCGGTATTCTCGCTCGGACTCACTGCTTGTGGGGGGGATGACGCTAATACGTCAGCCTCCGTGCCGGGGAACGCGAATAGTATCCCTTTACCGGGAGAACCGGTTTTAGCGCCGCCACAGGTGGATGCGCTCACAGGTGATGCTTATCCTGTCACCTTCAGCTGGAGCAGCGCGGCGAATGCGACGGGCTATACCCTGTGTAGAAAAGATGCATCACAAGACGATAACTGTGCAAAACAGGGTGAAACGACGACCAATACATCGCTGACTCTGCCTCTGAGTTTGGACACGCCGGCTAACTATTTTGTATTGGCCAAAAACAGTATGGGCTCAACAGCGTCTGCTGAGATAGCCTTATTTCCCAAACCAGAGCAATTTACTCTTGTTGAAACGGAAGTGAAAACGTTCCAAGATCGCTCTCTTCAAGTCAAATTCAGTTGGAATGATGTCAAGTACGCGCAGAGCTATACCCTTTGTAGAAAAGATCAATCACAAGACGGTAAGTGTGCAAAGCTGGGCGAAACGACTAACGATACATCGCTTACTCTGAGTTTGGGCCCACTGGAAAATTATTTGTCTGAATTTTTTGTGCTAGCCGAAAACAGTACGGACAAAACACCGTCTGTTGGCCAACCCTTACCGCCAGAACAACTGACTGAGATGATAAACTACATCAAGGCCTCGAATACCGGGGAAAGTGACGATTTTGGTTACTCGGTATCTTTGTCAAAGGATGGCAACACCCTTGCGGTGGGGGCTTACGGTGAAAGCTCTAACACTACTAGCGAGGAAAACGACGATATGACGTCGGCCGGCGCGGTGTATGTGTACCGCTTTGACGGCAGCCGTTGGACGCAGGAGGGCTACATCAAGGCCTCGAATCCCGGGCAACATGACGCCTTTGGCTACTCGGTATCGGTGTCAGGGGATGGCAACACCCTCGCGGTGGGGGTGCCATGGGAAGATACACAATCCGGAGGCATCGATCCACCACATGATGATACTGATACTTCTTTTAATTCCGGCGCGGTGTATGTGTACCGCGTTGACAATGGGAATTGGACGGAGGAGGCCTTCATCAAGGCCTCAGATCCCGCGAGAGGTGACTACTTTAGTAACGTATCTTTGTCTTCGGATGGCGATACCCTCGCGGTGGGCGTTTCTAGCAGAAAGCACGGTGCCGGCGCGGTGTATGTGTACCATTTTAACGGTACCGAGTGGGCGCAGAAGGCCTTAATCGAGGCCTCGAATAAGGAAACAGGTGACCACTTTGGCACATCAGTATCTTGGTCAGAGAATGGAAAAACCCTCGCGGTGGGGGCTGATACGGAAAAATCTGACGGTACTGACAAGGGAAACAACAGTATAAACCTTGCCGGCGCGGTGTATGTGTACCGCTTTACCGACAGTTGGACGTACGATGAGGCCTACATCAAAGCCTCGAGTCCCGCGACGATTGACAAATTTGGTCACTCGGTATCTTTGTCATCGGATGGCGCTACCCTTGCGGTGGGCGCTATAGGGAAAGATGCCTATACCGGCGCTGTTTATGTGTACCACTTTGACGGTAGCAGTTGGACGAGGGAACAATACATCCAGGCTTCAAATAAAGGGGCAGATCACTACTTTGGCTACTCGGTATCTTTGTCATCGGATGGCAACACCCTCGCGGTGGGGGCTTATAAGGAAAAGTCCAATGCCCAAGGCATTAACGGTGAGGAGAACAACGATGAATTAGACAGTGCGGGCGCGGCGTATGTGTACCACTTTGACGGTAGCAACTGGACGCAGCAGGCCTATATCAAGGCCTCTAATACCGGGGCAGGTGACGAATTTGGCAAAGTGGTATCTGTGTCAGGGGATGGCAACACCCTCGCGGTGGGGGCCGCTAAAGAAGCTTCCGATGCCACCGGCATTAACGGTGAAGGGAACAATAATGATGCAACTGATTCCGGCGCGGTGTATGTCTTCTAGTCTATACCAGTAGCAACAATGGACGCGCCCAAACACGGTGTTGCACTAAACCGAGAAGGTGAAATCTGTGAATCGGGCGCGTCCATATCTATCCTAATGGGTCGGTTTCTTTTTGTAGGCTCAACCGCCAATGCGCTAAAATAACAAAGTGAATGCGACACTTTGCGTAAATAGAGCTAAGTCAGAATTGTCCAAAAATCATTTCCAAAACAAAAAGGGAGCCACTTGGCTCCCTTCGCATTTCCTTTCAGCCTGCTTTAAGCAGCCTCCACCGTCACCCTGAAGAAAATCGCATAGAACAGCGGGATCACCACCAATGTCAGAATGGTCGCGAAGAGTAGACCAAACATAATGGTCACTGCCATGCTCTTGAAGAAGGGGTCAATCAAGAGTGGTGCAACACCCAAAATGGTGGTGAATGCGCCCAGCAATACCGGACGGGCGCGGCTGAGGGCTGCATCGATAATCGCAAAGTAGGGCGCTTTACCATCGCGGATTTCTACGTCTGCCTGATCAACCAGAACGATGGCGTTTTTCACCATCATACCAATCAAGCTCAGGAAGCCGAGGATCGCCATAAACTCAAAAGGAGTCTGGAACACGATCAATCCAACCGTCACACCCACCACCGCCAGTGGGGCAGTCAGCCAAATCACCAAGGGTTGGCGTAGGGCGTTGAACATGAAAACCACCGCCAGAATCATGGCTGCAAAACCGTAAGGCGCAGAAATCACCAGACCTTCGTTGGCATCTTTCGAGGCTTTGTACTCTCCATACCACTTGAGCTCGTAACCCGCTGGCAGTTCAATGGCTTCAATCTTGGTGCGGACATCGTTGAACGCATCGGCAGTCAGCACGCCTGGTGCAGGGTCTGCCTGAACCAGAATGGTTGGCACGCGATCGATTCGGCGAAGAATTGCATCCTGATACACCACGTCGACTGAATCGACTAACTGGCTTACCGGAATAAAGGAGCCTGCTGCTGGGCTGAATACTTCGGTGTTTTCAATCGCACGCTGGTGATTGCGTTCGCTTTCAGGTGCGCGCACCACAACCGGGATCAAATCATCACCTTCACGGTAAACACCCACGTTACGTCCCGTCAGTGTTTGGGCAATCGCTTGGTTAATTTCCAGCGTAGTCAGGCCGAATCTCTGCGCTTCTTCGTAAGAATAAACAGGGCGAAGTACGGGCACTTGCTGACGCCAATCGTCTTGCACCGCAATCAGGTTATCGTCGGCCAACATGATGGCTTTTGCCTGCTCTGCCAGTTGACGCAGCACCGCGCTGTCAGGGCCTTTAAAGCCAGCTTCGATTTTCTTACCGCCGCCACGGCCAAGCATGAACTTCCATACCTTGATAGAAGCGTCAGGGTATTTCGCATCCAGTTCACTTTGCAGTTCGCCGAGAAGCGGAGCGATTTTGGTGTAATCGTCGATATCAATCAGCAACTGACCATAGCTCGGGTTTCGTGCTTCTGGTGCGTACGTCAGCATAAAGCGAAGGCCACCACCGCCAATCAAGCTGGTGATATTGGTAATGCCTTCTTTGGCTTTCACGTCTTTCTCGATGTCTGCGACCACGGCTTCGGTGCGCTTGATGTCTGAGCCTTGCGGCAAGTAGACATCAACCACGAACTGAGGACGTTGAGATTCCGGCATAAAGCCCGGTGGAACGAACTGCACACCCCAAATCGCGGCGGCCATTGTACCGAACAGCAAGGCACAACTGATGATGCGGCGATTCAACACCCAGGTCAGCAAAGCTTTGTAACCTGTCACTATACGCCCCGGTTTCTTATCGGCTTTTACCGGCTTCACTTTGAGGAAGTCATGGCACAGCATTGGCGTGACAGTAACGGCAAACACCCAGCTCAGGAACATGGAATAGAGGATCACCCAAAACAGGGAGCCCGCGTATTCGCCCATGTCTGATGGTGACAAACCAATCGCACTGAATGCGCAGATACCGACGACTGTGCCGCCAAGCAGAGGCCATTTGGTGGCGTTCACCACGTCTGAAACCACAACCTTGCGGTCTGCATCCGGTTCTTGCTGCAATCGCACCAGAATACCGTCTGTCACCACGATGGCATTATCGACCAACATGCCAAGCGCGATAATCAGCGCACCCAGCGAAATACGCTGCATGGCGATATCTTCAATCAGCATGATGCAGAGCGTGCCTGCGACGGTCAGGAGTAAGACAAAGCCGATAATCACACCGGAACGGACCCCCATAAACAGCAACAGCACCACAAATACGATGGCAACCGCGGCAATAAGGTTGTCGATAAAGTTGGAAACAGAATCACGCACCGAGTCAGACTGCATGGAGATAACATTCAGCTCCATGCCGAGCGGACGCTGACTTTCCAGTTCTGCCAGACGCACTTTGACCGCATCACCCATATCCACGACGTTACCGCCGGTGACATTCGAGATACCAAAGCCGATCGCGCGCTCGCCGTTGTATCGCATCAGCATGGTGGAAGGTTCTTTGTAGCCTCGCACGATGTTGACGATATCGCCCAGACGCAGCACGGTGTTGTTATCACCAACTGCAACTTGCAGGTTTTTCAGGTCGGCAACGGAATCAATGCTGGAGCTTGGGATCACCGGAATACGCATCGCTTGGGTTTCGATGCTGCCCGCAACTGTCACCAGATTTTGCTTTTGCAGCACCTGAAAGACTCTCTCTGCAGACACACCAAACTCTGCCAGACGTTCGCTGGAGATCTCGACGAAGATGGTTTCCTGCTGTTCCGCCAAGGTCGCGGTTTTCGCCACGCCCGGTACCAGCACGATTTCACGGCGAAGGGTATCGACATAATCCTGCAGCTGCTTATCGCTGAACCCTTCTCCGGTCACGGCAAAGAACAGGGCGTATACATCCGCAAAATCGTCGTTAACAATTGATGGGCCAGCGCCTGGAGGCAGCTGCCTTTGAGCGTCTGAAACCTTGCGGCGCAGCTTGTCCCAAACCTGTTGAAGGTCAGCACTGCTTTTTGCGAACTCGAGTTTGATTTCAACCGTCACCTCAGACATGCCTTGCATGGAGACGGATTTCACCTCTTTGAGTTCCTGAAGCGATTGCACCGCGCCTTCGATCACATCGGTCACTTCGTCAGAGACTTCCTGGGCTGTTGCGCCGGAATACGGAGTGACAATCACCGCCTGACGAATAACAAATTCCGGATCTTCAAAACGACCGAGTTTGAGGTAGCTGATATAACCGCCAATCAGAGTGAGGGCGATCAGCATCCAAACACTGGTGCGTTTGGCAATGGTATAACGTGCGATATCCATTGTTATGCTCCAGTGCGTTCGTCAGTGTAAGGGCGGACTTCCATGCCTTCTCTCACGCTGGAAACTCCCGCGATGATGACACGTTCGCCAAGGGCCAAGTTCTGTTCCACGACAATGCGGTCTTTGACCAGCGCGCCCAAGCCCACATAACGTTTTTCAGCTTTGTTATCGTCACCAACTACCCAAACGAACTGCTTGCCCTGGTTATCAGGCACTACGGCGGTCAGCGGCAGGGTGATGAGGCTGTTTTCGTCGCCAACAGCATTTACATCTGGTATGACTTTCACAGCCATGCCCGGCAAAACGCGGAAGCCCACCTGCTCTAACCCAAGTACGACGGCATAGGTTTGGGACACTGAATCTGCTTGTGTAGCAAAAGTGCGCAGTGTCAGCGGGAACGCTTGCCCCGGAATCGAAGAAATTTCTGCGATGGCTTTAGTGCGGTTACCACCAGACAACATGACTTGATGAGGAATGTTAATCACCACTTCCAAATCGTTGAGATCATGCACGGTAAGCACAGGTTCATTGGCTTGAACCTGAATATGGTTATCCATCATTTTGCGGCCAACAATGCCATCAAACGGTGCGTGAAGTTCGGTGTATTCAAGCTGGCGTTTTGCCTCGGCAACACGGTTCTTTGCCAGATCAAAGCGCGTAGTAATCGCATCTAAGTCGGCTTTGGAGATCGCCTGGCTTTTCTTGTAAATCGCCTGTGCACGCTCGTATTCTAACGTGGTGTTTTTCAGTTCAAGTTCTGCTGATTCCAAAGCTGTTTTGGCATCGCGAGAATCCAGCGTTGCCAGTAATTGGCCTTTTTTCACTTCATCACCTTCATTGACGAAGATGTTGGTCAGCCGGCCGCCAATGCGGAAGGCCATGTCTGCGCGTTCAGCCGCGCGCACGACACCGTTAAAGCTGAGATCTGCGGCTTGTTGTGTATTGACGATTTCAGTTAAGGCAGGCTGGATGACAGGCGCGGTGACTAGCTCAACCGCTTTCTCGCCACAACCTGACAGAAGAAAAGAAGAGATGATCAAAGTAGCAATCGCGCCGCGCTTGAATGGCGGTTTGCCGAACGTGTTGATGACCATGTAGTTCCACTCCACAAAGAGACCGGCCTGCAAAGCCGGTCTGATCAGACAATTTTGGGGTTGGTGTTAAAACCCAAAGTAAACTCTGGAGTTTATCTTAAGCATATTTTGTATTGAGGTAAACTCAAAAGTGTACTTCTTGATTTCAACTTGGTAGATTTGTCGCGTTGAGAAAAGGAGATAGCCCATGACACGCTCAGAGCAAAAGCGCCTGGCGATCATTACTGCAGCCAAAGAAGAGTTTATCCAGCATGGATTTGCGGCTGCGAATATGGACCGCGTCTGCACAATCGCAGAAGTATCAAAGCGCACGCTTTACCGTCATTTTGAAAGTAAGGAAGTACTGTTTGAATCTGTGCTGACCATCATTCAGTCTTCGATTGATGAAAGCCTGAGATATGAATTTGACGCCGACAAAAGCCTGAGTGAGCAACTCACCGCGATTACACGCCAAGAAGTGGATATTCTTTACGGCACATACGGGATTCCTTTTACCCGGACCATCTTGATGGAGTTCTTGCGTCAACCCGATATGGCTAGCCAGATCATTTCAAAAATCTATAACAATAAATCGTTGAACCATTGGTTTGATAAAGCGCAGAAGGCCGGGAAAATCAAAGCCATCAAGCTTGAATTACTCACCCAAACCTATTCAAGCCTGTTTAACGGCATGTTCGTGTGGCCCCAGGTATTCGATATGCAGCCAATTCCGGAAGGGGAAGATCTGGATCAGAAGATTGAGCATGTGGTGAGCGTAGTGGTGGGGTGTTGTGCAGCCTAACACTCCACGTTGTACTTTCTACTTCTGACACTTGATAAAGATGAAATTAGGGTGTTTTCTCAAGCGTTCATAGGTCTCTGGTGATGCTTGTTTAATGGCTCCTGAAACCTGTCCTTCTGAAATCTGGGTGATAGACAGCCCTGCATTGGTGACTGCATTTGTAATTTCAACCAGCGGTCGGCGGTAGAAGGTCACCTGAACCGGGGTGCCGACTGTGTTCCATTCCTCTTGTACTAACTCGGTGTCGAAGTAGTTACCCGATGCAGAACATTCAAAGTCTGCAAACGGATGGTGGGTTGAAAATGCCATGGATCCGCCAGGTTTTAGCACTCGGTAGACGTCACTAAACAGGGCGGTGATGTCTTTCAGGTAATGGATAACCAAAGGACACACGATGACATCGTATTGCCTTTTAACTTCTTTGGGTAAGCCTTCTAATAAGTCCTGAACATAGGTCGAAACACGGTCGCTAAATTTGTTTTTCACAATATCGACCATCTCTACAGAAAAATCGAGACAGGTAACAGATTCAGCGCCTTTACGGAGGAAGTAATCTGCGTATACGCCTGACCCACAGCCTAAATCCAACACTTTTTTCCCTTCGATATCACCAAGCATGGCTTGTAGGTTAGGGCGCTCAAAAAGCGCGTTGTAGATATTGTCTTGAACGGCCAGGTCATATTGCTGGGCATATCTTGAATACATGTCGGATTTCATGATTTTTCTTCGGACTCGATAGGGACAAAAAAACAACGGCATTTTGAGGTCGAGTGGACTGAAATACAATCCTTCGCACAAGGGAAATCACAATAAGGTCAGTATTTTCACACACTTGTTTGTAAATCCATGGGATTTTAAGGTTTTTGAAAAACAGTAACCTAAAACTGAATAAAAATAGGAATGGTTATCATTAGCTAATATTATGAAAATTAAGCATTTTTCTGGTTGTTGTTTACCTTGGTTTCACTTAGGATGTAGCACATCTTTTGGGATTCCCTGCGCTATAAAAGGATCATCACGATGAAAGGTCACCAAGACGTTGTCGTTGAGCTGAATAAGATTCTCACCTCCGAGCTCACCGCAATTAACCAGTACTTCCTCCATGCAAGAATGCTGGGCAATTGGGGTTTTGAAGCGCTCAATAAAGCCGAATACAAGAAATCTATTCAGGATATGAAGCACGCCGACAAACTGATCGAGCGCATCCTATTTCTGGAAGGTTTGCCTAACCTGCAACACCTTGAGCGCCTTCGCATTGGCGAGGAAGTTCAGGAGATGATCGAGTGCGACAAAGTGATGCTGGAAGAGCAGTTGGTTCAGTTGAAAGAAGCCATTGCTATCTGTGAAGAGAAACAAGACTACGTCACTCGTGAGCTGCTCAACGACATCCTCGAAGACGAAGAAGAACATCTTGACTGGATTGAATCACAACTTGAACTGATTAGCCTGACCGGTCTGCAAAACTACCTGCAAGCGAAAATGGAGAAATAAAAATGAAAGGTAATCAAGAAATTATTGATGGTCTAAACCGCTTGCTGACGAATGAGTTGTCTGCCATGGATCAGTACTTCGTTCATGCGCGTATGTACGAAGACTGGGGTATGGATGAGCTGTATGAGCGCATTAACCACGAGTCTGAAGACGAGCGTGAGCATGCATCCATTCTGATCAACCGCATCCTTTTCCTGGAAGGTACGCCGAATGTTCAGTCTCGTGAAAAGCTTCTGATCGGTGCTGATGTCGAAGAGATGATGCAGAACGATCTGAAATACGAGTACATGGTGGCTGCAGAGCTGCGTACCGTGATTGCACTGTGTGAAGAAAAGCAGGATTACCAGACTCGTGAAATTCTGCTGAAACTGCTGGATGATACTGAGTCAGACCATATGTACTGGCTTGAGAAGCAACTTCGCTTGATCAATATGGTTGGTTTGCAGAACTACATTCAGTCCAAGATGGGCAAATAAACCAACATCTACTCCAATCAAAGGCCGCTTCACACAGCGGCCTTTTTTATTGTCGAGGGTATACCCATATGTGGGTGTAGGTGTTGTTTCGATAGGCGTAACCAAAAACGCTTGGTATTGCAATGAATTATGCGTTGAGACGCTGGATTTACCCGCCGAATATTTTGTTTCGCGTTGACCTTAGGTAGAAGCGACAACAAATCGTTTCCCGCCAGGCAAAATATCCTAGTTTGTCACCCAATATTGACCTCGTTAAGCTCTCCTGACAGTTCGCTAAGGAGAATAAAAAATGGGAACAGACAAACGTGGGTTGGTTTTTACGGGTACTGACGATGCCGGTGTAGAACAATTTGAAGCCGCATTGGAATGGATATTCGACTATCGCCCTAATGCCATGGAGAAAATAGAGACTATCCTGGAAGCTTACCCTGAGTTTGTTATGGCTCACGTTTTAAAGGGATACAGCATTGCCAGTGAAGGACGACACTCTTCTTTGGTAAAGGTGGTCGGCGTACTCAACGCTATTGAATCACTCCATGTAAAGGCAAATAGCCGCGAACGACAACACATTTCAGCTCTCCAAGCTTATCAGCGGGGAGATATCAAAGCCGCCTTGGAGCTATGGGCGGGTATTTTGAATGAGTGGCCGCTGGATCTTGTCGCTTTTCGACAGTCTACAGGTAATCTTTTCTGGCTCGGTGAAAGACAGCGATTGGTTGATACAGCTGCTAAAATAGCGCCTCATTGGTGTGAAGACACCCCCGGATATGGTTACTTTATTGGGGCCTTTAGCTTCGCCTTAGAAGAAATTGGGGAGTATGGTAAAGCTGAAGAGTATGCTCGCAGAGCGGTTGAGCTAAACCCCGCAGATGTATGGGCCATTCACTCACTTGCTCATGTGCTGGAAATGAATGCACGCACTGACGAAGGCATAGACTGGATAGAGTCACGTCGAGAACAGTTACCTACCCATAACGCTTTTGTCGGCCATATCTGGTGGCACCTTGCGCTGTTCCATCTTGAGCAGGGTAACATCGATGAAGTGTTCTCCCTTCTTGACGAGCACATTTACCCTGAACCTTCTAATTTCTACTTGAGTGTTCAAAACGGGGCTTCACTGCTCAAGCGATTGGAGTTTCTAGGTATTGATGTCGGTGATCGTTGGCAGCGGCTCTACGAAGGTGTGAAGGATTCCTATGGGGACTATATCTACCTGTTTACTGAGCTTCACTCTGCTATGGTGCTCCATCGAGCGGGTGATAAAGAGGCAATCTCTTCATTGAAGCATGGGCTGAGTAACCCAAATGCTCTGCGCTATCCTTTCGAAAATGGGATTTCTCAACAGCTGGTTACGGGTATTGAGGCCTTTGAAAATGGCAATTTTGCCCACGCGGCAAGTTTGATAACGCCAATTCGATACGATATGGCAAGGCTGGGTGGAAGCCATGCCCAGCAAGATATTCTGCATCAATACCTGATCAACGCTGAGGTTCAGCAAGGCCATTTGGAAACAGCAAAAGGCTTCCTCAAAGAAAGGGTATCCCGGAGAACCCACTGGGACTTGGCTCCTGAAATCTATCTGAAAAAGCATGCCGAAATTGAAAGGCTGACGTTGAGTGGTGAAAAACAAGCGTTGAATCAATTACTCAGACGCGTTCTCTAATATTCCACAGTAACAGGATTGGTTTTCAATGACAGTAAAGGTTAACTTCTATAGCGATGTGCTTTGTTTTTGGGGTTGGGTTGGTCAGCATTACAACGACAAAATCATGCATCTCTGGGATAGCTCTCATGTGGAATGGCAGCATCATCATTTGGCTTTGTATGCGAATGTCCCCGAACGGATGAATTCCATTGGTGAGGGGGAACGTGGATACATGAAGTATGCCGAAATCACCGAAAGGTTAATGGCGAAATTTGACGGTTTGGATGTTAATCCAGATTTGTGGCGTAAAGTCAGACCGTCCAGTTCATTAATGCCACACCAAGCGGTGAAGGCAGTACAGTATGTTGCTGGTAATGATGTTGCGGTTGAACTCGAACATGCACTCCGAGAAGCGTTTTTCCGTGATGCACGGGATATCAGCCACTATGGTGTGCTAAAAGATGTGCTTGAGGAATGTCACCTTGCTACCCCAGACATCATGGAGCGCTTTTTGACGGGGAAAGCTCTGGCGGATGTCTATAGTGATATCAAACATGCAGAGGAAGACAAAATCCCGGGTAGTCCAGCGTGGGTTTTTGACTCTGGCCGTTATCGATTCTTCGGTCAAGTTGATATCGATGTACTGGCATTTGCCATCAATAATTTGGCGCGGGATTGATTATCCCGCGTTATCTTGAAGTGGATTATCTTTCAGTGTTTGATAGCCCGCCCAAATACGCGTTGCTGTGGTAATCCAGCAAAGTGCACCAAATGTCCAGGCAATTTCTGCAAAGTAACCAGGGAACAAGCAAAACAGTACAAAGCACGCAATGGTTTCAGTTCCCTCGGTTAACCCGCCAATGTAGTAGAGCGATTTGCTTTGATAAACCGGGTTTTCAATGTTTCGTTTACTGGCCATGATGGCAAACGCGAGGAAACTGGAACCTGTCCCCATAAACGAAAAAACAAGAAATGTGGCGGCGACTGCGTTTTGTTCGGGATTCGCTAAAGCAAAGGCAAACGGGATCATCGAATAGAACAGGAAATCCAGCGTGATATCCAAAAATCCACCTGCATCGGTAATCCCTTGTCTGCGAGCCAGAGCACCGTCTAACCCATCAAAAATACGGTTCAGGGCAATAAAAAGTAGTCCGAACCAGTAATACTCGTAAGCAATTGCAGGCAGCGCTAACAAACCAATCAGGAAACCAATGACAGTGACTTGGTTGGCAGTGAGGCCGATTTTGTCAGGTATCTTGGCGGCTTGCTTTAAGGGCCAACGGATAACGGCGATGGAATAGCGATCAAGCATTGTTTTGCTCCGTATTCATAAAGCCCACTTTCAAGGTCGTTTTCCTTTCTTTGTTTGGCCAATGCAACAAAGTGCTTTCCATTGGCACGTCATCTTCATCGTGCGTGACCATGACAGCGGCGATATTTCGATTTTTGATTTGCTTGAAAACGAATGCGCGGAAGGACTTTCGAAGTGGTTTATCCAGCTTGCTGAAAGGCTCATCCAGCAAGATGACTTTGGGGTGCGAGAGAAGAGTGCGCATCAAACTGATGCGGGCTCGCTGGCCACCGGAGATTTGGTCGGGCGCTTTAAAAGCGATATCTGCCAGCTCAATTTCTTGCAACGTCGCCAATGCACGTTCCTTTTTCTCGGTGGCGCTCATGGTGTCTGGCAGACCAAACGCGAGGTTTTGCCAAACATTAAGATGCGGGAAGAGTAAATCATCCTGAAACAGAATGCCTACCGCCCGTTTTTCTGCTGGGAGCGATTGGATGTTTTGGCCATTAACCAGAATATCGCCATCACAACTAAATTCGGGGGCAAGGTGTCCGGCAATTGCACTGAGCAGCGTGGATTTACCACAGCCGCTTGGCCCCATGATCGACAGTACATCCCCTTTTTCGATAAGGAATGACATGCCATCGACCAAGGTGGCTTGATTAGATTTTATAGTCAGGTTTTGTACGGACAAACTCATTCACAGACTCTCTGGATTCATCATGTCGGGCGAGGCGACGGCGCGGGTCAGCCAATCGGCTCGAAGCAAGCGCAAGGGCAAAGAAAATAAGTGGCAGGAAGGCTTGTATCAGACCATACACAGCACTGATACGTCTGTCCTGACCACTGGCAAGGCTGACCGCTTCGGTGGTTAATGTTGTAATGCGTCCTGCGCCTAAAAGCTGTGTTGGCAGATATTGTGCAAAACTGACACTGAGACCAACAGCCCAAGCCAGCAATATAGCTGGTATGACAATCGGTAGCTTGACCTGCCACCAGGCCTTCAACGGACTGTGCCCCAAGCTGCGCGCGGTTTGTGTAAGGCGCTGGTCGAACGATTTCCAAGGCCCATCCAACGCAAGATAGACATAAGGGAAGGCAAACAGAATATGCGCCCAGATAGTCGCCGGGACGTGCCATTGCCCCGGCAACATGTATATCGCGACTTGAATACCGAAAAGAATGGATAACTGTGGGATCAGCATGGGGACGGCAATGACCAACTGTGGGAGTGATTTGTGGTACTTGTCGCGATACTCCAGACAGCCTACAGCAAATATCAACGCAATCGTTGCGGATATCAGACCAAGAATCAGGCTGTTGGTCGCAAGCTCAATCAGATGACTGGATTCCTGTTCCCAAAACCGCGTACTGGTGCGTGTCGGCCAGATATCAGGAAAGCGCCAGCGGAGAGCGAACGACCAAACCAGCAGCAGGGGTATCATCATAAAAGGGAGTATAGCGATGAGTTTAAACAGGTGTCGTCCCGGCAGAGAATAGGTTTTGCTGCCGCTGAACTGCCAGTTCTGCCAAACGTTAATCAGTACATATTCGAACAGGCGATACAAAAGCAGTGTGCCGAAACAGAGGACGAATAACGAAATTGCTCCTGCTGCCGCACGTGGCAACATCGACAGATCAGGGTCGTTGAACCACTGCCACACCAGTACCGCAAAAGTCGTTGGTGAAGTTGGCCCGAGAATCATTGCCACATCGACCACTGACAACCCATAAGCAATCACAGCGTAAACTGGGAAGCGCATTTTCGGCAGCCATTGCGGAAACACTACTTTTAACCAAGCCGCGGTGCGGTTGTAGCCCAGACTTTGTGAGGCTGCGAGTAAACGGTCTACTTGCATTTGCTTCAGCACAGAAAGGCTCATCAAAAGTAGGAAAGGGGTTTCCTTCACCGCCAGAGCCAGAATTAAACCAATGCCATTGCTGTCCTGAACCAGCGACCAGTGGTAGGGCTGCTCTTGTCCGGTAAAAAGCGTGATAAAACGGAATAACCAGCCTGATGGCGCAAAGGTGAGGGCAAAGCCGATCGCAAAGGCAACGTGAGGCATCGCCAGCAAAGGTGAAAGCCACTGCTCGATGCGCTTCCAGAATCGGGTTCCCCAGCAGGATTGAAGGATCAGAAACGTAAACAGTACAGCAACAAAAGAGGCGGTAATGCCAGTAAATAGGGTGAGCTGAATAGCTTTGTGAGTGCCGGGCCACTCTTGCATCGCTCGCCAACCTTCGAGGCTGGGTTCACTTAGTCCAAGAACGGGAAGATAACTGACAGCTGAAAGTAACACGCCGCCAAGTCCGGGAAGAAGAGGTAAACAGCACACGACTAATGTCATCAAATACAGCAGGCGTAACATGTTTACCTCATTTCACTTGAAGCGCCCGTGGCTTCAACATTTATTCTAATTATTGACCATAACGCTTGAGCCATTCCTGCTCTAACGCACCTTGCCAGCTTGGATGCGGCTCAGGTTGAGATTTAAACAGAGGCTTGCTGTCAGACAGTTTGACGACAGCTGGGTCACCCCAGTAATCGCTGTTTGCTTTACGCGCCTGCGCTTCTTCGCTCATCAGGAAATTGATCGCAATAAGTGCGCCTTCTTTCGCATTAGCGTTCCACGGAATACCCATAAAGTGAATGTTGGACAGTGCACCTTTTTCAAAAGCAAAGGCTTTTGCGGAAGGCGCAAGTGTACCGTTTTTCACTGCCGTTTCAGCCGCATTGGGGTTAAATGTGATGGCGAGCAGCAATTCTCCGTCATCCAACAGCTGCATGGTTTCCGCGCTGGCCGCTGGGAACTGTTTTCCCTTGCGCCAAGCCACAGCATGCAGCTCATCCAAATATTTCCAAAGTGGTGCTGTCACTGCATTGAAATCAGCTTGATCAGCAGGCTTGTAGAACGGAGCGGTATCCATGCTTAATTCCAGCAAAGCGGCTTTCAGGAAGCTGGTGCCGTGGAATGCTGGTGGTTTCGGGTAGGTGATTTTCCCCGGAAACGCTTTTGCCAGACTCAGCATTTCATTAAAAGAGGCGGGTGGGTTTGCCAATGTCTTCTCATCATAAATGAAAACCAACTGGCCAACACCCCAAGGTGCTTCGAGGCCGTTAGTTGGTTCTGTGAAATCTTCGCTCACTGGCAGGGACTTATCGACAATCGACCAGCTTGGTAGGCTTTCGACAAACGGTCCAAACAACAGACCATTTGATTTCATTGATTTGAAGTTTTCACCATTAATCCAAACCATGTCTACACTACCGCCTTCATTCTTGCCAGCGGCTTTCTCGGCGACTAAGCGGTTTACGGTTTCAGCAATATCTGACACTTTGACATGTTGAAGAGTGACGCCGTAACGATCTTTTAGCTCGTCGCCCGCCCAACGCAGGTAGGCATTGATTTCCGGGCTACCGCCCCAAGCATTGAAGTAAACCGTTTGGCCTTGAGCGCCTTCTTCAATTTTCTCCCAGTTGGACAGATCAGCCGCCGAAACGGCTGATGTGAAGGCGAGGGCACAAGCTGCGACGATAGATTTCAAATTCATGGTGATCAATCTTCCTTAATCATGGTTTGAGATTTGTTTGCATTGGATTCGTTACGCATCCAGGTGTGGAACTTCTCTACCCAAGCCAACAGTCCTTGAGGAGCATTGTTCTGCTTCCAAACACCCGCTGTGTATTTGGTTGCCTCACTCATGGTTGGGTAAGGGTGCACTGTACCGAGGATCTTGTTTAATCCAAGGCCGTGTCGCATTGCCAAGGTGAATTCTGCGAGCAGGTCGCCAGCATGTGAACCCACAATGGTCGCACCCAGGATCTTATCTTTGCCTTTCGGTGTGATGACTTTGATAAAGCCATGGTCTTCCCCGTCCGCAATCGCACGGTCCAAGTCGTCGATACCATAGTGAGCCACTTCGTATTCGATACCTTGTGCAATCGCCTCTTTCTCGTTGATCCCGACACGGGCGACTTCCGGCGCAGTGTAGGTGGCTGCTGGCATCACAGAGTAATCTGCTTTGAATTTCTTAAAGTCACCAAACAAAGCATTCACTGCGGCATACCAAGCTTGATGGCCTGCAGCGTGGGTTAATTGAAATGGCCCCGCCACGTCACCAACGGCGAAGATATTCGGATAGTTCGATTGCAAATACTCATTCACTTTAACAGTGCCGCGCTCCGTGAGCTCAACGCCGATTTCCTCAAGGCCAAAGCCTTTGGTGTTGGCGACGCGGCCAAGCGCCAGCATCACATAGTCAAACTCGATGACAACTTCTTCGCCATTGTGCTCAAGGTAAGCACGTTGAACGTCGCCATCTTTCTCAAAGCGTGTTGCTTTGTGTCCAAGAAGAATGTTCACGCCGTCTTCTTTGAGGCCGTTTACAACCAGCTCGGCAGCATCGGCGTCTTCACGGATCAGCAGTTGGTCTGCCATTTCCACCAAGGTCACGTCTGTACCGAGGCGAGAGAAGCTTTGTGCCAATTCGCTACCGATTGGGCCACCACCCAATACCAGCAGCTTCTTAGGCTGCTCCTGAAGCTCCCAGACGTTGTCTGAAGTCAGGTAACTGACTTCCTGAAGACCTGGAATACCCGGAACCAAAGGACGCGCACCGGTTGCGATAACAATGTTGCGGGTGGTCAGGCGTTGACCATTCACCTCGACTTCCCAAGGAGACAGGATCTTCGCTTCGCCTTCAATACACTCCACACCAAGCTTGGTGTAACGCTCCACAGAATCGTGTGGCTCAATGTCAGCAATGACTTTATGAACACGGCCCATCACTTGTTGGAAATCCACCGTAGGTTCGCCGACCGTCACACCAAACTCTTGTGAGCGTTTGATTTCATGCACGGAATGACCTGCACGAATCAGTGCTTTTGATGGCACACAGCCAGTATTCAGGCAATCGCCGCCCATTTTGTGTTTTTCAATCAGGGTCACTTTCGCTTTTACAGCAGCACCAATGTAGGTGGTGACCAAACCGCCCGCACCCGCACCAATCGCAACCAGGTTGCGGTCAAACGTGGCTGGCTTTTGCCATTTTGCGTAAACGCGGCGCTTTTGAATCACGTTCATGATCATCTTGGCGATGATTGGGAAAACACCCAACAGAACCAGAGATAGCAATACGCCCGGTGAAACGATGCCGCTCAGGGAATCGATTTGTGCCAGTTGGGTACCCGCATTGATGTATACCGCAGTACCCGGCAGCATGCCGATTTGACTCACGATGTAGAAAGTGGCGGTGCGGATTGGCGTTAAGCCCATCAGCAGGTTAATCAGGAAAAACGGAAAAACAGGGATGAGACGCAGAGTCAGTAGATAGAAAGGCCCATCTTTCTCTACACCTTGGTTAATCGTGGCAAGGCGATCACCAAATTTGCTTTGTACCGAATCTTTCAGCAGGAATCGACTGACTAAAAACGCAAGCGTTGCGCCAATAGAGCTGGCAAACGAAACCAGAAGCAGTGCCCACCAGAAGCCAAATAAGGCGGCACCGAGCAGTGTAGCAATCGCTGCACCCGGCAATGAAAGTGCGGTCATGGCGATGTAAACGATAAAGTAAATCACGCTGGCACTGACAAAGTTGCTAGCAATGTTGTCTTTTAGTGCTTCATGCTGCGCTTTTGCGTTTTCAAGTGTAAACAGCGCTCCGAGGTCGAAGGCAAACCAGGTGACGAATATGGCTGCAATGGCAATGAGAACAGCTAACTTCTTTGTGTTCATTTCGGGTCCTTTTTTGATGACGTTGTTCCACGAATCGGTCTACTCGAAAACGGGATAACTACAAGTGATTTGGCACACCTATAACTATGGCAAAAGTTTCCTTTTGTCTTAGCTGAATGCACTTCGTTACCAATGAGTTAAACAGGTTTATTGTCAAAACTGTGACCGAGGGAGTTGTTAAACCTCGGCTTGACGAAAGCAATACGTGGAGTTGCGCGCGATTCCTCTTCTTTTTTGCTTGCTGGATATGACCGAGGGGTTTTGGGAAAAATTACAAACTTATTCAAATTTTTCGATGTTATTTGCGGGGGGATGAAGAGTGAGTGCATGTATGTCAAAGCTAACTTTATGGTTTAATTGATAAAATTTTTACGCAAAGAGTGGGTCGTTGGATTACTTCAGTGTCTTTTAAAGATGAGAGAGTGGAAATGACGTTTACAGGCAGTACGTGGTGTATTGGAGAACTAAAAGCCCCAGAGGAATCAGCGCAAGTGTCGTTGCGCCACCAATATGGTAGTTGCGGTACCAATAGCTGCGTTGTGCGAAGCTGTTCAACCTGAGAC
This sequence comes from Grimontia sp. NTOU-MAR1, assembly GCF_035758505.1. Taxonomy (NCBI): domain Bacteria; kingdom Pseudomonadati; phylum Pseudomonadota; class Gammaproteobacteria; order Vibrionales; family Vibrionaceae; genus Grimontia; species Grimontia sp. NTOU-MAR1. Next base: position 227,890 of record NZ_CP142108.1, read on the forward strand.
CCCAAATCACTACCAGTGCGTTGATACTACAAAAAAGAATAACAATGATAGTAAGAAAAGAGGGGTCAACAGTGCCATGTGTGTTTGTTGCATAGGAAACCGCAGGGAAGGAGAAACAGAAAAATACTGTCCACTTGAACCTGCGCGGCCACTTTCTGAAATGGTCGCGGAAAATTCTATCAATTTGGTCAGGAAACGGCTTTGTGTAGTGCATTTATTTGTCGTCATTTGTGTATCTTCTCTTTTGGCATAGTTCAGATTTGGATGCACTGATAAACGATATGCATCACAATGTCTCATATGTGTGATGAGTGTCACAAATGTGATTTAACTGTGGCTTTGGCTAGGTTGATCGTCCTTCACAGTAAATCTCGTCCTTTTTACCACTTTACGTAGACAAACCCTTCTCATGTAAGCAATGGGTCATCGTATTACTTTCCATTATTAAGGCCAAGATTGTCTATCAAGGGGGAAGTTAATTACTTTTATCGTGGCTTTTTACAGTACAGAGTATCTTCATATCGTCGCTCAATAACAAAAAAGCCAATGGCCGAGAGGGCACATTGGCTGTTTATGAGAGAGGTTTTTCGGCTACTGGCGAAGGGTTTCGAGTAACTCGATTCTGCGTTGAGGTGTGATCACAGACCAGTGCTTTCCTTCAATTGCACCTTCTAGTGCCCAAAGCAACTCAAGACTCAGCGCATCATTGTGTGATTTCTGTAATGCCTGATAAGCACCGACCGCGCCTGCACGTTGCAACTCCTCGACGGATTCGATGCCCGCTTTTTTCAGCATGCGTTCCGTCGCAAGGCGAAGGTTTGGAAGATCTTTGATACGTGACGGTGCAGCAGTCTTCTTTTCTTTCTGGTCTTCCCTTGCAATGGACAATGCTTTAACTGCATGGTCCATGAGAAGATCTGATTGCTCCCACCATTCCTGCGGCACTGAGTAGTATTTGGTGACAACAGGGAATCCACGTTTCTTGTATACGTAGGGTTTCATACTAAGCGTTTTGAATTCTGATTCATTGGCTATACCAGCGCGAAGATGAAGCTGGTCATTGACAACGAGTGCAAACATCGTCTCGTCGCAAAATACACCGAAACCGCCAAACATCGAGCGTGATTTCATTTTGCCCAGACATTCAAAGAACTTCAGTGTGTTTTTTAGAGTAGGTTTGTCCATGTGACTTATTCTCAATCAATACGTTCCTGGATGAATGGTCAAGGAGTAACGTAGCAAAGCTAATTCAGAGAATTGTCAACGCACCGGGTGAACCGGAATGTGAAATGCTAACGTCATCGGTAACTCCGCTACCAACATCAGAGAGTCACTCTCGATGTGAGGCCGGAAGCTTTGCGTCCCAGGCTTTCGCCTTGGTTTGCCTTTTTCTTGACAAGATTTAGCTTAACCGAATCGCGTCATTTTGTCGTTATTGCTAGTCTAACAAAGCGTGATCTTAGTTCAGAATGGGCTTTATTGATGCCTTTATAATTATTCCGTTCCCTTTGTTATTGAAGAAATTTCGACTTTCGCACCCCTTTTTCAATGTGAAATAAGGGTAGCACTAGAAATCTAGGCATTTTATTGATTTTGAGGTTTGTCGCAATAATAGTATTGGTTTATCTAACAAACTTGTCACTAATAGAAAAGCCTGAACGTAAACGCTCAGGCTTTTAGGTTTAATAGAAGCAGTAATTTGCTGTTAATTGTTCAAGTTCTTTACAGAACGTCGCACGATCAACTCAGGCTGCATTTCGAAAATCTGTTGCTGGTTTTCTTTGTTTGCCAGACGTTCCATCAGCAGTTTGATTGCCGTTTTACCCAAACGGTTTTTAGGCTGATGGATCGTAGTCAATGGCGGAGAGAAAAAGCCTGCTAAATCGATGTTGTCGTAACCAATGATTGAAATGTCATTGGGCACATCCAAACCTTCTTGGCGGAATGTACTGATAGCAGCAAGCGCCATGATATCGTTAAAGCAGAATATGGCTGTAGGGCGTTCTTCAAGCGCCACAAGTTTGTTGGCGGCTTCTACAGCAGAGTCACATTCAAAATCCGCTTCGACAATCCAGTCTGGGTTATAAGTTAATCCCGCTTCTTCCAGCGCTTTATGGAAACCGTCTAAGCGCTCGCGACACGTTAATTTATCCATTTGGCCTGAGATACAGCCAATTTTGGTGTGACCGTTTTCAATAAAGTGTTTGGTCGCAATATAGCCGCCAAGCTCTGCATTGTCCTGAATACAGTCTGTGTTGATGTGCTCAGTGCCCCAGTCCATCACTACCATCGGCAGATCTTGTTTCTTCTCAAGCAGCGAGAGTAGCTCTTCATTAAGGTCAGAGCACATGACTAACAGACCATCAACGCGTTTTTCTGCCAGCATTCGCAAGTAATCGCGCTGCTTGGAAAGGTTACCTTCGGTATTACACAGGATAAGCGTGTAGCCCTCTTTATAGCAGTATTCTTCTACACCATGCACTACTTCCGCGAAGAAAGGGTTGGTTGATTTGGTGACCAGCATGCCAATAGTGCGGGTAGAGTTGCACTTCAAGCTCCGAGCCACTGCGCTTGGTGCGTAATTCAGTTCATCGACTGCTGCCCATACTTTCTTTGTCGTGTTCTCTGCAACAAAACGTGTCTTATTGATCACGTGCGAAACTGTTGTTGTGGAGACACCAGCGAGTCGAGCGACGTCTTTAATTGTTGCCATTCGGTAATCTTCTTATCGTTTTCATTGGCAGTCTCTGTCATATCGGACTGCACAAGTTTACGCCGCTTAACCGACCTGAATGTTTTGGATTCAATCCGACGGTATAAGCAGCGTATTAGGTTCGTTCAATTTATGTGTGTGCTTTTTTCTCTTGTTGGTGCGTAATCGAACGCAATGCCCAAACAGTCTGACTGTTATCGACGCAGAGGAGAAAAAACGCGCGAGGCATTTACATGAGTTTGTTGTAAGATTTCAGAAAATTCTCAATGCCAATCGCTTGCGTTCACAGTTTAATGTCAATGGTCCTACGCCGCAATTATTGTGTTTTAGAGACGTGCATAAGGTTGATGCGCATCATGCTAACCACACAGTGCGTACTTTCAGTTTCAGCTAACTGAGCGCTAGCTTGGTGATTTTGAACGGCTATAAATACAAAAAGCCGGGAACAAGCCCGGCTTTTGAACACTGTGCTTGTCCGCTTATTCGACGTTAAGGAAGGCTTGGTCCAACTTGATAAAGGACACCAACAAGTTCGCTGCGGCTTTATAGAAACCGAATTTGTCGAACTGCTGCACGGTTTGTTGGAACTGCTCAATCCAAGGCAGCATCATGGTTTCAAGAAAACATTGCTGCTCTTGCATCATTGCTTCCTGCTTTTCCTCGTCTGTTTCTTTGTTCGCGAGGATCGCCAGGTTACCCATAAAGTCGAGTTCTACCGCCAAATGATCAAACGGCTCGTTAAAGTCTTTCCGTTGAGCAATACCGTACTTGTCCATCCACTGGCCCATTTCAACCGCTGGCTTGTCGTTCAATAAGCCGGTTTCGCCAATGTACATAGAGGCGTAAGGCAGGGCGCCAGACTTCGGTGTGCTCAGGAAAAGGCCACAGAAATCTGCAGCAAGCTCTAGTTGCGCATCTTCTCTGACTTTCAGTTTCACCAGCGCGTCACGAAATTCCGCAATCGGGGCTTTCAATTCGTCGGTCATCGCCAACACGGAGTAGTAGTTATCCATGTCGCCGCCGTGGTAGTTGTCCAGATTTTGCTGGGTCAACTCCGTCGCAAACAGTGAAGACATCCACCAGTAAAACTCGGCACGTTGTTCGTTAATGGCGATAAATTCTTGCATTGTAATTCCGTAAGTGAGGGATGTTTTTCGTTAATTCTAACCAGCTTAGAGTAAAAAAGGGCAGCCAAGCTGCCCTTTTCATCACACTGTCTCTTATGCGATATCCATCGCTGGGAACAGTGGGTTAACGTCGTCAACCGCGATAGGGCCGCTGAAGCCTGTCACTGCCGGTACTTTGCGAGTGTATTTCTCAATTTCGACCAGTGCAGTATGTGCTGAGGTTGCCTGAGCCAGCTTAGAGGTACCGATATCAACGGTCAGTACGTTTGGATCGCCGTAAGTACAAAGGGTACCTGGTTTGCCACCTTCCAGCGGCGCATACCATGCACCTTCGTGGATACGACATACACCAGACATGTAATCGTCAGTCACCACTGCACCAGCGAGTACCTGACCACGGTCGTTGAACACACGCACGATGTCGCCAGATTGGATACCACGCGCTTTTGCATCAGCGGTGCTGATGTAGCAAGGCTCGCGACCTGCTACCGCATAAGTGCCGCGGTGGTCGTCAGACGAACACAGCTGCGAGTGCAGACGGTGGTTCGGGTGACAGCTTTGCAGGTGGATAGGGTACTGCTTCGACTTAGGACCACCGTGGCTACGTTCTACTTTTTCGAACCACATTGGGTGACCCTGACAGTCGTCGTAACCCATGTCAGCGATAGTCTTACAGTAGATCTCGATAAGACCAGACGCTGTGCCCAGTGGCTCCAAATCAGGTTCTTTACGGAATGCTGCGTGACGAACCCACTCAGAACCTTCAGGGAATGCGATAAACTGCTCTTCTTCCCAGAATTTAACGAAGTTAGGCATACGAACACCGATGCCACGACCTTGCAGACGTGCGCCGTTGTAGATCTCTTCAATCCACTCCATCTTGGTCTTGCCGCCAGTGAAGGCCTCTTCACGACCGTAACGGGTACACAGCTCACGGAAGATATCGAAATCGTCTTTCGCTTCGAACATTGGCTCAACGATTTGTTTCATCGCGATAATGCCTTTATTCGAGTGGTTGCCGAACTGCTCGATGTCGTTACGCTCGTAAGTGGTGGTCGCTGGCAGAACGATATCTGCAAAGCGACAAGTCGCTGTCCACTGGTGCTCGACGGTCACAACTGTTTCCAGATTACGCCACGCCTTGATCATACGGTTACGATCCTGGTGGTGGTGGAATGGGTTGTTACCACAGAAGATAGCCATCTTCATGTGTGGGAATTTCACGCTGTGACCGTTGAACTGGATGGTGGTACCCGGGTTCTCGATACAATCAACGAAACGCGCAACAGGGATGTAGCTTGAGTAGCCGTTGTAGCTGCCGCTGTGGATTGGGTCAACGCCAGTCACTGAGCTGAAACCAGACATCAGAGGGCCCGCAGAAGTAATAGTACCTGCGTCGTTGTAGTGCCAACCAAAGCCAAAGCCACCGCCTGGCAGGCCGATTTGACCCAGCATGGCAGCCAGAACAACGATCATCCACGCGTATTGTTCGCCGTGCTGCATACGTTGCAGGCACCAGCCAGCGATGATCTGGGTGCGGCCATTTGCCATGGTACGCGCCAGTTCGCGGATTTGATCAGCTGGGATGCCACAGATTTCTGCCGCCCACTCTGGCGTCTTCACCACACCATCTTTCTCACCGGTCAGGTAAGGAACGAACTTGTCAAAACCCGTGGTGTAGTCAGCCAGGAACTGCTCGTCGTAAAGCTTCTCAGTGTAGAGAGTGTGCGCGATAGCCAGCATCAGAGGCACGTCAGTTTGTGGGTTAACCGCAACCTGAGAGCCGCCGAAGAACTTGTATGATTCGTTCTTAACCGGGTCAACGTGAATCACGTTGATTTCGCCTGCTTTTACTTTCTCAGCCAGTTGCTGGTAGTAACCGTACACGCTGTGGTCTGGAACCAGCCAGCCCACTTGCAGGTTCTTGATTGGGTCTGAACCCCAGATCACGATGTTTTTCGCGTTTTCCAGAACCAGAGGCCAAGAGGTTTGCTGCTCGTAAACTTCCATTGCGCCTGCAACGTAAGGGAGAACAACTTGCGCAGAACCAGTCGAGTAGTCGCCTACTTTTGCTAGGTAAGTACCGTGCAGGCTAATAGCGCGCTGCATCATCGTACCTGCGGTGTTGAACTTACCGCATGACTGCCAGCCAGAGTGGCCTGCGTAAAGTGCGCTTGGGCCGTAAGTGTTTTGAACACGTTCCAGTTCGTGGTGGAAGAAGTCCAGCGCCTGTGACCATGGCACACGCACAAAGCGGTTGTCGCCACGTTGTGAAGTGTCTGATTTCCAACCGTGCTTCAGCCAGTCGATGCGTACCATTGGGTACTTAACGCGAGATGGGTTGTAGACCACCTCGCGCACACCGTTCAACATTGAGGTTGGGTGTGGGTCGTTTTCAAACGCTACTGTGTTAACCCAGATACCGTTTTCAACTTTCGCGCGGAATGCACCCCAGTGTGAACCGTGGATAACTTCACCAGAGAAGGTGTTTTTCGCTTCAGTCGCGGCCATTGCTTTGCGTGGTGCCAGCAGGCTGGAACCAATCACAACACCCGCACTGGCGGTTAACATGCCAGAGAGAAAACGACGGCGGGAAATGCCTTGTTGTTTTTCAGTCGCCATGTAGAAGTCCTTATAGTTTTTAATTCATCAGGGCAGATGCACGAGGGCGCATCTGCCGCTTAGTATTCTTTTTACCGATTAGTGGGCGCCTGCACCGCCGGTATCACTACCGTGGTTCTGCAGATACTTCAGCAGTGTGCGCTCTTCGGTCTTGCTCAGACGGTAGTACGCACTCATGGCTTTCAGGCTTGAAATCCAGCCATTTGCAGTGAAGTGGCCAGGTGCCGGTGCTGCGTGACAAGAGTTACAGGTAGATGCGAACATTTCTGATGCATAGTCCCAGACTGGATCAATGCTCTGAACCAGGTGATCCTTGGTGATGTAGGCATTCACAGCCACTTGTTTCCAAGCGATGTTGGTTGCTGGATCCACTTCTTCAGAAATCACAGTCTCAGTCGCTTTCACGTCGCCACGAACGGTCGCCTTGAATACACGTTTACCCATGTACTCTGTCATTACACGGCCTTTACCGTTGGTTTCGATCCAACCTTGAACACGCACTTTAAGCATTTCGCCTTCTTCGCCAATGACTTCTACTTCAGAAGCTGGCAGCAATTGGCCTTCAACTTTGCCGTTTGCATCAGCGGTAGCGAACAGGCTCTTCTCTTCGATAGAGAACAGTTTCTTGGCACCAGCAGGTGCGATCGCAGAAGCTGTCAGGGTTTCGAATGTCTTACGGAAGCCACCCGCCATATTTGGCAGTTCGTGCGCGATACCTTTGTGACACTCGATACATGCCATGTTTTCTTTCGCCGCAGGGATCATTTCTTTCATCGCCTGAACAGACTGCTTGTCATGGTCCATAGCTTCATATGAGTGGCAGGTGGTACAGGTCTTGTAGTTCTCGTCAGCCATGCGGTCCCAGACTTTCTGGGCGAGTTCGAGTCGGTGTTCCTCAAACTTTTCCGGGGTATCAATTTTGCCCGTCACAAAGTGGTGGTAAACGTCTTTATAAGCGCCCATTTTGCGCCAGATTTTGCCGACGAAATCTTTGGGCTGGTGACAGTCTACACACTCAGCTCGGATGCCTTTTGCGTTGCTGTAGTGAATCGACTGCTTATATTCCTCGTAGTTTTGCTTCATTGTGTGGCACGACACACAGAACTCTGTTTGAGAGAAATAGTGGAGAGACTTATTCATCACGACCACGCCGGCAACCGTGATGACAGCACCGATCAGAACCAGCGCAAGGATGGAGTACTTCGCGCTAGGTTTGTTCAGCTTCTGCAGTAGCTTTTTCATAAAAGTGGATACACCCATAAAGTTTTTGTAGTCAGTGTTTGGGCCCATTCCGGTAGCGTGTTTGGAAGCAAGCCAGCGCACTATAGCTACATGTTTTTGATGCGTTATTTTGTTGCGGGCATAGTAGCGATTGGATATGAATATGGTTCAACCAGAAAATGAACAGGCAAGCGGCAAATATGAACAGATATGAACAGAATCGATTGTTAACGTGAAATGTGGGCTTTATGTGCTTCTAAATGTACCAAAAATGACTTAATTGTCGTCTATCTCGCAAAATGACCCCTGGGTTTGTTAAAAAACATGGTTGATTTGTCGTACATAAAACTGCAATAACCATGAGGTAAATCAAGTTTGTTCGCAATTTAGGTGGTAAAGTGCGGCTCCTCATGACGATATGTGAACAGGGTAAATGTGACACATCACATCTTGGTTGTAGATGATGAAGCAGTGACTCGCACTATGGTGAGCGCATACTTCGAAAAACAGGGATATCACGTCAGTCAGGCCGCTGATGGCAAGGAAATGCACCAGATTATGAACGAATGGCACATTGATTTAGTGCTGCTTGATATCAACCTCCCGGGTGAGGATGGGTTGATGCTGACGCGCCAACTGCGCAGCAAATGCGATGTGGGTATTATTCTCATTACCGCTCGAACTGACACTATTGACCGTATCGTCGGTTTGGAAATGGGTGCGGACGACTACTGTACCAAGCCGCTTGAATTGCGTGAACTTCTTGTTCGCGTGCGTAATTTACTCTGGCGCATTTCCAAAGCGAATACTCAGCCTGAAATGCAGAGTTCAGTAAAAGAAAGTGATAACATCGTGAACTTCAATGGATGGACATTCGACATTGAACGTCGCGCACTGAGCAAAGGCAACAACGCAGTTAAACTCACCAAAGCAGAATATGAAATGCTGGTGGCGTTCACAGCGAACCGTAACCGGGTATTGAGCCGGGAGCGTATCTTGAATTTGATCAGCCATCGGGTCGATGCGCCAAATGACAGAACCATTGATGTATTAGTTCGACGTTTACGCAACAAAATCGAGGTCGAACCCAAAAAACCGCAAATGTTCATTACGGTCCATGGCGAAGGTTACATGTTCGCGGGGAAATAATATCCGCGAATTCTGAGAGAACTATGAATTACATTCCCTTTGAAGAATACAAACGTAAGTGGATTTTTACGCATCAGTCTATGCCTGTTGCCGAAGAAGACCGCGAACACATCAAGCCGATGACGGAAGAGCGCGGTGGCCAGCTATGGCGTGATTTTATTAGCCAGCAAAGCCCAACTCCAGATCACTTTGGTAAAGGTGACTGGGCGATCATGCGTGATGCGTGGTCGCAGGAATCTGACTGGCAACATCCTTGGGAAGAAGAAGACGATTTGCCGGAAGACGTATTGGCGTTTTTCCCATGGGAAGACAATGCTGTCGTTTACTTCTGCTATGACAAAGGCAATGTCGTTGAAACCCGCTGGGGAATGTTCAAGAAGTACTGGAAAAACTTCCTGTTCTACGATGACAAGCCTTTGCTTATTGGCAGAAAACGCAAAGAAACTGCGATGTTTGAACAAAATGGCACAGTGAAGCTGGGCAAGCGCCCTTAGATAAACGACATCGTTTCAGTGAGTTAGAAAGCCGGGATTGACTCCCGGCTTTTTTTGTTTATACCCAAGCATTGGGTATATAGGCTTGGTTTTTGCTAGTTTTTTAACCAAAGACAAAATGTTGCCGCTTCAATTGGAAAGGATTTTTCATGAAAAAGTTACTGCTGGGTTTGATGGCTGTGAGTTTGGTGTCGGGATGCAGTTATGTGTCTAATTATGGTGTGCACGGAAAACTATTGGGAGCCGAACAACAGATAGTCCAATGTGAGTACGAGGCGGCATTGGATACCTTGCAGCAATTTACCGTGGTCGGCAGTAACAAAGAGAAATCCCAAGCTTTTAAATATATGGGTGTGGTATATCAGGAAAAAATGGATTTGGAAGCGTTTAATCATACAGTTGACCGCTTTTTGTTTAGTGAAATGGGCAGGGGGGAAATACGTGCCCAGATAATCGAGGAGTGGAACGAAGCACGCCGTACAATCCGTGAAAAGCGACTGTATGAACTAGGACGAGCAGAATGTGCGACGAACTTTGCGACCACATCGTGAAACATGGTTTCACTACAAATGTGACTCTCTTTCCAGAGTAGTATCTGGCTCGCAAAATTGCTGCATCTTCATAAAATATAAGGAAACTTTCATGTTTACCTCACAGTTTTCTTATTCATCAAGTACTAAATTACTCCTGTGTTCAAAATCAGTCAGTAATGCAAGGCCGCCACTTACAGACTGATTCTGAACCAAAAGACTTTCATTTCTTTCATTTGGTCCTATCAGCTGAAGGAAATTAATGAGAGGGCAGAACTCTAAATCTGCCAACGTAAAAACTCGAGGAAAACCAGCGTCGATATTGGCCTATCAACGCTGGTTTTTTTCATTCCAGAGCTCCATACACATAAAAAAAGAGAACCCCTAACAGCTAGGTTCTCCGTTAGCAAAAAATGAAACTTCAGCGCAATGCCACTATTTCCTCGGGCTTTAACGCCAATCGAATAGAAGAGCCGTTCTCTATATGTTCAGCCCCTCGGCGATGCGGATCGTCGACCATCAATACTTGCCCTCCGACATCAATACTGTATCGAACTAAATGACCGAGAAACTCTTTGTGTTTCACTGAACCTTGCAGCTCAATTCGGTTAGGGACCATGTCTTCATCACAAATTTCGAGACTTTGGGGCCGGAAAACGAGAGAAATTGTCCCGCTATCGGGGTGATCAAAGGGAAAGCAAATCCCGGACTCTGTCGTAAAGGTTTTTCCGTTAAGACCTTCGCGCAGCCTGCCATTTAGCATATTGGCGGTACCCAGAAAATCGGCGACAAACTTATTGGAGGGGTTGTCGTAGAGATCCATGGGTTTACCCACTTGCTGAATAACGCCTTGGTCGAGAACGGCGATACGATCAGAAATGGTGTTCGCTTCTTCTTGGTCGTGGGTAACAAAAATCGTGGTTAGCCCAAGCTGACGTTGAAGTTCAAGTAGGTCTCTGCGCATTTGCTCTCTGAGGTTAGCATCGAGATTAGATAGAGGTTCATCAAGCAGCAAAACCCTTGGTTCAACCACAACGGTGCGGGCAATCGCAACACGCTGCTGCTGCCCACCGGAAAGCTGGGATGGTCGTCGTTCTGCCAAATGATAGAGACCGACGAGATTGAGAGCATTGTCAACGCGCTCTCTAATTTCCGATGTGAGAACTTTTCTCTCTTCAAGCCCATAAGCAACGTTCTGTCTGACTGTCATATGCGGCCACAATGCATAGCTTTGAAAAACCATGCCAACGTTTCTTCTCCACGGTGGAAGCGCTTTGATGTCTTCATCACCCAGCAATATTTGCCCCTGAGGTTCGGGGCCAAAACCTGCAATGGCGCGTAGCAACGTCGACTTACCTGACCCAGAAGGACCAAGGAAAGCAAAGAACTCTCCAGGCTCAATCTCCAAATTTACGCCTTTAAGAACCTCTGTCTCCCCGAATGCAAGAGTGAGATCTTTAATGGTTATTCCAACTTGCTGTTTGTTATTTGGTTGCATAGTCATTCCTTAACTTAATGTTGTTTTTCACCGTGTGCCTGGCGTGTGCGTTCCACAATCGTGTGCGATAGATAGGTTGCGAGGCCAACAATAACAACAGCGATGACACCCAGAGCTGCACCAGGGCCGCGACCGGAAGCACTTTGCATAAAGAGATAGAGACCATACGCAAGGGGGGCATCAGATTCTTGAGAGACCAACATGATGGTGGCAGAGAGTTCCACAGCCGCAGTAGCAAATGCAGTGACAAACCCTGCGAGAATACCTGCAGCCATCAGAGGGATGACGATACGACGAATAGTTTTTGCCCTCGTTGCCCCCAAGTTTTCAGATGCTTCTTCAAATGAAGGGCTGACTTGTTGGAGGGCGGCAACACATGAGCGCAACGCGTAGGGTAGTCGCCGAACGGAAAGTGCAATCACGATAATGCCCCACCATGTTGCCATGGAGGTTCCGATGATAGGCAACTCTACATCATAGAAGGTGCGCAGGTATCCGATACCGAGCACGACACCAGGTACTGCCAATGCTGCCATAGCGCCAAAATCGAGCCATTTTCTTCCCATAATTTTCGTACGCCAAACCAGATAGGCAATGGCGGTACCAAGAATTACATCAATTAACCCAGCTAAACCTGCGTAAAGTAGCGTGTTGGTAATGAACTCTGAGGCTTGGGTGATAGCCGTCGAGTAGTGATCCAAGGTAAACCCATCAGGCAATGGGCTGAAGCTCCATATAGTGCCAAAGGAAAGTAGCAGTAGGGCAAAATGTGGGGCCAGGACCAGCAGAAGAATAAGTGCTATGACAGCATAGCAACCAATCATTTCTAATGGGCGTAGTTCGCGTTTTGACAAGCCACCTCCGCCTTTTTGATTGGTTGAGTAGTCCTTTCCTTTCAGGGCCTGAAAGGAAATCCAAAGTGCAAACGCCGAAAATACGACCAGAATGACCGATATGACATATCCCATTGGGTCTGTGATACCGACCGATGAAATACGAAGGTAAGCTTGTGGTGCGAGCATATTGTTAACGTTTAGCAGGAGAGGTGTGCCCAGATCATCAAAAACCTTCACAAACACCAAGGACGCACCTGCGACGTATCCAGGCATCGCCAGTGGGAATACGATGCGTCTGAATAGTCTTAATCCTGATGAGCCAAGTGATTGTGCGGACTCTTCCATTGAACGGTCAATGTTCTGCAATGCCGCAGACAAGTTAATGAGAATAAATGGAAAGTAATGCACACTCTGGACGAAAACGACACCATTTAGCCCTTCCATTATGGGAATGGTGAAGCCGAAGTATTCGTCCAGCAAAAGGTTCATACTGCCGTTTTCACCAAAAAGCAGTTGCATCGCCACCGCGCCAATAAAGGGAGGCATAATAAGTGGCACGATCCCCAACGTTTGGATGATAACGGTTCCGCGAAACTGAAAGCGACTGGTGAAATAGGCAAGTGGCATGGCAATGATTGAGGCCACGATGACCGACATAAACGCCACATAAAATGAGTTAAAGAAGGACTCTCTGAAGAGGCTTGAACCAAAGAAGTCTTTGAAGTTCACCAGAGTCAGCGAGCCATCAGGGTCTTGAAAGGCAACAAAAATGACTTTTATGACGGGCACAAACAAAAATACCACAACGAATAGAGCGATAAGCGCGGCACTCAGGTATAGAGCCCAATCTTCACGAAACTTACGCCAAAGCCCCTTTGAATTGGCACTGACTGACTTGTCAGACTGAGAAATAGAGACATTGCTCATTAGATACTCCGTTATCTATGGAATAAACACGCCCCTAACCGCGATAATTGGGGGCTCACTGAGAGGGGCGTGGGTTATGGGCTAGAGAAGTTCTATTGCTTGCTCGGCAAGCTCAGTCGCTTTTTGATAGTTAGCCAGCGTTGTTTTATCCCACTCCTGCTCAATCTCTGCCTGACGTGCCTCGACTTTGTCTGAGGCTTTTTTACGCTTTTTGGTAAAGATGCCCGCAAATTTAGGGTCAGATGCTCGCTCAGCGGTAATAGGGACGGCGGATACGAGAAGTTTTGCCTCGGCGACGAGATTCATTGCCTCGGTATTTTTGGCGGCTTTTGCTTTGGCTTCAGCTTCTTGAATGGCTTTTGTTGCTTCGCGCAATTCATCCAGTCTGTAGGTCACCATGACATCAAAAAGGCTGTTAACGACGTTATAGCGGGACTTAGAAACATCGAGGTTAAAATCAACGGTGCCCAGTTGCTCGCCAGTAAATGGGTTAGGGAAGCCTTCTGGGGTGCTTGCATAGGCCGCAGGGTTAACTGGAAGTCGTTGTATCTTTTTATCAAGCAGCAGCGCTTGCCCTTCCTCAGATAGCAGGAAATCAATAAAGGCAGCAGCGGCTTCGTTGTTAGGCGCATTACTGACCATGCCTACGTTTGCAGGGACGAGGGCTGTCAAGGTGGGATAGTGAAAATCAACGGGAAACCCTGTTGCCTTTGAAGATAGCCCAAAGAAATCAATCACGATACCTACGCCAAACGAACCGCTATTGACGCCATCAGGTACGCCGAAACTGCGCTCAGTGACAGTTTTGAAGTTTCCTGAAATAGATTTAAGGGTCGACCATCCTTGTTCCCAACCTTCGCCTTGAAGAATGGCTTCAACGGTAAGGTGTGTTGTTCCAGATCGTGAGGGGGCCGACATGCCAACATGCTTGTGATAAACCGGATCTGCTAAATCATGCCATTCTTTCGGGGTCGGAAGCTTTTTGGCTTTCATGTAGCGCTCATTCCACATCATGCCGTATCCAGAAAGCGCAAAGCCTTTATAGAAACCGTCAGGATCATTAATCGGGAAGGTACCGACCTTTTCGGGTATACCGCTCACGGAAGATTGGTATGCGGCGAGGAGGTTATTATCTTTGAGCACCTCGAAAGCGTCTGGTGCAGAGGCCCAAAAAATGTCAGATTTATTGTTACTCGATGTCTCTTGTAAGTACTTAATTCCCGCGGTCGTTTTCTTGGAAAGAACTTCGACGTTAATGTCGGGGTACTTTTTCTCGAAGGCCTTTTTGTAGACATCGGTAACGTCATTGGGAAATGAAGTGACAATCACGAGGTCTTTATCAGACATCGCCAGTGATGAAGTACTGCTAAGCGCAAGTATTAGTGATGTAGCCAATAAGGCTTTTACATGCTTACTCGTCGATCCTTGATGTTTGCTTGCTTTCATAAAACACTCCACTTGATTTGATATACCTAAACAAACTGGAGATACAGGATCCAACTCGCCCGAGGGAGGGTTTTCAATGCAAGTATCTTCAGGTCGTTTGGGTATAAAGTAGGGGAATTCCTACTCATCAGCCGTTTAGCATTTCAAGTGTTGTGCCAAAATGTGAAAGTTTATCAAGTGATTGTTTTTGATGGATATTTATGTTTTTTAGGTGGGTGTTAGCGTGTCATTTTTGGTCTTTGGCATGTCTTGAGTAGGTCAAAACTGACCTACTCAACATCTTTAAGATTATCAATAAGGTAACTCGCCTTATTTAAGCCGTATTTCTTCATTCGCAGATATAGGTTCTTACGTGGTATATCCAGATATTCGGCAGCATTGCTAATGTGGCCATGAAACATCTTCAAGGTGTGATGAAGCACTGAAAACTCGTATTGAGCCAACTGATGTGAAAGAGAATGGCAAGCATCAGCATCATTGGTGAAAATCAGGTCAGAGATGCCAAGGACAATACGATCTGCTTCGTTCATCAACTCCCTCACATTGCCTGGCCAGTCGTGAGACATCAGTTGTTGGAAATGGATAGAGGTCAGTGTTGGTGCTATTTGTCCCAGCCGCTTTTCAGCTTCATAGAGAAAGTAGCCTAACAGTTGGGGAATATCAGACTTACGCTCCCGTAAAGGTGGAATATCGAGTGATGCAACGTTAAGCCGGTAGTAGAGGTCTTGTCGGAATGTACCTTCCTGAGAGAGCGCCAGAAGATCTCCTTTTGCTGCTGAAAGTACTTTAAGATCGACCTTGACGGTCTCATTGCTGCCTACACGTTCAAGCTCACCTTCCTGTATCACCCGCAATAAACGTATTTGAGCAGTTAGCGGCATACTCTCGATTTCGTCTAGGAACAGTGTTCCCCCAGAAGCGTGCTCAATTTTTCCTATCCGCTTTTTGTTTGCGCCTGTAAAGCTACCTGCCTCGTGACCAAACAGTTCAGACTCAATGAGGTTCTCAGGCATTGCGCCACAGTTAATCGCGACAAAAGGACGATTCTTCCGACTAGACTGACTGTGCAAAGTTCTCGCTATCTTTTCTTTTCCCGTACCTGTTTCCCCATTAATGACGATATTGATGTCTGCATTTGCCAGCGTGATAAGACGCTGTTTTAGCTTTTGCATCACATCTGATTGGCCTATAAGCAGTTGGTCGGCGGTGATATCATGTTGCTTATTCTGTTTTAAGCGTCTGTTTTCAAGGGTAAGGGACCGATGCTGGGCTGCTTTACCCGCCAGGCCAATAAGACGTTCAGGACGGAGTGGCTTTTCAACGAAATCAAACGCGCCAAGCTTGATGGATTCCAGAGCGGTTTCTATGTCTGCATGCCCTGAAATAAGGATAACGGGCAAAGTGGGGTCAAGCTTTTGAAGATGTTTGAGAAAAGTAATCCCATCCATCGTTGGCATACGGATATCAGAAATCACGATGGCGTCACTGTTGTATTGGAGACTGACCAGTGCCATGTCTGCACCGGCGAAGTCAGTGACAGTAAATTTTTGTAACTCCAAAATTTCTTTAAGACTTTCTCTTAGCTCCTTGTCATCTTCTACCAACACTATGCGGCCGTTAGACATAATATGACCTCCGTTCCTTGGTTCGGTGTTGAGTTGACGACGATATTCCCGCCGAAATCCTTAATAATGTTATGTGTAATTGACATGCCAAGCCCCAGACCGCTGCCGACCTCTTTCGTGGTAAAGAAGGGTTCAAAAATCTGTGCTTGGGAATTTGCGTCCATCCCACAGCCATTATCGACGATATGAATGGCGATGTTCTGAGCCTCGTTGTTTGCAAAAATATGAATTCGTGGCGTAAAGCTGCCAGTTTCTTGTTTGAGAGTGATAGCGTCGATGCTGTTACTGAGTAAATTGATGAAAACCTGTTCTAATCTGATGTCATTTGCCTGTACGTGCAAATTGTCGCTGATATCTACGGACACCCATGTGTCCGGTAAGCTATCAGTAAAGAGGTCCATGGCATTTTTCAAAACATGCTTGACTGATGTTGGCTGGGTCAGGTCATCGGTTTTACGTGCAAAGGATTTTAAATGCTGACATAGACGGGCGGCGCGGTCGGTAATATGGTCAATCTTGTGCAGTTTTTCTTTAGCCTGGTTTAATCTTTTCTGTTTGATGTATTGCTCCGCCAGATAAGTATTTGAGCTAATGGCCGCCAACGGCTGGCTAAACTCATGTACGATACCTGATGTCAACTGCCCTAAAACCGCCAGCTTGGCGGCCTGTACAAGTTCTTCTTGTGTTTCTTGCAGGTTCTGTTCTGTCAGTTTTCGTTGATAAATCTCTTCAGTAAGCTGCCTGTTTTTCATTTCCAACATTGCCGTGTTTTGTTTTACCTGCCTGGCTTGCTCATTGAAAATATTGGTGGCTTTGGCTAGGGAACTGACTTCGTCTTTACCTCTGACATCAATGAGCGGCTGAAGCTCTCCCTTTGCTAAATGGCGCATACTGCGCAGCACATTTGATAATCGATTAAGCAATTGACTGCGGAGGTAAGCGCCGACAAATAGGGTGAGAAACGCAATACCAATAAGGGTGAATTTCAGTTGCTCACTACTTTGGTCGATGACTTCAATGAGTGTTTTTGAGGTTTCTATATTCTGATCTTCAGCGAAAGAAACAGCCTGATTGATGATGCGTCGAACATTTTCTATGAGGGTTTGGTTTTTGATTAAGAGGGTTCGGTTTTCTTGATCCAGTTCGAGTATCTTCAGACTTTGAGAAATCGAATTTTTGGGCCCCAGCGTTAATGCCTCCACCTGTGCTGCCATTTGGCGCACAGTGACAGTACTTGGGTAAGGGGCAAGAGTGTTAACCTGCCGATTAATCGTTAACAAGGTTTCATCTATCACGCTTTGTGCTGCCAAGACATCATTTCGGTCGTTGAACAAGGAGGTACGTTGAAGCAGGTCGAGCACCAAGTTTAAATCAGCCTCTAGCTTCAGTAGCTGAACCTGTACCTCCGATTCTGAACGCATTTTCGCAAACTCTTCAGGAGACAAGGCATTTTGACGGGCTAACTTTTCCGATAACTGGTTAAGGTTGTACTGGCTGTCAGTAGTAAGTGGGGTGACTTCTTCAACAAAGTCTATTTGTAGCCAGTGCAGTTGCTGCCTTAATTGCCGCTGTTCGTTTTGAAGCCGTAACTTGTGCTCAGTATTGCGGTATATATTTTCGATATTTTCTGATAGACGGGATACAAGCAAAGTAAATTCATAACTGCGTTGTTTTACTGCACTTGAGCTCGTGATGTCAGCGAGCTTAGGAAGGGCATTAGCCAGATTTTGTTGTGCCCGATCCAGCGCTTTTTCATTATTGGCTAGGGCCAGATTTGTAGCGTCTGTGGTGATACTTCCACCAATTTGGGCGATCTTTGCAGCGGATATAAGAATGGGAAGTTGCTCATCAACCAGTGACCGTGAACTGTTAGCCAGGAGCTGAAAAGAAAAGGAGTTTGAGAGTAAAAATGCACCCGATAACAAGCCAAGTAACACAAACAACGCAAAAATACGTGTCGCTATACTGTCACGTTTCTTCATTGATTACGCTCCAGCTTGATGGTTTCCAATGCCGCTGTTGCCGTATCCAGATTTTGGGATAGCGTCTCCCTCCATTTACCTGTCACTGATTGGAATGTGTTGGTATAACGGCGCTCAGGGCTAAGCATGTTATTTAAATGCTGGTCTGCGGCTTCCTTGTGCGAAATAGGGACAGCCGTTGCTTGTTCATATATTGTGTTGAGTTTGTTCTGAGTTTCTATATCTATGTTGTGGTTTTGAACTTGGTGCCACTCCTGCCAAAAGGCTTGAAGATCTGCCAGTCGATTGGTAATCAACTGATCAAAGAGGGCATTCACTGCGTGATATCGCATGGCCGACAGATAAGGATCAAACACAGGGCTAGGGTTTTGCTCAGTGATACGGTGCCCTTGTTGTAACGATATTCGGTTCACGCTGGGTAGTGACAGCAAGTTTTGTCCACTATCTGACAATAGATATTCGACGAACTTTTCACTACACGTATTCTTTGATTGACTGCGGATATGTGCAATTTTGGCAGCAATGAGAGGGGTATTAGGCACAGGTTCAAAACCGACGGGGTGGCCTTCAGCTCGCGCACTTCTGTAAAAGAAGTCCACCACAGGACCAAGCGTAAACCTTTGTTTAATGACACCTTCCCGAACACCGAAACTCCTCGCTGTGACTGTCGCTAGATTTCCACCCAACTGGCTTAAATAAGCCCATCCGTCTTCCCAGCCATATTGTTGGAGAATGATTTCTATAAGAAGGTGATTGGTTCCTGAACGGGATGGCGCGCTGATAGCTATTTGCTGATGAAAGCTTGGATTAAGCAAGTCTTCCCAACGTTTAGGGGAGGAAATGCCTAACTCGGACAATTTGTCGTTATGCCAAAAAAAGACAAACTGAGACCAGGCAAATGTGACTGGTTCGTCGATCAGCGATTTGCTTTGTAGAGTGGCCATCGCATCAGCAGAAGACATCCATACTAAATCTGGCTTCGGTGACCGCTTGTTAGCAATATGCTGAATAACCGCCGGTGTTTTTTTGTTGAGTAATTGGAGGTTCAGTGATGGGTGCGCTTTTTCAAAGGCAGTTTTAATAGGTGTATAAAAACTTTCAGGAAAAGAGGTCAGCACCACGATGGTGTCCTGAGGTTTTGCAACAACAAAGCCAGATGCTAGCCACAAAAGGACGAGCAAACGCAGTATGTGTGGCATGTTTGGCTCCTGAACAACTTTGCCATCAGTATTATAAAAACACACAGTTTTAACAAAATCTAAACATAATTTTGTGACCTGATAGTGCTGTTCACTGGCTGCAAGCAATTGCCTAAAAAAGAAAAAAGAAAGCGGCAATATGCCGCTTCAAGTCTTGATAAAGTGAAGAGTGTTTATCATGAATACCGGTATGGCTTACCTGCTTTCTCCATTACTCCAGCATATTCTTTAAATATCTCGATCACCCGAGCATTTCGTGGACTGGTTTTGGCGATCTCATCCCAGAACTTATAAGCCTCGACCTCAACCTGACGCCACTCTTCATCCGGAATGGTAGTAAGTTTCATCTTGGTGCCGCTTGTTCTGAGTTTAGCTTCACCGCCCCAATACCAGTGCTGACGATAATAGTGTGAAGAGTCCATCATGAGGTTAAAGAGTACTTTCAGGTGTTCCGGCAGTGCATTCCAACGCTCAGTGTTGGCAAAGAAGGAACCGCACCATGCACCGGAAATATTATTGGTCAAGAAATAGTTGGTGACATCTGCCCAACCAACGGTGTAGTCCTCGGTAATCCCTGACCATGCTATGCCATCCAGTTCGCCGGTCTGCACTGCCACTTCCACATCTTCCCAAGGCAGGGTGACGGGGATAACGCCGAAACGGGAAAGGAATCGGCCAGCGGTTGGGAAGGTAAAGATACGTTTCCCTTTCAAGTCCGCCAAGCTACGAATTGGGTCTACCGTCGCGAAGTGGCAAGGATCCCAAGAACCCGCACTTAGCCAAGTGACACCTTTGACTTCACCATAGGCTTCCTGCCAGATTTCTTTGAGACCATATTCTTCAAACAGCACCGGTACATCCAAGCTGTAGCGTGTGGCAAAGGGGAAATAGCCGCCAAATACGGAGATATCGACAGGTGCAGCGATGGAGTCGTCATCACTTTGTACAGCATCAATCGTTCCCTTCTGCATTGCGCGGAACAACTCGCCTGTTGGGACAAGCTGGTCGGCGAAATACAGCTCTATGATCATTTCACCATTAGCTGCAGCATTGAATGCATCTACGGCAGGCTTGATGACATGCTCAGCGAGCGCTGGGCCAGCATAGGTCTGTAGTCTCCAGCGTATAGGTTCCTTGGCGGATACAACAGCTGGTGCACCCAGAATCGCCGTTGAACTAGCAGCGCCGACGATACCTGCTTTTTTCAGAAAATCACGTCTGTTGTTACTCATAGTGGTGTCCTTATTACGTCATTAATTCGATAAACACACTTTTCTATTGCTTTGATTGTAGTTGCATATATGAAGTTGATATCTGTCGTCATTTCCTCCTATCGGCTGTAGTGCCATTCCGGCAGCCAGAGCGCGATCTGAGGGAATGCCATGACAATGACAAGCGCGCAGATCATGATGAGAACAAACGGCACGATAGAGCGGTAAATGTCGGTCAGTGACACCTCGGGCGGTGCCATCGCACGCATCAGGAACAGGTTGTAGCCAAATGGCGGCGTCATGTAGGCGATCTGACAGGTAATGGTATAAAGCACGCCATACCAGATAAGGTCGAAGCCGAGTAATTTCACCAATGGCACGTAGAGAGGGGCAACGATAACCAGCATGGCAGTATCGTCGAGGAAGGTACCCATGATGAGGTAGGACAGTTGCATCAGTATCAGCACTTCCCACGGGGTGAGGCCAAGCCTGTCAATAAACAGTGCTTCAATCGCTTTGACTGCACCTAAACCGTCAAATACCGCGCCAAAGCAAAGAGCAGCAAGAATGATCCACATGAACATGCAACTGATGGCGAGGGTTTTCCGCAACGTGTTTTCCATGACTTCTTTTGTCATACGCCGTTTGACGATGGCTGCAATGGTTGCAGCCAATGCGCCCACGGCCGAGCTCTCCACTAAACTGGTGACACCCATCAGGAACAGGCCTGTCATAGAAAAGAAAATCGCCAGAGGAAGAATGCCGGCTCGCAACAGCTTGAGCTTCTCACCCATCGGGACATTGCGTTCCTCTTTGGAAAGCGCAGGACCGAGATGCGGCTGCATTTTGCAGCGGACAACGATGTAAACAATGAACATCGTTGCCATTAGCAAACCCGGTAATACACCGGCAAGCCAAAGTTGGCCGACTGGCTGGCGAGCAATCATGCCGTAGAGCACCAGTACCACGCTGGGTGGCACCAATATCCCGAGCGAACTGCCTGCCTGTATCACCCCGGTAACCATGATCTTGTCGTATCCCCGCCTAAGCAGTTCGGGGAGGGCAATACTTGCACCGATGGCCATACCTGCCACGCTGAGACCGTTCATAGCTGAAATCGCCACCATTAACAGGATTGTCCCGATGGCTAAGCCACCATGGATCGGACCCATCCAAACATGGAACATTTTGTAGAGGTCTTCCGCAATGCCAGACTCTGAGAGCATGTAGCCCATGTAGATAAACAGTGGCAATGTCAGTAGCGGATACCACTTCATCAGCTTCATGGCTGCGCCAAAAGCAATTTCTGAACCACCATCTCCCCATAGCAAGAGTGAAGCGATAACGGCGACAGAGCCAATCGCAGCAAATACACGTTGCCCCGTCAGCAGCATCAGCATCATCGAAGAGAACATCAGAAGGGCGATCAGTTCATAACTCATTGCACGCCTCCTTCTGATTCTTCCTCAGAGACCTTTGGAGCACGCAATTTAGCAATGTCTTTGAGCATCACAGCTGTGGCTTGCAGCAGCATCAGCAAGATACTGAGGCACATGATGAGTTTGATTGGTGCCATATAAGGTCGCCAAGCCGAGTAACTGCGCTCGCCATATTCCAACGCATAGGAGGTGCTTGAAATGCCGCCATAGAGCAGAATGACAAGATAAACGATAAGAAAAATGACGGTGAAACTGTCGACCATGGCTTTGGTTCGGGGCGACCAATTACCGTAAACCAAATCCATACGTACATGACTGTTAAGCTGCATAGAGTAGGGGCCACCAAGCATGTAGTAAGCGACCATGGCAAACTGCGCCATTTCAAGCGTCCAGAGTGAAGGGAAGAAGAAGGTTTTAGTTATCGATGAATAGACGAGAATGCCTAACATCAAAAATATCAGATACATGGCAAAGCGGCCGATGTAGAAATTAACTGATTCAACAAACCTGACATATGTAGCGAGGGCAGAGGGTAAATATGACAGGTTTTTGTCTTCGGGTAGACGTGATGACTCCATAAATACTTCCTTCCTTGAATGGGGTCGATTAAGGTTTTGTAGACGGCGAAGGTGTGCTGAGTGGCGACTGATTTACCTTCAGAAAGTCGAGCAACCAATGCGTGACAAGCTCAGCGTCTGGGCTCTGTTGCAGGGAGGCCTGGCCGCGGGATATGACGTCTTCTGGTATACGATCCCTGCGTGACTCCATCAAATCGAAGGAGTAAGCACGACTGAACTCCGGGTGCCCTTGAATGGCCAAAAAATGATTGCCAACGGTAAACATACCAATCGGGCAGAAATCGCTGCTGGCAAGCGTCGCGCTGTCAGGGGGTAGCAGGCTAACCTGGTCCTGATGGCTCACGACAAGGGAAAAGTCAGTCTTTGGGCTTTTTAACCAAGGCGGTGTAACTTTTTCTTCCGTCGACAGAGTGCTGGTGGCAATACCGACACCCCAACCTTTGCCTGAACGTTCTACTTTGCCACCCAGAGCCTGTGCCATCATTTGGTGACCAAAGCAAATCCCTACCGTAGGCTTTTGCTGTTCATAAAGTATTCTGACGAAATCCTCGAACTTTTTAATCCACAGCAAATCGTCATAAACAGAGTAGCGACTCCCAGAAATAACATATCCATCGCATTCATCGATACTCGTGGGATACTCACCGTCAATGACCCGATAGCAGTGCAGAGAAAGCGAAGGATCGACTTTTTTCAATGTCCTCTCGAACATACCTGGATAGTTTCTGTGCGTGTTTTGAAGCTCTGGCTTCACATCATCACAAAGCAGGAGACCGATACGCATAATGCCCCTCAGAGTCCTTTTCCATGGACAGCGTTGATAAAGAGTTGGCTGTATTCAGCAGCAGAAAACGGGATTGGATTACCTCCCGCAGATGGGTCGTTGATAGACATCAATCCGATCTTTTCTGCTTCGGAGTCATTAATCCCAATATCAGCCAGTGTGTGGGGTATCTCAAGAGATTCTCGTAATGCCAGTATCCAGCTCAATATGGCATCAGTGCCAGAGCTTTCCAGCGCCAGATAACGAGCCAATCGCTCCATTTTCTCGTCGATTTCGCCGCGATTCGCTTCCAACACGTATGGCATCAGGATGGCATTCAGCAGGCCATGGTGAGCGTTGTACAAAGCGCCAAGTGTGTGGGCGATGGCATGCATAGCACCCAAGCCTTTTTGGAATGCTGTTGCGCCCATGCTGGAAGCAACCAACATTTGCATTCTGGCTTGTTTGTCTGCACCGTTTTCAAAAACAATGGGGAGGTTTTGCTGTACTAAACGGATACCTTCAATGGCGATGCCTTCAGCCATAGGGTGATAGCCTGGGGCACATAGCGCTTCAAGAGAGTGTGACAACGCATCCATCCCGGTGGCTGCAGTGATATGGGGTGGTAGGCCAAGAGTGAGTTCAGGATCCAGAATGACTTTTCCTGGCAGCATCTGAGGGTGAAAGATGATGAGCTTGCGTTTTTCATCTTCTTTAGTGATGACAGATGCGCGACCCACTTCTGAACCTGTACCTGCCGTGGTTGGAATTGCAACGATGGGGGCAATGAGTTCTGGGTCTGCTTGTGCCCAGTTATCGCCCACATCCTCAAACGCCCAAAGTGGTTGAGACTGTTCCGCTGATAGGGCGATGGCTTTCGCGCAATCTAAGGCAGAGCCACCACCTAGTGCAATCACGCCATCATGGGAGCCTTGTTTGAAAGCAATGTTTCCCGATTCGACGTTCTGGCCTGTTGGGTTGCCTTGAACATCACAGAACAGCGCTACAGAGAGTCCTTGCAGTGCGCAAAGGTCTCTTGCCTGTTGCGTCATCGACAGCGCCGCAATGCCAGGGTCGGTGACCAGCAATGGCCGATGCATTCCCAGACTTTTACAAGCTGCTGGCAAGGCTTCTAACGCGCCGATACCGGCTGTCATTGCAGTGGGGTAATTCCAGTTTGATAATGACATGTCCGCTCCTAAACGCGTTTGAAGTGATAAGACTTGGGCCGTGTTAGATGTTCAAACCCAATTTTTGATAGTGTGCATCCCCGTCCACTGTTTTTGACGCCTACCCAAGCCAGACCGGGGTCGAGGTAATCGCAGCGGTTAAGGAAAACGGTGCCGGACTCGGTGCTATCGGCTAATTGCTCGCCGCGATCTTCATCTTCAGTGAAAATCGCTGCGGTCAGACCGAATTCACTCTCATTCATCAAGCGCAAGGCTTCTTCGTCACTGCTGACACGTTGGATGCCTAAAACGGGGCCGAAGGTTTCTTCCGTCATCACCCGCATACTGTGGTCAACGTTAACGAGAAGTTGTGGTGACAAGTAAGGCGTGCCAAGCTGACTAGCTGGGAAATCGGACGCATCAATCAGGGGTTTTGCGCCTTGCAGAACCGCTTCTTCGGTTTGTCCTCGTACAAAGTCAGCAGAAGCGGTGCGAACTAAAGGCCCCATTGTTGTTTTTACTTCGTCTGGTCTTCCCAATTGATATTGATTAACGAGTTTGATGGCAGCGTCGACAACATCGTCATAAACCGCATCATGGACATAAAGCCTCTCCATACCGCAGCATGATTGGCCCGAGTTGAAAAAAGCGCCGTCGATGACAGTGTCAACAGCATTGGGAACATTGGCGTCGTGGCGTATATAGGCTGGGTCTTTTCCGCCAAGCTCCAAACCTGCGCTGATAAAGCGACCTGCAATCGCCTTCTCAACGACTCTGCCGCCAGGCACTGAGCCAGTGAACGCGACATGCCGGATTGAATCGTGTTGCATGACGGATTCGGTATCAGCGTGGGAAAGGTGAAGATATTGGAAAACGCCATCAGGCAAACCTGCCGCTGAGAAGGCTTCAGCCAATCTCTCGGCACATAGTGGTGTTTGGGCAGAGTGCTTAAGCAACACCGTATTTCCGGCTAACAAAGCGGGAACAATGGCATTAACCGCAGTCAGGTAAGGATAATTCCATGGTGCAACGACGAATACTGTACCGAGTGGAACGCGCTTGATGTAACGACGGAAGCCCGCTTTATCAGGTAAAGGCATGGGTGAAAGGGCTTCATGCGCAATGTCTATCATATGCATCGCGCGTTCTTCAAAACCGGCGACTTCCCCTTTGGTATAGGAAATAGGGCGCCCCATCATCCAGGTGATCTCTTCTGAAATTTCATCACCCTTCGCAACAAAACACTCAACGGCTTTGCGGCATAATGCCTGGCGCACCTCAAGTGGCGTGTTTTTCCATGGCGAATAGGCCTTGGAGGCACTTTCCAGTGCGGCATCTATATCGCTTGATGTAGCAAAAGGGCGCTCAACATAAACCGAGCCATCTACGGGTGTAACTGTCTGAAAACGTTCCATGTCTTCACCTAAATAATTTCAAAGTAACGGTCGAGTTCCCAATCGGTCACATGCTTACGGAACTCTCTTTCTTCCCACTCTCTTGATGCAGCGAAGTGTTCAACAAAGGCTTCGCCTAACATGGCTTTGGCGGCCTTGGATTGCTTGAACGATTGTGCGGCCTCCCAGAGTGTGCGGGGCAGTTGGAGTCCTTCGGGATGATCGATTTCATAGGCGTTGCCTACGATGCGGTCCGTTGGTTCCATCTTGTGCTCGATGCCATAAAGACCAGAAGCCAACGCGGCAGCGAGGGCGAGATAAGGATTGGCATCTGCAGCGCCAAGACGGTACTCAATGCGCTGCGATTTATCAGAGCCCGGAATCACACGGAGTGATGTGGTGCGGTTCTCAACGCCCCAGGTCGCATCCGTTGGAGCCCAAAAGCCTGGGATCATTCGGGTGTAGCTATTGACGGTTGGGGCAATCATGCAAAGGAATTGCGGCATCAAAAGCTGTTGACCAGCGAGGAAGTGGCGCTGCACGTCACTCATGTTGAGCTCTGCATCGGGCGCATAAAAGGCACTTTTCCCCGAAGCCCGATCGCGAAGCGAAATGTGAATGTGTCCGCTTTGGCCGGGGTAATCATTGGTCCATTTGGCCATAAAGGTCGCCATCATGTCGTTTTTCTGCGCCAGCACTTTCATGTAGGTTTTGAACAGCGCGGCTTTGTCCGCGGCGTCTTTCGCGTTGTCGACAGTTAGCGCAGCCTCAATGACACCTGGGCCAGTTTCGGAGTGAATACCTTCGATAGGGAAGTCCATGGATTCACCCATGGCGAGAATCGCTTTATACAAGCCTGAGTAAGTAGAGTTACGAATCATCGAGTAACCAAACCAGTCAGGCGTGATCGTTTTCAGGTTGCGGAAGCCTTTTTCACGTGCAGAGTGGGGTGTTTCATCGAAAATGAAGAATTCGTATTCAAGCGCGGCGTAGGCGTCAAACCCCATGTCCGCGGCCTTTTCTAATACACGCCGTAGTGTGGCGCGTGGGCAAACTGCTTCAGCATCACCTGAAAATTCCGCAATGAACAGCAGCATGCCATCCTCATCAAGCACATCGCGGCAGGTGTCAGGAAGAATACGAACCGGGGCATCAGGATAACCTGTGTGCCAGCCAGTGTATTTGGCGTTGTCGTAGAGTTGGTCTTTTACATCCCACCCCAACACCACATCACAGAAAGCAAATCCACCATCCAGCGAAGAGAAGAATTTCTCTTTCGACATGTACTTGCCTCGCATCACGCCATCGTTATCAAACAAACCGACTTTGACGTGAGAGAGCTTCCTTTCTTCAACAATCTTTTTGGCGTCTGCCGCCGTTTTTACTTCACGCGCTTCCATACCCGCTCCTGTTATTTTCGTTACCGGACCGAAAGAAAAACTGCATGCTCCATTTGCTTCTGTTGTTTCAGAAACCCATGAACCTCTATCAACGATAGTTGAAGCATGGGTAAGCAGTAGGTGACTCATCAGTCACTTACGGTTGGTAACGGACTGTAAATTTAACGTAGGCGAGGTATGAAAACTTTTACCACCACAATCACACAGGATGGGATAACACTATTAGGAATTTTAATAGTGTGAATTTGAACGGCTAGTTAGGTGTACTTTCCAATGCGGATTTTTCCATCCAGCCAGGGGTAATGTTGGCGGATTTTGGCAAGGAAATGTTGGCGTAGGATTTTGCAACTTCCATCGGCGAGTTTTTCTGGTAAATCACCAAGCTCATTGCGTCTGGCGATCAAGGTTAAATACCTGAAAAAAGAATCTTTTTCCGGGAGTGGAATGACGCTTATCTGATTACGGAATACCTCGCCTTGAAGAAGGCAAAGTGGCGTAGTTAATGCCCAGCCAAGTCCTTGAGCTACTGCGGAAAGTACCGCAAACGTGTTATCGAGTTGCATACGATCTGGCACGGAAAGACCTTGGTGATGCAGGTAGGTTTCTATTGATTGGCTGATAAGGCTTTGTTCACTGTAGCGAATCATATCCAAATGTTGACTCAATGCGACGAGTGAATGGCAGGTGTCTGGGTATTTTTGCTGGAACTGCTTGGGAACAACCAGAACAAAGGGCTCTTTCAGAATCTGTAGCCGGCGAAGGTCGTCCTGTCTTTCGAGAACATCATCAGAAATAATAATATCAATACTCCGGCTCAAAAGACCTTGCTGGTGGAGATGGGAGTAGCCCGTCATCATGGTCCAGTTCTCTGTGTGTGCTTTAATCACCTCGATCAGCGGCTGTCCTACGGTGGCAGCCAGTGAATCCACCATAGCAATTCGCACCAAGTGCAGACTGTTAAAACTCCCTTTGGTGATGACTTGCTGGGTTTTATAGGCTTGTTCGAGTAGATGAACAGACTGGTCGTAGAAGTAACGCCCGGCAACAGTGAGTTCCACGGGGCGCACACTGCGATCAAGCAATTTCACGCCGAGGCTACTTTCAAGATTGGCGAGGATTTGTGAAACCGAAGATTGGGAAATATCCAGATGCTGTGATGCTGCGGTCATGTTTCCGGTTTTAGCGGTTGCCACAAAAACTTCTAGCGATTTCAGCTCAAAGCCAAGCGTCCCCATCTCACATTCCTTATGATTTTAATCTTCCTTTGAACATCTTAGTCAAGTGATTTGAAATCAGCATGTTGCAGCTATGAGGCGAGAGCGGTGAGGAACAAAAAAAGCCGCTTTCGCGGCTTTCCTTCATGAAGATTAATTCAGGATTTGTTCGGCAAGTTCGAGAAGTTTCGGATAGGCGATGGTGCTTCGAAGAGCCAGTGCTCTCTGTTCTTCTAACACCTCTTGCAGGATGCTTTTGGTGGTGAGCGGGTTTGCCAAAACAACACGGAACACAATTGTTGCACGGTTATCTAAATAGACAGGCGTTAGCGTGGTACGGGAAACAAAGGTGTTCCCTGCTTCACGCTGGTGCTTTTGAATGAAGACCGTCAGATCGTTGAGGCGCTGGTGGAGCACTTCACGTTGGGCGTCATTGGCAACTTCGAACGCTTTCTTAACTGGCTCGGGTACCAAGCGGTAAGTGAGTAGGCAAAGCTCCGGCTCACTCACCACTTCAAAGTCTGGTTGCTCAGCGATAAGTGAAGCAAAGTACTCAGCTTTATCGACGCTTTGATCAATCAGGAGTTCATAACCTTCGCGTCCGATGATATTCAAGCTTGCATACAGCAACATTGCCATACCGCTGCGAGACCCTTCGAGCGTGTGACTGCCTAAATCTTTTGAGCCTTTTCGAAGGATGTAGTTGGCGTGATGTTCAATCGCAGAGACCATAGAAGGGTCTTTGAAAATCACCATGCCTGCACCCATTGGCACGTAAAGTTGTTTGTGCGCATCGATGGTCACCGAATCTGCACGCTCTATGCCTTTGAGCTTCTGGCGTTGGTTGTTGGACATCAAACTTGCACCGCCCCAGGCGGCATCCACATGAAAATGAATGCCTTCGCGCTCAGCAACGTCTGCCATGGCGTCAAGCGGGTCGATATTCCCGGTTTCGGTCGTGCCAGCAACACCAACCAGTGCAAATACCTTGATGTTTTTCGCTTTCAGCTCAGCAACTTTCTCTTCGAGCTTATCAATACGGATGCGGTTGTTTTCGTCCGTTGGAATCGCAACCAGAGACTGGCGTCCAATACCAAGCACGTCAGCAGACTTCTTCAGAGAATAGTGCCCGCGCTCAGAGACCAGAATAGCCAAATCGTCATAGCCGTAGTGGCGCATGGCACGGAACAGGCCCTCTTCAGCCACACCCTTGAATTCACCATCCGCTTTCAAAACTGCGTTGCGGGCGACCCACAGCGCTGTGATATTGGCGACAGTCCCACCAGAACAAAAAGCGCCAAGGGAGTGTTCTGCACTGTGCATCCAGCTTTCGTAGAAGTGCTTGTTGCGATCGTAAATCAGGTTGTGGAGCATGCCCAACACCTGACGTTCCAATGGCGTGAATGCTTTTGATGTTTCGATTTTGACCGTGTTCTGGTTCAGGCCAATCATGATTTTGGACAACGGCATCAGGAAGTAGGGAAGCGCTGATGTCATATGTCCAATGAAACGTGGCGATGAGGTATGTACAGACTGAGCAACCAGTTTATCCAGCAAAAATTCAGTGTGTTCAGAAACGAACGTTGGTTGCTCTGGGATCAACGGATTACTGAAATCTTTTTCGATATCAGTGAGAGACGAATCTGTCGCCGCAATATGATTCTGCAAAAAACGATTCAGGTTTTGGGAAATTTCCTGCTCGATTTTACCCAATGTGGAGTCGGGTGCTTCGGGCACGGTGAAAATACGGTGGAGGCTCTCTAGTGACGCTTCCGCCGTCTTAGTTTCTGTAACCATCCGAGGTTCTTTATTTTCTAATAATGGGCTTTTCTACACGATGTTTAAGCAAGTTACAACACAGGACCTACGTGGGCTTGGTTGATATCAAAGGGTAGAAATTTGGGGGATTGAGAAAAAGGCCAACATTTAGGTGGCCTTTGTGAAGCTTGGCTCGAGGCTGTTATTGCTTATCGCAACTGGTTTCGGCCAGTTTCAACATCGCATCGTTGTACTGAGTCAGCGGCACATCGATTTCTTTAGGGTGGCTTAGTAGAGAAGCGAGTGCTGAGCGAAGATCATAGTTACCTTCGTGTGCTTTACCCTGACGGAACTTAAATACTTTCTTGGCTGCATCTGCGAGTTCGCCTTGGGATGAGCTCAGGGCTTTCACATCTTCTTGAGTAAGACTCAGCCAGGATTCGACTGGCGCATCAAAGTTAAGTTTGGCTGGGTCATTTTCCAGATAGTAGTCAAACGCTTCTTCATTCAGCGTGAAGTGGTTACGACGGCCTTCCAGAAACCATCCTGCAACGCTTTCCAGCTTTGGGTCTTTTTTAATGGTGAGGTCTACGAGATTTTCGTACCAGATGATAGAGGCATCAACATAGTTGTGATACTTCTGGCTAACACAAAGCTTGTCCAGTTGGTCGATGTCTTTCGCAAACGAAACGCCAGGCAACAAAGTGGCAATGAGGATCAGGGCTGAACGACGCATTTTAAAATCCTTTTGGTCGAAGGTTGTTTCTGTGGTGTGGTTGTTTTGGTGTTGACGCTACAGATAGTTTTTATAGCCGTAATGGTAATGTTAGCGACCGAAGAATAAAAACGAAAACTTTCCCTGGAATTAGTGGATTGTCACAATCCAAGCGAGAGATCTCTCAGTTGCTCAGATTGTGACAGATGAAGGGGTTAGCTTTCGATACGTTTTTCAGTTTCTCTATCGAAGAGGTGAATGTTTTTAGCATCAATGGTGAGTGGTAGGGAAGTGTTGTCCTCTACTACCACATGACCTTCGACGCGAAGTGTCATTTGTTGGTCTGAGTCGGCGAGTGTACCGTACACCAGTAGATCGGCACCTAAAGACTCTGTCAGTGTCACCTTCATGGTGAGTTGTTTGTCCTTTGGGTTTTCTGCAATTTGCAGGTGCTCAGGCCGAAGACCAATGAAAAGCTCTTTATCGGAAAGGTTGGAGTCTGCAATTGACTCACCATTGTTCAGAGTGAGTTTTCCACTCATCACTGAGCCTTTAAGAATGTTCATCGACGGGCTACCAATAAAAGTGGCCACAAACAATGATGCTGGTATGTCATAGACTTCCAGAGGCGTGCCAACCTGTTCCACGTCTCCAGCACTCAACACGACTAAGCGATCTGCTAAAGTCATGGCTTCCACTTGATCGTGAGTCACGTAGATAGAAGTGGTATTCAATGAGCGTTGTAGCTTTTTGATTTCCAGCCGCATTTGTACGCGGAGTTTGGCGTCCAGATTCGATAAGGGCTCATCAAACAAAAACGCTTTCGGACGACGCACAATGGCACGTCCCATCGCCACACGTTGACGTTGACCACCAGAAAGCTGAGAAGGTCTGCGGGTCAGCAGATGGTCAAGTTCCAGCATCTTGGCGACCTCGTTGACTGACGTTTCAATCTGGTCTTTTGGGACGCCACGGTTTCTCAGGCCATAAGCCATGTTATTGAACACCGTCATATGCGGATAAAGCGCGTAGTTCTGGAACACCATAGCAATATCTCGTTCGCCGGGTTCTTTTTCGTTTACACGATTACCACCGATGGCAAGCTCACCATCAGAAATAGTTTCCAACCCTGCAATCATGCGAAGCAGGGTAGATTTGCCGCAGCCACTTGGGCCAACCAGCACAATCATTTCGCCATCAGCGATATCCAAATCCACCCCATGAATCGCTTTGAAGCCGTTGGGATAAACTTTTTTAATTTGGTCGAGTGTCATTGTTGCCATTCACGCATCCTCTGTGTGAAGCTGAATTTTTCGTCTTTTATCATTTTTCGGTTTCAACCAGGCCTTTTACGAACAGCCTTTGCATGCCAAGCACCACAAGCACGGGGGGAATCATGGCGAGCAGTGTCGTTGCCATCACCTTGTTCCATTCTACTTCGCCGTCGCCAACGGCCAGCATGCGCTGAATACTCATCACAATGGTGTAGTAGTTGTCTTCAGTGGTGATGAGAAGCGGCCATAGATATTGGTTCCAACCGTAGATAAACGTAATCACAAACAGTGCTGCAATATTGGTTCTTGAGAGCGGCAGGAGAATATCGAAGAAGAACTTAATCGGACCAGCGCCATCTATCCGTGCGGCTTCCAGCAACTCACCCGGCACCGTCATGAAGAACTGGCGGAACAGAAATGTCGCGGTGGCGCTGGCTATCAACGGAATAGTCAGGCCGGACATAGTGTTAAGCATGCTGAGATCTGCAATAACCTGGAAGGTCGGCATAATGCGTACTTCTACTGGCAGCATCAGGGTCATAAAAATCACCCAGAAAGCTAACATACGACCAGGGAAGCGGAAGTACACCACGGCATACGCAGACAAAATGGAAATCGACAGTTTGCCAATAGCAATACCGAGTGCCATTAATGTGGAATTCCATAGCATGCCTGCCACGCTGATATTCAGCTCTCGTGAGGTGCCTTCAGTAAGGATTTCATGGAAAACCTCAAAGCCTCGATCACCGAACCAAAGCGGTGTCATACCACTCACAAACTCTTTACTGTCGTGTGTTGCTGCCGTCAATGCGAGCCAAACAGGCAAGGCGACGGCCAGCACACCCAGAATGAGAATGAAGTGGCTGAAGAATGTCAGTAACGGTCTTCTTTCTACCATCAGTAAGCCACCTTCTTTTCAACGTATTTGAACTGAATGACGGTCAGCACGCCGACCAGAATCATCAGCAGGACAGACTGTGCGGAAGATGAACCTAGGTTCAGCCCGACAAAGCCATCAGCGTAAACTTTATAAACCAGCGTGGTGGTTGAGTCGCCTGGGCCACCTTGTGTCATCGCATGGATAACACCGAAAGTGTCAAAGAAGGCATAAACCAGATTCACGACCAGCAGGAAGAATGAGGTCGGTGAAAGTAGTGGGAACACGATGGTAAAGAATCGTTTCGCCGGACCTGCGCCATCAATGGCTGCCGCTTCAATCAAAGAACGTGGAATGGATTGAAGACCAGCGAGGAAGAACAGGAAGTTGTAACTGATCTGCTTCCAGGTTGCCGCGACGATAACCATAAACATGCCATCCCCTCCGTTGATAAACGGGTTCCAATCAATACCAACTGCTGCCATGGCATGTGCCAACACGCCCACAGTTGGGTTGAACATGAACAGCCATAGCACACCAGCGACGGCGGGAGCGACTGCGTATGGCCAGATGAGCAAGGTTTTATAGGCGGTAGCGCCTTTGATAATGTGGTCAGCCATCACTGCCAGCAACAGCGAGACGACCAGCGCCAGCGCAGCTACGGCAAAGCTGAAGAACAAGGTGGTACCAAATGACGAGAAGTAAGCGCTGTCTTCTAGAAGCTCAAAGAAGTTCTCTAAGCCCACGAATTCGGTGCTTAACCCGAAGGGATCTTCTAATAACGTTGACTGCCAAACTGCCTGTCCCGCCGGCCATAGGAAAAAGATGAAAGTAATGACCAATTGGGGGGCAAGTAGCAGTACGGGCAACCAAACGTTGTGAAAGACGGGTTTGTTATCCATAGCAATCTGCTTATTGTAATTATGTGGTTCAGCGGGGGGATGTCTCCCCCCGGTTTACGGTGAGCGTATTACTTGTTCGCTTTCGCGAATTTTGCCAGCAGTACGTTTCCGCGTTTAACGGCTTTATCCATTGCATCTTGTGCAGAGGTTTCGCCAGACCAAACATTTTCAAGTTCTTCGTTGATCACATCACGGATCTGCACAAAGTTACCCAGACGGACGCCTTTAGAAGCAGGCGTCGGTTCTACAGACGTCATTTGAACAATGGCGACGTCAGTTCCTGGATTTTCATTGTAGAAACCTTGTTTTTTACTGAGGTCGTAAGCCGCGTGAGTGATTGGTAAGTAGCCAGTGAACTGGTGCCAGTCAGCTTGGTTTTCTGCGCTGGACATGAATTTGAAGAACTTAGCGACACCATCATAGTCCTTATTATCATGACCTTGCAGAACCCAAAGGGTCGCACCGCCGATGATGGAGTTTTGTGGCGTTTTGATTTTCGAGGAGTAGTAAGGCAGTGGTGATACACCGAACTCAAAGTCTTTCACGTTACCTTTAATGCCTGCGTATGAAGCCGATGAGTTGATGTACATTGCACACTCACCGCTGTAGAACAGTGGCGCGCTGTCTGAACGGCGACCACCGTATTTAAAGGTGCCGTCTTTTTGCCATTCTGCCAGTTGGGCGATGTGGTCAACGAAGATTTTATCGTTGATCAACAGTTTTGCGTCTGTGCTATCAAAGCCGTTGTTGGCGGTGGCGATAGGTGCATTGTGGCGAGCACCGAAGTTCTCGATTTGTGTCCAAGATTGCCAGCCAGTGGTAAAGCCACACTTCGCGCCGTTTGCTAGCAACTTTTCAGCCACAGCATCCATTTCTTCCCACGTTTTTGGTGGCTCAACGCCAGCTTTTGCAAACAGATCTTTGTTGTAGTAAAGCACTGGGGTAGAGCTGTTAAACGGCATGGAAAGCATGTTGCCGTCACTGTCCGTGTAATAACCGGTTACTGATGCCAAATAGGCGGAAGGGTCAAATTCTGTTTTTGTGTCTTCCATCAGTTGGTAAACCGGATAGATAGCGCCTTTCGCGCCCATCATGGTAGCAGTACCAACTTCAAAAACCTGGACTATCTCCGGTTGCTGTTTCGCACGGAAAGCGGCGACAGCGCCAGTCATTGTTTCAGTGTAATTGCCTTTATAAACCGGTTTTACAACGAACTCACTTTGGCTCGCATTAAACTTATCTGCAATCTCGTTGACCTTTTCACCGAGATTACCTCCCATTGCATGCCACCATTCGATTTCTGTTGTAGCGTAAGATGGGGATGCCAGCAGCAGTGATACAGAGGTGAGTGCTGCTAATTGACCTAGCTTCATGGTTTACTCCTTGTCTGACGAACTTTTTTATGCCAGTACGGCTTTCCATTTCGAAAGTAAGATCGCTCGTTCGAGCGGGAGGGTAGAGCATATGAGCGTTGTGTTACGGTTTTGTTATAGCACTGCGGAGATTGCGTGTCTTCAAGCGAAAATAAAATGTGTGATTTCCCGCCAACTTACAAAGCGTTATAAAGAATAGACAATTGAATTGACAGGATTATTAATTTTCGATGTCGAAAATGCGAATTGTGAGCAAGGTGCTCGAATCAACAGATTAGAGGAGTTGCGCCCAGGTGGTTAAGGGCGCAATAGAGTCACAATTAGAGTTTATCAGCGAGCACTGCCGCGCGGATATGTCGCATAGTCTCGTCAATATCTACATTGTCATCGTTAAAGAAGCGGCTGATGACATCAAACAGCGCAATTTGGGATGCACGGCCAATAGCCATATTGTGGGAAAGGCTGGCAACCAGGTTGTCTGTCGCAGCAGCGCGCAGAAACGCCTGCATAGAGTCTTTCGCGCAGGCATCAAAACCTTCCATGTCGATATCCACACGGACCGGTATAGAGCCTTTACTGAGGTTAAATTCGCGTTGGAAGTCCGGTTCAAGTATCAGCTTAGCCAGCATCTTTTGTGACTCTGTTGTTTGTGAGGCGCCATTTTTGAAGAATACGAAGCTGTCAATGTTGAAAGAAAACTGGTTAGCTGTTCCGGGGGCTGGTATACAAAGGAAGTCCTTTCCTGCTTCTTTTCCTGCTGCGAGGAATTCGCCTTTTGCCCAGTCTCCCATCATCTGCATAGCGGCTTTGCCATTGATCACCAAAGACGTTGTATCGCTCCAGTTCCGCCCTGGAGCATCTGCATCCGTGTATTGCTTCATTCTGCGGAAAACCTTCAGGGTTTCGCGCATTTTTTCACTCGTCAATGCATCACTGTCTTGCTCAATAAAGGCTTGATGGAACACTTCAGTACCCATCACTGACAGTGCTATCAGTTCAAACAGCGTGGTTTCTTGCCAAGGCTCATTACCTAATGCAAGGGGAATGTAGCCAGCGGCTTTTATGTTCTCGGCAACAGCAAAGAAGTCGTCGAGTGTTTGTGGTGGTTGAACACCAACCTTGTTCAAGACGTCTGCGTTCGCCCATAACCAGTTTACGCGGTGAATGTTGAATGGCACTGCCACGTAATGATCATCCACTTTCAAGTAATCACTGACGCGGCGAGGTACCAGTTCGTTCCAGCGTTGTTGTTTGGCTACGTCATCCAAGCTGGCAAGAAATCCCAGCTTTCCCCATTCCTGGATTTCAGGACCTTTTATTTGGGCTGCATCAGGAGGGTTACCTGAAAGGGCACGTATCCGAAGGGTATTAATGGCGCTTTCCCCCGCTCGGCCAGCGACAGCAAAGTCTTTCCATACGTGGCCTTCGTGCTTCATGAGTTCTTTCAAAGTATCAACTGAGCGAGCTTCGCCACCACTTGTCCACCAGTGCAGTACCTCAACGTCGTTGTGGTCGTGTGCCAAAGCGGGCAAGGAAAGGCTTAATGCCAGAAACAGCGATAATATTCTCTTCATAATTCAGGTCCTGGGGAAAGCGATGTCGATTTGCAGACCGCCTTCCTTGCGGTTGGAAAGAATGATTTCACCACCATGAGCGCGAATGATATTTTTTGCGATACCCAAACCGAGCCCCGTACCATGCAAATCCGTGTGTAACCGAAAGTAAGGGTCAAAGACTTTTTTCAGGAACTCTTCCGGAACCCCAGGTCCTTTATCCATCAAAGTAATGTCCAGTGACTTCTCACCGTCATGCACATAAACAGTGACTTCATCACCGTATTTGACGCTGTTTTCGATGAGGTTGGTTAGGCAACGTTTGAAAGCCAGAGGCTTGCAATAGAACGGACGTAACTGCTCTCCGGTAATGTTCACACGCATGCGCTGCTGGTTGTGGACTTCAGCGATACTACTCAGTATTTGAAGCACATCCAGCGCTGTCACATTCTCGTGGATATCTGTATCTTTTACGGTTTGAAGTGCCCCTTTCACCATGATCTCGAGTTCATCGAGGTCTTTGTTAATTTTGGTCGCCTGAACTTCATCATCAATCAACTCTGCACGAAGGCGTAAGCGAGTGATTGGCGTTTTCAAATCGTGCGAGATAGAACCAAACAGCTTTTCCCTGTCGTGCATATAGCGCTGCAGTCGTTTCTGCATCAGGTTAAAAGCACGGGTCACTGTCGTGATCTCGCTGGCACCTTCTTCAACCAGTTCTGGTTGTTCGATGTCTGTACTCAAACGATTTGCTGCCTGTGCGAGTCTTTTTAACGGGCGTGTTTGGTTGCGGATCAACGTGAAGGTGAAGACCAACAGCAGGGTAGTGATCGCGAACAGGAAAACGATTTGGTCTGCGTTAATCAAGTCGTTTTCCAGCGTCACGTATGGAGCAGGCAGAATAGCGGCGATGTATACCCATTGCCCTTCAGTGAGCTCAATTTGTACTACCAGGATCGGTGGGTTTAATGGTTCCAGACTGAGAGTGTGGTGTGCCCAGGATTTCGGGAGGTCAGACAGCAACAAGCTGTTGTTGAGTACTCGCAGTGTTTCAGGACGCGAGAAGTCCACTTTGATTTGGTCGACGTTAGGTAGTTCTTTTTTGAGTACGTTTTCGATGGTGTCTATCGCCTCCAGTTTTGAACGGGTCTCCGGGATTGGCGTAATGTGGATTTCCTCAGTGTTAAACGATACGAAGAATCGCGCACCACCCATATTGCGGAGTTGGTCTAGGGCGATATGACGGTACTCGAGGGGGAGTGACTGGAAGAAAGTGGTGGTGGAAGCAAACATCTGCGCCATGCTTTCGGATGCTGATTTCAAACCTTCCACTTCACGCTCTTTGGACTGCGCATACCAGAAAAAGCTCGCGACGCTCTGTGCGAGGATCACCGATAGTACTGTGAGTAGCAGCGTCCGGGTAAGCAGTGAGCGGGGCCAGAAATAGGATTTTAAATCAAGACTCATAGGTAATGTCTGCGACAAACATGTAGCCGTTGCCACGAACGGTTTTGATGATGGTGGATTGGCGGCCATTATCTTTTAATCGTTGCCGCAAGCGGCTGACTTGAACATCAATACCACGTTCTTGTGGTTGAGCATCACGGCCGCGTGTTGCGTTGGAAATCGCGTTTCTGTCCATCAGCGTGTTTGGATTTTCAATAAACATCATTAAAAGAGCAAAGTCAGCGGAAGTCATTTCTACTTCTTGGCCGGTGACCTGATGGTTTAAACGTTGGGTCACGGGGTCCAGACGCCATTGTGCAAATCGAATGCCTTTCGGCTTGGACATGGTAGTTTCCTGCAACTGTTGCGTTCTGCGGAGCAG
Organism: Grimontia sp. NTOU-MAR1; assembly: GCF_035758505.1. NCBI lineage: Bacteria > Pseudomonadati > Pseudomonadota > Gammaproteobacteria > Vibrionales > Vibrionaceae > Grimontia > Grimontia sp. NTOU-MAR1. The sequence continues at coordinate 266,707 of NZ_CP142108.1, forward strand.
GGCACGGATACGGGCGACCAATTGGCGTGGGCTGAAAGGTTTTGCGATGTAGTCGTCTGCACCCAGTTCCAAACCGATGATTTGGTCTGTTTCGTCTGATACGGCGGTCAGCATAATGATGGGTACGCTTGAATCTTGACGAACGTACTTACATAGGGTGAACCCATCATCGCCTGGGAGCATAATGTCGAGAAGAATAAGGTCAGGGTACTGAACAGCCAGCTTGGCTTTCATTTCCTGTCCGTTTTGCGCGGTTGTCACATCATATCCGGCTTTAGACAGATATTCTTGAAGCAGCTCGCGGATTTCTAAATCGTCATCCACCACCAGAATCCGCTTCTGATTAACCATGAAAGGCCTTCCCCTGATACTTCTACAACTAGTTAAACAGCTTTTTATTATCTAAGAGAATAAGTCCTCTTTCTAGCGCATGTTGACCAAATAGGGTGCATGGGATCAAACAAATGGTTAAATGAACAAAAAAGAACCCCGGTATTTGCCGGGGTTCATGTCTTTCTGGGTTCGGATTACTTATCCGCCTTCATTGCACGGCTGATGCAATAAGCTGCGCCGCCCCAGGTAATGCCGAAGCCAATCAGCATCATAATGATTGCACTTGTTGTCATACGTTTGTCTCCTGTGCATCGTTCTCCGCTGAATCCTTAGCAGGACGCGACACGATGTTGACGATGATACCTACAATAGCCAGTGCTGCAGTCAGGCCCCAGCCCAGCATCAACAGGTCGCTTTGCTCGTAACCGCCATAACCTTCTTTGAATGTGTTAACCAGATTGGTACCGACGATCCAAGCCAGCATCAGTGGGCTAACGAAACGTACACACACTTCTAGCCATGCACCGACAGAGAACTCAGAAACTTTGTTTACGTGGTCACGGATGTCAGACACTTTAATCAACCAACCTAAGATAACTAGTTCAATCAAGCAGCTCGCCAGCAAGGCAACATTGTTCATGAAGTAGTCAACCAAATCGAGCAGCAACAGACCGCCGTTGGTTGCAAACGCCATAGAAACTGCGAAGCCGGTACCACAAACTACAGAGGCTGCTACTTTACGGCTGATGTTTAGCTTGTCGATGATGGCTGAAGTTACGGCCTCAATGATTGAGATGTGCGAGCTCAGACCGGCGACAACCAGCGCCAAGAATAGCAGTGGGCCAATAATGTATGGTGCTGGAAGCAAGTTAATCGCCTGAGGAAGGGTGATAAACGCCAGACCAACACCGCCGCCAACCACTTCCGTTACTGCTTTACCTTGCTCTTGTGCCATATAGCCCAAGATAGAGAAGATAAGTACACCGGCCAGAATCGAGAAACCACAGTTGATTAGAACGGTCATGAACGCATTGTTCGTGACGTCAGACTTCTTCGGTAGGTAGCTCGAGTAAGCCAGCATGATGGCGAAGCCAACAGAAAGAGTGAAGAAAATCTGTCCGTAAGCTGCAGACCAAACTTTCGCGTCAGTCAGTTTGCTGAAGTCAGGCGTGAACAGGTAGTTCAAACCTTCTACCGCACCTGGCAGGAATGCAACACGTGCAATCAACAACAGAACCATGATGAAGAGCACAGGCATCAAGATCTTGTTTGCGCGCTCGATACCGCCTTTTACGCCCGTAAATACAGCAGCAAAAGTGATAGCCCATGCAATGGCCATCGGAATTGCAATGTGGAGCTGCCAACTGCCCAGATTACTTGGCGAATTCTCCCCGAGTTTCAGGTATTCGCTGAAGAAGAAGGCATTGGTGTCTGTCCCCCAGCTTTGGTCAAATGCAAAGCCGATATAAGACATTGCCCAGCCGATAACTGCCACGTAGTAAACCGCGATAACAGCAGCGATACCGACCTGGAACCAGCCTAGCCATTCGAACTTAGTATTTAGTTTTGAAAAGACAATCGGCGCAGAACCACGAAGTTTATGGCCAAGACCAAACTCCATGATCATAAATGGGATACCTGCAGTAAGCATGGCAAAAAGATAAGGAACAAAAAATGCGCCGCCGCCGTTTTCGTAAGCCATATACGGGAAACGCCAGATGTTCCCCAAGCCGATTGCGGAGCCTACTGCCGCCAGGATAAATCCTGCGCGAGAGCCCCAGACTTCTCTAGTCATAACTTCTCCTTGTTGTTGATTGCACCCGCTTTTTTTATGCGTAGACAACAAATTGTAGTCTTCGCTGTGTTATCAGCGGCTATCTAAGTGAACAGAATTGAGTGTATTTGTTGCTGTTCTGGAAGCGCGTGGTGCAGGTGCTAATTCAACCATGTTGTGTTTGGAATTTTTCCCGTCACTTAAGCGAAACAATCTTCTGCCTGTGAGGTTAATGGCAGATTAAGCATTGGTAATATCTAAATCAATAGCGCAAATCTCTTATTTTTATGCTGTATTTATTGCGATGATTCCGCATATTTTGCTGTTGACGGTGTGTTTCTGATTGTAAATAAACTATTACCAGTGTATTGGTCTATTGATAACTTATCTGTTAGCAGAAAGTTGTGAAGTGTTTTTTCTGTTCGTTTGGGTGAAAAGTGAACAAAAGTGCGTGTAAGTTTGAATAACCACTATAAGTGTAAGAAAAAACACCTATTCGTAGCCTCAAATATGACATATCGGCATTATCAAGACTAGATAGTACAGATTATTAGTCATTCTAGGTTGTACAAAAAATGCATAAAAACATAATGTTAATATATTACCGTAAGGAAAATTATAGTTAATAAAATGTTATTAAATGAAAAAAACCAAGAGCCAAATAACTAACGATAAAAGTAGTCAATATCACTGGATCAATACATGTTTATTCATGAGTTTTGTGCTTGCAAGTTGTGACAAAGTTTTTCACGAACACGCTTTTTCTTCAGGAGAAGATTCTGCTAACTCTTGATATGTAGGGTTTTTGCTTTACGTCACAAAATGAAACATTTGATTCGCCTTTGAAACGATCTTAGATTGGGAACTGAATATTGAGGCTTGCGGTGGTAACTTCTATACATTAAGGATATGTAATGTGAGTGTTACCGCAAGGAGCAGAAAAATGGACACTAACTTGAAAATCGCACTATTCACCGCTTGCTGCGCACTTAGCGGGATCCTAACTTTTGCTACTGTGGCGATTGTCTTTTCTTAGCGCTCAATTTGTATAAAAGTATTGGCTCTGTACGAGTGAGTAAGCCTAAAATAGCGCGAATTCATTGATTACACCGAGAGGTGCTTGTGCAGAGCCCAAAAGACACTGATCTTACAGCGTCTTTTCCGTCCAAAAGTGTTTCGGCAACTCCTACCCCAACCCAAACTAAAGGACGAAAAAAACGTATTGCTCTTGTTGCTCAGGGTGGTGGGCAACGTGGCGTTTTCACTTCCGGCGTATTAGATAGCTTTCTTGATGCTGGTTTTGATCCTTTTGAACTCTACATCGGCACTTCTGCTGGTGCGCTGAATCTCGCTTCATATATCACTCGCCAGTATGGTTTTGGTCATCATTTCATCACCCAATATACAACTCAAGATCGCTTCTTCAATCTTATGAAATATGTGCGTCGCCAGCAGTTTATGGATTTGGACTGGGCGCTTGAAATGGCGTGTCCAGATCACCCAGAAGGGCTGCGCGTTGAAAACGCACGTGACACCCTCGTAAACCGCACAGCCTACGCTTGTGCAACAAATAGTCACACACTGGAGCCAAACTTCTTCCGTATGTTTGAAGATGACTGGTTGAATGTAATGAAGGCAACTTGTGCGATCCCTATGCTTTATCCCAAGGCGATTCGTATTGCAGATCAATTTTATGTTGATGGTGGAGTAACAGGAGCAATACCTGCTAGAGAAGCTTTCAACCGGGGTGCTGATATCATTGTGGTCATTCGCACAGAACCTGTTGCGGTAGATAAAACGCTGATGAGCGCGGTACTTACTGAGAATTTCCGTGGGCGCATGGAAAAAAGACTTCCAGACTACCTGGCACGGCTCAATATAGAAGATCGTATTGAAAAGCTATCAGAGTTCCATCACCAGCTTGCGCACCGATTGGAAGGGATCAGGGAGCGTTACCGAGATAAAGCGCCTGAGCCTCTGTGGCAGAAATTCAGAGAGATGATACATCAGAAAAATCAGAACGGGGGCCGTTGGTTGTTTGGCGGCGATTCTATCTATCGTCTTCATGCTTTGACCGGGCAAAAACTTAATGCGGACATGTTAGAGATGCTGACTAGGCACTTTCAGACTTACCAAGATGCCATTGAGTTTATGTCTCATCCGCCGGTACGGACAGAGCTCATTCAACTGGCTCCTAAACAGCCACTATCGAGCAGTGCACTGCTTAGTAAGCCCTTCCAGCTTGAACACGACTATCAGGATGGCCTGGTAACCGGCCGTCTATTTGTTGATGAATATGCGGCAATGCTCAGTGAAGTTTCGACGGTAACGCGCTAACTTATAAAAACTACTGTACTTTCAAGGAAGAAAGATTGACCGAATTTGAAAAAATGCAGCACGGGATGCCATACAGCCCTGTTGATCCTGAGCTTACCCAGTTCCGTTATGCCTCGAGGAGGCTTTGCCAACAGTTCAATACGATTGACCCCGCGGATGTTGATGCCCATGAAATGCTCATTACCAAACTGTTTGCGATTCGGGGAAAAGGCGTTGTGGTTGAAGCGCCTTTCACTTGCTCCTACGGAATGAACGTCAATGTGGGCAATAACGTCGCGTTTGGACCAAATTGCACCATTATCGACAGTGGACACGTAGAAATAGGCAATAACGTGTTGATTGGTCCGGGAGTAGGGATCTACACGATTATACAAGGCCTGCTGCCTTTGGAAGTACTTGATGGTGAGATGGAGATTTCTTTGCCTATAATTATTGGCAACAACGTCGTTATTGGTGGCAACAGTGTTATCAAAGCGGGTGTTTCGATAGGCGAAGGAGTCGTTATCGAAGCGGGTTCTGTGGTGGAGGGTGATATCGAGCCCTTCTCCGTTGTGTCCGGAAACCCAGCAGCCGTGATTCGTCGCCTCCGTTGATGGGTTGGCAGTGTTATCAGAGTTCTGTTACGATTGCCCGCCACGACAGTAGAAATGTTATATTATAACAATTTCATAGAGACGGTGTTGATATGTATCCGGCGTTCAGACAGTTAGCGGCTCAATCCGGATATACAGGGCAGTAAAATTCGGTATCCCCGAATTAAAAAGAGAATTGCAGTCGATGGCAAAAATTAGAGCAAGAGTCCCATTGAAGGTGGGTGTAGGGAGTAAAATTCCTGCAGAAATACTTTCGTTCGAAGGTTTGGGCTCGGAAAAAGAGCACGTCGCTATTATCTTCAAATGTGCAGATCAGAAGCAAGGAGCTCCACTGGTCAGAATGCATTCAGAATGCCTCACAGGCGATGTATTCCATTCCTCACGCTGCGATTGTGGCGAACAACTCGAAGAAACCATCCAGAAAATGGGCGAAGAGGGTGGGATTATTCTCTATCTTCGTCAGGAAGGCCGTGGTATCGGCCTATACAACAAACTGGATGCTTACAGGCTTCAGAGCGAAGGGATGAATACTTACGAAGCAAACAATCACCTAGGTTTTCCGGATGACTTACGCACGTTTGAAGACGCTGCAGACATGCTGAAAGCACTAGATGTGAATGCGATTCGCCTTATCACCAACAATCCAAAGAAGATTCGTGAGATTCAGGACCACGGTATCAAGTTGGAGGGTGTTGTTGGGACTCAGGCCCACGTCAAAGAGGGAAATGAAATGTACCTGAAGGCGAAGGTATCACACGGCAAGCACAAATTGACGATCGATTAAGTTCGACCAGAGTCAATACCAAAAAGCAGCGTTCAGTCGCTGCTTTTTTGATCTTTATTGTCCGTTCTCATTTTTATTCTGGGTTAACGAATACTCAGGCAAATCAATAGCTGTAGTGTTGCATTAGAATAACTAATCCTTTCTATGATTTCTTATCGTGCGTAAATCACGTTTTATTAGTTGTTAGAACCTCACCTCACCACTAAACTCTCCGAAAAATAAGGGGCAGTGGCATTCTTAGCATTAGATATCTTTTTTCTTGTCCGCTCCCTCACATAAAAGATTCTTAACGATTATTTGCTTTCGGGAGTGCAGGTTGTGTCTTCGGCAACGCCTTTATCCAAAATTTTACTCATGATTATCATCTTGGCCGCTGTAGGTCAGATGACACAAACCATGTATGTGCCTTCAATGGCAATGATGGCTGAAAGTTTTGCTGTGCCCCCAGCTTGGCTTCAAGCTGTTATGGCGTGCTACCTTATCCCTTATGGACTTTCCCAGTTTATCTATGGTCCCCTGTCTGATCGCTTTGGCCGTAAGCCCGTTATTCTGGTGGGTTTGGCGATCTATATTGCTGGTACGATTGTCACTCTGACGGCAGGCAGCTTTAGCATTTTCTTGTTGGGCAGCGTTATTCAGGGCGCGGGTATTGGATGTGGTGGCGCGATGGCGCGCACATTGACTCGTGACTGTTTCGATGGAAGCCGCCTGCACAAAGCGAACAGCCTGGTTAGCATTGGCCTGATTTTTTCACCGTTGATGGCACCTGTGATTGGCGGATTGCTTAGCTCGTATTTCAGTTGGCAAGCAAGCTACGCATTTCTGTTTGCTTTGGCTGTTGTGGTTTATCTGGTTATGTCACTCTACTTTAAGGAAACGCTGCCAGCGGACGCTCGCCGTAAGGACTCGGTGCTGAAAAGCTATCACCATGTGATGAGTAACCGACAGTTCCAAGGTTACCTGATTTGCCTGATTGCTGTTTTCTCCGGTATTTCAGTGTTTGAAGCTGCAGCGGGTGTATTGCTGGGAAGTACATTAGGTCTTAGTGCTACGAAAGTTAGCCTGTTGTTTGTGCTGCCACTGCCAGGCTTTATGGCGGGTTCATGGCTTTCTAGTGTGATTGAACAGCGGCTGTCTTCAGGTAAATCGCTATTAGTGGGGTCAGTCATTCTGTTCATGGGAGCGTTGACTGTGGTAATTCCGGGCTATTTTGCCACCGTTACCGTAGAAACCCTGATTGGTGGAGCATTTGTTTACTTCATGGGCGCGGGCTTATTGTTCCCAGCTGCAACAACTGGTGCTATTTCACCCTTCCCACGCCATGCGGGCACCGCGGGTGCTGTCATGGGAGGCGTGCAAAACATGGCTGCGGGTGTATTTACGCTATTGGCCGCTCAGATGAATGTGAACGATCAGTTCTCTCTGGGCGCAATTTTGCTGGCAATGGCCGTAGTTTCGGGGCTTGGTTTGCTACTGTGTCGTCGCCAGAAAGTGGCGCCAGATACACCCGTTACAGCATAGTGTTGTGGCTTGGATATAAATACGACCAATTAAGTAAAAAGGCGGCTGATCCAACAGGATCTCCCGCTTTTTCTATCTTGACTGGGGTTGATTTAGATCAAGTTAAGTATGATGCATATAAATATATATACATAATATTTGCGACATTGATCAATTTGGTGCAATGTGTACTGCCTGTGGCGGAGTTTGAAAGGAAAAGGAGGACCTAGAAACTCCCGCTTTAATAATCATAAAGGCGGTAAACACACAATGAATGCAAGCAGACAGTCTGAATGGCTGGGTCATCCTCGCGGTTTGTTCCTCCTCTGTGGCACAGAGTTATGGGAACGCTTCTCCTTCTACGCGATGCGCGCCATCCTGGTACTTTACCTCACTGATAAAACGATTAACGGCGGTCTTGGATGGACGACACAAGACGCGTTGAACCTCTACGGTATATACACCGGACTTGTCTATCTGACACCAGTAATTGGTGGTTGGATTGCAGATAATTTCGTTGGTCAAAGACGTTCAATCATCGTCGGTGGTGCTCTGATGGCGGTTGGCCAGTTTACGCTGGCGTTACCAAACAGCGTAATCGATCCGTTTGAACTTCAAGCATTCTATGTGGGTTTGGCATTTCTTATTATCGGTAATGGACTGTTTAAGCCAAATATTTCAACCATGGTGGGGCGCCTCTACAACGAGGGTGATAACCGCCGTGACGGTGCTTTCACCATTTTCTACATGGGTATCAACTTGGGCTCATTGCTGGCAGGCATCATTGCAGGTACCGCTTCTATGCATTTCGGATGGAAAGCAGGGTTCTTGTGTGCTGGTGTGGGCATGTTGATGTCGCTGGTCATTCAGTTGTTATTTGCGAATCGTCTTCTTGGAAATATTGGTATTGAACCAGCAGCGAAAGCACATATGAACAAAAGTGGCGATAATGGCAAACAACCGCTGACTAAAGTTGAGCGTGACCGCTTGAAAGTGATCGTGGTGATGAGCCTCTTTGTTATCATCTTCTGGGCTGGCTTCGAGCAAGCAGGTGGCCTGATGAACATTTACTCTCAGGAATACACCAACCGTATGCTGGGAGGCTTCGAAGTACCTGCGGCCTGGTTCCAGTCTCTTAACCCAATGTTCATCATTATTCTTGCACCATTGTTGGCAGTTCTCTGGCGTCGTCTAGGTGCAAATGAACCAAACTCTCCGATAAAATTCGCCGTGGCAATGGGATTCTTGTCTCTCGGCTTTGTCTGCATGGTGGGTGCAGCGATGCAGCAGGGCGGTGACATGTCTGTGAAAGCTTCAATGTGGTGGCTGGTGGGGGCGTATTTCTTCCATACACTGGGTGAACTGTGTTTGTCTCCAATCGGTCTTTCCCTAATCACTAAGCTGGCACCGCTTCGTCTGATGTCAGTGATGATGGGTACTTGGTTCTGTGCTAACGCGGTTGCTAATTATGTAGCTGGCTTCATCGGTAGCCATGTTGGTGATGCCGGCCCGTTGGCAATTTTCGGTGGTATTGCGGTAACTTCTGCGGTTGCTGGTCTGCTCCTGGTTCTATGTTCAAGCAAGCTGGTAGACTGGATGCATGGTGCGGAGGAAAACAAACAGGATTCTGACGCAAGTTTGACAGAGAAGTCTGTTGTTACAGCGTAATATGTAGTCATCATATAGTGTTTCTTAAAAAGCCATCGGTTGGTGGCTTTCTGTCTACTCCCCCAAGTAGGACATTAAAAACGTCACATACTTCGTACGGTTTAATACCAATATCACACAAGAGTATTGCATCATGGCCAGTGCAGCTCTAATGCCTTTTGAGTCTTTTCTAAAAGTCGGCTAAGGCCGTTCCTACCAGTAGCCTTATATTAAGACTAATTGCACATCACTCTATTGCCGTAGAGTCTTCATTCCGCCACCCTGATATCGCGTTGAAACAGCGGTACCAATGCTTTACGAGCTATAGGCTCCCATCATTTAACATTCATCAATAGGACAACTAACCGGAGTTAAAGCCATACCTGTTGTGAAACAGGGGCGGAAAGTTTCGGGTCTCAGGGGCGTTGGTGGTGCTGAGATAGCCGGGCTGCCTCTTGCTTTAGTTAGCCAAAAGAGGGACAAAAAATGTCGAATATTATAGGGACTTCAAACAACGATACACTTAACGGTACGCTGGGAGATGACTACATCGCAGGCCTTGGTGGCGATGATGTTATCTATGGTGATGTGGGTAATTCATCAGGAACAGGTCACACCGGCGCAGTTTTTGTACTTGGCGATGACTTCTCAGCATCAAGTGGTGAATTCCACACTTTCAATTTCCCACCAACGCTTAATTTCTCTGGCTCTACAACCAGCGTAACGTTTAACGATGATGATGGAAAGTTGAACGGTGATGATAACTGTAACGAATACTCTGATGATAAAACCCAGACCGTTGAAATGGGTGGTAAAGAGTACAGTGTAAACGTTGATTATCAGCTCAAATACTGTGATTTAGACGGTAATATTTACACGTTTGCTGTTGTTGATATTGACGCTGACAATACGGGTAATCATTACAACAATATTGGCGAAAACGGAAAAATTCTGATCCAACTGGATGGCCCTGAAATTACTTCTTCAACCAACATCTCTTATGTTCAGGGCTCTTACCAGAATATCAGTAGCCTAGACTACTCTTCTTTCACTTCTCCTGAAGAAGTTGATCCAAGTGTAGGCGGTGATGATGAGATCTACGCAGGTTCTGGTGATGACACTGTATATGGCCAAGGCGGTGATGATTACATCGAGGGCAACAATGGAGAAGACGAGCTTTTCGGTGGTGACGGCGACGACACTATCTACGGCAACACTGCTTCTCCTAATTTTAGCGATGACCCGAGTGTAAATGTTTTCCAAATGGGCAGTGACTTCACCATGCCTTCAGGCGGTGAGTTCCATACGTCCTGCTTCCCAAGTCAGCTTTCTTTCGACGGTGGTTCGACGAACGTCACGTTTCAGGATGACGATGGAAAACTGAATGGTGACAACTACTGCAACGAGTATTCAGATGACAAGTCGCAGACGGTGACCATTGATGGCAATACTTATGCGGTGAACCTAGATTACACGCTGAAGTACTGCGACTCTGAAGGCAACATCTATGAATTCGCAATCATTGACGTGGATTTGGATGGTAATGGCCACCATTACAACAACCTAAATGAGAACGGTAACCTTCTTCTGCAACTGAGCGGTCCGAAGATCACAGAAGCGACTGATCTGTCATTAGTGCCACATTCTTACGACAACATCAGTTACGTCGAGTACGACCAGATTGCCGAAGAACAAACGCTAGTTTCTAACGATGAAGACTACATCGATGGTGGTGCAGGTAACGATACTATCCATGGTCAATGGGGCGACGATGAGATCTATGGCGGCGAAGGCGACGACGTGATTTACGGTGGCAGTTATGGTCACCAAAAGTTGGAGCTTGATCGTGGTCATGATGGTTATTGGGATATCAGCAATGGTGACGCTGTCACGCTGGATTTGTCACACATTACTTCAAGCGCGGCTTACAGCAACAGCGTGGGTTACTACGTGTTGGATGAGTACGGCAACGTCCTAAAAGCCGTAATTATGGCTGACAATGCAAAACTGGATAAAGAAGCACAAGCGGTTATCGATGTTGAAGGTGCAGATCGTCTAGGATTGTTCATCATTCCTGACGGAGATACCAAAGGCTTTGATGAAGGTGAAGTCACGCTGAGCTTTGCAAACGGTAGACCGGTATTTGGGCAAGGCAGTCTTTCAGCAGGCGGATATGTGTCTGAGCAGGGCAAAAACGGTGATCGTCAGGATCATGAATTTAACTCTGGCGAGAACTCTTGTTGGGAAGATTTGTGGTGTCTGGGCGACAAAGACTTCAATGACGTTGTTATGAAAGTCAAAGCGACTCAGGTTTTTGAAGAGAGCGATGCAGATACTATCTACGGCGGTGAAGGCAACGACGAAATTTACGGTGGTAGCGATGTCGACCATATCATGGGTGGTGTAGGCGATGACACTATCTATGGTGGCGAGGGTGATGATGTTCTTGAAGGTGGCGACGGTAACGACAAACTCTACGGCGGAACAGGTAAAGATACTTTGCTGGGTGGTGCGGGTGACGATTTCCTTCACGGTGGTCCTGGTAGCGATGTTACCATTGACGGTGGTGAGGGCGTAGACACCTACCGAGGCAGCAACGGTGATGACGTGCTGATATTTAGTCAGGACGACTTTGTCGGTCTTACGACAACTAATTCCCAAGGTACCGAGATCAATAAGCACATGTACTACGGTGATAATGGTTTCGATACCATGCTGGTTAACGGCGATGCAATTGTTGATTTCACCGGTGTTTCTTACCAAACAGATTCCACTGTTACAGGTAACGTCATGGCACAGATTGAAGCAGTGATTGGTGATGAGGGTGATCAGACTGTTATTATCAACCCAAATGCTATTGAAGCTCAGTCTGACGTACCATTCGGTGAAGATCTGGGTACACCTGATGATTGGGATGGTTTTGTTGCTTACCTCGGTGCAGGTGACGACGCATTCGATGTGTCTGGTGTGCCTTGGGATTTCGTGGCGGGTGGAACCGTAAACGCACCAATCTCGGCTGAAACGATCAGCCTGATGGGCTTGACTAATACTCAGGTTGGCGAGTTGACCGCTTATGTGTTTGAGCATGAAACGCTGGATCGCACCATCACGATTTGGACTGATGCGGAAACCGTCACTCTGAACGGTGAAGATCTGTTTTAATCCAACGAGCTGTAATATGAGAAGGGTGACCCATTGGTCGCCCTTTTTTATTGCAGGGATCATTTTCTGGGGAGGTTTTAGCATCGGGATGGAAATGAAGAGCCGTGAAGAGTTCTGTATCGGCTGTCATGAGATGCAAGACAATGTGTACCAGGAATACGTAGGAACCATTCACTATAGTAACCGAAGCGGCGTGAGGGCGACCTGTCCTGACTGTCACGTGCCAAAAGAATGGGGCCCGAAAATGATACGTAAAATTCAGGCAAGTAAGGAACTTTATGCAAAAGCGTTTGGTATTGTTGATACGCCTCAAAAATTTGAAGATCACCGACTAGAAATGGCTACCAGAGAGTGGAACCGAATGAAGGCAAACGACTCTCAAGAATGTAGAAACTGCCATAATTTCGAGTTTATGGATTTCAGCGCGCATAAATCAGTCGCAGCCAATGTGCATGACAAGGCAGAAGAAGTCGGGCAAACCTGTATCGACTGTCACAAGGGTATTGCGCATAAACTGCCAAGAAACCATGACGCGTCGAAAGCTTTTCAGTTTTAACTTGCCAACGGGCCAGCGGTCGTTTTTGCTGGCCCCCATTTTTCTCCATTAGTCAGCAGTACGCTTCCAAAGCATGTGGCAGAACTTCTGTTCTGGGTCTCTGCTGATTAGCATGCGCACCAAGACATCGTCTAGGATATCGCCTGAAGCCAGACCAATTCGGATTTCAACAAACACTTCGCGGTCGACCTCAAAAGCTACATGTCCCTCCCAATCGCTTTCTGCCTCCACAGCAACACCAGCACCTTCTTCGTCAAAGCGCTCTTGATATGCCAGCATGTCCTCGTATTCTAGGTTGTCTTCTGCCATTTCGTAGAAGATGTCGAAAGCGGTGTCGAGGGTTTCGTCAATTGACAGTAAGGGGGTTTCCATCGGTTCCTCTCAGTTGTTCCGAATTTGCGCCATTACACCACGGTGTCAGTGATTTCCCAATCATCACAAACGCCACATGGAGAAAAAGACAGCGAAATATCACTTGATTTCATTTTGAAACCAGCGCCTTGGGTATCTTTGGGTATCTTTGGGTATAGAATGTAGAAAATACTTAAAAACGCACAGAGTGAGGAAATCTCTTTGTACCAGAACAAGCCGCGAGGTGGCCTGTTACCTGAGTTGGATAACGAAAAACCGTTTCAACCCATTTATGTTGAGCCTATCGCTGCTGCAACACGACAAATTCAATCTGCTATGGGCGCAGATCTTTTTCATGGCCTTTATTTGTCAGGCGATGTTGCTAGAAGGGAGGCAGGTGAGACCGCCGACCTCACATTACTGTTGGTTTGCACACGTGCTTTAAATGTTCAGGAGTACGCAGCGTTAAACACTGTTCGGTGGCGCATTGAACAATCCAGCGATGCCCTAAAGCGTGTGCTTATTGATGTAGTGCCACTAAAAGAAGTGACCAATTTGGCGAATATATTCCGCTGGGGTTTCTTCCTGAAGCATTGTTCAGTGAACTTGGCAGGAGAAAACCTCAGCAAGAGCTTTGGACACTTTGAAGTGAGTTGGGAAGTGTCGAAGGCGATGAATGATGATTTGGCACCGAGACTCAAAGATTTACGGCAGAAAATTGCGGTAGCAACCAAATGGGGGACGCAACTTGATGCTGGTCAGGAAGTTGCAGAACGCCTGATAAGAGCAAGTTTTGGGTTGGTGGCGCACAAAGTACAAAAATGGGAGTTCGATTTAAAGCCAGCATCTGAGGCTTTTCTTGCTTACTACCCAGATAAGTCACTGGAAATTGAGCGTCTTTTTTATCTTATTGAACGTAAGCCTGTTAAAAAACGTGCCGTTGTCGCCTTCATGGACAGCTTCAGTGCATGGGTTGAATCCGAATATGCAAAAATTGACCGCAAGATTGGGTAGATATTCATCTATATGAATATTAAAAAGGTGATAAAACCGACCTTTAAATGGTCGGTTTTTTGTGTTTAAATTTAGTGAATTTTACAGATTATTAACAATTTTATCGTTAATAATATACATTAAATAACCATTCAATGGTCGATTAAGCCTCTTTCTACGATTTATTCAATATAAATGACTATTTATTATTTACATGCAAAACAGGTTGCATTAGTCTTGCGCTCAATTAGTCACTTTTAGTGAATAGATATTTCACTCAACGCATTGCTCAGGAAGTTTCGCCATGCAAAAAACAGAAGAACTAAAAACGTCGTCTTCATCAACACGGAATCTGTTGATGTTCCTGATCCCATCGTTGCTGGGTGTCTTGTTGTTTATGACACCAGTAATGATTGATGGTGGGTTTACGATTCCTATCGCAGTTCTGGCAAAGTCACTACTTGGCTTGCTGGGTCAAGGAGCAACAATTATTGTCACCAGTATTATTCTGATCAGCGCAATTGGCTCTGTATTGGCCCTGGCGACAAAACCTCGTTTTATTACTGAATCAAAATTCCTGTCAGGCCTCTTTTTAGCAACGCCAGTTTGGCTGACAGTACGTTTGTTGGGTGCGGCATTTGTTGTAATGACTTTCTTCGGTTTTGGTCCCGATCACGTAATTGGCAGTGCAACGGGTGGCTTCGTGCTGGCTGATCTTCTACCGACGTTGCTTTCGGTGTTCGTTTTCGCGGGTCTATTCCTACCTCTGCTGACTAACTTTGGTTTGCTTGAGCTGATTGGTACCTTCATGACCAAAATCATGCGTCCCTTGTTCGGTCTACCAGGTCGTTCAGCTGTTGATTGTGCAAGTTCATGGTTGGGTGATGGCAGTGTGGCAATCCTGATGTCGAGCAAGCAGTATGAGCAGGGCTACTATACCGAACGTGAAGCGGCAATTGTTGGTACGACGTTTTCGGTTGTTTCTATCAGTTTCAGCTTGGTGGTGATCGCTCAAGTTGGTCTTGAGCATATGTTTGTACCTTTCTATCTGACAGTGTGCCTGGCGGGTTTTGTGGCCGCTGTGGTTGTTCCACGTCTTCCTCCACTTTGCTGGAAAAAGAACACCTTGGTCAATGGCGAGGAAAAAACGTTCGAGCATGAGACTCTGCCAGAAGGTGAAAACTTGTTCTCTTTTGGTGTGAAAAGTGCAGTGAATCGCGCCTCTCATATTCGTTCGCTGGGTGATGTTCTGAAAGAGGGCTTCCAAAACGCAGCAGATATGGTATTCGGTGTATTGCCAGTAGTAATGGCAATTGGTACTTCTGCATTGATCATCGCGGAATACACGCCAGTATTCACTATTCTGGGGATGCCTTTTGTTCCTCTGCTGGAATTGCTGCAAATCCCTGAAGCTGTTGCAGCCTCAGAAACCATGCTGATTGGTATCGCGGATATGTTCATTCCAGCCGTTCTTGCGGCGAATATTGATAATGAAATGACACGCTTCGTTGTGGCAACACTGTCAGTAACCCAGTTGATTTACATGTCTGAAGTGGGTGCACTGCTCCTGGGCAGTAAGATCCCTGTGAAAGTTTGGGAACTTGTGATGATTTTCATTCTGCGTACTCTGGTGACACTGCCGGTTATCGCGGGTGTTGCTCACCTCATCTTCTAAGTCAGAGCCATAAGCAGAAAGGCGGTCGTATGACCGCCTTTTCTATATCGAAGAGTAACAAACTACTCGCTCACTGCTTCTGATGCATCTTTCTTCGTATCTTCAGCCATTGCATCAACGTCTTTTTGAGCTTCCTTAATCAAGAGTTTTGCTTCTGCCTCGGCAGAATCAGCTTCGGCTTTCATTTCTTCTACACGTTCTTGTGCAACTTGTTCAGCTTGTTTTCCGGCGGTTTCTGTAGCATGGTTCACAAAAGGCGCAGCAACAAACAGCATGCTGAGAAGGGTCAATTTTAATGATTTCATTATGACTTTCTCCGAGTAACTAATTGCGTTCTTCTTAGGTATTAAGCCCAATAAAAAGTACTTAGTGAGAACGTGGTGCGGACGTCTCATTTTCGGCAATCATAAATAGTTTATGATGGTTGCGAAAAACCGAGCAGAGTAGTGGAGTTACAAAAACAATGAAAATCATTCTATTACATGGACTTTACATGCATGGTGTAGCCATGATCCCTTTGGAAAAGCGCTTAACAAATGCAGGACATGCGGTTCTGAATATCTCTTACAGCACTGTTATGCCAAATCTTAAAGCCTTGTTTGGTGAGATGGATGCATTCATTGATGGTGAGGAGGCCGTCATTGTGGGGCACTCTATGGGTGGCGTGATCACTCGTGTTTATCTGGAGAACGAGAGTGAGATGTCCAAGCATGTGAAAACCGTGATTACGCTGGGTACGCCACATAAAGGCTCCAAAGTGGCGGCGTTTTTTAAGGGGATTGGGATCAGCGATTTTATGTTTCAGGAGTCCAGTCGATTCTTGCTGCCTGATTATGAGCCCACATGGCCTGAAGGTTCGACCTTATACAGCATTGCAGGTGACATGCGTATTGGCCCAGCCGCTGTGCTGTTAAGAAGTAAGGAATCGGATGGTACGGTGCTGATTGATGAAACCAAGATTGAAGGCATGGCTAGCCATGAAATTTTTCCGGTAACGCACACTGCGTTGATCTTTGCGAAAAGAGTAGCTGACAGAATTATTGAAATTTTAGAGTAAGGTAATTTCAGCCATCATTTTCATCATGTAAATGGAGTAATCAATGCGACTGGCCACATTCAGAAAGCGTTGACTGATTTGATTTTCTCCTTTTACTTGGTGGTTTTTAGGGTAAGAAAAAGGCGACCTAAGGTCGCCTTTCACACTTGTTGATGTTCAAAACTTCAGTAAACTTTCTGACGATTTCGAATTCGCCCATTTCTTGACGAATGTACCATCAGGATCGTAAATCTCGGTTTGCTTTTCTAGATTGAAATGGCGTTGACCCCGCGGATCGGCGCCGACACCTGCCAGGTATTGCCAGTTTCCATAGTTGGTAGCGACATCAAAGTCGATCAACTGCTGCTCGAAGTAAGCCGCACCAAAGCGCCAATCCACACCAAGTTCATTGACTAAACAGGAAGCGACGATCTGACGACCCCGATTCGACATATAGCCGGTTTGGTTCAATTGTCGCATACAGGCATTCACAATGGGATAATCTGTGGTGCCTTGTTCCCAGGCTTTGTAGTTTTGGCAGTAATAGGTGGTGAGTGGACGTTTATTCTTAATACCTTCAAAGGCAAACATGCTGGCGCCATGGTAATGCATCATCCATTGGAAGTATTCACGCCACAGGAGTTCTGAATACATGGATTCAGTGGAGTCTGAACGCCCGTGACGATATTCGTAGTTATCCAGTTCCGCAGCGACAATACGAGGTGAAATTGAACCGTTTGCCAGCCAGGCGGATAATCGTGAAGAAAACTGCCATCCATCTAAACCATTTCGGGTTTCTTTGTAGTTTTTGAGTCCTTGAGTTTTCCAAAAGAAGTGATTGAGCTGGACCATACCTGAGTCTTCGCCACCTTGATAAGGCGTCAGGTCGTAGACAAATTCCTGCCCACCCCAGATGTCGCGTCGTTCATCAATATGCTTTGGTAAGGAATCCGGGGCACTGATAGGAATACACGGCAGAATATTCTTATTTTCGACGTGTTTCTTAAACTGGCTGAACGTCGGCGGATAAGAGGTTTTATCGAATGTAAGTTGGCTACGGAGGAAGAGAGAAAAGCTTTCGCCGACGCTGACTTCACAGCTAAGTGTTCGAGATAAATAGGCAACTTGCTGACGCTCATACACACCGGGATGATCTGTGACTGCCAAGAGGTTTATGCCATGCTTTTTACACAGATCTGGGATGACATGAAGGGGATTCCCGACTTTCACCACCAGTCGTTGTTTTCGTTTTTTTAGTTCGCTCTCCAGCGCACGCAGAGATTGGTAAAGGAACTCTTCCCTGAATCTTCCCAAGTGACGGGATTGAAAGTGAGCAGGTCTAAACCACTCAGGGTCAATCACGTAGACCATGAGGGCTTCGCTGCAGCGCCGGGAGAGGGCGACGAGTGATGGGTTGTCTGCCAGTCGTAAATCGTGTCTAAACCATATAAGCCCTTTCATACCGTCTCTCCTTAGTTATTAACATTGCGAACAGAAAGGTTGTCATCTTGTCGGCGGGGGTCACCTCCTTATTTATTGGTACGCAGTCAAACGTCAACGGAGTGCAGACGAGTATATAGATGAGATGTGTGTCTCACTGTTAAAGCGTAGTGCAGCATAAACAAAGTTAATAAGCATTGGGATTGAATTGTGTGCGAGATCAAACTGATGAAAACTACACATTTTTCTATTGCTATACGATTGACAGTATTCTTTATGGTTTAACTATGTTTGGTACCAGAAACTGATGCTTTTTCCCTAAAAACTTAATAATGATGAGTTGTGCTTTACGAAGTTGATTATAAGTCTGTCAGACTTTTTGACGATTTTCTTACGAATATTGATGTTTTGGGCTCAAAAGAGCGTTTCATGTAACTATAGTGGTGGCGAATGTCGTTGTAATAAATTTATGGATAAGAACAATGAGTGTGACTGGGCTAGAGCTATCAGGTTTTGTTCGCCAAGCACTGCTAGGTGTGTCAGGAATTCGGGAAGAAGTCGAGAACGAGCGTGTGTACTTTTATCAGCACGGGCGCTTATTCAGCATCGTCGATGATGACGGCCTGCAGTTTGTCGTTGGAGATGAATGCATTAAAGAAGCTTTACGACGTCCTGGGGCATTTCTGGAGCAACCGAGTGGTAAACGGTGTAAAGGCGTGATTCGCGTAACACCGGATAAATGTACTGAAACTGACTTAGATTTTTGGCTGCTGCTGGCATTGCCAACCAATCAGGGAACCATTGACCCTATTACCCTTCATTGAATCTCCAACCACTTACGAACGATAACAACGACAAATGAAAAAGGGCCAAATTGGCCCTTTTGCGTTGTATATCTTTCGAGGACTACTCATCTTCAGGTGAGGTTGTGTAAATCGTCCATTTCTTAACAATGTCCGTTTCAGAAACTTTCACGCTTGCCGTTACACGTCGGCTCAGAATGTCGGATTGTTCCTGGGTCTGCGCTTCAACAGGTTCAGCCTCGCCGTAGCCAACAATGCGGACACGGTCTGGTATGATTCCTTGTTCAATGAGTGCACTTTTGACAGCCTTGGAACGGCGTTCTGATAGCGTGAGGTTGTAATCCGGCTCGCCAATAATGCTAGCATACCCTTTCAGTTCCACCACGATGGAGGAGAAAGACTTCATAAAGCTGGCAAGGTCATTGACTTCGCCAATGAAGCTTGCCGGGATCCTTGAAGAGTCATTGGCAAACAGGATATGGAGGTCATCACGGGCACTGATTTCAAACTCTTCTGAGCAACCATCATTGTTAATGACGGCGCCAGCAGGGGTGCCTTCGCAGTTATCCCGGGCGTTGATGACTCCATCGCTGTCATTATCCAGTAAATCAGCTTGTTGGCTAGCGACGGGGGCTTGCGGCGCGCTGATGGAACATCCTGTCAACACCAGCGCTGCGATGATCAGAAATATACTGCTGAGAACTTGACGAGACAGGACAGCGTATCGCTGAAAAGCGTTCATCATTCTGTGTCTCCTTGTTGGTTTCCATTGTTTTTGCCGTAGATAGAGGTCTTCCACTCTTTTGGCGTATCTACGCGTAGTTCGTCAAGCAGCAGGCCAGTGGCGTTCAATACACGGTATTTTGAGTAGATACCGGTGTAGTGAGAATCAATGTATGAGCGACGCGCATCGAACAACTCGTTTTCCGTGTTGAGGAGATCGAGCAGGGTACGACGACCAATTAAATACTGTTTCTCATATGCTTCGAGCGTTTTAGACGCAGAATCAACGTGTTGTTGCAGGAACTGGGTTTGTTTTTCTGCCAACTCTTTTGCTGTCCAAGCCAAACGTGTACTTTCTATCAAAAGACGATGCGCGTTGTGTCGAATGTTCTTTGCTTTATTTATTTGGTATGCAGCGCTGCGCGCTTCTGCCGCATCCGTACCGCCATTAAACAGGTTGTAGCGCATGCGCAGCATGGCTTGGAATTCGTCGGTCTCGCCCGGTTGGCCGTCCAACTCTTCCCCCCATTCCTGTGATGCTTCAATACTGAAAGTTGGCAAGAAGTCTCCTTTCGCCTGCTTGTATTGACGGTGTGCTGCTTCAACATCGTTGGCTGCTACTTTCATCACCGGGTTGTTCTCTTTCGCCGTGGTGAGTGCTTCTGAGAGCGTTGGGGGGATATACTTCGCATCCACTTCTGGTGCGACCAAATCAAGCGGGGAAGCACCGACAATACGCTCGAATTCAATCACTGCGTCATCGACATTACTCATTGCTGAGAGCAAGTTGGTTTGAGCTTGTGCTAGACGACCTTCTGCTTGTGAAAGATCTGCTGTAGAGCTGATACCTGAATCCGTGCGCTTTTGGATGTCTCCGACAATTCGTTCATGAGTGTCGAGATTTTTCTGCGAAAGGTCTCGAATAGCCTGAGTGCGAAGAACCTCAATATAGGCCTCCGTAACAGCTAGTGCTGTATCCTGCGCGTCAGCTAGCAGTTGGAAACGTTGCGCTTCTGCTTCTGCTTTTGTGCGTTTGATGTCGTTGTAAGTAATAGAGCCATCCCAGATTAACTGCCGGAGACTGATGCGAACGTCTCTGGGGCGATAGGTTCCATCGTTATTGTCGCTGTCATATTGGGCGTAGCCAATGCCCGCATCGAGATCAACAGATGGTAGGTATCCGCCTCGTGACGCATCTATATCAGCTTCGCGACTTTTTAACTCGTTATAGGCTTCTCTGATTGTTGGGTTTTGTGAAAGTGTCGTTGCTACAGCTTGTTCTAAGGATTGCGCTTGAACCAAAGGTGCAATACCAACTGAAATGAGCGCAAACACGATGACACCTAACGTAGGTTTCCATGCACTAGGAATACCTGATGTGTTTGCCAAAAACCGCAGTCTATAGTGGGTGTTAAGTTGCTTCATGAATGCTCCCTTAAAGCGAAACTAGACCTTGCGTGAGAAAAATTAAATGCGTCAAAATGTAGTAATTTAACCTAGAAAATTCCTTTTGATTTATCTGTTTGGCTTTTCATGAAAATGCCTTTCTGCTCAGATAAATAGACAGTTGCATCATCAGAAATTGCTTTAAATCACACATTTGCATTACCGACGTAAAAAATAGGGCATGTTTGAACAGATTTAAGCCCTCTAGCTTGTCTATATCGCCTTTCTATCAAAAATGAGACAGGTCAAAATAAACCTCTAAGGGCCAAACTGTTTGTAGGGCATTAATTTTTTACTAAATTGAGTACGTCAGACTTTCAAGCGCAGTAATGGGCGGCTTCAATTCAAAATAACCTCACACCGCAATTTTGTTGGTAAAACTAGACAGATTGGTCAGTCGGAAGGGAGATTCGTAAGGGCTAATAGGTACCGTGATGAAGCTAGCAGAAACAGATATGCTGACGTCGGAAGATATCGAAATTGTGTCAGCGTCAGTCGCCGTAGAAGAAGGTGTTGTTTATCTCGTTCGGAATCATACAGCTAACCCCGTCAATGGTAATGCAGAAGCGCAAGTAGAAGATATTGTTGTTGCCTCCCCCAACGCCCGATATGTGGTAATGAAAGATGGTAATCCGGTTTTGGTCTCGGAGCCATGCGCTACCTGTATTCCTATCGGTAACGAAGATATTGAAATTATCGGTCTTGGTGAAAATGTTACGCTTGCAGAAAGTGAAGACGCTATAGAGCTACTGGATGGTGACATTGCCGCTCTGCAGGAAGCCATTCTCGGCGGTGTTGACCCTACGTTGGATTTTGAAGCGACTGCAGCTGGGGGGGCGACCGCTGCCAGTTCATCAATTGGTGATTTCGCTGTCATCCGATATAACAATGCCAGCGTTTTGGCTGAGGCTGGTTTTGATACGACATACACTCCCAATGCTGCAACGGCAGCCGCTGATGACAATCTCCCTATATTACCGCCTTCGGGTGGAGAGTCTCTGGCTATCGTCATTACTGAAAGTGATTTGCAGCCAGATGAATACCCAGTTACAACGAGTTCAAAGGTAACGGTCTCAGCAAGTTCACTGCCTCTGGATGCAGACAGTTTTGTAATTGAACCCACAGCAGCAACTGCATTAATCGAAGAGCTAACGGCTGATATCCAAAGTGGCGGGGAGTCCTTGACTTACTTGTTATCAGCAGACGGCAAAACCATCACTGGTAGCCTAAACGGCGAAACCATTCTCACTATTTCTGTTTCAGGCGTTCAGGTAGGACGGAATGTCGAAGTGACAGTTTCTTTAGCTTTAGATGCCCCCCTCGATCATAACGCAGACGGTGATACTGCAGGACTGGTGTCAGTGACGGATAATGCCATCAAGATAGAGATGGCAATCCAGGGGCAGGATGTCAGTGGCAACGAGTTGGATACGCCTATTACAGCAAATATGTCTGTGCTGGATGGCGCTGACCCGGAGTTGAACCCTGAAAGCCTGACGATTAATGAAAATAATGTCGACTATGTGTCCGAGCCTATTCCTATTAATCTCGACGTAAATAGTGATGCTTTGAAAAGTATCGGATTTATTTCTACAGCCCAACTTAACGAAGTGCTCGGTACTATCACAAGCAACGGGCAACCAACCACCTTTGTCGTTGAGGCTAATGAAATCCGAGTGTCTTTGAAGAGCGACCCTTCTACACCCCTTATAAGCATTTCTCTTGAGCGTGTTTCTGGCACTACAGATCAATACGCCTATGTTGTGACTCAAAATGCCACTATCGATGAGAAGGGGAAGAATGACGACACCGTTATTCCTGTGACGGTCGAAGCGTTAGATCAAGACGGTGATATTGGCTTAGGTACATTCAATGTCACCTTCAAGGATGGTGACGACGCTTCGGGTGAAAATGCCACAATAACAGGCCAATACGATCTCACTGAAGACCAACTGGAAGAGCCCCCTTTAGTGGCCAATGGAACGATTACGCTCGACGCAGCGGCAGACAGGTTGGTGCCAGATACTATAGAAGTGTCGAATCTGGCAGGTCTTCAGAGCGAGCTGAACGAGCTCACATCTGGCGGAGAGCCACTCAATTTTGAAATCAGTAAATCCGGCAGTGTGATTGAACTGGTGGGCAAGAAGCCTGACGGCACCGAAATCGTCAATATCACTTTAACCACTAGCCAAACTTCTGGTTCTGGTGCGGAAGGTATTTCGATTACTTCAGTGTTTACGCTGGATGGTCCACTCGATCATCTGAATTCGGGGCGGTTTTCTGATAATCAATGGGTCACTATTTCATCTGCTTCTGGGACAGACGAAGAAGTCTTCGATATTAAGGTGGAGCTTCAAGTACAGGATACTGATGGCGACCTGCTCGATACGCCAATCAGCGTGACCTATCAGGTAGAAGATGGCATTAAGCCACGCATTGACGCTATGGATTCAACCGTTACAGATCCAATGGTTGGCGAGCCCGCTACGACCACGACTGAATCTCTGGGTTTGGAAATTGGCAGCGATGGCATTGCTTCAGTAACATGGCAGTTGGATAGTTCCTTTCAAACTTTGATAGAAGGCTTGACCAGTAACGGTAGCCCGCTGTCATTGCTTTCACCACTGAGTGAGCTGAATACAGATGGAAAGCCGATTCAGATTGGCTATACCGAATCAGGCACCACGATTACCGTGCTTACCATCGAACTCGACCAAGCCAATAACGAATATAAAGTGACATTGGCCAAGCCTGTTGATGAACCGACGGGTGACATGGTCAAAGTGCCGTTAACGGTGAAAGTGACCGACGATGACGGAGATACAACGACATCTGATTTCACGCTCACCATAAAGGATGGCGCACCACCTAGTATAGATCCTGTCGATTCTACGCTGATTGACCCTGTTATTGGCAACACACGCTCGCAAGAAAATATTAGCCTTGGTATCACACAAGGCGCAGATGCTATTCAGTCTATCGAATTCTATGCACCTTCAGGGCTAGAGGCTGCGCTTAATGCGATTACCAGTAGCGGTTATCAGACCAGTGTTCAACCTCAGCCATTTTCTTCACTCACAGACGAAATCATTATTGTTATTGATGACCCCAGCCTGTCTGTGTCCTCTTCGCCAGCAAATGGCGACAGGGTGCTTTCGATAAAGCTCGATACCGGTGCCGATGGAAAGCCAACGGGTGAGTACACTGTTATTCTGGATTTAGCAGTGGACGAAACGGCAAATGAGCTTGAGTTTCCAGTCGGAGTAAAAGTCACTGATATTGATGGTGATGAAGTGACGGGCGAGTTTACGATCACTATCAAAGATGATGATTCAACGGTCGTTCCAACGACAAGCAAAGTGCTACCTATTACTGAGCCGGATCTCACACCGAATGACTCTCAGGTCGGTTACCCCGATAGTTCTAGCGTGAGTTTTGAGGTGAGTGCGCGAACGGATCGGCTGATGCCCGAGGATGTCAGAATAAGCAGTTCTGAATTGGCCGACCTTATCAAAGACATGGAAGAGGTGCTGACCAGTAGCGGTAAGTCGATCGACTTCGAATACGATCAGACAACCAGCATTCTCTCTGGACGCGCTGACGGTGAGTTGGTGATGGAGATAAGCTTTCCTGCTACCCAAGGCATTGATGGATATGGCTTGGAGATCGAGCCTTCTATCACTCTCTACAAACCCGTTGATCATAATGCAGACGCGACATCAAACAGTAAGGTATCGATTGACGGTGATAAGATACTTATTGCTATCTTATTGGATACTAAAGATTCAGATGGTGATGTGGTCAATGGCATTGCGGCGATAAACGTCAATATTCGGGATGGCGTACCGCCTATTATCACTAAAGCACCGGCGTTGAATGTCGAAGAGAGCGATATCAATGAAAACGGCTCTGGCTCTGGCAAAAACCGCCCTGGCACTACGCCGGGAGGTGTAGGTAAAGACGAAGACACTGCGACCGGAAAGTTGGAGATCAATAGCGGCAGCGATACCGTTGCGGATGTGGCCATTAATGTTAATGGCTTCGCTTCTGTTAACCGCGACAACAGTGAGGATGCTGCTGGCATTCCGGTTCCCCTCAGTTCAAAAGGCACTGTGGTCACGCTCGAACTGAGTAGTGAAACTGCTGCAAACAAGGTTTACACGGGCATGGCAGGGCAACGGGAGGTGTTTACCCTTACCGTGTTCCCGAATGGCACGTATACTTTTGCGCTACTTGGTGCTTTAGACCATCCCCGCGGTGAAGAGAAAAACTCACTGGCCATTAATTTCCCCGTTGAAGTCACGGATGCAGATGGCGACAAAGCAACAGACAATATTGTCGTCAATGTACTGGATGATGTGCCATTCTCGCTGGAAACCGATGGTGTCGGCACTGGCGGAGGCAGTGTAGTGGCGGAAGAAGGAGATTCATCTTCGCGCATCACTGTTTTGCCTGCGCGCAATCGGGGTGCGGATGATGCGACGATCAAGTCAGTTACCGTTAACGGTGAACAGCATGAACTGAAACCGGGGATTAATAATAGCTTTACTGTCACTGAGGGTTCGGGCGGACAAGAGTTAGGTACTCTGGTCATACATAGTCGCGGCACCGCAGAATTCATTGCCAACGATGGCATTACGCATACTGGGTCAACCAGCAGCAGAATTACTGAATCATTCAGTTATGAAATTCTCGATGGTGACGGCGACATTGTTGTGGGTACCACTGAAATTGTCGTTGTTGATGCCGAGCCACAGCTCATCGTTAGCAATGCGACAGGACTAGAAGATCAGGGCAGGGAGCCAGACCCTAATGATGATCTCGTTGCGAATCCAACTGACGGTATAGCCATCAACATGACGGTTGATGCTGGCGATAATGATCAGGGCGAAACCGTTGATCGTGTTTTAATTACACTCCCTTCCAACCCCCACGGTACCTTTTATGCAAACGGCACTGCCCTTGCAATTTCTGGGAATCAAATCGAATTGCCAGACAACCTGTTTGCTCCTGATTCAGCGAACGAACTATGGACATTGCAAGGCGTAACTTTCGTGCCGGATCAGGATTATTCGGCAGCGAATGGTGTTCCGACATTTACCGTTACAGGGTTTGTAAAAAATAGCGATGGATCTGAACGTCAGCTAGAAAATCAAACCTTCACTATTACTGTTCAAGGTATTGCTGATGTCCCCATCTGGGACAATTCCACAACGGCTTTTTACTATAGAATTGATGAGGACAGTGAGGGAGCGACGCTTAGCCTCAATGCGGAACTTGAAGACAGGGATGATTCAGAAGCGCTGAACTACATCCTGACGCTTGATAGCGGCAGTGCGACTTTGTTGCTCAACGGTGCCGAGTTAACGCTCACAGACGGTAAATACACTGTCGCCGCGGCAGATATCAATAATGTAGTGGTGAAGCCAGACGCCCATTTTTCCGGCGATATAACGCTGACCGCGGTTGCCCAAAGTAAGGAGAAATCTAATTTTGCCTCCGGTCAGCAAACGGCCGACTCTGAAGCTCAAAAGATTACCATCGCTGTCAATCCAATCGCAGATACTACGACGCTTAAACTGACCCGTATCAGTGGGTTAGAAGACGAGCTCATTGACCTCAAGCCACATATCTCCCTGAGTGAATCTGCAGATACAGACGGTTCAGAAGTGCTTTATGTCTGGATTACAGGGCTACCGATAGGGGCAAAATTACTGTTGGGAGACGGGACTGAAGTGCCTGAGAGTGGTGGACTCTATGAGATTGCTTACACAGATATTGGCGGGTTAAAGCTTCAGCCACCACCAGAAAGTAATGTCGATTTCGAGCTCGATGTGCGAGGCGTGGTGAAAGACACCATGACAGTTACCAACGCCAGCGGAGTGGCGGAAACCGTCACTAATATTTATGAGACCGGAGCAAAAACCCTCAATATTGCGCTGAAAGGCGTAGCTGATGTGCCAGATATTGAAGCAGATTTAGGGAATGTTTGGCAGCCAGTCATCGAAAATGGCGTGGAAACAGGGATTGAAACGACAATTCCTGAAGACGGTGAAGTCGCGCTTTCATTTACGATTAAATCTGGTGAGAAAGGGAAGTCACTCCCCGATGATAACTCTGAGACCCTTTCTACATTGGTCACCAATATTCCCCAAGGCGTCACTTTATTAGATACCAACAATGACGAAATCAACTTAGTCTATGCCGGTCTGGGTGCAAATGGCGAACCTCAATACCAAGCAAAGGTAGACGGGCTTTCGGAAGTTAAATTGGTTCCTCCTCCCGGCAGCACAGACGACATTACAATGACTATCACCATTGTCGTCACTGAAAATGACGGTGATTCTTTGACCGTCGATAAAAATGTCATTGTCCATATCGAACCAGAAATTGATGCGCAAGATTACACACTCAACAGCCGTGGATTCGAAGACCAGAATGTGGTTGTTAATTGGCGCCCAAACACGGATGAGGGGTTCACTGATAACAACGAATCCATCACCGCCATTACCTTTTCAATGTCCCAGGCCGCGATTGACGCTGGCTACACCTTGACGATTGCCGGAGAATCAATCCCTATTACCTTTTCTAGAGGCGAGGCGGTACTCAGCACTGACCAAGTCAGTAAGCTTTTAGCGGGTAATAATTTGTTACTTAGGGCACCAATAAACTCTGATCTCGACAGGGATCTCGACTTGAGCGTCAAACTAACCGTTGAGCAGAAAGACACTGACTCAGCGGTCGTTGATACCAAAGAAATCATTGGAGACCTGAATGTTCGGATCATCGCGACGGTAGAGAAAACTGGAGACATTGAGCTTGTTGATGCATCTAATAACACCCTTTCAACGACTATTGTCGGTGAGGGTGGTGGTTCTATCTCACTTTCCAGTCCTGATAGGCGTCTGGCATTTGTCACGCCAGAAGGTGTCAATACCGATGGCAGTAGCGAGGAAATCATTACTCAGGTGGTGGTCACTTTTGTCGCTGATGCCAGTGGGACGCCACTGACAGAAGAGCAACTTGAACTCTTTGATCAGTTTTATGTGACGGGTGGGATAAACAATGGAGACGGCAGTTGGACGGTGCCTGAGAATGCAATAGACACATTAGCCATAACGACGTCTGCTAAAACAACTGAGCCGATATATGTTCAAATCACCGCGTTGGTTCAAGATCAAGGGGATGGCTCCGAAGGTGATGCAAGCCGCGAAGTCGAGCAGAAGCCTATCATACTGACACTCGACTTCCAGGGGGAAACAAACCAGACCGAGTTGGCAGGTGTCATATCGGTCAACTTGCAAAATGTGACCGGAACTGAAGATAAATCGATTAAATTTGGTGACCAAATTGACGATTTTATCCAGGTTAATGCCACTGACGCTCTCAATGATGAGTTGACATTGGTTATTGATTCCTCCGCGTTGTCGGCGATTGGCGCAGTGGCTTCTGGGATGGAGTTCAACTACGAAACCAGTGAATATGTTACCAAAGTGCCTGTGGCTGCGGATGGGTCTGTTGATCTTTCCGCCATTGCTTTGTTAATGCCCAGACATTTTGCCGGTGACGCAATACTTCCTATCAAATTGGTCACGACAGACAAACTGAGTGGAGACGTCAAAGAGCTTGATACGTCGATCACTATTGTGATTGCCCCAGTGGTAGATGGCTTGACGACCGAAGTGAAAATCATCCAAACCGATGGATTGAATAGTGAAGAACAGCCTGTCGATAACCAATCAGAATGGGTGCCAGTGCCAGACAAAGGACTTGAAGATGGCATCATAGAACTGGACTTCACTTCTAAACTGATTGACCCAGATAAAACGCCTATATCCGGCGTTGAATCAATCACCCAGGCAGTATTGACCGTTGACAGCTCCGTAGGCTTTTTTGTTGATGAAAACGGTGAGAATCCGCAAAGCTCAGTCACAGTCTCCAGTGCTGATCTGTCGAAGGTTTACTTTAAACCCGTAGAGGACTTCAGCGGTGATGTCAGCATCAAAATCGACACAACGGTTGAAGATCGGGCAGTCAATGACCAGACGGGCTTACCTGACTCTGTCACGGTGAAAACTATCTCAACCAGCGTTTCGTTCGAAGTGTTGCCGGTCAATGATCCGGTTATCTTCAGTGGTAATACTTCACCCATCACGGGGAACGAAGATGAGCAAATCGCACTAACAGGCGTCACGGCTGCGCTGAAGGACACCGACGGCTCTGAGAAGATTGTCTCGATGAAACTCACTGGCGTACCAGATGATTTCCAGGTGGTTTCTAATGGAAGCCAATTGGTTCAGAACAGTGGTAATGGAAACTGGTCGATCAGTGTGCCCGCCAACAGCCAAAGTTTCACGCTTGATGATATTGCCTTCATTCCGCCTAAGAACTTTAGTGGCTCGATGACGGTAGAAATGGTGGTTTATGCCAAAGAAAACCTGTTAAGTACACCGAAAGAATACAACACAACGATCGATGTGGTGGTAAATCCAATTGGCGATGGAGTAGACACGCAAATCACTACATCGGTATCCGGCGCAGAAGATGAAAACATTGAGCTACCGTTGGATATCACAGTGTTGGATAACAAATCTTCTTATGATGGTACTGGCTTGTCGGCAACAGAAAATGGGCCGGAAGTGGTCAAAGTGGTACTGAACAATGTGCCTGAAAGCTCCACCATCAGCTTACCGCCCGGTGTTGCGAGTGGCAGTAGCGCGGAAAAACAACCTGACGGTAGTTGGATTGTGATTGCCAATCAGACCACTCTGTCTTCGTTGATACTGACACCGGGTGATGCTAACGAAAACAACTGGAATGGTCAGCTTGAGGTCTCGATTCGTGCGGTAGATAACGGTGTAGAAGCAGAGAGTTCGCTTTGGGTGAATCAGATTATTGATGTTACTGTCACGCCGATAAACGATGCCCCCGAGCTTACGTTACCGACATCTCTTGAAGCAGATGAAGAGACTGCACTACTCATCGAATCCATTCAAGTGAAAGATGTTGATGCCAAAGAGACAGCGGGCGGGAGTATATCGATTCGATTGAGCGCAATTGATGGTGTTATTGGTTTACCTGATTCGTCACCGTTACCTTCGGGTGTCACCGTGAGTGGTCAGGGCTCCAATAACATGACGCTTGAAGGTCCACTGGGTGCCATCAATGAGGCACTCTCTCATGGCGTGACTTACTTGGGCGACATCAATTTCAGTGGCGAAGATACCCTGACCGTGACGGTGAATGACAATGGAAATACCGGCGGTGGTGGGGCAAAGACAGACACAGAATCGGTCAGCATCAATGTACTGCCTAAACCTGATATTCCAACATTGACATTGAACACGCCTCAGACTGCGGCGGTTGCTGGTAGTGTGTCATCCTTGATTCCTTTACTGGGATTGGCGGCCGCTCTCACTGATCCTTCAGAAACGCTTTCCATTGAAATTCGAAATGTACCTGCGGGACTCACGTTTGTAGACGCAGATGGTACGGTGGTGGGCACCGGTCCTAGTGGCGGTGTATTAACACTGACGCCAGCTGAGCTGGGTCAGCTTTATGTCAGTGGCTCATCGGTGTTGTCGAGTACCGTCGAAGTGGTCGCGATTTCCACAACCTCTGCCGGTGATTCTGCAGAATCTGACTCCATCGAGCTTTCCATTAATGTCGCTAATGCGGGAGAAGGAGTGATAACTGCCAGTGATCCCTCGGTAGACAATCTAGTGGTGTCGGGTACTGAAGATGCAACTCTTGAAGGCGGTGCTGCTGATGACATCCTTATCGGTGGGTTAGGTGCAGATATTATTAGTGGTGGGGCGGGAGATGACAGCCTGTGGGGAGGTAAAGAGGGCGAAGCGGACAACAGTGTAAACAGGTTTGTCTGGGAAGCTACCGATTTCGGCTCTGCGGGAAGATCTGCGACGGACACTATCGAAGACTTCAATACTGCTAAAGATGTGGTGGACTTGAGTAGTGCATTGGCGCTAAGGAACCTCCCGAACTTTTCAGCTTTGACAGATATCCTTGATTTTACGGAGAGTGACGGTAGCGCATCGCTGAGTATATCTGTAGGTGGAAACAAAGTTCAGGAGATTATTTACAGCGGTGTGAGCCTTGATGAAATGGTCAACGGTACTGCGTCTGGAATGACGCAGGAAGAAATCCTCACTTCAGTCATCGATAACGGTCAACTCTATTTAGGCGCTAACTTCGGCAATGAGTCCGCTAATACGCTGGTGGCAGATGATGCTGGTGAAAGCCTGTTTGGCATGAATGGTAACGACACGTTGCAGGCGGGTAAAGGCAACGACATTCTGACGGGCGGCGGCGACAGCGATATTTTCGAATGGCTTGAATCTTCGTTAAGTACGCCATCTAACACCGATAGAGTCACCGATCTTACCTTGGGTCAGGACAAACTCGACATATCTGATTTGCTGACGGGGGTTGGTGCAATCCCCGATGTGTCCGACTTGCTGCCATTCTTTGATGATGCTTCTGTAGCAGAGGATGGTACCGTTTCACTGACTCTGACCTCAAATGGCCAAACACAAAATATTGTTCTAGAGAACATGGACATATCTAGTTCTGGCCTTGACTTGGCTGTGGGTTCCAGCACGTCTGCCATTGTCACCGCGCTCTACGAACAGCAGGCTTTTAGGGTGGATTGAGTTGTGATCTGTGCCAAATAAAATGGACTTTTAAACCCAAGGCGTTGAATTGGAGGTAACTAATTTCGCTAATTGAGTCGTCTGTAGATAGATTAAGACTATGCTGTTAAAGGACATAACTGTTTATTGCCCCTACATGCATTGAGATCTGGTATGAGCATAGAGCCTAAAACATCTATTTTGACAGAAAGTGGTACCAATGAGCTCGAGATTATAGAGTTTCGATTAGAGAAAGTATTACCCGATGGGTCTAAGAAATTATGCTACTACGGAATTAATGTGGCCAAAGTACGCGAGGTTATTCGTGTTCCGGATACAACAGACTATCCGAATGCGCAGCCGAATGTCTTGGGCGTATTTTCTCTCCGTGGAAAACTGATTCCTTTGGTGGATTTAGCCAGTTGGCTTAGCGTTCCTACGACGAGCAATATCGACGAAAAAGTAGTGATAGTCACTGACTTCAACAAGATGTCGAATGGCTTCTTGGTCGATAGTGTAAGTCGAATACACCGTATTTCTTGGGAAGAGGTGGAATCTCCCAGCCAATTCCTTGAATCTTCTGATCAGGACTGCGTGGTGGCGGTTGTCCGTCAGGAAGCCAATCTCATTATGATCCTGGACTTCGAGAAAATCATTGCTGACATTAACCCAGAGATCAGCATGGAAAAATACGATGTCACCAAAGACAAATCCGTGGTCATAGATGATGCCATGATGGCAAGACGAGAGGCGAAAACCATCCTTGTTGTTGATGATTCCGCATTTATCAGGCGTCTGATTGAGAATACGCTGAGGTCTGCCGGTTACAACGTTATCACCGCGAAGGATGGTCAGGATGGTCTGGATAACATGATGGAATTCGTTCGCCTTTGCACCGAGGAACAGCTCCCCATTTCAGAGTTCGTTGATGGCGTTGTGTCTGACGTAGAAATGCCCAAAATGGATGGCCTGCATTTAGTGAAAAGGCTACGCGATATTGGCGAATACGAAGATATCCCCATTGTCATGTTCTCGTCCTTAATGAGTGAAGACAATCGCCGTAAGGCACTTGAGTTGGGCGCTAATGACACTATCACTAAACCGGAAATTGGACGTATGGTTGGTTTGATGGATAGTTTGGTGTTGGGCGATGAGAAGAAGTAGTGTCCTTTTGGTTAAAAAAGCGCCTTAAAGGCGCTTTTTTGCTTTTGGTTCAATCGGTCTGTTTAAGCTGTGGTTAGTGTTGGTGCTTTTTTATAGGAGTAAACAACTAACGCAATGAATAACGCAGCACCCAACACGCGAGCCCAGAGATCAAGTCCAGGCCACATCATCAATGCCGCCATGCCAAATGTCGCTGTACGGAATAGAGGATTAATTGGACCTTCAAGATAACCTTCCAGACCTGCTACGAGCGCCCAGGTGCCCAGAATTGCAAATAGGGTCACTATCACCACTTGTTGGAAATCCCCAGCAACCAATGGCGTATAGGCCATAAGTAATGGCACCAGATATAACCCTTTGGCGATTTTCCACGCCTTGAATCCTGTCGCCATTGGCGGGGTGTGGGCAATGGTTGCGGCTGCAAAGGCGGTTAAACAGACTGGAGGTGTCACGTTACTGTCTTGTGATAGCCAGAATATGATGAGATGGGCAGCTAATAATGCTAAGCCAACAGTTACTGGACCAAGAGACTGCTCCAGAAGCGTTGCTTTAAAGTCATCAGGGACTTTGCCGACCAAGTCGACGGCCATTTCAAACGGCATTGGCGAACCCAGAGCGGCGAGTTGTTCAGGCGCAATCAGCATAAATATGGTTTTGGCTTCTTCTGGCAGTTGACCTGTAATGAGAAGCTCAAGCAGTTGCTGCTCTGCAATCAACCCATACAGTGCTGGAGCGGAAAGGGTACCCAATACGATGTAGGACGCAGTAACCGGCAAGCCCATACCCAATATCAGAGAAGCGAGGGCAACTAATACAATCATAATGAACAGGCTACCCCCCGCCCAGTCATTGATCATCAAGGAGAAGGTATTCCCAATGCCAGTGGTACTAATAACATTCACCACCAATCCAATACCTGTAAGTAATACGGCGGTGGTCGCCATGTTGCGAGCGCCTTGAGCGAGCGCATCAAAGATATCCGTAACGCCCATTCTATTCGGCGAAAGCCAAGATGAAACTACAACGGAAATAATCGAAATGCCTGCTGCATAGGTTGGTGTGAAATCCATTACCAGCAAGGCGACAAGTACAGCGAGTGGAATGAGATAGTGCCAGCCAGATGCCAACACGGAGAACATCGAAGGTGTGACGGTTTCCAGTTGATGAACACCAGAACGTTTTGCTTCAATGCGGACGAAAAATGCCACCGACAGGAAATAAATCAGTGCTGGAGCAAATGATACCGCGATGATTTCGACGTACGGGATTTGGGTGTATGACGCTATGATAAAAGCGCCAGCCCCCATAACAGGTGGCATAAGCTGCCCGCCTGATGATGCTGCGGCTTCCACGCCTGCTGCAAACTTAGGTGGAAAGCCAGCTTTCTTCATCAGGGGGATGGTAATTACCCCGGTAGACACCGTATTGGCGACACTGGATCCGGAGACGGAACCCATCAAGCCAGAACCCAATACGGCGACAAAACCTGGGCCGCCGATGATTTTACCTGCCGCCGCACGGGAAACATTGATGATGTAATCACCCGCTCCGGATTTGACCAGAAACGCTCCAAACAAAATGAACATGAAGACATAGCTCCATGATATTCGGGAGATCGGGCCAAACATGCCTTCAGAACTATAAAAGGCGCGGTAAAGCATGGTTTCGGCAGAAAGCCCAGGGAAGGCGAATATGCCATCCAGCCAGCTTCCCCACCAAACTACATAGGTCAATGCGACGACAATCAGGCAAGGGATAAACCAGCCCATGGTGCGTCGGATAAGTTCAAGTGCAATCAATATGGCAATAACAGAAAACACCCAGTCGCTGGTCACGAAGGTAACACCACGTTCGTAAAGAGCGTCTTCCGCGAAAATCACGTAAACCAAACAGGCAATAGCGGCGACTGCAATACCAATGTCGATGGCCAGAGCACAACGGCTTTTACGCCATTTAGCCGCTGCGGGGTAGGTCAAGGCACACATCACGGAAAAACCAGCGAAGTGTGCAGCGGACACCCAGAGTTCAGGTAAGGTGGCGAGCGTGTTAAACCATATGTGAACGAGTGAAAGCGCAATTCCGAACACAGTGACAATGCGGGTGATTAGCGGAAAGTCGGACCGCTGAGTGAGTTCAAACTGGTTGAGTTCGGTTTCGAGTTCCTGAGGCGAATCTGCGCTTGAAGATTTATCAGTCATATTCCTTCTAGCGTGCGGAGAAGGCACGACGTCCTGTTGGGCTGAAAATAAAAGGAGGCGCTGACCGGTCAGCGCCTTTTTGCTTAGGATTTATTGAGTGACAAGGTGATCAGGAATCGTCAGGCCTTGCTCTTTGTAGTAGCGCGCCGCACCAGGATGTAGTGGCACTGGTAGGCCATCAATTGCTTTCTGAAGCGACATCGCTTTAGTCGCTTTGTGGATGCCGTTCAGGAATGCCAGATTCTCATAGATGGTTTTGGTGAGCAGGTATACATCTTCGTCACTGATATCGCTGCGTACTGCCAGAAAGTTTGGCTGCGCGA
Source organism: Grimontia sp. NTOU-MAR1 (assembly GCF_035758505.1). Lineage (NCBI taxonomy): Bacteria > Pseudomonadati > Pseudomonadota > Gammaproteobacteria > Vibrionales > Vibrionaceae > Grimontia > Grimontia sp. NTOU-MAR1. The sequence continues at coordinate 302,194 of NZ_CP142108.1, forward strand.
TAGTTTCAACCGCTTCGGTTTGCCCTGGGTAAGTGTTTGGCTCAATCACAAAGCGGGTCCACAAGTTGTAGCTGCCGTTGGCTTCTTTCACTTGCTCATCTGTAAAGTTCAGGATCTTGATTTTATCGCCCATGGCCGCATATGCACGGGTAACGGCACTGACTGGCACACCTGCTGGGGTGTTCATACCATCGATGTTACCATTTTGCAGTGCATCAGCACTGGCACCATAACCAAGATGGGCCATGTTAAATTTATCGGTGTTGATATCCAGTCCCGACAAAATTTGAAGGCCAGAGCCTTCAGTGCCGGAATTCTTCTTACCGATCGAGAACTTCTTACCATCCATCGCGTTCATATCCGCCATGGTACCTGTCTTCGCGAGGTCACCCAGTACGATAAAGTGCTCAACGTTTTGCCAAAGCATGGACACAGAGCGTAGCTCTTTCTGAGGACCTGCCTGCTTCACCTTGCCTTCGCCATTCCATGCCCAAGCCCCGTAAAGACCTTGCAAAATAGCAAACTGAGCTTCGTTCTCACGCAGTAACTTCACGTTCTCACCGGATCCTGCAGAACTGATCGCGGAAAGGGAGAATTTATGCTTGGGTTCCAGCTTCACTTTGCTCAGCGTTGCCAGCGCAACACCAACTGGGTAGTAGGTACCACCAGTCGATGCGGTTGCAAGGATATAGTCGCGGTCTTGAGCGGTAGCGCTTCCCATTCCAGCAGTGATCATTGCTGATGCGAGTGAAAGTGTCTTCACCAAGGATTTGATTTTCATACAACACTCCAATGTTAGAGGTATCCGTAGCCATGGAATTTAGCAGGGAGGACGAGTGATCTTCCTGCTGCAGATATCTCGGAAAGGATAGTTGAGATTGTAAATGTAATGTTAATTAGCTCCGATAAACATAAGCTTTCTCTCAGTTTTTTCTTGTCCTAAGACTTTGGTCTAACGCTTTCTTTGAGATAACATCAGCGGACTAATCAATGGAGGTATTGTGGCGAAACCCAAAAAGAAATTGCCTGAACGTTCTGTCGATATTATCTGTGCTAAATGCAAAACGATATTATTCAAATACAAGAAAGGCGGTAAAGGGGCATTAGTGAAATGTTTTAAAGAACGCATAATGACTGACTACACTAACACGCCATGTGAATGTCCTTCTTGCGGCAACGTGTTTGCGAGGGAGACGTTGGTAAGGGGAACGCCCGCCTACAAAATCATTGGTGGTAAAGCAGCAATGAAGTGAGAAGAAGAAATGAAAAAGGTACCCTGAAGTGCCTTTCGCAATGTTGAAGCGAGGCTTAGATGCCTGCTCGCTTGAACAGGCCCGCCATCAATTTGGAGCCAGATTTCACGCCAGTAGATTTACCTTTGAATTCACCCGCCAGTTTGGTGTTGCCCACTTCACGAGCAATGTGTTGCATGGTGAGGTACATATCTTTTGCTGACTTCATACGGTTCTGGTCGTTTAGCGGAGCCAGAAGTTTAATCATGTCAGTGCCGGACATTTTGTTTGCTACTGCATGCTCTTCAATGGCAGTTAGCAGTCTATCTAAATCGTTGGTTGCTTCTGAGCTCTCGATTCCTTCTTTCTTCATTGCCTTCAGATTACGGCGGCGGATCTGCTTGATAATGAAAGTAGGACGGCTTACCAGTTTGTAGCCCCAAAATCCCGCTGCGACGACAAGAGCGATACCGCCAACCACGTATGGCCAAACAGAACCGGAAGATTCAGCAACGGTTTGTGCATTAGCTGCGACTTCTACTGCAGCTGAAGGTACGTCAGACATCTTTTTACCTTTGTTCTTTTTGAATTGGGCGTAGTTTCGCACTGTGGCACGAAAAAACGCTGTTGCGCTTCACATTAAAGGAAAAGACCTGTCTTTGGGAGGTTTGATTGCAGAATTTTTATGCAATTTTAAAACAATCATATACTTATAGAGCAGAATTTCGTCAAAAATTAGTGAATTTTATGAACGTAAAAGTGAATGAAAGGGATTTCTTGTTGCAAAGCGAATTTGGTAGGTACTTTTTATGGTTTGGAAATGAAAAAGCAGGAGAGGACTCCTGCTTTTACCAGTTAAACGTTCATTCTGACCAGCTTACATACCACCCAAGCAGATATATTTGGTATTAAGATATTCATCGATACCTTGTTTCGCGCCTTCGCGGCCAATACCGGACTGCTTAACGCCACCAAATGGAGCGACTTCGGTAGAGATAACACCTTCGTTAACACCTACCATACCGTAGTCCAGTGCTTCGGCAATGGCGAAAATACGGTTGATATCTTTACTGTAGAAGTAGCTGGCAAGGCCATAAATGGTGTCGTTAGCCATTTGAACCAGTGACTCGTCATTACTGAAACGGATGACAGGTGCAATTGGGCCGAATATTTCTTCCTGAACAATAGCCATGTCGTGAGTGACGTCAGTGAGAACCGTCGGTGCAAAGAATCGACCACCATGATCTTTTCCTCCAACGGCCACTTTGGCCCCCTGTTCAGTTGCACCAGTAATCAGGCGTTGGACTTTATCTTTCGCGTTATCGTCAATCAATGGCCCAATAGAGATGCCGTCTTCAAGTCCATTACCTATTTTCAACTCAGAGACGGCTTTGCAGAATTTATCGACAAATTCATCGTAAGCAGAGTCCTGCACATAGAAACGGTTGGCACAGACACAGGTTTGGCCTGCATTGCGGAACTTCGAGGCAATCGCACCCTTCACGGCGGCATCGATATCCGCGTCATCAAAGACGATAAATGGTGCATTGCCGCCCAGCTCCATTGAAACGCGTTTCACACTCCCAGCGCTCTGTTTCATCAGGATGCGGCCCACATTGGTAGAGCCGGTAAAGGAGATCTTCTGGATTTGATCACTGCTACAGAAATGTTCGCCCGCCATCACTGCATCCGTTGTCGAGATAATCACTAACAAATCACGGGGTAAGCCTGCTTGGTAGGCGAGTTCCGCAACCGCGTATGCGCTGATTGGTGTCTGAGCAGCAGGTTTGGCCACGAAACTGCATCCAGCCGCTAATGCCGGCGCAGCTTTGCGGGTGATCATCGCAATAGGGAAGTTCCAAGGTGTAATAGCAGCAGCGACACCCACAGGTTGGCGTATTGTCATGATCCTGCGATCTGCCAATGGGGTAGGAATGGTTTCGCCGTAAGTGCGTTTGCCTTCTTCTGCAAACCACTGGATGAACGAAGCGCCATAGGCAACTTCACCGCGAGATTCAGCAAGTGGTTTACCTTGTTCCAGAGTCATGATGCGGGCTAAATCTTCCTGATTTTCCATCAGTAGGTTGAACCAACGGAGAAGAATTTCACTTCGTTGTTTTGCTGTTTGCTTTGCCCAGGCTTTTTGCGCCTCAACCGCTTTGCTGACAGCACTCTCGATTTCTTGTTTGCTGTGATTGGGAACAAAACCCAGAATATCGCCAGTGGCAGGGTTATCAACGGCAATTGCATTGTTCGAGTTTTCGCACATGGCGGAGAGTAGTGAGCGGTTCTTAATCTGTTCCATATTGGTTTCCATTCAATAAACCGAGTGATTTGTCAGCAGATTCTAGCCTAACTGCCGTGAAAGTGTGGTGCAAGGGCTCCGTAGAAGAAGAGGATTCGCCAAAGCAACAAGATAATAGGATTGTGATCTGTGCAATATATCGAACGGGTGTTTGGTTGGTAAAGATATACAAGCTAGCAAAATCGATGGCTTTAAGCGGTTCATCATCGTGAGTATTATTTATTGATGTTGCCGGTCACGTTCATCATTTACTTTCACTCACAATGTCTTTCACGCGTCCACCAGTGTGAATATTAACGCCACCTTAAAAACTGTGCGTAGTAGGCTTCTTTTTACTCATTGATAGCATAATCCCAAATACGGGATCTTGTCGTGTAACACTTACAAAATCTGACGTGATAACTATCACACTACTGGCGGCGCTTGGTAACAGTCTCTGGTCTAGATTTAACTGAGGTGAACAACTCACCCGTTCTAGAAAGTGGCATCTAACTATAAGAAAAATAAACAATGATGATCTGGTTGATATTCAGATCAGATTCAGTGACCTAGGGGATTAGCCGATGAACAAGTTCAATGCGGTCTTTTGTGCCGTCGCCTTTGCATCTTTACTCAATGCCTGTCAATCAACCAGTGAACCAAGACAGGTTACAGCTGAAACCAATACACCCACCCAGGAAAGCCAGAACACATTAAAGATCTACAAAGCATCAAAAGCAGACTACGAGAGTTGGCTGGCTAAGATGGAGGAAAGCAAGTCATTGAGGCTTTACGACGATGACTTGGTCGATGATCTGTTCGATGCATGGGATGACGCTGTCGATGTTTACGAAGACTTCGCATCAAACCCAGCGAAAGCGACAGAAGACTATTCACTCTTCTCTGATGGAACGTACGCTGAAAACTTCGACAAACGCTTGTCACAAGTTGCTGGGCTATACGACCGATTGCAAACACTCAAAACGACTGCAGATTCATTGCTGGCTGAATCGATCGCTGAGATGGCTTATCTTGGAGAGATAGGTGCAGATGAGTTGTATGCATCACGCTATAACCGCTTGGCTTCTGATTACAGGAAGTTGTTCGCTTATGTCTCAGATAACGACATTGATGATGCGCAGGTCAAGCAAGTCGTGTTCCTTGAAAATGCAAAGAAATTAGAAATTGCCGTTGTTCTCAAAACCCACGTTGAGCCACTGAAAAACCAGATCACCTTGCTTCGCCGTGAAGGGTTTAAGTCGGTAGCCCCTATCAGTTTCACTAAGTCAGAAGCTTCGCTCGAACAAGTGGTAGCGAGCGTTAATGCGAATCCTCGGGACATAGATGCCATCAATGATGCTGTGGCTGCCGTTCAATTTGAAATTGAGCACGTGAAGCATATCGGTCAGGAGGTAAAGCGGTTTAGAAATGTTGATAATGGCAAGTTTGAACCACTGATCCTTGAACTGGAAAACCGATTGCATGCCATTGCGCAAGCGCTGGAAGGGTTAGATCTTCGCAATCAACCTATGCAGCAACAAGCCCTGGTGCTGGAAGAAAAGGCCCAGATGTTAAATACCGCTCTCACGTCGAAGCCCGACGTCGATCCTCAACTCGCGAAGCTGATGAGTGAACTGGATAAAGTGCAGTCAGATTTGTCGATGTCGCAGCAGGAAAAAGCATCGCTAACAGCACAAGTGACGACATTGGAAGAGCAAAACAGCAAAAACGAAGGGCTGATTGATGACCTCAAGATGGTGATTGATACCATCAAGCCAAAGGGGGATAGCAGTGTGACAGAAGTGAGTGCGGAACCCATTGACGGGCTTTAGACTCCAATTAATCGAATAAAGAAAAGAGCGCTTTACGCGCTCTTTTTCATTGATTGCGGTTTAAGCCACCAAGTAATAATGATTATTGGCTTTCTTGGCAATGAGGCCACCAAGCATCATTTGCTCAAACAAAGTGTCCACATCATCCGTTGAAAGCAGGAAATGTTTACCAACGGCTTTCTTAGAGCAAGTGATCACGCCGGCTTGCACCGCTTTTTTCACTTTATCTTCAAGTGACAGTGCTTCTTCTGCGGAAGCAGCATCCGCGGTGACAGGCTCATTTAAAGCGGGTTTATGTTCCAGATAGCCAATCGGCTTGCTAACGTCTTCCGGCGTGATATCAATTTCAGTGTGGTGTTGATAGAAGCGTCGGAAACGCAACTCTTCACCAATCACACCGACAAAGAAAGCCGCAAACAGGTCGAGCAAAATAGAAAGGAATACGACAAGACCGAATTGCGCAGCTTGCTGAGAAACGCTGAACGCATCGGCTAGGCTGTCAATCAAACCAATCGCAGAGCCTTGCGTTACAGGCGGCAACGAATCGCGTTCAGTTGCCAACTTGATTTGCTCTTCACGAAGCTTATTGTTTTGCTGCTGAATACGGGTAACGCCTGTCGCGATGCGTTCCATTTCAATGTACTTCTCAGCGGCGAGGTTATTGAGCTCAATTTGTTTTTCGATGGCGGCGATTTGTCTGTCGTAGGCTGCGACTTTAGCTTCCTGAATGGAGATAACACCCTGCGCCTTGTTGGTTGCACTGTTGATGCCGCCAATACTCCCGCCAATCGAAATGGCAGCCAGCACTAAGTAGAAGACCAACGCTGTGATTGCACCTGTGTAGTTTTTGTGTGCGCGACGCTCTCCAAATTCGTACCAAGCGTAGAATTTTCCCGCTTCGAAAATGATCGCCAGAGTACCAAACAACACCTTCATCATGGTGTTGTCATCAATGGAAAGGAATAGCAGCAGCGAAAAGACCGTAGAGGTAACAACAGCGGCACCGGTGAAGGTGTACACGCTGATCATGGCAAACGGCCCTTTAGGGTAACGATAACCCAACATGTTTTTGTAATGCATAAATGTGTCATTGATCACGGTACGAGGGCGGGGAGCATACCGCAATGATCATAAGGGTTCCGCAACTGTGGCACGTTAAAATGTTCAAGTGCCTGCTAATGCATCAAATTGCTAGAGAAGTGAGCGGGTTAGTAGCTCTTGTCCGAATCCATCGCCCATAAATGTGCAGCGACCAATGCGCGATAAGGAGAAAAAGACGCAAGCCATTGTTGGGTTTCTTTCTCCGTTGGCTTTTCTTCCAACCCTAATAACTGTTGAAGGCTTCTGCGGACGGCGACATCGCCATGAAGTGAACCATCCAACCAGCCGAATCCACGCAACAGGGTATAGCTGACCGTCCAAGGCCCCACACCTTTGACAGCAAGAAGCTGTTTGCCTATCTCTTCGGGGTCTGCATCTAACGACAGAGACAGGCTGCCGTCTACCAAGGCTTGAGCGATACGTTGAATCGTTGTGGCTTTACTGTTTGAGTATCCGCAGCTTCGGTATGTTTCAATCTCTGTTCGTGCCAGAATCGTCTCGTCGGGCAAACACCACATGCCACTGCTGTGCTGTATACCAGTGGCTTCTATTAATCTGCGTCGAATAGAAACGGCAGCTTCTACGCTGATAAGCTGCCCCGTAATCGCCCAGGTAATGGCTTCAAAAGGCGTGACAGTTTGTGGAATTCTCAGCCCTGCAGAATGGTTTAACAGACGAGATAGTTCAGGGTGAGCGCGATACTCAAATTCAAATTCATCCGTGGTTTGGCACAGTCCGAGCATGTGTTTCAGAAGATGCTGGAGTTCCTCTTCTGTCATTGGACATGTTTTACTGTCTGAGTGGATACTCAAGCTAGCCGTTTTGTCAGAGAGGGTTAGATGAAGCAAGGTGGGTACACCTTGTAAAGTGATCCCTTTAATCACCTCACTGCCGTCAACTTTTTCCGCAAGTTCGGTTTTGTCCCTTCGATGAAAAGTCAGAAAATCTTGGTGTCGAAAGCTCTCAGGTAGTGACGTTGTCACTGAAAGGGGAGCATGGCTCATAGTATCTGACTCCATTGAGAAGTGTTGGGTATATTTATTGCAAAAGCGCGAATGACAAGACTAAGCAATCCGCGAGTGGAATGCGATAAATAAGCCTTTAACGCACTATAACTAAATGTGACTCATTTGAATTGTTCAACCGGGATCACAGGCGCACGAATGTTTTCTTAGTCTGCAAAGGGTTATGCGGAAATGTATCTACGCTCAGGTCGGCCTACGCTGCCGTAGTTAACCTGTGCTTCTAATTCCTGGGTGCTGACCATGTATTCGAGGTAGCGTCTTGCCGTGGTGCGGCTCGCGCCAATCATGGTGCCGACTTCTTCTGCATTGAGTGATTCTTCCGAATCAGAAAACACAGTACGGATTTTATCCAGCGTGATGCCATCAATACCTTTTGGAAGACGCTGGTTGGAATTGGTGATTTCCTGAGGGGCGGCAGTATTGGCCACTGCACGTTGTGGCAAAAGGGTATCGACATCCGTTTGCACTAAATCTTCCATCGCATGAAGCTTCTCTAAGTGGGCCGCATATTGGTGAATGGCATCTTGCAGGCGCTCAAACACCAGAGGTTTAAGTATGTAATGAAATACGCCGCTTCTCAGTGCTTCGCGAAGGGTATCCACTTCTTTGGCGGCAGTAATAAGAATCACGTCGGTTTCACTGTTGTTAGCGCGAAGTTTTCGCAGGAGCTCCAGGCCAGTGCCTTTAGGGAAGTGGTTATCGAGTAGCAAGAGTTCCGGTTTGAATACATCCACCAAATCTTCGGCGTCTTCGAGGGTATGGGCGATACCCACCAGCTCAACACCATCAATGCGCTCTAGAAAGCGTTTTTGAATCTCTGCGATTTGAACGTCATCTTCTGCGATAACGACACGGATGCTTTGTGTCATAGGTACTGCTGACTCCGGTGTAGACTTTTCTTATAGTTTAGCTCTGATTTTCAAAGGATTTAGGGATATACCCAAACGACCTGAAGATGCAGGATTCAGCGAGATTGACTGGTGTTGTGATCGTGGCGTCCCTTTGCAGGTGTAGTCACCTCCATCAAAAAGGGATAACAAAGAGCACTGCGCCAGTCAACTCGTCCGAAGGGAGGCCATCAATGCGCCCACTTCTTCGTTAAATTCCACGGAAATAGAACCACTATTCCTCGCGAAATTTGCCTCGAATTGAACGCATTGGTGACCTCTGAATACAAGTATCTTCAGGTTGTTTGGGTATATACACGGTAAACCGGCTGCCCATTGTATCTCCGGGCTCTAACAAAATGGTACCGCCAAGGTTTTGCAGAAGCTTTTGCACCAAATGCAGGCCATAACCATGGCCTTCGCCTTTTTTAGTGGTCACCCCTTTACGAAAGATACGGGAATGGTCTTCTTCGAGAATACCTTGCCCTTCGTCCTCTATCTCGAATATGAGGTCATTGCCGAGATCGGTCATGGATAGCCTGACTTCCAAGCGTTTGTTGCTTAACGTGGCTTCAAGAGCATTGTCGATCAGATTACCAATAATACTCACCAGTTCTTCGCGAGGGATGTGATCAGGCATCTGTTTCATTGAACTTTCTGGGTCAATTTCGAGGCGCAGACCCAGCTCCTTTGCGCGGTTGTACTTCCCTAATAAACAACCCGCGAGTATGGGGTCCGGGACGGCTTCCAACAAGAGATGAATCAATGCTTGATGACTTTGGGTTTCTTGGCCGATCAGTGCCAACGCTTCGTCAGTTGCACCGATTTGAATAAGCCCTGCAATCGTGTGGAGCTTATTCGAGTACTCATGGGATTGGCTGCGGAGCGTGTCAGCATATTGCTGGATTTGAGTGAGCTGTTTGCTGACCGCATCGAGTTCGTCTTTACGGCGAAAACTCGATACCACACCTGTGATTTCGTTGTCCTGCAGCAAGGGCAGGCGGTTAACAATGAGGTTTCGGTCCTGTAACCAAATCTCTTTGTCGAAATGGGGTTTACCGGACTTGAGTACGTCCATTAACCGGCTATCCGGCAGCACGTCCTCGATCGGACGATCGGTAAGTTTTGTGTTGGCATCTAGCCCAAGGGTTTCTACCGCAGCTCGGTTAAAAGTGGTAATACGGCCTTTATTATTTACCGCGATAATTCCTTCCCTTACTGATTCAAGGGTGGCGTTTCGCTCTTGGAAAAGACGACCAATCTGCTCCGGCTCTAAGCCGAAAATAGCTTTTTTGAAATGGTTGGCAAACCACATGCCGGTCAAAACACTGAGTGAAAAGCTGACAGCAATAACGATATACAGCGTCGTGATATAGCGGTTGATGATGTCATCTACTGATTTGAGTAAGAAACCAACTGAAACAATGCCGACCACTGACTCGCTGCTTGAATCAAATATCGGGGCTTTTCCGCGAACGGTTGCCCCCAGACTGCCAGTGGCTTTCTGAATGTAGGGTTTTCCGTAAAGCAGGGCGGGCTCGTTGTAATCACCATCATCGTCATACATCGGCTTTCCTACCCGTTTCCAAGAGGGGTGGGCGAGCCGGATACCATTTTGGTCACCGATGACGACAAAGCGGGCATCATTCACCTCTGCAAGGTCGAGTGCGAGTGGTTGAAGGTATTCACTGTCTCTCTGTTCAGCGGCTTCAACTACGGCCGGCATGGCTGCAATCGTTTTAGCCACGTTTAGGGCGCGTTGGCTTATTTGTTCGTCGAGAGAATGAGAGAGATAGAAAAGTGCAAACAGGCCAATAAATCCAGTTTGCAGCAAGGCCATCATGCCGAGTATCAGCATCATGCGGGTTTTGAGCTTGAGCGCGCGAAGTGAAAACATCCAGAGAAGAAACCTTTTGTTTACTAAATAGGGTGAGAAAGAGGCCTAAACATAGTCGCTATTATCTATCTACTTGAAATAATGATTCTTTGTCCCTTATCACGCAAGTGAACAATATGAACAAAATGTTTTTTAAAGTTTAAAAAAACATTAAAACCAGAAGCTTTTCAGATTTTGGGCTGGCAAATAGGTTGAAAGAGTAGGGCAAAGATCCCGAAACGGCGCATTGCGCTTTAAACGCCATTTTGAGCGGAGTTTCGGCAAAAATCTAACTCGTCCAAAGGACGGAACGACACGAGGAAAAACCTATGATTTCTAAACTGTTCGCCAAAAAACGTTCTATCGTTGCAGCTTTGGCGCTCACATCTGCACTGAGTGCGGGACTGGCTAACGCTGCCGTAGATGAAGTTCACTTCCTAATCCCTGGTGGTGCAGGTGGTGGTTGGGATGGTACTGCACGTGGTACCGGTGAAGCACTGTCTAAAGCAGGTCTGGTTGAGACTGTTTCTTATGAAAACATGTCCGGTGGAGGCGGTGGTAAAGCGATTGCGCACTTGATTGAAACTGCTGCTCAAGCCGACAACACACTGATGGTGAATTCAACCCCGATCGTTATTCGCTCACTTTCTAAAGTTTTCCCTCAGTCTTTTCGTGACCTGACGCCAATCGCTGCAACCATTGGTGACTATGCGGCGTTTGTTGTTCCAACAAGCTCTAAATATCAGAGTTTTGAGCAACTGATGAAAGACTACAAAGAAAACCCGCGTTCAGTTTCCGTTGCGGGCGGTTCTTCACGTGGCGGTATGGACCACTTAGTTGCAGCTATGGCATTCAAGGCCGGTGGCGGTGACCCAAAACGTGTGAAATATGTGGCTTATGATGCCGGTGGTAAAGCGATGGCAGGCATGCTGTCAGGTGAAACTCAAGTACTGTCGACCGGTTTCTCTGAAGCACTGGCACTGAAGAATGCAGGTGAAGTTCGCATTCTGGCGATGACTGGTCCTGAGCGTTCACCAGCAGCGAATGATGTACCAACCCTGAAAGAGTTGGGTTATGACGCGGAATTCACTAACTGGCGTGGATTCTTTGGTGCGCCAGGCCTGTCTGACGCACAAGCTGATGAGTATGCAGCAACGCTGGAAAAAATGTACATCACAGATGCTTGGGCAGAAGTTCGCGACCGCAATGGCTGGACTGAAATCTTCAAACCTCGCGAAGAGTTCGTGACTTTCCTTGAGGGTCAGGAGCAAGAAGTAGGTGCACTGATGAAAGAGCTTGGCTTCCTTCGCTAAGCCTCAACGAAAAGGGCTCGGTTCTCCGAGCCCTGATTCAATTGGTCGAATGACCTAAGGCCTACGGATTAGGCCTTATCGCTTTTCAAGACGGACATTACCGTCTTACATTGCAGTTCAAGGAGTGTCAAATGGTTGTCACTAAAGACCATATCGGTGGTCTCGTATTTCTCTGTCTTTCAGTGGCATATGGGTACTACGCCCGCCAAATCCCCATGTTCCCAGGCGATGAATACGAACCTTTTCACGCACAAACCTTACCTATCGCACTTTCCTATATGGGTGGCATTCTCGGCATTTTAATGTTGGTAACAGGTCGTCGTGATGCTGGCAGCAAAGTGCAATTGGTAGGGTTGGACTTCGTGCTGGTGGCAAAGCTGTTAGCGTTGATTGTGGCGTTTGCTTTTGCGCTTGAGTGGGTTGGATTCCTGCTTTCTACCATTTTCTTTTTGGTTGTCGGTTACTGGATTCTCGGAGAACGCCGACCGAAAACATTGTTCATTGCATCGGTACCTTTTGCCGTCGGTATCTGGTTTGTGCTGGCAAAGCTACTAGATATCTATCTCGCGCCTGGACGCGCGTTTACCCAGTTGTTCGGAGGTTAAGGCTATGTGGGAAGGAATCGCGACGGGCTTAAGCACCGCAACAATGCCTTTTAACATTATGATGGTGGTTGTCGGCTGTTTTGCCGGTACCTTCATCGGCATGCTGCCAGGTCTTGGGCCTATTTCGGCAGTAGCACTTATGATCCCGATTACGTATGGTCTGGATCCAGCGTCTGGCATCATCCTGATGGCTGGCGTTTATTATGGTGCCGTATTTGGCGGCTCCACGTCTTCAATTCTGATTAATGCACCAGGTTGTGCAAGTACAGTGGTGACGGCATTCGACGGTTATCCGCTGGCGCAACAACGTCAGGCTGGTAAAGCATTGGCGTTGGCGGCTTACTCTTCTTTCACCGGTGGTACGATTGGCGCAATTATTCTGCTGTTTGCCGCGCCCGCACTCGCCAAGGTCTCGCTGAGTTTCCAGTCTGCCGACTATTTTGCGCTGATGATCTTAGGCTTGACCGCAGTCGCCGCATTTGCCGGTAAAGGTCAGGTGCTGAAGGCTATGGCAATGACGGTATTCGGCCTGATGATTGCGACCGTGGGTACGGATGTAATCACCGGTGCGCCGCGCTTTACGTTCAACAATATCGACTTGATTGATGGTATTAGCTTCTTACTTTTGGCAATGGCGACTTTTGCGCTAGCGGAAGTGGTGATGACGGTGCTGAAAGGACAGCATAAAGAAGAAGAGCCTGACATGGATATGGCTGCGCTAGGCAGCATGAAGCTGTCAAAAGAAGAAGTGAAAGAGGTAGCGCCAACGGTTGCCCGTTCTTCTATTTTCGGCTTCATCGTTGGTGTGCTTCCGGGTGCTGGAGCGACTATCGCTTCGTTCCTCTCCTATGGTCTGGAGCGTAACCTTGCACCGAAACGCCTGAAAGAGAAGTTTGGTAAAGGGGCATTGCGAGGCCTTGCAGCACCAGAGTCAGCAAACAATGCTGCATCGACGGGTTCATTTGTTCCGCTGCTTACCTTGGGTATTCCGGGTTCAGGTACCACGGCAATCATGCTCGGCGCTTTGATTGCTTACGGCATCCAGCCAGGACCGCGTCTGTTCGTCGATAATCCAGACGTGTTCTGGTCGGTTATCATCTCGATGTACTTTGGCAACATTGTACTGCTTATCCTGAATTTGCCGCTGATCCCATATATCTCACGTTTGTTGGTGATCCCAAGGCCAATACTGATCCCACTCATTCTGTTCTTCTCGATCACAGGTGTGTATCTGGTCAGCTTTAACACCTTCGATATCAATATGATGGTTATCATCACTATTGCGGCGATATTCCTGCGTCTTTTGGACTTCCCAATGGCACCGATGCTTCTCGGCTTTATTCTGGGCGGCATCATGGAAAACAACCTTAGTCGCTCACTGATCATCTCTGATGGCAGCTTGAGCTTCTTATGGGAACGTCCGCTGACACTCACCATCATGTGTATTTCAGTATTTGTGCTGCTACTCCCAGTGATCCGCACAGGTCTGGAAAAGGCAGGGATAGGCGCGTCGAAAAACCAACGCCCGAACGTGCAGGTTGATCGTGGTGACGGATAAGGAACAAGCAAATGAGTACAACCTTATCCAGCTTCCGTGTGCTTGATTTGACCAACGTGTTGGCAGGCCCTTTTGCCTGTCACCAGTTGGCACATATGGGCGCAGATGTTATCAAGGTCGAGGTCCCCGGGAGTGGGGATCTCGCCCGACAATTGGGTGCAGATCCTGACCTCAATGCCAAGAAAATGGGTGTGTCGTTTCTGGCGCAAAATACGGGAAAACGCTCCATTACGCTTAACCTCAAAGACCCTGAAGGAAAAGCGATTTTGAAATCGCTGGTAGAAACCGCAGATGTGTTGGTGGAAAATTTTCGCCCCGGAGTGATGAAACGCTTGGGGTTGGATTATGAAGTGCTGAAAGCTGTCAACCCAAACCTTATCTACTGTGCAATATCAGGCTACGGTGCTGAAGGTCCCATGAAGCACCTTCCCGCTTATGACCAAATCATACAGGGAATGTCAGGTGTGATGTCGATTACCGGCGCGCCGGAAAATGCACCTTACCGAGTCGGTTACCCGATTGCAGACACTATTGGTGGCTTGACCGCTGCTTTTGCGATTTCTTCAGCCTTGGCAGGACGTGCACAAAATGGCGAAGGCTGTTTCATTGATGTCTCCATGCTGGAATCGACCATGGCGACCATGGGCTGGGTGGTTTCGAACTACTTAGTTGCCAACAAAGACCCCAAACCTATGGGGAACGACAATTTTACCGCCAGTCCTTCAGGTGCATTTAAAACTGCCACGGGCCTTATCAACATTGCGGCCAACAAACAGGAGCAGTTTGAGTCTGTCTGCGATGCGATCAATCAACCCGAACTTAAAATTGACCCGAGATTCTCCGAACGTCAGGCTAGGTTGCAGAACCGTGCGGCACTCACCGAGATTCTAGAAGCTGCGTTTTCGGCGTATCCCGCCGAGTTTTGGGAAGATACCCTGAACAAATTGGGAGTGCCTGCAGGTCGGGTGATGACGGTGCCGGAAGCGCTGGATCTTCCGCAAGTGAAGTTACGCGAATTTGAAGCAGTATTTGAGGATGTTGAAGGAACAAAAGGCGATGTCCATATCGCTCGCCCAGGTTTCCTTGTTGATGGAAAGCGACCCGAAGTCGATATGCCACCACCTGTTTTGAGTGAACACAGCGATATGATCCTTTCTGAGCTTGGTTATAAAGCGAGTGATATTGAACAACTGAAAGAGAAGGGCGTGGTATGAGTATTCGACGCCCTGAATCCGGGCCAGAGAAAGCAGTGGCAGACTGGTGGCGAACAGACATCATTGACATGAAACCGGGTGAAATCAGCTACTACGGTTATCCGATTGAATCCTTGATTGGTAACGTCAGCTTCACACAAATGATCTGGTTGATGACGCAAGGTGAACTACCTTCACCGGAAAAGGCCAAGTTGTTGGATGCAGCCTTGATGTCAGCGGTAGATCATGGACCTCAAGCGCCAAGTATCGCTATTGCCCGCATGGCTTCAACCTGTGGTGTTGGGCTGAATAATGCAATGGCATCTGCGGTAAATGTACTGGGTGATGTTCATGGCGGAGCGGGAGAACAGGCTGTGACCTTCTACCAGATGGTGAATGAAATTGCTGTGTCTAAAAGTTTGTCGATAGAAGAAGCTGTGATCGAAGGTTTGGCAAAACAACGTGAATTGCATGGCAAGTTCATTCCCGGTTTTGGGCATCGTTTCCATCCTGTCGACCCCAGAGCGCCGAGGTTGATGGAACTGGTTGCTGAAGCTAAAGCTGATGGCATCGTTGAAGGGCGTTTTCATTCCATCGCTTTACAGGTGGAAAAACAACTTCTGAAAGAAAAAGGCAAAGCGATACCAATGAACATAGATGGTGCGACAGCGGTTATCTATGGCGAATTAGGTATACCCGCCGAGTTGGCCAGAGGGTTATTTTGTCTTTCCCGATCAGTAGGAATTTTGGCACATGCCTGGGAACAAACTCAGCAAGGTGGCCGCAACAAAGGCCCGATCCCACGTGATCTTCTCTGGACATATGATGGCCACCCCAAACGGGACATGAAAAATAAAGACTAACCCTTGTGATCTCCAGACCCTAGTGTGGGCAACTGAACCTGATAATTTGACATTCTCCTTGTCAAACCTTCACCACCTTTACGCACATTTAAAGGCGGTTTTTCTTTCTCTAAATATTGAACACTGTTTTATATATTTGTTAGGGTGACTTGTAACTCGATTCAGGTTGTCTTTAATATACTGGCTTAGCAGCGGGTATAGACTGAAATGCTAAGCAATCATCAAGGGAGATCATGATGAATCCATTAAAAACGCTGGTGCTGTCGTTATTGCTTGTATTGCCTTTCGCGGCAAGTGCGGAAGAAGAAAGCAGCTGGGATAAAGCAAAAGAATCGGCAAGTGAAGCTTGGGGCTCAGCCAAAGAAGCAGGTAAAAGCGCTTGGGACGCCACCAAGGAAAAAAGCGAAGAATTACTGAACGGTGCTGAAGAAGGAAGCAGTGACCTCTGGGACAGCGCGAAAGAAAAAAGCTCTGAGCTGTGGAATAAAGGCAAAGAGAAAGGCAGCGAACTGGTCGAGGAAGCAGAAAAGAAAGCCGAAGAAATGCTTGAACCTGAACAAACTGAACCTGCGCCAGTCAAACCTTTAGAGCCAGAAGAGTCTGAAAAATTTAATCAATCAGCCTAAACACATTAAAAGGCATAATGAAAACCATTGTGCCTTCTTTCTTAAATCGCTTTACGAATCCCTTCTAGTTCATCCAGTCTGGCCTCGTGGCCAAGGATTGCATCAGCCTGTTCTGCAGGCGTTTTTAGTTTTTTTAACGCACCATCCAGCATCAAATCCAATGTGTCGATAGATTTTGCACGACGAAAGAAAATCAGCCATTCAGTGCGATTTTTAGGCAAGGCTTGAGACATGAAACTCCATTTATATATTTGGGTTTTATAGTAAGAGCATTTTAGCAAAGTTTGTTAAAAGAGAGTAACGAAGTCACTTCTTTAATCTGATAACAAATAGAGACTTTAAAAAAGTTTTGCGAAATCTTCGTCTTTTTCTTTTCAGCTTCGTCTTATAGGTAAAGTCCCTAATAGAAGAAGCATTCTGATGATTAAAGTAGTTAGTTTTAAAATCTGCCCTTTCGTTCAACGTGTAACTGCGTTGCTGGAAGCTAAGGAAATCCCCTATGAGATTGAATATATCAGCCTAAAGGATAAACCTGGCTGGTTTTTGGAAATCTCCCCAAATGGACAGGTTCCTTTGCTTATCACCGATAGTGGTGTGGCTTTGTTCGAGTCTGATGCCATCGTTGAATACATCGAAGATGAATTCGGACCTTTGCAAGACAAGTTGAGTAACGAAGATAAAGCGGTGCAGCGCGCATGGAGCTATCTGGGTACCAAACACTACCTGATGCAGTGCGGCACCATGAGCAGCAAAGATAAAGCGACCTTTGATGAAAGGG
Organism: Grimontia sp. NTOU-MAR1; assembly: GCF_035758505.1. Lineage (NCBI taxonomy): Bacteria > Pseudomonadati > Pseudomonadota > Gammaproteobacteria > Vibrionales > Vibrionaceae > Grimontia > Grimontia sp. NTOU-MAR1. The sequence goes on from NZ_CP142108.1 coordinate 319,367, forward strand.
CAAGTAAGTTACAATTGGTTTTCCAGAAAGCTGAGAAGCAACTGACAGGTGACACGCGATTCTTTGACTCAAACACGCTAGGCAAAGTTGATGTTGCTTGGTTACCGCTCTTGCATCGCGCTGCGATTATTAAAGAAAAGGCCGGATATGACTTCCTATGTGGTCTGCCAAAGATGCAGGCATGGCAGCACGCTGTTTTAGAAACAGGTTATGCCGTGAAGTCAGTATCATCGGACTTTGTTGAACGATTCAGCGATTTCTACCTTAAAAACACCTATCTTGGTGAAGGTAAAGATGTGGCGGCTAGTCAGTGCGGATCGTCAAGCTGCTGCGGTTAAGCGATTTAACTTTAAAAAGAAATACACTTGGCTGGTGGGAGACATTCCATCAGTCAATTTCCGTTTATTTAAGAGTGAGCAATGACAATAGAAGCTATTTGGTCTGAGTATCAGACAAGTCTTAAAGCCTTTATTCGTAGCAAAGTCAGCAATCCGGACGATGCGGAGGATTTGCTGCAGGACATACTGGTGAAGACGTATACCAGCCTGCCTTCATTGCATGAGCGCAGTAAGTTAAAGCCTTGGCTGTTTCAGATAGCGAACAATGCCATCATCGATTTCTATCGGAGAAAAAGGTTCGACAGCAATGATAGTGATGAGGTCGGTAACGAACTCTGGCTGGATGAAGAGTCGCCTTCTGTTGTCCAAGATCTTACCAAATGTATTCTCCCATTTTTACATGGTTTGTCTGAGAGTGAGGCTGAATTGCTAAAGGCGATTGAGATAGACGGCGTAAGCCAGAAAGATTACGCGGAAACTCACGATATTAATTATTCAACGTTAAAGTCGCGGTTAAAGAAAAGTCGGCAGAACTTGATGGGCTTATTCAATCAGTGCTGCAAGTTCTCGTTGGACAGCCAAGGCAATCTGCAGGAGTACGAACGTCGGGATGGCAATTGTTCAAAGTGTTAGCGCCTCGGAGAAATAACTGATTTGGGAGTTGAGTGGCGTTTAACGTTCAACCCTCTGTTATTTTTAGAATCAATGCAGTTGAATAAAACGCGTCAAATCAGTTGACCTTAATGCCATGGATGATGAGGTGAGTATGATTCGTAAAGTTGGCCCTACAGAAATAAAAGAAAAGCATAAACTTACTTGTCACTGTGGTGGGGTGGAGTTAGAACTTTTCTTGCCAAATGGTATTGAAAAGCCTCGCCGTTGTGACTGTTCAATTTGCCGCAGAAAAGGGGCCGTGGTGGCTTCTGTTAAATTGGATGGCATTAACATCGTCAAAGGGCAGGAGCTCCTCAAACTGTATACGTTCAACACCCACACAGCAAAACACTATTTTTGTTCAGAGTGTGGTATTTACACACACCACCAGCGTCGCTCAGATCCTTCAGAATATGGCTACAATGTGGGTTGCTTGGAAGGGGTTAATCCCTTTGATTTGGGTGATGTTGTCACCAACGACGGTGTACACCATCCCGCTGACCGCTAGATATAAGGATGTGCCAATGCGTTTAGCTTTGCTTTCGGACATTCACAGCAACGTTTTTGCATTGGATGCAGTGTTGCGTGATATTCGTCGAGAATGTGTTGATGTAATCGTCAATCTTGGTGATATCTTGTACGGACCTATCGCCCCTCGTGATACGTTTAATCTATTGATGCAGAATGAAATTGTCACCATTCGTGGCAATCAGGACAGACAGATTTATGAGGCGCAGGAAGCGGAGATAGCTTCAAACCCGACGATGCAGTTTATTCTGGATGATCTCGGTACAGCGCCCCTTGACTGGATGAAGTCACTGCCACCTACCATACAATTTAATGAGGATATATTTTTCTGCCACGGCACACCGGAAAACGATTTGGTGTACCTGTTGGAAGACGCGTCAAGTGGAAGTCCCGTATTGAGAAGTAACGATGACATTATGGCGTTACTGGCGGGCAATCCAAGCCACCTAATTTGTTGCGGTCATACCCATTTAGCTAGATCAGTTTCGACGCGCAGCAATCAACTCATTGTTAATCCTGGCAGTGTGGGACTTCCTGCCTACAAGGATGACGAACCTTGGGTTCATGCGATGGAAAACTTTAGCCATCATGCCTCTTACGCGATCGTGGAGGGAGGTGGGAGAAGTTGGAGCGTGAACCACAAGCGAATTGATTACGATGTTCGCAAAGCCGTTGAAGCTGCAAAAAGCAGAAATCGTGATGACTGGGTTTCGTTCCTAAGCACAGGACGTGCAGTTAACTGAGCAACGCGATTTCGCCGCCTATTAATCAATTTAGGGGACGTTAATGGCTAACAAATATCAGTTCTTCACCATTCCAAATTCCAACAGACAAAAGTTTACCTATTTGGATATGGCTTCAAACACCTTCCTGGTAGAAAAGGATGCTTTGCTGGCTCAGGGATATGAAGTAGAAGATGACTCGATATATGCAGATTCAGCTCATGAAGCGGTAGAGAAGTACAAATCGAATTACATCCATGCGCTAGAGGAATATAACGCTTCAACCAATCTGTACTACAGCCTGATTCTTATATACAAATGGCTTAAGGGTTTGTTTGTAAAATCCAGATAGAATCTGAAAGCGCCTCGATTGAGGCGCTTTCTCGTTTTAGGCTTCTTTTTCTGCTGGTGAGGGCAATTGACCTGATGCCATATGAAGGTGCACATCCTGTTGTGGGAAAGGGATAGAAATGCCTTCATTGTCGAAGCGTATTTTCACTTCTCTCGTCACATCCCAGTAAACATCCCAATAGTCATCGGTCTTGACCCAAGGGCGAACGATAAAATCAACAGAAGAACTGTTGAGTACGTGTAATTTAATCATCGGCTCGGGTGCACGCAGAACAGCAGGATGGTTGCTAATAATGTCAGTCAGTACCTTTTCTACATATTCCACGTCATCACTGTAGCTAACGCCGAAAACCATATCGACACGTCGAACCCTTTCATGGGTCACGTTTTTAATCACGTCGCCCCAGATCTTGCTGTTTGGCACAATAATGATTTGGTTATCAAAGGTTTTGATGGTGGTGTTTACCAAGCTCATATGGCTCACCTTACCCTCAACGCCACCAGCCTGAACAAAATCCCCGACATCAAACGGGCGATAAATCAAAAGCATCATGCCTGCTGCGAAGTTAGAGAGTGTATCTTGCAGAGCGAAACCGACGATAACACCAGCGATACCAAAACCCGTTAGAATAGGTGTAAGGTTCAGACCAATCTGGGATAGGGCGATCAGAATACCAATAAACCAAACGGCTTTAGCGGACATAGAGATGAAAAAGTCCTGCATTAATACCGAGAACTTGAGGTTCTTCGCCGCCACTGCTTTCTTCACAACTTTGCGCGTCAGGTTCGCGATTTGTCGGGCAATAAGCAGAATGATCAAAAAGACGAAGAGCTGGAAAATATGTTGTGGCGCATTTTCAACAAACCAATTCCAGAACTTGCTTGACCAGGTCTTAACGATCGATAGTAGTACGTCACCACTCAGCAAATCCTGCGTCACACTGCCGGTCGCTTCAAAGTAAAGGCGTTTGTATTCTGCCGTTTCAAGGCCGACTCTGTCTGAAAGGTCAATCATCACAGAAAGACTGTGAGTGGTGATCGCCATACGACGTTGGGTGATGAGCTGCCTGAGCTGTATTGCGGCTTTTTCAGATTCCGGCGCGACTTTCAATTGGGCTTCATCCACGCTCAGTTGTTGGCGAAGGTATTCGACGTTGGCAGCAATTTGCTCGGTTCGACGGCTAATTTCTTTTTTAAAAGCCTCTTCTGCCGCCGGGTCGATAGCATTGAGTATTTTCAGCCAGTCGATGTTCTGTGCTTGCTCTTCGTACATGCTGTCGAGGTATTTACGGGATTCTTCGTATTCTGACAGAATGGCGAACTTGTCCTCGCTTTTTGCTTCGCTCAGTTGTGCGGAAAGTTTGGAAGTACGTTCTATTAGGTATTTTACCCCTTGCTCCGCGTAACTCTGTTGCTGTTTGATTTCTTTGATCAGAAATGGTCGGTCAAAGCTGTCATTTTCTACGCCGCTGGCGATGATTGAACGCAACTCCTCATTCTTCTGAAACATTTGAAGTTGCAGTGCCAACTTATCTTCGCCACTGGCTTTGGCTTGTAGCTCAACAAGATCACTGAGTTCACTATTTAGATTGTTGACTTTAGATTCCCACTGACTGGCTGCACTTGCTGTCTCAGTGGAGAGAGAGGCTGTTTCAGCGCTTGCAAAGCTGGCAAGTGAAGACGAAAAAAGAAGGAGTAATAAAGGCAAAGTTGATGCGGTACGCCAACGGGGGATCATGAAGGTCTCTCCAACGTAATAATTATTGATTAGGTAGTATGGCACTTAGGATTCATGCAAGCACTGTATGTCTCTCTCACATTTGAAGATTTTCCCAAATATCCCAAACCTTTTGAAAATTAGAGCCTTTCTTTGTTATTGCTTTGTTGAGTGCAAGGTAGGTCTTGGGCAAATATTCAGGGTTGTCAGATATCTGAATTCGATAGTTTCGTATTCACCATTCACTATGTGTCTGCCGTCCGCTGTTTCTGGGTATATTCGAGACACATCTTCACTTTTTCTTTTTCTGGTCTTGTTAAGCTACTGGTTGAGTATGCACAGTTCGTAGTCGTGCTGTTTCAAACCATTGGAAGGGAAAACGATGCGAAGAATCATCTTCAATCAGAAGGGCGGTGTAGGTAAGTCCAGTATTTCGGTTAACCTTGCAGCGTTAAGTGCGGCAAGTGGCAAGAAAACTCTGCTTATTGACCTCGATATTCAGGGTAACAGCAGCCACTATCTGGGTGTTGATATCAACGCGAAGAACGATAGAACGATAGCTGATCTTCTCGACCAAACTGTTTCCTGGTTTTCTGTATCAACCCCAATCAAAAACTTTCCCCAAGCAACAGCTTACGAAAACCTCGATATCATTCCTTCAAGCCCGAGGCTTGCTACCTTAGAGCCTGAGCTGGAGCGGCGATACAAGATTTACAAACTACGTGATGCGTTAGATGAGCTCGAAAAAGAATATGATCGCATTTATATCGATACGCCACCCAATCTCAATTTCTACAGTAAAGCGGGCCTGATTGCCGCCCATAAACTGCTGATCCCATTTGATTGCGATAGCTTCTCCCACCAGGCACTGTTGACCTTGATGGACAACCTTGCCGAGCTGCGTGATGATCACAACCGCAAGCTGATGCTGGAAGGGGTGGTGGTCAACATGTTCAACGCGCAGGCGAAGTTCCCAGGGCAAATCATCGAGAATGTGAGAGAGTTAGGTTTGCCGTTGCTGGAGCCTTTTATTCCGCAATCGGTCAAAATGAAAGAGTCGCATTACCACCAAAAGCCACTCATGCATTTTGCGCCTAAACACAAGCTATCCGAGAGTTTTCAGGCGTTGTACGACCAATTAGAAAGCTCAGAAGAAGAGCCATTACGCGATAAAACAGCGTAACCTTTGACAAAGTTACACAAAGGCGTAACATTTAGTTATGTTACTTATTTATGTAACTTGGAGGTTGCATGAGCATCAGTATAGCTGGCGTGATCACCGGGGATTTAGTCGGTTCAACAGAAATGGAAGAAACACTGCGTCGCCGATGCATAGAAGCGATTGAACAGTGCTTTTCTGTATTTGGAGAATCCGCGAAAGGCGAAATCTACCGGGGTGACGCATTTCAAATATACACGGTTGAGCCTGCATCACTGGTGAAGATGGCAATCATACTAAGACTTTCCTTGTTATCGCTGGGACAGGATGCCAGATTGTCATTGTCTGTAGCAGAAGCCACCGAGCGAGAGCTACCCGTTCGTATATCGAATAACTCCGAGGCATTTACGCTGTCAGGCAGAAATTTGGATGCGATGAAAAGTACCAGATTGGCCTTTTCTGCGGACAGTGAACCTTTCACCAGCGATGTGAAAATCGTCTTGTCTTTTCTTGATGATCATTTGAGCCAAATGACGGCGAAAATGGCACGAGCTTTATTACTCTGGCTCGATAATCCATCAAAGCAGCATGCTGAACTGGCTGAGAATTTCGGTGTAAGTCGAAGTGCATTCACAAGAATTATCAACCGTGCCAATTATGTACGTATTGACGAAACACTCAGATGGTATGCTGACAGGCTGATTAGATATCAAAGGAATGGAATGTTTTGCTGACCTTAATACTCGTTCTGGTGGTCATCCACATATTCTCTGAGTTTTATCTTTTCCCAATCATGGAATCCAAGCGGAAAGGGTTATTTCTGGTGACTGTATTGCAGGCAGGCTTAGCGTTTGTCGCATTCACTGCTGTGGTAGCATCAATCCTGACCGTTTTCATCGCGACGTTCGCGTTAGCTGTCCAATATCTGGTGCTCAGCTACTGTATGATCATGCCTGCTGAAAGGCTTCGCGGTATGTTGCTCAAGTTTACCCTGCATATTGTTCTTATTTCACTTATTACTGCTTTTGCTGTGAATCCTGATCAGCGGCATATTGCATGGGAAGCAATGGTGTCCGTCAAATGGCAGACTTTGATATGTTGGACCTTGGCTTATCTGCTTGCTCTCAAACCGTCTTCTTCAGCCATTGCTTTGATTTTGCAGAATTGGGCACAAGAACTAACCGCAACCGAAGATGCAGCTTCAAACCGCCCATTGAAGGAAGCAGGTACCTTCATTGGCTATTTTGAACGGACACTGATTGTGACTTTTGTGCTTTGGGGTCAATTGCCCGGGGTCGCTTTGGTATTAGCTGCCAAGTCGGTTTTTCGGTTTGGGGATCTGAAAGATCATGGAAGTAGGATGTTCACAGAATATGTGATGCTAGGGACATTCGCGAGCGCTATGTTTGGCATAGGTTGTGGTTTGCTCGGAGACTATCTCGGTAAGCTTTAACAAACTGACTTATAGAAATAAGGCACCTTGAGAGTGCCTTGTTTTGATTGTTAGTGTGCCAATTTTTCTATCTGACGTTGTTTCCAGATAGATGCACCAATACCAATCGCCAGTGAGCTGACAATCACACCCAGAGACACGGGCGTTGCGATAGCGAACGGCGTGTCAATAAGCAGCATTTTTACACCGATAAAGCACAGCATGAATGCCAGCGTATGGTGCAGATAAGCAAACTTGTTCAGCATACCGCCCAGCACAAAGTAAAGAGAGCGAAGGCCTAGCAGAGCGAATACGTTAGCTGCCAGTACCAGGTAGGGTTCTTGAGTTACAGCGAAAATCGCAGGGATAGAATCCAGTGCGAACATCACGTCGGTCATGGCAATCACCATCACCACTACCAGCATTGGGGTAGCAAGGATACCCACCGCATCGCGGATGAACAGCTTATTGCCACGGTAATCCGGGCTAACACGCAGGAAGCGTTTTACCAACCGTACCGCAAAGCTGTCTGAGAACGACTCGTTATCTTCACCATGCTGACGCCACATTTGTACGCCGGTCCAGATCAGGAAGAAACCGAACAGATACAGAATGACGTGGAACTGGGCAATCAACGGCGCGCCCAGTGATATCATAATACCGCGAAGGATAAGGGCGCCCACAATTCCCAACATCAGAATGCGGGGAACATTTTTCTCTGGCACTTTGAATTGGGCAAAGATCAGCGCAAAGACAAACAGGTTGTCGACACTGAGTGACTTTTCAAGCAGGTAACCGGTGACAAATGACGTCGCCGCTTCACCATTGGTTAAGCCACTGCTTGGTGCCATGTACGGCCAGAAGAAATAAATCGCTGCAGCGAAGGCAAACGCCAGCGCAAACCAGAAAACACTCCACACAGCAGCACTATGGAAACTGATTTTTCCGCGGGTCAGTAGCAAGTCGATGCCGAGCATCAGAAGTGTGAGAACTAACAGGCCTTCATAACCTGAGAAAAGTTCGCTTAGGAACATGGTACCTCCAGCATGCGGAGGTTGCAGGAGAGGGGGATCGCCTAACCAACCGCACAGCTAAAAACGAAAGTTAAAGCAAGTGTGTGCGTTGGTCTTGTCAAAACACTCTGTGTGAATGTTCTCGCGTGCCGGAAGCAATAAGCTACGGGATGACGACAGCGCGACGAAGTGACTACTCCCCAAAACGCCGCCATAGTAGTGCTTTTTCTCTAAATTAAAAACAAAAATCTTTGGGAACTTTATTTGTCTGTTTCGCTATCATCACTTTTCCCGCATGGGCGGCTTAAAGAAAAACACCCAGTCAACAGCCCCTAGCATCACCAAAAGAGTAAAGGCCGAGACGCTGTACAAAAGTTGCTTAAGGTCAGTGCGTTATTGAAGTGGCAAGAAGTGACAACAACCACCCCTTTGTGTATGTTCAATAAGTGGTTAAGAATCAGACTAAATGGACATAGAATCAGTTGGCAATCTCCTCGATTAAAATCAGTATGCTTTCGTTATCCTTCCTACTCTTAGGCTGCGATACTCCACCAGATAGCGTGCCACTGTCTCAGAAAAACCATTGTGATGGGCAACCCAAGATAGAGCGTCAACCCCTCTCATCCTACTTAGCTCCTTACGAAGATGAACTTAGCGCTAAAACTGGCGTTTATGTTCTCGAGCAGGGCGCTGAAGCTATGATGTCGCGGGCTTGGCTGACCGAAAGCGCAGAGAAATCGATAGATATTCAGTACTTTATCTTTTCCGTGGACAATATAGGGCTGATTGCGAGTGATATGCTGGTTAAAGCGGCTGAGCGAGGCGTAAAAGTCCGTGTTCTTGTCGATGACCTTATGATAGAAGCCCGCGGTGACGAACTGCTTATTCTGGCCGGTCATGAAAACATAGAGATCAAGATATACAACCCCAATGTGAATATCGGAAAAAACCTCGCCGAAAAAATCAAAGTACTGCTGACCGATTTCCATGGTTTGAACCAAAGAATGCACAACAAAATTTTTGTGGTGGATAATCAAGTGGCCATTACTGGCGGGCGCAATATCGCTGACGAATATTTTGGCTTCGATCATGCCTATAACTTCAGAGACAGAGACGTATTCTTGGCAGGCAAAGAAGTTAAGTCGCTGACAACCTCTTTTGAAGAATATTGGCAACATGATTTAAGCGTTAGCGTTGAGAAGCTTTTCCCTGAAGACGCTTTCTCCACCAACCCTGATTTCTCTCGTCTACATGCTTATGCATGCAACCCCGAAAACTTTAATCCTGAAATTCGCGCTGAAATCGAGAAAGTGCCTGAGACATTTCGCTATCTCGAAAAGCAAGGTAAGTTTCGGTTTATTGAAGATGTGGAATATGTATACGATAAACCGGGCAAGAATGATAAGCGTGCGTTCCTTAGTGGTGGCAGTATTACTCAGGATAAACTGGTTGAACTCGCTGACAGTGCAAAAGACAGCATTCTTATCCAAACCCCGTATTTAGTAACAACAGCGCGTGACAGGGTATTTTTAAAGGAGCTTGTCGGACGCGGTATCTCGATAAAAATCCTCACTAACAGCCTTGCATCTAATGACAACTTGGAGGCGTTTAGCGGTTATCAAAGAGACCGAAAAGCACTGCTGGATACCGGTGTCGAGATCTACGAATTTAAACCTGATGCGAAGGTAAGACAGCGGGTGATGACAGAGCATATGGTTAAGCGGTTACCTTCCCAACCCATCTTTGGACTTCATGCAAAGACCATGACTATCGATAATCATACGACTGTCATTGGCACCTACAACCTTGACCCAAGAAGCGCAAATCTGAATACCGAGAGTATTACCATCATAAGTTCTGCGCCAATCACAGAGAATGTTCGCCGAGCGATGGAAGTAGAGTTAGAACCTGAGAATGCTTGGAGGATTACCGAAGAATTCAACCCGGACGATACGGTGTCGACATCTAAACAATTAAAGGTAAAGCTGCGCAGAATTGTGCCTAAAGACATCCTTTAATGTTGTTTCTTCATGGGATCAAATTCAGCACCTAAAGCACCTCAGTTCATGAGGTGCTTTTTATCGGGCTAGCCAATAAGATGAACGAAAATTTCAGCTCGCAACTGGCTTCGCTTCTGCTTTTTAAGAACAGCTCATAGCGATAAACTGCCATATCTACTTATCAGTGTTTATGGTAGAGCTGATTTATTTTCTCCATTAGCCAGAAGTTCTCTCCGCGCATCTTTAGGTAAAATGCTGAACTGTTTCTTGAAGGCGGCACTGAAATGACTGACGTTACTGTAGCCAAGGGTAACGGCCGTTTCGGTGACGTTTGATTGCCTTAATAGTTCGAGCGCTTTCTTCATCCGCTCTTGTTGGAAGCATGCATAAATACTTGTATTAAATAAGATTTTAAAGCCACGTTTTAACTTGCATTGGTTCAGGCCAACTAAGCTGGCTATTTCTGCAATCGTAGGGGGCTCGCTTAAATCTCTCAACAAATAACGCTTGGCTGCTTCTAACTGATGCTTTTCCCTATTATTGAAACTGCAATGGCAAACTGGGTCATTACAGGCTTCGAGACTCCAATGAATGTAGCTAAGTACCGCCGCGTGAAGTAGTAACTTTCTTTGGGGGGACTCATTCATTAGTGTGGCAATATTCAGGGCGGCCGAAACTATTTTGGGATTTTTTCCAACAGCTTTAACGAAGAAAGAAGTATCACTCCACCAGCTATCCTGGAGTAGCTGTTCACCCGCAATTTCCTGAAGGAGTTTAGGAGTAATCATAACAGCTAGATTACAAAACTCGGTTGGCCGTGGCATATGAAACTCTTCGCCATCAGAAAAACCTATGGTGACCTCACCTTCCCGCAGATGAATGTTGATGTTACGGACTCGGGCCTTAAACTCTCCCTGTAGTAGGCAATTTAAGTGAACGTATTCGCTGTCCCCAGGGAAAGTGCAAGGTGTTGAAGGTGCGTCTGAGCGCGAAATACATACAGCGAGGCCTGACATTACCTCGACGAAATTAACTGATTCTTCTTCCTCTTGATGATGTTTTTCTGTCACATCCCTCTCTTTCAAGAGATGACTAACCGAACTCATTTGCCTTTTCCTTTGTGTAGTTGACCTAGCTTGTTTCTATTCGCATATTCGCTTTTATTCTCAGTACATATTACATTAAAAAAAATGATAATCATTATCACTTGTGTGAAAAGTTGGCTTCTTAGCCCCTAGACGCCAATAGTCTTCGTGTTACAACGGACTAACGTGAGTATGACTTTATCTGTGAACATTTGATAACCGATTGGAAAAGTGCATCCATGCTGCAGTGTGGCGTTGAAAGAACGGCTCAATGAAAGATAGAGAACTCGAGAACTAGGGTCTACACCTGTCAATTTCGCGGTGTCAAAAGAAGCTATCACATTGATATATGGAAATATTGCTTTGTAAAGAGATTCCTTTGCCGAGAAAATAGTGGTGAGAAACAACTCTTCGTTTAAAAAGTGGTAACGGTATTTGAATTCGTCTTCGCAAAGGATGCTATCCCATATCTGGGAACAAGTTTGGGGCTTTATGAGAGGTTCAATATCTACTCCGAGATATTTGCAGTCGGACTGATAAGCAGCCACGGCAACAGCTTTACCTTGGCAGTGTGAAATAGAACCGACAATGCCGGAAGGCCAAACGGGCTCTCTATTAGAGCCTATACCGACTTTGCTGGGTATTTCTATGCCCAGATTTTTCTGGGCATAGAATGCACAATAACGACCAGCAGAAAACTCACATTTTCTTTTTAAAACTGCTTCGTGATGCATTTTTTCAGGTAATTGTATTCCTCTTGACGACAAACGTTGCAAATAGCGGGCGTCATAACAAATGTCTGTCGACACCATCGCTATCTTTGATGTCGGAACCGCTTCACAAGTGAAGCGCTGCAAATTCTTGTCCTTCGGGGTCAGCATGTTTAACAATGTTCTCACTAGATGAAGGGCATATGAGAGCGGAAACGTTACCTTGCTCAAACACATCCCATTCAACTCTGCCACCATTTGAAAGCAGTATGTATTCGAATGCTTCCCGTTCCATCTCACGGACTAAATGAGAAAGTTCGGGGCAACCAAGGAAGCTAAACAGGTTTGCATAAAGGCAATCTTTGATGACAAAAAACGTATTTCCAATTTCGTCCACTTCAGATGATAGGGTAATGATATTGAGGTCCGCATAACTTTTCAGGTATGCAAGCCAATATTGAACTGCTCCGTGATGAGGGGATTCCAAAAGCGTAAACTGTTGCGCATCTGGCCAGAGCCACCGCATCTCCATTTTTCCAGTTTCAAGAAACATTTTACGATACATCTGATAGGCTTTGTCCTGCCCTAATGCGTCTCTGGCGCATGAATAACCAGATGTAAACATACTGATGTCTTTTACCGCTTTTGCCCAAATATCAGGTGGAGGCAATGCGACGCTTGACGAGTATTCGCTCAGCATCTTTTGATGTTGGCGCCACCTAGAAAGTGTTTTAACGATGAAACCTGCAAAAGATAATGGGTTAAACTCTTTTCGAAGAGCTCCCCAAATATCCGACTCCAAGAGAAACATCTTTTGCAGAGGAATCATGCGAGGATGTTGTTTGGGTGCGGTATACCAGTTGCGTGAATAGTGTTTCATTCGCTGGGCGTATTTTTGCGGACACTCCACCCAGCCAAAATAAAGCCCAGCTTCTTTTAACTGCTCTAAGTCCGCTTCTTTAAAGTGGACGCCTTGTACACTGAGTCCTTCTATCAAAGCATACCTATGGGCCTTCGACAGGCTTTCAACACTCAAAACGCCACGGGTGTTAGAAAACTGATTGTTAAGATACAGTTCCGCGCAGCACGCAGCGACAAGTGCTGTTAGATCATAGGAAGAGATCATCCCATGAAGTAAGAGTCCTTTTTCTGGAGAATCATCAGGGTAGCACCAAAGTATGGTATCAGGGTCAGCGTCCCGCTTTTCTTTCATGGATTGCCCGCTTTTGTAAAACATGTCAGCGAGCTGGTTTTTACGCTTTTCGCTTGGTGCGATAGCGGCCAAAAATCTTGCAAAACCTTGGTGCAGATATTGAATGTTGTAACGACTATCGAGACTTTCTATTTTGTCCGAGATATTACTCTGCTCAGAGACGATAGCGGTATTCTCTACAGCCGAGTATGGGATGAGGCTGATTGCTTTGGTGTGGCCAGAAAAGGTAAATAGTTGTTTGCCATCTTTCCATGGTGTTTTAAACTTTTGCCTTTTACCATTTTTTATCCAAGATACATAGGGTTCGAAACTAGAGAGGATGGCATGTGGACTTGCCTTTCCACCACCATATGCGGCTCCCATGTAAGCGCGGATCGAATAATATTTCTGTGAAGAGCGCTCTTCTTCTGCAAGTCTAGCCAACATCAAGCTTGAAAGCCCTGGCATAAACCCCATTCCTGTCAGGATAAGGCGATTTTGGTCTTTAGCGTTCTGATCCAATGAAAATATACTGTCTGCTGCCGTTATGCTGTCGTTGATGTCAATACAGTCAATTCCGGCATCAAGGCAGAGCAGATGGGCCTTTTCTCTAACCTTTTCCATGGGGCCAATCGCGATAATTGCCAAATCAAATGTTGATAGCGTTTTGATGGCTTCTTTTGGGGAGGCCAAATCGAAAGGGAGTAAAGGGGTATTGTCAGACGACAAATTAGCAGCGTGACGGGATGTTCCAACAACCTCCCAGGAAGTATTCATTGAACGAAGAAAATGAATGATGCGGTAACCCGTTTCCCCTTTACCACCCAGCACAATCACTCTTTTTTTATCTGCTGATGACGTCATGCGATTTTCTCCTTAACGCGCTGATCATAGTTCGCTATGTTGAATCCCCATTCGGCAATATTTTCTTCTTCCAGGTAGGGCATAAATATTGATGGTGCAATCGCCTGATGTAGCATTAGCACCCCTGTTTTTGAGCAGTGGCCTTCTAATACACATCTTGCGGCAATACCTATCATTTTGCCTGTCGCTTGATAGGTGTTTGTTAGCGTTAGTTGTGCTTGAGATTGCAACTGTTTTTTATTGAGTAAACTCACTTGAATACCATAGAAGGGCGAGAGTGACTCCAGGTCTTTTCTGGCACTTTTTTCAAGGAGTTTTGCGGCCAAATTAGTTGTTGAACGGAACTTATACAGCCCCAAGATCTTGGCGAAAATACAGGCTTTCATTGCCCTTGGGCCGATATTCGTTCCAAACGCGCGAAGGTGCGAGATATTGAATTCTTTTGCAAGTTCCAACGCTTCTTCCGAGTAAACAAGCATGGTTCCGATTTCTTCGTCGATGTTTGGGAATGTGACGGCACTTCGGGCCTGACGGAATGGTGCCCTTAAAATTTCATCATTTTGGAGGTATGCAAAACCTCGGTCATGGCCAAAGCCACCAAGACTATGGATGATGTCCCATGCTGAATTAAACGACCACGCATCACGACCAACATACTGAAGTTCAATCTCATCAATATCGGCTACTGAGCGAATCTGCTCTAGGATGTATTTAGGAAAAAGACCGGATAGTCCGGGTAAAAGCCCTACGTTGATGACGAGCGGGACGTTTGAAGGAGTGAGAAATTCGTCCTCTCTGAGGCTTTTGAATACCGGGTCATAGCCACCTGCATCAATAAATGCCGTGTTTGATGCTTTACAAGCTTTTGCAACACGATCTCCGACAATGCCAGAAGGGCCGACACAAGAGATAACCAGTGCATAATCCTGACAGTGCGACTTCAGTGACTGCTCATCAAACACATCGATACGCTTTGTCGAGACTCTTTGCGCCAAGTGACTGGTTTGGGTGTTTGATAGAGAGGCCGAGCGGGATGCAACAACAATTTTTTGGGATGTGTTGTCGAGCAGGTATTGCATGACCTGCTGACCGACCTGTCCCATACCTCCCAAAATTAAAACATCGCGTTTTTGCTGATTGAAGTCCATGTCTATTGAGCTCCTTGCGAAAGTATTGTTGTCAGGTATTTAGAATTAACGAGCGCCCGCCACTAAGTGGTGACGGGCTCATTTAAATGAATCAGTAATAAGCGGTGAGGGTCAGGCCAAAGCTTCTTGGGTCAGCCGCTTCTGCTGTTGGGCCAGTGCCAAAATCGTACTCCACGGTGGAGTAATTTTCGTCCAAGGCATTTTTTACCCAGAAATAGGCATCCCACGAAGAGGCTTCAATACCCAATTTGGCATTGATTAACTGGTAAGGATCTTGTTTTAGGGTGTTTAAGCTGTTGAAGTAGTATTTGCCAATGTGCATAGCGTCGACGCGAGTAAACAAATCTAGGCTATGTGTTAACGGCTTCTTGTATTGAACTGCAAGGTTTGCCGTAACATTTGGGGTATTCACCATCTTTTTACCGTCACAATTGCCTGCCGACCCCAGAAGGTCACAATTTTCATATTTTTTGTACTCGGCATTAGTGAAGCTTCCACCCAATTCGATAAACCAATTGTTCGCGGGAATGTATCGAGCTTCTATTTCGATACCTTGACTTCTGCCTCGGCCTGCATTGTCTGTGAGTACCTGATTAGTACTTTGAATAAGCTGCTGGACCTGCTGATCCTTTATATCGATAAGGAAGATGGCTGCAGAGAGATCGAGCTTGTTGTCTAGCTGGGTAGTTTTGAAGCCAATCTCATAGTTAGTGCTCGTTTCTTCGTCATAAACAGGGTCTTCCTGGCTTGGATAAAGATGGTCAAAACCGCCAGCTCGGTACCCACGGCTCACTGATGTATAAAGCAACGAACCGTCAGTAAAGCTGTAAGACGCTCCAGCTTTTGGTAACCAAACATCGAAGTCTTTTGTGCCATTCACTGCCACACTGGTGGTGCTTTGATTATTGGAGTTGATGTTTGCTTTACGCTTTTCTCTATCGAGACGCAATCCGGCTGTCAGAGTAATATTTGGCGTGATGTTGTAGTCAAGTTGACCAAAAGCAGCGTAACCAGAGTTATCTTTTTTAACGTTAGACATGTCAACGTATGGGCCGCCATAGCCAAAGGCCGTGTAGTCGACATTGTTTTTTCCGATCACTCGATATTCACTGGTGTAGGCGTAGAGCCCACCAAGCCACTTGAGCTCAGTACTGGTCGTGGAATTCCAACGAAGCTCCTGAGATAGCTGCTTTTGCTTTTCATCTGATTTTGAGTGAAAGACATAAAGTGGGTTGGAATTCGCGTCCTGATCTGCAGAACTTTTATTCTCCCAATCTCTCCACCCTGTGATAGACGTGAAATCGAAAGCATCAAAGTTCTTTGTCACCGCCAGTGAAATACCGACAGAATCTCGATTATCTATACCTTTAAAATCATTATTGATTTTCTCTGGGTTGTTCTTGATGAACTCGGTTAGACCAAGTGCGTAGGAGTCATCTCTGAGGCGCTGATAGTCAATAACGAAATTAGCTTCTAATGAATCTGATGGAATCCATCGAAGTGATGTTCTGGCGAATAGATCATCTTTTTTTCCGTAATCTGAGCCATCAAAAACATTTTCAATATGTCCGTCACTCTGGATGCCGGCTAAGCTGAGTCCTGCAAAAAGTTCGTCTTCGATAATGGGTGTGTAAACCGTAGCGTTCAGTTTTCTCTCATTCAGGCTGTCGGCAGAAAATGAAACTCTCCCTTCGGTGAAATTGTCAGGTTTATTGGTGACGACATTGATGATACCTGCGAGGGAATTACCACCATACAAGGTACCTTGAGGTCCCCGCAAAACCTCAATTCGTTCGATATCAATGAGGTCGAGATCGAACATCCCGTTGTTCGTATAGTTCACGCCGTCGACGTAAAAACCAACAGTTGGGTCAGTGAATAGCCCTGGACCAATCCCGCGAATGAAGATATTGCTTTCTCGGCTTCCTCCCCAGGTGAAAATATGTAGGTTTGGAATATGCTGACCGAGTTCTTGAATCGAAGTGATTTGTGCGTCCTTGAGGTCTTGGTCAGTTTGAACAGATAAGCTAGAGGGAACATCCATTTTGTTTGCGCTGCGTTTGTCAGCAGTGACGGTAATGACTTCCAGTGCATCTTGCTCAGCAGCAATACTACTATGACTTATTGGTAACATAACCAGGCAGGCAATAGGTAAGCTCTTCTTCAAAATTGATGATTTTTGAATAGCCCTTTTTTTTGAAAGCAAGCTCGTGTTTTTCTGGTGTTTGTTATCTAAATGCGGGCTGAAGGGGGTAAGCGGCATGACTTGATACTCCTTGTCAAAGACTAGATGGTTATGGGAATCATTCTCATTATTCATCTAGTCTGCAGTGAGCGGAGGTTTGCTGCTACCCGATAAGGATTGCTGTTACCCGAATCCGAGCGTCTTTACCATCAGCGCGCTGGTGAGAACGTTTGTGTCTATTGACCAGCGCAAAGTGGTATAGCCACAGGATAGATTTTTTCTCCATCCCGATGGATTTGCATTTCCACCTTGACGCCAAATACTCTATTCATCATCTCTTCATTGATGGTGTTAATTGGCGAGTCGTCAGCGATCACTTTTCCATCTTGCATAGTGACAATACGATCCGAGAACTGACTTGCCTGATTGATATCATGAAGCACCATGATGATAGTGGTCTTGTGTTGGCGGTTTATCTTTTTTAACAGTGAAAGTACTTCGTACTGATGACCTATATCGAGGTAAGTTGTGGGCTCATCCAAGATCAGTATCTTTGCCTGTTGAGCAATACATAGCGCAATCCAACCGCGCTGTCTTTCTCCACCTGAAAGGCTATTAAATGGCCTATCTCTATAAGCAGTCATACCTGTTTGCTTCAAAGCCATCTCTACCGCTTCTATGTCCTTTTCTGACACTTTGCCCAGCAACCCTTGGTGTGCGAATCGGCCATGTGAAACGAGTTGAAAAACCGAAATACCTTCGGGTGCTATAGGGTCTTGCGGTAGAAAAGCGAGTTCTTTAGCCAGTGCTTTTCTGGACCATCTTGATAAGGAGGTTTCATTAAGCCTTACCTCGCCACGAGAAGGCTTGAGTATGCCTGCTAGCGCTTTGAGTAATGTCGATTTTCCGCACCCATTTGCACCCACAATGCAGGTTATTTCGCCATGGTTAATCGCTAAAGATACATCGGGTACGATAGTGTTCGACTGATAGCTAAGAGTAAGGTGATCAGCGAATAGTGTCATGATTGGTGCCTAACTTGCTTTTGTAGGAGAAAAAGTAATACAGGTATGCCCAGTAAGGTCGTAATGGCGCCTGCTGGCAGTTCAATTGGGCTAACAATAGTACGGGCAACTAAGTCGGCTGCTAATGTCAGACTGGCACCAATAAGGGCACAGACCCAAAACTGCCTCTTGATGTCGCCACCAACCAGCAATCTGGAAATATGCGGCACAATTAATCCTAGAAAGCCAATAGGACCGCTGACTGAAATTGCGCTAGCAGCAAAAATGACGGCGACAGCGATACAAGCGATCCTCCAAGCCATAACGTTCATGCCCAATGCCTTTGCTTGCTGTTCATTAAAACGAAGCAAGGACATTGGTGACTTCAAAAGAGGGAGTAGTAACAAGCCCAGAAGTGTCCAGGGCAACACCAGCATGATGTGTGAAAAATCCCTGGCATACAGGCTTCCTGCCAGCCAAAGCACAGTCGTTTCTGTTCTACCACCTCCCCATACAATCACCAGCCACATGACAATAGCATTAGTCATTGCACCAACCGCGAAGCCGTTTAATGTCAGGGTGACAGGGCGAAGGTTTGATTTGATAGACAACAATACAACAAAGAGTGTCGATATGGCTCCTCCGATAAATGCTGCGAATGGCAGCCATTCAAGGGATATCTTCACTGGGGTGTTGAAGAGAAACATAGCGTTGACATAATCAACCAAGAGTAAGACGGTAACGATAGCCAAGCTAGAGCCGCTTGAAATACCTATGATGCTGGGATCAGCCAGCGGATTTCTCGTCACGCATTGAAGGATAAGACCAGCAATGGCGAACTGAAGCCCAACCAAGAGTGCAAGTAATGTTCGGGGGAGGCGAAGGTTCCATATCACTTCATAAGCGGTGGTATGCGTTGTATTAGGAAAAAAGGCCTGCAGGACCTCAGTCGGTGAAAGATGAATAGAGCCCGACATAAGAGACAGTACCGCCAAAGCAAGGGCAACGAACCATAGCATAAGGAGAGTTAGTCGGTAATTATCTGACTTTTTCTGCCTCCCTCCAGGCAAAGAGTCGGTTCCTTCTGAAGCAACTGTTGTCATGCTTTATTCCGCTTTTTTCTTAATGAGGTAAACAAACAAAGGGCCGCCAACTAAGACACACAAGATGCCGACTGGCACGTTTTGTAGTTTGGCAATGGTGTCAGCCACTCCAACCAATGTCGCTCCTAACATTGCAGAAACGGGCAGACTTTGTCTGTGGTCAAGACACTGAGCCTGACTTTTGTTCTGAAGCATTAATCGTGTGAGATGTGGCGCGATAAGACCCACGAAAGAAATAGGTCCAGCAACAGAGACTGTGGCTGCGGTCAGTACGACGGCAATGAGGCCAAGCAGCAATCTCCACAGATGGGCAGGAAAGCCTAAAGAATGACAAGTCACGTCATCGAGCATAAGTAGGTTAAGTGGCCGAGAGAAAGTGACTCCCATAACCAAACCTGCTATCGAAAAGGGGACAAGTAGACCCGCATGTTGCCAGGTTCGGTCCATCAAGCTGCCAGTTAGCCAGAAGTAAATCCCGTTAGCATCAGCCTTAGCGGTAATCAAAACGACGACAATAGCGGCATTAAAAAATAGCGCTACACACATACCTGATAGCGTTAGATGAAGTGGACTTAGCTTCGTTCTCCAAGCGATAAGAAATGTGGTCAGTCCGGCAACAAAGCCACCTAAGGTACCAGTCAATAGTAGTAGCAGAGGGGTTAGTGCCGACCAAGCCATACAAACAACAATCGCAAATGATGCACCCGCACTCACGCCCATCAAGTCCGGGGAACCCAGAGGGTTACGGGTTATGGACTGAACAATAGTCCCCGCCATCCCAAGTGTTGCGCCAACCAATACAGCAATGATGAACCGGGGCAATCTGAGTTCCAATACTAAAAATGATGCCAATGAATCAGAGGGCTGAATCAAAGCCTTGATCACTTGAGTGGCTGAAAAGGATGTTTCTCCGGTCATTAAGGATAACGAACCAGAAACGAGCAACAGCAAGGCGCAGGAAATAAGAATGATCACAAAACGCCATGCCCCTTCATGTGCCTTTAAAGCCACCGGTGGAACCGAAGATGTAGGGGAAATCATTCAGTCGCTTATCCTTCAGATATAACCAACGGTTTTGCTCTTGCTTCTGCTGGGATATCAATGGGTTCACGGAACGTTTCTGGGTAAAAAAGATGAGCAAGCTCTCTGAGGACCATATCTCTAGCTATTGGGCCATGAGTCATTACATATTGGTCACTAACGCGGTACGCCCTGGAGGTTTTCACTGCTTTAAGTCTCCTCCAAACGGGGTGAAAACTGACGGGCTTATCGTCACCTGTGAATGAAATGATCACATCTGGGTTGAGCGTAAGTAGCTGCTCCATTGAGAGAACGGTAGCGTCAGGTTTTTTAAGCTCAGGCGTCGGAGAGGGCCCCATCGAATACTCGGCCTTGAGGGATGTCATAATATGAGTGGCGATATGGTGGTCGTAAAACACATAAATGGTATCTGCCCAATGCCAGAGAAAAACAACACTGACCCCACCTGGAGCTTGGGCGCGATATTCATTGAGCTTTCTATCGAACTCAGCATTAATATCAATACCTTGCTTGTGTTTTCCTACCGCATCGGCCAAGGTACTAATCGATCGATTTGAGTCTTCCAATGTCACCAGATCAAAGGTTAGCAAAGGGGCTATTTTCTCAAACTGCCCTGAAAAGGGTTCCGCATACTGTTGTAAGCCCACAATAAGGTCGGGCTTCAGTTGGGTTAACCTCTCCATATCCGGCTCATGGACTTCTCCGAGATCAACGGCGGTGTGAACCTGCTCGCCAAGGAAAACAGATTTACGATGTTGAAGTGTCGAAATCCCCGTTGCATTCTGGCCCAGTGCTTTAAGCGTGTCTGCACCAAAGGCTGAAACAGACGCGACGGAAGAAGGTGACGTTGATACTGTTACAGGCTTTCCCCGATCATCCGTCACCGTAACTGGGAAAGCATCATTTGCACTTATGTCAGGACTTAATATCAGCGTTGCTAAAACTAACATTGAAGTGACAGATTTGGCGTCAAATGGCGCTTCAATAATTGGTTTCAACAGGATCTTCTTGACTAACTGACTGTTCATTTTTGGCTTCCATTCACGTTCAGGTTTTATATCAAACAGATTTAAAATGGTGCTAACTTGGGCGAAGTTGTCCTTTCAATAGTGGTTGGTGACCCACTGAAATTTGGTATCTGATTGATTTGGTTAGATAGGAAAACGATGTTAGATGTTAGGCATTGCTCTTACTACCCGAATCGGGATTGAATGCCCCGCAAAAGTGCGGGGCGTTTTCACTGAATGGGTCAAGGCAGCTGGAAGGAAAGGGAGGGACTTAACGTCGAACTATCTTTATAACTTTCCATGAAGACACGAATAACCGCTTCATAGTGATCAGCAAGATAAAAATGCCCCCCTGGAAAAGACTGCAAGGAGAAATTGGCAGAGGTTTGGTTCTTCCAGAGCAATGCATCATCTCTACTTAGCTCAGAGTCGTTATCCCCAATGAGTTTTTTGATAGGGATCGGCAAGGGAGGGCGTGGCTCGTTTCTCTTGCCGTAGGTCTCGATCAATTGATAGTCAGCTCTTAAAGCTGGGAGCACCATTTCCAATAGCTCCTCATGTTCTTTTAAGAATGAAAGTGAGGGGCTTAACCTGACGATCTCTTCTACGAGTTCGTTATCTGAACTGATATGAAATTGGGTCGGGTTTGCGTAGCCGGGGGCGTCTGTTGCTGAAGCAACAAGAGCAACAGGAAGCCTTAGACCTGCCTTTTGCAGCTCAAGGATCAGTTCATACCCAATCGAAGCGCCCATGCTATGGCCAAATATCACAAAGGGAATTTGCAATAAGTGTGGGTTTCCGGTCAGTTGGTCGAAAAGCGCCCGTACCATATCTTCCATGTTGTTTATACATGGGTGATTCAGCCTTTCTTCCCTGCCGGGGTATTGAACAACAACGAACTCGGTATCTTCGGGAACAGCCTCGGGCCATTGTTTAAAATAGCTGGCAGCACCTCCGGCATGGGGGAAGCAAAAGATACGCCTCCTGATGTTTGGGTGTGTTTTCAGTACCCTGAACCATGAGGATGGCTTATTGCTTTTTACACTTTGCATTCTTTGAGGTTGAGCTGTGTATTCCAAAATTACGCCTCCTCTTCTGATGCGGAGTGCACGGTATTATAAGGCTGTGCGAATACGCGCTTGATCGTCTCTTGGTAATGAGCAACGAGCGGTTTAAAGTATTCCTGACTGATGATGTGAGGTGCCTTATCTACGAGGGCTAATGCGGATTCAGTATTATCGATACGATATTGGTGGTGTCCGCCTTGTTCCATACCATGTTTGAAATAGCGATTGATGAAACCACGGCCGAAACTATCCGCAAGTTGCTTATCCCATGTTGCAAAATCAACCGACTTGAAATTACATCCAAGTTCATTAAGCCAGCGATATATTTGCTCACCTGTATGGCTTTGACGTGAAACGACATGGAAGTTCTTTCCATTTTCCTCAACATCCATCTTGCTTATTTCTGCAATCGAGTCAGCGACAATGTTAACGGGTGTCGTACTAATCAAAATGCGTGACTCTGGATAAGCGCCGACGCTTAAACATGTACGGAAGAATTTGACGAACGCATCATCATTGATGAAAGGTTTTTCTAATGTGTTATCCCAGGTAATAGCACCGGATCGGTAAATGTTAACAGGAACACCTTTTTCCCTGGCACGGTAGAAGATTTGCTCCGCCATGTACTTAGTGTGTTCGTAAGTAAGTTCTGGCTTATGCCAAGGGCCATCAGGGGCCACTGACTCTAGCACTGGCGGTTCATTTTCTTCATACGGAAGTCGATAATGGACGCCAATTGTAGACATATAGTGGATAGGCTTTATCTTCCCGGTAGTTGCTAATTCAATAGCATTGGCAGACCCTTTAACGTTGATTGGGTAAAGGTCAGACAGTGGTGCGATAAGGCTGATTAGCGCGGCAATATGCACGACCTTGTCTATGGTTTGTGCCAGGAAGTCGTACTCAGAATCGCTGATGCCATAGTGATCTAAGGTGAGATCTCCTGGAATGATTTTAATTCTTTGGGTATCGAGCTCCCAGTCTAATCCTTGGTCAGCAATAACTTTTCGGATGCGCTCATAACCGGTTGCTTCGTCTTGGCAGCGTACAAGGCAATAGAGTGTATCCTCGGTCTTGTCGAGTAGTGCTTTGAGTATGTAGACACCCAAATAACCTGTGGCACCCGTCATAAATAGGTTTTGCGGCTTTCCTGTTGGAGTGCTTAAAGACAACGCCTGCGGTAGATTTCTGAAGGCCTCTGCACACAACTGGTCTAGATCGATAGATTGACGGAAGGCTTCTTCTGCATCTTCTGATGCTTCTAATACGCCTACCATTTTGTCAAAAACAGCGTTGTTAAAAATCATATCAATGTTAACGATAAAGCCTGCCTCGGAAAGTCGATTTAGCAACTCTACAGCGGAGAGACTAGAACCTCCTTTAAGGAAAAAGTCATCAGTTCTTTGTACGTGCTCTACCTTGAGCAGTGCTTTCCAAATGTCGGCGAGTTTGAGCTCCAAAGGTGTTTCTAATGGCAATTCCTCGATGTTGGAATTCGTTGGCAACGCAGAGAAGTGCTCTTTGAGTGTATTTCTATCTACCTTTCCATTACTACTAAGTGGGATGGCATCCAATACCAAGACCTGTGATGGGATCATGTAGCCCGGCAGTAAAGAAGAAAGTTCTTCTTGAACGCCTTGAAGCAGGTTGGAACTTTCTCCATTCGTTTCTTCTGATTCAGAGTCATCTAGCACAATGGCGCAGACCAACTCCAATGGTTCTGGTTTTACTAGAGCGACGCCTTGTTTGATATAACTAAGTTCACTGAGTGCTGCTTCAACCTCACCTAGTTCGATACGATGACCTCGTATTTTGATTTGATTGTCCTGACGCCCCAGGATCTCGATGACCCCATCTGGTCGATAGCGACATATATCGCCCGTTCGATACATTCGTTCACCAGTCTCCGGATGAATAATGAAGCGCTCTTCAGTTCTTGTAGGGTCGTTAATGAATCCTTTTGCAACGCCTGGACCACCAACTAACATTTCTCCCGGTACCCAGTCAGGGCAGTCCTCAAAGCGAGTGTTCTGGACATAAAGTCTGTGATTACTGAGAGGAAGACCATAGGGAATGCTGGTTGCTCCGTCAGGAACATCCATAATACGGTTTGAAATACAGGTGACGGAAATTTCAGTAGGCCCGCCCAAACTGTTCAGGTCCAGGTTTGGTAGCGCAGCGAGAATTTTCGGCGGCAACGTGACAGGAATCCAATCACCAGAGATAAATGCCAGCCTCAGGGTCGATAGACTGACTGAGCTATTGTTTTCGTGCCATGCCATGAGCATCTGCATATGTGCCGGCACAGAGTTCCAGATCGTCACTTTCTGGTTCTGCACTGTTCTTGCCCAAACTTCAGGATTATTGCGCCAGCCATTCCCCGGAATGACGAGGGTAGCACCTGCACTGAACGTGCAGAATATATCCAATACAGAGAGGTCAAAACTGAAATTAACCAAGGCCAGTGTTCTATCGCTAGCGGTGATACCGAACTCTCTGTTAAAACCGGCAATCGTATTGCTCACCCCTTCGTGTGTCAGCATTACGCCTTTGGGACGACCAGTCGTGCCTGATGTGTACAGTATGTAGGCGAGTTGTTCGTGAGTATTGGCCTGTTGGCCTTGTTTAATGATCTCTGAAAGACGGTCTTCCAATCGTTCACTCTGACTCTCAAGCAATGGCGATTCGGAAACAAAGAGGGCATTAACATCACTTGGCCATTCTACCTCCGATGTATCTGAAGAGGTGAGTACGAGGCGTATACGGGCATCTTCGAGAATGGTATTGCGCCTTTTCTCTGGCTGAATTACGTCTATCGGAACATAAGCGCCACCCGCCAGCAGTACACCAAGCACCGCAGCAATTTGTTTGGGTCCTTTGTCCATAAATATGGCGACGGGTTCTCCGGAAAGCAGACCCCTGTCGATTAATGTATCTGCAATGGACAAAGACCACTCTGCAAGCTCACGGTAGGTATAGTTCGAGGGCGTTTGTGTATCATGCACAAGTGCGATTTCATTAGGAGCTGCGATAACATGCTGACAGAATGACTCATGCAAATAGCCTGAAGGCAAAGAAGCGTCTTTTTCAGTATTAAGTTGCTCGCGCAGCTTTTTACTCTCA
This sequence comes from Grimontia sp. NTOU-MAR1, assembly GCF_035758505.1. Classification (NCBI taxonomy): domain Bacteria; kingdom Pseudomonadati; phylum Pseudomonadota; class Gammaproteobacteria; order Vibrionales; family Vibrionaceae; genus Grimontia; species Grimontia sp. NTOU-MAR1. The sequence continues at coordinate 344,810 of NZ_CP142108.1, forward strand.
GGGTGCAGACTGACGGGCTTGTGGCTGCCCCAGTGAGACTCTGACGTTGCTAATGTCGTGAGCAGTGTTTTGAATGCATCAAAGGCTTGTTCGATGGCTCCCGGAAGGAATACGCCGCTTCGTATGTCCCAATCAACAAACAATAAGCCACGTCGCTCTGTCACTTGGCAGTCCAGCCAGACTTGTGGCGTCTGTGTAATACCGAAGTTCAATTTAGCGTTATGCATAAAGTCGTTTTGTGGGAGTGATTCACTCCCGACACCAACTGTGCTCGTGTAAACCACTGGGATCAGTGTATTACTTTTTCTTTCTTTGGTGATGTCCCTAAGGACCTCTACACCTGTGTATGCATCATGCTCCAGGTCTTGCCAAAGCTGATGCTGGAGCGCCGCGGATCTGTCTTTAAAGTTTTCACCTCTTAATCCATTAACCTCCAATACATTGACTGCAATAAAGTCGCCGACAATTCGGTTTATATCGGGGTGGGGGGCTTTTCGGTTCAGTAGTGTCAGGTTGATACAAAAGTCATCATTTCTCGACCAGCGCTGAAGCACTTCAGCGAACGCATTCATCACTGCGCTGGAAGGGGTAATTTGATGAGTTTTAGCAATTTGACTAAACATCTTCCACTGAACTTCAGGCAATTCGAAAGACAGCCTTTTGAAACTGGGTGCTGCACCCGTTGCCAAATGATCTGGTTGCAAGTTTGGGTTAACGGGTAATTCCGGGGCGCCGGGGAGGGAGCGAATGCGTTTCTGCCAATAGTTTTTGTCTAGCTGGTATTTTGAATCATCTTCTTGATGAAGCTTACTGTGTTGTTGATAGAGAACGACATCACGGAATGAGGCTTGGAGTGGTTCATGTTCCTTTTCAGGATGCAGATACATATCCCCAAGTTCAGCCAAAAGCAGCTGAATGCTGGCAAAGTCCGCGATCAGTAGATCAGTAGAGTGATGAAGAATTGCGCTGCTGTCATGTTGGGTCAGGCGCAACTCATAAAGTGGCCAGCACGTCGAATCATAACGACGATAAGCCATTTCTTCCCGTGACTTGGTGACCGAATCTCTGAACACTTTTTCAGGCTGACCTTTGGTGTCATCACATGATATAGAAGGCAGTGTATAGTTCTTCAACACCTGCTGTTGGCCGTTGGTGTCAATGACAGCTCTTAGCATGTCATGTCGCATGATGAGCTTGTGCCAAGCTTTCTCGAGCCTGGCGTGATCCAGCCTCGGCATTTCCAGCTCGATGTAAGAGTGGCACCCAACACCTCCCAATTCGTAGTTGTCTCTTCGACCTACTATGTAAGCCAACTGCAAGTCGGTGAGTGGGAAAGGTTCAAACCTATCTTCTGGATGGGTTGTTAACACAGTCTCCTCAGAGGCTTGGTTAAGTAAATCAATAACATCATGTTTTTTAGCCGAAAGCAGAGACTTGAGTTCTGAGGTAAGGACGCCTTTTGGCGCCTTAAATCTTAAATTGTTGTCTTCTACCCAAAGCTGGACGCCGCGGTTCTGCAAACTTTCAACGAGCTCAAAAGCGGTCATATCAGTCATTGGTTTGTTCATAGCGAACCCTCCTCAAAAATTTCAGTATCTTCCTTGTCTCCCTCGGAGAGAGCCTGCCACTGTGCTTTTATCGGCATTGCAAATTCCGCAACGCTTGGTGCTGTAAAGAGCATTGATAACGTTACTCCCGCCGGGCTTATCCGTTGTTGCTGCATCGCCTGAACGATCCTGGTTGCGGCTAAACTATCGCCGCCAATCATGAAGAAGTTATCGTTTCGTGATATCCGATCGATACCCAACTCTGAGGCCCAGATTTCTGCAATTTGTTCTTCTATCGAATCACGTGGCGCTTCATAACTGTTTTCTGTTTGGCGGTTTAGCAGACTGGAGAGCGTTCTCCGGTCAACTTTACCGTTGGCACTGAGTGGAATTTCATCGACCAGCGCGAGGGTAGAAGGAACCATATAGTCGGGCAGCAGGGCACGGAGTTGGTCAGTGACATCCGCCTTGAACTGCTCGGTGTCAGTATCATCTGTATGGTCAACCAACAGGGCAGCAGCGAGTGAGGCAGGCTGTCCGGCAGGAGAGAGCACGACGGCGACAGCACGGTGAATAGCGCTCAGGCTGTTCAGGGCAGTTTCTACCTCACCGAGCTCAATACGGTGTCCCCGCACCTTGACCTGATGGTCAAGGCGGCCCAGGAATTCCAGATTGCCGTCAGGCCAGTAACGCCCCTGGTCCCCGGTGCGGTACCAGCGCATAACAGGTTGGCCGGAAACAGTCTCTGATGTGGCCTGAACAAAGCGGGCCTGAGTGAGGGTGTCATCCCCCCGGTATCCGGTGGCGACCCCGAGGCCCCCAATCCAAAGCTCACCGGGCACCCAGTCAGGGCAATCGCGCCCTTGTGCATCGACCACCCGGTAAACCTGATTGGCGAGTGGTTTACCGTAAGGAATGGACGTCCAGTGCTCAGGGAGAGGGGTGTCCGGAGAAAAGGCATCAAAGGTGTTAGACCAGATAGCGGCTTCCGTGGCGCCTCCCATGGCAGCCAGTCTTACCTGATGGCTGTTCAGCGCAAACAGACGCTGAGGGATATCCATACCAATCCAGTCGCCGGAAAGGAGAACCTGCTCAAATGGTAAGGTCAGGTGCTGGCTTTCAGCGACAACCATCAGCATGTCTAACAAGACAGGGACAGAGTTCCAGACAGTGACATGATGTTCGTTAATCAAAGACAACCAGGCAGCGGCATCGCGTCGAATAGCGTCATCGACCATGACGACGGCACCGCCAGCGCTGAGCAGACCGAAGAGGTCATAGACGGAGAGGTCAAAATCGAGCGCAGAGACCGCAAGCACACGGCTGTCGGGGTGGATACCATAGCGGTGGTTAATGTCATCAAGGGTATTGGCGGTGGCCTGATGGGCCATTTCAACGCCTTTGGGTTCACCGGTAGAGCCGGAGGTGAAGATGATATACGCCGGACTGTTTGGTGAGACAGAAACGGGGGCCTCTAATGGCGAGAACCTGTCAGTGTATGAGATATCAATGGCGAGACCAGGGACGGCATCAAGGTGTGCCGGGTCAGTGACAGTGAAACGGATCCCCGCAGTGGAATGTATACGCTGCTGTCGCACCAGAGGCTGGTGTGTACCGACAGGGACATAGCACCCGCCAGCGGCCAGAATACCAAGGACAGCGATGACCTGATTGTGTCCCCTAGGAAGGGTGACGGCAATAGGTTCACCGGGTTGAACCCCGTGCTCGGTGAGTAAAGCAGCCAGTTGCAGGGCAGCTTGAGCGAGCTCGCCATAGGAGAGGGAATGTTGTTCAGAAATAATGGCAGTGCGTTCGGGGGTTTCCGCCGCCATTTCAAAGAACGGTTGGTGAAGAGTTCGCTCCTTATAAGGGTACTCTGTCGTGTTGGTCACACGGCGGGTTTGAGTCTGTTGTAATGGTAAAAGCGTATCCAGTGGTGAGTTCCACGAGACATGCAGGGTATTCAACATTGTGCTGAGGGCGTCAAACATGTCGTCGAGCATGCCTTCAGGGAAAAGTGAATCCACGGTATCCCATGAAATATGAAGCTCATCACCATATTCATACATTTGATGATCCAGCCATACCTGAGGTGTTTCCGATAAGCCTCCACCGGATATTTGCGGGAACTCGCTGATAGTCTCTTCTCTTAACAGATCATCAGACATTCCGAGTGTGCTGGTGAATACAATAGGCAAGGCAGCCGCTGTCATATCCATATGCTTTGCGCGCTCGCGTTGCACATAAATTGAAGAAACCTGTCGATGCTCTAAGGCATCAAAGGTTTCTTCCTGTAACTGCAAAGCACTTTCGATTAAGTTTGCGCTCCTGTCAGGCTGATAACCCACTGGTACCAATGATGTAAAGTCACCGGCAACATGATTGATATCCGGGTGAATTGGCTGCCGATCGAACAGTGTCATATTTACGGTATGTGAGTGGCCGCCACTCCAACGGCTTAAAACCTCACAAAATGCACTCAGCACTGCAACAGAAGGTGTGATCCCATTGGCTCTTGTTGACTTCTTTAGACTTTGCCAAGTTTCGCGGTTTAAGATCATTGACCGTCTGCGGAAGTGAGAATGATTGACTGTTCTTGGATCAACCTTCAGTGGTAAAGCTGCAGATAGCGGGAGTGTTTCAAGTTTTTGCTCCCAGTATTTGATAGCTGTTTCACGTTGTTTTGCCGAGGGTGCGAATTGTTGAACATAATCGCGGAATGAGACCGCAGGCGCAGGCAAAGGCGCTTCAAGATCCCTGTATCTGAGTGCTAGCTGGCGAAGCAGCATTTTAATGCTGAAGCCATCCAAAGTGAGGTAGTTGAAGATCAAGCCAACCCTGCTGCGGTGATGACCCATTGAAAATACGCGCGCTGCAAACAATGTGGCTTCTTTCGAGGACGAGAGAGCTTTCCACCAAAGTGAGAGCTGCGTGCTGGCATGTTCAAGATCATCACACTCTACCTGTTCAATAGAGGTAAAGAATCTGGACGGATCCTCGGCCACACATTGTGTTTCCATATCATTAATATCAACCCTGAGCATGTCATGATGCTGAACCAAGCTGTTCCAAGCCTTTTCAAGCCGCCCAACATTGACGTTCTCACCATCCAGCTCGACCAGATAATGGGTACCACAGTTGAGTGGCAGTCCAGGTGACTGGCCCATCCAATAGGCACGCTGAACCTCTGTCAGTGGGAAAGGTTCAAAGCGAGCGTCCGGGTCAGGAACCAGGGTGGAAAGCGGCTCGGCGTTCTCGAATGAGAGTCCGGCAGCAAATTCGGCCAACACAGGTTGTGCAAACAACAGACGGAGAGGCTGTTCAGCGGTCAGCCCATTTTCACGTAGCGTTGAAATGACCTGGGTGGCTAACAAGCTATCACCGCCGAGAGAGAAAAAGTGGCTTTCCCTTCCGATGCTTCTGTCCGGTAACAGTGCTTGCCATACGCTGGCTACCTGACACTCCTTATCGCCTTCTGGAGGTGTCAGGATAGTTTGCTGTGCGTCAGCATGCTCAGCCAGAAGTATCTGAGCTTGCTTGCGGTCAACTTTACCGTTGGCACTGAGTGGAATTTCATCGACCAGCGCGAGGGTAGAAGGAACCATATAGTCGGGCAGCAGGGCACGGAGTTGGTCAGTGACATCCGCCTTGAACTGCTCGGTGTCAGTATCATCTGTATGGTCAACCAACAGGGCAGCAGCGAGTGAGGCAGGCTGTCCGGTAGGAGAGAGCACGACGGCGACAGCACGGTGAATAGCGCTCAGGCTGTTCAGGGCAGTTTCTACCTCACCGAGCTCAATACGGTGTCCCCGCACCTTGACCTGATGGTCTAGGCGGCCCAGGAATTCCAGATTGCCGTCAGGCCAGTAACGCCCCTGGTCCCCGGTGCGGTACCAGCGCATAACAGGTTGGCCGGAAACAGTCTCTGATGTGGCCTGAACAAAGCGGGCCTGAGTGAGGGTGTCATCCCCCCGGTATCCGGTGGCGACCCCGAGGCCCCCAATCCAAAGCTCACCGGGCACCCAGTCAGGGCAATCGCGCCCTTGTGCATCGACCACCCGGTAAACCTGATTGGCGAGCGGTTTACCGTAAGGAATGGACGTCCAGTGCTCAGGGAGAGGGGTGTCCGGAGAAAAGGCATCAAAGGTGTTAGACCAGATAGCGGCTTCCGTGGCGCCTCCCATGGCAGCCAGTCTTACCTGATGGCTGTTCAGCGCAAACAGACGCTGAGGGATATCCATACCAATCCAGTCGCCGGAAAGGAGAACCTGCTCAAATGGTAAGGTCAGGTGCTGGCTTTCAGCGACAACCATCAGCATGTCTAACAAGACAGGGACAGAGTTCCAGACAGTGACATGATGTTCGTTAATCAAAGACAACCAGGCAGCGGCATCGCGTCGAATAGCGTCATCGACCATGACGACGGCACCGCCGGCGCTGAGCAGACCGAAGAGGTCATAGACGGAGAGGTCAAAATCGAGCGCAGAGACCGCAAGCACACGGCTGTCGGGGTGGATACCATAGCGGTGGTTAATGTCATCAAGGGTATTGGCGGTAGCCTGATGGGCCATTTCAACGCCTTTGGGTTCACCAGTAGAGCCGGAGGTGAAGATGATATACGCCGGACTGTTTGGTGAGACAGAAACGGGGGCCTCTAATGGCGAGAACCTGTCAGTGTATGAGATATCAATGGCGAGACCAGGGACGGCATCAAGGTGTGCCGGGTCAGTGACAGTGAAACGGATCCCCGCAGTGGAATGTATACGCTGCTGTCGCACCAGAGGCTGGTGTATACCGACAGGGACATAGCACCCGCCAGCGGCCAGAATACCAAGGACAGCGATGACCTGATTGTGTCCCCTAGGAAGGGTGACGGCAACAGGTTCACCGGGTTGAACCCCCTGCTCGGTGAGTAAAGCAGCCAGTTGCAGGGCAGCTTGAGCGAGCTCGCCATAGGAGAGGGAATGTTGTTCAGAAATAATGGCAGTGCGTTCGGGTGTTTCCACCGCCATTTCAAAGAAGGATTGATGTATGGTTCTGGTTGAAAAGGCTTGGTCAGTGCGATTTATTCCCAGCCTTGATTCACACTGTTTGTTAGGTAATACAAGGTGAAGTGGTGTATCCCAGTCAATGATGATTAGATTATCAATGAGCGCAATGTAAGTATTAAACATGTCATCGATCATTCCCTCTGGGAATAAGGCATCAACACTGTCCCAAGATAAAGCAAGCTCTTCATCAAATTCATAAAGCTGATGATCTAACCAGACTTGCGGGGTTTCGGATAAACCACCGGCAACCATTTTAGGGAAACCCGATTCACCCTGTTCAAATAGCCCATTACCAAGCCCTAATGTGCTCGTAAACACGATCGGGAGAGAGGCAGCTGTGAGACTCATTTCATGAGATCGTTGCCGTTGAATCCATATAGAAGAGACGGCTTTATTTTCCAGAACATCAGCGATCTCCCGTTGGGTCTTTTTAGCTTTTTCGATCAGAGTTGATTCTTCTTCACGACAAAAACCTACGGGTGCCAGTGTGGTGAAGTCACCCAGAATACGATTGATGTCTTGATGCACAGGTTGGCGATCAAACAAAGTCAGATTGATAGAATGATCTTTCCCGCCATTCCAAAGGCGAAGCACTTCACTGTATGCGGTTAGAAGCAAAACAGAAGGGGTGATTTGGTACTTTTGCGCCTTGTCTTTTAATGCTTGCCAATCTTCTGCCGGCAAACGATGTTCCCGCCTTGTGAATATTGGATGCGCCAAGCGTTCTGGTTCTGTCGCCAAAGGAAGAGATGCTTTTAACGGGAGTTCTGCAAGTTTATTCAACCAGAATGTTTCAGCGTTTTGTTTTTCTTCATTACTTGGCGCAATTTGATTGACATAGTCCCGGAACAGTAGGTCTGTTTTTGAGGGGAGGCTCTCTGGATCTAAGTATGTCCGGCTTAATTGCTCTAGAAGCAATTTGATACTGAATCCATCTAGAGTGAGATAGTTGAATATAATTCCGACACGACAGCGAGGGTTTCCTTTTGCATCTTGATAAGAGACAGCAAACAGATGGTGCATTTGAGCCGAAGACCCGACGTCACTGTTTTTGCTAGCAGATGATGTTGTATGGAACTGTTGATGAAGCCACTGCTGTGCAAGTTGTTCACCTTGACCATCTTTCATGTCATCGAATCGGTGACAAAGCGTCTCAATACCCGGGAAGAAAGGCAGTACGCGCTGATTCCCCTCTTTGTCTATCGTAACCCTAAGCATGTCATGATGCTGAACCAAGCTGTTCCAAGCCTTTTCAAGCCGCCCAACATTGACGTTCTCACCATCCAGCTCGACCAGATAATGGGTACCACAGTTGAGTGGCAGTCCAGGTGACTGGCCCATCCAATAGGCACGCTGAACCTCTGTCAGTGGGAAAGGTTCAAAGCGAGCGTCCGGGTCAGGAACCAGGGTGGAAAGCGGCTCGGCGTTCTCGAATGAGAGTCCGGCAGCAAATTCGGCCAACACAGGTTGTGCAAACAACAGACGGAGAGGCTGTTCAGCGGTCAGCCCATTTTCACGTAGCGTTGAAATGACCTGGGTGGCTAACAAGCTATCACCGCCGAGAGAGAAAAAGTGGCTTTCCCTTCCGATGCTTCTGTCCGGTAACAGTGCTTGCCATACGCTGGCTACCTGACACTCCTTATCGCCTTTTGGGGGGGTCAGGGTAGTGTGCTGTGCGTCAGCATGCTCAGCCAGAAGTATCTGAGCTTGCTTGCGGTCAACTTTACCGTTCGCACTGAGAGGAATTTCATCAACCAGCGCGAGGGTAGAAGGAACCATATAGTCGGGCAGCAGGGCACGGAGTTGGTCAGTGACATCCGCCTTGAACTGCTCGGTGTCAGTATCATCTGTATGGTCAACCAACAGGGCAGCAGCGAGTGAGGCAGGCTGTCCGGCAGGAGAGAGCACGACGGCGACAGCACGGTGAATAGCGCTCAGGCTGTTCAGGGCAGTTTCTACCTCACCGAGCTCAATACGGTGTCCCCGCACCTTGACCTGATGGTCTAGGCGGCCCAGGAATTCCAGATTGCCGTCAGGCCAGTAACGCCCCTGGTCCCCGGTTCGGTACCAGCGCATAACAGGTTGGCCGGAAACAGTCTCTGATGTGGCCTGAACAAAGCGGGCCTGAGTGAGGGTGTCATCCCCCCGGTATCCGGTGGCGACCCCGAGGCCCCCAATCCAAAGCTCACCGGGCACCCAGTCAGGGCAATCGCGCCCTTGTGCATCGACCACCCGGTAAACCTGATTGGCGAGCGGTTTACCGTAAGGAATGGACGTCCAGTGCTCAGGGAGAGGGGTGTCCGGAGAAAAGGCATCAAAGGTGTTAGACCAGATAGCGGCTTCCGTGGCGCCTCCCATGGCAGCCAGTCTTACCTGATGGCCGTTCAGCGCAAACAGACGCTGAGGGATATCCATACCAATCCAGTCGCCGGAAAGGAGAACCTGCTCAAATGGTAAGGTCAGGTGCTGGCTTTCAGCGACAACCATCAGCATGTCTAACAAGACAGGGACAGAGTTCCAGACAGTGACATGATGTTCGTTAATCAAAGACAACCAGGCAGCGGCATCGCGTCGAATGGCGTCATCGACCATGACGACGGCACCGCCGGCGCTGAGCAGACCGAAGAGGTCATAGACGGAGAGGTCAAAATCGAGCGCAGAGACCGCAAGCACACGGCTGTCGGGGTGGATACCATAGCGGTGGTTAATGTCATCAAGGGTATTGGCGGTGGCCTGATGGGCCATTTCAACGCCTTTGGGTTCACCGGTAGAGCCGGAGGTGAAGATGATATACGCCGGACTGTTTGGTGAGACAGGGACGGGGGCCTCTAATGGCGAGAACCTGTCAGTGTAAGAAATATCAATGGCGAGGCCAGGGACGGCATCAAGGTGTGCCGGGTCAGTGACAGTGAAACGGATCCCCGCAGTGGAATGTATACGCTGCTGTCGCACCAGAGGCTGGTGTGTACCGACAGGGACATAGCACCCGCCAGCGGCCAGAATACCAAGGACAGCGATGACCTGATTGTGTCCCCTAGGAAGGGTGACGGCAACAGGTTCACCGGGTTGAACCCCCTGCTCGGTGAGTAAAGCAGCCAGTTGCAGGGCAGCTTGAGCGAGCTCGCCATAGGAGAGGGAATGTTGTTCAGAAATAATGGCAGTGCGTTCGGGTGTTTCCGCCGCCATTTCAAAGAAGGATTGATGAATCAGGCGCTTCGTTCTGTCTATTTGAGTGTTGTTAATGGCTGAGCGAACGGCAACCTGATTTTCTGGCAGAGACGGATTGTAAGCATCATGCCACTTCGCAGTATCAATCAATGATTCTAAAAGGCTGCAATACTCTGCGAATGCTTCCTCTATCACCCCTTCAGGAAACAGATCGTCAACGGAATCCCACGCCAATAGCAGGCCATCTTCCATCTCGTAAAGCTGATGGTCCAACCATACCTGTGGTGTTTGGGAAATCATGTAACTGAGGTCACCAAGGGTTTCCTTACATGTTTCTGTAATCAATTGTGTGCCCAAATTGCAAGCGAATACCACGGGTGCACTGACACCTTCAGATAATCCCTGCTTTTGCAGTTCACGCTGTATTTGTACGGCTGAGAATGTTGAGTGAGACAAATCTTTATGGAGTTGTTTTTGTAACACTTTTACTCGCTCGGTAAACGGCAGTGGCTTACTGCAGTCGCACTCAAGTAAAAGTAAATTGGTGAAGTCAGCGACGACATCATCAATACCTGGTTGTCCACCTTGCCTATCAAAAATAGGGATATTGAGAACGAAGTGGGGGCTATTGCTCCACCGTGCTAGCACTTCTGCGTAGGCTGAAGCCAACATCACTGCAGGCGTGAGGCCTTGTGATATGGCGTTATGCTTTATCTCTATCCATCTGTGATTAGCGATTTTGTGGGTGCGCCGGGTGAAATGTGGTTTAACAATAGAATCGGGGGCACATGCTAATGGGAGCTGAGGTCCGGGTGGTAGATCTGCTAGCCTGTCAAGCCAGTAACGTTTATCAGCACACTCACTAAGTTGGTCAGCTTGCCTTTTGGCCTCTAGATAATGTTTGAACTGCCAATCTGGTTTGGCCGCCAGGGTGCAATTTGTGTTTCCTGATTGCAACTCGCCATAAAGGTAAGCCAAATCACGGAGCAAAATATGGATGCTTTGTACGTCAGCAACGAGTAAGTCAACGTCAAAGTGAATTCTTGTCTTGTGGTTCGGTAGTAATGAAAGTGAAAGGCTCGCGACTTGGCCTCTCGCAATATCGAGCTTCCTGTGGGACAAGCTATTGCGAACTTCTTCTAACGCATCCTCTAACTCACTAGTATCAAATGACTGAAAATCACGAACTTCTAAAAGAGGTAGAGCGAGGTGATGATCGACATATTGTTTACCTTCCTCAGTAAAGACGGCTCTCAACATTGGATGGTGTGACAGAAGCCGATGCCAGGCGGTTTCAAGCGAATCAAAGTTGACGGCTGAACCATCGATTTCAATGTAGGCGTGGCAGCCAACGCCACCAAGTGTTTGATGATCTTGGCGCCCTAACCAATAGGCGTATTGGACATCAGTCAGATCGAAAGGAAGGCTATCTCCTGACTGATGTCCTTCATTGTGTATATTTTCTTCCTTGGTGATGACGTGGCTTACAGGCTGACTCAAGATTGCCAGCCAATCATTAAGAGTGGGAGATTCAATAAGGTCTACAAAGGTTACCGTTGATCCTGCTCTGCGCCATTTATCAACTAGTCGCATTATTTGAAGCGAATCGAGGCCACATTCAATCAGGTTTGATTCATCTTGTTGGTGGGGTTCAAACTGAATGTATTCTTCGATATCTTTGATGATTGACTGTCGGTCAATAGTTGATTGAAAAGACTCCATGGTAGTCACTACACGGTCTCCTTTTTTGACTGCTCTATTGATGGCATAGGTTCTTGCAGATCTTGAACAAGGTATTGCGCAATGCAGCTCAACTTTTCAATGGTCTCAGTGAGTTCCCGTTCTGGGAGTGATTGGTCGACAATACCTGCGCCAGCTTGAAGCCAACATTTCTCTTCATCTTTGTAAATTGATCTCAGCACCAGACCCGCATCCATGGCTCCATCAGGGTCAACAATCATGACGCTACCACTGTAAAGAGCGCGCTCGCTGGCCTCATACTTTTTGATGGCGAGTAATGACTCTTTCTTGGGGATGCCTGATGCTGTTACTGCGGGGAACAGGGCCTTGAAAGCGTCCCAAACCGAGTGGTTGGAAGACAGTTTTCCTTTTACCCGAGACGCCAAATGCTGGACACTACCGCGGCGTTTGATTGACATAAAGTCGCACACAGAGAGACTCTCTTCATCACAGACTTGGTCAAGTTCTTCGTAAGCAAGCCTGACCGAAATTGCATGCTCTGCGATTTCTTTTGTTGTCGAGATAAGCTCGCTTTTAAGTTGTAACTCTTCTTCAGGGGAATTGCCGAGAGAACGGGTACCTGCGAGTGGTTGTGTACTCACCCATCCATCAGGTGATGCTTCCAATACAGTTTCAGGGCAGAACCCTGCAGCCTCAAAACCTGATTGGCGTAAGATAAATGAACGAGCAGGCGTATTCTTTTGTCGTCCATATTCATAACTTTTTGCCATGTCCAAAGGGAAGGAGACTTGGACTTGCCGCGACAGAATGACTTTCTGATAGTGGTTTTCTTGGATGTCAGCGATCGCCTGTTGCACAGCGGTTTTGTAGTATTCGCAGCTGGACGGTATAGTTAAATCAACATGTTCAATAACAAAATCAGTATCATACCCATGTTTCTCGCGACGTTCAGCGAGTCTGAATAACTCAACAAGCTTTTCTAATCCTGCGGGAGAAGTCGCCCTTAGCGTCGCTGTTTTGTCAGATACTCTAACTTCATATTCCGGGATAAAAAGGGACATTAGCTTGTTCGTTTTATCAAGGGATATGGTATTTGTTAAACCATAAAAGACGTATGCCAATTCAAATTTTGCTTGCCCATAAAGCCTCCAGTTTTCTACGGGTAGATTCTGGGTGATATGGGTCATGGCCGGTTCAAAATCCTCATAGCCCATTATTTGAATTCGGTCTTCTTGCTTTACCACGATTTCGTTTTTGTAAACGTCTATGCTCAACAAATTGCCCATCCCTAAAGACCATTCACCAGGTTTTTCGTAGATCATGAATTGATCTGCTAACCCACTGTTAGCAATGGACAGGAGTAGGCGGCTTGTTTTTGCGGATGTTGGAAGAGTAAGTTCTTTATATTGAGTCATAGTAATAAATCCTTATAAATTTGGTTGGGCTCCAAGTGGTTGCTGTGCGATCTCATCCCGTTCTTCTGCTGGTTGGTTTGAACTGGGCTTTTTCTATCAGCGTTTTTTTGTTTATTTTGCCTACCGATGTCAGTGGCCAACTTATTGCCAGTTCAAGTTGATCGGGTTGTTTGAATCTTGGAACACCTAGCTTCGCAAGGTATGCTCGAAGCTCTTTTAGTGTTGGTGGTTGGATGTTTTGCTTGTGAGTAACAAATGCGCAGCTTCTTTCTCCCAATTCGTCATCTGGTACAGCGACGATCACACACTCATCAATGGCGTCGAGCTTCTCAATAAGTGGTTCGATTTCAGCAATAGCAATTTTCTCTCCAGCCCGGTTAATTTGTTCCTTAACTCGTCCTTCAACAACGTAGTTGCCTTCAGGTGTCTTTCTGACGAGATCTCCGGACTTATAGAATCCATCTTTGGTAAACGCAGTGAGATTGTGACTTTCTGCATTAAAGTAACCTCTGATGGTGTATGGACCTCGGGTATGCAGTTCCCCAATTTCGCCATCAGGCACGATATTTCCATTACCGTCCACGAGCCTGATTTCATCTCCCGACGACATGGGGCGTCCCTGTGTGTTTAAAATGGTTTCGACGGAGTCATTTAATCGCGTGTAGCAGACTAAACCTTCTGCCATCCCAAAGACTTGCTGGAGCTTACACCCAAGAACAGGAGAAACACGCTTTGCTGTTTCTGGGTCAAATTTTGCACCGCCGACTTGAAGTAATGAGAGCGAGTCAGTATTGGTGGTATCCCATTCTTTTGAAGACAGCCATAGCTTTACGAGAGGTGGGACTAAAGCTGTATGTGTCACCTTTTCTTCGTTGATGAGCCTAAACGCCTCATCACTGCCGGGAGTGCGACACATGACGACTTTTCCGCCAACGCTGAGTGTGCCAAGAATACCTGGGCAACCGAGAGGAAAGTTATGTCCTACTGGAAGGGCTGCTAAGTAAACGGTGGACTCGTTAAGTTCACAGACGTCAGCTGAAGTACCAAAATTGTAGGCATAATCGCTATGGCTTCTCGGAATCAACTTTGGTGCACCAGTCGTGCCACCAGACAGTAGCAATAAGGCTGTGTTGAAAGGGTTCAGGTCTGGTAGAGGAACTGGGTCGGTGCGTAGGGTATTGATGGTCTGGTGACTATTTGAGGCACCATCGATAAACAGTGACCTTATCTTCGGATATCTTGATTGAAGTTTCTCACCTAACGATACATAGTCAAATCCGAGGAATCTATCAGGAACGATATATGCGGATGGCTCGGCTTGGTCGCACAGAGAAGCGATATCGTTTTCCCTTTGTGCCGGCATCGCTAGCACCGGAACAACACCAATACGAAAAAGGGCGAAGATAACCAGCACAAAACTCGCACTGTTGGGCAGTTGGACAATCACCGTTTCTCCTGATTTAAGCCCCGTCTTCAAAAAGCCAGCCGCTAATCGATTCGATTGTCTATTCAATTGCCGATAAGACAAGCGAGTAGAATTGTCTATTACGGCTGTTCTGTCTCCATACTCTTCTGCCCACTGGGCCAAGTAGTCTCCAAGTGTTTTTGGACGAAGATAGCCAGCTTCGATCTGTTTTTTCTGTTGGTCCGTTATGGTCCACAGTTTTTCAAGATGTTCGATATCCATTCTTATCGCCCCTCCATCTCGCAGTTTGAAACGCCACTCTCACCTTCTAGAGAATGATTATCATTACAACTTACTTTTTGCGGAATTCGAGGACTACTCGTATCGGAATTTTATAACCGAATGAGGAAGGTATGAAATTTAGATTCATCATAAAGCATTGAATAATATGATTATTAATGGTTTCAAAAAAATCATGACATCGCTTTTGGGGGAAGCCATCCGATACGGGTGGTAGGGGTATCTTCATACCCCATAAAATGTTGTGGTTATCTTTTGGGATGAAAAACTTATGGATGAAAAACAAGAAGCGAGATCCGGGTGGCAGGTCTTGCGCGGTTTATTGGTTAGCCAAAAATACAAATTAATGACTGCAGTGTTTTTTTCAATTATTGCTGCGGGATTGGAGCTTGCTCCCTTCTGGATTTTTTTCAAAGCTGCTGAATTGACCCAGGTGTTTTACACTGAAGAATTGAACAGCCTCAATAATCCAACAGTGATTGCTGATAGTTTTTATGCGTTAGGAGCTGCCTTGTTCCTAGTGCTTGTTTTCAAAACAATCGCTTATGCTACCGCCTATACGCTAAGTCACCAATCTGCATTCTTAATATTGGCGGATACCAGACAATTATTGGTGTCTCGGTTGGCTTGGGCTCCACTTTCTTGGTTTAAAGAATACAAAACGGGACAATTAAAGCAGGCAGTAATGCAAGATGTCGAAAAGATGGAGAACTTTTTCGCTCATCATACGGTTGAGGTTTCTACTGCAGTTTTTGGGCCTATATTTGTCGCGGTTTACTTGTTTTGGATTGATTGGAGGCTTGCACTCGCAGCGTTAGCCGCAGCGCCAGTTGCCATGTTGAGCTCGTTTGTTGTGATGCGTGGAATGAGTAAGTACTACGACCAATACCACTCTGCATCTGTTGAATTAAACAGTACTATTGTGGAGTACATCCGAAATATCGCAGTAATGAAACTATTCCGCCAAGATAGCACTAGTTTTGGGGCACTATCGGAAAGCTTAGATCGCTATTTTGGAATTGTAGATAAAGTGACACTAATCACTGTACCTAGGTGGGCATTATTCACAAGTTTGCTCGGGGCAAATGTTCTTTTCATATTACCACTAGGTATGTATTTAGTTCAGAAAGATATGGTTGGAAGCCTCGACGTTGTAATGGCTGTGCTTCTTGGGGCTGGAATGTTGAGGCCTTTACTAAAAATCAGCCACTTTTTTAACGAGATCCAGGAGATATTATCCGGTGTTAAACGACTGACACCCATTTTGGATGTCGTTAAAATGGAAAAAAAGTCACAAGTATCTAATTTGAAAAAAGACATTGAACTGTCATTAAGAGAAGTGAGCTTTTCTTATGAAGGACGAGAAATACTAAAGAATATTAGCGCTTCATTTAACCCAGGAACAACATCTATTGTTTTAGGAATGTCTGGAAGTGGAAAGTCGACATTATTACAAATAATCGCCGGCCTTATAGAACCTAACAGTGGTGATGCTTTTGTCAATGAAATTTCTGTTAGTCGTCTTAACGATGTTCAAAGAGCCTCTCTTATCTCATTGGCCTCACAGGAAGCATTCTTGTTTAAAGGGACGATAAAGGAAAATATCTTAATGGCGCGCCCTGAAGCAACGTCAAAAGATATTGATAACGCTATTCATGTTGCTGGACTTACTGGTTTAATACGAGAGTTACCTGCAGGACTAGACACTCAGATTGAAGAAAGAGGTATCCGGTTATCCGGCGGAGAGAAGCAACGCATCGCACTGGCACGCGCTCTATTGGTTGAAGCGCCAATTGTGTTGTTAGATGAAGCAACAGCATATGCAGATAATCTTACACAAAAGGCCTTCTACCAAAATCTCAAAAAATACTATCCAAATACAGCTGTCGTTGTTGTTGCTCATCGCACCTATGGATTGGAGGAAGCTGATCAAATTATTCTTTTAGAGAAAGGTGAGATCAGGGCGGTTGGAAAACACCAACAACTTATGCGTTCCGACGAACTCTACAAGGCATTGTTTATTCTCCAGTTAGAAAATGACTATTGGGCACTTGGAAGCCATCAAGAGTTATTGAATAAAGAGGTAATGAGTGAGGCTATATCAAATGGATAAATCGATACTTTTCATCATTAAGCGCGTGATCAAACATAGCCAAGCGTCGCCAACTTTATTTATTAAAGGTGCTTTATTTCGTACCTTTGAAAAGGGATTGGATATTTTTCCAATTCTAGTCTGCTACTGGTGGTTTATATCAACATGGGAAGGTGATGATGAGAATAGTTCGTTCTTTAATATAGCAGGTAGCAGCTTTGAGATCCTGGATGTAGTCATATTACTAATTGTCGTTTTTGTATTTCAGTTCATGTTTTCATGGTTGGGGCAAAAGTATAGTTTTTTGGGAGGCTACGGAATCATGTCCGGGTATCGAAGAAAGGTACTGGATAAAATACATTCTATGCCTCTATCTACACTTTATAGATATAGATCTGGATACCTTTCCGAATTGGTGACTGATGATACAACCCGTATAGAAAACATTTTCACTCATTTGGCAATAGATCTCTTTACTTCTTTGTTAATACCATTTCTCATTCTTGGGTCTTTACTGCTTCTAGATTGGAGAGCGGCAATTATTCTCATAGCAGGCTTTCCTTTATCAATACTCTTTGTTCAAGGGACTAGACAAATATTTAATAAAGTGAGTCAAAAGAAACTTAATGCAAACAGAGAAGTTTCCGGTGTTATTGTGGAATTTGTTATGGGTATAAAAACACTACGCCTTTTTAACTACTCACAGCAATGGCTATCAAAACTAGAACTTCTATTTAGCGAAATGACAAGAAAAAGTGTAACGGTTGAAGTGTGGGGGGCAGGTCCTGTTGTATTGTACCGTCTTATCGTTGAAATAGGGCTTGTTGCTTTTTTATTTTGGTGTGGATCCCAAGTTGAATCTGCATCGTTTCAGCCACACATTACGGTATTATTTATTTTCTTGGCGTATAGATTGATTTCTCCTCTATTAGATATGGCTCAGTACTTAAATATCATTCGTTACGCAGCTCAAAGTGAGATGAAATCTGAAGAAGTGATTCGATTTGAGTCGTTACCTGAACCTCCAATTAAAATGCAGGCAGAAAATTACTCTGTCCAATTTGATAATGTGTCATTTAATTATGATGAGACACCTTGCCTGAAAAATATTAGCTTCATTGCTAAACACCATGAAGTGACCGCTATTGTTGGTCCCTCTGGATCAGGTAAAACAACGTTATTCAATCTGATCTGCAGATTTAGTGATCCATCGACAGGTACGGTTAACATTGGTAATTGTAGCTTGCGGGATATAGGCACCACCGGCGTTTATGACAACATCAGTATGGTCTTTCAAGATGTTCAGCTCTTTGCCTCTTCAATCATGGAAAACATAAGGATAGGCAGGAAAGAAGCTTCAGATGAAGAGGTATATGAAGCATGCAAAAAGGCATTTTGTCTGGAGTTTATTAGTCAACTACCTCAAGGTTTTGATACCCAAATTGGGGAGGGTGGGACCCGTTTATCAGGTGGTGAGAGACAAAGAATATCGATTGCACGAGCTTACCTAAAAAATTCGCCAATTTTGTTACTTGATGAGATTACCGCATCGGTCGATTCGGTTGCACAGTATGAGATTCAACAAGCACTCATGGGGCTTGTCGAAGGTAAAACAGTGATTGTTATTGCGCATCGACTGAGCGCGATAAAAACTGCCGACCAAATTCTCGTCTTGGACAAAGGTGAGATCGTGCAAGCGGGTAGGCATCAAGATTTGGTTGAACAAGCCGGTCTCTATCAAACTTTATGGTTTGCCCAATCTGTTCAGCGATAGTTTGCTCGGCGCGCTTTAACGGTAAGTTTGGAATCTGAAGTCATAGGGAACTTTAATCACTCGGGATTTAATATCAACAGACTGCTTACAAAGCCCTGGCCATTTGAATGGGGCTTTATCTAATAAGGGATAAGCAAATGTCGTTTCGAGAGCTGATAGGGAAGGTTACGTGGGTTAGTCAGGACGAAATTTTTAAAAATGCTGACTCTTATCACTAGATTTTTCCCTCATTCCAGCAGTCCACCCCAGTATGCACCCGCTAATTAACTGTTTTCCTTCACAAACAACCCGGTAGCTATTGAGTGTTAAGTTATTTATTTTCAGTGTCTCACATTGTAACCATTAGAGAAAGACGACCATTAACCTGTCGATAATCTGTTTTTATAAAGACTGCTTTGTCAGAAAGGCACTCAAGCGACTCAGGCCGCTAAATTTCGCATCAAATCTGACAAAATCTGGAAACGGGAGACAGCACAAAAACAGGCGATTGCCTGTGATTGGATTACATGGGGGTTAAGGAGAAGGTTTAGCCGCCAGGCATTCTAAGCCCTGATATGCGCTTCCGGTTTAGTTGGGGTAATGCAGCTTTAATGGCAATGTCACTGCCCACTAGACTGCCTTACTCGATTTGGGTGCAAGCCTTTAACCAATCACTGGGTTCAAAGCCGAGTCTAGAAAGAATAGGCGGTAAAGTATTGTCGATTTGGCCGCGTTTGTTGTCCCTGATTTGCCTTCCTGTCCAGTCGACAAGCGCCAGATAATCCATTAATCGAAAGGGGATACCCTCGGGCATGGTTTTTACAAATTCGATACCAAACCAAACCAAACCAAACGAAAAAAGCCTGCTCGAAAGCAGGCTTTTTGAAATGGTGGGCGATACCGGGCTCGAACCAGTGACCCCCTCCTTGTAAGGGAGGTGCTCTCCCAACTGAGCTAATCGCCCGAATAAACGCTTGGGATGCCCTCAAAAGGGTAGTGCGTTTATTGGAATTTGGTGGGTCTAGGCAGACTCGAACTGCCGACCCCTACCATGTCAAGGTAGTACTCTAACCAACTGAGCTATAGACCCAAATTCTGATTCCATCCTGGTTAGGGAAGGAATTGGTGCGTCCGGGCAGACTCGAACTGCCGACCCCCGCCATGTCAAGGCGGTACTCTAACCAACTGAGCTACGGACGCATAAAATTTTCTAAGGGAAAGCATGGTGCGTCTGGGCAGACTCGAACTGCCGACCCCTACCATGTCAAGGTAGTACTCTAACCAACTGAGCTACAGACGCATATCTCACTGATAATCAGTCTTGCTTCCCCTGAAAGCGGGATGAATATTAGCGAGTAGGAACAGGCGGCGCAAGCGTAAAACAGGACTTTTTTGCCACATCTTGTGCGTTTGCTGGTTTGCTGCACAATTTGGCGCTTCTTACGCCAGAGTTTTTGTTTTTAAAGGCTTTAAGAACTGACCTTCATATTGCAGCGCTGAAACAGCTGTTGCCAGTATCCAACATGGTCTTTAACGGCTTGTTGGAAGTTCTGATAGTGGTCTCCGGCAAAATAGGCGTCGTTGTAATTCGAGAAGACCTCATTCTCAGGTAATTGCCTGTGAAGGGCGTCGAGCGCGGGCTGCGCATCAAGGTATAGTCCGTTTATTTTCGAAAGGTAAGGCTGCACTTCGCCGATGAAAAACTTATCAAATACGTTTCTGAGATAGTTGAGGCGGGTTGGGTCCCGGTTTGCGCCGCAGATGACCAAGAGGTCATCGCGATAAAGCTGTTTGGTGATGGTGTTAAGCCAACGGGTACTTTCATCCATGGAGTGAAAAACAGAGCCAAGATAACGCTGCTTCTCAATGGGCTCCTGTAGCGAAACAATGTCGGCGTTCCGCTCGGAAAGATTGGCGTATGCGTTGATGGCCAGAAGCGCTTCACTGTGAGGGAAGGGTTTATCGGGCGCAATTAGGCTGAGACTTGCAGGTGTAAGCTGTTGACGCCACGCATCACTGCTGACCAGCGTGTTCCAGTACACCGTGCTGAGTTGCTCTTGCTTCTGTTTTTGTGCGTTGAGTAATTGTTCGCGAAGGGCATCGCTTTCGATGTCTGCTAGGCAAAGCTCAAGTGTGTTTAATAGCGATACTTCGTAGTTAAGCTGCCTGAAGGCGTCCTGAACCTTGCCGAGAATGGAGTTTCTGTCGGCGATCAATTGAAACAGTCCGCACTCTCTAAGTTCATAAGCGTCCAATAAGCCCATACGCACGTCTTCAATGGGCAACTTCAAGTCCCGTTTTCTGGGGAGTTCGATATAACCGCTTTCTTCTAATGGCAGAGGTTTTGTGTTGACGACATTGGCGAGGCGGGTTTGATAGTTTTCAAATTGCGCACGTGCCTTGTCTGATTCCAGACAGCCTGAAACCAGGAACAGGGCAATGATGGCAGCGGCAATTCGGATAACCATTCTCTAGAACGTTGAATAATTGATAATCATGGTACGAAGTATAAAAGATGCGGGATCCAAAAAGAAAATCCCGGCATCAGAACCGGGATTTTGAAGAAGGGCGGTATAAGGTTTATTTTTCTGCCATCGCCAATTGGAATTCGTTCGACTGTTTGCGAATCCAACGAAGGCGAATGCCGAGCATAATCGCTGCCGATGTCAGGCCAATGATGATACCTACCCAGAAGCCGTAAGCGCCCATAGGCTCCACGATCCAATCCGTCATACCGAGAATGTAGCCAATTGGCACGCCCAGTATCCAGTAAGCGATGAAGGTACGAATGAAGATTGCACCCATGTCTTTATAGCCTCTCAGTGCGCCGGCAGCGACAACTTGGATAGCGTCCATACACTGGTAGACGGCGGCGAGTAGCATAAGGTTAGCTGCCATAAGCACAACTTCAGGATTACTGTTGTAAAGCAGGATTATCGGCTCACGGAATATCACGGTTAGTGTGGCTGTGACCATGGCAGTCGTGAGTCCAATCAATATGCCGAGCTTGGCTGCTCTTGCTGCGCCTTCTGTCGATTTTTCACCCAGTTGGTGACTGACGCGAATACTTACGGCTGTCGCCAGACTCATCGGCAGCATGAACACCATAGAGGCAAAGTTCATCGCAATTTGGTGTGCAGCGACAATGATAGAGCCCAGTGGTGAAACAAGAAGTGCAATACCGGCGAACATGGTGACTTCAAAGAATATCGAGGCAGCGACGGGTAAGCCCATCTTGAAGATACGTTTGAGTGCCGAAATGTCCGGAGCAGTAAAGTTGGCAAATGCATTGATAGACTTCAGTCGTTTGTTGAGCAAGACATAAACAAACATGGCTATCAGCATGAGCCAATAGACGAGGGTGGTTGCGACACCACAACCGACAGCGCCAAGTGCGGGAGCACCAAATTTGCCGTAAACAAAAATCCAGTTCAATGGCACATTAGCGGCAAGGCCAATAAAGCCAATAATCATCGCTGGAACGGTGAGTGATATACCTTCCGCTAAGTTACGTAGTACTTGAAAGAGCAAGA
Source organism: Grimontia sp. NTOU-MAR1 (assembly GCF_035758505.1). NCBI lineage: Bacteria > Pseudomonadati > Pseudomonadota > Gammaproteobacteria > Vibrionales > Vibrionaceae > Grimontia > Grimontia sp. NTOU-MAR1. The sequence goes on from NZ_CP142108.1 coordinate 366,775, forward strand.
ATGCTGGCACAGCCAGGATAACGGCATAGAGATAACCTATGGTTTTCTCAGTCAAGGCTTCTTCAACATTCATGTAGTTGATGATGTGGCTGGCATTGTAAAGCAAAAGCCCAATAGGAACTGACAGTAAGATAGCAAGATAGATGCCTTGCTGAACCTGAAACGGGATTTTGTTTTGCCGACCAGAGCCATTTAATTGCGCGATGATGGGGACCATCGCTATCAAAATACCTATGCCAAAAAGAATAGAAGGAAGCCAGATGCTGGTAGCTACGGCAACTGCGGCCATATCGGTCGCGCTGACGCCGCCTGCCATGACGGTATCGACAAAGCTCATTGAAGTTTGCGCGAGCTGCGCAATGAAGACAGGGATCCCCAATTTAATGATGGATTTGGCTTCCAGGCGATAGTTTTGCACCTATAACTCCGGAAAAGAAAAATGAGGCTGAAAAAGGAGTTGTATTATACGTTTGCATTGCAAGGCGACAATGGATACTTTTGGGAAACACACAAGATTTAGCTTATTGTTTGCTTCACTATTAATACAGCCAGTTGCTGTTATCAGGAATCGTTATGTTTACAGGTATTGTTCAAACTACTGCCGAAGTCATTCAGATAGTCAAAAAGACGAACTTTCAAAGTCATGCACTTAGAATGGATGAAACAACGCGCAAGGGTTTGGAAATTGGGGCTTCAGTTGCGCATAACGGTTGTTGTTTAACCGTAACAAAAATTGATGGTGACGTGGTTTGGTTCGATTTGATGCAGGCAACACTGAGCCTGACTAACCTCGGTGCCGTCGCGGAAGGCGATAAGGTCAACCTTGAGCGTGCGGCTAAGTTTGGTGATGAAATTGGCGGTCACTCTATGTCTGGCCACATTATGTGCACTGCGGAAGTGGTAGACGTCATCGAATCGGAGAATAACCGCCAAGTTTGGTTTGAAGTGCCTTCGAGTATATCCAAGTATATTTTTGATAAAGGCTACATTGGTATTGATGGTATCAGCCTTACCATCGGTGCCGTTGAAGATAACCGTTTTTGCGTCAACCTGATCCCTGAAACTTTGTATCGAACCAATATGGGTTGGCGGGCTAAAGGGGACTCGGTGAACATAGAGGTTGACCCCCAAACGCAGGCAGTGGTTGATACCGTTGAAAGAGTGCTTGCTGCCAAGAAGGTATAAGATACGTTCCCATCTATAAGTGAGTAATGAAAAAGCCAGCATTTGCTGGCTTTTCTTATTTCGAACGCATGTAAATTTCAGAAAATCTGCTCGTCGTCAGCATCTACGAATAAGTTGATGGTTTTGTGCTGTGAGTCGATGATGAGATTCAAATGAATAGCGTTACAGCACGCTGGGCAATCGTCATAAAATTCTTGGTCACCACCACTGGTGTCCAATGTTATGCGAATCTTGTGTCCACAGTGCGGGCAATCGATCCCTCTTTCCGTGTATTTTTGCATGTTCAACTCCCTATCTGAACTGCGGGCCTAAAACATGTCGGCTTAAAAGGTAGCTGTTACCTGAAGCGTTCATGTGTGCCCATAATAAGAACTCTAGAACATTTGCTCAGTGAAATAAGATTAAAGTATGACTGAACACAGAAATTCACGTGAAATTATCAGCTTGAGAAATGGTTTCTAATAAATGTATCTGCCGCTCTGATTGGGATGCGTAAGAATTTGTTGCAGAGCGTAAGGGCAGGTTTTTTCTGTGGCTAACGGTCAAGAAAGGAATGAAACAATAGGGCAAAACGCTGTGTTTTGCCCTGATTTTAGGGACTAAGCTCTCAGCATTTCCACACTTAATTCGTCAAGAGAGTTAAGTTTTATGTCGCTGATCACCCAGCGTTCCTGTGCGGTAACTTCATGTTCTGGAACGACAACTGTGCGCATTTGAGCTGCTTTGGCTGCCAGAAGGCCAGTGAAAGAATCTTCCAGGGCAATACAAAATTGGGGGGCGATTCCCAAGCCTTCCGCTGCATTCAGATAAACTTCTGGATGCGGCTTACCGTATTTAAGGAGCTCTGCAGAATGGCATTGTTCAAACCATGATGCGATTCCCAGCGCTTCCAGAGATGCGTTAATGAGTTTCATCGGGGAAGAAGAGGCCAGCGCGATGCGAAGATTCGCTTCTTTACAGAGGGTGAGTGCGTGTATCACTCCGGGCTTCATGGGTTTGTGAATCGATACCAGTTCAATCACTTTATCGAGGATCATGTCACACACCTCGTCACATGACGGACCTTCCCAACCTTGGGTGCTGTAGTAGTGTTTGACAATCTGATCGATGCGGATACCGGTCGTATCTATTGTATCCTGGCGGGTGATTTTCACGCCAAGACTTTGAAAAACGACAAGCTCTGCGTCTTGCCAAAAAGGTTCGGAGTCGACTAAAAGACCGTCCATATCGAAAATAGCAGCTTGGATCATGATAGCTCCAAAAAAGATAAAAGGCGCCAAAGCGCCTTATTCTGAACGATTACGTCAGTGCAGGAAAACTAAACCAGCTCAAGTTTGTTGATCAGTGCCTCGGTTTCCGCTAAATAAGGGCCGCCAAATAAAAGGCAGTGATTGAGCATATGGTAGAGGTTGTAGAGATCTTTGCGATCTTCAAACCCTTCATCAAGCGGCCATACTTCTTCATAGCCGTTGTAAAACTCTTCTGGAAATCCTCCAAATAGATACGTCATGGCAAGGTCAACTTCACGATCTCCCCAATAACAGGCAGGGTCGTAGACAATCGAGCCATTCATGGTCGAGGACGCATTGCCTTTCCAAAGGTCACCATGAACCAGACTTGCTTTGGGTTGGTGGCCGTTGAGGCGCTCTTTTACTGCTTCGACAATGGCTTCCACGTCTCCGAATGACATACCTTTTTCTTCAGCCAGTTGGAGTTGGAAGCCGATTCGATGATCAGCAAAGAAGTTGGCCCACTTACGGTGCCAACTGTTGCGTTGTTCTGTGGTGCCAATGAAGTTGTCGATATCAAAACCGTATTCCAACTGCTCCCCCCACTGGTGAAGGCGAGCGAGCTCTTTACCAAGCAGATATGCGCTTTCCTCATCCAGTTGCTTCATTGGAATGTAATCGAGCACTAACACTGATTTCTCTTTGATAATGCCGATATAGATCACCTGCGGGATAGATATTTCACCGCTATTCGCTAAATGCCTGAGGCCTTCTGCTTCGGCTTCAAAGATGGGCAAATTGTCTCGTGAATTCACTTTCACAAAGAAGCGCATATTTCCACTAGCAATGGCGTAACACTCGTTGATGTCGCCACCATCGATAGGCGTCTTTTCTTCGACTTCAAATTGCTGACCCAGAGCGAGCGAAAGCTGAACTGAGAGCGAATGCCACATAAATGCACCTCTTCACGATAATGAAAATTGGTGAGATAACAAAATAGTAGCGCAATTCGGTGAGAGTGATAGATGTCCAATACCACAATTTGTATCGGTTTTTAAAAATTTAATGGAAATAAGACAAAGCCCCGTAAAAACGGGGCCTTAATACTCTAAAAACTGGGTAACAGTTTTGCGGGCATATATTTGTTATGACAGGCTTCCAGGAGATGGACGTTTGCTTTCTCAATATCTGGCGCGAAGTATCGGTCTTTGTCATAAAAGGTGACATGACTTCTCAGTTCAGCCTTGATTTGCTCTAGACGCTGAGAGGTTTTTAGCGGTGCTCGGAAATCTAAGCCCTGACATGCGGCGAGCAACTCTACCGCCAGAATGCCTCGAGTGTTATCTGCCATCTCTGCAAGGCGACGTCCTGCGAATGTTGCCATCGACACGTGGTCTTCCTGATTGGCCGATGTTGGTAAGCTGTCTACCGAAGCAGGGTGAGCAAGTGTTTTGTTCTCGCTGGCCAGCGCCGCAGAGGTGACTTGTGCGATCATAAAGCCGCTGTTGACGCCACCATTGTCGACAAGGAATGGAGGAAGCTTACTTAAGCCGCTATCGATAAGCAGTGCCATACGTCGTTCAGATAGGCTACCGATTTCCGCAATCGCCAATGCGAGGTTATCAGCCGCCATGGCAACGGGTTCTGCGTGGAAATTACCACCGGAAATAATGTCACCGTCATCGCAGAAAACCAGTGGGTTATCAGATACTGAGTTAGCTTCGATTTCGAGTACATCAGCAGCATGTCGGATTTGCTGGAGACACGCACCCATCACTTGTGGTTGGCAGCGCAGTGAATAGGGATCCTGAACTTTCTCGCAGCTTTGGTGGCTATCGCCGATCTCGCTGTTCTGCTCCAAAAGATGTCGGTAGGCTTCTGCCGCATCCATTTGAGCGCGATGCCCACGTACACGGTGAATACGGGGATCAAACGGACGGCGGCTGCCCAAAGCGGCCTCAACAGAAAGTGCACCGCAAGCAGTTGCTGATGCAAAGAGATCTTCTGCGGCAAAGAGTCCTTCCAAAGCGAATGCTGTTGAGGCTTGTGTGCCATTCAACAGTGCCAAGCCTTCTTTAGGGCCAAGAGTAATCGGATCCAAACCGGCAATTTTCAGCGCCATCGCTCCGGAAATGACTTCGCCTTTGTGTCTCGCCTGGCCTTCACCCAATAAAATGGTACTCATGTGGGCGAGGGGAGCTAAGTCTCCAGACGCGCCAACCGAACCTTTCTTGGGAATACAAGGGAAGACTTCCGCATTGATTAGCTTTGCCAGCGCTTCAATGACAGAAAAACGTATGCCGGAATAACCGCGGGCAAGACTTGAGATTTTTAAAACCATCATCAAGCGAACGGTAGCATCATCCATGAACTCGCCAATACCGGCAGCATGGGAGAGTACAATAGAGCGCTGCAGGGTTTCTAAGTCTTCCAGCTCAATACGGGTATTGGCGAGCAAGCCAAACCCTGTATTGATGCCGTAAACCACACGTCCTTCCTCGAGCACACTGGCAACCGTATCGACACTTTCCTGCATGGTCTCAGCAACGCCTTCGGCAAATTTAACCTGTGTGGGTTCACGGCTGACTAGGCGAAGATCTTTGAGTGTTAGCGCACCCGGAATGAGCGTTAGTTTATTCATTATTATTAGCTCCTTACTGCTTGACCGGAACGTTTGGAACGTCGAGTAACGGTAAGTCAAGTTGTTGTTCTTTCGCGCAGTTTATCGCGATATCGTATCCTGCATCTGCATGGCGCATCACACCTGTTGCAGGGTCGTTGTGTAATACGCGTCCGACGCGTTTCGCCGCATCTTCCGTACCATCACACACGATCACAACGCCAGAGTGTTGTGAGAAGCCCATACCAACACCACCACCATGGTGAAGTGAAACCCAAGTTGCGCCAGATGCGGTATTTAGAAGCGCATTTAGTAGTGGCCAATCTGACACTGCATCAGAGCCATCCATCATGCCTTCGGTTTCACGGTTTGGGCTAGCGACTGAACCTGAATCCAAGTGGTCACGGCCGATAACAATCGGTGCTTTCAGTTCACCGTTTTTCACCATTTCGTTAAAGGCTAATCCAAGGCGTGCACGATCTTTTAAACCTACCCAACAAATACGGGCTGGCAGCCCCTGAAACTGAATGCGCTCGCGGGCCATATCGAGCCAGTTGTGGAGGTGTGGGTTGTCTGGGATAAGCTCTTTGACTTTCTGGTCGGTTTTATAAATATCCTCCGGATCACCAGAAAGGGCAGCCCAGCGGAAGGGGCCAATACCCTGACAGAATAGAGGTCGAATATAAGCCGGAACGAATCCTGGGAAATCAAAGGCGTTTTTGACACCTTTTTCCAGTGCCATCTGGCGGATATTGTTACCGTAGTCAAGTGTTGCTGCGCCGCGTGATTGTAGCGTCAGCATGGCTTTGACTTGTTCTGCCATTGAAGCTTTCGCTGCGTCAACAACGGCGGCTTCGTCTTCTTTGCGTCTTTCGGTGGCATCTTCCATAGTCCAGCCCTGAGGCAAATAGCCATTTAACGGATCGTGAGCAGAGGTTTGGTCAGTGACGACATCAGGCGTAATACCACGTTCGACAAGTTGAGCGAAGATATCCGCTGCATTGCCAAGCAGACCAATGGAGAGTGGCTTGCTGTCATCGATTGATTGTTGAAGGATAGATAATGCTTCATCCAGATCTTTCGCTTTTCTGTCAACGTATCCAGTTCGTAGGCGGTAATCGATTCGACTTTCATCGCATTCAACCGCAATCATGGAAAAGCCCGCCATTGTAGCAGCCAAAGGCTGTGCACCGCCCATGCCGCCAAGACCACCAGTGAGAACCCAGCGTCCTTTCGCTTCTCCGCCAAAATGCTTTTTCGCGACAGCAACGAAGGTTTCGTAAGTGCCCTGAACAATGCCTTGGGAGCCGATGTAAATCCAGCTTCCTGCGGTCATTTGCCCGTACATAGCCAGACCTTGTTTATCAAGCTCGTTAAAGTGTTCCCAGTTTGCCCAATGGGGAACCAGATTGGAGTTGGCAATCAGGACGCGTGGCGCATCTTTATGAGTTGGGAAAACGCCTACAGGTTTGCCGGATTGAACCAGTAGGGTTTGGTCATCTTCCAAACGGCTAAGTACTTCCACGATCTTGTCATAACATTGCCAGTTTCTCGCTGCGCGCCCAATGCCACCATAAACCACTAAGGCGTGAGGATGTTCAGCCACGTCAGGATGCAAGTTGTTCATCAGCATTCGAAGCGGCGCTTCAGTCAGCCAAGACTTTGCAGTCAACTGTGTGCCTGTCGGTGCTTTGATCGTGCGCGACAGATCCAGACGGGGATCGCTCATTATTTCACTCCTTTGGTATCGGTGACCATGTCATTAGCAAGGCTGCGGGAAATTGTCCAAACAAGACGTGCAGCGAGTCGAGAGGTATGGTTGTCTATGTCATAGCGCGGATTCAGTTCCGCGATATCGGCAATCTTTAATTTGGGTAAGCCGTCTTTATCCTTGGCTTCGCCGATGCTGCGAATTAGGCTTTCCACCAGGGCGTAATCGACGCCATGCACGGCAGGCGCGCTAACCCCAGGCGCTATAGCGGCAGGGAAAACATCAATGTCGATGGTGAGGTAAAGGGCATCCACTCCTGAGATAAACGTGCTCAGTCGATCTTCGATAGTGGCAATCGTTGTAGCAGTGAAATCTGTGTCTTCGACCACCAGAACCTTGAGGTCTCTGGCTTTATCAAACAATGCCTGTGTGTTACTGGAACGACTCACCCCTAAACAAGCGTAATGGAACGGCCAATGACGGCTTTGGCAGAACTCAGCGATTTGAGAAAAGGGTGTGCCGGAACTGCCATTCTGTGCATTGCCGGCGCACGTTCGGAGATCGAAGTGCGCATCAAAGTTGATGATGCCAATTTTGGGTATCTCGGAATGGCTTTTCTGCAAGAAGTGGTTGGCGAGTCCTTGGAATGTACCCCAAGCAACTTCATGACCGCCGCCCAAAATCAGTGGGAAGTGTTTTTGCCTCATCGCTTCGCTGATGTTGTCTGCGAGATGTCTCTGCGCTTTGGCCAGATCGTGGTCGTCGCAGCGCACGTCGCCGCTATCATAAAAAGTGAGCGAGTGATGGTGCCAAGGCAAGTTAGCCAGCATCTTACGGATTTCGGTCGGTGCCGAATATGCTCCGACTCTGCCTTTATTGCGTGATACTCCCTCGTCACTGGCGAAACCTATTAACATACAGCCGGGCTTTTTGGCCTCGTCTGCACTTTGCACTTTCTGGTGGAAGCGATATCCGCGTTCACCATCTTCCAAATCCGTCCGGCCTTGCCAGACGCTCATATCAATCGTCATTGGCTTTAACTCCTTTCAGATAGCGCGCATAGAGTGGCGCTAGACCTATTTGGTAACTCAACTGCGCCGGAGACGTTAAATCCCACACGGCAAAATCGGCATCAAACCCAGCGGTTATTTGCCCTTTTTTATTGAGCCCCAGCGCTTTCGCTGCATGACAGGTGACACCATAAAGATTCTCTTTCGGTGTCAGCCCAAACAGGGTAGACGCCATATTCATCATGAGAGTCAGGCTGGCAAAGGGAGACGTTCCAGGGTTGAAGTCAGTGGCTATAGCCATTGGGACCTTGTGTTGACGCAGCCAGTCGATGGGCGGCTTCTGTGTTTCTCGAAGGAAATAGAAAGCGCCTGGAAGCAGGGTGGCGACAGTGCCATTTTTAGCCAGAGCTTTGACCCCGTCTTCGCAAAGATATTCGATGTGATCAACAGAGCGCGCGCCCATTTCTGCTGCCAGTGCACTTCCACCCAGATTGGAAAGCTGTTCGGTATGACCTTTGAGTTGCAGCCCATGGCTTCTTGCGGTTTGGAAGACTTTTGCCATTTGCTCCGGCGAGAAGCCGATTCCTTCACAGAACACATCGACGGCATCTGCAAGCTTTAACTCTACAGCGGACGGGATCATTTCCTCGCACACCAGCGAGATATAGCCATCGCTGTCATGCTTGTATTCTGGTGGCAGGGCATGAGCACCTAAAAGTGTCGTGGAGATATTAACGTCAAGTTCTTCAGCCAGCATTTTTGCGGCTTTGAGCATTTTGATCTCGTGGTCGAGTGTCAACCCATATCCGCTTTTAACTTCAATGGTTGTGACGCCGTCACGCATTAAAGCTTTGGCACGTGGAAGTGCTAGAGAGAAGAGTTCTTCAATGGAAGCTTCTCGGGTGGCTTTTACGGTAGAAAGAATACCGCCACCATTTTCGGCGATTTTTTCGTAGGGAACACCTTGCAAGCGTTGTTCAAATTCACCTGAACGGTCACCTGCAAAAACAATGTGAGTATGGGCATCAATGAGGCCCGGTGTAACCAAGCGGTTTTCTAGGGAAACGATTTGATGCTCTTCGATAGGGAGGTTTTCACCCACGGCAAGAATGCTGCCATTTTCGACAGCAATCATATGGTTATCTTTTACTTGGTATCCCTCAGTACGGGTGACGTCTGTGTCCATTGAAACAAGACGACAATCCGTGAACATCTTCTTCATTTTTAACCGCGCTTTTCATTTGTATATATAAATGTATAGACAATTAGAGAAGGCGATGACAAGATCATTTGTTATAAAATTGTGATGAAAGGTGTAAAGCTCAGCGGCCACTCTTCGGGAAACCGCTGAATTTAAGAGCGTAGTTTGTTCTTACGGCCGAGCGGCCTCAGAGTTCTGCGCGTGCGCTCAGTTTGTAGCGGTTACCGGGATGGTAGAGCAGGGCTGCACTGACTAATTGACTCTCACTCCAGGTACGTCGGTGAAGTAAAAGGCAAGGTTGGTTAGTGTCGATTTGCAAAAGTTTGGCGATGTGGGCAGGAGGCAAGATAGCTTCAACAGTATGCTCTATAGTGCCTAGAGGGCAATGAGATACCAAATACTGGTTAGGCGTTATTGTGGAAAAATCCTGCTTTAAGTAGTCGGGCGCAAAGGCAGGATTCACCCATCTCAGTTCAACTTGGATAGGAATCTCATCAGCAAAGTGTACGATTTCACTTTTAAAGACATCACTACCAAGCATGATGCCAAGGCGCATTGCGACGTCTTCTGGCGCATGGATCCTTCTTAAGGAAATGATTTCACTATGGTATGCCTGTCCACGACCTGAAATTTCCTCTGCGATATTTCGAATATCCATCAGTGGGCTTTCTGCTTTGCGCTGACAGACAAATGTGCCGAGGCGGGGTGTACGTTCAAGCCAACCTTCATTTACCAAGTCTCTCACCGCTTTATTTACCGTCATCCTGCTAACAGAAAACTGATCACATAGCTCTGCCTCAGTAGGTACTTTGGTGCCTACGGGCCATTCATGCGATTCAATTTTCTCAATCAGGAAGTCTTTGATCTGCTGGAAGCGTGGAGATTTCTGCATAGGTCATTTGGCTAATATTCGTATATACAAATAATGATTGATGAAGTGAGAAGGAAAATCAAGGCTGCCTATCAGGGAGTCCAATCAGACGCAAAAAACAGCACCATTTGTCTCACTTATTGATTCATCACTAACTTAATATTGAACGTTAAGATTTCTGTCTCAAATCATTCATCTGCCTCGTACAGACTTTAGTGGCGTTTCTTACCTTATTTATAATGTGTTCCATTAAAAGGAAGCTGTAGATGAAAAACATCGTTAGGTTGGGCTTGGCTTTTTCTCTTTTAACTTCGGTAAATGCCTTTGCTCTTGTTGACGTTACTCTCGGTCCCCGCCCTTTGTTTCTTGTTGCTGATATGGATGAAGGTGTCCTGAAGCAAAATCTTGAGAAGTGTTTGCGTGGTAAGCCTGAGAAAAGTGCGTTTTCGATTGGCCATCGCGGGGCGGCGCTGATGTTTCCTGAACATACCAAAGAATCCTACATCGCAGCGGCTCAAATGGGAGCGGGTATTCTCGAATGCGATGTGACTTTTACTAAAGACAAAGAGCTGGTGTGCCGCCATTCCCAAAATGACCTTCATACCACGACGGATGTGCTTGCCCACCCTGATTTGGCGGCTAAATGCAGTGTGCCTTTTATACCGGCTAACCCTGCTACCGGACAAGAAGCAAAGGTGGAATGTCGAACCTCGGACTTCACGTTGGCAGAGTTTAAACGCCTAAAAGGAAAGATGGATGGAGCGAATCCAGAGGCTAAAACACCAAAAGAGTATATGGATGGTACACCTGGTTGGCGTACAGACCTTTACGCCAGTCGTGGCACACTGATGACACATGCGGAAAGCATCGCGCTGTTCAAAGCGCTTGATGTGAAAATGACGCCTGAGTTAAAAGCCCCGGTAGTTTCTATGCCATATGATGGTTTTTCACAGCAAGACTACGCGCAAAAAATGATTGATGAATACAAAGGGGCTGGTATTAAACCTTCAGATGTTTTCGCGCAATCCTTTCATCTTGAAGATGTAAAGTACTGGATTACCTCAGAGCCTGAATTTGGTGAACAAGCGGTTTTTTTGGATGCGCGTATGTACAAAGACAGGTCTTGGAAACCGACTCTGTCAGGTATGAAGGCACTAAAATCAGTAGGGGTTGAGTTTATTGCGCCTCCATTATTCGCGTTGGTAGCGTTGAGTAGCGATGGGAAAATTGTTCCTTCTGATTACGCACAAATGGCTAAGCAAGCTGGCCTGGGTATTATCACTTGGACACTCGAACGTTCTGGCTCTCTGGATGGTGGTGGCGGTTGGTATTATCAGTCCATCAAAGAAGTGACGAATAACGATGGTGATGTGTTCAATCTGCTGGATGTGTTGGCTCAGGATGTCGGTGTCGTCGGTGTGTTCTCAGATTGGCCGGCAACCACCACTTTCTATGCCAACTGCATGGGTATTAAATAAAAAATGGTTCTAATAAAAAGTGGGCCCAATAACGGTTGTCGTTGGGGCCCTAAATTACAGCATTGCAACATCAGACAATATTACGCATTACCAATTTATCTGGTTCACTTGTTTTTATTCATTTGCCTTAAGAGAGCGCGTTCGACGTGCTTGCTCCGTGCATATCAAACCCCTTAAATTTTCACATTACTCGCTGAATAACTGTAAAAAGTCATCGTCTTTATATGCATTCATTTGGCGAGAAAGAATTTCTTTTTCATGAATGTATAAAATTTCGGGCAATCTAAATTATGCGTACCATACTTACTACTGAGAAGTGTATCAATTGCTCAATACTCGGCACAAAATTGGAATGTATGTATGAAGTTAACAATTCGCTGGAGACTCATTCTCCTCTCGATCGTCCCACTGGTTGCTATCACAGTCGCTATGATTGGCGCCATTTATTTTGAAACGACTGCCCTCACGGCATCGCAGATCAAAGTCACTCACGAAGGACTTATGGAGCAAAAGAAACAAGAGCTTTCATCATATTTAGATGTGGCTACTTCTGCCATTGCACCTCTAAAAGCCAGAAACGCGTCTCGCGAAGAGGTGGTATCTGTTCTTCAATCCATTAAATTTGGTGAAAGCGGTTACATGTTTGGTTTGGACTCTAAAGGGAACCGTTTATTTTTAGGGGACACAGGCAAGGGGATTGGGAAAAACTTCTACGATGCTCAAGATGCGAAAGGTAATTACCTCAATAGAGACCTTATCAAAAATGCTAAAACAGGTGCTTTTACAACCTATTATTGGCCTAAACTAAACGAAGAAATACCTTTGCCAAAGCTTAGCCTTTCAACGTACTTACCTGAGTGGGATATTGTTCTTGGAACAGGCTTCTACACAGACGATGTTGATCTTCAAATCAGTTTGATGGATGAAAAGGCACAAGCCCTGATGCAAGAAGGGTTAATTAAGGTCACTGCGTTGTCTGTAGCAATTCTGTTGTTGTCAATGATTGTTGCCATCTTTATTGCTAGGACCATTATCAATCCGCTCCGAATGTTTGATGACTCTATCCAATCGTTCGCAGAAGGCGAAGCTGATCTGACAGCAAGAATGCAACCTTTCACTATTCCTGAGTTCGCAAGGCTCAGCGCAAACTTCAACAAGTTCGTGGCCAGTCTCCAGGATATCATTACGAGTGTTAATGATGTAAGCCTGAACGTGGTTGCTGAAACTGATTCAATCAAGGACAGGGCTAAACAGGTAGATGACTCTGCGCTGGAACAAAGACAAGAAACAGAGCAAATCGCGACGGCAATGACGGAAATGACAACGACGGCGATTGAAATATCAAACAATGCAAATCACGCAGCCGAATCAGCAAAAGATGCTGATATCAACGCGAAAGATGCTGCAATGATTGTCGGTAACGCGGTGAACTCAGTAGAAAAGCTCGCCGAAGAACTGTCACATGCCAGCAATGTCATGTCGCAACTGGAAGGAAGCGTAAAGAACATTACGTCTTCCCTATCTGTGATTCAGGATATCGCTGAACAAACTAACCTTCTGGCTCTCAATGCAGCGATTGAGGCGGCGAGGGCAGGTGAACAGGGTAGGGGCTTTGCTGTTGTGGCCGATGAGGTGCGAACGCTTGCGAGCCGAACACAGACCAGTGCTGGGGAAATCCATGAAATGATTCAGTCACTGAAACAGGCATCTGATTCTGCTGTAAACGCGATGGAATCGAGCCAGACGAGAGGAGGAGAGACAGTCAGCGAGGCAGAAAAAGCCAGAGAAGCCATTGGAAGGATAGAAGACTCAGTCGGCACTATTCTGGATATGAATGCTTTGATAGCAACGGCAACCGAGGAACAAAGTATTGTTGGCCAAGAGATTTCAGAACGTATTGTGGTTATCTCTGATAAGAGCTCTCTATCAGCTGACTTAGCGAACCAAAACCGACAAGGCAGTGCAACACTCAATGGGTATGCCAATGAGCTGAATGGCCTTGTTTCACGGTTTACGGTTTAGCATTTACATAAAAAGTATATTCATTACACCGTCTGTTTTCGGGCGTTGATGCTTGTAGATCTTGTAGATCTTGTAGATCTTGTAGATCTTGTAGATGTTGGAAGATTCTGTTCAGCATGGCATTAAGGCTCTTTGACAGACGGTAATCGATGGGACTATCTGTTTCTCTAAGCGAGCTCTTGGTATTGCGTTATTCCTCCACACAGTTACAATCCTCCTTCTGTTCTCGTACACACATTTTGATTTGTACCAAAATTTGTACTGTCAGAACTTTCCCAAAGACTCATTATCCATAATGCATTGCTATTAATGAGAAAACTTTAAGCAAGTGCTACTTCGTGTGTAGCACCACTGTAAAATAGGACGAAATAATGCCTGTAATCACTCTTCCTGACGGTAGTCAACGTTCATTCGACAACCCTGTCTCTACTTATGATGTCGCTGCGGACATTGGCCCAGGTCTAGCGAAAGCCTGTATTGCCGGACGTGTTAACGGTCAACGTGTTGACGCATTTGATCTCATTACCGACGATGCCAACCTTGAAATCATCACTGCGAAAGACGAAGACGGTCTTGAGATCATTCGCCACTCTTGTGCTCACTTGCTGGGTCATGCGATTAAGCAGCTTTTCCCTGACGTGAAAATGGCGATCGGTCCAACCATCGACAGCGGTTTCTATTACGACGTTGACCTTGACCGTTCTCTGACTCAAGAAGACCTGGATGCGATTGAAAAGCGCATGAAGGATTTGGCGAAAACCAAATACCAGGTGATCAAGAAGAACGTGAGCTGGCAGGAAGCGCGTGATGCTTTTGAATCACGTGGCGAACCGTACAAGATGGAAATTCTGGATGAAAACGTATCTCGCGATGATCGTCCAGGCCTTTACCATCACGAAGAATACATCGACATGTGTCGTGGTCCGCACGTACCGCACATGGGTTTCTGCCAAAACTTCAAAGTCCTGAACGTTGCTGGTGCATATTGGCGCGGTAACAGCGATAACAAGATGCTGCAACGTATCTACGGTACGGCTTTCAACGACAAGAAAGAACTGAAAGCTCACCTGCAGCGTTTGGAAGAAGCAGCAAAACGTGACCACCGTAAACTGGGTAAGCAACTTGACCTTTACCACATGCAGCAAGAAGCACCGGGTATGGTGTTCTGGCATCACAATGGTTGGGTTGTTTTCCGTGAACTGGAAACTTTTGTTCGTGCAAAACTGAACGAATACGATTACCAGGAAGTGAAAGGTCCGCTGATCATGGACCGTGTTCTGTGGGAACGTTCAGGTCACTGGGACAAGTACGCAGACTACATGTTCACGACTCAATCTGAGAATCGTGAATACGCACTGAAGCCAATGAACTGCCCAGGCCACGTTCAGATCTTCAACCAAGGTTTGAAATCTTACCGTGACTTGCCACTGCGTATGGCTGAATTCGGCAGCTGTCACCGTAACGAGCCATCAGGCGCGCTGCACGGCCTGATGCGTGTTCGTGGTTTCACGCAAGATGACGCACACATCTTCTGTACGCCAGAACAGGTTCAGCAAGAAGTGACTTCTTGTATCAAGATGGTTTACGACACTTACCAGACTTTCGGTTTCGACGAGATCGTGGTCAAGCTGTCTACCCGTCCTGAAATGCGTGTAGGTTCCGATGAAATGTGGGATCGAGCTGAGAAAGCACTGGCTGAAGCGCTGGAATCTATGGACATTAAGTTCGAGATTCTGGAAGGCGAGGGTGCATTCTACGGTCCTAAGATTGAATTTACTTTGCATGACTGTTTGGATCGTGCGTGGCAGTGTGGTACTGTGCAGCTCGATTTTGCTCTGCCTGAGCGTTTGGGCGCAACGTACGTTGGCGAAGACAACGAACGTCACACCCCAGTGATGATTCACCGTGCGATTCTGGGTTCACTGGAACGTTTTATCGGTATTCTGATTGAAGAATACGCGGGCCATTTCCCAAGTTGGTTGGCTCCACAACAAGCTGTAGTGATGAACATTACCGACAATCAAGCGGAATATGTTCAGGAAGTAGCGAAAAAACTGCAAAAAGCAGGATTTAGAGCGTCTGCAGACTTGAGAAACGAGAAGATTGGCTTTAAAATCCGCGAACACACTTTGAAGCGCGTACCTTACATGTTGGTTTGTGGCGACCAGGAAATGGAAGCTGGCGAAATTGCGGTACGTACACGCAAAGGTAAAGACTTGGGTAAATATAAAATTGACGAATTCGTTTCTCTGCTCGAGAACGAAGTTCGCACCCGAACTCTTAATATTTTGGAGGAATAAGGTATTAAAGGCGCAAGAAAAGTCCCGGCTAAACAAAATGCTCACCGTCTTAACGAAGAACTTCGTGGTCTGCGTGAAGTACGTCTGACTGGTATTGATGGTGATCAGCTTGGTATTGTTTCATATGATGAAGCGATTAAAGCAGCAGAAGATGCTGGTGTTGATCTGGTAGAAATTAGCCCTAATGCCGAGCCGCCAGTATGTCGTGTGATGGACTACGGCAAGTTCATCTACGAAAAGAGTAAGGCTGCGAAAGAGCAGAAGAAAAAGCAAAAGATTGTCCAGATCAAGGAAGTTAAATTCCGTCCTGGAACCGATATTGGCGACTATCAGGTAAAACTACGCAACCTGGTTCGCTTTATTGAAGAGGGTAACAAGGTCAAGGTTACAATCCGTTTCCGTGGTCGCGAAATGGCGCACCAGGATATCGGTGTTGACGTTCTGAACCGACTGAAGGAAGACACTGCTGAAATCGCTTCAGTAGAAAGTTTCCCTTCAAGAATTGAAGGTCGTCAAATGATCATGGTTCTTGCCCCTAAGAAGAAGTAATTTCGGCATACAAGTAACGAGAGGCTATGCCTTCGGGCATAGCCTCTTTGTTCGCCAAATTACACTGTTATTAATTGCATACAATGCGGAGTTATTCATCATGCCTAAGATGAAAGCAAACAAAGGCGCTGCTAAGCGTTTCAAGAAAACTGGTGGCGGTTTCAAGTTCAAGCACGCAACTAAGCGTCACATCCTGACTAAGCGTACTACTAAGAACAAACGTCAACTGCGTCCTAACTCAATTCTGCCTAAGTGCGAAATGGGTGCAGTTGCGCGTATGCTTCCATACGCATAATTTTTCTTAGTATTTTTAACGAATTAGTTTAGGAGAGACATAATGCCTCGCGTAAAACGTGGTGTACAAGCTCGTGCACGTCATAAGAAAGTTCTGAAACAAGCTAAAGGCTACTACGGTGCACGTTCACGTGTTTACCGCGTAGCTTTCCAAGCAGTAACCAAAGCTGGTCAATACGCTTACCGTGACCGTCGCCAGAAGAAACGTCAATTCCGTCAACTGTGGATTGCACGTATCAACGCTGCGGCTCGTCAAAACGGTATGTCTTACAGCCGTTTCATCAACGGTCTGAAGAAAGCGTCTATCGAAATCGATCGTAAGATCCTGGCTGATATCGCTGTATTCGACAAAGCTGCATTCTCTGTTTTGGTAGAGAAAGCGAAAGCTGCTCTGTAATTTATTACAGAATAGACTTTGTGAGAAAGGGGAGCTTAGGCTCCCCTTTTTCTTTCTTTTTTCCTACCAGCGATATATCCACCCCCCTCAAGATGCGTGAATGCAGCAACTTCAGGTCGTTTGTTCATGCACTATCCAGCTATTTAGAACTCTTATCGTTCGCATTGCTGTCCGATGGTTTAGGCAAAATTAGTTCCATCTTTCAAGGCTTTTAAGCATTTCAATACACAGTGTTGCCTTCTCATTTTTCACTATCGTCCGCAGGATAGAAGTCTAAGATTAGTTTTCATGAAAATGTTGACCAGATATCTAGATATTTGACTTGAAACTGGTATGAATACTAGGCCAAATTTCTGCGGGATTACATACGAGAGTAAAATATTGTTATTTAGCCATGCGCGCGTCCTCGTCTATACTTCATCTTTAAGTGACAAGAAATGAATATAAGATGTTGTTATATATGAATATAATTACGTAATGTCTTTATTGCTCCAAACTTAAAGATGTTTTAATTATGAGATTTTAGATGTGTTATCAAAATCCAAAGAGACTAGGTGATCATAACTAGACTAGACTACTGGTACTTAATAAATACCAGTTTAGAATGGCACTGGTGTCGAAGGAGGAACGATGACCACAGCTGTACCATTACTTCAGCTTCAAAACGTTGATAAACGATTTGGAGGTAACCACGCGGTCAAGAGCGTGTCATTAGACATAGACCGAGGAGAAGTTGTTGCGCTGCTTGGAGAAAATGGCGCTGGTAAGTCCACTATCATAAAGATTTTGGCTGGCGTTTATAAGGCCGATCATGGAACTATTCGATGGGAAGGAGAAAGAATTTCTTCTGCGCGATCTCTTATTAATGAGAAATCACAACCTATCGCATTTATTCATCAGGATCTTGGTCTCGTCGAATGGATGACCGTTGCTGAAAATATGGCTTTAGTGATGGGTTTTCCCAAGAAGCTAGGTTTCATTGACTGGGGAAAACTTAACATCGTTGCCTCTGAAGCTTTGGCAAATGCCGGCATTGCTATTGACCCAGAAGCTAGAGTCTTTGACCTTTCTAGAACAGAAAAGTCACTTCTCGCAATTGCGAGGGCTATTGCTGTGAATGCAAAAATTCTCGTACTTGATGAGCCAACGGCCAGCCTTCCTGCGGATGATGTCCAACATCTCTTTCGCGTTATCAATAGATTACGGGATGAGGGAGTGGGCATGATTTATGTTACACACAGACTTGATGAGGTCGTCGAAATTGCGGACAAGATATGCGTCATGCGTGATGGTAGCCGCATAGAGGTCGGTAATGCCAAAGACTATGATATACGCCAGCTTGTTCATTTAATCGTTGGTGAAGAAACAAAAGAGCGTGTACCACACCATTGCGCGCCAAACTCTCCTACAACGCTCACTTGTACCAATGTGGTATTTGGAAATACAGGCCCAGTGTCTTTCTCGTTAAGGAAAGGAGAAATGATCGCTTTGGTTGGGCTTCGTGGGGCTGGCCAAGAAGACATCGGTCGGGGTCTATTTGGCGAATGTTCTTATGGTGGTGGGCACATCTTTTTCAACGGTAAGGATTACGTCCCCTCTGATCCGTTGAAAGCCATTTCTAATGGTATTTCCTTAGTCGCAGGTGACAGGAATAACGAGTGCTTAATCCCCTCTATGTCTGTCCGTGAGAACCTCTTTGTTAATCCGGCACTAACGTCTGATAGCGCTATCGGTTTTTACGGCGGTAAAGAGGAAATAGGCAAGGCGTGGTGGAAAGTGCAGCTTTTTGATATTCGCCCAAAGGATGTCGACATAGAAGTCAGTGCGTTGTCGGGTGGAAATGCACAAAAAGTCGTTATCGCAAGGTGGATGGACCTTGAAAATCCGTTGCTCATTTTAGAAGACCCAACGACAGGCGTGGATGTTGGAGCTAGGTCAGAGATTTATGACCTTTTAGACAAAGCGCTGGAGCAGGGTATTTCTGTCATTGTTATCTCTTCCGATCTGGAGGAGGTATCGAAGATATGTCGTCGGGCATTGGTGTTTGAGCGGGGGAGAGTTGTTGGTGAACTCACGGAGAGTGACGTTTCGTTTTCAAATTTGCTGGCGATGTCTATGGGCAGCGCTTGAAACCCAACCTGAATAACAAGGCTTAAACACCGTTGACACGTATAAAGGATTAAAAGTGTTATGTCTAAAACATCTATAAAATCTACAGCTTTGGAGTCGAACGTCAATATCGCTCAAGATGGATTCGCAGCTTGGAGCCTACAGGGAATGACACGGTACGGGCTGTTTTTTCTTTGTATTCTGATGGTTTTACTTTTCTCTGCATTGACCCCTTCTTTTGCTTCAATGCTAACCGTTCAGGCTATCTTGGCAAGCAAATCAAAGATTGCCCTGTTGGCGCTAGCAGCAACAATCACCATGATCGTTGGAAAGATAGATTTAAATGTGGGCTTTGGTATCGTTCTTTGGCACATACTCGCAATCAACCTTCAATATGAACATGGATTGTCTTGGCAGGCTGCCATGTTGGTTGTATTAGCGGCATCAGCGCTATATGGCTTTCTTAATGGTTTGCTTGTTGCTTTAGCGGACATAGATAGCTTTGTTGCTACGTTGGGCTCTGGAACTGTCATTTATGCAATCGCACTATGGTATTCAGGCGGTAGGCAGATCGTCGCTGATTTGCCTGACAGCTTTTATGCACTGCACCATACCGAGCTTTTTTCCATTCCACTCCCTGCATTTTATGTCGTTGCGGCTGCAATCATTCTGTGGCTATTGACTGAAAGAACACCCGTTGGTCGTTGTATGTATGCAGTAGGTGGTAATCCTACTGCCGCTAGATTAAATGGCATCTCGGTTAACCGTTATGTGATCGGCGCCTTTGTTGGCTCTGGCCTACTCACTGGTTTCACGGGTGTTTTAGTAGCGGCAGAGCAGGGGGTTGGACAGGCAAGCGTTGGTTTAGATTTCCTCTTGCCATCTTTAGTAGGGGCATTTCTCGGTTCAACAACTATTCGTCCAGGGCGGGTTAACGTCTGGGGAACTGTTATTGGAATAAGCATTCTGGCCATTGGTATTGCGGGTATCCAGCAATTTGGCGGTGCATTTTGGGTTGAACCGCTTTTTAACGGGGCAACTTTGTTGTTATCGATTTCTTTGGCGGGTTATGCCCAACGCCGCAGAATGAGTAGTCGGAAAAAACCAAAGAAAGGGTAGCGTTCGGCAAGGTTCCCCATACCCAAGACGAGGAATCGTGATGTTGAATGACGTTATCTATAGATGCTGTTGATGGATGCAGTAGGCGTAGTCCAAATATCCATCATTTCACTAAAAAATGGTAACCCAAACGAAAGGAGTAAGTTATGGTAAGCCTTAGAAAGTCAGTTGCTTTAGCGTTATGCATATCTCTTGGTTATATCCCTTGGCAGGCGTCAGCTGATACTTTCGTAGACAATGCGAAGGAGATTGTAGAAAAAGCAACAGCACCCAATGCACCTTGGACTGGCCCAACAACAGGTCCATCACTGCAAAAAGATAAGTACATTGTATACATTGCCTCTGACATGAAGAATGGTGGTGTTTTGGGTGTGAAAGATGGTTTAGAGGAAGCAGCAAAAGCTGCTGGTTGGAAACTTGATGTTTTTGACGGAGCTGGCTCGGTAAAAGATCAACTAGCTGCGCTAAACCAAGCTATAGCAAAAAAACCTCATGCGATTATCGTGGGTGGCTGGAATCCGAATGTTGCAAAATTTCCTCTAAAAAAGGCTAGAAAACAGGATATTGTTTTAGTTGGCTGGCATGCGGTGACTGACCCAGGCCCAGTTCCCGAGTTTGACATGTTTTATAACGTGACGTCAGATTCACAAGACGTTGCAAAAATTGCTGCGATGTATGCAGTTGCAGAGTCGGAAGGGAAAGCGAAGGCGATTTTCTTTACTGACTCGCTCTATCAGATAGCCCTTGATAAAGCGAATGCAATGAAAGCTGTTATCGAACAATGTGAGAAATGTGAAGTGGTTGAGTTTATTGACACACCGCTATCTGACACTTCAAATCGTATGCCAGCAATGACCTTTAGTTTACTTCAAAAATATGGCGACGATTTCGAATATGCACTCGGGATTAATGATCTTTACTTTGACTTTATGGCTGCGTCTTTGAAAACGGCTGGTAAAGGCGGCGTAGATGCACCTTACAATATTTCTGCTGGTGATGGCTCAGTCTCCGCTTTTCAAAGGATTAGAGAGGGTAATTCTCAAGCCGCAACTGTACCTGAACCACTTCGCCTTCACGGATGGCAGATCCTTGATGAAGTTAATCGTGCATTAGCAGGAGAGGCGCCATCGGGATACGTTACGCCAGTGCACCTTGTCACCAAGGAGAATATTGCATTCGATGGCGGTGACAGAAACGTATACGATCCTGAAAACGGCTACCAAGATGCGTACAAAAAGATTTGGGGCGTTAATTAACCCTCAATAAGAGAACCACCTGCTTAGCAGGTGGTTCTCTTAACCAAACTTAAAATGCTTAATTTATGCGATTCCTATACCCAAATAACCTGAAGATGCAGTATTCAGCGAGTTTGGCTGGCGTTATGATCGCGGCGTTCCTTTGTAGGTGTAGTCACCTCCATCAAAAAGGAACATCAAGGCCAGAAGCGACGCTTCACAAACAGGCCGGATATATGAAAGCAAACCTGTCCCTTCAATCAAACCTGTCGTCTTGCAAACTAGGAGGAGACCATATGTGGGTATAGCTGTTGCATGCACTTCAACTCCATTTTTGAATGAAACTTAAGGAATCATTCAAGCAAGAAAATTGCTTAGGCGTTACAACAATTCACAATCTTCCTCCATAAAGTCCAATCTCATAAATAAATATGGCGATGAAATAAGCATGACAGGCACTTATCGTGTATTTCAGATTGGATTTAAGCCGCGGTTTAATTACTATGTATCGTTACGTCTTATACCAATTCTCAGAGCGTGATCTGCCGATGCGAATTCGTACTGGAAAGACGGATTCTGCTACGAGAATTGGTATATCTTTTACTCCCCCGTAGGACACTGCCTGGACAGGCAGATGAGGAAACGATGCAACAACTAGAAGAGATTCTATCCAACGCAACGGCTGCTATCGAAGCAGTTGATTCAGTTGCGGCTCTGGATGAGGTACGTGTTAAGTACCTGGGCAAAAAAGGCGAGCTAACCCTCCAGCTTCAGCAGTTGGGTAAACTTCCGCCGGAAGAGCGCCGTGAAGCGGGTGCAAGCATCAACAAAGCAAAGCAAGCAGTTCAACAAGCGCTGACCGAGCGTAAAGTTGCACTGGAAAGTGCAGAGCTTGAAGCAAAACTGGCTGCTGAGACCATTGATGTGACTCTGCCGGGGCGTC
The DNA here is from genome assembly GCF_035758505.1 of Grimontia sp. NTOU-MAR1. Lineage (NCBI taxonomy): Bacteria > Pseudomonadati > Pseudomonadota > Gammaproteobacteria > Vibrionales > Vibrionaceae > Grimontia > Grimontia sp. NTOU-MAR1. The sequence goes on from NZ_CP142108.1 coordinate 389,048, forward strand.
GTATCGAAAACGGTGGTATTCACCCAGTGACCCGCACTATCGAACGTATCGAAAGCTTCTTTGGTGAGCTTGGCTTTAGCGTTCAAACTGGCCCAGAAATCGAAGACGCATTCCATAACTTCGATGCACTGAACATTGCGGAAGATCACCCAGCACGTACTGATCACGACACTTTCTTCTTTAACCCTGATCTGATGCTGCGTACGCACACTTCAGGTGTTCAAATCCGTACGATGGAAACCAACCAGCCGCCACTGCGCTTTATCGCACCGGGCCGTGTTTACCGTAACGACTACGACCAGACTCACACCCCAATGTTCCATCAGGTCGAGGGTATGCTGGTTGACGAAAACGTAAACTTTGCACAGCTGAAAGGTATCCTGCACGACTTCCTGTGTAACTTCTTCGAAGAAGATCTGGAAGTACGTTTCCGTCCTTCATACTTCCCATTCACTGAGCCTTCAGCAGAAGTTGATGTTAAAGGCAAAAACGGTAAATGGTTGGAAGTACTGGGCTGCGGTATGGTTCACCCGAACGTACTGCGTTCTGTTGGCATTGACCCAGAAAAATACTCAGGTTTCGCATTCGGTATGGGCGTAGAGCGCTTGACCATGCTGCGCTACGGCGTAAATGACCTGCGTGCGTTCTTCGAGAACGATCTGCGTTTCCTGAAACAATTCAAGTAAGCATTGGGGTAATTGATAAATGAAATTCAGTGAATCCTGGCTTCGCGAGTGGGTTAATCCTGCAGTAAACAGCGAAGAACTGGCACACCAAATCACCATGGCGGGTCTGGAAGTAGACGACATTGAAGCCGTTGCAGGTGATTTTACCGGCGTTGTTGTTGGTGAGGTGGTTGAGTGTGGCCAGCACCCTGATGCAGACAAACTGAGTGTCACCAAAGTGAACGTTGGCGGCGAAGAACTGCTGGACATCGTTTGTGGTGCACCGAACTGCCGTCTTGGCCTGAAAGTAGCAGTAGCGACTGTTGGCGCTGTGTTGCCAGGCGACTTCAAAATTAAGAAAGCGAAACTGCGTGGTCAGCCTTCTCACGGCATGCTGTGTTCGTTCTCCGAGCTGGGCATTGATGTTGAATCAAACGGCATCATGGAACTGCCTGCGGATGCAGTGATCGGTACCGACTTCCGTGAGTTCCTGAAGCTGAGCGATGTGACTATCGATGTGGATCTAACTGCAAACCGTGCAGACTGTCTGAGCATCAAAGGTCTGGCACGTGAAGTGGGCGTTCTGAACCGTGCAGAAGTTTGTCAGCCAGCGTTCGAGAAAGTAGCTCCGGCAATCGACGACAAAATCTCTGTTGCCATCGAAGCGCCAACAGCGTGTCCACGTTACCTGGGCCGTGTGGTTCGCAACGTGAACGTTAAAGCGGCTACGCCACTGTGGATGCAGGAAAAACTGCGTCGCAGCGGTATCCGTTCTATAGACCCGATTGTAGACATTACTAACTACGTGATGCTGGAGCAAGGTCAGCCAATGCACGCATTCGATCTGGCGAAGATCGAAGGTGGTATTGTTGCGCGTATGGCGAAACCAGGTGAAAAACTGGTTTTGTTGGACGGTAACGAAGCTGAACTGAGCGAAAATACACTGGTGATTGCTGACCACAACAAAGCGCTGGCTATTGCTGGTATCTTTGGTGGTCAGGATTCTGGCGTAAATGCAGAAACCACGACTGACGTTCTGCTGGAAGCGGCGTTCTTTGCACCAGACGCTATCCGCGGCCGCGCGCGCAGCTATGGCCTGCACACTGATTCTTCACACCGTTTTGAACGTGGTGTTGATTCAACACTGCAAAACTACGCGATGGAGCGTGCTACCCAGCTGCTTATCGAAATCTGTGGCGGTGAAGCAGGGGATATCGTGGGTCAGGAATCTGACGAACACCTGCCCAAGGCGAACACTATTGCGCTGCGTCGCACCAAGCTGGACAATCTGCTGGGCCACCATATTTTTTCTGAAGATGTAGTGGAAATCCTGAGCCGCCTGGGCTGCGAAGTTGAAACGACTGAACAAGGCTGGTCTGCGAAAGCACCATCTTGGCGTTTCGACATGGCGATTGAGCAAGACCTGATTGAAGAAGTTGGCCGTATCTACGGTTACGACAACATTCCAAACCAAGCACCAATTGCGTCTCTGAACATGAACGAGCACAAAGAAGCCAATCAGCCTCTGAAGCGCGTTCGTGATCTATTGGTTGACCGTGGTTATCATGAAGCGATTACTTACAGCTTCGTCGAGCCAAACCAACAGAAACTGATTGTGCCAGATGTAGAGCCTTTGGTTCTGCCTAACCCAATCTCTGCAGATATGTCAGCAATGCGCCTGAGTCTTTGGACTGGCCTGTTGAACACTGTTGCTTACAACCAGAAGCGTCAGCAGCCGCGCGTTCGTCTATTTGAAGCTGGCCTACGTTTCATCCCTGCAGAAGGTGCTGAGAACGGCATGTTGCAAGAAATGATGCTGGCAGGGGTGATTGCAGGTCCTCGTTCTGAAGAGCACTGGGATATTGCCACTAACACAGTGGATTTCTTCGACCTGAAGGGTGATCTGGAAGCGATTCTGGAGCTGACTTCTAACGAACTCAACTACAGCTTTAAAGCGGCGAAACACCCTGCATTGCATCCCGGCCAGTCTGCGGCTATTGAAGTAGACGGTGAAGTGGTGGGTCACATTGGAACTGTTCACCCTGAGCTTGAGCGTAAGTTTGGTTTGAACGGCCGTACCATCGTGTTTGAAATCGAATGGTCTTCGATCAACAAGCGTGTGATTCCAGAAGCAGTCGTCATCTCCAAGTTCCCAGCTAACCGCCGTGATATCGCTGTAATCGTCGCTGATGACGTAGAGTCTGAAGCAGTAGTACGTGCGTGTTTGGAAACTAAGAATGCACTGATCACCGGCTCTAAACTATTTGACCTTTATAAAGGTAAGGGTGTTGAAGACGGTAAGAAGAGCCTTGCGATTGCACTTAGCCTGCAATCAACTGAGCGTACACTGGAAGAAAGTGATATTTCTGAGGCGGTTGCATCGGTTGTCGCTCTGCTTGGTGACAAGTTTGGTGCGCATCTTCGCGACTAATTACAAAAATGTTAATAAAAAGCAGCCATGTGGCTGCTTTTTTTATGTCTAGAAGTTCTAACACATATTGTTCTGATAAATCTGTGTTTTATCAGAATCTTAACAAGTTGTGTCAAGCAAACGATTAAAACCCCTGTAAAAACATTACTTAATGACTATATTCGCAATGGTATGTCTCAGTTTTTATGCATGGTTTAAGAATGAAAAGCTCACAAACAGAGCATTGTTCCAAATATTGATATGGAAAAAAGTTGGCGCAAATCAGCCAGTTGGCTTACACTATTTGTAAGTTGCTGCTAGAGATTATGCTGCCCGACGAAGGAGCAAGTGAATAATTCTTTATGTAGTGCAATCATGGTGTAGATACGACGTATCACATTTGTGTTCAACATTTCTTGAGGGAATGACCTATGGCGCTCACCAAGGCCGAGTTGGCTGAGAACCTGTTTGAGAACGTCGGGATGAGCAAGCGGGACGCCAAGGAAACTGTCGAGGCGTTTTTCGAAGAGGTTCGTAAAGCGTTAGAAACTGGCGAACAAGTTAAGTTGTCTGGCTTCGGAAATTTTGATCTTCGTGACAAGAACGAACGCCCTGGCCGTAACCCAAAAACGGGTGAAGATATTCCTATCACGGCACGTCGTGTTGTCACGTTTCGTCCGGGCCAAAAACTGAAGGCACGTGTCGAAAAAGCCAAAGTAGACAATTAATCGTCGTACGAGAGTTTTCCAAAGAACCGTGGTTATTTAACCGCGGTTTTTTATTGCCTGAAAGTTAGCCACTTTGGCAGAGTCCCATTGTGATATAGGTGCCTAATTGCGTTTGTTATCAGAGTGTTTAATTTGTATATTGGGGGTCAGATACGAGAAGAACACATAAAACAAAATAATCAAAAGGGACAGCTTGAAATGGATAGTCAACTCTCCGGGGGATTTCTAAAGCACACGTTATATCCACCCAGTAATTTCCTCCCTAGCAGCATAACCCTTTCTAACGGTGTCAGCGTCTGCCATAACGCAATAGGTGTTGTTGAAATCACGCCACCAAAAGCTGATAAAGCCATCGTGGTATCGTCGGGTGTTCATGGTGACGAAACCGCACCTATCGAGCTTGTAGACGACTTGGTTTCCAGTATTCTCGATGAAGCATTTCAGCCTACCACTCGCTTACTGTTCATCATCGCCCATCCAGACGCTATTCATGCCCATACGCGCTTTATTGAAGAAAACTTGAACCGTTTGTTTGCCGGTAAAAACCCTGTCAGAAACAAAGAATGTGAGCTTGCAAATGAGCTGCAGGCACAAGTTCAGGCCTTTTTTGCAAAGGGTAGTGAAGAACCTTGGCATTTTGACCTACACAGCGCCATCAGGGCATCTAAACACTATATGTTTGGTGTGGTGCCGGCGTCTTCAAAAGCGACCGATGTAAGGCCACTTTTAGGTTTCCTCAAAGCATCCCATATGGATGCCGTCATGCTTAGTCGAACACCTTCATCAACATTCAGTTGGTATAGCGCTGAAAAGTTTGGCGCAATGGCCGCCACGTTTGAAATGGGGCGTGTTGCGCGCCTTTACGAAAACAACATGGGGGAGTTTGTACCATTACGCGAAGCATTAGTGGCGCTGATGTGTAGTGAGGTACTTCCCGCTCCATCTTCAGAGAAGGGGTTCTCCAGCTATAAAGTGACGAGAACTATCACTAAAACCGATGATGCTTTTAACCTCGCTTTTAGTGATGACGCTGCGAACTTTACGTATTTTGCAGAGGGTGAAGAGTTAGCAGAAGAAAATGGCACTGTATTTTCCGCAATTGCAGGCGGTGAAGCAGTGGTGTTCCCAAATTCAAAAGTGGCCATAGGTCAGCGTGCAGCGCTATTGGTTCAGCCATTCGAGCCAGATCTGTCGGAGCCGCTCTATGTCAACGTAGAGCGGGAGCCAGAGTCTATCGCCTATAGTGCGAATCACAGCAGGTCTTTAAGTTAGCGCTTTTCATTTTAATCTGTTCTATGTATGGTTGGCGGCAATTGTGATCAAAACCCGAAACCATGCATTTACTTCAACTTGTCCAGCGCCGGGAAAGGCGCTGGCATGCAGCACTTATCATCTCTCTTTGCCTTCTCACTGTCAGTGTGCTTCTTTCGTTGTCCGCCGGTGAAATCTGGATATCTCCAATTTCTTTGAGTTCTCCTCTGGAACAGCAACTGTTGACTGAACTGCGGATTCCCCGCGTTATTGCCGCTATTGTAATTGGCGCATCTCTTTCGGTCTCTGGTGGGGTATTGCAAGTCCTGCTCGGAAACCCCTTGGCTGAACCGGGAGTGTTGGGAATATCCGGTGGTGCAAGCTTGGCTTTGGCTTTGGTGCTATTTCTCTTTCCAACACTTGCCACACCTTATGTTTTAATGGCATCTGCCATGATGGGAGCTTTGGCTTTCACAGCAATTTTGGTCATGCTGGCCAGAAAGAGAACCATATCCACTGCCAGATTACTGTTGATTGGTGTGGCGTTGGGAATACTATCTAGTGCTATCGTGACTTGGGCATTCTATTTCAGCTCTGATCTCAATTTGCGCCAGCTAATGTATTGGTTGATGGGTAGCCTGTCCGGCGTCCATTGGCCGCAACTGACACTAACCGCCATTGTTGTTCCGGCCTTGATATGGCTTTGCTTTCAAGGAAAAAGGCTAGACCTGATGATGTTAGGTGAAACCCAGGCAAAGCAATTGGGGCTCGATACAGACTCACTGCGATGGCGTTTGATCCTCTTGGTTAGTCTGTTGGTGGGGGCGTCTGTAGCCATGGCAGGTGTTATTGGCTTTGTTGGTCTTGTTGTTCCACATTTTCTTCGTCTTTGGCTGGGAACAGAAAACAAGTTCTTGCTGCCGCTTTCGGCAGTTGCAGGCGCTGCATTGATGTTGGTTGCTGATACTATCGGCCGAACAGCAATTGCGGAAGCCGAGTTGCCAGTGGGTGCGGTAACGACCACCATCGGCGCGCCGTTGTTTATTTGGATGTTGTTAAGACGCGTATGATTATTGCAAAAGATATTGCGCTTGGTACGCGACTGCTACCTCTTAATTTCAGTATCAATGAAGGTGAGATTATTCACCTGTTAGGGCCGAATGGAAGCGGGAAAAGTACGCTTCTAGAACTGATATCTGGTCTAACCGTAGGGCAGGGAAGCGTTGAACTTGGAGGGGTTGATGTACGCAATATTGACAGCTTGTCACTTGCTCGTCAGCGAGCCTATCTCAGCCAACAGCAGAGACCTGCTTTTGCTATTGGTGTTTATCAGTATCTAAGTCTTAGTTTGTCTAACATTTCTCAACAGAATTCACTAACAGTAGAGCGTGCAGTTGCTGAAGTTTGTGAAGAGTTGGGCATTGCTGACAAACTGAACCGAAACACTGAACAACTTTCTGGCGGCGAATGGCAACGTGTTCGCCTCGCCGGTATATGTTTACAGATCTGGCCAGACATTAATCCTGATGGCAAGTTACTGATCCTTGATGAGCCTGCAACTGCTTTGGACATCGCCCAGCAAAGTGTCATGTACAAAATGGTCAGGAATATTGCGGATAAAGGTGTATCAGTAGTGATGTCGAATCATGACATCAACCGCACGCTATCGGATGCTGACAGGGTGATATTGCTAAAAAGCGGTCATATCGTCGCCCAAGGCATACCCGGTGACGTAATGGATGTGGAAACTCTAGAGGAAGCATTCGGTGCTCAACTTCGCCGTGTGGAAGTAGATGGGCAAGTATTGATACTTAACCAGTAAAAAGACGCGATATAGGAGCGGTATACTCAAACGACCTGAAGATGCGCGCATTGAAGGCCTCCCTTCGGGCGAGTTGACTGACGCCGTGCTCTTTGTTGTTCTTTTTTGATGGAGATGACTACACCTGCAAAGTAACGCCGCGATCACAACGCCACTCAATCTCGCTGAATCCTGCATCTTCAGGTTGTTTGGGTATATGTGGTGAGTCTGCGATAGTGGCTTTCGAGGAACAGCAATTACTGTTGTCCAGTCACCTCTAGCTTTGCTTTTATGAACAAAGCATGGTCCAGATATAGCAGCTCCGCCGTTTTACGTATTACTGAATCCTCCAGTGGATCAAGCTCGCCGTCCGCATACGCAACTTCCCACATCGCTTTGACTAAATCGTACCGCTGATTTTGCTCCAACTGACGCAGTTTGTCGGTGAAGTCGTAGAGTGAAACAGATTGATGGCTATCCTTTCTAGCATCCTCGACCAAGGTATCTGCCTCGTCTTCCTCAATATTAAGTAGTGAGCAGAGTAGACTGACCTTGGCCTTCTCCTCCCTGGGGTCTACCTGGTGATCTGCACCAGCTACTTCACATAGTAGCCCTGCCATTGCGCGTTGATATCGCATTTCATTTGAAGTGGCGCTGCCACCTTCTTCGGAAAAGACTTCTTTTAAAATCGAAGACAGTTTTGAAAACATAACCGCCGCATCTCCTGATTTGCTGTCTATCAAAGAGTACGCGACAAAGAAACGTGATGTAAACCGTATTTACAAAGCAGGTAGGAAAGACGCTCCTCAATGAAACGGTAAAGGAGCGTCAATAAGCTTAAGCGAGGGTCAATTGAAGTGTCACTTCAGCACCAGTGAACAGACGAGACACAGGACATTTTTGCTTGGCAATTGCCCCTAATTCTTGAAGTAAGTTGTCTTCCAGCCCATCAGCCGACACTTGAGATTCCAGTTCGATAAGCGTAATTTTTGGACCATCATCATCACCTAAGTGAACTTTGGCTTGTGTGGAAATGGTTGGAACTAGACCTTTTTCCGATAGAAGCGCGGAAAGAAACATGGAGTAACATCCAGCGTGGGCTGCACCTAACAGCTCCTCAGGGTTGGTACCTTCACCATTCTCAAAACGGGAAGCGAAAGTGAACGGACCCGTGACATCACCATATTTCATTACGCCTTTGCCTGACTTTAACGTACCTTCCCATACTGCATTGGCTTTTTGTGTTGGCATTATTTTCTCCTAGTTTAAATTTACCCAGTCAATCGGGAACTTGTCCCAGTTACAGGGTCATAACCTACTGACCTTAGGTTGCAGTTAGATTGTCTCAGTGCAGGGAGCTTAGAACAAACAATGAAAAGTTGCCCGGTAAGAGAGGATATATATGTCGGTGGGGAATAAAAAAACGCGCCATTAGGCGCGCAACGTAGCATTGGCAGACGACCGCACTACAAAACCGATTTTGGACTCAACGCGCTCTATTTCGCCATATTTTATGAGGAGTTATTTTCTCACTATAAAGACATTACCCTAAAGTCGTAGACGTAGTAGTGTACTTAGGTGATTTTTCTTAAACGTTGTAGAAACATAAAGTTATCGGCTGAAAAATCATAAAGTTGGGAGCTATCTAAGATAATTTTACTCAAATAACCTGACGATGGTTTTTCAGAGATCATCAATGCGTTGAACTCGGGGCAAATTCCACGAGGAATGAGGTGTTTTTAGTGAAGGGAAAGCGCGTCAGGAGAGTTTTTGGCTAAGTGATGCCATTCTTTTTTATAAAAGAGAATGGCATCCATTGGTAGAAATCAGAATTGCTTAGGTGCAAAACCTGTTACAACTTCCAACTTCAGTTCTTTACCGAGTTTTGTCAATGGGTGAACAACAACTAAACCACGAACAGATTTCTTCAGTTTACCCATGTCAGCTTGTTCTTGCTTAGTGATTTCACGAGAAAAAGGCATATCAAGTAGCGCTTTGCGCTCTTTGTTTATGGTGAAGTTTTGTTTGTGTGCCAGTTGGCTGATTTTCTTATTCAAGTCTTCAATGTCGTTAGTGAATTTAGTCACCATCACGTCGTCACCACGAGACTTAGCGGCATCAAGTTTGACTTGGCTTTTGTTCAGACGGTTTTTCAGTTGTTGAAGTTCTTGTTTAATGCTCATGGTAATCGACCACTTAGATTGATTTGGGCGCGGAGTGTACCACAGGCTAAGAAAGATGGTATACCCAAGCATCTTCCGTCAGATCGTAGACTCTCCATAAATTGGAGCCTCTTGCGGTTCTTCGCCAATCCTACCAAGTTTGTCTCCCTAACTATCTCTATGCCGCAAGGTTGGAAACGAGAAGTAAGATTGCCAATCGAGCTTGCGGTGTGTTGTGGTAGAATCTTCGCAATTTTTAAAACGGTACTGAGCCTTATCGAGTCTCGCGCTCGTATCGTGAGTGGATTTTCTTCAAAACAGCAATTCTTTGGATATCGATTTGACCACTTCAATCCATCAAAACAACGCTAAAAAGCTTTTCGCTGCGCTTGATGATTGCATGCTGAAAGACAAGTTCCGTCTCAGCAAACGCATCAAGGGAGCGCAACGCATCAAGAAAGACGAAGCCCGTCAGGCTGTCTTCGATGAGATCGCGCTGGATATCGCTAAGTCGATGCAAGTTCGCATGCAACGCTTGGCCAACAAGCCAAAAATTACTTTCCCTGAGCAACTACCAGTCAGTCAGAAAAAAGACGACATTGCAGAGGCGATTGCCAACAATCAGGTGGTGATTGTCGCCGGTGAAACCGGTTCGGGTAAAACCACGCAGTTGCCTAAAATCTGTATGGAGCTTGGGCTTGGTGTATCAGGCGTCATTGGCCACACTCAGCCGCGTCGACTGGCTGCGCGCTCAGTAGCAACCCGTATCGCCGAAGAGCTGGAAACCGAACTGGGTAAAACGGTCGGTTACAAGGTTCGATTCAACGATCAGGTTTCAGAAGAGTCCCGTGTAAAACTGATGACGGACGGTATTCTGCTGGCGGAAATCCAGCATGACCGTTTTCTGAATCAGTATGACTGCATCATCATCGATGAAGCGCACGAACGCAGTCTGAACATTGACTTCATCCTTGGCTACCTGAAACAGCTTCTGCCAAAGCGTCCAGACCTCAAACTGATCATCACATCAGCGACTATCGACCCTGAGCGTTTCTCAAACCACTTCCGTGGCGCGCCAATCATTGAAGTTTCTGGCCGAACTTATCCCGTGGAAGTGCGTTATCGTCCATTGGTGGAAGACAGTGAAGATACGGATCGTGACCAGCTTCAGGCGATTTTCGATGTAGTCGATGAACTGCATGACGAAGGCCCAGGCGACATTCTGATCTTCATGAACGGTGAGCGTGAGATTCGTGATACGGCCGATGCACTGAATAAACGCAATCTGCGTGATTGCGAGATCCTGCCGCTCTATGCACGTCTGTCATCGGCAGAGCAAAATCGTGTGTTCCAGTCCCACTCTGGTCGACGTATTGTGCTGGCAACCAACGTCGCGGAAACCTCGCTGACAGTTCCTGGCATCAAGTACGTGATTGACCCGGGTACGGCGCGTATTTCGCGTTACAGCTACCGTACCAAGGTTCAGCGCTTGCCTATTGAACCTGTTTCTCAGGCGAGTGCGAACCAGCGTAAAGGTCGCTGTGGTCGTGTATCTGACGGTATCTGTATTCGCCTTTACTCAGAAGAAGATTTCCTGTCGCGTCCTGAGTTTACCGATCCAGAAATTCTGCGTACTAATCTGGCGTCCGTTATTCTTCAAATGACGGCGATTGGTCTGGGTGATATTTCTGCATTCCCATTCGTTCAGCCGCCTGATAGCCGCAACATTTCAGACGGTGTTCGTCTGCTTGAAGAGCTTGGTGCGCTGAAAGAAGGCAAGAAAGACGATGATCACAAACGTCTGACCGAAACGGGGCGTAATCTGGCACGTTTGCCAATCGACCCGCGTTTGGCGCGTATGGTGTTGGAATCAGCCCGTCTTGGCTCATTGCATGAAGTCATGGTGATTGCGTCTGCGCTGTCGATTCAGGACCCTCGCGAGCGTCCTTCCGATAAACAGCAGCAGTCCGACGAAAAACATCGCCGTTTTTATGACAAAGAGTCAGATTTCCTCGCTTATGTGAATCTTTGGGAACATATCAAAGAGCAGCAAAAGGCGCTGTCTGGAAACCAGTTCCGCAAGCAGTGTAAGAAAGACTATTTGAATTACCTTCGTGTTCGTGAATGGCAGGATGTTCATTACCAAATTCGTCAGGTGGTGAATGAGTTGGGCTTTAAGATCAATCAGGAACCGTCTGATTATCAGTCCATCCATATGTCATTGCTGGCGGGTTTGCTCTCTCACATTGGTCTGAAAGATCAGGAGAAGAACGAATATCAGGGTGCGCGTAATGCCCGTTTCAATATCTTCCCAGGATCAGGCATCTTCAAGAAACAGCCGAAGTGGGTGATGGTGGCCGAGCTGGTCGAAACCTCTAAACTGTGGGGCCGTGTTGCCGCCAAGATCCAGCCTGAATGGGTAGAGCCGTTGGCGAAACATCTCATCAAGCGCAGTTATTCCGAGCCGCACTGGGAGAAGAAGCAGGCCGCGGTATTCGCGTTCGAGAAAGTCATGCTTTACGGCGTTCCTATCGTTCCAAAGCGTAAGGTGAATTACGGCAGCATAGATTCGATTGTCAGCCGCGAGATCTTTATCCGCTCTGCGCTGGTAGAAGGGGACTGGGATACCAAACACAAGTTCTTCCATCAGAACCGTAAAATGCTGGCGGAAGTCGAGGAGCTTGAGAAGAAATCACGTCGCCGCGATATTCTGGTTGATGATGACACGCTCTATGAGTTCTACGATCAGCGTATCGAACATACTGTAGTTTCCGGTCGTCATTTCGACAGCTGGTGGAAGAAAGCCAGCCGGGATGAACCAGAAAAGCTGAACTTCGAAAAAGCCATGCTGCTGGCAGGCGATGCCAGCCATGTGACTGAACTGGATTACCCGAACTTCTGGCATCAGGGCAATCTGAAGCTCAAGTTAAGCTATCAGTTTGAACCAGGTGAAGACCACGATGGTGTGACGGTTCACATTCCGCTGCCGGTGTTGAACCAGATTGAACCTGAAGGGTTTGATTGGCAAATCCCGGGATTACGCCATGAGCTGATTGTTGCGCTTATTAAATCGTTGCCAAAAACGTTACGACGTAACTTTGTGCCAGCACCAAACTATGCGTCTGCATTCCTGCAGCGTGTTACGTCAATGGAAATGCCCTTGTTGGATGCGTTGGAGAAGGAGCTCAAACGTATGACTGGCGTGACCGTGCTTCGTGAAAACTGGCAGCTGGACCAGTTGCCTGAGCATTTGAAGATCACTTATCGCGCGGTGGACCACAAGAATCGCAAGCTGAACGAAAGCTACGATTTGTATGAGTTGAAAGATGGCTTGAAAGAGAAGGTTCAGGAAACCTTGTCTCAGGTTGCGGATGACGATATCGAGCAACAAGGGCTGACCACCTGGAGCTTTGGTACGTTGCCGAAAATGTATCAGCAAAAACGCGGTGGCTTTGAGGTAAAAGCTTTCCCGGCGATTGTTGATAACAAAGATTCGGTGGGCATTAAGCTTTACGAAACAGAAGAAGAGCAGCGTCAAGCGATGCAACAAGGTCAGCGACGTCTGATCCTTCTGAACGTACCATCGCCAATCAAGTATCTGCACGACAACTTGCCGAACAAGTCCAAACTCGGTTTGTACTTCAACCCGTACGGCCGTGTGCTGGATTTGATTGATGACTGCATAGCATGTGGTGTCGACAAGCTGATTGAGTCTCAGGGCGGTTTGAAGTGGCAGCCTGAAGAGTTTGAAGCGCTGAAAGAATATGTTCGTGCAGAACTGGGTGACACTGTGGTGGAAATCGCCAAACAGGTCGAACAGATCCTGACGACGGCATTCAGCATCAATAAGAAGCTGAAAGGTAAAATCGATTTCACCATGGCGTTCGCACTGTCGGATATCAAAGCACAGGTTGAAGGATTGATCTTCAAAGGGTTTGCGACAGAATGCGGATGGAAACGTCTGCCGGATATTCAACGTTACCTGAATGCAGTTGAGCGTCGTTTGGAGAAACTGCCGATTGATCCTAACAAGGATCGTCTGCACATCCTCAAGATCGAATCTGTCACTAACGACTATAAAGAGCTGCTGAACAAAATCCCGAAAGGGCAGCGTGTTCCTGAGTCGGTGAAGGAAATTCGCTGGATGATTGAAGAGCTTCGTGTCAGCTACTTCGCCCAGCAACTTGGTACGCCTTATCCGATTTCAGATAAGCGAATCAAGAACGCTATCGACGCTATCTAGATCTTCCTTACAGTCATGTTTCATCTTAGAGTCACTTATCTATAAAAATAGAAAGCCAGCGTTGTCGCTGGCTTTCTCACCTTTTGCCGCTATGGCAACATTCCTTCATACAGGTGATGACAAACGGCAAGCATATGCCTTTCTCACCGACCACATGCAGGTTACGCACGAAAGGAAGAATGCGCAGTTTGTAAACTGAAAAAGCTAACTTACTGAAAAAATACAATTAATCGTTTCAGATAAGGCTCTGGCACGAATTTTGGTATGACATAAATGGGATTAGCCGATTTGCATTGCTCGGCACGCATTTTTTAATCACATACCATTTACGGGGAATGTTATGTTTAAGGCGTTGAAAGCGACTTTTGCGCTCATTTTATTACTGTTTTCTGCGAACGTATTTGCAGCCATTCTGCCAGATGCACATTCGATGTATCGGCAACTTAACCTCTCTGATGAAGTGACCTTTGATAAATTCCAGAAAGCCTACAATCACTTCCGCACACATAGAACAGGGAAATCTGTTTTTACTCTCATTGACTATGGCAAGCCCTCTTCTGAAAAGCGTTTTTGGGTCATTGATGCAGCGAAGCGTAAAGTATTGTTTGCTTCTTATGTCTCCCATGGCAAAAACAGCGGCTCACTTTATGCGAAGACATTTTCTAATGTGGTGAACTCTCGCCAGACCTCCATTGGCGTGTTCCGCGCTGCAGAGACCTACTATGGAAAGCACGGCTACTCATTGCGTCTCGATGGTTTGTCTAAAGGCGTGAACGACAACGCACGCCAAAGAGCGATTGTTATCCATGGTGCGGCGTACGCCCATCCCAATGTCATTGCCAAGACGGGCCAACTTGGACGTAGTTGGGGTTGCCCGGCACTACCAAAATACTTATCGAAGAAGGTGATTAATACCATCAAAGATGGAACTTATATCTACGCTTTTGCTTGATGAGTCAATCCAGTATAAGAAGCGGTACATTCAGACGGATGCGCCGCTTTTTTGTTTTTCTCTGTAACAACAGGATGAGATTTTGATGAGGCATCCCAAATAGCTCACTCGAACTGGTATTCGGACGAACGGGAGGAAAAATGGATTCAACATCCTGAAACCATTGAGTCGATACCATGAAAACAGCGCCACTCCTATTAGCCATCTCTTTAGGCCTATTCGCGACTACAAGCGTCTCTGCTGATACTTGCCTTCACTATAAACCGCAACTTGCTATCCCTTATGAAATCGCAAAAATCAACAATTGGGAAAACTATCTTTTCAGTGAAAAACTTGATGGTATTCGTGCTTACTGGAGCGGTGAGTACCTTTTCACGCGTCAGGGTAAACTTATCTATGCGCCGAAATGGTTTATTGATGCCTTACCGCAAATACCCCTGGAAGGTGAGCTTTGGATAGGACGTAACCGTTTTGAAGAAACCATGGCAGCGGTGATGGATGGCAAGCCCAATGATAAAGAGTGGGATAAGGTGAAGTTTATGGTCTTCGATCTTCCTGCCAGTTTGGATAGTTTTGATGTTCGATACAAGCAGTTTAAGAGTATGGCGCAGGGGCTGAACATTCCTCATCTAGGTTATGTTGAACACAAACCGGTTGAAAGCAAAGCGTCTCTGTTAGCGCTGCTTGAATCTGTAAATGAGTCAGGTGGAGAAGGTCTTATGCTTAGGAAGCGCAGCGGTATTTATCAGCCAGGCCGCTCAACGAATGTGATCAAAATGAAGCTCGTCGACGATGCGGAAGCGGAAGTGATTGGATATGTGAAAGGGAAGGGAAAGCATGAGGGTAGGATGGGCGCCTTGGTGGTGAGAATGCCAGATGGAAAGGAATTCAAAATCGGCACCGGATTCTCAGATGCTCAAAGGGAAAATCCGCCAGAATTGGGTGATATGGTGACCTATCGCCACAACGGTTTCACCAAAAACGGCATTCCCAAGTTTGCGCGTTTTATGAGAGTAGATGCCAGTAAGCAATAACCTTCATTTGTCGTCTAAGAGTTAATGTTATCGGTCACACTTTGCATATTCCCAGTGGCGAATAGCTGAATTAGCTCAAAAACTTATATCAAGAGGTTTTTGAGGAGGTTGCTATGGAAAAGAATCGCCGTCCTACCATGAATGATGTGGCTAAACGTGTGGGTGTGACCAAAATGACCGTTAGTCGCTATCTCAAATATCCTCACAAAGTGGCAAAAAAGACGGGCGAAAAAATCCAGATTGCGCTCGATGAACTGGGTTATATTCCCAACCGGGTGCCTGACATTCTCTCAAACCGCAGCAGTAAAGCGCTTGGCGTTATCCTTCCTTCTTTATGCCATTCGGTTTTTCAACAAGTGCTTGCGGGAATAGAAACTGTGGCTGAAGAAAATGGCTATCAAGTGATGCTTGCACACGGTGGCTATAGCGCAGAGACTGAACAGCAGCGCATTGAATCGTTGCTCTCTTTCAATGTTGATGGACTTATCTTGGCTGACAGTGACCATACTCAGAAATCGCTGAAAATGATTCAAACGGCGGGTATTTCCTACGTAGAAATCATGGAGTCAACACCGAAAAATACAGCACAAAGCGTGGGCATTGATAATGAGCTTGCTGCATTTTCAATGGTGACGCTTATGATTGAACGGGGTTTCGAGCACATTGTCTGCCTTAACGTGAAAAAGGGGATTCGCACTTCAAATAAGCTTCAAGGTTATGTGGATGCAATGGAAGATGCTGGATTGACGCCAAGAAGTATAACCGCGAAAGCGGAGTCGTCAGTTTCACTAGCCCGTAAAATGGCCACTAAGGTTTTTGACCGGTACCCAGACACTGACGCCTTCTTCTGCACAGATGATGAGCTAGCTGCCGGGGTGTTGATTGAATGCCAAAGTCAGGGGCTGTCTGTTCCTGAGCAAATTGGGATCGCGGGCATACATGCGCTCGATATCGGGCAATCTATGATGCCGAAATTAGCGAGTGTCATTACGCCTGATAGAGAAACTGGGGAACATGCTGCGCTAGCTCTATTGAGTCAAATTCATGGAGCCCAAATTGACATAGAACCGCTTGGCTTTGACATCGATGAAGGAGAGAGCCTTAGCTCTTGAATCAACCCAAACGGCCTGGAAAATCAGGTCGTTTGGGCGTATTGGATTCCTTTCGTATTCAGTTTGATACCATAAAGCGACGTTGTTGCCGTGATGAATAGGTAAGACTGATCTTCACCGCCAAATGTACAGTTGCTGACCCGCTCAGGAACGGGTATTAGTCCAAGCTTCTCACCAGTTGGTGTAAAGACAGCGATTCCTTCATCACAACTGCAGAATATGCTCCCGTGTATGTCTACTCGAAACCCATCTGGGATCCCAGGTTCCACAATACAGAGGGTTTCCCCTTTCCCAAGTGAACCGTCTCCATCGACAGGAAACTGGCGGATTTCACGTCGGCCCTTGGTGGGAAATTCGACGATCGACATATCGGCAACGTAAAGCGTCCGTTCATCCGGTGAGAAGGCGAGCCCATTGGGCCTCTGCACGTCTGTTGTCATGATGTCCAAATCCCCCGTTAGGGGGTCGAAGCGATAGACATGACACCCTATTATTTGACTTTGAGCCTGAAAGCCTTCGTCATTCCCTAAAATGCCGTATGGCGGATCGGTAAACCAAATACTTCCATCTCGCTTAACCACGACATCATTTGGGCTGTTCAATCTTTTGCCATCAAAATTGTCAACAAGGATAGTGGTGACGCCATCAGGTGAAGTTTTGCTGACACAACGCCTACCATGCTCACAACTAATGAGATTGCCATTTAAGTCGAGATAATTCCCGTTAGAAAAATGAGAGTAAGCTTTCTCTATCGTTAGGCCTTCGGCCTCACTCCAGCGGTAGAGTTTACAACCTTTGACGTCACTAAAAAGTACTGCATTGCTTTCTCTCAACCAGACGGGACCTTCGGCCCATATTACGCCTGAGCAAAGTTTCTGCGGTATTTTACCTTCAGCAAAAATGTCATCGAAATGAATGGTGTAATCCATGAGGCACTATCCTGACTCTTTATTTATTCTGGCTGACCGTCTATCGTTCTACTCACATTTAGTGGGTTATCTGCTTTTAACTCATCAGGCAGAAATGCCTCTGGAACGTTTTGGTAGCAAACAGGACGAACAAATCTATCAATCGCAAGTGTACCCACCGAAGTAGTTTGACTGTTCGATGTTGAAGGATATGGACCGCCGTGGACCATCGCGCTTGATACCTCAACCCCTGTGGGGAAGCCGTTAAACAGGATTCGTCCAACTTTGAGCTCCATCGCTGATACGATGCCATGAATACACTCGGGATCATCCTCAGAGTTAGCATGTACAGTACCCGTCAGCTGACCTTCAAGGCGTTGAATAACATCAATAATATCCGCCGTGTTCTGGCAGGTAACCAGCATGGAGAACGCCCCGAAGACCTCAGCATGAAGACTGTCGTCGTCCAGGAAGGCTTTGCTGGCGACTTCAACAAGTGCTGGAGTACAATGATTTACTCCACCAGATAGCCCTTCAGCAACCAAGCTAACATCATGGTGATTAACGAGATTATTTTTGGCTGCAGCATAGTTTTGTTGAATGTTGCCCGTGAGCATGGTGCCAGCACTATTGTCTTTCAGTTGTTGTTTGACCTGTTCAATAAACTTGGTCAATGAAGCGCTCGGAGTCGCTAAAACCAGCCCAGGGTTTGTGCAAAATTGTCCTGCGCCCATCGTCAAGGAAGCGGCAAACTGATTAGCTAAACCTTCAGGGTCTGCATCGAGTGCTTTTGGCATCAACACCACCGGATTAATGCTGCTCATTTCTGCGTAGACAGGAATAGGCTCCTTCCTTGATTGTGCTGTTTGCATCAACGCCAAACCTGCAGCTTGAGACCCGGTGAATCCAACAGCTTTAACACTAGGGTGGGCAACAAGCTCGTGTGCGATGGAGTTACCATTGGCAAAAACCAGAGAGAAGGTCCCGGGGTGTAATTCACATGATTTAACCGCTTCGACGATACAGCGCCCAACCAACTCAGAGACCCCCATGTGTGCCGGGTGCCCTTTTACAATGACAGGGCAACCCGCTGCCAATGCTGATGCGGTATCGCCACCTGCAACTGAAAAAGCAAGCGGAAAGTTACTGGATCCAAAAACGACGACCGGTCCCAAAGGTACTTTTTTCATACCAAGATGCGGGCGGGGAAGCGGTGTTCTATCTGGCAGAGCAGTGTCAATCCTAATATCCTGCCACCTACCATTCTCAAGGACATCAGCAAATAGGTTCAACTGTGCGCAAGTCCTCCCTCTTTCGCCTGTCAGCCTTGCTATCGGTAGCCCTGTTTCTAACGTACCTCGTTCAAGAAGTTCGTCACCAAGAGACATGATGTTTTCTGCGATTGTTCTTAGAAATGCCGCTCTTTGTTTTGGTGATGTTTGTCTGTAACTTTCAAACGCTTTATCTGCTTCGGTGCAGGCAAGCATCGCCTGCTCTGGAGAAGCGCCAGCAAATAGCGGTTCGATAGGTAAAGAAGTGGCAGGATTCATCGAATACAACTGCCCAGTTTGACCAAAAACGTCTTGACCACTAATAAACATTACGCCCTTAACTGACATGATCAGGCTCCCGTTGGATGTGAAGAGGATTGCAGGATGAATGAAACGTCCGGTTCTGCGAGACAAGAGAATGAGCGTTTCACGTTGAGGTTGTTCGGGTCTAAGACGGCAACGGTGTCATTGGTCAAAGAGACAAATACATCGCCGCTGGTCGGATGAAAACTGACAGCAATAGGATCAGCAGGGAGGTCAATCGTTCCTTTATTTTCAAGAGATAAACTGAAAATACTGATGGACTGTCCGCCGTAGTTTGTGACATAGAGAAGGTCATCAGGAGACAGATAGGCTCTAGTAGGATCAGTACCTGTATCTGCGCGCGCAGTAACCTCTAGCGACTCTGTATTAATGGCGACGACTTGGTTATCGAGGCGGTTAGTGACGAATAGCGTTTGTTCATCATCAGACAGGCAATTGCCTTCTGGTTTTTTGCCCGGATACATGGCAACGGGCAGAAAGGCTGGATCCCAAGGTCTGATTTTTGTCACGGTATGACTAAGAAGGTTCAAACAATAAGCAGTGCTACCGTCCTTGGTCAGTGAAAACAAATGTGTTTTTAGACCACCGGAAGGTAGCGCCCGATCTGGAGCGTTAGCCGTTCTGGGAGACTCGAAAATGACCATGACATTTTGAGATTCGCTCATGGCATAAAGGCGGTCTTTGTCATCAAGCGCTAAGCCATGAATACGATAATATGGCCAAGTGCTAATGGTGTGGACATGCTCCTTGGTTTTCAAATCAATCACGAAAATACTACAACCTCCGTGGTCCTCAGTAATTCCTGAGTTTTGAACACCATAGTGTCCTACGTACGCGAACTCTCTTTTTGAATCGACAACAAACTCATGGGGAAACTGGCCCACCTCGATTTGCTTAATGGCTTCACCGTTTTCGACATCAAAGAAACCAATTGTGTGTGCGCTCTTTTGGTTTAGGAGCAAAATATCTTTTTTCATGTATACTTCCATTTAATACATCACATCAACAACTACAACTGAGTCTATATTTTGGCTTTCCTGTACCAATCTGTTGCTGAGTGCTCGGCCGAACTGAGGCACTTCAATCTCAAACACGTCACCATCAATGGTCTTTATAGAATCCGCGAAGCTGAGTGTTGATGTGCCGAAAAAGTGTATGTTGACGTCTCCGGGGTGACGGAAAAGACTGTACTTGAAGTGGTGATGCTCTAGATTACGGATGTTATGGGACATGTTGCTTTCGCCAGTCACAAAAGGCTTCTCCCAGATGACGTCACCGTCGCGTAGAATCTTACTTGTTCCTTCAAGGCTTTGCGGAATGTCGCCAATCAGTAACTCTGGTCCAAAACTGCAGTTTCTAAGCTTGGAGTGTGCTAGCCAAAGGTAATTATGGCGCTCTGTTATATGGTCAGAAAACTCGTTTCCGATAGCAAATCCTATCCTATGAGGGTTGCCAACGCTGTCATTAATGTATGCGCCAACGATTTCTGGCTCTTCACCCGCATCCTGTGCAAATGAGGGAGAAGGCATTTTACCAAAGGGCTTTTGAACAATACTGCCGTTTCCTTTGTAAAACCATTCTGGTTGAGAGGCATAGCGCGACTCGGTTGCTATGCCGTCTTCTATACCCATCTTGAACATCTTCATGGAGTCCGTCAGTGTCGAATCATCCTGCTGGATTTTGCTGTGCATCGACGCACGTGTGTCTGCACTGCCTAAGTGAGTCAGACCTGTACCAGTGACAAAGGTATGGGCTTGGTCTGGGTGGTGCAGGGGAGAAAGCACTAAACCGTCTTCAATCAATTTATGGTAGCTGAGGGTTTTTTCTGATAACAAGCTGTCAATCACGAATGTTAACGGTACAGAGCTTTCAATAGCCATGAGGGCTAAGTCATAAGTAGTCAGTGTCTTTTTAAGTGGAATCACTTCATCTGCACTGAGCACCTTTGCCAAACTGGGCCCTTGATCTGATAGGTATTGGATTACACGGTAATGAGTCATTTTGTTACCTATTCGATGATGTTGAAGTGATCGAGATACTTGGTGGAAATCGAAAGACCCAGTCCTGGTAAGGTGTTATCTAAATCCACATAGCCATTAACCGGAGCGGGATCGCCTTCAAAGATGTAATAGAACAGCTCATTACCAATTTCTACATCATGAACAGGGAAATACTCGGCGACGGGAGAAGCCAGTGTCGACATGGTTAGATGGTAATTGTGCATTTGACCTGCGTGAGGAATGACAGGGACACTATACACTTCGGCTAAGGCATTAATTTTACGTGCAGCCGTTATTCCGCCAACGCGGTTGGTATCATACTGAATGACGGAAATTGCTCGCTTGTCTAACAACTGTTTGAAACCATGACTGGTAAACTCATGTTCTCCACCGGAGATCGGGATGCTGGTTAACTGGTTCAACTCCGCATAGCCGTCGATATCATCTGGAATTACTGGTTCTTCAAGCCATCTGGGTTCAAAACGTTCAAGCTTTGGCAAAATACGTTTTGCGTACTCTAGGTTCCACCCCATGTAGCACTCGAGCATCAGATCATTGTCGTAACCGATAACTTCCCTGACGGCTTCAACGGCCATTAGATTTTGCTTAACACCTTGGGGCCCATCATTGGGACCGTGGCCGAAACGCATTTTCATCATGTTGAAGCCTTGATCGAGATAAGACTGTGCCTCTCTTTGCATTTCATCCAAATCAGTTCGGTATAGCTTGGAGGCATAAACAGGGATTTTTTCTTTCGTTCTTCCTCCAAGCAGTTTAAAGACTGGCTTGTTAGTGGCTTTGCCCATAACATCCCATATGGCTATATCGATGGCAGAAATTGCTGCCATACCAATCCCTTTACGTCCCCAGGCGATGGTGGAGCGATACATGCTCTGCCAGATGTGTTCATAATCGAAGGGATCCTGTCCGATAACGAGTGGAGCGAGATAATGGTCGATAATGTTTTTTGCGATACGGGGTGCTAATGCCACATTACCAATACCGACAATACCGGTATCCGTCTGTATCTCGACAACTGCCCAATCATGGAAACGAAATGTCCCCATTGAATCGCCTGTTCTCCAGAGCATATCTGTAGCGTTAGAACAGAAATTAGAAGCGGGTGGAACAGTATGGCCTTTCCACTCGAAAACTCGGGTTTTTATCGATGTGATTTTCATTTACTTCCCTCTTTAAGATCATCGATTGGAGGTGGATTTTCCCTGAATTGTGATTCACCCATGACACAAGCTAAATTGAACGCCTTGCGCATAGCATTGAAATTAGCCTTGTTTTCACCGGCAATATCGAAAGCCGTTCCGTGAGCGGGAGTAGTGATAGGAATAGGCAGCCCACCTTGGACAGTCACGCCATTTTCAAAGCCCAACAGCTTAATCGCGATTTGTCCTTGGTCGTGGTACATAGTGACAACCGCATCGTATTCACCATCTCTGACCTTGAGAAATATGGTGTCCGCAGGAAAAGGCCCATGTGCGTTGACTCGCTTCTCCTTCAAGAGACTCACCGCTGGGCTAATGATCTCAATCTCTTCTCGACCACACGTACCGCCATCTCCACCATGTGGATTAAGCGCTGCAACGGCTATTCTTGGATTGGATATACCGGCTTTGATTAGGCTGTCGCTGATTAAACAACCTGCTTGGACGATACGCTCGGTTGTAATGTATTTTGAGATATCTTTCAGGGGAACGTGTGAAGAAATCCTGGAAGTCCAAATGCCATCCAAGGTATTGAATTCGCAAAAGTAACTATTAACACCCAGAAAATCAGCGAAAAAATGGAGTTCATCTTCAAACTCCATTCCTGCCATTTTCATCGCATGCTTGTTAAGTGGTGCAAAGCAAATGGCATCTATCTTCCTGTCCTGTGCCGCGTGTAGGCAAAAAGATAGTGCATCAAGCACTGATTTCCCGCTGGCTTGGTTCGCAACCGCTACCTCCAGAGACTCCTCAGGCATTGTGTTGACTGGTAGAAAATAGATCTTTTCGCCGGAACTCTGGCTGATCTCGCCAAAGTCTGTAATGTGCGTCGCCTCTATTTTTACACCAACAGTTTTCTGCGCATTCTTCAAAAGCCATTCGTCACCGACGATAACAACCTTGCAAGCTCCCCGCTCGAAGTTTGGCTCTGCAAAGTTTTTCACAACCAGTTCAGGACCAATGCCTGATGGATCACCTAATGTCACTGCCACTATTGGCTTTGTTCTGACCATCTCTACTTTCCTGTGATTCGCTTTGCCCGGTCGTCTTCTACTCAAACGGAACGCTAGTTTAAGGGGTACGGCGTGTCCGTGAGCCGATAGAACACTTCTGAGCGCTCAATGTTTACACTAAATGGTATTTAAAACGTACCAGTTGGTTTTTCAGCTTACAAGGTGAACGAGGAGGTAATCTTAATTTCAATTTGAACAGATATAGATTTCTGAAGATATTTTTCCCTGTAACTTATTGATTTTTAGTGATGTAAATTAGCCTAAGATATGTGATTTTTGGATGTAAAATTATTTATATTATTGATATATATATACTTAAAGATATTAGACTAAATAAAAACTCAACTGTGATAAATAAATTCCCTTATTGTCTCACTAGTAATATTTCATTCATATATTACGTTATCTAGTTTGATAAAAAGCAAACTATGAACAAAAAATGATCAACAGGCGATCTGATTAGGATTTCTTCTGGTACATTTAACAGACCAGTTAGTTGGGGGGTTATAAGTTGAATACCCTCAGCAGTCTGTTGCTACACGTTGCTCCGTTGCTTCTCGTGACAACAGTAACGAAGGATAGCTTCCACATTTTCAAGGATTGAACATGCCTCAAATTAGAATTAAAGAACTCGTCAAACGTTACGAACATGTAGAAGTCATCCACGGTCTAGATCTCACCTTTGAAGACAACGAATTCACTGTGCTGGTCGGCCCATCAGGTTGCGGGAAGTCAACGACGCTCAGAATGATTGCAGGGCTGGAAAGAGTGTCCTCTGGAGATATATACATCGGCGAGAGGGAGGTGAGCCAACTTGAACCGAGAGATAGAGACCTTGCCATGGTTTTTCAAGACTATGCGCTATACCCCCACATGAATGTCGAGAAAAACCTCTCTTTCGCACTCCGCCTGGCAAAAGTAGACAAAACAGAAATTGACAATCGCGTGAGAAGCGTTTCAGAGATGCTTGGCCTTGACCATTTACTTCACCGTAAACCTGGCGAATTGTCTGGAGGACAGCGGCAAAGAGTCGCAATGGGCAGGGCTTTAGCTCGTGACGCTTCTACGTTACTAATGGATGAACCTTTGTCTAATCTTGACGCGAAGCTGAGAGCACAGATGCGGGCTGAACTCATCCTGATGAGAAAAAAGGTAAACAAAAACATTATATACGTTACCCACGATCAGATAGAGGCCATGACCCTCGGAGATAGGATCGTAGTAATGAATGATGGATATGTTCAGCAGCACGGCACACCAGAAGAACTTTTTTGCCGCCCAGTGAACAAATTCGTTGCGGGCTTTATGGGCTCACCTTCTATGAACTTCTTATCGGGTGATGTGAACCACACAGAGGAAGGGATTTTCATTGAAGGGGATGGCTTCCAATTCCGAGTAGACCCAACGCTTGAAGACAAAATAAAACAACTCTCATCTTCATCAGTGTATGTTGGTGTCCGTCCATCTTCATTTTCGACACATCCTCTAGAATATTCGAACAAAATTAGACTCCCAGTATTAGTGACAGAGTACTGCGGCTCTAACTCCATCATTGTTTCTGAAATCGGCGGCAATCGGGTTGCTATTGAAGTGACCTCCGAAAGCTTGCCTAAACGGGACGAATACGTTGATTTTTATTTCAAGTATTCGGACCTCTATATCTTCGATGCAATAACCGAAAAAGCACTTTACCCAGACAACTGATCGTAGACAGGGAAGTGTTATTCATTACTCACCAATTACCCCAAGCAGTTATGCGGGAGGAGAAATGTTAAGGAATGCAAAAAATCTGAAGAGTTGCGCCATTTCATTGCTGGCTTGCACAGGAATGTTGTTGTCGGCCAATTCATTAGCGAACCCTTACCAACCATATGAGGGAGAAACGTTGGTCGTGAATTTCCCAGCGCACCCTCACTACGATGCCGTGATGAAGGTACTTCCAGAATTTGAAAAGCAAACCGGTATTGGTGTTGAAGTCGATCAACTTCAATACTTGGCTATGCGTCAGAAGCAAACGCTGGAGCTAACGAAAAGAAAAGGTGACTACGATCTGATCGCTTATGTTGTTTTCTCGAAAGCGGATTATGTGTCAGCAGACCAGATAGAGCCGCTCGCTCGCTTTTTTATGAATCCAAAGCTGTCTGATCCCAACTATGATGCAGATGACCTTATTGATGGTTACGTACAAAACGTTGGTGTAGCGGGTGGTAAGAAAGGCTACCTCCCAGGGCCTACTGGCGCTTTGTTTGGCATTCCATTTGGTTCTGAAACCTCAGTGTTGGGCTATAGAAAGGACATTTTCGAAAAACATGGTTTGAAAGTGCCTGAAACTTACGCAGAGCTTCTTGAGACTACTTGTAAAATACAAGAACTCGAACCAGGCATGGTTGGCTTAGCGACACGCGGAAAATCAGGTCACCAAATCTCTCATGCTTATCTTCTTCATTTAGCACCTTTGGGTGGAAGGATCTTCGATGAGCAGTGGAACCCGACCATCAACAGCCCGAAGGCCGTCAAAGCCGCTGAAGCACTCAAGACAATTTTGGAGTGTGGGCCCGAAGGAGGAACGTCATTCGGTCTGTCTGAAGCGAAAAATGCCTTCCTACAAGGCAAAGCTGCGATGTACCTAGATACCACCATTGTAGCTGGTGAAGTGAATGACCCTGAAAAATCAAAAATTGTGGGAAAAGTCGGCTGGGCAAAACACCCTATGGGTGAGCGTAGGGCTTCTCAAACGGGCGGGTTTGGCCTTGCTATTCCAAAAAATGCCCAAAACAAAGAGGCAGCGTTCTTGTTGATGCAATGGCTGACTTCCAAGGAAGCGGACAAGATGATTGCGCTTGCTGGCGGTAATCCATCTCGCTTCTCTACACACCAAGATCCAGATGTCGTCGCTAAGTTTCCACAAATGGAAATCTTCGGTGAAGCGCTCAAGGATGCGGATCCTGACTGGAGACCAATCATTCCAGTATGGGGGCAAATTAATACTGAGTTGGGCACCAATCTATCCAAAGCGATGACGGGAGAAATCACTATCAAGGAAGCGCTGGATAGAACTAACGACACCGCAAAATCTATCATGACAAAAGCAGGCTATTACACCTATCAATAAAAATACTGAGGCAGGCTAATCACCTGCCTCCAACTATCCAACGGAACTGGAAAATGCAAATTATGAGTTCATTGTCATTGGGCAAAAGCGAAAAGACAGAGCGGCGAACACTACGTCACTTTATGAATAACGCTGCGCCCTACCTATTCATGGCACCTGCAGCAGTTATTCTGGTTTTCGCACTGGTCTATCCCGTCGGCTATATGATGTTTGCCAGCTTCTTTGACTGGAGACCTAGTCAACCTTTTTCCGACGCCGAATTTGCAGGGCTGGACAATTATATTTGGCTGCTCCAGGACGCTGGGTTTTTAGAGTCTTTCTTTGTGACTGTCACTTTCGCTTTCACCGTTGTGCTTCTTGAGATGGCATTAGGTGTTGGTTTGGCATTGATGCTAGAAAGGCCAATGAAAGGAATGTCTGTTTACCGGACGATATTCATTCTACCAATGATGATTGCCCCTATCGCCGTGGGCTTAGTTTGGCGCTATATGTATAACCCACAGTTCGGCATCTTTAATAAAATGCTCAATGCTTTGGGCTTTGAAAGTATCCCATGGTTGTCAGACCCTTCTTGGTCTCTTTTTTCTATCATTCTTGCGGATATCTGGCAGTGGACTCCCTTCGTGATGATCCTTTCACTGGCAGCACTTCAGTCTCTGTCAAGCTCCGTGGTAGAAGCTGCCCGTCTTGATGGTGCGAACAACTGGAACTTAATCTGGCATATCAAGATTCCACTCATGCTTCCTGTTCTTATCGTCACACTACTGTTGAGGCTGATAGACGCATTCAAGGTGCTGGAAGTCATCATGATCCTTACCAATGGTGGGCCAGGGCTATCAACGGAAATACTTTCCCTTAGGATTTTCAAAACGGTCACTGACAGCCAAGAGCTTGGGCTTGCAGCGGCACTTTCAAACATGCTTTTGGGCTTGGTTCTGATCATCACCATTGTGATGTTTGTCTTTAACAAAATGCGTGAAACACGTAGCAGCAAAATGAAAGCTGCAGCAGAGAAGTATTAGGGAGATTAGGACATGAAACGAAGCACGGTAAACACAGTCCTGTATTACTCAGTACTCCTCTCACTGGTGGTTTTTTCGTTGGGACCGATCGTCCTAATGTTTATCACTTCTTTCAAGTTGAAAGTCGACATCATGAGCGATAGCACGGCATGGTTTTTTATTCCAACGTTGCAGAACTACGCCACTATGCTTGATGACCGTTCGTTGGTGAATAATGTCAGTAACTCTCTATATGTGGCTATTGTATCAACTGCGATCACCCTAGTGGCGGGGTGTATGGCAGCGTATGCCATTGTTCGTTACCGTTTTTTCGGTAGGGATGTGGTATCTATGACGACGCTGGTGATGAGAATGGTACCGCCTGCAGTATTGCTGGTTCCTGTCTTTGGGATATGGACTTTCGACTATCAGATTGATGGCACTCTGAACGGTATTGTTCTCATCTACACAGCGATGAACTTACCATTTGTGATTTGGATATTGCAGAGCTTCATTACGCAGATACCGATTCAGTTAGAGGAAGCAGCAAGGATGGATGGGGCAAATCCCTTTCAGGTCTTTTTCCACATCATTTTGCCTGTGATTCAACCAGGTTTAGCTGCGGCTTCCATCTTTACGTTCAGAATAGCGTGGAATGAATTTCTTATTGCCAACGCGATCTCTGACCGAAGTACGAGGACAACACCAGTGTATATCGTAAATTCGTTGACGGAATACAATATTGACTGGGGTGCAATCATGGCAATGGGCGTCCTCTTAGCGATTCCTCCCATCATTTTTACCTTTATTGCATCTAAACAGATTATTTCGGGGATGACCGCCGGTGCTGTGAAGGGGTAGCAATGAGGTGGCTGTTAAACAAGCTTGCTATCAAGCCGCTGTGTCGTTGGCAGAAAAGAGCCTTCGCATTTGGAGCGGTTCTGATAGCGATGGGGGCATGCATATTCGTTACATTGCTGGTTTACCCCCATATCGCGCTAGATGCGGAAAAATCTAATCTAACCTCACTCACCGCAGATATAAAAAATGGTGAGTATGTCTATCACTTATCCGGTTGTGCGGCTTGTCATACAAGTTTGGGGAATGGCGCGAAAGCAGCAGCGGGTGGTAAGAGGATAAAAACGCCTTTTGGAACGCTTTTATCTTCCAATATCACACCGGATGAGACATTCGGGATAGGTGACTGGAGTATCACTGAGTTTGAACGGGCGATGAGAAAGGGTATTTCTCCGGATGGTTATTTTTATTATCCAGCCTTTCCATACACAACATATGCGCGCATGAGCGATCAAGATATTGTTGATCTCAAAGCATATATCGATGCCGGTATTGCACCTGCAGCTGAAAACGTAAAAGAGAAAACACTCCCGTTTCCTTTCAGTATCCGTTCGGGACTTGGGATATGGAATATTTTTTATGCGGATGATGACAACATTGTTCCTACTTCTGACGGTGAAGCTTCTCCAGAATTAAGGCGTGGGGCATATCTGGTTGAAGCATTAGGGCATTGCGGAGAGTGCCATACACCAAGGGATGCTTTGGGCGGTATTTTGCGTGATAAATGGATGTATGGTGTGGAGATCGGAGAATTCAATCCTGCGCCGAGTCTATTGAACTCTCCTGATGCACTTGGAGATTGGACCAGAGAGGATTGGCGCCGCTTTCTGAAAGTAGGACTGCTACCAGACGGAAATCACACTGGCGGAGAGATGGCTCTGGTTGTCGACGAGATCACCTCTAAGCTCAGCGATGAAGACGCGGATGCAATGACAGTATACTTTCAATCACTGCGGGGAGGAGATGAAAGGTGAAATGGTTACTATCACTCCTCATGTTATTTTCTTTTGTATCCAGTGCAGATGAGCCAGCGCTATGTAATACGTATCAGCATCAGGCGCGTCTCATCGACAGCGACCTTATTCTCTGCTGGTCAGTGCGTGATGATGATTTGAAAGTCAAAGCTATTCATCCTGGAGAAGTCTGGATAGGACTTGGCTTCGGTAAGACAATGACAAACGCTGACGCGGTCATTGGATATATAGATAAAGCTCTCGTTGTTGATAGCTATATGTCGGGCAGGCTTCAGGTCGATATCAATGACGATCCAGAGCAGAATATCACTGGCTCATCCATTGAGTTTGACAACGATGAGACCACACTGATATTTGAACGCATTCTGGATACCGGCGACATCAGGGACGCGGTGATTAATCCATCTCAATTTACTGATTTGCTGTGGGCTGTTGGTGGGAATAAGTCGTTTGGCCTTCACCCAGAATATGGGGTGCAGCAAATTCATTTTGGGAGTGGCGCGCAAGCAGAAAGGAGCTTTTCGGTTCTCATTATCCTCCATGCGCTTTTGCTGGTATTTAGCTGGGGGATCTTTTCTCCAATCATTATTACAGTCACTCGTTATTTTAAGGTCACCCCTGGGCAAAACTTTCCAATTTCTCTCGATAACAAGTTTTGGTGGGTCACCCACTGGTTAGGTCATGCTGGTGTTATTGTATTATCTATCATTGCATTTGGATTAAGTGTTTGGAGTATTGGCGGTTTTGACCTTTCAACTCTACATG
The DNA here is from genome assembly GCF_035758505.1 of Grimontia sp. NTOU-MAR1. NCBI lineage: Bacteria > Pseudomonadati > Pseudomonadota > Gammaproteobacteria > Vibrionales > Vibrionaceae > Grimontia > Grimontia sp. NTOU-MAR1. Next base: position 418,852 of record NZ_CP142108.1, read on the forward strand.
CAAAGGTAGGCATAGTGGTGTTGGGACTATCAGTTATTCAGGGAGGATATGGCTGGGCAAGGGGAACAAAAGGAGGACCTGTTGATGATCATGGGAATCCTGTGCCCAGAAACATGTGGTATGGCGATCACTATAACATGACGCTGTATCGTCGGCTCTTTGAGTGGTTACACAAATCGATGGGCTATGTAGTGCTAATAGCTTCACATCTGTGTTTGTACACAGGATTCTTTCTCTTCAACCTTGGTGCCTGGGCTTATATTCTGTTGCTTGTTATGGAAGTTCTCATGGTTGGTGCGTATGTGCTTTTCAGTCTCCAACACCGTTGGATAGATACTTACCATGCTATATGGGGCTTTAGCCGCTCTCACCCTGGTAATAGATTTAGCAAGCGGCCTTATAAAGAGTAATCAATACACTTTTTAGAAACCACTTTTAACACGCATGACCTCTAGCGTGGTGTCGTAAACGCTATTGAGGTGATTGACCATCATCTCTTCTGCTCTATCTGGGTCTCGATTTTCTAAAGCCTGATAAATCCTCACGTGTTCTTTGTAACTCTTTTCAATGCTTCCATCGACAGACAGCACAACGCGCCTGAATTGAAGGCCAAATGCATAGAGCTCTTGAGCATATTTGTTGAGCAATTCATTAGGAACGCATTCGGCAATTAAACGGTGGAACTGTTTATCAGACAGTTGAAAATGAACGGGCTGATCGAACAGCTTTTGTTGTTGTTCAAGCAGCGACGCCATGGTCTTGAGGCCAAATTCATCGATATTTAGGGTCGCTTTTCTAACGATCGCCCGCTCGATGATTTTTCGGGTTTCAAATACAGTATCTATATCGTGATTGTTTATCTGAAGATCTGACAGACTTGGATTCAGTTCCTGACACTTTTCTAGAAGGTCTGTTGTTCTGTTAATGGTTGTTTTTGCACCGTGTGAGATGTTAAGCAAGCCGAACTCAGATATCAGCCCCAATGAACCGCGGACCGTTTCTCTACTTACACCAAAAGTGTTTGAGAGTTCTCGTTCACTCGGGAGTTCGTCACCGTCTCTCAGCAGTCCAGTGAAAATCATTTCTAAAATCTTTTCAGCGAGAATTTCTTTTTTGGTTTTGTTTCTTAGTTTGTGTTCATTATCTAAAAATAACAGAGACATAATAGGTAAGCCTTTTACTTTTATTCACGGGAGTGTCGACTGAAAACAAAAGCAGACTGATTATTAACTGGTCTTTAAAGCATACCAGAAAACGAAAGGATGTTTGTAGTACTTGCGAGATCTGTATGGATATTAAGTAATCAGGCGTAATGATGATGAGGAGATTCTGGGAAAAGATACAGAGCAGGGAATGTGCCCGCTGCTCTGTGATTGAGTAAAAATCGAGGTGTTCAGTTGGTTGGCGTCGAAGCCTCATCCAATAGGTACAAGATATTGCGGTATGGAATACCACTGTGATGAGTTAATCCAATCTCACAGGTTCTACTGTTGCTGAATCCACGCGTGCAACCATCCGGAATCTGGGCTTTGAGCGGTGAAAGGGCAGATTCATTGAGCTCTGGCGTAAAAAAGCCTTTATCGCCTGCAAAACCACAACACTCAATATGCTCAGGCACAATCACTTCCTTTGCACACGCTTTAGTGGCTTTCAGCAGAGTCTCAGCTAATCCCATACGTTTCGAACTGCAGGTGATATGAAGCATCACGGTTTCATCCAGTGGCTTGATATCCAACTCATCAATCAGATGTTCCATGATAAAGCCTGCTGGCTCCATGATATTCATGGTCTGGGAAAAGGTTTCCTTACTGAGTTTGGTGCAAGGGCTGGTGTCCATCAGCACTGGGACTTTTCCATGCTGGCTTACATGCCAAAGCGCGGCTTGAAGCTCCTCGCTTTTGTTCTTGGCGATAGAATTCATGCCTTTACTGTCATAAGGCATACCACAACAAAGTGATTTGAGCGCGTTTGGCGTAATGACTTGATACCCCGCACGCTCGAGAAGTGACAATGTCACCTCAGTTAATGAGCGTTTGTCATCACTGGTCACTTCATTGCTCATATTACGTGAGGAACAGGAAGGGAAGTAAACGACTTTTTTCTCTTTTGCGACAGCAGATGGCGCGACCTGGGCACTATTAGCAACAGGAAAGCTTTCATGCCAGATAGGTGTTTTGCCTTTTGTCAGTTTACGTAGTCCGTTAATAGCCGAACCGAGCGCTTTTTCGCCCAGTGTTTTCTGCATGATCTTATTGGTGCTTAAACTGAATCGGGTCATTGCAGTGACGGCGGAGAAATGATCCGCGGTCCATGTCGCAATCGGTGTAAAGCGTTTGTACTTTTCTGTTCGTACTTTCTTGATGAGATCGCCGGTGTTGATAGCGACAGGACAGCGGTCGGCGCACAAACCTGTTGCAGCGCAGGTATCCACACCCAAGTAGTCGAACGCCTTTTGAAGCTCTTTATGTCTGTCTGTATTGCCTTCGCGCTCGAGACGGCTCAACTCGCGATAAATAACTATACGTTGGCGAGGCGACAGCGAAAGCGTCCTTGAAGGACACACAGCCTCACAGAAACCACATTCGATACAACGATCGACGAGATCATCCGCTTTTGGCATCGGTTTCAGGTGCTTGAGGTGCGAATGTGGATCGTCATTGATGATCACACCTGGGTTAAGCAGTCCTTTCGGATCGAACAAGGTTTTGATGCGTTGCATAAGAGAGTAGGCATCAGTCCCCCATTCCAACTCAACGTAGGGCGCCATGTTTCGGCCAGTACCATGCTCTGCTTTTAAAGAGCCGCCATATTTCACGGCAACGAGCTGTGCCACATCGTCCATGAATTGACCGTAGCGTTGGACTTCTTCTGTGCTATCGAATCCCTGTGTGAAGACAAAGTGGAGATTACCTTCTAGCGCATGGCCAAAGATGATAGCTTCGTGGTAATCATATTGGGTAAACAACGCCTGAAGCTCTCGTACGCCCGATGCCAAACGCTCAATAGGGAAGGCGACATCTTCAATAATGACTGTGGTGCCCGCTTCGCGAACTGCGCCGACGGCAGGGAACATGCCTTTACGAATGCCCCAAAGTGTCGCGACGGTGTGAGCGTCTGAGGTGAATGCGACTTGATGCGGCACGTTATATTGGGCGATGGAAGAGAGAATAGTTGCACACTGCTGGTCGAGTGTTTCCTGATCCGCCGCGCGGCATTCCACCAGCAAGGCACAATGTTCGAGTGTCAGCGATGGCAGAAAATCAGGCATGCCGGGCTTGTCAGCCACGGAACGCAATGCGCGTCCATCCATCATTTCTACCGAAGAAACGGGCGTTTTAGAAAGCGCAGTAACGGCATTGGAAGCGGTTTCGATATCGTTAAACACTAACAAGGTTGATGCTTTGTTCGGGTGCTCTATCACTGTGTGGTAAGTAATTTCAGCAATGAAGCCCAAGGTGCCTTCAGAACCCACCATCAAGTGCGTTAGCACATCGATAGTATCAGTGAAGTCAATCAAAGCGTTGAGTGCATAGCCTGTGGTGTTTTTTAAGCGATATTTATGAGCGATACGGGATTTCAATTCGCCGTTAGCGTTCACATCATCACAGAGCGATTGAATCCCCTTAATCAGATGCTGGTGGCTTTGCTTAAATTGGGCAACCGAACGGCTATCTGCGGTATCGAGCAGGGTTCCATCGTGAAAAACGATCTTCATCGACTCGACGGTTTTATAGGTATTTTGCGCGGTACCACAACACATACCGCTGGCATTATTCGCCGCAATACCACCGATTTTGCAGCTGTTGATAGAGGCTGGATCAGGCCCGATCTTGCGGTCAAAAGGCGCGAGATAGCGGTTTGCATCTGCACCGATAACACCTGGCTGTAGCCTGATTTTCTTACCGCCTTCAAGAATGGTGTGGTTACGCCAGTTATCTGTGAGCGTAATTAACACTGAATCAGACACCGCTTGACCGGAAAGGCTGGTGCCTGCTGCGCGGAAGGTAAACGGAACATTCAGTTCGCCACAGGTTTGAATGATGAATAACACATCCTCTAAGTCATCCGCTTGCGCGACAATTTTAGGGATTAAACGATAGAAGCTGGCATCCGTACCATAAGCCAAACGACGGGTTTCATCCGTGATGAGGCGCTGCTGCGGAATCCGTTGTTGCAGCGCCTCATGAAGGGTTTTGTAGATTGAATCAGCCAACGTTTGGCTCATGGTTACTCCTTAACCAAAATCAGGATCAGGCGCTTCGGTCCGTGTGCGCCGTAGGCGAGGGTCTGTTGAATATCTGCCGTTTTTGAAGGGCCAGAAACCAATACCAAATTTGTTGGTGGTTGGGTTTCCCATCCCGCTTCTTTCCAAAACGACGAAGCCATTAACTCGCTGAAATTAGACACAATGTCAGATTCATGAAGGATAGCAATATGAACAGGGGGAACCAGTGACAGGGCTCGCGGTTCGTCTTCGCCGGTAACAATGGCGAGCGTGCCAGTATCGGCAATAGCCGCTTTAATCACATTAACGCTGGCATCAACATCTTGGAACAATGTCGTTTTCAGCGCTTCCATGGTTTGGTCATATTTGAGAGCCTTTGCATCAGGGCATTGGTTTGCGATAACTTCCTTCAACGGGCTGTTTTTGGAAAACAGCACTTTTCCGAATCCATTCGTTTGAATGCACTCTACCAGCGCAGTCTCAATGCTTCCTATCTCTGTGCGGATAATTTCCGTGTGGCTTGCTTCCATGCATGCCAATAAACGCTCAACGCGCGATTGTCTGTTTTCCGATGACCAAGCTTGCCACGTTGGTAATTCACTGCTTTGCAGTGAGCGTGGTGCCGCGTTCAACTTGGCGAAGATGGTGGCTCGTGCTTGTTGACTCTGTGCTCTCATTTTTGGCCTCCTTTGCGCTGTTTGAGCATGACTTTAAGTGAGGTTTTGGCAAGTTTCGGTTTCACGCGACACTGCGTCCAGTTGCCAAGATGATTCGGAATGAGTCCGTTCATCTTTCTCGCGGCATCGAGGCCTCTGTGGTAAAGCAATGGATGTGTGGCGGCATAGGCGAAACTTTTCACCGCTGCCTTTTCCAGCGTATTGCTGGCCGCATTTTGTCCCTTCAAAGCATCATGATTTGCTTCTGGCTTGTTCTTAGATTCCTGCCGCAAACGCTGGAGCAGGGAAGGGATAGGAATGCGAACCGGGCACACTTCCTCACAGGCACCACATAAGCTTGAGGCGGTAATCAGTTCTTTGGTGCTGTCGATTCCAGTGAGGTGCGGAGAAAAAATCTTCCCAATTGGACCTGGATAGACTGTGCCGTAGGCGTGGCCGCCTATCCGGGTATAAACCGGACAGTGGTTCATGCAAGCACCACAGCGAATACATTGGAGTGTTTTGCGAAGTTCTTCATCGTGATAAGCCTGAGTCCGTCCATTGTCCAACAAAATAAGATGGACTTCTTCGGGACCATCCAACTCGCTCTTTTTCCGTGGGCTGCTGATCATATTGAAGTACGTCGTGATGTTCTGGCCTGTTGCTGAACGGGTCAGGGCACTATAGAGCGGCGGTACGTCAGACAGGGACTCGACCACCTTTTCGATACCACTGATTGCAATATGGACTTTAGGAATAGTGGTACACATGCGACCGTTGCCTTCGTTCTCAACCAAGCAAAGAGTGCCAGTTTCAGCGACAGCAAAGTTAACACCTGAAACACCAATCTCAGCTTCTTGATAGGCCTGACGAAGAGCATTGCGGCCAGTTTGAATCAAGGTATCTACATCGGTCGTTGGTTTGAAATCGTTTAGGTTATGCTCGAAGGTGTCCGAGACCTGCTGCTTGTTCTTGTGAATGGCAGGCATGATGATGTGTGACGGTGTATCGCCATCCAGCTGAACGATGTACTCGCCCATGTCGCTTTCCAGGCAGCGAACGCCTTGTTTTTCCATATGATGGTTGAAGCCTATTTCCTCACTCACCATGGATTTACCCTTCACCATGAGCTTGGCTTGGTGTTTATTGGCAATGCCACTGAAAATCTCGTTGGCTTCATCAGCATTGAGTGCCCAGTGAACATGAACACCGTTACGGGTGAGCTGGTTTTCTAACTTTTCCAAAAGCTCTGGCAGCTTACTTAAACAGCGCTGGCGAATGGCTTCTGCCCGGTCGCGTACGGCTTTCTCTTCGGCTGCATCAGGGAAGGCATCACGGCGTTTGCCACGAAGGTAGTCCATCGCCCCACGGAAATTCTGTCTAAGCTCTTTCTCACCCAGAGCTTCTTGTGCCTGCAGGTGGAAATGTTCAGGAGTATTGTGACTCATTGTTCACCTCCTGGCGCTCTGGTTCGCTCGGCCAAAAAACGGGCGATATGCTTACCCTTGAAGGTTTCGCCTTTGTATTCCAGCACGCCATTGATATTGAGCATGCAACCCCAATCCGCGCTGACGAATTCAACGCCGCCGGTGTTTTTTAGGTTGTTTGATTTATCATCCACCATGGCTTCACTGATATTCGGATGACGAACAGAGAAAGTACCCCCGAAGCCGCAGCATTCTTCTTCATACTGGGGATGCTTCACTTCCACCTTGTTGAGTTGTCCCAGTAAATGAGCCGTGTAAACGTGTACGTTCATCTCGCGTCGTGCTGCACAAGACGTATGCATGGCGACAGCAATTTGTTCACCGCGGTCATCGAACTGTGCGCGGCAGACATTGGTCAGAAACTCAGTGAGCTCAAAAACACGTGCCGAAAAAGACTTGGCGGTAGTTTCAAAGGGATGATCTTTAAACAGGCGTGGATAGTGATGAACCATCATGCCGCCGCAAGAGCCGGATAGGATGACAATGGGGATATTTTCTGGGAAAAGCGCCATTTGGTTTTCGGCGACAACTCTGGCTTCCTCCGTATAGCCAGAACTGTAGGCAGGCTGTCCACAGCAGGTTTGTTTGGGAACGAAATCAACGTCTATGCCTTGCTCCTCCAAAAGAGAAATAGCGTCTAACCCAGTATCCGGGTCAAAAGCATCCACCAGACAAGTGGCGTAGAGATAAACCTTCCGTGGTTTTGCAGGGTAGATCCGAGGTTGTTGCATGTGCTGTCCTCGCGACATTGCTTTCATTGAGATTTAGTCAGTCTTTCAGCGACTGGATTTTCTAATTATTGGAATTTGAGAATAATGCGTAAACGATAGTTCGATAAATAGCATTGAATGAATTTATTGTTTCCAAAAACAATATAATGACGCGGGTTTGGGCTGTTTCAGGCAAAAGAAAAGCGCCAAATTTGGCGCTTTTCGGAGGCGAGCAGGGGGGGGTTAAAGCAAAGAGTTGGCCATTTCACGGCCAGCACCTCGAATATCATCAAGCGAATCAACAATGCTCTCGTTAAGGCCAAGCATGCTGTATTCGAGTTGGTGATTAAGCCAGGTGATTTTGGCTTCTTCGTCTGGAAGACTATCCCAGTTATCATCAACCTTGGCAGAGAAATTAATGATAGCAGCCAGTTGGGAAAAGCTGTCACCCTGAACAGCCCCGTATTGGTGCGCAATTGCATCGACAAGCGTATCGGCGAATTTCCAGCTTCGCGCTAATTCACCACCGAGTTGCGCGTTATCGGTGCTTAGCACAATTTGTTGGGCTTCTGATTTGGTTTTACCCGCTGCTATGTGAAGTTCAACCTTTTGGGCTTTGTCTGGATATACGGTGTAAATCAGGAGGTCGCCAATGTTATGAAGCATACCTGCGGTGAATGCTTCGTTTTGATCTGATTTCAGTTCTTTAGCCACGGTTTTGCATAGCGTTGCGACTTCGAAGGTGGCTGCCCAATATTCATTAATATCCAGCCCTTCAATTTTAGGGAAAGTACTCATCAGCGCTGAAGCGGTAACTAGCGTACGGATCGGTCCAAGACCCAAACGGATTACCGCTTCATCAACAGAGGCAACACTTCGGCCACGACCAAAGTGAGCTGAATTTGACAAACGCAAAACGCGGGCACTGATTACTTGGTCCATCGCGATTTTTTCGGAAATTTGGTTCATGTCTGAACCTTCACTATTCACCAAGTCCATCAATTCCTGAACAACTTTGGGAATCTTTGGGAGCCTATCGATATGAGAAAGTAGATCTGCAGTTGCCATATTTAACCTCAACGCAATATTGATAAATTAAATATAGAACAATGTATGAAAAGTGGTACCAAATATTGATTATAAGACATTGAAGCAATTGAGAAACCCCGTATGATTCGGGGTTCATATGATGTGTCGCACTAATTATACGAGTTGCGCTGACAAGAATTCAGATTTCCTAATATTGAATTTATCAACCAGTGCTTCAACAGCAGATGTTTCGTATCCGCGTAGACCACTACATACCATTTTCTTTTTCCCTTCACCGATGACTTGTCCATTCTCTTTGAATACGAAGGCAAGAATCACGGCACCACGCTTGCCGGATACTTCCATCGTAGAATTGGTCAGTTCTACAGTCGGGTTAGAAAAGCCCAGATGTTTAAAGTTGAGCTCCATGCTTTCATACATCACAAGGGGACGGTCTGGATTAATCATCATACCGCTTTGTTCCATAAGGGGAACCATGATGTGAGGGAAGTTCATGCCGGAAAATTTCACATAGTTTTCTGCAACATTGGCGGCGAGCTTCTCATTCAGCAGATTCTCACCTTCACGCTGCATGGTCAGATAGCATTTGTCATTCGAATCAATAACATCCAAGTGTCCATTTTCGTCTTCACGAATGGTGAGTCCGAGGTTATCAGAAATCATACCCGAAAAACTGACTCGCATTTTCTGACTAATACCTGCTTTAGCAAGAAGAACAGAGAACAGAAGATCACCTGGCACACAGAATCGCTTTGAATCTTCGTCGTGTATTGGGTTGAAATCGCCCGCAACGAGTTTGGCGAAATGACTGGCTTGTTGGCGAGTGAAAACGAATTGGCCGTCTTTCTTGCTGAAATAGTTATCTAACTTCATGATCTCTTATGGTGGATGTCCACTGTTAATCTTGTTGGGCATTGTAACTGAGCGACCAGGGGTAAATGGTCTAGCCAGTTATATAATGTGTCCTTGATAGATTCGGTCGAATGATTTTGTTTGAAGTGCTTCTACCATGGTCTTGGGGAAGAAAAGCAAATCCGGTAATTTATCTAATGGCATCCAAACCATGCCAATCTGATCTTTATCTGGTTCTGACGCTTGGGTGACTTGTCGGAAATTGGTTGCTTCAACAAAGAGTTCAATTTGATGAAGGTGTTTTGGAAGATAAGTGGTATCCAATTTATCAGCAATGACTTCTCGGACAAAAAGGATATCCCCCATATCCGCTTCACCACCGGTTTCTTCTAATAACTCTCGCTTAAAAGCAATATCCAGCGTTTCATTGTGTCTGACGCCACCACCAGGAATAATGTACCAAAGGCCACGTTCGTCGCGGTGTTCAGCGAGTAAAATTGCGTTGTCCCGATAGCAGACTGCGCGAACAGAAACTCTGAGTGGATGCATTGGTAAGTATCCCTTCCTGACAATGTGAACCAACAGCATACAGAGTTGCTGGGGAAGGATTCAATATGTTGTCACTTTTGACTAGCGATTTGCTGATGCTGTTGTTTCTTCCGCTTGGTAGAAACGAAAGAAGTTTTTACCATTGTTTTTCACGTAATACATGGCTTCATCTGCTTGCTCAATAAGCGCACTGATCGTTTCATCGTTATTAGAGTACACGCTAATACCAATACTAGAGCCGACAGTCGCGGTCTGCTCATGACCTATCTCGACAGGAAGGGCTACCTGGAATTGCAGATCAGACGCAATGTCTGAAACGGCGGTTTCGTAATTTGGGTTGTAAGAGAATCCAATCAAGAATTCGTCACCACCCCAGCGTGCCACAACATCCGAGCCACGGAAGAATTGTTTGATGCGGTTAGCGACCTCGATAATCACCTTATCACCAGCATCATGCCCGTAAGTATCGTTGACATGTTTAAAACCATCGAGATCAATCATGAGAACGGCGAACTTACGTTGTTTTTTGTCGGCTTCTTGAAGTGAGACTTCGAGTTTGGCCATGCCTGCACGTCGGTTCAGGAGCTGTGTAATCGGGTCATGCTCTGATTCATAGATAATATTTTGTTCACGCTCTGCGCGCTCTGTGATGTCGTAAAGGACGACCTCGAGCAGACTATCATCTGGATTATTAATGTCTTCAACTTTCGAAAACAGACAATGTACCCAACGGTCAGCAGCACGGACTTTGTGTTTAAGCTGAATATCTACAGCACTGAACTGATTTCCGGGCTTAAGCCAGAACTCGTCAATAAACTCTTTAATCTCTGCAGGATCGTTAAAATAGCCTGTGAAGTCTGTTTTGGAGAATCGGTCAGTATCGACAATAAATGTCTGGCCGAGCAGCCTCAGTAACGCAGGATTTGCGACGATTAGCCGGTTACTCGAATCAATGAGGCCAATACCTGCACTTGCACGCTCAAAGATAAAGCGGAATTTCTTAGAGAGGTTTTCAGTTTCAGATCGCAGGTCACGTTCATTATCAATCTGATTGTTTACCGCATCCAATAGACCATTAATGTCGCTGACTAATGCACCGATCTCGTTTTCTTTATGGCCAACAGGCACATCTATTCGTGTGGTATCACCCGGTGTAATCAAGTGAAAGCGATTAGCGATTTTTTTCATTGGTTCAGTAAGGATACGGTTAACGATGATAAGCGTTAGTAAGGCGGTAATAACGGAATATAACACCAGCACGATTACCTGGATCTTTGCCAGTGAGATTGCGTTGTTTTCGATATATTTTTGATTTGGGTAGACCAAAAGGTCGCCAACGAATTCATTTTCGTTAAATGGTGACAGGATAGGAAAAATGATCGCGGTGTCAGTTTGCTCCAAATCGCTGCTACCTGAGAAAGAGGCAGATAGTCCATCCTGACTGGTTAAGCGAGCAGCGGAGATAATGTCGTTGGCTTCAAGTCCACGCAGTACTTCCTCGGCCAGTTCTTTGTTACCCAAATACATCGCAATAGAAGCAGTTTGTTCGATGGTGGTGATAACCTGTTTAATCTGGCTACGCGAGCGGTCAACTTCTTGGTGATAAGAAATGTAGAACCAGGTTATAGACGCGAAGATCGAGAAAATGAGTGCGCCTGTGGCAACACCCGTTGCAACTCGGATATGGACACGTCTATTGAGAATCTTCAAATTTATATACCACTTTTAAACCATGAACCAAATCGCCTTTGCTGATATATGCAATCGCGTTTTTGTTTTGTTTAATCAAAGCGATAACATCTGCGGAAGAGCGTACCGTTTGAGGGGGCTCTGACTTACCGGTGAAGAGCAGTCTTGCCCAGTATGCATTGACTTGAGCTGATGACTTACCGACTAACGTCCGATAGAAGTAATCGCGCTCTTGGCTTTGCTCTGGAAGGTCTGTTGTATATGCTGATTCTCCATTTGGGTAGGAGTTGGAACGGCCCATATACAGATCTACTAATTGACGGGAGGACAGAGAGATCAGTGGATTTTCTACATTAACGACCACAACTAACTCTGCACGGGTCCAAGGCGGCCATGCTAGCCAAATCAAAGTGAGTAGTGTTAATGCGAATATTTTCATATCAAAACACAAAGCTCAGGCCAACAGAGATGGTATCGATATAGTCAGGCACAGGCTTTGTCAGGGCTTTTTCATTAACTGACCAACTGCCGATCCTATCGTTGTTCAACCAAGATCTTTCAATTTGTCCTTTAAGTGAGAGTTGCGAATTAATGTAATAGCGCGCCCCTATACCCAGCGTTTCCTGATCGATGACTCGTGCATTCAGGTTACTTTTGATTACTCCATATGCATAACTGATCTCAGGTATTGTTAGAGCTGCGATAGAAGGCGGTTCTAGTTCGTAGAAATCACCGAAAGACTTGGCTTTTGAAGCAAAACCGTAAATGGTAAGATCATTAACCGTTTTCCCTAGGCTTGTATAACCAGCCATCAAATCGGGGAAAAACGGCCAATCAGCATCTGTGTAACTTAGCTCAGCTTGGATGCTCCAATCTTCAGTCTCATATTGAGCGCCAAGCGAGTAGTAATAGAAACGTGTCGTTTCGACTTCAAAATCTTGTAATGTATTCTGAAGCGAAGGCCATAATGCCAAAATTTGGCTATTTGAAGATGCCAAAGTGATTAGAGATGACGCTGGGTTTCCCTCATCAACTTTGGCTGTTGTCGCTGAACCCGAGATATTCCATCGGTCAGAATAAAAGCTGAGTTTTGTGCCTATCATGGGTGACAGCGTCACTTCATAAGAGCTAAATATCGTGTTGATGGAGACCGCGGATTGGCCACCAAAAACTCTTGCTTCTATGATCCCGTCACTGAGAGGTGTGGTATATGCGATATCGCCGCCATTAAGACTAGTGACAGGAATATTGGCATAGAAATCGGTAACAGGTTTGGTCCAAAGGTATGCGAAGCCCACATCGCGATACTCTGACAACATGTAGATGGGTGTGGCGATACGACCAACGCGTACACTAACTGCTGAAGAGACTCTGTAACGGAGAAAGGCCCAGGTAATAGTCTTGTCTAAATTGTTTTGGATGCGGTCTTTGATAACGCCCTGAACGACAAAATCCCAGCCATCGGAGAATCTGGCGTTGAGTTGCAGCCCAATGGAGGAACCTGCATCCAGGCTCCATTCGCGATAAATAGGGCCCTTAGTTAGATCATAAACATAGCCAAAGTCATCTGTACCGGAATGAATAGCGGATAGGTTACCAAACCCACTCAGCTGCAAGTGTTCATTAGCCACAGCATTAACTGAAGCTAATGTAGCTACTGAGGCAGCGAATAATATGAGTTTGAGCGGTCGCAATGAGTTATTCCGGATCATGCTTGGGACACTCATTAAATATAAGACATATTTCGGATTTCTCTTGTTAAATGTTGTTTTATGTAGGATTTCGACCATGGTCTAGTCCCACTCTGCTGTTTTGCCAATACCAACAGTGATATAAAGGTTTAAAGCACATAAATCCAATACAGAAGAAGTGCGCAGGAACCAAGACCAGAAAGGAAGCTCAATATGCAATTTCCCTATAGAAACATTGTCATACTGACGGGGGCAGGTATCTCGGCCGAATCCGGGATTCGTACATTTCGGGCCCAAGATGGTTTATGGGAAGAGCATCACATCGAAGATGTGGCAACGCCTGAAGGTTTCGCCAGAAATCCAGCGTTGGTTCAGACTTTTTATAACCAGCGAAGAAGACAGCTGCAGTCCGGTGTTGCGCCGAACCCTGCGCATGAAGCACTGGCAAAGCTGGAGCGTGAACTGGAAGGGTCGGTGATAATCGTTACTCAGAACATCGACAACCTTCATGAACGAGCTGGTAGCGAAAACATCATTCATATGCACGGTGAGCTTCTAAAAGCGCGCTGTAGTGGCTCTAACCAAGTGTTGGATTGGAAGGATGACATTATGGTTGATGACCTGTGCCATTGCTGCCAGATACCTTCCTCTATGCGCCCACACGTGGTTTGGTTTGGCGAGATGCCGTTGGATATGGACAAAATACATACAGCTTTGGTAGAGGCTGACCTGTTTATTTCAATTGGTACGTCTGGTTCAGTTTATCCCGCGGCAGGATTTGTGCATGAGGCTGCCATCAATGGTGCAAAAACGATTGAAATGAATTTGGAGCCGAGTGCGGTAGAAAGTGAATTTGACGAAAAGCGCTATGGGAAGGCGAGTGTTTTGGTTCCTGAGCTGGTAGAAGAGATTCTTGCACTGCAAGATTAAATGGATTGCAGTATGGACGTAAAAGCGGCCAATGAATGGCCACTTTTTCGTGTTCTACTGACCCGCTTTCAGCTTCTGAAAGTACTCTTCATAAAGTACGTTCGCTTCGCCAACAGAGCTCTGCCATTCGCCTTTTTCCATGACATCTTGTGGTGGATAGACGCTTGGGTCGTCTTTGAACGCTTTTGGTAAGAGCGGGTAAGCCGCTTTAACCGGTGTTGGGTAACCAATGTCGATAGCCAGTTTCGCTGCATTCTCAGGACGTAGCAAGAAGTCGATCATCTTGTGCGCTGCGTCTACGTTCTTCGCAGTGGCAGGAATTGATAGGCTGTCCATCCAGAAAATTGCGCCTTCCTTCGGCCATACTATGTCTACCGGCGCACCTTCACTGCGTGCGATGTATGCCGACCCGTTCCACAACATACCAAGCGCGACTTCGCCGGCCATGTAAGGGTTTGCCGGGAAGTCAGAATTGAATACCAGCACGTTTGGCATGATTTTCTTCAACTCTTCGTAAGCGGCTTTGATTTCTTCCGGGTTGGTCGTATTTGCTGAGTACCCGAGTTTGGTGAGCGCGATATGAAAGAATTCACGAGCGTCATCCATCATCAGCAGTTGGCCCTCGTACTCTGGGCTCCACAGATCGGCCCATGAGTTAACAGAGTCTTTTTCAATAAAGTCTGTGTTTACACCAATACCTGTAGCGCCCCAAATGTAAGGGATAGAGTATTGGTTATCCGGGTCAAACGGTTTGTTCAGGTTGTTTGGATCCAAGTCGTCAAAGTGGCTGAGTTTGCTTTTATCGATTTTTTGCAGCATACCTTCATCGCGCATCTTCTTCACATAGTAAGTCGATGGCACAACCAGATCGTAACCGTCAGGGTGTGTTTTCAATTTGGCATACATGCTTTCATTTGATTCATAGGTTGAGTAAATGACTTTGATGCCAGTTTCCTCTGTGAACTGCTCAAGCACTTCGGTAGGAATGTATTCAGACCAATTGTAGAAATAGAGCTCTTCCTCTGCGATTGCAGTGTTAGAGAAAAGAGAGAAGGACAGGGCGCTTCCCAGCGCAAACTTAGACCAGGGTTTCATCGACAACTCCTGTAGTTTTTCATTGGTATTATTGAGAATAACGGGTGGTTCAAGCCATCCGTGACTGAAAAATGCGAAAACAACAGAGGGAAACAACCGCAATGGTTGCTCCCTCGTATTATTATCTCACTTTGTCGCGTGCGAGCATTTGAGAGCAAATAACCAACACGAGAGAGACGATAAGCATCAGCGTCGCCAGAGCATTCACTTCTGGAGAAACGCCAACCTTAACCATTGAGTAGATTTTCAGTGGCAAGATTTCGTAGCTTGGACCTGTCACGAACGAACTGACGATGACGTCGTCCAAAGACAGGGTAAAGCTCAACAACCAGCCCGCAGCCACAGCGGGTGCAGCCAGAGGCAGAATGATTTTCGTCAGAATCGTCCACTCACTTGCAGCCAAGTCTTTCGCTGCTTCAAGCATACGCGCATCAAAACCATTCAGTCGGCTGTAAACCGTCACCACAACAAACGGCAGGCAGAAGGTAATATGTGACAGCAGCAGGGTCAGGAAGCCCAGTTGCGCACCCATCAGCACGAACAATGCCAACAGCGAGATTGCCATTACGATGTCAGGAGACATCATTACCACGAACAGCATGCCATTCACGAAGCCTTTACCACGGAAGCGGTAACGGAACAGTGCAACTGCTGTCAGGCTGCCAATAATTGCTGCGGCTGTTGCCGAAAACACCGCGATTGTCAGTGAGTTCCATGCGGCCTGTACCAGGCTGTCGTTATTAAGCAGTAGGGTGTACCACTTTGTGGTAAAACCTTTCCACTCCATCCCGAACTTGCTTTCGTTAAACGAGTTAACGATAAGAATGACAATAGGGATGTATAAGAATGCATAAACCAGCGACATAAAGCTGGTACGGAAAAATTGACTCATTCCAGCTCTACCCTCTTGTTAATCAGCTTTCCAACCCGCCAGTAGGCGAACAGCAGTAGACCCATCAATACGGTCAGTGAAATACTCGCTGCGGAACCAAACGGCCAGTCTCGAACATTGAGGATCTGACTCTTGATGACGTTACCAATCAACAGGTTCTTCGCGCCGCCCAGCAGGTCAGATACATAGAACATACCCAGGGCAGGAAGGAGAACCAGAAGACAGCCAGCGATGATGCCCGGCATGGTCAAAGGCAGAATGACTTTGATAAATGCCTGAAGCTTGCTTGCGCCTAAGTCTTTCGCGGCCTCAAGATAGCTGTTGTCCAGCTTCTCGATACTTGAGTAAAGCGGAAGAATCATAAATGGCAGCAGGATATAAACGAGGCCAATCATCACCGCATACTCGGTGTACATAATACGTAGTGGCTTATCGATGATGCCCAACGTCAGCAGGCCTTCGTTAAGCAAACCACGGGTACCCAGGAAAATTTTCAGGCCGTACGTACGGATCAGCGAGTTAGTCCAGAAAGGAATAATCACCATAAACAGCATCACAGGACGCCATTTCACTGGCATGCGCGCAATAATGTACGCAAACGGGTAACCAATCAGCAAACAGAGCAGGGTAGCTATGGCTGCCATATAGAATGAATGCCAAACCACCTTCGCGTAGAGCGGGTCCATCAACTTGGCGTAGTTGCTCAAGGTGAAGGTCATCTCAATCAGGTTTGCGTCATCGCGGGTCAGGAAGCTGGTGACAATAATCATCAGGTTCGGGATAAACACGAACAGCAGCAACCAACCTACAATCACGCCAATGATGGCGTTTTGGAGATTAAGCTTCTTCATCAGGCAGTACCACTTCCCAGCTTTCAACCCAGGTAATCGCGACTTTCTGATCCAAAGAGTGGTCTACATCTGGATCGTCTTCGTTGAAGAACTCGCTGACCATAACTGACATGCCAGATTCCAGCTCTAGCACTGAATCCAGTGTCATGCCCTTGTAGTTGCGCTCGCGAACGTAACCGATAATGCCATTGCCAGAATCTGCCGCTTCGATTTCTTCGATACGCAGGTCTTCAGGACGCAGCAGGACTTTTACGCGGTCGCCCGCTTTGACGTCCAACTTACAGTAAACCTGACATTCACGGCCTTCGATAGTCGCGGTAATACGTTGCTCATCAATACGCGAAACGACATCAGCATCGAACACGTTGATTTCACCAATGAAGCGCGCCACAAAAAGGTTAGAAGGTTCTTCGTAGATTTCACGAGGGCTGCCATCCTGAACCACATCACCTGCTTTCATTACGATGATACGGTCAGACATCGACAGGGCTTCTTCCTGATCGTGAGTAACGAAGATGAAAGTAATGCCAAGCTTGCGCTGGAGCTGTTTCAGTTCCATCTGCATTTGTTTGCGCAGTTTGTAGTCCAGCGCGGAGAGAGACTCGTCCAACAGGAGTACTTTTGGTTTGTTAACCACGGCTCGTGCAATTGCAACACGCTGTTGCTGACCGCCTGAAAGTTGATGAGGTTTACGGGGGGCGAATTTCTCAAGTTGAACCATGCGAAGGGCTTCCATCACACGTGGTTCGATTTCACTTTCAGCCACTTTCTGCATACGCAGGCCAAAAGCAACGTTGTCGAACACAGTCATGTGTGGAAACAGTGCATAACTCTGGAAAACGGTATTTACATGACGTTGTTCTGCGGGGATAGCAGTCACGTCTTGTTCATCAATGATAATTTGGCCATCGTCTGCATCTTCAAGACCAGCAATCAATCGAAGTACTGTGGTCTTGCCACAACCTGACGGACCTAGAATCGTTAAAAACTCACCGTTGTGTATTTCAAGATCAAAGTTCGAAATGATCTCTTTGCCATCAAAGCTCTTGCACAGTCTTTTCAACTGGACAACGGGTTTTTTAATTGGTTGTGTTGCGTTCAATTCTACTCTCACTCCTTACACCGTGGGCGATTAGCTAAGTAAAAATTCCCCTAAAAATAGACGGCGCATGATAGACGCGCGAATCATGAAGTTAAAGCGTTTTTTTATGTTTTATCGGCAATTTTTCACCCTAAAATTGACGCGGTACAGGAATTTGTAGAAACCGCGAGCAAATCCGATTCTTACTACCTGCGTCTATAAATTGGGGACGAAGGCGTTCGGTAGTATAGACCGTTAAGGTGACGTCTAAAAATGCGACACCTTGAGACGTGTTCAAAAAATATCACCTATAACTTTAAGAGTGGGGAGATTTCTTAGGCTAAAGACAAAAGTTACTTTGCTATGAATAAACAACAGTTGAGCAACGCACTTCACGTTGGCGGCACCCTAGAAAATGCGCTGAGTGGCAATTATACGCTAAGTGCTTCCAGTGTGGTTCAAGAAGCGGTCAAGCTGACGCAGAAGCATTTTTGGCAATTCCTGCCTGCGACAGTGGTTTTGACCATTGCGCATGTGTTGATTTTCCTTGTTGCGCTTACGATTATGCAGGGCACACCCTATACGGTGATGGAAGCCTTTATCGGGAAACGGCAAATGACACCTGATCTTTTGGCGTCAGCCAGAATTGCTGTTTTCGCTGCAACAGTATTATCGGCACCGCTATATGCAGGGGCGAGCCTTATGGGCCTAAGCCATGCCATCGGGTTTCGAACCAAGCCACGACACATTATTAAGGGTTTGGCTTATGCACTTGCCGTAACGCTGGCCATGAGCTTTATCAACGCATTACAAAGCTTCAGCAGCCAACTCATCCCGTTGCTGGGAATCTTCCTCGGCATTACCTTCTCCATGACCATTCTGCTTATCTGTGAAAAGCGGTTGCGCCCGGTAGAGGCGATGATCGTTTCATTTAGGGCGATTATAAAAAAACTGATACCATTGACCTTGGTTTACATCGTCATTGCTATCTTGTTTGTCTTTTCTTATGCGACAGCAGGGTTGGCCTTGGTCTGGGCGCTACCATTCATGTTCAATGTGAAGGGCGTGCTTTACCGAGAAATGTTCGGTGTTGGTATTGAAGTGACCGTGTCACAAGAAGGCGATGATGATTCTTCTTCTGATGACGGTAATAAAGAGGTTTTCAACGCCTAAATGAAGCTTTCTCATGCTGTATTGGCTTCGGCTCTATTTATTTCTGCGTGTAGCGACGCCCCACAAACCCCTCTCACTGTAGACACACTCCAACAGGCTGCTCCGCCACCTTCGATGGTCGAGAAGCCTGATTTTGGTTCTTACCAAATGGTTGATGAGAAGAAAAAAGCGTTCGTGGATTTTATGAAACCCGGCATCAACTATATCAACGGACTGATTGAAAACGCGCGCACACGACTGGTTGAATTGGAAAAAGGAAAAACGCCAACGACAGAAGACAAAGCGTTCATTGCCCGTGTCGCCGAGTTGTTTAATCTGACGCTTCCAGAAGCAGGTGCTGATCAAAAATGGTATCAAGAAGCACTTAAACGTGTAGATGTGATACCTACAGATCTTGTTTTAACTCAGGCAGCTAAAGAATCTGGATGGGGTACATCACGCTTTGCCCGTGAAGGAAATAACTACTTCGGACAGTGGTGTTACACTTCTGGCTGCGGCATGGTGCCAAGCGCACGTTCGCAGGGTAAAACCCATGAAGTCGCCGTGTTCAAAGACACTTATCAATCAATTCGAGCGTATTTCCTTAACGTCAACCGTAATAAAGCGTATGCCCCGTTGCGAGATATTCGTGCTGAACTGAGAAAATCAGGTGAGCCGGTTACCGGCGTTGCATTGGCTAATGGATTGAAAAGCTACTCTGAACGCGGCCAAGCTTACGTCGATGAAGTGCAAAGCATGATTCGATACAACCAGAATTATTGGAGCCAAGGATGATTAGAGGACTTACGGCAGTCTTAATGGCCGCTGTAATTTCATCACCTGTCGCTGCGGCGCAGGTGAAATTCAGTTACAGCAAGCTATATACCCAGCTTAAGCATAACTATGGTGAAAACCATCCAGATGTGAAAATTGGATATTTTATGATTTCACCTACCGATGGGGACACTTGCCAAATCACCAAAGCCTGGATGACCAAAAAAGCGCATTACGAAGAATTTGAGATCCCGGCATCGCAAGAACTCCCACTGCCTATCGACAGTCACCTTCGTAAAGTGAATCCGGATGTGTTCATTGAGACCGCTGGCACTCAAGCCTGTGATATTTCATTTCAGGTAATGGCAAAGAAAAGTTTCGGCTCAGAAGTGACGGAAGAACAGGTCAATAATCTTGTCCCTCAGATGACGACCATGATGCAGGATTTGGGGGGGATGTTTTCTTCCTGGTTTATGCCGGAGGTTGAAGGGGTGACCGTTCATTTTGCTGATGTCCAACCCGAACTAAAAACCTCAGAAGGACGCGCCATTAATGTGGAAGGGAAAGTTGCCATTATCCGTTTGAATGAGATGAAAACTGGAGAACGTGTTTTCTTTCCGCAAAAGCCACTGAAAGTCACGCCTTGGATCCCGCAAAATTAAACCTTTAGTCGCCTCGTTAGCCATGGTTGTGGGGAGGCACTAATCAGGTCGCCTGAATGGAATTGGACATAGGCGGTTTCGGATTTTTCACCCAGGGATTTCAACGCTTCTAAAAGATACGTATAATCCACCGCCTGTTAAAATACACCGTTGACTCAGTCGACACTTTGAGAACGCCAATGAATCAGAAAGATACGAGAAAAGAGACACTTGAATTCAACAAACTCCAAAAACGCCTGAGGAGGAATGTTGGTAGTGCTATCGCCGACTATAACATGATCGAAGAAAATGATGTTGTGATGGCATGTATCAGCGGTGGTAAAGATTCATTTGCTATGCTCGATATCTTACTGAACTTGCAGGCGGCAGCACCTGTAAAGTTTGATGTAGTTGCGGTCAACTTAGATCAGAAACAACCTGGTTTCCCAGAGCATATTCTACCTGAGTACTTCGAAAGCCTGAATATCCCTTATTACATTGTCGATAAAGATACCTATTCAGTTGTTAAAGAAAAGGTCCCTGAGGGAAAGACGACCTGTGGTCTTTGTTCGCGTTTACGTCGAGGGACTTTATACTCATTTGCAGAGAAAATTGGTGCGACCAAATTAGCACTTGGCCATCACATGGATGATATCGTTGAAACTATGTTTCTCAATATGTTCCATGGCTCCCGGTTGAAAGCAATGCCGCCAAAATTGCGCTCAGATGATGGAAGAAATGTTGTTATCCGGCCTCTAACTTATTGCCGAGAGAAAGATCTAGTTAAGTACGCTGAGCATAAAAACTTCCCAATCATTCCTTGTAACCTTTGTGGGTCACAAGAAAATCTCCAGCGTCAGGCAATCAAATCGATGCTAAACGAGTGGGATAGAAAAACACCTGGCCGCGTGGAGAGTATCTTTAAGTCCATCCAAAATGTTAGCCCAAGTCAATTGGCAGACCGAGAGCTCTTCGATTTTGTTAATTTACCTCTGGATCGTGAAGGCAACCGCGGTGAATATGAGTTCAGTGAGGCAGTAGTGTCATCGACAAACATTGACGAATCACTTTTTATTGACGTCACTAACGTGTAGTCATGCACTTCATTTATAAATTGCAACATAAGAAGGGAGCCATCGGGCTCCCTTTCTGTATCCATTCCTGAACATTATCCCTGATGTTTTCCTGAAGTTCGTATGAATAAAAACTGCCATATCAAATTCAATGGATGGCAGCTATTTCTATAAAGTCTTGTTTCTTTGAGTATCAACGCCTCTCAGTGTCCGGCAGACGGACAAAGTAAGCCCTTTGGTGGCAACATTTTATTAGCAACATTACCGTTAGATGACAGGTCGAGACTGCGTTGTAGAGGTGGTGTGCATGAGCAGTGAAGTTGTTACCCGTTATTCACTTATTTTGTCGGCTTTTTGCTTTTTGCTTGGTGCGCTGATGACAGTGTTAGACGTCTTTCTCCGTGCTATTTGGAACGCTAATTTGCCAGGAGTCATCGAAGCGACTGCTTTGTCTATCGGCTTAGGGGCGCTGCTCTCAATGCCGGCTTGTTATCTTAAGGATTCCAATGTTACGGCGCGCCTGCTTAGTGAGTTGAAACCTAAATTATTCAAGCGCCCACTTCTTATCTTAGGTAGCGCTTTTTCACTTGTGTTTGCCATTTCGCTTTTCTACATCATGACAACGTATGTCATAGAAAGTTGGGGCACACCAGAATCCACGCCAGATTCGGGTCTCCCAAAAGATTTGCTGCTCTTGCTTATCTCCCTGTCTTTCTTTATCGCAATATTAGCGGCATCTAGGCGTTTGACCAAAGCACTGAAGGGAGTCGACTAAATGGATGTGGGGATCGTAATCGGTGGTATTGGTTTTGCTGCGACATTGGTGCTTATCCTCCTCGAAGTGCCAGTTGGCGTTGCAATGGGACTGGTCGCACTGGCAGGTTGCAGTTATATCATCGGTACTGAAGGGATGCTGACAATTGGGGCCACTACCATTTGGGAGTCTCTGACTAATTACACCCTCGCTATGCTCCCGCTTTTTGTTTTTATGGGTAATATTGCAGTGCAATGCGGGCTATCGAGTCGACTCTATGAGGCCATGCGAACGTTGTTAGGCCATCAGCGGGGTGGTTTAGCCATGGCGACGATCAGCGCATCTGCAGGGTTCGGTATGATCTCTGGCTCTTCTCTTGCTACAACAGCAACAATGGGGCGAATAGCATTGCCGGAAATGGCGCGAGCAGGTTATTCACAAAGTCTGGCCTCGGGCACGGTAGCAGCTGGCGGCACATTAGGCATTTTGATTCCACCCTCGACAGTGTTAGTGATTTATGCGTTTCTCGCAGAGCAATCTATTCGTCAACTCCTTTTAGCCACTGCTGGCCCCATTTCCATTGCTATTCTGCTTTACTTCTCTGCCATCTGGTTTTCACTAAAAATTAGCCGCTCAAGCGCTACTGAGCGCCCAAGATCCTCTAAGCAGGAAAGATTGAATGCTTGGAAAGAATTGGGGCCGCCAGTAAGTGTTTTCAGCTTGATTATGTTAGGTCTATATAGTGGCTACTTTACGGCTAACGAGACGGCGGCTGTGGGGTTAGTGCTTGTGATCGGATATGGCGTGCTCAGTCGACGCCTTTCTAAAAAAGGATTTATTGAAGCCGCAACGGATACAGCCAAAACTTGCGGTGCTCTCTATCTCGTGCTCATCGCTGCAAATTTATTCAACTTTTTCCTCGCGCTTTCCGATTTACCTTTTTCATTGACGGCGATTTTTTCCGGTGTTCTCGATTCACCACTGATGGTGATTCTCTTAATGACATGCATCTATCTGGTTTTAGGAACCCTGATGGATAGCCTGGCGATGTTGTTATTGACCGTTCCGCTATTTGTCCCTGTCGCGGATGCCGCAGGTATAGACCTGATTTGGTTCGGTATTTATGTGGTTATGGTCGTAGAAATGGGGCTGATTACACCACCTGTAGGAATGAATTTATTTGTCTTAAAGGCGACGAATGCAGACATACCCATGGTTGCTCTTTGGAAAGGGGTTCTGCCGTTCGTCGCCGCAGATTTTATACGGATAGGCTTGATTATCGCCTTTCCAGTACTGGTTATGTGGCTGCCCGATGCTGCCAGATAGCATCTGACTCAAGGAGGGTCGTTTTATGAAAAAGACAATGCACTTTTTGTTCGTAAAGTCAGGCTTGCTTGCCGTTTTGCTTTTGCTGACGGGATTTGACGCTATTGCAAAGCAAATGAGGGTGTCATCCTTTGAACCAGCCAAAGGTTTTTTTTCTCAAACACTTCAGGCTTGGATTGATGAGGTAAACCCCAAATTAACAAAGGGATATAGATTTAAACTGTATCCCGGATCCATCCTAGGCGCTCCACCAGCTCAGGCCGAGTTAGTGGCAAAGGGCGTTGCTGATGTTGCTTTCGTTGTTCCTACTTACACCTCAGGTCTGTTTCCCATGACTACAGTTTCCGAAATACCCGGACTAGTCAAAGACTCGAAAACGGGCACGCGAATACTAAACACCCTCAAACAAGAAGGCCTGTTGGGCACTGAATTCGCAGATTTTAAGGTGATCGCATTGTTTACCACACCGGGGTATCGGATCTTCAGCGCCGATAAAGAGATCAAAGTCCCGAGCGACTTATCAGGCATCAAAATGCGGTCTCCTTCACCTTACGGCTCCGAGTTACTTAATGAAATGGGGGCTTCTGGAGTTCCTATTCCAGCTCCACAAGTTTATGAAAATATGGAGAGAAATGTTGTAAGCAGTGCAGCATGGACAATGGATGCGTATAAGAGCTTTCGGCTGTATGAAGTCGCTCCGAATGTGACGAACACACGCTTCATTGCGACACCATTGGCTTTTCTGATGAACAAGAAAACCTATGAGCGTCTGCCAGATAAGGATAAAGCAGCTATCGATTCTATGTCTTTAAGCGAAAGAAGCGCCTGGGTAGCTGAGCGTATCGATGCTAGCGAGACAGATATTGAAGCGCAGATGAAAGCTAAACCTGATGTCCACTTTATACAGCTTAATACAGAGCAAAACGCAGCATGGACTGATGCTTTTGTCGATGCGAGAAACTTGTGGCTATCAGGAAAGCCAGATGGCGCTGAGGTAGTACTAAAAAGGGCAATTGAGATTGCTGAAGAATGAGTGAGTACCTTTATAGACATTGTAATTTAAGGAAAAAAGGGGACTGAATTTTGGCGATATGTGCTTTAGGTTACCTCGGCATTGGCTCTGACAAATTGGATGACTGGGCTTCTTTTGCCAGTCACATCCTTGGGATGCAGAAAGTTGACCGAGCAGGTCATTCATTGTCGTTTCGCATGGATGATAGAGAGCAGCGTCTCCATATTTCAGGTGAAAAAGGAGATACGCTCGCTTTCATTGGTTGGGAAGTAGAGTCTGTTGATGATTTAACATTTTTCGCTGCAAAGCTAGATGCTGCAGGGTATCAAGTTAACCTGGGTACACAAGAACTTGCAGGCAGACGCTTTGTTGATGCGCTCATTTGGTTTTTCGACCCCATGGGTAACCGTGTTGAGCTCGTATTTAACCCTGCAATCACTTCAGACCCCTTTATTCCTGGCCGCCCAATTGATGGATTTAATACAGGTCCCCTCGGTATGGGGCATGCTGTGCTGCACGTGGAAAATATTGAAGTCATGTTGCCTTTCTACCGAGATATTCTGGGTTTTAATGTCTCTGATTACGGCCAGTCTCCTTACGGCATGTACTTTTTCCACGTCAATGGGAGACATCATAGTTTTGCGATGATTGGATCTGGACAGGCTGGCTTTCATCACTTTATGGTCGAATACCAAAATCTTGATGACGTTGGACAAGGCTACGATCTAGCGCAACTCAGAGAAGATAGCATTGCTTACACGCTTGGACGGCACACCAACGACTACATGACGTCTTACTATGGTTACTCACCTTCCGGTTTTTTTGTAGAAAGTGGTTGGGGGGGGAGAGTCATTGATACTTCCACATGGAAGCCACATGAAACCACGGTCGGGCCGAGCTTCTGGGGTCATGAACGCCTTTACCTTCCCGAAGATGGCGGACGCAAAAGGCTTCGAGCCATGCGTCTTCAAGCTGCCGCCGAAGGGTTAAGAGCGCCCCCCATTATCGATTGCCCTTGGCTATACAACAAACTTACTTCTCAAAGGTGAATCACAATGAAAATCGCTGCTGAACATGACATTTATGATGTCGTGGTAGTTGGTTTGGGCCCAGTGGGAGCCACGCTGGCGAATTTACTCGGTATGTCGGGTGCCAAAGTGCTCGTACTAGAGCGAGAGGCATTGGCTTATCACCTACCAAGAGCCGTTCATTTTGACGATGAAGTGATGAGGGTTTTCCAATGGATTGGTATTGCAGAAAAGCTCTTGCCTAAGATACGCATCAACCCTGGGATGAAGTTTGTTTCAGGCGATGGCGAGCTTTTGTTGGACTGGCCAAGGCCACAGGAAGAAAGTCAGCATGCCTGGCATCCCAGTTGGCGGTTCCATCAGCCGGATTTAGAGGCCTCACTGAGGCAAGCGCTAGAGACTTACCCAGACGTGACGATAATGAATCGTTGCGAAGCTTTCATGATCGATGGTTTGCAGGACGAAGTGTCTATTCGATTTGAGAACATGTCCAACGGAGAAATCAAACATGTTAGGGCCTCTTATCTCGTTGGGTGTGATGGGGCGCGATCTCTTGTAAGGCGTTTTATTGAATCTCCAATGAAGGACTTTGGGTTTCATGAGCGTTGGTTAGTCGTTGACACTGTGTTGAAAACAAACAAACCAAGCCTTGGTGATCACTCCATCCAGTATTGTGACGCGACCCGGCCAGCGACATACATAAGAGGTCCTGGCAAGCGCCGACGCTGGGAGATATCCGTTAATCCTAGCGAAAATAGTGTTGATATAGCGAAAGAAGAAAGTGTCTGGAATCTTCTTGCAGCATGGTTGACACCAGATGAGGCAGAAATTGAAAGAAGTGCTGTTTATACCTTTCATTCTCTTGTGGCTAAAACATGGAGTAAAGAACGCCTATTCATCGCTGGGGATGCCGCCCATCAGACGCCGCCATTTATGGGGCAGGGAATGTGTGCAGGTATTCGAGATGTTGCAAATTTGGCATGGAAGTTGGTTGCCTGTTTACGCCACGGACATAACCCAACACTTTTAGACACTTATCAAACTGAAAGAAAACCCAATGCAGAGGCCTTTATAGAAACGGCGATCAGGCTTGGACATTTGATAAATACGGCAAATGGCAAGCCTGCGCTAGAAGCTGCAATAAAAAGTGATGATGGACATAGAGAGATGACATCACTTTATCCTCCTCTTGGCCAAGGGCTTGGCGACGGCGTGCATTGTGGGAAACAGTTTAGTCAGCCCAAAAATCATCTTGGTCAACGAATGGACGACTTGTATCCATACGAGTGTTTGTTTGTCGTTGAGAACGCAATGGAAAATGAAGTTAAACAACTTACAGGTATTGATGTCGCATCGACTTCAGAGTTTCCGTCACTCAAATACTACCTCGATGGGCTCGATGCTAAAGGTGTTTTGTTACGCCCTGACAGATACATATTGGGCACGGGAAATACGGTAGATGAGATCGTTGAACTGATATCACTCCTACCGTATGACATTAAAAATGGAGAAGGCATAAAATGAAATTTTGTTCATTTAAAGCAAAAGGAAGAGAGTCTTTTGGCATAGTGAAAGACTCTGGCATTGTTGATTTAGGCAAACGTACACATTTTTGTTCTCTGAAGGACTTTATTGCTATGGGGGACTTGGTAAACATCGACGCTCTCACCAAAATTCCCTCTGATTATGCCTTCGATGAGGTCGAGCATCTGCCTGTGATACCAAATCCCGATAAGATTATATGTGTAGGCCTTAACTATCATGATCACATTAGCGAAACGGGCAGGGAAGAAACCCCAAATCCTGTTTTATTTGCTCGCTTTTCTGGTAGCCAAATTGGCCATAATGCTAATCTTATCAAACCATTAGAATCAGATAAGTTTGACTATGAAGGTGAGTTAGCCGTCATTATTGGTAAAGAATGCAGACGTGTTCCTGAGGAAAAAGCACTAGATGTAGTGGCTGGCTATGCGTGTTACAACGATGCGTCAGTACGTGATTGGCAGAAGCATACCCATCAGTTTATGCCGGGTAAAACATTCTACGGAACAGGCCCATTTGGCCCTTGGATGGTGACCTCGGATGAAATACCGGACCCTTCAAAACTGCATTTGCAAACACGATTGAATGGAGAAGTGATGCAAGATACCACCACGAATTTAATGATTGCTTCTGTTCAAAGGCTCATTGCTTATTGTTCAACTATTCTTCCATTGTTACCTGGTGACGTTATTGTTTCTGGTACGCCCGGTGGCGTGGGTGCTCGTCGTAATCCGTCAGTCTTTATGAAAGAAGGTGATGTTTGTGAAATTGAAATTTCGGGTATTGGAATACTGAAAAACCGCGTTATTTCAGAGAAGTAGGATTTAGTCAGGAGAAGCGATGCATACACGTTATTCAGATACAGTCAGGGCATTAAAGCGGGGATTGGACGTATTAAAGTTCATCAATCGTCAAGGTGTTTGCAAAGTGTCTGAAATCGCAACTGCATTAGACATACCCAGACCTACCGTTTATCGCTTATTAGAAACGCTGGAAGAGGAGGGCTATGTTGCATTTTCCTCCACTTCGAAACGTGTTCGGGTGACACGGATGGCTGCCTCGCTAAGTGATGGGTTTGCCGCCACAACTGAAGTCTGTCAATTGGCTGGCCCACTGCTTGCCAAGTACTCGAAAAAGCTAGTATGGCCTTTAGATTTGTCTACCTATGACAACGGGGCAATGGTGATACAAGAAACTACGCATATGAGGAGTCCTTTATCCATAGATAGAGGAATGTCTGGCTTTAGATTACCTATGCTAAGAACTTCACCAGGACGTTGTTATCTGGCGTTTTGTCCTCCGGAAGAACGAAGGATGATTATTGAGCATATTCGGCGACTCCAAGATCCCCTTGATCCTCCGTTTTTGCTCGACCATGTTTTGCTTGCCATGATCAAAGAGGTTCAATTTAATGGTTATGCAACGCGTATTGGTCAAGAGTTTCAGTCAAAGACGTCATCGTTCGCGGTACC
Source organism: Grimontia sp. NTOU-MAR1 (assembly GCF_035758505.1). NCBI lineage: Bacteria > Pseudomonadati > Pseudomonadota > Gammaproteobacteria > Vibrionales > Vibrionaceae > Grimontia > Grimontia sp. NTOU-MAR1. The sequence goes on from NZ_CP142108.1 coordinate 447,384, forward strand.
TGTTTTTTCATCAGGTCGGGTCGTCGCATGCGTTTCTATGGTTTGGACAAGAGAGGCTATGACGCTAAAGCAGTCCCTGAAGATGGCGGAGAAGGAAGTCAAAGAAATAGCAACAAAGATTAAAGCGGGACTGGATACATAAGGTAGAAGCGAAAAGTAAACATCTAACACTTACTGAGGTGGGTCGTTTAGGGTTGAAAAAAGCGCCTTTCGGCGCTTTTGGAAATATTCAAATTAACCCAATCCAACATTGGGGGCGAGTGGGCTAACATAGCCGTCAGGTTTAATAGCCAATACGTCGCAATTGAGTTGGTCAATGGTGTGCTCTGCTGTATTGCCTATAAAGATAGCGGACAGGCCGACACGCCCTGTAGTTCCCAGTATCACCAATTCGGCATCTAACTCTTTGGCAACGGCGGGGATAACATCCTCGGGTAAGCCTTCCATACAGAAAGTCTGATCTTCATCAATGCTATGTTTTTGCCGCAGCGCTTTCATTTGAAGCAAGTGATGGCCCCTTACAGCATCGGTATAGGAAGCAGGATCGAACTCGGGCAGTTCAATGGTGACATTCACCGGTGTCGCAGGATATGCGTTGACCAGATTCACTTCTGCGGTGAGAAGTTTGCTCATGGCCTTGGCTTCATCGATGAGCTTATCGTTGAGCGGCTCATGGGTTTCATTTTCAGAAGAGACGTTCACCGCAGTAAGAATTTTTCCGTTTTCAGGCCAGCTATGTTCTTTAACCAAAAGAACCGGACAAGGGCACTTGCGGAGCAAATGCCAGTCGGTAGGAGTGAAGATCAGTGAACCGAGCTTGTCGTGTTGATGTGTCGCTTTGATTACCAGATCATGTTCGCCATCAAACACTTTTGCGATCATGCTTTCGTATGGACGGTTATGCCAAACAACGTGTTTAACGATCTCAAGCTCTTCAGACGCATTCTTTTCAATGACTGAGTCTATCCACTCTTCACGTTGCTTAAGCACTCCTGCTCGCATTGCCTGACGCTCTTCTGCAGAAAGCATAGAGGTCATTTCATAAGAAAAGTCATAAATGGCAAGGAACAGGGTGATTGTCACTGGTGCACAGGATTTTCTTGCGATGTCCTTCGCACGGGACAGAGCAGGCTGTTCTTCATGGTCGGGATCTATAGCGACGAGCAAGTTGGTATATCTGTTCATAACAACCTCCAGCTTTGTGATGCCGATACTTTAATTTAACTCATTGTGGCAGGATCTTGCGATAAATTCAGATAGATATAAGCCAAAAAAGAGAAATGGCGCGTATAGCGCCATTTCGAGATCTATGTTTAAAGAAGGGTTTACTTGGATACACCTGCTAAACGGCTCAGTTCTTCATGATCAAGAATGGTGATATATTTGCCTTTTACACTCAGCATGCCACTTTTCTGAAAACGACCCAGCAGGCGGCTGATGGTTTCAACAGTCAGGCCAAGATAGTTACCGATATCACCACGTGTCATGGTAAGGCGAAATTCTTTCGCTGAGAAACCACGTGCAGAAAATCGGGTAGACAGGCTATGAAGGAATGCTGCAAGGCGCTCTTCAGCATTTTTCTTAGAGAGAAGCAGGATCATTTCCTGGTCGCCTTTAATTTCACTACTCATCAAACGCATGATTTGCTGGCGTAGCTTGGGCATTTTACCTGACAGGTCATCGAGTATTTCGAATGGAATCTCACATACCATAGAAGTTTCCAACGCCTGAGCAAAACTAGGGTGGGACATATGGTTAATTGCATCAAAACCCACTAAGTCACCAGCTAAATGGAAGGCTGTAATTTGTTCATCACCTTGTTCTGTGATGGTGTAGCTCTTGATAGTGCCTGAACGAATGGCATACAGAGAACGAAGTTGATCACCGGCTTGGAATAAAGGCTGACCTTTTTGAATCGGCTTTTTACGCTCGATAATTTGGTCAAGCTGATTCAGTTCACTCTCGCTTAACGTAAAAGGGATACAAAGCTGACTGATGCTACAGTCCTGACAATGGATTGCGCAACCACCAGATTGAACACGTTTAGTAGGAATTTTGTCTTGAATCATGAGCCTGCTTAGCCGAATTGATTTGAGTCAACATTTTACCATTTCCTAAAAAGAAAGCGAGACTTAGTACAACTGATTGTATACAGAATAAGCGGTAATAATTCCATACATTAATAGTATCAATGATGATAATCTTCTAAAAATCAAGTTGTTAAGTAGGTTTCTTGTTACTTCTGCAGCAGAGCCAACCAAAATCATTGCGGGGAGGGTACCTAAACCAAATGCGAGCATTATCAACAATCCATCTAACGCATTTCCGGCCACTGCGGCCCAACTCAGAGCTGAATAAACGAGCCCACATGGTAACCATCCCCACAGCATACCAAACGGCAGAGCTGCAAAAGGCGATTTCAGCGGTAGCAACTTAGACGAAAGTGGAGAAACTCGCTTCCAGAGTAGCTGTCCCAAACGCTCTATGTGGGCGAGACCATTCCAGAAACGGCCTATATAAAGCGCAAGAAGAATCATCATGATGGCTGCGACCAATCTGAGCCAAAGAAGCTCTTGTGTTACTAGAGTAACGCTCATCACTCCAGAAACTAAACCGCCAGAAATTGCCCCGATTATTCCATAAGAAAACAGGCGACCGCCATTATAGAAAAGCAGGAAGGGAAGTTTATGTTGGTTTTGTGGAGTACCGATAGAAACGGCAGCGGCGACGCCGCCGCACATGCCTAAACAGTGACCTGCGCCGAGCAGGCCAACCGTGAAGGCAGCGAACAGATCAGTGACGGGCATCTACTTATCGTCCGAGTTAATGCCATCCTCTCTCTTGGACTGGGAAGAAGAATCGTCGTCGTCGAGAAGAATATTCATGCCTTGTCTTTCCAAATCTTCAAATTGCTCTGATTTCACCGCCCAAATGAAAATACCGACGGCAACGCACACCAGAACAATAGCAATAGGGATGAGGATATAGAGACTTTCCAAACTGTTACACTCCCTTCAGCGTTTCAATCAAATCTTTTTTATACAAACGGAGCGAGTTTGTAACAACGATTACCGAACTGCCGGACATACCTGCTACGGCCACATATGGTGCGACAAATCCCATCACCGCCAGTGGCAAAATCACCAGGTTGTATCCTAAAGCCCAGGCCAGATTCTGCCGAATAATTTTTTGTGTAAAAGCCGCCAATTTGCGTGCATCAAGCAGTTTTGTCAGGTCATCACCCAGTAAGACCATGTCGGCAGAAGCCTTGGCGACGTCCGTGCCGCTTCCCATAGCAACCGATAGGTGTGCGCCGGCTAAAACTGGTGCATCATTCACACCGTCACCAATCATCATAGTGATTTGGTCGCCCGGGAGGAAGTTCAAATACTCGAGCTTACCCTGCGGAGAAACACCTGCGACTAACTCGTCAATACCAAGTTTGTCAGCAACGGCTTGGGCGGTGGCTGAATTGTCACCCGTCAACATCGTGACTTTGATGCCCGCTTCGTGGAATTTATCGATTAGCGTTTTACTGGACTCACGGATCGGGTCAACCAAAAGGAAAGAGGCAATTGCTTCGCCATCTCGTGATAACCAGATTTGGTGAGGACTATGTTCAGCAATGGTTGAGTTGCTTAGTGCAAATTCAGGTTTACCGATCCGCCATTCATCGCCTTCGAATTGACCTTTTAAACCTTCACCGATGACGTTTTCTACGGTCTCTACGCCTTCAGCTTTGTCGAAATCGCAAAAGGCTTCCGAGATAGGGTGGTTGGCATAGGATTCCAAAGACGCAGCGATTGAGGTTGCCCGCTTCGCATCGATGTTCGCGTAAAGCTGGGTCTCAGAAATCGAAACGTTACCTTCGGTTAGTGTGCCGGTTTTATCAATGACTACACGGTTAATGTGCGTCAGCGTTTCAAATACATGACCCCGACGCAGAAGAATACCTAATTTGCCAAAGGTTGATGTCGAGCAAGTCAGTGCGGTTGGTGTCGCCAATGACAATGCACAAGGGCAGGTAGCTACCAGAACAGAAAGCATAATCCAGAAAGCATCTTCTGGGCGGTGGCTTTGCCAATACCACCAGGTGCAGGCTGATATAATCAGAATTGCTGCAACAAAGTAACGCGCTACGATATCGGCGACCTCTGCCACTCTTGGCTTGGCGAGCTGTGCAGCATCTTGAAGCTGAACGATATGCGCAATAAGCGAGTCTTTTTTCTCAGCGATAACCTCAACATCGACGTTTCCATCGATATTCATGGTGCCCGCAAAGACTTTATCTCCGTTTTGTCGAGACTCAGGCATAGATTCGCCAGTGAGCATAGACTCATCGACTGTTGTCACACCCTCAACGACTAAACCATCAGCAGGGAAGGGTTCACCGGGAAGAACACGGACAACGTGACCAATAGTTAAGGATTTCGCGGGAATTTGTTCACCTGATGATAGCGTTGCCAAACGCGGTATCAGCTTGAGAAGGTTCGCGCTGGCGGCTGCAGCTGTTCTTCGTGCTCGCATTTCCAGAAATCGCCCTATCAACAGGAAAAAAGTAAACATGGCGATAGACTCAAAGAAGACTTCCCCTTTACCAGTCATGGTGGCATACAAGCTGGCGAAATAAGCGAACAGGAGCGCTATAGAGACAGGGACGTCCATCCCCAGCGTTCTTGCCTTCAGGTTCCGCCAGGCATTGACATAAAACGGCATCGCAGAATAAAGAAGAACGGGGGTGGCGAAGATCAAACTAACCCAGCGGAAGTAGTCGCGAAAAGACTCATCCATATCGCCAAACACTTCGAAGTACATTGCTACCGCAAGCATCATGACTTGCATGGTAGCGAGCCCTGCGATACCCAGCTTATACAGGTATTGCTTCATAGTGTGATGATACTGTGCTTCCTGGTTGTCCGCTTCAAAAGGAGCTGCTTTGTAGCCAAGTGCATGGATCTTGTTTAGTAGGGTGCTTAGCTTGGTCTTAGATGGTTCCCAACGAAGTGTGGCACGGTTTGTGGTGGTGTTAACGCGAATACGAGATACACCTTCCTGATTGTTCAACTGCTTCTCAATCAGCCATGCACAAGCTGCACAAGATACACCATCAACGGACAGCACCACCTCGTCGATGCCATCTTCATGACGCACGAACTCCTGTTGGACATCTTCGTTGTCATAAAGTGAAAGGGATTGAAGTTCTTCTGGAACAAGGTTGGCTTTTTCAGCTGGTGCCGTGCGGTATTCATAGTAAGAGGTGAGGCCGCTTGCCACTATCGTAGTGGCGACCGCTTCACACCCAGGGCAACACATGATGCGGTAAACACCCTGAATTTCGACTTTATAGGAGTCACCAGTGAGAACCGGCTCTCCACAGTGATAACAGTCTTTTGTCATTCCTTGCTCTGACCATACAACTTAACAGGGTCTTCAGAGGGGAAATTCGCTCGGCCGTTCAAGGCCCATGTTCCATCAAATGCGTTTACTTCAACATACCAGGGGCCAGAGAGCGGTTCACTCAAAGACAGTCGATAACGGCCAGAAGCGTCGGCATTAACCATTTGTTCAATATCTCTATCAGCAAGTGTACGGTGTTGGAATGTAATTTTTAGCGTAGGATATTGCATGAGCTCACCTTTATCCAAGGTGAAAACTGCAGTGTCATTCTGTGCAGACAGGAAAGCGGAGATGGAAAGTTCATCGGCTTTCTTTAAGCGGGATATATCGAGGTTAATTCCTTTACCTTCTTTGTAATAGTCTTCCGCTACAAGAGATACCTGATTTTTACTGAAAAGAGTAAAGGTAAAAAGACTAGCAACTACAACGCTGCCTGGAAGGGCAATCAGGAACCAGGGCCAGAACTGCTTATACCATGGCTTATTCATATCGCTTTCCTGTGTGTACTGAAATTCTTGGGGAAAAAAGCCCCTATAAGCAGGGGCTTAACAAATAAAATAATAATTTTATTGATTTTGTGGTGTGCCTAGCTGCCAAACGTAAGCAGAAAGCAACTGGATCTTATCTTCGTCCAGTATGTCTTTCCATGCTGGCATAACGCCTTGACGTCCGTAACGGATGGTTTCTTCAACCGCTTTACGCGAACCGCCAAATAACCATACGTTGTCTGTCAGGTCAGGTGCACCAAAGGCTGGGTTACCTTTACCGTCAGTGCCGTGACAGGCTGCACACACTACAAAGCGTGTTTTACCTTTCGCCGCTTCCTGGGCATCAACCTTGCGACCAGACAGGCTCAGTGTGTAAGAAGCTACTTCACGGACGCCGTCATCACCTAAAGCGTCGATCCATGAAGGCATGTTACCCACACGACCGTGCAATATAGTTGCCTTGATAGTATCTGGCTCGCCACCATACAGCCATGCTTTATCAGTCAGGTTAGGAAAGCCCGACTGGCCGCGTGCATCAGAGCCGTGGCACTGAGCACAGTTCTGGATGAACAGACGCTGGCCTACCTTGATTGCTTCTGGATTCTTAGCAATTTCAGCAATTTCCAACAGCTCATCTGAACCTGGTTTGTAAGCGAGCTTACGGTAGGTTTCACCAAAGATAGCATTTGCAGTGGTTAACTCACGCGCGTATTGATTAATAACATCGCTGTCTGCGAGTCTCTGACGAGACTCTTCAATGTTTGCAACGTCCTGCGCGGAACTCTGCCAGTTAAATACGCCTTTCCAGTTACCCAGACCAGGATACAGTACGAAGTAAACTGCACCGAATACGATGGTCGCCCAAAACATGTACGACCACCACTTAGGCAGTGGATTATTCAGCTCACGAATACCATCGTATTCGTGGCCCATATCTTCACCATCAGCTACGCCATCAAGGTCTTTGCCACACCAAATAATCAGTGCGGCACAACCTACTAACGTACCGATAGTAATGACAGTGATAAATAGACTCCAAAACGTAGTCATTTGTTATCTTCTCCTGTCTTTTTATCGCCCTTTTCCTCATCAGCGAAGACGAGGTTAGCAGCTTCGTCGAATTCCTTTTTACGGCGACTGCTATAGGCCCAAAGCACAATCACAATGAAGCAGACGAAAATCGCTAGCGTCCATAGGGCATGAAAAGATGCCATAAGAGCTCCTTACTTCATCGCGTGGCCGAGTGACTGCAGGTAAGCGATGACGGCGTCCATCTCAGTCTTACCTTCAACGTCTGTTTTCGCATTTGCGATTTGTTCATCAGTGTATGGAACACCGAACATATCGCGGAAAACAGTCAGTTTCTTAGCTGTGTTGTCGCCAGTCAGAACATTCTCTTCCAACCAAGGGAAGCCAGGCATGTTTGACTCAGGCACAACCGCACGAGGATCGATAAGGTGAACGCGGTGCCACTCATCAGAGTAACGGCCACCAACGCGCGCCAAATCTGGACCTGTACGCTTGGAACCCCACAGGAATGGGTGTTCCCAAACACTTTCACCCGCCACAGAGTAGTGGCCATAACGCTCAGTTTCTGCGCGGAATGGACGGATCATTTGACTGTGACATACGTTACAACCTTCACGGATGTATATGTCACGCCCCTCCATTTCAAGCGCAGTGTAAGGGCGCAGATTATCGACAGGCTCGGTCGTTTGCTTTTGGAACAGCAGTGGCGTGATTTCAACAAGCGCGCCCATGCTGATAGCAATGACCGTTAGAATGGCGAAAAGACCAACGTTCTTTTCAACTATTTCATGACGACTAGAACTCATTCGTTGGTCTCCTTATGCTGCTTGCTCGACGGATTTGAGGCTTGCTTTTGGTGCGGCAATGGTCTTGTAGGTGTTGTAAGCCATTAAGATCATGCCTGACCAGAAGATTGCGCCACCAACGAAACGAACAAAGTAGAACGGATAAGAAGCTTCCAAAGACTCTACAAAGCTGTAAGTCAGCGTGCCGTCAGTGTTAACTGCACGCCACATCAGACCCTGCATTACGCCGGAAATCCACATTGCAACGATGTACAGCACGGTACCAACAGTTGCTAGCCAGAAGTGGACGTTGATCAGGTTGATAGAGTACATACGCTCTTGCCCGAACAACTTAGGTACCAGATGGTACACTGCACCGATAGAGACCATAGCCACCCAGCCTAACGCGCCTGAATGAACGTGGCCGATTGTCCAATCGGTGTAGTGTGACAGTGCGTTGACTGTCTTGATTGCCATCATCGGGCCTTCGAAGGTAGACATACCGTAGAAAGACAGAGAAACAATCAGGAATCGGAGGATTGGGTCATAACGCAGTTTGTGCCAAGCACCTGACAGCGTCATGATACCGTTTATCATGCCACCCCAAGATGGGGCAAACAGGATAACAGACATAACCATACCCAGTGACTGAGTCCAGTCAGGTAAGGCTGTGTAGTGCAGGTGGTGAGGACCCGCCCAGATGTACAAAGATACCAGCGCCCAAAAGTGAACGATAGAAAGGCGATAGGAGTAAACCGGACGACCTGCTTGTTTAGGTACGAAGTAATACATCATACCCAAGAAACCTGCAGTCAAAAGGAAGCCTACAGCATTGTGACCGTACCACCATTGGATCATGGCATCTATTGCGCCTGCATATATCGAGTAAGACTTCATTCCAGATACTGGAATAGCCATGCTGTTCACAATGTGCAGGACAGCGACGGTGATGATGAATCCACCGAAAAACCAGTTCGCTACGTAAATGTGCGAGGTTTTTCTTTTGATTAGCGTTCCGAAGAACACAACGGCGTATGAGACCCATACAACCGCAATAGCGATATCGATTGGCCATTCCAGCTCTGCATATTCTTTACCGCTGGTGAAACCCATTGGTAGTGTTATTGCTGCAGACAGAATGATTGCTTGCCATCCCCAGAAGGTAAACTCGGCCAGCTTGCCTCCGAACAGCCTTGTCTGACAAGTGCGCTGCACAACGTAATAAGACGTCGCAAACAGTGCGCTTGTACCGAACGCAAAAATCACCGCATTAGTATGCAGTGGGCGTAAACGGCTATAAGTCAGATAAGGAATGTCGAAGTTCAGCGCGGGCCATACCAGCTGAGCGGCAATTAGAACACCAACACCCATGCCCACAATTCCCCACAGGATAGTTACCAGGGTGAATTGACGGACAACGCGGTAGTTGTATTCCAGTTCAAGCTGCTTTTCTTGGCTCATATTGCATGCTTCCACTTTTTGATTACTACACTCACGTATTACAAAGTGACTCAAACGTCACAATGCCACCCCAGGAGCAATGCAATGCGAATAGTGATTGATTTATACCCACTTGATGCATTCCATTGCTATTTCATTGTAAAAGTGGCATTTTCGATAGTGATAATACTTCAGTTATTCAGTTAAATACAGGGTCGCACCTTCACTCGATTTACGCTCGGGTAACATTTCTACTAAAACTTTGAGCTCTGTAACACGGGAAAAGTATAGTTCTTATGGCAGCAGAAAAATTAACCACAGGTCGTTTAGTTCAAATATTAGTCGTTATGGCTGTACTCATAACTGCATTTATCTGGAGAACGCTAGAACACAATGAACCCGCCACCATGGTGAAATGTTCTGTTGTGGCGGGTGCTTGCAGCGTTTCTTTAAACGCTGAAACGATCGAGATTAAGACTGAAAATCAAGATGATAATTCACGGGTTTTAGTAGTACATTCAGTGTATGAACCAGGTGAACTTCGTTTGTTAGGTGACCCTGAAATTGTCATAACTTCTAAGAAAATTATGAAAAGTGCTGGAAAAAAAAGCGCCTATATTTATGCTTTACCCGATGATGTTAAATATGAGTCAATGCAAAAATGGATTTTAATCATTGATCGAGATCAATTGGTAATTAACTTTTAACATCGAATTAATAATTGTGCGAAATGGATTAACAATTTATGATTTGGACATTCAATTCAAGCGAACTTGCCAAATTTCATACTAAAGTAGCTATAGGCTGCTTTTTTACTGACGACTAGTCTTCTGGATTACTAAAATAAAAAGCTTGGTGACGTACCGCGTTAGCACTTTTAGACGAGAGGTAATGGATGAGATCTGAGGCGTCAGTTGCTATTTCGGCACACTTTTCGCTTTGGGTGTATTGATAGCAACCGATGACGATGTGATTAACTTTTATTCCTTTGTTCTTGGTGTTGTTTTTGTGTGAAAGCTGACAAAGCTTTAAGTGAAGGTCCTCAAGAGAGTGACTGGTTTCTTCGTCATTATCAGGGACGATGACGTATGTTAGGGTTAGCTCGCAATCTGCTTGTGATATGTCATAGGATAACGCCGCAAAAAAGCTCTCTTCCAGTGGCATTGTTAACTGGTCAATCGATTTCTCAGAGACGAGGACAATAACGCCATTAACCAGTGCGACATTCCTTGTGACCCATTTAAACTCTTCTGCGATCATGGAATGAACGAAGGGAGAACAGTGGCGATATCGGACCCGGGGTTCATCTGCTGCGACAGCATATCCATCCTGCACATTATCTGCCAGATAAACCACGTTATTACCTTTTTGGGCGAGACGTTTGCTAATTATTTGTCCTAAAAGGAGATTCGCATTAATTACAATATAAAGCTGGCTGTCCATAGCGCGCGAGGATTTTTGGAAAGATACTGACGATTCTATCGTCTATTAATAGAGAATTCAGTGATTAAGCGTAAAGAATTACAGTAAAAACTGGTATTTACAGAAGTGAGGGAGCTATTATTGAAGGCATTGCCGCAAATAGCCGTGTAGAACTAAATGAGAATTGCGACATCATCATCGAGTGCTCCTAGTGCCATAGAAGCTATTCAAGCCATCGCGGAAGAGATTTCGAGAAAGATTTCGACTCCCTCTCTGATGCTTGTTTACTACACCGAGACGCAGGATGCAGAAAGTATCAAGCGAGAACTCAATCGGCATTTTCCCAACACATGTGTTATTGGCTGTTCATCATGCCAAGGCACTATGACGGATAAAGGCTATTTAGGTGGACACACCTTGGCTGTTTGGGCAGTGGAAGATGTTGAAGGTGCCTACGGAACATCGCTTTGCGAATTAAATCCAGATGATGACGTAGCAGAATCGGCTAGGGCAGTTCTTAGTCGCGCCATCGACAGCAGCGGTAGACCCGGTGAACTTCCGGCGCTCATCACGCTTCATGCAACACCTGGTCATGAGGAAACCATCCTCACTGCAATTCGCGAAGAACTTGGCATAAATATCCCCATTATTGGTGGCTCCGCTGCTGACGATGGCGTCAGCGGCAAATGGTCGCTTATGGATAATCAGCGCGTCACGTCGTGCGGCATTTCCATGGCGGTGTTTTTTCCCTCCGCACGTGTCAGTTACTCTTTCCATAATGGCTATGCAGCAATGGGACCAAGTGCCGTCGCCACTAAAGTTGATGGCAGAACTTTGGTCGAGTTAGACGGGAAGCCCGCTTTTGATATATATGCTAAGTGGTATTTCGACGCTACAGGTACTGAGATAAATCCCGAAGCTTTGTTTGCCCAATCTACACTCTTTCCGCTGGGACGTCAGACGGGCAACATTCATGGCATGCCTTATTACACGCTTTCTCACCCGGCAACTGTATCATCGGAAGGCGGAATCCAGATGTTCTGTAACATTCAAGAGGGTGAAACAGTGCATTTCATGTCAGGTACGACAGAAATGTTGGTTTCCCGGGCAGGGCGCGTTGTCGATTCAGCCAATGACCACGATAAAAATACTTGCGATCCAATCGGTGGATTAGCAATTTATTGTGCAGGATGCATGTTACATGTTAGTGATTCTCTTCACAGCGTCGCAGCGAACATGCGTCTTTCTATGCATCATGCTCCTTTTATTTGCCCGTTCACATTTGGCGAGCAGGGACAGTTTCTCGGCGGGGAAATTGCCCACGGTAATTTGATGATATCCGCCGTTTTGTTCCACAAGGAAGAGCTATGACAGGAGCAATCTCAGAGAAATTGCAGGAAACACTGTTTGAACTGAACCGTGTTGAAGAGAGAGAGCAGAAATTTAAAGAAGAAAACCGCGCAATCCTGTCGGCAATATCAGCCATGTCTGGTGCAAGCAATAAAATTGAAGTCTTCAATACGTTACTGAAAGTGATTGAACGTTATGTATCCTTTGATAATGCTTTGGTGCTCACCCGAAACAAAGAAACAGAAGACTCGTATTCCTGTCTAGTTTCAACTTCACACAGCGTAGAGAATTTCCTTTGGCAGGATGGCGGCACGTTTTCGCGTTGTGTGAATGGGCAGACAGTGGTGCTCTACGCGCCAGAGCGTGTAAAAGAGTTCGAACGGCTACAAAGCGAGGATTTTGATTCCTGTCGCTCAGCAATTATTACTGGCATGACGGTGAATGCCAGCGAGTCTATTTTAATCCTGCTCGCAGCAGAGAAGGGACGTTTCGATACCAAAGCACAGCAAGTTGTCGAACGTTTTCGGCCACTTATTGAACGTACTATCATTGATATTGATTACCGTGAACGTCTTCAATGCTTGGTTTCGGTTAAAACCCAAGAACTGACAGCGAGTCGGCAACGTTTCCGGGACTTTGCCAAAACCGCTGGCGACTGGTTCTGGGAAATTAACAACAATCTTCAGTTTACCTATTTGTCGTCACCTTCCAATGAATCGTTTTCCGCTGAGCCTCAGGCGATCATGAACCAATTTAACCGGCAGCCGGATGTGAAGCACAGACTTTTGGATCTCATCCAACTGGAGCAGCCTTTCTCAGAAGTAGAGTGGAAGGTTTACCAAGAAGGAAGAGAACAGTGGATTAGCCTTTCCGGACGTCCTTATTACGACAAACGTGGCAATTGCATGGGTTTTCGCGGTACAGCGAAAGATATTACTGCTCGTAAGCAGCGTGTTCATGAACTCCAGCAGGCGAGACAACAAGCCGAATCAGCCAACGCCGCGAAATCTCAGTTTCTGGCAATGATGAGCCACGAAATTCGCACACCATTGAATGCAGTGATGGGATTGTTAGATACGCTACAGCAATCACCGCTTGATGGAGAACAGGCTGTTTGGGTTTCCCAAATGGATAAATCAGCACAATTACTGCTCACGATCATCAACGATATTCTTGATCTATCGAGAATAGAATCGGAGCGATTCTCACTGCATCCAGAGGCGATTAATCCTCGTGACAGTGTCACTGTTGTGTTCAATCAACTACATGAAGTGTCATCCCGCAAAGATATTCAGATGGAAATGGACATTGCAGATGATGTTCCAGAGAGTATTTATCAGGATGGAAATCGGTTTACTCAGATTCTGTTGAACCTTGTGGGGAACGCTGTGAAATTTACCGATCACGGTAAAGTAAAGGTCTCTCTGCGTGTCTTTAACGGAAGACTGAACCTCTTGGTGGAAGATACAGGAATTGGTATTAATCCTGAGCGTAAGAAAGATATATTCCAGCCTTTTACACAGGCAGATGGAAGCATTACCCGTCAGTACGGTGGGACCGGATTGGGGCTGTCCATATGTAAGAAGTTAGTGTCCATGATGAAGGGCAGCATTGATTTTGAAAGCGAGCTTGGAGTAGGCACCACATTTTATATTGATATCCCACTAGTCGAATCCTCACCGACTGAGCACGTGAAGAAAGATAATACTGACGACAACGACCTAGACTCATTAAATATTTTGGTAGCGGAAGATAGCAAGGCTAACCAGATGGTTGTGAAGTTGATGCTTGAGAAAGCAGGGCATCAGGTCGTTGTTGCGAACAACGGAAAAGAAGCCGTCGATTTTGTTCACGATGGACATGTGCAATTCGACATGATTTTGATGGATATGTCGATGCCGGTACTTTGTGGTGTTGAAGCAACAAAACAATTACGTGCTGAAGGATATACATTGCCAATTATCGCTTTGACTGCAAATGCAATGAACGAAGACAAAGAGCGTTGTATGGAAGCTGGCATGGATGATTTTGTCACCAAACCAATTCGAGCAGTCGTACTTAAACAGGCGTTACGCCGTCACGTAAAGATTGAAAGCTGAGCAAAGCGAGTAAATAGCCTTTACCTTAGTGATAAAAGTGACAATGTCACATTTTAATAATGCACTGTTCGGCGAACATATCCTCATGATTATTTCTACTTAACAGATAGTTACTGAACGCTTTGGCAATAGGTGATAATGCTTTATCGCTTCGGTGCACTAAGTACCAGTGTCGGATAATCGGCATATTTTCCACATCTAACACTTTCAGTTTTCTGGCTTCGAGCTCAAGAGAAATCGTGTGACTGGACACGATGCCTAGACTCAATCCCGCAGATACCGCTTGTTTGATCGCTTCACTGGCACTCATTTCTGCGGAGACATTTAACTCGTATCCATGTTGATGGAAGAAGCGCTCAATAGAAAATCGTGTACCGGAACCTTTTTCTCTGACAACCATGGGCTCTCTGGCGATGACGGACAGGGGAATGCTTCTTTGTTGGCAAAGTGAATGGTTAACAGGAGCAATAACAACCAAAGGGTTTTCCATAAACTCCACCGCTTCAACATCAAATTCAGCCGGGGGCTTACCCATGATCACCAAGTCACAATCGTTGCTCTTAATGTCTTTGAGCAACTGTTCTCTGTTTGTCACTTTCAGACTGATTTTAACGTCAGGATGTTGCTGGGAAAACTCAGCCAGAAGTTTGGCAGCAAAATAATTCGCAGTGCTCGCGACGGTGACTTTGAGTTTGCCACAGGTTAGCGATTTCATTTTTTCAAAAGCATCTTCAGCATCACGTAGTTGTTCAGATATCCGCTCGCAATAACCTAAAAGTTCATCTCCGGCATGAGTAAGAAAAAGCGATTTCCCCAAATGTTCGAACAGTGGGAGGCCAATGTTATCTTCGAGTTGTTTTATTTGCATAGAAACGGCAGGCTGAGTGAGGTGCAGTTCGGCGGCTGCGCGCGTGAAACTTAAATGCGTTGCTACCGCCTGAAATATATTGAGCTGTCTTAACGTCAAATGCATAACAAACTTCCTTGTTACTTATGCAGAGAGTGGTTTAGGAAGACGTTCGGGTAATGCTCGCGAATAAATGCGGTAAAACCTCAGGAAGTCTACTTGTATCATCCAATACTGAGTAATGTCCTTCACCAAATATCTGGCCAACATAACTGTCTGCTTCTGGATCAATCGTCAAACAGAAGGGGGTGATGCCTTGCATCAACACATCATCTATTGCGTTTTTGGTATCAGCCTGAAGATAAAGCGGATCACGACTGTCTATGTCAGCGGGTTCGCCATCGCTGATCATTAACAGTAGCTTTTTTCGCTGGGGTTGCTGAGCCAAATATGTTTTGGCATGTCGCAATGCTGCGCCCATTCGTGTCGATAAACCGCCTTCCATAGCAGCTAACCGGGATTTTGTTATGTCATCGTATGCTTCATCAAAATCTTTAAAGCGTTGGTAACGAACATCACTTCGTCCGTTGGAATTGAACCCATGAATGGCAAATGGATCTCCAATACCATCAATCGCATTTGCCAACATCACTGTCGCTTCCTGGGCAATATCCAGCACTCTGAGATCACCGTGATTTCCAGGTAGTGAATCCACGGTCGATTGAGAAAGATCCAGTAGAACCAATACGGCTAAATCCCGCTCGCGCCGAATAAGCCTTTGGTCAATGTTCATATCCGGCAGCGCGCCACGACGAATTTCTTTCATGGCATCAATTGCCGCATCAAGATCCAACTCATCACCTTCAAACTGTTTTCTCAGTCGCTGAAGCCCTTTAGGTTGAAGCGCTTCAACGATGGCTTTGATTTTCCTGAGTTGAGCTTGCCGGCTTTCTACGAGTTCATCGATTTTAGAAGCAATACTTTTTTTTACCGAACGCTCTGTGAGTGTTACCCATGCCGGGCGCATTTGATTTGCCGTATAGTCCCATTCTGGATAGTGGAAGGGGGATGATATTTGTTGTTTGCCTTCCAGTTCATTCATGCTGACGTTTTCAGGTTCGCCATCCCGAAAAAACTCAGACTCCAGAATCCATACTTCCTGAGCGTTATCATCAGCCAGTTCGTTGTCTATTTCATTGACCATTTCCATCACATTGACGGTTCTTTTAACCTGAGGTTCAGAAAGAAGCGGCCATTGATAAAACTCATCACCGTTTTCAAACCAGAGGTAAGTATTATCGTCACGATAAAAAAGCTGGTTAGGCAAATTGCCCTCATCACTGATCTCTATATCACAAGCTAAACGTCGGGCTAGCGTGTCT
This sequence comes from Grimontia sp. NTOU-MAR1, assembly GCF_035758505.1. NCBI lineage: Bacteria > Pseudomonadati > Pseudomonadota > Gammaproteobacteria > Vibrionales > Vibrionaceae > Grimontia > Grimontia sp. NTOU-MAR1. Next base: position 463,623 of record NZ_CP142108.1, read on the forward strand.
GTATGGACTTCCTGTTCTAAAGAGTTATTCATGCTCAACAAAGCATTGAACGTGTTAACGACGTAAGTGAGATGCGCTGGAGCATCTTCAGCATTACCTGATAGCAATGCCAGTGACAGTTGGTTGGCTTCGTCGTTGCTTTTTTTGACTTGAGCAAGATGGAAGGGCATCCATAGTTGGCGCAAACCGGGAAAATCTCTGATTGCTAACGCTTCGACGCGGGCATCTTCTACGAGTCCGTAACAGTAGCGCTGAATGTCAGAGTAATCGCCGTGTGGTTTTGGTCGAGAAAACATCAAGTGCGCTGCGGCATGAGTCACAGACGCTCGGTATAAATTTTTCGCCGAAAGTGTTGGATTGCTGGGTTCCTGAGCTTCCATAGCATCCGGCAACAAAATGGTGCCGCTGTGAATAGTAGATAGTGGCGAAGAATTTTGTTCACTTTCGGCGCAATTGATCTCGATAATTCTGGGACGGAGAAAGAAATCGCGGCCCCAGATAGCACGGAGGTAAAAATTAAGTTGACGCTGGGCATCTACAAAAAGGGTACCGCGGCGCTGTCTTTGAAAAATATTCTGACTTTCCGGTGACGCGAGTGTGAAGTAACTGTGTAGGGAATCTATCTGGTTTGCATGTGATTTAGCGCCAATGAGTGCCCAGTGACGTAAGCCTAAAATGGGTAACGATGTGAGAAAACTGGGAGATCGCGTGAGAAATACTTTAAGGCACCTAGGCGCAGTCCGAGCTAATTCCTCAACAAGCTTTTGGTAGATGTTTAAGCCATCCTTTGAGCAAAGCCTTTCCGCGACAGCAGGCAGGGTATTCAGATATTGAGATAGGCGCTCCGAACCCAACCATTCAGACAGGATAACAATGGTATCTTTCACATCAACTATGACACTGTCACCTATTTGCTTCTGAATATTTGGAACGGATAACAGGAACGCAGAAACCGATTCATCTGACTGATATTTCGAGAGTAAATCTAAGACGGCCGTCAGGTATTCATTCAAATCAATGACGTTCATAAGCGCTTCAGCTTCCTGAAAGCCAGTTTCAAAAGCGAGCTTTAATCCATCCGTTTTTTCTACTAACTGCGCTTCAACTCTTCGCTTATTCGCGCGCATTTTATCATCCATAACCAGCCCTAAATATCGTATCAAAAGCAACCTTGAACCGTCGCTTCCAACGTTTCCCGAATATCAGCGTCATCACTCAAAGGGCGAACCAAGGCCATGTGACAAGCAGCCACAGGGGGAATTCCTTTTTGAATGAGTTGTGCGGTATAAACCAAGAGTCGGGTTGATATCCCTTCGTTGAGTCCATGCCCAACCAGGTTCCTGGCATGTTTTGCTATTTGAATCAGCCGGCCCGCTTTAACTTTATCTATCCCGGTTTCATGGCACACGATAGAAACTTCGGTTTCCTCGTCCGGATATTCGAACTCCAATGCTGCGAAACGCTGTTTGGTAGACGTCTTAAGATCTTTCATCAGCGTCTGGTATCCCGGGTTGTAGGAAATCACTAACTGGAAGTCCTCATGAGCCTGAAGCAGCTCACCTTTTTTCTCTAATGACAACGTTCGGCGATAGTCTGTTAGAGAATGGATAGCAACAGTCGTATCCTGTCGTGCCTCCACCACCTCATCGAGGTAGCAAATTGCACCAATCCTCGCTGCGGTCGTGAGAGGGCCATCTTGCCAATAGGTGCCATCAGCATTGAGGAGATAGCGACCAATCAAATCAGATGCCGTCATGTCCTCATGACAAGAGATAGTGATAAGCGGTTTACCTAAACGCCACGCCATGTGTTCGATAAAACGGGTTTTACCGCAGCCTGTTGGACCTTTTAACATCATGGGAATGCGTGAATCATAAGCCGCTTGGTAAAGAGAAATTTCGTCGCCGGATTCTTGATAATACGGCTCTCTGGGAATCAAATATTGATTCTCCCGAGGCATACGTTGAATTGCCTGAGTCATAACTAACTCCATGTTTCTTGTTAGGTAAAAGAAAAAGGGCTGGGATACACAGGACTAAACGTTCCCAGCCAAAGCCCTATCGAGAGGGTACCCAAGCTACACCGGAGAGAGGGCCTGGGTAGATCCGGGGTTACTCAAATCCTGGGGCGCGGTAAATAACCATCGATGCCCCCTGACTTTGGCGGTAATTGTCATATCCAATCAAACGAACATGGTGGTTCGGATTGAGGTTATGGCATAGTTGCGCCTCGCTCAGGATCTTATCGACATTGGTTTCACCAAACATGGGCAGTTTCCACATGTACCAAAATGAACCCGTTGCCTCTTCTGGCTCGGTATGCTCGATGGCAGGGTTCCAGCCTTTACTGACGATAAACTCAACCTGACGGCGAATTTGATCAGCGGTCATTCTTGGTAAGTAAGAGAAGGTTTCGAACTTTCGGCTGTGCGGATCCGTCAATCGCGACGAATAATCCATAACTTCACTCATGAGAATCTCCTTGATGTTTTCGCAAGTGACTAGGCGTGAACCACGTCCAGCTTGTCTACTGTGTCGAATTCAAACTTAATTTCTTTCCAGGTTTCCATCGCTGCTTTTAGCTCGGGACTGTGTTTCGCTGCAGCAGTGAGAATATCTTTGCCTTCTCGCTCAAGTGAGCGTCCTTCATTGCGTGCTTGTGTACAGGCTTCCAACGCCACACGGTTAGCCGCCGCACCAGCAGCATTACCCCACGGGTGTCCTAAGGTACCGCCACCAAACTGGAGTACGGCATCATCGCCAAAGATGGAGACTAAAGCAGGCATATGCCATACGTGGATGCCACCAGAAGCTACCGGTAATACGCCGGGCATAGAGCCGAAGTCTTGGTCAAAAAAGATTCCACGAGAACGATCTTCCTTAATAAAACGATCACGCATGATGTCTATCCAGCCCAGCGTTGCTTCGCGATCGCCTTCGAGTTTACCCACTACGGTACCTGAATGAAGATGGTCACCACCGGACAGGCGCAGACATTTCGACAGCACTCGGAAGTGAATACCATGGTGTGGATTTCGGTCGAGAACGGCGTGCATTGCGCGGTGAATGTGCAGCAGCATACCGTTCTGACGACACCAATTTGCAAGACCAGTATTGGCGGTAAAGCCTGCTGTGAGGTAGTCATGCATAATGATTGGCATGTCGAGTTCCTTGGCGAACTCTGCGCGACGATACATTTCTTCTGGGGTAGGCGCAGTCACATTCAGGTAGTGGCCTTTACGTTCACCGGTTTCGCGTTCTGCGCGATGAACAGCCTCAGCGACGTACTCAAAACGATCTCGCCATCGCATAAAGGGTTGAGAGTTAACGTTCTCATCATCTTTAGTAAAGTCGAGCCCACCACGAAGACCTTCGTAACAAGCACGGCCATAGTTTTTTGCAGACAAACCCAATTTGGGTTTGATGGTACAACCCAGTAGAGCACGGCCATATTTATTGAGCTTATCGCGTTCAACCTGAATACCATTTGGCGGACCACCGCAAGTTTTCACATAGGCAATTGGAAAACGGACATCTTCAAGGCGCAAAGCGCGAATTGCTTTAAAGCCAAATACATTGCCCACTAGCGAAGTCAATACGTTAACTACTGAGCCTTCCTCAAATAGGTCAATGGGATAGGCGACAAATGCATAGAAAGAAGTATCGTCACCTGGAACATCTTCGATCGCATAAGCGCGGCCTTTGTAGTAGTCCAGGTCGGTCAGTAAGTCTGTCCATACTGTTGTCCAAGTTCCTGTAGAAGATTCCGCAGCCACAGCAGCGGCTGCTTCTTCTCTAGGAACCCCTGCTTGAGGCTCTATTTTAAAGCAGGCCAGAAGATCGGTGTCGGCGGGGACGTACTCGGGCATCCAATAGGTTTCCCGGTATTCCTTTACACCTGCCTGATAACTCTTTGCCATAACCAATTTCCTTATTTATTGCTGTTGAATTAAATATCATCGCAGTTTAATTGCGAACTGCGCTTGCCATTTATTCAGTGTTGTTATTTTTAAATCAAAGTGAAATTGGAAGTTTTTATAACAAGGATAACTATTATTTAGCATGCTGCTTTTTAATGGCTATTATGAATAAAAAAGAAATAGAACAATCTATAAGTTAAAAATAAAATCTTTAAATAACATGGTCATACATTAAGTTTGTGCCAGGAAAAAATTAAAGGAAGCTATCAAATAGAAAGGAATAAGTTTTTCTTATCTTTTACAGAAATATTCCTGATTGGAGACTTTAACCCAATCTGTTTAATTTCAAATTCAATCACCTTTTATATGTAAGGTTTTGCGTGATTGATTTGAAACTAAAAAATAATGACTTATCACGCTAACGCATTGGAAAGAAAGAATAAAAGTGACAACCCATTTTGGTTGACGCTAATTATCAGGAAATAAAGATAGGGAATACTTCAATGAGCAAGGTAAGTCAGTTATCTGAGGAGTACAAAACGGCTGAAGCCGAGATACATTTGTCACCCACATCCGACGAAATTCATGAAGATTGCGCTAACGCTTTGCGTATTTTGGCAGTCGATATGGTTCAAAACGCCAACTCAGGACACCCCGGCGCTCCCATGGGGATGGCCGATATTGCGACAGTCCTGTGGCGTGAATTTCTGAAACACAATCCACGGAATCCAAACTGGTCAAACAGAGACCGCTTCGTGCTTTCAAATGGCCATGCTTCCTGTTTGATTTATGGTCTTCTGAATCTGACCGGATACAACGTCACCACTGATGACCTTAAGCAGTTCAGACAATTAGGAAGTAAAACGCCAGGGCATCCAGAGATTGGTGTAACGCCAGGCGTGGAAACAACAACGGGTCCACTTGGGCAAGGGCTTGCGAATGCGGTGGGCATGGCGCTGGCAGAGAAAACCCTTGCGGCACAGTTCAACAAACCCGGTTTCTACATCGTTGATCATTACACCTATACCTTTTTCGGTGACGGCTGTCTGATGGAAGGCATTTCCCACGAGGTGTGCTCATTAGCAGGCACAATGAAGCTGTCAAAGCTCATTGCTTTTTATGACGACAATGGCATCTCTATTGACGGTGACGTAGAAGGCTGGCTGACCGACGATACACCGCAGAGATTCCGTGCCTATGGTTGGCATGTGATTGAAGATATCGATGGGCACAACCATTACTCCATTCGCGAAGCCATTATGGATGCCCGTGCGGTTGAAGATAAGCCAGTGTTGATTTGCTGTAAAACTGTCATCGGCAAAGGATCACCAAACAAAGCAGGATCACATGATGTGCACGGTGCGCCGCTGGGAAATGATGAGGTAGCCAAGACCCGTAAGTCTATGTCCTGGAATCATGATCCTTTCGAGATCCCCAAGAAAATCCAAACTTATTGGAACGACAAAACACAAGGTGCTTTAAGGGAAAACCTGTGGAATGCGACTTTTGCAGCCTATAAAGATGAATATCCCGAGCTTGCAGCGGAATTTACCCGTCGTATAGAAGGGCAACTGCCTAGAAATTGGGGAGAGGAGTCGGAGCAATTCGTTAGAAAAGCGGCATTGCAGGCCCAAAGCATCGCCAGCAGACAAGCTTCTCAGCAATCGCTAAACGCCTTTGGTCAGATGTTACCAGAACTGATAGGTGGATCTGCCGACCTCAGTCCTTCAAACAATACGTTTTGGAAAGGCGCTACCGATAACAACCCAGAGTCACCAGACGGTAACTACATACGTTTTGGTGTGCGTGAGTTTGGTATGAGCGCAATAGCAAACGGCCTTGCACTCCACGGCGGATTTATCCCTTATTGCGCGACGTTTTTGGTGTTTTCTGACTACGCGAGAAATGCCATCCGGGTAGCTGTGCTTTCCAAAGTCCACGCCATTTTTGTTTTCACTCATGACTCCATTGGGCTGGGTGAAGATGGCCCAACACACCAACCAATCGAACACCTAACCAGCTTTAGGGCGATGCCAAACGTGAAAGTGTGGAGACCCTGTGATGCGGTTGAAACGGCGGTTGCATGGAAGAAGGCGATTGAAGATCAGTCTGGTCCCCATATTTTGGTGTTTTCACGTCAAAGCCTTTCATACCAGCTTCGCCGTGCTGACCAACTTCCACTCATCGAGCGGGGCGGTTACATCCTGAAAGAACATGAAGGACGCATGGGTGATGAACCTGACATGATTCTTATCGCCACAGGCTCTGAAATCGAACTCGCTGTTGAAGCCGCTATTTTACTGAACCGTAAATCGATTCATGCCCGCGTGGTCTCTATGCCTTGCGCTGATGTTTTTGACCAGCAGCCTGCTCACTACCGGAACAGCGTACTTCCATCATCCATAAAATGCCGGATATCAATCGAAGCCGGTTCCACGAAATATGTGGGAAGTGATGGATTGCCTTTAGGTATCGACACCTTTGGCGAATCCGCACCTGCCGCTGCGCTATTTGAACACTTTGGCCTGACGGTAGAAAAAATCGTCCGACGCGCAGAACGCATGGTCAAGCAATTACGCCCGTCCAAGTCACAGCGTTAAACGACTTCTGAATCATTGAAATGCAAGGAGAGAGTTATGGCACTCGTTAGTATGAGACAAATGCTAGATCACGCTGCAGAGCAAGGATATGGCGTCCCTGCTTTTAACGTGAACAATATGGAACAGGTTCACGCCATTATGGGGGCAGCTGCCGCCTGCGATGCACCTGTGATTCTTCAAGCTTCTGCCGGCGCGCGTACCTATGCCGGTGCGAGTTTTCTCCGCCACCTAATGCTGGCTTCAGTAGAGCAGTGGCCTTCAATTCCAGTTGTGGTTCACCAGGATCACGGCGCTTCACCTGCGGTGTGTTTGCAATCGATCCAACAGGGGTTCACCTCCGTCATGATGGACGGCTCATTGCATGAAGATATGAAAACACCTGCAAGTTACGAATACAACTGCGACGTGACCGCGAAGGTAGTGGAAATGTCCCACGCCTGCGGCGTATCGGTTGAAGGAGAACTTGGCTGTCTTGGCTCATTGGAAACAGGTACTGCTGGTGAAGAAGATGGCTCCGGCGCTGAGGGTGTGTTAAGTCATGATCAACTTCTGACCGACCCAGAAGAAGCCGCGATGTTCGTGCGACAAACTGGGGTGGATGCATTGGCTATCGCAATCGGCACCAGCCATGGCGCGTACAAGTTTACCCGACCGCCAACGGGTGACATTCTTGCGATTGACCGAGTAAAAGCAATTCACGAAAGGATCCCTGATACCCACCTGGTGATGCACGGTTCATCTTCTGTTCCTCAGGATTGGTTGCAAATTATCAATGAGTTTGGCGGCGACATGGGCGAAACCTATGGTGTGCCGGTGGACGAAATCGTGGAGGGCATACGCCACGGGGTACGCAAAGTGAATATCGATACCGACCTCCGCATGGCGAGTACTGGAGCAGTCCGTCGTTTCCTTGCTCAGAATCCAAGTAACTTTGATCCACGCAAGTTCCTTGCTGCCGCAACGAAAGCCATGGAAGCACTCTGTAAGGAGCGTTATGAAGCCTTTGGCTGTGCGGGTATGGCATCGCGTATCAAGCCAATAAACCTTGAAGACATGTCAACGCGATATGCCTCGGGTGAATTAGACCCTTCCGTCAGATGAGTTCTAGCTGATTGTTACTCATATTCCATCTGAAGGAGAAAAACTATGTCTGTAAAACATCCCATTGTGGCGGTAACTGGCTCATCTGGAGCAGGGACGTCCACGGTAAAAAATGCGATGGAGCAAATTTTCCGTCGTAACCAATTTCAAGCTGCAGTTATTGAGGGCGACAGCTACCACAAATACGACCGTGCTGACATGCGCGAGCGTCTAAAACGCGCCCAGGAAAGGGGCAAAAACCTAAGTCACTTTGGCCCTGAAGGTAACGACTTCTGCGAGCTAGAAAAGACATTTCGCGCATACGCTGAAACAGGCACTGGACTGCGACGTTACTACATCCACAATGAAGAAGAAGCAATGCTTCACGGTTCGAAACCTGGCACCTTCACTAAGTGGTCTTCAATTCCAGAAGGCTCAGACCTTCTCTTCTATGAAGGTCTGCACGGCGGTGTTGTAACCTCTAACAGTAATGTAGCGCAATACGTGGATCTGCTTATTGGTGTCGTACCGATTGTTAATCTTGAATGGATTCAGAAAATCCATAGAGATACCAATGTGCGTGGTTATAGCCGCGAAGCGGTGACGGACACTATTTTGCGCCGTATGCACGATTACGTTCATTACATCACACCACAGTTCTCGCTGACGGATATCAACTTCCAGCGTGTTCCCATGGTAGATACATCAAACCCCTTTATCTCCCGAGATATTCCAACGTTGGATGAAAGCATGGTGGTGATCCGTTTCCGCGATCCAAAGAAAACCGGTGTCGATTTCCAATACCTTCTTAACATGATTGATGGTTCAGTCATGTCACGCCGCAACAATATTGTAGTGCCGGGTGGGAAAATGGGTTTAGCGATGGAGCTCATCATGCAGCCATTAATTGAGGAGCTAGTGCTGCATGGCTCAAACAGAGTAAGTGTTGAAACCACTCATGACCGCTTTTCAAAGCGCGTCCCCGCGCTTTAAGGAGGCTATATGATCAGGAAAGGGACAACATTTACCCGGTTTATTATCGAAGATCTGAGAAAGCTTCCGGAAGCAACGGGAGACTTTACGCTTTTGTTAAGCACAATCGTCACTGCATGTAAGGAGATTGCTGATGATGTGAGCCGCGGACAGCTTATTAATGTGTTGGGATCCGCGGAAACTGAAAACATTCAGGGTGAAACCCAAAAGAAACTTGATGTCATTTCTAACGATATCCTTATTCGCGCTCTTGAATGGTCTGGCCATCTTGGTGGCATGGCGTCAGAAGAGATGGAGGAAGCGTATCCGATCCCGGCCAAATTCCCCAAGGGAAAATACCTGCTGGTCTTTGACCCGCTTGACGGCTCATCAAATACCGAAGTGAATGTATCGATTGGGACAATCTTTTCCATTCTTCGCTGCCCGCCGGGTATTGTCGAGCCCACTGAAGATGATTTCCTTCAGGCAGGAGCAAAACAAGTCTGTGCGGGGTATGTTCTATATGGACCCGCTACCAATCTGGTGCTGACGACGGGTCAGGGTGTGAATGGATTCACCCTGGATAGAGACATTGGCGAATTTATCCTCACACATCCAAAGCTCACGATCCCGGAAAAAACCAACGAGTTTGCCATCAATATGTCGAATCAGCGCCACTGGGAACCTGCAGTGAAACGCTATATCGACGAAGTGGTAGCCGGACAAGAAGGGCCAAGAGGAAGGGACTTCAACACTCGCTGGGTCGCATCCATGGTCGCAGAAGTCCATCGAATCCTGATGCGTGGTGGCATCTTCCTTTATCCCAAAGATAACCGAGAGAATGTGAAAGAAGGGCGCTTACGTCTCCTGTACGAAGCGAATCCCATGAGCTTCATCATTGAGCAAGCCGGAGGTGCGGCATCAACGGGAAGAGAGCGGATCCTTTCCGTAAAACCACAGAGGTTACACCAACGCATCCCCGTCATTATTGGTGCAAGAGAGGAGGTTGAGCGGGTAGAGCGCTATCACCTGACAATGGATAAATTACAGAGTGAATCTCCGCAAACCACCATTAGCTAGTACAGGAAAAGGCCCACTAAAATGGGCCATTTTTTACGAATAAACCAAATGGCACTAAGGCGTCGATGACCAAAAGGAAAGGGGAGTAGAATGAAGATGGAGCCGTCAGATACCCATGAAAAAAACACACTGCAGACCTTATTGAAAATGACGAAAATGGATGTCAGATCTCTTCTGTCCGATATAGTGCGAAGTGCGGCAATCAAAGCGGTTTTACCAAAATTCCACCGAGGGATAACAACATCAGACATCAACTACAAGGCTAATTGTGACATTGTCACAGGTGCAGATTTGGAAATGCAACAGCTTCTAATAGAGGCACTAAGAACATATTGGCCGCATATACCAGTCTTGGGAGAAGAACAGTCCCGGGCTATTCAATTCTCGATATTCGAAGAACAAAATCAGCCTTTTTGGGTATTAGATCCTATAGATGGCACCAGTAACTTTGCTTTTGGCATTCCTTACTTCTGCACATCGCTCGCATTGCTTTACAAGGGTAAAGTTTGGTTGGGGCTGGTTTACGACCCGAATAGAGACGAGTTGTTTTATGCCACTTCGGGCAGAGGTGCAACATTGAACAGCATTGATTTAGACTTTACTGAACTGAAAGCATGCGACGACTTGAAGAGTTCTATGGCGTTGATCGACTTTAAACGCCTGCCCAAAGACATGGCTTCCCATCTGGCAGCTCATCCACCTTATCGCTCACAGCGCAGTTTTGGTGCTAGCGCTTTAGATTGGTGTTGGATTGCTGCCAATCGTTGTCAACTATACCTTCACGGCAATCAAAAGCTTTGGGATTACGTCGCTGGGAGTTTGATCCTGCAGGAGGCGGGTGGTACATGTTCGTCTTTTGATGGTACAAACATTTTTGATAACAGCATGCATTCAAAGGCGGTAATCGGAGCAACCCATCCTGATTTATTTAGACAATGGCATGATCATCTTGATCCATTTCTTTCATAGCTTGAGGAAGGTTTCGAGTTCTGCTGTTAGCGAGTTTTAGGTACGAATTCTAACAAAATAGGCATAGAATCTGCTGGGGCGAACTAAGCTTTTCTTGTCTATATTATTGATATTGCGTGAACTATGTGTACTCAAGAACTACGGAAAGAATTCGAAGCCGCGGTCGAAGCCGCGGTCGAAGCCGCGCAGGCGGAAGCCGACTACTACAAAAAATGGCAAGGTCGATTTCGGCGGGCGTCATTTTTTCTGAGGGTATTTTCCGTATCGGCATTTTTGATAGCGACAGTTACAGCGTTTGGGGCGGAAGATAGCGAGAAGCTCAGCTTGGCATTAATGGCAGTAGCAGGGATTCTGGGGATTTGTGACCAAATATTCTTGATTAGTAGCAATTGGCGACGTTACGCCAAAGCTAGGTTAGAAATCGAGTTACTCATAGTGGTCGCCAACATTGAGTGGGCTGAACTGTTGAGCAAAATCACGAGTGAAGATGTCGTTAGCCCTGAACATCGACAAGCAGCATTTCAGCTTTTCAAAAATTTGGTGAAGGACACCAAGGAAATTTCAATTTCGGAAACCAGAGGTTGGGATTCGGAGTTGGAAGCAGCAATGAAGCAACTTAGAGAACTGACCAAATCCAGCAGCGGCTAAGCGGGTTCCAGTGCAAAAGCTTTTCACGATAATTCACCAAAGCTAGAAGAACTCTGTTGGAACAGAATGATCCAATATGAGCGTCTTAGAGAATTGGTAATTATCTATTTTATGGTAAATAGATAATTACGTTCAATATACTGAAATCCTTGAAGAAAGTGGGTGATGACAGACAGGTTAGAGTCAGATTTAGCATAGCTACATCCTTTATTTAACATAATATACATAATGCGCACTGAGAGCCTAATATTTAACAAATGCCCGTTTCCTGATTCGGTATCACTTCATGTGACTGATTTTAGACATTTTTTCCCGATACATTTCACCTGCGCTAACTTGCCTCGTTTCACTCACACTCTGCATACTATTTTACGCAGTTTAACCCTGTTGCCTTCGTGCGTCCGGTTAAATCTGCTTTGCCGATGGTGCGCGCCGTCATTAATCGAAAAAAACATTCAAGCAACGGTTAGTTGTGTGAGGTAAACCAATGTTACTTGATGCGTTCCGCGCGCTTTTCTGGCGTGAATTCAACTCGATACACGATGGCGCGGCCTATTTTCATGTACGACCTGTGACGGTCAAACGCTGGCTGGATGGCTCGACGCCACCCAATCCGATGGCTGAAAAACTGCTGATTATCAAAGCCCGCGGCTACCTGCCGAACGATTTGAACTGGCAAGGCTTTAAAGTCAATGAAGCCCGCGCCGTGATTATTACCCCGGATGGCCGCGAGTTTGCGCCGCGTGAGCTGGAAGCCTTTCCGCTCTGGCGTGACCAGTACCACGCGCTGAAAGACCGCTACGGCCTGATTGAGCGCCCGCCTGTCAAACCTGCCGCCGCGCCTGTCACTGTCTACCGAGGAGGGAAACGTAAGCAGCCCGCGCCGTGGATACCCACGAGGGACAAAATGAAGTGATAAAAAAGCCCGCGATTGCGGGCTTTTTTAGTATCGATTTAATTGGCGTAATGTTGTTGAATTGCCTTTACCCAGTCATTCATCATTTCATCTGTGACTTCGTCTAAGGGCACAACCTGACTACCTTCGTTTATGGGTGTGACCTCCACTGATGAATCCGCGCAATACTCAAAGCTTGCCGTGTAATTCTTCGTCTTATAGTCAAACACATCAACTGCAATTATGTACTTGCCACGTATTTGAGTCATTTCAACAGAAAAAGGGTTCTTATATGTTGCTGTCGAGAATTCAATTTCGCTCACTACCCCTTGGAGTTTTTCCCCGAGAATCTGAGCTTTCTCAGTAAACCCCTTTAAACCTTCAGTAACTTCTAATTTGCTTGCTTTCTGGGTTAGGGCTTTTCTTCGTTGCTCTGTTAGCATTTTCAAGTTTCTCTCTTAGAATCTTATTTAAGTAGTTCAATGGCAGGTGCGATACTGGCACCCAAAATTGAACCAACCAGCGGGTGTTTTAGGAATTGACCTAGTAGAGTCTTGGCTTTCTCTTTCTCTTGCTCATCGGCGTCTGTACTGTTGATTCTTTCAGCTAAATCTGACATGGCATTGGCGATATTTTGGGTGTTATGGTCACCAATCTGAACCGTTGAATTAGGGCCTGTCACGTTGATTACGGGAGCTGGCTTGCTGGCACTGATAGCGTTAGGTCTCTTAAACTTCACATGAATACTTGGTTTAAATTGAGCGTCTAATGTACTGGTATGGTAGTCAGCTTGTGTGACAATGTTTCTTTCTTGCCTCCCGCTAGGTAAGTCTCGTAGGATTGTGTCTCCTTCTTCAATGTCAGCCTCTATATCACTGATTATAATTGACTTTCCAGCGAATTGCGCCGGATATGGACCAATGATAGTGCCGTCGATTTTTTCTACTAACGCATCTTCTGTTTTGAAATGTACATCAAGCATCGGACTTTATAACCTCGTTATATGGGATAACACCTTATATATTGGGTCTTTTGCATATCAATCAACCCTTGTACGCTAATATTCATCAATATTTTCAATCGATTAAAAAAACCGCACTATGGCGGCTTTTTGTTCGAATCTGGCGCTGACTAAAATAGTTTTCGCTGCTTTTTGGCTTTCACGCCTTTCTTACCTGCGGCGCTCAATACCTTTTTCATCCGGGCGCGAAATTTGGCGTCGTTCCTCCACTTGCGAGCGGTGGCCTGACCGCCCTTTTTACCTGCCTGTCTCACGTTCATGGTTAACCTCTCAGTCGTTTCATAGCGAGCGCGCCAATCACCACGACAAACCCTGCCAGCAACATAGTGCGTTCAGACACGTCTATGGTGAATTTCAGCGGCTCCGGGGTGGCGACGTTTACGCCGAACTCTTTGGGAATCATACGACCTCCATCCGGGTTTCAATGACGGTAATACGTCGCTCCATACGCCAAATCAGCAGACCCACCCCAATCAGCACCGGAGAAAGCCCCATTTGATTCAGTTCGATGAGCGTCTGACCCATTACGCCCCCTTGAACTGGTCGCGAACGGTTTCCCAGAAACCAACCGCAAACGGAATCGCCGCGCCAACAAAGCCGCCATAGCTGACACCTGCATCGGTCACGGTCGCGGTGAATAAATTCCCCTGACCGCTTGCCAGTGCTACGCCTGAGCCAATCAGCGCCAGCCCGCGCACCGTGGAGGGTTGTTTCAAACGGCGCTTTAACGCCTCAAGATAGTTAGCCATTAAATGAAATCTCCTGATTAATGAGCGGACGGTAACGGGGCAGCATCGCCCCGCCCCGTTCCCCGAAAAGTTTGGTCAGTGCAGGTTGCCACGGCTCCCAATTCCAAAGCGTTGCCTCAGCTTCTGGGGTTAACCGGTACTCGCTGGTGAGGTAGAAATCACGAATCATCAACGGGCGTAATTCCACCTCATAAGAGCCGTTTTGCCATTGGGTGAACTCAGCGAGCAGTGAGCCCGCCGGGGCGGTGGCGTCGCTCACTGCGTCATTGACCGCACTGACGGCCTTACCTGCCAGTTTTCGCGTGAGGTACCACACCGCCACGCCACCCAAGACGACGAAACCTAAATCGACCAGACGCCGATTAAGCGAGGGCGATAGCTTGAGTGATGAGGTCATCGTCATAAGGCTGCATCCCGTTTTCGTGTTTGATAATGGTTTTCAGCAATAGCGGATAGTGACCCAATCCCAACGGCGCGTCAGGCGAGACACCAAGTCTAGAAGCCACATGATGGATATACGCCTCTGTGTTGTTTTCATGGGATGGCGCCCAGCGGTTGATAATGCCGCGCACCGTGTGAATCTGATGCTTGTGGCGGTAAGTCATCAGCACGCGGTAAAGCGCACGAATCCCCCACTGTGGCGCGTCAAAGATGATGAAACGGCCATCATTGCCGCGATAGCCTTTCCACGGTATGCCGTTGTCTTCGATGTTGCCCGGATTGTGGTTGCGGATGCCTCGCGGCGAACTGGATGATTTAGAGAGCATCAACACCCCCGCCAGTGCCGCCAGAATCAACAGGTGTTGCTGCTTCATCGGCCTTTTCCTTTTCTATGGCGCGTTGATGTTCATCCATCAGCCACGCATAGTGTTTATCAAAATCCGCTTGCGTCAGGGCGCTATTATGGCGGGCGTCGGTGTACTCCACCTCGCCGCGCCCGGTCACTGTATCAAACTGCACTGCCCATTCCCCGCGACGCATTTCAAAGCCGCCATGCGGCCTCATGTCAACGCCTACGCCGTCAACGATGATGAGTTGGTCTTGTGTGATGGCTGTGATTTTCATAGTTTTCTAATCCAAATAACGGCGATTGATTTTTGTCGGGTGTTAATCGCGCTTGATGAACTGGACGCCCCCGCGCCGTGTGCATGGGCATGGGATGAGCCAGCGTTATTGGAATTCAATGGTGATGTTCGTGTTGCAGTTGAAACGACATCAATATTGACATATCCACTCTGAGACAAAGATGAACCGGGTTTTCTGGTGGGTAGCGGGTGAGCATGGCTTGGCATCTGCGCCAAGCTCAGCGTGTGGTTATTCACCCAGACGCTTGTTGTGATATTTGGCGTGACTTCATCTGCGCCAAACTGCTGACCGACGTTGTAAGCACCGCCCGCCCCAACCACGGCGCGGTCGACCATGTCGGCGGCAAGCTCCCACCCGCTCGGAATGTCATCAAGTGTACCGGAGTGGATTTTTACATCCCCCGCTTTCCAACCGCCTGCATTAAGCCGTGGCATCAGTTCAACTCCTCTAGGGTGCGAACGCTTGCTGTTGTCGGGGAAAACCCGAATACCGCCGCTTGCGTGTTGATTTCGAGGCTTTCGCCTGCATCAACACGGATGCCTGTCTCCACATCCAGCCCAGCGCCGCCGATGTAGGTCAACGCATCGCAGAAAATCAGCACACTGCGACGTCCAAGCCTCGCGGGTACAATTTCCCCCGCTTGGTTCGCAGTCAGTGTGGCTTTGCCACTTTGTAAACTTGCCGCGCCAGTCAGAGAGGTTTCTAAACGGTCGTCTACCAGCTTTGCCAGACTGGCAAAAACGGTTAAATCCTGTGGTGTTTGCGATGAAAGGAAGAAACTCTTAAACGGTTTCGGGTGCTCGATGGCCAACCCCTGATAAAGCACAGTTTCCAGTTCGCTGTCATCGTGATACTCAAACCGCACATTGACCGCCCCGGACGCATTCACCACCTTGAAAAATGTCCCGGTGAGGCCGTAAGGCTTCGGGAAGGTGTCAGCATTGATTTTTAGCATGGTCATCAGAACTTACCCCGCAAGGCGACAGCGACACCCACCGCAGCCAAAGACAATGCGACATACTTGGTCATGGTCTGCGTCGTTCCGGCATCACTCGAAAGTGACAGATTTTTCGCCACATCTAACGCCGCATCTGTCGCCCCCTTGGAGGCGGTCAGGGATTGGCCGATGATGTCACGGGATAAATCCCCCATCTCACTGATTGCAAGGCGTGAAACGGCCTCATTGCTTTCGAGAGCGTCAGAGCTTGATTCACTCATGGCTTGCAGTGCTGCCGATACTGCACCGTGGTCGGTCATAGAGGCATTGATGGTGGAATCGGTGACACCACTTAAAATCACGCCATTATTTGCGCCCTGAACCCCTACGCTTGAGTTGAGGTTGGTGGTGTTAGTGGTGTTTTTAGTGAGGTTACTTGAACTGCTTGAGCCGCCCATTGATAGCCATCCTTAACACGTATTCGTTGGAGTCCGGGCGCCACTCGACGAGGCGGAATGGAAAGCCCAACATATTGAGAAAACGCAGTTCACCGCGTCGCTGGGTATGCACCCGGATGGAAATGCAGCCAACCTGCACAGCGGTACGCAAAATATGTGGCGCCACGGCTGCAAGTCGGTGCTTTCCGGTGAACCCGACAACAACCAGTTCGCGCCCTTCCGGGCGGAGACACATCACGGCGCCGTGACAGCCAAAAATAAACTCTTTACCGAGTGCGGTTTGCTCTTTGGCGTCCGTGATGTAATCCCCAAGGCTGAGCGCCAGTGCAGGCGCGGCCACCTCAAAAGGGAGCGGAAACAGGTCAGTTTTTGCGGGTGTAGACATACAGTGCCGCGAGCCCGGTTAACAACAGCGCCCAAGAGGGAATCCCGTTGTTACTGCCGAAATTAATCGCGCCCCCTGTAAAGCCGCTGTTGGTGGTGTGCGTGGTGGTGTTGTGCGCGGCAGAGGGTCCCGCGCTGCCACCTTGCAGCCCACCGCCACCCGTAAGCGAGGTCATCGAGCCAAACATGATGCCCCCTTACTTTTTCAGCAGCAGGACAACAGCACAGACACCCAGCGCGCCAATCATCAGCATTTGATTGCTGACACCCGGCACCAGTGAACCGCGCATCGGTTGCGGGTTAATCTGGCTGGAGTGCTCCGGCTGGCTGGCTACGGGTTGCTGTGAGGCGCCCGTCGCGTCCTGCCCGGCCTGAATGCGTTCATATTCCAGATACGCCCCGGCGGCAGAGCTAAAAAGGTCGCCCGCCTTATCGACAAAGCCACCCCACCATGCATCACCCGAAGGTGCGCTCACGGCGTTAGGGTTCAACGCTCCAATTGCTTGCGCCATGTCGCCCCCTTAGATGCCTTGGTATTGGTCGAGGTACTCGACAACAACATCAACGGCACCCGGATTTGCCAGCGTCGGACGGATACGGAAATCCTGCACGCCTTCCAGTACCAGCGCCTGAGACATATCGCCTTCGAGCATGAAATCGAGCGACATTTTGTCGGACGATTGCGGGTCGCGGGCATAGTCGGTCTGGATTTTGGCCGCGAGTGTCTTGTCCATCTCGAACACACGCAAGCCGTTCATGTCCAGCTCGCAGCGGGTCACGTCCGGGCTGTAGAGATGTACCGACGCAATGCGGGCACCGCGCGGAAGTGGCAAGTTGTCGATTTCCTGCTCGCCAGCGGTGGCAAACGATACCGGGAAGGTTTTCACCTTGGTGATGATACCCAGCGGTGACTGGTTGCCTTTGATGGCGTGTCCGGTCAGTTTTGGCGCGGTCGCATCGTCAGCAATATCAATCAACAGGGTCAGGGTTTGCACGTCCGAGGTGCCGACCGCGAACACTCGCTGCTGCGCCGGGTCATCCATCTCGGGACGGATAAACCAGATAGGTAGACTCGAAGCCGTGGCCGTGCCGCGCTTGTAGTGCTTGTTCAGGGAGTTCAGGCGCTCGCCATCTTTCCACTTCTGCACCACTTTGCCGTTCACTTCCAGACGGATGTTTTTCATCTGGGCCAGCGCCATGCCGGAGAACTCCAGCAACAGCATGTGATACGCCAGACCTAACGGCAGTTCAAGTGTTGCGGTTGCGCCTGCAACGACGTTCGAAAAGGAAGGGAGTTTATGGGTTAAACGCATAAGTCATACCCCCTTATGCGTAAACGATTTTTTTCACGGGCTCAACGCGGTTAGCGACCCACAGGGTAGCCAGTGACACCAGAATGAGCGGCGCGTATTTCTTAATCATGTGAGTTTCTCCAAAGTGACGTCTCACGACGTGAACAGGGACGCTTCACAGCGTGCCAAGGAGTTATTAGTCAATATCATATTGACGCTGTTTTCAAAGGTTTTTTACAACTTTCCGTTACGTTACGGGCGCCCGGACTACGGTCTCCCGTTGGTGGGTCAAATTGCCCTTGGTGACGGATAAATCCGAACGTTTGAACGCCACCCAATCGAGTTTCACCAGTCCGGCCAGTTCGTCCGGGTTGATGTTCATTTCACGGGCGACGCTGACCCGGTCAGCATCACGCCCCAACAACCCGGTGCGGATAACCGCCGCCTGACTGAGTGCGGTTTTATCCGCCTCTGCGGGGCGTTGGGTCACGGCCATCACCTTAATCGCCCGTTTACGGCCACGGCGCAGCAATCGTCCCCATGCAGGCGGTGCTTTGGCCGGGGTGGTGACATCGGCGATTTCTTCTGCCACCGCCACACAGCGCCCCCACGCAAACACCGCATTGCCCCAAAAATCAAAGGCGTCCTGCCCTTCACTGACGAACGCAATTTTTAACCCGCCCGCCGGATAGCGGTAAAGATAATCGAGAAACTGCCGCGCGCTGGTCACACGGACAAAGCCGGGCTGGTCTCCGTATTCGTCATCCGGGTCAAACACGGCCACGCGGGGCGCCTTATCAATGACGCGTTTGACGTGGGACGATTTCCCCGCGCCCGTCGTCCCACAAATGTATTCGTGCTGCGCATCGAGTGAGGTATCAATCCGTTTCCTATTGCTCATGCAGTACCCCTTCTTGTAAGGCGTTGTCAGGATTGTGTACCGCGCTTGCCGTGTCGTCCGGCAGGGCGTCCTGTTGCGTTTCCGGTGGTTTCTCCTTCGGCGGGATACCCATCGCCAGACGTGACCCGGCCACCCCTGCCACCACCAGACCAAAACCCACCGCCGGGTGGTCAAGGTTGGCGTCAGGGAAATAGTGTTGCAAACACACAGTGCCGCTTTCGGCAATGGCGTCCACCTCTTCGGGCTGGATTTTCCAGTTGGGGCAAACCAGCGCAGACAATACCGTGGTTAGCGTAGCAATGGTGCCTTTGAGCACCGGGTCAGCCGCCATCGGCTCAGCGGGCACGGCGTCAAATTCCATGCCCTCGCCCGTGTCGCTTTGTGGCGCGTCAGTGGGTAAAGGTTCGCCGCCGTCGAGTGCGACGGCAGCAGGCGCGAGCAGTTTCAAGTCTGCCCGCACATCGTGCAGTTCGTTGTCCATGTCTCTGTCTCCCGACAGTGAGTTGTGTGATTATCCCCAAAGGGCTTTCATGAAACCCTCTTCCTCTGGGGGCGTTTCTTGGCTGTGCTCAGGCAAAGGAATCATTTGCTTTTTGAGCCAGTTTTGCCCGGCAGGCAGATTGGGCTTAATCATGCCCGCCTCGCCCAAGTAGTAGAGCTTGCCGCGCTTGTCCTCACGCACTTCGGCCATGTCGCCCGCAATCGGGCATTTGATATGTCCTATCGTTTCACGTGGCATTTCATTTCCTTCCATTGCTGAAGTTTTACAATAAGTGTTTCGCGGTGATGTAAATCCCGCTCCCATGACTCAAGCTGCTGACGCCATGTCAGCAGCTTGTTATAAAGCCAGCCCCACACGCCAAACATTGCAACGGCGAGCAGTAAAAAGAGCAGCGCTAGCCACTCTCCCCCGGTCATGAATCATTCTCTATAGTGACAGGCTGGCGCTCATCACTGTTCATGTAAGCGCGGATTTCACGCAGTTCGGTGTTCACTGCCTTCACCCACACCACCATAAGACGAAGCGGTGCCAGAAACCGCCCGTATACCGGGTGGCTGGTCGCCTTCTTCACCTCGTGGTCAATCTCGTTCGTCACAGTCTCCAAATTCTCGTTTTTCGCCATAGCTGTTAAGCTCCAGTTGCACCGGATTCCATCCGGTTTCTTTTAGCCAATTGACGCGCGCCTCATGAATCAACAGCTCATCCCTAAAGGCGGTCAGTTCCCCATTAAATTGTTGTTTGATTTGTTGCTTTAACAGGCGACAGTTCTCAATGTCATCGCTCTGTATGTTCCAACCTCGCGCACCCGTCGCCCAGATGAGGAAGCGGTCAAGGTGCTCGCGGGCGTTTTCCCCATCGAAATGCACAAGCGGATGGTCATCGCTGACCGTGCGCCCACATTCGCGAATTTTGGCGGCGGTGGCATCCATCACCCCGTCTAACTGCGTTAACCTGGCACTGAGTTTCTGCACCCGGTTTTGTATCTGCTCTGGGGTCAGTTTCTTGGATTTCTTCACGATTTGAAGTGCGCGGGCGCTCGCTGCAATTTTCTTTTTGGTCTTACTGCGTAACCGGGTAATCGGCTTTTTCCACTTGCCCAGACGGTGACGGTATTCCGCGATAATCGCGCCCATGCAATCGGCCTCAAAGGTGGCTAGGCATTCCCACCCCGGCGCACGGCTGCACTTTGCGATGCCGTAACGGTTACCACGAATCAAACCCTGCTCGCCGTTGTCGCCTTTGGCGGCATAGCCCACCGCTTTGATGATGTATTTGCCCGCGGCTTTGCCATGTTTGATGCGCTCAAGGTGCGCAAGGCCATGACCCCATAATGATTCAATGCGTTCAGCCCATGCCCGGAAAAGCGGTTTAGGTACCTGCCAGTTAAGCAATACATGCACATGGGGGTTAGGTTCGCCGTCTTCATTGGCCGGGCATTCTGCTACCCATATATAATGAAAATTCCCGTGACGTGGGCGCACTTTCAGTGGCGCGTTTTCCGTTACGTAATGTAATGGGTGGTCGTCTCCGTCGCGTTCCGTTACGTAATGGAAATCAAACCCACGCTGGTAGACCTTTTTCGCCCCATCCAGAAACCGGGAAACCTCGCGGCCGATGGTGGTCTCCGGGCTTTCGTCATCCCCGGCAAACAGTTTCGCCCGCGCCTCTGGCGAAAATGTCAGGGTGAGAAAGGTGGTAAACCCGTTATGTAACGTTGCCACATAGGCGGCAGATTCGAAGATTTTCCCCACGGCCTTCGGTGTCAGGCGCTCAGTGAAGCGGGCACCCGTTGTTGGGGCTGGCGCATCCTGCGGGCGCGGTTGTACGAATATCCCGGCGCGGTATTTACCCGACCACGGCTGATGCATGATGCGAAATGCCCGGTTACGCTCGGATTGACGGTGCGCGTTGTGGTGGCTGTAGTCGTCGTGGTGGGTTCGTGGGGTTTGGTCTGCAAACCGGATACCCACCTCGCCGCCGTCCGCTCTGTGTTGCAAAAGCTTTGCCTGATTGGCTATCAGGGTGCGTCGCTGCGCTTCTTTCGTCCGTGTCGGACTTTCGCACCCTTGGACTAGCCTAGTGCCCCCGTCGCTTTGCTCCGCCCCTGCGGGGGGCTGGTTTGGGCGTTCGGTATCGCGCACTTTCATCCAGTGGTTAAAGTCCGCATGACGCAGTTTTTGCGCTTGGCTTTCTAACCACGCTTTCGGGGTTTCCCCTGTTACCGGGCTTTCAAGTCGGGACAAAAGCAGGTCGCCGGGGATAGCTGCCCCGGCGATATATTGAATGTCTTTTTGTGTCAGTGTCGGGAGCGTCTTATCCATCACTGTCACCAGTGACGCCACGCTCTAGCGATACATACCGCCCGGACTTGGTGTCCCTCATTGAGTTGATAGAAAGGTGGCGATATTCGCAACATAAATCCGCCGCGCTTTTGAATTCAGGAATCACTTGAATCGGTAGCCATAGCGTAACCTTCTCCAAGCCTTCCGCGCGTTTTGCTGCTTCATAACGGGCATTGCGTGAAAGCTTCCGGGGGCTGTTGCCCCCATCCGCCTTGACGCTTAGGGATTCATTCATGCCACCCCTCCTAAACGACGCGCTTGCATCATTCGTTTGGCGGCACGTTGAAAACGGTCGGAGTAACGAAGGTCAGGACAACCTTGCTTGCGGTTTGGGTCTTTTTTTAGACCGAGGTCGTTACGGATTTTATCAATCCAATACTGATGATTAACTTGTTCCATGTCTGCATCCCCATGCATTAGCGTCAATATTTAGCTTTACATCTCGCACCAATTGACGTCAATACGGGTATAGACTGTGGTATCCGACAAAATGTCGAGCTAAGATTTAACAAATAGCGTCAAGGCGAGGGTGACAAGTGGAATACTTAAATAAACTTTTGGACGATGTAAAAGACAGGTACAACATACCTTCAGACTATGCGTTAGCTCAGAAGTTAGAGGTTCCGCGCGCTACGGTTAGTAGATGGCGTCAAAATAAGAATTGTGCCGAGTGGGATGTCATCTTCAAATTGGCGGATTTACTGCAACTGGATGATCAAAATGTCGTCTATAACATCCTTGCCGAAAAGACCAACAATCCCCGTGTAATCAAAGCCTTAGAGTGTGGTCGCCCTGCCTAAAATCTATTTGCCCTTTTATACATAATGCGCACTAAAATATTTAGATTTAACACTCAATATCGCTATAGATTGAGCTTCAGTTTGCTCATATCAAATCATGATTGTCAGCTTTCTATGTTACTTCTGGTTGGCATCATTCTGACAAAATTGAATCTATGTTTCCTCTAACGTCTTTCTGTTTTCATCTTGCAGCCAAGCCTCAAAGCCGAAAAGCTACTCCTCATCAAAGCGCGCATCTATCTGCCGAACGACTTCAACTGGCAAGGCTTCAAAATCGATCAAGACCGCGCCATTCTTATCACTCCGTCAGGTGCGGTGTTCCATCCCAGAGAGCTTGAAGCCTTTCCTATATAGCGAAAGTATTTTGCGCTGGTTCGCCGCCATGGACACGTCCCGGATGCGCCATAGCATCTCCCAAACCGCCAGTAACCGAATACCGATGAACAGGCTGCGCCACCCAGTGCCTATTGAGATTGCAAGCGTTTCCAGTATATCCACCCTAATTTCTTTCCATTTAAACGACAGATAACACACGATTGAGCGAAATCCAAACGTATCAATCACCACCGCTGCCACTACATACCAGTAATACTTGGGGACAGCCTTCAATGCGGTAAAACCTGCTTCCACATACGGCGCATAATCCGGAAGAAACGACAGCATCAAGGGCACAAAGATCACCAGTAAAATGAATTCATCTTTCATACCGCTTTTATAGGCATTACCCCAGCCAAACGTGCAAATACACTTCCAACCCACTGCGCTATTTGCTTCATTTTTCGTTACACACTTTGTTACAGCACTAAGCACAAAGGTAATGGAAACCATAATCGAACACTGTATTATTGTCGGAGAATATTCACATTCGTATGGAGTGATTCGGCATTTGCCAAGGAAGTGAACAAGGATCGTTGATCAAGGAAGTCTTAAATACGGCAATAAAAAGGCTTTAATATGAACAAAATGACTATCGCACTGGTTGTCGCTTTATCCGCACCCTCTTTTGCGTCTGAGACATCAGACAATACTTACCTTTTCGGCGGATACAAAGGTGGTGACCGCAGCGGTTTTAACCTGGGGGCTGGATATCAATTCAATAATAATCTGGCTATCGAAGCATCATATGCATATGGTGGGGATGAAAGTTTCTATGAGTTTGAAGGAAACAATGGCACCTATCGAACCAAAATTAATGTTACCTATCATTCCACCCACCTTGATGCGGTATGGCGTAAAGATATCAATACCTACTTCATTCCATACGTCAAAACCGGTATTGCATACAATACCGGTAAAATGGATTTAAGCAGTACTTTTAGTCGGGGCCTCACCTCATCTCAGGATTCAGAGTTCAGGCCTCATCTGGCTGTGGGCACAGAACTTCAGATTCCGTCTGAAAGCCGAGTGTTTGCAAGGATGGAATACAATACCTATATGATGTCCAGCCCATCCAGTGATGCTTGGTGGGGGTAAATGTGGGGTATCGTTTTAGCTGACACTGGCGTAATACTGCAAGCATTAAAGAGTCCTGCTTGGGGCTCTTCTTTTATCTAGCTACTCTAACTTTCGGCCCAAAAATAAAACCCCCTTTCGGGGGCCTTTTCTTACGAGTTGTGTCTACTCATACTTTAAATTTGTTTAACTCATTTTCTTGCTGACCGGCTAAATCAGAAATCGCTACACAAAGTGTTTCTTGTTCTTTCGCCCGCTGTGACAGAGTTTCACTGATGTCACGAATGTTATCGGTGTTCTGCTGGATATCATTGGCGGTATCCCGTTGCTTAAATGAAGACTCTGAGATCTCATTGATCAGCTCGTTGATACGGTAAATGTGATTGTGAACGTCAGTGAGAGCAGAATTTGCTCCGAGCACCACTTCCTGTGTACTTGATGCAGTGTTGCGGCTCTTGATAATGACGCTTTCCGCTTCACCTACACCAGCTTGTAGCTGGGCAATCATATTTTTGATTTCTTCTGTAGAGGTTTGCGTGCGAGATGCGAGTGCGCGTACCTCGTCGGCGACGACGGCGAACCCCCTACCCATTTCTCCAGCACGCGCCGCCTCAATGGCAGCATTCAATGCCAGTAGGTTGGTTTGTTCGGCAATGTCAGTGATCACGGTAAGAATAGACTCAATGTTGGCGCTGTATTTAGCCAGTTCATTCACTTTAGATACTGCCGTTTCCATCTCTCCCATCAGTAAGTCGATCGAGGTTTTCGTTTTCTCTACAGAGTCACCGCCTTTGTTGGTGGCTTCGGTGCTCTCTGCAACCACTTCAGCGGCATTGCGCGCCCGTTCAGCAACGTCATTTGAAATATCTGTCATCTCATGGATGGCGTCAGACACCAGACTGATTTCTTTGAGTTGGTGTTCAGCACCTTCAGCCGCATTTTTGGCAGATGATACTGTCTGGCGGACGTTGTCAGATACTTGGTCTGATGTTCCTTTAATGCTTTTTACCAGCGTTTGAAGATAATCAATAAAACCGTCAAACTCTTTAGAAACACCGCCGAATTCATCGTTACTTTTAATAGCAAGGCGTTTTGTCAGGTCGCCGTCACCACTGTTGATCTCTTCAAGGCTTTCACGCAAGTTGACAAGAGGTCTAAGCTGGCGCGAGGTCACCATACTCAATAGCAGCCCAATCAAAATAGCGCAAACCGCAGTAGTTATCATGGAGGCAAAGCCGAACTCCTCACTGTGAGCCATGAGAGTTTGTTCGTCGAGCACAACACCTATTAGCCAGTTGCTGCCAGTAAGCTTATCCAATTTATGGAATACAGTGAGTGCTGAACCGTTATCTGTTTCAACTTTCTGAAACGCTTCATCAAGTACTGGCAGGGTGTCGCCTTTGTAGAGCTTACTGATTTTCAGACCATTAAGATCGCCATTCGGGTGGCTGATAATGGTACCGTCATCACTCAATAGAAAGGCATAACCTGTGTTATTGAAATTAAGTGTGTTAAGTGCTTTTGACACAGTGTCTAAGCTTAGGTCACCGCCGAAGGCTCCTTTCGAAACACCATTGTCATAAAGATTTGCAACAGCTGAGATGAGAATTTCTTTGGTTGCAGCATCCGCATAAGGGTCGGTGAGCCTTGCAGAACTGTTCTTTTTAGCGAAAGGATACCAAGGACGTTTTCGAGCATCCCAGCCTTCAGGATTCCAACTTGGGTCATTGGTGATACGTTTCCCGTCGGTATCGAGCCCTCCAAATATCAGGATGAACTCTTCTTTAAGTATCGGAAGGTCGAAGGTAGTTTGAATAGTCTCTGCACTAAAGTCGGCATTGATGTTCTCAGCCATCATATCAATGAGGGCAAGTTTACCGTTTAGCCAGTTGGTTATTTGCTCCCCCATGGCTGCAGTGGTCTCAAGGGTGTTTCGTTTTGACATGTCCAGCTCTTCTTGTTTCACGTTCTGGTATTGAAACCAGGAAAGCGCAGAGAGCACTCCGATAACAACTGTTGTAGAAAGTAAAGCAACACGATAAGAAACTTTCATTAGCGATACCCGCACTTGATTTGTAGTAAACTGATTCGATAGATCAATTTTTATTGGTATCACTTAATGAAGCAGACGATGTAATCTCAATCCAGAGCTTATTAATGATTATTGAGTGCTTTGTAATTAAATTGAGCTTTTTTTGTCAGAAAATTTTACATATCATTATTCACTCAAACTTTAAGTGTGTAAATAAACAAACAAATAAAAATTAACCGTCTATTTTTATAGACCTTTCATTCTCACCGACACTTTCACGCCGCGATATTCGACCTGCTCTATTTCTTCAAACCCAATCCGACTATATAAACCACCATCTAACTGCTCAGTTTGAAGATGAAGTTTTTCAATGCCTAAGGTCCTCGCCAATCGTTCTAACTCTCCGACCATCTTCGACGCAACCTTCTTGCCACGATGCGCTTTTTCTACATAGACGCCACCGACCCAATGTTCCTTGTCGGTGTAGATGCTCATTTCGTGATAACAGAGGTAGGAACAACCGAGGATCTCATCACCTTCAACGGCATAGATCATCAGTGGCAGTTTGTCTCTGTTGAGGTATTCGCTCAGCTTGGCTTGGTTGCGCTCTATCGTGGCCTCGGGATTCAGGTGCCCCCATTCATTGAGAAACCACTGAGCAACGGTAGGAAGTGTTTCTGGCTTATCTGCAAGGAAGATGAATTTCATGATTTGGCCTTTTCCAGAAGGTTCTTGGTTTTTAACCAAGAATACAGACCATAGAAGATACCGCCTAATGGAAATGCCCAAAGCGAGAAAGAGAGCGCTTCTATGAAGCCTTTTCCGGTAAAAAGCGGCGTAATGGCGGCATAAAAAATCGCGGTAGGAATTCCCCACAGCAACACACCGTAAACCAGTATGTGTTTGGACATCCCCATCGCGATCTTTTGTTCTAGTTTCTTGAGGTCTTCTGGATTCGTCACTGTCGGCTCGTATGCGTGATAGTTAAGTCATGCGTTGTTTATGCCTTGGTGACTTGCTCCTGCAAAGTTACCGCAATGATTGTTGCGAGTTCAGTCGCAGGCGTTTTGGTGCTGTCGAGTTTGAGATCATATTTCAGATGATGTGGTGATGTGTAGAAGCCATGCCTCACTTCATCTAACGTTCTATCTCCTCGGTCAAATGTGCGTCTCTCTAACTCTGGAAGTTCGCAGACAAGACCAACATATAAACGCTCATGGCGCTCGAAAGCCAGATCCATTTTCAGTGCTCGCTGTGGCGTTGAAATCACAGCATCAAAAATGACTTTGTTACCCGCTTCCAGCAAGGCATTCACACAAGAGAATGCCCCGTTCGTCAGGGTATTTGAGTCCAGTGAACGCCAGTCGTTTTCCTGATTGCAGCGCTGAAGCACTGACGGTGGAAGCGCATAGACTAATGTGTCGATAGAAAAATACAGCCAGTTTTCTGGAAGAAACTGCTCCTGGAGAGCTTTCGCCAGCGTGGTTTTACCCGCTCCAGAGGCGCCATCGAGAACGATTAAATTTGGGCTCATAAAGAAAATTGCCTCTTTGTTGTTTTTGTTGGCGACATCATTCTTGTTATGTGAATCTGAGGGAAGTTTTTCCGGTTTATGTGGAAGAAAAATGCGATCCATACGCACTCTGTTTCAATGATGAACCACACATTTTTTAGGTAAATTAACTGAAAAATCGAAGGTGTTTGTAACTGACCGATGTACCGATTGCACTCAGAATAGACCAATCTCGAATTACTGATCACTCGCCTTGTAGCCCGCCACTGCTGTACTAATGTTCTGAAAAACACCGATAAAAATGAGCCTAACCCATTGGGCCGTAACCACAATAACGTCAGTAACTAGATCAGGGAAAATAACGATGGCTAGAGTTCTTATCATCGCCGGTGATTTCGTTGAAGACTATGAAATCATGGTGCCCTTTCAAACGCTTCAGGTTTTGGGACACTCGGTTTCTGTGGTTTGTCCGGGGAAATCAAATGGAGAAACCATTAAAACGGCTATCCATGACTTCGAGGGCGACCAAACCTACACCGAAAAACCAGGCCACATATTCACATTGAATGCGGACTTTGATGCGGTTTCCGACACCTCATTTGACGGTTTACTTTTACCTGGCGGACGCGCGCCAGAATACCTGCGTTTAAATGAGGACGTGTTGAACCTGATCACTGCGTTCAACAATAAAAACAAACCGATTGCTGCCATTTGCCACGGCGCCCAATTACTCACGGCATCATATGTGGTTTCAAACCGCGCGATTTCCGCTTACCCCGCTTGCGCTCCGGAAGTTCGCTTGGCCGGCGGTGAATTCACAAACATTGCGATGGACGAAGCCATTACCGACGGTAATCTCGTTACGGCACCAGCATGGCCTGCACACCCTGCGTGGCTCACCCAGTTCCACACACTGCTTACTCAATAACTATAACGATCCATCACTAAGCCTCCCATTTGGGCGCGATTCGCGCCCTTTTTTATTAGGCTTATTTTTCGTTTAAACCTCATATTTTCAGGTAGATAAGTAGTAGGATTTTCGTGTTATCTAGATTGGGCTAATGCGAACCAACAATAAGTTATAGTGCGTTATGGTTACGTTTATATGCTATAGCCACTGTTCAGTTTCAGTCTTCGCGGAATAGAAAACATCAGGTGCGAAATCTCGGAGTGAGTCTGGTGTTAGCTGGGGTTTCGCCACCACGACATAGCGCAGTGGTCCGTTGAATGTCATGGCGTCGAATGGATAACAGGTCACCAGTGTGACGCGGTCATCGTCCGTTTGCTCTATCCACTGAGTGTCAGATTCATGAGCGATGCTGATTTCTTCCACGCTGTAATACACCTGAGTGCCGGCGCGGGTCTCAATACTCATGGTATCGCCCGGCTTTATCTCAGACAGCCCCGAGAAATGGGTGTCGTTATGACCGTAGATGACGACGTTTCCCCTCCTTCCCGGCAAGGCAGTTTGCATCTGCAGTGTTGGACCAAATGCCAGGTTTCGCATGTTGGCGCCAGACAACACCCACTGCGGCTTGTTGTTCTTCAATGCGATCTTGGCGATGGGATAAGTATCAGCCCACGGCCAAGGGGCTTGGTTCTCGCCCGTTTGTTTTTGCTTCTCCCAAGCGTGGGCAATCATGAGTTGGGCGAGTTGCGCCTTGGCTTTTATGTATAGGCCATTTGCCATGATGACACCTCCACACAGGAAGCTGGCCATAAAAACGAGTTGCCAGGGCTTCTGCGGAAAATAACGACGGATGACTTCCATGTATACTGACCTTCTATTGGAAAACGTCACGTGATGCGCGACTGAAGCGAATCCCTACCGCACTGACAGCCAACATTAATCCACCCAGTAACATCATGAAGGTGCTTCCCAAACCACTCTGCAGCATGGTGACGTTGTTTTTAGGTGCATGTGGATTGATTTGATGTGGCTTTGCTTTCTCATCCAACGGTCGGCTTGGATTGTTATCAACGGCGACCAGCGACGTATGCTTGGTGACAATGTGATGATTTAAACCCAGCTCTGTGATTCGGGTTTCTTTCTCATTTGCACTCAAGCTTTGATTGAGGGTGATACTTTCGATTTGTTTACGCGCCCAAAGTACGTCTATACCTGTCGCAGCGCCCGCTTGAATGGCTTCAAGGTCAATATCCAGCTGCCATGGCGCGTCACTTTGAATGCCTGTTAGCTGTAATGTATTCGCGTTTTCGGGGATGGTAAACGCCAAACCCAAAGGCTGGGTTTTGTAGAGATCCGGTACTGGGTTTGGCCATGCATCGACAGGCTCGCCATCATCCCACTTCACGGTGATGTCTTTCATTACTGGGCTGGACAGCTTTTGAAACAGTGGCTTTAGTGACGTAGAAACTTCGTTGAGGCTACTGATATGGGTGAAGCTTCCTTTACCTGATACGGCGGCGCGCTGCATAAAAGTGCTGTTTGGCGCGGATCCAATCCCGACGGTAAACAGTCCTCGGTCTTTCAATCCTTTGCTGATTAAGCCGTACAGCTCTTCTTCATTGCCAATGGCACCGTCTGTCATAAAGACAATTTGGTTCAAGTAACCAGCCATTGGCTCTGACGTATACGCCAACTCTAATGCTGTCGCTATTTCGGTGCCCCCATCTGCTTCAATGCCACGAACAATGCTGCTGACTAAACCGATATTCTTGAGAGTTGCTTGCACGGGCACTGACGAATAACGACGCGCTTCGTGATTAAAGATAATCAGGTTGAAGTAGTCATCGGCTTCGAGGCTATGCAGCGCGTAGATGACGGCTTCTTTGGCTTGCTCGATGGATTCACCGTACATTGAGCCGGAGATGTCCAACACCAAAGTGATGTTTTGGGGGATGCTGTTTGCCTGCTTCGATTGCGGCGGCATCGCCATTAAAAGACCGTACTTCTCGCCTTCCTTTTCCTGCACAAATAAGGCTGCAACCGGCATGCTGGCAGCCGCTGGGCGCCATTTCAGTACAAAATCCTGATTGGCGATTTCCATTTCGCTCAGTGTGACGGAATAGCGGCTTTCAGAGACCTTTTCTACATTGATGGAAGCTGTGGTGCTTTCCACAAAATCAATCGGCAGACCCATGTTGATGTCTGCTTCCAAGGTAAAAGCGATTTCATCTTCAAGCAGCGGATCACGATACTCCGGCGTAATTTCATTGGCATCTGGCACCTGACGCGTTGCCACAGCCCAACCGTTTTGCATTTCCTGTAATGGTGTTACCACTTCTTCAACACGATGTTCGCCTTCTTCCAGAATTGGGCCTTCGATGTCGCCTCTTGCCTGCAGTGACGTCGAATCTGGCAACCCCGGAATGTAGCGATGCGTGAAGGTGGTTGGGAAACGAAGGCTGAACTCACCATCTTCATAGTGAACCGTCTCCTGATATTGGATATTCACCACAATGGTTTCGCCAGGCGCAACATTGGCAATCTGCGTAGAGAACAAGTTCGCACGGTGCTGTTCCACCAACGAGGCTTTTTTTCCCTGCTCAGCGGCACGGTTGAAGGTTTCTCTCGCTTGCTGTTTCTTTTGGATTTCACCTTCAATGATGCGCTCACCGATTTGAATCGTCAGATGATCGACCGCTGCATTCTGAGGTAGCGGAAACAGATAACGGGCGTTAATCCAATCGTCTGTTGGATTGGTAAAACGCTGTTCGACCTTCACGCGATTCACCAGACCATTTATCACCAACTCTGCACTGGTGGAAAGCTGAGGCGCTGCCGTCCAGAGTTTGTCTTCGCTGTTTTGCGTTTGTATATACAAGCCGCCTTCTTCCTCACTGGCAAAAGCAATCGCAGGGAGGAACATGATGAAAAGCGCTGTCAGCAACCAATCTGCTAACGGCGCTTTGAATGAGACTTTGGAGATTTTCAGGGAGTACATTGCCACTTCCTTGACCTGTCGTTATTGACTGGCATTACACCAAATCAATCTGTCGGTTCCGGGTAGCAACTGAGGCCAATTCAGACCAATTGTGGCAAGATTATGGTGGCCCAACACATTTAAGTTATAGTGCGTTAAAGGATGTAAAACAGCAGGAGACATGCTCCTGCTTAAATTATTGATTTAACGTGTGATCAGTCGTATTTACCCTTTCACACAAACCACTTGCTTCAGGGTATGCACCACTTCGATAAGGTCTTTCTGTGCTTCCATGACTTTGTCGATATCTTTGTAGGCGTGCGGGATTTCATCAATCACTGCTGCATCTTTTCGGCACTCAACACCTTCCGTCGCGGCAACTTGATCTTTGATGCTATAAACCTTTTTCGCCTGTGCTCTCGACATCACACGCCCTGCGCCATGACTACAGCTTTCGAAGCTTTCTGGATTGCCAAGCCCTCGAACGATGAAGGACTTCGCCCCCATGTTACCAGGGATAATCCCCAGTTCGCCCTTGCCAGCCCTCACCGCGCCTTTACGAGTGACATAGCATGACTTACCAAAGTGCGTTTCCCGCGAGATATAGTTGTGGTGACAATTCACCGCCACGTCTGCCGTTTCAAATGGCACTGGGATTTGTTTTCTCAGCGCTGTAATCGCATTGATCATCATGATTTCACGGTTTTTCGCGGCAAAATCCTGCGCCCATTCGACAGCTTCCACGTAATCGTTAAAGTAGTCGCTGCCCTCTTCCAAATACGCCAGATCCTGATCGGGAAGGTGGATCTGGTGTCGTTCCATCTCCTTCTTCGCCAGTTCGATAAAGTAGGTACCAATGCGGTTTCCTACGCCACGGCTGCCTGAGTGAAGCATGATCCAAACTGCGTCGTTTTCATCCAGACAAAGCTCCAGAAAGTGGTTCCCCGTTCCCATGGTGCCCAGATGGTTAACGTGGTTGCTTTTCCTGATCGCCGGATGCTTATGGCAGATTGCCTCGAAGCGCAGTTCCAGCTTTTGCCACTCTTTTGCTACCACTTCAGGGATGTTATGCCACGCGCCGCGGTCGGTTTTTCCTCGCCCAAACGTTCTTCCATGTGGTATCGCCGACTCAAAAGCATGTCGGATACCACTGAG
This sequence comes from Grimontia sp. NTOU-MAR1, assembly GCF_035758505.1. Taxonomy (NCBI): domain Bacteria; kingdom Pseudomonadati; phylum Pseudomonadota; class Gammaproteobacteria; order Vibrionales; family Vibrionaceae; genus Grimontia; species Grimontia sp. NTOU-MAR1. The sequence continues at coordinate 496,297 of NZ_CP142108.1, forward strand.
GTTATCCGGGAGCTGTGAGGCTTTCAGCGAGGTTTTGCTTGCGAGCATCCCGCAGCCGATATCCACTCCCACGGCTGCCGGTATCACGGCTTTGACCGAGGGAATCACGCTACCAATCGTAGCCCCCATACCGAGGTGGACATCCGGCATCACGGCAATATGGGAGTGAACAATATCCATAGATGCGATGTTATTCAGCTGTTGGCGTGCCTTATCTTCAAACGGTACGCCTTTGGTCCACGCTTTTATCGTTGCTTTGTTTTCGTTTTTAATTTCGATGTAGTTTTCAGTACACATTGTGCTTTCCTTGATGACGCGCCTTACCGTATTTGCTTCACGGCAAGACGCGTTTTCTATGTTATTTTCACCACGCCTTGCATGAGTCCTTCCAGACCACCGTAGACGTTGAGGTTGCTGATTTTGTCCGCCACTTTTTCAAGTGCTTCCAGCTCTTTCAGGCGCATCAGTGTTGGGTTGTTTTCCATCACTTTGGCGGTGTTGTGCAGGCTTCGTGTCGCTGCCGTTTCCTCACGACGTTTGATCACGTTGGCCTCTGCCGCTTTTTGCGCTTCAACGACCTGGTTGAGAATCGCTTTGATTTCACCCGGTAAAATGATGTCTTTCATACCCACGTTGCCTAACTCGACACCGACTGCTTTCAGATTTTCTGCCACCAGCTCTTTCACGGTTTCACCCACATAGAGCTTATCCAGCAGTAAATCGTCCAACGCTTTGGTGCCAATGGCTTCACGCAACGCTAACTGCAGCAGTTTGTAGGCGTATTGTTCGACATCGTCCACGCTGCTGGCAGCTGTTTCAGCATCCAAGATGCGGATGTTGGCGGTTAAGTTGATGCGCAGGCTAACGCGGTCTTTGGTCATGATTTCCTGACCTGACACTTCCAGAATCTGGGTGCGCGTGTCATAGCTTTTCAACTGAAACTCACGGTTGAACTGCCAATAGCCATAAGTGCCCGGAGACAGTTTTTCTGCCAGCTTGCCGTCGATATAAAGCAGGCCGACATGGCTGTTTTTCACTGTCGCCACCGCTACGGGTTTCACTGCGACCGTCGATTCACTGCGTATCAAACGCGTCGCCAGGTTCACACCGGCTTTGTTGATCAAATACAGCGTCTTATCTTCCACCAGCGGTGTATCTGCAATGTCGATACGATCCAATCGGATCTCACCGGCATCTTTCCACATAAACAGACGCTCTCCCGGTGCCACCACACCACGCAACATGCCATCAAGATACAACATGCCTACTTCTGTATCCTGAAGTTTCTCGTGTTGGATGTGCTCCTTCAACGAGGCTGAGCCTTGGTATAAACGCTCTCCGTTTTTCTGGGAGAAATACAGCTCGTCGATATCGAAAACTTCGAATTCAACATCGTCTTTCATGTCCCAAATTTTGTGTAAACCCTGCATAAGCACTTGGGTCAGTTGCTGGTTTTGAAAAACCAGTGCGCGTTCGTTTTCTGCAATTTTGATGGTTTTACGAAACATAATCTTTTTCCTTGTTTAGTGAGAAACGAAAGGACACAGCGTGGCGATGCAGTGGCAACTGTCGCTCTTGGTAAAGGAAGCTTCCTGCCTGCTTTACCCCTCTGCGCGGTTGCGTCTTCATCTCATTGGTTGCTCCGTTCGTTTCCTTGTTTCCATTTGTTTGCGTTATCTGAGTGGGACTCGAACCCACGACATACGAATTAACTTCGCCGTTCTACCAATTGAACTATCAGTTAAGGTGACTAGAGCGGGAATCGAACCCGCAGGTGACGGAACATGTCCGCTGCTTTACCGTTTAGCTATCTAGTAGTTTTTAGGGAATCGAACCCTCGGCAGTTTCCTGCTCCCTTCCAGGGGAAACGTGATTGGTATACACATTCACAGTGTGAGGTGCACCGGGGTGGTATTCAGAACCACACGCCGCTAACCACGAGCTTGTTATTCCAAGTCACGTGCCAGTTTCAAAAGAAAAGTAAGAATTAATTTTTATTTTATTGTTTTTATTGAATTAAAATCTTTTCAGTCGAATATCAGTCGCCATATCCATTGCCACAAACATTCATATTTTCGATACTTATAGATATGGATATATCTTTTTGGATATGAAAGTGGTGATGAAGAAAACGATTGTTGTCAGCCTTTTGGGCACACAGTTAGACAGAATTGGAAAACGGGTTGATAGATGGACACGCTGGAGACCAAATGTCGGATTGGTTCAACAAGAAAGCCTGTCTATCGACACGCTTTATTTACTGCATGACAACCATTCCAAGCGCCTTGCCAATAACGTTGCCGTTGATATCGAATCCGTTTCGCCAGACACAAGCGTTGCCTTATGCCAGATGAACTTCGCCGATCCGTGGGATTTTGAAGAGGTGTACGCCAAGCTTTATGACTTTTGTGAAGCGATGGATTTCGACATCGATAATCATGATTACCTTTTCCACATCACGACGGGCACTCACGTGGCACAGATTTGTAGCTACCTGCTGACGGAGAGTCGTCACTTTCCGGGTAAGCTGATCCAGTCTGCGCCAGACCTGTCGAAGGAAGATAAGACCATTGGCCGTGTGCAGATTATCGATCTTGATCTGTCTCGCTATGACCAGCTCGCCACGCGCTTTGATAATGCACGAATTGAAGACGAAACCTTTCTGAAAGGCGGTATAGAAACACGCAATGAAGCCTTCAACCGGATGATTTCGCAGATCGAAAAGGTCGCGATTCGCTCCACTGCCCCTATCCTGCTTACCGGACCAACAGGTGCAGGGAAAAGCCAACTCGCTCAGCGTATCTATCAGCTTAAAAAGCGCCGTGCCTTGCTCAAAGGAGAACTTGTCACTGTGAACTGCGCAACGCTTAAAGGCATGAATGCGATGGCGGCGCTGTTCGGACATACCAAAGGCGCTTTCACGGGCGCTTCTGCGGCGCGTGAAGGTTTTCTGCGCGCTGCCGACAAAGGGCTACTGTTTCTGGATGAAATTGGCGAGCTTGGGCTTGAGGAGCAAGCTATGTTGCTTCATGCCATCGAATACAAACGGTTTCACCCTGTTGGCAGCGACAAGGACGTAAACAGCAACTTTCAACTCATCGCCGGTACAAACCGTGATTTGAAAGCCATGGTGATAGAGGGCACGTTTCGTGAGGATTTGCTGGCGAGAATCAACTTGTGGACGTACCCACTTCCTGGGCTAAAAGACCGCAAAGAGGATATTGAGCCTAATCTGGATTATGAAGTGATGGCCTTCGCCGAGAAACATGGTGATCGCATCCGCTTCAACAAAGAAGCGCGCGATAAGTTCCTCTCCTTTGCGCTCTCTCATCAGGCCACCTGGAACAGTAACTTCCGCGACTTAAGCTCTGCAGTCACCCGATTGGGCACATTGGCGGATTCATCCAGGATCGCGGTTGAAGATGTAGACGATGAAATAGCGCGTCTATCAGGTATGTGGAGCGGCTCGTCTAATGAAAGCTCCAGTTCCTATCTTTCTCTGTTAGATGACGAAGTCAGGGAGGATTTGGACACCTTTGACGTGCACCAGCTTAACTATGTGTTGAGTGTGTGTGACCGACATGATTCGATGGCGTCTGCAGGACGTGAATTGTTCAATATCAGTCGCACGAAAAAGGTTCAGTCTAACGATTCAGCGAGGCTTCAAAAGTATCTCGCGAAGTTTGGGGTTTCTTGGAAGGACTTGAAGAAAAAGTGAGCAATGAACTTCTTGTAAGGTAATGAAATTAAAATGGTAAATTCATAATCATGAATACTTACGCATGAACTATTTTACTTCCCTCGGAAAATTTTTCACTTTAGTGATAAGTCATTCAATTTAATGAATAAAAGACGTAAAACTGCGCGAATACAAAAACGGACGCTTTTTAGGCATCCGTTCTTGTATTTATTCTTTGCTCACCACCAGCTCAGTGTAGCCAGTATCGGGATCATGCTCTCGACTGAACCCGTAACCATAAAACTTCAGTAAACACACTTCCGCGGTGTGACTGACAATACAGCCTTCCATCATGTGCCCGCCTGTGACAGCGCCCTGTTTATCCGCGACCGAAATATGTAGGTGAACATGCTCTGGCGTGAGCGTGCCTGAAACAGAAAGGATTTCGAATGGCTCGATTTTGCTAAGCGTCGATTTTCCGTCGGCCACACGAATTTTTAGTTCAGAGAGACAACCCACCAGCGATGCGACGCAGCCAGCCTGAATCTGATGCGTTTTCACGGCATCGAGAATTGACTGCTTGAGATCTGCGCCTCTGATAAGACGAAATACGATGGGTTCAACGGATGACATGACAACTTAAACAATGGTTATTTGAATGACTTGTGTGGGAAAACGTTGCGGATACGTTGTTGCACCTTGTGGTCTATATCTTTCGATAGAACCAGCTTGGCAGGATTAAAACGGTTTCGATACACCTTGATGGTGCCGCTGAAAGGCGTTCGCTTGTTGATTTCTTCACAGTCATGAAGAAAACCATGAGGGATTTTCCCTTTCTTATTAACAAGCTGGCCGTCCTTAAACTTGATAAGAATAATAGGACGGTCAACCAAAAGATAAGCAAATAAAGCGATAAAGCTGGCTGCGAGAAAGTACTCCATGCAGACTCCTTACATGTCGAGCAAACTACTCAAATCCTTCTTCAGCGCATCTACTTTCTTGTTCGCATTCTGGGAACGGTTGGCTTCACCAATCAGGTATTCAATCGTGTCCGAGAGCGTCGCATCGAGTTCCTGCGCTTTCAAAGACAATTTTTCCCAAACTCGGAAGTCCAGGTCAATCGACTTTTTGCGAGTGTGCTCTTGTTCAGCATTAAAGTGACGCTTACGCTTCGCACGAATCGCCTGCTTGAGCTTAGTATCAAGCTCTGAAGACATATGTTCGCCGATCCATTCGATCACTTTTGTAGGCTCGTGTTCGAGCGCTAACAGTGACTTCACCGCAGCTTCGACCTCGCTGGTGTCGACATAACGCGTAACGTTCGCACCTTCTTTATACTTTTTGACCAGATAGCTCCATTTCCATCCGGCTTCGAGGTTTTCAAGTTGTTGATATTTCATAATTCGAGTTTTATTTGGTTGAGAGCAAAATAAATGTGAAATACAGTGACAGCGTAACAGCAGTTTACTTTTTAATCAAATTAACTCTGCGTATCTCTTTGATCTTTTCTATTCAGATATCAAAACTGAACCCTTTTGTATCGAGGCTCTATTCACTTCGTTTCTTTAACACCGACAACTGGTTATCTTCGCTACTTTGAAGGAGCGTATTCATTTATACTCATCGGTAATTAATACAATGAAAAAGTTGATACCCAAACGTATGCAAGAAGTTTCCTGGCAGTCCGTCGTGCCGCAGTTTTCTCATGTTGAAGCGCACATTCGTCAATACGCCGCTATCGAAGCGACCTCTCCTTGTACATTGCAACCGAGATTAAAAAGCAGCATTGAACGTCTCGTTCATGAGCATCACTTCCCGCGTCTTCTTCTGGTGACAGCGCCAGATGTTTATGACTACCTTAAATTGCTCGAGAACATGGCGAAAGCGGCGCTACCGTCAGATGATATGCCTGTGGTCATCGCAGAGAATATCGATGAAGTTCAGCTGTTTGGCGCAGTGTATCCGAACAACTCGGATGTGACAACGTCACGGACTGTAAATGGTCTCCTCCATCAAGCAAATGGCGGCGTGCTTCTCATTTCTCTTGGCTGCATTCTTGCCCAACCCAACGTTTGGAGCCGATTGAAGTCTCTACTTTCAACAAACAAGCTTGGCTGGAAAAGCGCAAAACCAGATGTTTACTGCGAGCTACCACCACCTTCAGAAATTTCCGTCAGAGTTATCGTCGTTGGCGATCGCGCATTGATGTCTGACTTTGAAGCTGGCGAACCTGAATTACATGGTTTGGCGAGCTACGCCGAATTCGAACAGGACATGTATCTTACTGAAGAGAACGTGGGTACCTATCTGTCGGTGCTGAAAGGTCATCAACAAGCTTTCGGTATCAAACCTCTTGATCCAGAAGCCGCTCAACGTGTGATGCAGGCGGGTGCAAGATATACCGAAGATCAGGAGAGATTGCCGCTCTGTCCGCTTTGGACCCAAACCCTGCTTCGTGAAGCAGATTTCCAAAGTAGTGGCGAGACCATTGTGGCGGCAGACGTAGAAGCGGGCATCGAAGCTAAATACTTCAGAGAGTCTTACCTGCCATTGCGTGCAGTCGATGACATCCACAAAGGTCAGGTATTCATTGATACCCGTGGCGAACACATAGGTCAGGTAAACGGCCTGACAGTCATTGAAATGCCGGGCCACCCGATGGCTTATGGTGAGCCGGCACGTATTTCCTGTGTGGTTCATTTTGGTGACGGTGACATCGCAGACGTCGAGCGTAAAGCAGAACTTGGCGGCAACATACACGCCAAAGGCATGATGATCATGCAGGCGTTCGTTAGCGCTGCGCTGGACCTGGACGAGCCACTGCCATATTCCGCCTCCATTGTGTTTGAGCAATCTTACTGTGAAGTAGACGGTGACAGTGCTTCCCTTGCTGAGCTTTGTGCGTTTGTCAGTGCCCTGTCCCAAACCCCAATTAATCAGAGCATTGCTATCACTGGTGCGGTTGACCAGTTCGGCCGTGTACAGGCCGTTGGCGGTATCAACGAGAAAATCGAAGGCTTCTATCACATCTGCGAGCATCGCGGCCTGACAGGCGATCAGGGCGTTATCTTGCCCAAGACCAACCTAAACGCACTGTGCTTGAGTAAAGAGGTCACTGAAGCCATTCGTGACGGCAACTTCCACATCTGGGCAGTTGAGCATGTAGAGGAAGCTTTCCCGCTCATCACTGGCCTTCCATTTAGTGGCGATGAAAATGAAGAAGATGACGTGGAAGCTGAGACACTTCTAGGCAAAATCGCTCAGAGAATCGATGTCTTTCATCATGGTGAGACCCGTCACACATCCTTAATAAATAAGCTTAAAAACTGGTTAAAACACAACTGATCCGAGTTGTTTAGCTTACACGTGTACGCTAATCTGCTCCTATCTTTTTGCAGGAGCAGTTTAATGCTAATGAAACGCCACTCTTATGACAGAGACGACCTCCTAGCCTCTAGCCAAGGAGAGCTTTTCGGCCCAGGTCGTCCACAACTTCCAGCACCTAACATGCTGATGATGGATCGCATTTCTAACATCACGGACGAAGGTGGTGATCACGGCAAAGGCTTTATCATTGCCGAGCTAGACATTACTCCAGACCTATGGTTCTTCGATTGCCACTTCCCTGGCGACCCAGTCATGCCTGGCTGCCTAGGCCTTGACGCAATGTGGCAGCTAGTTGGCTTCTTCCTCGGATGGGTCGGTGGTGAAGGTAAAGGTCGTGCACTGGGTGTGGGTGAAGTGAAATTTACCGGTCAGATTCTGCCTACCGCAAAGAAAGTAACTTATGAGATCCAGATGAAGCGCGTTATCAACCGCAAACTGGTGATGGGTCTGGCTGATGGCCGTGTGCTGGTGGATGGCAAAGAAATCTACGTAGCGAAAGACCTGAAAGTAGGCTTGTTCCAAGACACCTCTTCTTTTTAAGTCGATATCGACACGCCAAATTCTAAACCGCCTCCGGGCGGTTTTTTGTTAATGGTGTTTTACCTCCTCTCCTGTCCCCTAACAAGCTAAACGCTAGCCACTATCTCTCAGTAGCGATGTAGAAGTAGGACCAATGCCATTTAGTTATAGTGCATTAAGCGATAAACAAAAGCCCCGTTTTCCGGGGCTCATGTATAGTTTGGTGTGGGTTAAAAAGTTACTTCAGCATCGATACTTTCGTATCTCGACCTTCGCGCCAACCTCCTAGCCATTGGCTGCGCGCGTCCATGGCTTGATAGGGACATGTCTCAGAGGATCGACCGTTTACACCAGCTTGATAGCCTTTTGCTTGTGCTCGCTCTAAACGATCTCGCTTCTGTCTTTTCATATATTCGCCCTCTTATCCTAAGATGGTTGTATCTTTTCAGTGAGGTTTCATCCAAGTTGATCTTTTATGACCCTCACTAATTAAGATTCACGCATGGTTAATAAATAATCAAGCATCGAAAGGCTCATCCAATATAAATTTGTGAAGGTGAGCCAGAAAGTGAAATTACTTTTTACGGCGGAAAATTCCACCCAGAGCTAACAAACACAGGCCAATCAAACCGATACCACCGCCGCTACGTTTGATGGCATTTTTATCTTCTGGGCGAGGAGTAATGTCCCCGGACTGGCGAACCAATTTCACAGCCACCAGCTCTTCTGTGCCACTACACAGAGCATTAGCCGCCACAGAACTATAGCCACCAGCGCAGTAGAAGGCAGAAGCTGCAATATCGCCATTTGCTGAAATATCAAACGCTTCAGCAATGCGGAACTGGTTATTGTTGCCTGTTGGGTTGCCATCGTTAGTCAAGTCATCCAGACGCCAGCCGCGCTTGCCATCAAAATCAGGGCTCAAAGTGCCATGCGCATAGATGTAACCACGTTGGCGACGGGACCGGTCACGTGAGTTCTCAATATCAACCTTACCTACCAACTCGCCATTGTCGTTGATAGCTGCTGCAGTCGCGTTGTACCCATTAAAGAACAATGGGCTTTGTGACGGCCCCAATAACGTGGTCGAATTACCCTTGTTGATAAAGACGGTTTCTGCATAAGCACCGTTATTCAATCTTGCATTCTTCGCCACACCAACAACAATACCGTTATTGTTGATGTCGGTTGCTTCTGTATAGCGGTAAATGATGTCGCCGCTTTGACGGATGTTGATGCCCGGAATTAGTGCCATATCCCAACAACGTTTCGTAGGATCGCTTTCCAGGTCAGTTAAGCACGTTGAAAAATCGGAAACCGGCGAGAGTTTTACAGCACGGGCGTAAAAGCGACTGTCGTTATAGGTGTTGAAACCAACCATTGTTGGTGCAGCTGCACCTTCAACCAAAGCGGCAGCATTAACGCTAGCTTGTGCGGTATCGTCAGTATTTCCTGTTACGCCACTAGGGAAGTCAGCAATAATCCGAGCTCGCAGTGGCTCATCAGTGTAACTTGGGACCCAAATCGCTGCTTGGTTAGTAAACTGGTAGTACTGACAAGCGCGGTCCGTCCAACTCACTGTTGAAGAACAGCTATTTAAGTTGTTCAACCCTGAATCTTCCGGCGCTTTGTTTCCATTTTCTGGATCAGCCATGTTAGCGATAGACGCAGAACCAAACACGATGGTAGTAGGGGTACCTGAAAGGTCTGCAACCACAAATCCCTTTGCATTGGTCTGGCCGATAGTATTGATTACATCGGTAGAGCCTTTTGGCGGTAACAATTCATCTGCACCATTGAAGCCTCTGCGCTGAAACGCCCTAACGTAGTTCGAACCGACTTTGTAATACGGGCTGCTTGAAGCACCAATTGCGTCATTACCGTTTATCGCGTTAATGACTACATTTGAAGAATTCGGTTGAACAGTGCCACTCGGCTGTGTTCCTGAAACACCGGCATCAAAAGGCTCAACTGGATTACCCTCAAGCGCTGCGACACTGTTGCTCGTAAAGCCATTGATCCAAGCATCAATTTCTTTCTTTAAACCGCCAAGACAGTTTTGCTCGCTGTCTTCACTATCACAAACAGCCCCAGTCGCTTGAACGCCGTACCATCTTTCGTCCGCCCAGACGCCACAGGTGTTATATCCCAAATAGTCACGACAGTAGCGATACAAATCGCCCTGACTGTTGATGAAATGCTCTACATCTACCATGTAAGGCAGTTCTTCTGAGTAGTTCAGGCCAACCGGGCCACTCAAACCTTCAACGGCAACCTTCGATGAATCAGAAGAAATAGCTGTTGCTTGAGATGAGTTGCTTGAAGGTGCGTCCATTAACTGAACTTGATACAAGGCAGCATTTGCCACCGCAGGGATACCAGCTACCGCAAGTGCGATAGCTGATAGTTTGAATTTGTTGAACTGCATTACGATTCCTTTTGCATCTCTTCGAGTTCTTCCCATCGTTCAAAGGCGGTTTCCAACTCAGCTTCTGCCTCGCTCAAACGCTGCAGGACAGGCTGGGTTTCTTCCGTGCTTTTCTGGAAGAACGCAGGATCGTTTACCGATTCCTGTATTTGCGCGATTTCATTCTCTAGGTTTTCAATAAGCTGTGGAAGTGCTTCAAGCTCTCTTTGTAACTTGTAAGACAGTTTTTTACCTGGCTTATTGTTATTTGCCTGTTTTTTAGGCGCTTCTTCCTTTGGAGTTTCTTTCGCTTTCGGTTTTTCTGACTCGATGGACTTCAGGTAGTTTTCACGCTGCTGCATCGCATCATGATAACCACCAACAAATTTGCGAATGACACCATCGCCTTCAAAAATCCAGCTATGAGTAACGGTATTGTCGACGAACTGACGATCATGGCTCACCAACAGTAGCGTACCCTGATAATTGGCAAGTAATTCTTCCAAAAGTTCCAGCGTTTCGATGTCCAAATCGTTGGTTGGTTCATCGAGTACCAAAAGATTGCAGGGTTTTAGGAAGATTCGTGCCAACAGAAGCCTATTTTTCTCGCCGCCTGACAGTGCTTTTACTGGCGTACGGGCACGACGAGGGTGGAACAGGAAGTCTTGTAGGTAACCGAGCACATGTCGCTTACGGCCCCCTACTTCTAGTTCCATTTTGCCTTCTGCCAGGTTGTCGATGACCGTCTTTTCCGGATCCAACTTTTCACGGTACTGGTCGAAGTAAGCCACTTCCAACTTGGTACCCACATGGAACTTACCTGAATCTGGGGCGATTTTTTCCAACATCAGCTTCAAAAGCGTACTTTTGCCGCAGCCATTGGGGCCGATCAGCGCGATACGATCTCCGCGCATCACATTGAAACTGAAATCACCAATGATCTTTTTACCATCCCAGTGGTAGTCGATGTCACTCGCTTCAAACACAATCTTGCCCGAGCGCACAGCTTCATCCAGTTGAATGTTTGCATTGCCCTGCACTTCTACGCGATCCGCACGCTCTCGACGAAGCTGTTTCAGAGCGCGCACACGACCTTCATTACGTGTACGACGTGCTTTGATGCCCTGACGAATCCAGGTTTCTTCCTGAGCCAGCTTCTTATCGAATTCAGCATTCTGCTCAGCCTCTACGCGGAGCATCTCTTCTTTGCCTTCTAGGTACTTCTCGTAGTCGCCCGGCCAGGAAGTCAGTTGGCCACGGTCCAAATCGACAATACGGGTTGCCATAGATCGAATAAATGCACGGTCGTGTGAGATGAAGACGATGGCACCTTTAAAATCTTTCAGGAAGGTTTCCAGCCAGATGATGGTCGCCACGTCCAGGTGGTTGGTTGGCTCATCAAGCAGCAGAACGTCTGGATCACTCACCAGCGCGCGAGCCAGTGCCGCTTTGCGCTGCCAGCCACCAGAAAGCTCGGACAGCTTTTTAGTGCCATCCAACTTCAATGCGCCCAGTACCGAAGTCAGTTGGTTTTCGAAGCGCCATGCACCTGAATGCTCAAGTTGCTCCTGAACGCGTGCCAGGCGATTAATGTTCTTCTCGCTTGGGTCATGTTCTATTAAGCCCAGAAGGTCATGATACTCTTTGAGCTGCGCTCCGACTTCTGCCAATCCCTCAGCGACATAATCAACAACACTTCCCTCTGCGTCACGCGGAGGATCCTGCTCTAGGCGGGACACTTTCAGATCTTGTTGGCGGTTAATGCTGCCGTCGTCGAGTTGAACGGTGCCATGAATCACCTTCATTAAGGTCGATTTACCCGCGCCATTACGGCCTACCAAACAAACCCGTTCGCCTTGCTGCAGAACAAACTCTGCGCGATCCAGCAACGGGTTATCACCATAAGCCAGTTGCGCGTTAGTGATATTAATCAATGCCATGTTTTACTAACCAAGTGTTTAAAGCTGAAGAATCGAATGGCCAGCCCAGTTCGTCATTGACTGAGCCGTCATTATTTTGGAGAGAAATCACCGGAATAGTGACACCGTAACGATCAAACAGTGCATCATCAAATGCAATGTCTACAACGCGCAAGGCAGCGGTTTTATCCGCTGCCTGATATAGCGCCAATGCCTCTTCACATAAATGACACCCTTCCGTGCTGTAGAGGATTAAGGCCATTAACCTTCCTTGTGTTTGATAATCCAACAGTTATGAATCTGCTTGTTACGCTCAAAGTCCATCGGGATAGAGCGGTTTGTGATGTTCTGAGCTTGCAGGCCCAGCTCAGCTAACTCGTCAACATCCATTTTGAAGTTACGCTTGTTGTTTGAGAAGACGATTTCACCGCCTCCACGCAGCAGACGCTTAAGCTCAGTCATCAGTTTGATGTGATCACGTTGGACATCAAACGTATCGAGCATGCGCTTAGAGTTCGAGAAAGTCGGCGGATCGATAAAAATCAGATCATATTGGCCTTTTGCCAACGACAGCCACTTCAGGCAGTCTGCTTGCTCAAACATGTGCTGGCGACCTACTTTGCCGTTGAGCTTCATATTGCGCTCAGCCCAAGCAAGATAGGTCTTCGACATATCTACCGTGGTTGTCGATTTAGCACCGCCTACCGCTGCATGAACCGTCGCAGTACCGGTATAAGCAAAAAGGTTAAGGAAATCTTTACCTTTTGCTTTTTCACCCAGCATCTTGCGTGTATAGCGGTGATCCAGGAACAGACCCGTATCGAGATAATCATAGAGATTCACTTCCAGCGTCACACCGTACTCGTGAACCTTCATAAAGCGCTTGGCTTCACCTAACTTCTCGTACTGGTTGGTACCCTTCTGCTTCTCTCGGGTTTTCAGAACCACGTTATTGGCATTCACGCCAGTTACAGCGATGGTTGCGCGAACCATGTCCAGCAGACGACGACGTGCCTTTTCTTCTGGGACGGTTTTAGGCGGCGCATATTCCTGAATAACAATGTTATCGCTGTAACGGTCAATCGCCGCGTTGTACTCAGGCAGGTCTGAATCGTATAGACGGTAACATTCAATACCTTGTTGTTTCGCCCATTTATCCAGCTTCTTAATGTTTTTGCGAAGACGGTTAGTGAATTCAGGCGCCACATCTGCGACCGGCGCTGGCTCACCCTGTGACGTTGTCACCTCACCACGTGCGGTAATGTGATAAGTCTTCATTACACAATCAAGCGCGCCATTACGGAGCTTGTAAGTATTGTCTGCGCGCATGCGAAGGCAACTCAGCAGTTCATCAGAGCCCGAATAAATTGATGCAATAGAGCCTTTAAATTGGCTCTTCAGCTGCACGCCTAACTGGGTATATAACGCGATAAGGCCCGGCGTAGTGCCCAGACGCTCGCCGTATGGAGGGTTACAAATGATGTTGCCCTCTTCGAAGCCTTCTGGACGCGTCAGTTCCGCTGCGTCACCTAACTCAAACTGAATCAGGTCAGCTACGCCAGCACGGCGGGCGTTTGCTTTAGCCGTTTCCAGCACGCGACGGTCATTATCGAAGCCGAAGAACTTGCTTTCGCACTTCGCAGGACCTTTCTTTGACTTGAAAGTTACTTCCGCGTGTACTTCCATCCATTCTTCACGATTGAATGATTTCAGTGCTTCAAAGCCCCAACGCTTGCGTTTAAGGCCTGGTGCCACTTCTGCGGCCATCATTGCCGCTTCAATCAGCAAGGTACCGGAACCACACATTGGGTCCAGCAAAGGCTTATTAAATGTCCAACCACTTTTCATAACCAAGGCAGCAGCGTTGGTTTCACGAAGCGGCGCAGCACCAGATTCTGTGCGATAGCCGCGTTGGTGCAAGCCAGAGCCCACCATATCGATTCCCAGCAAGCCCTGCTCTTTAGAAAGACGCATGTGAATACGCAGGTCTGGTTGCTCACGATCGATGCTAGGGCGATCCAAGTCCGCCTTGACGAAGCGGTCAACAATCGCGTCTTTCACTTTTAGCGCACCATACTGGCTATTGCGGATTTCGCGATTTGTACCGTTGAAATCAACAGCGATACGTTTTCTCTCGCTGAAATATTGTGGCCAGTTAATAGCAGTTGCGCCCAGATACAGGTCCATGTCGTCACGCACTGCGAATTCACCCAGAACAAGAATGAAACGTGACGCCGTGCGGCTCCATAAACAGCACGTGTAAAGAGTTTTCTCATCCGCGCGGAAGCGTACACCGGCACTCACAGCTTTCACGCTGCTGGCACCCATCTTTTGTAGTTCTTCTGCTAACAAGTTTTCTAAACCGCGGGAGGTAATTGCTAAATATTGATTCATGGATATGGATTCTGAGGAATGTTGCGCGCGATTATAAACGAATTCAGACGCCAAGGCTCTATCAAGGGTGATTTATCTCACTATTTTCCTTGATATCGAACGCTATTGTTTTTGCACTGAGGCTGGAGAAATTCACTGAGCGCCACAAGTCATTGAGTGGCTCCAAAAGCGCTTTGCAGAAGAAGCACCTTTCTCTTAGCAGCAATCCAACTCCCACTTTTATCCCTTTATCCGCAACACTAAATTACGTTTCCTCATGGAAACACTGCAAATACCACCAAACAAATACCTCATCTAGCATCGCTTCCACCAAATTATCACTCAGTTATCATAATAAAGTAAGCACACACTTATCCAAAGAGCTTTAAATTTAAAGGTATATAAGTTTCATTTCATTGAACATCATTTCCCAATAGGAAACGCCACCCACCCCGCCAATCTGGTATATACCAAAGGCCAATTTAAACTGAAAATCAGGCAATAAAGGGGGAAACTGCACCCTTATCGTTTATATATTTGAACTAAATTTGGTGTTATTGGTGTGATAAGAGAGGATAAAAAGAGAGCTGATGGAATCTATTTGTGTGACACAAACCACAATAAATATCTATTGAAGATATGTCTTAATTTTCATTTACAGAGGTGCGTCCTTTCTAAACTGTCAGAAATTTTGTCAGTGATTTTGAGAATAACCTTGCCCTTTTTAGAGATCAGTTGACCTTAACAAGACCTTTGTTAAGGACGGAATGAACCACAAAATGTAGTGCTATTGATACCTATTTCAGCAAATCATTACAATTTCGTTTCGTTCTTTTTTCCAGTATTAGACAGAGTGAAATGTCACGATAGGAGGTATTCAGTCATTCCGCTTTCGGAGAAGAAGTACGCAAACAGCTGGTATTGAAAGCATAGGTATACCTATAACACTCCAGAGGTCATCAATACGTTCAATTCCAGGTGAATTTCGCGAGGAGTGGTGAGTGGCATAGATAAGTAGGCGTCATAAAGCCCTCTCTTTGAGAGAGTTGACTGGCGTCATGTATATTCATGTTGATGGGTAGACAGAAAGATAAGCTTGGAGAGAGTATCAGATGTGAATAGAAAGAAATGGGGCTGATAGAAGCCGGTCTATCAGCCCACTAACGCATAATGACCACTGCCGTTATCGTATTGCTGTTGGTATGTCGATAACCGGTCATTCATTACTTTTATAGCTTCGCAAAACCGCATATTTTTAGTGTCGTTCAGCGTAAGCGGTGTTTCGCTGGCATGCATGCACAAAGATGCACAGCCTGCGTTCTCAATCACCAAGAAAGCTTCGCTGCCGTATTCGGTTTTCAGTTCAATAATGGAGCCTAGTTCTGGAGAGAGATCCCCTTCCTGAGCCTGAAAAAACCAGCTTTTAGGTAGAAGCGGTTTATGGAAGCGTTTTGCTGCCACTGCGTTCAAAACAAGTTCGGCCTTTCTAGGGCCAGTTATAGGTAGAACACTTACTGCATCAGAGTAAGCTTGAAAGAGTGATGCGTCGTCGACTGAAAATGGGGTATCAACAAACGCATCGGGGATGAGGTACTTTTTCTCAATAGCTACACGAAACACGATCTCCCGACCCAAATCCAGCATCAGCGTTTGAGCTTCGGAATCGAAGTACCACTTCCACGCGTTATTTGGCTTCAACATCGTTTTCGCTCCTGCGACAACTTGAGATTCGGTCCATGACCATTGAAATTAGAGGTGCTTTCTGGGAAGTGTAATCGGCAGGAGATAAAAAAAAAGGGGAAACAAATTCCCCTCCTCTCTCTATTTACTTAATTTTTCGGCTTAAATATTTCGAACTATATCTTTTACCAGACGCGGTCCGTGGTAAATGAAACCAGAGTAAACCTGAACAAGTTCGGCTCCTGCCATCATTTTTTCTTTCGCCGCCATGACGGAGTCAACACCACCGACACCAATGATTGGCAGTTTGCCATTCAGTTCCTGATGAAGACGACGAATCACTTCAGTACTCTTATTCTGAACAGGTCGGCCACTCAAACCACCCGCTTCGTGTGCATGAGGCATGCCTTCTACCAAAGAGCGGTCAAGTGTCGTGTTAGTTGCAATTACACCATCAATACCATGACGAACTAGAGAGTCAGCTACTTGAACTAATTCTTCTTCACTCATATCCGGAGCAATCTTCAGCGCGAGAGGTACATACTTGCCCTTCTCTTCAGCGAGTTTGTTCTGACGCTCTTTCAGAGAAGAAAGCAGATCATCCAACGCTTCACCGTATTGCAACGAACGAAGTCCTGGCGTGTTTGGCGAAGAAATGTTTACTGCGATGTATCCTGCATGGTCATAAACTTTGTCCATACAAATCAGGTAATCATCTTTACCATTTTCTAGTGGCGTGTCTTTGTTCTTACCAATGTTGATGCCAATGATACCTTCGTACTTGGCCTTCTTAACATTCTCCACCAGCGCATCAACACCATGGTTGTTAAATCCCATGCGATTAACAATACCCTCTGCTGGAAGAACACGGAACAAACGCGGTTTTTCGTTTCCATCCTGTGGGCGCGGTGTCACCGTTCCCACTTCTACGAAGCCAAAACCCATAGCCCCAAATGCATCAATGCACTCACCGTTTTTATCAAGACCTGCCGCAAGGCCAACTGGGTTTTTAAAATGCAGTCCCATGACTTGAACAGGACGAGGAGGAAGATGCTGACGATAAAAAACGTCGAGAGGAGTGCCGGTGAAACGTGATAAGTTCTTCATTGCCAGATCATGAGCATGTTCTGGATCTAACTGAAAAATTGCCGATCTGGCGAGGCGGTACATCATGTAACCTCCAAAAAAAGCCCCGAGTAAACGGGGCTGTATTATTAACGCTTTATCGACTTAATTCAAATTTAAAAGCGTAAGTTCCCGCAATGCAACGGAGAATTTCGCGAATTCGTGGGCAGAACCGACTTTAAACTCGGCAACGATACTTTCCCAACGTCCTAAGCTCACCGCATGCTCGACCATCCAAGATTCTAAACCAAGCTCTGCACTATCATCTTTCTTCATGCCTTCCAGAATGTGAGCAGTCAACATACGTTGTTGCCAGTCTAGATCTTCTCGGAATGAAGCACGGGCCAGTGCCTGCCAATGGTTTTCCACTGGTTGGTTAGTGATTTGTTTGAGGAACCAGTGAAGCGACAGAGTATCACCCAACACAAAGTAAAGGCGGGCAACCACGTCGAACGGTTTCTTCATTTGGTCAGAAACCTGAGCAAGATCCAAACCTGCGTAGAAGCTTGTCAAACGAGCGACTTTATCCGCGATGTCTTTCGGCACGCCTTGAATGAGGTACTCTTCCGCCTGTTCTTCATGCTCTTTAAGTTCAGTTGGAACCAAGTATTTATCAAGGTTATCAGCCAGATTCTTAACCGCAGGTTTGTAGAACGCAACCTGTTCTTCAAGGCCCATCCCTTTCATTGGGTTACGAAGAATCCAACGTGTTGCGCGGCGCATCATTCGTCTACAGCGATACATCACTGCATACTGAACCTGAGCTGTCAGTTTGTTATCCAGAGACCGAACATCTTCAAACGTCTGGCCAAAATCAAATACTTCACGGGCTATCGCGTAAGCCGCAGCAATATCTCCAACGCTTGCGCCGGTTTCATCCTGCATGCGGGTCACGAAGTTAAAGCCCATGTCGTTCGACATTTGGTTGGCCAGGCTCGTCGCAATAATTTCACCACGCAGAGGGTGTGTTTCCATCGCATCACGATAGTTACGCTGTAACTCTTGTGGAAAATATGCAGGCAACAATTTACCGAAATGCGGATCTTCTGTGATTTGTTCAATCACCAACTGTTCTTTCAGTACCATCTTGCCGTAAGCCACCAGTACAGCAATCTCTGGACGGGTTAGCCCGACTCCACGCAGCTGACGCTCAGCCAATGTTTCATCATCTGGCAGGTATTCCAAACCGCGATCCAACTTACCTTCTTTTTCCAGGTAATGGATAAACCGAATCTGCTCTTTAAGTAGAGATGCCTGCTGCTCGGATGTGACAGAAATAGACTCACTCTGGCAATAAGCGTCATCGAGCACAATGTCGGACACTTCATCTTCCATGCGTTCAAGTACTTGATTACGCTGCTTGAAGGTCAGATCCCCTGCCGCTACCAGCCCATTGAGCAAAATCTTGATGTTAACTTCGTTATCCGAGCAGTCTACACCTCCGACGTTATCAATAAAGTCGGTGTTCACACGGCCGCCGTTCATGGCATATTCGATACGACCTAGTTGCGTCATACCCAAGTTACCACCTTCACCAACGATGCGCGCGCCCAGTTCATTGCCGTTAACACGCACTGCGTCATTTGCGCGATCACCCACATCGGTATGTGTTTCTGATTCCGACTTGGTATAAGTGCCGATACCGCCATTCCAGAAAAGATCCACATTTGTTTTTAGGATCTGTTTGATCAACTCGTTAGGCGTCATGGTCTGCTTGCGCACACCTAGCATCTTCTGGATTTCAGGCGTTAGTTCAATGGATTTCGCTTTACGCGAGTACACACCACCGCCCTTCGAGATCAACTTCGGATTGTAATCTTCCCAGCTTGAGCGAGGCAGTTTGAACAAACGATCGCGTTCCACCCAGGATTTCGCTGAATCTGGATTTGGATCAATAAAGATATGAAGATGGTTGAACGCAGCAAGCAGTCGGATATGTTTAGAAAGCAACATACCGTTACCGAATACGTCACCCGCCATGTCACCCACAGCCACACATGTGAAGTCAGTTTCCTGACAATCGATACCTATTTCGCGGAAGTGACGTTTCACCGACTCCCAACCACCTTTCGCCGTGATACCCATGGCTTTATGGTCGTAGCCATTTGAACCACCCGATGCGAACGCGTCGCCTAACCAGAAGTTATATTCTTCCGAGACCGAGTTCGCGAGATCTGAGAACGTCGCCGTACCTTTATCTGCTGCAACAACCAGATATGGGTCATCCTCATCATGACGAACCACGTTTATAGGCGGTGTCAGGTCACCTTCAACAATGTTGTCAGTGATATCCAAAAGGCCGCGGATGAAGATACGGTAGCAACGCTGACCTTCAGCGAATATCTCATCGCGTCCGCTTAGTGAATGTTGTTTCTTACAGACAAAGCCACCTTTCGCACCGACTGGCACAATAACAGTGTTCTTAACCTGTTGCGCTTTCACCAAGCCTAACACTTCAGTACGGAAATCTTCCTGACGGTCAGACCAACGCAAACCACCACGCGCCACTTTACCGCCACGAAGGTGCACACCTTCAATGTCTGGGGAGTAAACAAATATCTCGAAGAAAGGCACCGGCTTTGGAATATCCGGAATATTCGAAGGCTGCAATTTCAGAGACAAATAGTCTTTGCACTCGCCAGTTTCTTTGTCTTTCTGATAGAAGTTCGTACGAAGCGTCGCTAAGATCATCTCCATATAGCGTCGGATGATACGGTCATCATCCAAGCTTTCAACCTGCTCGAGCTCTTCTTCGATCTTACCGATGACCTGCTTTTGTTCTTTGTCGCTGCTCTTCTTCGGATTGAAGCGGTTGCTGAACAATTCTACCAGTAGTTGCGCCAAATCCGCATGGGATGCCAACGTTTCTTCAATGTATGATTGACTGAATGGGAAGGCAACCTGACGCATATATCGCGCGTAAGAGCGAAGGATCGTCACTTCACGTCCACTCAGACCGGCATTCAGCACCAAACGGTTGAAGCCATCGTTTTCAAGTTTACCGTGCCAAATACCTGCAAAAGCATCTTGGAAACGATCACGCGCTTCCGATAAAACAAAGCCTTTGTCTGCGCTGTGTAACATTGAGAAGTCGAGGATCCAGTATACATCGCCCGACGTGGTTTCTACTTTATACGGCGCTTCACCAATCACACGAAGACCGAGGTTTTCGAGCATTGGCATCACATCTGACAAGTGAATCGCTTCATCTTTCTGGAACAGTTTCAGACGAACAGAACGTGAGTCCTGAGGTTCTTCCTGAGGACGATAGAAGAGCATATCTAATCTCTTCTCTTCGCTCAGGCCTTCAAGGCGTTCAATGTCAGCGACAGCCGAACCCGGTAACATCGCTTCTTTGTATGAACGTGGGAACGCACCGAGATAGCGCTTCGCCACCGGCGTACCAAGGTTTTCACCAAAGGTGGTAATCACTGCTTCTTGAAGACGATCATCCCAGGTTGATGCTGCTTCAGTCAGGTTCTGCTCTAATTTCTTCACATCAATGTCAAAGTTGTTGTTATCTACACGGACAATGTAATGGGTCCTCGCCAAAGGACTTTCAGAGAAGAAAGTGTTGAACTCAACGTCTTGGTCTGAACCAAAGTAGTTGCCCAGAATACGTTGCGTTGCGCGGCGGAACTCAGTGTTATAGCGTTCACGAGAAGCGTAAACCATGCAGGAAAAGAAACGCCCAAATGGATCACGGCGCACGAAGATCCTAAGCATGTCACGGTCTTGAACTTGTACAATACCCATACCGATATCGAGCATTTCAGACTCGCTCGCCTGGAACAGCTCATCACGTGGGAAGTTCTCGATGATATTAGCCAGCGCTTTCCACGAGTGTGATCCCTCATAGTAACCACTGATCTCTAGGATCCTTCTAACCTTGTTCTTCAAAACAGGGATATTGGTAGTTGACTGGTTATATGCGGAAGACGCATAGAGTCCATGGAAGCGATGCTCACCAATCACATTGCCTTTCTTGTCAAAGCACTTAATACCGATGTAATCCATATAGGCAGGACGGTGAACGCGCGATTTGCTGCTGCCTTTGTTTATGACTAGCAAGTCTTTACGAAGCGCGGTTGCACGCGCCGACTCCGGCATTTCCGACAACTTCAAGCCCTGTCGTTTAGGATCCAGTTTCTTCGCTAGACCAAGGCCTTCTTGGGACGAAGCTTTGAGCTCGTGGTCACCTTCAATAGCATTGAGTTCATAATATTTATAAGCCATAAAGGTGAAGTTGTGAGTAGCTATCCACTCCAGGAAGTCTACCGCTTCTTGCTGAAGGTCTTTGCTGACTGGCGGTTTGTCTTTCTTCAGTGAAGCAATCACTGATTTGATCTTTTGTTGCATTGGTTGCCAATCATTAACAATCAACGCAACGTCCGTGAGGGTTTCGGTCAGTTCTTTTTCGAGTGCTGACATTTCCCTCTTTGAACGCATTCGGTCGATTTCAAAGTGAAAGACTGTCTGCCTTACACCTTTTTCATCACCGATGGTCTTAACACTGCCCTTTGCGTCTTTCTCCACAGACAAAGGCCCGTTGAGCATTAAGTGCGATGCTATGTCCAAGCGGTTGAGTGTCATTCGGACGGAATCGACTAAAAACGGAGCATCTGGAGTGAGAATTTCTACAATAGTATGAGTAGACTGCCATCCGTCCCCACTCAATGTAGGGTTAAAGACTTTAACGAAGATTTTATCTTGTTCGAAAGCGTTCAAATGATGCCACAGGCTGATAACAGCGCCGTAGAGGTCGGATTCATTCCGTTCCTGCAAATCATCATCTGAGATGGGACCCAAAATCCTTTTTGCCAAAGTTTCTACAAGCGGTTGTTGTGTCTTGTCCAGTTTTTCAGCAATAAGATGATAAACCTTCTCAAGTAACACCGGCACAATAGGGTCACGCGCGGTCATGGTTTACTCCATATATTTTTTATGTGATCGCTATGAGTATAGAGGTTAATTAGTCTTTGCGACTCATGGAGTAGTTTAAGGCGTCATTTATAATTTCGTTACATCAATTTTCGTTAATTAGATTCGAGTTTTTAGTTATGTGATTGCCGTACGGTTTAACCAATTTGTTCGAGCGATTTAAACCGATTATGTTCATCAACTGTTAACCGAAATCGCCCTTTTACACCCAGTTGACTCAAATACGGACGGAGGCGTGATGCAGGCAGTTGCAGGGTTAAACCATTGTCGGTTCTGACAACTACGGTTGACGCTGCACCGCTATAATGCTGTTGGAAAATGTGGTAAGCAATATCCACAGAAAATAAATAGACATTTGAGTTCATAAAAAAACCGTCTCCTCTTAGACGGCTTTTAAATTACCTAATCGATATTAATTAGCAAGCGTACGGTTTAAGCCTCCAGTGCTTTGTTGATTTTCTCATAAAGATCCTTCGCGAGATTATCCAGCGCTGCCAAACGATCCAATTGAGCACGCATTAATTCCTGACGATCTTTATCGAAACGCTTAAATTTCAGTAATGGGTCTATTAACCGAGATGCTACTTGTGGGTTAGATTCGTTCAATTTAAGCAATATTTCCGTCAAAAAAGCATATCCAGATCCATCTTTCGCGTGGAAATGCACAGGATTCGCATTACAGAAAGATCCGACCAGCGAGCGTGTGCGGTTCGGGTTCTTCAAGCTAAATGCTGGGTGACTCATTTGCGCCTTGAGATTTTCGAGTGCGTTCGCCGCAGGATTACAACCTTGCAGTACAAACCACTTATCCATAACCAGGCCATCATGTTGCCACTTATCACTGAAAGACTGCATCAGGACATCGCGGTTTGACAGTTCAGCATGGTTTGCTGCCGCCAATGCTGCCGCTGTGTCGGTCATGTTATTAGATTCTTCGTAATGCGCTGTCACTAAAGCTTCACCTTGCTCATTAGAAGCAAGATAGCTTAAACAAACATTTCGCAATGAACGCTTTCCCATTGCTGCATGGTCGATAGTGTATGTGTCTTGTTTTAACGTGTGGTAAATCGCACTGAACTCATCAGCAAGCTCTGCAGCGAGACGATGTTTTATTTCGCCACGCACTTTATTTATAGCATCAACGTCGACCACATCGAACCAACCGCCTATTTCATTTTCACTCGGCAGTGTAAGCACTTCTGCAACCAGCGCTACATCCAAGTCTTTGTTGAGCAGCACGCCACGGAATGCATCAACAACTTCATTTGGCAGTTCCACGCCCTCGCCCTGTTGGACACGTGCGACGTTTGCTTTGATATGTTTCGCCAACAACATTTGACCAGCATCCCAACGCGCAAACTCATTACGGGCATGAACCATCAAGAAAGTCAGCTCGTCATCAGAGTAGTTGTAGTTGAGTTTCACTGGTGCAGAGAATTCGCGCAGCATGGAAACCACAGGGCTCTCAGTGACGTTATCAAACATGAAGGTTTGTTCTGCTTCAGTTACGTGCAGAACATGATGCACATTTTTACCGTTACGTTGTAACTCAATCACGCTACCTTTTGTGTCGTACAGTTCAACATCAAATGGAATCAGCAATGGCTGCTTCTCTTTTTGATCTGCTGTTGGCGGAGTGTGTTGCTTCACTGTCAATGCAAAAGTCTGGCTTGCTTGGTTGTAGTCACTAGTCACATTCAACACCGGCGTGCCAGATTGGCTATACCACAAACGGAATTGGCCGAGGTCAATGCCGGACGCATCTTCCATAGCTTTCACGAAATCTTCGCAGGTAGCAGCCGTTCCATCGTGGCGCTCAAAGTAGAGCTTCATACCCTTCTGGAAGTTCACTTCACCTAGCAAGGTGTGCATCATACGAATTACTTCACTTCCCTTTTCATAAACGGTCAGGGTGTAGAAATTATTCATTTCGATCACTTTTTCAGGACGGATCGGGTGCGCCATGGGGCTGCAATCTTCGGCAAACTGCGGCCCACGCATCACACGCACATTGCTGATGCGGTTTACTGCTCTAGAACCTAGGTCGGAAGAAAACTCCTGGTCACGGAAAACGGTCAGCCCTTCTTTTAAGCTCAGTTGGAACCAATCGCGACACGTTACACGGTTACCCGTCCAGTTGTGGAAATACTCGTGACCGATAACCGCTTCAATGCCGAGATAGTCAGTGTCAGTAGCTGTATCAGAATTTGCTAGCACGTATTTGGAATTAAAGACGTTAAGGCCTTTATTCTCCATCGCCCCCATATTGAAGAAATCGACAGCGACGATCATGTAGATATCAAGGTCGTATTCAAGGTCAAAACGATCTTCATCCCACTTCATAGAGTTTTTCAAAGAGGTCATTGCGTGGGTAGCGCGTTCTAAATTGCCTTTGTCGACAAAAATTTCCAACGCGACATTGCGTCCACTACGGGTGGTAAAGGTATCTTCCAGTAAATCGAAATCGCCTGCGACCAAAGCGAAAAGATAGCTCGGTTTCGCGTACGGATCTTCCCACTTCACCCAGTGACGGTCACCTCCAGCTTCACCTGAACCGACTTTGTTACCATTGCTCAGTAGAAAAGGGAATGCTGATTTATCAGCGGTAATTTTTGTGGTGAATTTCGCCAGAACGTCAGGACGATCTAAATAGTAGGTAATTCGACGGAAGCCTTCTGCTTCACACTGAGTACAGTAAGCACCATCTGAAAGGTACAACCCTTCCAAAGAAGTATTTGATAAAGGGTCTATGTCAGTTTCAATCAACAGCTCAAATTCTGCTGGCAGGTTAGAAAGCAACAATCCGTCTTTACTTTCTTCATACTGAGTCCAAGCCTCGCCATTCACTTCGACGCGCTTTAAGGACAACCCTTCTCCATCCAGCATCATAGAATCCGCACCGGCAACCTGTTGCGAAACTTGACTTTTCGCGACAACGCGAGTCTGTGATTCGTGTAAATCAAAATCCAAGTCGATGTGGGTTATCGTGTATTCAGGAGCCTTATAATCTTTGCGGTATTTGGCCTGAGGTTGTTGCGTCATGTCAGATTCCTTTTATTGCATAACGTAGACAGGCAAACAGTCTCGCCTGTTATAGAAATGGGACAATCGTCTAAGATACTCGCTTGATAGCTCCTTTGCTACACGGCGATGGGTTAAAAACGAATCAAACTCGCTCTCATTTATTCATTTAGTAGATATAGATCCTACTCTACAAACTCAATGACTATTATGGGTCGGTTAAACCCTTGGATATAGTAAGGCCTTCTTAATTGAACGCATCAACACGAAACCGACGACTTCATGCACAATAATGGCTGAAATACCCTATTCAGGTTGACTAAATAGCTACATTTGACGTTAAATTTGCTCCCTTGGGCTCGATTTACAGCGACGTAGATTTTGAGGTTAAACGTTCATTAGAGGTTATTTACCAGGCATGCTTAAGCCAATCATTTCGTCATTATTAGACACGGATGCCTACAAACTGAATATGCAGCAAGCGATTTTCCACCACTATCCAGATGTGGAGGTTTCTGCCGAGTTTCATTGCAGAAGCGATGAAAGCCTTGCTGCGCTCAGAGAACGTTTAGAGTTTGAAATTCATGCTCTCGCAGATTTGAAATTTACCGAAGATGAAATCACTTATCTCTCTAGCCTTGGGCATTACCAAGTAGACTATCTCGAATTCCTTGGTTCGTTTTCATTAAAAGCGAACCAAGTCACCGTTACTATTTTAGACGACCAACTGGCGATTCGTATTGATGGTTCATGGTTGGATGTGATCTTATGGGAAGTACCACTACTCGCGATAATCTGCGAGTTACGTTGTCACATAAAGTACCCAAACGCTAACAAATCTGAAGCCGTTGAACTTTTAAAAGAAAAGCTAAAGGCACTGGACAATGTGAATGAAGATTTTCACTTTGTCGATTTCGGTACCCGGCGCCGTTTTTCAAAAGCAGTTCATCATGCGATTGTTGAACACCTCACTCTGCACTGCCCTTATTTCTCTGGAACATCAAACCTGTTTCTAGCAAAAACACACGGTATTCCAGCCGTCGGAACTCAAGCACACGAATGGTTCCAGGCGCATCAACAATTAACAGGTGAGCTGGCTGATTCTCAACAGCTTGCACTAAATCGCTGGTTACAGGAATATCCGGATCGTTTAGGCATTGCCCTTACCGATTGCATCAACATGGATGCGTTCCTGAATGACTTTAACCTACATTTCAGCCAGAAGTTTGCTGGCTTACGCCATGACAGTGGCGACCCTATTCAATGGGGCGAAAAAGCGATTCGGCATTATGAGAGTCTTAATATCAACCCAATGGAGAAAACGCTCATTTTCTCTGACGGACTGACGTTAGAAAAAGCCTTGGGGATGCACGCTCACTTTACTGGCCGTATCAACACCTCCTTCGGTATCGGTACACAATTGACATGCCATTTACCGAATGTTGAAACGCTTAACATCGTCATCAAGCTAGTGACTTGCAACGGTAAGCCTGTCGCGAAAATTTCCGATGAGCCTGGCAAATCTATCTGCCGCGATAATTCTTATCTCGATGCACTGAGAAAAGCATTCAATATTTGAATCGAACATACAAAAAACAAAGGGCGCACTGAGCGCCCTTTTGTTTTTATCTAACTCATAAATATCAAGGCGTTTGCTCGCGCTTCAGCACTGCTTCCATTCCGAATTGATTATTGGTTAGTGTCAAGGTGTCGGCATCTAACTCAAACTGCGAGTCTTGCTGACCACCGCGGTAAATAAGGACTAGGTGGTTATCTTCTAAAAAGTACACACCACGGTGGGTCACTGACTGTCCTTCAGTTCCGGACACCCTAACTGAGAACAGAAAGTCCGGACGTAGCATTAGCGCAAGTTCTGCCACCTCATCGTCAACATCATGTCCCTGAATCACATCGCTGTACCAGGCGCCGGAGAGGTTGTTTGGCAAGATTTTGGTAAATCTCGCGCCACGCAACATGAGTTGGTTGTGATTCAATTTATATTCGTGGTGTTGTGCTTCACCTTGATCGTCATTTAACACCAGTGTTGATTCGTCCAGATCATAAAAACCATTCGCCTCTTCAACAGTGCCATCACGCTTCAGGAGTTTTACATTGAAACGGTAATCTGAATTAAAAGAGATGTTAATAGCTTTGTATTGGTTATCGACACTTTCAACTTCTTGCTGATCCGGACTAAACCAGTACCAGTCGCCGAGAAGCAGAGGGAAATCGAATTGGGTGAGATCCGATGCCTTTGCAGGCATAGACAAGGAGAAGAACACGGTAAACAGGCATATCCACTTCTTCATAGGCTTCCCCTATTTAATGGCTGACCATTTAATTTTAGACGCATATCACGATATGCGATGAGGAATGTGATGCCTTTTAGTTCATAAGGTATTGAAATTGACTCAATCAGCGTTCATCTGATCAAATAGAAGAAAACACAAACGTGGTGGTTATAGGTAACCTAACCACCTAACTAGATGGTCGTTCGGTAAAAATGGCAGGAAAAAGCGAGCAAAATATGCCCGCTTTTTATTTTTTGTTGAGTGTAGGGACTGTTAATCTTTGGTGGTTAAATTTTGTTCTAGCTATAAGCGTTTTAGGCGCGGCGAGGTGTGTGCCGCCTAGTCATTCTAAGCAAATACACCTCAACAAAGCATAAAACGCTTAGAGTACGGGACGCGCAGTCGAACACTTCGGGCAGCGTTTGTGGGGAATTTCTGCTGCGTTATCAGCTTCTCATGTAGGCTAGCTACACATCGAAGCCTCTGTCTTGCATAAAATCCCCACAAACTGCTGCAGAAATCATCACCAAAGGTCAACAGACCCTAGCAATTAACTATTCAGCTTTTTAGCCAAATCAAGAGTTATGGCCGCAGCTTCATCAAGATACGCATCTGGTTCTTCATAATCGTTAGGCACATCATCCAGAGTATTGAATGTTTTTTCACCAATCATTTTCTGGCGATCATTCAAACGGGCAAGACGTTTCTTATCTGCTTCTTCCTGTTCAGCAATACGCGACTTTTCATTCAGAGAGATAACATTGTTATCTTTATCGGCTTTGTATTCGGCAATATCGTTCATGATAAAACCAAACTCCGCGTCCTGTTGAATACGTAGTTGGTGTGCTCTATCCAACACCTTGACCAACCGACTAATGGCATCTGTCGACTGGTACGCTGCAGGATTAATGCTATCCCAAGGGAGCGCGTTATCTTCAACACTCTCTCCCGTTTCAGACGGATCAACCGCTGTTGGGAAAGGAATGTCTGGAACAACACCCAAGTGCTGAGTACTACCACCGTCAATACGGTAGAACTTTTGAATCGTGTATTGCACATGGCCAAGCGGTTTATCGAACAAATCATAGATATGATTCAATGAACGATGCTGTTGAACCGTGCCTTTACCAAAAGATTGCTCACCCAGAATCACTGCTCGACCATAGTCTTGCAGCGCCGCCGCGAAGATTTCAGACGCCGATGCCGAGTAACGGTTTATCAGCACAGTTAACGGACCATCGTAGTAGATGGTGTTATCGCTATCGCTGTTTACTTTCACTCGACCGTAGCTGTCACGTACTTGAACGACTGGACCGTTCTCAATGAACAGACCGGTTAGTGCAGAAGCTTCGCTCAGTGCACCGCCACCGTTATTCCGAAGATCGATAATAAGGCCAGTGACTTTATCAGCTTTGAGCTTGGCAATTTCTTTCTTAGTGTCTTCTGCCAGTCCAACATAGAAGCTAGGCACTGAGATAACGCCCACTTTTTTGTTGTTCTGTTCAATCACTTCAGACTTCACTGCACGATCTTCGAGGCGGATTTTATCCCGCACAAGTGTGACAGTGTAACTCTTAGCATTGATGCTATCAGGCAGAATTTCCAGTAAGACTTTGCTACCTTTAGGACCCTTAATAAGCTGAACAACGTCATCCAAGCGCCAACCGATGACATCAATAACCTTCTCCTTATCCTGCCCAACACCGATAATGCGATCCCCAGGAGAAAGCTTTTTCGATTTTGAAGCAGGACCGCCAGCGACCAAAGAGCGAATCACAGTAAAATCATCTTCCACTTGAAGCACCGCTCCAATACCTTCTAGAGACAGATTCATCTCTGACTGGAATTGTTCAGCATTGCGTGGTGAAAGATAACTGGTGTGAGGGTCAACTTCGCGTGCAAATGCATTCAGGTAAATCTGAAAGACATCTTCACTTTTGGTTTGAGTCAGTCGTTTAAGCGCATTGTTGTAACGTTTGGAAAGCGTTTCCTGAATCTCTGGCCAAGTCTTACCCGCTAGTTTCAGGTTCAACGCATCATTTTTTACACGCTGACGCCAGAGCTCATTGAGCTCCGTCTCATTTTTCGCCCAAGGCTGTTCACTACGGTCAATCACCATTTCCTCATCAGCATCAAAGGTGATTTCCTTATCAAGCAGCTCAAGAGCGTAGTGGTAGCGGTTGTAGCGGCTACGCAGCGAAGTATTGAATATATCGTAGGCTGCTGATGTATCACCGGAGCGAAGCTGATCGTCCAATGTCAGTCGCCATTTTGATAGCGCATCAACTTCCTCTTGAGTCAGAAACAGCCGATTGAAATCCAGTGTTTCCAGATAGCGGTCAAAGACATTGGCAGAGAATTCGTCATCAAGCTTGAATTGCTTGTAGTGAGACTTTTCAAAGCGGCGAGTGATGCGTTTGCTGGCGGTTTCGTGCTGAGGTTCAGATACCAAAGTAGGAAGGTCAGCAGCATCGTAATTAGCCTCTAGGGCTTGGGCGGATGCCGCCAGCAAAAAGCCGGCAGCAATCGCGGAAAGGCGGAATCGACAGATCATGCGTCGAAAGTTCTCCTTTACGAACTGAGGTGCTCCGCTTTTACCAGCATGGTCAGGCCATTGCTTAAACGAACGCGAACCTCGTCCTTGTTGAGTTCTACGATGGTGGCAGGCATGTTGCCGTTGCCCATATTAACGTTGACGTCTTTACCTACGACAATGTCTTCAGCCTTGAGTTCGCGGCGCGGCTCTGCAGGCTTCTTATCTAGCTTAGTATTTTTTGACTTGGCTGGTCGAGGTTTTGATGGGTTAGCTGTTGATTTATTTGATTTTGGCGTTCTTTTTGCTTTCGCATCAGATTTTTTATCGCCATTTTTCGCAGCTTGCTCTTTACGACGCTCAGCAGCACGCGCTTTGCTCTCGGCCAGCGCAGTCTGAGCATGGTCGATGTGCTCTTGCTCTAGCTCTCCACAATCGTTGCCATCAAGGTCAACGCGGACAGCACCAGCCTTCGCACCATAGAGGTAACGCCAGGAAGAGGTATATTGACGCAATGCGGCACGGAGTTGAGTCTTACTTACTTTCGGGTCATCAGCAAGACGCTCTGCCAAGTCTTGGAAAATGCCGATTTTCAGAGGACGAGCTTCACCTTCAAGGGTAAAGCATTGCGGGAAACGTTCAGCGATATAGGCAATGACTTGTTTGCTGTTGGCCAGTTTTTCAGTGTTTTCCATTTTTCTTCCTGTCTCTTTGCACACGCAAGGGCAATAGAGAGTGTGTACGAGTTAACAAATTAAGTGCTGCGTATTATAGAGACCTGTGATTGAAAAACCACAGAGAAGCTTAAATTTAGAGGTGTTTTTGCAATTCATTGACCAATAAAGTGAGTCCGGTTTCATCCTCTTGATCAAATCTTGCTTTTTTTGGTGAATCTATATCCAACACACCTATCAATTTACTGCCTTTATATAGAGGCAGAACAATTTCAGAATTGCTGGCAGCGTCACAGGCTATGTGCCCTTCGAACTCATGAACGTTTTCTACCCGTTCAACGGCATCTTTGGAAAACGCACTTCCGCAGACACCACGGCCATAAGGAATTCTCACGCAAGCCGGTCTACCCTGAAAAGGACCCAACACCAGTTCTTTACCATCATCAAGATAGAAGCCTGCCCAATTAATGTCGTCCAATTCCTGAAACAACAGCGCGCTAACATTTGACAAATTGGCGATGAGATTTGGCTCATCTTCTATTAGAGCGATAGCCTGGTGAGAGAGAAGCGAGTACAAATCCGCTTTGTTTTCCATATCTAGACTAATTCCTTAATGTTGAATAGCCTACGATATGTTGAAACTGTCAGCGATTCAATCGTGTCATATCCATATGACACTTTTATCGGCAAATGCAGATAATCGTTTGGTGCGTTTTGAGTTCCATCTCCCTGCCGAGCGGTTTTATTTCCTGTTGTTTGGGTGTAATAGATTGATTAAGATGCACATTGTATTCGGTACTCAAACGGTTGCAGAATGAACCGGTACGAGAAGTGATGCTAGCCTGCCATAGTCAGTCATCACAGTTAGCTCCCAGGGATTGGGTATATACCCAAACAACCTGAAGATGCAGGATTCAGTTAGATTGACTGGCGTTGTGATCGCGGCGTTCTTTTGCGGGTGTAATCATCTGCATCAAAAAGGAACAACAAAGAGCACGAAAGAGCACGAAAGAGCACGGTGTCAGTCAACCCGCCCGAAGGGAGGCCCTCAATGCGCCCACTTCTTCGTTAAATTCTACGGAAATAAGCGACTATTCCTCGTGAAATTTGCCTCGAATTTAACGCGTTGATGACCTCTGAATACGAGCATATCCAGGTCGTTTGGGTACATACCAGTAATTCTATTGAAGGGGAAAGATACGCCATGCATGTACTGAGATGTGCGTCATGCGATCTGCTGCTAAATGAAATACCCGTTGCTAGAGGTTTCAGTGCACGATGTCCGCATTGTGGCACCCGGGTGATTAAAAACTCCTCAATCAGTCTATCTGGAGAGTTGGCTATTGCTATTGCTGCTCTGACACTTTTTATTCCCGCCCAACTCTACCCGTTGGTAACGATCAAACTCTTCGGCGTCCCGTTTTCGACCACAGTTACCAGCGGCAGCTTAATCCTTCTCGATACGTTCCCCTTTGTTGGCAGTTTAGTCATATTCTGCGTTGCGATTGCTCCGCTTCTTTACTTACTCACAATTCTTACTTCAAATTTCGCGCTTTATATCCGCAACGCCAAAGCGCTGTATTACAGCACCAGGATTATTAAGTACATCCGGCATTGGGTCATGGTTGATGTGTTTCTTGTCAGCCTCGCAGTAGGTTGCTTCAAAGTTCGCGATTTTGCAGAAGTGAATGTGGATGCAGGCCTATTGAGTTTTGTTCTACTTCAGATACTTACCGCTGTTTTGTTATCACGGGTATCACCAAAGCGCTACTGGGACGCCTTCGGCGAGAATGACGACGGGCGTAAGCCGCCAGAAGGCGTATCTGGTAAGGAAATAGAACTCACCTCTTGTAAGCTTTGTGGTTTAACACAGCATCAAAGTCATCAGCACTGCTGCCGATGCGGCAGGAAGATGGAGCATCGCGTCTTTCAAAGTATTCAAAAGACTTGGGCGTGCCTGTTGGCCGCTGTCGTATTTATCTTCCCAGCCAACTTCTACCCCATTTCTATTTTGCTTACGAACGGAAAAAGGCTTGAAGATACGATTTTCTCGGGCGTCGCATCTCTTATTAAACAAGGAATGTATGGCATCGCGATCATTATCTTCACCGCCAGCATTATTGTGCCTGTGGCAAAAATCATTTGCCTGGCGTACATCCTTCTATGTATTCACTTCAGAGTGGAATCTGGAAGAAAACTTCGCATGAAACTCTATCGGTTTGTTAAATGGATTGGTAAGTGGTCAATGATGGATCTTTGCGTCATTGCCATCATGGTTTCCCTTATTGATCGCGGGAACCTTCTCGATTTCACACCAGGACCTGGTGCCATCGCCTTTGGGCTCGTTGTGGTTCTCACTATGATCGCCGCAGAAAGTCTGGATTCTCGACTTATTTGGGACAAGTATGAGCAACGTTGAAGACTCTCAGGTCAATGAGCCTGTGATTAAGAAAGACGCAAGTATCTCGCCGCTATGGATATTCACGCTATTAGCCTTTGCTCTCGCTGGCTGGATGCTATTTAAATCCGTCAATGAGGCCGGTGAACGTATCGAGATTTTCTTTACCGATGCTCAAGGTATTGAGGCCGGAAGAACAACCATCCGTTATCAAGGTCTTGAAGTCGGTATTATCCGAAAAGTCACGCTGTCAGATGACCTGAAAAGCATTTCTGCTCAAGCCGAAATTTATCCGGAAGCGAAAAAGATCCTTCGTCAGAATACAGTGTTCTGGGTCGTTCGTCCTCGAGCTTCAATCACAGGTATTAGTGGTTTAGACGCGCTGGTAAAAGGAAACTACATCGCCGTTCAGCCAGGTTCAGGTGACGAGCGTACAACGTTTGTCGCTGCAGACGAACCCCCGGTAAACGCGTTTGGTGATGCAGGTTTGCGTATTCAACTTCGAGCGCCTGATCTGGGGTCATTGAGTGTCGGATCAGGTGTTTACTACAAGAAAATCCATGTAGGCGAAATTATTGACTATCGTTTAAGGACCGACAAACAAGGCGTGACGGTGTCACTAAATATCAAAAATGAATATGCCAAACTAGTGACCAAAAACACCAAGTTCTGGAACGTGAGTGGTGTTGAGGCAGACATCGGCATTGGTGGCGTTGAGGTGAATATTGAGAATCTGGCGTCTGTCATTGCTGGCGGTATTGCCTTCGACTCCCCACAAGACAGCCCACCTGCCGAACCACTGGAAGTGTTCGAACTTCACAGCTCTATCAATGAAACCGATCGCGGTATTGCCATTACAGTCCAACTTCCTGACAACCACGGCATCACCAACCCAGAAGCCCCGATTCTCTTCCAAGGGTTAGAGGTAGGACGCCTGAACGGTATAAAATTCAACAAAGACTTCAGTGGCACTGAGGCCACAGCCAATATTAACCCCTCGATGACATGGCTGCTGAAATCTGATAGCGAGTTCATCATTGAGAAACCTGAAATCAGTCTTGCGGGAATTAAACGACTCTCTAACCTTATCACTGGTAACACGCTATCCATCAAACCAGGTCAAGGCGATGATGCCAATGTGTTCTCCGCGAAAACGCAAAGCGATTTGGTTGTTGAAGACCCGCGCTCACTGATTGTAACGGTGACATCTGAAACCAGTTGGGGGTTAAAAGAAGGCACTAAAGTCCTATACCGTGGTGTTCAAGTAGGTTTTGTAAAAGGCACAAAACTGAGCGAACAGGAAGTAAAGCTTGAACTGGTGGTGTACCCAGACTACAAACATTTGGTGAAAAGCAGTTCTAAGTTCTTTATTCTTGGAGGCGTGACAGGCCAAATTAACTCTGAAGGCATAGAGTTCAGTGTTCCTACGGTGGCACAAATGGTAGAGCCCGCCATTAGTTTTACCAGTGCAGGCAAAGCGAAGCCGCGTACTGAATATACCCTGTTCAAATCAGATATTCAGGCCCGCAATGCCCTGAGTGCGAAAAAAGGCTTCCACCGCTTCACGCTTATTGCTGACAAGCTCCCTTCTGTATCAGAGGGTAGCCCAGTGATGTACAAGAATTTCACTGTCGGTAAGGTTGAACGCTTTGAACTGACTAAGTCGCGCATTGAAGTGACTGTTCAAATTGAAAACCGTTATCGACATCTGGTAACGAATAGTACTGTGTTTTGGAATCACTCAGGTGTGGATATTGAAGCGGGACTGGGTGGTGTAAAAATTGACACAGGATCCTTGAAATCTATTGTCTCTGGCGGTATTTCTTTTGGCGATATTGACGGCATTGAAAACCGTAGCGGAAAAGACTGGAAGCTCTATGACAGCCTGACGGACGCCCAAAACTACGGCCTGAAGCTTACCTTTTCGGCTGAAGATGCAAGCGGGCTTTCCACTGGTAGCAAAATTAAGTTTCAAGGCGTAGATGTCGGCGAAGTTACATCGCTCGCTCCCGCTTTTCAAACCGAAGGTGTCACCATTAAAGCCATGGTTTACCCTGAGTTTTCAGGGCAACTAGCACGTGCCACCAGCTACTTCTGGGTTGCACAACCCTCACTGAGCCTAACCAAAACAGAAAATCTCGATTCTCTGTTTGGGTCTCATATCTCAGTGGTACCAGGTAAAGGTGCTAAGCGTGACAGTTTTCAGTTACACAAATCTGCGGAATACTCCGGCGGTCTGTCACTGATTCTGGAAAGTGAAAACCGAGGGTCTGTGAGTGTCGGAACCCCAATCCTTTTTCGTGACTTCGAAGTCGGCGCTGTCACAAGCGTACGATTGGGCCGCTTTGCTGACCGTGTTCTCATTGAAGTGAAGATCAGTGATGACTACAAACATCTTGTGCGCAATAACACGGTGTTCTGGAACCAATCAGGTGTGGATGTTTCTATCGGCATCACTGGGGCTAATATTCGAAGCGGCACGTTGGAGAGTATTCTAAAAGGCGGCATCGCGTTCGCAACACCACCTGGAGATAAACTGGCTAAACCTGCGCGCTCAGACCAACACTTCCTTTTACATAAAGCACCGGAAGATAATTGGACTTCGTGGCGAACGGCTATTCCCTATTTCTAATTCCAAGCCAATGATGAACAGCGCGGGCTCTATCCCGCGCTTTTTTATTCCTCTATACCCAAACAAACTGAAGGTGCTTGTTTGGGTAAAACTACTATTCCTACTGGTTTCTGGACTGCAATCCTTTTAAACTTCGCAGTTCAGTAACCTCCAGCAAGAGACCTTTCAGGTGCATCCAAATATCAAGATCCCAGAATCGTTCTTAAACCAAATCGAACAGATTCTGCCTTCTCACCTTTCTATAGCTGATTTCATCGAGTCTTGTAAACGTCCTTTGCGCAGAAGCCTTCGCGTGAATACGTTGAAAATCTCTGTCGATGACTTTCTGGGGCGCGCCAAAGAAAAAGGTTGGAAACTTTCGCCTGTGCCATGGTGTGATACCGGTTTTTGGCTGGATGATTACGACGAAATCAAGGTTCCACTGGGTAACACTGCAGAGCATATGGCAGGTCTGTTCTATATTCAGGAAGCGAGCTCAATGCTCCCCGTTACAGCACTGCTTGAAAATGACATTGAGTTAAATCGTATATTGGATATGGCAGCAGCGCCGGGTTCCAAAACCACTCAGATTGCCGCTGCGCTCAACAATAAAGGCCTTTTGGTTGCCAATGAATACTCAGCAAGCCGTGTTAAGGTTTTACACGCCAACCTGCTTCGTTGTGGTGTCCTAAACTACGCTCTAACAAACTACGATGGCCGCGTATTTGGTGACTGGTTGCCAGAAACCTTTGATGCAATTTTGCTGGATGCTCCATGTTCTGGAGAAGGCACTATTCGTAAAGACGCAGACGCATTCAGCAATTGGAGTCTGGAATCCGTTCAGGACATCGCAAATACCCAGCGCGATTTGGTAGTCAGTGCCTTTCACGCTCTGAAGCCGGGTGGCACCATGGTTTATTCGACGTGCACGCTCAACCATGATGAAAACCAGCACATTTGCCATTTCATCAAAGACACCTTTGCCAATGCCGTTGAGTTCCAACCTCTCAATGATCTGTTTGAAGGTGCTGATGCTGCTTGTACGGAGGAAGGTTTTCTCCATGTCTTCCCGCAGATTTTTGATAGTGAAGGCTTCTTCGTCGCCCGCCTGAAAAAAACCGACAGTGTTGGTTCGGAGATGGTGAAAAAACGCCCTCGTAAATTTCCATTCCAAAAAGCCAAACCTAAAGAGACAGACGATGTCATAAAATCACTGGATGAGACACTAGGACTATCTGTTCCCGATTCTTCTAATGTTTGGCTTCGTGATAAAGAAGTCTGGATCTTCCCAGAACAGGTTGAAGACATTCTTCCTGAGATCAAATTTGACCGCATTGGTCTGAAGCTCGCTGAATCGCACAAGAAAGCTTACCGCTGGCAACACGAAGCCATCATGGCGCTAGCAAAAGGCAACGAGCCAAAGTGTTTGGAGCTATCAGTAGAAGACGCTAAAGAATGGTATATGGGTCGAGATATTCGACCACAAGATCTTACCGGGGTGGGTGAAGTTATCGTTTGTTACCGTCATCAGCCCATTGGCATCGGAAAATGGGTCAGCAACCGAATTAAAAATGGCCTGCCAAGAGAGTTAGTTAGAGACGTCAATTTATTTATTGAATAGAC
The DNA here is from genome assembly GCF_035758505.1 of Grimontia sp. NTOU-MAR1. Taxonomy (NCBI): domain Bacteria; kingdom Pseudomonadati; phylum Pseudomonadota; class Gammaproteobacteria; order Vibrionales; family Vibrionaceae; genus Grimontia; species Grimontia sp. NTOU-MAR1. The sequence continues at coordinate 533,478 of NZ_CP142108.1, forward strand.
GATCCCTAAATTCTCAACCATGAAACGCCGAAAGAGCCATGCGCGAGCTAAATTTGGAAGTGTTACAAATCTCCATTTAAACCAGTTAGCGCAAGGCTCTTACGAGCCATTCCCCTAAGCCCGGAACAGGAATCGTTCCGGGCTCTTTTTGTTTGACAACCTTCAACAAAGATCAGTCACAAAAAAGCCCGCTTTCACGACCTTTACGAATGCGACCAAGCCACCAAACAATTCATTTACTTGATGAGGTAAATACCATCTTTTTCGATTCGGATTCTACGTTCTTTGTAGAGTCCGCCGATGGTTTTCTTAAACGTCGCCTTGCTGGTTCGGAACAGTTCGAAAATCTGATCAGGGCTGCTCTTATCATTCACAGGTAGGAATCCGCCTTTGCGATCGAGCGTCCGAATGATTTTCTCTGATAGGTCATCCACCTTGCCTTTACCCAGTTTCTGCAGCGAGAGATCAATTTTGCCATCTTCCCTGATCTGCTTTATGTACGCTTTTAGGTTTTTACCGATGAAGAGCTTGCCAAACACTTCCGATTTGAACAGTAATCCCCAATGTGCATCGTTCACAGCACATTTGTAACCCAACTCAGTTTCCTCGGCCACAGTCACGTGTACCTGATCGCCCTTTTTATAACGCGCGGGCGTTTTATCTAAGAACTTATTGAATTTGGTAGAACCAACAATACGACCAGATGCATTATCTACGTAAAGGAAAACCAGATAATCCCTGCCTTCTTGCATCTTAATACGCTGTTCACTGAATGGAACCAGCAGATCTTTTGGCAGTCCCCAGTTAAGGAAAGCACCAACAGCTGAAGTGTTGATACATTTCAGCTTGGCGAACTGACCGACTTGAGCAAGCGGTGTCTCAGTCGTTGCAATGACATCGTCTTCCGAATCAAAATAGATAAACACTTCGATCTCATCGCCAATTCGAGTACCTTTTGGGACATAACGTTTTGGCAGCAGGATATTGCCGTATTCATCTCCGCCGTCGACAAATACGCCGAACTCGACTTCTTTCACCACGGTAAGATGGTTCAACTGACCGATTTTAATCATTGATGCGTTGCTCATTGGTTTTCTAACTGATGCGCAGTATACGAGATTTACGCCATGATGGTTGCAGTAATTTGATCACAAAAGCCTGATTGGTTCTTTATTGGGCGAGAGCTATATCCGATGCCCAAACGAAAAACGCCACGACATTGCATGGCGTTCAAATTCACTAAGCTGGAGCTATGAATTATTGATACACCAACTCTACATTCGCACCTTCTGCCAACTCGATAATCGCTTTATCTGATTCTTGAGCTAGTACCTGAACAGGCTTATCTGCCAATTGCGTTTTACGAATGGTGTCTCTTATCAAGCTCTTAACCGCTTCGTTATGCTTGTTAAATGCATAAGGTAAGGCTTCATCACCAAAATCGACTGCCAGCGTAAACGCCGCCAGATTATCAACATCAATGATGATACCATCGAAGTAAGCTAACAGAGATTCAGCCAGTACAGCGTTCGCTGGCAGCTGACAGGCCAGAAGTACCTTTAGGCCATTAGCGCCACGACAAAGCCCCTGCTCTGCCAGCAAATCAATCATGGTTGCGGCTTCGCTGGAAGTACGCACAAACGGCACAACAATCTCTAACGGAAGTTGCTTCTCCTGAATGGCTTTTTTCAATACTTCACACTCAAACACGAAACCCGGCTTGCCCGCTTCGCTCGCATAACGAGAGACTCCGCGTAAGCCCATTGCTGGATTTGCCTCCTCTGGTTCGGAGTCGGCTCCTTTCAATTGTTTTAATGCAAGCGCACTTTGATCATTTAACATGACGCGAAATGGTCGATCACTATTAGCTTTACATGCTCTTTCGAGCAACGACGCCAATATGTCTTTGGTTGCATTACTGTCATCTAATGCTGACGGATGCGTCCCGACTGCATTGAGATATAAATCACCAAGAGAGACTAGTCCAATCGACGTGTTTTGCTCTTCCAGTTGAGAGGGGTTTTTAAGAACATGAGAATAGGTTAAATCCATTTGAGACATAGCGCACCAATACTGCCTTGTAGAAACTTAAGTGCCTGTTGCGGCAAGAAAAGGATGGATAATCGACGTTTATTCTTTGCAGCGACTGATTTTCGTCCATCTAGTTGAAAACATACCCACTGAGGCATCTCGTTACAAGAGAAATCCAAAATGAATTTTCTATTTATAAAGACCACACAAAACTCGGCTGTTTAAGAATCTTTCCGGTTAAAACAAAGGCAATAGACAGAATAAATCGATGAAAGATCACATCATGGCTTTTCTAGCACTAATTTTTTGCTATCTTACTGCCTTCGCAACGACACCGAAGTAAGGAAGGCAGAGTCCATGCCGATTAAAACTGACGAACTAAGAACGCAACCTGTTGACACTCTGCCAACCCCTGCAGAACTGGAAGCAGAATCTCCACTTACAGACAGTGTTGCCCAAGACATCGCAGATGCCCGCAAACAAGCGGAAGACATTCTCACCGGTCGCGATAACCGATTACTCGTTGTCGTTGGTCCGTGTTCTATCCACGACCCAGATGCTGGTCTAGATTATGCGAAACGCTTGAAAGTTCTATCAGACCAGCACAAAGATACGCTTCATGTTGTTATGCGTACCTACTTTGAAAAACCGCGCACTGTTGTTGGCTGGAAAGGCATGATCAATGATCCAGATCTTGATGGCAGCTGCAACCTCCGAGCAGGTCTGTTCAAAGCTCGGAAATTCCTCCTTGATGTCAATAAACTGGGTATGCCAACTGCGACCGAATTCCTTGATATGATCACCGGTCAGTACATCGCCGATCTGGTCACTTGGGGCGCCATTGGTGCGCGTACCACCGAATCGCAAATCCATCGTGAAATGGCCTCTGCGCTTTCTTGTCCGGTAGGTTTTAAAAATGGTACAGACGGCAACATAAAAATCGCTATTGACGCAATTCGCTCAAGCCAGACTTCACATCTGTTCTGCTCGCCTGACAAAAATGGGGTGATGACAATCTATCGCACCAGCGGAAACCCTTATGGTCACGTCATTTTGCGTGGCGGACACCAGCCTAACTATTACAAAGCTGACGTTGAAAGCGCTGCTGCGAACCTTTCAGCATTTAACCTGACGCCTCGCCTGGTGGTAGATTTCAGCCATGCAAACTGCGAGAAGCAACATCGCCGTCAGCTTGATGTGGCTTCGGACGTTTGTAATCAACTGGTTGAAGGCGATACTTTCATTGCTGGCATCATGGCCGAAAGCTTCATCGAAGAAGGTAATCAGGCTGTAGACAAAGACAATATTTGTGGCCTCACGTATGGCCAATCGATCACCGACCCATGTTTGGGCTGGGACGACACTGCTAAAATGCTCCAGATGCTCTCTGACGCCGTAGCAAAACGTAACAGCGCACTCTGAGTTGGGAATGTGATAAGCTCGAACTTCAGTTAAATATCAGGAAATTACTATGCCTTCTTTTGATATCGTTTCAGAAATCGATACCGTAGAGCTGAAAAACGCCGTAGACAACGCGAAGCGTGAACTGTCTACCCGTTTTGACTTCCGCAACGTTGAAGCCAGCTTCGAACTCAATAAAGAAGTCGTGAAAGTTGCTGCTGAGTCAGATTTTCAGGTCAATCAGATGATGGATATCCTGCGCGGCAACCTCGCTAAACGTGGTGTGGATGCTCGAGCCATGGAACCAAAAGACATGGTCCACTCCGGCAAGACTTTCTTCAGTGACGTGCATTTCAAAAACGGCATCGAGGCAGATGTTGCAAAGAAAATTGTCAAACTGATCAAAGAAGCCAAAATCAAAGTTCAGGCCCAGATACAAGGTGAAAAACTTCGTGTCACCGGTAAGAAGCGCGATGATCTTCAGGCAGCAATGCAAGTCGTGCGTGAAGCTGACTTGGGTCAGCCTTTCCAGTTCGATAACTTCCGCGACTAATTCCACCTATTGAACATCAAAAGCCATTTGCTTCCCGGCAAATGGCTTTTTATTTCTCTGGAGACCTCATGTCAAATATCGTATATATCGCCACCAGTTTAAATGGTTACATTGCGGATAAGGATGGCAACTTAGATTGGCTGCATAGAATTCCCAACCCGGAACAGTCGGATTTTGGCTGGTCCGAATTTATGTCTGGCATTGATGGGTTGGTGATGGGCAGAACCACCTTTGAAACAGTACTGGGATTTGACTGTGATTGGCCATATACCAAACCCGTGTTTGTGCTTAGCAATACTATGAAAGAAATCCCTGACTCCCATAAAGACAAAGCTTCTTTGGTTTCAGGAGCACTGTCAGAGATCCGTAAACACCTCAATGAGCAAGGTTTCAAGAATCTTTATATCGGTGGTGGAAAGACAGTACAAAGCTTTCTGTCTGAAGATTTGATTGATGAGTTAATCATCACCCAAATCCCGGTATTGCTGGGCGGCGGAGCCAAGCTGTTTGGCGATTTAGAGTATCGCCAACAGTTCGAACTGGTGAAAAGTGAAGTGCTGATCAATGCAATGGTGAAATCTCACTTCAAGCGTGTGAGGTAGACTTCACCTAACTGGCTGAAAAGAAAGGTCGGCACTAATAGCTGGCCTTTCTGCACAACAAACAGTTTATCTCACATCAATCACGCGGCTAGCTTTTCGGTATTGAACTTTCCATCCGCTCCATGAAGGCAGTTCCCATCGTTTGGGGCCATCTTTTCTATTGCCGCCAGCGTGATGCACCACCACTGTCCGCTTTCCTCTTTGGTATTCAACATCCAACTTCAATTCAGCGAGGGTTAATTCCAAGGGATATTTTTCGGCGAAATCATCGAATTCCCATGAAGGAATGCCGTCAAAGACTAAATCATCACCTTCAATCAGTTCTAGATCTTCCGCGGCTTCGACCCCTAAATCCTGCAGGGCTTGTTCAAGCCAGGACAATATATCAACGTCAGCGTTGTTTGTTGCATCTGTCAATGACTGATACAGATTCCAATACTTCACTTCTTTCACTAGGCGAGTGCCAGTACCTTCAAAAAGCTCACCATCAATGATTTGCGTGGCCAGCGCCCGGATAAGACTCTCTCCTTCCGCTACTTTTCTGTATTCACCAATTACCCGTCCTGCATAGATTCGTTCAATGACGTCGACCACTACGCCGTCATGTTCATCAAACTCGGAAAACGACTCTTCTCCTAACCCAGCATCAACAAGCCAACTAAAGGAAACAGGAGCCATACATGTGGCGTATGAGGTGGTTTGCTTCACACCTCGGCCTGCCAGGTGAAATTGGTCGAAAACAATCGCCGCCTGTGGCTCTTCAGGAAAATCACTGTCGCGACTCAAAGTGACTTCGTTAAAGCCATTACCGAAAGCTTGTTGGCGTTTTTCGCGGCGTACATAAGCAAGCTCAGGAGCCACTGACAGGACGTTTTTCAGGAATGCTTCGCGGGAAAATCGGCTGGCAACCTCCCATTCAGGTAGTTCCAACACTTCCCGAATAGATGCAGACAATTTCCTCGCTTCCTCAAGTGCTGACTCATCAACATCAATAGTTTCAATGGGTTGCTCACCACGAAGCACTGCAATAGATGTGACAACGTCACAGGAAAAGGTGTTCCACCTCCGGTAATCGTCCAAGGCAAGCTCACCGCCTTTGCGCTTCCATACCGTCATTGGCGTTTGAAGTATTGCTGCAAGATCTACCATGGCTTCGGTGTTTGATTTCGTATCCATTCCCGAAATGAGGTGCGCGAAAATACTATCAATCGGCAAAGGATATATGCGCTTTCCATGCTCAGTGACTGCACCGCCTGGAGTAAGGGCCCCCATTTCCATTAATCTAGTCTTCGCAATGTTCAGTGATTTATCAGGTAAGTTCGATAGAAATGTCAGATCCTCTAGAGCAGAACCACAACAAGCTGCTGCTAACATGGTCTCAGTGAGATCTTCCCGCTCAAGCTCTGGTGGCGTAAAAGTTTCCAGAGGTGCATGCTCTCCAAAAAGCCTCTCACAAAATCCCGCAGAAATTCGACCAGCCCGCCCGGCACGCTGTTTGGCGCTGGCCTTTGATATTGCATGGAGAGCAAGCGCTGTTCTGCCATTTCTCTGGTGTGTACGGCGCTCCATGCCTGAGTCGATAACAGTAACAATGCCTGGAATCGTCAGTGAAGTTTCTGCCACATTTGTTGCCAGCACTACACGTTGGTTTTCTGACTGATGCAAAGCACGGTACCTGTCACACTCAGACACTGAAGCGTGAAGCGGAATGACATCTACATCAAGCACCCTGAGCATTGATTGGCACTGGCCAATTTCCTTCTTACCGGGAAGGAAAACCAACACATCTCCCCCACGCTCCAAAGCATGCTCCACAACTGGTTTTACACGTTCCTCAATCGACTTTCCTGACGGCATATGCTGGGAGTCGAGTGCGTGATGACATATAGTGACACCGTAACTCTTTGCGTCAGCTACAATCGCTTTGGCATTGAAATAAGCTTCCAATCTTTGGTTGTCCAACGTGGCCGACGTCACTATCAGGCGATGCTGATCGTGATTTATCAATAAGGCTGCAAGTAAATCGGTCTCTACCCGGCGTTCATGGAACTCGTCAATCATCACCACATCAAAGCCTTTCAGCTTGTCTTCGCTGAACCAACGCAACACAACACCTGGTGTCGCAAATACCACCTCTGAGTTTTCCTTGAAGCGGTAATCAAATTTGATGGCATAGCCAGCCCGCTCTCCCAGGTCGCTGTTCATTGTGTCGGCGACGAATCCGGCCAAAGTAGTGCAGGCTACGCGCCGTGGTTCAATCACCAATACCCGACCGAGTTTAGTCGCCCATACGGGTAGACGGGTTGATTTACCCGTTCCAGTATCCGCCTGAACGATTAAGTTGAATTTGTAAAGGATTTGTTCAACGTCTTGTCGAATACTATCGATAGGAAGTGTCAGATTATTTCCGTCGGTCATGACTTTTTAAATACGTTTCTGGTTTGTTGAGATTGTACCCTAGGGTTTGTGTCTATGTGTCGTTTTCCACCCCTTACGCTCTCACCACCTCACCTTTTCCTGCTTAGTCGCTCGTTTAAAACAAAAAGCACTTGAATACCAAAGGTTAACGACAATACACTTCCACGTCTTATACTTTAGTATTAATTACATTCTGAAAGAGCAGAGTTGCCTCTCCATGCATAATCAAAAACGTCCTCTCTACATCCCATATGCGGGTCCAGCATTGCTAGAAACGCCTCTTCTTAACAAAGGCAGCGCATTTTCTGTCGAAGAACGTATGTTCTTTAACCTAGAAGGCCTATTGCCAGAAGCCATTGAATCTATCGAAGAACAGGCAGAGCGCGCTTATAAACAGTATCTACGTTTTGAAAACGATATGGACAAGCATATCTATCTACGCAATATCCAAGATACTAACGAAACCCTTTTCTACCGACTGGTTAACAATCATATTTCTGAGATGATGCCAATCATCTACACCCCTACAGTTGGTGCAGCATGTGAAAACTTCTCTGAAATCTATCGTCGTGGCAGAGGGTTGTTTATCTCTTACCCAAATCGCTACCGCATCGATGACATGCTTAACAATGCGTCCCGTCAGAACGTAAAAGTGATTGTTGTTACCGACGGTGAGCGAATTCTTGGTCTGGGCGACCAAGGCATCGGCGGTATGGGCATTCCAATCGGCAAACTGGCACTTTACACCGCGTGTGGTGGTATCAGTCCGGCTTATACCTTGCCAATCGTCCTGGATGTGGGCACCAATAACCCACAACGACTTTCTGACCCAATGTACATGGGCTGGCGGCATACCCGCGTCACTGGCCAAGACTATGATGATTTCATCGAAGAGTTTATCCAAGCTGTTCAGCATCGTTGGCCTGATGCTCTGATCCAGTTTGAGGATTTTGCGCAGAAGAATGCAATGCCAATTCTTGAGCGTTACAAAGACCGCGTTTGTTGCTTCAACGATGATATCCAAGGTACCGCAGCTGTCACCGTAGGCTCGCTGATTGCTGCATGTAAAGCGGCTGGCACCACGCTCGCTGAACAGCGTATTACCTTCCTCGGTGCCGGTTCCGCAGGTTGCGGTATTGCAGAAGCCATCATCGCTCAGATGGTCTCAGAAGGTATCACTGACAAAGAAGCACGCCAGCGTGTCTTCATGGTTGACCGTTGGGGTTTGCTGCTTGATTCCATGCCAAACCTGCTCGACTTCCAACAGAAACTGGTTCAGAAATCCCGCGCCATTAAAGACTGGGAACTGCAGGACAACAACGTTTCACTGTTAGATGTCGTTAAGAATGCCAAACCAACGGTTCTCATTGGTGTTTCCGGTGCACCGGGCCTATTTAGTGAAGAGGTGATTAAGGCAATGCACGTGAATTGCGAGCGCCCAATCGTCTTTCCACTGTCAAACCCTACCAGCCGCGTAGAAGCGACACCGTTTGATATCCTTCGGTGGACCAATGGTGAAGCACTGGTCGCAACGGGTAGTCCATTTGAGCCAGTCGTTTTGGATGGTGGTAAAACCTTTACTATCGCGCAATGTAACAACAGCTATATTTTCCCAGGCATTGGTCTAGGTGTACTTGCTGTTGAAGCAAAACGCGTGACTGATGAAATGTTGATGGAATCAAGCCGAGCGTTGGCTGAATGCTCACCATTGGCGAAATTTGGTCGTGGCCCTCTGTTGCCTGCATTGGAAGAGATCCATTCAGTGTCGCGTCATATTGCACTGGCAGTAGCGAAAAAAGCGATCGAACAAGGCGTAGCACTGGAGCTGGCAGAAGATGCGTTGCAAGAACGCATTGATGCCATTTTCTGGCAACCTAAGTATCGTCAGTACAAACGTACCTCATTCTAAATCTCATCCCCTGAAACAACCTCCGCTTTTGCGGAGGTTGTTTTTGTTATTTCCCTCAATTTGGTTTAACCTGCTGTTTCTTCCGCTGATATTTATTTTCCCCTTACTGTGATGTCATTCCGTAAAGCGTTTTTTGTAATCATGACTGTTATTGTCTCCTCACTTGTTGCCATTGCAGCGATGGACTTTTGGGTGACGTTTCAAGCGAAAGATCGCATATACAACACAGTGAACAATACGCCAAGCCGCCATATTGGCTTGGTATTGGGAACCAGCAAATATATTGGCAGAACACTCAATCCCTATTACACCTACCGTATCGAAGCGGCACAGCAACTTTATCTCAACAACAAAGTTGACGTGATGCTCCTCAGTGGCGACAACGCTCACCGTTCTTATAACGAGCCATGGACGATGAAGCGAGACATGCTGAAAGCTGGGATCCCAGATGATCGCATCTTCCTCGACTATGCTGGATTCCGGACTCTTGACTCCATCATTCGCGCCAAGAAAGTGTTTGATGCGGATGAATTTACTTTAGTCACTCAGGCATTCCACTGTGAGCGAGCGCTGTTCATTGCGGATTACTACGATATCGACGCTATATGCCTTGCAGTACCAAGCCCAGGTGGAACGGCTGGTATGAAAATTCGTGCAAGAGAGACTCTCGCCCGTGTAAAAGCCGTGTTAGATATATATGTCTTGAACGAACAACCTAAGTTCCTTGGCCCTAAAGAAAGCATTTCAACCGAAAAACTTTCTGACAATTAGACACCCCATGTAACTCCTTCCTTAAACGAATGGGTCGGTTTCCACCCATTCCAAAATCACCAGATCCCAGTTTTAAATATCCGCACAACATTCTGTTAACCCTGTGGCTTTCGCCTCTCTTATCTATTCAACCTTTCCGTAATAATGCCCCCCATAAATAGCCGATGGCTCATAACAGAAGCGTTGATTTAGACGCCTCCACTAAAACAAGAATGTTGCCCTACTTAAATAATAAGGAAGCCCAATGACAGCATTAACCCTTGCTTTCAAAGATTGGCTGTTCAACAGAAACAGCATGATTCTCATCGCAGATATTTCTCTCTTTGTCATTCTGATGAATGTTTTACCTTTTGAAGAAAACGTCGTGATCGGCCTATCTATGCTGGCATTTATTGCAGTACTTTGGCTCACTGAAGCACTTCATGTCAGTATCACCGCATTACTGGTACCACTCATGGCCGTTGGATTGGGAGTGTTCAAGACACCTGCGGCGCTGGCAAACTTTGCCAACCCCATTATTTTCCTTTTCCTTGGTGGTTTTGCACTTGCCGCAGCGCTCCATGTTCAAAAGCTAGATCAGGCCATTGCTGACAAAGTGCTGTTGCTGGCTAAAGGTCGAATGAGCGTCGCGGTTATAATGTTGTTTGGCGTCACTGCTGGTCTTTCTATGTGGATTTCTAACACCGCAACAACAGCCATGATGCTACCGCTAGTGTTAGGTGTCCTGAGCAAAGTTAATGCGAAATCTGATCGTGGCACCTATGTGTTCGTTCTTCTGGGGATTGCTTACTGTGCGAGTATCGGCGGCATTGCAACTATCGTGGGTAGCCCACCAAACGCCATCGCTGCCGCTGAGGTGAATCTAAACTTTGCAGACTGGATGAAACTTGGTTTGCCGATCACTTTGACCCTGCTTCCTCTAACCATCTCAGTGCTGTATTTCTTGACCAAACCAAACTTGAACCATACGTTTGAACTCGACCATAAACCCATCGAATGGACCAATGCCCGCCGCCTGACCTTGGCTATCTTTTCCTTCATTGCACTTTGTTGGATCTTTAGCAAACCAATTAACCAAATGTTGGGCGGCCTAAACAAGTTCGACTCTTTGGTTGCATTGACTGCGATCGTTCTATTGAGCGCGAGCCGTGTTGTCAAATGGAAGGACATCGAGAAGACAACTGACTGGGGTATTTTGTTGCTGTTTGGTGGTGGTTTGACACTGAGCAATGTACTGAAAGCGACGGGTACCAGCGTATTCCTCGCAGAATCCCTGAGCAGCTTCCTATCAAGTGCTGGCGTATTCTTCACCCTGTTAACAGTAGTTGCTTTCGTTGTCTTCTTGACAGAATTCGCGAGTAACACCGCAAGTGCAGCGCTATTGGTTCCTGTTTTCGCAACCGTTGCAGAAGCGCTTGGTGTATCGCCCGTGATTCTCTCCGCCCTGATTGCGGTTGCTGCTTCTTGCGCATTTATGCTGCCGGTAGCCACACCGCCTAATGCTATTGTGTTTGGCTCTGGCCACATCAAACAATCTGAAATGATGCGTGCAGGTAGCTACCTGAATGTGGTTGCTATCATTGTTCTGGCTTTGTTCGCATGGATATTCTGGTAAACCAAATCAGCGAGATCACAAAGTTTCACCTCCCTTTTGGTGGCCTTCGGGCCACTTTTTTGTTTCAAATCACTTCTCAGAATCCACTGTTTGTTTCACTCCAATATCGGGAGTAAACTGCTTATATTATTAAGACAAAAGAGATACTCATGCCATTTGCAGAAATTACTGGCTGGGGTAAATGTTTACCTCAGGCAGAACTTACTAACAACGACCTCAGCACCTTCATCGAAACATCAGACGAGTGGATTTCAAGCAGAACCGGCATTAGCAGCCGTCGAATCAGCCATATGAATACTTCTGACATGGCTGCTGTTGCGGGCAAACATTCGCTGGCGGCTGCCGGTATTGAAGGCAAAGACCTTGATCTCATCATCGTTGCTACATGCTCTCCTGACACCTTGATTCCAAACATCGCTTCTAAAGTTCAGCTTGAACTGGGGGCTAAGAAAGCGGCTGCTTTTGACCTTAATGCGGCGTGTACTGGCTTCCTGTACTCACTGGAAACTGCAACCCGCATGATTCAGTCCGGCAATTATCAGCATGCACTGGTAATTGGTGCAGAACGTCTCACTTGGTATCTGGACTGGAGCAAACGCGATACGGCAGTATTATTCGGTGACGGCGCAGGTGCCGTGGTTCTCAGCAAGACAGATAAAGAAGTGGGCCTGCTGGATGCACAACTGGGTTGCGATTCTGAAGGCCGTGATGTACTGGCAATTCCAGAGTTTGGTACCGCGATGTCTCGCTTCGAGCAAGATAACGGTTACTTTGATTTCAACTTCGTCGGCCGTGAGATCTTTAAACGCGCGGTGAAAGGAATGGGATTGGCTGCAGGCACTGTACTCTCACGTTCCAGCATGACACCGGAAGACATCAATGTTGTGATTCCTCATCAAGCGAATAAACGCATCATTGAAGCGCTATGTGATCACGCGAAAATTCCACTTGAGAAAGCATTTATCAATATTCACAAGTACGGCAATACATCTGCAGCCACCATTCCTATCGCGCTATGTGAAGCAGTTGAAGAAGGCCGTGTTCAGCCAAACAATACCCTATTGATGGCAGCATTCGGCGCAGGCCTCACTTGGGGAGCTGGTGTTCTCCGTTGGGGTGACCGTGTAACGCCTATCTGCAAATCTGAAGCAGTACTTCCGCACCCGCAAAGCAACGCATTAGGACTCTTGGAAGAAGCTATCGCATTGTGTAAAGCGAACGCTGAAAAATAAGTTTCTTTCTGGAAGATAATGAACAGGCAAAGAGAAGCCGCTTAAAAGCGGCTTCTCTTCTCACGTAATAAGCAAACTTACACCGCTGCGATGAACGACTCAGCAAACACCTCTACACGATTTCGACCACTCTGCTTCGCTCGATAAAGAGCATCATCAGCATCCGCGATCATTGCAGCAATACTCCCCTCACGCATCGACGAAACCCCAACACTGCATGTTAAATCTGCCTGGTGTGGCCAATCCATCGTTTCAAATGCGAAACGGATTTTCTCTGCCAAAAACGATGCTTGCGCCAAGTTACGGTTTGGACAGAAGATCACAAACTCTTCACCGCCCCAGCGCACAATCACGTCACTTGAAGAAACCGATTCACGAAGTACTTCCGCAGTGGATTTTAACAGACGGTCCCCCATATCATGACCATAGGTGTCATTGATTTTCTTAAAGTGATCAATATCCAAGCAGAGCGCCGTACAGTCTTGACCGTTAGTGGAAGCCAAGGCTTTTTCCAGTTCACGATAGATATCCATACGGTTTCGAAGCCCTGTCAGAGCATCTGTTGTTGCCATAATTGACAGCGTCTCACTTTGTTGTTTCAACGCGGTATTAATGGCTTTTAATCTGTTCGCTCGACGTCTTTCCAGATCATAAACACGACGGCTCTGAACATACTTCACGGCAAGCAGAATTGTAGCTGTAAAGAGCCAAATGAAGGTTAAAGATCGGAAAAGACCCGCTTCAGTTACCATCATGCCTTCAAAGCGTACACTCTTGATAATGAGTTCATGCTTTCCTAATATCGGCGCGCTACCCGTCGCGATTTCAATCAAAGAGATATTGCTCATGTCAGGGCCTGCATGTTCAAGAGGAACATCAAGATCTGAAATCCACCATGAAAGTACCTGAAAAGAGTTAAGCGGCAAAACTATCTCAGATACCTCTTCCGTTGGATTGTATTCGATACCATTAAACTTCATGGAAACCGGGTCTTCCTTTGTTGAATACGCCTCATTGAAATTACGCAGATAAACTCTCAGCCTCTCATCAGGTGCAGGCGCTTTATAACCCGATTCAATAATCATGGAGTGATAGTTTCCCAAATCGATCCCGCGGGTAACACTTGGGCTTAAGCTGATGGCGACTTCACAAAATGACCATCTGTAGGCAGAGCCAAGCACACACTCCAATACAACGTCTCCAATCTCAGAGGTATAAACACGACCTTGGGTATCTCCTCCCATAGGCGTGTCGTCAACATAGCGAAACTGGAATTCCTCGGGAGATATAACATAGCTGGATTGCGCACCACCGATATAAAACCAAACAACAGTGGCTACTGAAAAGAAGAGCAAAACGAATACAGCGATTAATGTTCGCGAAAATTTGTAACTTAACAATGGTCTATCTGACTCTTATGACTAAATTGGTTTTATATTGCCACCTTCTTATCATTCAATGGCATCTTTTAGACAAAGGGCACCGCAAAGGCGGTGCCCTGAATTTCTCAGACTACAAATACCCTGTCGGCGAGTCTATTGCCGTCAGCGCTGAATATTCAGGAAAGCGGCACCTCGCACACCGCCTGAGTCACCATGTTTCGCTTTTATAATTTTAGGCGTGTTTGCAATTGAGAGCAGGTATTTAGGCACACGCTTAGGCATTTCCTCATAAATATATTCAAAGTTAGACAGACCGCCTCCTAGCACAACAACATCTGGGTCGATACCAGTGAAGAGGCCAGCGAATACCATAGCGAGCATTTCCATGTACTTTTCAACGAACTCACACGCTTTCTCTTCACCGAACTTGAATGCATTGATGATGTCGATCGCTTTTTTTTCTTCGCTATAGAAATGCTTATACAACATTTCAAAACCACGGCCAGAGAGGTAGTTATCGATGCAGCCCTTCTTCTCGCAGCCACAATCAAAAATAGGGGCATTTTCGCCAAGGTGCAGCCACGCATCAATTGGCATGCGCATATGGCCGAGTTCGCCGGCAACGTTGTTTTTGCCCGACACGACTTTACCGTCAACAATCAAACCACCGCCAAAACCTGTTCCCAAGATCAAGCCAAGAACAACTTTCTCGCCTTGTAGCTCTTCATCCCATGCTTCTGATAAGGCGAAGCAATTAGCATCGTTGTTAAGCGCTACTGCCCGGCCAATTTTTGCTTCCAAATCAGCACGCAAAGTTCGTCCCTTGGCTGCTGGAACGTTAACCGTGAGCACAGAGCCATCTTCCACTTTCTCAATGCCCGGAATACCGATACCAACTGTTCCTTCACAATCAAATTTGTGATCGTACTTAGCCACCAGCGCAGCGAGTGTTTCAATTAACTGCTCGTAGTTGTCGCCTGGTGTAGGAACACGTTCTGTTGCCTGGCGTTTTAAATCGCTGTCAAACGCACCAAACTCAATCTTTGTGCCGCCTACGTCAAAGCCGTAATACATCCTTTACTCCATTGTTCCAATTTTCAATTCGCTGAGTTGCCTAAATTATCCCTGTTTCAGAGAGGTATGAATGTGATTAAAAACAAAATACCTCCTCTGCAACCCAATGATTTCCGCTGTTTATGCGCATGTCATCGCAAATTTCGGCAAGATCTTCAGTCTAGTGTTTGTTAATTTGTCTTTTTACCACTTCCCGGTAAGTATCTAATGCCCCAGGGACTGGTAACTGGCGTTGCTTCTTACCAGTGAGGTAGTGCTCTCGAAACACATCAAACCAAGCATCCAGACTCTCCGCCGCCAACTTATCACCGTTGAGCGCCAACACTTTTGCAGCCACCTCTGCTGTTGCAAGTTGGCTCTCTCCACTTGCTTCACGAACACCGTATCTTGACAAAGCTTCCGCTTGAATACTCAATACTGGAAAATTATCCATCCAAGGGCTTTTTCTAAAAATCTTTTTTGCCTCTTGCCAGGTACCATCAACCAGAATGAACAGTGGACGCTTTCCTTTTTCGGAAACTGGCTTGGTTCTTACTCTTTCAAGCTCAGCATATTGAGCCGGAAACACAATATAGGGTTGCCATTTAGGATCATTGACCAAAGCAAGCATCTCTTTGTTTGGCTCCGTGCGCGACCAAATAAAGGCGTAGGTTTCTTCGACAGAATCAGCAATCAAGCGGCCCGTATTACTTGGTTTAAGCACCTCATCGTCATACATAACAAGCAAAAACGCGGCATGAGTTCGATGGGTGACCTTCTCTTCGCAAATACAAAGCCTTCTCACCACCATACAATGTGTACAACGATCCACATTTGCACCTCTCGCTTTAAAGGGCCGGGTCGATCGGGATAAACGTTGTTGGTAAAGATGATGTAAAGCGTGAAGTTTCATGAGAAGCGCCTTGCATTGTATTTTAAGTAGTAAAGAGAAAGGCGCACTTTAATTGTGGTTTCGCTTGGTGCAACTGTCTGTGAAAAGTGACTCTCATCAGGACAGGTGCGATTACAAAAACTCAGATACGGCAGCGTCGAACAGGTTCTTCACTAGACCAATATACTCTTCAAGAATATTTATCTGCGTATAAGTCGGCTTTTGGTGCCAGACAGAACTTAGGATTTCTTCAAGGTCAGAAACTATTTGATCTGCTTCACGCATCACCTCAAAACGCAGAGATTGTGGCATGTCTTTGTTCTGATCACAGATTGCCATGATTTGGCTGGCCACCAATTCATGAACAAGAACGTCGATGGTTTCTGAGCCTACTTTGTCACCCTGCGAAGAAAACTGCCCCAAGTTTTCCATAAAGAACTCAATCAGCGCGGCATATCCATCTGATTCAACGACCATTTTCACCTCCAATAAATAGCCTCTGTCGGCAATTTTATTGCTCTTGGAACAAAATTGGTACCAATTATTACGCACAATGTCACTTTATTGATTCTAATGTCTCCAATTTGGGAGATCACAGTCTACATTATAAATTCCCAAGAACATGATAGTCTGGTTTATCAAAGTAGGCGCGTTAAAGCTCTACAATATTGAACTTAAACCTATGATTTCATGATTTATTGCACGAGTGGCAAAGCCTTTATTAAAAAACTTCAAATAGTAACAGCCACATAGCCAATCGCTGGCCAGTGCACAGATATGAGGTAAAGGAAAAAAGATGTCTGACGAGCGGATTCAACGCACTAATCAGTTCCCGTTTTCAAAAAGCATCGTCGGCAAAGTAGGTCTCATCATGGCGATGATGACTCTATGTGCGATGCTTCTCTCGGTCTCAACCTATGTCATGCACGATAGTGCCAGCACGGACACTAACAACACCAGCCGTTTGGAAATTCCAAGTGCACTGCTTTCGGTTTCCATGCTGCGTTATGCCGGTGAAATGAACCGCAGTATGCTCAGTTATGCGTTGGGTCAAAGCCCTGCCCTAGAAAACTATTACCGCAACAAAAACCAGTTCGAGGTATCACTCAACGAACTGATAAAACTCCACGGCAAAGATACCAGTAATCTCAAGAGCATCGAGTCAATCTATGACAATTTTATTGATAAAATCGAAAACGAAGTCATTGAAGAGTATGACCCCAAACGAGAATTATGGGCACTAAACGAAAAACGTATTATCTCAGCGATACTGGCACCTGAATTGCTCGATTCCATTAGTCTGCTAGATAGTAGTAAAGACACGTCTAATTTGTTGTCAATGCAAGACACTCAGCATCACATTTGGCTGATTCGTGATGAAGTTGATGACATGATCTCCGCTTTGTTCTTCTATCTAATCGGCGAAGAAAACCAGAAAGACCGGTTTGACGCGAATGAAGCCTTCTTCCGCAATCACATAAATTATCTCAGAAAGAACTCAACAGACAGCACTATTATTGAACAGCTTGATTTGATTGAGCATTTGGGTAGGACGCTCATTGACCGAATGACACGTGTTTTTAACCAATACGAACCATCTAAGAAGCTGGACGCCGTATCTTCATTGAAAGCTATCAACGTCAATGAATATAAAGCGCTTGAAACCTCTCTAACCGAGTTTTCCCGCCAAACCAGTTTCAGTGCTGCAAACTCCATGGCAAATCTGCGGAATGTTCTTAAAAACAACCAGCTTTCTTTCTTCGCACTGTTCGGCATTATGTCCATCGTCAGCATCTTTGTGACTTACTACATATACAAAAAAGTAACACAGCCTATTGCGCGTCTTGCCGATACCATGCGGAACCTCGCAGATGGTAATACTGAAATTCCAATTTTATACAAAGATCGCCCTGATGAAGTCGGACAAATCTCACATGCATTAAGCTCTTTCCGCGATCACATCATTTCGCGCAATCAGGCGCGTGAACAACTCTTGTACCAAAAGGAGCTCGCGGAAACTGCCTCAAAAGCAAAAGCCCAATTCCTCGCTGCCATGAGCCATGAAATACGTACCCCAATGAACGGTGTTATTGGCATGATAGATATCCTTCTGCGCTCAAAGCTCGATACATCTCAAATGAGTGTTGCGAATACCGTTAGGGAGTCAGCGCTTTCATTACTGGCAATTATCAACGACATTCTTGATTTTTCCCGTATAGAGGTCGGTAAAATGCGCATCGATAATGTCACGATTTCTCTTAGGCATATCGCTGAACAAGTCATGGACAATCTCGCCACGGAAGCGGCAGAGAAAAATGTCTCCCTTAATCTCTTTGTCTCCCCAGAAGTGCCGACTTCCCTATTAGGTGACCCAACACGCATTAAACAAATTCTATTCAATATCATAGGTAATGGCATTAAGTTCTCTGGTGGCCAACCTCATCGTGGCGAAGTACAAGTTTGGATTACATCAGAGCCTACAACTGAAGGCGCAGCCAAAATTCTTATCGAAATCCGAGACAATGGTATTGGTATCAGTGAAGACAAACTGGAAGCTATCTTTCAACCGTTCACACAAGCAGAATATTCAACCACGCGTCGCTACGGCGGCTCTGGCCTCGGTCTTGCGATAAGTCGCAATATTGCATCGCTAATGGGCGGCGCCATCGCGGCAAGCAGTGAAGAGGGTATCGGCTCAACCTTTATGGTGAGTTTCTCACTTCCCTATTCCGAAGAAGTGACGGCACCGGATGAATGCAATATTGGGTTGCTGAGAGAGTCCGCAGCCTCACTCAACAATATTATCTGCATAAATTCCCTAGAAAATGGCGCTCTAAAAGTCAGTATTGATAGCTACTTACAGTCTATGAATATTGCTGTACAGAGCATCACCATAGAAATGCTGCACTTGCAGAAGTTCGAACGACAAGACGTGAAATATGTTGTTCTATGCCGCGACTACCTCAAAACTAAGCAACTGATGCCAGCCATTGTCCCTCCAAACGTTGATATTCGCTACCTTGAGTTCGATATGAATTTGCCCGTGCATCGCTATGGAGGCATGGACGTGTTTGCTATTTTCTCTTCACCATTAAAACTTGCCAGCCTGCTGAGTGGCTTGCGGATCTGCGTTGGTCTTGAAAGTCCTGACTATCCGGTTATCGACACCCGAGGCAAAGAAGCCTTTATAGAGCGGACAGAGGAAACCCAGGGCACTATTTTGGTCGCAGAAGACAATGCGACAAACCAAACGGTTATCGAAAAACAACTTACCTACCTTGGTTATCATGTTGTGATGACGGCTGATGGCCTCGAAGCACTCCGAGCCTACCGCAACCAAGCGTTCACATTGGTTCTAACTGATTGCCATATGCCTAATATGGACGGTTATGAGCTGACGAAAGCCATTCGTGAGATCCAGAAAGAACGCGCTGAGTTTGTTCCAATTGTTGCTCTCACCGCCAATGCGCTAGTTGGTGAGGCTGAAAGGTGCATTGAAACCGGAATGAACGACTTCATCGCTAAGCCGGTAGAGATCGATGTCATACAAAAAGTGCTTTCAAAATGGTGTGCCCAAAGCATGCCTTTCGAGGCGCCGAAAGATGAATATCAAAAGACCATGAGTGAATCTTCAGCCAGTAAAATGACTGCAGAGCAGGAAGCATTAACTTCCCTGCATGATGTTAAGGTCGAACTAGATCCTGAAGTGCTGAAGAAGCTTTTCTGGGGGGATACAGAGACCTATGCAGAAGTGCTGAGTGAGTTCATTAAACACTGTGAGCCTGAGCTCAATGTCCTTGCAGGCTTCCGCGCTCCTTATGATTACGCAGAAATAAAAATGCTCTCCCATAAGCTGAAAACATCTTCCCGCAGTATAGGGGCTATTGAGCTGTCTGATCTTTGTATGCAAATAGAGAAATCCGCTACTTCTGAAAATCCAGATACGGAGGAGTTGCTCGATGACCTCAGGCCAGTTTTGAGTGCAACTCTGCTCACCGTACACCAAAAGCATGCCGATTTATTACAATCACTTGGAGAGAGAGCGGCAGAAAATTAATAACAAGATAGATTTCAGCAGAATGCCGGATTTAGTGCCACACTTGTAAAGATTCAATCAACATCAGAACAAGTGAGCCACTCATGAGAAAAACAAAAATCATCACAACTGAAGACATTCTGCTAAAACTTTGCCAGTCAGTCACTGCCGTACTTTCCAAAGCCACAGATTCTCAGGTCCACCATTCCGCGATGGTGCAGAAAATCAGCAAAACCAGCCTAAAGCCCGATTTCGGTTGCTTTGTCCTTTTTGATGGTGGTTTTTCGGGTTTGGTTGTTATCAATTTCGATGCGAAAGCCGCGCTGGAGGTTTATCAGAAATACATGTTCCACATGGGTATTCCCAAAGAGGAGTTGGCTACCCTTCACACTTCAGACGAAGTGGCAGATGTGCTGGGCGAATTAATGAATCAGATTGTGGGTGATTTCACAGGTAAAGTTAAACGCTCGCTCCATACCAACATTACACAAAACCAACCAAAAATGATGGCGATTAATAAAAACATTAGCGTCACCGTCGACAGCAATATAGAACGACCGCAGGCGCGGCGCGTCAGCTTCAACACCGAAGAAAACAATATTTTTTATCTCGAGCTATCCATGGAGCGTACAGAGTTCATTCAACTGGAAGAGTTTGAGGAAGTTGATGAAATCA
This sequence comes from Grimontia sp. NTOU-MAR1, assembly GCF_035758505.1. Classification (NCBI taxonomy): domain Bacteria; kingdom Pseudomonadati; phylum Pseudomonadota; class Gammaproteobacteria; order Vibrionales; family Vibrionaceae; genus Grimontia; species Grimontia sp. NTOU-MAR1. The sequence goes on from NZ_CP142108.1 coordinate 554,048, forward strand.
ATCCAGATGAAATCCTGGAAGAAGAAGTCGCTAAAAGTCTTGAAGGTAAAGAAAAGAAAAAGGGCCGTTCCAAGAAAACGGCAGAAGCTAACTCGTTAATGGATGACCTTGGGATCTAACCTCTCCTCAAATCCCAACGGCGGCTTTACGCCGCCCTTACAACTAAAATAGCCAGGGAGAATGCTGTGGACGTCATCGACTCGTGGTTGAAAAATATTCAAAATTGGTACGAAGACGCTGAACATCGAAATGTTGAATCACTCGCTGCAATCGTCTCTCAAACACCTGCAATGATATTTGACCCACCCATTGACCTGAAAAGAAGCGATGCTATTGCCTACTTTGTGGATGGTTGTACTAAGCTGCAACGTCATTATCTCTTTGAAGGCAAGACGGAAGAAGCCTTTAGCTATCTCCAGTTTTGCTATGCCAAATTGCAAGCATTGGCTTCGCGTTCAGACATCAAACCGGACATTAAGCGCTGGAGCCTTAAAAAGCTCGATATGTTGATAGTTGCCATGATGGAGTTTTGCCAACAGCAAAAAGGCGCAGCTTGGCAACGGGAAAGCCAACAATTAGTCGAACTGCATGTAACTTTCATGATGGGTCAGAACGACCTGAATTTACATACTCCAGTCAACCACCAATAAACGTAAAAAGCCGACCTATTGGTCGGCCTCACTATTCACTGTTCTAAACTATGCTTGCTGAGGAATTGGCTGAGCTTCCTCACTTTGTTTTAACGCTGCATACATCAACCCAGTCAACAAGGTACCTACGGTAATCGCCCCCAGGTAAAGCAATACTGGCGTAATCGCATTCGGAATAAACAAAACAAAGATACCACCATGAGGTGCCATCAGCTTTGCGCCAATCAGCATCGAAAGTGCACCAGTCAACGCACCGCCAACCATACATGCTGGGATAACGCGCACTGGATCGCGCGCCGCGAATGGAATGGCACCTTCTGAGATAAAGCACATCCCCAGAATAAAAGATGCTTTCCCCGCTTCACGCTCTTGAGGATTGAACTTACTGCGCGCTAGCAAAGTAGCCAGACCAATGCCTATTGCAGGCACCATGCCTGCAGCCATCACTGCGGCCATTGGCGTATAGGTTTGTGAGGCTAGGAGTCCAACACCAAAGGTATATGCAGCTTTGTTAACCGGACCACCCAAGTCGAAACACATCATAGCGCCAAGAATGACACCCAGAAGCACTGCATTGGTCGATCCCATACTGTTAAGAAATTCAGTCAGGCTATTCATCACAACCGCGACCGGGCCACCCACCACGAAAATCATGACCAGGCCCGTCACCAAGCTTGCCAGTAGCGGAATGATCAAGATTGGCTTAAGCGCTGCCATGGAGTCTGGCAGTTGAACTTTATCAGCAATCAGTTTTGCAGAATAACCCGCTAGGAAACCCGCAACGATACCGCCGAGGAAGCCCGCGCCTGTAGAACTTGCCAGCATACCGCCAATCAAACCCGGTGCCAGACCCGGACGGTCAGCGATAGAGAACGCGATAAAACCCGCCAACACAGGAACCATTAACGCAAATGCACTCGCGCCACCGATTTCCATGAGAGCCGCCGCCAGTGTTCCCTCTTCTTTGAACGCTTCAATACCGAAGACGAAAGACAACGCGATACACAGACCACCAGCAACAACCAATGGCAACATATGTGAAACGCCAGTCATCAGGTGTTTGTAGTCACCAGTGCGTTCTTTCTTACTGCTGTTATCCGTTTTCACGCCGCCGTGCTTGTAAACTTCAGCTTGCTCAAACGCATTGGACAATTCTTGCTTGGTTTTCTTTAGCGCAGCTCCAGTGCTGGTTCGATAAACGCGCTTGCCATCAAAGCGAGCCATATCGACTTCAATATCCGCGCCGATGAAGACCAAGTCTGCAGCTGCAATCTCTTCCTCGGTCAGCTGGTTTTTCGCACCCACAGAGCCCCGGGTTTCAATTTTTACCCACATACCTTGAGCTTTGGCTTCTTGTTCAACCGCTTCGGCAGCCATGAAGGTATGTGCAACACCCGTAGGACAAGCAGTGATGCCAACAATCCGCGTCTGGACAGGTGGTCCAGCCGCTTCAACCGTTTCAATATGAGTGAAAATCTCGGCTTTCGATGTCGCCTCAACCAATAAGTGCTTCACATCGGCATAACAGGCTTCCAAGGAGGCTTGATAAACTGGCTTGCCACAGAATCTCGCCATATCAGCGACAGGCCCGACAGTGATGATAAGATCCGCTGATTCAATGTCTGAAGCGTTTGCAGGTTTAGCGGGTTTCACGGTGCTTTGGCACTCAATGACCGATTTCCATTCAAGTGCTGCCGCCGCTTTTTCAAGCATTCCCGCAGCGATAATAGTATTCGCAATACCACTTGGGCACGATGTCACAATGACTGCTTTCATCTCTCTACCCCTGTTCCTTCAATTTTTTTACGTTCACTTCGCGTCGAAGCGCTTCTACTTGCGCAATGTCTTCAACACCAACATTGACTTGAGTGACTGCCAGCGCAGAAAGCGCGGTCGCGAAACTCAGTGTGGTTTCGCGATCCCATTGGTTTAGTTCTGCCCAGCACATACCCGCAACAAGCGTATCGCCCGCGCCGACTGTGCTAACTACTTTCATTTCGGGGGGCTGACTGGCATACCAAACCCCATATTTCAGCCACAATACACCTTTCGCACCCCGTGAAATCACGATGTTATCGATACCTGTCTGGCCGAGTGTTTTACCTGCTTGGAGAAGTTCAGGGACTTCGGAGAGATGCTTTCCCGCCCATTGTGATAACTCTTCATCGTTTGGCTTGACCAACCAAGGAGAGGCCTTCAGCCCTGCAGCTAACGCCGCGTTACTACTGTCAAAAAATACCTTCTTGCCCTGCTCATGAAGCATTACAATCCAAGAGGCCAATTTTTCGGGGGATATGCCAGAAGGGAGACTGCCTGTAATGGCAAATACGTCGTGCGTTTTCGATAATGTCTTGAGGGTTTGTTCAAGCTTTAGCACGTCATTTTTAGACACCGTCACACCCGGGAAATTAAGATCCGTCACGCGACCAGACTCTTCCACCAACTTCACATTTGTGCGAGAGGTGCCTGCAACACGGACAAAACCATCATGAATACCCTTTTGCTCAAATAGCTGTGTGAACGGGTGCTGGTTTTCAACTCCCATAAAACCAGTCACTGTGACTTCAGCACCGAGTTCAGCTAAAACTTTGGCAACGTTAACACCTTTACCGCCCGGGTTTAGGTTTGAAGATTGGATGAGGTTGACTGTGCCTGCCTTCAGTTCATCCAAATCACCAGTCATGTCAAGTGCAGGGTTAAGCGTAACTGTTACAACACGAAATTGAGTCATGGTTTACCCCTCACCCAGACCAGCTTCGATGGCTTGGCCAATTGCATCAATAGCAACTTGTGCGTCAACACCATCAGTGGTGAATTCAAGCTCATGGCCTTGTCTCACGCCCAACGCAATCACTTTCATCAGGCTCTTCGCATTCACTTGCTTGCCATCACCATCCAGGTTTAATACCCAAATTTGAGAATCGAATTTCTTCGCAATGCTAACCAACATCGCGCCGGGACGAGCATGAAGACCATGTGCATTCTTGATTTTGAAAATTTGGCTCAGCCCTCCCTGACGAATGTCAGTAAAAGCCTTAATCACAGATTCTGGGGAAGCGCCAAACACGTCCGCTACTTTTCCATCAAACAACAGTTTGCCGATGTTTTTCATGATTTCTGCGTGCTCATCGGTGTTAGCAGCAACTGTAATTAGACCTTTTACTGCCTTACCGTCAACGTCAAACCCTTGCTCAGATGAAATGAAAGCAATCGAGGTTTGTTTCACACCTATAGAAGAAGCATTTATCCAAAGCCCCTGTCCTAAACAAATGGGAGATTGACCCAAAAGCGCAGAAACATAATCCTGGTCGACAGCATTGGCGTTTTTCAATTTGCCTGCACACACCGCACTCATGGAAAGCAAATCTGTCGCCGGGAAGCTCAATGTGATAGTACTTTCATCGAAAAGCAGGACTTGCTGGTTCGCTCCTTTCAATACAGAGAGAATTTGCTCTGCATGAGTTGCAGTTTTCAATTTTTCTTCAACACCCTCAGCGGAAAGTACATGGGTAAGTTGCTTTAAAATTCCCAAATGTTCGTCAGATTTAGCCGCAATACCAATAGCAAGATAAACAGTATTGCCGTTACCCCAATTAACACCATTCGCAAAGTGATGGATTTGCACACCGGTTTGTTTCACTAAATCGCGCGTATCGGTAGTACCATGTGGAATCGCAATACCATTTCCCAGGTAAGTTGAATTCTGGTTCTCTCGCGACAGCATGCCGGAGCTATACCCTTCGCCAACCAGACCTTTGGCAACCAGATCATCAGCGATGTGTTCAATGGCTTCTTGCTTCGTCGCAGCATTTTTTCCAAGTTGCACGTCACCTTCCGTGAGTTCGAGCATAATACTTACCTTAGATTTCATTGAGCCAAGCTCTTTGTTCATTTGCCCCGCCACACACTAATCGTTGTAGCCAAGCCGGTATATTCCTATCCAGTCACGTTTAAAGCGACTTTAGGCTTTTACGCCTTTTTTGCTGAATCGTTTCAGCAACCAAACCAAAAAACAGGTTTCATGCACAGTTTTTATGTTTGCTGAAACCTTTCAGCTAACAATGCTGAATCCATTCAGCTTATAATGCAAAGAATCGAGAAGATGCTATGCACTTTTTATGATCACGCGCACAGAGTAATACCGTTCTGATGACACGTTCATCATTGGCTTGAGGGGAAAGAAGTTAATGAAACTTGATGAGATAGCCCGTTTGGCTGGAGTCTCGCGTACAACGGCAAGTTACGTGATAAATGGGAAATCAGCGAAATATCGCATCAGCGAGCGTACCCAACAAAAAGTGATGGAAGTTGTGGAAAAGCATAATTTTCGTCCAGACCACGCGGCCAGTGCTCTACGCGCTGGAACAACCCGATCTTTTGGTCTTCTCATTCCTGACTTAGAAAACAGCAGCTATGCAAAAATAGCGAAATTACTCGAACGTGATGCGCGTCAAGCTGGATATCAATTGATTATCAGTTGTTCCGATGACAACGCCGAAACTGAAAAACAAGTAGTTAATATGTTGATAGCACGCAAGATTGATGCACTCATTGTGGCAACTTCCCTACCCGCAGATAATGACTTCTACCCAACTATTCAAGCCGCTGGTACACCGGTGATAGCTATTGACCGTGCGTTAAACGATGAGCACTTTGCCTCCGTGATCAGTGAAGATCTGGATGGTGCTTTTGCACTAACCAATCACTTAGCAAAGATGGGAGCCAGCACCATAGGCTTGATTGGTGCCGTGCCTGAATTGGGCATTTCTAAGGAACGGGAACAAGGATTTCTTTCAGCCGCAACAAAAGCGAATGCAAAGACACAAATCACCTACGGAGACCACTTTAGTCAAAATGAAGCTAAGCGACTTATCCTGCAATGGTATCGTTCAGATAGAATGCCAGACGCGATTCTTACCACTTCATATGCGCTGTTTGAAGGAGTGCTTGACGCAATTCTAGAAGAACCTGAGATTAGTGAACAGGTAATATTCGCGACGTTTGGTGATAATCGTATGCTGGATTTCATTCCAATGAAAGTGCAGTCACTGCCTCAGCAGTTTGAGCTCATCAGTGAACATGCGTTGGAACTCACACTCAATGCCGTAGCTGGAAGGTATCAAACTGGCGTTGAAGTGTTACCGAGAAAGCCTAGGTGGCGTAATTGACACGACTATCAATGTTTAATTTTTAAACCTGATGCAGTTTAATTTTGTCTTACCTCTGCTCTTGATGAAGTTATCTCTATTTTTCCAAGATAGCCTCCATTTAGCGGAGCCAATTTTCTTGAACTCATCACTGAGGTCTTTTTCATACTGACGGGAAAGATCATTATTCCCTGTAATAATAAATTCTTGATCTGATTCGTATAAGTGTCCTTTTCTGTATTGCCAAACAGCATGCGCTTCGATGGTATAGGATAATAATTCAGTGGTATCGGGAATTGGGAGACTAGCTGTTATATCAGTAGTCACTGTATTATCGATTCTATAAACCGATAAAAAAGAATCAGAAAAAATTCTATCTTTATTATTGGTCGAGCAATTCCACTTACCAACGAGTTTTTTCTCTACTGACGCACCATCCTCTTTAAGGGTCTGAGTGCAACCCATCATGGTTGCCATCATTACCGCCGCTATGGCAATCCGTATTGAACAATCCATTTCAAACGTACTCCTATTCCTGCATCGTCAACCATTGTGTTAGTTGCTACGCAAATCTTAGTTTCATCTCAGGATACATTCTTTTATCAACACCCGTTAATATCGACCTTCCCATATTCAATAAACTTTTTTCATAAACGTTGAGACACTTTGGGTTGCCCAATGGACCAAAAGCCTATTGCGTTTAACGCTACAAAACCGCTCTGTATATATATTCTTATCAATGACGTCTGAACATTCTTTATGGACGCTTGGTCACTGGTACCGTCTCTCCCTCCCTCAAATTTATCTGGACTTTCATAGGTACGGCCGTAATAAAGCCTCTAAAACCTTTGAGATTGCGGAGGCTCCTCGAATAGGCATGACGTTTAGAATATCAAATAAAGCAAGTTAACATGTATTTCTTGACCACCGCACATACCATCCGCCACTAACGTTAACCCCATTTCTGCCCTAGCGGTAAGGGCAAGCTTAAGCCAAGCTTGTTCTGTTGGGCCTGTATCGATCATCAACCTCCCTCCAGAAGGACACGTCCCTCCCCACATTTGATTCGTTTCTTTAAAAATCACGCTATCTCTGCCTGTCTCAATAGCCTCAGCCTTTATTGACTCTGTCTCAACAAACGCCAGGGCACTGCTAGAAAGCGCAGCAAATACGACAGCTGAGACAAGTTTTTTCATCATGACTTTATACCCTTGTCAGTGTTGAACACGTTGCAAGAGAACTTTAGACAAACATTTATTGAGCGTATTATTAATTAATCATGTGTATGACAAACTTCACATTGTCTTTATTTTGATACTCAGGAGGGGTTGTTGGCCTTTGGTGATGGTTTTTGTAGCAGTTTGAGGGGATTTTAAAGGAAAAAGCGTGGCGTCAGCATCCGGGGCCGTGCCCACTAAACCGATGACTGAGCTTTTGACGGTGCGGATTGGACTGGGTCCCCCATCCAGCTCGACCATTTCGATCCCGCGCCGAAACTGTCCGGGCATGCGAGATACTCATAGGGCAAGAAGTGCCCCCGAGGATGCCGCAGGTATTGAAAGACATTCAGGTGAAACTTTCATCTCTGGAATAATTATTTGCTGTTTGTTCGCGGAAACCGTTTAAGTCGATGCCAACAAAAAGGCTTCAGAGACGGGTAAGCGCTTATCATTGCTTTTACACATCTTTGCATATGGGGTTATTGAGGAAAGTCCTGTGGGCCGAGGTTATCGACCGCCCAAACGTAAAGACTGGTCAGTGGCCATTTGGCCTCAATAAGTTGGTCGCGAAAGATGTGCGTTACCTGTTTTTGAGTAAACGGTAGCTCGGCGCGGAACTGACAAAGGATGTCATGCACCAGACTCGCTTCCCACGTCCAGGGCTTGCTGAATCTCAGCGTCCCGTCTGGCGTGCCTATCGTGACCAGCCCAAAGAAATGCCATTTCGGGGAGCAGCCGTCCCAGGCATACCCGGTTTTTATCATGATTTGGCCGTGTTCAATTTTGGTCCAGTCATTTTCAAACACGATTCCGTCAAAAAAAGCGTGTTGGAAATAGAAAGGTTCTGAGAGGCGAAAGCGCCAGACATTCATACTCAACATTCCTTTTCAAGGTTCTGAGCCACAACCCTAGCACAGGGTTCGATGTCTGCGACCACTTCATCAATACCCTTTGTGAGAAACGGTAACAAAACGCCGTCATGGTTCCAACCACCTGTAGGGTATGAAAAGCAGAACGAAGAAAGGCTTAAAAGTGTCTACTGACTCGGTGGCTATGTAACCCTAGCCTCGAAACTCGCCAACACCTATTGAGATAGGTTCTTAATCCTCTCAATAACCTAAAACATCCCAACCGTTATTGACAGATTCTTTGACACAGTTCTTATACATTGCATTCAACTAAACAAACTGTTGAGGCTGCTGACGTGAGCACGTTAATTGAGCAAATATTTCAAGAATTAGTTACAGATCTTGGCATCGACACACTTCAGCCAAATGAAGACGGGCATTGTACTTTGATGGTTGATGAGACTATTTTGCTGGGCATTGAGTTGGACCCTAAACGTGAACGACTGATCCTAACATCGCTAGTAGGATCATTAAGTTCTCAACAAGGCATAAAACAACTATCAAGCTTAATGCAGTTCAATAAAGCCTTGTACAAAGAACTCAACATGTCCCTAAGTCTTGAAACTCACACAGCGAGTATCGTTCTGACATACAGCGTAGATGCTGGTCTTTGTAGTGTGTTTGACCTAGAAAGCGCACTGTCGTGTTTCATCAGTCAAACAGAGAAATGCCGTCATTTGTTAGAGAGTACCCAAGAGGACTCGGTCCCTAAAACCAGCATGCTAAACGCTGCTATCTGCGTTTAATTTTCCTCAAGAATTTATAGAGATACTGATATGGCTATACAACTAGAACAGTTTCTTAGTGTTGCTAAAAACAACGCTGTGGTTGCCAATCAAAACAATCAAGGAGAGGTCACTTTAAAAAGTGGTCGTTTTGAAGGTAGAACGCTTTTTCCTTTTGCGAAGCAAACTCAATCCAACCTTAACCTTAAAACCATGGGGCTCTTCCTCAACTCATTACAGAAAGAGTACGGAAGTGATATCACCTCACATTTAGCTTCTAAGTTAGATATTACCACCGGTAGTAAACCGCTAGGCGGAAAAGTCATCCAGGCCATTGTTGGTGAGGCGAATGCCATCAGAAAGGCCATGACCACTTTCAATGCCCAAGCCGTTCATGATTTTATTGCCTCCCCAAATGGCGCCCAAAAGTTACTTGCTAACAACGAACACGGGCAATGGTTGGCTCCAAGTCATGCAGCAGGAAAACAATTTGAAGGCTTGCTTCACGAGGCATGCGACAAACAACACCATCAATTGAGTCAACGAGAGATTGCTGGGATCGCCCAAACCGTTATTGATGACATACATCGCCTTCCACAAAGTATTCAAGAAGACTTCACCCAAGTAGCGGATGCGTTCAATCAGAAAGATCACTATAAAGTACTTCACAACCTCGATAATTGTGCGCAAAAGATCATGCTACGCGCGCAATTTGACTTAGCTGATGTCGATAGACAAAAGCTTGGCGCTGACGATAAGAGTGGGTACCAGCAACGTATCGTGTCTGAATTAACGCAAAGCCTATCTCAGACTCAAGCCAGTGATTTACTCAACTCTATTCTTAATCATCCAACCAGCAAAGAACTGGTCCAATTACTCAACTCTCCAGGATTCAAAATGCAATTGATGGATGCTCTAGAACAAGCTGATATTTCACATGAAGAGCAGTTGCTAACACTGACTAAACTGTGTCGAACTGAAACACTGCTTGATGCGCTAATTACAGAGTTAGATAAACACGCACATGATATTGACAAAGCATCGCAACGTTTAAATGATTGGATAAGTTACTATGGACAAGGTATTGGTGCCGGTGAGATTTCGGCATCAGCTCCTGAGTTTGCTTCTGCCTTTTTGACGATGCAAGCCAATGACAACCACTTAAATCTTGACGATTGCGGGCTAACTCAAGAGCCTGTTGCAGCGCTAACCAAACAATATGTCACGCTGACTACCCCTAGTGCCGTCACCAATGCACTAAAAGAAATTGCCGCAAAAGTGGATGAAAAACGCAGTGAGCAGTTTGAGAAAGACTTTGGTCGAGCAACTTATCTCGTTGATGGTGCACAAATCAGTCGTAATGAAGATCCAATATTGGATGACATCAGCAAAATGCCGATAGACGTAAGCTACTTCGCTAACCAAGAGTTGTTTGCAAGCGTCTTTATCTCTTTGATGAATGAACAAGGCATCACGCCAATAGGCGACCCAACATCCACGTTCAATTTGTACAATAAAGAAGATGGCACAATGGAGCTTCATGCCCAATTGGATATGGAACTTAAAATGATGATTGGTTTAAACGAAGAGCCATTAGATTCGGATAAAAGCTCGCTGCATCTTGAGGTCAATTTAACGATCGCAGCGCACAATAACCAAATTGATGCCAAGTTAAATGGACCAATCAACATCGACTATCGAGCCATTCCTCTTTAATTCCGCATAATGAGATTCCTGCAACATCCAAGCCTCGATAGTATCGAGGCTTATTGTTAGCTTGGAATACAACAGTTTTACGGGGAGGAATACAACAGTTTTACGGGGAGGGTTACAAGCCCAAAGCTACCGCCCTTCGCTTCTCGGCACGCAACACGCCATCACTGTCTAAAACTTTTGGCTGGAATGTACCACAAAGTGCATAAAACCAGATTTGATTTGGATCGCATTGAGGAGTGATTGCTTATTGATTAAGCAACCAGTAAGCAATTGTATTTATTGGGCAAATAAATCAGGAGGCGGCTATTTTTAGGCGTTATCTTTGAGGTGTGGGGATTGGCTGCGCGGGGCATCAGGAGACTGGAGAGATGACAGCATCAGTATTAGCTATCAGTAGACAGTTCTATTTCTTGGCAAACCGCAAAAAATACAAAGTCAGCAGAGCCGGCATAGAACCGATATAAAGGAAAACTTAGGTCTTTTAACGCATTAGCCCCCTTTTCCCAGAGCACTTCACTTTGGTCGAGTTCATCCATCGAGTTGATGAGTTCCACACTAAAGTCGAGGCACACCCATGGTGGCTCATCCGTGAAGTCAGGTTGATATGTCATTGATAGCAAGCCTATGAGTCTGAGAGTTTCAGTCGTATCAGGGTACCAACTGAACCCTATCTCAACGGTACTGGTTTCGATATCAATAGCTACATTGTAAACACAAGACCGTGTGAAGCGCTCAACATCAAAATTCATCTGTGTCACCTACCTTGCAAATAACAAGCATTCCCAACCAAAGAACCAGCGTAAGCGAACAAGAGATATTGTGCAAAGTGACGGGGAGATAACGTGCGGTAGGCAGCCGGAGAGACTTGAGAGCCCAAACACAATGCGTTGGCAGGAGAAAGGCGTGAAGGGCTCTCACTGACGATTAGAGCGGATTTGGCGAGTGAAGCCCAACCAAGGCGCCCGCTTTACGTGTGATGCGTGGACACGATGTAAATGAGCGCTTTATTATTCGGGAAGTTTGGGGGAGAGCTAACAGCCGAGCCGGCTTTTCATTTCATGCGTCATGGGCGAACGTGCGTTTATAAGTGTTGCCGCCGTAGTCGATTGTTAAATTTCATTCTCCTTCCTCAATCCGAACCAAGCTATACAAACACCTAGAACACCAAAAGCAATATAAATACTTAACTCAATCCAAGATGTAAAAAAAGCAATTGGAACAAAGAAGACAATCGCGCTTATAGCAGTTCCTGAAGGCCTTGGTCGTTTTTTAAACGTAAATGGGATAATGAGAAATAGTAATAAAATCGAAGCTGCCAAAAGGCCTCTAAAATCAGGTTTGGGATTTAAGGAGTGCTCGATTGCACCTCGCTCCATGTCTTCTAGCATCACCATTTCATCGTCTGTTAGGTAACCTTTTTTACTAAATTCTTCATAAAACTGTCGGTACTCTGCAAGCTCAGGCGTAGCATGGTGTATGGGTGAAAAGTCTGCAATAAACCCACACAACACACCCAACAAAAGCATTGAAAAGTATCTTACAGTCATAAGCGGATTACTTTTTGAAATTTAACGTCGCAATAACGGGCGCTTATCAAACCGCCCATACTGATTTAATCCCTTGTATTCACAACACTTTGAAACGCTGCCGCAGTGACAAAGCGTCCCGCGTTGATTGCCTTGTTATCTTAAAATTTCTTATACCGAGCAACAAATCTGTTACTCGCTTTACTTTTTTTCAGATAGAGAAAAGTAAAGAATAAGTACATGACCAAAGGGAATACGACATAGTTTTCTAGAGCTGAGCCTTGCAGCGAGAGCCTAATAGTAATAAGGAGGGATAAACAAGCTGAGTTTATAAGTATGACTTTCCTAGCCCATGAATCCTTCCATACGAATGACAAAAACTCCGCTTCTGAAATTGCAACGACTACTAGTGAAACTAGCCATAAAGCGAGGTATAACGCTTGCCCGTTGTAAAAGAACAAGATAATAAAGCTGGGCGCAATAAGAAAGAAGACTGCTTTCGATTCGATATACTTTTTTAGTTCTTTAAATTTAAATTCTTCGGGGTCTTTTCTAGCTAGAATTTCATCTGGGTTAGCATATGCCGAGCAGCCGCATTTTACACAAGAATCAGTACCAGACCTGTTAACGTGTTGGCATTGGTTACAAACCCAATTGTATTTGATCACCATATTCACCTATGCGATAAGAAATAACGTTGTTTTAAGGGGCGAAAAACGCAAACCACATTTGAAACCACCGCCTTAAACACCTAATTTGAATAGACAAAAACTGCGCCCGCGTTTTTTTTTGTCCAGCTTGAAAACCCTTGTTATAAGCGCCAATCTTATCTATGGCTGATCATTCTTTCATCACATGCAAATAAATTGGACTAATATAGTGCTTGCTAATGCTCGAACATGGCTCGCTACTTACAGAAGCATCAAATACAGATGCGACTTTCTTATCTGCCATTAAAGCAGCTAAAGCAATTGAACCTCCTTCCTTCGTCGGGGTACAAAACCATTTACCATTCGAATTGTCTATCATGTATGCAAACTTTCCACCACATTGCTGTGAATGGTCCATAACTCGAATAACTTTGCCTATACACTGTGTGCCAGCAGCTAGGGACACCGTTGGCGCAATGATAAGTGCAATGCCTATGATTAATTTCTTCATTTTCACTCCGTGATATATAACAGTGTATTCAACCCCAAAATGGGGCGATTAAACACCCCATTTTGTCCAATAACAACAGTACGCCTAAATATGAATTTTTGTAACGTACTAATTTAAAAACACTTTATCCGACCTTTAAAATCGGCATTTGGAGAAACACCCCAAAACGGCTTGCTACGGTATTATGCGACATCTTTGATTAAACTGTTTGTATTAACAGTGAAAATTCTACTCAGGTGACAGAAGCGGTTGCCTATCTGCACCGTTTTCCTTTCGGTAGCTCCGTCGAGCGTGAAGACGTCACCGCAGAGCAGGTATTCGGGGTGTTTCTCAAAATGCGGTTATCAATACCATGGCGCCCACGAAAGACCGGTTACATTACGAATGGTTTGGCGACTGGGATAAGTACATCCATGCCGGGCTCCAGAAGAAAGATGAAGACGGACTGGGCGTACGTGTCTGGGCCACATTGAAAGGGGAAACCGAGCCCCGTCAGCTGGAAATTCTGCTCAAGCCCATCACGGTACGGAACTCCCCGAACTGGAAGTCCGACCCACGTCAGCAAATTGCCTATCTGGCGGTTAAGCGCTGGTCACGTCTGTATTGCCCGGATGTCATTCTCGGCGTGTACACCCCTGATGAGCTCGACATGCCGACCGAAAAAGCGATTAACGCGGTACCGAAAAGGCAGAGTAAAACCGCGTCATTGCTGTCCAAACTGGCCCCAGCGCCCGGGGCCGACGCACCAACAGAGACGCTGGACAGGGTGTTGGAGAAAATCCAGGCCGCGCAAACCGAAACAGAACTGGCGGAAGTCGAGGACACCGCCAAGACACTCCCGCCAGCCGCATTGAAAACCGCCCGCACTGCCTACAAAGACAAATTGGCCAGCTTGCGCGCAGCCGATGAACAGCCAGAGCACGTCGTTGGCCGAGCAGGAGGAATAAGATGCTGACCGTATTATGTCGATTAGGGGCGGACGCGGTGCTGAGGACCACGCCCAACGGCCACAATGTGGCCAGTCTCTCCCTCGCCTACTCCATTGGCTATGGCGCGAACAAGGAAACCCAATGGCTCAATGGCCAGCTTTGGGGTGACCGGGCGGTGAAACTCGCCCCCCACCTCACCAAGGGCAAGCAGCTGCTCATCCACGCTGAGGACGTGGCCGTTGAGACGTACCAAAAAGGGGATGGCACCACGGCCGCGTCGCTGAAGGCGAAAATCATGAACGTGGAATTCACCGACAGCGCCAAGACCGAGACGGCCCCCACGCAAGCTCACCCCACGGCGCCGATTGAGACTGACTGGCGCGATATCACGCCGCCTTTCTAATGGATTGAACGTCTTCGGAGGTTCGAATGAGCAATTATCACTTTATCCGGCTGTCTGATTGGGCAGCCACCGTATTCCTTGGTGAACATTACTCTGCTGCCACTATGGGTCGTTGGGTGAAAACCCGGCAGATCAACCCGCCACCCGTGAAAGTCGGCGGCCGCTGGATGGTCAGGACAGATGCACAATTTATCGGTCTGTCTATGGCTGCTCAGGGACCTTTTTCTGACCCACTGGTTGAGAGGATCATGAGCCATGGCCGCTAGACCGAGAACGCACAAGATTGATATTCCAAACCTTTATCAGCGGTTAGACAAACGTGATGGAAGAGTATATTTCCAGTATCGAGACCCAAGGACGGGACGTTTTCATAGCTTGGGGTCGGATAAGAAACGTGCACAGACTATCGCCTGTGAACTCAACGAGAGAATAAGCCAACAACTTCTGGACCATTACCAACGTCTTCTCGACCAGAACGTTCCGAAAGTTGCCAAGCGGGGGATCAGTACAAAAACGTGGTGTCAGCGATATATGAAACTGCAGGATGAGAGGGCCAAGAACGGGGAACTGGCAGATAACACAATCAAGCAGCGCCGCTATTGCGTCAACTTACTTATAGAGCGTCTTGGCCAAACGGGTATCAAGGATATCGACACCAAATCACTGGCAAAGATCATTGATGAATACAAAGCACAAAATAAGCTCCACATGGCAGTAAGGATACGCTCGACGTGGATAGACTTATTCAAAGAGGCCCTGCATGCCGGTGAGATCGAAGGCGGGGTAAACCCTGCTGCTGCAACCCGGGGGCCTCGTCTCAAAGTCTCACGCAACAGGCTCACCAAAGATGATTGGCCAGCCCTTGTGGCATCCGCAAAAAAACAGATTTTCCCGTATGCCATTAATTCCCTTTACCTTGCTCTGACCACCGGACTGAGGCGGCAAGACCTGTGTAACCTAAAATTCTCTGACATCAAAAACGGCCACCTGCTGGTCAGTATTAGTAAGTCCAGAGGCCAAACAAAACTGGCTTTTCCACTTACATTGACCAACCCACTGGTCGGCATGTCACTCGGTGAGATCATCGAGCAATGCAGAAATACGGGTGTGCTCAGTCGGTATCTTCTCCATCTGACCACAAAACATGCGCCCACGAGAAAAGGCAAACCTGTCAGCGCAATCTCAATAAGTAAGTCTTTTCTGAAGCTTCGTGATGAAAGCGGCCTGACATGGGAGCAAGGTTCTGCACCGAGTTTCCACGAGTTACGCTCACTCGCAGAGAGAACATACTCAGAACTTGGCTATGACACTCAGGTATTGCTCGGCCACAAGACTCGAAAAATGACTGACAAGTATCATGATACGCGTGGCAGTGAGTACACTTTTATCACTCATCCCAATCACAAGTGACATTGTCACAGTTTAGAATTTATCAAACTTGTTAGCGGTCATTCTGCCGATATTTACTGTCGTTTTGGTGGGAAAGTTTTGGTGGTATTTTGGTGGGAACTTTTTGGAGAGACCAACCAAGTTAAACATAAAGAGTGGCATTTTTTATAAAAAAATAGAAAAATAACCACCACCTTCCAACTAATGACATGGTTTAATGAAAATCTTAAATAGCTGTATTTATTTATTATTTAAATGTATTTCCATTAATTAAAACCCAAAAGCGCCAGATTTACCCAGCGCTCCACATAATCTCATCCAAAATCGGCGTTTTTACTTCGCAATATTGAAGAAAGCTCCATCTTTACAGGTGAAGGTATAGTATTTTTCGCGTTCCATATATTTCTCGAAGCCTTTACCTTCACAGTATGTCGCGTTCAAGTCAGAAGAAATATTGAGACGGCTATCGACTACACGTTGATCTGGGTTTGGCATTGACTCCGCCGTTTCAATGGAGGAGCACCCTGCCATTAGTGCGGCTGCGGTAAGAGAAATCAGTATTTTTTTCATTGCTATCTGCCTTTATAAAACGTAGTTAGAGCCATCATTGCAGGCGAGCTTAATTTCGCCGCTCTTACTCGAGACGAAGTCGCGAATACCCATGCTAGAGCAATATACCCTGTCCATCTCGACTATTTGTTCCAGAGAAATGTCACCACGGATAATGTAAGAGCTACCGCTATCACACATCACGCGTAAACCATCAACCGTATGGGAAAAGGCTTTCGCGCTGTCGCTTTGACAGAGCTTAATAGCCGCTTCGATACGCTCATCCATTGGGTCTGGTGCAGATGAACAGGCACCAAGCAAAAGGACACCGCCAGCCAGAAGTAACTTCTTCACCATCATCAGTTTCAATCCTAAAATGACTACTTTACTCAACACTTCCAACACATTAGCACAGACTGAATGATGAAGACATCTTGCGACTTGGTTCAAATCAGAAGTTTAAGGTTATCTCGTAAGCGATGGATTGTGGAAGCGGCTGTCACAGGAGTCACGCCATAGTCAGCAATGGTTTTTAACACCAAAGCAGAAGTCGTCGTTTGGCTCTCTTCTGCCTGTATTTGTAATTCTTCCACCATGATGGCGTTGAGCAGATTGTCGTAATCTTCGGGTAGCTCATCAGGCGAGAGTTCATAGGCGCCGTCAATAAGTGGGCTGTATCCAATAATCTCCGGTCTAAACTCGAGGTGTTTAAGCACGCCAAACAGATGTTCATTCATCACTATCTGGGGCCCAAACTTAGCGTCTATATTAGGGGATAGCAGGGTGTAGCGGTACTGAGCATATCGAAAGGGCTCCAGTCCATTTTCCTTGATGACGTCGACCAACTCTAGCACTCTAGGTTCTTTGTAATTCGAGATACCCAGAGATTTGACAGTGCCCTGCTCCACTAACGAAGACAGTGTTCGCCATGTATCGAGAAGTGGTGTTGATTCGTCATCTACATGCGCATATAGCACGTCGATATAGTCGGTTTGAAGGCGGGAGAGGCAATCATCAATCGACCGCATGATATTACCGGGTGAGAGTCCGTCCAGCTTATCATAAGTAAAGCCATCCACAGATTGGGCCCCGATTTTACTCATGACTTCAACATCGGAACGGCTCTTAGTTTTTAACCACTCCCCCAGCACTGTTTCACTTTCACCACCTTTTCCATCTGGATACCAGACCGCATAGTTATTGGCGGTGTCAATTCGCCTCCCGCCCATTTCCAAAAAGCCATCAAGAACTGAATAGCTCTCTTCTTGACTGGTATATGTACCAAACTTAGCGGTGCCCAAAATGATGGGGAACATATGTGCTCGCCTTGTATTCGCGAACCTTTCGACAAAACCCAAAAGGTTGCAATTATGTTAATAGTCTTATTAACCATAGACTTTGAGGGGAAAGAGAACAATATGTGAGAGGTCAAATCACTGGGGTGATTCAGAAATTGAACAGCATCAAGATGAATAGCAACCGGCAACTAGTATCCGGTTGCTTCCATAAATCCGACACCGGTTGCAGTTCCTCTTACCAGTATTGGGCCTTCCCAATACGGGAACGTAAAAGGAAGCCAATTCTGATCATGGACGGGTTTAGTGGTCAGCATAATATCGTGTAAAGGCAATTTGATTTGCCACTTAATGGGGAGGTGTCGTCCTGTCGGCATTTTCGCGAATGCGATAGGAGTCATGTCAATGTCGCTGTTGCTCAGGATTATTGAATGTCCTGCAGCATCAGTGATTGACCCGAAACGGTGAGGTGTCTCTTCTCCACGGACCTGTACCAGCATCAAAGAGCGACCATCATCGAGTTGAATAGAAAACCAATCCCAACCTAACTGGTCTTCACTCAGGGCTTGGGTACTCCACTCTCGGTCAACCCATCCCTTCCCGGAAACTTTAACAATCTTACCATCCAATTCCAGCGTTCCATCCAGCGAGACAGCAGGCACACTGAAGTAATAGGAAGCGACATCTTTTTCCGCGTGTTTGCGGCTATAGCCATTTTCGCCCTGAAGGATTTCTGGCAGGGTTTGAGACATGCTCAAGGTGAACGAGAAGTCTTTGTCTGAAGCTTGCAATTTCGCGGGAAAAGGTTGTTTGTTTGTACCGCGCCATTGCCAGTTATCAAGCCAGACATTGAATGGGTTGTCGGTGACCCCTGCCTGTCCTATTCCACCACGTGAAAAACGTTCGGAAGCATAAACGCCATCTTTGCTCGTTAGGACGGCATGAGCCATAAATATCTGGTTATTGTTCCAGCCCTGCCCATTTTTAGACGAAATTGCATATCGGAACAGTGTCCATTGAACACCATATTGGTTACCTGCTTCGTCTTGTAAATTCCCCGTGACATACCACCATTCCTGACGGAAATCATCGTGTGACCCATAATCTTTAGGAAATTGGATGTCTCTCCCGGGAATGACCTTGGAAAAATCATCGGCATTAGCTGCAACCAATGCAGCGACAGCGGTTCTGTCTGGCGGCGCATCTTTTAAAAGCAGAGAGCCAAAAAGGGCCAATAAACATAATAATACAGCCAAGCTCCAACCAATCACCGTCAGCATAAATGATTGCGGTTTTTGCTCACGCATTACTGCGCCTCCCGCAAAGACAAGATCGCGGAGCGTTTGATCAGGCGCCATACAGGCCAACAGCCTGCCAGCAGCAATGTCAGTAAAGAGCCACCTAAGGTGATCAGATAGCTGGTTGGGAAATACGACACAGACATGGTCCACCCAAACGAGTATTTCAGTACGATGTTAATCAATACTTCCGCAATAATGAGGCCTAATGGCAAGGCAAAAAGTGCTGAGAACAGGCCAATCAGCATTAGCTGCCCGCCACCGAGAAATGCCAATTCCCTACCTGAAATCCCCATGTAGCGCAACAAGGCATATTGGCGCTGACGAGATAACTCGGTCGCCAACGTCGAGAAGAATAAACCACAAATTGCGATCATTAAGGTCAGGGTGCAAAGTGTATCTGTCACTAGGAAGGTGCGGTCGAAAATCCGCATCGCTGTAGCGAGGATATCCCTTTGATTACTGACTTGTGTTTCCTGTAAATTGAATTGATTGCGCATTTCTTCAACAAGAACGCTTTCATCCGCCCCATCATTAAAGAGTGCAGCTACCCCAACGCGCCCTGAATCCTGCATCCAAGGAATTAACGATGAACGGTTAGAGATGATGACCTGACTGTAGGGGTTGCCATAATCAAAGTAGATCCCCGCCACTTTCCAGCCATCACCAAAAGGGGCTGGCAGCGCAATGCTGTCTCCTGGTTGAGCATCAAATTTAAGCGCCAGTGACTCACTCAACATCATGGACTTGTCCTGATGGAGTCGGCTCCAGTAATCCGGTGCAGCGACTTTAATCGCTAAGGCCTCCCGCTCTTCTGCACTGGTGCCAATGCTGTGAATTTCAACAATACCTTGGGCTGTATCAATTTCATGTCGCCATTGAACCAGGCTGCGTTTGACTTCGTCTTTCTCCTCGAGCCAGTCTGACAACTGCTGGGCTACCGCTTTTTCAGGCTTCACATAGATATCTGCCGCCAGTCTTTGCTGTAACCAGCTTTCCGTCGTTGTCCTAAAGCTCCCCACCATGGTTTCCATGCCAATGTTGGTGGCTATTGCCATCATAAATGCCATAGCAGCAATACCACGGTAACTCAGGCTGGCGGATGCATCCGAAAGGAACCACCGTAATCTCGCTACCTTGATTTTGTCTGAAAGCAACAGGAAGCATTTCCACATCATAAACGGCAACAGTAAACCACCGCTGATGAGGATCAACGCAATGAGTGTAAAACCTTGAGCCTGACTTTGGGGTGCACTGTAAACCAGCAAGGCAACAATGATGAACAACGAAGCCACAATAGCTTGCCAGCTAAATTCGTGCCCGGAGAAGCGAACCAGAGACATACGTTTTGATAGACGTGCAGGAGGAGTCGTCAGCAGTCGGTACAATGGCCAGCCTGATGCCAATGCAAAACCGCATACACCTAAAAGGAAACTATAGAAGCCCCACTCCCACTGCCAATGCAAAGTCAGATCCACATTAGCGCCGTACAGATCACTGAGCGTCGTCGCCACCGTTGGCATCAGTTTCTGAGCCAGCACAAGTCCAGCTATGTTACCGCCAACCAAGCCCATAAAGAGCCAAACTAGCATTTCCAGGCTGACGACCCACGCTAGCGATTTCCTACCAACACCCAATTCACGCATCAAGCCCACCAGCGGCTGGCGCTGAGCCATAGAAAGTGAAATTGCCTGGTAAAAAATAAACAGACCCACAACAAAAGCGAGCAATCCCATCGCAAACAGGTTTAAATGAAAAGCCCGCGTTAAAGGGCCAAGCTGTGCTGTTTCGGTTCTGGACAATGTAATAGTGGGCGGGAGAGCAGCGCGCAATGCGCTTCGCTCGTCTTTGTCCATCGCACCACAGTAGATCAGTTTGAAACCATCATGGTCTGACAAACCACGGATAACGGACATGTCACCGAAAATACGGGTGCCAGAGCCAATCTGACCACCCTCTACCAATTTGATTGGGCCAATTTCCTCACCATCTTCAAGGCGGATTTTTTGTCCATCAACCCATCCAAGGTGGTTAGCAAACTCGGTACTGACCCACTGAGTGGAAAATCCATCTCGCAATGGCTGTTCTGCCGCCACTGAATCTGGGTTTGCTACGTTGAAAGCAAACATAGCGACGGTATCAACACCCATTAGCTGTATATCATGGCCATCTTGAGTTGAGGTTCGGTAGATATCGACGGGTACGCACTGGTTGAAACCTGCACGTCGCATAGAAATATAGAGTGGTTCATCAATCCGTTTTCCTCGTTCACGATGATGCAACACGTAAGGAAACGGATTAGTAAATAAGCTGGCGCCTTTTTGGTAACTGTCTTGCGCGTGTTGATTGATCGACATCACTCCGACCAACAAAGCCACCCCAAGTGTTAGCCCCAACCAGACAAGTAGAACCTGAAACGGATGCCGGCGGTAGTGACCGAATAGCGCTTTAGCTACGGGTACGTACATTCAGAACGCCCCCTTGTAGCGTCACTCGCTGGCCGAGATAATCCGCGACTTTTTCACTGTGCGTGACGACCAAAAGCGCGCAATCGAGCGATTGAGTGAGTGTTGTCAGAAGACGCATTACCGCATCTGCATTACGTTCATCCAAGCTGCCAGTTGGTTCGTCCGCCAACAGGATCTTAGGCTCCATGTAGAGAGAACGGGCGATGGCAGCACGTTGCTGCTGTCCACCTGACACCTCTTCGGGGTATCTACCTAGTAGTGGCATTAAATCGAGCGCGGAGAGAATTTGTCGCCACAGGCCATCATCATCGTGGAGACCTTTGAGTTGACGGCAAAAACGAATATTGTCTGCAATGGTGAGTGTGGGGAGAAGGTTAAACTGTTGGAAAACCATACCAATGTTATGGCGGCGAAAACGCGTACGATCGCGTTCTTTCAGTTCGTGAATAGGCGTACCCGAGACAATAATTTCACCGGAATCGGGATTATCCAGGCCGCCAATCAGGTTAAGCAGCGTACTTTTTCCCGAGCCACTTTCCCCCATCAACGCGACTTGGTCATGCTTAGCCAAGGATAGCTCTGCCCCTTGCAAAACTGGATGGAATTCACCTCCATCAAGATAGCCTTTGCAAAGTCCAACCAGCTCTAGCATTTTTTCCCCTAGGTTTTCCAACGAGCTTCGAAAAAGGCCGCGCGATTATGTGATAGGTGAAGCAATTTACCGCAATCTTCTGCGTCAAGAAAGGTGTTTGAATCAACAGCACATTTTAACAATTAATGATAATCGCCTATTTAACCATCAATTCATGCAGAGGTATCCAGCTTTAAAGGCACGGTAAATCACAGTTTTTTAGCTCTTTTTCAGATAGCCTTAATTCTTTGACACAGAGCTGACAATGGACCGTCACGCTTTTGCTCTCTAAATTGTCTTATTTCTCAATAAGCTTAATGCGATGAAGATCTTCGACAATGACAAAGAATACGAGCAATCCACCATCAGAGATCGCTCAATGGAAATGAAGCAGTTTGCGATGAGATTCAAAATATGACGCCCCACAAAAAGATTCTAGTGATCGGCGCAACGGGCTATGTGGGCAGTCATTTAGTGCCAAACCTATTAACATTGTGCTATCAGGTTGTGGCAACCAGTCGCTCAATTGAAACGCTAAAACATCACAGTTGGCATTTGCATCCCAACATAACGCTTGCCGAAGTCGACTTGAAGGATGAAGGTAATCTTTACGATCTTCTTGAAGGTGTATTAGAGGTTTTTTATCTGGTTCATGGCATGGCATCAGGCTCAGATTTCTATCAATATGAGCTCAACATGACGCGTCATGTGTCTAACCAGGTCGCCAACAGTGAGGTCTCCCGCGTTATCTATCTCGGCGCTACGCAGCCTAAAAAGGTGACTTCCACCCATTTGACAGCTAGAAAAGTGACCGGGAATATCCTACGAGATTGCGGTAAGCAGGTCGTAGAGCTCCGTGCAGGTATAATTATTGGCAGTGGCTCAGCGGCTTTTGAGGTAATGCGAGACATCGTTTCCCACCTCCCGGTTATTCCTGCTCCTGTCTGGGTACGCTCAAACTCGAGCCCTATTGCTTTGGATACTATACTTGGCTATCTCACAAAACTGATTGACACCCCACTTGAGGGTTCACAGATTTTTGATGCCAGCGGTCCCGAGATCATCATTTATGAAGACCAAATGCGCCGCTTTGCCAGCATCATCAACAAACGCATCTTCATCATCAAAATACCGATGCTCACCCCCAAGCTCTCCTCAAAATGGTTAACACTTGTCACGACAGTCCCCAAACCGATTGCCAGTGCATTAATTGATGGACTGCGTTATGACTTGTTTCCTACCGATAGAG
The DNA here is from genome assembly GCF_035758505.1 of Grimontia sp. NTOU-MAR1. Lineage (NCBI taxonomy): Bacteria > Pseudomonadati > Pseudomonadota > Gammaproteobacteria > Vibrionales > Vibrionaceae > Grimontia > Grimontia sp. NTOU-MAR1. Next base: position 577,312 of record NZ_CP142108.1, read on the forward strand.
ACATACACACCCTCATTCCTGAGCCGCAACTCGGATTTGAACAGGCCGTTGAATCAGCGCTCAGTAATGAAAGCGACGTTGTAAAATGTGACATGTGGGGATTCGACTCTGACGCCATTGCACGATGGCACCGCAATTACGGTTACTACCCCAAAAACGCTGGTTTTTCAGTAGAAACGGATGCCACTGTGAAAGCACTATGGACGAGCATTCAAAAAGTGGGCGGCAACAAGGGTTACTTCTTTGGTAACTGGCTCTGGCGAATCCGGGCTTTTATGGACGCTGCCATCGGCGGAAATGCATGGCAAAAACGCCGACCTCAAAGACAATCACTTCACACAGGCGACTATGTCGATAGCTGGAAAGTGATTCAGTGCGTTCCTGATAAACACCTTTCTCTGCTGTTCGGGATGAAAACGCCGGGATTAGGCCGTCTGGAATTTACGGTGGGTGAAGGATTTAGGAGAAAAACGGTTACTGGATATCAGAGCCTGGTGGCATCCTGCAGGCTTCTGCGGATTGCTTTATTGGTTTGCGATGATGCCAGCCCATTTGTTTCTGTTTAAAGGCATGGCTTTCGCGTTGGCGAAAAAAAGTGGTGCGAAGAAAACCGTTCCTTCACGCCACATTTAACCTTCAAACCTTGTTTAATCAAGGTTGAGGCTGTCCGGTAATACCACCAGCTTATCTGCTTGATTACGAGGCCAGATCTGGTATTCGCCGTGGTATTTGACGATAGATTTGTAGTCCGTCACTTTGGTCATCAGCATGCCATGTTCACGGACGATTTCAATAAACCAAGGCTCAGGACCGCGCATATAAAGGCTCAAAGGTTTAACCAATTCGCCCTCTTCGTTGAAGCTTTTACCCAATGCCACGCTGCACACCGCAAAAGAATGCTGGCCATCAGAAATCACTCGAACCTTACGATTGATCTCGTATTCGGTATGGACCATCCAATCAGCCTCTTCAAGCGCCACTACCAAAGCGTCAAACTGGCCTCTAGTAATCGCACCGCTCTCATCACCTTGCGGGAAATGGTAATGATAGACGCTCGCGATATGTTGCATCTGGCCTTTAATATTGGCGTGTTTGCCCATACTACGACCCTGCTGTACCCAGGCCGTCATCTCTTTCGAAACTGAATGTCCAAAGCGCTGTTTTTTTACTGCCTGCGCTACCCAACGGCAAAGGAAAGACTCTTCACTCACCGGGTTGCTTTGTAATTTGCCGCTAGCTTTTGCTTCTTCAAGTTCAGCAAGAGCGGAATCCACCACGGATTTAATGTCTTCGATGTAGCTCATTTTCTTATTTTTTCGCTAAGCCCCAGTAAAACAGGGCGGATAAAAACGCACATGCTGCCATAGCACCGGCCATCGGCCAAGCAGAGTTCACGTGAATGACCGCGACTGTACCACCAACCAGGGTACCCGTACCAAATCGCAATGTGCCTGCCAGAGAAGAGGCAGTGCCAGCAAGCTCAGGATAGGCACTCAACACACATGCCATGGCGTTACTGCCGACAATAGAAATGGTGCCAACAGAAAACATTACTGGGATCACTGTGCCCCATAAACCCCATTCAAAAACTTGACCCGCAATCAGTGCAATCCCCGCCAAAAGCTGAATTATCAGACCGATCTGGAGCATTTTTTCGCTGCCAATTCTACGCACGAACTTCCCGTTAAAAGAGGTCATCACTATTAGGCAGACGACATTTAAACCGAACAGATATCCGAAGTTCTGTGTGCTTACGCCATAGTAGTCGATGTACACAAAGGCACCAGCTGTCAGGAATGAGAACATTCCTGCAAAAGAAAAGCCTGAAGCGAAGATATAGCCCACCGATTTCCTTGAGCGGAGAATTTTCATGTAATTACGGAGCGTTGAACCGATTCGAAGTGGCGGCCTTCCCTCCATGGGTAAGGTTTCTGGAATCAAAGAAATCACCAAGACGATAACCAAAGCGGCGAAGCCAGCCAACAACCAGAATATAGATCGCCAGCCAAACCAAACTGCCAGATAACCACCAATCATTGGCGCTGCCAACGGTGCTACTGTCATCACCAGAGTAATAAACGACATGGTGCGTGCGAATTCTTCACGATCGAACATGTCACGTACCAATGCTTGGATAACCACCGCTGCTGCCGCGCCACAAAAACCTTGGGCTGTGCGAACGTAAGTCAACGTTTCAATGTCAGCCGCCAACGCGCTGACAACTGCGCCTACCAAAAACAAAGCAACACCTGCGATCAACACCGGACGTCGACCATAGCTGTCCGAAATGGGGCCGTGAATCAACTGACCAACAGCAAAGCCTGCTGTGTATGCCGCCAGCGTCTGCTGCACCTGCCCTGGTGTAACAGATAAGTCTCGCGCAATTTCAGGCATAGCTGGCAGGTACATATCAATAGCTAAGGGCGTGAGCGCGGCAATAGCGCCCAGCACAAGGATCAGAAGAAAGGTCAGCTGTTGCTGCTGTTGGTTTACTGCATTCGTCGTCATGTATGCCTTGGTAAAAAGAGGAGGTGGAGAAAAAGTGGCTTGCCCTGATTGATACAAAGACTAGCTGATACCCACTCTAGCAATAGATATCGGGTATAGATCACATAATAACATCAAGATTCATTCCAGGGAGGAAATGATGACTTTCTATCTAGATGCAGTCGATTACACCTTAATTAACTGAATTAGCATTTTTTTATTCAGATCAATAGACGCTACAAAGAAGTCTTTGCAGCGCTCGAATTAAATCGCGCTGTTACTGCTTGGGTAAGAACAGCTCAACCTCATTTTCTGTCAGTTCACGGTACTCGCCAGGTTGAAGCTCTTCATCCAGAACCAATTCACCGATTGATTCGCGGTGCAGACCAACCACCTTGTTACCTACAGCAGCAAACATACGTTTCACCTGATGGTATTTACCTTCGTGAATGGTCAAAAGCACTTCTTTTTCATCAACCAGTTCCATTTGTGCTGGTAATGTTTCTGACTTCTCGCCGCGGAGTTGAATACCTTTAGCAAAGGTCTCAGCAACACCATATGCAACTACATCATCCAACCATACACGATAGGTTTTATCGCATTTATGTTTTGGTGACGTCACACGGTGTGACCATTGGCCATCATCGGTCAGCAGCAAAAGGCCAGTGGTATCGCAATCCAAACGACCAGCAATGTGCAATTTCTCAGCACCGATTTCATCAAGCAGGATAAAGACGGTCGGGTTGTAAGGATCATCATGAGAACAAACATAACCTTCCGGCTTGTTCATCATGTAGTAACGAGGACCCGACAGGCTCAGCGACATACCATCGAATTCTACATCCGCGTCTTCGGCTATTTTGAGGGCACCGTTTTTAATCACTTCACCGTCAACCGTAACACGTTCTTCTTTCAGGACTTTCGCCGCTTTTTTGCGCGTAACGCCTACTGTTTCACACAGGAATTTGTCTAGCCTGATCATTGCTTCTCACCGCATAATTCTTAGGGCGCGGATTATATACTTAAACTTTCTTTGTAGGCAGTGTTTAAAGTGGTGAGCTAAGTGTTTTATCAGTAAAGGACACAACCCTATATCTGGTCTCATTCCTAACTGTTGAAATTGCACTCTCGGATTCAATGTCTATAACTAAGAGATGCCGAACTTAACAAAAATGCCACAGTCTAAACTCTTGACTTCGAAAATATGATTATAATCTTCCATCGACTAACTTATTGATCAGGGAAGCATTTATGAAAATAACGCTGCAGTCGCCTTCCGTAGAGTCAATGCCACGTCTACTTGAACTTTCAAAGTTTATGCACGACCACGAAGCACTGACTTTTGATGTCGAACATGTGACTTCCGCATTCAGTTTTCTCATCGGACACCCCGACCATGGCGACGTTTTCCTCATCAGCGTTGAGCAGGAAAACGAACAGGAAGTGATCGGATTTATCGTCCTCTGTTACAGCTTCAGTATTGAACTTGGTGGGCGGATAGCAGTGATCGATCAGATATTCCTGCAGCAGGATTGGCGTCGTCAGGGTGTCGGTTCACATGTTCTGCCGAATATCGAGGCGCATGCCCGCGAAAAAGACTGCCATGCCGTGATTCTTGAAGTGAATATCGGTAACAGTGGTGCCAGAGAGTTTTACGAGCAGTTTGACTATATGGCTCGCCGCCAACATTGCATCATGACCAAGCGTTTAGCGCGCTAGCCTTTACTTGACGCGACAGATACACTGGGCAGCCTTGAATTGGGTGCCTTTTTGATTCCATGTATACCCTTCGTCCTTATCAGGCTGACGCGGTCAAAGCCGTCGTCCACTACTTTAGAAACAACAACACCCCAGCCGTTGCGGTGTTGCCTACCGGTGCAGGAAAAAGTCTGGTTATCGCAGAGCTGGCAAAGCTGGCACGTGGTCGAGTTTTGGTGCTTGCCCATGTGAAAGAGCTTGTTGAACAAAACCACGAAAAGTATGAAGGGTATGGGCTGAAAGGCGGGATTTTTTCGGCCGGACTCGGCAGAAAAGAAAGCAACGACAAAGTTGTATTTGCTTCGGTCCAATCCGTGGTGCGAAACCTTGATGCTTTCAGAGACCAGTTTTCTTTATTGGTTATTGATGAATGCCACCGCGTTCCTGACAACGAAGAAAGCAGCTACCGTAAAGTCATTTCTCACCTTCAAACCGTTAACCCTGGCATTAAGGTGTTGGGTCTAACAGCGACGCCTTATCGACTCGGTATGGGCTGGATTTATCAATATCACACCGCTGGCCGCGTTCGCAGCGAAAAACCCAGGTTTTTCCGGGATTGCATCTTCGAGTTACCCATCCGATTTTTATTAGATGAAGGCTTTCTTACCGAAGCGAAGATCCTTGATGCGCCAGTGTTGAGTTACGACTTTTCATCACTCAAAGCGTCACCAACAGGATTTTATAAAGAAGCGGATTTGGACCGTGTGATAGAAAACGCGCCAAGAGCAACACCTCAAATCATTAATCAGGTTCTGGATTACGCCAAAGAACGGCATGGCGTGATGATCTTTGCCGCCACGGTAAAACACGCTCAGGAAATTCTTACCCTGCTGCCTGAGAACGAATCGGCACTCGTCATTGGTGATACAGCGCAAGATGAGCGTGACAGTATCATCCAGCGCTTCAAAAAACGGGAAATTAAGTATCTGGTCAACGTATCAGTGCTGACAACCGGCTTTGATGCACCACATGTCGATCTCATCGCCATCTTGCGTCCGACAGAATCCGTCAGCCTGTATCAACAAATCGCAGGACGGGGGTTACGCCTCTCTCCCGGTAAGACTGACTGTTTGATTCTGGATTATGCAGGCAATGTCTATGACCTATATCAACCTGAAATTGGCGATCCTAAGCCGGATAGCGATAGCGAAATCGTTACTGTTCCCTGCCCTGCCTGTGGCTTTAACAACAATTTCTGGGGCAAGTTGGATAACAATGGTTTTCTCATTGAACACTATGGCCGTCGTTGTCAGGGCTTCTTTGAAGACGATGATGGCGAACGTGAAATCTGTGGCTACCGCTTCCGCGCCAAGTTTTGCAGCGAGTGCGGCGCAGACAACGATATAGCCGCAAGGCGCTGCCACCAATGTGATCACGCTTTGGTCGACCCTGACAAAAAGCTGAGAGACGCCTTAAAGCTCAAAGATGCCATGATCATGGCCTGCGTTGACATGCGATTAACAGCAGGGAAAAACAAATTCGACAAACCGCAGTTAAAAGTCACCTATGTCGGGCAGGATGGCGCGGAAATTCATGAAGTCTGGCCCCTTTCGACCAAACGCCAAAAGGATGAATTTCTCGCTAAATTTATCAATCCACATTTGGTTGACCGACACAGACCTTTTACCGACACGGCGCCTTCTAAAGTCGCACGTGCAGAGCACAGGCTGAGGTTTCCCGACTTTATTGTGGCGAGAAAGAATGGGCGTTTTTGGGCGATTAGAGATAAAATCTTCGACCTGAATCAGTTCGCCTCACAGCAAGAGGTCAGCACCATGTTGACCAACGTGGCTTGAGCGGAAAAACATCGCAACCCACCTCAAACCTGATGATTAAAAACACAATGCGCACAAGTACTCAGCATTCACGCATTAAATCACTGGTAACGCTTGTTATTACCCAGTCTCAATGTTAGTATCCGCGCTCGATTTACTTGGTACTTAGTTTGGTCGCAAATCTGGGTACTTATTTTCAACTCTCTATTTAAGAGTATTTATTATGAAATTCGAAGCAGTAGTACGTACTGAGCAGGGTAAAGGTGCGAGCCGCCGCCTGCGTCACGCTGATCAATTCCCAGCAGTAGTTTACGGTGGCGAAGCAGCTCCTGTATCAATCGCTCTGGACCACAAAAAAGTGATCACTCAAATGGACAAGCCTGAGTTCTACGAAGCGATTACTCTGGTTATCGACGGTGCTGAAGTTAACGTTAAGCCTCAGGACATCCAACGTCACCCATTCAAGCCAAAAGTTATGCATATGGATTTCATCCGCATCTAATTGCATTTGAGCTTGAATTGAAAAAGCGCCTTTCGGGGCGCTTTTTTGTGTCTGGAATTTGTCATCGGCGAATCAGTCGTCTTCATCACTAAACAAAGACTGTTGTGGACTGGTTTCTTCTACCTGCCCTTCTGTCTCCTTCGCCAACTTAGCCCGCATCACGCGCACGTAACGCTGCTTACAAAGTCGAATCACATTGCGTCTTTGCTCACCGGTAAAATCATTCCAGTGAAAACGCTCTTCCCTACTTCGAAAGCAACCTTTGCAATAGCCTTTGTTATTCACCTGACACACACCAATGCAAGGGCTAGGCACGGTAAAGAAATCGAGTTGTTCCATACACCCTCCGATATCGTTTGTGTCTGTGTTTTCATTCAAGCGAGTTTTCACTCGAAAAGCAAATTTCCTTCTGTAACACGCTGATATTAACGTTACACCCAATCATTTCCGCTTAGGTGATTTCTACTAGCGGAATAAAATTCCATTGCGTTTAGTAGTTTAAATTTGTTAAGTTGACCACATAACCTTTTGGGTTATCGCCTTTTTGCAGTACAGAGCTCCAACTGTGAAAGAATAAAAGAAAAAGGTGCAAGGATGATTGTTATTTAGGAGGAGTTATGTCGTTTTTCGTCCCGTCCGCTGAGTCCCAAGATCACGCAGAATCTATTTACCTAGCCATTGCTAAACATGTTGATGCCCCAGTAAACGATTCACGCATTGAAAGCCTGACGTGGGAACATGAAGGCCAGGAAGTGATGGCTAAAGTTGGCGATAAACTACCCGCCTGCTTTGGCACTGACGATGAAGTTATTCTCGCGATTTTTGATTGTGGTGATGTCTATAAAGTGTGCACACCAAACCGTGGTGCAGTCTGCTTTGACCCGGTTCTCGCCTCTCGCACTTACGTTTCAAGCGTCGATTTCTTCTAGTACAAAGTATTTTGAAAACAAAGAGCCGGGCATTTATTGTCCGGCTCTTTGTTTTTATTTCGTTGAAGAATAACAGACCCTAGAACAATCCCAACTGTGGCATTGCCAAATCATCAAAGTTCTTACCAATAAAGGGCAATATACCGTCTGCAATCGGCTTCAATTGCTTGTCGACGTAATGTTGATAGTCATAAGGACTGTCCAACGCTTCTAATGGCTCGGCACCATTAACGGTGATCACATACTCAATCCAACCGCCGTGCTGATACTGAAGGTTACGCCCTAGCTTCTTATTCGCCTCATCGGCTTTGCGTGCTGCTTTCACATGCGGCGGCACATTCTTCTCGTAGTCAGAAAGCTTACGGCGTAGTCGTTTACGATAGATAAGTTGCGCATCATTGTTACCGCGTAACGTGTCTTCCACCGTATTACGCACGTACTCTTCCACCTCTTCCCCATCGAAAACCTTCTGATACAAGGTTTGTTGGAATACCTGCGCCAAGGGTGTCCAGTCTGTCCGAACCGTTTCCAATCCTTTATAGACAATACGTCGCTCACCATCTTTATTGACCAAACCCGCATAGCGCTTTTTACTGCCGGTATCCTGTCCGCGAATCGTGGGCATCAGGAACTTCTGGTAATGAGTTTCGTATTCAATCTCAAGCGCCGAGGTAATTTCATAGTTTTCGGTTAGGTGGTTAATCCACCACGCATTGATATGCTCCACCAGCGCTTGACCCACTTTATCCGCTTCTTCGTTTGAATAGAGCCTTCCCAGCGAAACAAAGGTCGAGTCAGTATCGCCATAAATGACTTCATACCCTTTTGCTTCAATCAGCTCACGGGTGGTCTTCATAATTTCATGACCACGCATGGTGATTGACGAGGCCAATCGATGATCAAAGAAGCGGCAGCCCGATGAACCTAATACGCCGTAAAAAGAGTTCATGATGATCTTAATCGCCTGTGAGAAGGCCTTTTCGCCTTTCAGTTTGGCTTCATCACGGGCTTTCCAAAGGTTTTCGATCAGTGACGGCAGGAAATGTTTTTCTCGGTGAAACACGCCACCGCGGAAACCTGGAACACTGGTTTCCTGCTCTTGAAGCCCTTCAATCAAACCTAAAGGATCGATGAGGAAGGTACGGATTATCGAGGGATAGAGGGATTTAAAATCCAACACCAGCACGGAATCATACAAGCCGGGCTTACTGTCCATCACATAACCGCCTGGGCTGGCAATCCAGTTTTCACTGGCCAGCGTTGGCGCGATATAACCAGCACGATGCAACCTTGGCATATAAAGATTGGTGAAAGCCGCCACTGAACCACCAATACGATCCAGTTCAATACCCGTTAAACGACTACGCTGGATAAGAAATTCCAGCAAGTGGGTTTGTTCAAAAATGCGGTTAACCAACACACAGTCCTGCAGGTTGTATTTGGCAAGAGCAGGTTTGTCTTCACGGAACATCCGGTTGATAGAGTCCATGCGATCGTAAGGATTATCAATCGCTTTGCCTTCGCCAAACATTTCACGGGATACCGATTCAAGCGACCATGAACGAAAGCTGTATGTCGCCGTTTTCAGCGCATCAATCCCATCAATCACAACACGCCCTGGCAAGGTGATAAACCCCTGTCGGCTGTTTGACGAATCTCGCCAATGCGCCTTTTCGCCACCGCGCCCTAATCGTAAATCTAGCTTGTGGAATGCAGCGCGTTTGACCAGAAGTCTGAAGTCAAAATCAATCACACTCCATCCCACGACCACATCAGGATCAAAGGTAGCAAACCAATCATTGAGGGATTTCAGCAAGTCATATTCTGACGTCACCCACTGAATCCATGGATACTCATCAGCATTGGCTGGCTTATCGCCAATCATGATGACACGGCTGTCACGCTCGCTATCAAGGCCTATGGAATAGAGGACGCCCTTCTCTGAGCATTCGATATCGAGAGACACGCGAGAAAGTGAAGTGGAATAGTCCGACGCTTTCGCTTTGGCCTCACGATATTCCGTAAAGCCTCTGCGTTCGGTTGCCTTACCAGCGAAGGTTAAGCCACCGCAAATAAACCGTTCCATTAGATAGCGGTCAGGTAAACGGACATCCGACTCAAGTGTATCAATCTCTTCCATCTGAAGAAGACGGCTTGCTCGATTGGCGGCGTTAATCGTGTTGAAGTAAAAACCAGATACCGTTTGGAGAGCAAAGTCTTTCAAAGGCAGTTCTCGGCAGGTGAAGGCGATGCCCGCCGTATTCAAAATGGTTTGAATCTGATTCACATGAACAGAGGCGACAAAAAACACCGGTTTTTCGCCCGTAACAATCAGTTTTGCAGGTCCATTATCGGTCTGAACCCAGAATGTCAGTTCAGTCTGTTCGCCGATATCACGGCTGTGTCGACTGATTAAAAAACCGTCTTGATACTGCAAGTTAGCCTCAGAAGTAGCAATCTCAGGTGCAGTATACCCCACCTTATCGTCCATCGTTGATTTTATCTGTACGTACGAACAGTATTTTACCCACGAGTACCATTCATTCTCAGAATTCCTCCATTCAATTCAGTAGCCTGTTGTTATAGTTCCTAAGTCAATGGAGGAAGTATGATGAGCAGTCAGGTCTCACACATCGTCATAGTCGATGACGAACAGGAAGTGAGAGATGTCCTAGCTGATGCATTGGTTCAGGTAGGTTACAACGTCACGAAAGCAAGTAATGGAAGTCAGCTAAGAGCTACTGCCAATATCGACTTAGCTGTGATCGACCTTCGTCTAAACAACGAAGATGGTCTCCAGTTAGCGCGTCAACTCAGGGAAAGCAGCGATGTTCCCATTATGATGCTCACCGGCAAAGGGGATGCCACCGATCTGATTATTGGACTTGAAGTTGCCGCTGATGATTACATGATGAAGCCCTTTAACCTGCGCGAGTTTACCGCCAGAATTAATGCACTGCTAAGGCGTAGCAAAAAATCCCAGGCGATTGAATCCAATCCTGTCGTGAGTGACGAAACTCTCTATCAATTTTCTGATTGGACGCTCAACCTTTCCCGACGACAACTCATTCACACCAAAGGGCACCAAGCCGACCTCACTTATGGTGAATTTTCCCTTCTCGAGGCATTTATCTTCTCTCCACATCTTGTTCTTACACGCGAACAATTGATGGAGAAAACACATGGCTACGACAGTGACTCCATGGACAGGACGATTGACGTGTTGGTTGTCAGGCTGAGAAGGAAAATAGAACCCAACCCCCGTATACCATCACTGATAAAAACGGAGCGTGGCCTGGGATATAGATTCGATTGCTCCGTGGTTCAAATCACTTCCCCTGCACCAAGCTGACAGTCATGCGCAGCCAGAGTATTCGCCCTCACTTAATGCTGACATTGTCAGTATTATTGCTTCTCACCACATTGATGGCAGGCTTTTCCCTGTTCACCTTATGGCAGAATCAGTTTTTGCTCGATCGCGTGACAGAAACCACATTGGCAGATACGCAGACAGCATTAAATCTCTCCGAAGGTGTCGCCCAAATTGCAGCAATGGCCCCATACACAGCCTCTTCTGCCCTTCCGTTTCAGGTTCAAAATGAAAAGGCTCAACTCTATGCCAGAGCGCAGACGCTAAGGAAAAACGCCGCAAAGTTAACCGATCCGGATTACGCCGTTGAGTTGGGGAAAAGATACGAAGAAGTGGAAAGAACACTCACTAAGTTGATGGCAAATGTGGAAAGCGAATTGTTTATTCGTGAAGACTTAATGGCACAACAATTTTCGTTGGACGAACTCGAGAGTTATGCATTCGGAAAAGGGTTTGTCGATGCTTTCCGCAAAGACCCTACCCGAATTCAGTCAGGATGGATAACCCAAGTCACTAATAGCATTAAAAAAGACAACCCAGATAATTCGTCTTTATCACGAAAGGTTTTACCCGTGTTGGCAACCTTGACCCGCAGTAACAACCAAATCGGTGCTTTACGCTCAGAGAATGCGTTCTTGCTCGCTTCTATTCGTGCTCAATCAGAACGGATGGCGAATTACGTATCGGAAATCGTTCAAACTCACCAAAGCGAAATCAACCAGCAGCAACTGCTCGCCAGAAAAGCCATCAATCAAGTGGCTCTTCTCATGGCTTTCATACTGCTCTCGCTCGCAGTGGGGGTTTTCTATCTCTATCGTTTCAATGACCGCATGGCGAAAGACCTTCAAAGCGTGACAGATGAAATGATTAGCCTCGCCAGTGGTAACACCGAACATGAGCCAATCAGTATTCCGCGACAAGATGAAATCGGCCAACTCGCTAGCGCTTTTAAAGCATTCCAGCACAACGCCATAGAAAAAGCGCGTGTCACGGGAGACTTGTCGCGCCAGAAGCTTCTGCTGGAAACCCTGTTCCACGATATGCAGGATGGGTTGAGTGCCTTCGACAAAGACAACCGCCTGTTGGTGTGGAACCGTAAATATATCGCCCTACTGGGGATTGACGCCCAGAAACTGCACGAGGGCATGCACATTGAAGATGTTCAGGCTTTGATAACGCCTTCGATGCTGCACAGTGAAAGCGAGTCTCTGGATGAGAAAGAGAGCATTGCCCAGCGTCATCAGGAGCCTCAAGTCTTCGAGCGCCAGTTTAAGGATGGCCGTATCGTCGAGTACCGGAGTCAGCCAATTCCTTCTGGCGGCTTTATCACGCTCTACCGCGACTTGACTGAAAGCCGCCAGATTGATCTTAAGCTGCGCCAGGCACAGAAAATGGAAACGCTGGGGCAACTGACAGGAGGCATCGCCCATGATTTCAATAACCTTCTCTCGGCACAAAGAGGAAATCTTGAGTTATTGGATATGAATGCATCACTTGAGGGTAGTCATCGAACCTATCTTAATCGCGCACTTTCCGTCACCGAGAAAGGCGCCCAATTGGTTGATAGGCTGCTTGCCTTCAGTCGTCAGCAACCGCTTCACCCTGAACCTGTGAACCTGGAGCAAACTTTGTGGGAGCTTACCGATCTCCTTGATTACACATTGGATGGGACAAGCCGGCTGGCGCTCGATCTTTCCGAACAGGAAAGCTGGACTTACGTTGATAAGAGTGGATTAGAAAACGCATTGATTAATATGCTTCTCAATGCGAATACCGCGATGCCGGACGGTGGTACCGTCACTATATCCACCCGCGCCTGCTATATGATTGAGGCTAATCAAGAAGCGGTATTGCTGGAGGTGTCTGATACTGGCAATGGCATTGCGGCCGAAGCGATGAACAAAGTCATGGAGCCCTTTTTCACCACCAAAGAAAAAGGCCAAGGCAGCGGCCTTGGTTTGAGTATGGTTTATGGCTTTGTAGAGCAATCTCACGGAGACGTTTCAATCAGCTCTCAATTGGGGATAGGAACACAAATCAGCATGATGCTGCCTCTTACCAAGCACAAACATGTAGAGCATCATTCGGAACCCATAGCTGAAACCATCTTAAGCATGAGCAATCAGACAATCTTGCTGGTAGATGATGACGGGGACGTTGCTGAGCCCATCAAGATACTATTGGAGAACGACGGTTTAAATGTCATTGCCGTCAACTCGGCCAAAGATGCCTTGCTAGCACTTAAAAACACCCGCTTCGACGTTGTACTTACTGACATTAATCTGGGCAGCAAGGAAACCGGAATTTGGCTTCGAAAAGAAGCTTTGAATCTGTACCCTGAACTCAACATCGTGTTGATGTCTGGGCTCCCTCAAAACCAACTCTCCGAGCAATTTGGCTATGAGCCATACTGGCCTTTGATCACAAAACCAATAAGTTACCGTCAACTCCAGTTAACACTAAATTCAATAAACTCAAATTCTTAAGCGCTTTATTTCAATTATTAACAGCTAAACTTCCCGATTGAAACCATCCATTCGTTTTCATTTGGCAGTGTGTTTGAAAAGACAAAGACACAAGGAGATCTGCTATGAAAACGCTGTTACGCAAAACCGCTATTGCCGCTATGTTTGCTGCCTTGCCATTGGCACAGGCTTCTGCAGAAGAAGTGCTGATTGGTCTGATTACAAAAACCAATACCAATCCATTTTTCGTCAAAATGAAGGAAGGTGCCGAAGCCAAAGCGAACGCCTTAGGCGCCAAAGTAAGTTCTTTCGCTGGCCGATTTGATGGCGACACAGATTCACAAGTTCAAGCGATTGAAAACCTAGTCGCTGCTGGCGCGACAGGCATTCTCATTACCCCAAGCGATCCACAGGCACTGGCCCCTGTTGTGAAACGTGCCCGTGATGCAGGCGTACTGGTTATCGCCCTTGATACCCCATTCTCCCCTGCTAACGTCGCCGACGCTACCTTTGCAACCGACAACTTTAAAGCTGGCGAAATGATTGGACAGTGGACAAAAGCAAAGTTGGGTGGCAACGCAAAAGATGCCCGCATCGCACTTCTGGATCTTAGCACCGCGAATATCACGGTGGATGTTGCTCGTAACCAGGGCTTCCTGACTGGTTTTGGTATCGACACCAAAAACCCGAACATCAACCGTGACGAAGATGATTCGCGCATTGTTGGCAATGACGTGACTCAGGGCTCAGAGGAAGGCGGCCGCCGCGCAATGGAGAATCTGCTCCAGAAAGATCCTAGCGTTAACCTCGTTTACACCATCAACGAGCCCGCTGCTGCTGGCGCGTATGAAGCACTTAAAGCCGTAGGCCGAGAGGACGACGTTATTATCGTTTCGGTGGACGGAGGTTGCCCGGGAGTAGATAACGTTGGTGCCGGTGTGATTGGTGCTACATCCATGCAGTTCCCTTTGAAAATGGCATCGCTGGGTGTTGAAGCCGTCGTTGAATACGCGAAATCAGGCGTTAAACCGGGTGCAACGCCAGGTAAGTCTTTCTTTGATACCGGCGTCGAGCTTATTACCGATGAGCCAGTTAAAGGCGTGTCGTCTACCACATCCAAGGAAGGAAAATCAAAGTGCTGGGGATAACCCAGCTTTGCGGAGAGGGATTATTCCTCTCTCCGCTTTTTTGTCGTGGACATTTCCTGTCTGAACACGGACGTACTCAGGAGCTATAGATGTCATCTCCATCTGAACAAAACCGAGCGCTTGGAGAACAACTCCATCAAGGTTTTAGTGTTGCGCAACGTATTCAACTCTATTTGCATAACCATCCGACAGCAGCGCCTCTACTCGTTCTGATTATTGCTGTCGTCGTATTCTCGACCTTGATTGGGGATCGCTTTTTTCACCCCTTCAACCTTTCATTGGTACTCCAACAGGTCACCATCATTGGTGTCATTGGAATCGCACAAACACTGATTATTCTGACTGCAGGCATTGATTTGTCTGTTGGAGCCATCATGGTGCTTACCTCTGTTGTGATGGGAAGATCCGCCATCGATTATGGCTTCTCTGCACCCGTCGCTCTGTTGGCAGGGCTTTCTGTCGGAGCCATATGTGGATTAATCAACGGGCTTTTAGTCTCAAGAATTAAGCTACCGCCCTTTATCGCAACTCTCGGTACCTGGAATATTTTCTTTGCCCTCAACCTTTGGTACTCCAATAGTCAAACCATTCGCTCTCAGGTAATTGACCAGCAGGCGCCGTTGCTGCAATGGCTCGGAAACACGATCGAGTTCTTTGGCGCCCGCATTGCTTACAGTTCTATCTTCATGCTCCTCCTGTTTTTGATTATTTGGTATGCGCTGAACTGGACAGCTTGGGGACGTCATGTTTACGCGACTGGCGATGACCCCGATGCAGCAAGGCTTGCAGGTATCCGGACGCGCAAAATACTGCTGTCCGTCTACATACTTGCCGGCGTCGTTTGTGGGTTGGCGGCTTGGGTATTGATAGGACGAATAGGCTCAGTGAGTCCGCAGGCAGGCTTTACCGCAAACCTGGATTCGATTACAGCAGTGGTGATTGGAGGAACCAGTCTTTTTGGAGGCCGCGGCTCAATTTTTGGCACCTTGATTGGGGCGCTGATTGTTGGCGTGTTTAGAAATGGACTGGCACTGCTCGGCGTTGATGTGCTGTGGCAAGAATTCACAGTCGGCATATTAATTATCGTGGCAGTCAGTATCGACCAGTGGATCAGGAGGGTGGCAGCGTGAGCATTGAAAACCCAAAACCAGTGCTTCAGGCTAAAGGACTCGTCAAACGCTATGGCCGTGTCACGGCTTTAGATGACGCAGATTTTGAATTGATGCCCGGTGAGATCCTCGCGGTGATCGGCGACAACGGGGCAGGCAAATCCAGCCTGATAAAAGCACTTTCCGGTGCGCTGATTCCCGATGCTGGAGAAATTGCTCTTGATGGAAAGTCCGTAAAGTTCTCCAACCCAATGCAGGCGCGTGAAGCGGGAATTGAAACGGTCTACCAAAATCTAGCTGTTTCACCAGCCCTAAATATCGCTGACAACCTCTTTCTGGGCCGCGAAATTCGTCACTCCGACTGGCGAGGTAAATGGTTCCGTATGCTGGACAAAAAAGCGATGCGTGATAAAGCCAAAGAGAAACTTACCGAGCTCGGCTTGATGACGATTCAGGACATCACCCAAGCGGTGGAGACTCTTTCAGGAGGGCAACGTCAAGGGGTTGCTGTGGCGCGTTCTGCGCTATTCGGTTCCAAAGTGGTGATTATGGATGAGCCGACTGCCGCATTGGGTGTTAAGGAATCCCGTCGCGTGTTGGATCTCATCCTGGAAGTTAAGAATCGTGGGCTCCCGGTAGTGCTCATAAGCCATAACATGCCTCACGTTTTTGAAATCGCCGATCGGGTACACATTCATCGATTGGGTAAGCGGGTGGACATCATTACGCCGCAGACCCACACTATGAATGACGCAGTAGCAATAATGACCGGCGCGATGGAGCCGGGACAAACGTCCGAGGCTTAATCTAAGTGTACAGACTTGTGCTCACATTCATGCTTTTGGCTTTGATACAGCCGCCCGTTGCGGCGGCTATCAAAGCGGGAGTGAGTGTCACTGATCTTACTAACCCCTACTTCGTTACCGTCGTTCGTACCATTATGGAAGAAGTTCAAGAGCGCTTTGGTGAAGACAGCGTTGTCCTCGTCCGATCCAGCGCTTATGACCATCCAAGACAGGTACGTCAACTCAACGAATTTATGGCTGAAGAAGTAGATGTCGTTTTTCTTGTTGCCTCAAACGAGCACAAAATTGGCCCTTATGTAAAACGTCTTTTTCGCCACGGTATCCCCGTTTTCGCTATAGATGTGCGTGCTGATGGTGCGACAGCGACAGTGACAACCGACAACCTTCGTGCGGGGCAAGTTGCTTGCCATGGTTTAGCAAAGGTGCTGGGGGGTAAAGGGAATGTCCTGATTATCAATGGCCCGCAAGTCTCGGCTGTGATAGAGCGCGTTGAGGGATGCAAAGAAGCACTGACACAATACCCTATGCTAACGTTTCTCGGTGATTCGTTAAATGGCACTGGCAGCGTTGAAGGCGGTCTTGAAAAAATGGCTTACGCAATGCAGCTCTATGATGATATCGATGGTATTTTCGCCATTAATGATCGCACAGCCCTTGGTGCTGAAAGTGCTTTACTTCAAGCCAAATCAAAAGCGGTCATTATTTCAGTAGATGGCAGTCCTGATGCTAAATCTGCATTTATAGACCAGAGACCAAACTGGATTGGTTCAGCTATTCAATCACCAGAGACGATGACCCGCGAAGCAGTAAAGATTGCAGAGCGTTGGCTGCAAAACGGCCAAATAGAGAAACAAGATGTGCTTATACCCACCCGCCTAATGACCCCTGAAAATGCAAACACATTCAAAGAATGGTAATTCAGTCCCTTGCTAATGGGGACTGTTTACTCTCTTTACCTAAAAATGTCACAGTAATGCCAAACAAAATAACTACGGCTGAAATCACCATTCTCAATGAGATACTTTCATTTAACAGCAGATACCCCGCAATCGCTGCAATGATAGGGACAGATAACTGCATCACTCCTGCTTGCGTGGCTTTAAACTGCTGAACAACGCCATACCAAATAGCATAACCAATTGCCGAGGCCACAGCCCCGGAGAGTATTGCTAACCAAATTCCTTCCGAAGACACAGTATTCATCGGGATGTTAAGTAGGAAAAATGGTACAACAAAGAAAATACTCAAGCGGAAGTTAATACAATTGGCAGGAAGCTGCGGCACCTTCGTTTCCTTACCTAGTACACTGTAGATCCCCCAAGCCGCGCCTGAAATCGCCATCAATCCCGCACCCCAAACGTCTGGCGCATTCATTCCAGGCGAAACCATGTAGCCAAGGCCTGCGACCGCAATCAGTGCTCCGATATACTCTAATCCACTCGCTCCACCTTCTTTGTGATGGCTATAAGCGAACATGGTCAACTGAACGAAGGCAAACAGAATGAGCGCACCAGTTCCTGTTTCCAAATACATGTAAGCGAAGGAGAATGTTGCCGCATAAAGAAACAGCATGGCAGCGGCAAGCCAATGCTCTATAGGCTGCTGAACTAACGAACATTTCCTGGCATCACTATTTTTAGAATGGAAAATGCACGAGAGGACATAAAGCACTAATGCGCCAGATATTAATCGAATTGAGGTAAATGAAGCTGGGTCAATATCGCTTTCAGCTATCGCCATTCGGCACAGCAACGAATTGGCGGAAAAGAAGGTCATCGCGACCAAAGCCATCGTCAGATTTTTTAGCGTAAGCCTCGCCATATGAACCATCTTCACCATCCTTAAATTATCACTTGCTAATCTGACCGCCCTAGTCTAAATCGACTTTCACAACTTTGAGAAAAACTGATTATTTTTCTCAATCATTTTGAACTTTTTGGTTTCTGCTTAACTGATTGATAAGTGAACGTGATGCAACAGCGTTTGGTAAAACGGCGCGAAAGCGGTAAAATACCGCTCCCGTTTTTTCAGTGGTGAAGTGAATGTCCGAAGCGAAACGCAAAGCCCTCAAAAAAATTGCTAAGTGTCTAGAGCTCAGCAACTCCTCAAACATCAACGAAGCAGCACAAGCCATTAAAATGGCACAGCGGTTGATGAAAAAGTACGGGCTTGATCAAGACGACATCGACTTCATCAGTATGGGTAAAACCACCTCAGAAACGCTGCTTCCGTCTTCAATCAGCGACGCGATCCTCAAAATCATCCGCGGCATCAACACACGCTTTGGCGTGGAATGCGTACTGACCAATTATAAAGGCCTTAAAAAAGCGGAGTTTATCGGCGATGCGGATCGCGCTATCTTTGCCGCTTTTGCCTTCGATATCGTCTACAGAGAAATGAACGAGCACATCGGGCAGTTCAGAAACAGTTTTCAGGGTTCAGGCACCTCTCAGGTAGAACTAAACCGTCGCGTACAGTCTTTCACCATGGGATGGCTTGAAGGTGCGTTAGCTAAGCTGCCAAATATCGCCCCAGATAGTGATGCTGACAAGAAAATCAAAGACTATATCGATAAACAGTTTGAAAACATCGATCGCGAGACTTTCAAGCAGCAACTCAAAGAGGCCATGAAGAACATCACTGATGATTACGAGAAGGGAATGAAGAAGGGAAAACAGGTTTCCGTCAGTCGACCAGTTTCTGGAGCACGACAAGTGAAGCGCCTAACTTAGGCGCTTTTTTACTATTGAGACCGCAGCCTATACCAGCAACTGATAATTTTGCAACTTACTGACTTTCAATAGACACACCGAAAAACCACTCCTTTTTGAACACTGTTGTATTAAAAAAGCCTGAATTTATCCTATCGCTATTGTGTTGCAGAGTGCCAAGCCCTAGCCTAGCTTATTAAATCATCAGTTCAGTTGGTGATTGAAAAGATTTGCAAAAGCAAACTCAAGGATGGTGACTCAAAGAGAGATACCATAGTCTACCTTCCAAACCCTCTCTAGAAGGAATGGAGAAAGCAAAATGAAAAAAGCAGTGACAAGCCTTGGACTCATTGTGGCATTAAGTCCAGTGGCAAATGTATTCGCCCAAGATGATTCAAACTTTTATCTTGGTGGTCGTTTCGGTGTGTCTACGTTGACGGACGCGTGCCAAGCAGGCAACTGTGGTAGTCTCGGAAACGACGAAGTTGCCGGAGGCCTGATTCTTGGCTACGACTTCGGTAATAACTTTTCCATTGAATCAACTTATGACTATCTTGGTCGTTTCGATACCGCATTCAATGGCGTAAACCCTGGTGCCGGTGACCTGACCGCATTAACGCTAGCACCGAAATTCAATGTAGGCGTTACAGACCTTACTGATATCTACGGTAAGCTCGGACTTGCATGGTGGAACTGGAACAGCAAAGTAGGTACAGGTGATCAAGACGATTACTCAATTCTTGCTGCTTTGGGTGTTGACCACCGTGCTAATGACTTGGTTAATGTTCGTTTGGAATATCAATACATTCCAGACATGGACAAAGGCTATTTCGATGCTGACAACCATTTAATTACCGCTGGTGTGACTTTTCACTTTGGCCGTCACAAAGAGCCAGAACCGCAGCCAGCCAGAGCCAGAGCCAGTCGTAGTTGAAGAAGTCGTTGTCGTAGAAACTGTTGTTGAAGAATCTAAGAGGTACGTATTCTCTGAAGCAGATGAAGTTGAACTGTTTGCCTTTGGTAAATCTGAACTCTCTCCTGGCGCTTCACAGCAATTGGATCCAATGCTTAAGCGTCTGCAGGATTTTGAAGAAGCGACTGCAATCATCATTGGTCATACTGACAGTGTAGGTTCTGAAGTATTCAACCAAAAACTGTCCGAAGAGCGCGCACGAACTGTTGCAAACTACTTCACTTCAAACGGCATCAGTGCAGACCGTCTAAGCGTTGTTGGCGAAGGGGAATCTAACCCAGTTGCCTCAAACGACACAGCTGAAGGTCGTGCGAAAAACCGCCGCGTTGAAATCGAATCTCCAGAGTTTGTTTACGAAGAGTAATCAAATAACCGGGGTCAGAAAAGCCACGCAATAGTGTGGCTTTTTTCTTATCTTTCGGCATAACTTGGCAAGTTAACCAACATAGCATCAATCTTGCAGCGATCTTCATCCGCTACACCCGCAACACGCTGATATACGGGTGAGTGCCTATCATCGATACGAGGGAAATCCCATCCATACGTTGAAGTAATAAAACTCTCCGCAAAATCTGCCGAGTATCTCAAGCATCCAGCCAAAACCGTATCGACATAACTTTGAGCTATTGGATGACTACTGCAAGGTGCTATCACTTCATCTGTTACGTACACATACACGAGACCATCAACCACAAAGTCATCTACCAGCACCTGAATACGCTCAGAGTCCAAAAGAACACGTTGATACCCAGCTTCTCGGATATCAAACACCTCTAATGCACTATCATCAATGTGAATTAATACTCCGTTGCAATGCCCTTCGCCTTCCCGAACAACCAAGTGAGACATGACAGGCGAGCCCGTATACCCCCAGTGTCTTTGCAAACCCGACACTTTCGCAGGCACCGCACGTCCCGTTTCTCCGGTCAGACGCCTTGAAGCATCGTTTATCAAACTTCCATATCCAAATATATACATAAATTATCGAACAATTATCATTAATTACTTAATTGGATTAATCCAAACAACACGTGGTACTGTCAACGTTGTAACCTGAGAATCTGTGGTTGTTCAGGAAGAACAGCATTCTCTGCATAGCAAGTCTCAATCTTTCCTAAATTTCTTTACGTTCAGTATGATTCTAAAGCACTATTCTGTCCGACCGCAGTTTGAAGGATGTGTCTGCGGTACCTCCGAAGATACGACATGGATAAAAACAATGACCGCTTACCAAAGCTTAGAAAAACAATTTAAAAAACTTTTCAATTACGAACACCTCGCCGCGATTTGTGGGTGGGATCAAGCTGCCATGATGCCTGATGGCGGTAACGAAGCCAGAGCGCATGCAATGAGTGAGCTCGCTGTACTTTGCCACGAAACCCTGACAGCACCGGAAATGGGTCAATGGATTGAAGAAGCAGAAGCAACTGTCGCTTCACTTTCTGAAGAACAAAAAGTCAGCTTGAAAGAAATGAAGCGCGTTTGGCAACAAGCGACTGTCTTACCTTCTTATTTGGTTGAAGCAAAATCCATCGCGGGTTCGAAGTGTGAGCACGAGTGGCGCACCCAACGCAAAGAAAACGAGTGGGATAAATTCGCAGTCAATCTCAAGGATGTAGTAAAACTCGCTCGAGAAGAAGCAGATATCCGCGCGGAACAAACAGGCTTGAGCAAATACAACGCCATGCTGGACCTTTATGAGCCGGGGATGACAACAGAGAAGCTGGACGTTATCTTTGGCGAACTCAAATCTTGGTTACCCGAGCTAACACGTCAAATCATCGAAAAACAGTCAACCGTTACTGTAGAAGAGCCCGCAGGGCCCTTCCCAACTGAACAGCAAGCGGAACTCGGCAAAAAGCTGATGAGGATTCTAGGCTTCGACTTTAACCATGGTCGACTTGATGTTTCAATCCACCCTTTCTGTGGTGGTGTTCCTCAAGATGTTCGTATTACTACGCGATACAATGAAGAAGACTTTACCCAGGCCATCATGGGTGTGGTTCATGAAACCGGACATGCGCGCTATGAGCAAGGCCTACCAGCATCCTTACAAGGCTTCCCTGCTGGCCAAGCACGCTCAATGGGTATTCATGAAAGTCAAAGTCTGTTTTTCGAAATGCAACTCGCACGGAGCCCAGAATTTGTCGAACACATTGCTTCGTTCGCACGAGATACCTTTGACCGTCAGTCTGACCAAGACTTCGATATAAGCAACATCAACGCTCTTTATAAACGCGTGCAACCCGGTTACATTCGTGTAGACGCAGATGAAGTGACCTATCCAGCTCACGTTATCCTTCGCTATGAAATAGAACGCGATTTGATTGAAGGCAACATTGAAGTGGATGACATTCCAGGTATCTGGGATCTGAAGATGCAGGAGTATCTTGGTATCTCCACCGAAGGTAATTTCACTAATGGGTGTATGCAAGATATCCACTGGACAGACGGTTCTTTCGGCTATTTCCCAAGCTATACACTAGGTGCCATGTATGCAGCTCAATTTATGCACGCCATGCGCAAAGACGTGGATGTTGATACCTGCATTCGCAATCTAGACATGAAGCCAATCAGTGCTTGGCTTGAGGAAAATATATGGTCAAAAGGCTCTACGCTGTCAACTGAGGAACTCGTTATTCAGGCCACGGGTGAACCGCTGAATCCTGAGTACTTTAAGCAGCACCTTATCGAGCGTTACTTAAACAATTGATGAAATCCACCAGCTCGGCCAATGGCTGCGCTGGTAAATTCTTTCAAATGGGGTTTAAAAACAGAAAAGAGGTTCAATTCATCATATACCGATGGCTGAGGCACGTTTGCACTCTATTACTGATAAATTGAAGGGAAAAAACGCTCCATAAAAATCTCTGGCTTAGAAAGTTCGGCGAACCCAATTTTTTTGTACAGGTTTTGGCCTTCAGGCGTGGCTGCCAAGGTCCACCGTCTTAACCCTTGCAGATCTGGGTGTTCAACAATGCAGTTAAGCAACCAGGTCGCTATACCTTGGTGGCGGTAATCAGGCAACACAAAAACATCAACCAGATTTGCAAACGTTGCACAGTCGGAGATCACTCTGGCAAAGCCAATTTGTCGATTCTGACTGTAGATACCAAAGTTGACTGAGCGCGAGAGCGATTTTTCTACCGTTTGGAGAGGGATACCTTTGGCCCATCTTGATTCTTCACATAGAAACTGATGGATCAAAGAAACATTTAGCCTCTCGATGTTGGTGTCTATCTCAAGTGCATCTTTTTGCCATTTCATGGCCACCTCCTTATTCGTATCAATGTTGAATTCCATTTCACTTAAAAACCGTAGTAGAAGCTTCAGTAAGTTCTGAGCGAAGCGCAGTCCAAAAGAGTATTGCACAGAGGAAGAACCCTCTCTTCAATTTCATCAATGACCTCTTCATAGAGCATGTCATATCCCCTTCCTACGCTATCCGCATCAACGGAGATGACTGGGACAGTCGCTCAAATGCAATACCTAGATATGAATGCTATAACTTGTCGCGCACGGTAACAGCGGGTATCGCCACTTCAAGCCCTCGTCTTATCAGTTAGGGATCACCGATCACGTCTAATTGTTTAATCATATCTTTATTAGGCATCGTGGGTAACAATTTGGGATTCAGTATCGACTCTGTTTGGTTCTTTTGAAGAACATTGTCGAAACCCTGTGGTTTTTCCATCAACATTAAATCAAATTGCTTTTCGAACAAAACCATCTGCTCCAGCTTGATACTATCAAGCGTTGCATCTAGCTTTGCTTCATTAATGAGTACGCTCTGGTAATCAGAGTTGTATAACGGTTTGAATTCCGGATGACTTGTCATATGAATAAAGTTACTACTCGATTTTTTTACCAGAAGTAAATTATTTAGCTCCTTGTGATAGCCCATCAACTGAAACGGAATCCCTCACACTGCACACAATACAAACAATGCAGGGGCACACACTAACATGACGCCTAGATAAATCCTGACGCAAGTCACGAACCAAAGATGTATGAATATCAAAAAGAATGAAATAAGTATGAATTATATTTTATGGTGGAAGAAATCACTCATTTCCTGTACGAAAACCTCAAGTGTTTTCTTCTTTTTTTCAACAACGTTTCGATACGAAACCTTAAAAATTACTCTGATTGAAACTTAATTATTTCAGTAAAAACATAAAACGCAGAACCCCATATATGGCCAGTGCTATCTAGTCCGTTTACCATTCTTTACATAAAGTTGTGTGAAGATAATATTCTACCCTAGAAGAAGAAATTAAAAACCACCCAGGAATAAATGATGATGAATCCACTAAAATTGATACCAATACTTATATTAATGATTACTTTTTCGCTTTCTTCGATTGCAGGAGAATTTGAACATCAAGTGAAAGAAAATTGGGAAAAATGGGGGCCATATAAGTTAAAGACCGTGGAAATTGGTATGGGTGAAATTAGCAGAGCCGATACTACTTTTAGGAATATTGTAGGTAGTCCTACCGGGACTAATTTCAAGTACTTTGAGGGCAGTCGTATTGGCTTACAAGTAGTAAGTTTAGGTTTTGTTAACGGTTTCCAAGGAAAGGTAGACAACAGTATTCACCATAAGATAAATACGTCTTTATAC
Organism: Grimontia sp. NTOU-MAR1; assembly: GCF_035758505.1. Lineage (NCBI taxonomy): Bacteria > Pseudomonadati > Pseudomonadota > Gammaproteobacteria > Vibrionales > Vibrionaceae > Grimontia > Grimontia sp. NTOU-MAR1. The sequence goes on from NZ_CP142108.1 coordinate 601,972, forward strand.
TTTTCCGCATTTCAAGGCGATGCTATTAAGTCGAATATATTTTTCTTTAACCCAAAAATTCAGTGGTTATAAAATATATTCGTAAAAGAAAACTATCGTTTTGGAGAAACTGGCGTACAATTTTTGCGATTTAGGGGGGGGTGGGTTTAATGGTAAGTTTGGAACTAATCCGAGAAAAAATTATTTAGAAAAGTCTGTTGTGTCATTTTCTGATGCCAATAGAGAATTTACTTATGCGCCTATACTAACTGGATTAGGTGTTTATCTTAGAGAAGAGATCGATATTCTTGTAGGTTTTCGTATGAGATTTCTCATTCCATCACATGTTACTGTCCGCCACTCAAAAAATGTTTCAATAAAATACTTTTAAATTTTCAATAGCCATACTGAAAAATAGCACAACAATTATTGGCTTTGTTATGCAATATTTTTGATACGGAAAATATTTATGTAACAAAGCTTATATAAAACAACCTTTAGTCTATAATCAGTAATAGAACATATATAAGTAAGAAATAAAACCATACCAAAAAACATTACTGAGTGCGTAACGAGCAAATTGTCATAAATATGAGAGATGGTAAAAAGTAATTACAATTTATAGATACTTACTTTAGCGGGCTTTATCTTTTGAAAAAATTCACAGAAAAATCACTTACCTTTTTAAATGAGTCAAGCAGAATATGGCGCTTAAAATCTCTACTTCTTACTGAGAAACCGTATTGCAACCCAACCATCTATTTATCACACTTCAATTGTCTACGAATAGAAATAATTTTCTCAATATCAAGTGAGAATAGTTAGGGAAATTAATGGAGATAACCCGGAATCAGATAGGTCTACTGTACACTGCTTTGGTCATCGAGTTATTCATTAATATTTCTGACATAACGCAAGAAAACGTATAACTACACTAAGAGAGGCAACCACCAAATGGCTCTGACGGCTAGTAAGACCTTGAACTACCTGACAACACAATTTACAACCCGGAGTCTTTACTCATTACTGTTTGTCGTAGCCCCATTACTTATCGCATTAGCTGCGCTATGTATCGGTAGATATGTAGTACCACCTGATCATGTTTTAGGGATTTTACTTTCAAAGATTCTTCCCCTAGACCCATTTTGGAAACCAGTTGAAGAGACTGTTGTGTTTAATATTCGTTTGCCTAGAGTGATTTTGGCGATGTTTATTGGCGCTGGGCTCGCTGTTGCTGGAGCAGCATTTCAGGGGCTTTTTGGTAATCCACTTGTCAGCCCACATATTCTGGGGGTGTCATCTGGTGCGGGCTTTGGTGCAGCCTTATCCATTCTTATTTTCAGACATATGGCTTTTGTACCTCTTGGCGCTCTTATTTTCGGTGTTATGGCAATGATAGTTGCACTTTGGATCTCGCGCCGTAACGGGCAATCCTCTTTGTTTATGCTGATTCTGGCTGGAGTAATTACAGCAGCCCTATTTGAAGCGATGTTATCACTGATTAAGTATTTGGCTGACCCTGATGATACGCTGCCTACCATTGTTTACTGGTTAATGGGAAGTTTGACCTCAGCAAACTGGTCCATGCTTTCATGGGGGCTACCCCTTATCTTTATTGGATTGAGTATCCTCTACATGCTGCGTTGGCGGTTAAATATTTTATCTCTGTCTGATATTGAAGCCCGTGCACTTGGTGTGAATCTAAATAGGATGCGTTGGATTGTTATTTTAGCTGCGACTCTGATTACTGCAGCATCAGTATCACTCGCTGGCATTGTAGGGTGGGTGGGGCTCGTGATCCCTCATATTGCCAGGATGATTGTCGGAGCGAATCACCAAGCAATGATCCCAGCATCTATATCACTTGGTGCAGGCTATCTGCTATTGGTAGATACAGTGGCTCGTACAGCTACCAGTGCAGAAATACCACTCTCTATTCTTACGGCAGTAATTGGTGCTCCTTTTTTTGCGTGGCTATTAAAAAGTACAAAAGGAGGTTGGGCATGACGTTGGAAGTAAAGTCGGGTTATTTTGGACATAGTCCATCACAGCCGATTGTTTCAGATCTTAACTTTTTTCTTCAGCCTGGGGAGATAATGGCAATTCTGGGACCAAATGGTGTGGGGAAAACAACGCTTATTAATGCTGTAATGGGTATCCATCGTTGGCAAGAAGGAGAAACTTTGGTTCGGGAGCGACCTATTACCCAGTTTACACCTCGGGAGCTATGGAAAGAACTAGGATATGTACCTCAGGCTCGCACAAATGCATTCGCCTACTCCGTCATGGATATGATTTTACTGGGAAGATCGACACATCTTGGTATTTTTGACAGACCGGGTATCAAGGACAAAGACGCAGCTAGACAAGTAATGGAAAGATTAGAAATTGGGCATCTTGAACATTGCTTTTGTAACGCGATTTCCGGTGGTGAGCTGCAACTCGTGTTTATTGCTCGTGCCTTATTGGCTCAACCCTCTATTTTATTTCTTGATGAACCAGAATCTCATTTGGATTTTAAAAAGCAACTGATAATCCTTGGGATCATTGAGAAGCTGGCACGAGAAGACAACATTATCTGTGTGCTCAATACACATTTCCCCAATCATGCTCTGCGTATTGCACATAAAGTCTTGTTGATGGACGCAGATCGTAACCATCATTTTGGCACAGTTGAAGATATTCTCACTGAGCAAGCAATCCAGGATTGCTTCGGTGTCAAAGCAGTCATGTCAGATATTTCACTAGGCGATAGAACTCATCGTGCTATTCACCCTATTTCCCTTGTCGATTCAATATATTCTGACAAAAACATATAGGAGTAAAACATGTCGATATCAAACTTATATTTGCTGGGAATTATTGGCCTTACTGCTTCATCACCGATGGCAAATGAAACTCATTTTGTTACCGACCGTATGGGAAGAACTGTAGAGATTCCCACCAGTGTTAATCGCGTTGCGACAGATTTTATGCCATTCCCATCAGCTTGGTATATCTCTACTGGTTCTGACAAAGAGATTGTAGGCATTCCTCCAAACAGTCTGAAAATGGCTGAACGGAACATCTTGGGACGCATAGCACCTTCTATTTTAAAGGCTAATACGGGTTTTACTCAGGGTAAAAGTGTGAACGTAGAGGAGTTGCTGAAGCTCACTCCCGATATATTTGTGTCTTATGAGAGTAGGCCTTCAATTGCAGATGTTGAGCGAATTGGTATTCCTGTTTTGGCGCTCGATGTTCTCTCCCAATCAAAAGGTAATGTGTTTGATACCTATTCCGGTTGGATGAGTCTTTTGGGGCAAGTTGCGGGTCAGGAAAAACGAGCAAGTGAAATCATTGCTTACGCTGATGGTATTCTAAAACAAACACGCGCACACGTTGCAAAGATCCCACAGAATAAACGCCCAGGAGCCCTATTTTTTTCTCGACTTGGCGAAAACAGTTTGAAAATTAACGGTACTGGTCATTTTGGTCACTTTTGGATGACAGAAGCGGGAACAATAAACCTGGCACCCAAGGATATCCCACCACTTGCTGACATTAATATGGAGCAGGTCTACAGTATGGACCCCGAGATCATATTCATCTCAAACTTCTCTCCAGCAAAGCCTGTTGATCTTTATGAAAACCGTATTCCCGGACAAGACTGGAGTCATGTGGCTGCCATAAAAAATCGCCGTGTTTACAAAATTCCAGAGGGTATATTTCAATGGTACCCGCCTTCTGCTGATGCGCCACTAATGCTGCAATGGATAGCTCAGAAAAGTCACCCAGAAATATTTAACACCTATAAGATTGAAGATGCTATCCGACAGTATTACTCTCGCTATTATTCGTTTAATTTAACAGATAAAGATATTACGCAGATACTCTATCCACCGTTCTAACATTACAAGGTTGGAATACATACTTGTCATTCACCCTTATGCAGACAGACAGTTAATTTAGAGGAATAGTTATGATAGCCGTACCTGAATGGCCAGAAAATCTGGTGGGTTACAAAAAAACACGCGAGTTTTCTGAGAAGAACGTGCCTGCCGCACTGTTACGTGATCACGCGACTGCAGCAGGAGTGTGGGGAAGATTACATGTTCTTGAAGGTAGCTTAGGCTTTTGCGACCAAGTGAGCGGAGAGACCATGGTATTGTCGCCTGGTGTACATCAATGTATCTATCCTGACCGTGTGCATCACGTCAGTATTCAAGAGTCGGTGCGCTTTTTTGTCGAATTTTGTCATCAAAAAGCCGATGACAAAAAAGAGATTGACGATGACCCTGATAAGTTTCCTCATCGTAAATAAGACGAGTGTCTCACCAGAGATTTGACGATTTGATCCGTACAATCAGTTTTGGACACCCCCTTAAAATGGTAGAAGTTCACTTCACCTACCCTTCTACCTTTGCGTCCAAATAATACTCCTCCCTCCTCGATTTTAGGCAAGAAAACACAGTGTTAAGCACCCCTCAAAGACGGTAAAGTGATTTACGCACAACAACCCGACACCGCAGACAGAAGCTGCGCCGCATCGAAGAAATGCCAGGCACTCGCGTCACGTACCATGATGATTGTGGGGGCTAATTCCGCATAAGTATTTAAATGCATAAGGAGAGATTAGATGTACTTATAGCTGGTAGTCATGCTGCTCGACACGGCCGCAATATTCGGTGCCTCTGTCCGTGAGGATGCGCAGCTTCGGTAGTGCTTCAGATTCAAAGAGCAGCAACACCTTGTCATTGAGCAAATGTGCCGTAGTAGTGGCGTTTTCGTGGTGTAGAGCTTGGCAAAGGCAACTTTGCTGTAGGTATAGACGAAGGTATGTTGGTAGATGCATCGAACGCCGCTTGCCGAGGTGAATACACCTTGCTTCCTCAATTCGTTGCTCGTTCACACTTGCCCATGAGCAGCATATTCCAGCGCATAAACAACGACAGCTAGCTCTTGATAGCAATAGAAAGTGTCTCTGGAGACACCCATGACTTTACAGGCTTTTGAGACATTACCGAGTTCTTCTGCGAGATTGAGAAGCCCAGCTTTGTGTTTGATGATCGGATTGCTAGTATGGAGCATGAGAGCTACCTCTTTGTTTCTTTGATTTAAGATTCAGCACCTTAATCAAAGTGGGTAACTCTCTTCTTTTCAAATCGAAGTGTCAGATCTGGTTGGAACTAGTACGCATAAACGCTAACAATCTTACTGTCCTACTCATTCTTGTCATCAAAAAAACTATTTATCATGTCCTCGAGCACTGAAATATGTTCTTCCTCAAGCAATGTATTGTGATCTCCTGGCGTAGATGTGTCGGTAAAGCACGAGAAAAGCTGTTGCCAATAACGCTCTGGATAATGGGGCAAGTAAGGATCCCGCTCCTGCGCTTTGATATAGTGAATCCGAAAAGGCACATCACATGGCTTGTACTCAAACATGAGCTGTGAGTTTGATGTAAATTGTTCCATTTCATAGCGCCATGCTTTTTCAGACCCTTTCGCTCCGCTTTCCGTAAGTCGATTAATGGCATGTTGAATCATCTTCTCTTTCGTCATCTCACGATGTGGTGGCTCGCCTAAGGCTAATCCGTAGTTGACCTTTAGTAAAAATGCCAAAATATCCCACTCATGACCACTTTTAACAGGCGAATCATCTAACCCAGGAGCGGGCGTATCCAACATGATGACAGCTTCGACCGCTGTCTGATTTCTCTCGCAAAGGCGAGCTACCTCTAATGCCACTAAACCACCGAACGAGTGTCCTATTAACACAAGAGGTTTATCCGCATTTACAGTTTTTATTTCAGAAAAATAGGCCTGGGACATTTCTTCTATTGAGTCAAATTTCTCATCGCTAATGCCTTGAAGCCCATATACATTCTTATACTTGCCTAATCGCTCAGCAAGAGGTATGTAAGGATACACGCTGCCACTAATGGCATGCATGCAGTACACCATGGGAACGTTTTCATTGTCGATACACAAAGGCACGAGATGGCGAGCCTGAGAGACCATAGATCGCGCTTTAGTTTGCTCGATTACGTCCGCCAACTGCCTTATTGTTGGAGACTCCATGACAACCGTATTTGACAGGACAACATCCATTTGCTCTTTGATATCTGCGACTAACATCAATGCCACCATTGAGTCTCCACCCAGCTCAGAAAAATGGCTATCTCTATCAATACCCTCAGCCCCAAGAAGGGTTGTCCACATCTGCGCCAACGTTTTCTCTACCTCAGAAACAAGGTTTGTTGATGTCATACAAGTTGGTTCAGCTTCAACAGACTCTCGCGGGGCCTCATATTGATATTCCTGTTCATCAGCTTGCGCCAGAAACACGCAATGTCCTGTCCCAGGGATAAGTTCGTAAGATTTCACCTCATTGAAACCACTTTGGCTCAATGAACTTTGCCAGTCTCTGCGCGCATAAAAAGGATTTATCGATGTACGTCCGGGCTCGTCTAGCTCAGGCATCACTAAACTTTCGACAAATGAGAACGCAGGGTCGACGTGTGTTATTTCCCACATAATAAATAACCCATTGGGTGCCAGCAGCTCACGAATCCGTCGCAGTGTTTTTGGAATACTCTGCGCCACATGAACACTGAGTGTTGCTACGACTAACTGATATGTTCCTGCTTGAAAACCCTGAAGCTCAGGATCTTTGTTTACGTCAAATGTCTGAAAATCCAAAAAAGCGTAATCTGCGAATTTAGACTTCGCCGCATTGGTAAAGTACATTGAGATATCGGTAAAGACATAATGCGTCCGATGCGGCTCAAAAATTGGCAATAATGCTTGTGTTGTCAATCCCTGCCCTGCACCAATTTCAAGGAGTTCAAGGTGTTCCCTGTGACTGCTGAGCTCTGCCACTGCTGTTTGGATCAACCCATTGAAGAATGACTGAAGCCGTTCGCGTAAAGACTGAGGGTTCGCCGATAATGTCGGAGAATAGATCGCTTCTCTGGGATCATACCTTCCTATAAATATGTCTGGTAATGCATCCGCTATGGCTTTAATCAACTGAAGCACTTCTCGTTCTTCGGGCCAATTTTGACACGCACTATGATACAAAGCGGAAAATGACCCGGTCCTATTCCCCTCAACTAACTGGGATTGCCAGTAATCAGCGTATAACTGAAACTCGGTTCGAAGTTCTTTTGGCAGTGAGTGCTGCGCAAAGCCTTGCGTGCACAACGCTTGCAACATTTGATTCCATTCATGATATCGACATGCAAGTACTTGGAATTCAGAGCTAAACACAGTGCAATAACTATCAAGCCGACGGGTTAAAACTGGCCAAAATGGCTCTGACAGTTCAACGGCTCGAGAATGGGCTGGTTCCACCCAATACTTCTCTTTCGATAAAGGGCTGGCTGGCAACAATAAACGAGGTGATTTTCCTCCTACATCCCTAAAATGCTCGCTGCCAATCAGACCGGATTGCCAAAACAATGCCAACGTTACCTTTACTTCCCCATCGCGCTGTTTCGGAAGGCAAGACAATGTATCAGTACAGCTTCCAATCGTCGCTTTGGTAAATCGGCTCAACACCTCTTGAGGTCCCACTTCGACATAGATAGCCGATGGTAGCTCTGAATTAAGGGCCATTATTCCATCACCGAATTTCACAGAAGCCAACACATGTTCAGACCAATAGTCTGCTGAGGTAGCCTCTTCATCCTTCAGCCAGTTTCCAGTGACGTTCGAGATAATAGGTACGCTGGGTGGACGCATCACCCAATCACTCATGAACTGCCTCAGTTGCTTGGCCGCATTAGTCATCAGAGAAGAGTGAAACGCCCCGGAGGTTGGTAACCGTTGAACGGCGATCCCATCACGCTTTAACGCCACCATCAAATTTTCAATATTGTCCACCGCTCCGGACAATACGATCTGATGAGGGCTGTTTATAGCTGCCACGGAAATCTCTGGTACTTGATAGGATGCAAATGCCGCAGAATCCATCGACACAGCGATCATTTGCCCACTTGGTGCCTCCTGCATCAATTGGCCACGCCGTACCATTAAGATTAATGCTTGCTCTAATGAAAATACGCCAGCCAAACATGCTGCTACATATTCCCCTAAACTGTGTCCGATGAGGGCTCGCGGTTCCATGCCCAGGTTGATGAGCTCCTTGGCTAACGCATATTCAATAGAGAAAAGGTAGGGCTGTAAGCGTGCAGTATCGCTTATGCACTCAACGGCGACCTCATCAGTGATAAAGGGAAAGAAATCTAGTTGGTGTTGTTGCAACAACATGTCAAAGCACTGTTTCAGTGTGCGCGCGTACTCCGGCATTGACAACCACCGATTCGCCATTGCAGCAAACTGAGCTCCTTGTCCAGGAAACATAAATACAACTGGGTCTGAGGTTTCTCTAACTGTGCCTTTTTCTAAAAGATAGCTCGCCGTAAGGCTCTCAAGCAATTCGCCTCGACGACTAGCCTGATAGCATTTTCGATACAAGCCGTCCCCACACTGCTCAGCAAGTTGGTGGGATAAAGTAGATAGGGAAATATCGGGCGTTGCCTGTAACCAGCTCTGAAGCAGGCTAATGCGTCGAGCCAATTGCTCAGGTGTGCGCGCAGCAACGGGGAAAAACTTACTGCTTATCTGCTCCGGTTCGTCACTTGAACAAGTAGGTGGCTCTTGAATGATAATATGAGCGTTAGTTCCTCCAATGCCAAATGCGCTTACTCCCGCATTGCGCTGTTCACTATCCCACGTACCTTGCCCGAACAGTGACAAAGCACTGCGGTCAAAACCACATTCCGGATTGGGGCATTCAATATGCAAATTGGGTATCCATTGCTTGTGATTTAGCACTAATATCGCTTTGATAAGAGCCGCAACACCTGATGCCGTATCCGTATGACCAAGCACAGGTTTGAGCGTCCCGATGTAAAGCGGGGCTTTCATTTCAGCCTCAGAAAAAACAGCTTTCAAAGCCATAGCTTCAATGGGGTCTCCTAACATGGTTCCCGTACCATGGCTCTCGACATAGCCAATTTGGGAAGGTTGAAGTTCCGCTTGTTCCAAAGCAGAGCGGATCACTTCCAGTTGGCCTTGTACACTTGGAGCCGTAAAACCCACTTTTAGGTCGCCATCGTTGTTCACCGCCGACCCTTTGATCACTGCCAATATTGGGTCGCCATCTTCAAGGGCTTCTTCTAATCCTTTGAGCAGCACTATGCCGCACCCACTTCCTCCCACAGTACCTTGCGCAGCCTGATCAAACGCACGGCATACCCCGTCAGGGGAATGAATACCACCAGGTTGATACAGATATCCGGCGTGGTGAGGCAGTTGTATCGTGCAGCCACCAGCTAACGCCGCATCGCACTCACCGTTTAAAATGCTCTGACACGCCATGTGCACCGCGACTAACGATGTTGAACACGCCGTTTGAACATTCACGCTAGGACCCGTTAGGTTCAAGTGATATGACACCCGAGTTGTGACAAAGTCCTTCTCATTTAAAAACGGAATACGAGGATCATCAAGGTGTGCCAGGTTGACTGTTCGATAAAGCGGCGTACCTACGCCACCGAAAACGCCGATTGAAAGCGACTGAGATTTTGGTACATACCCTACCCTTTCTAATGCTTCCCAGGCACATGTTAAAAAGCACCGTTGCTGTGGATCTATAAGACCGGCGTCAACTGGGCGGATCCCAAACAACTCTGGTTCAAACTCATCCATACCCTCAATGCTTCCGTGAACCCGCACATAGTCTTCTCTTTTATAAACCTCCGGTGCAATCCCGGAACGTTGCAGCATTGATTCATCCAAAGTAGTCGTTAAAGGGCGTCCTTCTTGTAGACGAAGCCATAATTCTTCGGGAGAATTCGCTTGAGGGAAACGGCACGCATAACTGATCACCGCGATATCATTAGAAACATTCCTATCCATATCATTGTCCATTATTCTTGACTGGCGGGACGTCGGCGAGCACGGCGACGCGGTTGAGATGGTGTTTGAACGCGCTCAATACCTTCTTTCTGAGAAATTAACTGCTGTTGTAACTTAACCGTAGGATGAGCAAAGAGCTCCGACACCGAGATTTCAAGACCAAACGCTCGTTCTAGCTTATCGCGTAGCGCAACTATCGATATTGATGTTCCCCCTGCATCAAAAAAGTTTGTACTGCTACCGACATCAGTACCTAACTCCGATTTCCAAATCGACGAAATCACATCCAGAGAATCAGTGCCTTCAGCCTGCGCACTCTTGCTTGAAAACAAAGCCTCCACCTGTTGTATATCCACTTTACCGTTAGCAGTTAGAGGCATTGACGCCACAACCTGACACTGACCTGGGATGGCGTAGCTTGGCAATTGAAGCCGCAGTTTTGAGAGTAACGTTTCTACCTCGACCGCTTGAGCAGATACACATGCACATAGAGCGGATGAATCACCCAAAAACACATAAGCGTGATGCACACCTTCGATGGCACACAGAGCACTTTCTACTTCGCCCAACTCAACACGGTTACCTCGAATTTTGCACTGCCTATCCGCACGTCCCACAAACACTAAGTTGTTTTTATCGTCACAGTAAACGCGATCTTCTGTCTTGTAATATCGCGCTGCTTCACCATCAAACGTAAGCCAGACAAACTGACGCTGGGTCAAGGCATCTTTGTCAAGATATTCTTGCGCAAGGCAATCGCCCCCAATATAAAGCTCCCCTACTTCCATTGCGGCGCAGTCTTGATGTTCCGTATTTAGGACGCGCACCTCTATGTGGGCAAAAGGCCGGCCAATCGTTTGAGGATCATCTCCGTGCGAGAAAACATGGTATGTGGCAGCCACTGTCGCTTCTGAAGGGCCGTATACATTGATGACCTTCGTCACACGCGAGTAAGTTTCCATAAGCTCTGTCGTCGCTGCTTCCCCAGCGACGAGTAACACTTTCGTGTCAGTTAAAGCGTCAGGCGTGAGTAAACTCAAATAAGAAGGTGTCAGTGCCAATGTTTCAATGCGGTGCTCAACAATAAGTTGTTCAATTGAACGAGGGTCTTGGCGCTCTTCATCAGAAGCAATAAACAGCGTCTGTCCGGCCGATAAGGCAGTAAAAATCTCATAAACACTGCCATCAAAAGAAAACGGCGAAAATGCTAATGCACGTTCATACGCCCTCAAACCCAGCTCACTAAGATGAGCTTGAACCATGTTGCAGGCAGTGTGGTGAGAAATGCACACACCCTTTGGTCGACCCGTTGTGCCCGACGTGTAAACAAGGTAAGCCAGTGATGAACGCACCGACGGCACCAAAGGTTTGGGCCTAGCACTATCGCGGAGCGCATTACCGTCGAAGTTAATGACATCTCTCACTTCTTCTGCAAACGGCAGCGGCGCAATATCCGCTGAAGTGATCACTTGTTGAGCTTTTGTATCAACGAGAATCTGTCTCTTTCTTTCTTGTGGCCAACTAGGCTCAAGAAATACATATGGCTTACCAGCCTTAAGAACGGCCATCATAGCTACGATGGCCGAAACGCTTCTCGGAAGCGAAATACATACTGGTAGTGAATGTGTCACCTTCGCTGTAAGCAAACGATTCGCAAGTACCTCCGATGCATGATCTAGCTCACCATATGTCATGACCTGCCCTTCACAGCGCAGCGCCAACTTTTGTGGTTTATGTTGAGCGTTGGTTTTTATCTGCGTTAACAGGCTGTGATTTGGGGCAACTTCCTCGCTAGACATTAAGGGAACTACCTGCTCCTCCCTCGCTTCTATAACTTCTTCCAGAATGTCTATGTACTTGTCAAGCCATTGTCCGGCTTCACCACTTTCTAAGAAACCGTCCGCAAACAAGGCATGCACCGTCACCTTGTCGGACTCAAGCCTGACTTGCCACACCAAATCAAGCTGCGAATCACGCTGTTGGATCCAAGGCGTTTCGTCCAGCAGTCTCATTGGATCTTTTTCGGAGTGAACGGAGGCTAAATCAAAGCTAGCAAACAAGATCTGGTACACCGGATGTGTACCAAATACCGGCCGAGTGTTGAGTGTGTTAGCGATAAAAGAAAGGGGGGTATTTTGCCGTTTTTTAACCAACATCACCGATTCGCTTACCTTGGAAATCACCTCTTTCAACGTCTCGCCATTATTAATGGACACTCTTACTGGCAAGGCATTCACAAACAGGCCCATTTGATCAAAGGTAGTGGAATCACGATTATCGAACGGTAATCCGATGGTCAAATCTGACGTATTGAGCTTGTCACGAAGAAGCAAATAAAATCCAGCCAGTAAAAGCGTTATGACCGAACACCCGAATAATTGGCTACACCGTTGAAGTGTATGGAAACGCTCACCACTCATTGTCTCCGTTACGCACGATGCGGTACTCGGTAGGTTCACTGAACAGGTAAGAGGTAAAGGGAGCCTAGTAGGATGATAATCATTCAGATAATGTCGCCAATACGCCGCTAACTCCTCATATTCTTGAGGGTTAGGTACTGAAACACTGCCCTCGGAGGTGGCACCAGAAATTAAACGCTGCCCCCCATTCCTTATGTGAGAGTTAAAGTGTCGGAGAAGGGTCAAACAAGAGTAAGCGTCAAAGATCACGTGATGGATACAGAAAAAGACATACTGCTTCTCGTTACACATTATTGTCGTAACTCGCAAACATGCTTCTGTTAAGTCAAAAGGTCGGGAATATAGCTCCGTAAGTCGTTCTGCTAAAGCTTCGGTTCCAGTAACATTAAACGAAGATATATCAATAGGCTGCATTTCGGTTCTGCGCCGCCACGTTGACGTATCATCTTGGTAAAACTGAGCACTGAATATCGGGTATTGCCCCAGTACCTGTCTAATAAGGCTCTTTAGAATCTCTAGCTCCATGGGCTGAGTCACCTGCATCAACATGGCCAAGTGAAACTGCTTTGATTCAGGATGCATTCGCTGTGATACCAACATTCCTAGCTGATTATCACTGATTGAAGCCACTGAATTTGAACGTTCCAAAGATTGACTTTCGGGTGTTGTGGTAAGTGATGCTGCGATCTTGTTTGCTGTCCTGTGTTCAAAAATCGCTTCCGCAGGAACATCTTGCGTTAAACACGCTCTTGCGGCGGCCGATACTCGCACAGCGTCAATAGAACTCCCCCCACTTGCAAAAAAATCCTCTTCTAACCCAAAGTTTCGTCGTCTAAGGGTGAGGCCCATTAGAGTGGCGATTTGTTCATCAAAACCCACACTGCCGTTATGTCTGGGTTTAGGTAACGCCTTGAAATCCACCTTTCCATTTATCGTAATTGGCAAAGCATCAATGATTGTGATCGAATGAGGCTGCATATAACCAGGCAGATGTGCCTCACAATGCGCCCTCACACGCTCCTCTAACTCTTGGTTTCTTTTCGAGGCGATGTAAACCGCCAGATGCGCCCGCCCCAAACCAGTCTTATTCGTCACTATCGCTTGGACGACGCCCTGAACATCAAGAACAACCTGACGGATCTCATCAAGTTCAATTCGATGCCCTGCGATTTTTACCTGATCATCACCCCGACCGGAAAATAACAGTTCACCTGATGTAAGGCGCATGACCTTATCACCGGTTTTGTACCACCTATCCTCTCCGCTTGGGGACCAGCGCCTGACAAATGCATTTTCATTCACCTCGGGTAATTGCCAGTATCCCTGCGAGACACCGTCACCAGAGACCCACAACTCACCAGTATCTCCTTCAGACGAAGCTGATGCCCCTGATTCATCCATCAATAAAATGCGTGAATTAGACAATGGATAACCAATATTCAGTGCTTCATCGCCGCTTTGATAGAGGTGAGCTGTGACACACACCGTGCATTCTGTCGGCCCATACGCATTAAAGATTCGCTTAACTGAACTCAAAGATTCAAACAAGCGCACGCTTGGCGACTCTCCAGCCACAATCAAGGTGTTAATTGATTGAAGTGACTTGGGGTCTAACCACTCCAGAATGGATGGGGGTAACGTCGCCATATCGACGTTTTGCTCTCGAATCAGTGTCTGCAAACGTTCTGGTACACGCTTATCCTCATCCGTGCACACGAATAACGTATGTCCACATGCCAGTCCGGGGAAAAGTTCAAACACGCTTGCGTCAAAAACACAGTCAGAAAACAATAAGCTACGACGATGCTCATCGGTAAAAAAGCGCTGTATGTGGGCATCAATGAGTGAAGACAGGTTGCGGTGGGAAATACAAACACCTTTCGGTGTTCCCGTGGAGCCCGATGTGTATATCAGATAAGCCTGTTGCTCAAGTGAACACATTGGAAAAGTCGTGTCCGAAACAACCGTGTTCCTAAGAAGATCATCAAACAGCACCCCTAGCTCTTGGCATCGCGTCACATTAAGGCTATCCGTAATGACTAGTGCGCATGATGCATCATTAATAATGTGTGCAATTCGTTGTTCTGGAAACCGGGCAGATAAGGGGACATAACATCCTCCCGCCTTCCAGATTGCTAGCATAGCCACATACAAATTCACATTCCGCTCCATCAAAAGCGCAATATGTGTCCCCTCAGGCATCTGCTGATTTGTTTGTTGATAGTGATGCATCAGGATGCCTTGGGCAATTTTCGTCGACTGCTCGGATAACTGCCCATAAGTCAATACGTTATGCTGGTCACACAAGGCCTGACGCAGTGGGGCTTGCTGAAGCCAATACTCAAAGTGGTCAAAAAAATGTGCAGCATGGATTCTAGCTGGCTGCGGTAAACGTTCACTTTGCGTAATCCAATCATGCAACGGCCACCGGTGATGGCTAAACTGCCTGTTATGAATACGAATCTGCTGATTGAATTTAAACCATGCCTCCTGACTTTCAGGTCGTAAAGCATCCAGTAAATCGGCCACTTGATAAAAAGTCTGCCCAAAGCCTAGTTCTTCAACCTTATTAGCAATCAGCCATTGATCATCCCCTTGAGGTAAGCAGAGCATCGGTGTTTCCACTGCCATGGCGTCCAAGACGCTATTCATACCCGAATGCGTCACAAAAACTCGGGCTTGTTTAAGCAATTCACCTTGATCAACCCAACGCTCCACCTTCACCAATGCCGAACTTATCGGAGATAGCGCTTCAAATAACGCCTCACTTCCCCCGCAAGAGACCACGATAGACAACCCATATTGGCGAAGACCATCGACGATGAGAGTGACATCATCAACCGTCAGCTGTTCAGAAAACTCGGTTCCAAACGAAACATAGATGATGTCACGCTCCTCAAACGCAAGGCACCCACTAAGGGGATGATACCCATGAAAGCTATTTGGCATATGACCGAAAGAAGGCGGAAATGTAGTCAGGCAACGGGAAGCATGTGTGTCGACCATCAGCCGATCCAACGGAGGAAAATGATCACGAAGAATCGGGTGACGCTCAAGACGTCTATTGCACTCTTGTTGAACTGACTTATCCAACGTATGTGATTGAAACGCTGTGGGTAACAACCCTTGATCAAGTTCCCATCTGTAATCATCGGAGCGACGAAAAAGGGAAGCGTGAAACGAAACGGCTTTGGGTGCATAAAGTGACAAGAGCGGGCGCGCAAAAACCGCATGGTCATCGACGACCAATACGTCAAACTTCCGATTGTCGCAGAACGCGATCAAGTCATCGATACACCGCTCAGCCAGAGACACATAGTATTTTACGAGATCGGTATAAGTGAGTTTTGACTTGTCTGGCAGATGGCTTGCCGCTTCAGAGAATGGTTGGCTTGGATAAGTCAATACCTCTACTTGATCAAGTCCAGAAAACATCAAGGACGTTGAGTTATTGCACACGACTGTCACTGAATGATAATGCCTTAGCTTAATAACGTTTTCCCTAATCGGGTTTACATGACCAAACGCAGAGTGACAGAAGAACAAGAGATGTTTTTTCTTCATGATCGGCTTCCCTATGATTCAAAATTCAACCTTGGATAAATAATCATTGGCAAAACGCACTTCTCGCTCCCGGTCAGGCATATCAACAGGGCCGACTGTCTTAAACCAATCAGTAATCGTTTTCGTCCATATTTCAACGGGCGTGGGTTTAAAGCCCAGCTTCAGGCGTGCCTTTTCGGTATTCATTAAGAAAGGTGAAGTGAACGTCGCGTTTTCTCCGTACTCCTTCAAACGTGCGTCCAACACTTGCTCTGGAATACTGACAAACCTGGGAGTACGACCTAACTCCTGGCAACATAGCAACAGCCAGTCGACTAAACGAAATGCAATATGTTGAGCTAAATTGAAAACCTGATTGACGGCTTGGGGAGACGTTGCAGATGTAACATACGCTTTTGCCACATCGAAACTAAAGACAGGTTGGAGTAGCTGCAGCCCACCATTAGTCAGTATTAATGGCTGTTCATCCAACAGGCGAGACAAGTAAAAGGTAATCCTCTGGCTCGTATCTCTCGGCCCCATAACATTGGGCAGACGTAATATCGTATAGTGTATTCCTGATGCCATGACTTCATGCTCTGCAGCCAGCTTATCTCGGCCATAAGCAAATACACCCTCAGGATAACCAGCAACACCAACAGGAGACAGTCCATAACGTTTCTGCAAAAGACCAACATCCGGATCTTCTGCACTGGCATTCTCCTCTTTGACTGGCATATCAAACGCACCATGATCGTGGTAGACAGCACATGTACTGGTGAGAATATAGTGCCCAACTCGACTATCAAGAGATGACACCAATTGGCGCACATCAGCTGCATTGAAGGCGATATTGTCAATCAAGATATCAAAGCTCTGGCCTTTCAATACTTGCTTAAGCTCTTGTAAATTCGTCCGATCAGCGCGTAGGTGTGTGACCTTCCCAATATAATCCTGGGTATGGTTGCCTCGATTAAGAACAGTGACATCAGCCTTGATTTTTAATAAAGCATTGACAATATCAACACCAAAAAATGCTGAACCTCCAACGACCAGTACTTTCATTTCCCCTCCTTATTACACAGGCTATGACGTAATAGGCTCCTAAGAGACCTGTCGTAAAGGCCGACTGGTATGATTTGAGCAACCGCGGAGACCGGATGAAGACATCTCGTTTTTTGGTGTATTTGGCGCAGGCTAATAAGGATGGTAATCAAGGCGGGAAATACAGAAACAGAATTAGTGTCATGAAGATATATCGATACGCCGGTTTTACCTCGCCCAATGACCTTCGGTAGTTCTTCAAGCAGAAATGATGACGGATTTTCCATACCATCGAAAGAGGTTGCGCCGACCGATTCGTAATGACAAATGAAATGACGTTTCAGCATGGGTCACCAATCCTTCCATTGAGAAAACTAAAATAAATATGTAATCATTCATTCAAAAAAACGTAATATTTCTGATGATTAGCACGAGATTAAAATTTTTATTTCAATATAAGCAATTTCGGAACATTTAATTCACCAAAGACAGTCGATATCTTATTTTTTGGGCATTTGTTGGAATTTTTTCCGACATCGGAGAAGATTGCTGAACAGAAGAGGTGTTTCAAAAAATCGTATTAGGGTTCAAAATAGCGGTTCACTTCAGCCAACTGAGCATAGATAAGCAGTCCAAATGGCAGGTCTTCGAGGGTATAAAAACGCAAAAAGGCCGCGGATTTCTCAGCGGCCTTTCCAATTCGACGGGAGGATCAGCATTTTCTCAGCTCACACTCTCGGGCAATTTGATTTGCATAATCAGTCTCCAGTTCAAGTCAGCATGACCCCATATTGCGCTGAATGCTTAATTTAAAAGACAGGATCACCCTGCCTTTCTCTTTTCTCTTCGGCACTTTTCAGAACAGCATTTGACTTCACCCCAACAGGCAGCCCATTTTTTCCGCCAGGAAAATGGTCTTTCACAGACAATACAGATTTTGGTTGGCAAGTGTGCTTTATTGCCCCGATAGCCCTTCGTTGCTTTCATCGCTGTTTGTACTGCGTTGGGCAATATCCGCGAATAACATCAGTGGGACGCAGCTTTTGGTGCTTAGTTTTTCTTCCAGATACGCGTTTACGCCAAATTTTGAAACTGCCCGGTTTTAGTGAACGACGCATCAAACTAATCAGTTGAGGCTCTCCGAGCCCATACTGATAATTGATCGCTTCAAATGGCGTTCTATCCTCCCATGCCATTTCAATGATTCTTGAGAGATCTTGCTCACTAAGGTCCATCATATTCAGATCCGGAAAAGGTGTATACCCGACCAACCTGAAGATGCTCGCCGTATCCTGAGTCTCAGGTTGGTTGGGTATGTAAAGCATATGTAGGGGTTTTGGGTTATTGCTCACATGCCTGCTTAAACTCGTTAAACACGTCCTCTGCTTCAGCAGTTAGTTTTGAATACATTCTTATGTCACCCCTTCGCTGAGCTTGCATGGCTTGTTCTAGCAGCATTGAGTGTTTTTTCTTTAGCTTTTTGGCAGTACGGTCTTTGAAAAATGAAAACACATCTGACTCCTTTATTTTATGAGTGGATTCAATACGGAGACATAACGTAAAAGGATTAAACTGAACTTTGGATGATCCATTCTTGCTGTAGGGTCTGTTGATTGGGTGGTCCTATACCCAAATAGCCTGGAGATGCAGGATTTAGCGAGTTTGACTGGCGTTGTGATCGCGGCGTTCCTTTATAGGTACAGTCACCTCCATCAAAAACGAACAACAAAGAGCACGATGTCAGTCAACTCGCCCGAAGGGAGGCCATCAATGTGAACGTCTTCAGGTTGTTTGGGTATATACTCCAATAACGACGATTGCATGGAGGTAGTGGTATGAGCCGTAACGCAGGAAGAATGGGCGATGATAGCGCCGCCAATTGGGAAACTAAGCACCCAGCCCCCTCAGATGCTAAAGCACGCCGCGCAGGTAAGTCTGTGGTATGTTACAACGTTGAAAGTCTTCCTACCTATAACGCGCTGTTTTATCAAACTGTACGGGAAGAATCAGTCAGAGCCGTTAAACTGGAAGTGCCGCCAAGGGAAGCGCGCTGCTTTACCGTCCCTGCTGGCAGTTTTTTCCGTATTTCATGTTTACATGGTTCACAGGTTGGGGATTTAAACCTTTGGCAGCGTGACAATTTAGGTGAGCGGTTTTTTAGTGGTAAAACACGCCAGTTACATGCTACTCACTTAACCACAGGTGACAGGCTTTGGAGCAGTATGCCTTATCTGCGCCCTATCGCCACCATCACCGATGACTCACTACAATGGTATGGCTGGGATGATGATGGCGCAGGTGTACACGATGTCATTGGCACCCGGTGCGACCCCTACACCCACTTCCACCTTCATGGTGAAAGCTACCATCATTGCTGCCATTCCAATCTTACCCGGGCACTTGCCGAAAAACTCGGTGTCAGCCAGAAAGATGCAGAACACCATGTGCATGACGTGTTAAATGTGTTCATGTGTACTGGATTTACGAAAGATACACATCAGTATTTCATGAAGGCGAGTCCTGCAAGAAAGGGAGATTATATTGAGTTTTTTGCTGAGACCGATCTTCTAGGAGCTCTCTCGACCTGCCCCGGCGGGGATTGCAGTTCGACACACTCCAGTGATGAGGCAACGTGCTACCCCCTCACAGTCGAAGTGTTTACGGCTCCCGCTGAATCATTGAAAAAATGGAAGCCGTTTCAGCCCAGTGAATATTGTTCTGATTAGTTAATGTGCTTCATGCCCTTCCTGACAGCCAACACAGAACCTGACTTCCGGCTTGATGGCTAAACGGGCATCGGGAATATCCATACCACATCCTTCGCAAAAGCCGTATTCGTCGTCCTCCAAACGCTGGAGTGCGGCATTCACTTCGAGCAATTGACGTTGAAACCCCCTGAGATTGGACTTGGCCATTTCGTTTTGCTGAATCGCATCAATACGGGAAACCCGTCCAATACTGGGTTGATCCAGAGCCACTGGTTCTGCATGACCCTTCAGTAAATCCAACTCTTCCAGAATGTGCGCTTTGAGGTTTTCAAGCCTTACCTGATGTTCTGTCATACCGCGTCCTTGAATCAGAATTCAATCATTCAGTGTTTAACCACACTACCAGAGGATCAAGGTTTAAGACAAAAACCGACGGTATGTCGAACACCATAGGCACATTCTTGGGCTGTGACCGGAAAGTTATTCATTCGAGACGTTATTGTGTTTTTAAAGACAATTCTTCTACGTGAAGGGATAACAGTCTTTATCCTTCTCACTGGTACAGTTAAATCGCTCCAATAACAAACATGCACCCCTTCACCTTGAGTAAAAAAGTGAAGAGTTGCATCAGACTATCGCATTTCTCTCTACATCATTAAGGGTTTGGGCGTGTCCCTATGTTGGACCACCGACAAGAAATGAAGGG
This sequence comes from Grimontia sp. NTOU-MAR1, assembly GCF_035758505.1. Taxonomy (NCBI): domain Bacteria; kingdom Pseudomonadati; phylum Pseudomonadota; class Gammaproteobacteria; order Vibrionales; family Vibrionaceae; genus Grimontia; species Grimontia sp. NTOU-MAR1. The sequence continues at coordinate 622,280 of NZ_CP142108.1, forward strand.
GTAAACAATGAGCGACAACAAAATCGAAGAACTACAGTCCCTACTGAATGTTCCTGATCCCAATGCTACTTCCGCCTCAAGCGATACTCAGACACGTTTCCTGTTTGGCTCGGCGCAATGCCACAAAGGGACTGGTGTTCTGGCTGATATATTGAATGCCTTACCTCCCGGCGGATTGGGTGGCAATGAAAAAGCAGCCTCCCCCTACCCTCCTGTCTCTCTTCCGCAATACGACTTCAACACCTCGGCTCAACGGGCCTACGCGTTATCCAAAGCGCGAAAAGAAAACACATTTGAATACCTTAAACTCCCCGGGGCTGTTGTTCATGGGAATATACAATGTGAAGACGTTGCCAATGCCAATGAGTGGCGATACCGAGGCGGTTTAGATGAGCAGGAATACAACTTCAATGTGAACGATGCCGACACGAACTTCGCCGGGGTGCGGCTTTTTGAAGGGACAGTGGCTTACTTGGAGAAGCACTTTTGGAGCATAGTACTGTCGCCAGATATTGCTGCGAAATTCATCAACTTGTTGACCGTCGTATATAGCGAGCTGGCAGATGGAAGGCCGGAACGTATCACTTTTGAAATCATGGATCCTATCCTACTGACCTTCCCGCACAGGAAGTGTAATACGGTAGACGAACTCGACTTTTACCCTACTTTCTGTACCGACCATCCTAAATACGAGGAACGCATCAAACAGTGGCCTAAGGCTCCTTATGACGGGGATTTCCGTTCCGATGACTTGATTGGCTGGCTAGTTACTGCCGCACCAACGCCAGTATTTAATTACTTCAAGCCTTATACCCAACATATGAGCAAATTCCCCATCACAAATAACCACTTTAGACGCGTTCAGGGGTTTGAATCAGACAATCTGGATCAGGCAATGGCAGAAGGTCGCCTCTTTATACTCGATTTTGCCGACTTCCATGATGAAACCGTCGCCGCCCGCAATTTCGATAACTTCGGTGCTCGTCTGCATGCAGGTATCTGTCTGTTCGCCATTCCCGCCAATGGTACTGGGTTGAAAACAATTGCTATTCAGCCAACACAAACCCCACAACCCGGTGGCTTTTGGAATGATATTGGCTGGTTCTTCCTGGGTGTGTTCGGGTATGGTGACCAGAAGCATCCGCCATCGAAAATCATTACAGCGGGAGATAACTACTGGGCGTGGCAGATGGCCAAGAACTGCATCACGACCATGACATCAATGGCAGGCGTTATCGATCACCTGTCTACCCACGTGTACCTAGGCCCTATTCCTGTGGCGTATTTTCGTAACATCACGGAATACCATCCACTGCGCCCATTGCTGGATACTCACCTGATGGCTCTGGTCACCAATAACCATATCGGCATCTTCGAAGAAGTCGGTACCGCTGGGATACCAAACGCCGAAGGTTACGAATATACCTATGGCAACCCATACAATGGACTGCTCACCGGCGCGATTCAAAGATTGTCTGGTTTCAGTAGTACAACCTTTGTGAACTCCACGCTCAGAAGGAAAAATTACTATCATTTCTTCGAGCACAGTACACCGATTGATCGCATGGCCGATCCTATCCTTGCCCAGCTTGAGGAATACCCGCAGCACGACGACAATGGACTGGCCCCCATCATTAATGAATGGGTCGACGGATACCTTCGTCTTTATTATCACTCTGATAAAGATGTCCAGGACGACACTGAACTTCAAGGGTTCCTATATGAAACAACGCACTATGGTAATGTCAGGGGCTTCCCAGACCACGCCAATACCATGGATGAGTTAATCGATATCGTGTCCCGAATTATTTACTGGATGTCAGTGAACCACGCATTCGGCAGCATGGTTTCCTTTATGAAGCTGAGTGCTTTAGGTGTTTACCGCGACCATCCTATCGACCCGCACTTTGGTTACTCTGAACGTGACTGGCTTAATATTTGTCCACCGATGAATGTTGGCGCTGGTTTGTTCATGTTCTCTCGAATCTTCACAGATCTTCCGGATGACTGGCACCGCTCGCTCGGTAAGTACCCCAAAGGACAATTTAAGCACGACCCAAATGTCTACCCACTGCTGGATGTTTTCCAGCAGCAGTTGCAAGCATTGGACGATGAAATCCGTGAGAAGAACTCACGCCGTCGTTGGGCATACGATCTGAGAATGCCATCCACCATTACTGTCAGTCCTTGGAATTAATAGGAGCCTATCATGGATAAGTTTGACCAATCGAGACGCGATTCAATGCGTAAGATGATCATTGCTGGCGGCGCTTGTGTGGCTTTATCGCAAGTGAATTTGTGGAACCAACCACAAAAAGTCCTTACTGCACCAGAAGTGGATGAAAAAGAAGTTAGAGCCGCGGGCGAAGATCTGGCGCTGACCACGCCAGAGCAAGACGTATTTGCTGTGATTAAGAAGAACCTGATGCGGTCCAAAAACGTTACCGATGAACAAATTGGTGACTTTTCACGACGCATCGTAGCAGCAAGCCCAGAAGGTACAGATTTCAAACAAGTCTTTTCGGGCCTGCAGAGTGAATTCCACCTGATGGAACACTTTATCCGATATATCCATTCCTAAACGACAAAGTCATTATCTTTGCCAGGTTGCGAAAGCGGCAACCTGGCCTTTTTCAAATTTTTACTGCATTCAGTCTATACCCAATCAACCTGAAAATGCTCGCATTCAGAGGTCATCGATACGTTCAATTCAAGGCAAATTTCACAAGGAATAGTCGTTCTATTTCCGTGGAATTTAACGAAGAAGTGCACGGATTGAGAGCCTCCCTTTACTCTTTGTAATCTAGCCACCGGTTCGATCGGATAACGATCTGGCACGTTATGACAAGCTTGGCCATATCTCGTTTTATAAGATGATGAAAAAAATCGAAGCACTTTCAACTAAGACAATTGACCTAGTTTTCAATAGGAAAAAAGAATGGGGCAATACTTTCATTTTAATCTGGAACGTGCCGGTGAGATGCAAAAAAGCGTGATAATCGTCCGTACCTGCACTGTCATTTCGCAAGCAGAGACTAATAGTAAACACTCAGAATATGTCGCCCAGCCTTGTCACCCTAACGGTGCAAACATTGATGAAGCAGACATTAGAATTACCGCACGTAAACTGCTTAATAGCGAGCAAGCACAAGATTTGTTTGTCATCATCAAACGTAACCTTGTGCATTCAAAGAAAGTAAAAGACGCCCAAGTCGCCGCATTCGTTAAACATGTCATTAAATACCTGGATCCGGAAGTCGATATCAAGCACTTGCAAAAGAGTTTGGAACAGCAATTAGAAATCATGGATTGCTTCGTCCGCTATATCCACTTATAGAGAACGCCCTACTGAAAGCACTTAATTTCTTTACCCGCCTCTCATACCAAATAGTTGTTTAAACTGCGCTTTTAATTCACCTATACACACCCAGTCAACAGTCCATCTCCGACCCGATGGCCTGATTTCCTCATAAAAATACCTCCCGTTAATCCCCTCCAAGTCTCACAAACCAATTAGGATAGGTTAATGGCATAGGGAGACTACAGCCCACAATGCCTAACTGCCTACTATCTGAAGGATTCTTATAAAAATCACAGGATTAACTTCAGCCATGGAGGTTGTTATGGCAGTAAGAAATGCAAAACGTTTAACCCTTTCCTCGACAGCAGTTTTGATACTATCTACGCTGAGTGTCAATCAGTCTCACGCTGCGGGATACCAAATCGCCTTTGATTCAGTTGCGGGTTTGGGGCGTGCCCATGCAGGTGAAGCCGCCATCGGAGACAGTGCCGCCGCCATGGGGCGAAACCCGGCAGTTATGACATTGTTCGGGCGTGCAGAATTTTCTGGATCACTCATCTACTTTGATGCGGAAATCGATGTTTCAGGCTCTTCAGACGCGCAGTCCTCATCAGACATCATCCCTTCGCAATTTGCCCCCGCTAGCTATTATGTCCACCCTATTAACGAACAATTGGCTGCCGGTTTTGGGATTTATGCCAATTATGGCTTGGGGACAGATTTAAAAGATGACTTTCTGGCAGGCGAATTGGGTGGTGACACTGAGCTTTTCACCGTTAATTTAAACCCCGCATTGGCCTACAACATCAGCCCAATGTTAAGCCTGGGCGCTGGAATCAGCCTCGTCTATGCAACCGGCGAAGTCAACCGACATTACGGCGGAGGTGCCAGCGCATTTGGCAAACAAGCTTCAGACAAGATCTTAAGCTGGGATGGTGATGACTGGACATTCGGATGGAATGTCGGCGCACTGTTGGAGCTGGATCAAAGGAACCGCTTTGGCCTCTCCTACCGTTCCGGTGTTGATCTGAAACTGGAAGGCACATTTACTGATTTCAGTCCTGGGGTGGCGATTCCTGGTGGGGGTTCTACCACCGCTGTTTCAAATGTTCCGTTACCCGCTATGGCAGAGTTTTCGGGTTTTCACCAAGTCAGTGAAAAACTCGCGATTCATTACAGTGCACTATGGACACAATGGAGCGAGTATAAGGAGTTCAGCGCTTCGAGCAGTGACTGCACTACCAATGGCGGTATCTGTTTCTTGAAGCCAGAAAAATACGACGACAGTTGGCGATGGGCAATTGGTGCAACGTACCAGCTTGATTCTACTCTCAAACTGCGCGCTGGCTTTGCGCTTGATGAAAAGGCAGGCGCCACCACGTTAAGTATTCCGGATCAGGAAGCATATTGGTATGCCGCGGGTATGAACTACCAGCTTGATTCCAATTGGTCTTTCGATGTGGGTTTTGCCTATATGGATAGATCAGACGAGTCATTCACTGAAACCAGCCTATTTACTTCAACCCACGACTACACCGCAAAAGGATATTTGTTGATTGTCGGTGTACAAGGAAACTATCGTTTCTGATCCCAGAAAGACTTTACTTCTAGCCCGCAAAATGCGGGCTTTATTATTCCTGCCGATAAAGCCCAAAAAAAGCCGGTGCATCAGCACCGGAAAAAACGATAAAAGGCAAAACAAAAGCGTTTAATTCAGCCTCTGGAGCGGAGATCTTTTCTGAGGATCTTACCCACTGCCGTTTTCGGCAGTTCCGACACCACAACCACTTGTTTAGGTACCTTATAGGCGGTGAGATTTTGGCGACAAAATAACTCAAGGTCAGTGAGTTCCAGCGTGTCTTTAGCAGTAACAAATGCCTTGACGGCTTCACCGGTGCTATCATCTTTTTTTACACCAATGACCGCAGCTTCGAGTACATCAGGGTGTGAACACAGTACCTGCTCAACCTCACTGGGATACACGTTAAAACCAGAGACCAGCACCATGTCTTTCAGTCTGTCGACAATCTGAATGCAACCATCATCTAGGATGATCCCCATGTCTCCGGTTTTAAAGAAACCATCCGCTGTCAGAACTTGCCCAGTTTCTTCCGGGTTGTTCCAGTAACCTTTCATGACCTGTTTGCCTTTCAACACAATTTGGCCAACTTCACCATCAGGCAACGGCTGATCGTTCAAATCCCAGATCTCTACTTTGGTGTTGACTAATGGCTCCCCGACTGTGCCATAGTGTTCACGCCCCGGCTGGTTCAAGCTGATCACGGGCGAAGTCTCTGACATCCCATAGCCCTCTGTAATGGAGCAACCAGTTAACTCTTCCCAGCCTAGCCTTGCAGCATCAATCAAAGCGGTACCGCCTGAAAGAGTGATTTTAAGATGTGAGAAGTCCAGCGCTCGAAACTCAGGGTGTTGGCACAAACCCACAAACAAGGTGTTGATGCCTGCAAAGCCAGTGAATTTATGAGGTTTCAATTGGGCAACGAAAGTATCCAAATCCCTTGGGTTGGGGATCAGGATATTGGTATTCCCCTGCGAGAAAAAGAGAATGAGATTCACCGCGAACGCATAGATGTGATAAAGCGGCAGCGGGCAAACAAACAACTCTTCGCCCGGAACAACGACGCCGTTTAGGCGGTCTTCAAGTTGCTCCATATTTGCCAACACCGACGCATGAGTAAGGCTCGCCCCTTTCGCTCGGCCGGTCGTTCCACCCGTGTATTGCAACATGCCGATCGCTTCGGCATCAATGTTTGGTGCAGAGAATGGGAAAGCGTCGGCCGACAGGATCTCATCCAGTTCTACTTGCTGCAGGTCCCGTTCACTTTGTACTGATGCCGACCCACCACCTTTGGCAAAAATCACCACCTTAATACCGGTCTGGTCGATAACTGATGCCAAAGGGGCAGAAAGTGGTGCAAAGATAACCAGTGCTTTGGCACCGGAATCAATGAACTGATGCTGCATTTCTCTGGCGGTATAAAGTGGATTGGTGTTTACAAGCACCAATCCGGCGCGCAAAGCTGCAAACGCAGCAATGGGAAAATCCAGAATATTGGGGAGCTGAATGGCAATCCTGTCTCCTGGCTTTAAGTTAGTATTGTTTTGAATCCAACCCGCCAGTTGCCGGGACTTTTCTTCGACTTCGCGATAGGTCAGGCTTTGTGGTCCGCAATAGAATGCGGTTTTGTCTGCGTATTTGTCGCAGGCGCTTTCGATAAATGACGCCATTGTTGCGTTGCTGCTTAGCTCACCTTTTGTCACGTTCACTATCCTTCTGTATTTTTCATCCTTGCTCCCATGCGGTTGGAGCTTGAGTTTACTGCCATTATCTATGACAGCGTCACTTACTTATCTCCAACAAAGAACTTATAGAACAAGTGATGCACTTTCTTACCGTAAGGCGGGAACAACATGTCGCTGAAGAATAATTTCCCGCGCACTAACACTGACTTGCTATGGGAGAAGGTTCTAAACCCTTCTACACCGTGATAACTTCCTATACCCGAGTCACCCACGCCGCCAAATGGCAAATCATCGACAACAACATGGAACGCTGCGTCATTGATACAAACACCCCCCGCATGAGTTTCTCTTAAGAAGCGATGCTGAAAGTTTTTGTTAAAGCTCAGCACGTAAAGTCCCAGTGGCCTTGGGTTGCTGTTAATCGAATCAATGACGCTTTGAACATCTTCATAGCCAAGAATGGGCAGGATTGGTCCAAAGATTTCTTCTTGCATCACTTTCATGGAAGGCTTTGCTCCCAACACCAATGTGAGTGGCATAAAGCAGCCATCCTGTTGGATATTCAGCCTCCCAAGATGCATGACTGTCGCCCCCTGATTGGCGGCCTCTTCCAAATACCCCAACAAACGCTGGAACTGTTTTGGGTTGATGACTCGTGTGCGTTTATCATTGCCAAGTTCTGAGGGGTACATAGATTCATAACGCAAACTGATCTCAGCAACCAGAGCATCCACACGATTTTGTGGACAATAGATGTAATCAGGGGAGACACAGGTTTGCCCTGCATTCATAGTTTTGCCATAGATAAAACGCTTTACAGCTTCATTCAATGGCATATCGTTATCAATGATCACTGGCGATTTTCCACCAAGTTCGAGCGTAATGGGTACCAAATTATCTGCGGCCGCAAGCATCACATGCCTACCAACCTGAGTGGAGCCAGTAAACAGTAGGTGATCAAACGGCAATTCAGAAAACGACTTGGCAATGTTTGCATCCCCTTGCACCACACACACCTTATCATTCGAAAAGACACTACCAAGCATTTCTACAAGCACTGCATTGGTGGCAGGTGTAAATTCAGAGACTTTAATCATGGCTCGGTTTCCCGCAGCCACCGCAGCCACCAGCGGTCCAATAGTGAGAAATACCGGGTAATTCCAAGGTGCAATGATGCCGACCACACCTAAAGGTTGATAATGAATTTCAGCTTTAGCAGGCTGAAAAACAATCCCAACCCTACGTTTTTGTGGCTTCATCCAACCGCGTAAGTGCTTGATTGTGTAATCAATCGTGGAAAGGGAAGAAAAGATGTCACCCAATATGCTTTCATTGTGATTTCGATAGCCGAAATCCTGCTCCAGTGCCGTGAGTAGCTTTTCCTTTTTATTGTGAATGGCTCCTTTAAGTAACTTTAAATCCGCGATCCGGCTTTCGTAGGCAGGGAACCTATCCTGGTTAAAGGCGCGCTTTTGGGCATCGAACAAGGTAGTCATATCATCCGTGGATTTCGTTATCACTTGTTCGGTAACCATCAGGTCAGAGAATTGTTCAGCGTTGCTCATTTGGGTCTCCCGAATGTACACCTCTTATATTCAGCCGCGTCCAACAAGAACTGCAGAATGGAGAGGGCTCATCTCTATTACGATACTGAATGTCCAATATGCGCTAAGCCTGAGCGAACGCTTTGTTATTTTATGCCAAAGGTTTATCTTCTGAAGATTTTTGGTACTGGAAAAAAGGACGCGCAATGGCGTCCTGATGAAATTTTCACCAAACTAATGGCGGCATGTTTCTGTGAGAGAGTTAGATGAAAGGTAACGGTGGCGATACTCACCGGGTGCACATCCCTGCCAACGCCTGAATGCACGATTGAAGTTAGCAACATTAGAAAAGCCCACCAGATAGCCAATTTCACTGATGCTAAGGTGAGGCTGCTTGATGTAGTTCATAGTCAGTCGCTTGCGGGTGCTTTCAAGAATATCTTTGTAGCAAGTACCCTGATCACTCAGCTTGCGTTGCAGATTCCTTAGACTAAGCCCTAGTTGCTTTGCCACGTCAGACTGAGATGGTGCTCCCAATGGCAACTCTTCAACAATACGGTTTTCAATCTGGTAAGACAGATTAGTTTTATCAACACGACACATGAATTTATTAAGCACATCCAAGTGTAATTGGTTCATCACCGGATTACTTCCGAATGCCTGGCTCCGGGCGATTTCCCCGTCCATCACGACAGCATTCCGCTCACAGTTATATTCAATAGGGCAGTCGAAAAATTCCGCCACCACATCACAATTGTCACCGAGACCAAGGCTGTCGAAGTTATACTGGATTTTTATCGGTTTGAAATCGCGACCAACGATATCACGGGAAAGCTTAACCAATGTTGCCAAGAACGCTTCGATCATATGAGGGGTAAGAACCTGACGGCCGCTGTCGCTGTATCGGTATACTTCGAAATCTGCAACAAAGTCATCTTCCCCCTCTTCAAAAGCGTACATGTTACAACAATTGGAGACGACACGTTTGTACTGTGCAACACGCTCCATCGCTTCCTGAAGGCTGTATGCGGACTGGACGGCGTAACCCAATGCATGAAGCACCGAAGGATGAAAGCTATTCGCCACTTCGATATTGAAGACACGATTTCCCACTTTGTTATTACAGTAGGCAAAGACATTACCCATACTCTGTACACACACCCTTCCTTCTGGATCATTCACTTCGGAAGGAGAAATACCGAATCTTTCCAGTGTTTCCACTGGATCAATATCAAAGCTCTTCATTGCCCTTGTTATAGGTATGAGCCAGCCACTTAAGGCTGAATAGTATGCGTTCATACGAGCCACTTCCTTGAACTACCGTCCACCTGTATAGAATGAGTGAGGTTGACCCCAGGTTGCATAAAATAAAAATAGTGTGATTGACAAAGAGAAAAATGATGAGATTCAAAGTTCAGGGATAATTCCAGTTTAAACGCTCGTTTATCCTAGTTGTGGAACAAAAATTCCAATAATGAATCATTCGAGTGAGATGAAATGTATAAGCAAGTAAATGCTTATAACGGAAAGCTAACGATAGCAGTTAGTTAGTTAGTTAGTTAGTTAGTTAGTTAGTTAGCATTAGGTGGCTGGAGAAAAGAAGCCAGCAATGGATGCTGGCTTTTGTAAGAGCATCTCAGATATCTAACGGCGGCTGTTTTCGCATCTCCTCTAAAGAGCTTCCCATTCTGATGGGATCCGAGAGCGACTCATTCTCATACACGCTCTCCGTAAACTCTAAGGCATCATAAAAGCCCCACCCTTTCTGCGACAACTCATTCGCAATTTCCAACTTATTCATACCTCCGTGATGCATGTCGACCACTTCAGTAAATGCGTTTTTCTCACTCATGGCGGCTCCTTTCGGGCACAGGATACACCCCAATAACGTAGTGAGAGATCTCGACCAAGGTTGTATTAAAAATTTGACTGACTCAAGTAAACCCTATGTCTGTAAAGTTCAGCAACGCGATTACTATGGATAGCAATAAACATCACAAAGGCCTTGATATGACTCACGTCAGATACTTATGAACAAGCAATCGCCACCTTTTATACAAATCTAAGTAATTGTTCCAATAAATGGACATTTGCGATTGTCCTCTCTAGCTGTATCAAAGTGATCGTACACTTAACTGGACTTTATTGAATCACGTCGAGGAATTAAGTATGTACGACATCAATATCACCCCTTCTTACACACAAATCACTCTGCAGCAAAAGATCACTTCGCTGAGTGCAGCACAACCAACAGAAAACAATAAGCGCGCTTTCATGCGATACGTGAACGAGTATATGTATGAAAATCACTACTTTGACTTATTCGAAAAAATTGTATCTTACCGCGTTAATGAAATTCACCAAGCACAGGATCCTGACGCGCCTAGAGGTAACCTTTATACCACGCTCACCTCTCCACTCGCTGAGTCTATTAATGGCATCCGCCCGTTTAAAGATCATCCCTCGCTTTTTCTCTATATCGAGCGTATCGCAATGGCGTTTTATGGGGATATTTTAATGTGTTGGGCAGAATTCAAGGCGTTTCAGATCAGTGAGCAGGCAAGAGCTAATCTTCAGGCTCACCATGAAGAGCGGCAAGTGCCTGCAGAAATGGAGAATGTGAGCGAAATGTATCGTTATGAAGTTGTAGAGGACATTAGAAATGATGAGCGCCTCTTCCTGACCAGTCACTCGCCTTACCCAATGACACTTTCCCTTGCCAATGTGCTCATTAATCTTGAAACCTTCGTCAAGCAACAACATTGGTACGAAATGCTTTATTACTTGGATATCTCCGCTTCAGGTGAACACTTTATCCTTTACCAAGACGTGGGTGGTAATACGCCATTGTTGCTGTCTTCTGCCCTTATCCAACGATACGATCAACATGATAACTGGCTGACTTTTGACCCATTCTTCCAAACAGATAATTGGACTCTGACGTTATCAAATGAGAAAATCCATACATTAGAAAAATCCGGAGTTTTTTCTAACAGCCTGAAAAATAAAATAAATACTAAATCCGTTGAGAAATTTGATTATTCTCTTTTGCGCACTGTTACACAAAAGCAAGCTGTCTGTGAAATCATCAGGATGGCAATCAGTGGTCCACGTGAAAAGTTAAACCATGTCCTTTACCTGACACTCAAGTATCTAACAATGAAACTCGCCGATATTGGACTTGAAGTCGCTTACACTATCGTAGAACAACCTTCTATCCTTGGGTTCTATCAATCTGTGAACAATGACAGCAATAACATTCTTCCCTACGTTTCCATTTGCAAGCAACAAGTAGCAGGCACAGCACTTACCACTTATCAGGGAATCGTTTTCACCGGGCCAATGAGTCAGGCTTTCGAAGAAAACAGCTTCAGAGATTACAACAAGAGAATTGTTTCAATGCGAAAACTCGCGAGAGCCTCGGCCAATGCATGAATTTATACAGGCAATTTCTAATAGCTACCTAGCGATTTTCTTGGTCGCGATCGCTGGTATTGTTGCGGTTTGGGCAACCAATTTCGCACATGCCTTAGCAAAAAACAGGTCGGGGATAACCCGACCTTTGTATCGTCCATATACGCTGTACACCATGTTCATCTCGGCGTGGATTTTGTCGAATGCCTACTTCCAGTCTGGCTTGCTCGTCTATTTTGGCGATCATTTTGCGACTATCATGGCGTTGGCCGCAAACGTGTTCTCGGGTTTGGCATTCGCCTTTGCGTATCTCTTTTCTTGTCGCTTGGTTTCCGAACGGGAAGGCTTCCAGATCAAGCGATGGCATTGGCTGTTCTTCCAGGCGACCTGTCTCATTACACTGGTCACTAACCTGATGCCCGGTTTAAATGTCGTCTCTGTCGATGTTTACGATATTGGCAACTTTGTCATCCGATTTGGCCCCGCCAGCGGCGTGTTCTTTGGCACACTCATCTTACTGATCATCATGACATTGACCAACTTTGTGCTCTCCAGCCGAAGTAAAATCAAGCTTCAACAGATCAAGGCGAAATACATGGTGTTGGGCATGGTGGCATTTATTGTCTCCACGTTTATGGCTCATTTCCTGATCCCAGTATTGTTCAATGACTTTTCGATTGCGTGGGTACCACCCGCACTCTCCATTATCGAAGCTTTGTTGGTTGGCTATGCCCTTCTCCATAACCGCTTTTACAGCAGTCGCTATATCGCCATGACCTCGCTGAGTTTCATACTCAATGCCGCACTCTATATCGTGCCGATATCCTTTTTGACAATGCAACATCTCCAGATGGAAAGCATATTGTTTGTGGTTTGGACTGTATTGGCTGGGATGTTCTGGAGCCGCTCACACAAGTATATCCGCCAACACGTGAACCGCTTTTTCTATAAGGAAAAAGGTAACCCGGTTGAGAACATCTGCAATCTGATTGGGGAGTTTCGTTACTCAACGGATCAGGCTGTAGTGCAGTTAAATAAGGTCCTGAATGCTAAGTTCGGCCGTATTCAAAAAGTCAGCAACAACGCCGAAAACAACGTCTTTCTTTCCTGCTTTCACGGAGACCGCTCTGTATTGGTCAAAGAAGAACTGGAGTACGAAATCAAGCACGAAGAACCGAAAGTTCAGGAAGAGTTGCGGGATGTTACTCGCGCCATGGTCAACGCTGGGACTTCATTAGTACTTCCGATTACGAACGAAAAGAACGAAGTTACCCATCTTTATATGGTTTCAAAAGAGAAAGAGAGTGACCTCTTCTCCAGCGAAGAAATCATGGGCCTACAGCGGTTATTTGATGAAGCGAATCGATTCATTGTCACCGAAGACAAAGTGCGTAAATCGCAGGTACTTGCAGGCTCTATTGCCCATGAGATTCGTAACCCGCTGACCAAAATCAAATATCACTTCGAACGTATAGATGCCGATATGTTCGGCGTGGAAAATGGTTCACTCGCCCCCTTTGCTTCTCAGGATATGAAGAAGCTTTATCAGGAGCTCTCGGAAGGTAAAAAAGCGGTACAACTCGGTACCCGCTTTATTGATGCTATTCTGGATGAGCTTCGTGGGGATGGTATCAGTACCAGCCTGTTCTCTTACTATTCAGTGGGCGAGTTGACGGCACAAGCACTTAAAGATTTCAGCTTCTACAGTGAAGACCACAGGCACCGTATCGACCTGAATCTAAAAGATGATTTCTTCTTCCATGGTAGCGATACGCTCTACAGTTTCGTGTTACTGAACCTGCTAAAGAATGCAGTGTATTACTTCGATTCTCACCCGGAAAGTCGTGTCAGAATCCACTTTACACAATCCCCTGATGGGAATGCAGTACATATGGTTGATACGGGTCCTGGCATTTCAGCCGAGATGCTCTCCTATATCTTTGATGAGTTCTATACCAGTGGGAAAAAGCAAGGTAATGGCCTCGGTCTGTCTTATTGCAAACGTGTCATGGAGTCATTTGGCGGAAAGATTCATTGCAGTTCCGTAGAAGGCGAGTTTACCGAATTTGTTCTCACCTTTCCTACTGTCGATCAGCAAGAACAGGATGAGGAAACCCAAGGCCGCATCAAACAATACGTCGCGGGAAAATCGTGTCTAGTCGTCGCCCAAACAGAAACCGGTAGTTGGCTTTCCAAAGAGTTTGGAGCACTGGATATCAAGGTCTGCTTTACCAACGACGTTGAAACCGGATTTACCCACGAGCTGAACCAGCCTGTCGATTTCATCGTGCTGGAACAATCCATGCTGGAGAAAGACATTGGACTGGTTAAAGCACTGCGGGCCGGTGATCTGGGTCATCATGCACAAGTGACTCCTATCCTAATGTTTCTCACCAATGGCAGCGAGCCAGCCAAATTCTCTGAGCATTTGGTTCAGGGTGAGATAGAAGGTATCTTCGACAAACTCTCCTTCCTTCGTTCATTCGACAACCTTATTGATGAAGGCAAACTGGCGAAGCTTGGCAGCTTGATTGGTAAACGAGTATTGGTTGTGGATGATATGCAGGTCAATCGCATGCTGGTTAAAGCCTATCTTACTAGCGAGGGCATTACGGTTGATGAAGCATCGTCAGGCGATGAAGCCATTCAAAAAGTGAAGAAGGATAACTTCGATTTAATCCTGATGGATATACATATGCCAGGCAGAGACGGTATAGAGACGACTCATGAGATCCGTCGCTTGGTTGGTCCCATTCCAGTTGTCGCCCTTTCAGGGGAATACAGCGAAGAAGTCACCCTGGCAATCCGTGAAATTATGCAGGACCACTTGGTAAAACCCATCACCAAACAACAGCTTCTCAAGACGTTAACTAAGTGGTTAGTTGATAGCTTTGAATCCAAGAAAGAGACCCAAAACGAGCCGGATATCAGGCATTGAAGTCGGTTAAATTACAAAAGAAAAGGCCTTAACGGCCTTTTCTTTATTTTCGATAAGGTCAACAGACCCTAAGGGTTCCGCTATCCTTGATATCCCATCAACCTTGGCATACTTAGGATCAAGTCTGGGAACAAGATCATAATGAACAGCGCTGCCAGCAGAACAAAGATGAACGGAATCACTTGCTTGATAATGCCCGCCAGCGGGATTTTCGTTGTGCCATTTATCACGAACAGCAAGACCCCGTAAGGTGGCGTAATCAGGCCAATCATCAAGTTCACAATGGTCACTACACCGAAGTGAACAAGGTCGATACCCAATTCACGACAGGCTGGCACGAACAGTGGCACGATAACCAGAATCACAGTCGTCGCATCCAGCAGGAAGCCTAATCCGAGATAAATCAGGTTAACAATCAGCAAGAACTGCAGCGGTGACAGGTCTGCCGCCGTAATCATTTCTGCAATCGCGGTCGGCACGTTTTCCGTCGCCACAATGTAGTTGAAGATCAGTGCAGAACCGATAACCAAACCGACAGAAGCCGAGGAGTACGCACTTTCTTTCAGCGCCATGTAAAGTTGCTTGAAGCTGATTGAACGGTACGCGACTGCCAGAATCAACGCATAAGCCGCTGCCACTGCTGCCGCTTCAGTCGGCGTAGTGATACCGCCGTAGATACCGAACAGCAGAATCGCTGGCATCATCAGTGTTGGCAATGCGCGGAAGGTAATGCGCGGGATATCTTTCATAGGAGTACGTGGTTCTTTCGGGATATCCATCTTGGTGGACATGTAGGCGTTCAATCCCATCAGTACCACACCCATCAGAAGACCCGGTACCAAACCAGCGATGAAGAGGTAACCCACGGAGGTATCCGACACCAAAGCATATATAACCATAGGTATCGAAGGCGGGATGATCGGACCAATCGTTGCCGATGCGGCAGTAATCGCTGCCGCGTAGGATGGCGGATAACGGCCATCTTTAGTCATCATATTAATGATAACACGACCCACACCTGCGGCGTCTGCCACAGCTGAGCCCGACATACCCGAAAAGATCAGACTCGAAACGATGTTAACGTGCCCTAAGCCACCACGGAAATGGCCGACCATAGCGACACAAAACTGGAGCAGTCTGTCTGTGATACTGCCTGCGTTCATAATGTTCGCAGCAGCAATGAAAAGAGGTACAGCTAACAGAATGAAGCTGTTATAGAACCCCTGTATTATTTGTTCGCCTGCCAGCGCCAAGTCCTGACCACTGACTGCCAAGTAAACAATGGCACCAATAATCATGGAAAAAGATACCGGCGTGCCGAAAGCAGCCAGCAACAGTACTGTCACCAGGCATAGTGTTAAAGCTAAACTCATTCTTCCACCTGCTCATCCTTGTCTTCTTGCACTTTGTAGTTCGGATTCAGAAACTGAATCAATGCAAGACCGTAGCGGAGAATAATCGCGCCAAGGAAAATCCCGTAAATACTGAATACATAATCGAGGCGCCATTTCAAAATCGCGCTTTTCTTGATTTTGTAGAACGTGATGTAGTCCCACGTCGGCAAAAAACTCATCCCGAAACCGATGATGATGCCTAGTGCTGACAAGATCAGAAAAATACGTTGCACCTTCCCAGGCACAGTTAAAAAGAGAAGATCAAAGCGAATGTGGTCTTTATGACGCAGACAGAACGCGCCCGCCCAGAAGATCACCCATAACCAAAGCGTCAGAAGTACTTCTGACGACCAGCCTATCGGATCATTCAAGACATAGCGGGAAAAGATTTGCGCACAAAAGAGAAGGAACATTACCGCCAACATGGTGACTGCAACGCCATCTGCTATTCGCTGTAACCAGTGCAGAATCGTTTTCACAACGTGACTCCCTAATTGTTGTGCATCTCGGCAATCAAACAAAAGCGTTGCAAGCTTTGTTCAGAAATCACCCTTTTATTCCGGGTGAGTCCTCTTCCTAATCCATGGCGACAGCATTCCCTGTCCCAGAGTCC
Source organism: Grimontia sp. NTOU-MAR1 (assembly GCF_035758505.1). NCBI lineage: Bacteria > Pseudomonadati > Pseudomonadota > Gammaproteobacteria > Vibrionales > Vibrionaceae > Grimontia > Grimontia sp. NTOU-MAR1. The sequence goes on from NZ_CP142108.1 coordinate 638,748, forward strand.
TTCCATACTTCACTCCTTATTGTCAGAGACTTACTGCCCCTTTGTTGTATACCCAAACGACCTGAGGATGGAGGATTCAGCGAGCTTGACTGGTGTTGTGATCGCGGCGTTCTTTTGTAGGTGTAGTCACCTCCATCAAAAAGGGGCAACAAAGAGCACGACGACAGTCAACTCGCCCGAAGGGAGGCCCTCAATGCGCCCACTTCTTCGTTAAATTTCACAGAAATAGAACGACTATTCCTCGCGAAATTTGCCTCGAATTGAACGCATTGATGACCTCTGAATGCGAGCATCTTCAGGTTGTTTGGGTATAAGACGAAGCCCGAGAGCAATCGTCCTTATTGACCTGTAACTAGCCTAGACGAAGTGATCGTGGATTTGTTACCCAATTATGTCTCATTTGTTAAAACATCACCTATTTTTTAAATTAGGGGATGTTTTTATATTTATAGCCGATTCACACAAAAGAGACAGATACAGAGAAATTTAGGGGTGAAACTGAAAAGGTATCGTGATGGCCACGACGTGGTTTTCTATCTTTAAGCTCAGTTTCTTTGAGGCACGGATAAATGACGCTTTACGAAACACTTCGCACGGATTTGTTGAAAGGTGAGTTTGAACCGGGCAGCCGGCTCAGAATGGAATCGCTGAAAGAACGCTATGGCAGTGGTGTGAATCTTTTGCGCGAGAGCCTAACAAGACTCTCATCAGAAGGATTAGTGATTGCAGAGGGCCAAAAAGGCTTTCATGTCGCGAGTTTTTCGATCCAGAAGATGGAAGAGCTCACCCGACTTCGTATTCTCTTAGAAACTGACGGTGCCCGTGCTTCTTTTGCAAACGGCGATATGGAATGGGAAAGCAACCTAGTCGCTGCGCACCACAAACTCGAACACGTCGAAAGCAAAATGCGTGAGAACATCGATCAATATTTCATGATGTGGCATCGCTGTGACTACGAGTTTCACGCAGCGTTGATTGGGGCGTGTCGGTCAGATCTGCATATGCATTACCACCGTCAGGTCTACGACCAATTCCGTCAATTTGTCGTGATGGAGCTACGGACAGAAGGCTTTCGTGGAAAGTACGTGGTCGATGAGCACCAAAGTGTGCTGGAAGCGGCACTAAACCGTGATCTTCCAGCATGTGTAAACGCGCTTGAAGCCCACCTTGGCGGCTTCCTAATGCGGATGAGTGAAAATAGTACCCAAAAACGGCAGTGAAAATCTGCAAACTATAACCATGACAAGGAAGTAAGGATTAGATGGAGAAGCCTAGAATTGCCGTGGTCGGCGCAGGACTGATCGGCAAAAACCATATTCGACTCGTCTCGGAGAGCAAAGCGTGCGCGCTGGCCGCTATTGTTGATCCTTTTGAAGCAAGCATCACTCTTGCAAGAGAATATGGCGTCCCATATTTCGAAACACTGGTTGAATTACTGGATTCAGGGCTAGCAGATGGTGTCATTCTCGCCACCCCAAATAATCTGCACGTTCAGCAAGCCAAGCTCTGTATCGAATATCGTATGCCGGCACTGATTGAGAAACCCGTTTCCCACACCGTCGCAGAAGGCAACTCATTACTGGAAATTGCCACCAAAGAGCCCGGGATCTGGGATACCTTGCTGGTTGGTCACCACCGCATGCACAGCCCAATCATCAAACGCACCCGTGAAATCATTGAAACGGGGGCTATTGGCCAAGTCGTTGCCGCCCATGGTAGCGCTATGTTCTACAAACCTGACGATTACTTTGTTGCTGCACCATGGCGAACCAAAGAAGGTGGTGGGCCAATTCTGATTAACCTCATTCATGACATCGGTAACTTGCGTTATCTGTGCGGTGAAATCGTTGCCATACAATCCATGGCTTCTAACCGTCGACGTAAATTTGAGGTAGAAGATACCGTTGCCATCAGCCTGAGTTTTGCCAATGGCGCGTTAGGCACTTTCCTACTTTCTGACACTGCTGGCTCAGGTTGCAGTTGGGAGCAAACGTCTCAGGAAAACAAAGCCTACGCAAGCTACCCCGATGAAGATTGCTACCACATCGCAGGGACAAATGGCTCGATTTCAGTACCTACCATGCGCCTCAAATACTACAAGAGTGAAGAAGACCGCTCGTGGTGGAAACCGTTCGAATGTGAAGACGTATCTCTTCACCGCAAAGACCCCTTGGTTGAGCAGCTCAATCACTTCTGTCGCGTGATCCGCAAAGAAGAAAAACCGTTGGTGACGGTACGTGATGGCCTTCAAAACCTGCGTGTAACCGAAGCGGTAGTAGAAGCGGTGAAAACGGGCCGCACCATTTATATCGACGATATCGCTTAGGAGGGCACGAAATGAAATCCATTTTGGTCATGAACGGTCCAAACCTGAACATGCTTGGTCAACGTGAACCGGGGCTATATGGCCATAGCACCCTGGCAGATGTTGAACAGCTTTGTCGTGATACAGGAGAACTACTCGGTGTTGTGGTTGAGTGCTTCCAAAGCAATCATGAAGGCGAGCTGATTGAAGCACTTCATAAAGCCGGACGCGCTGTTAAAGAAGGCAAAATGATTGGTGTCGTCTTCAACGCAGGCGCTTACACGCACACATCAATTGCTCTCTACGATGCTATCAAGGCTGCTGAAGTCCCCGTGATAGAGTTGCACATTTCCAATGTGCACGCGCGGGAATCCTTCCGTCACCATTCCTATCTTTCACCCGTTGCAGAAGGCGTGATCGTTGGCTTTGGGATTGAAGGCTACGCCCTGGCTATCAATGGACTGGTCACCAAAATGGGGAGCAAATAACGTATGATTTACTCCATCGCAACGGTCTGCCTTTCCGGCACGCTAAGACAAAAAATCGAAGCCATCTCAAAAGCAGGCTTTCGGGGCATCGAAATCTTCGAAAATGATCTTATCACCCATAACGGTTCAGTTCATGAAATCCGAAGTATGCTGGATGATCATGGTCTTGAGGTTGTTACCTATCAACCCTTCCGCGATTTCGAAGGCCTCCCCTCCCCTTACCGGGAAAAAGCGTTTGACCGCGCGGAAAGAAAGTTTGACCTGATGGAAGAACTGGGCACCGATTTGTTGATGGTCTGCAGCAGTGTATCGCCCCAAGCTTTGGGCGGCATTCAACGCGCAGCAGATGATTTCCATGAGCTTGGCGAGCGCGCAGCCAAACGCAATATGCGGGTTGCCTACGAAGCCTTGGGATGGGGTAAATACGTTTATGACTACCGCGACTCATGGGAAATTGTGCGTCGCGCCAACCACAAAAATGTCGGGCTATGTCTCGACACTTTCCACATCTTTTCTCGCCAGACCGAGCTGGATACCATGCTCAACATTCCCGGCGACAGAATTTTCCTCGTGCAAGTGGCGGATGCCCCCAGCCTTTCGATGGATCATCTCAGTTGGAGTAGACACTACCGCTGCTTCCCTGGACAGGGCGATCTTCCCATTGGACAGTTTGTGTCTAACCTTCACGCGACGGGTTACGACGGGCCTTTCTCTCTCGAGATTTTCAACGATCAATTCCGTGCAGGTTCGACGGAAAAAACCGCCCGAGACGGCTACCGTTCACTGGTTTATGCCAACCGTGCGGCAGAAAAATCTGCTGATACAGAAGCGCTTGAAATTCCGAGTGTCAACCCGCCCAGCGAAGTACAGTTTATTGAATTCGCCGTCAGCGACAATGAAAAGCTCGCATTGACCAAGTTGCTGTCTCAGCTTGGCTTTTGTCATGCCGCCACTCACAAACGTAAAGATGTGGAGTTGTGGAAACAGGGGGACATCCATCTGGTGATGAATATGGAACCAGATAGCTTCGCCCAAAACTTCCACCAGCAGCATGGCGTCTCCGTATGTGCTGTCGGTTTAACCTGTACCCATGTCAACGATATGGTGGAGAGAGCCAAGAAGCTCGAGTTCTCGCCAGTTTACGGCAACCCTGAAAATGACACGCATGGCATTCCTGCCATCTATGGCCCAGGTCAAAGCCTCCTTTATATGGTGGATGACGCCGACCAGCCTCCTCACTGGGAGCGCGAATTCAAATGGCATGAAGACGCCACTCAGCACGCTTTCCTCAACAAAGTTGACCATGTGGCAACCACGATGAGTTACGAAGAAATGCTTCACTCAGTGCTGCTCTATCGTGCAATGTTTAGCATGAAAACCATGCCAACTGTCAGCGTTTCAGACCCTGGTGGGCTTGTGAAAAGTCAGGCCCTGCAAACGCCTGATAAAGGGGTAAGTTTCACGCTTAACAGTACCCAAGCTTCGCGAACCGTATCCAGCCGAATTCTCGATCAATACGCGGGTACTGGCGTCAATCATATCGCTCTTTCAACCAAGGATATTTTTGCCACCGCCGAATTCATGTCTAAACAGCAGACTGAGACGATGCCCGTCACCGCCAATTATTATGATGACTTGGCCGCCCGGTTTACCCTTTCTGATGAAGTGATTGAAAAACTCAAGCGCTATAACATTCTTTACGATGAAGACGAGAATGGCAGCTTCTACCAGCTTTACACTTCCATGTTTGCCGGTAGATTCTGTTTCGAAATCGTTCAAAGAAACGGGTATCAGGGATTTGGTGCTGCAAACAGTCAGATGAGGTTAACGATGCAGGCTAGAGAGTTAATGAGCTAATCACCGACAGTCCATCAAATATGATTTTAATCAAGCCGTCTATGACGGCTTGTTTTCTGATGGCCAATCCAAACAAGCCATTAGCTTGTCTTCGAAATTGATGTCAACCGCTTCCGCTATCAGTTCAATCCGGCTTTCCAAACAATCATCCAACTCCATTTCCAACATGTTCGATTCGGAAAGGTTGTAACCAAACACTCCATCATCAGTGATGAAAACGGCTTTCATTCGCTCGACATCAAGGTCATGCAGAAGCAAAGAAAGTTTCTTTCTATCAAAGACCTTGTCTGGTGAAAATCTCCATCCAACGCTTTCAAAACCTTCACCCTCGTTCTTTGCCATCAACACCCCGCTTTCTGGCATAGGCGCTTCTGAGGCAAGAGGTTTACTGCCGTGGTGATGATGATGGTGGTGATCATGTGCATGTGGCTGCGTCATGTAGGTCTCTCCTTCAAATTCCTTGAAGTCGATTTGTCCGTGACGTGTAAACAGCACTTTCACATCTGGATGAGCATGCTTTTTCACATACGCTTCCAGTAAGGCCTTGTCCCCTTCCGCATAGAGATCAAGCTTGTTACCCACCACAGTGTCGGCAATCGCAATCTGCTGATTAAAAGTATCGTGATGGGTGTACCGCGTCTCTGACAGTTTTCTCGCATCAACCAAAGTCAGTGTTTTTTGAAGTGATAGAACATCGCGATAGTGCTCAGAGGATAAGACTTCCAAGACTTCTTTAGGATGCCCAAGGCCGGTCGGCTCAATCAGCAGTCGATCAGGTTTGGCCTCGATCAGTAATTGATTTAGCGCGATTTGCATAGGAAGACCAGCAGCGCAGCACATGCAGCCACCAGGCACTTCCTGAATAAATACTTTTTCTCCTTCGCTGTGTCGCCCTTGAAAAAGGCTACCATCAACACCTATCTCTCCGAACTCATTAACCAATACGGCCCAACGCTCGTTCTCCGGTTTGTTCTTCATCAGGTGTAAGATGGCGGAGGTTTTACCGACGCCAAGGAAGCCGGTAATAATATTGGTTGGCACGCTCAGAATTACCGAATTATCAAAGCTCATTGGCGATTCTCCTATAACCCTGTACCAAGGTATGATTGGCGGAAACCACAGACTCAGAAAACGCTGAATACTCCGGTGGCACTTTAGAAATACTGTTTAGATCGAAGCCCACACCGATATTGGTCATTGGCGGTACATGGAAACTCTCAGGGAGATCCATACCATCCACAACACAGTTATGACGGATCACACAGTGCTTACCGACAACAGCATTAAACACCACAGAATTAAAACCAATGAAAACATCGTCACACACTTCACATGGACCGTGAATGATTGAGCGATGCGCTATCGATGTGCGTTCACCAATGGTTACTGCAGCGCCTGCTTTAGAGTGAATTACCACACCATCCTGAATGTTGGTGTCACATTTGATGAGGATGGGTTCCATTTCACCCGCATCGTTCACCTCATCCGCACGAATCACAGCATACGGGCCAATAAACACGTTGTCTTCGATGATGACTTTGCCGCAGATGATCGCGGTCGGATCAACAAAAGCATTTTCCGATACGATTGGCATGTCGCCATTTGGATTTTTTCTTAACATAGGGGGTCTCACTTGCTTCAGTATTTGTTTGAATCCGAAGAGCATTAACGAGCGAACACCAGTCTCATCGCGGGTGACTCGTCTTCCAGTACCTTGTTATTGTGATAAACCAATCCGCCATTCACCCAAGTACAGACTATCTGCGACGAAAAGCGATGACCTGAAAAAGGCGTCCACCCACAGTGATACAACGCATTATCATGACTAACCTCAGTGGTTTGTTTATCATCCACCAGCACCAAATCAGCAAAGTAACCTTCACGAACAAAACCACGCTCTTTAATTCCGTAACGAATAGCGGGATTGTGTGCAGTTTTCTCAACCACTTGAGTAATATCGAGGCGACCGTGACTGACGTGGTCAAGTAGCGTTAGCAGCGCATGTTGCACCAAAGGTAGACCTGCCGGAGCCTGCTCAAAGTCCACTTGCTTTTCTTCAAAAGTATGAGGTGCATGGTCAGTCGCGATGATGTCAATTTGGTTGGTGTGAAGTGCCCGAATCAGCGATTCACGATCGCTGGCTTTCTTGATAGCAGGGTTACACTTAATCAGGTTTCCCAACACCGCATAGTCTTCTTCGCTGAACCAAAGATGATGCACACAGGCCTCAGCGGTAATGCGTTTCAGCTCAATGGGCCCTGTTTGGAAAAGAGAAAGTTCTTTTTCGGTTGTGATGTGCAGAACATGAAGATGGCTACCATGACGTTTTGCTAAGTCCACGGCATAAGAAGAAGAGGCATAGCAGGCTTCATCATCCCTCAGCACAGGATGGTCATGGATCGTGAACGCGGACTTTTTACGAAGAAGCGCTTCTCGGTTTTTTGCGATAACCGGCCCGCTTTCACAATGCGTGACAATGAGCACGGGCGACTCACGGAAGATGCCTTCCAACGCCGTCGGGTTTTCCACCAACAAATCGCCAGTGGACGCGCCCATAAACACCTTAACACCACAGTGTGTTTCTGGATTCAGTCGCTTAATTTGCTCCAGGTTGTCTTCCGTTGCACCAAGGTAAAACGAATAATTCGCCAAGGAATTGTTGGCCGCAATATCAAACTTGCGTTCTAACGCTTCAATCGTGGTCGTGGCCGGGCTGACATTGGGCATTTCCATATAGCTGGTGATGCCACCAGCCACTGCTGCACGGGATTCAGAGGCAATAGAACCTTTGTGCGTTAAACCCGGCTCCCTGAAGTGCACCTGATCATCAATCATTCCGGGCAAAATGAAGCGGCCATTGGCCTCGACAATCTGGTCAGTCGGAGCGGCGATAATATGGGATTCGATCTTCTCAATCCGCTGGCCGACAATTCTCAAATCTCTCTGTTGAACCCGCCCTTCGTTAACGATACGGGCGTTTTTAATCAGTGTTGCAGACATGGCGTTTAGATTTCTCCTTAAAACTAACGCATGGAAAAGATGGTGCTACGTTGGGAACGGGTGGAAGACACGATTTCTCGTCAATAAAGGTTCAGTGGTTCAGATTCACTTAGCGCAGTCATCACATACACAGGTAATTTCAAGCTGGGGGCTAACGACTGTGAACCCTTCTTTTCGAGCACCTGATTGCAGGCTGGAAGCGAGTTTGGGATCGATGGCCTGTTCTATGATCTTGTCGCACTTCGCGCAGATGAGGAACTGAGGGACGCCATGCTCGTGATCGCAGGAGATATGAGAGCAGGCAATGAACTTGTTCGATACTTTTAATTTGTGGGCGAGATGTTCGCCTTCCAGAAAGTCTAGGCTGCGATAGACCGACATTGGCTGAACACTCTGGTCAAAGTTTTCTTTGCAATAGTCAACCAGCTCATAAGCGGAGAGCGCTTTTTCAGAATGGACAAGCGCTTGCAAAACCAATCTACGCTTCGCTGTGAGCTGCTTTCCCTTCGCTTTACATTTCTGCGTAACCTTCTCTATCAGTGCATCTAGGTCAGTCATAGTGTGAACCTTCCGCGCGCGCTCCGCTGGAATATAAATATGATTGTTATGTTATAACATATCAAACACCAAGCGACCAATTTATCTACAAACTCGTGATTTACAATATTGATATACCCAAGCAACCTACACCATTGAATTAACGTTTAAACCTAAGAGATTTGAAAGTCTCTAAAAGTGCTGCGCGAACATTTCTCTATTCAATTTTCCAAGGCGGATTGAGTCTATTCTCTCCGGCCCAATACAGCTTAATTTCGTTGCCTGATGGGTCTCGCAGTGCTGCCTCTTTCCAAAGATATGGCTTCATCGCAGGTTCTTGATCGAATTCAATGCCCTCACTTTTTAACCGCTCGACAAGCTCCTCCAGCGCTTCATGTTCAAAGTAAATCACGCCGCGACTTATAACCCCTTCCTTTACAGGATCGAGGAAGATAGAGAAGCTTGCGTCGCCTTCCGGAAAGGAAAAGCGCGCGTAATGCTCATCACTAACAATCTGAATAAGCCCGAGCTTTTTATAGAATGCGACCGATGATTCCATGTCATGTACCGCTAATGTCACTTGATTTAACTTCATGATTTCCCAGCTTTCAATAAACTTTCGTTAGTAGACATCTCAGATTAAACCCTTTCTTGGTGTTGTTGAGCAAACTGCTCTTTTTTCAGAGCCTAAACTACGAGATAGCTTGAGGTTTAATGCAATATCGACAAGTTCCACAAAAAGCATGTACTGACTCCTATTTACAAACTTGAATTAATCTTCTTTGCAAAAACTCCAGTCACATAAATATTTTGCAATTATTTCAATAGTTTGTGATGGGTATGTTGCTCTGTGCATGTCGCCTCATACCTGTTAATTTGTCCAGAATGAGTAGGTGGACTTTCTCACAGTAATCAGTCGCCCTTGGCGTATCCTGGTCCATGATAAAGGCCACGCATAGTCAAAATGCCACGCGTGCCGAATCACTCTTAAATTGTTTGTTAGTTGCCCATCTCAAGGCCTAATGCTAACATTTGTACACACACCAACAAAGGAATACATCATGGACACTAGAATTCAATTTCGTGTTGATGAAGAAACAAAACGCCTAGCTCAACAAATGGCTGAAAGCCAAGGTCGAACTCTAAGTGATGCTTGCCGTGAACTTACTGAGCAACTCGCTGAACAACAAAGAAAAACATTATCTCACGATGCATGGCTAACGGAACAAGTAAACCTAGCATTTGAGAAGTTCGACTCAGGAAAATCCGTTTTCGTTGAGCACCAAACTGCTAAGTCTCGAATGGAAGAGCGCAAAGCCAGAATCCGTAATCGAGGTAAGCAGTGATTTTATGGGAAGAGGAGTCACTTAATGATCGTGAAAAGATCTTCGAGTTTCTCTATGACTTCAACCCTGATGCGGCAGAAAAAACTGACAACCTCATTGAAGCAAAAGTAGAAAACTTGCTTGAACAACCTTTAATGGGTGTGCAACGAGATGGCATCCGCGGACGATTGCTCATTATTCCTGAGATTTCGATGATTGCCTCTTACTGGGTCGAGGGCGATATCATCCGAGTTATGCGTGTACTCCACCAGAAACAAAAATTCCCTACGGATTGATTGCTTCCTCCGGGGAACTAACGCCTCTTCCTAGTGAATCCCCTCAAAATTCCTTTTCTAAACAATGAGAAAGAAGCGCACCGTACCCTTTGATCTAATGAATTTCGCCAAAAACCAAATTCCACCAAGAGGAATTACCGATGCGCGATATTCAAACTCTAGATACTTTAACTAATCAGTGTCCTGGCACTTCCATTTTCAAGTGAACACCATCAAGCACCGACGGGTGCTATCCATTCCCAGGTTGGGAAAGGAGGTCAGAAATCATCGGCGTTATGATATCAACGAACAGCAATATCACTGGGCTATGCTCGAATATCAAACGCTGGCACACAGCGCTGGGCTTGGAAAATTATGAGGGGATCCTTCAGCGCCTTGTTAAGGTGTGAGGCACGCAATACCAAAGCTCCCGCATACCACCTTAGACACAAAACGCAACGCATAGAAAAAATGCCAAGCGTTGCGAATCACTCTTAAACAGATTGTTAGAACTTTACTCGAAGGTTGTCCGCTTCACCATCGCTGCTGATGACTTACTTGGTAAACAATCTAAAATCAACTGCAGTTGTTGCGAGTAGTACCGGAGTAAATAGTTGTCTGAAGTTTTATCAAAGCTAAAGTGCATTTGAGCCACGTGCCCTTCCCACCCAGAACACCTTAGCAGAAAGTTAGCGCTTAAACTTCCAGAGGTGAAGTCATTTATATGCACAGAGAAGTTCGCCATGAACCCCTCACTTTTCACCAACTTATAAATATGTGTATTTTCTATCGTCAAGTTCCAATCGTTTCCGTTTTTTTCAACCTTATAAGGTATTTGACTTCTTCTTTTGTATAGAATGCCAATGAACTTGGTAATAAACTTAAAATTCTTAATAACGCGGTCTGTGCCTTGGTTTAGCCTGACCCCTTTATTTCTAAAGCGAATGTATTTATGATCACGGGAGGAGCTTTGTATACATGAGGACTGGATTGGATCAACGCCCTTAACTAAAGAACTACTTGGAGCAGAATGTTGAATAAACAAACGTAGATGAGCCAACGCATACTCAAGTGCTTTCTTATCAAATATCTCCGTTTTCCCGTCGCCTGAATCGAAATCTTTTGAAAAATTCCTTTAGGATCGAATGAAGAACCTTTTCTAACAAAAATACTTTATCAATATCAATTTCTAATGCGTAAGACTCTGCATAGTCAGGCTCACCCCACCATTTTTTAAGGGTGTTAACTCTATTCGATATATCATCAGCTTTACCAATTTTAATCGCATCAAAATCATCAAATATCAAGATGTACAAATTTGTTTTTTTCATGACTTTAACCAATGAGTTCTAAAAACGTTCGAATAACGGGCATTTACTAACCCAAAGTGATTGAAACGCCTGAATCAAAGCGTTTCTATGAAAAAATGTGCCACGAGTAAACGTCCCTCGTTAATTTGCTTGTTATACATATTTTCTCTATTGTCGAGAATTAGTAACCGGTGCTTTTTAGTTCTTTACTGCAACCATACTAGGAGGCAATGAAGCGGAGTGGATTGGTAAAGTTGAACAGGCACTTGATGTCTGACTGTAAGTAATAGCCAAAGGCTTCGATGTTGTTAATGCAATTTGAGCGGAACTGATCCATGATTTACATGTATCAGAAGAGATATTTCCCCAGTTGCCATTAACATTGCATAGATAAGATTTACTAGGAATAGCATTGTCCAAAACCAGCCTAACAACACCAGTGCTAAGTATCTGCACCTCTGAGATCTTTCCCTCACAAACAACGGCTGCATAGGCGGCAGATTGAATTAATAGGCTAGATAGCGCTAGAAACTTTAATAACTTCATCATATACCTCTAAATGTAGCCCCAATAACCGGCGGCGCTTTGCGCCGTCCGGCCCCGAAGGGGCAAAGTTAATTGGCTTGTTATGTATATTTAGGTATTACTATTCATTTATTATTCTGACGAGAGCTCCAAGGTGTTAATTTCATGGTCTTTTTGAGAGGTTCAATGACCGTATCACCTTTAGAATTAACAACCCATAGTATAGCAATGCCATTGTTAACTTCGCTTTGCAGTGTATATGTTTCTCCAGGTTGAATATTTAAGGAAAAGGTAAAATAGGATTCCCAAGAAGGTTCTATTGGGGCTAGCCAACTAATATTTGAGCTATAAATAACTTTTCCAACAACATCTTTTCTACCTGAAAAAACTTGATGGCCAGCATCAACTTTTCTCTCATTAAAACTATGTCTGAGTTTTTTGTTACCGATACTTTCAAAAGATAAACCATACCACTCGATTAAACGAGGCCCATGTTTTATCTCTTTGCTTGAGTTTTGCAAAGTGGCCTGTCCCTTTAAGGAGTCTTTAATATGATTCCCTTCACAACTACATAGTACAATTGTAATTAATATTATTGTAATTAAACGCATCTAAAATTATTTCCTCTAGATTTACTCAATTTTTTCAAAACGACTTATTCTTAATTAAAGATTTATACCAACGCCAAGCTAAGCGGCGCTTAACTCAACTAAAATTGGCCTTCGTAATCACGAAAGCCTGTTTGAAAAAATCGCGCGAGTTTTAAGCGTCCGCTTGAGCTTTTTGTTATGCGATTTATATTGCTAATCATTCAGGTTTAAATTTATGATTTCTAACACACTATTATCTTTAGCGATGTAATTTAAAACATCATTAGATTCCCACTTTATGCGACCTATTTGACCATTAAATAGGAACTCATCTGGCTCTTCAGATAGAACCGACTTTTTCAATAGTTTTTTGCCCGAACTATTAGTCACGACTATGTCCAATTTGAAGTTATCCGCAGTATGCTCTGCAATTAAGCTTGCAACCATGCTACGAGCCGGGTTGCTTTTCCTACTGACTTCATATGAATTAAGAAACTTTTCTTCTATGACGTTAGATTTTGCGACTTCGAATGGCTCTTTATCCCAGCCATTTGCCTCACATAAACGCAATAAGCAGCTATGTAGCGTGAATAGTAGTAACTCTTTTCTCTCATGAATTTCGAGTTTTCTGAATGAGTTAAAATCAAATGGTGCGTAATATTTGAGGACGGAGTTACTTACTTCTGAAGTACCATCTCTAGAATCACCTTCACTTAGCTTAACTACTACCCTGTAGACGCATTCCGTTTCTACCCCTTTAAAGTGTCTTTCGAAATGAGCGCAAACACACCTATTTTCAAGAGTGAATGCTCTTGATTCATCTAGTTCTAGCTTATATCCCCAAAGTACAAACTCTTTAAGCTTCAAGATTTCCTCTCAATAGCACAATGCCTGACCTCGCATAACGTCAGTATAACGGGCGTTTACTAGCCCAAATCGATTGAAACACCTGAATCACTGCATTTCTATGAAAAAATGCGCCACGAGTAAACGTCACGTTAATGCTTTTGTTATGTTTTTACTCTTGTTCACTGAGGTACTTTTGAATCAATTCTCTAAGACTATTTGCATATAGGTTACAAGCCATTGCTTCATGATCAGAAAAACCCACCGAAAACTCTCTTACGTCAGGGGTTATCACGTAATAGTCTCCACAACCATTTTTGCCAATAATTAGATAACGTTCAGGCCACTTTTCGCCAAAGTAGCCGTGCTCTCTAACTTCCAGATTTTCAGAAATAATCTCTTCTGGATCATCTAGCAGCCCAAAGTCAGGAGCATCCGAATCTAATAGTTCAGATGGGTAATTAGTGACAATATCCACATAACACTTTGGAAACGTCAACCCAGTTTCTTTCTCAATTCTCTTTACATCATCCGGTGTCATGAGAGATCTCACTAAAACATAACGCCCGCATAATGGGCCGACGCGAAGCGGCGGTCCAGCGCAACGAAGTGGAGCGTTCATTCATGCGCTTGTTAAAATTTATATCCACTTTTCCATTAGCTTGTTAGCATCTGCTGCTTGCTCGACAACCAGCGGCACCCAATCAGAATCGCAAATGACAACCAATGGCCCAGTAGTTTCTGTTAGTTTTATCAGAATTTTCAGTATTACCTCAGGCCAACTACTAGAGAAATAAATTTCGTTCTGACTCTTATGAAGAGCTACGATATTCATAAGTGCCCAACCCTTATTCTCCAGATCTTTCTCGTGCTCAATATTGGCTTGCCACGGCTCTCCTAGGGTCTCATCTGAAAATTCTACACTAAAGGAATCTAGACTCGATAGTGCGCTTTTAATCTCGGATAGAAATGGATCTCGGCTTGCCATTCCTTTAGGAAATTCAATCGCTTCTTCGGTTAACCATGCTGCCATTTCTTCCTCAATTGGAAATACAAAATAGATAGCTCCCATGTGAACATCCTTGCTATTTTAACGCCCTGATAATTGGCAAATTTTGCTGGGTTGGTTTTTGCCCGCGGAGCGGAAATGCAAAAAGCGACACAGTAAAACTTGTCCGATTAATCAGCTTGTTATAAGCAATTTTCAAATATGTGCTGGCTTTTCGTGCTTTTAAAACCAGACTTTTTATAAAACTCATGTGTTTGTGCACGATTGATGTTGCACCGTACACGCCATTTTCCGGAATCAACTTCCAAGGCATGAGCTACCATTTTTTTACCGATTCCTAAGTTTCTTCTCGTTGGTTCCACAACCATACCACCAATTTCGTTGAAACCATCGGAAGCCAGGCGGTAAGCTTTAAAAGAGTGTAGCCAACCAACTATTTCACCCTCAATCTCAGCAACGTAAACATTGTCATTGTCTGATCTTAAAAGTCTCGACAATCGCTTTAAGGCAATATCATCGGCAACGATTTCGTAGCCTAAATACACTGACAACTTGTTAATTTGCTCTGAATCTGCAAGTTCTGCTTTTCGAATTTTCACCAAAACTCAAAGCTCCCGTTGCTTATAACGTCGCAATAACGGGCGCTTACTAAACCGCCCAAACTGCTTTAATCCTTTGTATTCACAACACTTTGAAAGGCTAGCGCAGTGACAAAGCGTCCTCGTTTATTGCTTTGTTATAAGAAGGATGTACCGACCTGAGCGGCACTCCATACTTCTCCTGAAAAACTACTGCTACTCAAGCAAAAATTTGTCTAATGCCCCGCGACCTACTTCTTCATTTCCGTTGGTCCAGGTTACCGATAAACCCTCAATTAAAAAGATTGAATCAAGTTTCTCGGCTTCGATGAATGCCCTAAATTCATTTAGGTGCTTATGGTTGTTGAATGTAAATCCTATATCTGGCTGACTCGGGATCTCAAAAACATCCAAGGCTATATTGGTCACCAATTCACGATCTTTAGGTGAGTACCAAACTTTTTGAGCATCTACTTTGTAATCAATACCATGAGAATCTAGTTCAACAAGCAGCCTTTCCCTAGCAGCGCCTGTAATTGATATAGCCTCATAATATGGTTTCTCACATGATGCGAGCAAAAAGAGGCACAGTAAAAGCATAAGTTTGCGCATAGCTACCTTAACCTTATAACGCCTCGCTTAACCGGCGCAAAATAGCAGGCTAAAATTAGCGACGAAGGAGCGCAAGCCTGCTGTTTTGCGTCCTTTATGGTTAAAGCGTTTGTTAGGCATACTTTACCAATCCACTTTTGATTGCAAAGTTTTCTAGCTTTTTATCAAGCTCATCAGCATCCTTATAAAACTCGGTATCTAGCTCATCTAAATCAGGCTCATCAGTATGCTTACGAATAATTGCCCAGCGTTCAGCTTGGTCTTTCGGTACACCCTGTTTACCAAATAATGAAGTCTTAGCTGCTCTTAAAAGTTTTAAACTTTCTTTAGCTTCTATTCTAACTAGGCCTAACTCTGCGTAACTATATTGAGCCCCAGAGGTATTATCAAAAAATTGAATAAAACCTCCGTTATATACTTCACCAGTTAACACACAGACTGAATAATAGAGTTTTTCTTCTTCACTTAAAGTATTAAACCCCTGACCTTCATCATAAACTCGCTCTACTAGGTTTCTCCAATACGCTCGAAATGGGCAGGTTTTATCTAATTCTCGCTCTTGCATAGCTTTTTCTTTCGCTTGTTCCATGCTTTTTCTAGTTCCGTTTTTACATGGCATGCATAAACCGCCAGTTCTTTCTGCAGTGGATGGCAAGACTAGAGCTTCACACTCTTTGCACTGAATTTTATCGGGCACGGAACCTCCATGTATGCCTAACGCACGCTTAAGCGGCGAGTGAACGTGTGCCAAAATTTGAGCGAAGCGAAATCGGCACACGTTTGCGAGTCCGCCTTGAAGCGCTTGTTAGGCATTTTCACACTTGAGTGATTGTTATATAGTTATTTGTTCCTTCAACTCTTTTAATCCAATGATTAATAGCAGTGTACTTACTAAGATTGTATTCTCCCTCATGAGCTACATGAGTGTATGCGTAAAGAGAAATGTCAGCTATAGATAAATTATCACCTACAAAAAAGTCATTATTTTGAAGGTGCTTTTCCATAACATCTAAGGCAGCATAGCCTTTTGGTCGCTTTTCATTAAGTTGGGTTTCATATTCTTCCTTTGCATTTAAAATTGAAATCCAATAACGCGGACCCGCAAGAAATGGCTGATGGCCACTTTGTTCGAAAGATAACCACTTTAGTATTTCCGCCTGTTTTAACCTTGAGGATGGCAATAAAAATGTGTCTGTTGCCAGATACCAAAGAATAGCATTAGATTCAGTAAGGAAATTATCATCTTGAATTTCTAAAACGGGAACTTTACCATTTGAGTTAATTGATAAAAATTCGGCTGTCCTAGATTCACCTTTTGTGATTTCAATAGCAATTCTTTGATATTCCATTTCCAAAAAGGATAAAATTAATCTGACTTTATAACAGTTACCTGATAAGGCGAATTCGTATAATTTGAGCATTTATAATCCTTTATATGCCTAACGCCGCATTAAGGTGTGAGCGGCGCATGCGCACAACCTAACGCATTGAACCTTAACCACTAAAGCCCCAGTTTAAACTGAAAATGACGAGCGTTGCGAATCACTCTTAAATGCTTTGTTAGGTGCTAGACTCCGCCCCTTCTTGTCGGCTCTAGTTGGTGAAGATAGCGTGTGAATGTGTCTTTGGGACGCTCTAGATTGTTTTCGGCCAGTACTCTAGCCGCCATACCACGATGATTACTGCCATGAGTTAACAAATGGAGCAGAATCTCTTCGACCGACATCTGCCCTGTATCACCATCAACAAACTTAAAGGAAACAACTCTTTTAAGATCTTCCTTTGATGCAGTTTCAGCATACTGAACTAACCACGAGTCATTTTGATTCATTGTCTCTCGTAGCTCAGATAGTGTTGGAGTTTTAACGGTGTTGTCACCATCATATTTCTCAGGCTCACCTAATATTCGACTGATGAAGAGGCTATCAACAACTGTTGTGTGGTTTAAGATCCTAACGAAAAAGGTAGCATCACTTTCTGGAAGGATTGAGAACTGCTGTTCTCCCATATCAAGTAAATTATTATTTGCCCACTTTTTATATTGAAACGCTTTAGAAAAGACCATGTTTTATCCATTGTTACTTATTTGCAAAATGCGAAACTCAATCTGCACCTAAC
Organism: Grimontia sp. NTOU-MAR1; assembly: GCF_035758505.1. Lineage (NCBI taxonomy): Bacteria > Pseudomonadati > Pseudomonadota > Gammaproteobacteria > Vibrionales > Vibrionaceae > Grimontia > Grimontia sp. NTOU-MAR1. Next base: position 656,123 of record NZ_CP142108.1, read on the forward strand.
AACTTATTAGCAGGCATAAAGCCCGTTTAGTCCAAAACCGAGATGCCCGATTAGTCCGCGTACACTTAAGTCAGTTTACCATATAGCTTAGTATAATCAGTGGATTAACTTATTGGCTTGTGGTCCAAAAATGAGAAATCGGGCGTCCCGAATTTAAAGCGTTCACATTTTTACTATATACATATCCCTGTATTTTTATACATAGGGAGTGCATTAGAAAAATTTGGCCATTGTACGTCGATTCAAGTGCTGGATTGTTCGAAATGCTAACTCACTTTGGGACAAAAACGTCCCAGAACCGATCGGCCTAACACGGGTTTGGACAAATTTGCTTTAATTTCACACATATTTGCTAACGCCTTGCTAAGCGGATAAAAATGGTTGGTTAAAATCGCGCAGCGATAACTAACTGTTTTTATTCCGTTTAAGCAACTTGTTAGCTGTAATTTAACCAACAAACCTTTGTGTCAGTTTGTATATCAATAATTTTATTGGGTTTGTAAGGTGAGTCTAAAGTGGCAATAGCAACTGAAACCCAATCAGGATACTGAGAACTACCCCCCCACTCCATACTTGAACCACAAACCTTGCAGAATTTACGCACAATACTGCCAGATGAATTGTATTCAGCTAGTGCAGACAATCCTGATATGTAAACAAGATCGTTCTTAGGCAAACTAGCATACGTTGCAAATGCAGCTCCATGCTGTTTTTGACACATCGTACAGTGACAATTTGAGGCCTTTTTAGGCTCACTTAGCAACTTATATTTAACTTCTCCGCAGAGACAACTACCTAAATACATAATGACCTTACAGCTAACAGTGTATTCAACCCCAAAATGGGGCGATTAAACACCCCATTTTGTCCAATAACAACAGTACGCCTAAATATGAATTTTTGTAACGCACTAATTTAAAACCACTTTATCAGACTTTTAACATCGGCATTTGGAGAAACACCCCAAAACGGCGTGCTTCGGTATTATGCGACACCTTTGATTAAACTGTTTGTATTAACAGTGAAAATTCTGCTCAGATGACAAAAGTGTATCTAAGAAAACCTCAGACCCTTCCTACCCTCACCTATCAAAGCTACTTTCCACCATGGAGGTAGCTTTCCATGACGACTTGTTCCCGCTGCCAAAAAGCGCGCGCGGTTTCTTACACAACCTTTGAAGCCTACTGCGAGGCATGCAGCATGGACGTTGCACTGGCGCTACTTTCTGCCTGCCGGCTATCTGATAAGGCCATCGCCGCGCTTGTCACCGCTGGTTGGGATATCCCTATCACAACAGTCCAACACTACACCGCTACAGACATCGCCCTTGAGCTCGGAGTGTCAGCGCAAAAGGTGGGTAAAACGGCCAACGCGCATGGCATCAAGTGCGAAAAATACGGGGAATGGTGATTAGACCAGGCTGCCAATTCTCGTAAGCAAATAGAAACCTTTCACTACAACGACCAGGGCAAAAGAACCATTGCCAAAATCATACGAGGTAACGACTGATGAAAGAGAAAACCATTTTCAGGTAACAACGAATAAGTGGGTTAAAGAACCCCTCTTGATAGCAAAGACAGGCATGTTAACGGGAGAGATCGAGAACTACCGGAACCATGTTTGGCGTGAAGGAATTCACTATAAGCGTGTTTCTTCCCAAGGTAATCCAAACGCCAGGGGTTATTTCTACAACACTGAAGAAATCGATCGATTCTTTGACAACACGAAGGCGGCATAAGATGGCAGTGATACCTGAGGGCGTAGAAGTTCGCGGCAAGTCGACCCGAATTTGGTTTATGTATCGCGGCAACCGCTGCAAAGAGACTCTCAAAGGCTGGGCGGTAACGCCGAGCAACATCAATGAGTGAACAGGAGCGCAATATATGGACCATCGCTTGTTATACCGGACCACGACATGGAGAACTCTGTGCGTTGGCGTGGGAAGACGTAGACCTAGTGCGAGATGAGTTGCGTGTTGCACGTAACTTGGCAAAAGAAGGCTTCAGAGTACCGAAAACCAAATCAGGCGAGCGTGTTATTACGCTTCTACAACCTGCAATCGATGCATTGAAAAGACAGCGCGAAGTGTCTTATCTCAGAATGCCGGACAACGTAACAGTTCAAACCCGAGAAAAGAATAAAACCCGTGTCGCTGGGTGTTCTTGTCTGGCCTGAAAAGAAAATCTGGCGACTCAATAAATCACTACATGCCCGGTAGGATCTCCCAGCTTTGGGATAGTTGCATCAAGCGCGCAGGTATCCGGCGCCGTATACTCAATCAAACCCGTCATACGTTTGCCTGTTGGATGCTGACCGAGGATGCCAACCCGAGTTGGATTGCCACTCAAATGGGTCATAAGAACGCAAAGATGGTACTGGAAGTCTACGGCAAGTTCATGCCCTCCGCTTCCCAAAATCAGGTTGAAAAGTTGAACAAGAAATTCAGCTCGTGTCCCACCAGTGCCCCATTTATAGGAACTACGAAGAACTAATTTTTTAAATTCAATACATTAAATACTTACAGTAATTTCTAAAATTGATATAACTTCCCTAGTTGCTGACAAAACGACCAAAAACAAAACGATATGGATATCAACTTCAAGTACCTCACAGCCGAGGGTGCAACTTCAAAACTGGACGTTGAAAGCTGGATGATCACCAATAACGAGTCCTGGGCAGTATTCAGTACGGAAGGTGACATTGGCTCTCTCCTAGGTGGCCTGTTGTGCGGAACCATCGAGTTCGTTGGCGATCTGGAAATCGGCGATGGAAAGGTTGTGCAGGTTTCGCTAGTCGAACAGCAAAAACTCTTAGAGGAAGAGCGCGCCAAAGATGACACTGACTTTCTTGACCGGATAGATACCGGCACCAGCGTCTATGACCTGATTTTCGAACAATGTGATGACGCGGCACTGACCCATCAATTGATTGAAGATCTCGATCTCGTTCATCTCAAAGAGAGTGGCTTTCGCGTGCTTTCCACCGGCGAAACCCGTCGGGTGATGTTGGCGCGCGCATTGGCAGAAAAGCCTGACTGTGTGGTGCTGGACAACCCTTTTACCGGCCTGGATGTTGCCCACCGTCAATCACTTGCTGACTATTTAGAAAAGCTCTCTGACTCTGTTCAGATGATGGTGGTATTTGCGAGGGAAGAAGACCTTCCTGATTGGGTTGACCATGTCGCCATGTTTGAGCGTGGAAAGTTGGTAGAACTGATAGACAAAGTAGGATGGGACAACCACCCCATTATCCAGCAAATCGCCGCGCAGTCTGAACAACAAAGTGAAGAGATGATGACGCTTATCCGTCGTTATCAGCACGCCACACAATTTGAAAATCCGATTTTCGAATTGAGAGATGGCAAAGTTGAATACACAGAGAAAACCATTTTCACCGACGTGAACTGGCGAATTGATAAAGGCGAGCATTGGCAAGTTAAAGGCCCAAATGGCTGCGGAAAAAGCACCATTCTGGGTATGATCTTTGGCGATCACCCGCAATGCTACAGCAACGATATCCACATCTTCGGCAAAAAGCGCGGCTCAGGCGAAACGGTGTGGGAAATTAAAAAGCATATCGGCATGGTTTCTTCTGCTCTTCACCTACAATATCGCGTTAGCTGCTCGGCATTGGATGTCATTCTTTCCGGCTTCTATGATTCCATTGGCTTGTATTCCCAACCTAGCATTCAAGAGCGTACTATCGCCCGTGAATGGCTCGATATTCTTCACATGAGCCAATATGCCAAAACGCCTTTTCGTAAGCTTGAATACGGTCAGCAGCGTTTGCTTTTGATTGCTCGCGCAATTGTAAAGCAACCCACTTTGTTGATTCTGGATGAACCCTATCAAGGCTTGGACTATCTGGGACGACGCTTGATGAAGAATACTTTGGAGTTGATAGCGTGGGAAAACCTGAGTCAGCTCCTCTATGTTTCGCACTATCAGGATGATGAGCTGGAAAGCATCAAGAACACTCTGACGTTTGCCTATGATGAAAACAGGCACTGCTATAAAGCTGAGATGGATCGGAGATAGAGGGCCGCGTGCGATGGGGGCAAGCTAATAGCCCATAAACTTGTCAATCAGGACTTCCAATTTACCTTCCAGTTCACCTTCAAAGTCGTCAAGACTCTTGTCGAATTTCTGTAGATACTTCCCTGCCTGATCACGGCTTAATTTCTTGCCAAGCATATTGAACTGCATTTCCGGTAGGGATTTGTCATTTCGAGGAATCACGGCGAGTGAGATAAAGTCATTGTTGAGGGCATTCATCTCCTCTAGGATGTATTCGCAGAAGTCATCTATCTTACTGGCACCTTCTGGCCCTAAACAGCCTGGTTCCAAACGGCAAATAATATTTAACTTCATATCTTCTGGTACAGTGGCTGCGCTCCCCATAAAGCTTTCCTTATTGTCATGTTTAACAATTAGAGTAGCCCAGCAATGGAAAAAAAGCCTAGAGAATCATAGCGATTGTCCCTAGGGGCTGTTGACCCTTGTTGGTTGAATTTTGTTCTAGCAAAAAACGTTTTGGGTACGGCCAGGGGCGTGAAGCCTAGTGATTCTGAACAAAAACACCTCAAGAACTAGGTAAAGGGATAGGTTTGGAGTGTTAGTCCCGATCCCGTTCCGAATCCATCACTTTCAACTGCCCTTCGCTATAACGCTCGCCAATGACAAGGTCTTCGTGAATCAGCTTAGAAAGGTACGAAACAACATCAGGCGAAATGACGACTTTAAGTGCACCAATGTTTTCCTGCATATATTCGATGTGTTTGGTACCTGGGATTGGAACTAGCGTTTTTTTGCCCTGACGATTGGATTGATGAATCACCCATGCCAGCGCAAGCTGGGCCAAGGAACAGTTCAGCTCTTTCGCTATCTCTGCCATTGGCTTAAGCAGTTCGCTGTTTTTAGCAAAGGCGTCAGCATCAAACCTCGGCCTTGCATTGTTGGTACGAATATCGCCCTCGGTCAGTAACGAGGCTTCTTGGGCTCTCCCCGTCAGGAATTGACGACCGAGCGGCGAGAATGGCACAAAAGTGGTGCCAAGCTTTTCACAAACATCGAGCATTTTAAGTTCAGGCAATCTTGTCCAAAGCGAATATTCCGACTGCACGGCCGCAATAGGATGGATCGAATGTGCGCGTCGCAATGTATCACTTGAAACTTCAGATAGCCCGATTTCTCGGATTTTCCCCTCTTTGACCAGTTCTGCCAATGCGCCAACACTCTCTTCTATGGGCACTTTCGGATCGAGTCGGTGTAGGTAGTACAGGTCGATAACATCGGTTTCCAATCGCTTTAGGCTGGACTCACACTGAGAACGAATGGTTTCCGGTCTGCCATCAATGGTGGGTTTTCCGTCTTTCTTAAAAAGCGCGCATTTGCTGGCAAGAACATATTCGCTACGACGATGTTTCACTGCCTTGGCGATCAGTTCTTCGTTTTTACCGCCGCCATACATGGTGGCGGTATCGAGGAAATCATAACCTGCGTCGAGCGCTTCATTGAGTAACTGGGTGGAGGTCGGTTCGTCGCTTGGGCCATAGCCATGAGACATGCTCATACAACCAAGTCCAATCGGCGATACCGCCAGTGAGCCAATGTTGCGCTTTTCCATAGGTGTCATTCCTTCTACTTCTTATTCTTTATGTAATCGCTTGAGTTACTCACCCAATGCTTTTTCGATGCGATCCAGCACCTTCATGGCAATCAATGCCTGATTCACACTGGCATTAGGCTCGCGGCCTTCGCGGATAGCGGCAATAAACTCACGATCCTGTAATTCGATGCCATTCATAGAAACATCCACTTTGCTGACATCGATCGGGTTTTCTTTTCCGTCGACTAAATCGTCATAACGCGCGATGTAAGTGCCATTGTCACAGATATAGCGGAAGAAAGTACCCAATGGGCCATCGTTATTAAACGACAGCGACAGAGTACAAAGCGCGCCAGAGGTGGTTTTCATTCCGATGCTCATGTCCATGGCGATACCGAGCTCTGGGTGTTTTGGTCCTTGCATGGCCATCACATCCACAATCTCTTCGCCCGTTTGATAAGCGAACAAGTCAACTGTGTGGCAAGCGTGGTGCCAGAGCAGATGATCCGTCCAGCTACGCGGCTGACCTAAAGCATTCAGGTTTTTACGGCGGAAGAAGTACGTCTGCACATCCATTTGTTGAATGTTCAGTTCACCTGCTCGGAACTTCTTGTTCAGATATTGGTGGCTTGGGTTGAAACGGCGCGTATGACCTGCCATAGCAACCAATCCGGTTTCTTTCTGAACATCACACACGGCTTGAGCATCAGCCAGAGAATCCGCCATTGGGATTTCTACCATGACGTGCTTGCCCGCTTTCATCACTTCGATGGCTTGTCTGGCGTGAATAGGTGTCGGCGACGTAATAATTGCCGCTTCAACGCCCGGTTGAGCCAGCGCTTCCTGTAAGTCGAGTGTCCAGTGTGCGATCCCATACTTTTCGGCCGTTGCCTTGGTGCTTTCCTCTACACCACCGGCAATCGACACAACCTCCACATCGTCAATATTCTTTAGCGCATCCAGATGCTTATGACCGAAAGCACCTTCACCCACCATAATGATTTTCATTGTTTATTCCTTAAAAGTTCTTTTACCTTCCGTGACCCTGTCACTCGCATTCTCTAAAATCGTCAAACCATAATGCGAGTTTGAGACCGGGGCATGGGTGAATCGGTAAACTTCATCTACCTTGTCATCGAGCGCGCCGCGCATCACCAGCCACATAATCGCCTCAATGCCTTCTGAGCCTGTTTCGCGCAGGTATTCGGTATGAGAGACTTTCTTAGCCGCTTCCGGTTCATTCACCATCAGATCAAGCCAGTTACAGTCATACTCGACGTTGATCAAACCTGCTCGCTCGCCCTGCAATTGGTGAGATAAACCACCTGTGCCAAAGATGGCGACTTTGGTCTCTGCCGGAAAACTTTCTACCGCTTTTCGGATAGCTTTACCGAGGTTGTAACAACGATTTCCGGTTGGCTGGGGATACTGAACCACGTTGACTGCTAGCGGAATCACCTGACAAGGCCAGGCTTTTGGACGTCCGTAAACCACAGAAAGTGGAACAGTGAGGCCGTGATCGACATCCATTTCATTCACAATGGTCATGTCGAACTCATCCAAAATCAGTGATTCAGCAATGTGCCAAGCCAACTCGCTGTTACCTTCACAAACTGGCACCTGACGTGGACCGTAGCCTTCATCCGCAGGGTTAAACTGTGGTGCAACGCCGATGGAGAAGGTCGCAATAGATTCCAGCGAAAATGCCGACGCATGATCGTTGTAAACAATCAGGCAAACGTCTGGCTTCACCTCTTCCATCCAATCACGCACTGGCTGAATCCCGTTCACAAAACGTTGCCAGTATTCGCCTACCATGGTGCCGTTATCCATGGCTGCGCCTATCGATGGGATATGCGAAGTCCCTATGCCGCCAACAATCTTACCCATCGTACTGCTCCTTGTTCTCAGGCTTGGCGTAGTACTCCGCCCACTCCGCTTTGCTGCGGTTGCCTTCAATCGGACGACCGCCATTCAGCATCATCTGCTTGAAGTCTTCGAAGGTCATGCCATTGCCAGACATCGCCGCGCCGGCATGTTGCATGGTCATGCCATCAAAGATCGCGATTTTAAAGGTGTAGTAAATGTTTCCACCCAAACGCAACATACCCAGCCAATCACGCTTTAATACAGCCTCACGCTGCTCAGCAGTCATCGGAAACTTATCAATATATGCTTCTTCGCTCTCTCGGAACTGGTCGCGGTTTTCACCTTTGTTCAGCGACATGCAAAACATGTTGAGGTGATACCCAGCTCTCGACTTCTCGCCATCGAAAACGTAGGTGCCTGGAATGTCGTCGTAGTCTCTGTGTTCACGCATTACTGCTTCCCTCTCAGATCAATCCCACTTCTTTTAATCTGGCGTCCATGCGGGCAAACACATCACGAGTGTTGCCATTGAAGACTTTCGCTTTGTCTTCATCGTTAAGCTTAGAACCATCGATGTAACGTTTGGTATCGTCGAAGTAATGCCCAGTCATCGGATCAATGCCACGCACCGCACCAATCATTTCTGATGCAAACAGAATGTTTTCAATTGGCACGACTTCCAACAGCAAATCGATGCCTTCTTGATGGTAGACACAGGTATCAAAGTAGATGTTGTTCTCGATGATTTCTGTCAGTGAAGGTAGATTCATCATGTCACACAGGCCACGGAATCGACCCCAGTGGTAAGGCACTGCACCACCACCGTGAGGGATAATAAACTTCAGATCCGGAAAATCTTTAAACAGGGTTTTCGACATCATCAGCTGTTGGAACGCCGTGGTGTCTGCACCCAGATAATGTGAGCCCGTGGTGTGGAAACAGCGGTGACAACAGCCACTCACGTGGATCATTGCTGGCACTTCCAACTCACACATTTTTTCGTAAATTGGATAGTAGAACTTGTCGTCCAGCGGCGGTGCTGTCCAATAGCCACCAGAAGGGTCCGGGCTCAAGTTACAGCCGACAAAACCAAACTCTTTCACGGTTCGCTCTAACTCAGCCGCACTGGCTGTCATATCCGCATTTGGAGATTGCGGTAATTGTGCCGCGCCAATGAAGTTTTGCGGATAAAGCTCGGTAATACGGTAGATAAGCTCGTTACAGTGTTCCGTCCAATACTTACTGGTGGTTTGGTTACCAATGTGGTGCCCCATCCAGCTTGCACGTGGTGAGAAGACGGTGACATCTGTGCCGCGTTCGTTTTGCAGTTTCAGCTGCGCACCTTCAAGGCTGTCGCGGATTTGGTCATCAGAGATGTTCACAATCCCTTTAACATGGTCAAACAGTGGATCAATCGCCAACTCTTTCTTTTGCTGTTCACGGTACTCGCCCAATTCATCCGGTGCGGTGGTGTAGTGACCGTGACAGTCAATGATTAACGGTGCCTTGCTCATTCCAAATCCTCCAGCTTATCCACGTAGCGAAATCCCGCTTGTTCCAATTTTGGGCGCATGTTGTACATGTCCAGACCAAGAATGCCTTGTGCCAGCATGCCTCTTTTTGTTTCTTCGTTTTCCATCCGCGCCTGCGCGGATTCCAATACTGCTTCTGCGGTTGAGCGTGGCACAACACAAACACCATCGTCATCCGCAACGATGACATCTCCGGCGTAAATCGGTTGATCACCGCAAATTACAGGGACATTGACCGAGCCTAATGTGGCTTTCACTGTGCCTTTGATAGAAACCGCTTTTGACCATACTGGGAAGTTCATTTCCGTCAGGTCCCTGGTATCACGTACGCCCGCATCAATGATCAGCCCCTGCACGCCCCTCGCTTGTGCAGACGTTGCCAGCAAGTCACCGAAGTAACCGTCGGTACACGGAGATGTGGTAGCAATCACCAGTACATCTCCTGGCTGACAAAGCTCGATAGCGACATGCACCATCCAGTTATCACCCGGTTGCGCCAGCACGGTGACGGCACTACCCGCTATTTGCGCGCCTTTGTAGATCGGACGCAGTTCATGGTTTAAGTTGCCTGTACGTTGCTGCGCTTCATGCACGGTCGCACTGCCACAAGCCGCCAAGCCTTCAATGACTTTGGCATCGGCGCGCTCTATGTGTTTAACCGCTACGCCTTGAATGGTTCTCATAGACATGCTTCTGTCCTTGCGTCTTTAGTCATCAAATCCGTAAAGTCTTGCTGGGTTGTCCACCAGAATTTTTTTCTGGGTCGCTTCGTCACGTGCAATCAACGGAACGAGATCCAACAGATCTGCATCATTAGGCATGTGTTTTTTGATATTAGGATGCGGATAGTCGGTACCCCAGAGCACACGGTCTGGTGCCACTTCCACCAAGCCCTGCGCATATGGCACGGCGTCATAGAACGGCGGTGCTATTGCAATTCGTTCAGAACCACACACTTTTACCCACCAGCTTTCACGGCGCATAAATTCAAGCAGGATCTGATATGCCTGCTGACCCACACCTTCTGAGGTAGGCACGCGGCCCATATGGTCAACCACAATGGTCATATCGATACGGTTGAAGAATTCTTCGTACTTGATGATGTCTTCTGCATTCACGTGAATGACCAAGTGCCAGCCGTATTGCTTCACACGCTCGAGCACTCTCTCCATCATTTCCAGGTTTGGCGCACCGCCCAAATGAGTCACAAAGTTAAAGCGAATGCCGCGAACACCGCCTTCGTGTAGATCCTGAAAATCGTTGTCAGTAAAGGTGTCATCCGCCATACAAACGCCGCGGTAAGCCCCATTACTTGATGCAATCGCATCCATCATGGCCCGGTTGTCGCGACCATGGCAGCTCGCCTGAACCAGCACTGCACGCTCGATACCTAATTTGTCGTGAACACTTTTCAGCGCATCTTTACCTGCATCAGGCGGCCAGTAGGTCGCTGTTTCCGCATAAGGGAACTGTGCGTGAGGACCGAACACATGACAGTGAGCGTCACAAGATTTGGGTGGTGCCACGAAACGCGGTGTTCGCGTGTTGTTATCTGGTGGCATGCAGCTTGGCTTGGTCATTCCATGACTCCTCATTGTTTTTGTTATTTGTTGATAGGGACAAAGAGCTCACCTCTGGCGAGCAATCTTGCGGTTCTCAGCAGCCCGGCTTTTGTAACGTTGTTTTGATCATCAAACGTTAACGTCATTGAAAACTCACCAGAGGGGTGCTCAACAGAAATCGTCTTCACTTCGCCTTCAGGGATTTCAGCAATGCCTTCAGCCACGTTTCCAGGCATGGCAGCAGCCGTTGCTACTGACACAGCACCGAGGACACCTATTGCGGTGTGGCAGACTCTTGGGATAAAGGTGCGTGAGCAGATGTGCCCACCATTTACAGGTGGCGCAATCAGGCTCATCTTGGGAACGACCTTGTCAGTCACATTACCCAGATTCATTGCCTCGCCCGCCTGCAAGCGAATTGATTCAATTTTGGCTTTTAATGTTTCGTCGGCATTGAGCTCGTCAGCAGATTCATACCCCGAAACGCCAAGGTCAGATGCACGCATTAGGACGACTGGCATTCCGTTATCGATACAGGTGACTTCTACGCCATCGAAGGTATCTTTGATATTTCCGGTAGGAAGCAGGCTCCCAGTAATCGAGCCTGCGATGTCTTTGTAGTTGCAGATAACAGGCGCCGCAGTGCCCGGTACGCCGTCTATCGCAGCATCACCTTCGTATTGCACTTTTTGATTGGGAGTCTGTACGTCGAGGTCGCAGCGGTTTCCGCTGTTGAGCATATTCACGCGAACGGTCGTAATGCCATCTTCGGCATCAACCAACCCGTTTTCAATCGCAAATGCACCGACTCCGGCGAGGATATTGCCGCAGTTTGGTGAGGTATCAACACGGTTCTCTCCTACCACTACCTGCACAAACAGGTAGTCGACGTCACAATCAGACAATGTTGATGGCGAGACAACGGCAACTTTACTTGTCAGCGGATGGCCGCCACCCAAACCGTCTATCTGACGTGCGTCACGACCGACTGCATCGAGAATAACCTGATCGCGCAATGCTTCATTTCTCGGCAGATTTGAGGCTAAGAAATAAAGCCCTTTAGAACTGCCACCGCGCATTTGCATGTAGGGAACTGCCAACATCTCTCACCTTCCTTGTGTCCTTTAAGAACCAGCATAGGCATGATGTCGTTCGCAATAAATTCAACTTTCTCACATTTTGTTGTACATTTTTAACATTCCGTTTTCCTGAGGTTGTACTGAATGGCTGATATCCCCCACTACTTTCTCTATGGCGAAGAACTTCCAGAAACAGCGCCAGACTACATGCACATTGCGCGGTTGGAGCAGTCACTGCCTAAGCACAATTGGGAGATCCACCCACACCGCCATGACAATCTTCATCAGTTAATGATTCTCGAATCCGGTTCCATGCATGCGCATATTCGCGATAAAAGTGCCGAATACCATGGCCGCTGTGTCCTTTCCATTCCTGCAAAAGAAGTTCACGGCTTCGCGCACCAGCCAGGCGTGACGGGATTTATTGTTTCTGTTTCCCATCCTTTCATGATGAGTTTATTTAACGACGCCGAAAGACAGGGGCTCGCGCAACTTTTTCGTGAACCTATGGTGATCCCTCTGAATGCCCACACGGATGAGGGAGAAATCACAAGAATGGGAGACCAGTTACTTGAAGAGTTCCACGTACCAAAGATGGGTCAGGCTTCTATCATTGGTGCTTACCTGAAGATTGTGTTCGTTATGCTGGCAAGATATGGGAAACGCAGCGATATACCGGAAAGTACGGACGGAAAAACAGCCTTATTCGAGAGCTTTGTCCGTTTGGTTGATACCCACGCCACCGAGCACTGGCAAGTCAGAAAATATGCGGAAAAGCTGGGGTTGAGTCAGGGACAGCTCAATCGTGTATGTCAGCGCGCTGCAGGCCAGCAAGCGTTAACGATTGTCCATGAACATTTGCTGGATGAAGCTAAACGCCTGCTAGTTTTCACTCAATTATCAGCCAAAGAGATTGGGTATCAGCTTGGATTTAAGGATCCTGGGTACTTTTCCCGCTTCTTTCAAAGGCATACTGGACAGGCGCCCAAACAATTTAAGGCACGGGTTGCGGAAAACCAACGTCAAATTTAACGTCCACTATGCGATTAAGTTGGCTTAAACGGTTCCTTTGACCTTAATTGAAAATAATATTCCTAGATTTTCCAAGCAATAATTACATCATTAAAAATCGCCTAGTTTTCTATTCAAATCTAAAATAATCAATATTTTACTTATAAATACCCCTGTCAGCTTTCTCTTACACTCAGTATTAAATGATATTTTTATATCATTAATGATGATTGATTTGTCTCATTTAAAATACTGTTAACATCTTGCTAACTAAAAATAACAAGACCAATAATGAAACGGAATGGAATGCAAACCAACAACACAATGCAGGGGTATTAAGCATGAAATCGACAGCACTATTGGCGCGACCAAAACTGAAGCAAGTAGTTACAGCAGCAGCGATGGTCGTTGCAATGGGCGCAACCTCTTTCGCTCACGCAGCAGACACCAAACTGAGAATGTCTGCGTCAGCGTCAGCGACTGACCAACGCGCAGTTGCGATGACCGAAGTTTTCGGTCCAGCAGTCTCCGACTTTGCTGAGTTCGAAGGACACTGGAACAGTTCACTATTCAAACAAGGTACCGATCTGGAAGCTATTGCGCGTGGCAACCTGGACATGACCATCACTTCCGCACAGGAGCTTGCCGAGTTTATTCCTGCATTCTCCATTTTTTCGGCAGGTTACGTACACCGTGATGCAGAACACCAGAAGCGCGTATTCGCCGCTGACTTCATGGATGGTCTGAAAGAAGAAGCTGAAGACCTGCTAAACGTGAAACTGCTGAGTGTGATGTACCTCGGCCGTCGCCACGTCAACCTTCGCGAAGATTTCGAAGTGAAAACACCAGCGGATCTGAAAGGCGTGAAACTGCGTATGCCAGGCAGTGACGCATGGCAATTCCTGGGTAAAGCGTTGGGCGCAAACCCAACACCAATGGCTTTCGCTGAAGTTTATACCGCACTGCAAACCGGTGCTGTTGACGGTCAGGACAACCCGCTGCCAACCGACAAAGACGCGAAGTTCTATGAAGTCACCAAGCAGATTGTTCTGACTGGTCATCTGGTTGACCTGAACTACATCGCTATCTCGAAGAAAGTGTGGGACAAGTTCACGCCTGAGCAGCAAGCAACTTTGCAGAAAGCATCTGATGATGCTGCAGAATCTGCGCGCCAGAAACAGCTTGCTCTCGAAGCAGAACTGGTTCAGTTCTTCAAAGATCAAGGCCTAAAAGTTTACGAACCAAACCTAAAAGCGTTCCAAGAGACGGTTCAAGGCGCTTACCTGACCTCTGACTACTCAGAGCAATGGCCAGAAGGTCTGCTGGACAAAATCAACGCGCTGTAACTCAGGAATCCAGACTAACTAAACTTGGCATCGTGGCAGCAGTATCGCTGCGGTGCCTCCTCTTCACTTTCCCAACACAATCAAAAAAGAGTGCCTTAACAGCGCTTTGGGTTTGCTCACTTTGAGGAAAGTGAACATCACACAGCAAATTACCCCAAGACAGCACTGAGAATAAAAATGGAAAAGTTCCGAATTGGCTTAATAGGATGTGGTGTTATCAGCGACAAGTATTTAACGACTTGCCAGAAGTTCGACTTCATAGATATTGTCGCTTGTGCCAGCCTGAACATCGAGGAATCTCAACAAAAAGCCGAAGCCTACAACATCCCGCGTGTCTGCACGCCCGATGAAATCATTAATGATCCATCTATTGACTGTGTATTGAATCTCACGATTCCCGCCGCTCATGCACAGATCTCTATCGCCGCATTGAACGCCGGAAAACACGTTTACTCTGAAAAGCCGTTCGTGACTGATTTAGCGGATGGAGAAGAAATTCTCGCCCTAGCTAAGGCAAAAGGCCTTTACGTGGGCAATGCACCAGACACCTTCCTTGGTGGAAGACTCCAGACTTGTAAAAAGCTGATGGATCAAGGTGTGATTGGTACGCCAACCGGAGTGATGGCGTTTGTACCGACCCGCGGCGTCGAACGCCACCACCCTAACCCGGACTTTTACTATCAAAATGGCGGTGGCCCTCTATTGGATCTGGGGCCTTATTACCTGACAGCCATGGTTGCTCTTCTTGGTCCAATCACCCGCGTTTGTGGTTTGGCCAAAAAGACGCTGGATGAGCGTTTGATTGAATCAAAGCCCCGAGCTGGCGAAAAAATTCCTGTTAATGTTGATACCCACATCAACGCCCTTCTGGAGTTTGAATCCGGCGTTCAGGGCTCACTAATGGCAAGTTTCGATGTGTGGGATTCACAAACGCCGCGTATGGAAATTTACGGCGAAAACGGGACGCTTTGCATCAACGATCCTGACCCGACCGACGGCTTCAACATCTTTGGCGGTCAGGTGCTCTACAAAACTCGGGAAACCGCCCGTTGGGTTTACCGCCCTCGCACGCCTAACCTTGAATTTTGGTCAGTAGCAGAAAACACACACGGTTTTAATCAAGAAGCCCGTGGTCTTGGCCTGCTCGATCTGGCTTATGCGGTGAAAAATCAGCGCCCAGCCCGCGCCAGTGGCGAGCTTGCACAGCATGTTTGTGAAGTGATGTTTGGCATTCTTGAGTCGGCCAAAACCGGACAGTTTGTCGAGATAAAAAGCCGCTGTGAATCACCAAGTGCTCTACCTGAAGATTTCCCCAACAGTGAAAACGGAGCCTGAACACCATGAGTCTCGAAACATTGAATTTTGCGGAACCGTTTTTCACCGTAAAGTACATCGTTGATGAACCAGAAATCCTCATTACAGAAAGAACCATCGTCCTGAATCTCGCTGATTCTCCGCTTTATGCAGCTGGCATGTGGCTGGCACCTTTTCAATCTATCATCGCTGCCGATGTCACGCTGTTCAACGTAGAAAAGTGCGTATTGGTGGAACGTTTTGATGATTTTGAAGATGAAAATGCGCTATTGGAAAAGGTCAGAGGCACTTGGCCATTGGCTTATGAGATTCGTCGTGAAGAAAGATTAAAAGGCGTTGGACACTATATGTCGCCGAAAAACGCAGTCGGCAACATCCAGTTCAGCATGTATCACGCGTCTACTGTGCCTTTGAATGTGGGTCTTCATAAAAACCACGTGCACTTGGGCGGCGAGGAGCCTCAGGAAGTGCATACCCAAATCGTTGGGTTCGGGAAAATGCAGCAGTGCCGCGAGAAAGATATCTCAACGCTGTTTCTCGAAGAGACCATGGCACCGGGTTGTACGCACAAACCCATGTTCGATAATGAGCTGAATTACCCATGGCACCAATACGAAACCATTACGCCAGGCATATTTATGGCGATTGAAATTCTAACGTCCGGCAATCCCATCCCAAGATAAATCCGACGTTAAGCCCAGAAAAAAGGATTCAAAATGGCAACACGATTACTACCAGAAAACATAGATTTTGAGGGTGCTTTCCCCACCCTTTCGCGTCGATTGAGAATTGGCATTGTAGGTGGCGGACGTATTGCCATCACGCAAGCGATGGCAGCAAGGCTGAGCGATCGATGGGAGATCGCAGCAGGTGCGCTTTCTTCCGACCCAGAGCAAGCCAAGGCAAGAGGCGCGCAGTGGTTTTTGCCGGAAGACAGATGCTATTCCTCTTATCAAAAGATGGCAGAGAAAGAATCCCGACGCGAGGATGGCATTGATGCAGTGATGATCACCACGCCGAATCATGTTCACTTTGAAGCAGCAGAAGCGTTTCTGAATGTGGGGATTGATGTGCTCTGCGATAAACCGCTCACCAATGTGTATTCAGAAGCTGCAGATTTAGTCGCTTTAACTGAATCTACCGGACAAGTGTTTGGTGTCTGTTATGCCATGTCCTGCTTCCCCATGATTCGACAAGCGCGAGAAATGGTAAAAAACGGGGCAATTGGCAAAGTCGTGCAAATCCACGTTGAGTTTATGCAGGATTGGATGATCCCTGATGATGTTGGTGAGGCAGCACATGTTAAATGGCGCTTAGACCCTAAGAAGTCCGGCTCCACGAGCTGTACTGGTGATATCGGCACCCACGCAGCCCAACTCGCTACTTTTGTATCAGGGCTGGATATGACTGACCTTCGTGCTGAAATGCATGTCTGCGGCGCTCCAAAGCCCCTTGAAGACACTGTTTTTATGATGACACGCTACGACGGCAATGTACCGGGAACGTTAATGGCAACACGTATCGCTTCCGGTAACCGCGGTGGATTGCGTTTGCGCGTCTTTGGCAGCGAAGGCGGCCTTGAGTGGGACATGGAAAATGCCGAACAGCTCAAATACAACAAATATGGAGAACCTGACCGCGTGTTAAGCCGTGGTCAGGGACATGGCATCTACCCTGCTGTTGAACGGATTGTTCGCACTGGTCGTGGTTTTCCTGAAGGCTTGATTGAGGCGTGGGCAAACCTTTATACCGAGTTTGCGATGGCGGTAGCTGCTAGAAAGGATGGCATATCTATGCCTGAAGGCTGGCTCAATTATCCGACAGTGGGCGATGGCGCAAAAGGTGTAAGATTCATTGAAGCATCTGTCGAATCAAATACTTCAGGCGGTACGTGGGTAAGTTGCCGATAATTAAATGAGGCGGGTTACTCAATCCGCCAAACGCTATTCCAGGGGGCACGATTGGCAAAGCGAGTCACAATAAAGCAAATCGCAGAGTACGCGAAAGTGAGTGTCGCCACGGTTGATAGGGTGATTAACCAGCGTGCACCAGTAAAAAGTACTACGGCAAATCGCATCATCGCAGCAGCAAAAGAGTTAGGTTGGCGTCCCCCGGCGGCGTTCAGCGATGTGCAAAGCGATGTGCAATCGCCTTCAATACACTGCGGTATTCTGTTGCAAAGCAATATTTCCCATCTTCTACGAGAAGCATTCGAAGCACAGGGGACTAAATTGGAAAACGTAAACTCCAGACTGACGATTGAAACTTTCGATAGTCTGGAGCCAGAAAAAATTGCGGCGAGAATGATGAAACTGGGAAAAAAAGTGGACGTTCTTGCCATCACGTCTATCGATCATCCTTTCGTAACAGAAGCCATTGATAAACTCTCAGAAAAAGATGTGCCTGTTGTCGCCATTCTGTCGGATCTTTCAGCAACCAACCTGGCAGGATTTGTCGGAACGAATAACCGGATGCGGGGAAGAACAGCAGCTTGGGCAATGGATAGATTCTGCCGCGATCGCGGAACTGTCGGTGTGATTATCGGTAGCCACCGCTATCTCAGTCAGCAAGATAGGGAAATCAGTTTCCGTAGTTATTTCCGAGAAAAAGCACCGGCATTCAGGATATTGGAATCAGTTGTCAGTTCAGACGATGATAATCAAGCCTATGAGGCAGCCAAGAAATTACTGTGCGAAACACCAGATTTGGTCGGTGTTTTCAGTGCCGGTGGCGGTGCAAGTGGTATTCGACGAGCAATCATTGAGTACGGTGGAGACAGGCGGCCATTTTTTGTATCAACCGAACTCACTGCACAGGCAAGAACTGAACTGCTTCAAGGTGGTGTGGACATGGTCCTGTCTGCCGACTTTGATCAAGTAGCTGAAAAAGCGGTCGAAATGTTTGCGAGCCTTAAACAACAAGAAACACAGCAAAAGAAAATGACTTTACTTCCTTTCTTTATTTATACCAGCGAAAACACCTAGTTTAAGGTGCACGCTTTATGTAAGCAGACGCCCCTGTGAAAAGACACTCGCCCGGAGAAAGTCTTCTCAATGTTGGAAAGCTCGGTTGAAGTTGGCGATATCGGAAAAATCTATCATGTACCCAAATTCACCGATGCTATACAGGCTATTACATGTATACCCAAACGACCTGAAGATGCTGCATTCAGAAGTCATCAATGCGTTCACCTCCGCGCAAGTTTCACGAGGAATAGTCCTTCTATTTCCGTGGAATTTAACGAAGAAGTTAGCGTATTTGCGAAGACTAAAACATACTATTCAAAGGTTTAGGATTATAAAGGATTGTCATAGCGCAACTCTTTAGCCATTTCTTTGCGACAAAGTAAGTGACGTTAGAAAGATCACACAGTTCAATGAATGTGTTCATTAGTTTGGTGTTAACCATTTTATCAGAGGCTTACTGTCAGTACGCGAGATAAAGATCAAACACGGTCACATTTTCAACATTTCTGATCCTTGCCTAGTTAATAATACAGTTCTATAATCCGCTCCCTTTTTCCATCGGCACATATCATGAGTGAATCTGGACGCATTTTTATTGGCCAATTCCGTTGGGATCGCCAAACCCAGTATCTCTATCCTCAGGATCAGGATGGGAAAGATGTTATTGGAAACGCCAAAAGACTGACCAACAAGCAACAGGCACTCATTGAGTGCCTGTACATCGCTGCACCCAATAAAATCATCCGAGAAGCTATAACCCAATACGTGTGGGGTTCAGAGCATATTTCGCAAGAAAGTCTCCCGCAATTAATAAACCGGACGCGCCAAGTGCTGGAAGATTCGGATAAAACGCTGATAAGCAACGTTCCGGGCCAAGGTTACTCGCTAAATTGCGAAACCATTTCTGTTCAGGTTGAAAATATACCTCAAAAAGCACCTGGTTTTGCTGAAGTTATTAATGAAACTCAAACAGTTGATGACCAAGCATCAATTAACAGCACATCAGTTCGGTTAGCGATAGTTGCGGTATTAGCCGTCGTCACTGTCATCAATATCAGCCACTTCATTGGAGCCTATCAATCAAAAAAGAGGTTTATCGAAACGCGTCTTGCGACGCCATACCCCCACATTCAGAAGACAGATGACGAAAACAAGCTAATAGTGACCGTTGAAGGTAAAGAGTGCATTTATGAAAAAGACATTGAAATCATTAACTGCCCATAAGTTCGTACTTTTTATTGCTGGGGCAATTGTTGCGAATACGCTCATTTTTCTGAATGCGGAAAAGCAAAACTCTAAGTGGATCGGTTCAGTATCAGTCGGTGAGTATCTCAAGCTCTCGCACACAGTACAATTTAAGGATACGCTCGACATCCGCGTGACTGAATATAAGAAAGATTTTGATCCAAAAAAGGACAAAACTTTCCACGTTAGCTATACCTATGATCTCCAACTACCTAATCGCAATTTGTTGCTTAACGACCTGGTACCACTACGCTCCACAATACATGCATATTACTCGCTTGACGAAAAGTGCGCGCTCATTTTTCTTTCCCCAAAAACTAAAAATCCCCATCAGATGTCACTTGCATGTCTTTACTAGGCAATAAAATACAACATCCTCAAGCCATATGCATTGAATTGATGTTATTTTGCATACCTTTTCGATAGCAACCCATAACTACTCACCTAAACTTTAAAGACATGAAAGATAACCATATATCAAATCGTGTTGCATCAGTGCTCATATAAACTAGAAAGCTAATGTTTATCTAATAAAAAAGTACCATAACAAATCTATCTACACTCATTATTTTCAATTAAAAGTATTTTAATCACACTCAAATAAAATTTTTAGAATGGTCGTTCGATATTATCTCCTCTTAGATATTAAAAAAGACATTAAGACCTCTTCATTAAAATATCAGAACAAAAATTACATTTCATATATGTCATTAATATATAAGTGAAAAGCATAATGTGTGTACACATCATTGTGTTTTTTACCATATAAAAACCTTTACTTTTTACAGCCCATTCAGCCTACTTTTAATACACATAAAGCCAGAATTCTAGACAACCCCTTGATACTTTATAAAGTCTAAGAGTACGCACCTTAACCAGATATCATTCCATATAAACTATATAAAAAACCTATCACAAGGCTTATAAAGCCTGTTAATCATTATCATTAGCAAACAAGCTCTTTCTAATTTAAACACTAAACACATCCTGTCTTAAAATTGATACATAATAATTTTCACCTTGCGGGTTAGTCTGTTTTTATATTCTTTTATCTCAACTTCCTTATTCAAAATTTAAAAGAAAGCAAACTAGGACATAAAAATAGACACACTTTACTTCTCTATTAGTTTGTATTCGCAGAGGTATTTATCGTGGCAGAAGATAAAAACAATACAGATTCTGACCAGAAAGCTCACTCCTCCTCCAGTGCCTTTTTGAGAAAGACTCTTATTTCCCTATCGGCTATCGCTTTTTGCACGCTTACTGCTATCGCCGTCAATGATATAAGAACACCAACATACGAAGGTAATATATATTTCAAAGGCGATAGCCAAACTTCTTCGCCCACCCCAGCCTTGCCCATTTCAGTAGTCAATGCTCATTCTCTGCCTGTCCAGATTCCCTTTGAGCATAGCCTAGCTGCAAATGGCATCGAATATACTGTTGATGCAGAAAGGCCTTGGTTTCAGGAAGCACTTCGAAACTACCCCGACAGTGAATATTGGCGCAATCAAATTGCCATTCATCTAGCGCAACCTAGAACGCCTGGCTGGATAAAATTTGAAAATTATCATGTCAGCAAGGGACGGAACCCCATTCTCCTGCCCACGTTTGCGCGCATGCTACAGTCAAAACATGCTCCCGACTTACTGACCGTGCGAATTGAAAAGGGTGCGGAGCCTCTAACCGCGCTGGGAGACATTGGTTTATCTCACGTGCGCAGCATTGATCCAGCCGACCCGTCGTCTGCAGTGCATGTCTATGAGATTCCTAAAACGATGACATTTGCTGACGCACTTGAGGCGTCGAATGCACACCCCAGTGTGGCTTTTGCAGAGCCGGATTACCTGATTGAATGGGCACTAGCACCAAATGAATCCAATGCAGGGATCAGTAATGGCAACGCATGGTGGCTCAAACAGCTTCGCGCCTATGATGCATGGGAAACCACGACCGATGCTTCTGCCATAGGTCCAGTAGCGGTTTACGACCAAGGTATCCTGCGTAGCCATGAAGACCTCCGCAATAACTTCTGGGTCAACCCGGACGAAGTTGCTGGTAATGGCGTCGATGATGACGGTAACGGTATTGTCGATGATATCAACGGTAGGACAAGCCGGGTCTTCGGCGGTCACGGTACCCCGGTAGCGGGTACCATTTGTGGTGAAGGTAATAACGGCATTGGTTATGTCGGTAGCGCATGGAAGTGCCAGTTGATGGATACTGGCGGTTCACTCAGTTTCGCTGCTGCAGTGTCAGACGCCATGGCATCCCTGCGTTATGCTACCGATAAAGGATCACGCATATCCAATCACAGCTGGGGTATAAGCGGTGATTATAGTCAGGCGTTCAAAGACCTTATCACTGAGATTGAAAGCGATGATCACTTGATGGTCATTGCTTCTCATAACTTTGCTCGGAACATTGATAACAGCCCTGTGTATCCCGCTTCCTACAATAACGACAACATTCTGAGTATCGCAGCCTCCAACCAAAGTGAAGGCCGTATCAGTTACTCAAACTACGGTGCAGTCAGCGTAGATATCGCCGCACCCACCGAATTCACCACAGCAAATTCCTCTGGCGGTTATTCAGGCTTCAGCGGTACCTCTCAAGCGACGCCTGTCGTCACTGGTGCCGTTGCATTAGCTTGGGCAATGGACCCAAGCATGAACTTCCGCGAAATAAAGGCGCTGGTGATGAACACTGCGCGTCCAGTGGGTGCTTGGCGCGGCCTTACGGTCTCTGAAGGTATTCTGGATATGAAAACCCTCGTAGAGTCTGTCATTGTTGATACCGACGGCGATGGCATTCTTGACGATGAGGATCCCGATGACGACAACGATGGCGTTCCAGACGAAGAGGACGCATTCCCGAAAGATGCCACAGAAACCGTCGATACTGACGGTGACGGTATCGGCAATAACGCTGATAACGATGACGATGGCGACGGTGTTAATGACGATGAAGATTGGCGTCCACTTGACCCCAATGAGCAATACGATACCGATGGCGATGGAATAGGCAACAGTCAGGACGACGATGACGACAATGACGGCGTTTTAGACGTAAATGATGCCTTCCCACTCGACGCCAATGAAACCACAGATACAGACGGCGATGGCGTTGGTGACAACAGTGACGTATTCCCTAATGATCAGAATGAGTGGTCAGATTCCGATGGTGATGGCGTTGGCGACAATGGCGACATAGACCGAGATAATGATGGTTTATCTGACGACTTAGAGTCACGCACCTCAGCCGACATCACCAATTGGCCAGTACTTACAGGAAACGCAGGGTTTACCGAAGGTGTACTCTCTGGAAACGGCGGCTACTGGAATAGCCAGGCGAACTCTAACCGTTTCTCTAGCTATGGTTTCAAAGACCGCTACGCATTGAACTTCACCATCGACTCGCTAGGCACATACAACATGTTTGGCTTGGGCAATGTCGAAAGTTCAGCAAGCTACACCGACATTGATTACGCCTTCTACGTTGTTGGCAGTACGCTATACATTTACGAAAGCGGCAGTTCGCGCGGTACCTTTGGCTCCGTTGCGGTTGGAGATACTCTCTCAATTCAGGTTAACAAAGGCGCCATCGCCTACTACCGAAATGACACTCTCGTCCGCTCCACCAGCTACAACGGTGATACACCGGATTTCTATGTCGATTCAAGTTTCTACAGCGGTGCGATTCAGCTTTCAAACATTTCGCTGTCGCCGCTCTCTGGTTCCGGTTTCTCTGTCGATGCTGACAATGATGGCATTAACAACGATGTCGATTTGGACTCTGATAATGACACGATTCCAGATGTGATTGAAGCTGGACTTGCCGATGCCGATGGTGACCTTACAGTTGATGCTATCAATCTACAAGGCTCAGTCGACCCTGCCCCGGACACTGATAATGATGGCATTCCAGACTTCCTCGATTTGGAAAGCCAAAACCCAGAAAACGATGGCACGGCCTTCGATATGCATGGTTACGACTTTGCTGCCTTCGATTCCAACGGCGACGGTAAACTCGATGGCAATGATGAGCTCGGCGGCAACGATGTGAACGGCAACGGTGTCGATGATCGTGCGGAAGATGCAGACGGAGATGGTATTTCCAACCCGAATGACGATGACGACGATAACGACGGCACCTTAGACGTGAACGACGCCTTCCCATTCGATCCAAACGAAGACACCGATTCTGATGGCGATGGTGTCGGGGATAACGCTGATGTCTTCCCAACAGATGCCACCGAAACCAAAGATACTGATGGTGACGGTGTGGGTGACAATACAGATGCCTTCCCTGACGACGCGTCAGAGACCACGGACACTGACGGTGATGGCGTGGGCGACAATGCCGATGCCTTCCCCAACGATGCCTCTGAAACCACAGATTCTGACGGCGACGGCGTGGGTGATAACAGTGATATCGACAAAGACAATGACGGACTTTCCGATGAGCTAGAAGCACGCACCAGCGCACCTGTCGTTGATTGGCCTGTTCTGACTGGCAATGCCGCTTTCACTGACGGAGTACTCACCGCCAATGGAGGAAGCTGGGGTTATCAAGCCAACTCAAACCGCTTCTCCAGTTATGGTTTCGTAGACCAATACAAACTGAGCTTCCATGTCGATGCTCTTGGCACTTACAACATGTTCGGCTTGGGCACGGTTGAGGGTTCAGCTAGCTATACCGATATCGATTACGCCTTCTATATCGCAGGTTCAACGCTTTATATCTACGAAAGTGGCGCCTACAGAGGAAGCTTTGGCTCTGTCGCTGTGGGTGATGACCTAACACTGGAAGTGAATAACGGCACCATTGTTTACTATCGCAATGGCACACTCGTTCGTTCAGTCAGCTACATTGGCAATACTCCTGATTTCTACCTTGATACCAGCTTCTACAGTGGCACTATCCGCCTATCAGGTATTGAGCTTTCGCCACTTTCAGGTGCTGGCTTTGCTATCGATAAAGACGATGACGGCATTAATAACGATATTGACCTCGATTCCGACAACGACACTATCCCTGATGTCATTGAAGCCGGTTTAGCCGATGCTAATGGCGACCTGAAAGTCGATTCCGTCGATCTGCAAGGCACTGTCGACCCTGCCCCTGATTCAGACGGCGATGGCATTCCTGATTACCTCGATCTGGAGAGCCAGAATGCCGCCAATGACGGCACGGCCTTCGATATGCATGGCTACGACTTTGCGGCCTTCGATTCCAACGGAGATGGCAAGCTAGACGACAATGATGAACTCGGCGGCAATGATGTGAACGGCAACGGTGTCGATGATCGTGCGGAAGATGCAGACGGAGATGGTATTTCCAACCCGAATGACGATGACGACGATAACGACGGCACCTTAGACGTTAACGACGCCTTCCCATTCGACCCGAATGAAGATACCGACTCAGATGGTGATGGCGTCGGGGATAATGCAGATGCCTTCCCAACAGATGCCACCGAAACCCAAGATACTGATGGTGATGGTGTGGGTGACAATGCCGATGCCTTCCCACAAGATGCGTCTGAGACCACAGACACTGACGGTGATGGCGTGGGCGATAATGCCGATGCCTTCCCGGAAGATGCCTCTGAAACCACAGATTCTGACGGCGATGGTGTGGGTGATAATTCGGATATCGATCGTGACAATGACGGTCTTGCTGACGAGTTAGAGCTGCGCACTAAAGCTGACATTGTTGATTGGCCCGTGCTTTATGGAGCGAGCTTCTCCAATGGTGAACTCTCTGCCAATGGCGGCACATGGCGCTATCAGGCGAACTCGGTGCGTTTCTCTGAGTACGGCTACCGTGATAACTATCGTCTGAATTTCACGGTTGAATCGCTGGGCAGCAACAATATGTTTGGGTTGGGTAATGCTGAAAGCAGTGCAAATTACCCTGACATTGATTACGCCTTCTACATTGTGAATACCACGCTCTATATCTACGAGAGTGGTTCATACCGTGGCAACTTTGGCGCGAACAGTGTCGCTTCCGGCGACACCTTCTCACTGGAAGTCAACAAGGGCACCATCCGCTATCTGCGCAACGGTGAAGCAATCCGCACGGTTGACTACAGCGGCGAAACGCCCGACTTCTATGTGGATACCAGCTTCTATAACGGCGCCATCCGCCTGAGCGATATCAGCCTAACACCGATGTCCGGCAGCGGCATGTCAGCTGACGCCGATAAGGATGGCATCAACAACGACGTCGACCTGGACTCTGACAACGACACCATCCCCGATGTGGTGGAAGCCGGATTAACCGATGCCGATGGTGACCTGAAAGTGGATGCCGTCGATCTGCAAGGCACTGTCCACCCGGCCCCGGATTCCGACGGTGACGGCATCCCGGACTACCTTGATTTGGAAAGCCAGAATGCCGCCAATGACGGCACGGCTTTCGACATGCATGGCTATGACTTTGCTGCCTTCGATTCCAACGGCGACGGCAAACTCGATAGCAATGATGAGCTCGGCGGCAACGATGTGAACGGCAACGGTGTCGATGATCGTGCGGAAGATGCTGACGGGGATGGACTTTCCAACCCGAATGACGACGACGACGATAACGACGGCACCTTAGACGTTAACGACGCCTTCCCATTCGATCCAAACGAAGACACAGACTCAGATGGTGACGGCGTCGGTGACAACGGTGACGCCTTCCCAACAGATGCCACAGAGACCAAAGACACTGACGGTGACGGTGTGGGCGATAATGCCGATGCCTTCCCTGACGACGCATCAGAGACCACGGACACTGACGGTGATGGCGTCGGCGACAATGCCGATGCCTTCCCCAACGATGCGTCTGAAACCACAGACTCGGATGGCGACGGTGTGGGTGATAATTCGGATATCGATCGTGACAACGACGGTCTTGCGGATGAGCTGGAACTACGCACTAAAGCTGACATTGTTGATTGGCCCGTGCTTTATGGGGCGAGCTTCTCCAATGGCGAACTCTCTGCCAATGGCGGCACATGGCGCTATCAGGCGAACTCAGTGCGTTTCTCTGCGTACGGCTACCGTGATAACTATCGTCTGAATTTCACGGTTGAATCGCTGGGCAGCAACAATATGTTTGGCTTGGGTAATGCTGAAAGCAGCGCAAATTACCCTGATATTGATTACGCCTTCTACATCGTGAACACCACGCTCTATATCTACGAGAGCGGTTCATACCGTGGAAACTTTGGTGCGAACAGTGTCGCTACTGGCGATACCCTCTCACTGGGGGTGAACAACGGCACGATCCGCTATCTCCGTAACGGCGAGGAAATCCGCGCAGTAAGCTACAGCGGAGAAACACCGGACTTTTACGTTGATACCAGCTTCTACAATGGCGCGATTCGCCTGAGCGACATTAGCCTCACGCCAATGTCTGGTAGCGGTGTATCCGCTGACGCCGATAAGGATGGCGTCAACAACGATATTGACCTCGATTCCGACAACGACACTATCCCTGATGTGATTGAAGCCGGTTTAGCCGATGCTGATGGAGACCTGAAAGTCGACTCAGTAAACCTGCAAGGCACTGTCGACCCTGCCCCGGATTCAGACGGAGACGGTATTCCTGATTACCTTGATCTGGAGAGCCAGAATGCTGCCAATGATGGTACGGCCTTCGATATGCATAGCTACGACTTTGCGGCCTTCGATTCAAATGACGACGGCAAACTCGATGGCAATGATGAGCTCGGCGGCAATGATGTGAACGGCAACGGTGTCGATGATCGTGCGGAAGATGCTGACGGGGATGGACTTTCCAACCCGAATGACGACGACGACGATAACGACGGCACCTTAGACGTTAACGACGCCTTCCCATTCGATCCAAACGAAGACACCGATTCG
Organism: Grimontia sp. NTOU-MAR1; assembly: GCF_035758505.1. NCBI lineage: Bacteria > Pseudomonadati > Pseudomonadota > Gammaproteobacteria > Vibrionales > Vibrionaceae > Grimontia > Grimontia sp. NTOU-MAR1. The sequence goes on from NZ_CP142108.1 coordinate 683,537, forward strand.
GATGGTGATGGCGTCGGCGATAACGGTGACGCCTTCCCAACAGATGCCACAGAGACCAAAGACACTGACGGTGACGGTGTGGGCGATAATGCCGATGCCTTCCCACAAGATGCGTCTGAGACCACGGACACTGACGGCGACGGTGTGGGCGACAATACTGATGCCTTCCCCAACGATGCGTCTGAAACCACAGATTCTGATGGCGATGGTATAGGTGATAATTCGGATATCGATCGTGACAATGACGGTCTTGCTGACGAGTTAGAGCTGCGCACTAAAGCTGACATTGTTGATTGGCCCGTGCTTTATGGGGCGAGCTTCTCCAATGGTGAACTCTCTGCAAATGGCGGTACTTGGCGCTATCAGGCGAACTCAATACGTTTTTCTGAGTACGGCTACCGTGATAATTATCGCCTGAATTTCACGGTTGAGTCACTGGGCAGCAACAATATGTTTGGCTTGGGTAATGCCGAAAGCGGCGCAAATTACCCTGATATTGATTACGCCTTCTACATCGTGAACACCACGCTCTATATCTACGAGAGTGGTTCGTACCGTGGCAACTTTGGCGCGAACAGTGTCGCTACTGGCGATACGCTTTCATTGGAAGTGAACAACGGCACTATCCGCTATCTCCGTAACGGCGAGGAAATCCGGGCAGTAAGCTACAGCGGAGAAACACCAGACTTCTATGTTGATACCAGTTTCTACAATGGCGCGATTCGCCTGAGCAATATTAGCCTCACGCCAATGTCCGGTAGCGGTGTATCCGCTGACGCCGATCAGGATGGCGTCAACAATGACGTCGATCTGGACTCTGATAACGACACGATTCCTGATGTCATTGAAGCCGGATTAACTGATGCGGACGGCGACCTGAAAGTTGATTCTGTAAATCTCCAAGGCACTGTCGACCCTGCCCCGGATTCAGACGGTGACGGTATTCCTGATTACCTTGATTTGGAAAGCCACAACCCAGAAAACGATGGCACGGCTTTCGACATGCATGGCTATGACTTTGCTGCCTTCGATTCCAACGGCGACGGCAAACTCGATAGCAATGATGAGCTCGGCGGCAATGATATGAACGGCAACGGTGTCGATGATCGTGCGGAAGATGCTGACGGGGATGGACTCTCTAATCCGAATGATGACGACGACGATAACGACGGTACCTTAGACGTTAACGACGCCTTCCCATTTGACCCGAACGAAGACACCGACACGGACGGTGATGGTGTTGGGGACAACAGCGATGCCTTCCCTGACGACGCGTCTGAGACCACCGACTCGGATGGCGATGGTGTCGGCGACAACGCTGATATTGACCGTGATAACGATGGTCTTTCTGATGAACTGGAATCACGCACCAGCGCTGAAATCACAGACTGGCCTGTTCTGACTGGCAATTCCTCTTTCACTGACGGTGTGCTCTCAGCCAACGGCGGAAGCTGGCGCTATCAGGCGAACTCAAACCGCTTCTCAAGTTATGGCTTCAACGACCGCTACGTATTGAACTTCACCATTGACTCGCTCGGTAGCTACAACATGTTTGGCTTGGGCAGCGTCGAAAGTTCAGCAAGGTACTCAGACATTGATTACGCTTTCTACGTTGTTGGCAGCACGCTACGCATTTACGAAAGCGGCAGTTCACGCGGTACCTTTGGCTCCGTTGCGGTTGGCGACACCCTCTCCATTCAGGTTAACGAAGGGGCTATCGCCTACTATCGAAACGACACGCTGGTCCGCTCAACAAGTTATAACGGTGACACACCTGACTTCTATGTCGATTCGAGTTTCTACAGCGGCGCGATAAAGCTGTCGAACATATCTCTGACCCCTCTTTCTGGCGCAGGTTTCTCCATTGATGCTGACAACGATGGCATCAACAACGACGTCGACCTGGACTCTGACAACGACACCATCCCCGATGTGGTGGAAGCCGGATTAACCGATGCCGATGGTGACCTGAAAGTGGATGCCGTCGATCTGCAAGGCACTGTCGACCCGGCCCCGGATTCAGATGGTGACGGCATTCCGGACTACCTCGATTTGGAAAGCCGGAACGCCGCCAATGATGGCACGGCCTTTGACATGCATGGTTATGACTTTGCTGCCTTCGATTCGAACGGCGATGGCAAACTCGATAGCAATGATGAACTTGGCGGTAACGATGTCAACGGCAACGGTATCGATGATCGTGCGGAAGATGCGGACGGCGATGGTTTATCAAATCCGAACGATGATGACGACGATAACGACGGCACCTTGGACGTTAACGACGCCTTCCCATTTGACCCGAACGAAGACACCGACACGGACGGTGATGGCGTTGGGGATAACGGTGACGCCTTCCCTAAAGATGCCACTGAAACCAACGATACGGACGGTGACGGTGTCGGCGACAATGCGGATGCCTTCCCTGAGGATGCGTCTGAGACCAAAGACTCTGACGGTGATGGTGTTGGGGACAACAGCGATGCCTTCCCTGACGACGCGTCTGAGACCACCGACTCGGATGGCGATGGTGTCGGCGACAACGCTGATATTGATCGTGACAACGATGGTCTTTCCGATGAACTAGAAGCCCGCACCAGCGCACCTGTCGTTGATTGGCCTGTTCTAACTGGCAATGCCGCTTTCACTGATGGGGTACTCACCGCCAATGGTGGAAGCTGGGGTTATCAAGCGAACTCGAGTCGCTTCTCTAGCTTTGGTTTCACAGACCAATACAAACTGAGCTTCCATGTCGATGCCCTTGGTACTTACAACATGTTTGGCTTAGGCACCGTTGAGGGTTCAGCAAGCTACACCGATATCGATTACGCCTTCTATATTGCTGGAACCACGCTTTATATCTACGAAAGCGGTGCTTATCGGGGCAGCTTTGGCTCCGTCGCTGTGGGTGACGACCTAACGCTGGAGGTGAATAACGGCACCATTGTTTACTATCGCAATGGCACCCTCGTTCGTTCGCTTAATTACAGCGGCGATACCCCAGACTTCTACCTTGATACCAGCTTCTACAGTGGCGCTATCCGTTTGTCAGGCATTGAACTCGCTCCACTTTCCGGTACTGGCTTTGCCATCGATAAAGACGGTGATGGCGTCAACAACGATGTCGACCTGGACTCTGACAACGACACCATCCCCGATGTGGTGGAAGCCGGATTAACCGATGCCGATGGTGACCTGAAAGTGGATGCCGTCGATCTGCAAGGCACTGTCCACCCGGCCCCGGATTCCGACGGTGACGGCATCCCGGACTACCTTGATTTGGAAAGCAAGAACGCCGCCAATGATGGCACGGCCTTTGACATGCATGGTTATGACTTTGCTGCCTTCGATTCGAACGGCGATGGCAAACTCGATAGCAATGATGAACTTGGCGGTAACGATGTCAACGGTAATGGTATCGATGATCGTGCGGAAGATGCGGACGGCGATGGTTTATCAAATCCGAACGATGATGACGACGATAACGACGGCACCTTGGACGTTAATGACGCTTTCCCATTCGACCCGAATGAAGATACTGATACCGACGATGATGGTGTAGGTGATAATAGCGATGCATTCCCAACGGATGCTTCTGAAACCACAGATACTGACGGCGATGGCCAGGGCAACAATCGAGATATGGATAGAGACAACGATGGTATTTCCAACAATCTCGAATCCAATATCAATATGAATGTCTCCAGTTGGCCACTTCTAACGGGTAACGCCAGTTTTACCCAAGGCTCACTAACCGGAAACGGCGGATACTGGCAGTCTCAGGCAAACTCTGAGCGTTTTTCTGAATATGGTTTCCGCTCACACTATCAGTTGAGCTTTGTCATAGGCAGCCTCGGCACCTACAACATGATTGGACTGGGCAAGGACGAAACCTCCGCCAGCTATGGCGATATAGATTACGCCTTCTATATCGTAAGCAGCACGCTGTATATCTATGAAAGTGGATCATCTAAAGGCACATTTGGACGTATCTCTGTTGGAGATACCCTCTCCATTCAAATTACCGATCGGGTGATTGCCTATTTCCGAAACAACGAATTGTTACGCACCATTGTTTATGAGGGGGAGACGCCGGACTTCTATATCGACTCCAGCTTCTATAGTGGCGCGATTGAAATCAGCCGCCTCTTACTGTCTCCATTGCCGGGCACGCAGTTTGTTGCCGACTCAGACAACGATGGCATCCCGAATGATTTAGATCTGGATAGTGACAACGACTTAGTCCCTGACATTATTGAAGCAGGCTTTAAAGATGTAGATAGCAACTTCATGCTGGATAACATTGATATTGGTAAATCAATTGCGACTATTCCGGACTCTGACGATGATGGTATTCCTGATTTTGTTGACTCAGAAAGCCATAACTCAGGTAACGATGGATCTGATTACGATATTGCAGACACCAACTTTGCAATTTTCGACACTAACGGTGACGGGACGCTGAACCAGTTGGACGAATTTGGTGGTTATGATACCAATTACAATGGAGTTGATGACCTGATTGAAGCGCTCGAATAACACCAAGCCAGACTGAGAGACATCAGTCTGGCTCGCTTTTTTGGCAAGAAATCTGTCCACCTTGTACGATGGAATAATAGGAAATATCGGTTGGTTTTAAAACAATTTAAACCCCAGAGGTTAAAAAGATAGTAACAAATCTCATTCACAGCTAAACGCCGAAATCCAAATCGACCTAAGAGAAGAAATTTAACCCTATATTTCATTAAGTTAATTTTTTCATCGCCCAACTAATTCACCTAGTTATCCACAGATTCTGTTGATAGGTTCATCACAAGCCAATCGGTAATTTTCCCTTTATTATCTGATAGTTACCATGAAATTAAAGAAAAAATAAATTTTTCTTGACCTAATGTTTAAAGATGAAATCGAAACGAGTGGTTGGAATTCGGCAAAAATAGTTCGTTAGATGACGAATAAACTGTTTGCACATCACCATGTTACATGTAGGACAAAACGATGAGACAAAATAAGACTAGCTGTTGACAACTCCGTCGGAAACGGAGTTGTCATAGAGGAAATACTGAGGAAATCAAGAACATTTCAATATACTAAGCCGGCTACATGTACCAACGCGAAGCTGCTTCAAACACCAACCTATCCTCACCAGGATAAGCTAACAGAGAAACGCCCATTGGAACGCCGTCGACCATTAACAAAGGTAATGTTAGTTGCGATAATCCAGCGACCTCTGCTATGGCGTAGAGACGTCGCTGATTAGTAAGAAATGATTCGTCGACAGATTCACCTTTGGGAGGTTGCCCTGGAGAAGTCGGGATCATCAAAACCTCTCCGGGCTTGAAAAAGCCTTGCAAACTGTCACTGAAAAACTCACGTTTTTTCTTAGTTTCGACGAATTCTTTAAAACTCTTACCCCTTATTTGCTTCAGATGCTCTTCCGTTTCATCTGAGAATTTTGGCTTTTGTTCGTCAAGCCACTGTCCGTATTGTAAGTCTACTTCCCGGCCTAGTATTACCGAATGGATGTTGTAAGCCTGAGCTAAGGTGAGCTTACTGAGACTAGGCATGTCATTGCGGAAGATCTTGGATTTGGCTAATTTCTCTTCCCATTCCAGCAAAGCTTCAACCGAGAGCAACTCGTGAAACAGGGAAGAGGCATTGACTATGGCCCCAAGCCGAACCGCCTTGGGAGGCTTAGTCCAGCATTTCTCGGCGATTTGCTCCAAAGTTGATAGATGCTTTGTCATAAAGCCAACGGCATCAAATGAAGGTGAAAACGGTGCGATACCCCGCAGGTCAACCATCCCCTGTGAAGGGCGATAACCAAACAAGCCGCTGTAAGATGCTGGGATCAAAACTCCCCCGCAGCAATCATTACCTATCCCGATGGTTGCGCTACCTTTGGAAACGGCAATTGCTGCTCCGGAAGAAGACCCACCTAGACGGGCAAATGGAGAGACAGGGTTTTTGAGTCTAGCCAGGAAAGGGTTCTTCCCGCTAATACTGATACCGAATTCATCAACTTGAGTTTTCCCAATCAAACGACAGCCGGACTGCATCAATGTAGATACTACATGTGCATCATTATGGGCTGGCGCGTGGCCATCAGACCATGCTGGTACACCGATGCCTGTTACTGTGTCTTTCAGACCAACGCTATCGCTAACGACTAACTTTTGGCGTGCAAGCACACCAGAAGAAATGTCTTGTCTTTCAGGCTTAAACTCATTGATGAGGTAGTTATTCTTGGCCATATACTTCTACTTCTTTTCTTCTCCTATTCATAAGGTTATAACCAAATTCTCAAATATGAGAACTAAGAATTACATTTTTTTAGTAACGCGGTACGACTTTCGAGAAAAGCTTCGCTTGTAAAGAACTCGTCGTTTATTTGAAGTTTCCGGCTCTGTAGCCAGCTTTCCGCTGATGAGCCTTGTCCATACGGAATTTTGTATACGTGAAAGTGTTGATTTTGGTGTAAATAGATTAGATTCGCAGCCACACGCAAAGGCCTAAAGGGTTCGTTAAGATAAAGCCTAAACTCACCGCTGCAGTCATTGACAACATAAGAACCATTGGCACTACGGATTGAAATATATGGCCCGTTTGATTCCGTGTAAGACGCTAACGACCAGACTCCTGTTTCAGTCGTAAGTTTCAGAAACGGCAGACGCAATGTTTCCTTCATCGTTGGTTCGGTTTCTTCGATGGTAGGAACATTATCCGTAGTGGTTTGATCTTTCGGTTTGGCATGTACTACACGCACTGCCGGTGGAATGACTTCCGGCTCTTCGGTATTGAACCAAGCTGATATGACAGACCAATTCAGCATGCTGGCGCCAAGAAACAAAACCACAACCAGTGATGACGTCGCCATGGCCGGTAACCAAAATTTTTGTGCCCACTGAATAGCACCCGGCATTTTTCTCCCTGAACTTCGCTCCAGCTCAGTTTCCAGAACTTCATTTTCTGACAGCGCACGGCGCAACTCACCCGCCAGCTTACCCTGTTCTTCAATGGCTGCATCTTTATGATTTTGTAGGCGATTACGCTCATCTTTGAGGAGCGCAATCTCGCCCTCAAGTTGGGTAATTTTACGCGAATAATCGATACCACTGCCGCTATTGCTTGCCTTACGAGATTGATTGAGTTGGACCTTTAGTAGTTGATTGAGCGCAGATAGCTCATCCCTTTCTTTTTTAACAGCAGCTAATTCACGTTCCAAAGCTGTATTGTTGCCACTAGTAGAAACAGAAGGGATTAAGATTGGGTGCTCGCCTTTTCCTTTTACAATATTGTCGTAGGAATGACGGACGAGATGCATCAGGGCCTTGGAACCACCTTTGTCCGGGTGCACGCGGACAGACAGCAATTTATAACGCTGTTTTACAGTGGATTCAGGATCTCCCGATTTGGTACCTAATATTTCATTAAACGTGGTCATTGACAGTTTTAAATACAGTTGAGATGAAGTTATATCGGCTCTTCAGGAACATTCTTGAATTAGAAGGTGTCTTAAAATCAAGATAGATCAAAGCACACTTCCCTGTTCGAGCAATCGTCTAAGGTTTGTTCAAGCTCTCCTTTTCCTTACAAACAAAACAAACGTTTCATTAACATAAAATTATCTTTTTAGGCCTTTGTGTTCAATTTTATACCAAACACTCCATTTTCAATTGCATTCGCAATTTTGTGATCTATGATACATACGAAAATTTGAAGACCCGGTGAACGCTGCTGGAGAGAGATGGCATTGGCCATCCGCCGAAGAAGTAAATCTTTCAGGCACTCATTAACACTGAATTTGGTGTTTGAGTAAGGACAGTAGCGGGAGGGAACTCTGGAGAGAGGTAAGCACGACTTACCCGCCGAAGGAGCAAGCTCGCCCATCTTTAAAGACGGATTCGAGTGAAACTCTCAGGCAAAAGGACAGAGGAGATAACCGCATTAATTTTCGTTATTACCAAATAACCTGAAGATACACGATTCAGCGAGCATAATCCGGCCATTTGGTTATACATACTGCTATCTTTCTGCGGCTATTCTCCTCCTTTTAATCTAAAGGGGGATAAATGAACTATTCGCTTTACGACTTTCTACAAATCATAGACAACTTCGTATGGGGTCCACCACTTCTGCTGCTGCTTGTCGGCACTGGTATATATTTCACTTTACGCCTTGGCGCACTTCAGTTTTCTAAATTGCCTTTAGCGCTATCTTACGTTTTCAAAAAAGAAGAAGGTGTCACTGGCAAAGGCGATGTTTCTAGCTTCGCTGCGCTTTGTACTGCCCTTTCTGCCACTATTGGAACCGGTAACATCGTTGGTGTTGCTACCGCCTTGAAACTGGGTGGCCCGGGCGCTCTGTTCTGGATGTGGATGGCAGCACTTTTCGGTATGGCAACTAAATACGCAGAATGCCTGCTCGCCGTGAAATACCGTGAAAAGGATGCGCAAGGCAACATGCTGGGTGGACCCATGCTCTATCTGGAAAAAGGTGTAGGCCAAAAGTGGTTGGCGCGCCTGTTTGCCTTCTTCACTATTGGGGTGGCTTGCTTCGGTATTGGTACTTTCCCACAAGTGAATGCGATTGTGGATGCCAGCCATATCGCATTCAACGTTCCCAATGAAATCACCGCGATCGTGCTTACTCTATTGGTTGCTGCCGTGACTATTGGCGGTATCAAGTCCATTGCGGGGCTAGCTAGCAAGATCATTCCTACCATGACTGTGGTTTACGTCACCGCTTGTGTCGGCATTCTGGTCAACAATGCCGGCGCTATCCCTTCCGCGATTAGTCTGATTGTGGAGTCTGCGTTTACCGGTCAGGCTGCAACAGGTGGCTTTGTGGGCGCCTCTATCATGATTGCGATTCAGGCAGGTGTTGCCCGTGGTGTGTTTTCAAACGAATCAGGCTTGGGAAGTGCGCCAATGGCAGCCGCTTCTGCACAAACCAACTCTTGTGTCCGTCAGGGTTTGATCTCTATGGTTGGCACCTTTCTGGATACCATCGTCATCTGTTCAATGACAGGTTTGGCACTGGTGCTAACTGGTGTTTGGTCAATGGACATTGAAGGTGCAAGAATGACCACTGAGGCATTTTCGATAGGCCTGGATAAAGGTTTTGGCCCCATGGTTGTTGCTATAGGTCTGATGTTCTTCGCTTTCACTACAATTCTTGGTTGGAACTATTACGGTGAGCGTTGTGTGGTGTATTTGTTTGGCCAACGCGCGGTGCTGACTTATAAGATTGTTTTCGTGACGCTGATTTTGTCCGGTGCATTTATCAAACTGGATATGATTTGGCTGATTGCAGACATTGTTAATGGACTCATGGCTGTACCAAATCTGATCGGTTTGATCCTACTTCGCCATGTTGTCGCGGAAGAAACCAACATCTACTTTGAAGCGTTGAAAAATACTATCCGCTCGTCGGCTGACTCAAAAGTTACCAGCGCTTGAATCTGCCAGTTACTGAAAAAAACAGCGCCAATTGGCGCTGTTTTGTCTGGGTAGGTGATTATGCAGTTTTAGCACTTAGCATATCGCTTAGGCCCAGTTTGCCGAAGATCGCATCGTAATGGGCGAAATTTGGGATACGGGTATGGTGCTTAACCTTAGTGCCCACCGCGACGAACTCATAGCCCAAGGTGCTAGTTGCCATTTTGTCCCACTCTCCATCACCGAAGTAAACGCGGCGGGTAAACACTGCACCAGTGTCCTGCTTAGCACGAAACGCCGCTAATGCCATGATTTCGCTACGTGTCATCGCATCTGAGCACGAGGCAAAACTCACACCAGTCACATCAAAACCAGCTGCGCTCAGCTTCATTTTTGCGGAGTCTTCCCATCCACCAGTCGCAATCGCCAACACCACATTTGGGTGTGCTTTCATGTCATTCACAAACTCAATCGCCCCTGGAGTTGCAGTCAAATCATTTTGATTTGATGAGATATACTCACGGAGTTTCTGCAAAAAAAGTGCTTTCACTTCTCGTAGAATACGCATTCTGTCCTGGCGTAATCCTTGTTTTTCAATTAATTCTTCCAGGATGCCGACATCCGTCACGTTGGTAAACGCGCCCCAATCAGCGGTAAGTTCAATTCCCACTACTTCCTCTACTGCAGAGCGAAAACAATCGGAATCAAAATCGTAGCTGTCGATCAACGTCCCATCGACATCCAACATAAACAGGTTCATTAACACCATTCCTCAAATCTAGGATACAGACACAACCCTCAAGGCTGATTTGAAACTGTGCTTGGCGGTTAGCCCCGCGCAAACCGAATATTGTATTTACAAATGCAACGTATGAGCAACATTCTTTACTCATATTTACAGATAGTAGACCCACATCAAGATTGACGCATACGCTAGAAAAGAAATGTGACAAAGTGATGGCTACTAACATTTTGTAGCCATCACTTTCAAAGATTGTGTGATGTGTGCGACGCTGAAGTTTAGCCGGACCTATAGCGAAATAACGTGACTACTGGTTTCGCTCGCTTCTTCGCCAATCATTTCATCGTAGGGGTTGTCCATTATCAGTGTTGCTGATGTGAACCCCTGCTGTGTGAGAGCTTCTTTGGCAGTGTTAAGGCATTCGAAGAACATCAGGTCTCCATCCCTGCCCCGCTTGTACGTCACTGTTCCTTTTCCCGCGCTGGTTCCGATGAGGTATTTGCTTGTATCGCCACAGCTCACAATGATTGCTTCCGCGTTAGACATTGGTATCCCCTCTTGTTGTCGTTACAGAAAGTTACGCAAAGAAAAGCCACTGCGATCAAAAAGCGCTGTTTCAGACAGTGTGAAGAGTGAATACAGGAAGATTCTAGGGGAAGCAAATGGATGTGCGTCCCAGAGTCGAACCGAGGTCCACGGATTTGCAATCCGCTGCATAGCCACTCTGCAAACGCGCCTTTTGAGTATCAGAGAGTGTCTCTACTGACTACGGGACAGAAATATAGAACGCCGAACGTGCAACGCAACGGTTTTTCACCTTTCATCTGAGTGTTTCTCATTTGATCACTTTCGGTAAATATGCTGCTTGGCAACCTTCATCACTCTCAACATGAGAGCCTTTAGATCCATAACACACTATCCTTTATGTAGAATTGAAAATTATGCCGAAAAGAGTGTTTGTCAAGACTTGAAGATCACAGGATATAGTGGTTTGATCTGCGCCCTTGTCGATCAGGGGCACAATATAGTGTTTCTGGCCAAGCTTCGCTCAACAAGACGGCATTACTTTCGAGGTGCAATTCATAATGGCTAAAACCAAGTCAGCTTCTGATATCGAATCCACTGGCGTACTCGCTATTCCTTACCAAGATACGTCGATGGAAATTTGGGACAGCAAATACCGCCTGAAAAGCAAACACGGTGACGCAATCGACGCGACACTGGATGACACTTTCAAGCGTGTTGCCCGTGCACTTGCCGATCTCGAAGAAAAATCAGTACGCGAAAAATGGTACAACGAATTTCTGTGGGCACTTCGTCACGGTGCTATCCCAGCAGGCCGTATTACGTCTAACGCTGGCGCTTTCGAGCACAAGCCTGCTACCTCAACCATCAACTGTACAGTGAGTGGCACCATTGAAGATTCAATGGACGACATTCTGGGTAAAGTGCACGAAGCTGGCCTGACCCTGAAAGCGGGCTGTGGTATTGGCTACGACTTCTCTACCCTGCGTCCACGCGGTGCGTTTGTTTCTGGCGCCGGTGCCTACACCTCTGGCCCACTGTCGTTCATGGATATCTACGACAAGATGTGCTTCACCGTTTCTTCAGCAGGTGGTCGTCGCGGTGCGCAAATGGGCACCATGGATATCCGCCATCCAGACGTGATGGAGTTCATCCGTGCGAAGCGTGAAGATGGCCGTCTGCGTCAGTTCAACCTGTCTCTGCTGATCACCGAAGAGTTTATCGAAGCCGTTAAGAACGATGGCGAATGGCAACTGATCTTCCCGGTGACCGCCAAAGAAGCGCGTCAAGACGGCACCGATCTGCAGAATGATGAAACCATCGTATGGGCAGACTGGCCGAGCAAAGATGGACTGGTTGAAGATGATAAAGGCCGTGTGGCGTGCAAAATCTACCGCACCATGCCGGCGCGTAACCTGTGGAACGTGATCATGTCGTCGACTTACGATTACGCGGAACCAGGCTTTATCCTGATCGACAAAGTTAACCAAATGAACAACAACTGGTTCTGCGAAGACATTCGTGCAACCAACCCATGTGGTGAACAGCCGCTGCCCCCTTATGGCGCGTGTCTGCTGGGTTCAGTGAACCTGACCAAATTCGTTCGCGATCCATTCACTGAAAATGCCTACTTCGACTGGGATATGTACCGTAAGGTTGTGGCTATTTTCACCCGTATGCTGGACAACGTGGTTGAGATCAACCAACTGCCGCTTGAGAAGCAACGTGAAGAAATCGAAACCAAACGCCGTCATGGCATGGGCTTCCTTGGCTTGGGTTCTACCCTGACGATGCTTCGCCACAAATACGGCAGCGCGGCATCTATCGCTTTCACTGAACAAGTTTCTCAGGAAATGGCGATCACCGGTTGGGAACAAGCTATCGAGCTTGCTGCAGAGAAAGGCGCAGCACCCGTGATGGACAAAGAATTCGACGTTACTCCTAAAATGATGCGTCTGCGCCCTGAAATGGCGAAAGACGGCATCAAAGTGGGCGACAAAGTGAAGGGTAAAGTCCTGCACGCGAAATACAGCCGTTACATGCAGCAGATTGGCGAAGTGCGTCCAGACCTGATTGAGAAACTGGCGGCGAACGGTGGTCGTTTCACTCACCACACTTCTATTGCTCCGACCGGTACGATTTCTCTGTCACTGGCAAACAACGCAAGTAATGGTATCGAACCAAGCTTTGCTCACCACTACACCCGTAACGTGATTAAGCCAGGTAAGAAATCGAAAGAAAGCGTCGATGTGTTCAGCTTTGAGTTGTTGGCATACCGCGAACTGATCAACCAGAAAGCAATGCCATACAGCACGAAGGAAGACGAGCAACTGCCAGAGTACTTCATCACTGCGGATGACATTACACCAAGCCAGCACGTTGAAGTTCAGGCTGCTGCTCAGCGTTGGATTGACTCGTCAATCTCGAAGACAGCGAACGTACCCACTGACTTCCCGTTTGAGAGCTTTAAAGACATTTACATGGATGCGTATGACAAGGGTCTGAAAGGTTGTACCACCTTCCGCTTCAACCCAGAAGTGTTCCAGGGTGTTCTGGTGAAAGAAGAAGATCTGGAAAACACCACTTACGTATTCACGTTGGAAGATGGCACCACGTTTGAAGCCAAAGGCAACGAGAAGATTGAGTATGACGGTGAAGAACACACCGCAGCTAACCTCTACGACGCCCTGAAAGAAGGCTACTACGGTAAGTTCTAACCGCAGACAGATAAATAAAGGGGTGGCGATTTCGCTGCCCTTTGTGAGAAAGAAGTAATTCGTTATGACACGTAAAATCGAAAGCAAAATTGTTGGCTACAAAGTAAAAAGTAAAGACGCGGTTCAGGAAGCGCCTGTTGCTCCTGTTGTTGAAGTACCAGCATTTGAAACCATGCATGAAGAAATGCCACGTCCAGAAAAACTGCTGGGCTCGACGTATAAACTGAAGACGCCAGAACACGTTTCTGAGCATTCTCTGTTTATTACCATCAACGATGTTGTGTTGAACGAAGGTACTGACCACGAAGCGCGTCGTCCTTTTGAAATCTTCATTAACAGCAAGAGCCTTGAGCACTACCAGTGGATCGTTGCGCTGACTCGCATCATCTCTGCGGTATTCCGAAAAGGCGGCGATGTCACTTTTCTGGTGGAAGAACTGCGTTCCGTTTTTGACCCTAAAGGCGGTTACTGGAACAAAGGTAAATATGTGCCTTCTCTGATTGCTGAAATCGGCAATGTGATTGAACAGCACCTGATGGAAATCGGCATGCTGAAAAACCCAGAGATGGACGAACACCAGAAGGCATTTCTGGAAGCAAAACGTGCTGAGAATGCGTCAAAAGCAGAAGTGAAAGAGGAAGAACCGGTAAACACGGGTTTCCCGCCTAGCGCAACACTTTGCTACAAGTGCCACAACAAAGCCGTTATCGTGAAAGACGGTTGTCAAACTTGTCTGAACTGTGGCGACTCTAAGTGCGGTTAATGTGCTGAATTTGATTATTGAATAGGCTTCCATCAGGAAGCCTTTTTATTGGCTCTCACCTTCAAATTATTCGAAAGACAAATACAATTTTTCAACTTTTTACTTATAAAACAAAACCCATACATTTCTGACACGAAAGAAACCCGTAAAGACAATACTTAAAGAGGAAAATGGCGGCTAATTTACTGGCTCTTAAATCAAGTATTCTCGGTGAATACCCTTCTTCAAATAAGCTGGTTGACGAAATTAGAGCGAGTGACACACTGCGTATCTCCGCTCCAATGTGAAATTTCAGCATCCCTACCCGGTTGAAAAACTGGATTGATTTTATCGCCCGCGCAGGCGTGACCTTCTCTTTCACTGAAAACGGTCCCAAAGGCCTACTAACCGACAAGAAAGCCGTTGTCGTCACCAAATACAACTTCAACAAAGCTTAAACGCTTAGAGTACGGGACGCGCAGTCGAACCCTTCGGGCAGCTAACGGTCTGTTGGCACTGGTTTCCTAATTCAGATTTCCATTTACTGCTAACTTAAACTTCTTTTTCATTTTGGGTGTCTGTGTGGACGCCCCTTTTTTTGTTCGATCATTGTCTCACCATTGCCTTCCCGGCATTTCCATATGATACATAATCCGTTCTTATGTGGCCTTTGATTTGCAATGCTGGAGCCTTAAGTGATTAAAGCAAATCCATTTTTAGGAAATGATGAAGACCGCACAGAGATCTGGGATATGCTGGTCGCAAAAGATATTCGCGCCTATACCCAAGCTGATTGGTCGATGGTAGAAAATGATTTCCTTGAGGACGAATTCTTTGCCGTCAACGCGGGTTTCGACAATGACCCAGGTAAATGGAATCTCGCCTTCTCGCGCTTTGAAAACTACCGCGATTCTTGGCTGGAAGCAGCTCGCGCAAGTTTGAAGACCGAGTATGCGGAGCCGTTAGAAGATGCTGTTCATAAGCTCACCACTCTCGAGCAGATTGAAGTGAAAGAGGGCAAAGCCATTGCGAGAAAACAATTTAATGGCACGATTCAAGTTGTCGGGAAAGAGCCCGAAGTGTTGAACTGGCAAACACTTTACTATCTGAAGAAAACGCCTGCAGGTTGGAAAATTGTCGGTTTCACTGGCTACCTTCCTTACACGCCATAACCCAATTAGAGCGCCGGGAAATTGAAAGTATCATATCCTTTCTCTCCAAATATCCCAGCGCTCGCTTGCTCCACAGCACTATTCGCTTTTCAACAAAATACCGCTAGAAATCGATCTGCAAATAGATCGTGTTGTAGTTACTGCCACCTTTGATACGGCCAAACTGGCTAGCTTTTTCGAAGATTGCTGAGCGGTGGTGAATCGAGTAGCCCAACCACATATTTTTCAGACTCTTCTTATTCACAAGGTCCCCAATATTGACATCCAAAGATATATCGAGGTAGTTCAGTAAATGGCTTGGCTCATAGCCTTTACGTTCCATTTCAGAACGCTCAATATGAGTAATGTTATTGATGTACGATAAACCTTCGGCTATTCCCAATCTCCATGTGGTAGGCCATTCGACCGTGTAATATGCCTTAATCGCCATAATATATTCTGGTGATGATGCCTGAACGTCAGATTTCCAATGCCATACGACACCTGGTGTCAGGTAGATATCCATTGGAATACCAAATAAGTCGTCAGAAAGAGGATGACCGTAAAACAGAGAAGTGAGTTTATTATCGTGAGGGTCTTTTTCTGTACTTCCTGTCAATATGTCACCAATGTTGGAAGGCGTGGCCCAGCCAAAAGCCACACGCCAATATGGTCGCGTTGACAGTTCACGTTCGCCAAACCGTCGGTTGTCATTGAAGAAGCCAAAACCTGCATAGACCTCACCCTGCCACTCACTATTTATCGTTGGGGAGTGACGAACATTTTCGTCAAAGTATGTCGCATAGGCAGCACCGACAAGGTATAAGTTGGAATAAACATGGTAATGCCCTTTCACCCCAGCTTTGAAATCAATACCCGCACCAAGATCTGTGCCCCGCTCAGTGAACTCTGACAAACCGTAGTAATAGCTGTTGAAATTAGCATCTTTATAGCGTGCCGAAATGCTCGCATTCAGGTCGAAGCTTTCCCCTTCAATCTGCTTTCCTAACGTGGCGACGCCATGAAAACGCCCGCTTTTGTCAGAGAGAACATCCAGATTGGTATACCAACTTTCATCCCATTGACGCTTGAGTTGTAAGCCGAAATCCCCGGTGTCTCCACCAATGTCATTTTGCACTGCGGTAGGTAGGTCGATAAAACGCATGCGAAGAATGGTATTCAACCGCCACTCATCTTCTTCCCAAAGCCTTAATCCGCCTTCCGTGCCATCAATGAAAAAAGCTTCATCTTCATAGAACATCATAGGTACAAAGCTCGAGACGATATCGCTACCGCTGTCTGCATAAGGAATACCCGCGGAGCGAATGGTCGCCGCCAAACCCCAGTTCTCACTTCTTTTAAGGCGCAGCTTCTCAACACTCTCTGGTTTTTCAGTTGCTTCCGGTTTGCTTGCTGCGTTTGAGGAGGCTATAAAACAGAGCGATGTAGCAGCAATGATTAAGGGGAAATGATATTTCATTCATCTTCTATGCATTAATCCAAGTGAGGCAATTGTAACGCATTCAAAGAAAAGTGTTTCTGGTTAATTCATGAAATCAGTCAGTTAAGATTGCATTAGAAAGGACTGGCGACCAATCTGGCCGCCAGTGTCTATAATTTTAGCGCTTTGCTTTTGGTCTTAATGCTCTCTTGCAGTCAAAACAAAAAGATCCATATGACCATGTTCAGTGGGGTTAAGCGCCCTGATCGGGTTCGCATTGTGCCAAACTGCATGGTCATCCAATAATGCTACATCACCGTTATTCATGGCCAAAGAGAAGAACGGCTGTTCACTTCTGTCTTTGTAAACCAGGATTTCACCACCCTGAACGTTTTTCCTGTCTATTGCGGCGATGGCAATGTGGTCAAAGCCGTCCTGATGAATCCCTTCTGGAGAAACCGGCGTGATGTCATTGAGTGTTATCACTCTCATCTGGTGAATTTCAATATCCTGCTCGTCGTCCAGTTCATTGTTATCCTTGAATAAGCGACACAGTTCGAACAAACCTTCCGAGTGGAGCACTGCCGATGTCAGTTCTTCAAAATTTCGTACTACGCCACCCTGATGCTGGTTGATAGCTTCTGATTGGACAAAAGTGTGATGTTCCATTTGCCGGAGCGCACCGTCATGGCAGTGCACAATTGAGTAGCGTCTTAACCGATATTGACCATCTGCATAAGGGGTAGTTGGCAGATCATCAAACATAGGTTCAAGTTCTTTGACAGCCTGGTCGCTGATATGACAAAGCTGCATAAGGTAATCTGGATGGTACATGTTACGTCCTCCATATTGATCCTCAATCGGGCACTCTGGGTAAGAGTTTCCCGACCACAGTTATCGCTTAAAGTTAACGACACTGCATCATTTTTGACAATCTTTTATAGATTATAAAATCACCCTAAACACCAAATACGCTCATATAATTGGAATATATTAAAATTTAAAGGATTTTATTTTGCATTATTTGATCTGTACCAAATTGGCCAAACACACTTTGAGAGCTCGAGCGCGAACCTGAATCTTCCATTCAGCTAACATTCATGTTCCACAGGTAAGATATCAATGTGGATGCAATAGGGTCTGTTGACCCTAGAAACCAAGAGGTAAGTAAATGGGAAGAATGATTAAGGCGCTGATTATCGTACCGATTCTGGTAATTCGTGTTCCAGCCTATGCCAATCAACCAGACATAAAATCCCTCCCTGAACACCCTATCCAAGCGTATAAGCAAATTCAGCCTCAACAAGCGCTGTCTGATTTACTCGCTATTCCTTCATTTCGCGCTCATCAAGTTAACCAACCCGTTAACGACTTGGATACCCTCTACAAGCTCGCCCCTGACGCGCAACAAGAGTTGGAAACACTTGCAGCAGGCATTGCCGATTCTGTAAGCGCAAAAGTGGTGAGTGCTGGTTTGAAGGGGCAGCATCGTGCTGCGGTAAAAGTGGATAAAGAACTGAATGGTGATGTGTCTAAGCTCACTGATATCGTGCGAATCACTATTGAATCTGACTCGATTAATTCTCTGAATCAGGCCTACGAAAAACTCGCAACCCAAACCCAGACGCTTGAAGTGATTAACCGTTTTCAGGCCCCTCGCCCATCAGGATATCGCGATCTGAAAGTGCTAGTGACACTGCCAGAAAGTCAGTTGGTAGCCGAAGTACAACTGCACCTGAATGCCATCTCTAAAATCAAAAATGGCCCTGAGCACAGTATCTACGAGCAAATTCAGCGCATTGAACGAGATGCAGTAGACCGTGATTTAACCGAGTTTGAAGTGACTAAGATAGGCCAGCTCCGCCAACAATCCCGAAAGATGTACCAAATGGCTTGGGCGCAATATCAGCCATACAGCATGGCGGTATAACCAAGCAAAATTGTAGGGCGGTTCTCCGCCCTATCTCATCTCGAATTGCGTAATTTCCACCTGCTCGCCTTCAAGCGCAATGAAGCTCTGTGCAGGCACACTCTTCCAACCTTCTCTGTCTGTGTCATATGGCTCTGACGCCAGTACCACGCCACTGTCTAGATGCTTGTAGAACAACGTCGGAGGCACACCATGAGTGGCATATCTTAATCCCCAAAATTGTTTACCGTTACTGACGCAAATCGATGCTTTAAACGGCTCCGCTACCTCTTTGGCACGCATTTCAGCTTCCACTCTAGCAATGACTTTTTTGAGTGCTTCTTTCGGCGATGACTCCATGTTGTATTGCAGCAAAAGAAGGAAGATGAGTTCACTATCTGTTGAACCTTTCCGTTTCAGGTAGAAAGGCTCATCCAAATGCCGTTCAAGGTTGTAGCGCGTTTGGTCAAATTCAGGAATTTGACCGTTATGCATAAACAGCCAGTTCTCAACATTGAAGGGATGACAATTCTCTCGGGAAGTATTGGCACCAGTAGAAGCGCGAACGTGTGCCATAAATCGGTGGGATCGTGTGTGTTCAGCAAGTGATTTTAGATTGGCATCAGACCACGCCGGAAGCACTTCACGATAAAGCGCTGGCGTTGGTTTTTCGCCATACCACGCAATACCAAAGCCGTCAGCATTGACCGCTGTCACCGCTTTTGTGGCATCCATACTTTGCGACACCAGCGAATGGTTTGGCTGATGAAGCATTTCATCTAGATAGCAGGGCTTTCCTTGATACGCTAACCACCTACACACAGCAACCTCCTATTACTTCAGACTTTTTAAGTATGAATGAGTTATGGGAAATTGCCGTGCCAGACAGCGCATTTTTATGTTGGACAGTTAAATCAACCGGGGTGGCCGTCCGTTCTTGCTTTAGTCAGCATTGGGCCGAAAATAACAGCAAACGCCACAAAAGATAGCGACCATCCCACCGCTGCAATCACTATCCATGTACTCAAATACTCAGGCCAAATCGCAGGCCCAATTACTCGGATAAGGGTAGCGAATGCGAGGGAAAGAAAGGCAAAAGCAAACTTCGGACCTTGATAAATTGCACGCCCGGTGTGCCCCATTGTCACCCTAGCAATCATCGCGAGAATAACGCCTGCTAAAGTACCCATAGCCAGTAGGTGGATCAAAGTATGAGATACCCAAGGGCTGCTGATTGCCATTGCTTTGGCAAACAGTCCCAACGGCAAAGCAAGATAAAACAGGTGCAATGACCAAACCAGAGGCTCACTCTTTGACTTAACACCACCCCAACGGTAAAGGCGAATCAGTTGTGCACTACCCGCCACCAGCAGCAAAGTCAGAGTGACTGTCGAGCCCACAAAAGGAAAGAAACTCAGAATCGCCAGTAAGATCAGCGGGAGATTCGCAGCGACATCAAGCCACAGTAAGGCTTTTGGTGCTTCAAACTGAAAACGTTTTGCGGTGAAAAATGGAATCACTCTGCCGCCCATGATGGATATAAGCAGCATGAACCACCAAATCATCGCCTGCCAAAGTACATTAGAGGAAAATGGCGGCATTCCCTTCACCGTGGCATAGCTGGCGAAATTGGCGATAAGTGCAACGGTGAGCATTGGAATAAAAAACAAATTCCGCCAACGTTTCGTTTTCACCACCCGCATCCCCACTTCCCAGCCAACAGTCAGCAAAAATGCACCATCAATCAGAGCAATCACCGCCAGTGGTGTGTCAGTCCAGAATAGAGCCCGCGGTAATAACCAAAGCATCACAATGATTGCAAGTTTCCAACCGGATGTTCCCTTCACACCTGTCCATGTCTGAACAGCAGTCAAAAGGAAACCTGCCACCACCGCTATTGCAAAACCAAACAACATTTCGTGAGCATGCCACCAGAGTGGTGGGACACTGAGTGACGTCGACGCGCCAGTGGAGAAAATCCAGCTCCAGACGGTCACGGTAAATACGGCATAGACAGAGGCCAGCAGGAAAAATGGCCTAAAGCCTAATCGTAGAACCGGTGGAATACGTTCTTCCTTTGCCTTATCGACAATGTTGATCATCATGGAAACGTCTCTTCAAAACTTAAAGATGCATTTATTATACACTTTAAGTACTCATAAGAAAGTCAGCAAATTTTGTATCAACAAATCAGTATCTTGAGGAAAAGATAAAGCCGGCGATTGCCGGCTTTGAGAAGGTTATTAGGTTAAATCAGCTTCCCGATTTCGGGTCTAACGCATCTTGCAGTGCATCACCAAGGAAGTTAAACGCCATAACGGTGATCAAGATGGCAACACCCGGATAGATAGCCAGACCTGGCGACTGCCAAATCACTTCCTGCGCATTCTGCAGCATGTTACCCCATGATGGCATTGGCGGTTGAATCCCCAAGCCAAGGAATGACAGCGCACTTTCCAGCAGGATAACGCCACCCAGTGCCATGGTAGTCGCAATGATAACCGGCGAAAGCACATTCGGCAGTACGTGACGGCGAATGATGCGCCAAGGTGAAGCGCCGTAGCCAATCGCGGCTTTTACGTAGTCACGCTCACGCACAGACAAGGTACCTGAACGCACCAGACGTGCAGTGGTTGGCCAACCAAACAGCGCAACGATCACAATGATGCGGATGAAGCTTGCATTCTCACCTTGCGCCCAGCTATCAGGCAGTCCCAGTTTGCTCAGGTCTAACGCAGCCAAAACGATCATCAGTGGCAGTGTTGGCAGGGACAAAGTGAAATCTGCAATACGCATCAGTATTGAGTCCAATTTGCCGCCAAAATACCCAGCAAATACCCCAATCAAGGTGCCAAGTATCGCCGTCGCCAGCGCAGCGACTGCACCGACTGCCAGCGAAACCTGACCGCCATAAAGCAAGCGCAGGAATACGTCACGGCCCAGTTCATCAGCACCTAACCAGTGTGTGCTGCTGGCCGGTTCAAAGCGGGCAAAGAAGTCCACTTCAAACGGATCATGCCCAAACCACTCCGCCAGTAATGGCGCACTGAAACATAAGATGGTCAGCAGAACGATGAATACCGCGCTCACCAGTCCCGCTTTATGCTGGCAGAATCGTTGCCATACAAGAACCCACGGCGATGATGCCTTGCGTTTTGGTGCTGCAGGAGCAGCGTTAGTCACTTGTTGTGTCATGCTTATGCTCCTTTCGTCAGACTTATACGTGGGTCGAGCTTGGCGTAGGCAATATCTGCTAACAGGTTGCCGAACAGCGCTGTGAAGGTAATCACCATCAAACCGAGCAAAGCGAGGTTATAGTCGTTCCCCATGATGGCGTCGAAAATCAATTTACCCATGCCTGGCCATGCAAATACAGTTTCCGTAATCAGGGCCCCTGAGAGCAAAAAGCCGATATCCAAAGCAATGATGGTGACCAAAGGAATCATCGCGTTACGTAAAGCATGCTTCCAGATAACGCGGGTTTTCGATGCGCCTTTGGCAATCGCTGTACGGATATAATCCTGACGCATGACTTCCAGCATGGTACCCCGAACATAGCGGGAATGGCTGGCAACGTTCAGTACAGTTAGAGAGATCACCGGTAGAATCAAGTGCTTCACCTGAACCCAGAAACCACCACCTTCAGCCTCACCAGTGCCACCAGCAGGTAACCAACCCAAGGTGACAGAGAACACCAGAATCAGCATCAATGCCAACCAGAATGCTGGTGTTGAGAAACCCACAAAAGCACCGAAGCTAATCACATAGTCAGCCCAAGAACGGTGTTTCAGCGCGGCAATGACACCAACTGGAATCGCAATCAGCAATGACAACAGAGTAGCGATACCCACCAGTTTAACGGTGTTCCAAACCGCAGGAATCAACACATCTTCCGCGGGCTTGTAGTAAAGGCGTGAGTAACCAAAGTCACCCTGTAACGCTGCAATCAACCAGTTGCCATAACGCTCTATAAGCGGTTTATCTAACCCCTGTAGGGCTTTCAGACGAGCAATGTCTTCAGCTGTCATATTAGGATCAGATGTCGCCATCAAATCGATAGGGTCACCCGGCATCAAACCGATCAATGCATAGGAAACGAACGAAACGAGGAGCAGAACGAAGAGACTCTGCAGCACCCGGCTTATCAGAAATTGCGTCATACCGTGACCTCCTTACGTTCCGCCTTTTTTACTTCGATAACTTCTCCCGGATAGTGACAGGCTACAATGTGTTTGCTGTCGTTTTCATAGACAGAAGCCAAAGGTATTTCCTGCTTACACTTATCAGTAGCTTTGGCGCAACGTGGATGGAAAGCACATCCACTAGGAGGATCGATAGGACTAGGCACATCGCCTTGAAGTGCCAGACCACGTTTTCGTTTTCCCTTCCCGACTTCTGGAACAGCAGCAAGCAACGCTTGGCTGTATGGGTGAGCAGGTTTTGAGAAGAATGCTTCACGCGGTGCTTGTTCAACCACTTGGCCGAGATACATGACCACTATGGTATCTGCCAGATAGTCGACCACCGCCATATCATGACTAATGAAAAAGAAAGAAAGGTTTCGTTCGCGTTGAAGTTCCGCAAACAAGTTCAACACTTGGCTTTGCACAGAAACATCCAACGCAGACAGAGGTTCATCCGCAATAATGAGCTGTGGTTCAAGTACTAATGCACGGGCAATACAAATACGCTGACGCTGACCACCTGAAAATTCGTGCGGATAGCGATCAAGTGCGTCTTCACTGAGGCCAACGGCCTTTAGAGCATCAATGACTTTGGCTTTACGCGAGGGTTTGTCACCTACGTTATAGACTTCGAGCGGTTCACCCACCAACTCCGAAATGGGTAACCTTGGGTTGAGTGCAGAATACGGGTCCTGAAAAACCAGTCCCAGTTTTCTACGAAGATCTTTTAACGTCTGCCCTTTAAGTCCAGCAGTTTGGATGCCATCGATTTCAACCTTACCTTCAACAGGTGATTCGAGCAGAGCGACCATTCTGCCAAGTGTTGACTTTCCGCATCCAGACTCACCAACAATAGCTAGCGTCTCTCCTTTATCCAGGCAAAGTGAAATTTTGTTAACCGCTCGCAATTCTTGCGCTGGCTTCCCAAACCACCCTTTCTGGCCGATGGGATAGCGCTGACAGACGTTGTCTAGTTTTAATAATGTCATGAGTCCGTCCTTAGATATGGTGGCAGGCCACGGTGTGTAACGCGTTAAGCTCCACCTCTTCAGGCATGGTTGCCACACAGGTTGGCGTTGCTTTTCCACAACGATCCGCAAAAGGACAACCCTTTCCACGTTGTTCAAGTGGTGGCACGGCACCGGGAATAGCAGGTAATACATCACGTGCACCACCAATACGGGGCAGTGTCGCCAATAAACCTTGGGTATACGGGTGTTGTGGATTAGCAAAAAGTTCTTCTGCGGTCGCCTGTTCCACAATACGTCCGGCGTACATCACGATAACGCGCTCAGCAAGTTGTGAAACGACGCCAAGGTTATGACTGATAAATTGTACCGCTGTACCTGTGGTATCCCTCAGTTCCTCAAGTAGATCCAGAACCTGCGCTTGCACAGTTACATCAAGCGCGGTGGTTGGTTCATCGGCGATAATCAGTTCTGGTTCACATGCCAATGCCATAGCAATCATTACACGCTGTCGCATCCCGCCGGAGAGTTCATGAGGGTAGGCTTTAGCGCGTCTAACTGAGTCAGGAATATGCACTTTTTCCAGCATTTCAATAGCGCGTTCCTGCGCTTCAACTTTGTTACTACCGCGATGAAGTTCAAACATCTCAGCGATTTGATCACCAACCGTCACCACGGGGTTTAATGCAGTCATTGGCTCTTGGAAGATCATGGCAATGCCTTCACCACGCACTTTCTGCCAGTCTGAGTCTTTGTTTTCTAACAAGTTTTCGCCGTTGAATATCACTTCCCCACTGGCTTTCATCACCTTCGGTTGAAGGCCCATCAGGGTGAGCGCAGCAAGACTTTTACCGCACCCTGATTCACCGACGACACCAAGTATCTCGCCTTTTTTAATGTGGAAGCTGATATCGTTTACTGCTGGGTAATCTTTAAAGGCTACCTGCAGGTGACGAACATCCAGTATCGCCTGGTCCATAAAAGCTCCTACTTCTTGGCGCTATACCATTCTTCAACCCAGTTAGTGGACGGGAACATATGTCCAGTTGGGGTCACACCTTCCAGCCATTTTGGCATCACAAAACTGTCCGAGCGGAAGTAAAGTGGCAGTGCCGGAAGGTCTTCAGCATAGATATTCTGGATGTCACGGAAGATAGCTTCGCGCTTATCGTCATCCAACTCTGCTTCAACTTTATCCAGCAGCGCATCCATTTCGGGATTTTTGTAACCAATATAGTTCTGACCAGACCAGTTGTTCGCTTCAGTTGGAGTGCTGTTTGAGTGGAGCGTAGTGCGTGGTGGATTCTCTGGTGCAGAGTACCAAGCAAACATCGCCAAACCTTTGTGCTTGCGCTGAGTCAAGGTTTCGCCGAAGTAAACACGTGCAGGCTGGTTCACGATTGACACCTTCACGCCAATCTGCTTCCACTGAGACTGCAACACCTGCTGAACCAGCTCACGGGTTTTATTACCTGCAGTGGTCATAAGCTCTAAATGCAGTTCATTTCCTTCGCCATCAACCATCACACCATTTTTCAGTGTGTAGCCAGCTTGCTTTAGGAGCTCTTTTGCTTTCTTAGGGTCGTATTCATACTGCTTGACCTCTTCGCTATAGCCGAAGTCACGTGGACTAGTGTTTGTGTGAGCAATAGGTTGTTTGCTCATGAAGAGTTTATCTACCAGTTGCTGGCGGTTCGCGCCATACATTAGTGCTTGGCGGACCTCTTTCTTGGCAAGGTGAGGGTTATCTATGTTGGTATCCAAGTGCTCATATAGCAGACCAGGTTCGAAGTGGAACTTGAACTTATCACCTTGACGCTTTTGGAGTTGCAGTGCCTGATCCAGTGTTAGACCAAGTTCACCTGGAATGTAGTCAGCGGAGCCAGACAGCAGGTGCGCTTCTAGTGCCGCCGTATTTTCTACAGTCTTAAAGATAATCTCTCCAAACGCTGGAGATTTACCTTTCCAATATGGGTTGCGTTCTGCGGTAATAAAGCTGCCGGCACTGACTTTGCTCAGTACGTATGGACCGTAGAACAAGCCCGGGTTGGTTGGCTCTGTGGAGTATTTAGTTGTTTTTATGTAGCTAGAAGGATCGGCGCGATAGATTTCACCTTCAATATGCTCAGGCATTGGATCAGGGAAATAGTCTGTACGATATTTGAATGAAATCTTGTTAAGGTAAACTTCGAAGGTCTTATCATCCAACGCGACAAACCTTTCCATCGTTTGCGCTTCTTGTAACCCAGGATTACCAACACGCTCGTCACGTTCGATTTCCCAACCCAACTGCAGGTCTTTAGAAGTAACAGGTGTGCCATCGCCCCAATAGAGATCATCTTTGATAGAAACGGTTAGTTTGATGCCTTCAGAACCATCTTCACGCGAGTATCGCTCAGCAAGTCCATTTTCAAACGTTGGGATTTCAACACACACGTTACAGTGCGGCTCCCATTCTTTGCCATAAATGACACTATGTCGCCAAGCTGTAGACAGAATATAAGATGCAGCAGAGTTTGATACTAAAACTGGGTGCAAACCTTCAGGGTACTGAGACATACCAATTTTCAGTGTTTCGGCGTTTGCTGATACTGCAGATAAAACCATTGGCGCTGCCATCGCCATAGCGAGGATTGTTTTTTTCATATTATCGGTTCCTTCATGAACAAGAGGGGAAAATCCGTTACCCAAAACTTGTGCGCAAAGCAGTTGTTCTTAACAGACACAAAACTAAGTACAGAGAAAAATTGCGCATATACCCCACAATGTTAAACATATGTTTCATATGATGTCGATAGCATAATGCCTGCAATCAATACAAAAGAAACTCGTCACTGCTATAAATATGAACATTGGTCACATTTTACTAAATTTAACATTTTAAAATTATTTAAATCAGGCAGTTAGTACAGAGTAGCTAACAGTCATTGTGAATAGGTTTGCGAAAATAGTGATTTAAAATCCAGTCTTAATAGTAAGCCGAAGTACAAAATCACTTCAAAGCACACTATAAGCATTTAAAACTACTCTTCTATTAGAGAGTCCTATGCCATAAGTGGTTTGACGAAAAACTTAGGGGAGGAATAATTACGCTAAATAAATTTATTCAGCAGGAGCTTCGATTTCTCATTAAGTTCTTCCAGAAACCTGTTCGGCCAAAGATCTGACTATAGTATGTAACGGCAACCACCAGTCGTATTGACTGCAATGGTAATGCTCTCGATCCATCAATGCGTTTAATTCGAGGCAAATTTCGCGAGGAATAGTCGTTACTATTTCCGTGGAATTTAACGATGAAGTGGGCGCATTGAAAGCCTCCCTTCGTGCGAGTTGACTGACATCGTGCTCTTTATTGTTCCTTTTTGATGGAGGTGATTACACCTGCAAAGGAACGCCGCGATCACAACGCCAGTCAAACTCGCTGGATCCTGCATCTTCAGATTATTTGGGTATATAGGCTTGCGGCTCTGAACCTTTGACCACCACCCGGTGTAACTTCCTTGGTTTATCACCATAATCTGTCACTGCGAAATGTTGAGTGCAGCGATTGTCCCAAATGGCAACACTTCCTGTTTCCCATCGAAAACGCACCTGAAACGCTTCATTGTGGCTGTAGATAAAGAGGTTAGCTAATGTCACTCCTTCCTCTTCCAATCCTTTATCATCAACCTGCTGGGTAAACTGCTCATTTAAATAGAGAGTGGGATTTCCGGTTTCCGGATGTTTAACAACAATTGGGTGATGAACTGCTTGTATGTCTCTGGAAATGTTGTCGACACGACTCTCTCCTTTATTGTCCAGTTCATCAAATCGGCTGCCGGTGAACCCATGAACAGCATGAGTCGCAGTTTTTCCGTCCAATTGTCGCTTAAGTTTCTCAGGCAACGACGCATAGACATCTTCCATGGAAACCCAAATGGTGTCCCCTCCTTCATCGGGTAGATGCTGTGCACAAAGTACCGAACATTTGGGGGGAGCAGACTGCCATGTCATATCAGTGTGCCAATAGCTCTTCCCTGGAGGGTTGCCCGGCGTGGTTTCAATTTCGCTGACTTGTGGTTGCGTGGAAACGTGAGGAAAGAAGGGATGCGGTGCTTCCAGTTCACCAAATCTTGCAGCGAGCTTAAGTTGCGATTCAGGAGAAAGAAATTGATCCCGGAAGAAAATCACTTTGTATTTTAAAAACGCTTGGTAGATCTGAGTAAACTCGCTGTCATCAAAACTGGCAAGATCAATACCTGAAATCATAGCGCCTATTGTCTTATTACAAGGTTTTATTATCACGCAGTCCTCTCTAAACCATCATTGTTTCCACTACGCTATCCACCATGTAGCTCAAGGATGAAAAGCAACTGAATTATATGCCCAAACAACCTGGAGATGCTTGTATTCAGATTGTTGGGTATAGCTAGCTGTGTGTCTCCACCTACTCCATATTTTCGTCAAGAGCTAAGACTAAGACCCGATAATCATCATTTACATTCACCCATAACATACTGCTCATTTTTTAGACCAGCTTGACCAAATGTCTTTCATTCAAGTCATTTACTAACACGATAAAAATTCCTCGTTGACCAAACGGTTAAAAAGATTACACTCGCCG
Source organism: Grimontia sp. NTOU-MAR1 (assembly GCF_035758505.1). NCBI lineage: Bacteria > Pseudomonadati > Pseudomonadota > Gammaproteobacteria > Vibrionales > Vibrionaceae > Grimontia > Grimontia sp. NTOU-MAR1. Next base: position 711,956 of record NZ_CP142108.1, read on the forward strand.
AAAAAATATAATCCAGATCACATTCCAGAAACGTTAAGGCAACGTAGTCAGGCATAAATTGAAGATGAATTTCCGTAATCAGGTTAGGTACTTACATCTAATGTCTTTTGTAAAACTATTTACATTTACATTGGTGCTCGTTTCCATCGGTTATCAAGCCTACAACATGATGCACTCCAAACAACTCATTAAAAAGCTCGGTGAGGATTATGGACATCTCTATTCAACCATCCGACGATTTGGCTATTTTTACAACAATTCATCTTCGGAAACGATGGAGGCAGGGGTACATAAACATGGTGATATCAGTATCATTGTGCTTGAAAAACCAACAAAGGTTAAAAACCTGGCCCCCGGCTTGGATAAGTTGAATGATAGATTAGAGCAATTTGCGCCAGAGGCAATTTGGTCTATTTCTATTTTAGAAAACGCCAGTAACTACGGCCTTTTTATGCCTCTACACCCAGGCTACGAGGAGCTTTTCAGCAAGAATAAGAAGACGAAAAACTTCGAAAGGCTCATGACCCGCGAAAAACTCAACAATACATATCAAGAGTTTTACGGATGTAACACTCGCATGACAGAAGTCTATGTTGAATCGATAACCAATGCGCAAATCCGTACTATCTATTTTCCGATTCACAATCGAGAATCGTTGGACGCTATTGTTGCCGTTGACATCAAAGCGTCTTTTACAGACACCCTAGTGGATAAGTATAACGATCAGAACAAAACGGTTTTAAGCCTGGATGATGCATCAAACATCTTTAAATCCGAGGGAAGACTCCCCTGTACGACTGATAAAAAAATCGAGATTGGCTCTAACTTTACGAGTGTATTAAAAGCCTCCTTATGGCCATCTTTCATACTTTCCATTTTAACGCACATTATTTACTGCTTTGTACATCGTCATGGTCAATTCATTAAAAAAGATGAAATGACAGGCCTTTATCGGCGGGATTACTATGAACCTAAATTTAAACGTGTAAATAAATTTTCATTACTGGTTATCGACATAGACCATTTTAAAAAAATCAATGACACATATGGACATACAAAAGGAGATGAAGTGATAAAGATATGTGCGCAGATAATAATGTCTCAAATTCGATCAGAGGATATAGCTGTTCGCTGGGGTGGTGAAGAGTTTATCGTAATGTTTAAAGATATGAAGCGCAATAGTCTATTTGATAAGGCAGAGCAGATCAGAGAATCTATTGCTCTTGATGATATTGCCGATTTATCCGTAACCATATCTATTGGTGGATATACTGCGAACAATATTAGTTTTTCAGAAGCTTATAAGGCTGCAGATGGTGCACTTTACCAATCAAAGCATCGTGGTCGTAACAAAGTGACAATCGCGTGACATACTTTCAATCAATCCCTCGATATACATCTGAGACAAAGGGGCGTTATGTTTTTTTGTCCTTTTTGTTTGTGATACTAAGTACACAGCTTTCTTGGTATCCAATGGAAAGCATAGTACGGGCGCAATTGTTCTCGATCACTGCTGGCGCTATGGTCGCTTCGGCTTACATGTATGGAAAAAGTGGAGTATTGGGTCAGTGTCTTGGTCTCCTGGCTTTCTATACGTTTATCAATCAAATACCAAGTGGTGTGGGATATTTATATACACTTGTTATGACGATAACGCTTTACCTCGCAGTAGAGGTTCTTACTTACATTCGGAAAACCAAATATTCTCTTCGTGTAGCATTTTGTGTATTTATCTTTGTCGTACCTAGTGTTGGGTCCTTGTCTCTCGCAATAATGGCACCGAATCAATACTGCCTCGACGCCGCATTAAATGTATACCTAACAGATGCAATTGGTATATTAATTACCGCGCCTGTTATCGTCACTATTTTCTATTATATTAGTAACCCTTCAAGAATAAAGGTAATGTTTAGAAATCTACTTTCACTACCTAAATCGGAATGGATATACAAGGCTATTTTAGTGACCAGTATTTTACTTGTGTTATATTTTACTGACACTAATTTCCATTCTGCATCAGTAACTTATATGATTTTAGCTCCTTTAGTCACCTTGGCGGTATTCAACTTCTCAGAGCTGACACAAATTCTACTGATGATTATCGGTTATGGACAAATTTTCCACCCAAATGCATATGATAATTTGCACACTTTGAATACACGATTATCTCTATTTTTCATGTTTTCACTGATAATATATATTATGCTTGAATATAAAAGATCTTTACGCAATGAAATTGAAGGAAATTTACATCGTCTTTATTTTGACAAGCAGAGCAATTTTGGCACTTTCCAGAAGTTGGATGCCAACACTTTAGAGAAAGAGAACTTTATAGTTTCTGCAATAGATTTACGGCCTATTTTTAAGTATCCACTCGAGAAAAGAGATAACATCCTACGCCACATATCTCGTTTTTTCGAGAATAATACCTCACTCTATAATAGTTGCTACATTCTTTATGATGTCTCAGCACTAATTATTCTAAGTGATAGTGAGAAACTTGCTATTCAACAAATGCATGACTTACCATCTAAGCTTGAAAAGTATTTAGACCTTCGGCAAGAAAGCTTTTATCCTGAAAAAATTTATTACTGTCACTGCCGTAAAGGAATTCGTATAAATCAGGCTGTTAATCGGCTAAATGTACATATGCGATTAGGTTACAAATCGTCATTAAACACAATGGTCGATTGCGACAAGTCAGATCTTGATGACTACATTGGTATGCTAGAAGAGTTTAACCCTTCTAACTTCCAGATATTACGTCAAAATTATCTAGATCTGGCTAATCCAGAAAAAGTAACTTTCGAGTTACTAAGCCGATTTCATTTTGAAGGAAAGGTCCTTAATACCGGCATTGTTTTTCAATGCGCCCAAAAGCTAGGTTATTTAGAGTCTTTAGAACATGTAATTGTTCATGCACAGTTAAAATATTTAAGTGGGTTACATAAAAATAGCTTTGAATATGGTTCCATCAATTTGACACCCGAATATTTAAGTGACGGCCGAGCAGTCTGCCAACTACTCGATTGGGTAGATAATCTCGAACTCGACATAAGTAAAGTCAATATTGAAATCGTAGAATCAGGGAACATCGATAACCCGGAGATATTGTTGCAAAGTCTGACCTATCTTAAGCAACGAGGATTTAAGCTTGCGCTTGATGACTTCGGTGCAGGTCATGCAACTTATAACCAGTTGCTCACTATGCCGGTTGACTCCGTAAAAATTGACGGTTCATTAGTGCGCAACTGTCTAACCGACCCAATTAAGCAAGCTATCATTCAGGATCTCCGTTCCATAGCGACGACGTTAAAGATTCAAGTTGTCGCGGAATGTGTCGAAACGGAGGAAGAAGCAACCTACCTGAAGATGCTGGGTATCGACTACCTACAAGGCTATCTTGTTCACAAACCGACCCCGGTATAAAGAGTTTGAGCCAGGCCTCTATCGAGGCCTGTTTTTCTTATCCTTGGCAAGATTTCTCATCTAAATTACGGTAACATCCTCCTGCCTATCAAACCCTTGGATAACACCGTGAAACAAGCCAACGAACCTACCTTTTTCTTCTTTGATTACGAAACCTTTGGAACCAGCCCTGCTCTTGATCGCCCCTGCCAGTTTGCAGGCGTCAGAACAGACAAAGACTTCAACATCATTGGTGAGCCGTTGGTGATTTACTGTCAGCCGCCAAATGATTATCTGCCTCAGCCAGAGGCTTGTCTAATCACAGGTATTACGCCACAAACAGCCGTCAGTCGCGGCTTACCCGAGCCGGAATTTATTGCCAAAATCCACGAACAGCTTTCAGTACCGGGCACCTGCGCAGTGGGTTATAACAATATCCGCTTTGATGATGAAGTGACTCGCTACACCCTCTACCGCAACTTCTTCGACCCATATAGCTGGAGCTGGCAGAACGGTAACTCACGCTGGGATTTGCTTGATACCATGCGTGCAGCTTATGCGCTTCGCCCAAATGGCATTGAATGGCCGGAAAACAGTGAGGGCAATATCAGTTTTAAACTCGAACACCTTTCCGTTGCCAATGGGATTGAACATAGCAATGCACACGATGCCATGGCGGATGTCCACGCCACCATCGAAATGGCGAAGAAATTAAAAACTGCGCAACCCCGTTTGTTTGATTACCTCTACACGTACCGTAATAAAACCAAACTCACGCCTTTAATTGATGTGGTTTCTATGAAGCCACTGGTACATGTGTCAGGCATGTTTGGTACTGAACGTGGCAATACCAGTTGGATTGTTCCTGTCGCTTGGCATCCTGACAACAAAAATGCGGTGATTACCATTGATTTAGGGCGGGATCCCTCACCTTTGTTTGATTTAGGCACAGATGCCCTTCGTGAGCGTTTATACACCAAGCATTCCGATCTGGCACCGGATGAACTTCCAGCCCCCATTAAGCTCATCCACATAAACAAGTGCCCGGTATTGGCTGAAGCTAAAACCCTTCGCCCAGAAGATGCTGCTAGGTTAGGTATCGATCGCCAACAATGCTTAGATAACTTGAAAGAGCTTCAGGCGCATCCGGAAATTCGTGAAAAACTTGTCGCGCTGTATGCTGAAAAGTCTGAATATCAGTCTTCCGATAACGTCGACGCCGCACTCTATGACGGCTTCTTCTCACCATCTGACCGCTCAACCATGGACATCGTTCGCCAAACCAAGCCGGAAAACCTGGCAGCATTGGATATCCAAGTCTCAGATGAACGTATCAAACCTCTGCTGTTCCGCTACCGTGCACGTAATTACCCATCTACATTGAGTGACAGTGAGCAAAAAAAATGGCATATGCATCGTCGTGATTACTTTGAGTCAGAACTACCCGCTTACATGGCAAATCTAGAAGCATTAGCCGAAGCCAACCAAGGTGATGACAAAAAATTTAATATTCTCAAATCGGTTTACCTTTACGTTGAATCACTGGTGTCATAGGGTTTCAACGTAGATCAAGTGTTTACCGTGTGACATTCTCTTTACGCACCTGCATTTTCAGGTGCGTTTCATTTGATATTTTGTGATTTGAGTCCACACTTTTCTTATAAGAGATTGCCATGTGGGAAATGAGATGGTCACAAAGGTCAACAGTCGCTGCTACCGATTTTCAGATGTGGATTTCGAACCCGAAAGCCGTTCCCTACGTTGGCGTGACAGCACCGTCACAACGCTGACCTTTGAAGAGTGTCGACTGCTGGAAATGCTTTGCTATCACGCGGGGGAAGTGCTGTCGGCAAGAGTGCTTTATGCCGCAACCTCTCTACCCGATTCTACATTTACCCAGTACCAAAACAGCATTTGCTCTTTGTTGGCCAAGTCATATCGTCAAGGCGATAAAGTTCTTCCTTTGGATGTGGTGGGCGACCATGGTTATCGAATCGCTTTGCCTCAGAAAACCTATCAGAAACAGGAAGAATTGCCCCCCGATCCTTCGCTGCCCGATGAACTCGACATCAACATAGAAGAAGTGATTACCAATACTCGGTCGACGCCTAGGAAGGCACACATCTTTATCGGCACTGTCACTGCTCTGGTTGCTGTTGCAGCGAGTGTTGTTTACTTAATTTAAGCCGAAATACTCAACGGTAAACGGTAGCTAACGCTACCGTTTTTTGTTTTTCACATCACCTTCAACGAATTGAACAAGGTTTCATATCCAAACTCGTATTAGAATGTCGACATGTCTAACCATGCGAGCCTAAATCTTGAAATACCTGATCGGATTCCTGCTGATCGCTCTCTATTACGCGGTTGGTAGCATCATCACTACTCTTTTACATCTTCCTTTTCCAAGCAGTATCGTTAGTATGTTGCTGCTTTTCGTCAGTCTGACCACGGGTATCGTACCGGGACGCTGGGTAAAAGATGCCTGTACCTTGCTCATTATGGTAATGCCACTTTTCTTTATCCCGGCCAGTATGGGCCTGATGGATCACTTTACGCTGTTGATTTCTGACTCTCTGCCTTTATTAGGCGCAACGATAGTAAGCTCGCTGATCGTATTAGTGGTGATGGCGAAGCTCTTGGATAAAGAGAAGGAAGAAAACTGAACCATGTGGATTATCGCTACACTTATCGTTTATGCCATAACCAGACAGATCGCACTGAAACTTCGTCATCCTGTTTTTAACCCACTACTAATGAGCCTGATTGTGCTGATGCCAATGGTGATTTATAGCGGTGATACTTACCAAACTTACTTTGATCAAAACAAAGCTATCAATTTTATGTTGGGCCCCGCAGTGATAGCACTGGCCTATCCGCTTTACGAGCAGATGCACGTGATTCATCGACACTGGCGTACCATTCTAATCGCGTGCACCTGCGCTAGTATCGCCTCAATGATCCTGGGGTCACTGATTGCCGTTTTGGTAGGTGGCGATCTTCAAATTGCTGCCTCTGTTTTACCAAAATCTATTTCAACACCCTTTGCGTTAAGCACAGCCAGTCATATTGGTGGTATTCCTGCCGTCACCGCCGCGCTTGTCGTCGTAGCCGGATTGTTTGGCGCATTAATTGGCTATCCATTGTTGAATGCACTAAAAGTAAAGTCCCCTCTGGCCAGAGGGCTTTCAATTGGTGCGGTCTCACATGCTATTGGCACCGCAAAGGCGGCAGAGAGCAATTATCAGGAAGGTGCGATGAGCTCGTTGGCCTTAGTGATTTGCGGCATCATTACAACGATTCTAGCTCCCTTTGTTTTTCCAGTTATTGCTTTTATTGTCAGTTACACAACAACATGACTGGCTTCAAATGAAATCGAATTCATGTGAGTTCACCCTAATTAATGCAATGAAAGAAACAGTTGCAATTTTTAAGTGATATAAATCACGTTAATTGGACCCGGATTCGCTTTAAAATACTCTCCCATAACACGAGCATTGGAGCGAAAATGCGAGCTAGCGTTCAGGAAGCAATTGCTGCTTTACCTACTCCGTTCAAAGAAGCAGTGACTAAAATTGTCTCTGCACCAAAATTTGATGCCACGATCAGCGCTCAGGACTATGCTGAGCTGCTTGAAAAAGCCGGCCTTTCAGATGCCGAAGCGCGCGTTGCCTTACTACCGATTGCTGCCGCCTACTCTGTCGCCCCTATTTCAAAATTCTATGTTGGCGCGATTGCACGTGGTGAATCAGGTCGACTATATCTTGGCGCAAACATGGAATATGAAGGTGTTCAGCTGAACCAGTCTGTGCATGCTGAACAATCTGCAATCAGTCACGCTTGGCTGAAAGGTGAATCCCAGCTCAAAGACATCACCATAAACTACAGCCCTTGTGGACACTGCCGTCAGTTCATGAATGAATTAAAAGGTGCAGAATCACTGCAAGTTCAGTTGCCTGATCGCGAAGCTAAACTCCTGCACACCTATCTGCCAGAAGCTTTCGGACCTTCAGATTTGGGCATCGACCAACCGCTTTTGGCACCAGTGAACCATGGCCTCACTGTGCAAGAAGACGATGAGTTAATCAAAGCCGCAGTTGAAGCAACAAATCGAAGCCATGCGCCATATACCCGAAATCTTAGCGGTGTTGCGGTTCGCGACAACCAAGGCAATGTCCACATGGGAATGTATGCTGAAAACGCAGCATTTAACCCGAGTATGCCTCCACTTCAGGTTGCCCTGAACTTGATGAATCTCGCTGACGTATCGCTTGCTGAAATTCAGGAAGTGGTTCTGGTTGAAACAGCCAATGCCAACAACAGCCATCTTCAAGACACGCAGGCAATGCTGGAAGCCTTGAATCCAGATATTCCTTTGAGCTACTTGGCAATCTGAGATTCGTTTGCCACTAAATAACGACAAAACGCCGGAAAATCCCGGCGTTTTTGCGGTTTTCCCTTCCCAAGCACAAATTTTTCGCTAGTATCGGAACACTTTTTCTCTTTCCTACATGCACATGAGCCAACAACATAATCCTATTCTTGGTGCCACTTGGATGCTGACCGCCGGGGTCTGCTTCGCGATGGTGAACAGCCTCGCGCAGTACGTAAGCTTTAAAATGCAGCTACCTTCTACCACGGTTGCATTCATTCAATACTTCATTGCGTTGATTGCCATGCTTCCTTGGCTGAAAAGTATAGGGATCCGACAGGCACTGAAAACCGAACATCTAGGCATGCACTGTCTACGCGTCTTCTTCTCAGTGATTGGTATTCAACTTTGGCTTTGGGCTTTAGCTTACCCGGTACCGATTTGGCAGGGCATCGCGCTGCTGATGACATCACCGCTATTTGCCACCATTGGTTCAGGCCTTTTCCTTGGCGAAAGAGTTGACCCTGCACGTTGGTTTGCAACCTTGAGCGGCTTTATTGGTGCCATGATTATTTTGGAACCTTGGTCCGATGATTTTAGCTGGGCAACCCTCCTACCTATCGGTGCTGCCTTCTTCTGGGCCACTTACTCGCTGATGGTTAAGAAGTTGTCGCACCATGATTCACCAACCACAATGGTCGTTTATCTTCTACTACTGATTACTCCGTTTAACATTTTATTGGCTGCGCCAGAGTGGACGATGCCTAGCGGTCAGACAGTTTGGCTGATGTTGTTTGGAGCAGGCCTATTGACTGCATTGGCTCAGTGGGCGATTGCCAAAGCCTATGCAGTAGCGGATGCCTCCTTCGTCCAGCCTTTCGACCACGCAAAGCTGCCTTTGAATGTCTTGTTCGGCTTCTTAGTATTTGGCTGGGCGCCACCAGGCCGATTGTGGCTGGGGGCGGCCATCATTATCGCAGCTGTATTCTTCATTACCCACTGGGAAACGCGAAAGCCCACGAGCAAGTAGCCCCCTAGTTTTAAGCCGTACAATTTGAACGGCTTTTTAGTCTCAACCTCTATCTTTTCGCCAGCAGAATATCTGTTTTTCAGCTGCCTCACAAAAGAAAGAAACGTTTGCGCAAACGATTGCCTAAGGTAGAATTACAGCTAGAAATTTGAGTGAATGGAAGAAAATCATGATTGGTACTGCTACCCGTTCTGGCGCAACCCGCGTCCTGCTTTTAGGCGCTGGTGAACTTGGTAAAGAAGTGGCGATTGAATGCCAACGACTTGGTATCGAAGTCATCGCCTGTGATCGTTATGCCGATGCGCCAGCGATGCAAGTTGCCCATCGGAGTCACGTTGTTGACATGCTCGATGGTGACGCTCTCTCCGCCGTGATCGCTCAGGAACAGCCTGACTACGTTGTACCGGAAATTGAAGCCATTGCTACAGATCGTCTGGTGGAACTGGAAAAATCTGGCCTCAACGTTGTGCCTACTGCTCGAGCTACACAGCTGACAATGAACCGAGAAGGTATCCGTCGCCTAGCTGCAGAAGAACTTCAGGTTCCTACTTCCCCGTACGCATTTGCTGACACTCAGGAAGCGTTTGAGCAAGCAATTAAACATGTGGGCTTTCCATGCGTTGTGAAGCCAGTGATGAGCTCATCCGGCAAAGGACAGAGCGTGGTGAAATCTGGTAGTGACATCCAGTATGCATGGGACTACGCACAAGAAGGTGGACGTGCTGGCCGTGGTAAAGTCATTGTCGAAGGCTTTGTAGAGTTTGACTACGAAATTACCCTTCTCACCGTTAGCGCGATCGATGGTATTCATTTTTGTTCTCCAATCGGCCACCGTCAGGAAGACGGCGATTATCGTGAATCGTGGCAGCCTCAAGCTATGAGTGAGAAAGCGCTCAAAGCCGCTGAAGAAGTTGCGCGTAAAGTGGTAACCGCTCTGGGTGGTTACGGCTTGTTTGGTGTTGAGCTCTTTATCAAAGGCGATGAAGTCATGTTCAGCGAAGTGTCCCCTCGTCCACATGACACCGGCATGGTGACATTAATCTCTCAGGACCTCTCTGAATTCGCTCTTCATGTACGCGCTTTTCTGGGCTTGCCTATCAACGCGATTCGCCAGTTTGGACCATCAGCTTCCGCCGTTATCCTTGCAGAAGGTACGTCGGAAAACATTAGCTTTCAGGGACTCACTGAGGCACTGCGTTATAGCGATACCCAAGTGCACCTTTTCGGCAAACCTGATATCAATGGACGACGCCGTTTAGGCGTTGCTCTGGCAAAAGATGACAATACCGACTCAGCCGTCAGTAAAGCAGTCAATGTTGCTGCTACTGTTCAAGTAGACTTGTAGGTCTGATTCTGAAATAAAACACGCCACCGATTTGGGTGGCGTGTTTATCCATAAAGACAGAACTATTCTGATTCTATCAACCAAACCTCTTCGGCAAAGAAGTCTGCAGCCTTGCCTTTTGGTGGTCTATCACTGTCCTCATCCCTATTCAAATGCGTGATCTTGTACCCATCAAACAATCGACGGACTTCATCTCCATCCACACTGAAAGGAGGCCCATCCATTTGCTCCTGAGGATAATGAAGCGTCACCAGCAAGATTTTCCCGCCAGGTTTTAGAAGCGATAACAGCCTTTCGACATATTTCTGGCGCATAGAATCCGGCATCGCAATTAATGCAGCGCGATCATAAATCAACGAATAGGTGTCCAACGGGACAGTGAAGTAATCGCCAGCATAGATAGAAAGCTCATCAAACTGATACAGCTTCATCGTTGGGCTCATTGAAGTCACAGTCGGCGTATATAGATGCTCCGAGAAAAACGCACGGACGGCAATCTCACTGAGCTCCACCCCTACCACCTCATTGTGCTTGCTTGCCAACCAACTCAAGTCAATCGACTTCCCACACATAGGAATGAATACCGCATCCTCACGCTTTGGATTGAGCAAGGGCCAGTATTTCACTAGCAGCGGGTTGGTATCTGAGAGATGGAAACCGATGCGGTTTTCTGCCCAGCGGCTATGCCAGAATTCCTGATCCATAGTGTTGTTCTCGTTATCACTTTTCCACATAAGGGCGATATCTTAACAGTGTCATTCCGGAAAAAACCACTTCTCCAAGGCGAGAAGGATCATATTCGTGATCAACTTCGCGATGTTTTCCACTTTTCTATTGTTTTTTGACCGATTTATAACTACTGTATACGTATACAGTATTGGATATTCGTACAGGAAACCATGATGAAACAGTCGTTTGCGATCAACCAATCCGTTCACCATACACACATGACCCGTTCTGCCGTCCGTGATCATTACGCCCGTCTTGCAGCTGGTGCTCGCAGCTTTCACCAAGCGCATCGTTATCAAAATAATGATGCCATGGTTTCCAGCAATTTAGTCTCAGTGAATATCTACCAGAACAACATGAGTGAGCTGGCTTACCTATTGCGATTGGTAAAAAGTCTTGCAGAGAGTCATAAGTGGATCACTCTGGTCGCGCCACCATCCAATTTTTCTCTCTCGCTTTTTACAAAGGCTGGTATTAAACAATCACAAATCCGTATTGCTCGTCCAACAGCAACCCACGATGCTAAGGCGCTAATGAATAAAGCACTGGCATCTGACACATCAGCCGCTGTTATTGGCTTCGGTGAACTCAGTCAATTTGCAGAATCTGTGTCAGGGTCGGAAATCCACACACCGGGTTTCGTGATTTCAGGTGTACCAGAGCAACTCCATTAAGCTCCACCTCAAAACAATATCGAACACTGCCTCGCGGCGCTTGGAGTCATCATCATTTCAAGTGCCGCGAAACCTTTTTAGAGCCAAAGGCCTTTTGACCTTTGGTGATGATTTTTGCAGTAGTTTGGGGGGACTATATACAAGGTAGACGCTTTGATGTTTAGTTTGTCTACATAGAGAAGCCGATAACGCAGTAGAAAAACCCCTCAAACGCTACCCAAAGGCTTCTTCACAAAGCGTCTTATGCTTTGTTTCGGTGTATTTGCTCAATGCTAGACGGCACATACCTTGCCTCGCCTAAAGCGCTTTTTGCTAGAACAAAATGGAACCACCAAAGGTCAAGAGGCCCTGTATAAACATCGCTGTTTCAATAGCATCACTAAGCTGTAATTTCCCAATTCTGAAAAAATTGTCACGCTAAGTCCTTATCTATACTCAGCCTTCACGCAGTTAGAACTTGGAAAGCTTGGTTTTGAGCAATAAATTGGATTTAAAAGCACTGACCGCACTGGTCATCGGCTCAATGATCGGCGCTGGAGTGTTCAGCCTTCCCCAGAACATGGCTGCTGTTGCCAGCCCCGCAGCAGTATCCCTTGGCTGGTTGATTACCGGATTTGGCATGATATGTCTGGCTCTGACCTTTCAAGAACTCACTTTAAGCAAACCTGAAGTTCAAGGTGGAGTATTTGGCTACGCGCAGGCTGGTTTTGGGGACTTATGCGGTTTCTTCTCATCATGGGGATATTGGCTTAGTGCCGCTGTAGCGAACGTTTCTTATCTGGTGATTGTCTTCAGCACTCTCGGACTGTTCTTTGACACGCCAACCTTTAAACTCTTTGGTGATGGCAACACACTCCTCTCTGTCGTATTGTCATCGATTCTGATTTGGCTGGTCCACACCTTGGTTTTACGTGGCGTCCAGACAGCCGCTATCGTTAACTACGTCACCACCATCGCTAAATTAATTCCGATTTGCGTCTTTATCATTGCTACGTTTATCGCCTTCAAGTGGAATACGTTCACGTTTGATTTCACAGGTGTGAGCATAGCGGGTGAGCCAAGCCTATTCGATCAAATAAAACAAACCATGCTGATCACTGTTTGGGTGTTTATTGGTGTGGAAGGTGCCGTTGTTGTCTCGAGCCGAGCTAAAAACACAAAAGATGTTGGCCGTGCAACCATCCTTGGCTTGCTGATTTGCCTGTTCCTGTATGTCTCTGTCACCCTGCTCTCTATGGGCGTAATTTCTACTCCAGAACTTGCCAAGTTACAAAACCCATCGGCAGCAAAGATCCTTGAAACACTGATTGGAGAAGTCGGCTCAGCTATCATAGGTATAGGACTGATAATTTCAGTCTCTGGTGCTTACTTAAGTTGGACCTTACTGGCAACAGAAACGCCTTACACTGCTGCAAAGATCGGCATGTTTCCCAAAGTCTTTGCGGAAACCAACCAAAACGGCACACCAATCTATTCACTTTGGTTAACAAGTTGCGCCGTTCAGCTATGCCTGATTCTAATGTTTATTATCGGCGGCGGATATGATGACTTACTTACCATCGCTTCTGAAATGATCCTCGTTCCCTATCTGCTTGTCGCGGCTTACCTGATGAAGTTGTCTTTCTCTGAGCTTGATACGTTCAAAGTCAAAACCATCTCATTTCTCGCTACCGTGTACGGCATCTGGCTCCTTTATGCGTCAGGTATTCACCATCTGTTGTTAGCAACGCTTCTCTACCTACCAGGGTTGGCTTTTTATATTCATACAATGCGGGAATCCGGTAAACCAGGCTTTAACGGGAGAAACAAGATCCTGCTTGGTGCAATTGTACTTGCCAGTGTCTATGGCATCTATTTGGTCGCTGAAGGGGTCAAACTTTAGTTTGGTTCTGTTGCGAGTAATGCCACCAGGCTTATAGGTTGACTTGCAGAAAGTCCCGCTCACCTTCATGTTGGATGATCATGGCACCGGTTTTCCGTCGAATGTTATCAAGCTCTACGTCATCCAATGCATAAGGAAGGAACACATTCAGAGCTTCAATGTGCTGTTTTTTAGCTTCTTCCACTAGCGTGACAAGGTTAGACACATCGCTGTAGAGAGATGATAGTGAGTGTGACACTGAAAGCGTAAACGCTTCGCTTGGAAGAAAACCTTGGTAGCTTTCGACCTGACGTCGCCTGAACCGGCTGAGCTGTGAAGTTATTGCCTCCAAAAACGTCCAGTGTTGACGGCTGGATTCACACAGAAACTGGGTGTAATCGAAACTCACGACGTGCGAATTGTGCTTTTCTGTACTGTCTAAATATCCCGTCATAGCAAATCCCGTTGCTTCTTATCATTATAGAGATATTCCAGGCGGCTTTCTCTGGTTCAACCCTTCGCGTTTTGGCTCCAGTATTGGCAAGCAAGGAATAAAGTTAATAGCCAGATGCGTTTTAGAAAGCCTGCTTGGTTAATGTTTAATTTATCACCCACTATATGCGTTTTTCGCGATTAATCTCGCAAATAAACAAGAACTTTGGGGTTGATCGGCGAATAGTTTTTCTTGCCAAGAAAATCCACCAATCTTCTCTACAGCCCTTTAACACCAAGTTAAAGAACGCCGAAAAAAGGCTACAAAAAAACCAGCCCTTGGGCTGGTCCTTTAAACATATTGTCTTTAGTCGTAATTAAAGTGCTTTGTACAGAACTTTATTCCCAGATTGGATACGCTCTACAACACCTTCTTCAGCCAATTTCTTCAGCGCACCTGTCGCCCAAGAAGCCGCTTTAGATTCTTCCTGACCCGCAGCCAGACCGATACCTTTAGGGTTGATACCTTCAGCGTTCTGACGAACGATATCCAGTACTTGCTGCTGTTTAGGGGTCAGTGAAACCTCTGCTACCACTTTTGCGGTTGCTTCAGGTTTTTGCTCAACTGCCGGCTTTTCAGCTTTAACCGCTTTTACTGGCGCTTCTTTCTTCGCAACAACTGCTGATGCAGATTTTGCTGCTTTAATGTGTTTCTGAAGCTTAAGTTGAACTTTACGCTTGTGAGAGATCTTCATTAAATCGTCCTACTCCGACGTACTGCATTGAATATTACCGACAGTTTTCGAAAGCGAATACTCGTTCCAAAATCCCGTTTGGGAAGGCAAAAGCGTTGTTTTACTTCCCTAAACCAGCATTTTATAACCACTTCGGTATCAAGCAGAGTTAAAAACAAAGCGCGTTTTATATCAAAATTCACCCGCATTTTGTAGCACTAACAACGATTGAGAACGAAAGTTGAGCCAAGTGTCGGAAACTACACTTTATTTTGTTTAGAATTCGACCGATAGTATTTATACCCAAACAACCTGAAGTTGCAGGATTCAGGTTGTTTGGGTTTGTCATGCAACGAAGCTTTGGTGATCGAACTAGGCTTTATTTTAGTAATGAATAAAAAGTATCAGACCAAGTGAATAGACGATTGCTGATTTACCCTCCCCACCAACAGGTAGGCAAATACTTCCGCATTGCGGTGTTAATACTGGCGATGGTGGTGGTGACCTTTATTTTGCTCAACCCTCAGGTAAAACCTGTACCCGCACTCATAGGGTTATGCCTACTGGGTTCGTTAGGTGCGTACATTGGCTATATCATCGACCAACAACGTATTTCTTTCTCTCTTACTGACATGCATATCCAGCACCACACACCCAAAGGTGGTTGGAGTCTAAAATGGCGTAACATCTATCAAATCGGCGTCCCTTCAGTTTCTCAGGAAGGCTGGCATCAATCCCTTCCCTGGTTTGGTGTCAAACTGAAAGATTACGAACCTTTCCTTGAAGGCATCAGCTATCGTCTTGCTGGCCATATCATTATGGAACAACGTGGGTTGTTGCTCAGCGCGTACAGACGCGCAGAAGAGCCTGTGAGCAGCAAGCTGGAAGACATGATGTTCGACGATACGCCTTATATATCAGAAAGTGGCAGAGTCTATAAAGGGCTGGTTGCCATGCTGGCAAACAGGATGAAGTATACTCGGGAGTTACTTGGCTATGACGTGTTCGTCAGTGAAGACTTATTGGATAGGCCGCTAGAAGATTTTGTGGGATTAACAAGACAGTATTTGGCTTCTGCAGGCGGAACACCCGCAGAAAAATAAGGTCTTTTTACTCGGCCATTACCAGATTGGCATGTTATCCGCGACATATGGATTTTGCTGACGCTCAATACCAAAAGTTGACGTTGGGCCATGGCCAGGCACAAACGTGATGTCGTTACCTAGCGGGAACAGTTTCTCTTTGATAGAGCTGATCAGCGTCTCATGGTCTCCTTTCGGGAAGTCTGTACGGCCTATACTGCCGTTGAACAGCACATCGCCCACCCACGCCATACGATCTTCTTCACTGAAAAGCACAACATGGCCCGGAGTATGGCCTGGCGTGTGGATCACTTTCAAAACGCTTTCACCCAGTGTGACTTCATCACCGTCTTCCAGCCATTGGTCAGGGTCAAATGCCTCAGTACGCGCAAAACCAAACATTTCGCTTTGTGCTGGCAGTGCCTGTAACCAGAATGCGTCCTGCTTTTCAGGGCCAATAACTGGCACATTGTAGGCATCTCGGATTTCTTCGGTACCGCCGACATGGTCCAAATGGCCGTGAGTCAGAAGCACTTTAACTACGTTCACGCCAAGCTCATTCACTTTCGCGACAAGCTTCGATACATCACCACCAGGATCGACCAAGGCCGCTTCATTGGTTTTATCACACCAGATGATGGAACAGTTTTGCTGAAACCCTGTTACAGGAACGATTTCGTACTTCAAAGCCATAAGAAAATCCGTATAAATGCAAAAATCAGCGAAAGCATACCATGCCCGCGTTCTCATTTTAACGAGAACCGTTCCATTAAAACTTCGCCGTTGTATTCCATATCAACAAATTCATGAAATTTAATATGATCAAAGGATTGGAGTAATAATTGTTGATTTTGTCATCAGTTTGAAAACTGTCTGACACCACTATGTCACCCATCTGACAACTCCCCTTCATCTAAGCGCATTAACTTTATCTTCGAAGGTTGATTTGTTTTTATCATCAGATGGATGCCTATGAACAAAATCTCAGTGCGTACCGTGTGGATTTCAGATCTACATTTGGGAAACAAGGATTGTAAAGCGCAATACCTGCTCGATTTTTTAAACCGACATACCGCAGAAACTATCGTTCTTGTTGGTGATATCGTCGACTTCTACTCTATGAAATCAAGCCATCACTGGCCTGAATCGCACAGTCAGGTGCTTTCGCTCCTGCTCAAGCATGCTCATGATGGCACTCGCCTTATTTACATACCCGGAAACCATGACGCTGCCGTGCGTGATTACCTCAAGTTTGATTTTGGGCGTATTGAAGTGCGCTCCCGCTTCGAACACGAGACCGTCAACGGAAAGCGTATTGTCGCCGTTCATGGGGACGAATTCGACAACGCAGTTTGCCACAGCCGCCTGACTGAAATTGCGGGTTACATCGGTTATGACTTCCTACTGTTCCTCAACAGATGGTGGGCGAGAATTCGTCGTAAAGCAGGGTTCCAGTATTGGTCCCTCGCGTCTTACATCAAATCCAAGGTGAACTCTGCGAATGTGGCCATTCAGCGATTCGAAAATGCGGCAGTGCAGTTCGCGCGTCGCCGCGGTGCTGATGCCGTCGTGTGTGGGCACATTCACCATCCAGACATCAAGCAGTTGGAAGGTACTTTTTACTTCAATGATGGAGATTGGATTGAAAACTGTACCGCGCTGATTGAGCAGCATGACGGAACAATCCAACTCATAAGGTGGACAGAAAAAACCACATTATTAGCTGAAACCGAAGCCTTTATTGATCCAGAAATGATCAAACTGCGCGAAGAAAAAGAATGTATTGAAGCCGCATGATTTCCAAATTTAGGATATCAAAGGCACAAGGACAGACATGTTTAACATTGAAGATGTAATCGCCCAAAATTACCCAAATATTGCTGAAAAACGCTGGATTTCTCGCCCTGTCAGCTCTACACTCCGCCGCTTATTTCATGAAGAAGCTTTCCAGGATTTTGCTGAAAAATACCCTTATCTAAAAGGCTTCGAGTTTGTTGAACAGGTACTGGACTATTTTCGCTTCAGTTATGCCACCAGCGATCGTGAACGAGAGCGTATTCCCTCGACTGGCCGAGTTGTCATTATCGCCAACCATCCGATTGGTTCACTGGATGGGCTCGCGCTATTGAAGCTGGTTCGCGAAATTCGACCCGACGCCAAAGCTGTTGCCAACAATCTGTTGATGCAATTGGAGCCTATGCACAACTGCCTGCTGCCAGTGAACAATATGTCTGGCAAAACACCGAAAGAAAACCTGCGTAAAATCGATGAATGGCTCCAAAACGAAGGTGCACTTATCATCTTCCCTGCAGGTGAAGTGTCGCGTTTAGGTCCTACAGGTGTGAAAGACGGCGCCTGGCACCACGGCTTCTTGAAAATGGCGACTAAAGCCAAAGCACCTATTTTGCCTATTCACGTTGATGGCAGAAATTCCGCCGTTTTCTATGGCGCATCCATAGTTTACAAACCCCTTTCTACCCTGCTTCTGGTTAATGAAATGTTTGGGCAGGAGAATAACACTATCAATCTCACCATTGGCGAAGCCATTCCTTTCACCAGTTATCACGCCAGTGCCAACTTGCCTTCCAAAACCCGCGTCAAGCTCTTCAAGAAGCACCTCTACAGCATTGCAAAAGGTAAGCACGGAGAGTTCCCTACCGAATCAGCCATAGCGTCTCCAGAGCCACGGCTAAAACTTGCGAAAGAGTTGGAACAGAGCGAATTGCTAGGCGAAACGCCAGACGGGAAAGCCATCTACCTCTATCGTTACAAAGACGAATCTCATGTGATGCGAGAAATTGGCCGATTACGAGAAGTGGCATTTCGCGCGGTAGGTGAAGGCACAGGACAGCGTCGTGACATCGACAAATACGATCAGCACTATTTTCATTTGGTGCTTTGGGATCCGGAAGTCATGGACATCGTCGGTGCTTATCGCTTCTGTGATACACAGGCCGTTATTGCAAAGCATGGCCTGAAAGCTGTGTATACCCATACTTTGTTCGATTATGGCGATGGCATGTCCAATGTGCTTGATAAGGGTTTGGAGCTTGGCAGAAGCTTTGTACAACCAAAGTACTGGGGTAAACGTAGTCTGGATTATCTTTGGTTAGGAATAGGTGCATTTCTGGCGAAGCACCCTCACTACCGTTATCTGTTTGGTCCAGTCACGATTAGCAATGCCCTGCCTCAGGCAGCCAAAGAATTGCTAATTTTCTTCTATCGAACATACTTTGGCGCTCACGAGACTATCGCGCGTTCTAAACGTCCTTTCAATCTCGATAGCCAAAAAGAACACGAACTACTCGCTCACTTCCGTGGTGATGACTACCAGAAAGATATCAAGACGCTCAAGGTGCTGCTTGATAATCTCGGAACAAGTATTCCAACGCTCTACAAGCAATACAGCGAACTGTGCGAACCAGGTGGTGTGAAGTTTCTTGATTTCAGTATCGACCCCGACTTTGCCGACTGCATCGATGGATTGGTGATGGTCGATATCAACAAACTGAAAGAGAAAAAGCGATGCCGCTATATTTATCCACATATAAAAGAAGTCGAATTTGGATAAATAAAAGGAAGAGTAGAAGTAGAAGTAGAAGTAGAAAGGCGCCGAAGCGCCTTTTTTCTTAATCTGACACTATGACCAGCTCCGGATCGGGCCAGTATCAATATGGATAAAGCCACTGCGTGGATAATAACCCACTCCACCTGCTTTTAGTTCCAGCGCCGCATTACGTAGCTTCGACAATGGTACATCTTCAATAAAGAAGTCGATGGCTTGCCCTGTCATATGGTAACTCTTTTTAGCCTGACCACCGCCGTTTTTACGCAGCATTTCATTAGTGGCTGGCGAGCGATAGCCCGATACCATAGTGATCGGGTTTCTTGCATCTACTAAGTCGAAGATAGCGGCAAGTTGATCATAAAGCTTCGGATCCATATCGGTAGAAACATTGCGTCTGTGATCACGGCATAGCTGGTTCAACACAGCCAATTCTTTATCTACATACTGCTTACCGTTGAAATAACAAACATCTGCATGTTCGCCGGTATTAATGCTTAGCATATCCAAATTTCGTGGTTTTCCGACTGCCAACGGCAGAGCGAGCGCCGTTTGAGGTAAGGCTGCCGCCACTAAACACGCCGCACCACCCAAGACTAAGCGACGACGTTGGGTATCCAAACCGTCCATAACAACTAACTATTCCCCACAAAGTACTAAAAACAAAATCAGACTTGCTAACTGCGCTGAATGTCGCGCTTTTCCTGTAGCAACTCTTAAAAACAATTGGAATCTATCGATAATGAAAACGTATATCAAACCCTCGGTTGTCTCAAAAACAAGCAAAAAGGTGTAAAACTCAGCGTTTCCTGATGATTTTTAGTTGGTTTTTGAGATTGTCAGAGAAATGTAAAAGTATGTAATTGTGGTGAGGGTCACGATGCCCCCACCAACAAGTACGCAGATAAGGAAGAGTATTACTGGTTTTGAGCGGTCAGGGATAACGAGGAAGAATTACGCTTTGGACGCGTATCATAATGGTAAACATCCTCACGAAATTGCACTTCACCTTCATCATTCACCCAAACAGTTTGATAGATGGTATGTACTGGGATTTTCTTGCGCAACGATACCCATTTGGTTTCTGGAATTCGTTGGTAGTATTCGTAATCACCAAACTTAAGGCCAGACCGCTTCAACAGAATTTGCGCCAATACTTCGGCTTTTTGAACACGGATACAACCTGAACTGTAAGCTCGGCGCGATTTGTTAAACAGCCCTTTTGCTGGCGTATCGTGCAGGTAAATCGCATTGCCGTTTGGTGTATTGAATTTATATCGACCCAGCGCATTAAAATTACCTGGTGACTGCTGAAGACGGTAAGGGAAGTTGTTCGGACTTACCGCTTCCCAATCAATCTCTTCAGAAGAAATCACAGAGCCATTTACCCAACTACTCAGTACCGTATAGGAGTGCTTGTCCAGATACTCGCTATCCTGCTGCACTTTGGGCAGAATGTCCTCGCGCATGATTTTCACAGGCACATTCCAGCTTGGGTTGAAAACGACAGAATCAAGACGTGATTCAAAAAGAGGCGTTCTTCGGCTTGGGCGACCTACAACGACTTTACTGTCCAGAATAAGCTGGCTGTCCATCCACAATTCCATTTCATAATTTGGAATGTTTACCAGAATAATTTTCTCACGCTCAGTCGGCCAAAGGCGAAGCCGCTCCATGTTTAAGGCAAGGAGCTGGATGCGGGTATTTACCGACATATTAAGCCAGCGGCGTGTTTTATTCCCAATCACTCCATCACGCTTAAGACCATGTTGCTCTTGAAAACGCTTTATGGCCTCAACCAAAACAGCATTATAGAAGCCCACCCGTTCTATTTTCAGGCGCTGAGCATCGTAAGTGCTCAAAACTCCCTGACGTTCAAGATTAGTGATCAGGTTGTCAGCATTCTTCAACTTGTCGCCATGGCGAATAAGACCGGTCTGGAGCACTTTTGGCCAGTAAGTCGACTCCTGATCCTGCAGCGCCACGATGGCTTTCGCCATTTCACGATATTGTTGTGTATCAGGACGGAGATTGAATACATAGTCATACAGGTCATTTCTGCCCGCTGACACCGTCAGCTTATTGATTTGCGTTTGTGTTGGGCGAGGCAAAGCAGTATCAATATCAGTACCAAAATACCAGCTCTTACCAAATTCAAGCACTGACTCTGTGTAGCTGATAAGCGAAAGTAAACTGTCTGTCGCAAACACATCATAGGCTCGCCAATCTGCACTAGCCCTCAACTCGCGAAGGATCACTGCACGCCATTCGAAATCCTGACTGATTCCCGCAAGAGAAATGATGTTGATTTGGGTTTCAAGTTCGTCTTTAGCTCTGTAATCGTGCCAGATGGGTGCGAAAGAGAAATACTCATAAATGTTAGCGAGGTCTTGAGAATACGTGACTAAACCGGGTTCTGGCTCCGCCTGCTGCACCCAGAGCACTGCTTCTTGAGAAGCAGTTTTGGGTGATTCCACTGTTTCCAATGCGTTAGCCGCCAAAGGCATGGCAACACATACAAACAGTGTCTTGATTAGCGTACGATCAGAAAACATGCGCTACCTCCAGTTAGAGATCATAGTATGGCAAATGGCGCAATTTTCGTTGGCGGAATTTTTATGAATATTGGAAAACAATGGGTTAGAAAAGTACCAATTTAAAGCATGATCCAATGATTATCCCAAATCACATTAGATGATTGAAAGATCGTGCTTTTTTTATAATCTTGAATAACTACTCTTCCACTACCTGCACTGAGAGCAAAGTGATCCTTCGCCGCAGCAGCTCCGGAGGCATCAACCAGTGAGCCCATCTCGATGAGTACG
The DNA here is from genome assembly GCF_035758505.1 of Grimontia sp. NTOU-MAR1. NCBI lineage: Bacteria > Pseudomonadati > Pseudomonadota > Gammaproteobacteria > Vibrionales > Vibrionaceae > Grimontia > Grimontia sp. NTOU-MAR1. Next base: position 734,013 of record NZ_CP142108.1, read on the forward strand.
CCCGAAGCTAAGTCCCAAATTCCAAAACAATTTCCGCGTGGAGAGGTCGCAATGATCTGCGATTCTGTACACGCAACGCTACCAATATATTGCTGAAAACGCGTCCACTCTTCTTTACTGGCCTTCAAGGGCGTAATGTCACGTCCTTGTTGTTTTATTGCCAATAATGGAAGGATGTTCTCAGCATCTCCCTGATATTGTTGCGCAAGAACCACAACTCCCTCTGGACCTGTCGCCAGGTGACGAATACTCAGTTTTGGGTCTTCTAAGGTATATCTCTCAGTCACTAGTCCTGATTCAATGTCAATCATCACTAATGAAGGCTGCATCGAATCCAGATTCAGTTTCTTCCTGCCTTCAGTGCGAATCCCACCAACGGCTACCGCCATCGTGTTGCCATTAATCACCTTCATTTCATGGGGACCGACACCAAAGCCGGAAATTTCGCGTATTCGTGTTAGTGAGCCGTCCCGATTGGTGTGATAAACACCAATACTCCCCTCACTACTTGCTATATCTCCCTCCACCACAAAGAGTTGATTGCCAAGCACATCACCATGTCCGTAATAGAATTTTTCAGAAGGCGGATGAGTGATATTGCGCACGCCTCCTGTTTTCAGGTCAATGGTTTGAATGAAGTCACCAGGGCGCCGGGCAAACACATAGGCAAGTTGTTTGTTGTTACTGATTGCAATGCCGTGACCACGGCCAGGCAATGGTGTCTGAAAGCAAACCCCGCCGCTTGTATTTACTGCCGTTACCGCGAAACTCCCGTCTGATGTTTTGGCACAACCAAGAAACGCTGGCCTGGCCTTATTGGCTTCATTCTGATAAACGCGCCAACCATCCGCTAAAGCCCCTGTGGTCAGCAGACCCAATGAAGACAACAACAAGCGGCGGCGCTTTTGGCTCACACTCACGCTTTAGTCTCCATCCGTTGAATTAAACCCAACGACTAAACCCAACGTTGGCCCTACTTCGTCACTCAGTGCGGTTTGCAGGTAATCAATGTTGTTAGCAACGATCATCAATGACTGATAACCCGACTTGTCCGCCAGCAGTGGTGCCATTGACTTGCTTTCCGGCACACTTTTCACCGCTGACTTGAAATGGGATTCCAAACGGTTTGCAAGCTCGGTATGCCCTTTTTCAACCAACAGCGGCTGGAGTATGAATTCGTACCGTTGTTGTAAAGACAGCAGTCCATCTCTCAAAAACGTATTCGATTGACCAGAGCGCCAAGCCTGTGACTGATAAGGTTTAGGGAAAGCCGGCTTGCCCATCGGTAAGGATAAAGTCTTTGAAATTGCATCAAGTTGGGAGGTCACGCTGCGAAGCGTCTCTGCTTCCAGTTGCTTCCCAGTCACGTCATTCCAAGGATTAACCTGCCACGCGCTGTCTAGCGCCTTTGCTGATTGCACAGTACGACCGACTACCGACAGCGTAAGAGGACAACGCATTTCCATGGACTCCACACCTGCCCCGTCAAACAGTAGCCATTCAATCGCGCCTAGCCCCTGCACAGCAACACTTTGCTGAGCCAGTTCATCAGCAGTTGGAACCGCACTTTTCTTCAAAAGCTGGGTCAACTGGCGACCCGTGGTGTTTTTCTTGTCAGGATAAAACTGGATGTTCCAACTGATCGACATCGCTGCTTCGTTGCCAGAATTTCCCCCCACAAAAGGCTGCCAAGCCCTCATGGTTTCGATCCACTTGCTCTGGGCTTGGTTAAGTTTTTCTTCAGAAGGTGCTGCGCAGAGTCCACTAACACTCCGCTCCAACGCTCGTGCTGCGTCAAGAAATCGCTGAGTGGATTGCTTTTGCAACTCCCACATTACCAGCTCACTCTCTTTCACTGCTGCTTCACTGAAACAACCTGACAATAGTGACAGCGTCACACATAGCGTGAGTGTTTTAATTGGTGATTGAATAAACATGGCTACCACTCCTACAACGAATTCAGGAACGCAATCAGGGCTTCGCGCTGGGTTTTATCAAAGCCCAACACATTTTGTTTGCTGCTCTCGGCTTCTCCGCCATGCCACAGAACCGCTTCCATTACGTTTCTTGCTCGCCCATCATGCAGGTATTCGGTATGTCCATTCACTTCTTCGGTATAGCCCAAACCCCACAATGGCGCGGTTCGCCATTCCTGTCCGTTTGCAATGAATTCACCATGGTTGTCTGCCAATCCTTCGCCCATGTCATGAAGCAGCAAATCCGTGTAGGGATGAATGATTTGATTACTCAGGGCTGGCCTATCAGTGCGCTCTCCCGTTTGCAGCGTTGATTGATGGCAACTTTCACAGCCTGCATCTGTGAAGAGCTTCTCCCCCAGTTGCACTTGGGGATCGTCGAGTTTTCGACGCATAGGTACTGCCAGATGCTGGGAATAGAACTCAACGAAATTAAGCACCTTTTCTGTGACCTCAGGGCTACCGCCATTTGGCAGTCGTTCACAGAGTGTTTGGGCTGTAGTGCAGTTCTCCGCTGGGAACAAAGCAGTGGTTAAGCCAAGATCGCCATTAAATGCAGCCGCATTTTGCTGCATCAAGGTGGGCTGGCCAGCTTTCCACCCAAATCGGCCAACGACGGTTTTTTCCTGCAGAACATCCCACACTTCATTTGGACGCCCTGATATGCCTTTGCCCTCTTTGACTTGCGCTTCAGCAATACCCCTCATCGTTTGCTCAGTGACAGACTCAAGCAAACCAAGACCAATCATAGGTGGCGCGATACGAACAGACTTCTCTATCTGAGGGTGCATGTCTCCGTAACTAAGATCTTCGATAGTAACGACAGGTTTTCGAAGCTCTACCGAATATCCGTCTTTGAACGTTTCATTGTGTTTCTCGAAACGCAGGGCAATCCGGCCTTCCGGCTTCTCCCCGGGGAGTGCGAAGTCCTGGAGTTGGCCGCCATAAACCGGGTCAGGAATGTTACCTGACATGATCAGCGCTTTTTTCTGGGCATCTGTCATTGCCGGAATACTAAGACGGATAAGCATAGATACGGCGTTGTCATCGCCTGGTTTAGGTAGATGACCGCGCCCATCTTTGATATGGCAGTTCTGGCAACCATTGGTGTTGAAAAGTGGGCCCAGTCCATCCCTTGCATCCGTCGAAGCAGGCGCACTTACCCAAGGGTTTCTGAAAAAGCTGTTACCGACGCTGAAGTCGATGCGCTCAATCATAGGAAGGTTGGTGGCAGGTTGTGAGAAGGCATTGACACCCTGCTTGTTGGTCGTGGTATCTCCACCGGATTTGATAGCAGAGGCGTTAGCAGAACAGGCTATAACAGCAAAAGCGAAAGGAATATATTTCATAACGACATTGAAACCAGCTAAACGACAGAAGCCTCCCTAAGGCCCAGACCTCGGGAGGCTTAATAAAACATAAGAATCAAACTCAGAACTGATGATCAGCGCTATCAGGGTTCAGGTTGGAAATCCCTAACTCCGCTGCGACCGTTTCAATGCTACGGGTTTGTTGAACCAGTGCCGAAATGGCGTTGTTCACCAGTTTGTTACCATCAGCGTTGTCAGACGCAATAAGCTGATCAAAATGCACATTATCTTTCTCAGCAGATTCTACGAGTTGGTATACAGCAGTGCGGGCAGAATCGAAATCTGCTTTGATTTGTGCAGCCGCTTTATCATTATTCTTCTTCACCATATCCAGAAGTGATGGGCCAGTCAGTTCAGAACCATCAATACGCTGATAAGAGCCAGTCAGCACGTTGTAGATACCTTGCTCGTTATAGTAGTGGGAGTTGTGCGTATTATCAGAAAAACAGTCATGCTCATCCTCCGTCGAGTTCGCCTCTAACGCCACTTTCATGCGCTCGCCAGCCAACTCACCGAGCGAAAGAGATCCCATGCCAAACAGCATCTTGCGCAGACCGTTTGTGGTGTCTTCTTTCAAAAGGGTTTCGCGATAGTTGCCTGACTCGCTCGCAGACCATTGCTTTTCCATCCAAGTTAAATCTTCGATGAGCAAATCAGAAGCGGCTTTCAGGTACTCACGTCGGCGGTCACAATTGTTGTTGGTACATTCCTCGCCGTATGCGAAATCAGTGTAAGGACGCTCACCCGCGCCAGATTGAGTGCCATTCAGATCCTGGCCCCAGAGCAAGAATTCAATAGCATGATAACCTGTAGCAACGTTCGCTTCAGACCCACCAACTTCATTCAAAGAAGCCAATAGCTCAGGAGTAATGGCGGTGACATTCAACTTCTCGCTACCCACCTGAATGCTAGTGTTAGAAACAATATTCGCTAATGCACCACCATTACCCAGTTCGTATTGGTAATCCGTTGCCACATAGTCAATCAGGCCTTCATCCAGTGGCCAAGCATTAAGCTGACCTTCCCAGTCGTCCACAATAGCGTTACCAAAACGGAATACTTCAGATTGTTGATATGGTACGCGTGCGGCAACCCAAGCCACTTTCGCAGCATCAAGGTTGGCTTGAGATGGAGATTCGATGAGGGCTTCAATCGCGGAATCCAACTTCACCGCAGATTGTTGCGCATCACTGTAAACAGCATGAGCTAGATTTGCGTAGTGGTTAACGACTTCGTCCGGCGTTGCCGCCATCGCAGTGGTTGAAACAGAAGAAAGAACCCAAATAGAGCAGGCAATAGCCAAAGTGGAGCGCTTCATAATCATTCCTTGAATACGTGTGGTTGTAACAAATTATTGCGATCGACAACAATTATTACATTCACATTCGAGTAAATTCAAATGATATTGATAGTTTTTATCATTTAGATTAATCAAACATGATCGTCTGTTGAAGTTTTGGGACTTTCATTTAATTTCAAGGATGAATGAGAGGTTCGAGAGACGGTTCATGTCACACCGCTTGAGACAGATTGAGCCTTGGGTGTAAGGTTGACCTAAAGTTAAAGTGATAAATATAAGTTAATATCCGATAATCGCTGGGATTTTTCCTTCAACAACGGCGCACATTCTGCTGTGAATCAGTGATGAAAGTCTCCGTCTTTCACGCTTATTGCCCTATCAGCAATATTCCTGTGTAAAAGGTCTTTAAATCTTGATCTTTTATACCGATAATTCCCGCGATTTTTAACATCCTGCTGTCTAAAGGAGAGGCTTCTATGGAGAAGCACGAAGAGGTTCTGGTTGCACTGCGACAAATCATCCGCGCTATCGATCTGCATTCTAGAAAACTAAACAAAGAAGCAGGTTTGACGGGGCCCCAATTGGTTCTGATGCGTGCAATCCAGGAACTGGGCGAAGTCACCATTCGTCAGCTTTCCAACCACACGAACATGAGTCAGGCAACAGCGACTACAATTCTTGATCGCCTGGCAAATCGCAACCTGATTGTGCGTGTGCGAAGTAATCTGGATAAGCGCAAAGTTCATGCCCACCTGACAACTGAGGGCGTGAAGGCGTTGGAGCAAGCACCAAAGCCTTTGCAGGAAAGTTTCATTTCCCGGTTCCAGTCTCTTGAAGAATGGGAACAATCTCTGCTTATCTCTTCTGTTCAGCGCATTTCTTCGATGATGAACGCTGACAATATTGACGCGGCACCACTCTTGGAAGTTACACCTCTTACATCAGCAGAGCCTGTGCGTTCTGAGTGATTAAAAGCAGGATCGAAAAGAGCCCATTTGGGCTCTTTTTTATGCACGCTTTTCCCTTCGTCCAAAACTCACTATTCCCGTCGTTAGAGCTGTACCAGCAAAGATCGTTAAGCCCCCCGCCAACATTCTTGGCGTAATAATTTCCCCAAGAAAGATCCCCCCCCACATCACAGCAAAAAGTGGAATGAGAAAGGTAACCGCAGTGGTATTCGTTGGCCCAACCCTGCTTATTAACCGGAAAAATAAGATGTAAGCAAAGCCCGTAGCTGCAATACCCAAAATGGCTGCGGCGATCCAGGCTGCAGAACTAGGTGGCGTATCTGGCCAAAAGAGAATGCCCAAAGGCAGCAGAATCATTGTTGAACCAACCTGACTGCCCGTTGCAGTTACCAAAGGCCGAACACCTGTAAGGAATCGCTTTAGTGTAGCTGGCGGATATTCCATACATCAGGGTTGCCCCCAATACAGCTATCACTGGCCACCCCAGCCCTTGGTCACCAAAATTGAGCTTACCCCAAACTAGAACAATTACGCCTAGCACACCTAACAACAGGCCAAAGATCCTGTTGCGATTGAGGGATTCGCCGAGCCAGAGGTAGGCAATAATCGCCCCCCAAATTGGCGTCCCTGCGTTGACAATAGAGGCAAAACTTCCGGTGACATCGACCATGGCATAAGCAAACAAAAGGAACGGAACCGCTGAACTGAAAAGCCCAACAGCGCAGGCATGGAACCAGTGCTTCCTGAAAGCTGTGGTTTGACCTTTCAACTGCAATAACGGAATAAGGAGCAAAGCACCAAGCCCAACCCGAACAAGAATAAGTGCGAAAGGGCCAAAGTCCGGTACCGCATAACGGATCAAAATGAAGGAACCACCCCAAAGCGCAGCGAGCAGCATCAACTCCATGACATCAAGTTTTCTCATTTCCATTCTTATTCTCTGTACTTCTCATTCGCCTAGAAATCTGTGCGAGATCACGCTATTGAACATTAGTGCATAATATATCTCGGCTGCCCGTAGCCACTAGCCAAATGTGGCACTCTCTTCGAAACACTCCTAAGAGCATAATTTTTATATGTATTTAACTGACAGGAGTAACAATAACCTTATTATTTTTCAGGGAATCTGCTCTACTACTGAAATATCCGCCAAACAATACAACAAAGCGCATTTTATTTTTTCAAATTAAGCATCTAGTTTTATATCTGAGACACACACTTGGAGAGCAGATAGATGCCAGTGACAAGAAGGATTCTCGTCGTCGACGATTCTGACGCCATATTATTGATGATGAAGTCTATTTTATCGGATATCGGCATCAATAAGGTGAAGACCTTCAACAACCCCAAAGCAGCACTAGAAGAACTGCATCACTCGCCAACTAAATACGATATTGTGTTCACAGATCTGAACATGCCCGGCATTGACGGTATGGGCGTCATTCGGAAGCTAGGCAATATGAAATTTGGCGGGGGTGTTTGCATAATTTCAGACCTAGATGTCAGAGTCATCGAACTGGCGGCAGAAGTTGCACGACAACAGCAGGTATGTTTGTTAGGGAATATCGCCAAGCCACTGACCATAGAGACCCTACAACTTATTCTGGATAGAATGGACCAGTTTGAAGAGCGCAGGTTTCTGAAATTCACGAAAATGACCAAAAAGGAGCTCATCACCAGCATCGTCCATCACCAGATAGTGCCCTACTACCAACCAAAAATGAACCCTGACAATAATCGTGTGGACAGCCTAGAGGTACTGGCACGTATTCAAAAACCTGGTGAGACCGATGCTATCCTCCCAGGCCGCTTCATCCCTACAGCGATACAGTATGACTTAATGGATTTGCTCACCATACAGTTGGCTGAAGCAACAGCCTTAAATATGGATATACTATCGCAAATATTTGGGGATAAAGTAAAAATAAGCATCAACCTCTCTCCACAGCAGTTAGCAGATTTGGAAATTCCAAATCGTTTAGAAGAGCTCTTCAAATCCCATGACATCGATAAATCCCGAGTGGTCCTCGAGATCACTGAAGAATACGCACTAAAATCGGCTGAGCAAATGGAGTCACTTAATCGATTAAGAATCCGTGGCTTTGGCCTATCTCTAGATGATTTCGGTACCGGATTCACCAACTTGCAGCAGTTGCGAAGCTTGCCATTTACTGAAGTCAAAATTGATCGCACGCTAATAAGCCAGATTCATCAAGACCAATTTAGCCAAGTGATCGTGCAATCTCTATCGGACATAACCAGTAAATTTAACGTAGATCTAGTTGCAGAAGGTATCGAAAATTTTGAAGAGCTGGATTACCTTTCAAGACAATATCCCGGTATTTTGCTTCAAGGTTTTCTGATTTGCCGCCCACGCCCGATTGAAGCCTTACAAAGCTGGTATACTAATTGGCTGAAAAGCGTTGGTGCCAACGCCAGTGCCGACGTAACCAATCGCTGACACATTCCTGAAAACACAATAGCCCCTATCGAACACCTGGGCCTTTACTGAAAGCCCAAATGCGATATCACTGTTCCCTACTCATCTCAACTGACATGGCCTGAGCTAGAGATACCAAACGTTTAAACTTGCCAGAAGCTACTATTGGCAAGGGTTTACTTGCATGGCAGGTAACAAAGGCATAAATCAGTTGTTCCATAATTACGCCCAACTCTTCCGCAATCTCACTCAGTCAAGGTCGCTCTCAAACAATTAGCTTTTTCTTACCTTGATGAGATGATTACCCTACCTCCAGAACAAAACGAGACAATATTATTGGGCGAATTTACAGTCACCCAACTTACTCCTACTCATGGAGATGATTACACCTGCAAAGGAACACCAGGATCACAACGCCAATCAATCTGGCTAAATCCTGCATCTTCATGTTGTTGGGGTATATTTCCGTAGGTTATTCAATATATATTCAGGGGAGGTACCTCAACATCGTTCAGGGATACGAACATGAAAACAATTGGCTTGATTGGCGGCATGAGCTGGGAGTCGACAGAGATTTACTATCGACTGCTGAACCAATATATTCGTAAGGCTGTTGGCGGCCACCACTCTGCCAAGATTCTGATGAGCAGTGTTGACTTTGCGGAAATTGAAGCACAGCAACGTGCCGGAGCCTGGGACCAATCGGCTGCGCAGTTAGCTGGCGAAGCCAAAAAGTTGGAAAGTGCAGGTGCGGACTTTATGTTGATTGGCACTAATACCATGCACAAGGTTGCCATCGAGGTTCAGGATGCAATTTCCGTTCCTCTGATTCATATCGCGGATGCAACTGCACAAAAACTCAAAGGAGACGGTATCAAACATGTTGGCTTGCTGGGCACGCGCTTTACCATGTCGCAGCCATTCTATAAGGAACGGTTGGAGTCGCATGGTATTGAAGTGAGTGTGCCAGAGGATTGGCATCAGGACATTGTCCACGAAATTATTTATCAGGAGCTGGTAAAGGGTGAGGTCAATGCTCACTCCCGGAGACAATACCTTTCAGTTATCGACACACTCAAAGCACGTGGAGTTGAGGGCGTTATCCTAGGTTGCACTGAGATTGGACTCCTCATAAAACAACAACACACCTCGATCCCACTCTACGACACCACTGAATTACACGCTGAAGCAGCGGTTAGACTAGCGCTATCTGTTCAGTAAGGAAACAGTATGACAATTCGAGCAGCACAGGCCGGAGATCTTCCAGCTATTAATACCATTTACAACCACTATGTCCGCGAAACTTCGATTACTTTCGACTACGAACCATGGACAATTGAGCGACGTCAGGCTTGGTTGGAAAAGCTAGTTAATAGTGATGGATACTATCATGTGTTAGTAAAAGAAAATGAAAACGGTGAAGTGATTGGTTTTGCATACAACAGTGAGTTTCGCGAAAAGCGAGCTTATAAGGTCAGTTCTGAAATCACCATCTACCTGCATCATGAGCTTCGAACTAAAGGGTTGGGAACTGAATTGCTTCAAACGCTACTCGACAAAATGTCAGTTTCACCCGTATCCCGTGCGTACTCAGTGATCACTTTACCGAACCCCGCGTCTATGAGGTTGCATGAAAAACTTGGCTTTCAACAGGTTGGCTTACTGACAGATGTTGGATACAAATTTGATAAATACCATTCTGTAGCAATCTTGGAAAGACCCATTTAATACCATGATATTATTCAACGATTACTATTTTTCTTTAAATTTCAACACGCAGAAAGACCCTCGCTCTGCCCCACATCTTTTCCTATCCCAAAAACACCAATCAGTCTAAAAACACCTACAAACCCTCCGGAGAATAAGTTAATTTCTCTCTGTATTTATGCAACTTACCTCCTATCACTCTGACTTGATTGAATAAAATTTTATTTATCAAGATTTCATGACCTTAGCAGCAATAAGAAAAGAAATAAGTGTAAATTCCCCATTTAAAGAAAAAGATTCTCTACACTTTTAATAATTTGTATTTGCAACATATGTTTCTATTGTGGAGCACGGGAAGCATGAAGATTTCAACAAAAATAAAAATGGCGTTCGTCGCAATCAGCGCCATAGCAGTCATTGCAACGGCCAGCTTACTTACCGTAACAGCAATAACAACTTCAACGCTCGCTCTGGAGCACCAGATTGAAAACCAGCTACTTTCAATGAGGGAAGTTAAAAAAGCTGAAGTCGAAGATTACTTCATTAATATCCGCAAGCAATTAATAAACCTTGCAAACTCCACCATGACAGAAGATGCCATGGCACAATTTTCGAATAGTTTTAGTAGCGTATCGACCGAAACCTTTCCCAGAGCCAATCAGGCGGACATTCTCAAAAGCTACTACATCAATGAGTTCGGTGCGACTTATCAGGAAACCAACAATAAAAGCGCTAACGCAGATACCAACCTCGATAGCATCGGTTTAAATGGTTTGCTGCTGCAACAGGCTTACATCGGCCTAAACGAGAACCCTCTGGGTAACAAGCATTTGTTAGACAAAGCTGATGACGGCACAATCTATAGCGAGGTGCACGAGGTCTATCACAATAACTACCGTACTTTCCTCGAGTCATTTGGTTACTACGACATTTTTCTCGTAGATAATGCAGGAAACGTTGTGTATTCGGTTTTCAAGGAGTTGGATTACGGTACCAATCTAGTCACAGGCCCCTACCGAGACAGTGGACTTGCTGAAGCTTTCGTTGGAGCCAAAGACCTCGCCAATGGCGATTTTGCATTTATTGATTTTGCACCTTATTACCCCTCTTATGATAGTCCGGCTTCCTTTATCGGCTCCCCTGTGGTGAAAGATGGCCAAAACATCGGCGTGTTGATCTTTCAAATGCCGATTGACACCATTAACGGGATAATGACCTATCATGGGAAATGGCGTGAAGATGGGTTGGGCGAATCCGGCGAAACATTTCTAGTTGGTACTGATGGGCTCATGCGATCACAAGCTAGAATGTTGGTTGAAAACAAAGATGAGTACCTCAAACTCCTCACAGAGAGCAGTGTCGCACCAGAGATCATTAATCGTATTGCCATCACAGATTCTTCTGCAGGCCAGCAACCGATAAATTCAAGCCATACCAAGAATGCACTAAACGGCGAAAAAGGATTTGTTACGACCAATAATCACATGGGCAATACTGTCTTTGCCGCATACACTCCTATCAATATTCTTGACACACAATGGGCCTTGGTTTCCGAAATAAACAAACTGGAAGCACTGGCAAAGGTAGTGGCACTCAAGTCGGAACTATATCAGACCGCGGGTATTACAGGTACCGTGGTGGTCGTTGTGGCGATTCTTCTAGCTTGGCTGATAGCTTCCAGCATCAGTAAACCCATCGTTAATCTCACTAGCATAATTACTAGTATCGCGCAAAATCATGACTTGACCTCACGTCTGGAAGTGAAAGGCAAAGATGAAATCACTCAACTTTCAACTTCCATGAACGTCATGTTAGATGATTTCATGAATCTAATTAAAGGAGCTGATACCACCGTTAGAGCCCTTGGAGAAACATCTTCGGAGATCCAGAAAAACATCAGTTCAATGCGAGGACAGGTAGACCAGCAGGCAACCAATTCCGGTCAAGTGGCTACTGCCGCGACCGAAATGAATACGTCTATTTCCGAAGTGGCAAACTTTGCCCATACGGCCTCTGAATCTTCAGAGAATGTGGTGAAATCAGTGCGCCAAAGCGCCGATGTCGGAAAGCAGCTGGTTAACGAAATCTCTTCTCTTTCTGACAAAATGAATGAGGCGACTCAATCAATGGAGCAACTCTCCTCAGAAAGTCACTCCATTGGCTCTGTGCTTGACGTAATTCAGGGAATCGCAGAACAGACCAATCTGCTCGCTCTAAATGCCGCCATTGAGGCAGCACGTGCAGGTGAACAAGGCCGTGGCTTTGCGGTTGTTGCCGATGAAGTGCGTTCTTTGGCGATCCGAACTCAAACCTCTACGGAAGAAATCCGCGCCAAGGTGGAATCACTTCAGGCAGAGACAGACAAAGTGGTCAATGGAATCAGAGGGGCTAACCAGTTTGTGGCAAGCAGTGTAGAGAACTGCAATCGAAACAATGAAATGCTGGCAAAAATTGAAGGCATGATGGTAGACATCAATGACATGAATACCCAGATTGCCACTGCTGCAACACAGCAATCTTCAGTCACTGAAAATATCTCCATGAACGTTAATGCCATTGCCAGTTCATCTGAACACGTTTCAGAGATGACGGTGAACACTGACGGCAAGGCAGTCAGCATCAATGAGCAAACGAGAAAGCTAACGCAACAAATCGGTACTTTCAAAATAGCCTGACAGCTCTGTCATACAATCAAAGGCCAGCATTTGCTGGCCTTCCTATTTTTATCTTCCAATTACTCAGCAATTTCAAGCGCTTCCTGAATCGGGTGAGTGGTTTTTGCCACATCACCGAAACCGCGCAGGCCCACCACATGTACGTGTTCTTTATCATTAAATATCTTACGTACCAGTTTGTAGGTGGTTCCCTGCTCTGGGCTGATGTTTTCTGGTGCTGCAATCAAAAGCTGCATATCCAGACGGTGACAAAGCTCAAACAGGGTTGAGATTGACTTCGCATCCAGACGTGCTGCCTCATCGAGAAACAACAGACGACAAGGAATCACATCTTTACCACGCAGACGGCGGGATTCTTCTTCCCAGCTCTGCACCACCATCAACAGGATTGCTTGGCCGGTACCAATTGCTTCACCCGTCGACAATGCACCAGATTCCGCTTGCAGCCAACCGTCTGTACCACGATTAACTTCGATACCCAATTCCAGATAGTTACGATAATCTAGCAGTTCTTCGCCCAGAATCTGAGGAGAACGTTGACCCAGGTCGATATGTGGGTTCAAGCGTTGGAACAGTTTTGCCATCGCTTCAGAGAAGGTCAGACGGTTGTTACCAAACAAGTCCTGATGCTGCTCGGCGTTTTCTGCTAGGCCAGCCAGCAGTTGCGCGTGGGTGTCACGAATCGACACATTCAGGCGCACACCTTTCACCTGACCAAAGGCGATGTTAGACAAGCCTTGGTTCAACAGGCGAATACGGTTTTGTTCGCGCTGAATGGTTTTGCGGATAATGTTCGCCACGGACTCTGAGCTGATAGCCAGACGCTTCTCACGCTGAGTCAGTTCTTCCGTCAAACGTGCCAGTTCCACTTCCATTTCTTCAATCGCTTCGACCGGATCATCGGTTCGAATGATGTCGTGGCGAATACGCTCGCGTAGGTGTTGATAAACCGCCACATAGAACAGAACCTTACGCTCAGGACGCGCCATGTCTTCCGACGCTCGCAGTGCATCGCGAAGCGTTTCGTTATCAGCGACAGCCAGACGCAACGCACCCAAGGATTTATCCGACAATGAACGCAGTTCGTCAGCAGACATGTACGCCATTTCACGACGGTTAAGTTGTTTCTCTACGTTACTGCTGCGAGCAATTTTAAGTACATCCATCCAGCCTGCTTTCGCATTCACGACGAAAGTGCGCAGTTCAGTGTATTCTTTGCCTGCTTTCTTCAATGTTTTCACCAGAGACTTCATCTCCAGCTCAATCGACGTCAGGCCTTTTTCCAGCTCACTCTTACGGCTGCGTGATTGTGAAAGCTGCGCATTTAGCTCGTCACGACGAATACGTGCGCGCTCTTCTGCTTCCACATCGGCGCGAACACCTAGCTCCACCAATTCACGTTTGAACTCAGTCACCGTTTCTTGTTTCGCTTGGTGTGAACTCTTCAGAGACGCCAGAAGCTGGTTGTATTGATTCACCTGATCGCGAACCTGCTTAACATGTTCACGTGAGCGGGCACGGGCGCGATCTGCATCCACCAGCTTAGCTTTTAGCTGTTCATTGAGCTCGCTGCTCTTATCAAGAAGCTCAACCGCGTCGGCATAACCAAAGTGGTGACGACGCTCTACCAAATCAGACAACGCGAACAGTGTTTTCTTCAGCGATTGCAGCGCTTCGTCCGCTTGCAGATAACCAGCGTTCAATGCATCAAACTGTTCTGGGTCGGCATCCAGCGTTGAAACCAGATTCTCCAGCTCAGCCAGCGCTTTGCCGTGTTCGCGGGTAAAGTGACGAGCTTCATCTGCTTGTGACAGACGGCTTTCCACTTCTTCCAGACGCGCTTCCAGTGTTTCATCTTCCAACGCGTTAACGACATGCTGAAGTTTGTTCAGAAGTGCAATCGCTTCTTTCGAGCCGGTCAGTTGGCTACGCACCTGCTGCTCGCTCTCGCGAAGCTGAACCAGTTGACGCTGAACACTGCCACGTTTTTCACGCAGGTCTTTCAGTGCCGCTTCTGGATCTTCATTAAACGCCACGTTCATGTGGTTCGACACGAACTGGTTGAAACTCTGGGTCAGACGTTGAAGCTTCTGCGCATCAAATGAGGCTTTGGCGTAGTTTTCGACTAATTCTTCACGCTTTTCACGTAAGATTTCTAAACGGTGCTCACGCGCCGCACGGCCAAATAACGGAATTTTAGGGAAGCGAGAGTAACGGAGCTGACGGTCGTTCAGGTGAACACAAACTGCATCTTCCAACTCTTCAACATCGAATACACTGTCGTCAAAACCGTCTGCATCACCTTCGATGATATAGAGGTCTTCCGGACAATCATCCAGATCCAGAAGCTTCTCTTTAATGCCTTTCAGATCAGGCACCACAATCGCGTGACGTGCTGGGCCATAGAGCGCCGAGAAATACGGCGCATCGTCAATGGTGATGTCATCGTAGATTTCAGAAAGCAGCGTGCCGCCCAGTGTGTCAGCCAGAGATTGCAGACGCGCATCATCGCTGCCGCCCGGTTGCGCCAGACGTTCGATTTCTGCTTCCAGCGCTTGTTTCTCAGCTTGCAGCTTATCGCGGGTCGAGATGGTTTCGCGCTCATCCGCCATCACGCGCTGCATGGTATCCAACACCGCCTGATTGTCATATAGTTCGGCGTCAGTCTGCTCTGCTAATTTCTCCAGCGCTTCTTGTGCGGCAATCCAGGCTGGCGCGACTTTTTCGAACTCAACCGCTTTAGTATTGATTTCGTTTTCGCTGCGCTTCAGTTCACGGACTTTCTCCGCTTGTTCGCCAACCGCTTCTTCTGCGGTTTCCAGACGTTCTTGTTGACGAGCCATTTCCAACTCAACCGCTTCTTCCGAAGCCACGGTTTCGTTGAACTGACGTTGATACTGCTCAGACAGAGTTTTCGCCTGCTGGAAATTGCGCATCTGACGCTCAAGGTCGCGATGCTGTGAAGTCAGCTGTTCTGCGTTTGCCGCAAGGTTCGCGAATTCTCGGCCTTTTACGATCACTTCGCGGGCTTTCGCGCCTGCATCAGAACGTTCGACTTCGCCAGCGATGCTGCACACTAATTCGAGGCCACGCTCGAACTGTTTAGCTGCGGCAGAAGACAGATCCAGCTTGTGTTTCAGGCTTAAAAGCTCAGAGGTTTGTGCCTCTTCCTGCGCTTTCAGTGAACCCAAATATTCGGTTGCGTTTTCTTGTGAAAGCTCGTTATTACCGGTTAGTTCACGGGCTTTTTCCAGCGCTTTCACCGCTTGCTGATATTGCAGCGCGCGGGTTTGCTGCATATCCAGCGCTTGTTGGTAGTCCGCAAGCTGGGTTTTCAGGCTATCCACTTCTTCTTCAGAAAGGTGCGCCTGTTCTTCCGCCATGGCGAGCTGTTCAGTGGCTTCTTCGACCACCATCATCTGCTCTTCGAGGCGGATTGCCAGCTCTTCCAGATCTTCCTGGTAGCGCTCAACTTTCTCTTGCTGACGCACGGCGGTCTGAACCAATTGCAGATGGTCAGACGCGGCTTGATAGTCTTGCTCTAGATGAGTCTGGCTATCAGTCAGTGCATCCAGTTCGTCCGTCATACGGCCAAATGTGGATTGGAAATCGTCCAACTGGCGGCGAGAGCCCAACAGTTCGCCGCGGCGCTGCAGTGCCAGCTCAAGCTTCTTACGACGCTCGTTGGCATGGCGCATGTAGTCGGACGCCACATAGTTGGTCGATTCAGTGATCAGGTGCTTGAACAGGTCACGGTCACGCTGGGTCAGCTTGATGGCTTCTAGCGTCATACGGTTTTCGCGAAGTGCTACTTCCATGTCCTGGAAAGCTTTCTTCACGCCGCCGTTTTGTGGCAACAGGTAATCACGGAGGGATTTGGTAATCGCGCTCGAAATACCGCCGTAAAGGGATGCTTCAATCAGGCGGTAGAACTTAGAACGGTCACTGCTGTTACGCAACTTCTTCGGCAAAGCACCGAATTCGAACATCTGTGCGTGATAGTCAGTCACGGAGTTGAACGCTTTGTAATGCGCCGTATCGTAGTCTGCCAGCGCGTCTTTCACCTCGTTCAATTGACGAACGCGAACCTGATTTGCAGACACGTTTTCGATCAGGATGTCAGTTGGCTTCACACCAGATGGCAATCCCTGAACGATGAAAGGCTTTATATCAACTTTCTTATCGCGACCCGCCACTTGCTGCAGGCGAACACCGAACAGAATACGTTGGTTACGCGAGTTCACCACATCCAGCGCGGCATAACAGGCGCCCGGCTTCAATTTACCGTGCAGGCCTTTATCGCGTGACGCATTAGAGCTGCCCGCTTCTGTAGTGTTACGGAAGTGCAGCAGGCTTTGGTCAGGGATCATCGCGGTGATGAACGCTGCCATAGTGGTGGATTTACCCGCACCGTTACCGCCAGAAAGCGTCGTGACCAGATTGTCGATGTCAAAGGTACGGGCAAAGAAACCGTTCCAGTTGACCATAGTCAGCGATTGGAATTTACCGCGTTGGGTCATGCCTGAACCTCCTGATCATCATCTTCACGCTCTTCGTCGTGTTCTTCATCTTTCAGCAGGCTTGATTGAGCGTGCTCTTGGGTGTGGATGACAGCTTCGCCATCACGGATCAGACGCAGTTGTGCTTCGCGGATATCGTCTCCCGCGCACACATCGGCACCGAAGCGGAATGTCGCTTCGCTCACGCAGAATTTCCCGTTCTCACCGATTGGCACAATCATGCCCAAGCGGCGAAGACGACGCAGTGAGGTCTTCACTTTGTCGAACAGTTTTTCACGGTCCAAGTCAGAGCCAGATGCACGCAGTGTCACCAGCTTCATCAGTTTTTTCTCATCTGCCAGTGTCAGTAGCTCATCGAACAGTTCTTGAGTGGTGAAAATACCTTCCTGTGCCAAACGCTCTGGGCTCAGATAAAGGAAACACAGCACCTTACCCACCAGCATGTCGAGTTCGGACAGCACTGCGCGTCCGATCAGCGAGGTTGAACGAGGGCGCAGGTAAAAGAAGCCTTCCGGCGCTCGCACCAACTCAGCGTTATAACGCTGGTAGAAACGCTGCAACGGGTTTTCGAATTCAATCAGGTATGCATGATTGTCCAGATCTTCGCTGGCAATATGACGGCCAGCACGCAGCGCACTATCCAAAGCCGGGAATAAAGGATTGGCAATCGCTTTGGCCAATTCTTCCGGCATAAATTCTTCAATATTTATCGATGACATTCGCTTGTACCTTGGCTCCATAATCGTTAATTGCCTGCCAGTCCGGCTGAATCGCACTCAAGTCAGATTGCGAGTAACCAAGGCGAACCGCTTGGTTGATCACAATGCGTGCTAAGTCGAAGTGGCGTGCTTGTGGGTGTTGAGCCAGATAGTTTTTCAGTACCACGCTCAAATCTATGCCCTCGCCCGTCGTACGGTGACGAGACAGCATGTCAGAGATTTGGTCGCTCAATTGGTCGTTAACCAGTGTCAGTTCCTCAAACTCGACTTCTGCCGGCATTTCGCCTGTCACTTCGTCATCACGAAGTACCAGTGCTTCGTCACGCATATCGCGTAGACGCTCTGCATCGGCAAAGGTCAGGAACCATGGGTTATCGAAGTATTCTGTCACCGACTGGCGAAGACGCTGGCTGAACGCGCGGTTCTTGTCCATATCGATGGCATTACGAATAAACTTGTGAACGTGGCGGTCGTAACCGATCCACAGATCAATCGCCTGCTGGCCCCAGTTCACAATGCGATCGAGCTTCATTTGCAGGTTGTAGATCATGGCATCAACGAAATCTAAATCGTCACGGCCTTGTACCTGCTCCTGAATATTCAAAAGCTGGGTTTGTAGCTGATCCCCGGCAGATTGCAGGGTGTCCTGAAGTTCGCGGAGTGTGCTGGAGGTTTCGTTCAGCAGTTGCTCACAGTTGGCAATCGCAGCCTGCCAGTCTTGGTTCAACAGCGCAGCAATGTCTTCTTTCACTTTCTGCTGCTGTTCATCCATGGTGCGCTGGTTCAGATCGATACGATCGAAAATTTCGGCCACTGAATACTTCAGTACGCCATAAACATTCTTACGCCAGAAATCTGCATCACCATCTTCTGCGGCAGCGGTCAGGGCTTTATCAATCTCGTCTGCCACCATGGACAGTTGGATAGAAAGCTTGAGAGAGCTGTATTCGCGGTGACGCGCATAGTAATCGCTGATACCCAGTGCCAGCGGTGTGAGCCGGTAAATACTCGCACCGTCTGTCATTTCACTGGTGAAACGGCTTAGCAGGCGGCTGCGTACCAAGTCGTTGATGGCATTGTTTGCACGAAACGCGATAGTTTCGTTAGCTTGATCGAATTGGTCACTGACGATACGGAATGCATCAATCAATTCCCCTTCCCCTAGCTCCTCCTCGTAACGCTCGCTGCTGAGTACGGCAACGGCAAGGAGAAATGCCAGCCGTTCCGGCGGCAGATTGAGGGAGAAGTCATTCGTCTTCACCCAATCAACCAACTCAGGAACAGTCTGAGAGAATTCGCTCATCCGTTTTCCTTGTTGTTTACTTGTAATTATTCTTCGAAAGGCTTTTGCGCGTATACATGAATGTAGCGACCTAACGAGATAAAAGGTTCCTGACGGCAGAGTTTTTGCTCCATCGCCACCACCTGTTCAAAGGTGAACTCGCCCGTTCTCGTGTCTTTCATATAGTCATGGAACGTGCGGACACCACTTTTCCCCAAAATAGTAAAACCAGCCTCTTCAATCCATGTGTAAACATCTTCCGGTTGAAGACCTTTTTGAGGCTGGAGTTTGAAACGTTTTCTGTGCGGCATTCCTTCCTCTACGTGAGTCAAATTTCCGCAAATTAAATTCTTAAACAACAGTCCATTTTGGTTGTAGAACATGACCGACGCAACACCACCCGGCTTAACTTGTGACAGTACGACATTCAATGCTTCACGCGGATCTGCAAGCCATTCCATCACTGCATGAAAAAGCATCAAATCGAAAGATTTATCAACATGTTGTGCGATTTCCTGCGCAGGTGCGTGAATGAACCGATATTGCGGCAGAAGGCCAGCTTCTTCGATATCTTTTTCCGCCAAAACCAGCATCTGTGAAGAAAGATCACACAAGGTCACATTATGACCACGATGTGCAATTTGTTGTGATATCTGCCCTAAACCGCCTCCAGCGTCCAAAACATCTAATGGACCGGATTCACCCAAGTGGTTAAGTATTGATTCGAGATCTTGCCAAACAACGGCTTGGCGGATTTCTCCTTTGCCAGAACCGTAAATATTTTTAACAAATTTGTGGGCAATGTCGTCGAAATTTCTATCCTCTGTCACAGTGCCTTCGTTATCATTGTCTGCTAAGGGGTTTATTTTCGCATAAGCCTGCCGTTAATAAAGGTCTGATGCACTTTCTGGCCCCTGTTTGACTATATTTCGGGCGACATTTCATGTTTGAACTAAAAAAACTTATATCAACTTTACTGATGCCCTTGCCTGCGCTACTGCTTCTTGGATTCTTCGGTCTCTTTTTGATCTGGTTTACCCAGCGCAAAGGCTTCGGTTCGTTCCTCGTTTTTGTTTCGCTGCTGTTAATCTTCTTGGCATCTTTTCAGCCTTTCACCTCTTCACTGCTTATCAAGCTGGAAAGGCAATATGAGCCATTCCTTCCACCGGAGGATCCCGTCGAGTACGTGATGGTGTTAGGTCACGGACATGTCGTTGATGATGAGATTCCGCCAACCTCAGAATTGTCACGTGTGGCGCTCATGCGTCTTGCTGAAGGTGTTCGCATTCACTTTATGTACCCAACATCAAAATTGATACTTTCAGGCTATGATGGCGGCTATGAAGTCAGTCATGCGCGTATGCTGGCGCGGGTTGCGATGGCTCTTGGCGTCAACAAGAACAATATCCTTCTGCTTGAGACTGCCAAAGACACTTGGGAGGAAGCCTTTCAAGCTGCCTCGGTCGTTGGTAACAGCAATCTGGTTCTGGTGACGTCCGCCAACCATATGCCTCGCGCCGTGTATGAGTTCAAAAACGCGGGTTTGAATCCAATTCCTGCTCCAACCAACTTTATGGCACAAAAAGAGATTCACCAGCCATGGATAAAATATGGGCCTCGCGCGCAGTACCTTGAGCAGTTTGAGCGTTATTGGCACGAAAACCTTGGACAAATCTGGCAGCGTCTGCGCGACAAAGTCGCCCAACAGGAAGCGATGCTTGACGGTGACCCCGTTACCTCTCCAGAACAAAATGGAGAAGCTGTAATGGAAGAGCTTGAAGAGCTGGACCAAGCAATGAATCCAGACGCTGGCAATGTTGCCCCCGCTGACTAAACTACATTTCTCTTTCGAAACAAAAACGCCCTGATTTCAGTCAGGGCGTTTTCAATTGTGCTTGATTTTCGGCTTACTGTGATGCAATCAGTTTACGCACCACTTCCAGATCTTCTGGGGTATCAACACCCGCGGGCGGCGCTTCAATCGCAACATCCACATGGATTTTCTCGCCATACCAAAGCACACGAAGCTGCTCCAGACATTCAATATGCTCAATCGGGCTTGGTACCCAGTTAATGTAGGTATTGATGAAGCCTGCGCGGTAACCATAAATACCAATATGGCGTTTAAGGTTGTGGTGAATTTCCGCCGGAGCTTTGGCAAAATTATCGCGATCCCATGGGATCGTTGCACGGCTGAAATACAACGCGTAACCGTCTTTATCAGTGATGACTTTTACCGCATTTGGATTGAACACTTCATCCGCATGGTCGATATTCACTGCCAGTGTCGACATTGGCGCTTCGCTACGTGCTAGATTCTCTGCTACCTGACGAATCACGCTAGGTGGAATCAGTGGTTCATCACCTTGAACATTCACGATGATTTCGTCAGCAGCAAGGCTATATTTCTCAACCACTTCAGCCAGCCGTTCGGTGCCTGATTGGTGATCTTCTCGTGTCATGCACACTTCACCACCAAAGGCATCTGCCGCATCGACGATACGTTGGTCGTCGGTAGCGATAATAACTTTGTCCGCACCTGATTTCATCGCCTGCTCATAAACCCATTGGATCATTGGCTTGCCACCGATATCAACCAATGGCTTAGCAGGTAGGCGGCTCGACGCATAGCGCGCCGGGATCACCACGGTGAATTTCATTGTTTAACCTCGTCAGAAGACATTTCACGTGCTTCTGTCGTCAGCATAACAGGAATGCCTTCACGGATTGGATAAGCCAAACGGTCAAACTTACAAACCAACTCGTTCTTTTCTTTGTTGTAGTTGAGCTTTCCCTTGCACGCAGGGCAAGCAACGATTTCAAGCAGTCGGTGATCCATATCCATCCTTCACTTTCATGATTTTGTTCAAAATGTTGGCTGTATCTGTGTCGCTGAATGCAGCGTCAACAGGCAGATACCACCAATTTTCAATGTCTAGGTACTGGTTGATAAAGGCGCGGCATTTCACTGCGTCTTTTTCTGTCATCAGCAAATTCTGGCCTTTCTTCGCCAATGCGTCCAATTGGGTATATTCAAACGCTTTATGATCAGCAAAAGGCTCGCAGTGCACTGGCTTAACACCAAGTGACGCCAAAGTGTTAAAAAAGCGCTGTGGGTTCCCGATTCCTGCCAAGGCAACAGAGGCGTCGAGTGAATCAGCAGCAGCACGTTCGCCTGTTTTCAGGTTGATGAACTCAGCCGGTTTCAGCGACATCGCGATTTCATCCGCTTCTGCTTCACCGCCGTTGCAGACAACGAAATCGACACTACCCAAGCGATCAATCTGCTCGCGCAGCGGACCAAACGGCATGTAATGTTGATTCCCGAAACGACGTTCACCATCAACGATAACGAATTCAATATCTCGCGCCAGTTTGTAATGTTGAAGGCCATCATCAGTGATGACAATATCCACACCTAACGGCAACAAGGCTTTAACTGCATCACTGCGAACCGGTGAAATAGCGACTGGCGCTTTGGTGCGTTGGTAAATCAAAACTGGCTCATCACCTGCGTTGTCGGTACCAGTGTTTTCATCAACGACAAACGGATAGCTTTCCGCTTTACCGCCATAACCTCGCGAAACCACACCAGGATTAAAGCCTTTGGCTTTCAATTGCTCCACCAGCCAAATCACCACGGGAGTTTTGCCATTGCCACCCACGGTGATGTTGCCAACCACAATGACAGGTACTGGCGCTCGATAGGCATCATTGGTGCCAGCTAAAAATTCAGCGCGACGCCTTTTCGCAATCGCGCCAAACAACTTGCTCAGCGGCCACAAAAGTGGCGCGCCAATCCAACCTAGCGGGTGGTTTTCAAACCAGATTTTTTCGACCAAACCCGCCAAGCGTTATTCTCCAAACTGGATACGATGAAGCTGTGCGTATGCACCATCTTTGGCGAGCAAGTTGGCGTGAGTGCCACGCTCAACAATCTCACCTTCATCGACAACCAGAATTTGATCAGCGTTTTCAATGGTCGACAGTCGGTGCGCAATCACCAGTACGGTTCGATCTTTTTGAAGCTCATCCAACGCTGCCTGGATAGCACGCTCTGACTCGGTATCCAACGCAGAAGTTGCCTCATCGAGAATCAGCACTGGCGCATTACGCAGCAAAGCGCGGGCAATAGCGATACGTTGACGCTGACCACCAGAGAGGCTCACACCGTTCTCACCGATGATTGTGTCAAAACCATTGTCCATATTACGGATAAAGTCTGACGCATAAGCCAAGTCTGCTGCTCGCTCAATCTCTTCGCGGGTGTATTCGTTCTCAGCCGCGTAAGCAATGTTGTTGGCGATGGTATCGTTAAACAGGTGAACATTCTGGGAAACGATGGCAACGTGATCACGCAGGTTACTTAGGGTGTAATCTTCGATTTTTACACCATCAATGGTGATATCACCGCTGTCGATGTCATAGAAACGGGTTAGCAGGTTAGCAATGGTACTCTTACCGGAACCAGAGCGGCCCACCAGCGCCAACGTCTGCCCTGCAGGCAAATCGAAGGTAACATGGTTAAGCGCTGGCGCATCTTTGGTTGGGTAAGTGAAGACAACGTCGTTGACCTTGATATCGCCTCCCACGCGCTCAGTAACATGTTGGCCATTGTCTTTCTCTGTTTCCATTTCCATTAGCTCGAACAGGCTATTGCACGCCGCCATACCGCGTTGGAACTGGGAAGTCACGTTGGTTAATGCTTTAAGCGGACGCATCAAACCAAACATAGCTGCGAATACAACGGCGAAGGTACCCGCACTTAGCTCGCTACGAATAGCATCCGTATTTGCCAGAACCAACACCGCCACAAGTGCGAAAGACGCAATCAGTTGGATCACTGGGTTGGCAATCGCCTGAGCAGATACCAACTTCATCGTTTGCTGACGCATTCGGTTTGAAACATCTTCAAAACGCGCTTTTTCGACTTCCTGACCACCAAAGCTCAGTACCACTTTATGGCCTTTCAGCATTTGCTCTGCCGATGAAGTTACTGACCCCATCGCTTCCTGCATGTTAGAAGAGATTTTACGGAAGCGCTTTGATACAACGCGGATGGCTAACGCAACAACTGGCGCGATGACCAAAAGGATCGCTGACAGTTGCCAACTGTTGTAGAACATCAGGATCATTAGGCCAATGATTGATGCACCTTCACGTACCAAGCTCACCAAAGCACCACTGGTGGCGTTGGCAACCTGCTCTGAATCGTAAGTAATACGGGATAAAAGCGCGCCAGAAGACTCTTTGTCAAAGAAACTGACCGGCATTTTCATGAAATGGTTAAACATGCGGCGGCGCATGGTCATAACAACTTTACCAGACACCCAGGAAAGGCCGTACGCAGAAACGAAGCTCGACAATCCGCGCACAAGCATCAAACCAACGAGATACACCGGCATCCATCTAAGGAAATCACTGTCTACAACGTCATAAGTAAACCCTTCGTCAAGAAGTGGCTTAAGCATAGAAACCATCAGGGTATCACTCGCAGCATTCACAATCAGCGCGATAACGGCAACCACCAGGCCTATTTTATAGTTAGCGATGTATGGCCAGAGCTGTTTAAAGGTTTCCCAGGTCGTTTTATCTTGGTAGTTTGATGACATGTTATTTGCTTATCTTCTTGCAAGTAGCGGGCATTCTACTCTTTTATTGGGGGTGGTCCAAACATCTTCCTGAACCAAAAAGGGTCGATATCTAGGCGTTGGCTACTAACCCGCCAACCCTTGTCTGAGAAATGTACACCCACTTGCCCATGTTGTCCGGTTTCATACCAGGAAATGTCGCGCTCGCGGTATCTATCGACAACGTCTGGGTTAGGCAAGCTCCAGGGGGTATACCGACCTGTCGATGCTATCGCCGCACTGGGATTAACTGCATCGATAAACTCCGGCGAAGAGGATGTTTTGCTACCATGATGAGGAACCAGTAGCACATCTGCACCGATACCGAGCCCCTGTTCTATCAGCTCATTTTCCTGCTCTTTGGGTAAGTCTCCCGTTAGCAAAACCGAGTAGCGTCCATCTGAAATACGCACGACGCAAGAGTCTTCGTTTTCAGCATCGTTAATCAATACAATAGGATACAACACCTCAAAGGTCAGTGATTGCCATTGCCAGTTTGCACCTTGGATACATGGAATATAGCCACTGCCAGTTTCAGGTGTTCTCACCCAGTCTGGAGAAAGATTTTCAATGACCCAATCTTTTCCTCCGGAATGATCATTGTCTCCATGGCTTATAATCAACCCTGCTAATTTGCTGTTTCTTGCTGACAAGATTGGCTCAATCACAGATTGCGCAATACTTCCTGATGACCAAGCAGCGCCTGTGTCATAGAGGATGGCCTCTCCATTCTTTTCGACCAACACTGCCAGTCCATGCCCCACATCTAGAACATCAACCTGCCAACCGTCTTCTCTTTGCATAGGGCCTCGCCACCCCAACAACGTAAGTACCAGCACAATGGAAAGCACTCTGATTCTGGCAAACTTCAACCTAGTCATTAGATAAAAGGTCAACACCAAAACAAACACAAATAAAATGGATACACCATGGACATCCAGCCACCCGATATCCGCATGGTTTAACATCTGGCGAACAGGCCAAAGCGAATAATCTGCAAGGCGCCAAAGCCAAGCATTACTGAACAATAGACTTGAGAGAAGCGACAGTAATATCATAGGAACAGTCACCAGACTGACGATTGGTACTGCAAGCAGGTTGCAAACTAGGGAAAGGAAGCTGACGCCACCAAACCATGCCCACATGAGTGGCAACATACCAACCAAGAGATAACACTGCATCCTGAATAATTGGAATAGGTAGTTAACCGCTCCTTTCGAATCTCCTCCTCTGGTTGTCAGTGTCATTACGCAAAGCACCATCACTGCACCAAAGGAGAGCCAAAAGCTTACAGAGAACACAGATAATGGATCGGTGAGAAGTACGATACCTAATACTAACAAAAGGGTATTGAAAGGACTGACGCCGAAGCCCGACAACCTGATGCACATGAAAACAATCAATGCAATGACTGCGCGTTGAGCCGTCAGAGAAAACCCAGCTAACCAGGCATATGAGACAGCAAAAACCAAACCTACCAATACTGAGATCCAAAGGTATCGGTCTGACGGAGTTAGCATGGGCAATAGACCTTTAGTTACTCTGTAACCAAAAAAGAAAGCCAAACCGATATGAAGCCCTGAGATAGCAAGAAGGTGTGCCAACCCCGTATTCCTGAGAGCAATCCAATTCTGACTGTCTAAAAACGCCCTTTCCCCAAATGCGAGCGCCACCAGGAAAGCGCTGTTTTCAAATGGGAGAATTTGCGGAAGATTCCGGTCAAAAAGCCACTGCCTTGCCGATATCCCTTCATCGACAAGCTTTGCAGAAAGTACGCTGCCTTTGGCGTGAATATGTTTTGAAAGAAAATAGGTTTCAGCATCAAACCCAGCTTCATTGACTCTTCCATAGGGCTCGCGGAGTCGAACAGTGAGTTCCCATTGTTGCCCTTGTTTGACGGGAAATTCACTACGCCAATAAAAACGGGCACGGAATTTCTCAAAGGCGCTCAATTTACGTCCATTCACTGTGTCGACATCAAAGATTACACTTGTTTGCTGATTTTCCCCTGTAAAAAGACTGCCAACTTTGCCCGCTATGGTAGTATTCTGAAGCACTGTCAAAGCGGTACTGGTTTTAAACAAATGCAGTGTCGCTGCACTGGACGCCACCAGACAACCAATGGTGAGACCAATTACAAACAGGGGAATGCGTTTGCATTGGACAAGGATGACAGCGAGAAGCCCAAGCAACAACATGGGCTCCGGGAGCGCTGGCCACCATCTAAGCGAGACTATAGCCACTACGATACCGAGCATGACCTTCATGCTGGTAGCCGTTCCGTGTGAAATGAAGATCTATGCCAAGAAAAATAATTAAAAAATTTCTCCCCAGACATGATGTAATTCGCAAGCAAAAAGCGCTGGCGGTCTTTGGCAACCTGCTCTATGACCCCAACCTTTGGTGCTTGAACCGTCGCTCTGCGTCTGGCGCATTCGCTGTTGGCCTGTTTATGGCATTCGTACCGCTTCCGAGCCAGATGATCATGGCAGCCGGTCTTGCCATTATGTTTGGCGTCAATCTGCCCCTTTCTGTTGCACTGGTTTGGATAACCAATCCTATTACCATGCCGTTGATTTTCTGGGGCGCATATAAAGTAGGAACTTGGTTGATGGGCTCTCCCGACTACCATTTCCATTTTGAACTGACCTGGGACTTCCTGTTCAATCAAATGAGCCAGATTGGACCTCCTTTCCTATTGGGCTGCTTGGTGTGTGGCGCGGTATTTGGACTCATTGGCTATTTTGGCGTGAGGGGCATTTGGCGTTATTCAGTGGTCAGAAGTTGGCAAAAACGCCGTTTACGTCTGCCAAAAATCAAAGCACTGAAAAAGAACAAACCCAAGACCGAATCGCTAAAAGACTGATGGATAAAAAATACCCCGCAAACGCGGGGTATTTTTTATTTCTGATTCAGGCTGCGAGCCGATATGCGTGCTTATTACCTGAAGATGTAATCGCGCACCTTATCACCGTTATCTCGCGCTCAATACCGCCGCTGGTTGCAACTTGCAGGCTCGCTGCGCGGGATACCATGTTGCCAACAGACTCAACACGATCGCTGTCACGGAAACTAACAACACATCCCCAAACTGGAGTTGGGTTGGCAGGAAGTCAACAAAGTAGATATCCCCAGAGAGGAAGTCCTGACCTGTCATTGTTTCAATCCAGCCAACAATCGTCGTCAGATTTAACGCAATCAAACAACCTGCCATTGAACCCATCAGGCTACCAAACAAACCGGAAAGAAAACCGTGCCAGATGAAAATAGAGCGTATCAAGCCATCTTTCGCACCCATAGTACGAAGTACGGCAACATCTGCCGCGCGGTCTTTCACTGCCATCATCAAGGTAGATACGATATTGAAGCATGCAACACCGATGACCAATACCATCACCAGATACATAATCGCACGCACCATCTGGATATCACGATAAAGAAATCCATATTCTTGCGTCCAGTTTTTGAGGTACACATATTCTTTAAGCGTGTACCCCACTTCACGAACTATCTTGCGTGCATCGAGTGGCTCTTTGACTCTCAGCGCAACGCCGGAAACTGCCTCCCCCATTTTAAGATATTGTTTCGCATCCTTAATGGGTACCAACGCCAAACCATGATCAACCTGCCCACCTAAGCTAAGCACTCCAGATACCTGCAAACGAATACGTTGTGGCGCACGCAACTTCAATTCTGGGTCGGGAGAAGGCACCAGCGCCGTTACCCAATCTCCGACTTTTACATTCAGCCCGTCTGCAATGCCTTTACCTAACACCACTGCATGATTCCCAGGAGAGAGCGTCGACCAGGCATTATCAAGCACGTAATCACCGATATTGCTGACTCGCACTTCCTGTTCAGGGTCGATACCTCGAATTTGTACGGGTTTTAGGTTGGCGCCTTTTTCAAGTAATGCAGTAAAGACAACATATGGTGCAGCGGCGGAAACCATAGCGTTGGCCTCTGCAGTTTCTTTCATCTCCTGCCATTCTTTCACGGGCGCTTCCACACCTTCGAGTTGCGCATGGGGGATCACCGCCAGCACGCGATTATTGAGTTCACGCTCAAACCCATTCATTGCCGAAAGACCGACAATGATGACCATCACACCAACGGAAATACCAATCATGGAAGAAACAGAAATAAACGACACCAGCTTGTTGCGTCGTTTGGCTTTACTGAATCTGCGCCCGATAAACAGCGCTAGAGAATCCATCATGACGCAACCGCCTCTGCGTTCGACTCTACAAACTGACCATCCAGCATAGAAAGCTGGCGATCCAGTTTCTGCGCCAGTTCGCGGTCATGGGTGACGACTAAAAACGCAGTGTTGAACTCCCTGTTCAGTTGACGCATGAGATCATAAATATCCAGCGCAGTTTTATGGTCGAGGTTGCCAGTTGGCTCGTCAGCCAATACCAGCGCAGGACGATTTACCACGGCACGGGCAATCGCGACACGCTGACGCTCACCGCCAGATAGCTCTGAAGGACGGTGTTCTCCACGATGTTCCATACCTACCGCTTTTAACATCTCCATCGCCCGGCGCTTGGCTTCAGCGGGTTTCTCACCACCTATCATCAGCGGCATGGCCACGTTTTCTACGGCAGTAAAATCAGCGAGAAGGTGGTGGAACTGATAAATAAAACCAATGCTTTGATTTCGCAGCGTCGCCTGTTCAGAGGCTCGCATTTTCATCAGGTCTTTGTCTTCAAAAAACACATCACCTTCGGTCAGCGTATCCAGCGCACCGAGAATATGAAGTAACGTACTTTTACCCGACCCCGACGCACCAACAATCGCTACCAGTTCACCTTCTTCAATTGAGAACGACACGCCTTTCAATACGTGTGTCGCCAACTCTCCTTCCTGATAGGTTTTGGTGACGTTGGAACAGGTTAATAATGCATTACTCATAACGAAGCGCCTCGGCTGGACGAACAGAAGCCGCCTTTAAAGACGGGAACAGGGTTGCAAGAAGACTCAATGCGATGGCACCAATCACAACAGAAAGCACTTGCTGAGGTTTCAGAACGACTGGTAGCGACAATCCCCCCCCCAGCAAGCTAACGTTGAGTATCGCCATCACCTCATTGATATTTAAAGCTAATATAGATCCTACAATACCCCCCAAGAGCGCACCAATCACACCGCTGCTAGCACCTTGGACAACGAACAACGCTACGATGCCGTTGTGGTTCATACCTTGAGTTTTGAGAATAGCGACTTCAGATTGCTTCTCCATCACCACCATGATGAGTGCGGAAATGATGTTAAACGCTGCGACAAGAATGATCAGACTTAGCATCAATCCCATCATGTTCTTTTCCATTTTCACCGCCTGAAAAAGCTCGCCACGCAGCGCGCGCCAATCTGACCATTCATAGCCCATACTCTCTGCGACTTTTTCCAGTGTAGGCACATTAAAAGGTTCTTTAACGAAAAGCCTAAGATCGGCTGGCTGAGATCGGGGGAGACGCATCAGACGGGCAACATCATTGAGGTTGCCGAACATCAGTTGGTTATCGACATCTGTCGCCGTGTCGTAGATACCTGTCACTGTAAAATTACGCTGGGAAGGAATACGCCCTACAGGGGTAAACTGGCTGGCGCTGGTGATCATCACTCGGACTTTATCACCCACAGAAACATCAAGGTCTCGGGCAGTTTTACGCCCTAATACCAAATTGTAACTACCTGGTGTCAGTGAATCGAAATCACCGCGTACCATGAATTCACGGATAGGCTCACGTGCGCCAACATCCGCACCCAGCAATTTACCGGCAGAAATAGACTTCGGACTCTGCACCACGGAATCTGTGCTTACGATAGGAGCGGTTCCTGTCACACCATCAAGCTTTGCCAGCGTATTCACATCCGGCGTATGTTGGGCATCGCCCGCCACAATGGCTTGTGGAATCACACCAAGAATGCGGTGCTTTAATTGGCCTTCAAAGCCGTTCATCACAGAAAGCACTGTTACCAGCGCCATCACACCAATGGTGATACCCGCAGTCGACATATAAGAGACGAAACGGCCGAATTTATCGCCGGATCGCCCTCTCAGATAACGTAGCCCTATAAACACCGGTAAAGGGTGAAACATAAAATGGGATCTCAAATCGTTGTTTAGTGGTATACCAAACACATAGCAATCTTTGGCAAGAAGAATACCTTTAAGGTCAGCGAATTGCCACGAAACCACGTGTAGAACACGGTAATCAGATGCTTTTTCAAGCTAAACGTTCCGTAATTTAAACGACCTAACGTTTCAGTCTTGTCTAAGTGCTGTGAAACCAAACATTTCTTGAACAAGCGCGGTTGGGTAAATCGTGCCACTGCGGGTATAATCAATAGCACTACAGGGTTTTAGGAATACAGATGAGCCAGGACGAATACTTTTCCGTACATGCACACCTCAAGATTAATGTAGATGTACTTGGAGACGACGAGCATGTACCTTCTGAAGCAGAGTTTGGCCGTGAAATTCCTGTCGCTTTCCGCATTGCCGGCGAATGTGGAGACCTCGACAACGGAGTTGAGAAAGATATTCAGGCTCTTCATCAGGACGACAGCCAAGCGCTGACTAAATTCCTACAGGCACAAAATCAAAAGATTAACTTGCTGCTGGGCTTCATGCTGTCGCAACAAGATGACCCTAAAATCCGCCATCAAACTGAAACCTTCGGTGCAAGCGGTCTTACCTTTATTGCACGAAAAGCTTTCGAGAAAGGTCAGCATGTGCGATTGAAGCTCTTTCTTGAGAACCCACCTTCTGCTATTTACTGCTATGGTAGCGTCTACGGCTGCAAAGAAAAGAACGGTAAGTTTGCTGTCGGCGTGAAATACATCCGCCTTCAGGAAGAAGACAGAGACGTGTTAATCCGTGCTGCACTTCATCAACAGCAAAAACTGCTCCGTCAACGCGCATTGGAAAGAAAAAGTTAAGCCCCAGAATTCATGACTAACAACGCATTATTTAACTTGCCTGCTCCTGAAAAAGCAGGAGACACACGCGTGATCGCTAATCTGATCGGCGCTTCCCTTCCCCTGACTGTTGCAACGCTTGCCGAACAGCAGAACCGGTTTATTTTAATGGTGGTGCCGAATAACCAA
The DNA here is from genome assembly GCF_035758505.1 of Grimontia sp. NTOU-MAR1. Lineage (NCBI taxonomy): Bacteria > Pseudomonadati > Pseudomonadota > Gammaproteobacteria > Vibrionales > Vibrionaceae > Grimontia > Grimontia sp. NTOU-MAR1. The sequence continues at coordinate 765,716 of NZ_CP142108.1, forward strand.
ACCGCCCTCAAGCTTCAGCCAGAGATTAAGCAGTTTACCGGCCGAGAGTGTCATGTTTTCCCAGACTGGGAGACCCTGCCCTACGATAATTTCTCGCCGCACCAGGATATTATTTCTGACCGCATCGCGCGCTTGTATCAATTACCACAGCAAACCAATGGTATCTTGCTGATCCCTGTCAGCACCCTGATGCAGCGCGTTATGCCGCATTCGTTCTTGGTTCAGCACGCGCTGATGGTTAAAAAAGGCGATTTTCTGTCACTGGAAAAGCTGCGCTACCAGCTAGAGCTTTCTGGCTACCGGCATGTCGATCAAGTGATCGAACACGGTGAATATGCCAGCCGCGGTTCGATACTCGACCTTTTTCCAATGGGTTCAAACCAGCCTTACCGCATTGACTTCTTTGACGATGAAGTGGATACCATCCGCGAGTTTGACCCAGAAAATCAGCGCTCGACACAGGAACTGGATAGCATCAATCTGCTGCCTGCCCATGAATTTCCAACCGATGATGAAGCGGTTGAGCATTTCCGTGGGCGCTGGCGAGAGCGTTTTGAAGCGCGCCGTGAGCCTGAGTCTATCTACCAACAGGTCAGCAAGAAAATCTGGCCAGCAGGTATCGAATACTGGCAACCACTGTTTTTTGATGAAACAGAAACACTGTTCGACTACCTGCCAAAGAATACTTTGGTACTGACAAAAGGCGATGTGGAATCAGCCGCCAAGCAATTTTTGAGCGATGCTGACTACCGCTATGACCAGCGCCGCGTTGACCCGCTTCGCCCTTTATTGCCACCGAACGAAATCTGGCAAAATGTTGATGAGCTGTTTGGTGCCTTCAAACACTATCCTCGAATCAAGGTTCAAATCGACTCAACGGAAGACAAAGCCGGCAGAATCAATGCACCGATCACACCGCTGCCAGAGCTAACGGTTAATCAACAGCTTAAAGAGCCGCTGGGTGCACTACGACAGTTCACCGAAGAGTTTTCCGGCAAAGTTGTATTCTCGGTAGAGACAGAAGGCCGCCGGGAAGCCATGCTGGATCTGCTGGCACGCATCAAAATCCGCCCTATGGTTTGCGGGTCTCTCAACGAAGCATTCGATATACCCACCAATTTCGCCATGGTTGTCGGCCCAGCTGAAATCGGCTTCCAGTGCGAAAGCCCTTCATTTGCGCTGATTTGCGAAAGCAACCTGCTTGGCGAGCGTGTTGTTCAGCAGCGCCGACGTGATAACAAAAAAGCCACGACTAACTCTGATACCATCATTCGCAATCTGGCTGAACTCCAGATTGGGCAGCCTGTTGTTCATCTCGAGCATGGTGTTGGCCGCTATCTTGGCCTACAAACCCTGGAGGCAGGTGGCATCACCACCGAATATGTCACTCTGGAATACCAACAGGGTTCGAAACTTTATGTACCGGTTGCTTCTCTGCATTTGATTAGCCGCTACAGCGGTGGCGCAGAAGAGACAGCCCCACTGCATAAACTCGGCGGAGAAGCATGGGAGAAAGCCCGGAAACGTGCTGCAGAGAAAGTCCGTGACGTTGCTGCAGAGTTACTTGATGTTTATGCCAAGCGTGCCACAAAGCCGGGCTTTGCGTTCAAACATGATAGAGAAGCATATCTCGACTTCTGTGCTGGCTTCCCATTCGAGGAAACTGCTGACCAGAAACAAGCGATTAATGCTGTGTTGTCTGATATGTGTCAGCCAGTCGCAATGGATCGCTTGGTCTGCGGTGATGTCGGCTTTGGTAAAACAGAAGTGGCGATGCGTGCCACCTTCCTTGCCGTCAATAACAGTAAGCAAGTAGCGGTATTGGTACCCACCACCCTTCTCGCCCAACAGCATTTTGAAAACTTCCGCGACCGTTTTGCCAACCAGCCTGTGCGCGTTGAAGTGCTCTCACGCTTTAAATCTGCCAAAGAGCAAAAGCAAATACTGGCAGACTGTGCGGAAAGTAAAGTCGATATCCTTATCGGAACCCACAAGCTTCTGCAAAACGACGTCAAGTTCCAAGATCTGGGTTTATTGATTGTCGATGAAGAACACCGGTTTGGCGTGCGCCAGAAAGAGAAAGTGAAAGCAATGCGTGCGGATGTCGATATCCTGACATTGACCGCAACACCCATTCCGCGAACACTGAATATGGCGATGAGCGGCATGCGCGACCTCTCTATTATCGCTACTCCCCCATCTCGCCGACTGGCTATCAAAACCTTTGTCCGTGAACGAGATAAATCACTGATCCGCGAAGCACTGCTTCGTGAAATTATGCGTGGTGGTCAGGTTTACTTCTTACACAACGATATTGATTCGATAGAGAAGACCGCTGATGAACTGGCTGAACTTGTCCCAGAAGCGCGTATTACCGTGGCGCATGGTCAGATGCGGGAGCGCGAACTGGAACGCATCATGTCTGATTTCTATCACCAGCGTTTTAACGTGTTGGTATGTACCACCATCATCGAAACCGGTATCGACGTTCCGACAGCCAACACTATTATCATGGATCGCGCAGACCATCTTGGCCTTGCGCAGTTACATCAGTTGCGTGGTCGTGTCGGTCGCTCGCACCACCAGGCATACGCCTACTTACTAACCCCTCATCCAAAACGCATGACGAAAGATGCAGTCAAACGCCTTGAAGCCATTGCGTCGCTGGAAGATTTAGGGGCAGGATTTACGTTGGCTACCCATGATTTGGAAATTCGCGGTGCTGGCGAACTTTTAGGTGATGAGCAAAGTGGTCAGATTCAATCGATTGGTTTCACTTTGTATATGGAAATGCTAGAGCAAGCCGTTGAATCATTAAAAGAAGGCAAAGAGCCTTCACTTGATGATCTTCTTAATCAACAGACAGATGTTGAGCTTCGGCTTCCGGCATTATTACCCGACGGCTACATCCCGGATGTCAATACGCGCCTTTCTTTGTATAAGCGTATTGCGGGAACCAAATCTTCTGATGATATCGAAGAGCTACGCGTTGAGTTGATCGATCGATTCGGCTTACTGCCTGATGCAGCTAATAATTTGCTCAAAGTACAGCAGATCAAACTGGATGCAGCGAAACTGGGTGTACGTAAAATTGACGCTCACGACAAAGGAGGTGTGATCGAGTTTACCCAAAACGCCCAAATTGATCCCGGCTTCCTAGTGGGTCTGTTACAATCCCACCCAAACCGTTACCGTTTCGAAGGACCAACCAAGCTCAAAATCGTCGAATCGCTGACTGATCGCCGTGAACGAGTAGAGTTCATCGAAACACTATTAAATCAATTTGCCGAGAATTTAATGGTTGCCTAGAACAAGGCAACGGGCTTTAGAAACGGAGTAATGCCTTGAAAAAGCTGATTATCCTGCTGCTGTGTGTCGTTAGCTGGCCTTCCTTCGCTGAACGTTGGTTCGACGTTGAAGTCATCGTATTCAAGCGTAACCAGAACCCTGACAGTGTTCTGGAAAACTGGCCAGATACGCAGCCGGACATCAATCTGAACAATGCTGTTTCTGTGTTCGATAAAGCAACTCTAGCGGCACGTGGCCTGCAAGTACTTCCAAAGAGCCAATGGCAGCTCAACAACGAGTATAACCGACTGGCTAACCACGCTGGTTTCAAACCACTGGCTCATATTGCATGGCGCCAGAATGATGGTGGCCGCGGCGCTATACCAAAGCTACGCATTACCGCAGGTCGTAACTTTGGCGACAGCTTCTATACAGATGGCACATCGAAAGGCGCGCCGCTGATGACAAGCGATTTCTCACCAGACGGCTACCAGCCAACTGAGAAAACTAGTGGCCCGATGTATGAACTGGATGGCTTCATTCGCGTTTACGTTCAACACTACCTCTTTATTGAAACCGATTTAGCTCTGCGTGAGCCTGGCGAGCGCAGAGTTTTAAAAGAAGTTCAGGCCGTGCCGGTTCCCCCTGACAATCAAGCAGCAACAGAAGTTGAAGGCGTGATGGCTGATGGTACTGATGTAGCAGAAGAAACTGAAGGTAGCGCACTAACCGGCCTCCAGAAACTAGAACGCACCTACTCTGTTGAAAAGTTTTTGAAATCATACGGCTTTGAACAAAAACGACGCATGAGAAGTGGTGAAATCCACTATCTGGATCACCCACTGATGGGCCTGATTATTCAGGTTACGCGCGTCGAATAATCACGCAGGTGGAAACGAATATTCTCGACAACGCCCTCAATTGAGGGCGTTGTTTTTTCAGCACATTTAACTAAAACTATAACAATACCTCACCAACTGAGCAGAATATGCAAGAAAACCTTGAATTCCAGACTGACCGTCTAATCTTGCGCTCCCTCAAGCAACTCGATGTTGTGCCATTGAAGAGAGCCATTTCAGAATCAGCAGATACTATTAGCCCATGGCTGGATTGGTGCCATGAAGGATTTGATGACATGGAAGCGGAAGTCTGGGTGAATCGCAGCCGTCAGGGTTGGTTAACTGGTGTTAGCTTTGAACTGGCAGCATTTGAAATCGAATCAGGAGAACTTGTCGGCTGTGTCTATGTCTCCAGTATTGATAGCGTCGCCAATATGGCCAATCTTGGGTACTGGATTGCAACAAAATTTCAAGGAAGAGGCTATGCATTAGAAGCGGCAGAAGTAGCAAGCACCCTCGCCTTCAGCCATCTGCTATTAACCCGTTTAGAACTAGTGATGGATCCAGCTAATGAAGCCAGTATCCGCATTGCCGAGAAATTACGTGCCACCTTTGAATGCAGGGCACGTAATCGCTACATGTATGATGGTGAGGCGCGCGAAGGCCTTGTATACAGCCTGACTCCTGACGATATCCTCTGTTGAAACCCAGGGGTTGTTGACCTTTGGTGGTTAAATTTTGTTCTCGCTATAAGCGTTTTTAGGCGCGGCGAGGTGTGTGCCGCCTAGTCATTCTAAGCAAGTACACCTCAACAAAGCATAAAACGCTTAGAGCAGAACCCCTTGGGCAGCGTTTGTGGGGAATTTCTGCTGCATTATCAGCTTCTCATGTAGGCTAGCTACACATCGAAGCCTCTGCCTTGCATAAAAACCCCACATACTGCTGCAAAAATCACCACCAAAGGTCAACAGCCCCTAGTGTCTTCTCGTAGAAATATGTGAAATAAACCCATGAACATTCAGTATTTATTGAGCAGCCTCCAAGTAAAACCCCTGTCATCGAACTGTCATAAATTCTAAAAGTAACCGTAACAGCCGTCCTTATAATCAACTCTATTAACAATTAACTGACTAGAAGTAATGTTCTCCAGAAATCTTCACTGGATCGTGTTCGTTGTTGGTACAGTTGCAGCTTTGTGCAGCGGTTTCGCTGTTTATCAAATCGACGAAAAGCGTCAACAGAGTGCCTTCAACACACTGATTGAGCAACGTCTAAAGGGCTTAGAAAAAGCGCTTCACTCTTTCCACGAGTTGCAGCTTTCCGCGCAGCTTTACTTCCAGACCGACAAAACCCTGAGTAAGAGGAAATTTCAACAGTTTCTTGCCAGCCGCACCCGCGAAGAATCCGGCATTCATTCGGTATTTTGGCTTCCAAAAGTCTTTAAAGACTACATCAAGGACTTTGAAAACCGGGTTGTGAGAAATGAGGGTGGTACTTACAACGGCTATCAAACCTATCCTCAGCCCGATTATCAATGCTCTTGGGCATTAAGCGATTATACTTTTCCTGTGTTGTATGTTTCTCCTCAGAACCAAGTGGAGAACTATATTGGCTGGCGAGCAGAGTCACAATGTCAGTTTGCTCATGCTATGGAGCGTGCATTTTTCCAGCGAAAACCTGAAGCCAGCTTTTTTGATGAAGAAGGCACCCACGGTATTCGCTTGTTTTCAGCTGTGATCCTCAATGATGAATTGAGGGGCTATCTGGTCACCTCCATCTACTTCGACAGTTTTTTTTCTGCGATCTGGCCTAACTACAGCACTCTGAATGATCTCCAGATTTCACTCAGACCCGAATTCAGCAGCAATGAAGACAAAGACGCTTTACTGTTTCAATCACTGCCTAACAAAGAAATAGACAGCGAGAATACATTTACTGCGGAACACCTAATCAGGATTCCCGGCAGTGAAGAAGGTGTATGGTTAACGTTTACTTCGGGGGAAAATCACTTTTTCAGTTACCGCTACAGTTTGGTGATGACGGTATTGGGCTTCTTGCTCACTATCGCCACCAGTTTCTGCATATGGTCATACTCCAGCCGACTTACGCTGGCTAACCAATTGGTCAAAGAACAGACCAAGAAGCTGCGCTTTCAGGCTTATCATGACAACCTCACCTCACTAAGCAACCGCCTTGCTCTTGAAAAACGCTTAGAGACAGAGCAGTCGAGGCTAAGGAATGTAGAGAGTTTGGGATTCTCGATTCTCTTTATTGATTTAGACAGGTTTAAAAATGTTAATGATTCTCTGGGGCATCTTGTCGGAGACAAACTCTTACAATCTGTCGCCGATCGACTGTTCTTGGCTACTCAAACTCCAAACAGAGTGTTCCGTTTTGGAGGTGATGAGTTTGTCGTTTGTCTTGCAGATGTGATCACACAGGAAGGTGCGTACAGAAGTGCCAATGTTTACCTTGATGCGATTAACCAACCTTATCTTATTGATGGTCATGACATTCAAATTGGCGCAAGCGTAGGTATTTCAACCATCAGAGATCATGGCTTTACCCTTTTGGACATTATCCAACAAGCAGATATCGCCATGTACCATGCAAAAGAAAGTAGTGCTTCGGTTACCTTTTTCCACAGTGATATGCTGGAAAAAGCCCAACAGCGTTTCAACATAGAGCAAGATTTGGGTTATGCGCTTGAGCTCAACCAACTGTCGTTAGTATACCAACCTATTTGCAAAGGCGAAAATGTACTCCATTTCGAAGCTCTGCTTCGCTGGCAGCACCCAGAAATTGGTGCCATATCTCCTATGACATTCATCCCTATCGCAGAAGACACGAATCAAATTCACATCATTGGGCGCTGGGTACTAGCCCAAGTTTGCCAGCTACTTGGATACTGGCAAGCGCAGTCCAACGACTTCAATTACCCAGGGATTACGGTCAATGTCTCTGCGAAACAATTAGTTTCTCCTGCTTTCATCAGTTTCGTTGAAACACTTATCAAGCAGAACAACATTACGCCTTACAAGCTAGGGTTAGAAATCACCGAATCAACATTAATGGAAGATGAACAAGCCAGTGCACAGGCTTTGCAGTCATTAAGAAAAGCAGGAGTCAGGCTCTATCTGGATGACTTTGGGACTGGCTACTCTTCACTGTCACTTTTAGGCGAGTATGTCTTTGATGTGATTAAAATTGATCGTCACTTTATCACCAATGTGACCGATTCAGACAAAAGCTCAACCAAGCTTTGTGCTGCAATGATTCAATTGGCAAGAACGCTCGAAATGGATGTTGTTGCAGAAGGTGTAGAAACCGAAGAGCAGTTGGAATGGTTAACCCAACAAGGTGACGTTTCAATTCAGGGTTACCTGAAATCGCGCCCGTTGCCGGTTGAAGACCTGATCCACTGGCACCCCGCATGTAAGATGCCTAAACGCCTTGAAGGACGGCATGAGACACCGAAGGTCACTGCGCCATTCTTGTTAAAACCGAATTTGGCTCAGGCATAATAAAAGCTGCCATTCGGCAGCTTATTACTCTCTGGGTTCTGAAATTAATGCAGTTTCAGGGAAGGGCGAAGCACGCGGTTAATGCGGCTCACCACTATCATCAGACCCGTTTTAATTACGCCGTGCAAAGCGATCTGGTGCATGCGATAAAGTGAGATGTAAACCACTCGCGCCAGACGACCTTCCACCATCATCGAACCGCGGGTAAGGTTACCCATTAAGCTACCAACTGTAGAGAAACGACTCAGTGAAACCAATGAGCCGTGGTCCTTGTAGATGTAAGGCTTCAGTTCACGGTCAGTGACTTTCGCTACGATGTTTGAGAAACAACGACTAGCCATCTGGTGAGCAGACTGCGCACGAGGCGGAACCATAGTACCGTCTGGTTGCTCACAAGCTGCACAGTCACCAATAACGAAGATGTCTTCGTCGCGGGTAGTTTGCAGTGTTGATTTCACCACTAACTGGTTAATGCGGTTAGTTTCAAGACCGGCAATATCTTTTAGGAAATCAGGCGCCTTGATACCCGCCGCCCACACCATGATTTGCGCAGGGATCTTGTCACCATCTTTGGTTACCAAACCATCTTTGTCCGCTTTGACAACCATAGTTGCAGTACGAACATTTACACCCAGCTTAATCAGTTCCTGCTGTGCCGCGCCAGAAATACGTGGAGGCAAAGCTGGAAGAATACGCTCGCCTGCTTCAACCAAAGTCACGTTAAGCTTGGAGCTATCCAGATCCTGGAAGCCGTAGTTGTGAAGCTCTTTAATAGCATTGTGCAGTTCTGCAGAAAGCTCGACGCCCGTCGCACCGCCACCCACTATCGCTATATCAACCTTACCATTTCCGGATTTCGCATGCAGTTTCAGGAACTCGTTATTCATTTCGTTGCGGAAACGGCGGGCCTGTTCTGGGCTGTCCAGGAAGATACAGTTATCGCGAACACCTTCAGTGTTAAAGTCATTGGAGGTTGAACCGATTGCCATAACCAGAATGTCATAACTCAACTCACGCTCAGGCATCAGTAATTCGCCGTCTTCGTCGTCGTGCAACGCCGCCAGTTTGATGGTTTTGTTGTCACGGTCGATACCAGACAAGCTGCCGAGTTGGAAATCGAAGTAGTGATTTTTTGCGTGTGCGCGATAGCTGATTGCATCTACGCCTTCGTCAAGAGAACCGGTAGCAACTTCATGTAGAAGAGGCTTCCAGAGATGACTTGCTTTACGATCGACAAGAGTGACCTTGGCGCGTCCTTTACGTCCAAGAGTGCGTCCTAGTTTGGTTGCCAATTCAAGGCCGCCGGCACCGCCACCGATGACAATAATTTTGGTCATGATTAATTCCTCACCATGATTTAAATACGAAAAAATTGGGCTACACCCCACGATGACGAGATCGCGTGATGGAAGAAAATGTGTTTAAACAACCTTCGTATTCTGTCGGTTATAAATATCGTTTGGAGAGGTAAAGATCTTTTGTTTTCAACGTTATAAACGTGCATTTTTTATTTGGGTATTTGTTGCACGCTGACACCTGCATTTTTATGACATGATGCTCATTTTTTTTGAAACCATTATACAGGTCACTTGATCTCAATCAATTTATATATTTCTAAATGAAGCGAAAACATATGAGACTGATGAGAAAAGAGCACCAGCCTTGACAACTGATACTCTTTAACCGCGTAGACGAAATGTTATGTATCTTTGAACGCTTTCATTGCCTGCAGGTGATGGGAGATACTTTTGAACTTATGCATCTGTGTGTCGTCCCAGACGATGTCATAATACGGGCTCAACACTTCTTCGGAACGGGTGTTATCCAAGATTTCATCTTCTTTTGACAATACCACCATACAACGGCCAGCGTTTTTGGCTCGGAAGCTCTCAACACATTTGGTCGCAATATCAGCATACTCCTCAGGACGATCGATTCGGCCTTCCATATTTTCCTGTGGGAACAGGTTCGGGTTGAAGATCACCTGCTTGATACCACTGAGAAAGCCGATGCGCTCGGACCAGAAACCGCCAAGCCCTACGCCACAAATTAGCGGAGACTTGTCGTCTGACATTCCCATTTGTTTGCTCACTTCTTTGAGAAGGTGCTGCATATCGTGCTTAGGATGAAGTGTGCTGTAGTTGATAAAGCGAACGTCTGGGTCAATAAACTGAAGTTGCATGACCTTTTCGTGGTTTCCAGGGCTGTTTGAGTCAAAGCCGTGAAGATAAATAATCACTAAAAGTCCCTCTCACTCGTCGCTGGTTTACCCAGCTTTTAATCTTTTCCCAAGCTAATCGCATTAAAAGGCATTGAACCGAAAAACCAGCGGGTTCAAGAAACTTGGTACAGAAATACTAACATTCAATCACCCACATTATTAAGGGTTAAGGCAGAAAGACGGGAACGGCTCAAGGTTTTGAGACGAATAGGCGATTATCAGGCCACACTAGTTCAGAACAGCAGTAATGTCTTCGCTGTAAGAGGCAAGCTTTTTACGCATCGTGGTTCGTTGCTTCTCTGACAGATGACGATCCAGGCGCTGCAACAACTCGTAACGCCTAGCTAAATAAAGTGCCATATCGTTTTCATATTGCTTACTTTGGAAAGCAATCAGATGGGCAAAATAGGCATTAATACGGTCACCAAGGTCTGAGGTATCACGATCCATCAAAATCCCCTCTAGCTTAGTCATCAGTTCATCGCGAATCGAGTAAAATACTGGGCGCATTCCAATTTGGTAACCCGCCATCTCTAGAAACTGTTTCTTCTGTTTAGCATTAACCGAATCCACCCAGAATTCGGCCCGCTCGACTAAACGCTCCTGCCGGCGCACCTGCTGCTCGTCTTCACTGCCTTCATTGGCTTCCTTGATCGCTTCTTCGATATTTTTGTTGACCATATCGAGCCAAATCTGCGCCTGCTCATCACTCATCGATGAAATCAAATTCACCAGCGTTGGTGTCAGCCCTTCCAACGAGCCCTTGATACTAACGTTAACGAGGTGGTGATAGTCGCCAATCCGCGAGTAAGACATAGGCTTTGCCATGTCAGCTTCAAGTTTGTTTAGGAGGACCTGAATTTTGGGCAGCTCGTTTTGACGATGCCATTCATGAAACTTTTCCAAGTCTGCATCAAGCTGCTTTTGCTGTGCTGGTGTGGTATCGATGTAGTCGGAAAGGTAATAATCAATCCAAAAAGGAAGAGTGTTATACGCAAACTGGTTAGTGCAGGCAGAAAGCAGAAACACGGCGGCCAGTGACAAGACAAAATGTCTAACTGAAGATTTACCGAGTTTCATTTCCTTCACTCTCCCTTAACCCAACTTAGTTATTTCTCGATAAGTGGTTCAAGTTGCATTAAAAAAAAGGTGCTCCTTGCCTGATAAATTTCTTCACCAAAGAGCTCATAACCCAATGCATACCATAGCGCACCTAAGTAGCCTGCCACCGGTTGCCAGGTTCTGCAGGCGTCCTGCCAGTCAGCGACAGAGTCGATACGTCTAATTTGACAGTATCGATTCACCAAGGTTTCAAGAACTAATCCATTTGCGAGAGAAGTCATCACCAAATCCATCGTCGGATCGCCTAATGCCGCATATTCCCAATCAATGACTTTGATTTTGCCGCCTTTCTGGCTAATGAGGTTGTAGTAGCCCAAGTCGTAATGGCAAGTGGTAAGCGGGAAGCCTGAAGTAAATCGATGGTTCTGGAAGTGTCCATGGACCGCATTCAATGAATCAGTCTTTGATGCTTCAGATAGGCTATCGAAATAAACCAGTCCTTTATCGAAAGGATCAAATACATTCGAGAGGGGGGGAAGTTCATGAATTTTGGCTTGCAGGCTGGCTGCAACGCTCAACGATGCCTCAGTCATGGTATCTCCCTCAATCCAGGGGGTAAGTAACCCCTCTGGATAGCGTTTTACCGGCTGCGCGGCTAAACCTGCTTTTGCCGCAACCCTTAAGGCTTCAAACTCATTGTCACGGCTCAAACCAAACGCTTTGACAGAAGCCGCTTCCGGGCGCCAAACAAACTGTCTGCCGTCTTCCGAGGTCAGCTTCATGCACCGGTTGCTCAATCCACCTTCAAGAAACTCTGCCTGTGCCACAATAAAATCAGGCCGCAGTCTTTCAATGACCGCGGCCTTTTCTTTTTCATCAGCGGAAAGCAATGATTACCATCCAATCAGAGACTTAGACTGCTTCTTACGGATTTCAGTTTCGTCTGCCCATTCAATCAGGCCAGTTTCCAAATCCATCAGACGCATTGTCATTTTGTAATAAACGTCTTTATCGCTGCCGTCTTGCTTGTTAATGCTAGAAAGATTGCCGTATAGCATGTACTGAGCACCAACCATTTTACCGAACTGAATGGCAGTGCCTGGGTTAACCAGCGCATCGTTGTTTTGGAAGTCCAATTGCTCGCGAACAGCTTCAACGCGGGTCATGTCAACAAAGCGGAATTTACCAGAGTTAATCAGGCGGGTGCTGATAGTGTCAGTGATTGATTCAGTATCAATGTGCTCAGCGGTTTTGTTCTTGATTGACTCAACAAACACGATGGGACGTTCGTTGCGTGTGATAAAAGATACCGAGCCAGAGGACAGCATGCTGTCTGTCATCTCTACCGCGATTTTTTGCAGGTCGGTCGAGCCGAAATCTATCGTCGTCGTTTCCACTTCCTGAGCATCACCATAGCTCACCTGCTTGGCACATCCACCCAAGATGAGCGCTGCAGCACCCACGAGCACAATTAGGCTTTTTTTCATTGGCTTACCTATTTCGTTATAGTCATTGAATATTTCTGAGCGAGACACGGAAGTTCTTCGCATTTGGGTTCAGTGCCACACCTTGAAGTGTCACGGATTCCCCACCGTAAACGATAAACTGACGCCACGGAGACTTGCCGCTGTCTACTTCAAGACCCTGAGCGTCATACCAGTTAAAGCGGTACTGTAGGTTTTGGGACTCATCACTCTTATTGGTCACCATCACCTGTGCAAGCAGTCGATCATTCACGACACTGGTTTTCGCGTTGCCAAATTCGAGGTTTTTCGCCAACACCGAATTTCCCAACACCACATTCTGATTACTGCTATCTATACTGATGCCAGCTGTGTTGTTCGCACAACCCGCCAGCAACATACTTGCTGATAACAGAACTGCTGCATATTTCATCATATGCCTCCTAATATCCCCTGCCAATGAACCACTTGACCGCCCTGCCTGGAAAGCCAAACTAACGTGGTTTTTCCTGATTCGATGGTTACGTTAATTGATTGTCCGTCAGCGTTGACTGTGTGCTGACCTTTAGAATAAAACCCGCTGTAAACGCCTGCACTTTCAGGCAAAGTCTGCCAGCTTCTTGTATCCGGTTGCTCGCTCAAAACATTAAAAATGTTGACGACAAGATTGCCAATGCCACTTTCGTCATTTTCTGACAAAGACTTACGCATCTCATTTTTCGCCACAACGCGCAGGATTTGCCTTACTGACATTGCAGGCATCGCTTCACTCAATGCGTTTTGCGCCATACCGTTCACATTCGCCAGTTGTTCTGGCTTTACCGACTGACCATCCACGGTCAAAGCTCTTTGAGGTGCAACGCTATGAGAACGATAGTACGGGAGACTGACTGTATGCGCTTCTAGGTTACCCCTCCTGTCAGACAGCCAAAGTGGCAATCGCCAGAAGTCTCGGGCATTCACTACGCCTTGTTCATTTAATACGACCAACTGACCCTTCGTGCTGTCCGGGCGTTGATACTTACCGTATTTTTTCTCAAGCAATTTCAGTTCATCGCGTCGCCCCTGACGAAAAGCCACCCGTTTCGCAGCATCTGCAATAAATTGATTTTCAGGTTCTACGGCCAGCGCACGGTTGTAATCAATAAAAGCACCATTGAGATTACCTTCCGCTTCGTAGAGAAGCGCGGAAAGATAAAATAGATAGCCGTTTTGTACTGAGCCTAGTAGATTACCCGCTGATGGGTACTTTGACAGAACCGCACCAACATTATCGTCAATGCCATTTTTCGACGCTGTTTTTGAGGCATTACGAAGCTCCCCCTCACGCAGCATCTTCGCACGTTCCTGAACCTGATTAGCGCGTCTCGCTTCAACCAATGCGCCTTGCAGATCATTTTCCTGTAAGTAATTCAGCATCAGGTAAAAATGAAGAAAACCCAACTCATAGTCCGGGGGCATATAGGTGATCATATTGTCATTAGTCACCAAAGCGCCTAACTGATCAACACCTTTAGAGAGTTGGATAATCGCTTTGTCTTGTTGTTCCGTTGCTGCTAAATCTGCTTGTTCCAGCGCGACTTTGCTTTGCTCAAGGTTACCGGAAAGCAGAGATAGACGCCCTTTTTCCATACCATCGAGAATTTCACCATCTGGCGAATCCGGTAACTGCTCCAATGCTTGTTGGTATTCGCCTTGCGCAACCAAAGCGTGTGGTTGTTGCAATGCAACAGAATAATGGCTGAACAGCGCCTGTGCAGAAAGGTTGGCGCATCCAACCAAACTGAGCGCCAGACTGAATGCCACCAATTTCTTTGCAAACGAAAAATTGGCTCTTCGCCTGTCAGCGAGAGCCAAGGAGAGCTTTCTAATCATTAACCAATCAGCATTGGTCCCAGAGGACGACCACCTACCAGATGCATGTGAATATGATAAACCTCTTGGCCACCGTGATTGTTGCAGTTCATGATCAGACGGTAGCCATCCTCTGCAATACCTTCTTCTACTGCCAATTTACGTGCCACGGTGAACATCCGCCCCAACGCCACTTCGTCTTCCGCTTCAATATCGTTAACGGTAGGGATCAACTTATTAGGAATGATAAGGATATGGCTTGGAGCACGAGGGTTGATATCTCGGAATGCGGTTACTAGATCGTCTTGGTAAACAACGTCAGCCGGGATTTCCTTACGAATGATTTTACTGAATATGGTTTCTTCAGCCACGGGCAACTCCAAATGAATCAGTTACAGAGCTGTAAGTATGCTAGAGACATAGAGTTTGAGCAATAATGAACAGTGTTTTTTATCAGCTTTATTCGCCATTACCTCAAATATTCATTTTAAGTAACAATTTCAGTCCAACCTTTAAGCAGCTTTCAACTTCAGTTATCAGCCACTAGCTGTTTATTAACCACTATCTCAACAAATTTGCGTCTCACTTCAAAGGTTAGAAAGTAATGACCTTTTTAAGTTTAAAGTTTTTGAAATACTGGCGGATGACAAGAAAAGCAATGTGTTAGAACAAGCGAGTCCGATGGCAGACAATCGGCCAGCATGGAACGTGATAGAAGAATAACCATTGGCGTCATCATTAAGCGGGTTCCTTTTCTTTTGCTTTGAACTCGCGTTTCGGGAGACATCAGTTAACCACTGGTGGGAGGAATATAAATGGCTAAAAAACGACAAAGCTCTGTGATTCGTCGGATGTATGCCGGCTTTGCGGTACTCGCAGTCAGTCTGGTTGCAACCAACACACTCAATCTTAAAAGTTCTCAGGACATACACCAACAACTAGAGGTCGTGACGTCAGAAGCTCTCCCCTTAGTTTCCTTATCCAACGAAACCAGTGTTAGCCTTCTCGCTGCAGATAAAATTTTCAAAGACTTCCTGACCAGCAGTAACGGATCGCAAAGCGAACAGGTACTGGAAAACTTTGAAGTAGCAAGACAACGTTTTGATAATGCGCTAAAAAACCTTTACCAAGCCTCTTCCGGCCAGGAAGGCCTCGAAAGTCAACTGGAGTCGCTACGCGAAATTGAAAAACGCTACTTTGCAGAAGCATCTATTGCTATTGGGAACTTCCAACGTCAGCAAACGGCAAAAGAAGAAGGCGTCACCGCGGCTCGTCAATTCCAGCGCATGAACACAGCACTTGCACTTGGCATGCAGGACTTTGTAGCCAACAATGGTTCGACGACACTTAAAATCATCTCGAAAACCTACTTCAAAAAGCTTCAGGAAACAGAAACTCACACATCTGACGCGCTGGCCAGTAACAAATTGGCTGATGTTGAGAAAGCCATGAATGGCAACCGCCGCAGTGTGAAACAACTGAACTACTCCTTCCGCTCGCTGACCTCGCAGCTTCCAGAGTTGAAAGAGAAATTTCAGAAAGACATTGATGCCTTTACCCGTGATGTTAGCCGTGAAGGTGGTGTGCTTGACCAGCACTATGCCTACCTTGTTGCAACCAACGAGCTTTATACCAACATCGGTAATTTGGCTGCAGAAGTTGATAAGGCGATTGACATTCTCGACCAATTCCGTGGTCAGGCAGAAAGCGTAATGTCTGCGTCCATTGCCCAGGCCAATGACACCTTTAAAAACGGCGTGCGCCAGACTATCTTCATTGGTGCTTTGATTCTTGCTATCACAGTCTTCATCGGCTGGCACATTGCACGAAGTGTTCGTAAGCCTTTGAGTAGCACCCTAACTGTTCTGGAAGCCATCACCAAAGGTGACATGACACAACGCATCGAGGTAAAAGAGCACAACGAATTTGGCCAACTGGCAGACCACATCAATACTCTAGCTTCAAACCTTCAAGGCATTCTGCGACAACTCCGCGATGCCGCCGAAGAGCAAGCCGAGGTAGCAGCAGCGAACCAGTCGACCACACAGACGGCGAAAGCGCAGCTTAATGAGCAGCGCCAGCAAACCACCGCCGTTGCGGCAGCCATGACTCAAATGGAGCACTCAGTGCAAGACGTTGCAAACAGTGCACGCCACACCATGGATAAAGTAATGGAAGTGAGCGATGCAGCGACTAAAGGTCGTAAAATCATGACCCGCAACATCAGCACTACCCACCAGCTTTCAAGCCGCCTGGATGATTCTGTTGCTGTGGTTTCTTCACTTCAGGAGATGACCGCAAGCATAGAAACTATTCTAGACGTGATCAGCAACATCGCTGACCAGACCAATCTGTTAGCGCTTAACGCCGCTATTGAGGCTGCGCGCGCTGGCGAGCAAGGCCGAGGTTTTGCCGTGGTTGCAGATGAAGTTCGCGTTCTGGCAAAGCGTACCTCTGATTCAACCTCCGAGATTGAAGACATGATTAGCAAACTGCAGACCCAATCGAGTCAGGCGGTTTTGGTGATGCAGGAATGTGTGGAAGAAATGAGCAACAGTGTTTCCCAGGCTTCTGACGCAAACTCTGCAATGGAAGAAATTGAAGCTATCATTATGATGATCAGTGATATGAGCAGCCAAATTGCTCAAGCAGCTTCTGAGCAAAGCACCACGTCTGCTGACATTGCCCGTAATGTTGAACATATCAGCTTTATCGCCGACAGCAGCTACACCGCCATGCAGGATGTGGCAGGTGCAAGTGAGCGACTCGACCACCAAGCCGTTACGCAAAACGAACTGGTTCATCGTTTCACTGTATAAGTAAAACCTTCAAGCGGAAAAAAGCGGACCTTGAGTCCGCTTTTCTATTGCCCACTTTAAATTTCCATCAGCTTCCAGATAATTTCTTCGCAATTGCCGTTACGTATAGCAGACAATAAAACGTGACGCCGTTTCTGCCCTCCTCTTCTCACGTTTTTGCTCACCTCACTAACAAATAATACATTTATATGCATATTTAAAAGGACTTATACCCAAATAACCTGAAGATGCAGGATTCAGCGATATTGACTGGCGTTGTGATCGCGGCGTTCCTTTGCAGATGTAGTCATCTCCATCAAAAAGGAACAACAAAGAGCACGGCGTCAGTCAACTCACCCGAAGGGAGGCCATCATTACGCCCACTTCTTCGTTAAACTCCACGGAAATAGAACGACTATTCCTCGCGAAATTTGCCTCGAATTGAACGCATTAATGACCTCTGAATGCGAGCATCTTCAGGTTGTTTGGGTATAAGCGCCATTCATTCAAATGTGATCCATGTACATGTTCGCAACATTACGGGTTGTCATATTTCTGTCCTATGGCTTAATTCGAAAAGAAAGCGCTTTCTTTTCGTTTTTCGGTGCTGTTACCCAAGGCGATCTGAATAGCCAATCTAACAAGAATTAAAAAATCGACAGTGAATAACAGTACTCAAAGGAAGTGCGGTTATCCGAAAGGGAGTTTGGAGAGTGTCAAGCAGAATCAACCGAGCTGTTCCTCATGATGAGGAGTGGCTGAGCTACCTCAAGCAAAAAACGCAGGATTTAGTGGACACTAAAATCCATGGGATTTCTTTTAGCCCTTATGTTGATGGACAAGGGCCTGGGTCAAAGATCACTGAAGCACAAATCCACGAAAGGCTTCAGATTATCGCCCCACACGTCAATTGGATACGTACCTTCTCATGTACAGATGGAAACGAGCTGATTCCAAAAATCGCCAAGGAGTATGGCCTCAAAACCATGGTTGGCGTTTGGATTGACGGCAAACATGAAAAAAATGAGGAAGAGCTACAAAACGCTATCGCAGTAGCACGTGAAGGCTATGTAGACATTCTTGGTGTCGGCAACGAAGTGCTGCTTCGCGAAGACATACATGAAGACGATCTTATCAGCTACATCGAACGCGCGAAGGCAGAATTACCAGGCGTTCAGGTAGGTTATGTCGATGCCTACTACCTATTTGAGAACCATCCGCGAGTAGCTGATGCCTGCGAAGTGATCCTGACAAACTGTTACCCCTTTTGGGAAGGCTGTCCGATAGACTTCGCTGTGCCATATATGAAGGAAATGTATCGCCGCGCCATGAATGCCGGCAAAGGCAAGCCAGTGATTATTTCAGAGACTGGCTGGCCAAACGAAGGGGTTCCTGAACGCGGCTCAACACCTTCAGAAGAAAACGCCCTGAAGTACTTTATTGATACTTATGCATGGGCGGAAGAAGAGAACATTGATGTGTTCTATTTCTCGTCTTTCGATGAAGCCTGGAAGGTGGAAAAGGAAGGCGCGGTCGGTGCTTACTGGGGCCTTTGGGATAAAGACGGCAACTTTAAATACTCCCCCATAGATTAAGCACATTCTAAGGAGCCCGCAATTTTCTGCGGGCATAAGAAAACTAAGGTAAAAAGCGCTATGGAATACAGAAACGCCATTTGCTACTCAGGCTATCGTGAAGGTCAAAACCCTCGTGAGGGAATTTACCCAACGTACCAAGAGATCAAAGAAGACCTTCTTATCCTCTCCCACAACTGGTCTGCACTGCGTCTATACGACTGCGGTACTCACGCAAGGCTGGTGTTGGATGTTATTCGCGACGAAAGACTTGATTTCAAAGTAATGCTAGGCGCCGATGTTGCGGCTGAAATGAACAACCCCAATTGCCCTTGGGGAGCACAGTTCAGTGAAGAAACGCTGGAGAAAAACCGCCAGCACAACAAGGAAGAAATCGATCGCCTCATCGAGCTTGCAAACGCATATCCAGAAGTTGTTGGCTATGTATCAGTCGGCAATGAAGCAAGTGTTGAATGGACCGATCATCTGATCTCTGTTGAGAAACTGGTCGAGCACGTACAGAAAGTGAAAAACAACATCAGCCAACCTGTCACTTTCTGTGAAAACTACGTGCCTTGGACATACAAACTGGATGCACTGGTTGAAGTGATTGACTTCATTTCCCTGCACACTTACCCGGTTTGGGAGTATAAAACTATCGACGACGCGTTGGAGTACACCAAACAGAACTACTACGCTGTTGCTGACCGCTATCCAAACAAACCTGTAGTAATCACCGAAGCAGGTTGGGCGACCGCCTCTAACGGCCGTGGTATTGAAGCATGGAATGCTTCTGAGGAGCTTCAGGCAGCTTACTATGACCAACTGCTGCAATGGACGCGCGATGAGAAGATCCTGACCTTCGTCTTCGAAGCGTTTGACGAGCCATGGAAAGGTGACAACCACCCTGAAGAGCCAGAAAAACACTGGGGTCTGTTCAAGGTGGACCGCACACCAAAACTGGTGATGCAGTCTCTGTACGGTTGACTACAACGAAGGGCGGATTAACCGCCCTTCTTTTTTCCCGCTTACACTTTGCTTCTTAAACAGACAAACATTATCGCGATAACCTCATTGGTATGAAGCGAATGCCGTTAACAACCGACTCTTCCCCTGTCGCTTCGAACCCTTGCGATGCATAAAATGCAGAAGCATTCACTGACGAGCGGAGTGCAATTTCATTCGCACTCGACGTTGTCAAAACGTGCTCCAACAACCTTTTACCCAATCCTGTGCCTTGTGCAGATTTAGCTACAAAAAGATGGGTCAGATAATTCCCTTCACGCAGCGCTGCAAACCCGACTGCTTCATCCTTGTTCAACGCGATGACTGTGCAGAAGCGAGAATCATCAAAAGTGGTTGCAAGATCTGGCAGGATTCGGGATTTGAACTCAGCCTGTCCTTGTTCATTAAACAAAGGCATAACGTCAGCTTCTGATACCGAGCTCACTAATTCCTGAGCCGCTTCCAAATCCCTTAACATCACTTTGCGGATTTCCATCTTCTCTCCCTACTGTTGACCTTAAAACTTCGCTTTGATCTTCTGGACAAATTTATCGACCTGCTTCCTACCCGCCTTTTCGGCGTTATAAAGAGAAAGGAAAGTCACCCTACAATCTTTCGCGCACGCACCTAAAATGGCCGTTTTCAATACGCGCTTCACCGGCTTGTGCATCACCAGATTATCCACCCACCATGGGGAGCCAAGCGTGGTTACCACTTTCACTTCTTTGAGGTTGCCCAATTTCGGCTTAATTGCCCCTAGTTCCGCGTCATGATCGTAGGCATAGCCAGGCGCCCATACACGGTCAATCCAGCCTTTCAGCATGGCGGGAAAGCTGAACCACCAGGTAGGAAAGACAAGCACTAAAGATTCCGCCTCCACCAGCAATTCAAGCTCTTTGTTAAGCTGACTTCGGTCATAGTCTTGGGCGTAGTAACTTTGCCTTTCTTCTGCACTTAACACTGGGTCGAAGTTAGCGCCATATAAATCCAGCAAGGTGATGCTGTAGCCTTTCGACTCAAGGTGTTTAATCGTTTCCTGACAGAGGTAACTGCACAAGCTTTCCTTAAGAGGGTGCGAAAGTACCACCAAACACTTCATGACATTCTTCCTTGTTTCATTGCCAGTCGCTCTATCAAGACTTGGCGAACAAAAACGCGCCACATGACGCCATAAAGCCGCCGGACACCTTGTTCAGAATTTGCTTTTCACGCTTACTTTTCAGCATCTTGCCTGCTTTAGCCGCGGAATAGACATACATCCCCAACACACCGCCCACACCTACGGTAGAAATCAGAAGAATGACACCCACATGCAGCCCACTGATTTGAGTCACATCCACAAACGCGGGGAAGAAGCCCATGTAAAACAAGATTGCTTTAGGGTTAGAGAGACCGACCACAACTCCCGTCAGCAAGCTCGAAAACCTGGATGATTGCGAAGGGACAGATTCTCCGTCCTCAGGGACTTCTGCTGTCCAACTGACGTAGGCAAGCCAGAACAAATAGGCAATGCCGACATACTTGATGACGAATGACACTTCACCCAGCGCTTTCGATAGTGCAGAAAGCCCCGAAAGCGCAAGGAAGATGAAAATGTAATCCGCAAACAGAATCCCTAGCGCGAGCAACATACCTTGCTTCATTCCACTTCCCATCGAGCGCGAAATTGTCGCAAACACGCTCGGGCCAGGAATAAGCGCGGAAAGTGCCATAGCGAAAAACAGTGCGAGCCCAGAAGCAATGGTCATGATTCCTTTCTCCTTAACTACACAGTTTTACTGCCTGATAACCGCGATAAGATCGGTGAAATAGTCGTTATCGCCGGATTGACTCAACAAGGTCGTCAACTGGCCGCGATGATGGGTTTGATGATTAAAAAAATGCAAAAGCACAGAGGCGACATTTTCAGAATACTCTGCCCCTGCCGTATTTCGGTAGATCAAACTGTTATTGAATTCCGACTCCGGGATAGACGCTACCCAGCGGGAAATATCATCATCCAGCGACGCCCTCATTACTTTCAAAGAGGCCAAGCCTTCCACCAAATGCACGGTGTTGCTTGGAGGCGCAGGATAACGGCTGAGCAACTGTTCCAGAGCCACCTCGCTAGGTACGCGGGTAAAACGATTCAACCACAACAAATCACCCGTCAGAATATGACTCATGGTATGAAAGGCAGAGCCAAAAAAAGCCTTTCTGTCTTCATACAAGTCTTCGTCACTGAGATTTTCCATGTGACCTAGCAATTGCTCATTCATCCACCGGTTGTACTTTGCCATTAGCTCAAACTCTCTTTTCATATCGACCCTATTTCCTTATATACCCAAACAACCTGAAGATGCCAGATTCAGCGAGGTTGACTGGCGTTGTGATTGCGGCGTTCCTTTGCAGGTGTCGTCATCTCCATCAAAAAGGAACAACAAAGAGCACGGCGTCAGTCAACTCGCCCGAAGGGAGGCCCTCAATGCGCCCACTTCTTCGTTAAATTCCACGGAAATAGAACCACTATTCCTCGCAAAATTTGCCTCGAATTGAACGCATTGATGACCTCTGAATGCGAGTATCTTCAGGTCGTTTGGGTATACCGATTTCTTTCCAAGCGTTCGCTTCTCAAGCTTTAGCGCGCACGAATTCATTCAGTTCTTTTACCGAGCGGATGACATACACGTTTTTGTTCTCGGACATGGCTTCAAGCCTTTCCAGGAACTTGCCATTCCAAAACTTCGGCGACAGTTTGAGAAATTTGTAACTCTGTAAACTGCCTTTGAGCACCGAGCTTCCATTTGGCCACCCTTCCGGTTTGATGAACAAACCTTTCAGTAGTCGCTTGGTGACCAACCAATAGCTGGTCAAATAAGGCAGATCGACATAAACCAGCGTATCTGCCGCTTCCAAACGTTTGTTAAACGAACCGAGCAATCCCATACCATCCAGTATCCAACTCACCGAGGCCAATATCTCATCATGCTTTGCCTCAAAACTTTCGTGACTCACCTGCTCGCCATTTTTCTGGTAAAGCATGGAGTCCAACTGGTAAAGGGCAATCCCGGTATCTGACGCCAGTTTTTTGCTAAGGGTGGATTTACCGTTTCCTGATTTTCCAAATACCGCTATTTTCTTCATGTTGCCTCCAAGATAAAAACCAAGAAGCAGAAAAAAGAAAACCCACCTCTTGGGTGGGTTCTGCAAATATAACGCGCGACAGCATCCCCACCATTAAGGGTCTGTTGACCTTTGATGATGGTTTTTTGCAGCAGTTTGTAGGGATTTTATGCAAGGCAGAGGCTTCGATGTGTAGCTAGCCTACATGAGAAGCCGATAACGCAGCAGAAAGTCCCCACAAACGCTGCCCGAAGGGTTCTGCTAAAAGCGTTTGATGCTTTGTTGAGGTGTACTTGCTTAGAATGACTAGGCTGCATACACCTCGCCGCGCCTAAAACGCTTTTCGCTAGAACAAAATTCAACCATCAAAGGCCAACAGACCCATTTGGAATGATGATAATTCGGATGAGTTTGAGCATTGAATTCGTTTTCATACGCCTATAGTTGTCAATGCCAATAAGGAAGTCAACTATTAACCCTTTTAAATACAGAAGATTACAACAATATTCTGTATTAATAGCTAACACTCAGTTAGCAGCAGTAAACATCCCTATTTGTCAGTTTATCTGGCTTTTCCGACTCTCATAAAAACACATGGAAACAGTAAAAATCGAGAAAGAAGATGAAATAAAAGCCCTTTTCCACTATCATCCTGCCGCCTGAGCGCAAGCGTTTGCTTTTTATTTCACATTCCTTGCCGACAGGCGCCAATCCGATATTTTAGCTCTGGAGGGACGCCTTAATGACCACACTTACAATTACTCGCCCTGACGACTGGCATGTTCACCTTCGCGATGGCGAAGTGCTTACAGATACCGTCCGCGACATCAGCCGTTACAACGGTCGCGCGCTCATCATGCCAAACACCGTTCCTCCTGTGACGAATACTGAAATGGCACTTGCTTACCGCGAACGCATCATGGCGCAAAAGCCTTCTGAGCAATTCGAGCCCCTGATGGCGCTCTACCTGACCGACAACACCACACCAGACGAAATCCGCAAAGCAAAAGCGTCTGGCGCTGTTGTTGCTGCGAAACTTTACCCTGCCGGTGCAACCACCAACTCGGATTCAGGCGTGACCAATGCGAAGAACATCTACCACGTTCTTGAAGCCATGCAGGAAGTGGGCATGTTGCTATTGGTTCATGGTGAAGTGACCCACCACGAGGTGGACATCTTCGATCGCGAGAAAGAGTTCCTTGATACCGTTCTGGCGCCCATCGTTAAGGATTTCCCTAACCTGAAAATCGTCCTTGAGCACATCACCACCGCAGATGCAGCAAACTTCGTGAAAAACGCGAACGAGAACGTTGCAGCAACCATTACAGCTCACCACCTGATGTACAACCGCAACCACATGCTTGTTGGCGGCATCAAACCTCACTTCTACTGCCTACCAATTCTGAAGCGCAATACCCACCAGAAAGCGCTCGTGGAAGCAGCGACCAGCGGTAGCAAGAAGTTCTTCCTGGGTACAGATTCAGCGCCACACGCGAAAGGCGCGAAAGAATCAGCATGTGGTTGTGCAGGTTCTTATACCGCTCACGCAGCACTGGAGCTTTACGCAGAAGTGTTCGAACAAGAAGGTAAACTGGAGAACCTGGAAGCCTTCGCAAGTCAGAATGGTCCAGACTTCTATGGTGTGCCACGCAATAAAGACACCGTAACGCTGACCAAAGAAGAGTGGCCAGTGCCAGATACCATGCCATTTGGTTCTGACATTGTTGTGCCAATCCGCGCTGGCGAAACTGTTAGCTGGAAAGTTAAGTAATTCGCTAAAACAAACGAATACAGAAAAGCCAAACAGAAACGCCCGGGCTCGAAAAAGCCGGGGCGTTTACAGTTTCAAAATTCGCAATTCACTCTAAAACAATGTGATTTTACTTCTTAGGCATTGGCAGGATTTCAAATAATCCATCGAATTTGTCCAGAGTGCCAGCCAATTTACCCAACAATTCCGCGTCTCCTTTCACACCTGCTTGACCAGATTTAATCAGGTTTTCCAAGCTGGTTTCACCCAATACCACTTTGGTAAAGTCAGTTTTGTGAATGATGAGTTCGAAATCCACTTTTGGCATTTCATCCACTTCGATATTGGCCATGTTGGCATTAGATACTTCGCCGTAGTAACGCTCGCCCAAATCTGGGTGGTAAACACCGAAGTTAAAGTCTAAGCCCGCGGCCTCGGCTTTTGGCGCATTCATGCTTACCGCAATAAAGTCGAGGAACATGCCTGTTGGTGTATTTGCAATCACATCTGGCGAAGCCAGTTTAAGAGATGGCTGTATCTCTCCAGTACGCAACTCTACGGCCCCTTGCAAATAGCTGTTACGCCATGCCATGGTTTCAGACTGATAACCTTGCTGCTCAAAGCTGTCTGCCAGTGCAAAACGGTATTTGATGTCGCTTGGCTCACACTGAACCAGATCATTGAACAACTGTGACGCTTCCTGGTATTCACCCGCATTGAAGTGCTTCATGCCAGCCTTGTAGAAAGCATCTACTCCAGCGGCTTCAACATATACACACGACTTCTCTGTGGTCTGCAGTGGGTTGGTGTTGACTGGGTTCATGTCGTGATATCCAAGATAGAGATTAACTACTGCTCGGGCATTATGACTGTATGAACCGTGGTAACCGTTCGTGTGCCAGGTATCAATCTGAGATTGAGGAACAATCTTCTCGATTTCACGGCCAACGTCATGAATGGTCACGCCATGGTTTGCCAGTCGCATTGCTTGGTTATGGATAAAGCCGTAGTTGTCACGCTGAAGCGTCATGTAGTCAGAGATTTCATTTACTTTGGTATCAGCATCATTCCACACTGGCGCTGAGTGAGCGGCGTGAATGTTGTCGACCAAGCCACTGTCTACAAAACGCATTTTCAGCTCAGTGAGATACTTGGTCCAAACCAGTGAATCACGGACTTTTGCGCCACGGAAAGTGTAAATATTGTGCATACCGTCATAAGTCAGCTCTGCGGTGTTCAGAGAGCGGTACTCAGGCACATAAAGCACGATCTCAGCAGGAGCTTCTGCGCCAGGCATATTGATTGCGAGGAAATCCAAGCCATCAATGGTGATCAGTTTCTCGCGCTCTTCAATCTCTTCTGTCGGAGCCACCAGCGTCACTTCTCCTCGTGATGTCCCCAAGCCCAGCGCGTTATCGACGATGCCTTTCGCGTTGTTATCCAAAGTGGTGCCGTATTGATAGTTCGCTCTGCGTCCCATCGCAGTGCCGGCAATCACGTTTTCGTCCGCCAGTTCTTTAATGAAGTCATTCGGTGCATAGATTTCTGCATCTACAGCGAAATCGCCAGATTCAAAAACACCGCGGGAGCCGCCAAAGTGGTCAGCATGCATGTGTGAATAGATCATACCTGTGATTTTATGTTCGCCGTTAATTGCCGGTAGGTGCTGTTTCGCAAACGCCCAAGATGCCACTGCCGCTTCGCGTGAAAGCAGAGGGTCATGAATCACATAGCCGTTATCAGAGCGGTAAATTGTCATATTGGACAAATCAGCACCGCGAATTTGATAAACGCCATCAGTCACTTCATACAGGCCGCCTGCCGCATAATTCAGCATACCCTGACGCCAGATTGATGGGTTAACGGTAGGCGGTAGATCTTCGACAGACATGTCGGTCATATATTCGAAACGGTTTTTCAACTCACCCGCTTCATGCGTACCAAACTCAGCAATTAGGCCGCGTTTGGTGCGGTCAAACGCTGTTGTATCATTCCAAGGCAGTATTTTCGTCACAGCCGCATTCGCATTGATGGTGTGTTCAGAGGCAGGCTTGCCTTCGTAGGTATCGATAGATGCATAGTCACTGGCAAAAGCGCCGAAAGACGCAACGATAGCGAGAGACAGAACTGAAGGAGCGAATCGGGTTTTCATATTGAACCTCTTGGGGTTTCGTATTGGGTATGGGTGTAATCTACCCTCCCAAAACATAACCATAAATAAACTGAAATTTATTCAATTCATCTCTATGAGTTATATATAAGACAAAACTGACCGATTAACGCTTGTTCGTTTTGAAAACAGGGGAACGGAAGTGGTTAAGTAGGAATCAAAGACGGTGCAGAGTGGCCGCCTTTCCATGAGGCTTTGGTAAGAGTTACTTTGGCGCGAGCCCCAGATCATCCACCAGCAACTCCATAAACCGTCCTGTGCAGCCACAACCAATATCCAATGCCTTGCCCCGATGCTTTGCAAAGCTCATCGCTTTCTTATGCTGAGCAATACCATTGGTCATGTTGAAGCCCTAATCTGTCCAGAGATGAGTGATTTGATCGTAGGCTTTTCCTATCTGTTCAGGATTCATGTTTATCTCTCGTTGTTAACTAGGTTTCCTTTAAGCGCCTATACCTGAAGCGCTTAATGCTTTGATGCGACAAACGCCCTGTACCAATTGCCCGTCACCACAAATTTAGGAAAGGTATAAAGTTGCTCAAGCAAGATTCTCGACATCGCATTTTTGAAGCTTGTAAATGGCTCTGCCGGGTTTGCCTCTTTGCTGTGTCCTAACCCCTGCAAACCGAATGAAACTGCCATTAATAACACTGACATCAGCGCAGCTATCAAATCAAGACCAAGTAGTGAAAACACAAAAGACGCAAAGCCTAAGATAAAGCAGGGAACAAAGATGATATGGATGAGAAGGTTTTTCTTCGATTGATGAAACGTTGAATAGCCTTTCCATTGCCGTTCAATGAGTTCGTTAAGGGGCATGTATCCTCCGTGACTGATGCTTTACCTCTTAGAGGGTGAAACTGTAAACACGCAAATTTAATTGATGAAGGCGATTCCTACCTGACAGATATTGCTCCCTTATCAAGCGAAAAAGAGACTATGCCAGCATGTTATCGCTGGCATTCATATTAACTTGGCTGCCAATGTATTATTGGTCGCAAGCTGTACAGCAAAGATGACAATCGACAGTGTAGCTCCTGTGACAATGTCAAAAGCGAATTACTGAATACTACAAATGTTGAAACGGCTACGGCTTCCGGATCCGAGCATTTTCACATTCCGTTTTTCTCGCAGATTCAACCAGGCAGCACTCTCTTCCGCATTCAGATTTGAAGGCTGGTAATCTAGGTTTGAATGTCGTGACACCAGCACTTGTCTATTGAGATCGTCTGATAAGCTATCCACAATGTTTGTTGTCATTTGGCCATCAGAATACGCCATAACCAGCACGGTATCTTGGCCTTCAAGCTCTTGTGAAAGCAATGATTGATTATCCACACTAAACTGGACATCTTTATATCCATTTGAACTTTCGGACTGCCCAGACATCGCGCGGTACATTCGGCTGCGTTTTTTCTTCTTCAAACTCGCTAGGGGCGTTTCATTTTCAGAGCTATAAGCATTGACCACTTTAATATTGTTTTTAGCTGCATAGCTTAAGATCGCACTTTGGTTTCCTAGGCCTCGTCTTGTCAACGCTGGAGAGTTTTGCAAGCTTTGCGACAAACGTTGTTCTGTCGCATCGACAAGCACAATCGCCGTCTCTTTGCCTTCACTCAAAGACTGGTTCAATGCTCGACGCACTTCGGTATGAGCTTGCTTTCCTTCCAATGTATCCCACTTAGGTGAGAGAGACCCGGCTGCAGCCGGCCTGACCTCTACTGTGTAAGGGTGATATTGGTACTGCCCTGCAGGCCAGTAGGTATTTCTCTTGTATGCACCAAGGTCATCAGCCAAATGAAACTCACTGACTACCTTTTCATTTTTCAGATACGCTTTTGGTTTGTTTTGCCCGCTAGATTTCCAACGGAAATACATATCTTCCCGTCTCATAACAACGTCACTGCGAATCGCACTTATCGCAGTCTCAGCATCTCTGCCACTTTCTGCATTGTTGTAATGGGAAATTCCCGTCGTTTGATATTCGGCATTGTCAATCGAATACTCCGTGACTTGCCCGGTTTCAGGATGACGATGTCTGAGTAATACGCTCCCCTGAGGCATTGCACCTGAAGCGTAATCACGAGCATGAATTAATTCATGGCCCAACGCGACCGCTTGATCAAAAGGCTTATCCGTTCCCGGAATATTGACCACTTCTTTGGTAGAAAAGAACACAGTGTTTGACACGCCTTTTCCATTAAACTGTCGAGGGTAAACAAGCACGGACTTTTGACTATCAACAAAGTTGGAAGGTATAGTCTCGAACAAGCGACCAGCACTTTCCGGTTCGCGAATTACAGTAACCACGTTCACCCTAGTTGTATCAACACCTTGAAGATGTTCAATAAGAGGCTCTACGATATCCTCAGGCGCATTGACTGGTGTGTAAGCAGCGATTTGACGCAATACTTCTCGACCAGTCGGTGACATTTTCAGCCTTTGAATCAGAAGTTTAATATCCTCCAGATAGGCGTCATCTTTTGTTTGAACGTAAAGGTTAGTCGATACTCGATAGAGATTACCGTACTGCGAAGAGTTGTAGCCGTAAATGACCTTCACACCATCTGGAGCAGCATAAAACTCCCCCATGTCTGCACCGCCGCCAGCGAAAGCACTTCCAACTAATGTTGAGAATATAAAACCAATAGGAACTATTTTTACTAATATTTTCATCCCACTAGCCCTCGATCTTAATCTGTAGTTCGATCAGTTCTTCTAACTCTTGAACAAGAACTTCATGAATCTGGGGAAGCATCGTCATATCGTTGCTCCGAATCACATCACCCAGTTGTGTAATCGCCAAATCCAAATCACCTTGAGATAATTTGCTACCGACAATAGATAACATCTGCCACAAAACATGTTGCTCCGACGCCATCACCTGCTGAGAAAGGGCATACAAATGCGAATCATTGAGGTACTGCCTATTCACTGCTGATAATGAGCTGTTAAACAGTTGGGGAGCATTACCAGCTGTCGTCAGCACATGCGCTTCAGATTGTTGGTGTTGAGCAATTTGCGCGTACAAAGCCAAATCGCCAAGTAAATAATGCAACTCATTTGCCGTGTTAACTTCACTTACTTTTTGCATGATTTCTGCCACCGCAGCGTTTAAACTTCTCAACACTGCATTCTCGTCTGGACCCACTACGACTTTGTCAAAAGTCTTCGCCATAATCGGAGAATAAAATTGAAGGTTTTTCGCTGAATAGACACTTGGATAAGGAATCGAGTAATAAATATCGCGAATGTAAGCCATGGTGATTGTTTCTTCGAATACTGGCTTGATAAAAGCTCGGAATACTTTATATAGCTTAATATTACTTAAGACATCTCCTGATGGCCTTTCAGTCAAAAGTAATTCGTACCAACGGCTAAGCTGATACCAGTCTTTTCTCTGTTCAGGGTCGTTGGCATCCAGCCCCTGACTATTTAAATACTCGGTTAGGGTTGTTTGATAAGGCAGTACTTGGATGGTGGATAATTGTGTTACTAAGGTTTCAAACATTTGATTCGAAAGTCGACCAAATACATACGCGTAAGCTTGATCACCCAATTTAGCGCGTAATAGCCCAGGCTCCCAGCCATTATTCACCCTCGTTTCCACATAGGATTCCACATCGAAGTCCAGCGATTTCCTAATCACATCCACGAGCTCTTGATCTTTCGATATATGATAGGTGTCATAGAGTGGTCCTGAGTCTTTACATGCATCGAGTGATGCTTGAATACCACCGGGATAAACGGAAGGTATTCCCCAACACTCTCTTGCTGGACTCACTTCAAATGTCGCTGTGTTTATTTGCTCTTCGGACAAATAATCCACGTTCCAATTTGCTTTTGCATATTCACGCAACCCACTCTTTCGCGCCCTCTCTTCCAGCAAACTTCGATTGAGTCTCGCGTATTGGTAGACTTGAGGAATATAGTGCTTTGCACGACCGATGACTTCATTACGCAGTGTTTCTTTATGCCTCTGCAAGTTATCCATCGCAGTCTGTACAAGCGAGCGCTTGGCTTCGTGTAGTTTTAAACGAAGTTGATTTAATTCTGACGATGACAACTGCTGTGCAATCAACTGAATTCGCGCCTGTCCCTGTGATTTGACACAGTTCATCAAATGAGTCGGATTGTCCCCCACTTCAGAACACAGAGGTTGATTTAGATTTGATTGTTCTGAGATATGACCATAAACCTTGATGTATTCCAGATCCATCCTCGCCATTTGCCTCACAAGCTGACGATCATAACCCGCTGCAATACGACGATATTCCGTATCCGCAGCAAGCAACAGTTGGTCGATGTACATTTCAATCGATGCTTTAACATGGGCGTCGTATTGATTAATCAGCTTAATTGCATCTTCTTTTTTATGATGGAATCGGTTGAAATCAGGGTGATGATCATTAAAAACATAGTGAGTTTTAGATTCAAACTCACCAATTTTCTCTTTCGCTGCAAAGTATTTAATATCGTTGGACAGCATGTTTAGCTCATCACCAACCAGTGGAACAATCGAGAAAACAGCGGCGGTTTTATCTAAACGTGTGGACGACTCATTGGAAAATGTAGACGCCATGTTCTCTGCCCACACACCCACAGCAAAAGCATCGCCAACTGGGCCAAGCACTTCGAGTGTTGAACTTCCAACTTGACCCAGACGATTCAATATCGCAGGAGCACTTAACACACTTTCAGACGCTGCCGGTACGCTGTTTAATGCCTCTTCTGTTGCAGGCCATGCCTCTGAAAACAACTGTTGCTGTGAAGAGTGTTCTAACTCACCGAATGTAGAGCCAAACTGAGGTTCTGAGAAAAACTGTTGGTGGAGCTGCCCTTCTAAGCGCTGGCTATCGAAGCTATTTAAGCTTTGCGTATCAGACACACCATCAATAAAACACATTGAATAGGTAGCTGGACTTAATACAGTCAGAGCAACGAAACTGGGTATTAATTTTTGATTCATTAGGAATATGCTCTTTATATTGTTAAAAGAGTAAAATGAACTGTTCATAACGATGACTTTAAAAAGCGCAAGCTTCAGCGGCTGTGATTTCTTCTCCGCTATGCATATCTTTTATTTTCTTATTGCCCACAGAGCTTGGATCAATTTCTCGATAAACAACGTGAGTCCCCATATAACTCGTTTTAATAGCTGTCACTTCAAAGTAAGAATTTCTATTAATAAGAACCTCCAACTCGCCATCAATAACACTTGGTAATACAATACCGCTTTTACCCTGTTGAAGTTCAAACCTTGCAAGCTGACCAGAATGAAAGTTATAGGCAGCATCTTTTGATATGGATGTTGAAATATAAGAGCTAGGACTAACAATATCCCCAACTTGTATGTCTGACATATAAGCCCCCAGTTCACGTTCGCCTCTAAAGGTAACACCTTGATACTTAGCGCCACTCTCAAAAGCTGAATCTATATGATCAATGGTATTCAGGGTTTCATCATCAAAAACTCCCGAGATAAAGCTTTCTCGAGTCGATACAAAAGCATAGTCTTGGTATTCGGCCAGTGCTGCGGCTTGTTCTTCCGAAAGAAGACCTCTTTGAACATCAGCTTGTTCGTATAATTCTGTTCTTAGTCTGTTAAATTCCCCATAATCATCAATGCCAGGCTCAGACATAATTTCCATAATCTCTTCTATATCTGAACTACTGTAATATTTATCATTATACTTCAAACCTGCCATTGAGTGAGAACACAAACAAACTTGAATTAATAAGCAAAATAATAATTTCATAGGTTTCATTTTTATTTACCAATATACGTAAAAATCGCCACAACAATAGAACTGGGAGATTATCGACCACTTATTTTATAAATAACACCTCTCATAAAGATTTCATGAGAGGTAATGGACATCAAAGACAATACAATGCTGAACGGGTTCGAAGTGACACTTCATCTCCACTAAAGCTATCGTAAATATTTATATCTGGCTCAGCCTTTAAGTATTTAGAAGGATTTTTTATTTCCCTTAATTTTATGTAATTCTGTTCCGCTGAAATTCTCTCAATCGCTTCAACACGAAAATAAGTGTTAGGCTTCGCTAAGATTTCAGCTTCGTATGCTTTGAACGTATAAGCATTGATTGCTCGCCCTGATGACTTCAAATCAATTTTGAATTGAGCAGCAGACAAGTTCTGATAAACTCCCGTAGCGGAGAAGTTTTTCGCTACGCTTGGAATGGTTGATGTCGATAAGAAAGCCTTTTCATGCAAGATATCGCCAACATTCAGCTTTTCCAGAAGACTGTTCTTAATTGAAGAGCCTCGATAGACCGTCCCTTTAAAGTTAGGCAATTTATTCATTACGCTCCGCATATGAGAAACACGCGTTTTTAGAGCTTCAGCATATCCTGGCATCAGAAATTCATTCGGTTCTCCAGCTCGCATGTACTCATTAACAACATCATGATCGACGCGACCATAACGTTCGATCGCCGAGTACTCCTCTGGGACCATCTTTCTTTCTGCTTTTGCATGATGAACGATTGACCAATCCATCAGGTCATCTGCCATCTGTTCTTGCTGCACAGGCGACAAATCTCGCCCTTTAAACTCAGCGAAATCTTCTGCAAATACATGGCTCTGAACGACAATCGTTAAAAGTGTAGCCAATGCTCTTCTGGTCATATTTTGCTCCCCGCTCAACCGCAAACTAGAGAACGCCATGATGACGTACCCCTGACTGTTAAATAGTCATTCGCTAGGTGATAAACGGTGACAGAAAAGTCTATCAACGCTTCCACTTCATTCGCCGTCAACAAGTTATATCGCCAACCACTGGAAGTTTTTGCCAAATCAGAAAATTTTGACGCCAGTTCATCGACTTGCACTTTGCTTAGCAAAGGAGCTTTCAATGTATCGAATAACGCAACTTGAACTACAAAGCAAAAACAGAAAGTACGGAGCGAAAAACCTTTCAACATAGTCTGTTCCTCCTATTACCAATACCTAGGGTCGTTTGGGCTTAAATCACAGGAGATATTTAAGGTATTTTGCTTGTCAGCTCCGTATCGGATCGCACTAAACAGCCCTAACTGTTGACGATTCACGCTATCAAACCAATCAGAAAATGGTGTCAACCAATACAATGATTCGTCACCTGAGACCTTAAATAAGGCATCTCGGAGTTGCGGGTAATTAATTGCACAAGTTCGACCAGGTAGGTTGGTGAAGTTCTCATTAACTTGAACAAGCAGATCCAGCTTTCTACCCAGCTCAGAATTGGCGTTAAATAAGTCATCGATGGAGACATGTAAACGCACGTCATAACTCAAATCTTCACGACTGTTTGCTGGGTAGTAATAAGCAGAGTCACTTTCGTCAATATTATGATAGACATCTAACGTTAAGTAGCGCAGCAGGTGCGCAGGTAAAGGCTCGGAAAGTAATGCGGTCGTCCCCATTTCTCCAGATGCGTAGTGACCAGGAGAAATATTCTGCGCATGGACAATGGCAATGTATCTCTGGAAATCACCAATCTGAGAAGCAAGCCAATCCTCACCATTGCTGTCAGCGACACTCATCGCCTCTAAAATGCGGCTTTTTACAATGCCTTTCGCCAATGGCAACGCAGCAGAAAGGTTTCCAATATTTAAGTTCGAAGCCTTAAGTGCTGAGGCAATTAAAGGGGCATGTTTATCAAGGTCGAAACTTCCTGGATAGAGGTAGCTATAAAAACCATTAACATGTATCGCTTGCCATTCGCTCTCCAATGCCGAACGAATAAAACCTTCCAGTTTTGCCAAGCGCTTTGAATGAACGAAATACCCTGAGTCTTTGTTCCTTTCATGCCAATCAGCAATGTAGCGCAATGACGATTCGCGGGAAAGGTTCTCTTTTTCTAGGTAGCTAGAGGACCAAGCGGCACAAGCATTAACACCACCACACTCGGCTTCCATTGCAGCGCTGGAATCAAACATCCAACGCATCACCCGCGCTCTGTCGGCTTCCGCGTTTCCGATGATACGTTGCTTGTCAGAAAAGCTTAGGATCTGTTGCTCAAGCCAAGCCTCTTCATATTGAGAGCTCCAACCTTCGTTGATCAGCTCATCCATAGATTGAGAAAAGACACGCTTGATCACATCGCGATTTGGCATCACCATCTGCGAAATCACTTCATCTTTTGCAGAGTCATAATGCTCTTTCTCTGCAGGAATCCACGTGTACTCAGTACACCCTCTGAAGTTCGGGTCACCCCCAAGTATCCCAATTCGAGTACACTTCTCGTACCCTTCTTGGATAACAAAGTACTTTTGACGACGTTCAGTAGCCGTAGCTGGACGCCCAAAAATACTGCGAGACATCTCATCTATCGCTAAATAATCAGCTTGGTCTTTAAAATAGCGATGGGCTTTTGCAACCGCTTCTGAATCAAACAAACGATCGATGGCATTCATGCCTTCTGCATACATTTCTTCTTTTAACTTAGTTCTAAGCACATCAAGCTGGGAGTTCGCGGTTTCGACGATGTTGATCTTTGCATTGAGAACTTGTCGGTAAAGTTGGTGCAGTGATTGACGCTCTAAGCCTTCCACTTCCCCATTTCTAAGTTCATCAAGCATCGCCACTGCCAGATTCAAATGGTCTTGCTGGCAATGCTGCAAGCGCGCTAAAGCTCGATTGGCTTCCCGCTTCGATGGTACATACATTGGCCGGGTGTTGTTTTCTTCCTGCTCTGGGTACAAAGCCAACAACGCATCAATCTCACTGCGGCAAGTCGAAGCAAGATCAGAGGCAAACAGTCTGGCATTCGCGCCTTCTAGCGCGAGCTTATTAAAAATGGCTTTCTGAACTTCGCTTTCAACCGAGTTAATCAGCGTCTCTGCCAAAACAACTTGTGCATTTAACGCTTCCTGATAATGCTGCTGATACTTAAGCGCCACATCAGAGGCATAACCCTTCGCTAGCGCTTCAAGCATGCGTTGTTGGCCGGATGCAAGATCCGCCCAATGCTGCTTATCTTTTTTATCTTGTTGAGTGACGATGTCGTCATGAACGGTAAAACTATAATGATCTCCCGCGGCAACTCGATTCCAACGAGCAGTTAGAATCTTACGATCAATTTCTCGCTCAGGTAGCTTAAGAACACCAAACCAGTCAATCAGGCTCATCACCGTAGCAAAGCGGTCGTACGATGTTTTTGTCTCATCTTCAAAGGCTTGAGCCACATCACTAGCCCACAGACCCACAGCGATGGTATCGCCTACTGGTCCTAAAGCTTCAAGTGCGCCCTTGGCAAAACCCGCAGTCGAGCGCCCTATTGCCGCAAGCAGACTCGCCGCCTCTTCGGATTCAAGAACGGCAACATTGGCAGGACCGATCTCAAGTAGAGATGCAGTTTCTGGGAAAACTTCATCT
Source organism: Grimontia sp. NTOU-MAR1 (assembly GCF_035758505.1). NCBI lineage: Bacteria > Pseudomonadati > Pseudomonadota > Gammaproteobacteria > Vibrionales > Vibrionaceae > Grimontia > Grimontia sp. NTOU-MAR1. Next base: position 801,750 of record NZ_CP142108.1, read on the forward strand.
GCCTCAGTAAACGAAGGTCGAATGTCAGCGTTGTGTTCTGGCGCAGATAAAAATAAATCTTCTGGCGTTAGGTCTTCACTGTAGTTTCGGTAATTTGACTTACGTATATCGTGGAAACTCTCACGATCCAATACATTATATTCATCACCAATATTACAAACTTCATAGGCACCAACACAGGGGGAAGCAATGACACAAGCCAATACCAATTTTCGTAACTTCATTTGATTATCCTTGCTTTGAGAAGTTATTCACTTATTTCAGAAAGTAGCAAGCCACCGATTACTTATTCGTAACCGGAATTAAACGTTTTTATTTAAGACGCTCTAGTAATTAACCGCGAGAGCAGAGACTTAGTATTAATTTTTTGGGAGATTTCGAGACATTATTGAGTTCATACAATGCCAAACTTTAGTTGTTGTGCTTATTACCTCCTGCGTATAAGACAGTCTACTAGGTAGAAGCTATCAAGGTTACAAGGTCGTTATTTTCATTTTTATGTAAAATCAATAAAAATCAAACCAAAAATCTAGTCGTAGTGATGCACCTCATCTCAGCTTGTTATAAGTTATTCGTCACTTATGACAATAATAAATTTAACATTAAAGCTCACAGGAGTTCGGACTGGGCGTGACCACAAATAACAGCCTCTCCATCTTCAATCCTCCAAGGGCTGTCTCCCATGGAATCGCGCTACCACCCCTGCGCATTTCACCCCGTACTCATATAGAACGATATACCAATTAATTGGTCATGTGAATACATATTGCACATTTATTTATACATTTCAGTTTGGACAATTTATAAACGAAAGCTGCAAAGGGATTTAATATCACACTGATTTTATTGAAAAATATTTTTTAATTTAGTATTCGATTATGGTAATTTTCACCTTCTAGATATCTGGTCCGATTTCTAGGCATTGTCACCGCGAGAATCTACGACAACAATCATTGGCTTATCAAGGAGGTCAAATTCGTAAGTCGTTTCTGCCACTCTAACGACAGGTAGCAGTGAGACCGCAGCAATAACGGGCGCTTATCAAACCACCCAAAATATCCTTAACCCATTGTATTAAAATACTTTTAAAAGCTGACGCAGTGACAAAGCGCTGAAGGATCCCCTCATAATTTTCCAAGCCCAGCACTGTGTGCCAGCGTTTGATATTCGAGCATAGCCCAGTGATATTGCTGTTCGTTGATATCATAACGTCGATGATTTCTGACCTCCTTTCCCAGCCGAGGAATGGATAGCACCCGGCGGTGCTTGATGGTGTTCGCTTGAAAGTGGAAGTGCCATTTCGCTTGGCTGGCAATAAGGCCATTCCACCAAAGAAGAATGTCAGCCAGTAAAGCGATGAGAAGTAAGATATCTAGCCGCTTCACACAACGGGTTCTATTGTGCCGCAACGCTTTTCCATAGGCGGTACTTTTGAGGTCTCTGAAGGCTTCTTCAATTTGCATTCTCTTGGCATATAAACGGGTTATCTGCACAGCATGGAGGGTTTGATTGGGGATATTAGTGACAAGTAGCCACGGGTCATTAGCACTTTTGGCGAAGACTTTCGAGGCAGTGTGTTTTGAGCTTGTGCGGGCATGACGAAGTGCTTTTCGTCCTTTAGGTGATTGTTTTACTAAGTATGCTTGGCAAGCGAGCGGAGAGCGTTTCGCGAGTTGGCATCTCCCGAGGTCATTCGGTTTACTCGTGGCTTTGTGGTAAAGCGCTTTGTTGCATTGCCAATCTTGGCGGTTGAGTTTTATTGAGACTTCCCCCCGCACACGACCAATCCAGAACCAGCCTTTTTGTTGGACTTGGCGAAACCAGGTGTTCCGGGATCCCGCATCAGATATCACAATGGGCGTGGCGCCTTGGGGGGAGAATATCTTGAAGCTTATCGAGAAAGCGCTGATGGGAACTTGGTGAATTATATTGCTTATATTCAAAGGCTTGTTCATACAAAGTCACGGCACGGCTATCGAGGACAACAGAAGCACGAAGCGTCATATGTCGGAGTTGCTCACGCACATCAGACCAATCAACAAGGATAACCGGACAAGGGTTGGCGCCAGTAATAAGACGGGCATGCCACTTATAGATGTCTTCCTTTTCGCGATGTAATTGGTTGTTACCCAGTAGTCTGTCGATGCGCTTGATAGCGTGCTTAGTGGTCGTTCGGGTATTGAGAGAACGGCCGAGCTTGGTAAGAGTGAGGTCAGCACCATCGAGTACAGACTCAGTCGCAAGTAGCAGAGATTGAAGTCGGTTTTTATGAATAGTGGGACACCTTGTTAGTTCACGGCGCGAGAGCCGTCATAACCAACCTCGGGGAAAAACAGGACAGGCTTAGTGTCTGGGGGAGAAGCGTCCTCGAACGACGAGGGATGAACCGAGCCATTGTCGCACTGGCAGCTAAGAACGCCCGCATTATCTGGGCGTTGTTACACAACCAAACCGAATATCAAGACTACGCCGCCTGAGTAAGAGGCGGCGCAGGGAAACACACCAACCGGGTCATTGCAGACGCAGCTGATGAGGATAGGTTAAGACCATTTGCAGAGAGCCTGTTAATGCGGCGGACACATTGATGTCTTCTAACGAATTAGGCACTGCAACCGCGTAATGTCATCAGGGCCATGACGTGAGTCAGTGAAAGGCCGAGTGTAGAGCGGCAGTCCAAAACCCATCTTCAAAAGTCTAGTGGATGTTTGACGAACGGGGGAATCCATGTAGCCCTAATAATGGGCAAAAAATTGTTGGCTAAAATGTTGAGGAACGAAAACAGCCAACTGTTTTTTGTCCTTATTTATTAACTTGTTATGTTTACATTACACCAATAAGGCCTAAAATCCCAATTGGTAATAACAAAATCCATTGTGGCAATTTTATGAATGCTTGAAACTTAAAAAAACACCACCCAACAGCAATAAAAACTAAAGAGAAAATAACGAAACTTACTGAAATACCAATGACAATATTTTGAAACGAGCTTAAGTTGAACCAACCTATATAAGCTAAAGCAAAGCCCGAAATCACTAAGATAGCTGAAACCATGTGCCAGCAACCTAATAGGGTAGCTTTCGGTATGTCTGGAAGATCAGATTTAAGAAATGGCCTAACAGGATCCACTTGACCAGCAAAGATATGTACCAGTGAAGTAAATATCCCTATTATTCCTGCCGCAAAAATCCAAGTATTCACCATACTCTCCTTGTAAACATAACGTCGCAATAACGGGCGCTTACCAAACCGCCCAAAACCGCTTTAATCCCTTGTATTCACAACACTTTGAAAAGCTGCCGCAGTGACAAAGCGTCCCGTTTATAGCCTTGTTATGCAAGCATCCGGACTCAGGATATGTCATGAAGTTTCACAACTTTCTCTTGGGCAAAAAGTGTTAATTTTCCGCAGTCCATACACTCTAACGACGTAGTACTTTTATTTGCCCAATCCAGACCTAAGAAGCTAGCTGCCCTCGTGTTAAGTAGAAAATTTGTATGCCTAAAGTACTCACTATTACAGTGGCTACAAACCACGTTCTTTCCCGCTGCTCTGAACTTGAACAAATCGTAATTCTCCAACTCAACACGTTTATGCTTTAGTTTGATTTCATCAAGAAACCCCATAAACACCGGAATGCCCAGAATAAAAAGTAACGCAACAATTGCTAAGAGTGCTTCACCCATACTATCCAAATCACAACCACGAATGTATTAATTGCATAACGCCGTGCTCTGGGGCAAACCGCAGCGTAGGTTTGTCCCTAGCAGCACTTTGTTAAGCCATTTTTTCGATGGTTGACTTGCATATAGCCAGCTTATTCTCACATTCATCTTTAAATTCCCAGCCAACATCACCGGATATTGTGTTTATCTGATGATCAAGCGCAGCACCAGCTATTTTTTTTAGTTCATCTTCACATTCACCTCTTATTTTTGCAGAAGCGAAGGCAAGACCTACAGTAGCCTGAAAATATGTGTACGATGAATATTCACTTGTGTAAGGGTTTTGAATATCTATTTCCCAATCACCCATCAGTTTAGATAAAAATTCCATCGTGCTTATACTTTTATTCTTCTTGTTCCATTCTTTAAATAATTCCAGAGTATCTGCTCCTGTATCGTTCCCATTTGGAGCAAATTCATCTGTGACACTCCAGAGAAATGGGTCTGGCACCAAAATACGGGCAGCCTCGTGATACTCCTCCCAGCTGATATCCAATTTCTCCCAGGGATCGAGCTTTTCAAATGCTGCTTTTCTACCTGAAAGAACTTCGTCGTAAACCGGCTGCAGCTCTTCGATGGTTGAAGGAAGAGCACTCAACCTATCATGGCAATACGCTTTGAAACTCTTGAAATCAAAATCATCACTTTTCTTAAGTTTTTTCTCTAGAAATGGCAGTTCTTCTACGATTGCGTTAAGTGCTGATTTAACCCATGCCGGATTAATTTGTATAGGAGGCTTGCTTTGTCTCTCAATTTCATATCCGGCAATAAATGTTCCTTCAATTTCCAGAGTAAGTCGCTTTTTCTTTCTAAGGAACTTGGACTTCGGCAGAGATTTTAAGGCCTGATGAAATTCCTCTTGCATGGACTCCAATGATTTTCTCGCTGGGCCATCATGATAAAAATGCATGATTATCTCGATCTCATCGATCGCACTGCCGAATTCCGGTGAATTGTGCTCCAACCAGTAACCCGACATTGAAATGGATTTCTGACCACCGTAAGCGTTATAGAGTCTATGTAAAACTGATATCTTCATTGTTCCTTCAAAGCCAAAGGGGCTTAACGCCCTGTTAAGGTGTGAGCAACGCAATACCGATGCTTCCGCATACCACCTTAAACACCAAACGCAACGCATAGCAAAAATTCCAAGCGTTGCGAATCACTCTTAAACAGATTGTTAGACTGCGGTTACAACAAGTTTTCCCTTTTAAGTAACGCTATGAAATCATTGAATAATTCCTTAGCCTCATACGCATTACTACTTAACTCTTTAGATAATGCTCGGTATTGACGTGATTTTTCCTCACTTGGAAACACAAGATCACGGTCTTCATTTAGGTGAGGTGCCATACAGTACCTATAATCTTGTACATTAAATTGATTGCTTGGATATACAAAAAAGTTACAACCAACAAAATTATGAAGCTTTTTGGCTGACTCAGCGTACCTATCGAATGCCTCTTGAACTTTTTTGAACTGAAGATTGCTTTCAGGTTTTGAGAAACAACTATAGGAATGATAAAACATGCTATCTGCACTAGAGTAATACGAATGGTCATCAAGTAAATTGTTGAAATACTTTCTAACAAGCTCGATATCTACTTTTTCATTAGATATCGTAGCTAAATCCATAGCTCTTTGTTTCTCCCACTTGTCAAGACCTAGATATTTAAATAATAGTAAGCTGATCCCCACCACTATTTGAATTCCAGATATTAACCATTGAGAGTCTTCCGCAACAGGTACACTTAATTGGTTTAAACCGGCAATAACTAAGCCAAGCCACCATGGCGAGGACATTGACACAAACCCACTTATGATCAAAGAGGTCGCAATCGTATTAATAACGTGCTTACTATACTTAACTTCTGTCTTACCCGTATTACGGTCATGTTGAATCTCTATACTCATGATCAGCTCATATATTTATTATTCTTGTGCTTACGCTACAATTTTTCCGAATTTTTCGATAGCAGTCTAACGCCGCGTTAAGTAGTGAGCAACGCCACCACCCTATCTAAGCTATTGTGCCGTAAACACTAAATTCAAAGCAAACTGAAAATGCCGAGCGTTGCGAATCTGTCTTAAACGCTTTGTTATACAAATTATTTCGACATTACCTCAAAACGGTATATCCATATCAAACTCAAACGTCTCATCTCTGTTTGGGTTGGTTCTCCAGTGTAAGTGAGATAACCCTAGAGAACTCACAAGCATACAAACTACTGAAAGTAAGAAAATCTTTATGTCACCTTTAATACGCTGATAAAAAGAGTTCAGTGATTCATATTCAAATAGCTCTAAGTCACGAAACTCTACAATTGCTAAGTCTTTTACTTCTTGAGTGATTTTCGAAGAATGCTTCAGAGCATTGTTAACGACACGCAACTGATTAATTGGCACATAATTATCAGCCTCACTTATTTTGACATTTCTTGAGTTATACTCTTTTTTCAAAGATTTCCAATTGAATAAAGACTTTTTGTCAACGTTATCAAAAGCTAAAGATAACAATCTCTTAAGCGTAATTTCCAACTGCTTAAATGAGTAGATCACTTGCATTTCCACTAAAGCAAATACTTGATCAGAAATGTATTCGCTGTGAGCTTGTGATGCTTGGCAGTCTAAAACCAAGTCATGGTACTCATCGATACTAAATTCAACGTACTCATCCGTAGCTTGGTTTTTTGCATCGTAATCCGACTTCCAGTCATCGTAACGTTTTTCAGCTGTATCCAACTCCCGCTTAAGTACAGCGTACTCCTCATTCATTTGAGTATTCAGCGAGGCTATTGCGAGATCGAACAAGTTTTCTCCACACTCAGCCGTATGAAATAACTCATCAACCAATTTTTTTTCTGTGCTGTACACCGAAACTCCTCATTTGTTTGTATAACGCCAAATTAAGGTGTGAACAACGCTAACCACCCGACCTAAAGCATTGTGTCATAAACACTAAACTTGCTTGAAGTGAAAGCGCCGAGCGTTGTGAATCACTCTTAAATTTCTTGTTATGTAACAACTATTTGCAAGATGTCATAGTGATCATTATGACGAACATTTGTGCACTTAATCCTTGCCCCTGTACCAAGTAGGACTTCGAGTTCTCGACCCTGTACCTGATTTTGAGCATTGCTAAACACGTAAACAGGTACTTTACAGTGTTCAGAAACAGAAATAACCCACAGGTGTTTAGTCAAGTGAGTATCAGAATGTGCCCCAGCGATCATGGCACAAAAAGAAGTTGATAATGGTTTCGTTAACGTGAACTCACGATTTAATACTGGCTCGCCATTGTCATTCAACAATGGGAAAGTCCCACCATGAAATAGTTGCTGTCCCGGGGACAAGTATTGGCCATTTTTCAAAAGCTCTTTCTGCACACTTTCCTGGCAGTAGTTTTCCGGATGGTTCCTGTATTTATTTATGTTTGGTACATCCTTCAGGCGTAGCATTTTTCGCTTACATTGTTTGTAAGCGTACAAACTACTTAGCTTTTCAGACACTTCAGTTTGAATTGCACCGTGAGTTCGGCAATAAGCTATAAAGTCAGCATATTCATCAGCAGAATTTAGTACCTCAGGTGAGAGAACTGAGCCACCAAAGTCGGGTTCTACAATTGGATATATGTCTACAATTGGCAAAACTGAACTTTCCATAAAGCCTCTTAAATAAGTGAAATGCTGATTTGTTACATAACGCAGTGTTCTGCGGCAAATTTGGAGCGCAGTGGAAAATTTGTCCGATAGCAACACCTTGTTAGAGTTTGATTCGATAAAGCTTATTACCTTTCTTGCTTTGTCGTTCTTCGAGTAAGCTATCACTCAACATCTCCTCAAGTTTTTCGCGTATTTCATTTACTGAATAGAGATCAAAGCTTTCGAATCCAGGTTGCCTACTTCCCCATTTCTGAACCCTTAGTGGAGAGAAAGCCCATCGTGAATATCGTTTCAGGAACTTCAGCAACAATTCTTTGAGGGTGCTATCTGTGACATTCTCAACATTGCGTGATTGATAGTCTGGATATGTTGACTTTAGATTGAAGAACTCTTTGGTATTGACATCGTATTTTGCTACAGGAATGCCTCTAAAATTGCTTGGGGCGCTAGCCTCCTGTGGGACAATAATCAGAGGCTGGACTGCTACTGAAATGTTTCTTTCTCGCAAATAATTCTCGTAAGTGGTCTTGTAGAATTCAATCTGATGTACGGCATTTATGAGAGCAGAAGGGCGAGTGACGTTTTTAACCTCAATGAGGTAATGAACATCTTTAGTCTCTATAACTCCATCAATAATCGAGCCCCTGCCGCTTCCACTTATACGAAGCTCTTTATGAAAGGATTTATGCGAGAAGGGTATATTACCTGTGTCTAAAGCAGTTAATACAGATCTTTCAAATTGCAAAGCTTGTTTAACAAGCTGATTTCTATCCACCGGAGGGCTTTTTTCTTCGGTATCCGTAATGCCGGTTGGTGGTTCTTCAACCTCTTCTACTGCCTCCACCTCGTCTGTACCAGCGATGCTTTCTTTCTCTAATTCTTCATCCACTTCACTTCGTGCTTTTTCTTCAATATCTTCTCTACTGGCCTTTCCTGTTAGATATTCCCAATACTCTTTTCGATTCCAAATTAGGGCCGCAATTTTTTCTAAGAACTGAAGCTCGGTAACCAACGTAGCAATTACAAATACAGATATTGTATAAACTAATGCGCTATGAGCAGAAAAGCTTATAGAAACTACTAGAATCGCCCCAAGAAGTTGGGTAACTAGCTTTCTGTCACTCTTAAACATCAAAATTACGCAAGCAACAAGCCCCACTATTGCAAATAGCGATGCTATGAGTTTTGTGTTGGTGAAAGCATCCAAAATTGAATTTATCTCCATGCTGTATAGCTCTAACGTTGCAATAACGGGCGCTTATCAAGCCACCCAAAACTGCTTTAATCCCTTGTATTCATGACACTTTGAAAAGCTGCCGCAGTGACAAAGCGACACGTTTATAGCCTTGTTATGCAAGCATCCGGACTCAGGATATGTCATGAAGTTTCACAACTTTTTCTTGGGCAAAAAGTGTTAATTTTCCGCAGTCCATACACTCTAACGACGTAGTACTTTTATTTGCCCAATCCAGACCTAAGAAGCTAGCTGCCCTCGTGTTAAGTAGAAAATTTGTATGCCTAAAGTACTCACTATTACAGTGACTACAAACGACGTTCTTTCCCGCTGCTCTGAACTTGAACAAATCGTAATTCTCCAACTCAACACGTTTATGCTTTAGTTTGATTTCATCAAGAAATCCCATAAACACCGGAATGCCTAGAATGAAAAGTAACGCAACAATTGCTAAGAGTGCTTCACCCATACTATCCAAATCACAACCACGAATGTATTAACTGCATAACGACAAGTTAAGTGGTGAGCGATGCGTGCTAAAATTGAGCAAAGCGAAATCAGCACGCGTTAGCGAATCCATCTTAAACTTTTTGTTATGTACGTTTTATCGCAACCACCCCGTAGGTGTGCCAATGCTTTTCAACACCTATAGTTGTTTTACCGAGTTCGTCACGTTCTGAAAACTTAACGATTTCAAAATTAGTAAATAAATCTCTGACCTTTTGTTCAGTAAGTGCTGTCGTAGGAATTCGAAAGCCTTGAGCCCAACTGTCTTTAAAACCCATAAAATCGCCAGCAAATACACCACCTATTGCTATCGAGGATTCAATTTTTGCCCAAGTTTTAGAGAATTGAAGTGGGTCAGCAAAAAATAAGCTTGAATTAGCCACAATTACCCCGGTCTCAGGATAGTTAAAGGTCTCAAATGAAGCTTGCTCAATATTTACCTGAGCTAATGAGCCAAACCTGTCACGACAAATAGTGACGGAATCTTGATTTACATCGAATCCAAACACCTTGTAATCTTGTTTCGACAAATACTCAACGTCACTACCTGTCCCACAGCCACAGTCGACCGCGACATTTAGACCTGATTCATTTAGTTGAATCGCTAATTCTGTCCTCATAGCGTGTGGGCGAGTGAGAGCCTTTTGGTAGTACTTTTTCCAATTATCTGTTTTGTCATCCATAATTTCGAAAATTTCCTGTAAGTACATAACGTCAGCATAACGGGCGTTTACTAGCCGAAGTTGATCGAAACGGCTAAATCACAGTTTTTAGGAAAATGCGCTACGAGTAAACGTCCCGTTCATGCTCTTGTTAGCTGTATTTTTCGCTCACCGCATCAACCCATTTTTCAAAATCAGGATTTGCAGACTGTGCAGGTTCAGTTATAACTGAGCCTACCGAAGGAATTGAAACTCCAAACTCTTCAGTAACCCAGTTTTGAAATGTAATATTTGAGCAATCTTCAACAGGAGGTTTACTCAAATCATCAAATCCAATTTCATCATACCCAATGGCCAGTAAGCGCAAAAAATCAACAAAATTTGATGCGAGAATTTTAAGCTCATCGCCTTCAGAGCCCATGTGAACAACTGGGTAATTACCCATTCCATTGTCCCAAAAGCAATAAAGTGAGCCATCGGGGCCGGCACCAAATTGGCCGAGTTTAGTTTCAACATCACGAAAGCCAAACCAGTAGAACATAGTATCCCCATCGTCAGCTCGTAGCTCAAAATAGCCACTAATAGGATACCCATTGTGCTGAACCCAATTTACAAGTAAACCGAGCTCTTTTGGGCATGGAATCGAATCGGGGATACCATTTTTAATTTCTTCAAGTTCCATAAAACCTCGATATACGTATACAGCTAACGCCGCGCTTCGCGGCTGGTTTGGAGCGCAGCGGAAAACCAGTCCGACAACAGCGCCTTGTTAGTGCTGACTACGCACAAACTGAAATCCCCGCTCTTTGGACCAGCTGTTAACGACTTTTTGCAATAGCTGCCTAGTACGCTGGTTGTATAATTTATCTTGCGAAGCTTCGAATAGTAATTGAGCCGATTCTTCGGACAACTCGATATTTGGAATCCATTCTACAGCCATTTCAGCCCAGCTCGACATTCTTTGTTCGAAGGAGAATATTACCGGAATGTGGAAAGGGAATGTTTCTGCCAACTCTGAATTTAAACCATTTTCGGTTAATCCAGCTCTCAATAATTCCAGCTGAGTCTCATAGTCTTCTCCGTAACCTTTTTCCATTATTGGTAAAAGCATTAACCCAGATTTTCCTTCGCCTATTTTTATTGGGTTTTCTTTGTCTATGTACCACTCGCCATCAAAATAAGAGACATATGCGGACCAACCTCCAGCATTTGTAAATAGTGGCCCGATCCATTTCATGGTGATAATTCTCCTTGAGCACTAACGCCCGCATAATGGGCGGATTAAGCTTGGCTAGAATTAGCGAGGAACGAGCGCCAGCCAAGCTTTATGCGTCCATTCATTAATGCGCTTGTTATAAATACTTACTCAAATAGTGCGAAAACTCTTTTATTTGAATGAGATAAGTATGCGTACTTCAATTCAAATAAATGACCCGCTAAATCCATAGAGTTAACATTAGTATTAACCCATGAGTGTTCATCCGACCAATGAACTGCTGCATTTTTCAATTGCTCATCATCAATCGTAACTAGTTGTTCAGAAAAACTCGTAGGCAATAACCATAGATTATCGTTTAGAGTGGATGCAGAACAGTCAAAGCAACCAAGTAAATCACCAATTTGATCTTTGGTAAAACACCCGCCACCTAGAATTGAGCCTTCTGGGACTTCTTCGAAACTATTTAAATCACAATCTTCTTTTTCTGCGAAAAATGTAACGTCCATACTCAATCCTTAAGGTATTTATAACGTTCGAATAACGGGCGTTTACTAGCCCAAACTGATTGAAATGCCTGAATCACAGCGTTTCTACGAAAAAATGCGCCACGAGTAAACGTCCCTCGTTCATTCGCTTGTTATGCATTGCTCGCTAGGCCGAATGTAAGACTCGAAATTTTCGATATATTCATCAAGGTTTTCTTCCAGCATTTTCTCTGCGCTCATTTATCTGATCTAGTCCATGCTCTCCTGGATATAATACGTTTTCGTATTGACTCCAATCTGGATCAGGTATGCAACCAAATTGATACTGATGCGAGCTATATGTGGATACAAATTTTTTAACGCTGCTTTCAAAATCAAAGTTTGGAGCTGAATAAAAGTAAAACTGCCTCATACCGTCAGTGGTAACTCTGCCAACCATTTCTATTTTTCCATTTTTAAGATGCTCATCAAGCCTATCTTCATAGTCACAAAGTACATCGAACTCATCTTCATGACTTAGCCCATCTGCTCTTTCTACCTTTAGTCGTATGAAGAGCCAACAGAGCATAGAATACGTGCCTGGATCTAAATCTGATTGAGCATCTAAATCGAGGTATATAGACGCAATTTTTTCATTTACATTCGCCTGATAGAAATCCCAATCAGCCATAGTCCAAGAAATTCCATCTTATGCATAACGCACGCTTAAGCGGCGAGTGAACGTGTGCCAAAATTTGAGCGAAGCGAAATCGGCACACGTTTGCGAGTCCGCCTTGAAGCGCTTGTTAGGCATTTTCACACTTGAGTGATTGTTATATAGTTATTTGTTCCTTCAACTCTTTTAATCCAATGATTAATAGCAGTGTACTTACTAAGATTGTATTCTCCCTCATGAGCTACATGAGTGTATGCGTAAAGAGAAATGTCAGCTATAGATAAATTATCACCTACAAAAAAGTCATTATTTTGAAGGTGCTTTTCCATAACATCTAAGGCAGCATAGCCTTTTGGTCGCTTTTCATTAAGTTGGGTTTCATATTCTTCCTTTGCATTTAAAATTGAAATCCAATAACGCGGACCCGCAAGAAATGGCTGATGGCCACTTTGTTCGAAAGATAACCACTTTAGTATTTCCGCCTGTTTTAACCTTGAGGATGGCAATAAAAATGTGTCTGTTGCCAGATACCAAAGAATAGCATTAGATTCAGTAAGGAAATTATCATCTTGAATTTCTAAAACGGGAACTTTACCATTTGAGTTAATTGATAAAAATTCGGCTGTCCTAGATTCACCTTTTGTGATTTCAATAGCAATTCTTTGATATTCCATTTCCAAAAAGGATAAAATTAATCTGACTTTATAACAGTTACCTGATAAGGCGAATTCGTATAATTTGAGCATTTATAATCCTTTATATGCCTAACAACTTATTAGCGGGCATAAAGCCCGTTTAGTCCAAAACCGAGACGCCCGATTAGTACGCTAACCATCGTATCATCGCGCATCTTACATCAATATTATCAATTACATAGAACTATGACTATCTTTGCAAACTGACAAAAACGGGCGTCCCGCATTTAAATTCTTCAATTTCTTACTATAGAGTAAAAACTGTGTATATGAACAGTATGGTTAAACATCTATGAAATCGCCCTTTCTTCAATCTGTCTGCGAGTTTATGTATTCACGTCACTATTCTAAAAGAACGGTTGACACATACATCTACTGGATAAAGATGTTTATTATCTATAACAACAAAAAGCATCCCGCAGACATGGGAGACAAGGAGGTAGAGCTATTTTTAACTTATTTAGCAAATGAGCGAAAACTGGCAGTGAAAAGTCAAGCAACAGCGCTCAACGCCGTTGTTTTTCTCTACCGGCAATATATAAAAAAACCGCTTGGAGAAAATTTGTCTTTCAATAGATCAAAAGTATCCCCAAAACTTCCCGTCGTACTGACCAAAGATGAGACTATACGCCTCTTCCAACATCTTCCTCCTAACCTTAGCCTTCCGATAAAACTGATGTATGGGAGCGGATTGAGAGTCACTGAAATGTTAAGACTTAGAGTGCAGGACATTGATTTTGACTATTACGCCGTTTTCGTTTGGCAGGGAAAGGGTAATAAAAACCGAAAAGTCACCCTAGCCAAAGAACTTGTTCCCTTGATTAGGAACCAAATTGCGATAGTTGATAAATACTTTGAGAAAGATATTTCTAACCCTAGCTTCAGCGGCGTCTGGCTTCCAAATGCGTTAGCAAAGAAATACCCCGCAGCGAGCAAACAGCTTGGGTGGCAATTTCTTTTTCCCTCTAGCAAACTTTCGGTAGACCCTAGCTCATCCTTGATTCGGCGTCATCACTTAGATGAAACGACCATTCGAAGAGCTATAAAGCGTGCAGCAAGAGAAGCTCAAATTGTAACCCACCACATAGATTGAAATATTGGGGAATAAATAGGATCGGGTGGGATTAGGTGAGACAAACCCAAGGCCACCAAGTGATTGAGGCTTTTTCAAACATCAAGTTTCAGGAAATTGGAACCGGATAAAATGAGACGGGATTTGGGCTATTTTTGAGGAAATCCGAAAATGAGGAGCCGGATAAATTGAGAAGGTTCCGTTACTTTAAACAGCGTTCAGGCCAATGGGAAAAAGGCTTTATTCTTGATTGAGGCCAGATCCCTTCCCAATTTAAGCGTTCAGAGAAAAGGAACTCAGATCCCTTTCTACAAAAGCAGCAAAAAAATTTGCTTCTACAAGATGTTAAAGCATTCTAAGTAGAAATTAGCCTACATAGAAAAGGAACTAACTAGATCCTTTTCCCGGCTAGTTTCTGAGATGTTCATCAACTTAAGTCTTTACCTAGCCAAACCACACGCCCTAGCAAATTAAGCTTATCTGCTTCAGTCTCAGACAAAGATTCTATTGATGCCTGATTCATATCAGCGTGCACATCAACGCCACCGTCAACCTTTACGACCAACCAACGAATAACAGTTGCACCTTTCAATTTAAGCGCGAAAGCACCGTCTGATAAGACTCTGTCCGAGAAGTCGATCATGACAGTATCACCGCCATTGATTAGCCCCCCTTCCACAGCACTTTTAACAAAAAAGACTTTGAGGTTGTCGGGATTAAATCCTCGCCATGATAACCATCTTTTCCTAAACGCAAGTCGCCTACGAACCTCTCCTACATATTCATCATCGGAGATTTGATCGATGGTGCTGTGATAACCATCAATTAGCGCGAACTCTTTACCTAGTTCTTGAGAGCTATTGGACTCAAGAGCGTATTTCTCCCCCTCACCCGTCGATAACCATTCCAAAGACACACCACGATATCTGGCGAACCTCACAACCTTGTCAAAAGAAGGAACCGAGCGAGCTGGCGGCAAGTACTTTCTAAGTCCGCCTTCAGAGATCCCAACAGCAGCAGCAAAGTCTTTCAACGTAGCTGTCCCGATAATCTCTTTGAGTCTTTCTGGGAACGAGTCAAAGCCCTCTTCTGGAAATGAAACGTCATCCAAATTTTTCGACATTTTTAAACCAATTGATATTCAAAGAGTTAATAAAACCACATGCAAATTTAATCACAGCGCAATCAATTTACCGCCCTAAAGTGACTTGATAAGTCTTATTGTCCGCTTTGGTAATTTACCGAAACAGACAGCTACATAGAGACTAACACGGAGCATAGACATGAAGGTAGATACTGCCGATGAAATATGCGGCGCATTAAAAGCTCAAGGATACAGCGTAGCTGCCTGGGCTAGAGATAAGGGGTTTCACCCAAGAACAGTCCATCACTGCATCAGGGCATTCGCACCTGAGACGGGAAATAAGCCCTGCAGAAAACTATCTAGGAGCATCATGGATGAGCTTGGCAAGGCTCTCGAACAAGATGTATTGAGGACAACTAATGAATAAACAATGGTACTCCGTCCTTGAACTCGTTGGTCTGCCAGGCGTTCCGACAACCGCTCGTGGTATGAGAATCAAAGCCGAGCGAGAAAGTTGGGAAACAAGAAACAAAGATGAAGGTAAAGGTTTCGAGTACCACATAAGTTCTTTGCCTAAATCCACAATTGCAGAATTAACAAAAGATGCAGTCCTTGAGCCTCAATGTGAACACGCTGCTTTAGAGCTTATAAGCGAATTAAACCAAGAAGAGAGAATGCTAAAACATCGCGTTCATACTCTTTCAGCTCAAGCAATGGGCGTTCTAAATACTTACCCTGAAAAAGACAAGAAACTTGCCTTTGCTCGCCTCACGATCGTGGAATATCGAGAAGCCTTCCTACGCGCTTTCGAAAACCAAGTAACTCATGGGCACAAAATGTTTGTGCAAGCCTTTAAAGCAAGAGAATTACCACTCGATACGAACGTTTATGACACTGTAAAAAACATCAGTCGCGCGACGGTTGATCGCTGGGAAAGCAGCTTAAAGGAAGGAGGGATCTTAACGCTTGTTAGAAAGCCGAGTGCTCGCCGTGGCGATAGCGTTATTGCTAACCAAAGTGAGCTCGAAAAGTTCTGTATTGCTTTGTTAATAGAGCGTCCTCACTTCAAAAATCAACCTTACAAAATGCGCGAATATGCGAGTGTCCAATCAGAAAAGCTAGGTGCTGGCTGGAAGATACCTGGAGCGTCCAGCTTTCGACGCTGGATAATACAATGGGTCACCTCAAATCAAGGAAAATACACATTTTCTACTGATCACAAAGGCTTTTACGGTAAAGAGCGCGGCCTCATTCAAGAGCATGAGCCTTGGGTAATTCAACCCAATGATCTTTGGGAAATGGATTCAACACCCACTGACATTATGTTGAATGTTGATGGCAAACTTGTCCGCTTTTCCATCATCGCATGTATTGATGTCTTCACTCGTCGAGTAACAATGTTACTCGCCCCTACATCTACCTCCACAGCTGTTTCGCTATGTCTACGCAAATCTATTTTAAGTTGGGGGCTACCCAATGAAGACGGGCAAATCAAAACGGATAATGGTTCTGATTATGTTGCCAAAACAACCGTCTCAATCATTCGAGGGCTCGGGGTAAAACACGTAAAAGCAACGCCGTTTTCTGGCTGGGAAAAGCCCTTTATCGAACGTTTTTTTGGCACATTCCAAGGCGGTATTGTGGAAGTGATGCCCAACTACATCGGTCACAACGTCAAAGATAGAGAGCTTATTGAGGCACGCCTTGAGTTTGCGGCCCGAATTGGCGAAGGCAAGAAAAAGCGCTACGAAGATGCCCTAAACATCGGCATGACGCCGACCGAGTTTCAGGCGTTCATGGATGACTGGCTAGAACACTGCTATCACCAAAAACCTCATAGTGGCTTAAACGGCTTAAGCCCCTACCAGAAATATTCACAAACAAAATATAAGCCAGTGATTGTGCCAAACCCTCGCGCGCTTGACGCCATGCTCAACTTCGCCGGAGAGAAAAGCATTCGTCGCGGTGGCGTTCAGGTCAACAGGCTCGTCTACCGTGCGCCAGAACTCCAAGAAGAAAAATACATGCGTCAGAGAGTCAACGTATACCTCGATCCATGCGATGTGGCCCGCGCCTATCTCTACCCCATTCACGGAGATGGTGAGTGCATTGAAGCCGTCAACGCTGACTTGATAGGCCGTGAAATCAGCCCTCAAGCCTTCATCGAAGCCAGACGTAAAACCGAAAAGCAGCTGCGTCAATTTAAACGCGATATGAAGCGTTATTCCGAGGAATTCGGCATAGATGATTTGGCCGCCGAAGCCATAGCCCAGGCAAAAGCCAAAAACAACACAGTGCCATTTCCCAAAGAAAGCATCGAACACAACAACGAATTACTCACCGCCCTAGAAAAAGCGGGCGTGAAGTCATCAACAGAACGCAGTAACGCAGAGCTCGAAGCAATTGAGCGCCATAGAGAGCAACGGAGAAAACAAGCCGAGCGCACTGCAGCGCAAGAGGCTCGAATGCTCAAAGGAGAACGAGAAATCGCCTGGGATATGGCAGACATCTTGGTTAACGGCGGCGAGTTAGACGAAAGGCAGCAAAAGTGGTTTAGCAACTACATGCGCACACATCAACTCACTGCACCTCAAATTAAAAAGTACATCGAATCCGGCGGTAAAACACGTCGGTTGGCTAAGTGATCTTGGCTTTGGGTATGACCTGAAGCGAGAAGGGACGGCTCACAATCCTGGCCGATTGTGAGCCCGATTAATTGCTCGTAAGAGCAACCAAAACCATAAGGTATGATAGACATGAGAAATAAGATTGTCGATGTGAAAAACGTGTCAGCCTCCTTGGCACTGTTAGAAAACCTATTAACCCGCTCCCAAATTGTGCCCGGTATGGGATTAATCCATGGCGAAAGTGGTTTTGGAAAAACCACCGCTCTTCAGTATCTCTTCAATCTGGATAGCACCAATGGCGTATACGTTCGTTGCTGCGCGAGCGATACACCTACCAGCATCTTAAATCGCATAGCCAAAGAATGTGGCCTTATTCCTGCGGGACGCGCTTACCAAACTCTCGACGACATTATCGAGTGCGTTCGCAGAAACGAATTTAGCCTGTTTGTTGATGAAGCTGACTATGTCGTTGGCAGCAAGAAAATCATGGAATCATTTCGTGATATCTACGACAACACCGAGCAGCCTGTTGTTCTGGTCGGTATGGAAGAAATCGCCCGCCGAATCTCACACCGCAAACAACTCCATAACCGCATCAGCGAGTGGGTGGAGTTCAAACCTGCCGACTTACAAGATGTCGCCACCTTTGCTTACGAACTTATGGAGATCGATGAGCACATCCAACTCGATGATGCAGTTCTCGATCACATCCGTGTGAAATCCCGTGGCGTTGTTAGAACCATTCTCTCGGCACTTAGCAAAATCGAGAGGTCAGTCAACGGCAACCCGCCTCCTGACGGCATAGTCACCATGGATGACATCTCAGGTCTTGATCTATTCATGACAGTTTCACGGGTTTAATAAGGAAGTCGTATGTCCAGTCCAAGTCAAACGATGTTGATCTGGGAATACCTTTCGCGACACCCAAACTCAACAGCCAGAGAAATTTCTGACGCTTTAAGCCTAAATCGCAGTTACTGCAATAGATTTGTTAATCAGTTAATGCGTGAAGGATTTGCCCATAGGGTAAGTGGCAAAGGCAATTGGAAGAGCCCTAGGCGATTCTCTGTCAACCCAGAGCTGAGGCCAAATTTAGGCTACGACGCTAAAAAAGGGTCACCAGCGACAAAGCGGTTTAAAAAGAAAGCGCGACAAAAACTTTGGAACAACATGAAGATAGAGAAAAAGTTTACGATTTCTTCAATTTTAGCCTCTATCGACGTTCCAAAGCCCACCGCTTACTCCTATCTAGCTGGGCTTAGAGCTGCAGCATACATAGAAATGGTGTTTGACGGAAAGTCATTAAAAGGGAAACAAAGTGGAACCTTTGAACACAGGTATCTCCTCATTCGTGATACGGGTCGTCTGGCTCCAATCGTCAGGAAAGATGGTTGTTGGGATCAAAATGAACAGGTGTTCTATCCCTTTCAGACGGTAAATAGTGGGAGTGCATCAAGTGCCCAGCATAGCAAAGGAGGCGTAAACCATGACATGGTTTAACGAACTGAGAAATCAGGTGGATGCCACTTCGCTAGGCAGCGTCGCCAATGCTATGGGGGTTTCCAAGGCGATGATCTCTCAAGTCCTTAATGGCAAATACAAAGGCAACATGCAGCGGGTTCAAGGTCTGGTGGAAAGCGTATTCATGGGGTACACGGTTGTGTGCCCTGTCTTGGGAGAAATTCCAAAGCATAAATGCGCCGCACATCAGAACGCCAAACATGTTGGCAGCACCCCCAATGCCATACGCCTTTGGAAAGCCTGCAGAAGCGGTTGCCCAAATAGCCAATTGGATGAACGTTTAACCACTCCTATCAGGTTAAGCATTGAGTCCAAAGCAGCCATGCAGAAATCAGAAAAGGTTCGCTCCCAACCAACCAGTGAAAAAGCAGCACTGCGCCAATACGATGCAGCCGCCGTTTGCGCACGGTTGGAAAGGCAAGCAAAAACCGATTCTGAACACATGGCCGGAAGCTA
Organism: Grimontia sp. NTOU-MAR1; assembly: GCF_035758505.1. Classification (NCBI taxonomy): domain Bacteria; kingdom Pseudomonadati; phylum Pseudomonadota; class Gammaproteobacteria; order Vibrionales; family Vibrionaceae; genus Grimontia; species Grimontia sp. NTOU-MAR1. The sequence continues at coordinate 821,351 of NZ_CP142108.1, forward strand.
TCACCGACTGTACATCGAGCTACTCAAACGCGAGTTGATAGCCGTTGGCAATCGCTACAACCGCCTAATTAAAGAATGAACATCGTGAATCAGCCAAGAGGTAATAAAAGGCTGAAACTCGAACCAGGGAATGAGGAATTCAAGATGAAAAGTTTGAATCCACAACATCAGGTAAAGCAGCTGCTGCGGGCTCTGCAGAAAATGAACTGTAGGGTCACTAAAACAGCTCAAACCGAAAAAACGCTGGTGATACACGTTGATGCCCCCGTACCGGAGCTTCAACACCATAGCGTTCTGATCACTGAAACCGTTAATGGCCTGACCCGTCGCATCCGCGCCGCACGTCACTCAGGCTGCTGTGTCGTATGGGAGGATTAATATGACTGTTCAAATTCCACAAGGTTACCGCGTTAATGCACAAGGCCACATGGTGCCGGAAACTCAAATCAAAGCCATCGACCTACTGAGAGACGATCTGGTTCAGAACGTAGTGTCTGCAGCCAGGGAACAGCAGCAAGCACTGGCAGCGTTCAAACTGCTGGCGATGAATGAGGTCACTGACTTTGTTGACCTGTCTGCAGAGGAATACGACGTCAAATATGGCGGCACGAAAGGCAACGTCACCCTGATGAGTTTCGATGGCCGTTACAAGCTTGTCCGCGCAAAAGGAGAACACAGAGTGTTTGACGAGCGAATCCAAGCGGCCAAGACCCTTATCGATACCTGCATCAACCGTTGGAGCGAGAACGTCAACGACCATATCAAAGCGCTGGTTGATCATGCTTTCCGGGTCAATAAACAAGGGCGTATCGATGTTAACCAGGTGCTCTCACTGCGTCAGTTAGATATCGATGATGCCCAATGGAATGAAGCCATGGATGCCATTGCTGATTCAATCCAGGTGACAGGTACCAGCAGCTATCTGCGCCTGTATGAGCGCAACAGCGATGGCAGCTATCGCCAAATTCCGCTCGACATCGCCAAGCTCTGAGGTGGGCCTATGAAACGCGAGATAGATATCGTCATGCCACTTATCCGGGGCCCGAAAGATATTGAACTGGGAGAACGTCGTCTGGCTTTCTTTGAAAGAGCCCGAAGCCGCCACAAAACAGAGGAACTGGTCATGTTACTTCGCACTGTACAAGGTGACGAAGCCAGCAAGCCAAACCTCTATCAGCGGGGCGTTGCTGACATGCTGCAGTACCTATTGGGTATCACCCATAAGCCTCCCCTCTCGGAGCAAGATTAAGCCTGAATCCAAGCCCCGAAACGCTCGGGGCTTTTCTTTTTAACGAGGGAATAAACCATGATTAAACCCCGTTTAAACCTTCCACTGGCAGGTTTCAAAAAAGCCCGCACTAACGAAGCAAATGCCTTGGTTAAAGATACCCAACTCATTCATTACGAGGCACCAGAATGCTCAGCGCTTTATGGCTATGCCAAAGAGGGGCAGCTTATCGCTGTCGAGTTTGTACAACTTGGAGCTGTTTCTGAATGGTGGATTAAGGAGAACAACTAATGGAACAGAGAACACGCCTGATTAGGCTAATCCATATTGGTAAAAGAGAGCTTGGCCTGGATGATGAAACCTACCGCGCCCTGCTGCAGCGAGAAACGGGTAAAGACAGCTGTAAGAACATGCTGAATAATGAGTTAGATACCGTACTTCGAGTAATGGAACGCCAAGGCTTTAAAAGAAAGAAAACCTCCAAACCCAGCCAAAATAAAAAACGTCTCAGTCCAAAAACCCAAGGCCAGCCCACTGTAATTTCCAAAATCCGAGCTCTTTGGATCACGATGGCCAAGGATGGGGTTATCAGAGATGGGTCAGAAGCAGCGCTTAATGCCTATGTACGTAGGATGACAAAAAACCAAACTGGTAGAGGAGTTGATAATCTTGCTTGGTGCAGTGCTCAAGAAGCTCTTAATGTAATTGAAAGATTAAAACGATGGCAAAAAAGAACTAAAAATGAGCTCAAACACTAACAACTAGTTAATCTCTTCTACCTCTAAAATCAATAAAGGAAGGCGACAAAATATGCCGCTCTTCCTTGCTTTAGCTAGCCCTCTCAACTTGATCAAGCAAAGCATCTTTTTCAGCCTGCGTTTGTTTTTTGCTCACCGCCTGTTCGGCTTGCTCTGTCGCCTTTTGATTTACTGTCTTGAAGATTAAAAATTTACCCTTTTTCATCGCCAGCTTTAACTCAAGCGCGTGCTCATATTCTTTACGCTTCTCTTCCCTTGTGTTTTCTGAGATTAGCGGATCATTGATCTGATCTTTAAGCTCTTTAAAATAGCCTCTAGACGACCAGATAGCGGCCAACTCAGTGATTGACATCGCACTTAAGCTGCCTAAAACATTGAAGATGTAAGCAAGGAAAATTGTGAAAGCTGGAACTACATAGACTGCATTCTCTTTGAGAAAAGGTTGTTCTAAGCCAGTAGCGAAATCTAACGCTAGAGCACCAAATACAGCAGCGCATCCATTTGCAATTGTTGGTGTAGTAAGGGAACTCTTATTACTCATGAAGCATTCCCTTCTTTTTGCTGGCTACTTTGGTAGATCTTAGCTACAGCTGCATAGAAGTTTTTATCCTTCGAAACATCAACTACTTCACTTTTAACAACGTAGCCTTTGCTGTCCTCCAACTCCATAGTGACATAATGAGGCGGTGAAAATTTGTATAGGATAAACGCGACAATTAACTTACTAACCCAGTAAAGAATGGGCGTACAAGCCAATATGAGCAGCAGTACTTCAAATACTTCTCCCATTACATCCTCCATTTGGTTAAGAAGCACATACCTATCAGGGGAGGCTTACTTTAACGATAGAATAAGTTTTGTCCAGATTTATCGTATTTTCTTTTTCAACGATCTCAACGAAATAAGCGTTTACGAAAATATCCGGTTCTTTTCCTTTGTGGAAGTTAGACAGGAAATCTTCATCTTCCATTTTGACGGTGTAAGTTACGCCATCAACATCTTCAACACGCCAGTTGGTATCTTTGTCTTTGTGTACGGAAAGAAATGTTACTATTTTCTCATCCATCGGCTTATTTGCTATCACATCAATTACAGTAGTACTTTTAGCTCGATAGTATTTCTCATCAGCCTGAGTTACCGATACATACTGAATCCGCTTTGCTTTGTCTTCTTCGGCAGAAAGTGCTTCGAACACTTCAATACCACCATCACGTAATGGCTTGCTTATGATCTTACTGAAAGCACCTCGGACTGATGTTGAAGCGAGAAGAGGACGCATGTAACTAGGTGCAACTTTCTCTTCACCATCTTCGGTCACTATTTTACAGTTACCTTCCTCGGTCATGGTTATTTTCTGAATTTTCTTAGCTTTTAGCCATTCGAGGTAACTTATCAATGATCCGGCTGCTATTGGGCCACCGAAACCGATAATCTTAAGTAGCTCAATGCCATCAGGTAGTTGCTGACCCAAGGTAAATAAAAACTCAAAAGAACCTTCTCGGAATCCTCCTTTGATTTGGAGATTGAGCTCTTCCTCTTTACCGCCCATTTCTTCATGGACTTCCCTTACTAATGCTTCAATCCCCTGAAGAGAATCAGCAACCAATTTAAGGTTCATTGAGTGCTCAACGAGAGCCTCTCCATCATATCGCAGTACAACTTGTTCCATTACATAAATCTCATATGAGTCAACATGCTTATAATAGTGCTTTTAGGAACAAAAATGCATAACTTAAGGTGAAAAATGTAAGCCAAATCAAAAAGCTGTATCTTAGTATTCACATAAAATACAATCGACATCATTCAAACTTTAGTTTCTTGTTTAGCGTGATAACTTCGTACCAATAAAAGCTACAGAAAGCCCGCCACACCTGACCTACAGACCAGTTGCTAGCTCAAGTGAAAAATCCACCATTGACGATCCTTTTTGATCCATCTGCAATAGATGTATCAATGTTTTTGGTGAAGTGGGGCAACAATGAAAGCAAAACAAACCGACCTGTTTGGAGATGGGCATCTCGACCCATCTCTGCTCGAACACCTTGACCATCTCCCGGATGAGCATAATGCCTGGCCAACTATTCTGTTGGAGCTTCATGGCGTGCTGCAGCAAAGGCTGAGTAAACGTGGGATTGATATCCCAGAGCTGGCGCTGGAGTGCGTGCTGGATATTGGCGAGTACATGGGCGGTATGCAGGTTTACCTGCCAAGAGGCGACCGATTACGCCAACAAATTCGAGACATGAACATCTGGCATGAATTCAACGGCACGAATACAAAAATTCTTGCGAGGCGCTACGACGTCACAGAGAAAACCATTTACGAAGTATGCGCCCGGATGCGTAAAATGGAACAAACAAGGCGGCAACCAGACTTGTTTGGTTAATTCCCCCAAGCACTTCTTGACGCGAACCAGACCGCCAACTTACCGACTACTGGCCCCTTCTCTCCGGGGCCAATTTTTTATCTGGTCAAAAACAATCACCAACGGTAATCCGCCAGACTCCCCCCGCCCTCATAACCTGACTGAAACCACCTACTGAGGTTTCAGTCATGCAATACCCCTTTAACACAAACGCTTTTCCACCCGCCTTTTGTCATGCTGTGCATTTTGTGCTTGAGCGCGAAGGCGGCTATGTCGATGACCCGCTAGATGCAGGCGGCGAAACCAAATACGGCATTAGCAAACGAAGCTATCCCAACCTCAATATCGCTACGCTCAGTCTTGATGATGCAGTGGCCATCTATCACCGCGATTACTGGATTAAAACCGGATGCCCTCACCTTCCTGCAGTGGCAGGCTTTCTGGTGTTTGATGCTGCTATCCAACACGGCAAACGCCAGGCAATTAAACAACTGCAGCGCGCTATTGGTGTGGTTGACGATGGTGATGCTGGCCCCAAGACCCGCGCAGCCGTCGAGCGCACCCCACCATTTGTACTCATCGCGCGATATAGCCTTCAGCGTGCCCGCTTTTACGCCAAGCTCGTTGCTCGTAAACCCAAACAAAAACGTTTCCTGAATGGCTGGTTCAACCGCATTGATGAACTGGCCCAGGAAGCTATTGCCTTCGAATAAGGAGCAAACCATGGCCCTAGCTACTATCGCGACTATCGCAAGCCTCGCCACCGAGTTCGGCCCCACTGTTCTCCGGGGTATTGGTTCCCTGTTCGGCGGCAAAACGGAAAGCGTCGCCAAGGACATTGCCAACCTGGTTGACCATGTTGATACCACGGTGAATGGCAAAGCAGCCAAAACGCAGAAGGTAGAGCAGTTGGTCGCCCAACTGCCACCCGATGCCCTGGTCGAACTGGAGACCATCAAAGCCGAGCTGGAGAAAGAGAAAAACCGCCGTCTGGAACTCACACTGAACGACAAACAAAGCGAACACAGGGAAACCCAGACGACCATCCGCGAAGGCGACAAAGCGGAAGATGAATATGTCCGCCGAACCCGCCCCAAAGGCGCTCGACTGTCTTTGTATTCCTGTATTACTTACATCTTCCTGTTTGAGGGACTGGCCGCATTTAGCAAAGGTGATGGGGCCAATATGGAATTTGCAGGCATCTTAATCGCACCGTTCCTGACTTACATGGGCTGGCGAACGCTGGATAAACGCGGTCACACCACCGCGATTAAAACGGCGTTTAAACAGGGATTATCTGCCTTTCAAACGCCGACTCAACAGGGGGCACGATGAGTGATATCGCCGATCGCGCTCAAATCAGCGATGAGATATTCGAAAGCGCCCTGCTTCACGCCCATCAATGTCGCCACCGGGACACCGCAGATATTGATGACGAGGGAAATCACTGGTGCATCAGCTGCGGCGAATTAATCCCCGCTGCACGTTTAGATGCCGAGCCCGATGCGGCGCGCTGTATTGAATGTCAGCTCTATCACGAACGCAGGGGGCGTTAATGACTCTGGAGCTCATCCGAACCTGGTGGCCAATAATGGCCACCGTACTCAATGTACTTTTTCTGCTGGCCTGTTTCGCCCTGATGAAAACCTTTGCCCGCAAAGAAGAGCTGCAGAACATCAAAGAGGCGCACAGTGAATTGGCACAGCGTCATATTGCCCTGCAGCAACAGGTCGAGAAATTACCCGACCATGATGAAGTGTCTGGCCTGAAACTCAGCATTGAAAAACTGCGTGGCGATATTCGGGAAATCAGGCCCAAGCTCGAAGGGCTAGACCGCATCAGCAACCTGCTGCTGGAAAATGAACTCAAGGAAAAGAACGGATGACATTGCAAACATTACTTCAACAAGACCGACGCCTGGTGATGTTGCGCGTGCTCAATGAAATGCCAGGCTATGAAGCTAACGATTCTATTATTGATTCCGCGCTGGATGCTTATGGCCATAATGTCAGCCGCGATTTGGTGCGCACAGAATTAAGCTGGCTCGCGGAGCAGCTGCTGGTCACGCTTCGCGATGTTGCAGGCACTCAAGTCGCGCGTATTACCCAACGCGGTATTGATATCGCCACAGGCCAGGCAACCCACCCTGCCATTAAACGCCCACGTCCAGGGGAATAATATGGCTGACAAGGCGCACACCAAAAACCGCATCAGCAAAATAGACAAGTTGCCGGACGATATTAAAACCCAACTCAATATTCTGTTGCGTGACGGCAAAATGCCCCAGACCGAAATCCGCGAACAGATTAATGCGTTGATTGATGAGTTTGACCTGCCCGACGAACAGAAAATCAGCCGCAATGCCCTAAGCCGATATTCGCAAAGTTTCCATAAAGGCATGGCGCGTTATCAGCAGGCACAACAACTTACCCAACAATGGGTAAAACAATTTGGTGAAACCCCGCAAACCGATATTGCCCGGAGCTTAATTGAAATCGGCAAAAGCCAAATCTTCGATATTCAAATGAAAGCGCTGGAAGAGAATGAACCGCTCGACCCGAAAACCCTGTCCGTGCTTTCACTTGCCATTAAACGTTTGCAGGAAGCGCAAAGCGGCAGCGTGAAACTCGAAAAAGAAATACGTAAGCAGGCCATGGAAGAAGCGGCAAGTACAGCGGAACAGGCAGCCAAAACATTAGGGTTAACCAAAGAAGGGGCCACCACCATCCGCAATCAAATATTGGGGCTGTCTTCATGAATACCCATCAAGAGCGCTCACCCATTGCGCGCGCAGTTAATCATCTTCATTACCAATATGATGAAAAAGAGGTGCTGCTCCCCTATCAGAAATATTGGATTGAGGATGAATCCCCGCTCAAGATTGCCGAGAAATCACGAAGAACCGGTATCACCTGGGCCGAAGCTTGTGACGCTGCCTTAACCACATCAAAAAGCAAAGCCCATGGTGGCTGTCATCATTTTTATGTCGGCTCAAATAAAGAGATGGCCCGCGAGTTTATTGATGCTGTCGCCATGTGGGCAAAAGCCTTTGATAAAGCAGCGGGCGAAATTTGCGAAGAAGTCATCGAAGAAGAAGACAAAGATATTCTGACCTTCGTGATTTACTTTGCGTCCGGTTTTAAAGTGCAGGCCCTGTCATCCAATCCTTCAAACCTTCGCGGGATGCAGGGAAACGTCACTATTGATGAAGCCGCCTTTCATGAACGTTTAGCGGAAGTGTTAAAAGCCGCCCTCGCCTTAACCATGTGGGGCTGTAAAGTCCGGCTTATTTCTACCCACAACGGGACTGAAAACCCGTTTAATGAACTCATTCAACAAAGCCGCGCGGGGAAAAAAGAATACAGCGTTCACACCATTACCCTGAGTGATGCCTGTCATGATGGATTATACCAACGTATTTGCCAGGTCAGCGGTCAGCGATGGAGCCAGGAATCCGAAGATAATTGGATAGCCGGATTAATTAAAGCAACGGCCACTGAAGAAGATGCGCTGGAGGAATATTTCTGTGTGCCGAAATCCGGCTCAGGTGTTTATATTCCCCGAAGCTATCGTGAGCGCGCAGCCATATTAGAAAACAACGTGGTTCACTTCAGTGGCTCGACTGCGTTTAACGCCCTGCCCGAACCTTTACGAGTATTGGAGATGGCCGAGTGGTTAAACATTCACGTTAAACCCCTGCTTGATAATTTGCCCCAGCACCTTCGCCATACCCTCGGGGAAGATTTTGCCCGCTCTGGGGATTTAACCGTTTTTGCACCCTGTACCGTGCTGGCCAATACCCAGCGCCAAATTCCTTTTTTGGTTGAGCTGTTTAATGTGCCGTTTAAACAACAAGAACAAGTGCTGTATTTCATTGCTGACCGATTGCCACGCCGTGATGGCATCAAACTCGATGCCAGAGGCAATGGCCAATATTTGGCCGAGCAAGCCGCAGAGAAATACGGGGCAGAAGTCGAACAGGTGATGTTATCGACCGCTTATTACCGCGAAAACATGCCTCGCTTTAAAGCCGCGTTTGAAGATGACGAAATACAACTTCCCAAGAATGAAGATGTGATTAATGACTTTTCATCGATTCAAATCATTCGTGGGGTACCCAGCATTGATGACACCCGCACCAAATCCAGCGACGGCCATCAACGTCACGGGGATTCGGCCATTGCCATCTTTCTTGCCTATTTAGCATCCAAAGAAGAATGCCGCCGTTATGAATTGCACCGCATTGTGCAAAAGGAAAGCCAACGACACCTGCATGATGACACCCGCCGACAGTTTACACACACCCGTGGCCTGAAAGGCATGCGCGGTGGCCTGCTTTAGGAGAGCACCATGATTATCAACCCAGCCACCAATAAGCCCTTTACGCGGGATGAAAAAGAGGCGCTGCAGCAACACCATAGCCGTGCCCATGTCACCAGTGTGCGCCGCCCGATGGCCGCCCACTCTGTCGCCAGTTATCTCTCTCCAGCTAAGCTCGCCAACGTGCTGCGCAATGCCATCAACGGGCAGGCCGAAGACTATTTTATCCTGGCGGAAGAAATGGAAGAGCGCGATACCCATTATCGCTCGGTACTCTCCACCCGTAAGCTCGCTGCAGCCTCCATCAGCCCAACCGTGGAAGCAGCCAGCGACGATGCCCAAGACCAGAAACTGGCCGAAGCGGTTCGCCAGCTTCTCCGCCATCCACAATGGGAAGATTGCGTGTTTGACCTATTGGATGGCATTGGTAAAGGGATTGGCCTGGTTGAATTACTATGGGACACCAGCGACACGCCCTGGCAACCGTTCGAATACAAATGGGTAGACCCGCGCTTTATCCGGCTGGATGAGGACACACAAAGTGAGCTGAGATTACTCACCGACGACAGCCCAAGCGATGGTGAACCTCTCGCCCCCAATAAGTACCTGGTACATCTGCCACGCATGAAGTCCGGTCACTGGTTACGTGCAGGTCTCGCCCGCGTGGTTGCTGTCATGTATATGCTGAAATCCTTTACGATTCGGGATTGGTGGGCATTTGCCGAAGTGTTTGGCATGCCCATCCGTGTCGGGAAATACCACAGCAACGCCTCTGAAGATGATATCCGTACCTTAATCGATGCCATCGCCACCATTGCCAGTGATGCGGGTGCCGCTATCCCTGAATCCATGCAAATAGACATGGTGGAAACCGCCAAAGGCAACGGCGGTGATACCTTGTTTGAAAACATGGCCGAATGGGCCGACCGCCAGATTTCAAAAACTGTCCTTGGCCAGACCATGACCACGGATGATGGCTCCAGCCAGAGCCAGGCCAAAGTCCATAACGAAGTGCGCCAGGACATTATCAACTGGGACGCCCGCCAGCTCGCCAACACACTGAACGCCTGTTTGGTGAAGCCTTTCATCGACATGAACTGGGGGCCACAAAAGCACTATCCCCGTATCATCCTCAAGCTTGAAGAAAGTGAAGACATCAAAGCCTGGGTAGAAGCCATCACCCCGCTAATAGACAGAGGCATGAAAGTGCAGGCATCAGAGGTGCGTGACAAGGTTGGGCTGTCTGACCCAGAAAACGACGGCGAGCTGCTCCATGCCATCAACAATGAGCCAGTCTTTGAAACTGCATTGAACCGACAACAGTTAGCCCTTAACCGTGCCCTACCCGCCATTGATACCGAGGCAGAAATTGACGAACTGGTAAACAGTGGGCTGAAAGACTGGGAAACCGTCAGCGCCCCAATACTGAACCCCATCTTAGAAGCTGCGCAACAGGCCGACAGCTTCGAAGATTTTAATCTGGCCCTAAGCGATATCGCCAAAGAACTTGAAGCTACTGACTTTGCGGAGCAACTCGCCAGGCTTTGCTGGCAAGCCCGAGCCTTGGGAGATGTAACCGATGGATAAGGCTATCGTCCCAGAGGAAGCGCTAGCCTATCTGAAAGCCAAAGGGTTAAAGGTGGGGTTCCATCATGCCGATGTGTGGAAAGAAGAACACAACATCGCTTTCACCGTCGCCAAGATGATGCAGCTCGATATGCTGCAGGATGTGAAAGACGCCCTCACCGAAGCGCTGGAACAGGGCCAAACCTTCAGCCAGTTTGCTGCGAACCTAAAACCCTACCTGATAAAGAAAGGATGGTGGGGAGAGCAACTTGCACGTGACCCGCTTGATGGCGATATCAAAGCCGTAAAACTCGGCAGCAATGCCCGATTAAAAACCATTTATCGCACCAACATGCGTACCGCACGTGCGGCAGGCCAATGGGAACGCATTGAGCGCACCCAAACCACCCATCCCTTTTTGCTGTATGAACTAGGGCCAAGCCGGGAACACAGAAAAGAGCATCAAGCCTGGGCGGGCATTATCCTCCCAGCTGACCATCCCTGGTGGCAAACCCACATGCCGCCGAATGGCTGGGGCTGCAAATGCAGAGTGCGTCAGCTGAGCCAACGTGAAGCAGATAGGCTGATTGCTTCAGGACAATACAGAACGGAAGCACCACCGCATGAGGAAAGGGATTGGGTTAACAAACGAACAGGAGAAATAGAGCGAGTACCGAGGGGGATAGATCCGGGGTGGAGCTATCATCCGGGAAGCCGAAAAGAAGAGATAAGAAGGCGATTTGGGAAAACGCAGCAGGAGGCGCTCTGAGCGCCTCTATGGTGTTAAGTGATGCGGTTGGTCTGATGGTCGGTGTTTAAGCGATTGTGTTGGAGTTTAAACAGGGATTAAACTCCAACGTTAGAACTAAAGATTTAAAAAAGCGAACATGGTGTTCAACTTCTCTCTACATCACCACGACAGGATGAGCTCTATCCTTTGGGGAACCACTGAATTTAGAATATGAAATCATACTATTCGCTGATGGTTTGCTTTTACCATAAACACTATGAATGCTAAAAAACACTTCATGTTGAGAGTTGCTGGCGAAGCCACTGTAATTATTCTGAATCATTCTATAGACTTCAGCTTCAAAACGTTCTTCTGTCATGTAGCATAAGTTTTGACACTCATCTATTAAGTCTTGAGCTGTTGGTCTACTTTCAGGCTGAGGAGATAAACAGCGATCTATAATCCGTTGTAATTCTGTAGCCAAAGGCGAAAACTGTTTGTTGGTGGTCATAAAGGCAGGCCATGCAACACGATTATTCGTTTTTACGTTAACTGCTGCATCTAAATAGACCCCGAACGGATACTCACCAGTGAGCAATTTAAACATCATCGCGCCAATAGACCAAATATCAATGGCACAAGTTAGTTTATCTCCTGGTTTTCTAAACATCATTTCAGGGGCCATAAAAGGAAGTGCTCCTTTAATCGTACCCGATGTCGATCTGGTTAAATCTCCAGAGTTAGCCTCTTCCTCAAAAACTTCTTCGGTCAAGGTGGCAATGCCAAAATCAGTGATTTTTAGGTAGTTAATACCAGCACTTGAATCTACCATAATATTGCTAGGTTTTAGGTCTCTATGCATCACCCCCTGTTTATGGGACGCATTTATTCCTTTAGCAAGCAAATGAAGAGTTCTAGCGCCTAAATGGGGATCTAGAAATTCACGAGTTTCAGTCTTTTGCTCAAGCGTCTGACCATCTACGAATTCTTCAATCAGAAAGACTTGATCTCCCTCTTCAAAGTAATCAATCGTTTTTGCCACATTGTGATGATTGACTCTCGCAGCAATTACAGCACTAGCTTGAAAGCGTTTAGTTTTCTGGCCCAACTGAGGAGTTTTTAAAGCTACATTTTTATTTAAGTATGAATCATTGGCTAAGTACACATCTTGCATGCCTCCTGCGCCAATGTGCCTGATGATAGTATATCGCCCACCAAACATCGTACCAGATTCAATCATGAAACCACCTCAGGGTTAGAAATATCAAAGGTTACAAATCCACGGTTTTGGCCCGCTTCCAAGGTAATTACGGATGCTTGCGGCATCGGAAGCCCCTGCCTAGCACCAATATTGTTAATTGAAACAGTCCCAGATAGAGCAGACACAAAGAACCTAAAGCCGTCATACTCAATTTCTATCTCAGAATGTCCGCTAACCTGACTTCCAAAGCGAAGCTTCGCTTTTCTATTAGACGAGCTAATCTCTTTCGCTTCAGCTCCCATGACCAACAACCCTTTATGTCGATCTTTCAATAAATGTTTACGAAGAGAACTTTCCACTTCATTCATGGTTGGACGATCAGATGCTTCATATGACAAGCAGCTCTCTAAAAGTAAACATAACTCAGGCTCTAACTCAATGTAAGAACTTAACCAATCAGTGCCTACTGGTGTTGGAGGCTGATTAAACAGGGATACTTGTGGAGGTACCCCCGCTAATGCTAAGGCAGTAACTCCAAAAGCATAAACGTCAACAGAAGAACTAAACTCCGCTTCAGTTCTGTTCCACAGCTCAGGAGCCATATACCCTATAGTACCTATAATGCTGCGTGTCTTAGCTGCATCGGTACCTCGAGATAGGCCGAAATCGAATATTTTCAAAACACCATCAACACTTCTCCGGATATTGTTAGGCTTTATATCTCTATGAATGATTCCGGAAGCATGGATGTCAGCAAGACCACAGGAAATTTGCCACAACGTAAATATAAGCTTAGCCATGTCACCTTTACACTCGCTAGGCTCAAGGTCCTTACCTTCAATATACTCTAATACTAAGCCGATTTTTTGCTCATACCGTAATACATCGTATAACTGAACAACATGTTTAGAACGAAGCTGCATTAACGCAAGTTGCTCGTCAAACATACGCCGCTCTTCACCAGCATCTTTAATGAATTTAATTGCAACTTGGCGGTCTAAATGTGAATCACAACAATAGAGTATATCTCCCATCCCACCACTAATTTCATCGCCAACAATATTATATCTACTAGGAATCTTCATCTGTTCCTCGATCCGAATGATCACATGTACTGATAGTTAATTGAAAATCTTCCACTTCCGCTACTTTAGGGCGAGAGCTCGATTTTTTTCTTTTTGTTGTTCTTCTTACACTTTCTTTCTTAACGGGATATTTATCATCGTTTAACTGATGTTTAACTTCCTCATTTTTTATATTCTCTTCACATTCGGATTTATTGCTTTCATCTTGCTTTTGGTTTGAATCATTAACTACTGGTGAAACTTGCAAATGCTGCTGTTTAACTTTATCGGTATGGGAGATAACTGGAAAGATGGTTCTTCCAAATGGATCTATCACTTCGGAATATAAACCTGTTGCTTCCCTTTCATTAGTATTAAGCAATTGTAAGTCTATAGCACAAATTGTTGCATTGTCAGGGCTTCCGCACCACCTAGCAATAGCAAGTAATCTTTCAACAACTTGAACAACATTATCTGAATTTTCTACAATTTGGCTAAGTGTTTTAGGCTCAATATAGTGCACTCCATCTGAAGTTAAATAAACTCTTTCAACTACTTCATCAAGCTCAGTTATGTGTGCCCTAATTCCATCCCCCATTCCAATAAACTGTAATAACTCTGTGCCAACACCTCCAACAGCTTCAGCAAGAGAATCATCAATGCTTAATCGAATAAGTTTTTTATTTTTATCCTGACCATATATACGACTATCACCAACATTAATCGTAACTGGTGGATTAAGGTTTGACACTAGAATAGCGGATAAAGTACAACCTCCATTGCCTCTATACTCCTCAAATACTGTCTGGTTACATTTTTCGGTAGCAATTAAGGCCTTTGATAGAAGAGAGTTGTTATTGTCGGATTCTAAAATTGAAGAACAAAAAGCTGCCAAAGCTAACTCTGCACACCTTTTGCCATCTCTCATTCCTCCCATACCATCAGCTAAGGCTAACAAGAAAAGCTGCTCATCTTCTTGAGAAAACTTCATCGAAAGAGCTTTATCTTGATTTTGGGATCTATTTAGCCCTTGATCTGATGCTAGCGCAATTGAGCCTCTTTCCGCGTGTATTAATCCGCGGTTCAAGACCTCTCTTGAGAGACTATCTAGCAACAGTTGTTGAAACATATATTTAACCTGTAGTCCATTGAATACAATCAAACTTTAAATTACCACAATGTGAGGTACTGAACTACCAAATCTCCCTGAAATTAGATACATCTTTTAGCCAATTAGTCATGTCCAAAGAAGCGATATATGGTAAGGCTAAGAACAACCACCCCCGTAAATCTCAACCAATACCCCACCCTCTTATTCTGGCCACAACCGTTTAACCAAAACGCAGGCCACCGCAATGCCAGACACTCCTCAAACACGCCACCTGGCGCTCTGTTTTCAACTGCCTCCACAGCAGGCAGATGCGCGTGAGCGTTGGCTGGAGCTTATCCCTGCTGGCACTTTCTCCGGCATCGATGGCCGCAGTTGGTCAAATTCATCGCCTGATGACGTAGTACTGAACTCTGCCGCTTCTGCACCCTGGGACATTGAACACGCTACTCACATCAAAGGCCCACTAGGCGAAGAAGCCCCTGCCTATGGCTGGGTGGAAGAATACGATGTGCGCGATGGTGCGATTTGGGGCCGCGTTGCCTTCAACCGTGAAGGCGTGGACATCATTACTGAGCGCAAATACCGCTACTACTCCCCTGCTTTTCTGCACGATGCACAAGGCAATGTGACTGCGATTGAATCCGTAGGCTTTACCAACAAACCCAACCTGACCGAACTCCCTGCACTGAACCGACAACAACAGGAGCAAGAAACCATGACACTCCCTGTCACTCTGGCAACGGCGCTGGCGCTGGATACGGCCACCGCGACCGAAGCAGATGCCCTCTCAGCGATTGAGACGCTGAAATCTGACAAGCAGCTGGCGCTCAACCGCGCCGACAACCCTGACCTTAAAAAGTATGTCCCGATGGAAACCCATCAGTTAGCGCTGAACCGTGCGGAAGCGGCCGAGGGTCAACTCAAAGCCCAGCAGGACGCAGAAACCGAAGCCGTGATTGATGAAGCTATCGCGGAAGGCAAGATTGCACCCGCAAATAAGGCGGCGTTCCTGTCTATGTGTCGCACTGACCGCGAAGGCTTTGACCGCTTCCTGGCGTCTGCGCCCAAAGTGGTGAGTGATGAAAGCCGACATACCCAGCCACCAAAAAACAAAACCAACCTGGATGAGCACGAGCTCGCCATCTGCCGAAAGCTCCACATCACGCAGGAGCAATATCTGGCCGCCAAAACCCACACACAGGAGTAACCACTGATGTCACAGTCTCAAGCGCAAATTCTGGAAGCCCTGTTCACGGGCATGAGCGCGGCCTACACCCAGGGGCTCACCACGGCCAGCCCGCAATGGCAGGAAATTTCTACTGAAGTGCCAAGCTCAACTTCTGCCAATAACTACGGCTGGCTGGCTGACATTCCGGGGATCAAAGAATGGGTGGGCGAACGCCAGCTGGCTGACATTGGCAAGCATGGCTATGCCATCGAAAACAAAACCTGGGAGACCTCTATCAAGGTCAAACGCGAAGACGTGGATGATGACCAGATTGGTATGTATTCCGTGCTCGCCAAAAACTTTGGTTTTCAGGTGGCGTTATTCCCGGATGAACTCGCCTACGGCCTCCTCAAAGCAGGTTTTGAGACCACCTGCTTTGATGGCCAGTATTTCTTTGATGCTGACCACCCAATGGGCGATGGCACCTATTCCAATATCATCGGTGTGCCTTCTGCTACAGGCGAACCCTGGTTTTTGATTGATGACACGCAGGTACTGAAACCCATCATCTACCAAAACCGTCGCCCGTTTGTGTTCAAGAACATGAACCCGAACGAGGAGTTCACCTGGTTCAATAACGCCATGGCCGCAGGTACCGATGGCCGCTCTAATGTCGGTTTCGGTTTCTGGCAAACCGCTGTGGGCTCAAAGACCGCACTGACGGAATTCAACTACGAAAAAGCCATTGAAGCCTTGTCCGGTATTCGCAAGAACAACGGCACGCCTCTGGGTATTCGTCCGACCAAGCTCATCGTTGGCCCGCGTAACCGCGCTGCAGCCAAGAAGCTTATCAACGTCGCCCTGCTAAGCGATGGCGGCAGTAACCCTTATTACCAGGATGTCGAGGTCGTGGTCAGCCCATACCTTGGTTAACCCTGTTTAAGCCACATTTAACACCATTCAGCATTGGCCGTCAGGCGGCCTTTGCGACCAAGAGGATGAAACAGTGAACGATGCCACTAAATCTGCCACGTCAGCCAAAGCGTCACGTTCTGGGAGCACTGAAAAAACCACTGGCACCCAAGGAACCAGCGCTGTTGACGCTACCACTGAGACACCGCAACCGGATAGCGAGCAAAGCCCTGTGGGCCCACAGGAAGCCATGATGGCCAAGTTGGGAAAGACAGCCTTTATTGCTCTGTTTGTCCGATCCAAACCCGTCGATGGTTTCTGGCGCTGCGCCCGCTTCTGGCCACACGACGGCGCACATGTGTTTGTGGTCGAAGACCCTGCCGCCGCACATCAACAATATGACGCTGATGTGTTTATCGATGCGGCTGCACTTGAACGCCTGGAGCAGGAGCAAATGCTCTTTGTTGAACGCCAGCATACGCAAGAGAAGGAAGCCTGAGCCATGAGCGCCACCGTCTATGCCAGCCAGCAGGATTTACTCGACCGCGATGCCTCGTTTGTGTGGACGGTGGCTGCTCAACAGGGTAACCCTGATGCCCTTGATGAGGTCGCCATCAATGCAGCACTCGGTGATGCCACGGAAGAGATAAACACTTTTCTATCCCGCTATCCATTACCGCTAAGCCGCGTGCCGAGAACGCTCAACCGGGTAGCTATTTCCATCGCGTTTTACTGGCTCGCAGACCGTGACAGCAGCGTGACCGACCTGGCGCAAAAACGCTATGACGATGCCATTGCCACCCTGAAAGACATTCAGGCAGGCCGGAGGGATTTAGGCGTTCCCCAGGCAGAGAAGCCTCAAGAAACAAACACCGGCAAAGCCGAGGTGATTGATGCCTCCCGGCCATCGATGCGCAAACAACTGGGCGGGGTGCTTTGATGGCTATCGCCGTGAATATCTCGGGGCAAGCTGAACTTGCCCGCATACAGGCCCACCTGGCCAGGCTCAGTGATACCGGTAATCGTAAAAAGCTGCTGAACCTTATCGGTGCGGAAGCCGAAACCCAGACCCACCGACGCATCAGGGACGAGAAAACCGCGCCTGATGGCACTCCCTGGGAAAGCTGGTCTGATGCCTACGCCAAAACGCGCCACGGTAACCATTCCTTGCTGATGGGCGAAGGCGAGCTGGATGATTCTATTCAATACCTGGTCAAGGGCAACAAAGTCTATGTGGGGTCGCCGCTCATCTACGCCGCTGTGCATCAGGAAGGGTTTGATGGTGCGGTGCAAATCAGCGCCCATCACCGACGTATTACCCAGGCATTCGGCAAGGTGCTCCGCCATCCAGTTTGGCAGAGCGTCGCCGCCCACGTCCGGCACATGAAAGTGCCGCAGCGTGAATACCTCGGGCTGTCTCAGGATAACCAGCAAGACCTCTATGCACTGATTGGTGACTTTTATGGGGAGCTCTTGCCATGACAAGCCGCCCGCAACTCGACATCACAGGCACGACGCTTGCCATCACTGCCGCCGCCGTGCAGGCACTTCATCACTTTCAAGGTGAAGCGCCCAACCAGGTCGGCAGCATCAACCGCCACAAAGGCCGCTTTGCCTCGCCTGATGCGGTGAAAAAGGAGGTCACCCATTACGGCGTTATCCGTGTGGCGGCGCTCAATGTCAGCAACGTGCGCCGCGAAGCAGGTAGCGTGGTCGGTCTGGTGTCTCTGGTGGCCTTTGTGATGACCACTGACCATTTTGGCCACCACCGCGACGAACGCGCCGAGGTCATCAGCAGCCAGCTCGCCCTCTTCATTGCCAGCCAGGATTGGACGCCCGCCTTTGGCCGGACAGCCTATAAACCTGCAGACCGGGTGACCGCCCAGAACCTTTGCACCGAAGCGCTGGATGATATTGGCGTGGCTATCTGGTCTGTCAGCTGGCAGCAGGAATGCCGCCTTAATGTGCCCGTTGACCTGTCTTCCCTGGATGACTTTCTTACGGTGCAACTCGACACCCCGGACGAAGGCAGCCCAACCCTGAGCGCAACGATTAACGTTCAACACCCCAACGACAAGGACACCCAATGAACAGCGTGACTCTCTACCCCAAAGATAAAAAGGTGAAAGTACGTAAACCGGACGGCGCACACCTCAGCGAAGAGGGTGAGCCTGTTGTGATGAACGCCTATTGGCACCGCCGTGTGAGAGAAGGCTCAGTGACCACGAACATGCCCGAGGTGGCCACCGACAAAACCAAAGACAGCGTGAAAGCGAAAGGATCGAAATGATGTCCATCCCAAATGATATTCGTGTGCCCCTGTTTTACATGGCGTTTGATAACGCGAACGCCAATCAGGGCGCCGCTATTCAGCAACATAAGATTCTGGTGATGGGTCACCAGACAGGCGGCTTGGCAAATCCGCTCGAACAATACCGCATCACCAGTGATGACCAGGCGCGCACTTTGTTCGGTGACGATGCCATGCTCACTGCCATGCTGAAAACCCTGCGCAAGGGCAATAGCTACACCGAAACCTGGGCCATGCCTGTCGCTGAACCCTCTGCAGGCTCTGCCGCTATGTCAGGTCAGGCCATCAGTGTGCAAGGCTCGGCCAGTCAAGCGGGCACCCTGTCACTGATGATTGCAGGCCAGCGGGTACAAGTCGGCGTGCAGACCAACGACACAGCAGGCGCGATTGCCAATGCCATTGTGACCACCATTAACAGCCAATCTTCACTGCCTGTCAGGGCGCAAATTCCTGAGACCGAAAACACCCGCGTGAAGCTTACCGCCAAATGGAAAGGCATCACGGGTAACGATATCGATGTGCGCTGCAACTATTACGATACCGAGCAGCTGCCCCCAGGCATTTCCCTTACCCTGACGCCGCTGACAGGTGGCGCGGGGTATGTCGATGCCAGTGAGGTCATTGGCGCGCTCGGTGATGAGTGGTTTAACCATATTGTCTGCCCATTCAACGATCAGGCTTTCCTTGATGGCCTCCGCACTGAGCTCAATGACCGCTGGGGCCCACTGCGCATGATGGAAGCGGTTTGCTACACCGCCTTTCGTGGCAACCATGCTGAAACGGGTACCTGGGGCAACACCCGCAATGATCATTTAATCACCTGCATGAGCACCAATCACGCGCCCAACCCGCCCTGGGAGTTTGCGGCGGCCTATGCGGCGCAAGCGGCTTATCATCTGGCGATTGATCCGGCCAGACCCCTGCAGACGCTACCTTTGGTGGGCTTGCTGCCCCCTGCGAAGCGTGACCGCTGGGACTTGGTAGAGCGCAACCTGCTGCTGCATGAAGGACTGGCAACCTATCAGGTGGATGCGGGTAACCGCTGTCTGATTGAACGGGAGATCAGCACCTATCAGGTGAATGCATTTGGCAGCCCGGATCCAAGTTACCTCGACATCACCACCCCCATGACCCTGGGCTATTTCCGCTTTGTGCATAAAGCTCACTTCACCCAGAAGTTTCCCCGTCACAAGCTCGCCGGGGATGACGTGCTCGACAGTCTTGAGCCGGGTCAACCTGTGGTGACGCCTAAAATTCTGCGCGCGGAAATGCTCGATGTGTTCCTGCAGCTGCAGGAGAAAGGACTGGTTGAGAACTTCGAGCGCTACAACGCAGAGCTTGAGGTCACCCGCGACCGCTCGGATGCCAACCGCATCAACGTACTCTGTACCCCGGATTTGATTAATGGCCTGCGCATCATGGCCATGAACGTCCAGTTCTATCTGTAAGGAGAAACGCCCATGGCTATTTTGGGTTATGCAAAGATCCGCGCCAATGGCGTGGAGCTCAAGACCAAAGGCGGCGCACGCCTCAACCCCGGCGGATTCAGCCGCACCTCGCATGGAGGTGGGGGCCGCGTCTGGGGCAACAGTAAACGCTTTGTTGCGCCCTCGCTCGATTTCAAGCTGGCGGTGGACAGCGATACTGATGTGCAAGCACTCAACGAGCTGGAAAACGCCACCATCGTGTTTGATGCCGATAATGGCCTCACTTACATGATGACGGGCAGCGCACTCGAAAACCCCGCAGAGCTGGATGAAGACAACGGCGAGACAGGCGGCAAATTCATTGGCAGCAAATGCAAACGCATTTAACCGGAGACACGCATGGCGAAAATTGAATTCACCCTCTCGCATGGCCTGCCCTTTGGCCAGGGCAATGATGCCGAGCTGCAGTATGACGTGGTGCTTCGTGAGCTCACCACACGCGATGTGATTGAAGCACGCACCAAGGCCGAACAGGTGGTTTTCGTGCCTGACCCTCAGACCGGGGGCGAGCGCGGGATCACCGTGGTCTCTGAAGTCAGGATGGGCATTGAACTCCTTTGCCGCCAAATCGAATCCATCGGGGAGATTAAAGGCCCACTTCCCGAGCGCCAGCTCTACCAGCTTCATGTCGATGACTTTTCCCTGCTTAATGAGCAGGCCGAGCGACTTGATGCGGCTGTGGGGGTGGCCGAAAAACGGGGGCGACTGGAGCAGTCAGGCAGCAGGACTTGAGCACGTCGTGTTGGCCCTGGCTGGCCGCTATTTCTCCCCTGTTGATCACTTTCTCGATAAACCCGTCACCTGGTTGTTTGACCATTTATGCGCACTGAAGGCAAAACAGCATGAGCCAACTTAACAGCGAAATCATCATCAACCTCTCGGGTAATCTCACCTCAAAGGCGCGGGCCTATTCCAGTGAAATGAAGAAGTTTGCTGAAAGCAATTCACGCATGGCCAAAGGCTTTCGCCATGTTGTCCGGGGCGTGAACAAAGGGCTGGATGCAATGGAAAACCGCTATACCGCCCTGGTGGCCACCGTCGCTGGCGGTGCAGTGGCCAACAGGCTGGTGACCCTCGACCGCCGCTTGTCCCGTCTGTCTGTCGCCGCTGATCTCACCAAAGAGCAAACCCGCGCTCTTTACGAAGAGATTGAAAATATCTCCCGCTCTGAAGGTATCCGCATCGACCCCACCCAAACGCTCGAAGGGCTGGAAGTGGTGATGGAAAAGCTCGGTGATATTGAGTTTGCGCGCAGGAACATGGAAAACATCGCCCTCTTCTCTCAGGCCACAGGCGCAACAGGTGGCCATATTGGTGCCGTTCTGACCCAGCTGAAAAAGCTGTCAGTGGAGACCCAACAGGAAGTGCTGACCGCCATGGACAGCCTGAACGTTCAGGGAAAAAGTGGCGCATTCACCATGGCATCTTTTGCCGCCCAGGGTGAGCGGCTGCTTTCCACCTATGCAGCCACAGGCCGCCAGGGTGTGGAAGCCGTGCTGGAGCTGGGGGCCACCATGCAGGTCATCCGAAGCGGTGCGGGCTCTGACGAACAGGCTGTGACTGCCTATGAAGCACTGATCCGCGAAATGACCACCCCGGACAAGGTGAAGAAGCTGAAAGAGCTGGCCGGGATCCATGTCTTTGACACGGAAAAACTCAAAGACGGCGTGGAAGTGATGCGCCCCTTACCCGACCTGATGAGAGAGATCATCACAGAAGCAGGCAGCAGCACCCGCTACACCATGACCCAGGCACTCGATACCATCAAGTTTGGGGAAGAGGCAATCCGCGCTTTAAAACCCTTAATGGGGGAGTTTTCCGCCAAGGGCAGTATCAACTCATTTGACGCATTTTTGTCTGTCACTGCCGACGGCTCAACCACCCTCAAGGATGCGGCCAAGGTCGCCAAGGATTACCAGGCGAGCGTCGACAACCTCATGACCGCCCTTCATCGCCTCACACAAAGAGAGCTGGCCGAACCCTTTCAGGATCTGGCCGATGCCGTCAACAGCCTGGACGCTGCCACCCTCGACCGCTGGCTGCAGCTTGGCAAGAATATCGGCCTCACCGTGGCGGGGTTGGTTGCCGCCCGCAAGGCGCTGGGCGTTGCCAAGGACTTAAAGGCTGTATTTGGTAAAAAAGGAGGCGTGGGCGATGCAGCCAATACCCTTGCCGGAGGTGTGACGCCTGTTTATGTGGTGAACATGCCAGCCACCAATGCCTTGCCACAGAGGCAGCCAGGCACACAGGGCAAATACAGCGGTGCCACTGGCCGACATCGCTGGCTGAATATCGCCGCCCAGAGTACAGGCGTCGGGTATGGCCTGATGAATCTGGCACCCGAGTTCTCCCCCATCAATATCCGCCGTGCCTCAGAAGTCGATACCACAGGTTTACCGGATTCCTTTGTACCCGGTGCGGGCCTGCTTGATGTGTTTGATGAGATTTCAGGCTGGTTCCGTGGAAGCAGTGCGACACCCCCTGCGAATGAGACGGGCGAAATTCGCGGAAAAATCGCCATTGAAATGCACGAGAACCGCACCCGGATAAAAAGCGCGGAGGTACGTTACAACGGCATTCCTCTGACGGTGGATCACGGTCTGTCTATGGCGGACTAAGGGAACAAGATGCAAGAACCTTGGCAAGACAGGCGCGAAGCTTCCTTTCGTGGGGTGCCCTTTCTGTTATTAACGGTGCGCGGCAAAACGGGCCGACGCGCCGTGACCCACGAATACCCGAAAAGCGACCAGGGCTGGCCCGAAGATAATGGCGGCGCTCTGAATGCAGAAACCATCAAAGCCGTTCTGGTGGGGCCAAACTCACAAGCCCAGTGCCAGCAGTTGCTCGATGCGCTGAATGTCGCGGGCCCAGGTGAACTGGTGCATCCCTATTGGGGGATCCGTCAGGTACAGGTCGGCGATGTCAGCTATGACTTCGACAACAACGAGCGCGATATCTGCCGCCTGTCGTTTCAGGTCTACGCCGCCAGCGATACCTTGTTTCCTGCTGATCGCATCGATACGCAACAGGCCGTGTCCTCACAGGCGGCGCTTGCAAACGAGTCACAATGTGATGCCTTTGCCCGTGAGGTTGAGACGCTGACACCCGAGCAAAACGCCAGTCTCGCCAAACAGATGGATGGCATGCTCGACAGCCTGGACAGCACAGTGAACAACCTGCCGGGGCTGCCCGAACAGACAGGCGACTGGGTCAATCGACTGGGCCGCATGAAATCCTCTATCACACGGGGTTTGACCTACCCCGGCCAACAAGCCAGGGACATCACCCAACTGGTGTTTCGGGTGAAAGATTTGGCGACCGAATTGCCGCTTTCCCTCGCGATATACGATCAGCTTGAGCAAACCTGGCAAGGTGAACGGGAGGCCATGAACCCCACCATTGATGCCCCGAGCGCTGACACCACACACTTAGCCAGCGATCTGATGCTAACCGCTGTCGTCACTGGCAAAGCCAATGCCATTGCTGCAGGCGAGTTATCTGACAGCAAGGAAGCCGAGCTGGCCGCGCAGACGCTCGCCACCTCCCTCACCCGGCAGGCCGAGCGCGCTGTCGAAGCCGGTAACCGTGAAGGCTGGAGAACATTGCGCGCGTTGCGTCTGTCTGTTGTCGATGACATCAAAGCCCGCGCGCGGCAGCTGCCGCGCATGCGCACGGTCAATATTGATCGCCCGCGTCCCTCTGCCCTGCTCGCTTATCAGCTCACAGGCGACGCCCGCCAGCGGGATGACATCGTCAAACGTAATCGTCTCGCCCGCCCTGCCTTCATCTCGGGTAATGTGGATGTCTTGGAGCAAAACAATGGATAAGGTCTCACTCAAAATCGGGGGTCGGCTTTGGCAGGGCTGGAAAGCCATCAGTATCAGCCGATCCCTGTCAGCTGTAACGGGTGAGCATCAATTCAGTATTACCCGCAGTTGGAAAGAGGCCGAGGTGTTACCCCTCAGGGAGGGCATGGCCGTCGAGGTATTGATTGCCCAGGAAACCGTGGCCACCGGATACATTGCTGAACGCATCCCAAGCTATGACGCTCATTCACTCAGCTATCAAATCACGGCCAGGTGCAAAACCAAGGACTTGGTCGAGTCGTCCCTGGTTCACCGCTCTGGTGAATGGAAAAACATCACACTGGCCAGCATCGCGGCAGAAATCTGCAAACCTTACCGCATCCAGGTAGAAGTAGAGACCGACGTCGGACGCCCCTTTGATACGGTTCGTCTGGAGCAAGGCGAATCACCCTTTGAGCTGCTGGAACGGTTAACCCGCCAACGTGGGGTGTTACTCACCAGCAATGCAGCTGGCAACCTGGTTATCACACGGGCCAGCACCCTCCAGCTAGATACAGCCCTGATATTGGGCCAGAACATTCTCGCCGCCCGAGGCCGATTCAGCGAAGCCGAGCGCTTCAGCCGTTACATCGTTAAAGGTGTGGGAAGTGGTGCCACCTTTGATGCAGAGCCTGCCGCCAAAATCGGTGGTCAGCTGGTCTCTGTGGATGACAAAGGCGTCACCCGGTACCGCCCTAAAATTATTCTCTCTGAGGAAGTTTTCACCGCCGATGGCGCAAGCCGTCGCGGCCAATGGCAAAAACAGCGGGCGCTGGCCGAAGCCACCCACATTGAAATCACCGTCAAAGGCTGGCGGATGCCTGACGGCGCATTGTGGCCACTCAATCGACGCATCCGGGTCGATGACCCTATTCAGGGCATTGATGCGGTGATGCTGATTGCTTCATTGACCTATCTCGAAGATGACCAGGGACGCATCACCGTGCTCGGTTTGGTTCCGCCCGAGGCCATGGATATCCCGATAGAAGCGGAGAAAGATACCCAACAGGTGGGCGCATGGTAAGCCCGTTTAACCGCCTTTTAATGCCTGTTAAACGGCGACTGCAGCTGATGGTGGATCGGGCTGTATTGCGGATTATCACAGACACGACCCAACGCCAGCAGCTTCAGATCCAAACACTCGCCGATGAAACCGACAGCAACATTGAACGCTGGCAGAACTATGGCCATACCAGCGTTCCCCCTGTGGGCTCCGAGGCCATTACCCTCGCCCTGAATGGCAACCGCTCTAACCTGGTGGTGATCTGCGCTGAAGATAAAACGGTGCGTCTGAAAGACCTCAAACCCGGTGACAGCGCCCTTTATCACCTCGAAGGCCATTTCTTCAAACTGACCAAGGGAAAGACGGGCGAGCTTATCGTAGACACCCTCAATATTTCAGTGAAACAGGTAAATATCACGGCCACAGACGGGGTTGTTATAACTGCCCCTGACGTGTCGATATCCGGCAACCTCACCATCGGCGGAAACTGCGAAGCAGCAGGCCGGGTGATTGGTCAGGAAGGCGGGACGTTTAAAGGCATCGAGTCCGAGGCTCACCGCCACAAAGAAAACGGAAAAGACAACTTATCGGATGGCCCGCAATGATTGGTATTTACTGGCATCAAAATGGCGCAGATCACAGCATTGAGCAGGGAAAATTGGCCGAAGATGATGGCCTGAACTCTCTGGTCTTCATGATGCTGATGACTGACGCACGAGCCAAGGAAAGTGATGTATTGCCCGCTGGGATCACTGACAGGCGCGGCTGGCCTGGTGACAGTTTTGTTGAAACGCCCTGGGGCTCGCGTCTTTGGCTATTGAGACGGGAAAAACTCACTACCGCCACGTTACAACGCGCTGAAGACTACGCGCGTGAAGCCCTTATCCCACTGCTGAAAGGGTACGCAAAACGCTACCGTGTCACGGCATCACGCACTGGGGCCGACCGCCTGCGTCTGGACATTGCTATCACTAAGCCCGATGACACCGCCATGAGTTATGGCATCAGCCTTCGATGGGACAGCCATCAACTGAATGCGCAGGTATCTTATGCCTTATAACCCGCCCACGCTTGCCGAATCCATCAAACAGATTGAAGGTGATATTGCGCTGGAGTTAGGTCTCAATGCGCACTTACCTGCTATTTGCAGCGAGCGGGCCATTGCCTTTGCGGTCGGTGCAGCCAAGCGCGATTTGCATGACCAGCTGGTTTGGCTTTCCAAACAGATTGTGCCAACCGCAGAAAGTGATGACAGCACCATTGAAGCCAGGGCCGCCTATGAAGGCGTGCCACGAAAACTGGCTCAAAACGCCAAAGGAAGCGCCACCTTCAGTGCCAGCGATAACGCCCAACTGCCTCTTGATAGTGTGCTCACCTCCGGTGACGGTAAGCGATACCGTGTCACAGACAGCGCACTGCCTACAGGTGGCGAACTGTTGGCAGAGATACAGGCCGAGCAGGCAGGAACATCCGGGAACCTGACAGCCGATGACACCCTGACACTGGTGAACCCCTCCCCCGGTATCGGCAGCCAGGCGACTGTCATCAGCATGGATGGCGGCACTGACATCGAGCCGATTTCAGAGCTGTTGGCACGGCTTTGGTTTCGCAAGCAATACCCGCCGATGGGTGGGGCTGTTCATGACTATATGGCCTGGGCGACTGAAGTGCCCGGCGTGACCCGCGCCTGGGCCTACGATGCCTGGCAAGGTGGCAGCACCGTCGGCCTCACGTTTGTGTGTGATGGCGATGCCGACATACTGCCTTCAACCACTAAAATGGACGCTGTCAGAGAGTATATCTATCGGCATAAAGACCCAGCCACAGGGCTTGAGGTAGGCCGCCCTGCAGGGATTGAAACCATCATTTTCAAGCTGCGTTTAAAGCCCGTTCAACTGACCATAAAACTCACCCCGGATAACAGCGAGACACGTGCCGCTGTCATCGCGCAACTGACGCGATTGGAGCGTTTACTGGCCCATCCCGGCAGCAGCTTGTTGCTCTCTCAGGTTCGCACCGCGATTGGCACCGCACCGGGGCTTGTGGATTACAACACCCCACTGGACAGTGATATCACCAGCCAAAGCGATGAGCTTATCACTTTCGAGGTACCGCAATGGATAGAGTGACGCGCGCACAATCCACCGATGCCTGGTTAGATGTGTTGCAACAACTGATGCCCCAGGGCATTGCCTGGCCTCGGGATTTGGACGCCAACCAAACGCGACTGCTTCGGGCTCTGGCCACAAGCCTTGCGGATATCGATGCCCTCACCGATGCCCTGCAACAGGAAACCACCCCTGAACAATCTCGCCTTTTACTGGGTGAGTATGAGCAATATCTCGGGCTGCCCGAGTGCAGTGAACAGCCTTTGTCACTGATGGAAAGGCAAGCGATAGCGGTGGAAAAAGATCTCCGAAAGGGCAGGCTTCAAGCGTGGAACATTGAACAGCGGGCCAAAGATCTCGGTTTTCGCATCACTGTGAAAGAGCACTTCCCCCATCATTGCCTGCGCGGATGCACCTATCCGCTTTATGAAGAGAAATATCGCCATCTGCTGCGGGTCATTGTGCATGACATCCCAGAAGCTGAGGGCAATCAGCTTGAATGCACCCTCACCCAGTTCAAGCTCGGCGGTAAATACTACGAATTCATCTACAAAGGTAGCGACTGATGCATTTTCTCAATAACGGCTCTCAGGTCGAAACCGTTCCTAGTACGAAATCAAGAATCGGAGCGCCAGGCTACTTCAGTGAGAGCAATGAAGACAACACGCCCAGCTATCCCGGTCAGGACTGGTTTAACGCAGTGATAAGGGAATTTCAAACGGCATTAACGCGCTATGGCGTGCCTTTTGACCCTGATAATTTTGATCATCTGTCTCAGCTTATCCAGCTCACAGCATTACCTATAGGGACTCCTCTCCCCTGGATGACAGATAGCGCCCCCGAGGGTTGGGCCATCATGAAAGGTCAGGCGTTTGATACTGACCTATACCCACAGACAGCTGCTATTTACCCAGATGGGACGCTTCCCGACATGAGGGGCCGTGGCTTAATAGGGAAAGAAGACGGTGAGATTGTGGGTGAATTCGCTGAAGGCCAAGTGAAATCCCATGGCCATGCTGGCTCAACCATCAGCAGCACCAATTTGGGCACAAAATACACCTCAACCAACGGTAATCACAGGCACTACACACGAGGGGGCTATCAAGGCGGCTATACGAGTAGCTATCACAACGCTGATGCCGCTGGCGGTAGCCATGGCAACGTCCTATATGGCAATACAACAGGCAATCACAATCACTCTGTCGCTATAGGAACTCATAGTCACAGTGTCACTATTGCCACCTTTGGTGCATCAAAAAACACCATCGATCACCTCAAATGTAACTGGATAGTGAGGCTTGCGTAATGAACAACATTAAACAAACTGCGGTTGTTGTAGACGTTTCTCACCTATCGCCAGATGGATGGTGGTTAGGTAATGAAAAACAACACGTCGCCAAGGGAACAGCTCTCGGCGCTGACTATACTGAAACGCTCTATACACCAACGGCAGAAGGGCTGACTTCGCGCTTTGATCGAGAAACTCAAACCTGGTCGGAAGAAATAATAAATAGAACCGCCACCCCTTACTATTCCATTGAAGGACGGGAGTATCGTCTAGCCTCCCCTGATAGCGCGGTGCCAGAAGCTATGCTGGTTACCCCGCCACCAGACCATGATCCGAATACCCAGGCAGTCCTTCATGATGGTGAGAAATGGCAGGTTTTTGACATCAAAGTTGGCCAGTCTTACTGGGATAAATCAGGCCGTGAGTATGTCGTTTCTGATGACTACTTTGCACTTCCTAATGAATGCACCTGGGAGCGTCCACCAGCAGCCAGAGAGAACTATGCCGTCAGATTGGTTCAGGGAAAATGGGAGGAAGTCGAAGACCATAGGGGTAAGGAGATCTTCAACAAAGCAGAATGTTTACAGGTCGAATTAGTTGAACAGTTGGGCCCCATCAAAGACGGATGGACATTGACTGCCCCACCAACGCCTTTTCATGAGTACAAAAACGGTACCTGGCAACCAAGCACTGACAGAGCAAAAAAAGCAAAACGAAAAGAGATAAATGCCTGGCGGGTTGAAGCAGAGAATGACGTCAGAGCAACCGTCGTCGCCAATGATACCGTCTGGGATGCTGGGCCCGAAGCCCGCATGAGAATAGACTCCACTATTCTTGCAGGAGTGATGCCGCCTTATTGGACTGACGCCAATAACCAAGACCACCATGGGATGAGCATAGAAGAACTAAAGCAGGTGAAAGCAGCAATAAACCTGCAAGGGTTCGTTCTCCATGACAAACAACGAAAGATGAAACAGGAAGTGGATAACCTGGAGAGCTTTGAAGCGGTGCTAGCGTTTAAAGTCGGGCAACAGACCGTTTAAGCAGTGTTCACAGAACCCCTCACACTGCACAAAGAAACCGCTTAAAATGGGATACCACACACTTTCCAAAATAAGCGGTTCCATTTTTCAGTTTTCGCGGCGGGCTACACAAATAAGCAAAGCAGTAAGTTGTCACACACTTCGACACTCATTTGCTACACATCTTCTAGAAGCCGGAGCAGACATCAGGACGGTGCAAGAGCAGTTAGGACATTCTGATATTAGAACCACGCAGATATACACACATGTTTTAAATAGCGGTGCCAGCGGAGTCATCAGCCCGCTGTCTAGACTACTATAATTCCACGCTACCGCCCCTGCGCGTTAAACCCAGTAGTCGTATTGATTGAAATACTAATAAACTGGGCACCCCAATAGAAATTGTGGCAATACTTCTACGATCAACCTCAAGCAATCGGCAAACAAAAACCGCAGCCTAGGCCGCGGTTTTATTGGTTTTCAAGCTGATGCCGTTTGGGCTTAGCCTTCCATTTCAGCGATTTTCACCTTCCAGGTGTCAGGGCCGATTTGGTGGGCGTTGTCACCGCGCGAATCGACGGCAACCGTCACTGGCATATCAACGACGTCAAATTCGTAAATCGCTTCCATACCCAAATCTTCAAACGCGACAACACGTGCTTTCTTGATGGCTTTTGCTACCAAGTATGCAGCACCGCCAACGGCCATGAGGTAAACGGCTTTGTGTTGTTTGATGGATTCGACCGTTGCAGGGCCACGCTCTGCTTTACCGATCATGCCGATAAGACCCGTTTCGCTGAGCATCATATCAGTGAACTTATCCATGCGGGTTGACGTCGTTGGGCCAGCAGGGCCAACAGCCTCATCACCCACTGCATCAACTGGGCCAACGTAGTAAATAAAGCGTCCGTTGAAGTCCACGCCGTCTGGCAGACCTTGACCGCTGTTCAGCATTTCCTGAATACGTTTGTGTGCGGCATCACGACCGGTCAGGATCTTGCCTGAAAGCAGAACCGTTTCACCTGTCTTCCACTCTTGGATGTCTTCTTTGGTGACTTCATCCAGGTTTGCACGACGAACGTTTTCGCCCACTTCCCAGGTGACTTCTGGCCACTCTTCCAGTTTTGGTGGCTGAAGGTCGGCTGGGCCTGAACCATCAAGGGTGAAGTGAACGTGGCGAGTCGCCGCACAGTTAGGGATCAAACAAACAGGCTTAGACGCTGCGTGCGTTGGCGCGGTTTTGATTTTCACATCAACAACTGTGGTTAAGCCACCAAGGCCTTGAGCGCCGATACCCAGTTTGTTCACACGGTTGAAGATATCAAGACGAAGCTCTTCTTCTGCGTTTTCTGGACCACGGTCAATCAGCTCTTGAATGTCGATGTGTTCCATCAGAGATTCTTTTGCCAGCACGGCTGCTTTCTCTGCCGTACCGCCGATACCAATACCGAGCATGCCCGGTGGACACCAGCCTGCACCCATGGTTGGCAGGGTTTTCTCAACCCACGCTGCTACATCGTCAGATGGGTTGAGCATCACCATTTTGGTTTTGTTTTCAGAACCGCCGCCTTTCGCCGCGATTTGGATTTCCACTTTATCGCCCGGCACCATGTTGATGTGAACTACCGCTGGGGTGTTGTCTTTGGTGTTCTTACGGGCACCCGCTGGGTCTGCAACCACAGAGGCACGCAGCGGGTTGTCAGGGTTGTTGTAAGCGCGACGTACGCCTTCATCGACCATTTGTTGCACGGTGAGGTCGCTTTCCCACTGGACATCCATTCCGATGTTCACGAAGCAGGTCACAATGCCCGTGTCCTGGCAGATTGGGCGTTTGCCTTCTGCCGACATGCGGGAGTTGATCAGAATTTGGGCGATGGCGTCTTTAGCCGCTTGGCTTTGCTCTTTTTCGTACGCCTTTTCGAGGGCTTGAACAAAATCGATAGGGTGATAGTAGGAGATGTATTGTAGGGCGTCAGCGACACTGTCGATGACATCTTCCTTACGAATGACAGTCATAGTTGCCTCTTTAATTTTTATGATTCTTTGGCGCTGTTCGCTCACTTATCAATGCGGGCTAAACAGTGCTTCCAGTCGAGCTTTGTATTACGAATAGGTATTACAAAATAGTAGGCCGCTTTCTCTTATTCGGCAGATTTGCCAGAGAAGCGACCCTCTCGCGTCCTTGATTGGGCGAATGACTTTTCGCCACTTGATTTTTCACTTTCCAAACTTGGCTTTAAAAGCCACGATTATGATACTCTTACGGCCGATTTAGCGCCAACAGACGCTTCAATGCCGATCACAAAAACACGAAAATGACCGAATCGAGACGAATGCCTATCACTCTGCAGTTTCTTGAGTACTCACCATCAGCACTCACGTCGCTTTTTTCCCGTATTGAATCCCAACCTTGGGCAATGCTGCTGCATTCTGCAGCGGAGCGTCATCCGGACAACCGCTTTGATATTCTGGTGGCCGACCCCATCGCAACGCTTTGCAGTGAAAACGGCATCAACCGCATTTGGTATCGTGACGGTCGCACCGCATCTGGCGAGACCGATCCGTTTGAAGAGTTGCATGCGCTTCAGCTTTCCCTTTTGCCTCGATCAGAACCCATTTCCCCTTGGCCATTCCTTGGTGGCGCTTTGGGTTACTTCGCTTATGACCTTGGCCGTCAGGTAGAGACTTTGCCTGAGCTGGCGACCCGTGATATCGACATTCCAGATATGGCTGTCGGTATTTATGACTGGGCAGTGATTGCAGACCATAAAGAGAAAAAGCTGGTACTGATCCAACCGGAGGGTAAAAACAGACTCGCATGGCTGGAAGGCCATCAGGAAGCAAAAGCCTCAGTATTCACTATGGAAGGTCAATGGCAGGCGAACATGACGCCGGAAACCTATAAAGAAAGGTTCGACCGTGTACAGGCATATCTGAAATCTGGCGATTGTTATCAAATCAACCTTGCTCAACGTTTTGATGCGCCTTATCAAGGCAGCGAGTGGGAAGCCTACCAAAGGCTAGCGAAAACCAACGGTGCGCCCTTCTCCGGCTTCATTCGCCTCGAAGACGCAGCGATTCTTTCAGTCTCCCCAGAACGATTCCTGCAACTGCATGGCAGAGAGATTGAAACCAAGCCGATTAAAGGCACCCGTCCTCGCCATAGCGACGCTGCGGCGGATGCAGCAAACATCCATTGCCTGAAGAATGCAGAGAAAGATCGCGCCGAAAATCTGATGATTGTTGACCTTTTACGTAACGATATTGGCCGAGTCGCCTCGCCAGGTTCGGTAAATGTACCTAAACTTTTTGATATTGAGACATTTCCGGCCGTCCATCATATGGTCAGTACCGTAACGGGAACGCTTTCTGATGATAAGTACGGTGAAGATTTGCTCCGAGCCTGCTTCCCCGGTGGTTCGATAACCGGCGCACCCAAAGTGCGTGCCATGGAGATTATCGAGGAGCTGGAGCCGCATCGACGCAGCATTTACTGTGGCAGCATTGGCTACTTGAGCCGGTGCGGCACCATGGACACCAGTATTACGATTCGGACACTGGTGTGCCATCAACAGCACATTTACGCCTGGGCTGGCGGCGGTGTGGTCGCAGACAGTCAGGCAGCGTCGGAGTATCAGGAAACGCTCGACAAGCTCAGTCGAATTCTTCCTGTGTTGTCTTCTTAGGGACAACACAGCGCATTAGGTAGGACGCATGTTGAAAATATTAAGGATGGATAACGCCTCGCAACAGCAAACGACAAATTCGGCCGCACACAGCCGCCAAAGCCATATAGGCCCCCTATCCCGCCATTGGCTGGTCCAGCGTTTTAGCCTCAGCCCAAGTTATCATTACGACAAGCGTGTCATTCAACGTGCGACAGATGCAATGCGTCTTCAGGGCACTCCTGACCTTCGACCCGCAGCAGTAATGATCGCGCTTGCAGAGAGAGATGGGGAACTCCATGTTCTTTTCACCAAGCGCGCGATGCATTTGAAGCATCACCCAGGGCAAATTAGTTTTCCGGGCGGCAAAGCAGAAGAGTCTGACACTGATATCGTCGCAACGGCAATCCGTGAAATGGAAGAAGAGATTGGTGTTACCACAGACAGAGCGCATCTTCTCGGCTGTTTGGCACCCCTTCCAACAGTCAGTGGCTATCTTGTGACACCTGTTATCGCGTTTGTTGATGCCGATTACATACCTGTTCTGGATGCCAACGAAGTTCACAGCCTTTTTGAGGTGCCACTTGCTCAGTTTTTGAGACAAGATGCCATCACAAAGCAACCATTCTATGTTCGTGGTAACACCTACCATATCTACGCGATGAGCTATAAAAATCACCTCATCTGGGGTGTTACCGCTCAGATACTACATGCCCTCAGTCAGCAACTTTCTCTCAACTAATTTTTAATGCCTCAACTATTTTTACGGTCTTTAAACAAGGTTTTTAAACCATAAAAATTGTGAATGTAGTGAGATCAAATAAATTCGTCACACGAAATATTGTTGCCACAAAAATGATCTTAATCACGGTTTACAGTGAAAAAATGTAAACAATACGCATCAGTTTCTGACCTGTTCCGTATTATTTTTGGTGATTAAACAATGCAAACTCAGTCAAACACGACTTCGAGCGCAGACAAAATGAAGTGGTCTGCTCTAGATACCACCTGGATGCTATCTCTGTTTGGTACAGCAGTAGGTGCAGGTATTTTGTTCCTTCCGATTAACGCTGGCCTAAACGGTTTTTGGCCTCTGGTTGCCTTGGCGATCTTGGTTGGTCCTATGACTTATCTGGCTCACCGCGGCCTTGCACGTTTCGTTCTGTCTTCTAAGAAGCCAGGCAGCGACATCACCGAAGTCGTTGAGGAGCACTTCGGCGCGACTGCGGGTAAACTCATTACGCTGCTCTACTTTTTCGCGATTTACCCAATCGTTTTGATTTACGGCGTTGGTATCACCAACACTGTTGACTCTTTCATGGTTAACCAACTTGGCATGGAATCTCTGCCACGCGCTGTTCTGTCTATCATCCTTATCATGGGTATGATGTCAGTCATGCTGGCGGGTGAGAAACTGATGCTGAAAGTGACTCAGTTCCTGGTTTACCCTCTGGTTGCCATCCTGCTGTTCATGTCTATCTACTTGATCCCTGACTGGAACATGTCTGCACTGCAGCAAATTCCTACAGCGGGTGATTTCATGACAACCCTGTGGATCTCTATCCCAGTTCTGGTTTTCGCGTTCAACCACAGCCCGGCGATCTCTGCGTTCTCTATGGCACAGACCCGTGACTACGGTGACAATGCAGAGCGTAAATCAAACCAAATCCTGTTCCGCACCTCGGGCATGCTGCTTGGTTTCGTAATGCTGTTCGTGTTCTCTTGTGTTCTGAGCCTGACGCCTGCTGATCTGGCAGAAGCGAAAGCACAAAACCTGGCGGTTCTGTCTTACCTGGCGAACAAACACGAAAGCCCATTCATCTCTTATCTGGGTCCAATCGTTGCCTTCGTTGCTATCGTCTCTTCTTTCTTCGGTCACTACATGGGTGCACGTGAAGGTCTGAACGGTATCATCATCAAGCAACTGCGCTCGCGCGGTAAACAAGTGAACATGAAGAAAATCGATATGTTCACCGTGGCTTTCGTTATCATCACCAGCTGGATTGTTGCAACCATCAACCCAAGCATTCTCGGTATGATTGAATCTCTGGGTGGCCCTATCATCGCGACCATTCTGTTCATCATGCCGATGTACGCGATCAAGAAAGTACCGTCTATGCAGAAGTACGGCGGTAAGGCGAGCAACATCTTCGTCACTTTCATGGGTATGGTAGCCATTTCAGCGATTATGTACGGTTTCATCGCCTAATAAATCGTGTAGAATGCACAGCCCCAAAAGAGCAAGGATGCTTAAATTCCTTGCTCTTTTTTGCTTTTTTCACTGAGCCACGGAAAGGTAAATACCTAACATTTAAGGTCAACAAAACCTAGGGTATATCGGCTCAGCAATATGTCACCTCCACGGATGGATATAAACGAATTAATCCAAATGCCCGTCCACGTAAACCACGGGCATTGACTGAGGTATGACACATGATCAGCGTTTTTGATATCTATAAAATCGGCGTAGGTCCTTCCAGCTCGCACACTGTTGGCCCAATGAAAGCCGGTAAATCATTCATCGACGATCTGACCCGCATGGAGAAGCTGCAGGACATCACCAAGATCACTGTGGATGTTTATGGTTCTCTGTCTCTGACCGGTAAAGGTCACCACACTGATGTGGCTATCATCATGGGTCTGGCGGGCAACTCTCCAGAGAACGTTGATATCGACAGCATTCCTGGCTTCATCGCACGTGTTGAAGAAACCGAACGTCTGCCAGTAGGTATCCAACTTCACACCGTCGACTTCCCACGTGAAGGCGGTATGAACTTCCACACCACTAACCTGCCCCTGCACGAAAATGGCATGACCATTACTGCATGGTCTGGTGAAGAGAAAGCCTACGCCAAGACTTACTACTCTATCGGCGGTGGTTTTATTGTTGACGAAGAGAACTTCGGCAAAGAAGACGAAAATAAAGTCGCTGTTCCTTATGAATTCAACAGCGCGGAAGAACTGCTGAACCATTGTAAAGAGACTGGCCTATCAATCAGTGCGGTTGTGATGGCAAACATGCGTGCGATGCACACGGAAGATGAAATCGAAACCTACTTCGGTAACGTGTGGCGCACCATGCGTGAGTGTCTGGATCGCGGTATGAACAACGAAGGTGTGTTGCCTGGTCCACTGCGTGTTCCACGTCGTGCAGCAGCGCTCCGCCAACAGCTTCTGTCTACCGAGAAGTTCTCGAACGACCCAATGGCAGTGGTTGACTGGGTAAACATGTTCGCGTTTGCGGTTAACGAAGAGAACGCAGCAGGCGGCCGTGTTGTAACCGCACCAACTAATGGCGCGTGTGGCATCATCCCTGCCGTTCTGGCTTACTATGACAAGTTCATTCAAACCGTGAGCCCTCGTGAATACACCCGTTACTTCGCGGTTTCTGGCGCGATTGGCGGTCTATACAAACAAAATGCATCCATCTCTGGCGCGGAAGTAGGTTGTCAGGGTGAAGTCGGTGTTGCCTGTTCAATGGCGGCAGCAGGTCTGGCTGAGCTGATGGGCGGTAGCCCACAGCAGGTATGTATCGCTGCGGAAATCGGTATGGAGCACAACCTGGGTCTGACGTGTGACCCTGTTGCAGGTCAAGTACAGGTTCCTTGTATCGAGCGTAACGGTATTGCTGCCATGAAAGCGATCAACTCTACCCGTATGGCGCTGCGCCGCTCTTCTGAGCCACGCGTGTCTCTGGACAAGGTTATCGAAACCATGCTGGAAACCGGTAAAGACATGAATGCCAAGTACCGTGAAACCTCTCAAGGTGGTCTGGCAATCAAAGTCATTTGCTAATTACCTCTACTGATTAGGTTCCGTTTCCTTTGAAACAAAAAGAAAACCGCCCAAGTTGGCGGTTTTCTTTATTCACGATTTGCTATTCGAATTTCAAGCCGTTGCAAGCATGGCCTCCTCGTTCTTCAGTACATGCTTCTCTGCCGCATCAATGGCGCGGTAAAGACGCATTTTCGTCGCACTCAAGCCAAGGCCCAAGACGTTGCTGATTTCTTCGAGCGAGAGGTCATGTTCGAAACGCAGCACCAGAATTTCCTGTGCAGTTTTCGCCAATGACTGCACTGAGTCTGAAATACCCTGATCAGATGTCACAGGACATTTCTCTTCAACGCCAACTTCCTCTTGTAACTCGTCGGAGACAAAACGTTGGCAATGAGTCGCACGTTTTTTCAAATAGCTTCTGCACTGATTGTCTGCAATCGCATATAACCAGCTTCTGAATGCAGCTTCGCCGCGATAGGCGTGGATGTAGCGGAAACTCCGCACTAAGGTTTCTTGCAACACGTCATCCGCGTCATAAGGACAACCTAACCATGCCATGCATCGACGATGTAATGGTGACAAGTAGCTCGCGACCAGTTGGTCGAAGTAGTTGCGGGCTAACGGGTGCCCCGCCTGAATCCTAGCTATCTGTTCACGCTCACTGTTTTTAATACAGGTTGAATCCACTGAATGCATGTTAATACCCTCCTGGTATTCGAGTGGTGAACACAACCTAGCCAATGCAAACTGAACAATCAAACAGTGTTTTCTATTCAAAAATGCCTGTGTATATCAACAAACATGACCAGTTATTCATCACCGCTATTGAACGGCGTTTTATTATCAATCACTTATTGGCACTGATTTAGAACAGCGTTCAATTACCCTAAAAAAGTTGCGACTTTAGAATGTCTCAGAAAGTCTCACCAGTGGAACACATTATCAGCTCTAGTCTAAGGTCAGACCTCGGATTTGCATATAATTCGGGGGGATTAATGATGCGATAAAGAGGACGAAAATGAGGAATTCTAGAAAATTTGGATATAAAAAAACCCGCATAAAGCGGGCTTTGAAAAGCTTTGTTGTTAGCGATTACGCTGCAACTTTCTGTGCGTTTGCTGCTTCTGCTTTCACCGGTTTGGTAATGAAAGACAGGACAACTGCCACAGCCAGCATTGCTGCACAGATGGTGTATGCCATCACGTAGTTGCCGGTCATGTCTACTGCGGTTGCAGCAACAACAGGACCAATGAAACCACTCACACCCCATGCGGTATAAAGCACGCCGTAGTTACCGCCGTAGTTTTTCAGGCCGTAGTAGTCAGCAGTGATAGATGGGAATACTGCCAGCAGTGTGCCGTAACCTACACCTGCAACAGCCGCACCTACCATCAGAGTGAACTCAGTGTTGTAGGTTGCGAACATCATCATGTTAATGCCTTGCATGATGAACGCCAGCATCAGAGTTTTCAGGCCACCGATCTTGTCAGACAGGATACCTGCAGCAACACGACCGCCTGAGTTGAAGATAGACAGAACAACAACAAGGAACGCAACTTGAGTCAGATCAGACTGGTTGATCGCGATAGAAGTGATGTTACCGATCACCATCAGACCCGCAGAAGACGCCAGCGCGTACATCAACCACAGTGAATAGAACTGTGGAGTCTTAACCATTTCACGCCAACCCATGTTGCTGTCGCCAGCGCCTGCTTTCGCTACGTAACCAGCAGGTGCTTCTGGCGTGTAGTCCGCAGGTGGGTTGTTAATGGTGCACGCCAGTGGAACAGCGATGGCCAGAATACCTACACCGAGGATCATGAAACTTTGCTGAACGCCGTAACCTTCAATCAGCATAGAAGTCAGTGGCGCCAGGTATACCGCTGCCAGACCAAAGCCTGCTGCGATCAGGCCGTTAACCATGCCCTTCTTAGATGGGTGAAACCACTTCATTGCTGCTGGAGACAGACACGCATAACCGAAACCGATACCACAACCGGTGATCACACCAAAACTCAGCAGCAGAGTCATAGGAGATGAAGCAAAGCTAGATACGATCATGCCAATACCAACCATGATGGTACCCAGGATCAGAACTTTACGAGGACCCATACGGTCTTGCAGGTTACCCGCCACCAGCAGAGAAAGTGCAAAACAGATGGTTGCAACGGTGTAAGGCATAGATGCATCAGCGTTCGACCAACCCTGTTCTACCAGTGACTGCTTGAATACAGACCACGCGTACAGGATGCCGATACACATATTGATAAAGAAACCGGCTGCAAGTACGCCCGTAGCTTTGTTCAGTTTGTTCATGTTACGACTCAATAA
The DNA here is from genome assembly GCF_035758505.1 of Grimontia sp. NTOU-MAR1. Taxonomy (NCBI): domain Bacteria; kingdom Pseudomonadati; phylum Pseudomonadota; class Gammaproteobacteria; order Vibrionales; family Vibrionaceae; genus Grimontia; species Grimontia sp. NTOU-MAR1. The sequence goes on from NZ_CP142108.1 coordinate 860,611, forward strand.
ATTCACTAATAAAAGGTGTCGCCGGCATTAGCCCCCTACTGCGCCACCCAACCCAATATCCCCGCGTAACTCTTTAACTAAATTGATGAATTAATAGTCAAAACTGCGAAGATATAAATTATTTTTGGCATTCTTCAAATTTGATGAGAATGACAGAAGCGCGCGGAGTCTATCAGGGAATGAGAGCGTGATCACCATCTACTTTTGTTTATCGCGAAAAAAGTTTTTCTTGCGGTGGTTTATTGATCAATGGGTGTAACAAAACGTGTAGGAGCATAGAAATGAAATCACCCCGAGTCCCTTTACAATAAAGGCTCGAAGCGATAGATATGTGTACAATGAAACTTCGACATTCAGATGCCTTGCTGACCAAATCAAGGTCACTGATATCTTCTGAGAATGGATTACTTGATACTGAATCCTTTCCTCTCGAGGAAAGCTTTCATAAACGGACGTGCTTCTTTACTGAGAGTGCCAGAAATCTGCTCGCTCCAGCTCATCTCTTTGTTTCCACCTGTTCGGGTTTGGTAATACTCCCGTACCTCGGCGTCATAAGATTCCAAAACGGTTTTATTCATCTCTGAATACTCATCGGTATGAACCACCAACTCTGATGGCAAGCGTGGTTTGACTTCTGGATCTTGCGCCGGATAGCCAAGACAAAGTCCGAACAATGGAATCACATACGCTGGCAGTTGCAGAAGATCAGCCACTTTATCAGGATTGTTTCTGAGCCCACCAATATAAACGCCACCCAATCCTAAAGACTCTGCTGCTATTAGTGCGTTTTGGGCCATCAACGCGCCGTCTATCGCACCAATCAGGGTTTGTTCGGCAAAGCCTAATTGCGCATCTGGTTTAATCTGTAAATGACGGTTGAAGTCAGCGCAAAATACGAAGAACTCTGCGGCATCAGTAACATAAGCCTGATTCCCCGCATATTCAGCAAGACGTTGCCTTTTCTCTTTGTCGATAACCCGAATAATACTGGTGCATTGGATAAAGCTCGAGGTAGATGCCGCTCTCGCGCAATCGATAATCGCATTGCGTTGTTCATCCGTAATGCGTTGCTCAGTGAACTTTCTTATCGAGCGGTGAGAAAGAATGGTATTGATAGCGGTATTCATTAAGAAGGCGTCCCTGATTTTTACCAATAGTGGCCAATAATGACATAAAGAACACAGACGCCTGAATACGAAGCTTAATTGGCGTTAACAACGTCAAAAATTATTTTGGGCGGCTTGATGCCGAAAGGATGCACACGCCAAAGCACGGTGTAAGAACCTGTCTGTTGAATAGCGCCATCTGGGGTGTTAATGGTCAGTACATAGTTACCGGTTTCGACCACCTTCCGAAATCCAGTACGAATGATTTCAATCGGTTCCAGTTGAAGGTTGTCGACGCCTTGCTCAAAACCAGCACGCCAAGCCTGAACAATGTTATCTCGATAATGTACGGACGGATTCTGATCCAACTTCAAGGTGGCCGTTTTAGCGTAAAAATGACCCAATTTTTCAGCATCTTTTTGATTGTATGTTTCCTGAAATACTTGGCTGGCGTTAGTCACTTGCCCGACAGGATCCATAGGTTTTATCCATCTCTGTTCCGATGCCGAGACAAAGCCAGAAAAGACGAAAAAGAAACTGGTGATGACGATAAGAAATTGCTTTTTTTGTAGCAAGGACATGATAGCTCTCCGCTGGTTATTTAACGTTCTTTTCGAGTTTAACCAGCGTTAAAGGTGGTGGGCGATGACAAGAAATACCTAAATCAGGGATGTTAGGATGCTAAGTTACTCAGATAGAAAAACGCTAAAACGAGATTTATTAGATAGACGCAGAAAATCTCTGGATGGAGCCACTCAAGACGCTATCGCTCATTTGATTCTTGAACTTGATGATCCCAATGCGATGCTCAATATCGCTACCCGATTTATTGGCGAACGCCTAAAGGCAAACCGCGTTGATGCTGGCTTATCTTCACGTAAAGAGCGCAGCTACAACCCAACCAATGAATATAGCGATGCGACAGGAGAGTTACCGTCAATGATTGGTGCTCGGATCCCTAATCGACACTTGTCGATGCAAACCATATGGAAATCAAACGTCCCTATTCCGTTTCATCATGTTCAATCCAACCCCTTATTGAACGGTCTTCATGATGCATTGGCTGAAGCCGAAGCAGTATCTATGATCGCCGTATCGGTAAAGGTTCCAAAAAAGGATCTCGCGGTCTTGTGCATAGACCAATGTGATGGCTACCGAATTTGGACCCCAAAAGAAACGGAATACATTTACCAATTTTCCAATACCTTTCTGGCTCCACTGCTCAATGCAAGCAGAAGCTCTGCGGTCACTAAAAATTGCCTGGTAACGAAAGCTGAATTGCAGGCTGTCAAACTCGCCGCGGAGGGAAAAAGTTATTCGCAGATCGCCGATAAACTCCATAAATCGCAGCGCACCATCGAGAACCAATTAAGAAGCGCCAGAAAGAAAACTGGCGCACAAAATCAAACGGACCTTGTACGCCGTTGCATTCACTGGTTCTGAATACGGTCAGCTGGGATTTGGGCTCAAGCTTTCAGAAACGGATTCTTCCTTACACATCCGGCTGAGAATGTTAGTCAACCGCTCTTCATTCAATGGCATCGCATTACCTTTGATTGAACTCAACTTCATTGCCCTTGTCACAACATCGTTAAATACGGATTCACAAAGCCCATATTGGCAAAGCAAAGGTAATTCCAAACGCTTCAAAGTGCGCTGTACCCAGACAATGCCATCACTGGGCTCCGCGTTCATTCTCCCAGTCAGAATGCAGGCCAACTGCCGGTAACGGTTTAGCAAAGTAATACGTCCCGCTTCGCGCGCGGCAAGAACATTCTCAGCCATCACATAAGGGGCAAGTTGGGCTGTGATTACGCCGTGTGGAGCATCCAACACCGCGCCCAATACCGCCGCCAAACCATGTGCTGAGCCCAATTTAGCGTTGGACTGCGCCATGCCACCCAACATAGAAGCAAACGCCATGTCAGCCCGGGCTTTCGGGTCATCGTCTTCGCAGGCATGAATAATCGCAGGGGCTAGCCGGCGCAGGCCTTCTTCGCAAATCATGTCCGTCAGTGGATTCGGCTCACTGCAGACATAAGCTTCCATCAAATGAGTGAACGCATCCATGCCACAACGAGCAGAGAGCGATTTTTCTGCGCCATAAGTGAGGGTTGGGTCGATAATAGCCACATCAGGGATCAGATCAGGGCTTCGAATTGCTGCTTTCACTTTTTCCTGTGCGGATATCATAACGGCATTTCTGGTAACTTCAGAACCGGTCCCAGCGGTCGTTGGAATTGCAATACAAGGCAAAGGCTTAGCAGTGAATGGCAGAGCCCGGCCGACGACTTCCACATAGTCGTAAACACTGCCTTGGTTTGGAATAAGCGCAGAAAGAGCCTTGCCAACGTCCATGACGCTGCCCCCTCCTATAGCAATCACCATATCAGGTTTAAACAAACGCCCTGCCGCGGCCATTTCTTCCACCATGGCAATGAGCGGTTCATCATGAACAGCCAGACGTTGATACCGAATGTTTTGCTGGGAAAGATAAGTGAGCAATGGCTCTGCGCGTTGGTCGTCCCGTCCTGTCACGACAAGCGCACTGTATCCGTAGTTATTGAATATAGAGAAGGAATTGTTGAGAGCGCCTTCACCAAAAATAATCCGCGTTGCGGTCATAAATTGAAACATCGCACCTCCCTGGATCTGATAATTAACGAAAAGCAGATCCTTAAACCGAAAAATCCACTACTCAATTTACGCACTTGAGTGAGTATAAAATTGATACAAAGCAGAGACTGGGAGGTTAAAGCTTCAACGTTTTAAACATGTGCAGCCCGAATCACAACCTTTGAAAGGCATCATTGGAATACGATTTTCTATTGATAGATAATTTCGATTGAATTAAGAGACAAAACCTTCTTTTAACTGCCAAGAGCTTAAGGCATAGTTATCGCCAGTCAGATGATGAAGCCGCGGGACAGCATCCCTTGCACACGGCACCATCCAATCAAATTTAATAAGAAAGGAAATGATTATGTTCGTGGTTATTTTTGGTCGCCCTGGTTGTCCATTCTGTGTTCGTGCAAAGGATCTTGCTGACAGACTGAAAGAAGAGCGTGAAGATTTCAACTACCGTTATGTAGATATTCACGCCGAAGGTATCAGCAAAGCGGATCTTGAGAAAACCGTAGGTAAGCCAGTTGAAACCGTGCCACAAATCTTTGCCGACCAAGTGCATGTTGGCGGTTTCACAGACTTCGAAGCTTACGCAAAAGAAAATCTGGGTCTGTACCAGTAATTTCTTTTAGATTTCCTTGGAAGAGCCGGCAAACTTGCCGGCTTTTTTATCGTTAAAAAACAGAAAGCTGATAACAAAGTAGGCTTTAATATTTTCCATAAGCAAAGTAGGCAAAATTTAATACTATTTTTCATGCGAGTTTCCATTACATTTCATTGCAAATGCGTATAATGGCGCCCCAGAATTTCCCTTTGACCCGTGCGCGGATTACTGTTCAGTGAACATAGACGTCTACAACCTGCTTGTTAATAACGACATCCTCCTCCTTTTCGTTGTCTTGGCTATCGGCCTTACCATTGGCAAAATCAGAATCGGCAGCTTCCAGTTTGGTAATTCTATTGGCGTTCTTGTGACGGCACTGTCTTTCGGACATGCTGGCTTTTCATTCAGCCCAGAAGCCTTGAATATTGGCTTTATGCTATTCATTTTCTGTGTAGGTATCGAAGCTGGCCCAAACTTTTTTGGTATCTTCTTCCGCGACGGTAAATCTTATCTACTACTGGCACTTATCGTGCTGGCTGCTTCCGTTGGCATTACCTTGCTAATGCGTTATCAATTCGGCGTAGATGGCAGTATCGCAACTGGCATGATGGCAGGTGCCATGACGGCAACGCCAGTTCTTGTGGGCGCGAAGGATGCGCTTAATGCAGGGCTTGCTGGTAGTTTCACACCAGATCAACTAGCGGGGATGATTGATAACCTGAGCGTGGGCTACGCATTGGCATATCTGGTGGGTTTAGTGAGCCTGATCGTACTCGCGAACTTTATGCCTAAACTGCAAAAGGAAAACCTTGAACATTCTGCACAGAAGATTGCAATGGAGCGAGGCCTGGGCAACTCTTCCCAGCGTAAGGTTTATCTACCCATTATTCGCGCTTACCGTGTTGGTCCAGAGCTGATTAACTGGGTGGATGGTCGCAACCTTCGTGAACTGGGTATTTATCGCCAGACGGGTTGCTACATCGAACGTATCCGCCGTAACGGTATTCTGGCTAACCCAGATGGTGACGCCATTTTGCAGGAAGGCGATGAAATCGCACTGGTAGGTTACCCAGACAGCCACGCCCGCCTCGACCCTTCTTTCCGAAACGGGAAAGAGGTATTCGATCGTGACCTACTAGACCTCCGTGTGGTTGAAGAAGAAATCGTGGTAAAGAACGATGCCATCATCGGTAAACGTTTGTCAGATTTGAATCTGTCTGAATATGGCTGTTTCTTGAGCCGTGTCGTTCGTGCTCAGATTGAAATGCCTATGGATCACAATATCCTGCTGTCTAAAGGAGATGTACTCCAGGTAAGTGGCGAAAAACGTCGAGTCATGGGGCTGGCAGAGCGAATCGGTTTTATCTCAATTCACAGCCAGGTTTCAGACATGTTGGCATTCTGCTCTTTCTTTATCTTTGGCCTGATCTTCGGCTTGATCACCATGACTTTTGGCCAAATGACACTGGGCTTGGGTAATGCATCGGGCCTCTTGATAGCTGGGATTTTACTGGGCTTCCTGCGTGCGAACCACCCGACCTTCGGTTATGTTCCTCAAGGTGCTATCAACATGTTGAAAGAGCTAGGGCTGATGACCTTTATGGTCGGTGTTGGTCTGAGCGCAGGTGGCAATTTGGTAGAATACCTACAGCTTATGGGGTTCACCATTATGTTTGGCGCATTGGCGGTGAGCGTGGTGCCAGTGATACTGGCGTATCTGGTTGGTGCGTACATTCTGAACATGAACAGAGCGCTCCTGTTTGGCGCTATTATTGGTGCGCGAACTTGTGCGCCAGCCATGGACATGATCAACCAACACGCACGCAGTACCATCCCCGCCTTGGGCTATGCAGGTACCTACGCCATCGCGAACGTTCTGCTAACCTTCGCAGGCACCCTACTGGTTATTCTGACCTAAACTTATGTGCCTTGTCATATATCTGGTAAGGCAGTCAGCTGAGATTCAGTGAACAGACGGTAAACTGTTCGCTGAGTCATCCACAACCCCTGGTCAATTATCTTCTCTTACTTGTCTGCAACAAACCCGAAGGTTGCTCAAATAAGTGCAAGGTTTTGCACGTCATTTTCTATAGGCTGAAATAAAAGTATTACAGATTGAGGTAACGGTTTATGCGCATTCTCATTGTCGAAGACGATCCATTGCTGAGTCATCATTTGAAAACGGAGTTATCAGAACTTGGGCATCAGGTGCATTGTGCCAAGACAGCGTCTGAGGGGCTATTCGTTGCAAAAGACTATCCAAACGATATCGCTATCGTTGATTTGGGACTACCTGACCGAGATGGTCTCAGCCTTATTCGCGATATTCGTCGAGCCGAAATCCGTATGCCTATCCTTATACTGACTGGCCGCGCAAATTGGCAGGACAAGGTCTCTGGCCTCGATGCCGGCGCTGATGACTATCTGGTAAAGCCATTCCAGAAAGAAGAATTAGTCGCCCGACTCAATGCCTTGGTTCGCCGAAGCGCTGGTTTCGTCAAGCCAGAAGTTAAAGCAGACAAGATTTCTATCGATCTACTGGCGAAAAAAGTCTGTATCGATGGTACGCCTTTAGAGCTCACTGCTTTTGAGTACGATTTGCTGGAGTATCTCATCCGTCATAACCGCCAGGTCATATCAAAGCAACGCCTTTTGGATGTGCTCTATCAAGATCAGGAAGGCGACCCGAACACCATTGAAGTCATGATGAGCAGACTTCGTAAGAAGCTGACTCAGGCAGGACAAGAAAACCCAGTTTCCACTGTTCGCGGTCAAGGCTATATCTTCGAATTGCAGGTTGCCTGATATGGCACGGAGAATAATGCCTCAGATCCACAAACGGGTTATTTCCACTTCGATAGCTATCATCTCCATGTTCTCGCTATTGATTGGCTTTCTGATCAATCAGGTTTACGTAAAAAACTATGTCGCCATGTACTCGTCAGAATTGGTGGCTGAAGTACCTCATATTGTCGGCGAACTCCGCCGGGACAACATGCTGGAACTTGGTCAGAATGCACCCAATTATGATCAACCTATACCCGAAGCTAAACACTCGGATTATTTGGCATTTATCTGTGAGCAAGATGGTTCAGCGTCTTGGATGTCTTATGAAGCACGAACCAGTGGTATGAGTGACATTTGTTCGTACGTCCCTTACTCCATGAGAGAGCCGGACATGATTTACTATAAGGATGATCCTTATGTTGTTCATGTGATTTCAGAGGCGACTTACTCTACCAATCAACTCTTTATTGTAGTGCATGATATCACCTCACAATTGGAACAGTTTTCTAAGATAAAACGACAAATTTGGTTCTATGTTGGCTTGGCCTTTCTGGCTGCGACCGGTTTATTGTATGCCGCTTCATACTGGAGTTTCAGCCCGCTTAGGAAACTAGCAGATGAGCTGAATGAGATAGCGGAATCACGCCGTGAAACGCTCGATTTCGATTACCCTAAAGAGCTAGAAGATGTGACTGATGCACTAAACAGAATGATCACTCTCCGAAAAGATCAGACACAGCGCTATCGCCATGCGATGGATGACCTTGCCCATAGCCTGAAAAGCCGTTTAGCTGCGACGAATGCGCTGCTGGATGACGGTTCGTTAAGCCGGGAAGAAATGAGTAAACGCATCGTAGAGCAGGTCAGCCAGATGGATGACATGGTACAATATCAGTTGAAACGTGCGCTGGTCGGCCAACGTGGCTTGGTGCATGAGAAAACTGAATTGCTGCCAGTCATCAACAGCTTGGCCGGTATGTTCTCCAAAGTCTATAGCGACAAGCCGGTTAATGTCACCTTGCATCTTCGGGAGCAACCCTCTCTGCCGCTGAATAAAGCGGATCTGACAGAGCTGCTGGGTAACCTGTTGGAGAATGCCTTCCGTTTCTGTATCAGTGAAGTGCGAATCTCAAGCCAAGTTACGCTAGATCACTACGTATTGACTGTAGAAGACGATGGACTTGGGGTGGCTGAAACTATGCATGAGTCGATTTTCCAGCGCGGTGTACGTGCCGATCAGTTGAATCCCGGAACCGGGATCGGCTTGGCGGTTTGCGATGAAATTGTAGAAAGTTATGGTGGTAAGATTCGCGTGATCGAATCTGAGTTGGAGGGCGCCGCTTTCATTATGACCTTCTCCAAAATGCAGTAATTTTGCACGGGAAAAAACCAATCAATCACGTAGCCAGGCATTCTCTTATTTGAATTTCTTTGTTAATTAGCAAAAATGAAAGTACAAAAAAGGCCACACTCGCGGCCTTTTCAATGAATTTTCAATTAATTGTCTGCGTTCAGCAAGTCGTCTTTTGCTGCCAGTAGGTATTGGTACATAGACCAGTAAGTCAGCGCGGTAGCAATATAAAGCGCTGTATAACCCACATAAATAATCCACTCGCTGTCACGCCAAAGCAACATGGTTAGCGCAAACATTTGCGCAGCAGTTTTGAATTTACCCACCCAAGAGACTGCCACGCTCGCACGCTTACCCAGTTCCGCCATCCACTCACGTAAGGCAGAAATGATCACTTCACGGGCAATCATAGTTGCCGCTGGAATCGTCACCCATATCGAATTGTAGTGCTCGACGATAAGTACGAGGGCAATCGCAACCATCACTTTATCAGCAACAGGATCTAGGAAAGCCCCAAAGCGCGTGGTTTGGCCCAGGGTTCGTGCGAGATATCCGTCCAACCAGTCAGTCGCCCCGGCGATAACAAAAATCAGAGCAGCAGCGAAAGCTGACCATTCATAAGGTAGGTAAAACGCGATAACAAAAACAGGGATTAATGCGATACGTATAAGGGTCAGGATAATGGGGATATTCAGTCGCATACTTATAATACTTTGTGAGTGACGGCTTATGTTGCTTGAAAGTCATTGCTGTTGCAATGATGAATGAATTTTCTCGGCCAAAACACGGCTTATGCCCGGTACCTTGGCGATTTCTTCAACAGAAGCTCGTTTAAGTTCCTGGATTCCACCCATGTATTTCAGTAAAGCCTGACGACGCTTTGGCCCTACGCCTTCGATTTCCTGCAACACACTACTTTTTCGTGCTTTAGCACGTTTCGCTCTGTGACCGGAAATCGCGTGGTTATGGCTCTCATCGCGGATGTGTTGAATAAGGTGAAGCGCCGGTGAATCAGACGGCATAGAAAACTCTTCGCCCGTCACTTTGATTAAAGTCTCCAAACCCGGGCGTCGTGTGGTGCCTTTTGCCACACCCAGCATCAGGGGATGTTTCGGCCAATCAGCTAGAAGTGGCTTGACGACTTCCCAGGCGCGGTTCAGTTGCCCTTTGCCACCATCAATCAAAATGATGTCTGGGATCTTGTCCGGATCAACTTGCTTGCTATAGCGGCGCTCCAACACTTGTGCCATTGCCGCATAATCGTCACCTCCGGTAATGCCCGTGATATTGTAACGACGGTATTCCTGTTTCACTGGGCCATCTTGGTTGAACACCACACAGGATGCGACAGTTTGCTCGCCCATGGTGTGGCTGATATCGAAGCATTCCATACGCTTGACCGATTCAAGTTCAAGTGCTTCTGACAGCACACTGAACCGGTTATGAATGGTCATTTTGTGATTAATTTTGCTGGTGAGCGCCGTTGCAGCGTTAGTTTGTGCGAGTTTGAGGAAACGTGCACGTGCGCCGCGAGGCTTGCACTGCAAGTTCACTTTACGGCCGGCTATGTCTGACAGGGCGGTAGCCAGATCGGCCAACTCATCACCCAAATCCTGGCCAATCAAAATACTGGTTGGAATGGTGTTTCCCTCAGCTTGCTTCACGTAAAACTGCCCGATAAAGCTCGATACCAGCTCATTCACATCGGTATCAGCCGGCATTTTCGGGAAGTAACTGCGGCTGCCCAGCACCTTACCCTGACGAAGGAAAAGTACGTGGATGCATGCCACGCCATTTTCTATCGAAACCCCGATAGCATCCAGATCGTCATCGCTGTCTTGTGAAACAAACTGTTGTTCCTGAACACGCCGAAGAGCCTGTATTTGGTCGCGATATTCTGCCGCTTTCTCGAACTGTAGCGACTGACTCGCACCTTCCATTTTCTCCACCAGCGAAGCGATAACCTGACGGTCTTTGCCTTGTAGGAACAAGCGGGTGAAGTTAACCAGCTCATCATAATCTTCATCCGCAATAATGCCTTTAACACAAGGGCCTGCACAGCGCTTAATTTGGTACATCAAACATGGGCGGGTACGGTTGGCGTAAACGGAATCTTCGCACTGACGGATCGGGAAAATTTTCTGGAGTAAATAGAGGCTTTGGCGGACCGCACCTGCATCAGGAAATGGACCAAAGTATTCACCTTTACGCTTTTTCGCACCACGATGCACGGAAATTCGCGGATGTTTGTTTGCAGAAAGGAAAATGTATGGATAAGACTTGTCATCACGCAGTAGCACGTTATAACGCGGTAAATGCTGCTTGATGAGATTGTGCTCGAGGATCAACGCTTCCGTTTCACTGTGCGTGATCGTCACTTCGACATTGGCGATATTTTTTACCAATGCACGGGTTTTCTCTCCAGACACATTGGTACGGAAATAGCTGGAAAGCCGCTTCTTGAGAGATTTGGCTTTACCGACGTAAATGATCTCACCCGAAGCGTCCATCATTCGATAAACGCCGGGTTTGTCAGAGACTGTTTTTAGGAAATTTTTGGCATCAAACACAGCGAACAGAAGTTATTAAAGCGTTTCTGTGTCTAGCATACCATGACGAATCGCAAGATGGGTCAGTTCAACGTCACCATTGATACCTAACTTACTAAAAAGACGGTAGCGATAGCTGTTGACTGTCTTCGGGCTCAGATTGAGCTGCTCTGAAATGTCAGTCACTTTCTGGCCTTTCGTAATCATCATCATGATTTGGAGCTCACGCTCAGAAAGGTTTTTAAAAGGGTTCTCCTGTGCAGGAGAAAACTGACTCAACGCCATTTGCTGTGCAATCTCTGGTGAAATATAGCGTTGTCCGCTATTCACCGCACGAATTGCGTTAACCATTTCGCTCGCACCCGCACCTTTGGTTAGGTAACCAGCAGCCCCAGCTTGCATAACTTTAGTTGGAAATGGGTTCTCTGTATGAATTGTAAGAACAATAATCTTAGCGTCTGGGTTGTATCGTAGGAGCTTTCGCGTCGCTTCCAAACCACCAATTCCAGGCATATTCATATCCATCAAGATAATGTCCGCATGATTGCTGCGACACCACTTGACTGCTTCCTCACCGCTTTCGGCTTCCCCTACCACTTTGACACCACGCTCGTCTTCAAGAAGACGGCGTATCCCTGTGCGAACCAGCTCGTGATCATCTACAAGGAAAACACTAATCAAGCTTGTTTCTCCACTATGATTTTGGCTCGCCATGCGCCGGGATGGCGCTCGACTTTCGATGCATATTACTTGAGTTTAACCTAACAATAAAAGAGCGAACACATTGATTCTGTGTAAGAGAGCATGTTTTTATAGCTAATCAGTCATATTTTCAACAGCATGGTATCTTAAATTAGTCTTTGTTAACGATTCGGCAGAAAGTTTTCCATTAAGTACAAAACGTTACTATCTACAACCAGTTTTCAATTTTCTATCCGAATATCTAAAAAGCGCGACACACAGATATTCTTAATCGGCATACTTTATGCTTTTTGTTTCATCCATTATCGTTTACTTACACATTTAGTTAGTGAAATCTTGCTTTTGAAGCCAAGTTTTCCCTAACTCACTATGGTTACTGCAACGTGGTAAGGAGTATATTCTCAACATGAAGCTAGGCATTTTACTCTGCGACGATCACTACCCCGATTCTATCGCGAAGTACGGACATTATGATGCTGCATTCAAGCGTATGTTTCAGAGCAGCAGTATTTCAGCATTCAAAAGCTACCGTTGTCACGAGGAAGAATACCCTTCCTCCCCTGGCGATTGCGACATTTGGCTAGTGACAGGTAGTAAGTGGGGCGTTTACGATACTGACCCGTGGATTCAGGTGGTCGCTCAGTTTGTCCGGGATTGTGATGACGCCAACCAGCCAATGATTGGCATATGTTTTGGGCACCAGCTTATCCATTACGCACTGGGTGGATGTGTAGAAAAGTCCGAAAAAGGCTGGGGAATAGGTGTCTATGCCGTAGAAACACTAAACCAACCAACCACTTTGAACACCAAGTTCACCGGCACATTAAACTTGATTGCGTGTCATCAGGATCAGGTTATTGCTCCTGCAAACGGATTCGAGGTAGTTGCGGGCTCAGACTTTTGTCCTGTCGCCATCACCCAAAAATCAAAAACAACACTGACAATGCAATGCCACCCTGAATTCACGTCGGATTTTCTTACTCAGTTGATTGAACGTCTTCGCGATAAGGCCGGTGACGAGGTTGTCAACAAGGCGCTCAACTCTCTAGAAAATTTGGGGGAAGGAGACCGCAAGCAGGCAATTTCGTTGATCTTTAATTTCTGTCGTATCCAACAAGAATAGGTTCTCCATAAATATCCTAAAATCAGAAGCAGTTGTGGCGATGCGCGCAGGAATCGCAATTTCGTATTCTCATTCTGCAACCCAAGATGATACTCCGTATTCCATACCGTTTTATCTCTATGAATTAATAAGTTATTTATTCTGGCATCTTAATTGCTCCTTGATGCATATAAATCAAAAGGAGTGTTAATATGATCAGAGCCTCAACCCTAAATCAACCGCTTATCTTTGTAGGAGCACCACGTTCAGGGGTGACATTGATATCAGATATCGTGATGCATCATGATGAAATCTGTTGGCTTGATGAGAGCTTTGAAAAGCATCCCAAATCTGATTTCCAACACCGCCTTTTTAAACGTAAATGTGCGTTCCGAAACAAAGCGCTGCAAGACAACTCATTTTTGGGCTCGCTGGCACGAGAGTTCTCTCCTGTGCCGTCAGAGGTTATGAATTTCTGGGATGACTATACCCGAGAAGAAGTCGATTTTTATCGTGGCTTTGCCAGAGGTAAACACGCCACGCCAGTAGAAATATCCTCCATCAGGGAGATTCTCAGCCGTCGCATTGAGCTCTCTGGCCGAAGCCGCCTTGCATTGCGATTTACGGGCCCCTCGCGCCTTTGTTATCTGAACAGTCTTTTCCCGGATGCTAAATTTGTACATATTTGCCGTGACCCAGCCTCGACAGTGCATTCCATGATTTCAACAGAGGAGTGGGAGTATCAAGGTAAAAACCTCCTGTGGTGGCGCGGCGCTTACTCATTGCAGGAACTTGCTCAATACGACCGCCTGCGCGGTCATGCTGTGGCAGGAACGGCATTCCAGCTCAACAAACTCATTCAAACCACCATGGCCGAAGCAACAGAGCTAGATTTAAATATGTTATCTGTAAATTACGAGGATTTTGTGGCCACGCCAGAGCGGATCGTCGATAAGATTCTTGATTTCGCTGAGCTTCCTACCAATGAAATGATCGATGCTGCACTAAAACAGAGAGAAATCAGATGCAGTAACAAAGTCCTAAAAATGCCAGCTACCGACGTCAACACCGTGTACACATGGTGTCCAGGAGCATATAACCAAACAACCTGAAGATGCTCGCATGCAGAAGTCGCCAATGCGTTTTATGCATGGCTAGTTTGCATCGAATTCATTTGCTTCATGCCTTGAATATCCCTACCTTACGCGCTCTTTGCGTTTAGCTTTGAGGCACTATGTTTTCACAATCGCTTTTTGCCCAGCTTGTCAGATGGTTACTGGTACTGACAGTCACTCTGGTGAGCGTTCAATATTGCACGCCTTTACAACGCGCTTTTACGGATTACGCCGTAGGTGGCGGATGCCATCAACACCATCAAATGAATAATGAACACCAGACCCACAGGTCTCACTCAATAAAATAAACAAAGGTATATTAATGAGTATCTTCCGTTTCCCGCCGCTCGTATGGTTGGGGATAGGGATTTTGATTATCAGCCTAGGGATCAGGCAATCTTTTGGTATCTTTATGATGCCTATCACAGACACTTTCCAATCAGGCAGAGAATTTTTCAGCCTTGCTATTGCCCTTCAAAACCTTATGTTTGGACTTTTCCAACCTTTCGTGGGCATGGCTGCGGACAGATTCGGCGCTAAGCGTATCATCACTATGGGTGGTGTTGCATACGCATTGGGTCTTTACCTGACTTCCGTTGCAACCGGAACCGGTGTGCTGCACGTCTCAATGGGTGTGTTGATTGGCTTAGGCCTAAGTGCCACAAGTTATGTCATTGTGTTAGGTGCAGTTGCCAAAGTAGTGCCAGCAGAGCACACAGCAAAAGCCTTTGGTCTAACAACAGCCATGGGATCGTTCGGTATGTTCGCCGTTATCCCAGGCGCTCAGTCGCTGCTCGCAAACTACGATTGGCAAACTGCCATGCAGGTGTTTGCGATGTTCTGTACGCTGATGATCGCTTTTGCAGTTTTCATGAAAACCGCGAACCCTTCTTCATTAACAGGCGGACAGGCGGAACCAGAACAAACGCTGAAAGAAGCAATGGCTGAAGCATTTCGTCATCCCGGTTATTGGCTGATCCATGCTGGTTTCTTCGTCTGTGGCTTCCAAGTGATGTTTATCGCGACTCACCTGCCGAGCTATATCGCAGACAAGGGGTTGCCGGGAAATACCGCTGCGATGGCATTAGCCTATGTCGGTATCTTCAACATCTTTGGCTCTTATTTCTGGGGCCTAATGGGTGACCGATTTAACAAGCGCTATGTGATGACATCGCTTTACCTAATGCGCTCTGTCGTTCTGACACTTTTTATCACCGTACCTTTGACGACACATACAGCGACAATCTTCGGCGCTGCAATTGGCTTTTGTTGGTTAGGCACAGTGCCACTGACATCCGGTTTGGTGCGCCAGATCTTCGGTCCACGTTATATGTCGACGCTATATGGGATGGTATTTTTCACTCACCAAATCGGCAGTTTCATTGGCGCATGGGTTGGCGGACGTGTGTTCGACTACTACGGTTCTTATGAGCCAATATGGTGGGCAACTATCGTTCTTGCGTTCGCCGCTGCGCTGATCCACTTGCCGATTAATGACAAACCTGTTGTCCGCCCTGTATTGCAACATTCTTAACTCAAAACCGGGTCATTAAGGCCCGGCTGCCCCCTTAAAAGTATCGAAAATTCAAATGCATTTCGCGCTTGCTCAAACTTTTGTCACTTTGCGTTGGGATATTGACGCAGCAAATGCTAAGTTTTTGTTAAGACTGGCTTATGTCACTCTCATATACAACTGCAGAAAGTCGACGTCTCACACTGGGGTGAATAAATGGGAAAACTGACGACGCATGTTCTGGATACCGCAAGTGGGAAACCTGCAAATGGTGTAAAAATATCGCTCTACCGAATAGACGATGAAGGCCTTCAGCCACTGGCTACGACCATCACGAATAATGATGGCAGAACTGATTCCCCGCTTATTGATGAAGGGTTACTCACTTCAGGTCAATATCAGCTTGTCTTCGCTACCGCTGCCTACTTCAGAAATACCAATACGCTGTTGGAAACTGTACCTTTTCTTGACGAAATCGTGATTCGGTTTGGCGTTTCTGACCACAATCAGCATTATCACGTCCCACTACTTGTTTCCCCTTATGGGTATTCAACGTATCGAGGAAGTTAAAAAGAATTCATAGGAATTAAAAAAGCCAGCCTTTTGGCTGACTTGTTCTTACGGGGTTTGTTTATCAATTAACTGGTTCTGCTATTCGCTCAGGATTGGATAAGCTTCCGTGTAAATCCAGTCGTTGGCTTTTGCCGGTAAATGGCAACCAAGACAATCCGTCTTATAATCAGCAGAAGCATTCTTGTTCAAGTCGTCCGTTTTGAACAGAGCCCAGCCCCAGCCATCACCCCACGAACCATTGTCGGAAAAGCGGCCTTCGCCGTCTTTCACCATGACAAACCATTGTTTGAGATCAGCGGTTTCATGACTAACACCAGTACCGGTTGTGTAGTTACCCGTATTATGAGCACGCAACTCCTTAACGAGGGTCGCACCGTCTGGGAATTTACCGTTCTTGCGAAACGCTTCCACTGCTTCTTTTTCAGTGTAAACACCATGGAAACCGCTTGCACCGCCTTCAGGAACAAACCAAGATCCTAAATGGACCATGTTCGTTCTGAAATCTTTGGGGAAAGCGATATTTCCTTTATCATCTACGTAAGGTGAAAACGTATCATTTGCTACTACGGCAAATGATGCACTTGCTGTGAGCAAGCAGACAAGAAACGCCTTCTTCATATAATCACTCCTCTATACGGTCGAGTTATTTGAGGCTAGAGCTATATCCGCCAGTGGCCACCTCACCTTTCGCTTTACCAGCACGTAACACAGGGTAATACTGGGTGAAAACAAAGTCATCGGCTGCTGACGCTTGGTGGCAAGCGTTACAGGCTGCGGCAGGAAAAGCCTTTGCCGTATCGGTCAATGCGCTATGATCTGGCGTTGAAAAGCTGTAGTAAGACCAATTACCTGGCTCATCCGGGTTCAGGCTTTTACTCTTAATAGTGGCTTCAAGACCTATGTAATTCCCCTGAAAATAGCCATTGCCACTCACAGCCGCTTTACTACCAACACTCACAAGTTCTTTGATGATGATAGTCCCATCTCTGAACTCTCCCTTTTCCTTCCAAACTGCCCAGCTTTCTGGGTCGATATACACATTGTGATGCTCAGGGAATGCGGCTTTGCCATTATTCATGTCGTTAGGCGTAACTGGTGTACCTACATATACCCACTCGCGATATCCCTTAGGGCGTTGTAGCTCTCCATCTTTAACAGTGAAGTAGTCCTTGGCGATAGCAGCTGTTGAAACGAACCCACTTATACCCATTACCGATGCTAGGATTAGAGGTATGTACGTATTTGCATTTGTAATATTTTTTACTTCCATTTTCTCACCTTAATTACAGTTAAAACTCTCAATAGGAGAGCATTGAGCATCAGTCTAGGCTAAATTAGCAATCACCATTATCTCATAGGGAATCAGATCAGTGCCTCAGGGAATCAAAAGCGAAGAAACCTTTAGTTATCTCTCAGATGTTTTTGAAAATCTTAGATTTAGAGGGAATATCTTTTTCAGTTCTGACCTGAGTGCGCCATGGGGAATAACGTTGGAGGAGAGAGGTTTCCCGAGGTTTCACATCGCACTGAAAGGCAGTTGCTTCGTGGGGCTGGATAATGCTGAACCTCTACATGCTAATGAGATGGATATCTTCCTGCTCCCCAGCGGAGATGCACATTGGTTAGCGGATTGTCCGGAGAACGAAAGAACCTTGAGCAGCGTTGCTGAAGACGCATGCGAACTGGGTATGCCGCTATTTCAGGAAGGGCCAACCACTCACACGCTAATGTGCGGTCTTATCATGTTCGATGCCGGTTTAAGCCATCCAATTATTGATGCGTTACCACCGATTATTCACCTAAACAACATCGCACACGACAGCACTATCTGGCAGGTCGTCATCTTGATTAACAAGGAAATAGCGGAGCATGGATATCGTAAAAATGCTATCGTCGACAAACTTACGGAAGTGCTATTTTTGAAGATAATGTCTCATTTCTTAATCGAAAGTGAAAAAACTTCAGTTTTCTGAGAGCTGTAAAAGACAAACGCATTCATCAAGCTCTCATGCTAATGCATCATGAACCTGGAAAAGACTGGACGCTTGAAGAGATTGGGCGTCAGGTTGGCATGTCGAAAGCGACACTGGTTCGCCATTTTCAGGATGCGTTAGGTATGGCACCCATCGCCTACCTTAGCCACTGGCGTCGCTTAAAAGCATATAATGCGCTGAGATATACCAAAGATCCGATAGACAAAATTGCACTGTCGTTAGGGTTTACTTCTGGAAGAACTCTCAGCAGGGCACTGGTGAGGGAATTGGGGATGACGCCTACTGAAATCAGGGCACACGATGAATAGCGTGCCCTTCCAGTTACGCTTCGGACTAAAAATTTAAGCTCCAACCAGACGGAATTCCTTTTTCCTCTAGCGCCTTGAGAGCTTTTTGCTTGTCCTGTTCAGTGACATAGTTGAAACGAGCACTAAACGATGATGAGCCTGATGCGTCATACTCACTTTTACCCACGAATGTCTGGCTTGACACTGTGACTGTGTTTGGCTCCACATCAAAATAAACATTAGCGCGTTTTACAATATAAGACCGGCCACCGTTGAAAACCCGACGATAGTTAGCATGACATTTGAATTCATCAAACATGTACTCTCCAGGCTCTAAATCAGTGATTAAACCGTAAGCGGGTTTATCGTAAAGATAAATCTCTCGTAGTTCGCTTTTATCGAGCTCATCTGGAGTGCGGAATACCTTCTTAACTTCAAACGATATAGACCGACACGGATATTTTTTACTTTCCGATGTGTTTTCCATGTTAACGGGAATGACAACAGCTCCTGTTCCATTTGCAAGCGGCAAATTTTCTGCGGTTTTTGGTATCCCTGAACAACCAATTACACTCATGGCCACTGACGAAAAGAGTATCACCCTAAGTACTTTTATTTTTTTCATTTGTTTGCTCCTTGCATTAACAAAGCAAGGGTAGCTTAAAACTTGACACCTCAGCGTCTTAAATTGAAGACAAAAAAGGAGCCTGGCGGCTCCTTTTTTGTCTAACTCTTTCTATTACTTGCGGTCTTGGTCGAAGTCACCATGGAAGTGCTCGTGATAAGCCACTTCACATGGGATAAACTTTAATTAATAAAATGACAGTAAGAGAAGAATACATGAACGACTTATTAGTTACTCTTAAACAAATACTATAGCTGGGCTTGAACTGATAATTAAAAAGGTTTAGTAAGAATTACAAAGTATTAAAATTAAATTTTTCATTTGATATATTCGCGTCTCGGGCATCCTTAAATTCTAACTGGAAAACTGGTATACAAGATAAGTTAGCCTGACTAATATAACTTCGCCCGCATGATGTGTTGCGGGCCGATAGGACCGTCTAAGTAAAGTTCCCCAGTATCTTCAAATCCACCCTTTAGGTAAGTGTGATAGGCAGCTTTATTTTTACAATTCACAGTGAGATAAACCCATTCATAGGTCGTAAACTCTTCACTAATTGAATTCGCTATTATAGAAACCGCCTTTTTACCAATTCCCTTCCCTTGATATCTTCGATCAATAGCAAAACTTCTGAGCCCCACTCCGGCATTTTTTTCGCCTAATACTTCCGAGGAGAAATTATCATCTATTTTAAAATATCCTACTAGAGTATTATCCGAAGAAATAACAAACCTGAAGATATTCTTCTTGGTATCAGAGACAAAGTTCTCTGGTGGTGACGTAAACTTCACTTGTTCTTCCGCCAACAAAATAGCAAGTACGCTTATCTCATCTTCTTGTTTGAATTTCCTTATCGCTATCATTTTAAAACCTGTGAGTTTATATCTTTCAGAATGTTAGTACATTGTATCTACGTTTTGTTTATAGATATCAGGATGCCATACTTGCATCAGTAATTGAGGGTTTTCTATTGGCGTAAAACCATACTTTTCATACAGACCATGTGCATCCCGCGTCGCAAGCATCACACGACGGAGCCCTTGAAGGTCTGGATGTGTAACAACGTTATCTAGCAATACACTGGCAATCCCCTCTCCTTGACGATCTTCAACCACGAAAACATCTCCAAGATATGCAAACGTCGCCTAATCGGTGATCATTCGAGCAAAAGCAACTTGAGTCCCCAATCCATCAAACACACCAAAACATAGTGGATGCCTAAGGGCCTTTTCCAACGTCGCTCTAGGTATACCTTTTGCCCAATAACTCTCAGATATCACCTGATGAATAAGGTCTAAGTCCATCCCTTCTAAATCATTGGATACTCGATAGCTTTTCACGATATCTTCCTTCATCTTTTTAAAAATAGGCCATACTCATTCATGAATAAGAAACTTGTTAGATTTACGAGAGCCTGCAGTGAAAGCCTTTGAGTAGACTCATTTCAATGTAACCGCAGTGGTAACATTTTAATATTAATTCGTATTTTTGAAGCTTAGAGTCGGTTTGATAGAAAACTCTCATATAAACCTCATTCTTTTGCTCTTTAAACCACCCATAACTAGGGTCTTTTGACCTGAATTCCACTTTGTAAATTTGGAATCCAAACTACGCAGCATATACGGACATGAAAGCGAATATATTCATACGGATACGACCCATTCTCTTCACGATATTTGGGTTTGCCATCAGCCACAACCTCTTTTTTGTCATGCTACCTATCCGCATGAAGGAAAATGGCTACCCAACCGCTGATATTGGTCTGGCAATGAGTATGTTCGCTGTGGGGGCGATTTGTGCCGGTTTGTTTGGTTCCAGAGCCGTGCTTCGTGCTGGGCACATTCGCGCTTTCGCCTCAATGGCTGCCACACTTTCCATTGTTTCTGTCGTGCATAGCTACACCACAGACATCGTCATTACGGCCGCATTGCGTGCAATCGCAGGATTTTGTTATGTCACCTCATTCATTACGCTGGAAAGCTGGCTGAACGTTCTCAGCGATCGGAGTAACCGCGGTCGTGTTTACGGTACATACCAAATCTGCTTTGCTATTGGATTTGGTACTGCACCATTTCTCTTCAGTGCCTTTAATGAAAACGACCCAAGACTGTTTGGTGTAATTTCTGTATTTCTATGCGTGTCACTCATCATTATGTCGATGAGCCGCTTGCCTGCACCCGAATTGCCCCAAAAAGCCGTTCCGATATCGCTGAAAAGGCTATGGCAATACTCTCCTTCAGGTACGCTCGCATGTTTCTGTGCTGGGTTGATTAACGCCGCCAGCGTTTCACTTATCTCCCTTTACGCTTACAGCAAAGGGATCTCTGGTATCTGGCTGTCAATGATCCTCGGCTCTTACCAAATGGGCGGCTTGTTAACCCAGTTTCCAACAGGTTGGTTGGCAGATCGCTTTGATAAACGTGTCGTGGCATCAGGTCTGATGTTTATGGGGATCATCAGCAACAGCCTAATTGTTCTGGATAACTTTTATCCCTACCCAATTGAGATTCTCGCCGTGCTGTTCTGGATTTCTGGCGGCTCAGGTGTGGCCTTATTTCCGCTCGCCGTCACGCAGGTGTTTGACCACATTGATTCAAAAGAGGCCATGCCAGCCACTAGCACGATGCAAATCTTACTGGGTATCGGCGGTGTTATTGGGCCCATCGTGGCGAGTTTTTTGATGAATGAATTCAGCGTGGTTTGGCTGTATTACTACATCATCACCGTGCACATTTTTGTGTTTTTGTTCCTGATGGCACGCAAGCTTTTTGTTCGGACGGAAACCTTGCCTGCAGCTTCCACCTTCAAGGTTAACGTTCAACCTCTGGGTAGCGCCAGCGACTATGACCCTATGATGGACTTCAAGGATATCGACAAAGCCAACCCAGAGCTCAAGCTTTTGATTGCTGCACTTGGCCAGAATCCGTCAGACCCTGGCATACTGATTAAACTTGCTCTCCAAGGTTCCTCGCTTAATGCGAACGACGTAGCAAAGAATATCGTTCTCGCTTATCCGAAACGAAGTGGCGATATGCTTCGACATTTGATTGAGCAGTTCCCGAAAAGGCGCTTGGAAGTCGCTTTTTCTCTTCATGACCTCTTCATTTTGAGGAAGGAGCGAATAAATAGCCTGTTGCAAGAAGCTCTGCTGGAAGGAGCTTCTGACGAAGAAGTGGCGAAGATTAATGAATTGCTTGACGATATCGCTAGGGCTAACAACAAACCTGAAGAAAACGATGCCGCCGAAAAGCCAGCCTAGCGTTTTCTCGGAGAAGACATGAGATTGAAGTTTTTGTCGAAACAGATACCAAACTCATGGCGGCTTTGATGCAGTCAAGAGTCTTTGAGATCAGAGGTGTAATCACGCATCCAACGGATCGCTTGTTTGCATTAGAGTTGTTGGGAGGCAACTTAAGTTGTTTGGCAAGCCCCAGCGTTTTATCGAAGAGCTCTTCAGCACCGCCAAACTCGCAGACACCATATTTTCCCATCACCTTATAACAAGCTATAACATGCTTCAGAGCTTTCTCAATGTCACGGGCACGATGATTTTATGTACCGGACCCACGAAAAACATGTAAACCTTGCCAAAAGTGTTTTTTATATGCACCACAGAGCTTGCTGTGACTAACGCTTTATCACCGCGTGGCTCAACAAAGAATGACAATTTCACATCCAGATGTTTGTCTCTGTCTTCCATGATCACTTCAGAGTGCGATTTATAAATCATTTGGAAAATCCCAACTTTATCGCCCACCTGGTAGTCATCAGCCTGCTTCTTAGGATAGAAATCATCAAGATTTCCCAGGTGCTTTAAACCCAAACGGGAAACCACCTCATTGCGGATTTTCATCAAAGCGTTCACCCAATCAGGCGCGCTGTTCATGACTCGGAGATAAATCTCCATGGCTGATTCACCCTGATAACCAATCTCTTTGCTGTGGTTATCCGCAAAGTAAGCATTATCCGAATAACGAAAAAGCTCTGTGAAACTCGGTATCCCATCCATGATCTATTCTCTTTTTTGAATTTGACGATTCGTCACCTTTTGCCACGGTAACATATGCATAAAAGATTAGGTATACCTGAATTCATTTCTGGTCATAAAATTAACCTTCAATAGCTAAGATGAAAAAGCCTCATTTTAATGGCTTGTCATCCAGAGCAGCGTCGCCATTATTGTTGTTATGGTTACTCCCAGACTGAGTAAAGTGAAGAACTTTGTTACCAAGTTCATCGGTTAAGCTTCTCTACAAGGCTATATACCCAAACAACCTGAAGATGCTCGCATTCAGAGGTCATCAATGCGTTCAATTCGAGGCAAATTTCGCGAGGAATAGTCACTCTATTTCCGTGGAATTTAACAAAGAAGTGGGCGCGTTGAGGGCCTCCCTTCGGGCGAGTTGACTGACGCCGTGCTCTTTGTTGCTCCTTTTTGATGGAGTTGACACCGGCAAAGGAGCGCCGCGATCACAACGCCAGTCAACCTCGCTGAATCCTGCATCTTCAGGTCGTTTGGGTATAAATACTACTTTCTACCAGCAGCATTTTTGTTAACTTATGACAACCGACTCTAATACAGCTTTCGAAGTTTGACCGATAGGTCAACACCAACTAGCTTATATCCATACAGAATTCCATTCTCAAAAATTTGCCCTACCGATATATACCTTTCAATAAGTTACGAACAGGGAGAAGACGATGGAAAAGTTTATCCGATGTTTACCTAAGGTTGAGTTACACCTCCATATAGAAGGCGCTTTAGAGCCTGAGTTGATGTTTGAATTGGCTGAAAGAAACGGCATATCAACACCCTACTCCAGCGTTGAAGAAGCAAGAAGCGCCTATCAATTCCATAACCTGCAATCATTTCTCGATATTTATTATCAAGGTGCCAATGTCCTTATTACTGAGCGCGATTTCTTCGATCTGACTTGGGCCTATCTGCTTCGCTGTAAGGCAGACAATGTGATGCACACTGAGATCTTCTTTGACCCTCAAACCCACACTGACCGGGGGATCGCATTCGATACTGCCATAAATGGGATTTACCACGCGCTTCGCCAAGGGGAAAAAGAGCTTGGCATTACAAGCCAACTGATCATGTGTTTTCTTCGCCATTTATCGGAAGAAGCGGCTTTTGAAACATTGGAAATGGCGAAGCCTCACTTAAATCGGTTAGTTGGTGTTGGACTGGACTCTTCCGAAGTAGGCCATCCACCAGAGAAGTTCCAACGTGTATTTGCAGAAGCGCGAGCGCTGGGATTGAAAACTGTCGCTCATGCCGGTGAAGAAGGTCCTCCCAGCAACATCCGGGATGCCATCAATCTCTTGCATGTCAGCCGCATTGATCATGGCGTGAAAAGCAGCGAGGACCCCGAACTGGTAAAAGAGTTGGCGATATCTAGAATGCCTCTCACCGTCTGCCCGCTGTCTAACATCAAGCTTCGCGTGTTTGACAAGATGGCAGACCACAACATCCTCAACCTACTGGCTCAGGGGCTCTGCGTGACCGTCAATTCCGATGACCCCGCCTTTTTCGGTGGGTATATGACGGACAATTTTATTGCCCTTAATAATGCTTTGTCTCCCAGCCCTCAGCAGCTGGCACAATTTACCCGAAATGCCATTGAAGCTTCTTTCGTCTCCGAAGAACGCAAGAAGGAAATGATGCAAAATCTGGACGACTTTTGGGATAAACACGGCATACACTGATTCCAATCAGGTTATATACCCAAACGCACTGAATAAAAGGCGGGCCTAGCCCGTCTTGTCTTTCCTGAGGAGTCTCTATGAAAGCTTCAATCGCTGCCCTTTCAGCGCTGTTTGTCTCCGCTACAGTCTTAGCCACCAGCCCACCAAAACCTTTTGCTGACACCATTTACCACAACGCTCAGGTCATTACGGTCAATGACAAACAACCTGAGGCCGAGGCTGTGGCCATCTTAAACGGAAAAATACTCGCCGTGGGGAAAGCAGAAGAAATCCTCAGGCTGAAGGGTGATAAAACCAAAGTGGTGGATTTAAAAGGTTTGACCATGATCCCCGGCTTTATTGATGCTCACGGCCACGTAATGAACACAGGCTTACAGGCCGTATCAGCCAATTTGTTGTCACCACCCGATGGCCCAGTGACCGATATCACGAGCCTTCAACAAGCCCTAAGAAAATGGGCTGAAGTCCCCGTCAACAAAGCGCAGGACTTTATCATCGGCTTTGGCTACGACGATTCCCAGCTCAAAGAGAAAATTCACCCAACCCGCTTTGACCTGGATAAAGTCTCAACCGACGTTCCTATCCTGATCATTCACCAATCCGGTCATATCGGTGTTATGAACAGCAAAGCGCTGGAGATGATGAAACTGACAGCGAAAAGTAAGAACCCACCAGGTGGCGTGATTCGACGCGTGATAGATAGCGAGGAGCCGAACGGGGTTTTGGAAGAATCAGCTTTCTTTGGTGCATTGATTCCACTGTTTTCGCAAATCAGTCCAGATGAAAACGAAATGCTGTTCCGCGCTGGCATGGACTTGTACGCCAAGTATGGATACACGACTGCGCAGGAAGGTCGTTCTATGTCTGACAGTGTCAAAACCATGTACGAGATTGCCCAGCAAGACCCGCTTCCTATTGATGTGGTGGCTTATACGGACATTCAACTCGGCACTGACACCCTTACAGCACCTTACCTCAGCAATAGCTACACCAACGGTTTTCGTCTCGGTGGCGTCAAGCTGACACTGGACGGCTCTCCGCAAGGAAAGACTGCATGGTTGACGAAGCCATACCTAATCCCCCCTGAAGGCCAAAATGCTGAATACCGCGGTTATCCCATCATGTCTGACGAAGAAGCGGAGAAATATGTCGGCATGGCGATGGAAAATGGCTGGCAACTGCTAACCCACGCTAATGGTGATGCATCGATTGACCAATACATCCGCGCTGTAAAAAATGCGACGGCGAAATACGGCGCAAAAGAACGCCGATTCGTGGCTATTCACGCCCAAACTGCCCGTGAGGATCAAGTTCAGGCATTCAAAGACCTCAACGTGATTCCCTCGTTTTTCCCTATGCACACCTTCTATTGGGGAGACTGGCATGCGCAATCCGTGTTGGGTGATGAACGTGCTGAGAACATTTCCCCAACGGGTTGGGCACTGGATAGAGGCATGATTTTCACTTCGCACCATGATGCGCCCGTCGCTTTCCCAGACTCAATGCGGGTTTACTCTGCAACAGTTAACCGCATTACACGAAGTGGCCGTATTTTAGGTAAAGATCAGCGCGTATCCGCCATGACAGCGCTCAAAGCACAAACCATCTGGTCTGCGTATCAGCATTTCGAAGAAGATACTAAGGGATCGATTGAAGTTGGCAAGGTCGCCGATCTGGTTTTCCTCTCAGATAATCCGATAACTATCGATCCAATGAAACTGGCGAACATCTCTGTGATGACGACGATTAAAAACGGCAAAATTATCTACACCAAAGCCAGTGACAAAGCAGCCCTAGAAAGCTGCGCCAGTTCGACCAAATGCCAAAAGCTCGCATCTCATACCATGATGATTGCAGGCCTTATTCCTCATAAACATTAATTGACTCAAGACCTTATTAAGCCGGGCTCAAATTTCAACATCGCCCGGCTTTTTCTGAAAACGTCAATATTGCATAGCGGCACGTTCTCATCGCTTGTGGAGGGGTGTGAATATTTCCTCGGATAGACTTGTCATTCTATTCAACAATATGAGATAACGTCGCCCTGTTTTAAGCTGGCTAGCGCTTGCGGTTATGGATACCGCCACCAGATTTAGTCAAATACTCTCTCCAAAGCGCGCTAGAACGAAGACTCTCACTCATTACGGACGATGATGAGAACACAGAGGCTTTATGAATCAACTCATTTCCGTGGGCGCACTCGAATCCTTCCTGATTGCGATCTTCGTGCTCTTCCTTGGACACTTTATTAACGCCCGCGTATCCGTATTTAAGAAGTTCAACATCCCTGAACCCATTGTCGGTGGCTTGGTGGTGGCTGGCGCAATTACTGCGCTGCACTTCAATGGCATTGAGCTGGAATTTCACCTTCCGCTACAACACACCTTTATGCTGATGTTCTTTGCAACTGTTGGACTGGCGGCGAACTATACCCAGCTACTGAAAGGCGGCGCAAAGGTCTTTATTTTCCTCGGTGTTGCTTCGCTGTATATCGTGCTGCAGAACGGCATTGGTATTTCGATGGCAACAGCGCTGGGGCTCGATCCGCTGATGGGCTTGATTGCCGGCTCCATTACCCTTTCGGGCGGTCATGGCACGGGTGCAGCTTGGTCTCAAACCTTCCAGGATGTTTATGGCTTGGAGAATGTCCTCGAGATTGCCATGGCATCAGCCACTTTTGGCTTGGTGATGGGCGGCATTATTGGCAGTCCGGTTGCTCAACGTCTGGTTGAAAAGAACAAACTCAAATCCCAGTACGGCAACACCAACAATACGCATGAGCAATTCCCGGAGCTGGTCACGTATAACGAGAATGAGCAGGACAAAGTCACTGCAAAAAAAGTCATCGAAACCCTGTTTGTGTTGTTGATCTGTGTGACAGGCGCAAAGTATCTCGAGCAGTGGGTTAGCAGCTTTGAAATCAGCTGGCTGATGATCCCTGACTTTGTTTACGCCCTGTTTATCGGCGTTGTCATTACCAACGTTCTCGAAGTAACTAAAGTAGAAAAGCTGGATGTGGAAACCGTCGATATTTTGGGTACGGTTTCACTGGCGCTGTTCCTTGCCATGGCACTGATGAGCCTGAAGCTTTGGAACATTCTCGACCTGGCGCTGCCATTCCTGGCGATTCTGATGGTGCAGTCTTTGATGTTGGCGCTGTTCTCCTACTTCGTCACCTACAGGGTGATGGGCAGAAATTACGATGCTGCGGTCATTTCCAGTGGCCATTGTGGTTTTGGCCTGGGCGCAACACCGACGGCGGTGATGAATATGGGTTCGGTAGTAAACCGTTTCGGCCCATCCCCACAAGCCTTCATGGTCGTACCGATTGTGGGCGCGTTCTTTATTGATATCGTCAACCTCATCATTTTGCAGACGACGCTGACGTTCATCGGCTAACACAATCCCCGCTTCGTGCGGGGATTTTTCTATTCCTGACTGTCGCACTATTAGAAAAGCAAATTTGCACGTCTGTGAATAAGCTTTCTGCATCATTATTCCAGCGCCTTTCGCTATGTCCCATTACCGCAGTTTTGCTATTCGACATTCACGGCTGCTTTATGTGCTGAGGGTCGCCTTGGTAATGGGATTAATCCTCGTGATTGTCAGGCAGTTCAACCTTCCGTATGGATACTGGGCACTGATCACCGCCGTCACCATACTCGGAGCAATTCCCTTTGTTGGTGGTGTGATATCCAAAGCAAACCAAAGAATTTGGGGCACGGTCGCTGGAGCAGCTGTAGGGTTAGCCCTTTTCCTCATTCCTCCGCAATATCATTGGACACATCACCTCGCTTTTTTTGGCCTACTCATCGGCACTATGTACTTCACGCAAGAGAAATACGCTTACGCTGCACTCATGGCAGCAATAACCATAGTGATCGTGGCTGGTGGTGGCCCAGCCGATTTTGAAGCGGCAGGCTGGCGTATTCTCAACGTTGTTTGGTCAGCAGTATTGTCGATTCTCGCCAGTCTTTATGTTTTTCCAGCCAGAGCTACCGATCAATTCATCTATCTACTTGAATCCTTTTGCCATCAATGCGGTCAGTTTTACCATCAACACAATGAAACCATGTCAGACAACACATTTGTCCCACAAAATGCCAATTCGCTGTCTGACCTGATTGAGAAGCAACAAGGCTTACTGCCACATGCCGCGAGAGAATCCGCCCCGTTAAAGCCTGTTTTAGCCTCTATTCTTTCCATAGAAAAACGTATTTATACCGACTTGGAAACCTTGATCAGCACAAACTGGGATAGCCAACAAGGGAAAGAGAAGATCGGCGATCTTGATGGATTGAAAGCGGCTAAGGAAGAGTTAGCGTCACAATTTGATGCGTTGAGAGATAGCTTGGTGAACCGTGAAGTCAATATCTTGGATTCAGAATCTTTGCTCCTGATGAGCCTCAAACCCAAACATCAATTGTCCGACGATGACGATGCCAGTGACATCAGTTATTACGGTTACCTTTGGTTGAATCGTGAACTTGCTAGACAGTTGGCGCAACTGACTATCACGAGCAAGAAGCTGTTTCTGTATAGCGAAAAACAGAAAGGCCGCTGATAGTTCAGCGGCCTTTTCTAATGTGGCGGAGAGATAGGGATTTGAACCCTAGATACGCTATTAACGTATGCCGGTTTTCAAGACCGGTGCTTTCAACCGCTCAGCCATCTCTCCGTAAGTGCTGCGTATACTAACGGGCACACTGTACCATGTAAACCCATTATTTGTGCATTTGGTTCAAATGCATGCATTTACTCCACCATGCGCATATCATCACCAGCTCTTGACCTATATTCAACCAGTTATCTCTAACCAAACTACCCATTGAATAAGGAAATGCATAGACATCTAATCAAAATTGAGACAGCATTCTAGTCAAAACTAAACGCTAAAAAATAATAGGGTAATACAGATGTTGCCCTGTGTTGATTATTCGTTAAACATTGCTACCTTTCATTTACATAAAAACAGCATGTTAGGAGTTGTACTTCTTCACATTTTCTCCTGAAAATTGTCTCATTTCTTCGAAGATCAATGTCTAGATCACACCTCCATACTGTTCAATTTGCAGACATGTTTTCTCCCCCTATACTAAGTTTTGTTAACTTTATGTTAATAAAACTTCTAAATGGTTTTACGAGGTTCACATCATTTTTAGGCTGCTTGCCTCTTATGAGCCTTGTCCATGAGTAACAACCAGTAATAACCAATAAAGGATTGATAGGTATGGTTAATAAAAAGTCGACACTCGGGCTTGCAGTGTTCTCAGCTCTACTGCTTGCAGGCTGTGACAGCGGTGGTAACAGCGCTGAAA
This sequence comes from Grimontia sp. NTOU-MAR1, assembly GCF_035758505.1. NCBI lineage: Bacteria > Pseudomonadati > Pseudomonadota > Gammaproteobacteria > Vibrionales > Vibrionaceae > Grimontia > Grimontia sp. NTOU-MAR1. Next base: position 890,577 of record NZ_CP142108.1, read on the forward strand.
GTCAGAAGCAAATCGACGACCTTCAAAAGCAGGTTGCTTCACTAGAGAAGCAACTCTCTGAAGCAAAAGCGAGCTCTTCACAAGCACCCGCTCCTTCTGCTCAAGGTGAAAATACTCTGGAGAAAGTGAAGAAAGCAGGCGTTATCAGCTGTGGTGTGAGCACTGGTCTTCCAGGTTTCTCTAACCCTAATGCTAGTGGCGAATGGGAAGGTATTGATGTTGAGTTCTGTCAGGCGGTGGCTGCAGCTGTTCTTGGCGACAAGAGCAAAGTGAAATACGTTCCTCTGACGGCAAAAGAGCGTTTTACCGCACTGCAATCTGGTGAAATCGATCTACTTTCCCGTAACACCACGTGGACACTACAACGTGACGGCACTCTTGGTCTGAACTTTGTTGGCGTTAACTACTATGATGGCCAAGGCTTCATGGTGAAGAAAGATCTGGGCGTGAAGAGCGCACTGGAACTTGATGGCGCATCGGTATGTGTTCAATCAGGCACAACAACTGAACTCAACCTTTCTGACTACTTCCGTTCTAACGGCATGTCGTTCAAGCCAGTGGTTTACGATACGTATGACGCTACCGTAAAAGGTTTCGAGTCTGGTCGTTGTGACACACTCACTACAGACCAATCTGGCCTTTATGCTTCTCGCATCAAACTGGCCGACCCAGACAGTGCTTTAGTACTGCCAGAAATCATCTCTAAAGAGCCTTTGGGCCCTGTTGTTCGTCAAGGCGATGACAACTGGTTTAACATTGCTAAGTGGACACTAAACACCATGATCAATGGTGAAGAGTTCAACATTACTTCTGCAAATGTTGATGAGATGGTTAAGTCAAAAGATCCAAACATCCGCCGTATCTTGGGGCAAGACGGCCCTAAAGGTAAAGGCCTTGGCCTAAATGATGACTGGGGTTATCAGGTTATCAAACAGGTAGGCAACTACGACGAGAGCTTCCAGCGTACTGTAGGCACTGATTCTCCATTGAAAATTTCTCGTGGTGTGAATGCACTATGGAGTGACGGCGGCATCTTGTATGCGCCACCTATCCGCTAATAAGTCGTTCGTTTAACAAAACGCATGCTGGGGCACAGAATTCTGTGCCCCATAATTAATGTTATAAAGGATAGAGGTGCAGATGTATGGCATCTAAAGATAATGCGCTTAACTCGGGAGCCGCAGCGCGTCCTGAGAACAAGCAAAGCATCATTTACAATCCGACGTTCCGCTCTGTTATCTTCCAATCTGTAGCCATTATCGCGCTGGTGTTCTTCGTCTACACCATCGTTAACAATGCCCTGACTAACCTTGAGTCTCGTGGTATCGCTACAGGTTTTGGTTTCTTAACACAAGAAGCGGGATTTGGTATTGGCTTGACGCTAATTGAGTACAACGAAACGTACTCTTATGGCCGCACGTTTTTTGTTGGCCTTTTGAATACCGCGCTGGTATCTGTGCTCGGCATTGTGCTCGCTACAATCATCGGCTTCTTAATGGGTATCGCTAGGCTTTCCAACAACTGGTTACTCAGTCGATTTGCTGCGGTGTACATTGAAATCTTCCGAAATATCCCGCTACTTCTGCAAATTTTCTTCTGGTATTTCGCAGTTCTACAAGCTCTGCCCTCCCCAAGAGAAAGTCTCAGTATCGGAGAATCATTCTTCCTCAACGTGCGCGGTATGTACTTCACCCGCCCGGTTTTTGAAGAAGGCTCAACCATCATCTTTATTGCTTTGGCTGTTGCGCTTGTTTTCAGTTACGTCTTCGCTAAGTGGGCAAAACGGAAACAGGAAACGACCGGTCAGCAAACCCCAGTTTTCTCCATTTCACTGGCTGCAATTATCGGCTTACCGCTGATTGCATTCTTTGTCGCAGGTATGCCAGTTTCCCTGGAGTACCCGGAATTAAAAGGGTTTAACTTCCGAGGAGGTATTTCAATAATCCCCGAATTGGCGGCACTAACCCTAGCACTGTCAATATACACGGCCTCATTTATTGCGGAGATCGTTCGCTCCGGTATTAATGCTGTCAGTCATGGGCAAACAGAAGCAGCCATGGCGCTGGGTCTACCACGCGGTAAAACGCTGCGTTTGGTCATTATCCCTCAAGCTATGCGCATCATCATTCCGCCACTAACCAGCCAATATCTTAACCTGACAAAGAACTCATCACTCGCGATGGCCATTGGTTATCCGGATCTGGTGTCAGTATTTGCAGGTACCACGCTGAACCAAACGGGTCAGGCTATCGAGATCATTGCAATGACCATGGGGGTTTACCTGACTCTCAGCCTGTTAACGTCCTTGCTGATGAACATATACAACGCCAAGATGGCACTGGTTGAGAGGTAACCCATGACAAGAAAACATGAGTTTCAACCTGATCTGCCTCCACCACCGAACACGGTAGGTGCAGTGGGTTGGCTGAGGAAAAATCTGTTTTCAACACCACTTAATTCAGTCATGACTGTCATTCTGGCTTATATCGCCCTGATGGCACTCTGGTCTGTATTTGATTGGGCGTTTTTAAATTCAGATTGGGTCGGAACAACACGTGAAGACTGCACAAGCGACGGTGCTTGTTGGGTCTTCATCAATGTTCGCTTTGAGCAGTTCATGTTTGGATTCTATCCAAGTGAAGAGCTCTGGCGCCCTAAACTCTTCTACGCAATTTTGGCTATTTTCACAGCACTGCTGATCTATGAAAAAACGCCTAAACGTGGCTGGATTCTGTTGCTGTTCTTGGTGGCATTCCCCATCATGGCTGTCTTCCTGTTATTTGGTGATGTTGCTGGTCTGCCAAAAGTGGAAACGCACCTTTGGGGCGGGTTGCTGATCACCATGATCATCGCCATCGTCGGCATCGTGATTTCACTACCTATTGGTATTGTGCTGGCACTGGGGCGACGCTCAGAAATGCCTATCATCAGAAGCCTTTGTACTGTTTACATTGAGGTATGGCGTGGTGTTCCTCTCATCACTGTTCTGTTCATGGCATCGGTGATGCTGCCATTGTTCATGTCTGGTGAATCGGAAACCAACAAGTTAGTGCGAGCGCTGATTGGTGTGGTGATGTTTGCTTCGGCATACATGGCGGAGGTGGTGCGTGGTGGCCTTCAGGCGATTCCAAAAGGCCAATATGAAGCCGCAGATGCTCTGGGTCTAACTTATTGGAAGAAGATGAATCTCATCGTCCTTCCACAGGCGCTGAAAATTACCATTCCATCCATCGTGAATACCTTTATCGGTTTATTCAAAGACACCAGTCTGGTACTGATTATCGGAATGTTCGACGTACTGGGTGTTGGTCAGGCCGCGAATACCGACCCTAACTGGCTTGGTTTCGCTACTGAAAGCTACGTGTTCGTTGCTCTCGTTTTCTGGATCTTCTGTTTCGGCATGTCCCGTTACAGTATCTATCTCGAAAACAAGCTTCATACCGGTCACAAGCGATAAAGAACAAGGATTGTATTTATGAGTCAACAAGACGCCCCTGTTATTAAACTGACCGATATGAACAAATGGTATGGTCAGTTTCACGTACTGAAAAACATCAACTTATCTGTCGCGAAAGGCGAGAAAATCGTTATCTGTGGCCCTTCAGGTTCCGGAAAATCCACCATGATTCGCTGTATAAACCGCCTTGAGGAACATCAGCAAGGCTCGATTGTTGTTGCTGGCACCGAATTGACCGATGACTTGAAAAACATCGAAGCGGTGCGTAAAGAAGTTGGCATGTGTTTCCAACACTTTAACCTCTTTCCTCATTTGACAGTTCTGGAAAACTGCACTCTTGCCCCTATATGGGTGAAAAAGATGCCAAAAGACGAAGCGGAAGCTATCGCCATGAAGTATCTCGAGCGTGTAAAAATTCCAGAGCAGGCTGACAAGTACCCGGGACAATTATCTGGCGGTCAGCAGCAACGTGTGGCAATTGCACGCTCGCTGTGTATGAACCCTAACGTGATGCTGTTTGATGAGCCAACATCAGCACTCGATCCAGAAATGGTTCGAGAGGTGCTTGATGTTATGGTGGAGTTGGCAGAAGAGGGTATGACCATGCTGTGTGTGACGCACGAAATGGGCTTTGCGAAAGAAGTGGCAGACCGCGTTATCTTTATGGATGCCGGTGAAATCATTGAAGAAAATGTCCCTGAGGAATTCTTCAACAACCCGCAGTCTGATCGCACCCAACTCTTCCTCAGTCAAATCCTGCATCATTAATTGTTAATCAAAAGCCGCTACACTTACTCCAGATGTAGCGGTTTATTAACATCCATTTACAAACTCGAATACGCCCATGTGGCCCGATATATTAGTATTTTCAGGGGCTAAGCCACGTTATTATCACTTATGCGACGATTGCGACTTGAAAAATTAAGCCTAACACGCCATTAATGTCGTAATAGATAAAATATGCACCCCATTGGGAGAAACTTATGAACGAACGTTTTGTTTCAGCCAGTCAAACACAAGAAAGTGTATTGGCGACAAACAAAGTACTGCGAAACACCTACTTTCTGTTGTCACTAACACTGGTTTGGGCTGCTGTAGTAGCTGGCATATCAATGGCTGCTAACCTACCTTACCCTGGTATCATTATTACCTTAGTTGGTTTCTACGGTCTGCTGTTCTTGACTGAAAAGAACAAGAACAACTCGATGGGTTTGGTGTTTACCTTCCTGTTTACAGGTTTTACCGGTTACACCCTTGGCCCTATCCTGAACATGTACGTTGGCGCTGGTATGGGCTGGGCGATTGCACCGGCACTTGGTGGTACGGCACTAACCTTCATGGCGTGTTCCGCATATGCGCTGACAACTAAGCGTGACCTATCATTCTTGAACGGTATGCTGTTGGCTGGCTTTGTTGTCCTTGTAGTAGGTATGATTGCTAACATCTTCCTGCAAATGCCAATGCTGTCTGTCGCTATCAGCGGTATCTTCGTGCTGTTCTCAACAGGCGTTATTCTGCTGACTACTCAGTCGATTGTTCGCGGTGGTGAAACTAACTACATCTCAGCGACCATCAGCCTGTATGTGTCGATCTACAACCTGTTCCTGAGCCTGCTTCAACTGCTTGGTATTTTCGGTGGCGATGATTAATCGAACAGCTTGTTGTTAAAAAGCTCCTTCGGGAGCTTTTTTTATTTCAGCCTTTTTTTGTACAGGTTTAGGTATTATCCTTTGCGCGTCCGAAGTACGAGGTTATCCATGTTGGAATTAAACGGTAAGCAAATCGAAACCGATGCTCAGGGTTATCTGAAAAATTTTGCCGATTGGCATGAAGAATTGGTGCCGATGCTGGCTGAACAGGAAAACATCGAATTGACTGAGGCGCATTGGGAAGTGGTCTATTTCGTGCAGGACTTTTACAAAGAGTTCAACACCTCCCCTGCTATTCGCCTATTGGTAAAGTCGATGGAGAAAAAATACGGTCCAGAAAAAGGCAATAGTCGCTACTTGTATAAGCTGTTTCCTAAAGGCCCAGCAAAGCAAGCTACCAAGCTAGCAGGTTTGCCAAAGCCAGTGAAATGCATTTAAAAAGGAGCCGCTCGCTCCTTTTTGCACTCCTTTATTACTGAATAGAGAAGCCATCAATCGCCTGCCAGTCCACCTGCTCATGAACCAGATTGGTGACGTTCGCTGTCGGTGGTCCCTCATCCAACCAATTTAGCAAAGCCTCTACATTTTTCTCGTCACCACACATGAGAACGGTCACAGTGCCGTCCGATTCGTTACGCGCATAGCCGCTCAACGACAACTTCAGCCCCTCGTGAGCCGTGTGAAATCTGAACCCAACTCCCTGAACATGACCAGAGACGGTAGCTTTGACACATATATGTGACATTTATCAACATTCCTATATTAGTGTTGTACATATGTAGCGGTGTAATATGGCGTACGTTATATATGCACGTGCTCACATCTACTGGGGGAGCTCACACCATGAAAGAAACTCCATTCCGCTGGCTCGATCAATACCTGATCAAACTCAGCCTGAAAGAAAAATTCTACGTACTTTATGTTTCTGTTTTTGCAATTGCTATCGCAACGGGTGCAATTTTCTATTCAGCTTCTCAATCTCAAATTGCACAGGTACAAGAAAAACATAGTGCAGCACTGACTGCCGTGTTGTCTCACTACGACATCAGCGCCACCGAAGCCGCAGGTATTCTGGCTCAAAATGGCATTAAACGGGCTTCGGCTTATAGTGCACCTGCAGCTTACGAGATAGACAATGATGATGGCTTCTGGACACAAATCAGCGCAGCTTCGTGGGGATTAATGATGACCTTATTTTTTCTGGGTTTACTGGCACTGCATTACGTATCCAGTTTTATTGGCGGCGCGATGTACACAATGAATCATGCCCTGCAGCGCATGCTTGACGGTGACCTGACAAGCCGCATGAACTTCTTCCCGGCTCGCGATGAATTCAGTACGATCGCGAGCACAATCGACAGCGTCGCTGACCGTGAACACGGCCTTGTGAAAGCGATTAGGAACGCTTCACAGCTTATGGAAGAACTGTCAGCCGATTTGGGCCGTCGCAGCGCAGACAGCGAGAATCTTTCAACAGAGCAACGCACCTATCTAGATTCCCTGGCGAGTGCGACGGAAGAGATGGCAGGCTCAATTCGTGATGTTGCTTCCCACGCAGAGCAAACATCAGATGAAATTTCAGAGGCAGGCGTTGCATCCCAACAGAGCCGAACACAAGTGACCCAAACCTTGCAGGCAATTCAGGCATTGGCTTCAGAAATCGAAACCGCCTCCCAAGCCGTTGCGTCGCTAGAACAGAATTCTAACGAAATCGGCAGTATGGTTGCGACCATAAGTGCGATTTCCGAACAAACCAACCTGTTAGCACTTAACGCAGCTATTGAAGCAGCACGCGCAGGAGAACAAGGCCGCGGATTTGCTGTCGTTGCAGATGAAGTTCGCTCTCTGGCTGGCCGCACACAACAGACCACCGTTGAAATCCAGCGCATGATTCAGGATCTGGAGAACAACACCGCGCACTTACGTGGTGTGATGCAAGGTACCGTTGATAACGCAGCCGCAAGCGAAAGCCTGGTACAGAACATCGATCTTGAAATCAGCTCTATTTCTGAGCGTAGTCAGCGCATTACCGACCGCAGCACTGAAATCGCCACCGCTGCTAGCCAGCAAGGCAGCGTAGCTGGCACTATCTCTTCAGATGTAGAGCGAGTTCGCCAACAAGCATGGCAAGTGAGCGAAATGATTCAGCAGACATCTCAAGATGTCACGAATCTGCAAAAACAATCATCCAGTCTTACTGATCTTGTAAAAGGTCTACGCACAGAATAACGGCTTAATTGATGGAAAAACGGCCGCACAGTGTGCGGCCGTTTGCATTATTGCCAAGCATCTCTGACAATACAGCACCTTTTGCCGGTGACCACGCTTCCATAGCATGGTGCCCATATTTTGAAGTTAGGAAAAACCAATGAATCCGTCTGTTTATCTGGTTAAAGGCCGTGAAAAATCACTGCGCCGTCGCCATCCATGGGTTTTCTCCCGTGGTATTCAACGCGTAGAGGGTAAGCCGTCCCTGGGTCAGACAGTAGATGTATATGACCATCAGGGCCAATGGCTAGCCTGCGGTGCGTTTTCTCCTAATTCCCAAATTCGTGTCCGTGTTTGGACATTCGAACAAGAAGAAGTCAACGTTGAGTTCTTCAAAAAACGCCTTCAGGAAGCACAAGGTCTGCGTGATGTTTTGGCTGCCCGTGATGGCCTGACTGGTTACCGCCTGATTGCCGCAGAGTCGGATGGTTTACCGGGTATCACAATCGATCGCTATGAGAACTTCTTAGTTTGTCAGCTATTGAGTGCTGGCGCGGAAGCACAAAAAGACAATCTGGTAGAAGCACTTATCGCGCAATATCCAGAGTGCAGCATCTACGAGCGTTCAGACGTATCAGTGCGTAAGAAAGAAGGCCTTAAAGAGCGTAAAGGCGTTCTTCATGGTGAGATGCCACCAGCGTCCGTAGTCATTGAAGAAAACGGCCTAAAAATCAGCGTTGATATCACTGGCGGCCACAAAACCGGTTTCTATTTGGATCAACGTGATAGCCGTGAAGCGGCCGTCAAGTACGTTAACGGCAAACGCGTTTTGAACTGCTTCTGTTACACCGGCGGATTCGGCCTTTACTCGCTGAAAGGCAATGCAGCTGAAGTCATCAACGTAGATGTTTCGCAGCCTGCCCTCGATATCGCAAAGTCTAATGCCGAAATGAACGGTTATGACCTATCGAAAGCACAGTTTGTGAATGCAGATGTGTTTAAGCTGCTGCGCGAATACCGCGATGCCGGTGAATGGTTTGATGTGGTCATTATGGATCCACCTAAATTTGCAGAATCTAAAGCACAACTGACAGGTGCATGTCGTGGTTACAAAGACATCAACATGTTAGCCATGCAGATCCTGGAACCGGGTGGCACACTGCTGACCTACTCCTGCTCTGGTCTGATGGACAACGCCCTATTCCAGAAGATCATTGCTGATGCAGCACTCGATGCAAACCGCAGTGTTCAATTTATCGAGCGCTTTGAGCAGGCAGCTGACCACCCAATTGACAGTGCTTACCCTGAAGGTTTCTACCTGAAAGGTTTTGCCTGCCACGTAAAATAATAATCAAATAAGCCCGGCTAAACGCCGGACCGAGAAACACTTTTAGGGGAAAAAAATGGGAAGAAAATTGGCTCTCGCGTCTGTATTCGCGGCTTCGCTATCTTTTGGTGCACATGCTGGTGTGACGGTTAATCTAAGCGATAACATTGAACTGCTTACCTATAACGGCCAAACGCACAAGTCTCCTGTTTTCGGTAAAGAAGAGCCTGTCGTACTCGACGACGGAACTCAACAATTAGCCTTCCGCTACGTTGAAACCTTTGAAGAAGGAAAAGATGTTTCTTTTGTCCGTTCTGATGTGTTAGTCGTTAAATTTGATGCCAAAGACACAGAAATTTTCTTCGATTTTCCTGTGCACAAAAACAAGCGACAAGTTCGTGAGTTCAATGAAAACCCTGAGTTCAAAATTCTGGACGCCAACAAAGCGCCAATCAATTTTGAGCAAAACAAATTGCTGAAATCAGGTTTCCAGCTGAGTCGTGATTACTTGTCAGAGATACAGCGTTTCAACCTAACTAATGCGCCCGCATCACTGCAACTGACCTCAACAAAAGTCGCAGTTCAACCAACTACACAGCCAAGTAAGTCAACGCGCGGAAGAGTTGTCGTCGGTGGACAGAACGCGCTAAACGAGGTGGAGTACCAGCTTCATTACTGGTTTGAGAAAGCGGATGCAGAAACACAAGCGCGCTTCAAAGCCTTTGTAAACAGTCGCTAACCACTCGACCAATGACAGAGGCCGCAGATCAAGCGGCCTCTTTTTTTCCGATCATAACTAAGCCTCTCGTAACCATCCACTTTTCTTCAAACCAAGTTTTACCAGGCTGAATCGTATTCTTACCTGTTCATTCCTGAAGATATCGACATTTCTCCCGCAACACGCCTCGCAGGAAAATACACATTGTCGACAATACTTACCAAATATACAGAAAACAAAGAGCCTTTAACCAAACAAATTTTCTTATTGTTAACAAACATCATCTCACATTGGCTATCCGACCTTTGCTATTGAGCACATATTCACCGCACAAATTTCATGCAGCAAGTGAAAATTTCCCAATTGAAATTGTGAGTCGCTACCAAGAGCGCAAAGCTTTTCAATTCAAGAACTGACTAGAGATCTAAATCTGACGAAATCCGGGGTGTCTCACTCTTGCAACTCCTCTACTTTATTAATTGCGCGATTTAAGTGCGCTAACAACATACAAATCAATAGATAACACTTTATTTTCGAGGGATATCCGATGGATGTGACAGGTAAGAGCAAAGGATTCGCGCTCTCGGCAATCGCCGCAGCGTGTATGTTTTCTTTCAATGCTCAAGCTGCTGTTGACTGTACCAATATTGAAAAATGGTCAGCAGACAAAGCATATGGTGGCGGTTCAACTGTTCAACACGAAAGCAACGTCTACACCGCTAACTGGTGGACGAAAGGCAACAACCCTTCAACTTCGTCAGGCGATTACAAAGAGTGGAAATTTGTAGACCAATGCGACACTGGCGCTGTTGATCCTGTAAACGAAGCACCAACTGTTTCTCTGGATTCACCAACTGCTACTGACATCATCAAAGATGGTGACGTTGTCACGATAAGTGCAACTGCTGCCGACTCTGATGGCTCTGTTAGCAAAGTAGAATTCTTTATTGATGGCGCTTCAGTCGGTTCAGATACTACTTCTCCTTATTCTCTGAACTGGACTGCCGCTGAAGGCCCTCACACGATCGCAGTGAAAGTAACCGACGACAAAGGCGCTGTGACTGAAACAACCGCATTGAGCATCACTGTTCAGTCTGGTGATACCGGCCCAGTCAATGAGCCACCTGCAGTTTCTTTGTCAGCTTCTGCAACATCTGTTGATCAAGGGGCTGTAGTGACGCTAACTGCGAATGCAGCTGATACCGATGGAACAGTCGCGAAAGTTGATTTCTACGCAGCTGGTCAGCTGATTGGTTCAAAAACTGTGGCGCCATTCGTACTCGACTGGACAGCTGACAAAGTTGGCAACGTATCTGTATACGCAAAAGCGACTGATGACAAAGGTGCTTCTACTGACTCAGTGCTGGTCACTGTGAATGTAACTGGTGCACCAGTTGTTTCTAACTGTCGCCCAGAAGGCCTTTTCCAGACACCTGGCGTTAACGTTCCTTACTGTACAATTTATGACGTAGAAGGTCGTGAAGACATGGGGACTGACCACCCACGCCGCATCATCGGTTACTTCACCAGCTGGCGTGCGGGTGATGACCCACAAGCTGCTTACCTTGTTAAAGATATTCCTTGGGAAGAACTGACTCACATCAACTATGCGTTCGTAAGCATTGGTTCTGATGGCAAAGTGAATATCGGCGATGTAAACGATCCAAACAACGCCGCGGTAGGTAAAGAATGGCCGGGCGTAGAAGTTGATCCAGCACTGGGCTTTAAAGGCCACTTCGGTGCACTGGCAACGTACAAAGCGAAGCATGACGTTAAAACACTGATCTCTATCGGTGGCTGGGCGGAAACAGGGGGTCACTTCGGCCTTGACGGTAACCGTGTAGCAGACGGCGGCTTCTACACCATGACCACCAACGCTGACGGTTCAATCAACCACGCAGGTATCCAGAAGTTTGCGGACTCTGCTGTGGAAATGATGCGTGAGTACAAGTTCGATGGTCTGGATATCGACTACGAATACCCAACCTCAATGGCAGGTGCAGGTAACCCATACGATAAAGAGTTCATGGAACCACGCCGTCAATACCTGTGGGCTTCTTACCAAGAGCTGATGCGCGTCCTTCGTGAAAAAGTCGACATCGCTTCTGAGCAAGACGGTCACCACTATATGCTGACCATCGCAGCGCCATCTTCTGGCTACCTGCTGCGCGGTATGGAAACCTTCGATGTGACTAAGTACCTCGATTACGTCAACATCATGACCTACGACCTGCATGGCGCTTGGAATGATCACGTTGGTCACAACGCCGCACTGTTCGACACAGGTAAGGACTCTGAGCTGGCAGCTTGGAACGTATACGGCACCAGCCAGTACGGTGGTATCGGTTACCTGAACACTGACTGGGCCTACCACTACTTCCGTGGCTCAATGCCAGCGGGCCGTATCAACATTGGTGTTCCATACTACACCCGTGGTTGGCAAGGCGTAACAGGCGGTGAAAACGGTCTATGGGGTAAAGCCGCACTTCCTAACCAATCTGAGTGCCAGCCAGGCACCGGTGAAGGTGAGAAGAACAACTGTGGTCACGGCGCGATCGGTATCGACAACATGTGGCACGATACCGATCCAAAAGGTAACGAAATGGGTGCAGGTTCTAACCCAATGTGGCATGCGAAGAACCTTGAGCATGGCATCTTCGGTACCTACGCATCTGCGTACAAACTTGACCCAGCGAACGATCCACAAGACGTTCTGAAAGGCACTTACCAGCGCAACTACGACTCAGTCGCTGTTGCACCATGGCTGTGGAATGCTGAGAAGCAAGTGTTCCTGTCTACTGAAGATGAAGCGTCAATCAAAGTAAAATCTGATTACGTTATCGACAAAGGTATTGGCGGCATCATGTTCTGGGAACTGGCGGGTGACTACGCATGTTACCAACTGGACGCGAACGGCAACCGCACTGACGTTGTAGACCCAACCGAAAATGCTTGTACGACTGGTAACGGTGAGTTCCACATGGGTAACACCATGACCAAAGCAATCTACGACAAGTTTGCAGCAGCGACACCTTATGGTGCGAAACTGTCTGAAACTGCAATGCCAACCGAAGCGGTTGATATTACGGTTAGCGTAGGTGGCTTCAAAGTGGGCGACCAAAACTACCCAATCAACCCGAAAATCACTTTCACCAACAACACTGGGGTAGAGCTGCCTGGCGGTACTGAGTTCCAGTTTGACATTCCGGTTTCAGCACCAGACAACGCGAAGAGTCAGAATGGCGGTAAAGTGAAAGTCATTTCTTCTGGCCACACCAAAGCGAACAACATTGGTGGCCTAGAAGGTACTATGCACCGTTTAGCGTTCTCACTGCCAACGTGGGACTCTCTGGCTCCTGGTGCAACGTATGAACTGGACTTTGTGTATTACCTGCCAATCTCTGGCCCTGCGAACTACACAGTAAACATCAACGGTGTTGATTACGCATTCGCATATGAGTACAGCGACCTGCCATTGGCAGACCTGTCAGCAGGCGGTGGTAATGGTGGCGGTGACAATGGTGGTGGCACAGGTACTTGTGACACGACTGGCATCGTGGTTTACCCAAATCTACCTCAGACTGACTGGGCAGGTAACCCAAGCCACGCAGCTGCAGGTGACAAAGTCGTGAAAGACGGCGTTGTTTACCAAGCAAACTGGTGGACTGCTTCTGTTCCAGGTAGCGATGGTAGCTGGACCAAAGTGTGTGGTTAATCCACTAATTTAAATAACTTAAGTAGACAAAGCCGACTCAGTTGAGTCGGCTTTTTATTGGTCGTCGCACTAAGGACTGTTGACCTTACCTCAACACATGTCTGTTCAGAAGAATTGAACAGTTCCGTAGCAAACATTGGCATTATTCAATCTCTACCCAAACAACCTGAAGATGATCGCATTCAGAGGCCCTCAATACGTTCAATTCGAGGCGAATTTCGCGAGGAATAGTTGTTCTATTTCCGGGGAGTTTAACGAAGAAGTGAGCGTGTTGTGGGCCTCCCTTCGGGCGAGTTGACTGACGCCCTACTCGTTGTTGTCCCTTTTTGATGGAGGTGACAACACCTGAAAAGGGACGCCGCGACCACAACACCAGTCAAGCTCGCTGAATCCTGCATCTTCAGGTTATTTGGGTATATAAACCTGATAGAATCTCATCGTCTTTCATTTGGGTTCGCGTCAACAAGCTCCGGAATTATTTAATAATCAATTTTTTCCGTACTGAATTTCTGTATTGGGCGCGACCATCCTACTCCGGAAGGATTCATGATCTATAAATTGTTCGAACGCGTTACGCTAGCCTTTCCACCAGAGCAACCGGAACAGCCACCTAATGGCCTGCTTGCATTTTGTCGCCACTACACCAAAGGTTTTGAACGACCGCTGATTACCATGGCGGTGCTCACGGCATTTATCGCCATTGCGGAAGTATCACTGTTTGGCTTTATGGGACAACTGGTTGACTGGCTGACTAATCAAGATAAAACCACCTTTCTCGCTGACGAGGGAAATACTCTGATTGGGATAGGGCTGCTTATCCTGATTGGTATGCCGATACTGGTCGCTGTGCATTCTTTGGTTTTGCACCAGTCGCTACTCGGTAACTACCCGATGTCCATTCGCTGGATGGCACACCGTTACCTGCTGAAGCAGAGCATCGGCTTCTATCAGAATGACTTCGCAGGTCGTATTGCAACCAAAGTCATGCAGACTGCGCTGTCTATTCGCGAAACCGTGATGAAGCTGCTGGATGTGGCGGTATATATTGCCGTCTACTTTATCTCGATGCTGTTTATCGTCGGTCAGGCAGATATTCGCCTCATGCTCCCGATGTTGGTTTGGCTGATAGCCTACATTGGCATCCAGATATACTTTGTCCCTAAGTTGAAAGCAGTTTCCACCGAGCAGGCGGATGCCCGTTCATTGATGACGGGCCGCATTGTCGACAGCTACACCAACATCGCCACTGTAAAGCTCTTCTCACACACCGATAGAGAAACCCAATACGCCGAAGAAGGCATGGGCGTATTTATGGATACGGTTTACCGCCAAATGCGTCTCGCAACCGGCTTCAATATCTCAGTAGAGGTCGCGAATTACGCCCTGCTGTTTTCTATCAGTGCGATGTCCATCTGGCTCTGGTTAGACTCCGCCATCACTGTTGGGGCGATAGCTATTGCAGTCAGCCTTGCACTGCGTATCAACAGCATGTCGAAATGGATCATGTGGGAAATCGGCTCGCTGTTTGAAAACATCGGTACCGTCGTCGATGGAATGACGACGCTTTCCAAACCAGTCGAAGTGCTGGATAAGTCAAACGCACCTGTATTGGAAGTTCCTCAAGGTGCCATAAACTTCACCGATGTTCGCTTCCACTATGGTGAAGGCAAAGGCGTGATAGAAAAACTGAACCTCAACATCAAACCGGGCGAAAAAGTCGGTCTGGTTGGTCGTTCGGGTGCGGGTAAATCAACCTTAGTTAACCTTCTTATGCGTTTTCACGATGTGGAAGGTGGTGAGATCCGTATCGACGGTCAGAACATTTCAGCCGTGACACAGGATTCACTGCGCGCCAATATCGGCATGGTGACGCAAGACACTTCCCTGCTGCACCGCTCTATCCGTGAAAACATCCTTTACGGCGACCCGGATGCCAGTGAAGAAGCCATGCTAGCCGCAGCCAAGAAAGCTCAGGCTCACGACTTTATTGAAACACTGAGCGACCCGCATGGAAACCGAGGTTACGATTCGCAGGTAGGTGAACGCGGCGTGAAGCTGTCTGGGGGTCAACGCCAACGTGTGGCAATTTCCCGTGTATTGCTAAAAGATGCGCCAATTCTCATCCTCGACGAAGCAACGTCTGCACTGGATTCAGAGGTAGAATCAGCGATTCAGGAAAGTCTCTATCAGTTGATGGAAGGTAAAACGGTGATTGCTATTGCTCACCGGCTCTCAACCATTGCCGCGATGGACAGGCTGATCGTTCTCGATCAGGGCGAAATCGTCGAGCAAGGCACCCATCAAGAACTGATTTCCAGCGGCGGCATTTATGCCCAACTCTGGCAGCATCAAACTGGCGGTTTTATCGGTGACTAATCCCATCGAGGCTTTCAGGATATGAAAGGACGCTTCGGCGTTCTTTTTTGTCTCAGTTGTCTTTCAAAATCGCAAAGTTAGGAAAGCTCTCCTACCCTTGTATTGAATCATTGTAGGGGATGATATTTATGTTCAACGTGAAAACCACCATAAAAACAACTCTTCTGGCCACCACAGTTTTCGGCCTCACCGCTTGTTCTGATTACGACCCAGTCGCAGAGAGTGACTGCGGTAAAGTTGTTAGCCATGCTCAGAAAATTCTTGGTGCATTAGCACCTTCAGCGGGTGAATTAATGAGCCAGTGCAAAGCAGCTTCCGACAGTGAACGCGGCTGCGTGATGGCTTCCACCAAAAAAGGCCAGCTTGCACAATGCCTATGATCGAATAAATTGTCGTATACTGGCGCCCGTTTTTTAACGGGAGCCATGTATGCAACGTTCCACCCTTATCGGCCTGAAAGTCGGCCTGCTCGCCCTTCTTCTTTTTATCGGTATGCTTGGTATGAGCACCAATTCGCCCGCAACGGAGTGGCTCAAAGAAGCATTTCTGGGCATTAGCTTTGCGTTTGCATTTGGCTTAGGCGCACCGGAAGTATTGGCTTACTTACTGGCGACCATCGTGTTTATTGCAGTTTTCTGCGTGGGGTATTTCGTAGGGAAGAAAGCTTCTGGCAAATTGGATAGTTAAAGCAGACCACAACCCTGACTCAACCAAAGATTTTTGTAACAGCCCGTAAGCCCAAAAGTGGCTAAACTCGCCGTCATTAATCGCGATTTTCGGCCATTGCAGCCGACTTTCCGAGAGCCTGGAAATTCCGCAGGCCGAGTGTCTCACTAAGTTTGCAGGGCATAATCAAACTATTCACTAGACTATTTCCACATCGCGGAAATATACTGCGCTTCCTGTTATT
The DNA here is from genome assembly GCF_035758505.1 of Grimontia sp. NTOU-MAR1. NCBI lineage: Bacteria > Pseudomonadati > Pseudomonadota > Gammaproteobacteria > Vibrionales > Vibrionaceae > Grimontia > Grimontia sp. NTOU-MAR1. The sequence goes on from NZ_CP142108.1 coordinate 906,937, forward strand.
ACTGTAGGAATACTTTGTGGACCCCAACTCTAGTCGATTGTGTCAAACCTTACTGGCTTCTCGTCACCAAGGGAGGACGCAACAATGATTGAGACCCTTCTTACCCTTCTGTTCGGCATTCTATTTATTTTGGCTATTATCGCAGCAAACGGCTACTTCGTTGCCCAAGAGTTTGCGTACATGGCCGTGGACAGAGCAAGACTCGCAACGCTGGCAGCCACTGGTGATGAAGCCGCAAAACGCGCGCTCAAAGTCACCAAACGTACCAGCTTTATGCTTTCCGGAGCCCAACTTGGCATTACGGTAACCGGCTTGGTGCTGGGTTTCGTTGCAGAACCCCTTGTTGGCCAGTCGCTGGGCGTATTGTTGCAAGGCTTTGGGTTATCGCTAGAGGCGGGTATCGCTCTAGGTACCGTCATCACCCTGGGTGTCGCTATGGTCGTTCAAATGATCATGGGCGAGCTGTACCCGAAAAACCTCGCGATTGCGAATGCAGAGCCAATGGCTCGCATGATGTCCCGCTCAACACTGATTTACATGTCTGTGTTTGGCTTTTTCATCAGCTTCTTCGACAAATCAGCAAACCTGCTGCTTCGCGCGGTTCGCATTGAACCAGTACACGATCTTGACGTGAGTGCTTCAGAAGAAGACTTGCACCACATCATCGCTAACTCTCGTGAAACGGGTGATATCCCTGTCGAACTGTCACTGATGATGGACCGTATTCTGGATTTCCCAGAGCGCGACGTAGAACACGCGATGGTGCCTCGTTCTCAGGTGGACTGGGTTGAGCCAGAAACCACATTGACTGAGTTGGTGTCACTGATGGCACAAGCACATACCCGTTACCCAGTGGTTAACGACGATGATGCGCCTGTGGGTGTGGTTCATTTGCCTGACGTACTGGCCCGTATAGATGCTGGCCATGCTGACGACACTGTAGAATCAGTGATGCGCCCTGCTACCGTGCTGCCAACGCTAATGAGTCTGCCAGACGCTCTGGATCAGCTAGAGAAATCGACCAACCATCTGGCGTGTGTCATTGACGAGTACGGCGGTTTTGCTGGCGTGCTGACGATTGAAGACCTTGCAATGGAAATCGTGGGTGAAATCACCGACGAACACGACGCTGACGCGGCGGATGCCGTTGTGCCGCAGAGCGACAATGTATGGTTGATGGAAGGTGATGTCCACATCGACGAAGTAGAGCGTGCGATTGGCTTCGACCTGCCTAAAGACGATGTAGAAACCATCGCTGGCATGTTGATTGCTGAGCGCGGCGCACTTCCGGCTGAAGGTGAGACAGTCGTTATCGAACTGCCAGTCGACCCATCCGAATTTGCTTCTGGCGAGCTGTTCAAGCGCCATCTTGAAGTTGAAGTGTTGCGTATTGAGCGACACGTTCCAACAGAGGTGCGCGTCAAGCTTGTAGAGAATCCCATTGAGGAGGGTGAAGAATAATGACCGATCCGTTGATTGTCACTTTGGTGACCACTGCCCTAATCGTATTGAGTGGCTTCTTCGTTATCATCGAATTTGCATTGATGGGTGCACGTCGCCACCGCCTGGAAGAAATGGCTGTGGAAAGTGCGTCTGCACGCGCTGCGTTGCGCGGCATGAATGACCTGACACTGATGCTAGCCGGTGCCCAGTTGGGCATTACCTTCTGTACCTTTGCGTTGGGTGCAGTCACTAAGCCAGCGGTAGACCATTGGATTGGACCCGTGTTTGCCTCTATGGGCATGCCGGAATGGGCGGTAGATGGTGCGTCGTTCGGTTTTGCGCTGTTCGTCGTGACTTTCCTTCACCTTGTCGTGGGCGAAATGGCACCGAAGTCCTGGTCGATTGCACACCCTGAAAAATCAGCACTGGCGATTGGCCTTGTGGCACGGGCTTACGTGTGGCCGCTGCGTCCGTTGCTGAACTGGATTAACCGCATTGCGAACCGTCTGGTGAAAGCATCTGGCGTTGAACCAGTTGAAAGCGCTGCTGTCGGTGGGCAGGACATTGATACCATTCGTCAGCTCGTCGAACACTCAGGTAAAGTGGGTACACTGCAACCGAGTATTCAGAAGCAGCTTTCCGGTCTGATTGACCTTAGTTCAATCCCGGTTGAAACGCTGGTCACCGAAGGTCAGGTGATGGCGCATGTTGACAAACGCGCAACCGTTGCGGAAGTGCGCAAGGTGTCGATGGAATCTGGACACATGCGTATTCTGGTATTCGGCAACCGTGGCCTGAAACCGCTAGTGGTTCATGTACGTGATACCCTGCTGGAACCTGCTGACCGACCTGCACGTGAAATCGCACGTAAAGCGCATGTGCTTGATGCTAACACACCGGTATACGAAGCGCTGGCGCGTATGCGAGAAGCAAGTGTGCAGATTGCTGTGGTGGGCAAAGGCGACAAGATGATTGGTGTCGTCACGCTGGCAGATATCCTGAAGCGTGTACTGCCAACATCAGCAGCGAGCTAATCGTCCCGCAGTTATCTCAATAAAAAACGCCACCCTTTCAGGTGGCGTTTTCGTTTTTATCAAACCTTGAATCACAAGCGTTTACATGAAATCTGATAGTCAGCTTATGCCGCACTCAATACCTTCTGCTGATGGGTAAGGTACTCTTCGTATGTGCCTTGGAAGTAATCCAGCTTCTTGTCTTTGATTTCGATAACCGCCGTCGCCAGTGATGACACGAACTCACGGTCGTGACTCACGAAAATCAAGGTACCCGGATACACTTTCAGCGCGCTGTTCAGTGCTTCAATCGCTTCCATATCCATGTGGTTGGTTGGCTCATCCATCACCAGCACGTTGATGTCTTGCATCATCAGCTTGCCGAAGATCAGGCGGTTCTTCTCACCACCCGAACAGTTTCTAGCTTTCTTGTTCACGTCATCTTCGGTAAACAGCAGACGCCCCAGAATCGCACGCACAATCAGGTCATTGTGCTTCGCAGTGCGCCACTGCGAAATCCACTCAAAGATAGTCATATCGTTGTCGAAGTCAGCAGTACAATCCTGCGGGCAGTAACCGACAGACGCATTCTCCGCCCACTTCACCACACCTTGGGTTTGCTCAAGCTCGTTCACCAAACAGCGCAGCAATGTGGTTTTACCCACACCATTCTCACCGATAACGGCAAGGCGCGAGCCTGCTTCCAACAGCAGATTGCCATTTTCAAACAGCATCTCACCATCGTAGCCATGACCCACTTCTTGCAACTCAAGTGCCTGACGGTGCAGTTTCTTACCTTCACCAAAATCAATAGACGGACTTATACGGCTAGAGGTTTTCACCTCATCCAGCTTGATTTTGTCCATACGTTTTGCGCGCGAACTCGCCAGCTTTGCTTTAGAGGCGTTGGCACCGAAGCGGTTCACGAACTCTTGCAGCTCGTTAATCTCAGCGGCTTTCTTGGCGTTACTCGCCAGCAATTGCTCGCGTTGCAAACCTGACGCTTCCAGGAAGTAATCATAGTTACCCGGGTAGATACGCAGCTCACCGTAATCAATGTCTGCCATGTGGGTACAGACGGTGTTAAGGAAGTGCCGGTCGTGCGAGATGATAATCATGGTACACTTACGCTGGCTCAACTCTTCCGCCAACCAACCAATGGTGTGAATATCTAGGTTGTTCGTCGGTTCGTCCAGCAGCAGAATATCTGGGTTTGCAAACAGCGCCTGCGCCAACAGCACACGCAGTTTCCAGCCCGGCGCAACTTGCTGCATCAAGCCAAAGTGCAGGTGCTCTTCAATACCTGCTTTGATCAGGATATCGCCCGCGCGGCTTTCTGCGGTGTAGCCATCCATTTCCGCGAACTCGACTTCAAGTTCAGCGACTTTCATGCCGTCTTCTTCGCTCATTTCCGGCAAAGAGTAAATGCGGTCACGCTCTTGTTTTACTTCCCAAAGCTTCTTGTCACCCATGATGACCACATCAATCACGTTGAAGTTTTCAAACGCAAACTGATCCTGACTCAACACACCCAACTTCAATCCCGGCGCGATCGACACGTTGCCTGAGCTAGGTGCCAGTGCACCGCTCAAGATCTTCATAAAGGTCGATTTACCACAGCCATTCGCGCCAATCAGGCCATAACGGTTACCGTTACCGAACTTTGCTGAGATGTTTTCAAACAACGGCTCCACGCCAAATTGCATGGTGATGTTAGCGGTTGAAATCAATGAAGTATTCCTAGGTGAATGATGGGAAGTGTTCAGAGCGCCACTTTATCTGGCACGAACAAACAGTCGGCGAATTATACAGACTAAATTGGGATTGAACAGATGGGAGCAGGCTAGCGCTGGAAATGCAATGATTTTAACGCTATCTGTAGAAGGTGCCAGAACAGATCAGCCTGACACAATGATGAACAATTTCGACTTAGCTTTTGTGCGCTCCATCGTCCAATTCAGACTTAGCTCTATTTACGCAAAGTGACGCACTCACTTTGTTGTTTTAGCGCATTGGCGATTGAGCCCACAAAAAGAAACCGACCCATTGGGATAGATACGGACGCTCCCGATTCACGGATTTCACCCTCTCGGTTTGGTGCAACACCGTGTTTGGGCGCGTCCATTATTAATGCTGGTATAGGCTAGTAGATGTACACCGCGCCGGAATCAAACCCTGTTTGATCAGCACTGTTCTGCTCACCGTTGACACCTGTGGCCTTTGAATCTTCCCCAGTAGATCCCACCGCCAGAACCTTCCCATCATTTGAAAGCGATACTGACGCGCCAAAATAGTCCGCATATTGTGTATTCGTAGCCTTGATATAATGCAACTGCTCCCAAGCACTATCGGCAAAGCGAAAAATATACGCAGCGCCAGCAGTACCTGAATTGTCTTTGCTCTCATCACCATTCATGCCTTTGGCATCTGATTCTTCTTCGTAAGCACCAACCGCCAGGATGTTGCCATCCCCTGACACAGATACCGAGTAGCCAAACAGGTCACCTGATTCGGTATTCGAAGCCTTGATTTTGATTTCCTCTGTCCAAGCATTTTCGGTAAAGCGAAATACATATGCAGTTTCGTTTTTTTTCGTCCCGACCACAAGGGTATTCCCATCGTTGGATAGGGATAACGTATCGCCAAAATGGTGAAGATACCCACTATCCGAGGCTTTGACATAAGCTTCCTGACTCCATTCGGTATCGTCAAAGCGGAATACATAAACAGCACCGTAATCTTGATTTTCGTTGCTGTCTTGGTTCTGTTCACTGTGTATGCCTTTGGAAGATGAATCTTCTCTATAAGCCCCTACTGCCAGGGTTTTCCCATCCCCTGACAGAGACAAAGTGTTACCAAAGTTGTCATTTTTACCTGGATTCGAGGCCTTAATAAAGTCATGCTGCTCCCAATCAGTACCATTGAAGCGGAATACATACGCAGCCCCTGAACCAGACAAACTGCCACTACTATTTGGGGTTCCATTTGAAGATTCTCCTTCTGCCCCCACCGCGAGGGTGTCACCATCAGCTGAAAGGGATACTGAGATGCCAAATCTTAGGTATGCATGAAGGTCCATGGGCTTGATAAAAGCCTGCTCGGTCCATTCATCGTTCTTAAAGCGGAACACATATGCAGCACCCGAATCGTTTGTACAACAAGTTTCTGGTTGATTGATGCCTGTGGAGGTTGAATCTTGATACCGAGCTCCCACCACAAGAGTGTTCCCATCAGCTGAAAGGGATAGTGACTCGCCAAATCGGTCTTTATACCCGGAATTCGAGCCCTTGATATAAGCCTCCTGCGTCCATTTATTATTGTCAAAACGGAACACATACACAGCGCCAGAATCGAAGCCCCATGAATCGTTTTGTTGGTCACTATTGATGCCTTTGGCCTGTGAATCTTCTCCAGAAGCCCCCACCGCGAGAGTTTTCCCATCCGCTGAAAGGGACACATTAGAGAATCTGTCATACGTCCCAGGATTCGAGGCTTTGATATACGTTATGAAAGTGTTCAGATCATCGGAAGATAAGGTTTCGTCATTAGACGCTGTTGAGCCTGTGCTGTTAGTGGCTAATACAAAAAAGTCAGCCAAATGATTTATTATTGGCCCGCCCAAATTCAGCTTGAAGTGAAGCATATCGGTCGTCGTGCCCAGCACTTCACAATGGTTGAGGAATGTTACATCTTTTCTACACAAGGTATAACCCGTCGCATCCGTGGAGCTACTCCAATTGAAGCTCACTGGATAATAATCATTTGAGAGCGCCCCGACAGTCGGGCTCGCCAAATTCAATGGTCCCGGTAAAGGGATGCTGGGTGGGCTGGGGGAGGTCTCTGTATCGTTAACCTCCCCTGGAAAAGGGCTTGGCGAGGGCGAACCAGTACTCCCCCCTTGTACAGAAGTGTCTGCCGTTTTAGCGTCCTCCTCTCCACCACATGCAGTGAGTCCGAGCGACAATACTGGCAACACCCAGATCGCTTTCTTAAATAAATACATCACATATCCTCAAAAAATAGCATCCGGTGGCTGTGAAGCGCGTTAAGCCGAATAAGCACACCCTCAAATCTGGTTCGCATGAAAACTTCGTATCGAAAAATAAGCTAGAAGAGATTGAGGGGAATTCAATGGTGAGAATATTGATTCACAAATAAGACTGAGACATTATAAAAATCAGATTAATTGTTAAAGCAGACAGTTACCGAGAGAAACCTGGGGAAATAAAGAAAAAAATTTCACATATGAGACATACTCCTCCTTTAAACAATGCGGCCCACTTCAACATAATTCTTTTTGTTTTTCCTTTTATCAGAGCCATCACGGACTAAGTAACACTGACCTACTTAATGGGGCAGAACCACACTGCATAACCCCAAACCAAAAACGCCACCTCTCGGTGGCGTTACACTTCAATCAACCCGTCAAAGCTTTGGCAATGTCGCCCAAATAGCGGCAAGCATATCGCTGCCGAGAGCAGCACTGCGATCTGGTGACCACCCGTAAATTTCGTCTGGCTGGTCGTTGTGGTCTTTGAATGGCATTTCAACGGTGTAAGACAAACACTTAAACTGCTCTGCCACCCAGTTAGAGCCCACTGTCAGGTTAGCTGTACCGGGTGCACTTTTCGGGTAGCCGTGCTCGTCTTGAAACTCTGGGGTGATGGTCAGCAGCGCTTGCTTGAAGTGAGCTTCCATCGCGGCGAAATCTTCATCGTAGGAAGGAATGCCCTCACTTCCTGCCACAAAGTTGTACGGAATAGCTTCGTCGCCGTGGATATCCAGGAACATATCTACGCCCGTTTCCAGCATACGTTCTCGCACGTAGAAAACCTCTGGGCTGCGCTCTAGGGTCGGCGTTTGCCATTCGCGGTTAAGGTTTGCGCCGACCGCATTGTGACGAAGGTGACCACGGATACTGCCGTCTGGGTTCATGTTTGGCACAACACGGATAACTGCATTATCAATTAGCGCTTTGCCGATGGTGTCGGTTTCATCCAGTAGGCGCATCAACAGGCCTTCAATAAACCACTCTGCCATGGTTTCACCCGGGTGTTGGCGGCCAATCACCCAAATATTCTTTTTACCTTCGGCTGGTTCGCCAATGGTCAGCAGGCTGATGTCGTTGCCATCAATGGTTGCACCCAGTGTTTCCAATTTGCAGGCATAATGGGTATGCGCTTCGTGCAGCAAATCTTGATGACGCTCGTAAGAGTAAGGCGCGAAATAGGCAAAATACATGGAGCTTGCTTCCGGTATCACCGAGAAACGCAGGTTTTCGCCATCAAACTCTGAAGGAATACGGAACCACTCGTTACGGTCGTAAGACGCGACTACATCGTAATCCTGCCAACCTTCTGGGTAAGCGGATTTAGCAAGGTTTAGCAGCGTGAACTGGTGCAGTTCCTGCGAATCACTTTCCAAACGGAAGTGGAACCATTGCGCGGTTTCTGTGTTGTTGTCGGCTGGGATTGAAAGCTGGATATTGGCTGGTGAGTCAGCGGAAACCACCTGAATGTTGCCGCTGTCAAAGTTGCTGAAGATTTTCATTATTGATCGTCTTTCTTATCGGAATTTGTGAAGTACTTTAGCATAAACAGTTTTTCGTTAAAGCGATAAAAGACGTATTGAATCGTTAAATCTCACAGCCTAAGCCTTTTATCAAAAGGCTATATAAACTTTAAAAATAAAATAATTTAAAATGGCCACAGCTCCACGCGATGTGGCCACACTAACACTAAAATTTAAAAGTATTTTACCGAAACGTTTTGACTATGGCGGACTTCAGAATATTCGGGAATGAGGAATCTCATACGAAAACCATTAATACTTGGGGAGCTATTATGATAATAAATCGCAATGTGAGTCAATATAGGAGCATAGGTAAACTCTTTGTTTTTATTAGCAAATGACACAACAGATTTCTCAATATAGTTTTTGCCCGGATTGGTACCAGACTTAACATCAAACCCATCACCTTTCAATCGCAAAAACTGTATACCAGACTCTCCTACCAGATAATTTTCTTTAACGATTATCTTTTGTAACCAATGCTTTTTTGGTGAAAAACTATACCACGATGACTCGTTACCACCGCGATTGTAGAGAAAGGTATCTGTCCCTCCTCCAATACTACTGTTGTATGCGGTTCCGTTAAAACCGGTAACAAAATCTCTACTTACTACGGAAAGATCAAACATACTGCCACTAATCTCTTCATTTGGTTGTTTAGTAACTTCACCAATACCAATCTCTACTGTCTTTAGTTTATACGGGCCCCATCGCTCCCATTCTTCTTTTACTTTTTTGTCGACTGTTCCAGAAATAGACGGAAGTGAAAAAGTCAGGGTTATTAAAGTAAAAATTGATAGTAAGTTTCTTAGCTTCATGCTTAATCCTCAGTGTTTTCAATATTTGTAGGATAAAGATGTCGTTAGAAAATAATTATGTAAAGAATGATAAAAGTGCCACTTAGAATTTAAAACCTCCCGGATTTTCATGTCACTTTTTATCGATATAATGGTAAACAAATAACATCAGATCACATTGTTTCGTGTCGATACATAGTGAAAATAAAGAGGAAAAAACCAACAAATCCCACTTAGGGAATGAACATTGTTTTTGCTGTTAGAAAATATCACTCAAACTTAAACCACGCGGTTTCAATCTATATTCATACTTTAATGGTATCTAACCTCTCTCAGTGTCTTCTATGGGCACTCCCTCTCCACAAAGCGAACGGAAATTTTCAAGTAAAGGTTGGGTTGGTGACATGGCTTGGTTGCCAGAAGTCGCCCTCGCTTGCCCTTACCTGTTAAGCTCTCGGTAGAATTGATTGCAAATTTTTTGACCATTGCCTCTTTTTTGAACCTGCATTACACTCGCGTTCCTTTTTCGTTTGTTGTTTATTTTTTGCCTGTCGCTTCGCATCACCATGCACACCAAAAACCAAAACCTGCTGCCTTGGCTCAGAGTGTTTCTGATCGCCCTGAGCGCCTTTATTTTCAATACCACCGAATTTGTCCCTGTCGGCATGTTGGCGAACCTTGGCGAAAGCTTTGGTATGCGCCCAGCGGAAGTCGGCCCAATGCTGACGATTTACGCCTGGATTGTGGCGCTGGCTTCTTTGCCAGTGATGCTACTGCTTGCCAATTTTGAGCGTCGCCGCTTAATGCTTGGCGTATTCGCATTGTTTGTTGTAAGTCATGTCATTTCTGCCATGGCAACCAGTTATAACATGCTGCTGGTTTCCCGTGTTGGTATCGCATTTGCGCACTCGGTGTTCTGGTCGATTAGTGTTGCGATGGCTGTAAGAATGGCTCCGAAAGGCAAAAGCGCGGTGGCAATCAGTCTGCTTGGAACCGGTACAGTGTTAGCCATGGTGATGGGGGTGCCATTGGGTCGCGTTGTTGGCGAATGGTTCGGCTGGCGCACGACTTTCGGTGGCATTGGCGTAATTTCCGGCGTGCTGATGTTGGCACTTTGGCGCTGGCTGCCTGAGCTGCCGGTTTCCAACTCCGGCAACCTATCCAGCCTGCCCGAGATTGCGCGTAATAAGCCGCTGCTGAGCCTGTATCTATTGACGGCGATTATCGTCACTGCTCATTTTACGGCTTACACCTATCTTGAACCGCTGATTCAGCAGGTTTGGAGTTTGAGTGCGGATGTCACCACCTGGGCGCTGATGACTTACGGCGCAGCGGGTATTGTTGGCAGCTTGTTGTTCAGTCGCCTTCAGCCTCGCCATCCAAACACCCTGCTGATTCTGAGCTTTGGCTTGCTGGCGTTGTGCCTTTCTATGCTCTCGAGATCCGGCGTAGGCATATTCCAGCTTTTCCCGGGCGTGGCTCTTTGGGGCGCAGTGATGATGACAGTCGCCCTCGCCTTACAAACACGCGCGCTGGAATACGGCTCGAAAGCGACCGATATCACCATGGCTATCTACTCCGGCATTTTCAATGTAGGAATTGGCGGCGGCGCGCTGCTGGGTAGTCAGGTTGTGCTTCACTATGGCGCGGCGAAAAACGGCCTTGTTGCCCTTGCCGTGATAAGCTTTGGTCTGCTGCCACTTTGGTATCTGGTACGGAAGAAAAGAACGGACGATATGGAGCCGGAGTTGGTTCAGGTACCATCTTAATAGCCAGAATTAAAAGCCGCTGACTGAAATCAGCGGCTTCTCATTTGTTTCCACTAAAACGATAAAACATTTCATTTCCCTACTTCGAAATCCGGTGATATCTTCCGTCGCCGACAAAAATTCAGTCGCGCTAACAGACACTTTAGAACGAGAAATAGTATGCAAAACGCTATTCGATTACGCGCCCTTGAGCAAACCGATCTTCGCTTTATCCACCAGCTAAACAACAACCGCTCAATCATGTCATATTGGTTCGAAGAACCTTATGAGTCTTACTATGAGCTGGAAGATCTGTTCAGAAAGCACATTCATGACAGCACCGAGCGTCGTTTTATCGCAGAGAACGAACAGAAGCAGGCGGTTGGCCTTGTTGAGTTGGTGGAAATCAACTCGATCCACCGCAATGCAGAGTTCCAGATTATCATCGCGCCGGATTTCCAAGGTTGCGGCTATGCCAAGACACTCATCAACAAAGCGTTGAATTACGCCTTTACGATTCTGAACCTGCACAAGGTCTACCTGAACGTGGCAGTGAATAACGAAAAGGCGATTCACTTGTACAATAAGTGTGGCTTCGTTGAGGAAGGCCATCTCGTGAAGGAAATCTTCGTGAATGGTGAATACTGCGACATTAAGCGCATGTACATTCTTCAGGATGATTACTTGGCAAAACGTAGTGCTTAACCGTATTTAGATTGCTAAAGAATAAAAAAAACGAGGGCAAATGCCCTCGTTTATCTTTGTGCACTTTTAAGCCATTAGCGTTCTTTCTCGTATGGTCGCCCAATCGCTTTCGGAGCAACGGCTTTGCCGATAAAGCCAGCAAGCAGTACCACGGTCAGTACATACGGCAATGCCGAGAATACCTGAGTTGGCAACACCCCAATCAACGGGATTTCTACGCCTTGCATACGTGTTTCAAGCGCAGACAGGAAACCGAACAACAAGCACGCTAAAAACGCGTTGCGCGGCTGCCATTTACCGAAGATAACCGCTGCCAGTGCAATGTAGCCCTGACCTGCTGTCATCTCCTTACCAAACGCCGCATTCTGTGCAGTGGAAAGGTAAGCACCCGCTAAGCCACACAATAACCCCGCTATCAGAACCGCGCGATAACGCAACCAAACGACCGATATACCTGCGGTATCAATCGCGTTTGGTTCTTCACCTACTGCACGTAAGCGCAAGCCAAAACGGGTTCTAAACAGCACCCACCATGTCGCAATCACCGCAATAAAGGCCAGATAAACCAGAACGTTGTGGCCAGAAACCACATCTCTATAAAGTGGCCCCAATACAGGAATAGTATCTCCTAACCATTCTGCACCCGGCAGTTCAGTGGGTAGGAAGCGTTGGTCATTATGAAGCGTTGGCGTTTGACCACCGCGTTCAAACCAGGCGTGCCCGAGCGTTATCGTCATCCCTGACGCGAAGAAGTTCACCGCCAGGCCTGAGATAATCTGATCGCCCTTTTGAGTGATCGACGCATAGCCATGGATCAGCGCCAACATCATGGAACCCGCAATGGCAGCCATCAAGCCTAACCAAGGGTTGCCCGTAACATAAGAAACCGCCGCCGCAGTGAAGGCAGAGAACAACATCTTACCTTCAAGGCCAATATCAACCACGCCTGCGCGTTCTGAGAAAATCCCGGCCATTGCAGCAAAAATCAGCGGAACCGCGAGACGAAGCGTTGAGTCAGCAGAGGAGAGAATCCAGTTAAACCATTCCATGTTACGCCCCCTCTGTTTGCGCGCTACGGCGCATAAAGAAGCCTTCAACCGGCTTACGAATCAGCCTGTCTAATGCACCCGTAAAGAAGATAACCAGACCTTGAATAACCATGATGAGTTCTGGGTTCAGACTCGGCATTTCAAACTGCAGTTCAGTACCACCTTGGTAAAGCGCACCAAACAGCAAGGCTGCGATAATGATACCAAAAGGATGATTTCGCCCCATCAGTGCTACGGCGATACCAATAAAGCCGAAACCACCAGTGAAGTTCAGGATCAGGCGGTTTTGTGCTCCGTACACTTCATTCACTGCCATCAAGCCCGCTAATGCACCAGAAATCGTCATCGCGATAATGATGATTTTCTTGGCGTCGATACCTGCATATTCAGCGGCTGTCGCGCTTTGCCCAACCACACGAATGGCATAGCCGAGGCGTGTTCTGAACATCAGCACCCACACCAAGTAGGCAACCAGCAGGGCGAGAAGGATGGAAGGGTTGAGCAGAGAGAATGGAAGCTCGAGACCATAGCTTGCGCCAAGCTCATAAAGTTTCGGGAAAACCGCTTCAGGGTTGAAATAGCGTGAATCAGTCGAGTTGCCGCCGTATTTGGCGATATGTTCAACCAATGCGTAACCCATCACTGAGAAGGCAATAAAGTTGAACATGATGGTGGTAACAACAATGTGCGAACCACGTTTCGCCTGCAGATAACCCGGTACTGCGCCCCAGATTGCGCCGAAAGCCGCTGCTACCAATATAGCCAACGGTGCCATCAGCCACATATTGAGCACGTCATCGAGAAGCAGCATCAAAATGCCGATACCGAGTCCTGCAATGTAAGCCTGCCCTTCACCGCCGATATTGAACAAACCCGCATGGAAAGCGACTGCAACTGCCAGACCAGTGAACACAAAGTTTGTCGCGTAATACAAAGTATTGTTCAGTCCGCCAAATTCCAGATTGGTTGCACCCTGAATCATCACGCTGAATGCCGCTGTTGGGCTCTCACCCACGAGCAACACCACCAAGCTGGAGATGACCAGCGCCACGGAGAGTTGAATGAAGGGAACCAGAAAGGTTTTCACCCACATTGGGGCGCTTTGTTGAGGTACATTCATGCTGCGCCCTCCTCTTCTGCGGCGTTCGCCATCAAGATACCGAGTTGGCGCTCGTCCATGTCTTTGGCAATCACATCACCGGTGATTTCACCGTCCACTAGCACAATGATGCGATCGGACAGCGACATAATTTCTTCCAGTTCTGTCGAAACCAGCAAAATCGCCGCACCTGCGTCACGGGCGGTGATCAGGTTGCGGTGAATAAATTCAATGGCACCGATATCAACACCACGGGTTGGCTGGCCAACGAGCAGTACATCAGGATGACGAAGCATTTCTCGTGCAATGATAAGCTTTTGTTGGTTGCCACCGGAGAAGTTAGCAGATTTCAGATGAGGGTCAGTCGGACGGACATCGTATTGCTCCATCATCTCTCGGGTCGCGGCCTCTATGGCAGCAGGATCGAGCAACGTCTTTCCATAAGCTTCATCGTTCTGGAAGCCTAAAATGGCACTTTCTGATGCAGGCATGGCTTTCACCAAACCTTGTTTAATGCGGTCTTCTGGGATATGTCCTACACCTAAATCTCGCATTAACCCTGCGTCGCGCTTGTCTTTTTTGGCAAACCTGCGTCTTCCTTGTGAGGTGCTCAAAGTAAACTCCCCATTTTGCGGAGTGAGCACACCGGAAAGTACAGAAAGTAGCTCAGATTGGCCGTTACCGGATACACCCGCTACGCCGAGAATTTCGCCTGCGCGCAGCGAGAAGCTCAGATCTTTAAGACGCTTCACGCCTCGGCTATCAAACCAGGACACATTGCTCACGTTCAGGCGCTCATCGCCTGACATCGCATCTGTTTTGTCCACACGAAGAAGAACTTTGCGACCCACCATCAACTCGGCCAGCTCATCCACATTGGTTTCTGCTGTATTTCTGTGAGCCACCATCGCACCCTGACGCATTACAGAGACCGTGTCTGTGATTGCCATGATTTCTTTGAGCTTGTGGGTGATCAGAATGATAGTGACACCCTGTGATTTTAGAGTGTTGAGAATATCGAAGAACTGCTCAATTTCCTGCGGCGTCAGTACGCCTGTCGGCTCATCCAGAATAAGAATGCGCGCGCCACGATAAAGTGATTTAAGAATTTCGACGCGTTGTTGAATACCGACCGGAAGCTCGCCGACAATGGCATCAAGATCCACGGTCAGGCCATATTCGTCTTCAATTTTCTCCAGTGCACCACGCACGTTGCGGGAGGCTACATTAAGTAGGCTATGTCCTTCCGCGCCAAGCATGATGTTTTCAAGAACAGAGAAGGTTTCTACCAACATAAAGTGTTGATGAACCATACCGATGCCGTGGGAGATAGCATCTTGAGAGTCTTTGATTTTGACCGTTTCACCATCCACTTCGATGGTGCCTGAATCAGCCTGATAAAATCCGTAGAGAATCGACATCAATGTCGATTTACCTGCACCGTTTTCCCCGACAATACCGTGTATGGTTCCTGGCATCACCGTAAGATCGATGTCTTTGTTTGCATGAACTGCGCCGAATCGTTTGTTGATCCCTCGCAGTTGAATGGCGGGTTGTGTCATGCCAGCTCCTTGGCATCAATTTAAGAACGACTTAAGCGATTATCCCCGTAAGAGCAATAAGTTAGGTTGCAAGGCGAATCGCTATCTCTTGATGCAAATCGCCCCCGGAAGATCAGATCCACCGGGGGCGACAATCACGAATTAGTATTCGCAGGAATCCGTGCTGAAGTAATCGTGAACCACGATTTTACCCGCAATGATGTCATCACGGATTTGCTTCACACGCGCTTCCATTTCTGGGGTAACCAGATCTCGGTTGTGCTCGTCCAGCGCCCAGTCAACACCGCCTTCTTTCAGACCCAGCGCCTGAAGACCCGGAGTGAACTCGCCATTTTTCGCATCATTAAATGCGTCCTGAACCGCGACATCTACACGCTTAACCATGGAAGTCAGCATAACACCTGGGTGCAGGTAGTTTTGGTTTGAATCGACACCGATGGCATACTTGCTGCCGTCAACAGCTGCTTGGTAAACACCCACTCCAGTGCCGCCCGCTGCTGCGTAAACCACATCTACGCCTTTATCAAACTGTGATTTCGCCAGCTCTGCACCTTTGGTTGGGTTATTCCATGCAGCCGGGGTTGAACCCGTCATGTTCTGGATAACTTCCGCACCATCAGCCTGGAACTTCGCGCCTTGCTCGTAGCCACACGCAAACTTACGGATAAGAGGGATGTCCATGCCACCAACGAAACCGACTTTGTCGCTTTCACTTTTCATCACGGCTAGTGCACCAACCAGGAACGAACCTTCGTGTTCTTTGAACACCACAGAACGTACGTTTGGCAGATCGACCACTGCATCAATGATAACGAATTCAGTTTTAGGGAATTGCTTCGCCACTTTCTCTACGATAGGCGCTTGCTGGAACCCTACTGCAACGATTGGGCTGAAACCGCGCTGAGCCATGCGCAGCATCGCTTGCTCACGCTGTGCCTCGTTGGTGATTTCAAACTCACCGTAGCTGATACCTGTATCAGTCTTAAACGCTTCTGCGCCAGTATAAGCAGCCTGGTTGAATGATTTGTCGAACTTACCACCCATATCGAAAATGACAGAAGGCTTGAACTGAGCTGCTGACGCCGATGCAGACATTAGACCCAGAGTAACTGCTGCAGCCAGTGAGGTGATCGTTTTCATCCTTGATACTCCATCTATTGAGGAAATCCGTTGTTTGATAAATTTATACGCTAGGGGCTGTTGACCTTTGGTGGTTAAATTTTGTTCTCGCTATAAGCGTTTTAGGCGCGGCGAGGTGTGTGCCGCCTAGTCATTCTAAGCAAATACACCTCAACAAAGCGTAAAACGCTTAGGGCAGAACCCTTCGGGCAGCGTTTGTGGGGAATTTCTGCTGCGTTATCGTCTTCTCATGTAGGCTAGCTACACATCGAAGCCTCTGCCTTGCATAAAATCCCCACAAACTGCTGCAAAAATCATCACCAAAGGTCAACAGCCCCTAGCCACATGAAGACTCAGAGCTTCATATGATTTGGATATATGTATTCATAGGACAAATTAACATTTCATCCACAAAGCACGGACAAATATCGTTCCGCATGCGGTGAAATCTTGAACGCTTTCACACACCGCGCGCATTTACGTGCGCTGACTCTCGTTTTCACAGGGGGCTTCTATGGTGGCTCTTACAGTATTACATCAACAAACACCAAACGGTGATCAGAAGACCGACCCGGCACTGGCTTTCCACTCTCGTTGTATATGAATGGAGCTAAAGCATCATCTACTTTGGGCCAGAACACACCAGAATTGATCGGTTTAAGATGGTGAGATGGCAGCACATAGTCCAACCTTAAGCCTCGGTTATGGGTCGCACGGCCTTTTCCTCTCATCCGCGAATCTGATACAGACCTTGTCGCCCCTTCACTTTGTGGCTGAACATCATGAAGAATGAGATCAGAAAGCAAAGTGCGGATCATCGCTTTGTCCCCATCTCCGTTGACAGGATCCGCATTCAGATCACCCATAATGACAAACGCTTCGCTGCTATCAAGTCCACCTCGCTTTCCGCTGTCGTCAACAAGAAAAGGGGCGTTGGTCACAATGTCATGCAGTAGCCTCAGCTCATCAGCGTTTCTTCTTAAGTTACGCTTTTCTGGGCCATCGAAAACCGGAGGTGTAGGGTGACATGCTACCAAGTGAATACGCTTATCTCCGACAATCACTGGCAGTGCGATGTGGTTTTTGGATGAGAGACGGATGGATTCCAATCCCTTATTCAAAAAATACGATTCTGGCATCTGGCTGCCAGGATAATCCTGCCAAGTGGTTTTTTGCCAATGGCGGCAGTTTTCGATATCGAGGGGGTATTTGCTGAGAATGGCAAAGCCATATTGGCCGTGATGCCTACCGAAACCATGTGCCCTTTCTGGCGACACCGAGATCTCCTCTCCTTCAACAACAGACAACCCCGTGTTAGTGGCAGGAAGGTAAGAGTAAGGGAAGTGAATCGCTAGTTGCCCAAACTGAGACTTCTCGAGGTATTCATTCTGGAAAAACGCCAGCATGCCATCATCGCCGCCATTTCCAGGGTGATCGAATTCGCACAA
Source organism: Grimontia sp. NTOU-MAR1 (assembly GCF_035758505.1). Classification (NCBI taxonomy): domain Bacteria; kingdom Pseudomonadati; phylum Pseudomonadota; class Gammaproteobacteria; order Vibrionales; family Vibrionaceae; genus Grimontia; species Grimontia sp. NTOU-MAR1. Next base: position 924,491 of record NZ_CP142108.1, read on the forward strand.
AAGCAAAACGTCAGGCTGACTGTGTTGGATCACAGCGGCAATATTGGCGAAACGACGATGCGTTCCTTCCTCCAGTTGACTGAAGAGTTCGCCAGATTTGTCTGCCGACATTGCCACATTGAAAGTGGCAAACCTCAGCGTTTTGGGTGCAGACGCCATTTGCTCAGACATGATGATACTACTTGCTCTGTTTCAGTCCACAAATAGTAACCCTCTGAGCAACTTAAGAGCAACGTTCCTTACCAAGCGTCATAGAAAGTGCCTCTCGAATATACTTTGCATCTGCTTCTGCGCGGTGTGGAGCAGGCCCAAGAGATTCCAGTGCGGCAAGAAAATCTTGCCTGCTAACACCATCATGATTGAGAAGCCAATGGCCAACTTCCGTCAGGGTAAAAGTTGGTCGCATATGTGCTGCTTTATATAAACGACCCAACCAGAACAAATCCCACTGGCTATCACACAAAACATCGCTGTAATAGCAGAGCGCCCCATTGAGATGCTTACACACATCGATGACAGAAAGCCCGTCTTTTTTCAACGCGAAACGACTCAGACCATGAATTTCTGTTTCAGCAAAATCATCCCAATGCTGCCAGTTCTCGGGAGAGGTATCTGGGTTTATTAGTAAGCTGATACTGTTACCGTCTGGCAAACTGTAACCAACTTCAATGGGATATGAAGCTTCCGTGAGTCCAGACGCTTCAAAATCGAGGGTAACCCACATATTATCGCTCCATGATAATGTAGTGCTCATGAATGGTTGGCGGAAATACATGTCAGGCGTGGGCAATTGCAACAGGCACATCCACTTTGCCCTGCAATATCATCCCGTTATCACATCTGTTGTATTCTGCATTGATTGTATACCTCAGACAGGAAACCTGCGGAATTTCTGACCAAAGAAGAGAGGTTTATCCCATCCCTTTGCGACGAAAGCAGTTCCGACTGAGAAATATCAGTAATTGTACTAGCACGGATATGCAACAGCGAACGAGTGTCATACGAAACTAAATGTAGTGCGTTTCATTTTTTCTGCACGTAAAACATTAACCGTATGTCATATTCACTATCGCTTTATCACTTTTTAGAAAATTAGCTTTAGGCAATATTGATGATTGACCAATCGAGGCAGGTAACTCCCGTGCTCGGGTTTGCTGGATTTAGTGGTTCAGGAAAAACCACTTTGCTGGAAGCCGTTATCCCACATTTAAATTCCTCGGGCTTACGGGTAGGGCTTTTGAAACACAGCCATCATGACATCGAACCGGATAAACCTACCAAAGACAGCTATCGACTCCGCTATGCTGGCAGCGACCAGCTTTTACTGGCAACCTCTAGACGCCACATGCTGTTTTTTGAGTATCGAGGCAATGAAGAAAGAGACCCTCAGTTAAGAGAGTGTTTGGCTCAACTCGACCATTCACGGCTTGACATCGTGCTTGTTGAAGGCTTTCGCAATGAAACTCTGCCAAAAATCGAAATTCACAGGCCAAGTTACGGAAAGCCGACTTTATTTCCGCATGACACTCATATTATTGCCATTGCTTATGACCAGAAACCTGATGCTTTAGATGAGTTCAATCTACCAAGTCTGGACCTGAACCAGCCATCAGATATTGCCGGATTCATAAAATACTGGCTGGCAAATGCGCCCGAAAGTGAGAAATATCTCGCTTATGAGCTAAAGCTGTAAAAATACCTATTTGGCGCGAAATAATGAGGTGAACAACCACAATGATAATGTAACAATCATTTTGTGTCGGGACTCTTGGTGCCAGCTGTACATTATTACAGCAACCAATTAGACAGATGCCTAGTGGATGAATTGACGATCTATGTCGGCCTTTTCCCATTAATGGGTCGCCCGTTTCGGTTAAAAACTTCAAAATGAGTCTTTCTAAAAATGCACAAGAAGTTAGATATGAAGTCAACTACCCGCACCGTCAGTTCAAATAAACAAGTCGCACTCGTTGCCCACGACCATTGCAAATCAGAATTGCTACGTTGGGTAAAAGAACACAAAGACGCACTAGCTCATCACAAACTCTTCGCCACAGGTACCACTGGAAACATCCTAAGCCGTGAAACCGGCTTAGCCATCACCTCTTTAATGAGTGGTCCAATGGGTGGCGACCAACAGTTGGGCGCAATGATTTGCGAAAAGAAAATCGATGTGCTGGTCTTCTTCTGGGATCCACTCTGTGCCGTTCCTCATGATCCTGATGTAAAGGCACTACTCCGTATCGCCACAGTTTGGAACATTCCGGTGGCCATCAACCGCGCTTCTGCAAACTACCTAATCACTTCACCAATGATGATGAACGAAATTGACATCGAAGTGCCAGATTACGATAAATATCTATCAGAAAGGCTATAATCCTTAACTCATGATTATCCAGCCCAAAATTCAAGGTGTGGTAGCACGTAGCTGCCACCCTTTCGGTTGTCAGGCAGCTATCTCTGAGCAAATTTCAAAATCACTTTCCCAACAATCTCCTTCAAGGATTTTGCCCAAGCGCGTTTTGGTGCTTGGCGCGTCATCCGGATTTGGCCTTGCTTCTCGAATTGCTCTTGCATTTGGGTCAGCAAAGGCAGGAACCATTGGGGTGTCCTTCGAGCGCGGCGTGTCAGAAAAAGGCATTGGCAGTGCAGGATGGTACAACAACATCTTCTTCCGTGATGCTGCAGAAAAAGAGGGATTGGTATCTACCAACATTGTAGGCGATGCGTTTTCCGCCGAAACCCGTGAGCAAGTAGCAAAGGCCATTGAGTGTGATTTCGATGGCCAGGTTGATTTAGTAGTCTATTCTCTCGCGACAGGTATAAGGCCAAACCCTGAAAACGGCGAATTCTGGCGCTCAGCAATTCGTCCTGTTGGGGAGACTGTAGAGGGTTACTCGGTCAACTTCGAGAAAAACAGTCTGGACATGGTCTCGTTCCCTCCAGCAACCGAGCAGGAAATCGAAGAGACCGTGAAGGTGATGGGCGGTGAAGACTGGCTTAGTTGGATGCAGTTCCTCAGCGAGAGAAAGCTACTATCTAAAGGCTGTGAAACGGTGGCCTACTCCTACATTGGTCCCGAACACACCCATGCCATTTACCACAAAGGCACGTTAGGACTCGCTAAAACCCATCTACACAACACCCGTGATGATATCAACACACTGCTAGAAAACATAGAGGGTAATGCCAATATCGCTGTGTGTAAGGCTTTAGTTACCAAGGCGAGCGTGTTTATACCGGGTTTGACTCCTTACCTTCTGGCGCTTTACCACGTGATGAAGCAGAAAGGACTTCATGAAGGTTGTATCGAGCAAATGAACCGCTTGTTTTACGACAAGTGGCAAAACAGTTCGGCGCGCGATGCTGAAGGCTTGATCCGCATGGATGATTGGGAACTGCGAGATGACGTCCAACAGGAAGTAAACGCACTGTTGGCTGAAATGAATACTGAAAACTTCACTGATGTCGGTGATTACCAAGGCGTCCTAGGCGAGTTCTTGCAGCTGAACGGCTTTGAATTCGATTCCGTCGACTACTCACAGGATGTCGACATTGAGGCACTCAAGGTGCTTCACCCTTAGTTTAAGCGTCCGATAAGTCTGCTGAAGATAAAAATGGCAGAGCTACTCTGCCATTGTTATCGTTTATCCCGACGTTGGATATTCCAGAAGGGCTTTAATCTCATCCAAGTGCTTTCTCACCCAAGTACGGTTTATCGCGCCCCAGTCTTTAATCTCATATCCACCGTTTTTATTAGCACCGACAAATTCGGTTTCAATATCCAACTCGCCAAGCGCTTCAATCGTGTCCTGAGCCGTTCGTCTCGGCATACCGGTTTCGCTAATAATGGCAGGGACAGTATTTACGCCATTGTCGATAAGGTGCGCCACCAACAGGCGACGATAGAAACTGGTTTTGGTTTTGCTCGGTTTACTCAAATGCTTTCCCTTTCAGATTATTAGCCTGATTTAGACTGACGTTGAGTGTAACGCCAAAGCATGGCAGAAAAATGTTATCCGCTGTTTTTAGTGCAGCAACTCACGTCATTGTGTCCACCCATAAGTGAAATCATGCGTAATGCAACAATCCACACCCAGTCTCAGCAATAATACGGGATTCACCGACTGCACGCTGAGATGCGTGCCAGACTGTTCGGTGCTCAAACTATTCCGATATCAAAACGGAGGACAGTGATGGCTCAGCAAAAAACAAAAGTATCCACCCACGAGACCATGGAAAATGCTTATGGTGACGACGTCGAACATAAGCACAACAAAGATCACCTCGATTACCGCGCCCATTAGCCCAGCCATGGACACCACTTGCATGGTGGTGTGAATTCGCACAAAGGGACTCACCACCATCACCGCACAACACACCACCACCATCACTACTATGGTCCGGTGACGATTGTTATGGGCCCGGACGAGGACGACGAATAATAGATGACAGGTAGAGCCCGATGATCGTCGGGCTTTGTCCAGATTAGAGATACACTGACACACCAACGGCGAATCTAGGCTTTATTGCCATATGCAAACAACCTCTTGGCGTTGGGCTGGTTTTTTCCTCACATACAAACTGACCTGTAGCACTAGACGCTCTCATAGCGAGTATGGTTGAAAATAGGTTCCTGTCAGTTTCGTTGATGCTGCAATATGAGCCATTGGATAACTTGACGATTGGATTTAGGCTTTGCCCAGCCCAATAAGTAACAACTTGTTCGATTTTTACATTGTTGTTCCGATGCCAGCCACCATCAAAATGGGGGTATCAGCACTCACCCCGAATGAGTTCACTAAAAGAGAAAATAAAATTAGATTAATTGGCTTCATTAAATAGAATCCTTCCTATATACCGATAATTAGTCTCTGGAACCATATAGACAACCCAATAAAATGGCTCCCTCTTAGAGGAATTAAACACTCTCAAGGTAAGTGAAGAGTCATCTGTGATAATCTTATAAACCCTTTCATTTGTCCTAAAAGAAAACGTTTTATCTGTAAATCTTGTTGAAAGTCCCTGCAAAGAGCGAACAATCTCAATTGAACTTTGAGGCTCTCCATCTAAAAAAACAGAGTACTCGCTATAAGGCTTGGACACAAAGCTCTTTATTTCCGACTCTACTTTAATTTTAAGAAACCCATCAAAGACAAAAAAACCTCCCCAGACAAAGGCGACTACGGAAAATAAACAGACGGAAGCCCGGAAAACTTTTTTAGCTTTTTTCTTTATAATTAGAAGAGAAATCAAAATCAAAGGAGAGGAAAAAAAAGGATTTTACCAATGAAATAATATGTATCTACGTAGTCTTTTAAGCTCATCGTTATCAACAAAACTCTTACTGTATTGAAGGTAGTTCTTAGTTAGGCCAAATATCCTACCTTAGAGGAATCCCAAACTCCAGCCGCATGGTCGCACCTATTACCCATCGGTTAGACCCTAGCTGTAAAACCAAGACCCAATCATTTCTCTCGCCATCAATAATTAAGGCCGCTGCTGAGTTCGGTAGTATCGCAAGTATTGATAGAATAGTATACTTTGAGTAGTGTTCCTTCTTCATCTTTTGCATTCCCTATAAAGTAATCACCCTTGTAAAGTGGTGAGATTTTAGCTGAAGAGTAAAAAGACCATTTCGATTCCCCCTGATAATATGCATTAATCGAAAATTTATACCCTTTTTCTAATTCAAAAACAATATATAGACGAGTATCTCTTCTAGCACTCTGATTACTAATAGAAGTAGCATACGTAGCTCTATTAATTATTTTCTTTATTTTAACCTCGTTAAATCCTTAGGGCTGAATCTATAAACGTTGCTATACCACCTTGATGAAATACCAATATCATAGCCGTAGGTAGGCGTTACTTGAATGAAACTATTGTTTAGTGAATCTGGGTACGCATCCACTATAATTGCAGCCAGCTGCTTTGCAATATTAGCATCGTAAACATCTTTTTTATTAAGAAAAACATTAGCTTCAACAAATTTTATTGTTTTGCTGCCAGAATCAAACGAGTTAAAAGCACTCGAAACTTCTTGAACCGTCGCACTTTTTACTAGTTCATTTTTTCTTATCTCTCTTTCAGTTTCTAACAGACTTATAAAATCCTTAGATTTGACCAAATCAGATGTAAAGATAGGAGAAAGAAAGGATGTTATAAGAACCAACGTTACTATAACCAGATGCGTTTTCCATATTGAAAGAGGAGTACCGATACTACCATTAACACTCACAACATAAGTCCCGCTTACTAGATCATGTAGTGACTGTCTAGTAACACGATTGAAGATATATAAATAAAGTATAGATAGGAAGCCACCCAATATAATAAAAGACAATGGATAAATTAAGTATGGGAGAAGTACTTCGGAAGAGAGTTGCGCTCCAGAAAGAAAGATCGGGATCAAAAAAAAGCTAGATCTTAAAAACGACCTTGGCAGACTAACTGTTGAGTTTGATGAATCTACAACTCTTATCTTTAACAGCATCTTACCTAATATTTGGCCATTCACTAAAGAGCTATTCATTACTCCAAAATAGACAATCGATATAGCAAAGCCTACTAATAAACCCCACCCACCAAGCTGAGCGAGAAAGTCTTTTTGGGTGATACCTAAAAGATTCCCGACAATTGATAAAAATAGAAAATCAGCACATAAAGCTCCGATTCTTCGCCAGAATCCACAAATCCATGTTTCTTGTGCTTTCCCCAAAATAAAGCCCTTAGTATGAGATAGAGCGACCTTTGTGAAAATACCCCAAAACGGTGTGCTTCTGTATTATGCGACACCTTTTCTAGTCCTACATGTACCAACAGTGCAAAGCTCTGGGTCTTTAACTTCCCAACTCCACCCATTAATTAAGCATCCAATCGTCACCTACCAGACGTAGAGTTTGAAGCAGGCAAGGACGATTGACACAGCCACAAGGCCAATCCAACCGATTGAACGTGTCACTGACTCCGGTGATTGGGTGTTGATTTGAGGGAATAAAATCGCCCCTAAAGACAATAGAGGTACCAGACCGTATAGCTGCCCCATTTGTGATGAAGTCCCTAGCGGAAACGGGGGAACAAACACATTAAAAATCGTAGTTGAATAAGAAATTCAGATCGTGTCCCACCAGTGCCCCATTTAGAGGAACTACGGAGAACTAATTCCATAAATTCATAATATTAAATACTTACAGTAATTTTGGCCCCAAATGTATACCAGCGGCAGAAGCAAGTTTGATTCTGCTTTTGGAGGTCTTGTTTGGACCACTACTGGTTTGGCTAATTCTAGGAGAAGTGCCAACTCCCTCTGTGGCAACGGGTGCAGGTTTAATTGTCGTAACTTTGGCAGCTCACACCCTCTGGAATCAACGCAAGCAAAGCCGTTAGCTTTCTTTTTCTTTCACCAAACCATCACCGGAGCGCAGCAGCATACCCAATAACTGTTCATTGCTAATGGGCTCCCCAGATAACACACTGGCAAGGATTTCACTGCCAAACAGCTGAGGCGATAGCAATACGTCCGCGTTTACACGCTTAACCTTCTTCATATTCTTGGCGTCATTCACTGCGGTAACCACTTTAATATCGGGCGAGATGGCCTTTACCGAAAGTACGATAAATGCGTTGGTGGCATCATCTTCCGTCAACGCCAACACAGCACGACAATGCTCGACACCCGCTTCCAATAACACATCGCTGTCGGTGCTATCGCCGGAAATAATATCGAGCTTAGTCCCTACTCTTTGCTCAATCTGGGCAAACTTATCTTCGTCTTCAATCGTCACCATAGTGACAGCCAATTCGCGCTTATGAAGCTGCCAAATCGTGCTGGATGCCAGCACTGAAGTGCCACAGACAATAAAGTGATTTTTCCTGTTCATCGGCTTTTGCACTCCTTTCACAAGCTTGTTCAACCCTCCCCGGATAATCGGGCCAAATACGGTAGTCAGAGAGGTAGCAAATACGGTGATCCCTGCGATGATAACAGAGATGGTAAACAGCCTCGCCGCCTCAGTTTGAGGGATAATGTCGCCATAACCGACGGTGGTCATAGTCACCATGGAAAAGTAAAACGCCGTCATCAAATCATGGATAGCGGGATGGAAGCCTTCACCGAAATAGAGCGCACCGTAAGTGGAATAAAACAGCAAAACGGCAAAGCTTATAAAGGCTGCAATACCACCCGCTGTGGCACTGGAATGGTTGAAGTCTTTGCTCAGCAAAATCAACAGTAATACGGCGCTGGCGCTCCAATACAAATGCGCGCCAAGATGCGGGAAAAAATGCCAGGTAAAGGTGAACACAATCATCAACAGAATGAGACTCACCGCCCAGGCAATCCGCGCTCTGAACAACAAACCAAAGGCGTTCAGCATCAAGAAGATACCGAGGAGTAACCAAGGCCCATTGACCGCATGTGTCCAGTTGATGTCAGTAAAGCTTTTGATGTGGAACAGCGCCACCAAATCGAGATTCTGTCCCCAAACAGATTGGAAAATCAGAAAGCCATTGATAAATACCAATGCGGCGACTAGAGAGTGACGAACACGACGCCAGAAATCGAGAGCTTTTTGAAGAAGATGAATGTGCAATCTGGTCACCTGAGAGACTAATCCGAAGGGAGTATAGTTCTCAGCCCACTTGCACTATGTTTTGTTGCCAAGACAGTGGGATGCAAAAGAAAACCCGTGCTGGGCGGGTTTTCAAGACTGACTTTGATTCAATCTGCGCGGTTCATTTGGGCAAGGATTTCCTCAGCCGCCCGCTTTGGCGATTCCGCATGGCAAATCGCTGACACCAGCGCAACACCCGCAAGCCTTGTCGCCATCACCTCATTAAGGTTAGAGGTGTTAATACCACCAATCGCAACAATCGGATAGCCGCTTTGCTCAACGGCTTTTCGTAGCCCTTCAACACCCCACTCTTTCTTGATATTGGTTTTTGTTGGCGTCGCGAATATCGCACTGAGACCAAGATAATCGACAGGTAAGTTATCGGCTTCTTCAAGCTGGGCTTCGGTTTCGATAGATAGCCCCAGCAGTTTGTCAGGACCAATCAAATCAAGAGCAATCTCTGCTGGCATGTCCGATTGGCCAAGGTGCACGCCATCCGCATCAACCGCTAAAGCCACATCAACACGGTCATTGATGATAAGTGGAACACCGGTTCCTGCCAGAATCGCTTTCACCGCTTTTGCCCGCTCGATAAACGCCCTGACATCACCGTGCTTCTCTCGCACCTGCACCATGGTGACACCACCTGCCACGGCTTCGGAAACCACGTTTTTCAACGTATCCAAATCCTGTTGGTCATCAGTCACCAGATACAAGCGATATGGGTTTAACGTCTTTTCCGTGTTCATGAGATTTTCAGGCGTTTGAGAAGCGTCGCTTCATCCAGTTGGTAAAGTGCATCCAGGATCTCAACTTGCAAACTGCCCGGTCCCTTTGCCCTTTCAGCGGCAATTTCTCCCACCACGCCCATGACGGCTGCGGCTGCAAGTCCGGTATTCTCCCCAACAGCTGCAAACGCTCCAGTAAGAGCAGACAGCGAACAACCCATACCCGTAACGTAAGGCATCATTTCATGACCGTTGTTGAGCTGGGTTTCCCCTTGAGATGTCACGATGTAATCTGTCGCGCCAGAGACCACAACGTTACAGTTGTAAGCTTCAACCAAATACCTCGCTGCCCCAAGAGCGGCTTCGCTGCTGTCCAACGCATCCACACCTTTGCTTTGCGCTCGCTCTCCGGCCAATGCAATGATTTCTGAGGCATTGCCCCGAATGATGAGGGATTCAGCCCAGGCTGCGATTTGTCTTGAAGTCTCGGTGCGAAGCGCGCTGGCTCCGCAACCGACAGGATCCAGCACCACGGTTTTCTTATTCAGGTTGGCTTGCTCAACAGCATGAATCATGCGCGGCGTCCAAGCGCTGTCCAACGTACCGATATTGATCACCAAGGCACCGGAAAATGACATCATCTCTGCCATTTCCTGCTGGGAGTGCGCCATGATTGGGGACGCCCCGAGCGCCAGCAACGCGTTGGCAGAGTTATTCATCACCACATAGTTAGTAATGTTCACCACCAGCGGTTTGGACTCTCTAACCTGTTTAAGTGCCGCTACGATCGTTTCTGTGTTCATCGCCTGCTCCTTTTCAGCGCACCGCGCCGTGTCCTTGGTAAAAGTGATTTACTGGGCCGTGGCCCTGCCCGACTTCGAGTTCGTCTGCGTGAGAAATGGCCTCAGAGATATAGCGTTTTGCAAGCGCTACAGCCTGACTTAACTCATTGCCTTGCGCCAAATAAGACGCAATAGCCGAAGACAGCGTGCAACCTGTGCCGTGCGTATTCTTGGTCTGCGTGCGTTTGGCAGAGAAAGTCTCAACCTGGTCTTCGAAAATCAAAAGGTCATTGCTGTTTTCGTCGGACTCCAAATGCCCACCTTTCAAAAGCACCGACCCAGAACCCAGAGCGCGCAGGTCTGCAATCATCTCACTCATCTCTTGCTCGGTTTGGGGCACCTCCGCGCCTGTTAATGCGGAGCCTTCCGGCAAATTGGGCGTAATGATATTGGCCAACGGCAGCAGTTCATTTTTCAGCGTGCTGATGGCCTCTTGCTTCAACAGCAAATCGCCACTGGTTGCGACCATCACAGGGTCAACCACCAGATACTGAGGGCGATAATGGCGGATTTTGTCTGCGACAACTTTGATGATATTGGCATCTGCCAACATACCCACTTTCACTGCGACCACATTAAGGTCGGAAAACACGGCATCCAACTGATGGGCAAGGTGTTCGACGGGAATCGGGAAAATAGCAGATACGCCGAGCGTGTTTTGAGCAGTGATGGCAGTGACCGCTGAACAGGCATAGCTTCCCGTCGCGGAAATGGCTTTGATATCTGCCTGAATACCTGCGCCGCCACCGCTGTCAGAGCCTGCAATGGTGAGAACAATGGGTGTTTGCTTTGATTGGTCTTGCATGGAAGTCCCTTAAAAATAAGGGGAACTTGAGAAAGCTGGGGATGGTAGTTAGTGAATACTGGCCCGATTGAAACCCAACTTCAACATAGTTCCCTACGTCAGTATTAACTGCCTCAGGTTCAACGGGTCACGCGATGCGTTCTCAGCCAATTGGCTCCCCGACTATGGCTTCGATACTAACAAGATTACCTGAAAGTGCAATCGCTTACCCCGCAGGTGATCACCTCCTCCGGCTGAAAAGTTCATCAATCGAATCAGGGTAAAGTGAAATTTTGTTGACCTTACCGCTAGGTAAAGGTTTACACTTGTCGGTAATGTTGTTTCGCTATTGAAGTTAGATGCGTATTTCTTCTCTCAGAAAATACTGGATATCCATCATCAGCCTGCTTGCCATGCTGGTGTCGGCTATTGCATCTGGCTCTCCGATGAACACAATGGAAATGATGACCCAACATCATCAGCCTGTTGTGCCCTGCGAAATGAAAGAGCAAATGGCTAATCCACATGCCGGTCACACCATGATGACCGAAGCCTCTGCTCCTGACTGCGGTTCAGCGTCCGGCATGGACCACAACTGTTGCCCTGCAACCTGCTTCTCTGCCTTTGCGCTATTCACAGACCAACAAACATCCCCACTCAATCAGGCCAAACTGGCACTGATGAATACCGACCTGTCAGCCCCGACGGTCTATCAACCACAGTCTCTCTACAGACCTCCAATATCCTAAATCCATCATATTGACCTTGTTGCGCCCGAAATAAGGCGCTGAGTGTATTTTCGCGTCGCTTTTCGACGCCAGAAATGGATTTAGTTATGAAATTCAAACCAAGCTTACTGGCTTTGTCGGTATGTGCTCTGGTCTCTGTCTCTGTACCTGTTTTTGCCCACAGTGTGGCAACAGCAGCTGAGATAACGGCCAAGCAAGACTCTCTGACACAGTTGATTGAACAGGCGCTGCGCTATGATGCCAGTCGCAAACAGTTTTATGCGCAATCTCAAGCCATGCGTGAAACCGGCATTGCCAGCGCAACGCTGATGGATCCGAAGCTTAAAGTCGGGTTCGGCGGGTTACCTATCGACAGTTTTCAGTTCGACCAAGACCCAATGACCAATATCTCTTTGGGTCTGATGCAACAATTCGAACGTGGTGAAACCCTCTCGCTACAGCAGAGAAAAGCCAATCAACAAGCCGACGGTATGTCGCTTCAAGTCGACGCCCGCGAGCGCGATATTGCCAATGGTATTACCCAACTTTGGCTGGAATTGGGGTATCAGCAACAAGCCGAAGATATTCTGAAAGAAAACCAACGCCTGATGCGTGAACTGGCCAACTTCATTCAAACCAATTATTCGATTGGCAAAAACGAAGCACAGGATTTACTGAACGCACAACTGCAAGTGAGCAAGCTGGATGAAAAACTTCAGGCCAATGCCCAAATGCAGCGCCGCATTACCTCGCAGCTTTCCGAATGGCTCGGTACAGAATGGCTGGCACAAAATGGTCAACTTCTCACGTCAAACCAACTCGATTGGCAACACCTGAACCAACGCATTGAACGCTCAGACGGCACTGAGCATTACGCACTGTTGGTCGATCACCCTATGGTCAAAATGACCGATGCCGCCATTTCAGCCAGCGAAACGCAGGTGGAAATTGCCGAGCAAGCTTACGCACCGCAATTTGGTGTTGAAGTCATGTATGCCTACCGACAGGCAAACGGCATGAACGGCCAACCAGCATCAGATTTGGTCAGTGCTTACCTGACCATGGATTTACCGCTGTTTACGGATAACCGTCAGGATAAAAACCATGCTGCTGCCCAGTACCAGGTAGGTGCAGCCAAGTCCCAGAAAGATCTTCTTCTCGCACAGATGAACGCCAAGGTGAATGCCTTGCTCGTTGACAGGGAAAACCTGGAACAGCGTTTGGAGCGCTACCGAAACACCCTGATTGAACAAGCAAAGGCGCGCACTCAAGCCGTTGAACGTGGATATCAGAACAACACCGCACAGTTCAGCGATGTGATTGCCGCTGCCAGCGATGAGCTGACACTCGCGCTGGAAAAACAGCGCCTTATCACTGACCTGAACTTAGTGAACAGCAACCTCGCTGCTTTGCTGGGTGGCTTTGACTATCGCGTCGAAACGCCGGATATCGCACAACCAACAACAAGAAACGCTCATCAGTAACGGGGAAATAACAATGAAAACAATGCAAGTAGCCACATTGGCGTTACTGGTCGGTGGCGTGATTGGGTTTAGCGCGAATCAATTTATGGCCGGGCATGGCCACGATATGTCGGCCATGGCAGAAAGTACTTCATCTGCAGGCTCAGACGAGCCTCTGTACTGGGTCGCACCGATGGACCCTAACTATCAGCGCGATAAGCCGGGTAAATCACCGATGGGGATGGATTTGATCCCGGTTTATGCCGAAGACCTGGCTGGGGGTAACGACAAACCCGGCACAGTGAAAATCGACCCAGCAGTTGAAAATAACCTTGGCGTGAAAACGGCGGCCGTTGAGTTATCCCAACTATCTCCACGCATCGAAACCGTCGGTTACATCGCCTTCGATGAGAGCCTGCTATGGCAAACGAACGTCCGTGTCGCGGGCTGGGTTGAGAAACTTTACATCAACGCAGTCGGAGAGAAAGTCAGTAAAGGCGATGTGCTTTTCACGCTCTACTCTCCTGAGCTGGTCAAAGCGCAGGAAGAACTGCTCAACGCCTACCGCACTGGCCGAAATGGGCTGGTCAAAGGCGCGACCGAACGTCTGGTTTCACTTGGCGTCGACCGCGAACAGATCCAGCAAATTAAAAAGCGTGGCAAAGCCTCACAAACTATTGAAGTAAAGGCGCTCGCAGACGGTGTCATCGCAAGCCTGAACATTCGCGAAGGGGGTTATCTTTCCCCTGCTCAAGCGGTGATCAGTGCAGGCCCATTAGAAGAAGTCTGGGTTGATGCCGAAGTCTTCGAACGTCAGGCCCACTGGGTGAAAGCAGGCAGCAAAGCCACCATGACGCTCGACGCGATTCCCGGTCAGGAATGGCAAGGTAAGGTCGACTACGTTTATCCGATTCTGGATCCAAAAACCCGAACCCTTCGCGTTCGCCTGAAATTCTCGAATCAGGATGGCGATCTCAAGCCGAACATGTTCGCCAATATTGCATTGCAACCAGTGACCGATGAGGCGGTGCTGACTATTCCTAAGTCATCAGTGATCCGCTCTGGCGGCATGACCCGCGTGGTGCTGGCAGAAGGTGAAGGCAAATATCGCTCTGCCCGCATCGAGGTTGGTCGCGAAGCAGGCGATAAGATCGAGGTACTGCAAGGGCTCACAGAGCAAGATCGCATTGTCACTTCTGCACACTTCATGCTGGACTCTGAGTCTAGCCAATCTGCAGATTTAGCGCGCATCTCTTCTTCTCAAGATCAGGGTGTAGTACCACCACCTGAAACCCAGTGGGCAAAAGGCGAAATCACTAACGTGATGGCAGGCCACCGCATGCTGACCATCAACCATGAACCCGTTCCTGAATGGAACTGGCCGGGCATGGTGATGGATTTCACCTTTGCAGAAGGCATCGAAATGGGCGACTTCTCTGCTGGTCAGGCCATCGACTTCGAAATGCAGAAAGGCGCTTCCGGTCAATACGAAATCGTTGATTACAAAGTCAGTGAAAGCACAACACCAAATGAAGTTTGGGTCGTCGGCGATATCTCCATGTTAATGGCAGATTTCGGCATGATCACACTCAACCACCAGCCGGTAGATGAGTGGAACTGGGAAGCAGGAGAAATGAACTTCTCGGTAGATGGAGACGTTGACCTTGGCAGCTTTGCAGAAGGTCAGACGGTACGTTTTCAGGTTCAGAAAAACGGTTCTGACTACACACTGAAAGCGCTGGAGCTGAATGGAGGTAATCAATGATTGGCGCAATTATTCGCTGGTCGATTGCCAACCGTTTTCTGATGTTGGTTGCGACCTTATTCCTGACGTTGGGTGGTCTCTACAGCGTAAAAAATACGCCTGTTGATGCCATTCCTGATTTGTCTGATGTTCAAGTGATCATCAAAACCACCTATCCCGGCCAAGCGCCACAGGTAGTGGAAGATCAGGTCACCTACCCTCTCACTACCGCGATGTTGGCGGTGCCGGGTGCGGAAACCGTACGCGGGTATTCCTTCTTTGGCGACTCGTACGTTTATATCATTTTCAATGATGATACCGACATGTATTGGGCACGCTCCCGTGTGTTGGAATACCTAAGCCAGGTTGCACCCAAACTGCCGCCGAATGCCAAACCCACCCTGGGTCCGGATGCTACCGGTGTGGGCTGGATTTACAGCTACGTGTTGCAGGACAAAACTGGGCAACACGATCTGGCTGAACTTCGCAGCTTGCAGGATTGGTTCCTGAAGTACGAGCTTCAAACGGTCGAAGGTGTATCAGAAGTGGCCACTGTCGGCGGCATGGTGAAGCAGTATCAAGTGCAAATTGACCCTGCCAAACTGCGTGCTTATGACCTGACCTTGCAACAGGTCAACATGGCAATCCAGAACGGCAACCAAGAAGCGGGCGCGTCGGTGATCGAAATCGCTGAAGCTGAGCACATGGTACGCACCACAGGTTACCTTTCCAGCGTGGAAGATATTCAATCACTGCCTATCAAGGTAACCGACAAAGGCACGCCTCTGTTGCTGGGTGACATCGCGGATATCAACATCGGCCCTCAAATGCGCCGCGGTATTTCCGAGTTTAACGGTGAAGGTGAAGCGGTTGGCGGCGTGATTGTGATGCGCTTTGGTGAAAACGCCAGCGAGGTGATTGGCAACGTTAAAACCAAACTGGAAGACCTCAAACGCAGCTTGCCGGAAGGTGTGGAAATCGTCCCGACCTATGACCGCTCGACGCTTATTGATGCGGCCGTTGAGAACCTTTGGAAGAAGCTCGCGGAAGAGTTCATCGTGGTTGCGGTGGTCTGTGCTCTGTTCCTGTTCCATATCCGCTCGTCGCTGGTTATCGCCATCAGTTTGCCAATCGGTATTCTCTCTGCGTTTATCGTGATGCACTGGCAAGGTATTAACGCCAACATCATGTCGTTAGGCGGTATCGCCATCGCCATCGGTGCCATGGTGGACGGCGCGATCGTGATGATAGAGAACGTCCATAAGCATATTGAACGAACGCCGCTGACGGACAAAAACCGCTGGCAGGTGATCAGCAAAGCCGCAGAAGAAGTCGGTGCGCCACTGTTCTTCTCGCTGCTGATCATTACGCTGAGCTTTGTTCCTGTGTTCGCCCTGGAAGGTCAGGAAGGCAAAATGTTCTCGCCACTGGCGTTCACCAAAACCTACGCAATGGCTGCCGCTGCCGGTTTGGCGATCACGCTCGTGCCTGTGTTGATGGGTTACTTCATTCGCGGAAAGGTACTGCCTGAGAACAAGAACCCGGTAAACCGCGGTTTGGTGGCGCTATATCGCCCACTGTTGAACCTCAGCCTGAAATTCCCGAAAACCATGATTGTGGTAGCAATCGCACTGATGGCGTCGGCGTACTACCCGACCAGTAAGCTCGGCAGCGAATTCATCCCACCGCTGGATGAAGGTGACCTGATGTACATGCCAACCACTTACCCTGGCATTTCCATCGGTAAAGCGCGTGAACTGCTGCAACAGACTAACAAGCTGATCAAAACCGTACCTGAAGTGGAATCTGTCTGGGGCAAGATTGGCCGTGCCGAGACCGCGACGGACCCTGCACCGCTGACCATGATTGAAACCGTGATCCAATTGAAACCTCGCGAAGAATGGCGTGACGGTGTCACGACAGATTCACTGCGTAAGGAGTTCGATGATCTGGTGAACTTCCCGGGATTAACCAACGCCTGGGTGATGCCGATTAAAACCCGTATCGACATGCTGGCCACCGGAATCAAGACACCGATTGGTATCAAGATCGCCGGCCCAGATTTGGCGGTGATTGAAACTATTGGCTCCCAACTTGAGCCGATCCTGAACGGCGTCGAAGGCACAGCCTCAGTTTACGCAGAACGCGTTGCTGGCGGGCGCTACGTCACTATCGATATTAAACGTCGTGCCGCCGCCCGTTACGGCCTCAGCATCAAAGATGTTCAGCAGGTGATTACTACTGCAGTAGGTGGCATGAATGTCGGCGAAACCATCGAAGGCTTGGAGCGCTACCCCATCAACGTGCGTTATCCGCAAGATTACCGCGACTCAGTGGTGAAGCTTCAGGAACTGCCTTTGGTAACACCAAACGGTGCGCGTATTGCGCTAGCGGACGTCGCGGATATTCGTTACGAAGATGGCCCACCGATGATCAAAACGGAAAACGCGCGTCCTAACGGCTGGGTGTTTGTCGATATCGACGGCCGTGATCTGGGCTCTTATGTGGCAGAAGCACAGCAAACCGTCGCAGAGCAGTTGGTACTGCCAGCAGGGTATTCACTCGCTTGGTCAGGGCAATACGAATACATGGAACGCGCCAAAGAACGCCTGAGCGTTGTGGTTCCTGTGACGATCGCCATCATCATGTTGCTGCTTTACATGAGTTTCCGCCGCGTCGGTGAAGTGCTGATCATCATGGCAACCCTGCCACTCTCTCTGGTCGGCGGCCTGTGGCTGATGCACTACCTTGGCTTCAACTTCTCCGTTGCTGTTGGCGTGGGTTTTATCGCCCTTGCCGGTGTTGCGGTGGAGATTGGGGTCATCATGTTGGTTTACCTCAATCAGGCTTGGCATTACCGCAAACTCCATGCTCAGGAAGAAAACCAACCGCTCACAATCACGGATTTAACCGATGCCATTCGCGAAGGCGCAGGCTTACGTGTACGTCCGGTCATGATGACGGTGCTGACAGTCATTATCGGCCTTATCCCCATCATGTATGGCGAGGGTACAGGCTCTGAGGTCATGCAACGTATCGCCGCGCCAATGATTGGCGGCATGGCGTCTGCCCTGCTGCTCACCCTGCTGGTTCTCCCAGCCATCTTCAAGCTATGGAAAAACAAAGAAGTCACCCAAAACGCATAACAAATCCACTGGGCTTTTTAGCCCAGTGATAACCATTTTTAAAAGGAAAACACGATGAAAAAGACACTGATTGCACTTTCTCTGGCTCTGGTTACCACTGGTGTATTTGCTGACACGATGGACCATTCGAAAATGGACCACGGTTCTATGGATCACAGCACGATGAATCATGGAGAAATGGATCATAGCGCCATGGGTCATGGTGATATGGACCACTCTAAAATGGACCATTCAAACATGATGAACATGGAAGGCATGTCAGCGGTAGGTATGCCAGCTAACGGCGCGAAGCCCGACAAAGTGGTTCACGTTATCCTGACTGATGACATGCGCATCAACTTCAAAAAAGACGTGACTATCGAACCGAACGATGTGGTGCAGTTCGTGGTGATGAACGCGGGTAAAATCGACCACGAGTTCTCTATTGGTTCGATGGAAGAGCAACTGAAACACCGTGAGATGATGAAAACCATGACAGGCCATCACGATCATGATTCGGGCAGCACGGTGACCGTGAAGCCGGGTAAAGCCAAACAGCTGCTGTGGCACTTCCATGGTGACAAGAATGTGGAGTTTGCTTGTAACATCCCAGGCCATGCGGAAGCAGGTATGGTGAAGAGTGTGAAGCTATAACTCATCAGACAAAGTGGCGCAATGATGCGGCTCTTTCATTTTTGTAGGAAAAGGCGTCATTAAAGATGTATTAGAGAGGGGCTGCAAAGAAATAAGCCTCTTTCGCACTCAACACATGTTGATAAACAATTTGGACTCTTCTGTTCTTTTTGGTAAAGATGATTCATTCACTAGGTTCGAAAAGTAAGAATGCTCAGCGGGTATTTTCTGCTGATTACGTCAAATAGGTGGGTGTAGAGAAAGCCGAAAGTGAGTCAGGTTAGTGAGTATTCTTTTGCTACATATTGACTCACCCTGTAACAAAATGACCAAATAAGCATACACTGCAATCCCGGGGCAAATTGACCAATAATATGGGTAACATGTAAAATTTTCCGACAAATTCACTAAATACAGGGTCAAATAGAATGACTACTCACTACTCTCTGCAACATGACTGTTGTTGAAATTAGATTCATCTCTCACATCAAACCCAAAAACTCGGACATTCATTGCAACATCAAGACAACATAGGTCATATAATCCTTCCACTATTGGAACAGGACTCAATAAATAACCAATGTCACGATGTACCCCCTCTTACAAAAGTCTTGAAGTCTTTCTGGCTGTAGCCAGAACCCAGTCTTATTTCCTAGCCGGAGAGGAAATGTGTATCGATGCAACAGGCGTCTATAAGCACATTAAGACTGTCGAAAACTACTTTGATCAGCGACTGGTACTTGGCAGTAAGGGGAATGTAAAACTGAGCGAAGCCGGGAAGCAATTGGCAAAGCAATTAAATGATGGATTTGAAATCATCAACTCGGCTTGTTCAACGCTAAAAAAAGATGATTCGTTGAATGTAAAACTCCCAATCTCTTTCGGATTGCGCTGGTTACTCCCCAATACCCACGATAACTTTTCAATGGTTAGCGAATTCGGTCAATTTCACTTTCATGTTGCCTATAGCCACACCATCGATTTTGCCGATGAAGACTTTGATATGGCAGTGGTTTATACCGTTAATAGCAAGGATGAGAAGTTCTACAATGAGCAGCTCGTTGCTGTCGCTAAACCGGAATACCTTAAAACCCTCAACGATCCTTCTTGGCCTGAGTTGCTCAAACACGGACGCATCGTTCACCCTACATCGACTGAAGCCGACTGGAACATCTTTCTGAACAAATTGAATATAGATATTTCCCAAAGTTGTTGCTCGCAGCGCATGATGACGGATTCCATCAGCAGCGCAATTTCCATCGTTAAGGAGATTGGTGGTATTGCCGTGGTAGATCCCCTCTTCATCCAAAAGGAAATTGCCAGTGGGGAATTGGTGATGGTGACACCAGAGGTCGTACCAACTGGATTTGGCTACAAACTCGCTGGTTCACGTGTTATGCCGGATGAGGATGCCTATCGATTTTTTGAAAAGTGGCTGACGGAAAACTGCCAATTCGTTCTCCCCGCCTTATCACAGGCTGACGTCGCATAAAAAACTCGCCCTAGGGCGAGTTTTTACGGTTTTGAAGAGCTTCAAATAAATATCGTTAGGAGTTTACGGGCACTTCTGATGCGTTGGTTTCCTCGTTGCCCTTCTCTCCTGGCCTTCGCATATTTGCCAACATACTTGCCCCTAAGATCAGTGCTCCGCAAACCACACCGGACAGCGTTGGGATTTCATCAAAAAACACCACACCAATAATAAATGCCATAGGAACTGACAGATAAAGCAACACGCTACCTGTAGACACATGTGCTCGGCGGAACCCCATAATAATGAAATAGTTGTAGGCATTTCCCAACACTGCCGCGAGAAGTACGATGCCCCATTGCATGGCCGAGATATCTACCCAGCCTTCCACAAACACTGTCATTGGCAGAGATACCGCGGCCAACGGTACCGCCAACCAGAACAGCATAAACTGGGGGTTTTCTTGTGAGCCAAGGCGTTTGTTTAGAACATGTTCGACAGCAAGTGTCAGTGCCGCCACAATCGGCGCAACCACACTGAAGCCACTTCCCGCCTCTTCAGGTCGATTGATGTAAAACACCGCACCAAAACCTACTAAACTCGCGATAACATTCTTCAGCGAAATCTTTTCACCGAGTAAAACAACAGCCAGCGGGATAATGAAAATAGGCTCTGCAAACAAAATGGTAATCACGGTGGCAAACGGTAGGTTGGCCAAGGAGTAAAACAAGGCGTAACAACCCACCAGATTGAGCGCAAAGCGCCAGTAGTAGATACGGCGATCTTTAATCGTCTCGCGCTTTTTCCAGTAGTAGACCACCACAGGCAAGATGACTAAAGTGCCGATTATCCAGCGCATAAACAGCAACTGCCAAGTGCCTATATCACCACCAGCAAGCTTGATAAAAGCATCCATGGCCGTCGCAGAAAGGACAGCCAGGAATATCATCGCCAGTCCACTCCAATGTGTCTCTCTATGCAAAAGACGCCTCCTTGTCCTCTTGCTCGGCGTCAAACCATGGCGTTTCTATGCGCTGCGGTCTAGCGATAACATCGCTTAGGTATTCATAGACAGAGCCATGGTAAAGTCCTTTACCATGCAGCCACTCATCGTTGTAAACCGTGTTCAGGTACTTTTCTCCGCCATCGCAAATCAGGCAAACCATGTTGCCGCTGCCTTCGCGCTTCGCACAGCGTTTAATGGCTTCGTAAATTGCGCCACCCGCTGAACCACCCACCAACAATCCGTGCTCACGGGCGAGATATCGACAGGTCGTGAAGGCTTCCGCATCGCTGACGCGAACGCCTTCGTCAAGAAGGTCAGGGTCGTAAAATGGCCCCATCACATCCCCTTCTGGCATGCCTGTTCCAGATTGCCAGTAAGGCCCACTTGGGAAACCGAAAATCACCGAACCAACCGGTTCCACACCAATAATTTCCAGCGCTGGATAACGCACGCGAAGCGCCTCGCCTACACCGACGATGCTCCCGCCTGTGCCAACGCAACAAACCAGACTATCGAGGTCGTCGCCAAGCTGCTCCTGGAGCTCTACCGCCAGCGTGTTGGTGTAACCCGCTGGGTTCGCAGCGTTATTGCACTGGTCCATAAACAGACCGCCATCAATAGAAGCGGCAAGATTTCGTGCAGTTTCAATGCGGGCAACCGTTGCCACTTCATCATCGGCAAAATCACCTTCCAGCAGATGTATTTTGCCACCATAGGCTTTTACCGCTGCAAGTTTGTCGGGGGCCGCATGATGATCGACAACGGCGATAAAGTTGATGCCAATTTCCGCACACATATAAGCGAGTGCAGTGGCAGTGTTACCGGAAGAGGATTCCACCACTGTTCCGCCGCGTTTCAATCGACCTGAGCGCAGCGCATCAAAAAGCATCTCCCTTGCCATACGATCTTTCATGCTTTGCCCGGGATTATTCTTTTCCACTTTCAGCCAAAGCGTCCAATCACTATGGGAAAATTTCAAGGCAAGCATTGGGGTTTCCCCAATCATTTGATGCATTGCTGTGCAGAGTTTCATCCCCTTACCTCCTCGATTAAAAAAGAATCTTCCTTGTTATCCAGTACAACTTTGTTAGGGATAGGCAAACCATGAAAGCGAGTTTCCAGCAGATCCATCAGATAGCCAGCGGTGTTATTAAAAACCAGTAAGTCTCCCGCTTTGGGCATTTGAGAAAAGGGGACTTTTCGGTAAGTTAGTACATCTTCCTCAAGGCAGCTTTGCCCTGCGATGTATGCACGAACAGGGATAAAGCTATCTGTGCTCTCCTCAGAAACTGGAAGATGTAAAGGATCGACGATAAATTCTGAGTTGAACCAGGTCTCAGAGAAACTAAAGCTCAGTCCTTTGACAATCACACAGTAATCTCCCGCATTGGTGGTTTTGGTACCAAGCACCTCGAAAGTGGTAAAACCAGCCCCATCAGTTAATGCCCTTCCGGGCTCAACAATAAGCTCTATTCTGTTGGCTTTGAGGCGTGCTGCGTTGTCGCCTTCTTTCAGGACTTTCTCCACAGCGGTTTCCAGGGTATCCGGATGCCAGTAAGGGTAAAAACTTTTTGGCATGCGGCCCGCAGCAAAATCCTCTTTATCGATAGCATTTTGAAAACGTCGCCAAGTAGCTTCTTCGACATAGCGGAGCGGATATCCGCCACCAATGTTTATTGCCTTCCAGCGAATGTCGGCCCCAAAGCGTAACGCGTCTGCAATATCAAGCAGTTCAGATAACGCTTTGCCTCGCTCAAAGGGGCAGTAACCAGAAAGGTGGAATCCCGCCCCTTCCAATTCAATATTTGACAGGCTGTCAGCAAACAATGAAGCTGCTTTGAGTTTCTCTTTGTTCATTCCAAAACGAGTGTGGGGCTGCTCTGCGTTCCAGCGAAGTAATACTCGAGCACTCTTCCCTATTGATGACGCAAGTCCCTGAATTTGAATTAACTCCTCGTCGGTGTCGACAACAATTCTGGCTTCCTGTCTAAGCGCCAGTGTCAGAAACGCTTCCGACTTAAACGGCCCCGACAGGCTACACTGTCGCCCAATCACGCCTTGGGTAAGAGCCAATTGGAATTCTTCAAGGGATGATACATCTATGCCAATTCCTTCCTCAGCGGCCGCTTTTACCAATGCAGCCGAGCGATTGGTTTTCATGGCGTACAGCACTTGGAAATGTGCTCCCAATTGATGGGAAAGTACCTGTTTTAAGCTATTGATATTTTCCTTTATGCGGTGGGGAAGAATAGCGTGAAATGGTGTGTTTGCCGCGTTGGTGATAAGTGGAAAAAGTTGGCGATAAGGAAGCGACAGATCCTCTTTTGCCGGAAAGCGGATGTCGAAGTCGTTACGTGCTACCACCTCCACCCCAGTATCCATACTGATATGATTCATTGCGTCTCCAGCGTCCAGGCTACAAATCAGGACAGCCGCGTGAAAAATTCAAGCATCTTGGCTGTGTTCAATTACCCGAACAATCTGAGGCACTTATTCCTAAGTGCACCAGATTGTCGGTTTCTATGATTAATTTTCAGGACATCACACGCTATAGAATTAAGTGCACATTAGTCTGCATTTTTTGCATTCCTTTGCTTTGGAGACACTTTTCCTACTCGCTGGAGCTAACAAAAACGGGTGGAGGCATAATTTCACTAACGGGAATCTGCGGCGCATAATCCGCATGATTAGGAATCATATTACCTACGCCAGAGTTGGTCAGAAAAGGGATAATCCAAATCAGCCAAGGTGGCTGCGGACAGTCAAATGCCGAAGATGTATCCGATAAAACCGCTTCAGTAAATGGTGTGCCAAGCTGATAGATGTCTCCGGTATTAAGCCCAAACTCCGTAAGGACATGTTGCCAGACCGATTTACTCATCCATTTTTTGAGAAGCACTTCATAACTTACACGCACCAGCTCAGCCTTCATTTGCTCGTCCTGACCCAGTCGCTCCTCAAGGCAGGCAAGCGGTGGTGGCAGACGTTCACCTATCATCAGCTGAACCATGTCTATGACAGTCAGGCGAACGACCCCATATCCCATAAGGTCGAAGACTACAGAGGGTAAATCAGAGCGCTTTGTTCCCGCCAAAGGGCGGCTCATATCCTCCACATTACGGAGTTTGACCCTAAATGAAGCCAGCATTTGGTCTTTGCTGTCTGTTGCTGATGCCCTTCCCTGCTGTCCTGACATAATGGTCAAAGCACGGAGGCGGTGAAGCGTTGAAAGGACAAGGCTTAGCGCCATGTCCGCATCTTTTTTGCTTTCAACTGTACGACTGAAATTACCCTGGGAATAGCCGCTCAATCTACACAGTTGAAGCGCGCTGAAATTAAGTTTCTCCAGTTCTTTCCGGACCGCTTCTGAAGGTGGTGCATGGAGTCTCAACATATGGCAAGCCGAAGACTGCAATTCGCGAACCAGCATGCTCGTACTTTCAGCATCTCCCCAACGATTCAATGGAAACAAAGCCGGTAAGAATTTCGACGCAGCGCGGGCGGAACCATCTTGCATGCCGGCGAGGCAAAACATATTACTCCAAGAAAGCACTACTGTATCTGTGCGCTCCTGATAACAGAGATCTGCGGTAAAAGTGCCGTTGTCCTGAAATGACAACGGGCGAAGGCAATAGGCGTATGTTGGCTGTGTCATCACTCCCCCCTAAATGAACAGCGAGGCTGTAAACAACGCTAACTTCTTGGGTCAGCTCGAGTAGATGACAGCGTACAAGTTAAGGCTGGGGGATATTTGGAATTGTTTGCAACTGCGAATGCAGGAAATGCACCTCCATGATTTTCAAGAATTTTTGTTGCATGCTGAGAGCATTTTATAAAGGACAGCTCTGTTAACTAAGCTAAACCCAACATAGCGGACCCAGAAAAATACATAGCGGGGTTTACTTGGGCAACCCCCACTTGCCCTTCGGGCCGTTGCCTAATCGGCTTCGCCGAACAACGCTGTCTCACTTCGCTCGGCTGAACCCATAGGGTCTAGGGCTCTGCACCCTATTCTTGAAAGGGGTAAAAATGCAAAAAGGCCGCTGATAGTTCAGCGGCCTTTTCTAATATGGCGGAGAGATAGGGATTTGAACCCTAGATACGCTATTAACGTATGCCGGTTTTCAAGACCGGTGCTTTCAACCACTCAGCCATCTCTCCGTAAGTGCGGCGAATATTAACGGGGGCGCGGAAGAGTGTAAACCCCTTTTCTACACATTCGCATTTAAGTGCCTCTTTTTTAAACGCACTGACGGTATAAGACGAAAGTTTCCACAAATATCCAGCCAAAAGATCCAACATCCAAGCCGAAAGGCGCAATTAACCCTCTGATTTGGTCAGTTTCTCATGGTTGTGACTACAATGATGAAAAAAGCCTTGCGCTATTGATAGGCATATCACTTTGACAACCGAAGAGATGAAGGCACTTCCTGCTTAACATTAAACGTCGCAGAAAGGTCTGGAGGTCATCTTGTGGAGCATAGGCTAATTGGCCAACGAGAAGAGAGACGACAATGAAAACTTCAGATTTATTTGTGCGTGCGCTGGAAAATGAGGGTGTTGACTATATCTACGGCATTCCGGGTGAAGAAAATCTCGATTTTCTGAACTCGCTGAAAGATTCCAAAATTGAACTCATCCTGACTCGTCATGAGCAAGCTGCAGGGTTTATGGCAGCGACATATGGTCGATTAACCGGGAAACCCGGAGTCTGTCTCTCAACACTTGGTCCAGGTGCAACGAATTTTGTTACAGCGGCTGCTTATGCTCAATTAGGCGCGATGCCGATGCTAATGCTTGGCGGTCAAAAGCCGATTCGTAAGAGTAAGCAAGGACGTTTCCAGATTGTTGATGTCGTCAACCTAATGAAACCAATTACCAAGTATTCCGAACAAGTCGTAGACGGCAATAATGTCCCCGCAATGGTACGCGAATCCTTCCGTGTGTGTATGGAAGAGCGTCCGGGCGCTGGTTATCTCGAACTTCCGGAAGATATTGCCGAAGAAGATTCAGGCGCAACGGTATTTGATGTGGTGAATCACCGAAGGCCTGATGCGAACGAGAAATGTCTCGATCAGGCAGCAGAAATGATCAAAAACGCCAAGATGCCGCTGTTGTTGATTGGTGCGGGTGCTAATCGCAAACGTTCCAGCCAAGCTCTAAAAGAATTCATCGAAAAAACGGGTATCTATTTCTTCAATACTCAAATGGGTAAAGGTGTGGTGGATGAGCGTCATGAGCGTTTTATCGGCACTGCAGCCCTTTCAAGCCATGACTTCCTGCACTGTGCGATTGAAAAAGCTGACCTGATTATCAACGTCGGTCACGATGTCATCGAGAAGCCTCCGTTCTTTATGGAGAAAGGCGGTACCAAAGTCATTCACATCAACTTCTTTGCAGCGCGCACTGATGAAGTGTACTTCCCGCAACTCAATGTCGTAGGTGACATCTGTTCATCAGTGGGCCGTCTGACGGAGAAAGTCGGCAAGCTTTCACAAGATATGAGCTATTTCGGCCGCGTAAAAGCCCATGTTGATGAGCGCACTACCAAGTACTTTGAAGATCGACGCTTCCCTATTCTTCCCCAACGTCTTGTGAAAATCCTACGTGACCAGTTAGATGATGAAGACATCGTCACACTCGATAACGGCGTATACAAAATCTGGTTTGCTCGCAATTACCAGTGCCACAGCAATAATACCCTTTTATTGGATAACGCCCTCGCCACAATGGGCGCGGGTTTGCCTTCAGCCATGGTGGCTAAACAACTCTATCCGGACAAGAAAGTGGTATCAGTCAACGGTGATGGCGGCTTCATGATGAACTCGCAGGAAATCGAGACCGCAGTTCGTATGGGGCTGGATCTGGTCGTTATCATACTGAACGACAGCGCCTACGGCATGATCAAGTGGAAACAGGAAGGCATGGAATTCGACAACTTTGGTTTGGATTTCGGTAACCCTGATTTCGTGAAATACGCCAACAGCTTCGGTGCGATTGGTCACCGTCCTGATAGCCATGACGAATTCCAGTCGATTCTAAAACATGCGCTAAACACCAAAGGCGTTCACCTCATTGATTTGCCAGTGGACTACTCACTAAACCACTCCATTTTGAATGTTCTTATCAAGGAAAGCCGTTCTATCGGATAAAGGGAGAGTGTAAACATCATGTCTGAACTGAACGTCTATCGCCCCTATGATGGCGGTTTGATTCGGTCGCTGCCAATGCAGACAGCCGACGATGTAGAAACAGCGCTGGCGACAGCGCACACGCTGTTTCTCGACAGAAACACATGGATGCCGCCATATCAGCGCATTGAGATTCTTGAACGTGTGATTGAAATCATGTCGTCTCAGGTAGAGTCACTCACACGCATGGCTGCGGAAGAAGGTGGTAAGCCCTACATCGACTCCAAAGTAGAAGTGCTGCGTGCCATCAACGGCGTAAAGCTGGCCATTGAACATATTCCGCAAATCAAAGGTGAGCAGATCCCGATGGGACAAACCTCGGCATCAGTAAATCGCATGGCTTTCACGATTCGTGAGCCAATTGGTGTCGTAGCGTCTGTGAGTGCTTTCAATCACCCACTCAACCTAATCGTACATCAGGTCATTCCTGCATTGGCAGTAGGTTGTCCTGTGATTGTAAAACCCGCGCTAACCACACCCCTATCTTGCCTGAGATTAGTTGAGATCCTGCATGAAGCGGGCTTACCCAAAGGTTGGTGTCAGGCACTGGTTTGCGACAACGACGCTTCCAGCAAACTGGTCTCTGATTCACGGGTTAACTTTCTTTCATTTATTGGCTCTGCAAAAGTAGGCTGGATGCTGAGATCGCAACTCGCACCGGGCACACGCTGTGCACTGGAACATGGTGGTGCCGCCCCTGTGATTGTTGATGACAGCGCCAATATTGATGAGGTCGTACCTATGCTTGCCAAAGGCGGCTTCTACCATGCAGGACAAGTTTGTGTATCTGTCCAGCGAGTGTACGCACAGCAAGGGTTTTGTCGTGAACTGGCGGTAAGACTTGCACAGGCAGCAGAAAAGATGAAGGTCGGTGATCCATTGGATCCGGATATAGAAGTCGGTCCGCTCATTCTGCCGCGCGAAGTCGAACGTGTTGACGAGTGGGTGCAGGAAGCAGTAAAAAGCGGTGCTGAATTGCTTTGTGGTGGCAAGAAAATCTCCGAGAGTTGCTACGCGCCAACCGTATTACTCAACCCACCGGATGACGTCCGCGTTTCCCAAATGGAAATCTTTGGCCCCGTGGTGTGCGTGTACTCTTATGCTGACAAACAAACGGCTATTGACCGTGCAAATGGATTGCCATATGCCTTTCAAGCAGCGGTGTTTACCAACGATTTAGAAGACGCATTGAATGTCACTCAGCAACTCAACGCAACTGCAGTGATGGTAAACGACCACACAGCATTCCGTGTCGACTGGATGCCATTTGGCGGCCGCGACGCTTCTGGTGTGGGCCTTGGTGGCATTCAATATTCCATGCATGAAATGACAAGGGACAAGATGCTCGTGTTTAAGAGCAAGCATTTGTGAGAAGGCCTATTTAAATCTATCCCTCTGACCCACCCCTGTTACCAGCGACAGCGTTCAACACTGGGTGGGTCACCCTATTCTTTTACATCCCAGTTTCGTTGAATTCCCTCCATATCAGATAGCTTAGGCAAAATGTCTTATAGTTAAATCATACATCTCAATTTTACAGCACAGGAGACGGCGTGAATATCCGAGCTAGGGCGATTCTCTTAACCGCGTTCATCTTTACAGCCGTCATCCTTACGTTTATCACAATAACAATCGGTTATCTGGGCGATGCGCGCAAAGAGGAAATGAATTACCGCGCAAAAGAACTCGCTGGGCTTGTTGCTGTTACCTTCGAAATTCCTTTGCTTGAAAAGAATCATACAATCATTAGAGAGATGACAGATCGCTTTGTCACGCATGAAGATCTGACCTATCTGACTATTGATCAGGGGGATACACTGATTGCACATAGCCGGAGCTTGGAGACTCCGGAAGATGGCGTTACAGTGGTTTTCCAAGAAGTGAAGAATGCCGAAGGGAAGGTGCGCTTAAACTTAGGCACACGGCCGGACATTTGGTCCATGTGAACGCAAAAATGAAGGCAAAACACAATGAGCACGAAGATTTGAAATTCTACATTGCGCACTTTGAGGTGGTTGGCAGGAGTAGGGATGATCTTACCCGTGAAAACAATCTCGAAGGCGAAGAACAAAGCCCACCGTAGCGGGCTTCTTCATTCTTTGGCTTGAACAAGCTATAACGCAATAAACACGCCTGCCAGCGCAGCACTCATCAAGTTAGCTAAAGTCGCCGCCACTACGGCTCGGAAGCCTAGCTTTGCGACATCCTGCCTACGCCCTGGAGCCATAGCACCGATTGAGCCTAGGTTAATCGCAATCGAACCAATGTTGGCAAAACCACACAGAGCAAAGGTGACAATGATTTGGCTGTGCTCTGTCAGCGCGTCTTTCACGTTTACAAAATCCATGAATGCAACGAATTCGTTAAGAATTGTCTTCTGACCAATCAGTGCTCCCGCACTGAGCGCTTCATTCAAAGGAATACCCGCTGCAAATGCCAGTGGAGAGAAAAGGTAACCGAAGATCAACTGTAGCGTCAGACCGTCATATCCAAACCAAGTACCCACAATTTCAAACCCAGCGTTTACCATTGCAATCACGCTCACGAAGGCAATCAACATGGTACCGACAGCCACGGCCACTTTCACACCGTTCATTGCACCGGATGCCAATGCATCAATCGCGTTAACATCTGTACTCTTCTCTAGCTCGATGTTTGATTGGTCAATCGCAACTTCACGCTCTGGCACCAGCATCTTTGCCATCAAGAGGCCACCTGGAGCAGCCATAAAGCTCGCCGCAATCAGGTACTTCAATTCGATACCAAGAGCAGCATAACCACCTAAAACAGAGCCAGCGACAGAAGCCATACCACCCACCATGATGGCAAACAACTCTGAACGGGTCATGTTCTTCAGGAATGGGCGAATAACCAGTGAAGACTCACTCTGGGAAAGGAAAATGTTGCTGGTCGCAGCCAAAGACTCAACCTGAGAAGTACCCAGAAAACGTCGAATTGCACCGCCAATCACTTTGATCAGCCATTGCATGATACCAAGGTAATAGAGAAGAGAAATGATGGCGGAAAGGAAGATGATAAGAGGAAGAACGCGGATAGCAAAAATGAAATTGCCACTTGCTAAATCACCGAAAACGAAGCTGATACCTTCGTCCGCAAAAGCTAATAATCCTGAAACGCCGTTGCTGATTGAACCGAGAAGAGATTGACCAAGGGGGAAATAGAGAACCAGCGCGGCGAAGCCGGCCTGAAGAGAGAAAGCGCCAAGAACAGTTCGCCAATTGATGTCACGACGACTGTCTGATAGTGCGTAAGCACACGCCAACAGGGCCAATACGCCGGCCAAGCTGTAGAAGATTTGCATTATGTTACCTTGCTATTGTATCTGGATTTTGGAGGGTTTGATTAGACGCGCGTAGGCAAAGGCAACATGG
Source organism: Grimontia sp. NTOU-MAR1 (assembly GCF_035758505.1). Lineage (NCBI taxonomy): Bacteria > Pseudomonadati > Pseudomonadota > Gammaproteobacteria > Vibrionales > Vibrionaceae > Grimontia > Grimontia sp. NTOU-MAR1. The sequence continues at coordinate 955,213 of NZ_CP142108.1, forward strand.
CAGGAGGCTGCAAATGCTGTCCTACCCCAAGACGAATATCAAAGGCCCATATACCCAAACGACCTGAAGATACAGGATGTAGTTTGTTTGGGTATTCATGCTCACAGTTACGCTGGGCCCAGTTCCTTGGGGCAAGTTTCCATTTTGCAGCCGATTGAAAGCTTGGTTATTCACGCCATTCGTTAACGAAAAGCGCTCGCTTTAACCGGGCAGAGAATATAGCAAAGCCAAACCGTGCGTGACAATGATCGCTTTTGTTAAATTTCATGGTTTGATTACAGAACAAGCACAAAAGGCTGATTTAGATAAAAACTAACAAAGAGAAAGCCCGGCTAGAAAACCGGGCTTGTCGATTTATCATTGAGCTAAACTCACTTCAAATGGAAGATTTGTTCAGTCTCCAGTGAGGTCATCGCACGTACCTGACGCCAAACGTAGTAGAAAATACCAAGCATCATCAACATGCTTGGGATCGCAATCATTGGATAGCTATAGAGCGTCATCTTGCCCAGTTCTTCATTGAATGCCACTGTGCCTGCCGGACTGGTCACAATCCAGGTTGCGAGGAAATAATTCATCGCTGATGAGAAAACGAAAGTGCTGGCAAACAGATAGTTGGACGTTGTCAGGCAACGCTCAAACGCTTCGGTATTGTTAGTTTGTGCCAAACGTTCTTTGATAAGTTCAAGGTTGAGCAGCGTGTCGTTGAAGATCATCTTCTTCACAATAGGGTAAGGCGTGAAGGTAGAAATGAGTACCGCCAGACCAATTACGCCAGGAATCAACGCTTCCTTAATCGCCAGCCATTGAGTGTCCAGTTCAAGAAGGCCGATCCCCCCCGTCAGCAGCACACTGACAAAGCCCAGTGCAGCAATCAGGTTCAGTTTCTTACTGCGGATGAGTTCCATGCCACCATATGCTACCGGGAAAGCCAGCGCCACAACCAACGCCATTACGGTGCCAAGGTGTTCTTCACCGCTAAACTTCATCAAAATGAATGAAGGCAAAAATACGTTAAAGACAATTTCGAACAATGCGTTCGGCTTTTTAGTTTCGGTATTACTCATAATCTTCCAGTTTAAAGCGCCATGTTATTTTTCAGGCTTTGTTGAATTGTTCCCTGACAGCCACGAGATGTAAAGGTTGGATACCTCATCCTGTGTAACGACATGTGTCGATTCCCTAGTTCTTCAGGCAGCTATTTGATGTAAAAGGTTCCGAAAAAGCTCGAGTGACTGGGATTTTGAGATACAAAAAAGTCCCGACATTTCTGTCGAGGCTTGGTTGTGTTGGCGGAGCGAATGGGATTCAACGCGCCGGGCGCCCGGACGCGACCCAAAGTGCGCAGCACTTTCTGGGGCGCGTATAAGAAAAAAGCCTGACGCTTTCGCATCAGGCTTAAATCGTTGGCGGAACGGCTGGGCTGGCGCTCCAGCGGGACTCAAGCCGCATGGCTCGTGAGAGCCCCCCTCTTGGAATCTGATAGATACAAAAAAGCCCCGACATTTCTGTCGAGGCTTCATTGTGTTGGCGGAGCGGACGGGACTCGAACCCGCGACCCCCGGCGTGACAGGCCGGTATTCTAACCAACTGAACTACCGCTCCAATTCTTGTGAAATCCGGCTTTACAGCCCAACTTCCAGAATGTGGCGGAGAGATAGGGATTTGAACCCTAGATACGCTATTAACGTATGCCGGTTTTCAAGACCGGTGCTTTCAACCACTCAGCCATCTCTCCGTAAGTGCGGCGAATATTAGCGAGGTCTCGGAAGGCTGTAAACCCCCTTTTTGCATGTTTTAATTCAAATGCTCAAAAAGCCACCAAGAAGTGTGCATTTTCTTGCTGCACATCAGAAAACCCAGTATCTTAAAAATGGGAAATTAACCTTCAAAACGAATTTTAAACTTTCTCGTCCCCTGAATGTCAGTGACTGCTAGAATGCCCGTTATCTAAAACAATTCGAACATAGCGATGACAAAAAAACTGCTCACCTTCTTTCTTTGCTTTTTTGCCCTTTCACCTGCATTTGCTACCGAACAACCGGAAATCATCAGAGGCGCAGCCTGTATAGTCTCAGATGGCCAAGGCCGCGTGTTAGTCACCCGGGATATTCTAAATAACCGAATTTCAATACCTGGCGGCTTTGTAGATAGTGACAACCCCGCTGACGCTGCGATCCGCGAAACCCTCGAAGAGACGGGTATTGCGGTTGAAGTAGTCAAAGAGTTTGCACGATTAGATAGAGCCGTTTTGTTTGATTGTCGTGCCCTATCCCCTATTGCCATCCACAGTCAGGAAGATGGCAATGCTATGGTGGCCAGTTGGCAAGCGGAGCATTTCGGCCGGGAAGTTCGCAACGTCTCCATGATGAAACCAAGCTCGGTAGACATTAAAGAAGTCCGATTCCCCGATCAGATAAGAATGATCCCAACCTGGCTGGAAACAGCTACACCCAGTGAAACCGCCCACTTCGAAGAGTTCAGTCATATGAGTGCTGAGTTCAATGTATGGAATGCATCGATTAACCAAACGTTCCAACAAGCCATCAAAGCAATGCCTTCCATTTGGGGTGGACTGCTTACAGCGTCCTCGGCAATGGGAAGCGGCGTGTTGTTCTTCTTGCTTATCCCAATTGCAATGGCAGCTGGCGGCGTAAAACGGGTTTCTCAATTGATGTTTACAACCGTCGCTGTCACCTTGATTGTCAGCTTCGCAAAGCTGCATTTTGCTGTTCCCAGACCCTTTTATCTGTTCCCAGATCTTCAGCTTACAAGCGCTTCAGGCTTCGCTTTCCCGAGTGGCCATACAGCGACAGCCTTCGCAGTGTGGGGACTGGTTTATCTGTGGTTGAAACAAGCAGGTAAGGGATATCTCGCTATTTGGTTAATACCGTCGGCATTGGTGGCATTAAGCCGCGTTTATCTTGGTGTCCATTATGTTACCGACGTGCTGGCCGGAGCCGTGATTGGTACGTTGGTGGTGTCAGTTTCACACGCTTTGACTCAACACCAGAGCAAAGTTGTTTCACCAGTATTGTGGGCTCTGATTACCGTTGTCACCCTTCCGCTCGCCGCCACCCAGATCCAGCCAACTTTTCTCTACTGTGCGGCTTTTTCACTGACTTTCGCTGTGATGCTATTCCTGACAAAAAAGCAAATCCCGACTATTGATGCACCTTTAGGTCAGAAGGGTTTCATTTGGGCATTTGTCAGTGTCGCGGGAATCGCCGGGCTGATTGGCGGCACTGGGCAAGTGTCCAACTCAAGTATCGAAATTCTTGCTGCAACCACACTGGGGTTTGCCTTGTTGGCTGTGTTGTTATCTTGGTTGGTTCCTAAACTCAGCAGATAATTCGCCAACAGCCCGCCACAATAAAGAGCGCCCAGAGGCGCTCTTTCAACTATCAGACTTATTAGCCTTTGGCGATATCTGCCAATTCTTTTTCCGCATCGTGATCAATTTCCACATGCGTAACAACACCAGCAGTCGGGTCGTTAAAGATAGACTCATCCAGCTTACCTTCGCTTTTCGCAACAATACAGCTTACCGCCGCATCACCGGTCACGTTAACCGCAGTACGCACCATATCCAACAGGCGGTCAACACCCAGAATCAAGCCAATGCCCTCCAGCGGCAGACCAACCTGCGCGAATACCATCGACAACATGATTAAACCAACACCTGGTACACCCGCGGTACCGATGGAAGCCAGGACAGCCATCAAGATAACGGTCAGGAAGCCACCAACACCCAGGTCAATGCCATAGATATTGGCGATAAATACCGTCGCCACACCCTGCATAATCGCCGTACCATCCATGTTGATAGTTGCTCCGAACGGAACGGTGAAAGAACCGACAGAGTTCTTCACACCCATACGCTCAGTCACGGTGCGCAGCGTAACAGGAATAGTCGCATTCGAGCTTGCAGTACTGAAAGCGAATACCTGCATGTTGCGCGCCTTCTTCATGAAGGTCACGATGTTCAGGCCAGAGAAGACTTTCAGAATGGTCGGGATAACCACAAAGAGGTGCAGTAATAGAATAGCAATCAGCACGACCACGTAGCCAATCAGTTCAACGAAAAGCCCTAAACCGAGGTTAGCCATGGCTTTGGCGATCAAACAGAACACTGCGTAAGGAGCGATCTCCATGATGAGCGTAACCATCTTCATCATGATTTCGTTCAACACTTCCACCAGCTCAACCACTTTCTTCGCTTCTTTACCCACCATCAAGATGCACACACCCATCAGGATCGCGAAGAAGATGATTTGCAGCATCTCACCCTCAGAAAGCGCATTCACTGGGTTGTTTGGGATGATGTCGATAAGTACTTGAGAAAGTGGCGGTGCTTCACGACCCGAGAATGCGGTATCAGCCGCCATTTGCATGCCAGTACCGATACCGCTGATTGATGCGATTATGATTGCAACGGCTATAGCAACAGCAGTAGTCAGAATGTAAAGACCAAAGGATTTAGAACCCACCCGGCCAAGCGTTTTAATGTCACCAATCCCGCAAACCCCGCAAATTAGCGAGAAAAGTACCAGCGGAACAACCATCATTTTCAACGCGTTAACAAACATTTTTCCCACAACGTGGAACAAACCGTTTGTAATGTAGGTCTCAACAAATCCACCTGCTGGGTTTAAGCCCAGAATGTTAATAGCGAGTCCAAGAATAATACCGCCTACCAAGCCGACAATAACCTTGGCGGTTAGGCTCATCTTGCCATCACCGTTTGATGCAGCATCTACCATAATTACCTCCATGATTTTAGTTATGCAGTCGTGAAAACTCTTTCTTTTGTCTAATTAACTGTCAATTGGCAAAATCTGCACAAGCTAATTACGCATAAATAGTCACAAGGAGAGATATTCCACTCACTCAATGAGAAAGTGATTTGATTAGCTTAAAAATCAATCCGCAGCGAAAGACTTATGTATGGAAAGTCCACGACTGGCAATAGATATATCCTGAATTCAAAGAAGGCTTTGTCTCGAAATTGAGTGTAAATGCAGTTTCTGTTAACAGGGTGTTAACTAAATTTGTTGTATGAGAAAAAAGGCAAACAAGAGTCAACTGGGTTCCCCCGGTAAACCGAAAACTACACCTCGGCCGATATCAAAACTGACCGATTTCACCGCACGGAAATGACCATCATCTGTGATGTAGTCAACGCACAGATCTCGAACGCTTAACAAAGGGTCAATATGAAAGGCATGTTCACTTGCCATGCAGATTCACTCTCAAAACAATATTGAATGCAAACCATTATCATTTATTTTTGCAGTAAAGTAAGTCCTAAAAAAAGAGTGAATTAGATCGCAGAGAATGGGGTAAGGATCGCCGGCATCCTTTCATGTATAATCCCCGCTCATTTCTTGAACCCGTGGTAAGCATGAGTCAATGTCCTGAGTGCGGAAACGCACTTGAATGTACCGCTGAATCAGGTCAATGCTGGTGCATGCAGTATCCCAATATTCTTCCTCCGGCAGCAGAGGACAACCTCTCGTGTCTGTGTAAAAACTGCCTGGCGAAACGCATCAACGAGAAACTGGAAACCCTTTATCAGGAATACAGCACCAATGATTTGATTCGTCTGGCAAAGCCCTATCGCGAGGAGAAGGAGTTAGTGGAAGGACTGGATTACACCATCGAACGTGGACTCTATGTATTCTCAGCTTGGTACCATTTACGCCGTGGCACCTGTTGCGGAAACGGCTGTCGCCACTGCCCATACGGCAAAGCAGAGCCATCAGGCTACAACAAAGTGGGCTAAATCACGGACTCATTGAAGTTCTTCGCTGAAAATACGCCGTTTTTTCACCCAAACGAGGCAATCCAGAAAAATGAAAATCGTTGCAGTCACCGCCTGCCCAACAGGCATTGCCCACACTTACATGGCTGCCGCTGAACTCAAAAAAGCAGCACAACAAATCGATATTCAAATCATGGTTGAGACCCAAGGTGCGATGGGCATTGAGAATCCTCTCAGCATTCAAGACATCGCCCGTGCCAATGTGGTGTTGATTGCCTCCGACATTGAAGTAGAAGACCGCGCCCGATTCTCGGGCAGTAAAATCCACTGTGTGACCATTGAAGAAGTCCTGACGGATCCTTTGAAAGTATTGGAGCGCTGCAAGTCGTTATGATCACCCGGAGGATAACCTTCTTTGTTGATGAAGAAGGCTTGGCAGCATGGAGGCTGAACCGTCTGAAAACGATGGCGGGGTATTTCCGATCTGTCACTATGTTATGCAATATCTCCCAACGCAAACAAGCCAGCGTCGAACATCCTATTCGGATGATGAGCCTGAGTATCAAGCCTGGCGATCTCTGCCAGTTATTGATTGAAGGGTCTGATGCCGAGCTTGCTTCCATGGTGCTCACCGATTTTCTGGATGAACATGCTCACGTCCTTTCCGGTGGTAAAAACAGTGCGCCGTTCGAGCCTTCTAATCATGTCACCCTGCCTTTCACGGGCTGTATCCACCGCATTGACAATTCTCCATTGGATAAACATACGTTATTGGCAGAGTTCGCGCTGAGAGTATCAATGAATGAATCTACCAGTCAGGAAGACTTGTTCAATGCGCTATGTAAACGGGAGAGTGTTTCGGCAACCTGCATGGGCAATGGCATTGCACTGCCCCATATCATTTCACCGAATGTCAGCAAGGCGCATCTGATGATAGCGACCACAGCGTTGCCATTGGATTGGGGCTCAAAGCGCGGTGAAGTGACGCGGGTGGTAGGAATGATGCTCCCTGCGCCGCCGGTTCGCGAGCATGTGCTCGCCTTTTCTGGCTTTTCCCAATTGCTATTAGAAAAACATTTCTGTCGCTATCTGACCGATAATCAGGATACGGATATTCTGGAAACCATTATCGTTCATTCCCTTTCCAATGCGTCAGTCTGAGCCCCGATATTCAGACGGTGTCATGCCAGTTTTGGACTTAAACACGCGGTAGAAGTAATTCACATCCTGAAAACCACAACGGGTCGCCACTTCCGCAAGACGAAAGTCATAGCGTTTCAACATGAACTTGGCGCGATCTATCCGCACCCAGGTAATGTAATCCGCCATCCGCATATGGCCTTGCTGACGGAAAAGCCGCGACAGGTGATTCGGCGTGATATTGAAGCGATGCGCTATCGACTCGCGCGTGATGTGGCGGTGAAAGTTCTCCTGAATGTAGATACAAATCCCCTGATACAAATCTTCCACCCGATTGCGCGTAGCTGCTGTCGGCGCAGTGAGCATCTGCTGGCAATAGCTCAACAGCGCGTGGAGCAGATATCCATCCATCGGCGTTTGCACGGGCTCTTTGGCAAGTGTATTCAGCGCAGCGAGAATGTGGTCAATCGCATGGCCAGTTCGGGTTTGGAGACTGTGCTTTTGCACATCATAGAAGCCCGGTTGATTCTTGGCCTTACTCACCAAACTGAAGCCCAGTTGGCGCTTACCAAACAGAAGACTCAGTACAGAGCAGTCTGTGTCCCAGTTGGGTTTATTCCAGCTGTTTGGCGGCACATACAAAGCATCCCCTGCCAATAGTTTTGATTCGGTGATCGACTTGTCGGGATTTTCCAGAAGGTTGGGATATTCACCGCTAATCACCAGTTCAACCCGGGGAAAATTGACCTGATAACTGAATTGAGGTGGTGTTACCTGATCACTGGCAAACCAGACGTGATTGAAATGTTCGCGCTCTGCCAGAATATTCTCCAGCAGTAATTGAAAGACCTGACTCATGGTTGTTTTATCTAGGGGCTGTTGACCTTTGGTGGTTAAATTTTGTTCTAGCCATAAACGTTTTAGGCGCGGCGAAGTGTGTGCCGCCTAGTCACTCTAAGCAAATACACCTCAACAAAGCATAAAACGTTTAGAGCAGAACCCTTTGGGCAGCCAGAGAGTCTCTACAGCACACATCCAATGCGTGACTAAGCTCACCAAAAACAGGCCTTTTGACGCCATTTTAAAGTTACTAATCTCTAGCGGTTAAATATTTCTAAAAATGACCACCTCAATCAAATAGATAATAATATAAATATAAATCATTGTTTAAAATTGTATTTTATAGAATCTCTTGCAAAAAAGTAACTCTTCTCTTACTGAGAACAAGATCACACCTCACTTTTAATGATACAAATATCCAGCAAAAGCCTTATCTCTCCTCTTCAAACAGTGCGCGCTAAAACGGGAAAATATATGTATTGGTGAGAACCGTTAAAAACAAAAACTTTTGAGGGATAGACATCATGATTACATCGCTAATCAATGAAGATCTGATTTGCCTGAACCTGAAAGCAACGTCCAAAGAAGACGTTTTTACAGAGATGATTGAACTTCTGCATGCTCAGGGCAGAGTCAACGACAAAGCACAGTTCCTGGCTGATATTCACGCACGTGAAGAACTGGGTAACACCGGTTTCGAAGATGGCGTTGCCCTGCCGCACTCAAAGAGTGCAGCGGTAATTGAGCCTGCTGTTGCTATCGGTATCAGCCGCGAAGGCATCGAATACGGCGCTGAAGATGGTCTGCCTTCAAAACTCTTTTTCATGATTGCTTCGCCAGACGGCGGCGCAAACCACCATATTGAAGTGCTGGCTGAACTGTCTTCAAAACTGATTGAAGATGGCTTTATCGAAAGCTTCATGAAAGCCGAAAGCGCTAAAGAGGCGCTAGCTCTGCTACTTGAGAAAAAAGAAGAGCTGAAAACACCAGAAGCCAATAAAGGTTTGCTGATTGGTGTGACTGGTTGCCCTGCTGGTGTTGCACACACTTATCTGGCGGCAGAAGCTCTGGAAAAAGGTGCAGCGGAATTGGGCTTTGAAATGAAGGTAGAAACCAATGGTTCTATCGGCGTGAAAAACAGCCCGACTGCGGAAGAAATTGCCCGCGCAGAAGCGATTATCGTTTCCTGTGACAAGCAGGTGGACATGACCCGTTTTGCTGGCAAACGCCTAATCAAAACCGGTGTTAAAGCGCCAATCAAAGATGCAAAAGGCTTGATCAATCAAGCGCTCGATGCCCCAGCATACGTTGCCTCTGCTGATGATAAAGCATCTGAGTCGTCTGAGAGCAAAGCTTCACAGGCACGTTCTGATTTGTATCGCTACCTGATGAATGGTGTATCTCACATGATCCCATTCGTGGTAACAGGTGGTCTTCTAATCGCACTGGCACTGGCAATTGGCGGTCAGCCTACCGAAGCGGGCATGGCGATCCCTTCCGGCAGTATATGGAACAAAGTCCTGGATGTGGGCGTGGTGGCTTTCACCTTGATGATTCCAATCCTTGCTGGCTACATCGCTTACGCGATTGCTGATCGTCCGGGTCTGGCTCCGGGCCTGATTGGTGGCTGGATTGCCAATAACGGTTCGTTCTACGGCGCAGAAGCGGGTACAGGCTTCATCGGCGCTATCGTTGCGGGTCTGCTGGTTGGTTACTTCGTGAAATGGGTGGCTACCCGCGACTATCACAAGTTTATCCAGCCGCTGGTGCCAATCATGATTGCACCTATCACAGGATCCCTTTTCATTGCTGGTCTGTTTATCTTCGTTATCGGCGCGCCAATCGCTGGACTGATGGAAGGTCTGAACACCATGCTGACCAGTATGAGCACAGGTAACGTTATCCTACTGGGTATTGTGTTGGGTGGTATGGCTGGCTTCGACATGGGTGGTCCATTCAACAAAGTGGCATTCCTCTTCTCAGTAGGCATGATTGCAAGCGGCCAAACACAGTTCATGGGGGCAATGGCGTGTGCAATTCCGGTCGCTCCACTGGGTATGGCGCTGGCTACCGTGATCGGCCGCAAGTTCAACATCTTCGAACAATCTGAAATCGAAGCGGGTAAAGCATCAGGTGCAATGGGTTTGGTTGGTATCTCTGAAGGTGCGATTCCATTCGCGGCGCAAGATCCAATGTCAGTGATTCCTGCTAACGTTATCGGCTCAATGGTGGCCGCAGTGATGGCCTTCTCCTTCGGCATCACCAACAGTGTGGCGCACGGTGGTCCAGTTGTTGCTCTTCTGGGTGCAATGAATAAACCTTTGCTGGCTCTGGCTTGTATGGCAGTAGGTGCAATCGTCACCGCGCTGGTCGCTGTTTCTCTCAAGAAAATGCGTCAGGCGAAAACGCAAAACGAAGTAGCTACAGCATAACCAAATGAATAGCGCTCCCTATCGGGAGCGTTTTATTTTGCACAATATCAGCTATGCACAGACATAATTTGGTAGACTTATTGTCAGGTTTTAAGGGCTTAAAGACAAACAATGACAACGCAATTTTTCCCCCTGAGAAACGTTATCCAGGATTACGCCTGGGGCAGTTACACGTCGCTGACTGAACTGTTTGATATGCCAAATCCAGATCACAAGCCACAGGCAGAAATCTGGATGGGCACCCACCCAAATGGGTGCTCAAAAATTGCTGTCGATAGTAAAGAAACCCTGCTGTCAGATTTCATTGGCTCAGACATGGAGAACATTCTGGGCGCATCCACTACCCAACAATTTGGCGAACTACCTTATCTGTTCAAAGTTCTGTGCGCAGAAAAAGCACTCTCGGTGCAGGTTCACCCAAGCAAGGAACAGGCTGAAGCAGGTTTTGCAAAAGAAGAAGCGGCAGGCATTCCCCTTTCAGCAAGCTTTCGCAACTACAAAGATCCGAATCACAAGCCAGAACTGGTTTTCGCACTGACCAAATACACTGCAATGAACGGCTTTCGTGATTACAGTGAAATTCTGGATTTCTTCCACCAGCTAAACATCGAAGAGCTGGCATCGCTGGTTAAAGCGTTTGAAGCAAATCAAAACGAACAAGGCTTGAGCGAATTCTTCGGTGCACTTCTTTCTCTGGAAGGCGAAGCCAAAAATGCAGCCGTAACAAAACTGCTGGCCTATGCAGATGCGAACCAAACTGATGAATTGTTTGCGTTACTGTTGACACTGTCTAAGCAATACCCTGGCGATATTGGCCTGTTCTCACCGCTGATCCTGAACACGCTAACATTTCAGCCGGGCGAAGCGATGTTCCTTGATGCTTGCACACCGCATGCTTACATCAAAGGCACCGGGCTGGAAATCATGGCGAATTCAGACAACGTTTTACGAGCGGGCCTGACACCAAAGCATATGGATGTAAAAGAACTGATTTCCTGTACCCGCTGTTTACCGATGCCGAAAGACACCATTCTTTTGGCACCCAGTATCGAGGGCAATGCACAGCATTACCCAATTCCGGTACCAGACTTCAAGTTCAGCGTTTACGGTAACACTCAAAATGAGCTTTTGAGCACTCAAAGTGCAGAGATCTTGATTGCTATTGATGCGCCATTGACGGTGACACACAACAACGGTGAAAGTGTCACACTGGGCAAAGGCGAGTCGGTATTCATCCCTGCTTATGTCGGTGTTTATCAAACTACCTGTGCCGGCTTATTTGCCCGCGCTTATAACTAGTCACACCTGAATCCCCCTAAGATAAGAAAGTCCGGCAAACGCTGGGCTTCTTTTTCTCCTATTTAAAGAACAATGTGCGCTCCCCATCATGACAGTCCATTGACGCTACTGTCGCTCTGTAGATGGCTCAATGAGATATGTAACAATCAATTAACAATGTATTTCCACCATCTGAGAAAGTGTTGCTAATGCCAAATACGCTAAAATAATGGCTTAGTTTGCTATGTTTAACATAACGAAAAGCCCTACTATGCCTAGGGGCTGTTGACCTTTGGTGATGATTTTTGCAGCAGTTTGTGGGGATTTTATGCAAGGCAGAGGCTTCGATGTGTAGCTAGCCTACATGAGAAGACGATAACGCAGCAGAAATTCCCCACAAACGCTGCCAGAAGGGTTCTGCTCTAACCGTTTTATGCTTTGTTGAGGTGTATTTGCTTAGAATGACTAGGCGGCAAACACCTCGCCGCGCCTAAAACGCTTATAGCTAGAACAAAATTTAACCATCAAAGGTCAACAGCCCCCTATTACTGAACAGGCAATGTATCAGTATTTAGTGTGCTCGAGGGAGTCATCTCACACTTAAAGAAAGCGCTTTCACAGGCAATTGAGATAGTGAGCACGCAGTCTAACTGGAACTGACTACCCTCGGAGGGGCTCTATGCTCAAAGGAAAAATTATAGTGTCAGGAGTAACGTCACTGGCTATTGTGTCGGGCTGCTTTCTAGAATCGAAAGTCCCCTATTTCCCGGATTGGCCGCAGATTAACAGCGCCATTAAAAAAGATCCGGAGATTGAAAGCCGGGTCGCGGAAATACTCGCGCAAATGACGCTGGAAGAGAAAGTTGGCCAGATGATCCAACCCGACCTTCGCAGCGTGACACCTGAAGAAGCCAAAGAATACAAACTGGGCTCCATTCTTAACGGAGGTGGAGGCTGGCCCGACGGCAATAAATACGCCACAGCACAGGACTGGGCGGAAGAAGCGGACAAATACTATCTTGCCCTTGAAGAAGCTTATGCAGAACGTGGTTTCCGTATTCCTTTCATGTGGGCAACCGATGCCGTGCACGGCCACAACAATGTTTTCAAAGCCACTGTCTTCCCACATAACATTGGCCTTGGTGCTGCTAACAACCCCAAACTTATCAAACAAATCGGTAAAGCCACTGCACGCGAGGTCGCTGCAACCGGCCTTGATTGGACATTCGCACCCACTGTCGCTACCCCGCGTGATTATCGGTGGGGGCGTGTTTACGAAGGCTATTCAGAGGATCCCGAAATCGTTTATCAGTACGCTGGAAAGATGGTTGAAGGCCTGCAAGGCGGCGTAAAAGGCCTGAAAAGTGAGCGTCACGTTATCTCTAACGTCAAGCATTGGCTGGGGGATGGTGGTACCACTGACGGTGTCGACCGCGGCATGAATGAATACAGCGAGGAGTATCTTCGCAATATTCATGCAACTGGCTATTTCTCAGGGCTGGATGCAGGTGCACAAGTGGTCATGACCTCGTTCAACTCCTGGTACAACGATAGTAATTACGATGTTATGGGCACCGACAATTATAACAAGAAGCTTCACGGCAGTAAGTACATCGTTAATGATGTACTGAAAGACAAAATGGGCTTTGATGGTTTGGTTGTCACCGACTGGAATGGTCACAGCGAGATCAACGGCTGTACCGCAGGTAACTGCCCTCAAGCCGTGCTGGCCGGTAACGATATATTTATGGTCACCGCCCGTAAAGACTGGCAGGCGTTCTACCACAATGTAATCGATCAGGTCAATGACGGTATTATCCCAATGACCCGAATCGATGATGCCGTTACCCGAATTCTTCGTGTAAAAATGCGTGCAGGGCTTTGGAAGAAGCCTCAACCTAGCTTGCGTCGCCTAGCTGGCAAGCAGGATATTCTAGGCTCTGATGCACACCGCGAACTTGCGCGTAAAGCTGTCAGCCAATCACTGGTACTGCTAAAGAATAAAGACAAAGCGCTTCCCCTTTCTACCAAGAAGCAATATCTAGTAGTCGGTAGCGCGGTCAATGATATCCAGAAACAAACAGGCGGATGGTCCTTGACCTGGCAGGGCACCGAAAACACGCTAGAACGTGACTTTCCGGGTGCTACCACTATGTTGATGGCGATGCAGGCTCAAGTCGGTGAAGAGAATGTCTTTACGGATGTGTCTTCCGCACCAAAAGGTGTCACCGCGGTCGTCGTGATTGGGGAGGACCCTTACGCTGAAATGTTTGGTGATATCAACAAAACCAAGACGTTGGAATATGCCACGCTGAAATCTTCTTATGGTACCGACCTTCGCCTGATCAAGTCGCTCAAAGATCAAGGTTTTAAAGTCATCACGGTCTTCTTCTCTGGCCGCCCACTTTATGTAAACGAAGAGATTAACCACTCTGATGCTTTTGTGGCTGCGTGGCTACCAGGCACAGAAGCGGGCGGTATCACTGACGTGCTTTTTGGTGTTGATGACAAAGACTTCCGCGGTCGTCTTTCTTTCTCCTGGCCAAAAACCAAGTGTTCTACCACAATCAACCGCAAAGCACCGAATCTGGTCAGCTACGAAACGCCGGAAATGGAGCAGGATATCGAAGGCGACCACGCTCCATTGTTCGCTTACGGCTATGGCCTTTCTTACAACAAGAGGAAAAGCAGTAAGCTGAAAACCGATCTGGATAATCTGCCACTCGATCCCCGCGAATACGGTTGTGGCCTGGATGCACCAGATGACGGTATTGCGACCACCAATCTGGAAATTTTTGGTCGTTCAGCCGATGATGAATTTACACCTCGCATTGCAGGCTCATCGAATGGCTGGGTCGGCGAAACCGTATCTAACGGTACACCAACTACGATTGGTTCTATCACCACCACGCCGATTGACCACCTCCACCAGCAAGATGCAGTGAATGTGAAGTTCACGGGTGAAGCGCCAGCGCAGATCTATATGCAAACGGCGGATGAGCAGGTAACCGACAAGCAAAGTTACCTCAATTCAGACGCTACCCTGCAGTTCGATATAGACATGAAATCAACCGCGCCGCAAAGCATGATTCTCGCTACTCACTGTGAGTGGCCGTGTCTGGGTCAGGTGCCTATCCACAAAGTCTTGCCTGCGCCAAGCGGCCAGAACGAAACCAAGTGGACGACCATCAAGATACCTCTGCAGTGCTTTGCTGACGAAGGCATGGCCTTCCAGATCCTAAACACACCCTTCCTGATTTATTCAGACGGTGAGGTTGAGTTCAATCTGGGCGAGATTCGCTATGTGCCTCGTAGTCTTGATGCAGCAGAAGACGCCATCACCTGTGAAGCGTTGAAAGTCCCTGTCGAACCTCCACTGGAAGGCGGACTCATTGATATCTGGCAAACGTGGGAGCCAAACATTAACACTTGGCAAGCACGTACCGACACTTGGGAAGGTTTGACCGACCATGTCGTCGTGACTGGCAACGATCCTTCTGATACCACTCACGAGTTCACCGTTACTTACGATGCGGCGAGCCCTGAGTATTACAAAGGCTTGGTGCTGGTGCAGGGTAAAACCTTAAACCTGTCTAATTTCACTTCAGGCAACCTGACGTTCGATATTTACATCGAAACCTATGGTGAACCTTCAAACCCTGGTGAAACCCAAACCGAAGAATTGGTCGTTAAGATGGAATCGACAGCTGGCTCTGGCAATGACTATCCGTTGGGCAGCCTTACTACTGGACAATGGCACGCCATTTCAGTACCCGTTGCGGAACTAAACACGGGCGCTTTAGATATCACCAAAGTGAATACGCCGTTCGCCACCTTGTCTGACTGGAATGCGTCACAAGCTGGCGTGGTTTACCGCATCAGGAACATCAAACTGGAGCAATAAGCTCACTCATAAATTGTTCCCAAAGCCCGCTTCGGCGGGCTTTTTTTGTCTTTCTCGACAATTCCTCCGACTAACCTCCGTTTTTCCAGCCCATGCAAAAGAGATGACAGGTCTGATACGGTAACATCTTGATGTCTGGAGATTATGTGGAAAGGAATCCATGCCGTTCAAATCTATGTCGTTTTGCTATCCGTGGCGTCCCTATCAATCCCGCGTGCTCGATGCCATTCATGAGCACCTCAACGATCAACGACTGCACATCGTCGCTGCACCTGGCGCAGGCAAAACTACTTTGGGATTGGAGGTGTTCCGACTATTGGGGAAACCGACTCTGGTGCTCTCTCCAACCCGCGTGATACGCGACCAATGGATTGACCGTCTTAAAGATTTTTGCGATACCGACTCGGTACATGCATTGCCTTGGGTCAGCAATTCTATTGCAGAGCCGAAGACTCTCACTTCCATCACTTATCAGGCTCTGCACACCAAGCTCTCCGACGTGTTGGACAGTGAAAATGACGAAGCCGCGACGCTAGAAGACGACGATGGACTGGAAGGAGAAGAAGTTGACTGCTTTATTCAGCTTCTGCAAATCCACAAGATTAAAGTCCTGATCCTCGACGAAGCCCATCACCTTCGCAACGAATGGTGGCGGGCACTAGAAAAAGTATGTCAGGAAATCCCCGACATCACGCTGGTCTCGCTGACTGCCACACCACCTTATGATGCCCAAGGCCATGAATGGTCACGGTACGAACAACTTTGTGGCCCCATTGACGAAGAAATCTCAGTCCCCGAATTGGTGAAAGCAGTCACTCTATGCGCCCATCAGGATTATGTCTGGGCCTGCAACGCGACCCAAAAAGAAAGTCAACAAATCGAAGAATACGACGAGCAAGTGTCTACCCTTTGCCAATCAATGTTCGATAACCCAACCTTCGAAGCGGTCGTGCTTGCTCACCCTTGGCTGAATGAGGGAGAGTTTGAGCTGGCAGTGATCAAGCAACCCGAAATCGCCATCGCATTGCTGAGTTTTCTGAAAGCCAAAAATCTGCCCCTCGATGCGCAGTTGAAAACACTGTTGGACCTTACAGCCACTGATATTCCAGAGCTTGGCCGACATTGGTGGCAGGTATTAATTGAAACGGTTCTTTTCTCCAATACCTTCCAGCATGGCGAAGAGCATCTGTCATTTATCGATGATTTAAAGAGGCAGCTCAGAGCCAATGAGCTCCTCTACAAACGCGAATTATCACTTGAGCGTTCACGTCGCAATGAGCGATCGCTTGCGTTAAGCGGCGCCAAGGTAGAGGCCTGCATCAAGATTCATCACCTTGAACTTAAAAAACGTAGAAAATCCTTGCGGCAGGTCTTTTTGACTGACTATATCCGCGACGAAAACCTGACATCAGAAATCGATGCTGGAGAAACCAATCTCGGCGCGTGGCCCGTGTTTAAAACCATTACCTCAGACTCACCAATTCGTGATCAGGTAGGTTTGCTGACTGGTCGTCTGAGTATTATTCCCACTCCACTATTGCCCGACCTCATCAAGCATATTAGTCATGACAAAATTAAAGCCCAAGCCATGGGCTATGAGGGGCAATATCAGAAAGTGACTGCACCATTAAACCAACTGACCATCGCTTTTACCGCGCTGCTGATGGAAGGCAAGCTCAAGGTACTTGTTGGCACACGTTCGCTGTTGGGCGAAGGTTGGGATGCACCTGCAATCAATTCGTTGATCCTCGCCAGTTCAGTCGGTTCGTTTATGCTCACCAATCAAATGCGCGGGCGGGCTATCCGTATCGACAAAAGCGCGCCGGATAAAATCAGTTCGATTTGGCATCTTGCCGCCATCAACGTAAAGGCTTTTTCCGGTTGGTCTGACTATGACAACCTCAAGCGACGCTTTGATACTTTTGTCGGCCTATCCGAGAAAGACGATACCATTGAAAGCGGCTTTGACCGCATGGCAGCGAGATGGCTAAAGAGTGATTACGTCCAAACAGGGACCTCACCAATTTTCGCCAACAACTCGCAAATGAGCCAGCGCTTTAAAGATATTGAACGCGTGGGTGCCCGCTGGAAGAAGGCACTAACAGTAGAAGGCTCTGCGAGGGTATTGCCATCAGTCAAAACACCACAAATTCAGGCGCTCCGTGGGTATATGCTCAAAAACAGCTGGCGCTATCTGTTTTCACAGCTGTTGATCGCCTTGTCCGGCACCTTTTTTTGGACGGTGCACTTATTCCAAAGCTCTAGCAACGTATTGTTACTGCTGGCTATGGCACTCACTGCCACCCTTATCTACAAATTTCCGCAAACCATCGCGACCACCAAAACCTTGTTACGTTTCTTGCCCGTAGATGGGGCACTCAAACAAATGGGTGTGGCATTGGCAGAAGCGCTTTGTCAGGCAGGATTTGTAGAAACCTCTATCCGCAGAATGAAAGTCAATGTCTATGAAACAGCAGATGGGCAATTTTATCTCTCCCTGTCTGGCTGCAGTTTCTATGAGTCTTCGATATTCGCCGATTGCATGCATGAGATTGTTTCGCCGATCGACAACCCAAGGTATTTGGTGATTCGGGAAGGCAAATTTCTAGGCACCAAGCGCGACGATTACCATGCTGTTCCTCTTCGGTTTGGTGCAAAGAAAGAGACTGCGATGATCTTCTATAAGGCTTGGTGTCAGCGCGTCAGCTTATCTGAGCTGATCTACACAAGAACACCGCAAGGGAGGCAGGCGCTCTTACAGGCCAAAATGAAGGCCTTTTCGTCCAACTTCGAAAACGAGGTCAAACGTCAGGATCGCTGGAACTGAAAGTCTTTAATAACTATTTGAAATTTGAATTGATAATACCAGTTTTCATGATTACCTTTTGTTTCTCAAACCAGTGGTTTGCTGCGCGTTTGTTTTTACCTTAATGTCAGAGTCATCAAAACGCACTTTTCCGGTTCAAGGATGGCACGGAAATCATGGAAAATAGCCTCAGTATTCGCGCTTACACCCGCAAGCGACAGGGTCATGCGCACAACTACCATCAACTGGTTCTGCCCATTAAAGGCACAGTCCAGATTGAGCTAGATAACTATTCTGGCGCTGTCATTGTTGGCGAATGTATTGTGATTCAAGCTGGTACTTTTCATCACTTCCGCGCCAACGAAGCAGCAAGGTTTATTGTAGCTGATATGACTGAGCTACCGCACAATATCACTACACCTGATTTCGCGGTGTTTTCCATCAGTGCGCCTTTTCTCAGTTACCTCTACTTCGTGGAAAAACAGCTAGAGAATGAGGTTGATAAATTACTGGAAGAAGCGATATTCAGTGTATTCTCTTGTTTGCTTGCACAGCAGAAAAGTAACGATGTGCCTGATCCGCGTATCCGTAAAGTACAGGCATACATTGTCGAGCACCTAGATACCGAACTATCCATTCAATCTCTCGCAGCACAAGCTTGTTTGAGCCCAACCCAATTCAAAAAGCGTTTCAAAGAAATGCTCGGTATAAGTACTTTCCACTACATCACTTTGCAACGTATGGAGAAAGCTAAAGCTCTGCTGACTCACACGGATTTACCTGTGCAGATAGTGTCCGAGCGGGTTGGTTATCGTGATCTTTCAGCGTTCAGCCGCCGCTTTTCAACACACTTCGGCATGTCACCAAGAGTCTTGGCTGGTAACAGGGAATAAAGCGGCTTTTTAGCAACAAAAAGCGTCCTTTCAGCAAAGTTTTATAGCCAAGCTAGCACTATCCTTGTTCTCATTCGAACAGATAGGGCTGGATGATTGAATAATGAAAGGTACTGCACTGAACATGGACCGCTCACTTCAAGGTAGCCTAGCCATTCTATTTTCCTCTATCCTCTGGGGAACAACTGGAACAGCAGTGACTTTCGTACCAGATATTAGCCCTTTAGGCATTGGCGCCTTTTCTATGGGAATATGCGGTTTGTTACTGGCATTGATGGCGAGAAAACCGCTTAAGGCAGACTGGTCACTGATTCTCCAGTCTCGCTCTGCATTGATCGTCAGTGTTGTCGCACTTACGGTTTATCCTCTCGCCTTTTACTCTTCAATACGCATGGCTGGTATTGCCGTTGGGACGGTGGTGTCTATTTCCAGCGCCCCTCTTTTGACTGTTTTTATCAACCGTCTTTTGGGCAAAGAAAATAGTGTGAGTTTTCGCTGGATATTGAGCTTTCTGCTGGGAACAGTCGGAATAGCCATGTTGACCCTTGCTGAATCAGGTCACGTGGCATTAACTGATGAAAACAGCCAGAAGTTGCTTGGGGTTTTACTCGGACTGGTAGCAGGGCTCTCTTACGCTATCTATACCTGGGTAGCAAAAAAACTGATTAATAGTGGTGTGAAATCTGAATCTGCCATGGCTGCCATCTTTGGCTTGGGTGCCTGTGTACTTCTTCCAACCTTGTTCTTCACCGGAAGCAATTTATTTTCTACCTGGTGGAACGCCGGCGTCTCGCTCTATATGACGCTTATTCCCATGTTTTTTGGCTACCTTGTCTTTGGGTTTGGCCTTCGCCACGTTGATGCCAGTAAAGCAACCTTGTTGACGCTCTTTGAACCCGTTGTTGCAGCCTGTTTTGCTGTTGTGATTGTCGGTGAGGTGATTACAACTATTGGCTGGATTGGGATGATGCTCATCTTGATATGTTTGCTATTGCAAGCGACCCAAAAAACTCGACACTCGAGTGTCGTCGTCCGTCAAGCTTGATACTTTCTCAGAAAATCGGAGAGGATGTATACGCTGTTGCTCTCGCCTTTTTGCTCCGCTAACAAAAAATCATAGATCGCGTTTTCATGGTCACTGACCAATTCGAACAATTCGAAGTGTTCGGTTGCACGATTTGTGGCCTCTTGATAACGCTTTTGGTAAGGCGCAACCCAATCCACCATCGTATCAATTAAAGATTGCCAAGGCAGATCAACCCATTTCCCTGCATCTGCCACGCCTTTAGCAGTCTTATCCTCATCGGTTTCCGGCATTAACTCACCCAATTGTCCGAACCCTTCTCGCAGGCGCTTTGCTGTTAGCAACTCGACATCCAACAATAGTTGCCAGACATGTTGTTTATCGCCATCCCGACGTTGCTCTATGAAGTGCTGGAAAAACGCAATGCCATAGAGTTCGCCAAGATAGGCGGATTTCAATTGTGCAATCATTTCATTCTCCTACGGATTCGGTTACGAAGCGGTTGTGCACCACGATAAATCAGCAAAGACGCAAGGATCAGCGAACAACCGGCAATCTTATGACCCGGCATAGCTTCATAATACCAAACAACACTAAGGATCACTGTCCATACTGGCTCCAATATCATAATGATTGCGGCATTGGCAGCGCTTGCACCTTTTTGCCCCAGCGTTTGCATCAAATAACGAAGACTGGTGGCCACAACCACACTCAACGCAAACCAAATCCAGATATTCGCCGGAACATGCTCCGGCCAAGTCTCCGTTGAGAGCGAGGCAATCGTTGCTATCACGCCGGTAACAAATAGCTGCACGCAGGTCAGCACTAATGCTGGAATACGTTGGGCATAACGGCTGTTGGCGTTGAAGTGAATCGCGAGACACACTGCCGCCAGTAAGAACCAGATTTGGCTTGCAGATAACTGCCAACCCACACCACCCAGAGACAGCAGTGCCAAACCGCATACTGCGATTGGCATCGAAAACCAAAAAATACGCGGTGGTACCTGTTTGAATAGTAGCCAGGCGATAGGTGGTACAAACAGCATCGACAGGCTCATGATGAATGCCCCCTCCCCTATCGAGGTACTGACAGACATGGCATAGATCCAGGAAAGCAGTGCACATGAAAGAATGCTTCCCACTCCGCCAGCGCGGAGAAGATCAGCTTTTTCCACTCGTCTAAAAGATTTCACGCAAAAAGGCATGAGAAACAAAGACGCAGCAATAAAACGAAGACCAACAAAACCAAAGGGTGGCAACCCTTGAATCGCCTCTTTAGAGAAAATCCAGCCCCAGGCTGCCAATACCGTAGCAGCAAGCAAAATCAAAGAAGCGCGTCTTTCAGCCAACATTTCGCACCAAAAAAAGAAAAGGAACAAAGAGGCGGGCATTATCCCATTCAGTAATGTTCATGAACATGAAAAATGCGAGAAACAACAAAAAAAGCTATCCCTCAGCACTTTAGTAAAATTCATTTCCATGTGGTCAGAGCGAGCACAAAGGATAGCTTTCAGATAGCGCAGGATAAAGTCGCCTCAAACGCTGCCCGAAGGATTCAGATTTACGCCTTTTACCAAAATCAACAAGCCCTGTTAACAAGAAGCTTCGATAAAGCTCTACAGTATTTACTGTGTTTGTTATAAATAGAATATACCTAGGATATCTCATGCAGTAAGGATGAAAAATGAGTGCAGGACAAAGGGACATCACATTACGTTTTCTAGCAGAACCCGGAGATGTCAATTTTGGCGGTAAGGTACACGGTGGTGCCGTGATGAAATGGATTGACCTTGCAGCCTACGCAAATGCAGCGGCATGGAGTGGCAAATATTGCATTACTGCATACGCAGGCGGTATTCGCTTCGTGCAACCAATTCACGTTGGTAACCTTGTCGAAGTCAGTGCCAAAGTCATCTACACGGGCACATCTTCCATGCATATTGCAATTGATGTGCAGGCCAGTGACCCGAAAGAGATGAAAAATCGTCTGACTACCCACTGTATCGTCATCATGGTGGCCGTGGACGAAAACGGTAAGCCAACACCTATTCCGAAATGGGTGCCGGAAACTGACGAAGACAAAGAGCTTGAACAATCTGCCATTCGTCTGATGAACATGCGTAAGCAAATCGGCGAAGAGATGGAAGCGCATGTAAAACTTCTTAAGTAGGAAACAATAGGCTCTCTACTCAGTATCTCCAAATTTCTTTGCTATGTTTGGATGCAGTAGGAGTTTATATCTAAAAGAGCTAAAGATGTAGGATTCAGAGAGTTTGACTGACGTTGTGATCGCGGCGTTCCTTTGCAGGTCAAAAAGGAACAACAAGGATGACGCCAGTCAACTCGTCCAAAGGGAGGGCCTCAATGCGCCCACTTCATCGTTAAATTCCACGGAAACAGAATAACTAATACTCGCGAAATTTGCCTCGAATTGAACGCACTGATGACCTCTGAATGAGAGCATCTTCAGGTAGTTTGGGTATAAACTCACGATAGTAGCTAGTCGGCCCTGAATTACAAATAAGACACTGATCTATTTGATGATCTCATCGATCTTCCTACCCTCATATTGCAAGCTTTTTAAGCCTCCCCTTCCAAAACCTTGCAATTTGGGTGATGAAAATGAAACCGAAAACGCCTGAACGGACAGAGCACAACCTCTTTCGCCTTGAGCTGGTCAACATGATTAATCTGCGGCACGAGCTGGTGAAACTGGCTCAGGTGATTGACTGGCAAGCCCTCAATGATGCCTTCGAGCCTTTGTATCACGGGGAAACAGGGAGACCGGGTAACAACATACGCCTTATGTGTGGGCTCCATTACCTCAAACATGTCTACGCCCTGTCCGATGAAGAAGTCTGTGCCCGATGGGTAGAAAACCCCTACTATCAGTACTTTTGCGGCAATGTGTATTTTGAGCACAAACTCCCGATAAACCCCTCGTCGATGACCCGCTTCCGCCAACGCATCGGTGAAGACGGGGCAAAGAAGTTGCTTCAACTGACGGTTGAAGCGGGTGTGAAGACCAAAACCGTCAAACCTGCGAGTTTTAAACAGGTGGTGGTTGATACCACAGTGATGGAAAAGGCGGTCGCGTTTCCCACCGATGCCAAGCTGTTAAACCGGTGTCGTGAACATCTGGTCACACTCACCCACAAGCAAGGGATGGGTCTTCGCCAAAGCTATGCCCGATTGGGTAAGCGTGCCCTGCTAAAAGTCTGGCGCTACGGCCATGCCCGACAGTTCAAACGAATGCGTCGGGAGGTCAAACGGCTTAAGACCTATCTGGGGCGGGTAGCGCGGGATATCCAACGCCGACTGGTTAACCATCCCCATCTACGCCCTGTTTTTGAAGAGAAATTGTGCCAGGCAGAGCGCCTTCTCACACAAGGTAAAACAGGCAAAAACAAGTTGTACAGCCTTCACGCACCGGAAGTGGAGTGTATCGCCAAAGGCAAAGCGCATAAGAAATATGAGTTTGGTGTGAAAGTGGGCATCGTCACCACGTTAAAGGAGCAATTTGTGTTATGCAGCCAAGTCTTCCCCGGTCGCCCTTATGACGGTCATACCTTGTTTCGCAGTCTGGGAGAAGCGTCTCGCCAATGCGGTTGTTGGGCAGAAAAGGCGTTGGTAGACCGAGGTTGCCGGGGCTATCTGACGCAGGGAAATGACTGTTTTACCATTCACATAGCGGGTCAAAAGCGAGGGTTGACGGTGCATGAGAAACAAACACTCAAACGACGAAATGCGATAGAGCCTATCATCGGGCACATGAAGACAGACGGTCTGTTAGGGAGGAACTCTCTGCTGGGTGAAATGGGCGATGCCATCAACGCCGTGCTTTGTGGTGCTGGACAGAACCTGAGAATGATTTTGAAGAAGCTACGGCTTCTTTTTGTCTGGGTTTTGGCCCAGATGATGAGCCATCAAGGGCAGATGCCAGTTCAGGACAATGAACAAAGGGGCTATTGCTACTAAGCAGGCGCAGTTGTCTAAAAAATAGGGAAGCTGGTATTTCAGCTTCCTTATTTTTTGCTTGATTTCTTAATGGCAAAAACGGCTTTTTCAGGGCCGACTAGCTATAGTGTAACGAACTCAGTTAAATCCCACGTAAAATAGTTCGTTCGACAGCCTCATACGGTGTGAACTTTATTTCTTCAAACTAAAAAATTCAGTGGTCGTTTTTAGCTTTTTAAACCACTTTAAAAGAGCCATGCACACAGTGTTCTGACTTATACCTCCAATAAAAATAACAACTTTATTACTCGATCTTCTTCCACACTCATTACAGAAAACCTCACACAATATAGTTTTTATTCGATACTATTATTTCGATTAGCAGGCTAAATTTCATGCCAAGACATTCATATCTGATATAGTAAAAATCCGAAGCCTCCACAGCCATCAAGAATATAAGCACGCCGTTCCATAGAAGTTAATCGTTAGCCACAAATATCAATAGACGATTCTCAAGTACTAGGAGAAACTTAAATATCACTCTGAGGTAGGGAACTGTCAGAGAGATTATTCAGCGATTTTTTTGATACTGACTTTCATATTACAAGAACTAGAGCATCAATAAACATGAATATCAGCCTTAATTAACACTTGAGTAGGTCATTACCTGTCAAGTCTCTCTCGGATCGATAAATTATGATAGGCCAATTGAGAAAATCATTTTTATTTGCTATTAATCATTAACTTAACAGTCGACCACTATTACGTAGACATCACCCACCTAGCACTAAGCTAGTACTTTAGAATTAAGCAACCTAATATCTTAAAACTCGGCAATAGGTAAAGAAATCAATACAAGAAAAGCATGTTTAAATAGCCCAAGTTGAAACCATCAATCTTTGAAAATCCAAAGTAGCACTCAGTAAAAAAACTTAGCCAATGAATGAACACCGTTTAAATTCATGAGGTTATTATTGAGATTACGTTTAGTTAAGCCTGCAAAGTTTTCAGTAAATTGCAAAAAGAAACCATGGAAACATACAGTCTTTAGATTTCGCCAGACACCTATTATTTAACAACTCATGTCTCACATTCGAGACGATAGAGGTTTGAATATTCCCTATCACCACTGTTACATTCGAAATATCCCACAACTTAAAAGTTAAATTTGCCTATTTCGGCCGCGAACCAATATGAGGTCAAAAATAATGCCCAACACGATTAATGGAACTGAAAATAACGACACACTTAACGGGACCATTGAAGTAGATACTATCTATGGAAACGGTGGTGATGACACTATTAATGGAAACGGTGGTGATGACGTTCTTTATGGTAATGATGGTCGTGACAGGGTCTCGGGTGGCGACGGAAATGACACTGTGTATGGTGGCATCGGCAATGACCGGCTATTCGGAAATGATGGTGATGACGAGCTACATGGGGACGAAGGTAATGACATTATCGCTGGCGGAACAGGTGATGATTCGATTTTTGGCGGTACCGGACGGGATGTTCTAGATGGGGCGTCCGGAGACGATAAGCTCTATGGTGGTGATGATTCCGACAACCTCTACGGGCAGGATGGAAATGATACGCTTAAAGGCGGTGCAGGCGATGATTATATTTACGGAGGTGAAGGCTTAGACCACCTTCAGGGAGAAGATGGGAATGACACCCTGTCAGGCAACGCCGGTGACGATGAGATTGAAGCTGGTAAAGGTGAAGACATTGTCTATGGCGGCTCTGGTGATGATGAGATTGATGGTGGTGACGGTGATGATATTTTATATGGCGACACAGGTAGCGAGTCTCCAATCAGTTCTGTAGCCTCGCGCTCCTTTCGTTTTCAGAGCCTTGATAGCGCGATTACATACAACGACACCATTACCGCGGGTAACGGAAACGACACTGTATACGGCGAAAACGGCGATGACCAGCTTCATGGTGAAAGTGGCGACGACAAAATCTACGGTGGAAACGGCAATGACCGCCTAACTGGTGGCTCAGGTTTTGACCTTCTCGAAGGAGGGGCTGGTGATGACACCTTAGAGGGGGGTGCTGACGACGACGAGCTGTCTGGCGAAGAAGGCAACGATACACTATCCGGCGGTGTCGGCGACGACACGATTAAAGGTGGTCTAGGCGCTGATACCATTTATGGTGATGAAGGTAACGATGTCATTTTTGGTGACGAAGGCAAAGATACCCTCTCGGGTGGTGAAGGTGATGACAAGATAAATGGTGGTGAGGGCGACGATGTCATTGGCGGTGATGCCGGTGATGACAAAATCTATGGTGAGGATGGCAACGATGTCCTCTCCGGCGGCGAAGGCAATGACTCCCTGTTTGGGGGCATAGGCAATGACACACTCAATGGGGAATCAGGTAATGATGTTCTTCATGGTCAGGATGGCAACGACATCTTAAAAGGCGAAGATGGTGACGATACACTTCACGGCGGCAACGGTAACGACAGCATTTATGGTGGAGTAGGTAGCGATTACCTTCATGGAGATTCTGGCGCAGACCACTTAGAAGGTGGCGAAGGAGATGACCATTTAGATGGCGGTAGCGAAAATGACGTACTCCATGGTCAAGATGGTAACGACACACTCACTGGTGGGACAGGTAACGATATTCTGACTGGTGGAGCGGGTAACGATGAACTCCATGGTGGCGATGATAACGACAGACTCTATGGCCAAGACGGAAATGACAAAATATTTGGCGATGGTGGTAACGACTATATAGAGGCAGGCGCAGGCAACGATACCGTTGACGGCGGTGACAATAATGACGAGATTTATGGCCAGGGTGGCATCGATAACATCGATGCAGGTGCAGGGAATGACTATGCCAACGGTGGCAATGACAAAGATAGGGTTGATGGCGGCGATGGTGACGATGTTGTTGATGGTGGCGCAGGCAACGACCATGTATTAGGCGGCAATGGTGACGACCGAGTTTATGCCGGTACAGGTTGGGATCACTTATGGGGCGGAGAAGGTAACGACAAACTCTACGCTGGTGATGACAGCATAGGCGACGCCCTGTTTGGCGAGAATGGCGACGACGAGCTCTATGGTAATAAAGGAAACGACTACATCGTTTCGGGCGCCGGAAATGACAAAGCCTATGGCGGCGCGGGTGATGACGTTCTTTATGGCCAGGATGGTGACGACCTTATCGAAGCAGGAGAAGGCAACGACTACGTCGAAGCGGGCAACGGTAACGACGCTGTCAAGGGCGATACAGGCAATGACACCATTCATGGCCAGGGTGGCATCGATAACATCGATGCAGGTGCAGGGAATGACTATGCCAACGGTGGCAATGACAAAGATAGGGTTGATGGCGGCGATGGTGACGATGTTGTTGATGGTGGCGCAGGCAACGACCATGTATTAGGCGGCAATGGTGACGACCGCGTTTATGCCGGTACAGGTTGGGATCACTTATGGGGCGGAGAAGGTAACGACAAACTCTACGCTGGTGATGACAGCATAGGCGACGCCCTGTTTGGCGAGAATGGCGACGACGAACTCTATGGCAATAAAGGAAACGACTACATCGTTTCCGGCGCCGGAAATGACAAAGCCTATGGCGGCGCGGGTGATGACGTCCTTTACGGCCAGGATGGTGACGACCTTATCGAAGCAGGAGAAGGCAACGACTACGTCGAAGCGGGCAACGGTAATGATGTTGTCAAAGGTGATACAGGCAATGACACCATTCATGGCCAGGGTGGCATCGATAACATCGATGCAGGTGCAGGGAATGACTATGCCAACGGTGGCAATGACAAAGATAGGGTTGATGGCGGCGATGGTGACGATGTTGTTGATGGTGGCGCAGGCAACGACCATGTATTAGGCGGCAATGGTGACGACCGAGTTTATGCCGGTACAGGTTGGGATCACTTATGGGGCGGAGAAGGTAACGACAAACTCTACGCTGGTGATGACAGCATAGGCGACGCCCTGTTTGGCGAGAATGGCGACGACGAACTCTATGGCAATAAAGGAAACGACTACATCGTTTCCGGCGCCGGAAATGACAAAGCCTATGGCGGCGCGGGTGATGACGTCCTTTATGGCCAGGATGGTGACGATCTAATTGAAGCAGGAGATGGCAACGACTACGTCGAAGCCGGCAACGGTAACGACGTTGTCAAAGGTGATACAGGCAATGACACCATTTATGGCCAGGGTGGCATTGATAACATCGATGCAGGTGCAGGGAATGACTATGCCAACGGTGGCAATGACAAAGATAGGGTTGATGGCGGCGATGGTGACGATGTTGTTGATGGTGGCGCAGGCAACGACCATGTATTAGGCGGCAATGGTGACGACCGCGTTTATGCCGGTACAGGTTGGGATCACTTATGGGGCGGAGAAGGTAACGACAAACTCTACGCTGGTGATGACAGCATAGGCGACGCTCTGTTTGGCGAGAATGGCGACGACGAACTCTATGGCAATAAAGGAAACGACTACATCGTTTCCGGCGCCGGAAATGACAAAGCCTATGGCGGCGCGGGTGATGACGTCCTTTATGGCCAGGATGGTGACGATCTAATTGAAGCAGGAGATGGCAACGACTACGTCGAAGCGGGCAACGGTAACGACGTTGTCAAGGGCGATGCAGGCAACGACACTATTTATGGCCAGGATGGCAATGACACTATCTATGCCGGCGCAGGCAATGACGGTGTAGACGGTGGTAACCACAACGATATTATCCATGGTCAGGACGGTCATGATGGCCTATCCGGTGGTTCGGGCGACGACTACGTCAACGGCGGAAACCACAACGACCGCGTCTACGGCAATGACGGAAACGACCATCTTGTCGGCGAAAACGGTCATGACCTGCTGGTTGGCGGCCATGGCAACGACAAGCTCGAAGGCGGCAACGATAACGATAAGCTCTACGGCGAATGGGGGGATGACGCCCTGTACGGCGGTGCCGGTAACGATGAGCTTTATGGCCAGGATGGCCACGACTATATCCTGGGTCAGGACGGTGACGATCTCATCAAGGGTGGCACCGGTAACGATACCATTGGTGGTGACAACGGGAATGACACCATTTATGGCGAAGACGGCCACGACCGCATCTGGGGTGGCACCGGCAATGACACCATAGATGGCGGTAACCATAACGACACCATTTACGGCGAAGATGGCAATGACACTATCTATGCCGGCACAGGCAATGACGGTGTTGACGGTGGTAACCACAATGACGTGATCTATGGCCAGGACGGTGATGATGGTCTGTCCGGTGGATGGGGCGACGACTACGTCAACGGCGGAAACCACAACGACCGCGTCTACGGCAATGACGGAAACGACCATCTTGTCGGCGAAAACGGTCATGACCTGCTGGTTGGCGGCCATGGCAATGACACCCTCGAAGGCGGCAACGATAACGATAAGCTCTACGGCGAATGGGGGGATGACGCCCTGTACGGCGGCGCCGGTAACGATGAACTTTATGGCCAGGATGGCCACGACTATATCCTGGGTCAGGACGGTGACGATCTCATCAAGGGTGGCACCGGTAACGATACCATTGGTGGTGACAACGGGAATGACACCATTTATGGCGAAGACGGCCACGACCGCATCTGGGGTGGCACCGGCAATGACACCATAGATGGCGGTAACCATAACGACACCATTTACGGCGAAGATGGCAATGACACAATCTATGCCGGCGCAGGCAATGACGGTGTAGACGGTGGTAACCACAATGACGTGATCTATGGCCAGGACGGTGATGATGGTCTGTCAGGTGGATGGGGCGACGACTACGTCAACGGCGGAAACCACAATGACCGAGTCTACGGCAATGACGGAAACGACCATCTTGTCGGCGAAAACGGTCATGACCTGCTGGTTGGCGGCCACGGCAATGACACCCTCGACGGCGGCAATGACAACGATAAGCTCTACGGCGAATGGGGGGATGACCGCTTAATCGGAGGTGAAGGTGACGATATTCTCCATGGTCAGGACGGTAATGACCGCCTTGAAGGCGATAACGGCAACGATGCCCTGTACGGCGGTAACCATAACGATGTCCTGATTGGCGGCCACGGAAATGACCACCTCGATGGCGGCGAGCATGACGACAAACTCTACGGCCAGTGGGGCAATGACCGTCTCGAAGGCGGCAATGGTAACGATGGCCTGTGGGGTGAAGATGGCGACGACACCCTAGTCGGCGGTCACGGTAACGACCACCTCAACGGCGGTAACGGCAACGACACGCTGCATGGCCAGTGGGGTCACGATGACATGCACGGCCTGGCCGGTGACGACAAACTCTATGGCTGGACCGGCAATGATACCCTCCGCGGCGGTGACGGTAATGACCACCTCTACGGCGAGCAGGATAACGACTCCCTCTTTGGTGACAATGGCCATGACCGACTTTACGGCGGTACGGGTAACGACTACCTTCACGGCGGCAATGACAACGACGCGCTATATGGTGAAGACGGGAATGACACCCTGGTTGGCGGCCACGGTAATGACGCCTTGTACGGCAATAGTGGCGACGATGTCCTTCATGGTGAATGGGGCAATGACTATATCGAAGGCAATGGCGGTAACGACTGGATCTCCGGTGGAGATAATGATGACCGACTATACGGCTTAGGACAGAATGACCGCATTTGGGGTGGAAACGGCAACGATCACATCGAAGGCGGAAATGATGGGGACTGGTTATACGGTGAAGCAGGCAATGACACTGTCCTTGGAGGCACCGGTAATGATTACATTGAAGGTGGTGATGGTAATGACTACCTGACAGGTGATGGTCACGACGACGTTATCCATGGTGGCGCGGGCGATGACACCATACTTGGTGGTAACGAAAAAGACCAACTTCACGGTGGTGACGGTGCCGACAGAATATGGGGCGGCGCAGATAATGATCTTCTCCACGGCAACTCAGGTAATGACCACTTATGGGGCGAGGATGGTAAAGACACCCTCTATGGCGATGGGGGCAACGATTGCCTTTATGGCGGCAATAACGATGACGTCCTTTACGGTGAGGGGCAAAACGATCTTCTGTACGGGGGCTACGGCAATGATTACATCGACGGTGGTAATGACGGCGATGCACTTTATGGTGAGCACGGAAATGACACCATCATCGGCGGAACAGGTAATGATTACATGGATGGTGGTGATGGACACGACACCTTAAAAGGTGGTGGACATGATGACAGGCTCTTAGGTGGTGCCGGTAACGACCACCTCTACGGTGAAAATGAAAAAGACCGTTTATATGGTGGAGATGGAAATGATTTCCTCAGCGGTGGGGCTGACAACGATTATCTTTGGGGTGACAGTGGTGCCGATACACTGTGCGGTGATAACGGCCAGGACTTCCTCAATGGCGGTTACGGAAACGACAGGCTTTATGGCGGTAACAACAAAGATATCTTCTATTTTGAGCGTTGGGCTGGCTCCGATGTCGTCGCTGACTTCAACAAATGGCAAGACAAGATCCAGATTGATGATTCTCTGGCAACGAACTATAACCAACTTTCCTACTGGGCAGACGGTAACAATACTGTTATCTCGGTTAACAATGGTTCCGCCTATATTACGCTAGAGAATTACTCAACCTCTAATATGAGTTCAGACATGTTCCATTTCGTCTAATGAGGTAACTGCAACAGCAACCCAAACGGGCAGTGAAAACTGCCCGTTTTTGTTAAGACATCAGCGCTGATGATTTTGATTTCTTCTATCTGTCTTGATGTTTCACATCATCGTTCTGAAAACAGCGCCGATTGGCGCTGTTTTTTCAACTTAGACCTCAAAAAACCTTACACCGCGTATCAAAACTAAGCCAGTCAAGCTGATAGGCATTTAGTAGCATCAATTTAGAAAAGGAAATTCAAATATAAGCTCATTGGTTAGCAAGAAAGTCTCACCAGAATCATGGAAGTTGGCGGTCATGAAAAATTTAGTTTTAGCTCTATTCTCTGTTGTACTGATTGTTAGTTGCGGTGGCGGTGTGTAGTAGCTATGTAACTATAGCCAACGAACAACATTCTAAATTTAAAGAGTATTGGGTTCCAAATAAGATAAGTAGATTGGTTGGTGCTTACCAAGACAATAATGGTAATGTATGGATCTCTGGAAGAACAAAAAATAATACATTTATAGCAATAAAGGTTGAAGGTCCAACATTATAGGTAAAGGCCCCAAATTATGGGGGCTATCTCATTCGTTCAATAAAGTGAGAGAAACAGACCGAAAAGTCGGCGAAATGATCAATGAAAAGCAGCTGCCGTTGGTTGAGCTTGGAGCTTACATAGACAGAGGCAAAGTAATCAAGTCCGATAGGGCTGAGTTTTATAGTACTGCCAATTTCCTAGACTTTGTAAGTGAATACGGCAATAAAACCCCTTTTCGCTGGCAGTTTACTCCCTCCCGGCAGCACGGCATTACTGTAGAATCCGGCAAGGACTTTTTCTTTGAAAACCTGGCTTCCAGCCTGAAAGACAATCCCGTTTCTTGGGACATGAAAGCTATTCTTGCCAACAGTGATGATGATATTGATAACGCTGCAATCCCATGGACAGGTGAACACCGAACCATCACGGCTGCAAAACTGGTTATCGATAGCATTAGCTCAGAAGCCGATGGCCAGTGCGATAAGATTAACTTTGACCCACTGGTTTTAGCCAAGGGTATTTCTCCTTCAGAAGATCCTATTCTAAAAGCAAGAAGCCCTGTTTATGCCGTAGAGTTAGGAAGAAGGCTCAGCGAAAAAGCCAAAATGTAGAGTAGATAAAGCGGTGCTTCTGCGCCGCTTTATCTAGGGCCTGTTGACCTTTGGTAACACCGTGACAAGCTAAGGTTCAATCTGCCCTCTTATCTCGCCACTTCCAACCGCAGGTGTATGCACATTCACATAATGCCCGCCCGACTGAAACGCCAATTTTTGTTCGTCAGTTAAAGCGGTTCCTTCTGGCGTTTGCCATACGTTAACGTCATCCACGCTTTGCTCCAAACCAACCACGACGCCACCATTGGTGCCTGCTATGCCTTGGTGGATATGTGCCGCTACTGCATCTTCAACACCTTGGGTAACCAATCTTAAATCCAGGTGACCGTTTACATCATTCAGCAAGGCATAACCATCACCGCTCGCGTCTGTCGTAACTGGCGGAACTTCCTGATCGCCTGACAGCGGGAAGGTGTAGATGGAATAGTCAGACGAGAAAATCTGCCCACGGATTTCACCAGGCGGGTTCGCTGGCGTGTGGAAGTTGGTGTAAAAGGCGCCTGAAAGCATGTCTTCAAACGTTTCTGCACTTAGTGACGTGTCTTCAGGCGCCGTCCACACATTGGGATCCTCCGCGTTTTGATCCAACACCACCAGCACGCCACCATTGCTGCCAACGCGACCAGTATGGATATGGGCTGCGACTGCATCTTCAATGCCCTGCGAATTCACCCTTAGATTCAGCGTTTCTTCGACGCTGTTATAAGCCAGATACCCTTGTCCACTGGCACCTGTCGTGACCGACGGCACCTGTTGGCTGCCATCCGCTTTAAAGGATATAATCATGGTAGTCTTTGGTACGATTTGCGCGCGAACTTCGCCGGAAGGCACCGCTTCGGTGTGAAGATTGATGTACCAATCGCCGTTCTTCAGCGCTTCCATTTCTGCATGACTTAAGCCGTTCTCACGAACCACTAAATAGCGCTTTTCACCGTGTTTCCATTTGTGCTTTTTCGGCGCTTCGAAAGTGTATTTCACCCCGCCTGTCTGCCCTATTCCACCGCTGTGAATATGGGCAAACTTAAAGCCTTCAGTACCATCGATATACAGCCTTGCCCGAAGTTTTCTACGCTTCTCATCAAGCCTGACAATTGCTTTTGTTGATAGCTCCGAATCATTGATAGGTACTGCCTGACTGTCACTCAAGGTTAAACGATAAGTTTGAGTAGCCTCGAATCCACACGCTGACAATAGAAACACCGTTATCAACACCACTAGCTTTTTCATCCTAAAGTCCTCTTTCATTCCAAGTATTCAGGCTTGTCTCTATGCCTGTTCTCTGAAGACGAAAATAGAATTTGGTCAGATGCAGTGCTTTGAACAATTATCTATAAGCGTGAGTGAATATTCAGGAGTGAAATGCTAAGTGCGGTATCGAGACAGAAAGCTGTAAAGCGAGGAATGCGTAGCCCAAAGATCAATCCCCCCCGCCACCACAGCCACCACCATCTCCACCACCGTCACTAATGCCATCAGCAGTAGATCCTGCACAGCCTGAAGAGCAGCCAATATGGCTGGCGCAGTATTCGTTTGCATGACTCTTTTGACAGTCGAGCGTGTACTTGAAGCCGTCTTCAATGTTCAACTTTGAATCAATTTCAAACAGCAAAGGAAGCCTTGTCGGATTGACGGGGTCGATGTTGTGGTGAACACAGGATAAGCGCCATGCCCGTTTGATACCTTCTAACGCTCGCGTAGGCGTAACCATGGCTTCCGTCGGCGTATGGTGCAAAAAGCGATTAAACGCTTTATCGCAAAACGATTGGTATTCACGCGTGAATAAAATGAACTCGTGCCAAGCCACATCAACAACCTGTGAAGGCATCGCGACAATGCGTTTGTTAGCGACATGACAAAGTAAGAAATATTCTTTCAAACCATCCAGCACCAATGAAAGGTTTTCATCGGTCAGGTGGGGATAACGCTGGGCCACTTTTGTTTTGATGATTTTGTTAAATCGATAAGTGCCGATAAATGCGTATTGATCTTTTCGTTTTTGGTTCCGCGAAACAATGAACACTGCAACAACCAAAACCACTATCCCTATAAGCCAGATTTGCATATCACGCCCTACCCACTTTTTTACTACGCTAACTGAATCTGAAGGTAGATAAAACGGATGAATTCTCAAAACTAAGTGAAAATCAAAATCATCACCGGGAATAATGAACGAGATAACGGAGAGGCTTACGCAAAAGTAAAAACCGCTGCTTAGCGCGCCCAACCCACTCAATATGAACCAATACTCACAATCAATTACCCAAATTTGTACACAAGTAAAGCATCAACGGCACTGCCTATTAAAAAGATAGGAAGAAACAATCATATTTTGGGGAAAATGCTGGTATTTTATTGGCCTCACGACCTTGGGCACGTTTCTCCATTCGAGACTGATTAATCGCCCATCGCAGGGAAATCCAAATGGCGAAAGAAAACAACAATATTGTGATTTTTGGTGCTTCCGGTGATCTTGCTAAGCGCAAGCTGATCCCAGCCCTCTATCACCTTTATGCAAATGGCATGATGCCAGAGAACTTTACGATTCTTGGCGTTAGCCGCACCGACTACTCCGACGACGCTTTCCGCGACAAACTCGCCTCGTTTTTAAGAGAAAATGAGAAGGTGGATGAAGCCGTTCTCGCGCGTTTTAGCCAACACCTATACTACCTTCCTATCAATCCTGCTGAGTCCAGCGAATACAGCAAACTGGTTACCCGCCTGGACGAACTGAGCGATAAGCACCACACCGGCAACAACAATCTCTACTATCTAGCGACGCCGCCAAGCCTTTATGGTGTTATCCCCGAGTGTCTTGCAGACCACAACCTCCATGAACAAACCAACGGATGGAAGCGCCTTATTGTTGAGAAGCCGTTCGGCTATGACACAGCATCTGCAGAAGAGTTGGACAAGAAACTCCACCGTAATTTCAACGAAAAACAGCTGTACCACATCGACCATTATCTGGGTAAAGAGACGGTTCAGAACCTGTTGGTATTCCGCTTTTCAAACGGGATGTTTGAGCCTCTGTGGAACCGTAACTTCATTGATTACGTTGAAATCACGGGCGCTGAATTCCTCGGTGTAGAAGGTCGTGGCGGTTACTACGACGGTTCAGGCGCGGTGCGCGACATGCTGCAGAACCACCTGCTTCAGGTGCTGGGTATGGTTGCGATGGAACCACCCGCGGCTATCCGCTCTGACTCCATTCGTGATGAAGTCACCAAGGTAATGCAGAGCTTCCGTCCGCTGAGTGACGACGATCTGAAGAACAATCTGGTGTTGGGTCAGTACACTGGCTCCAACGTTCGTGGCGAAAAGCTGTTAGGCTATCGCGAAGAGCCGGGCGTGGCAGAAGATTCACGTACCGAAACTTACATCGGCTTGAAGATGTTTGTCGACACCTGGCGCTGGAATGGCGTGCCATTTTATGTACGCACAGGAAAGCGCTTACCAACACGTGTGACCGAAGTGGTTATCCACTTCAAGAAAACCCCTCACCCTGTGTTTGGCGCCAATGCCCCCGAGAACAAACTTATTATCCGCATTCAACCGGATGAAGGCATTCTGATGAGCTTCGGCCTGAAGAAACCAGGTGCTGGTTTTGAAGCCAAAGAAGTCTCAATGGAATTCCACTATCAGGATCTGAAAGAGGCACAACTGCTGACTGCCTACGAGCGCCTACTGTTGGATGCCGTAAAAGGTGACTCGACGCTTTTCGCGCGCTCTGATGCGGTAAAAGCGTGTTGGGAGTTTGTTGAACCCATTCTGCGCTACAAGGAAGATCCAGATGTACTGTTCGGCTATGCCGCAGGCACCTGGGGCCCAGAAAAAGCGGATACGCTGCTGAAACGCGATGGACGCGATTGGCGTTATCCATGTAAGAACCTAACCAATACAGAATATTGCGAGCTGTGAAATGAAGGAATTCCGCATTTTAGATAATGCAGACGCCGTGGTGCTAGAACTTGCGTCATCGATGAAAAACCTGAGTGAACAAGGACGTCCCGTTCATATATCACTCTCTGGTGGCAGCACACCGAAACTACTGTTCAAACTACTGGCACAGCCAGAGTGGGCAAAGAGCATTCAATGGCAAAACCTCCACTTCTGGTGGGGTGACGAGCGTTGTGTGGCACCGGATGATGCTGAAAGCAACTTTGGCGAAGCCAACGCTTTGCTATTTAGCCAAATCGATATCCCTGCTGAGAATATTCACCGCATTCGTGGTGAAGACGAAGCAGAGCAGGAGGCCAAGCGACTGGCTGACGAAATCAAAGCCCTCGTACCTGAGAAAAACGGCCTGCCAGCATTTGACTGGGTCCTACTTGGCATGGGCGACGACGGCCACACGGCTTCCCTCTTCCCGGGTCAGACAGATTATGACAAACCTGAAACAACCGTGGTTGCAGCGCATCCACAATCAGGTCAGTTGCGCGTATCAAAAAGTGCCTGCCTACTGAAAAATGCTCACCGTATCAGCTATCTGGTGCTGGGTGCAGAAAAAGCAGAAATGATTGAAGCGATTCACGGTGAAAACGCCGACGCAAACCTGCCTTATCCGGCAGCACATATTCAATCCACACATGGCACAACAGAATGGTTTTTAGATGCTGCTGCCGCAAAGGCATTGGCGTAAGGAGTTTATAGAAATGAAAGGCGATATCGGCGTAATTGGTCTGGCGGTAATGGGCCAGAACCTTATCCTGAATATGAACGACAACGGCTTCAAGGTGGTTGCTTACAACCGCACCACGTCGAAAGTTGACGAGTTCCTTGAAGGCGCAGCAAAAGGCACCAACATCATTGGTGCATACTCGCTGGAAGATTTGGTTGAGAAGCTGGAAAAACCGCGCAAAGTGATGCTGATGGTACGTGCGGGCGACGTTGTTGATCAGTTTATCGACGCCCTGACTCCGCTGCTGGATGAAGGCGACATCATCATCGATGGCGGTAACTCTAACTACCCTGACAGCACACGCCGCATGAAAGACCTGGAAGAAAAAGGTCTGGTATTCATCGGCGCTGGCGTTTCAGGTGGTGAAGAAGGTGCGCGTTTCGGACCTTCAATCATGCCAGGTGGTAACCCTGCGGGTTGGCCAGCAGTAAAACCTATCTTCCAAGCGATTTCTGCAAAAACCGACAGCGGCGAAGCTTGCTGTGACTGGGTTGGCCGTGAAGGTGCAGGCCACTTCGTGAAGATGGTTCACAACGGAATCGAATACGGCGACATGCAGCTGATCAGTGAAGCTTACCACTTCATGAAAGAAGGTCTGGGCATGAACCACGATGAAATGCAGGCGACCATGACTGCATGGAACAAGACCGAGCTGGACAGCTACCTGATGGAAATCAGTGCTGAAATCGTGGGCTACCGCGACGAAGACGGCGACATCGTGCTGGAGAAAATCCTTGATACCGCAGGCCAGAAAGGCACCGGTAAATGGACAGGCATCAATGCGCTGGACTTCGGTATTCCACTGACGCTGATCACTGAATCTGTCTTTGCGCGCGCACTGTCTGCACGTAAAGAAGAGCGTGAAGAAGCCGCTACTCTGTTCCAACACAAAATTGGTCCTGTAGAAGGCGACCGCCAAGTTTGGCTGGAAGCACTGCGTAAAGCACTGCTGGCAGCAAAAATCATCTCTTACGCGCAAGGCTTCATGCTGATCCGCGAAGCGTCTGAGCAATACAACTGGGACCTGAACTACGGTAACGTTGCCCTGCTGTGGCGTGGTGGCTGTATCATCCGCAGTGCGTTCCTTGGTAACATCCGCGATGCATACGAAGCAAACCCAGAGCTGAAATTCCTGGGCTCTGACGAGTACTTCAAGAACATCCTGGAAGATTGCATGGGCTCATGGCGTAAAGTCGTGGCGAAGACTTTCGAAATCGGCCTGCCATCACCAGGCCTATCTTCAGCACTGACCTTCCTTGATGGTTACACAACTGCACGCCTGCCAGCGAACATGCTGCAAGCACAGCGCGACTACTTCGGTGCGCACACTTATGAGCGTACTGACCGTCCACGTGGTGAATTCTTCCACACCAACTGGACTGGTAAAGGCGGCGACACGGTATCGACCACTTACAACAGCTAATCCCTGTTGCTGTAACAAAAAAAGGAGCCGAATGGCTCCTTTTTTGTTCCACATATCAAAAAGTAAAAGTTATTCACCTGCAGCTCGCCGATGCTCCAAATCGCAACAGAGCGTCGGGTACATCTTCGCTAAGTCTTTCTTGAGGTATTCTACAAATGCGCGGGCTGTGGGAGATAGGCTAACTGTTCTGCGGTGTACCAACATAACAAAACGATAAACGGTGACATCTTCGATAGAAAAAGAAAGCAGTCTCCCAGAAGACACTTCATCCTGAACCAGAAAGTGAGAGGCAATAGCAATACCGGCATTCAGTTCTACTGATTTTTTCACGGCCTCCATGCTACCCAGCGCCACCACTTGCTTAAAGTCCATGCTTTTGCCGCTGGTTGTCTCCAGGTTTTTGACCGTAGAGCTCTTTCGATTAGAAGTCAGCAGTGTCTGACCTTGAAGATCATCTAAAGAAATGGAATGTTTACCCACCCATTTGTCTCTCACCATAGGGTGCTGAGGTGACACAATGACCGCAAGACCATCTCTTAGAATAGGCTCAAACTTCAATTTCTTATCATCAACGCCAACATCAGCAGGCTGAGAGACAAACCCTAATTCACACTCTGATCCAAAGGAGATCTCACTGATCACATCCTTTGCATACTTTATCTGGGATTCCAGTTCAATGCCTGGGAACCTGAGATGAAAGCTGGATAAGACCTGAGGAAGGATATAGGTTCCGGGTGTATTGGAACTGCAGATTTTCAACTCACCAATAGAGAGTTGATCAATGTTTAACAACTCGTTCTTTGAGTCGCGAAGAGCAACTATTATGGCTTCACAATAGGGCAGTATTTGCTGTCCCGCCAAGGTCAGTTCAACGCCTCTACCATCCCGATGAAGTAGTTGGACTTTATAGTAATCCTCTAACTTCTTAATCCTTTGGGACATCGTCGCTTGAGTACAAAAACACTCTTCGGCCGCCTGAGTAAAACTTCCCAAACGAGCAATGTTAACAAACGCCTCAAAATTCTCGATTCTCACCGTAGATCCCTCTCGAAGATGAGAAACAGCATGACAGCCACAGTGTCACCGTCATGCTGCTTTTATTACGCGCCGAGTTTTCTAACAGCCTCCAAGTGATCCATCTGAATATGGAAAAAATCTATCGCTGTGAGATTGTTCAAAGCGCCATGAACAAGAAATTTCTCGCCGAAGTCTTCAACGGGCAAACTTCTCACATTCCCACCCGCAAAGAATGTAGGTACCGGATCCCCGGAGTGGTCACGCCGATCACACGGCGTTGAATGATCACTGGTATATCCAATGTAGCACTGTTCCAAATCTATCTGCTGAAGAATGTGGCCAACCATCATATCGAGGTTAATTGCTGTGGAGACCTTTGTCATAGGCTGACAGTCGTGACCAGCAAGATCAGGAGCCTTCACATGCAGTACAACCCAGTCGTATCCTTCTTTCAGTTTACTGACAGCCAGTTCAGCTTTGCCAATGTAGTCCGTATCATAGCCTGCTGTAAAACCTTTCTGATGGAATACATCCAGCCCTGCCATTCTGGCAATACCCAACACTGTTCTGTCACCCGCTATACAAGCACCACGGATGCCAAAAGACTCTGTCATTTTAGGGGCCTGAATTTCACGGCCAATACCTCTCAACAAAATCATATTAGCAGGTGGCAGTCCATCTAGGATACGCTGCTGATTCACCGGATGAAGACTCAAGACTGAGTACATTTTCTCTGTCAGCTCATTGATAATCTTGGCTGTTTCGAGCGCATCTTTATCTTCAACTAACGCAGCGCTTTGCTGAACCCGCTCACCTTCTTTCGCAGTACCAGGATCCGTGGTACTGATATGCTCTGAAAGATTTTGACCACGAATAACAACCGCCACTCTATGCGCACTTAAAGCACGGGCAATCACTCTGGCACCATTAGAAAGTACAATGCCGTCGATCGCTTCCGCCAGTTCATCAGTGTTTTGGTTAATGCGGCCAGCACGCCTATCAATCACGGTTAGTTCATCATCAACCGTCGCGAAATTGCCACGAAACGCAATATCGCTGGGAAGTAGGTCAATACCCGCTCCGTAAGCTTCTATCGGCCCTCTTCCCGTGTACACCTCATAAGGGTCATAGCCAAAAATAGCTAAGTGACCAACATCCGTCCCGACTGGAACACCGGGCTTTACTGGATAGACGTTGCCAAAAAGACCCTTGGATGCAAGCTCCTTTAAATTAGGCGTCGCCGCATATTCGAGCGGTGTCAGCTCATTTAATAATGATATCGGGTTATCTCCCATACCATCGGCGATGATTAGTAGTGCTTGCTTGCTCATTTTTGCCCCTCTGGCAGTGAAGATTCTGACTCATTGTTTTCTGAAAGCACATCTCTGCGTTTCCATAATAAAGCTCCCGAAAGCAGGATGACGACGCTCCAAAGTACCCATTTAATCATTGGAGATGGTCGATACAGTCTCACTTTGAGTTCAACTTCATCCCCTGCGGATACACCAGAGCGCTCAACGCTCACCTCTTTCCAGCCGTCATTTTCACCAATCTCAAAAGTCTTCTTTTTCTTTGACCATTTAGGTGTCACCACGCCATAAAGCTCTGTGCCTTTTGGCACTGAAAACTGGGTAGAAAATTTCTCAATCGTTGAAGGCGATGTATTTACAAAGGTGTACGAGACACGGGTAACCCCACCCGGATGGCTGTACTTAAGTTTCGCCTTCTTCTCTTTGTAAACCTTCCCTACGTCGAAAGTTTGTGTGAGCGCAACAGGGCGACCATCTGCTTCGAAGCGGTACAAAATGGCCTCTCTGCCATGAATCGCCTGCTCGATCGGCTTTTCAAGCAAGGTCCCGCCCAACACTTCGTAATTCGTCAAAGACCCCTTCTTATATGCGGGCAAGTAAACCCATCCTTCATTGTTGGGCATCGCAATGACATCAGCGGTTATCTTTGCATCAGCACCAGAGGGATAAATAACTTCATGATACTGCTCAATGCTTCCGAAGCTTTCAGCAAGCGCCATTGGAGATAAAGCCAACGTAGCGCCCACCAGACTTAAACGGGATAGATTCTTTAAACTCAGTTTCAATAAATGCTTTAACATGACAAACCCTCCTATGGTGTAATGCCGAGATACGCGAACCAGGTAAACGACGCTCCAAACATCAAGCACCATTTGGCCAACAAGGTTAAAACACCATAAGTAAGCTGGTTATTGACTGAGAAATAACCCGTACTGTAGTAAATCAGGTTTGCTTTGCTGTGTGGCGGAAGCGTAATGGTATCCGCGATGGTAAATGCTGCAGGTAAGGCCAGCATGAGTGGTGGGACACCCGCACTTTCCGCTAGTCCAATCAGCGTTGGGATTAGAATAATGGTTCGGACGGTTTTACTGGTAAAGACAAAGTGACTGAAGCTCGATATCGCTATTACAACCGCGTAGAGCATAGTGAAGCTCATATCTTTCACACCAAAGTGGCTGAAAATACTGCCCAATGCCCATGAAGCTACACCCGTTTCACTAAGAGAGACGCCCACAGCATAAGCACCAGCCGCAAACACCATCAAGTTCCATGGAATCTTCGCTTCTTTCCATGTCAATATGCCTACATAAGGCATGAAGAAAATTGACGCTGAGATAACAGCAACCATGACGAGACTAATCTGGAAACCGAACAAGTCCATATGCCATTTATCTGTCGCCCATAAGAAAATGGTAACGAAAAAGATAGAAGCGGCTTTCTTTTCATCAAGTGATACAGGGCCCAGTTCAAGATACTGTCTGTTAATTTCTTTTATTTCTTCCCCCCCTGCCTTAGCAGCGCCATTTGGTTTGAAGAGGAAAATACCGATAAAGAAAGAAGCGATAAGCGTTAGGATCGCGATAGGTGCAGAGGCAATAAACCATTCACCCCATGACACGGAAGAACCCGTCAGTTCTTTCATCAAGCCGATCGCAAGAATTTGAGGTGCTGTTGCTGTGACAATCGCAGAAGTTGAAATATTGTTAGCTTGTAAACCTTGAATAGATAGCAGTTTACCTAAGTTCTTATTTCCACTTTCTACATTGAAGGCTTTTGCAATGAGCAGCACAATCGGTAAAAGCATTGCTGCACGTGCAGTTGTAGAAGGAACGATAAACGCGATAGTGAAGTTTGCTGCCATTAATGAGAGCAGCATAGATTTCCAGGTTTTACCAAAACGCGTGATGATGGCTAGCGCTATCCGCTTTGCAAGTCCACTCTTCTCCATACCAGATGTAATGATGAACGCAGATATCATCAACCAAATGACACCGTACCCCATCGTACCCAGCGCATTCTTTTCTGCCCATCCGCCCAATATCGACAAAAGTGCTATAGATATCATAGAAACTGCGTAATTGGGCAGGGATTCAGTAACCCATAGGATGAGAGCGAATAAGAAAATACCCAGAGACATCTTACCTTCAAAACTAATGCCTTCCGGGGTTGGAATAGAATAAAAGATCGCTAGAACTACCATCGCTAAAGGTAGCCCAACGTAATACATTATTTTCTCCGTTTTACTTTTTGATTTTAGATCTCTCACAATGCTTACCACTAGCATTCTCCTTTGCTTAGAGTTTGTGAAACAGTCTTATAGGTATTATAAATCTTGACATTCACCAAGATGAAAAAAGAGACTACATTCCGCTAATTATCGAATCCAATTAAATTAGTAAATAACATGAATCACCTTATTGAATACCTGTAAGCCCACTCAGACAATAAAAAATAAAGCATTGATAATAAACAACTTAAATGTAAATCATCACAAAATACATAGATGTATCACAGTTGGAAACCGAGGATCTATAAACAGAGTTCAAAACAAGAAGACTAGCTATCTATACATTATGATTAATAATTCATATAACCTATGTCAGGCGTATTAAAAGACCTATTCAATAATAATTTAAATTGAGAGATAAAAAACAAATAAACACGCACCACTCAATCATACGAAAAGATATTCACGAATAGGAATGATTTATTTTTAATATAAAAAAGTGAGGAAAAGAAAGTCTTGGTTTACAGCCAATCTTGGCTGTACAAAATTTGCTGGCGAACGCATAAACGCTGGTGATTGATTTGACGCACACTTTCGTGTCATCGCTAACATCTCTCGCATCCAACGCCCGATGATCTCTCGTCTCTTAATTGGATATCTACACCCAAATGACAAACCAGTAATCATTAGGAGACTAAAATGCGAAACATCTTCCTCATATTCACTGTCAGCTTTAGCCTAGTAACCTTCTC
The DNA here is from genome assembly GCF_035758505.1 of Grimontia sp. NTOU-MAR1. Lineage (NCBI taxonomy): Bacteria > Pseudomonadati > Pseudomonadota > Gammaproteobacteria > Vibrionales > Vibrionaceae > Grimontia > Grimontia sp. NTOU-MAR1. The sequence goes on from NZ_CP142108.1 coordinate 999,489, forward strand.
TTCTTTCGCAAAATCCTCAGACGGTATCGAGTATCTCAACTCCGGCAAAGTGCTCCCGACCCACCTCCCATTTTCAGAGGCAGTTCGGGTCGATAACACCCTTTACCTTTCAGGACAGATTGGCATTTTGCCGGGAACATTAAAGTTGGCTCCGGGTGGCGTTCAAGCTGAGTCGAAGCAAACGATGGAAAACATCAAAATATCCCTCGAAGCTAATGGTTATAGCATGAGTGATCTCGTCAAATGCACCGTGATGCTGGCTGATATTTCAGAGTGGGCGACATTCAACGAGATCTACAAAACCTATTTTTCCGGAAAGTATCCGGCGAGAAGCGCGTTTGGTGCAAATGGACTGGCTTTGGGCGCCAAAGTTGAAGTGGAATGCATTGCTGCTGTTGACTGATTAACCTCAGCCACACAACCGTGAAAAAGGCCGAATTTTAATGGCCTTTTTTTGTTTAAATTCATACTGATATTATCATTTCGCTAATACCTACTCTACTCATCACCTTCGCTTTTTATAGGAGCAGACACCCCATTAATAGTTTCGCATCAATACCATATTGACCAAGGACGATCTTGCTGGTAACTTGGTTTCGCATCGAAACAATATAAATGGTACCACTAAAAAGGAGAAACAAAATGGCAAACCTAAACCCAGTAAACATCGCGAATGCAGACAGCAAACAAACCGAATTATTTGATCAAATTCAGAATGCATTCGGTGCTGTCCCTAACATGTTCAAAACGATTGGCCACTCCTCGTCGGCATTGGAAAGCATGTGGACCTCATTTGGTGCACTTGCCAAAGGAAACATAGGCGCTAAGCTCGGTGAGCAAATTGCAGTGCTGGTCGCTGACATCAATCGCTGCGAGTATTGCCTTTCCGCACACACCGTTTTGGGACAAAATGCAGGAGCAACCCTAGACCAAATGAATGCCGCTCAGCGTGGTATTGCAGAAGACGCTAAATCTCAGGCGGCACTGGACTTTGCCTCCAAACTGGTCAGATTCAATGGTCAAGTGAGAGAATCGGATGTGCAAGCAGTCCGTGCCGCTGGTTTCTCCGATTCAGATATTGCTGAAATTCTTGCTCATGTCGCTTTGAATATCTTCACAAACTACACCAACGTCGCTTTTGATGTAGAAGTCGATTTCCCAAAAGTTAGCCTGACCAAACGTTAATGAAATCAGGGGTGGGAGTTTTGCCTTTCACCACCCCTATACCTATCCAGATAAAGCTGAAAAGTGACTTCTCCTAATTGGCACAAACAATAAAGTCACAGCAATTGACTTTGTTCTGCCCCCTGCCCTCACCATCGTAATGATTTAATTAGCGATACCAAATCTTTTCACTTGCATACAGTTAAACGGCTTACGTCTCTGTTGCATTAGTTACCGCGTTCAAATCAGCCTGAGCGACTTCACAAGCTTGGTAAAACGCTTTTGTTGCCAATGCGTGACCTTTAGAACCATCACCAAAAGCATTCTTTAGTGCATAAAAAGTTTTTCTGATTTGTACAGATATACAAACCCTCATAACTTGCCGATTCATACAACAAGAAGCCAGGAGGCACCATGAGCTCATCATTTATCAACGGTATTAACCTTCCCGCGTTAGACGAATACACTCAGAAAACGATCAAAAGCGCCCCCCAAGCTATCTCCCATTACGCCATAGAAGCGAATTGGGTATATGGCACCAACACCAAAATCACTACGTTAAACCAGAAAGTCGGAGACATCGACATCCAGAAAAACTTCACGTTTGAAATTGATGAACCTGAAGCCTTGCTGGGCGAAAACCGCTTCCCAACACCTCAGGACTACCTGCTAGGTGGCTTAGCTGGTTGCATGATGGCAAGCTTTGTCATTACTGCCGCACAAAAGGGCATCGAGATTAAAAGCGTGAAGTTGACCATTGCCGGTGACTTGAATCTGCACGGATTCCTAGAAGTCGATCCATCAGCAAAAGTGGGATTTGATGAAATTGAGTACCACTTTGAAGTAAAGGGAAACGGTACGCAATCGGACTATGACGACATCATCCAAACGGTTCGGGAACGCTCTCCGAATTATCACACCATTCAGGATGCGGTTACGTTGAAGGCCGTTTCTTCGGTACATACACATAACGAAAGCTAAACCCATATAGCAACGAGAACCCAAAGATGAATAAGTTCAGAAAGATAGCTCTCATCTGTTATATCGTTCCCGCGTTGACACTGCTCATTATTGGCATCATCTACACATTTAAAGGTGAATTTATGCCTTATCACTCAGTAGCCGTTCAACTCAATTGGGAAGAAGTACCCGGAACATTTCAGATACTAATTACCGCATTGATGAGGGCATTTGGCGGCGTCAGTATTGCGCTTTCCTTCGCCATACTTCTGATGCTTTTTTTCCCGTTCCGTTCACAAGAACCTTGGGCTGACTGGGCTATCCCGACCACCTTGATTGTTGCAAACATGGGCTCGTTCTATGCCATGAGCCATGTAATTTTGAACACCGAAGCCCAACCTCCGGTTGGTGCGGCATTAGTCAGCCTTATTTTTACCCTATTGGGACTGCTATTTAACATTAAGAAGAAACGCTAACGGATTGACACTGGGTGCGAAAATAGAGGTCGAATGCATCACAGCGGTTCAGTGATTGATTCTGAGCCATATACAATGAGAAAGGCTGCCAATCGGCAGCCTTTCTATTAAACTCATTTCTAATGTATCCAACCTACTCACCCGAACGGCTAATAGCCTCTTTGCCGTTATAGACCAATCGCGTCGACCAAGGGATAGGGTTTCTCAGCGCAAAATGCGCCATGCAGCCGTTTTCAGCTTCATCCAGCAGATCTTTAATTCTCTCTTCCGGTTCAGGGCTGTCAATAATCACGTGCGTTTCGACAATGTCGCACCCGCCGTCAGTCATGTAACCGTGCTCACGCATATGACCGAGGTTGGTTCTGAACACAATGCGCTGTTCAAGCTTCAACGAATCTACCTGGATTTTTCGGGCAGTGAGGATATCCGTCAAGTGCGTCATCAAACAAAAGCCGATGCCCGCTGAAAAGAACGCTAACGGTGGTGGCGCCGTGTCATTACCAACAGGCGGCTGTTCATCGCAATAGAGCTTTACCGGACTGAAACCCGGAATATTGACGGAAACCACCCCCGTTTTTTTTTGCATGTCTCCGGCCTTCGCGCTTAGGTTCACTTCAAAGCGATACGGTTCCGGGTGTCGGGCTTTCGAGAAGGTAGATTGTTGGTATTGGGTGGTTGCCGGCTGTTCACTGCTCAGTTCGCCAACATGAAAGAACTTTTCGTTCGACATTGTACTCTCCTTATACGCACTAGAGCCTGATTAAATCTTACCCAAGAACAGGTGGAGAATGCCGTCAAAGTCCCCTTTGAGATGAGATTTTTCGGTGCTATCATTCAATTTATAATACTTTATTGAAGGAAATCGTCATGTTGACTAGTCAGGACAAAAAAATACTCTCACAACTTCAAGAGAACGGACGCATGACGATTGTCGAGCTCGCCAAAGCCACTGACATGTCAGAATCAACCTGTCTACGACGCACAAAAAGCCTTGAAGATTCCGGTGTGATAAAAGGCTATGGCGCAATGCTTGATGCCGAAGAAGCAGGATTTGGTGTGACGGCTTTTGTTCAGGTCAGCATCGATCAGAAAAGCGAAGCGGCATTTGATTTGTTTAAGTCAGCAGTGAAAGATCACCCGCTCATCCTGGAGTGCTATTCCCTTTCCGGCTCTTATGACCATCTGATGAAAGTGGTCGCCAGAACCAATAAAGAACTCTCACACTTTGTATTGAAGACATTGAGAAGCTTTCCTGAAGTGAGAGAGGCGCAAACCCTGTTTGTGTTGGATGAAGTGAAACACACAATGGCGTTACCCATTAATCTGGCAGAGCCGGTTAAGAAGGGTTGATTCTCTCTTAAATTTTCCACGATTAGTGTAACGAAAAAACGACCCTACTGAGAGCCGTTTTTGTTAGTAAAGTGAATTCTACTATTTCACATGCTTACGCCAAGTATCTTAGCGTAACCAGCCGACAAAATTACTATTACTCTTCACCTGATAAAGCAGCGGCTAACTCTGGATCATCGAAAAATGCATCAAGCAATATTTTCACCGCTTCCTGGTAACCGATATGTGCATTGGGAATAGCAATGTTGCCCATGAAAGAAGACTCCCATTCGTGATGAATTTTATGAGTCTTTTCATAGATGGTCTTTTCACTACGGACAACATTGAAGTCTGCAGCTAAATCAGCCGTACCGATACTTGTACCAGAAGCATCGACATTGTTTTCTGTTAGCACAGCATTAATAACAGTATTGCTATTTTCATCCCATAAAGAGGCCAGTTTGAGTTCTTCTTCCAACCCTTTCTTAAGGTATTCAGCATATGAGTTGCTATAAGGAGAAGACATACGCCCTCCTCTTAGTGTCACATTGTTAACAGACACTTCTTCCATGGAGAAGTCGCCAGATTTCATATCCGCGAATTCAACATCCTTCAACTCATTCCCGACAAGAAGACCTGCTTGATAGGGAGGAGCCATCGTCGAACAGCCAGAAACCATCGCTACAAGAAACAGCAATGCAATACACTTCTTAATATTCATGAATAACTCCTTTTACTTCCTAAACTCTGGCGCAGCTGCGATTTCTTGCAACATTTTCTTATAAGCGTCTTCAGTCGCCCGTCGAGCGGACAGGGAAAAGTCATGCTTAAACTCATCAAATTCCGCTTTACCCTCAGATGTAACGGTTTTGCTCCAAACATTTGCGCCAGAACTATCAACCGCAGAACAAGTCAACTCATAGGTAAAGTCGGTTGGGGGCCAAGTGAAAGCACTATCCGAAGAGGAGTCCGTTTTTAGTTGAGTACTGAAGACATAACTAATGTTTTTATCAGCAATAAACGCTCTGTTATCGCCGTCTTCAAGCGAATATACTTTCGAGAATACTCGTGCCAACATTGCATGTAAGGCAACTTCAGTATCTGCGTACGGCTTGTAGGTAACATCATCACCACCGCCACCCGGTGTAGTCACTGACTTTACGCGATCTTCACTTGAGATATGGTATGCAACGGTCTTATCGATTTTATTCTGAACATTTACAGATGTAATGTTTTCTATTGGTGGGGAAATCTGTATCGCATGTGAACATCCACCAAGGATTGAAACAAGAGCAATACTTCCAGCTAATTTCATAAATCCATTCATATTACAACTCCTAAAAAGCCACATATAAGTTTGAGGCACAGACTTTCTTTATCATGACTCAGCTTTACTACTAACGTTGTGTAGCTATATATCAAATATCGATTGAGTTAAAGATCCATATTTAATAGCTAATATATAATTTGCCTCCACCATAACGTACGACGGTAGATAACCCGTTAACTTTACAGCATCACTTTTGGAATCAGTATACTAAAATACCGATAAACATATGAATATCTTACAGTTGCGACGCGCGGCACGTTCGAATAGATTAAGCACCAGTTGATAGTCTCGTATGCTACACAACCTCAGAAAATAGGCATTTTTAAAGTTGAGATTTGTCACATAACCAATGATATTTACAAACAACCAGCTAGCTTATTCCGACTCGTTTCATAATAAATCAATAAATTATCAATATTTAACTAGCCAACATTTAGATACAATAAAGTACACTTAGCTTTATTTATGATTTTCACCAGAGCTCATAAGAAACACTACTTCGTTATGTATTTTAGAGGTTAAAATTCACCCCAGTCTTCATTGTTAATCTTTTCGGAATCACCTTTATTTTCCCTAATAACGTTTCTGTTGGCTGAAACTAGTCTTCAACATCACCACCTTTATCTTCTACGGCAAACACCTCAAGTATTGCAACAACAGCTGCAGCCTGATGAACCATATTCGCACTCAAGGTTGAAACTTCTTCAGCCAGTGCGGCGTTTTGTTGCGTAATGTCATCAATATCTTCTGAAAAAGAAGAGCGCTTGATACAAAAAGCTCTTGAGAAAGCGAGGGCCAAACTTGCTGCTAGCTGCTGAATATCGTGAAAGTTTGGCAGTTGAAAAATAAATGCAGAATGACACTATTGCTTAATAGATCTCAAACCGCCCTAATGCCGATCAGTTAAGCAATAAATGATCGGTTGAACGATCCTTATAGGCTGTCAAAATCCGAGTGTTTCTCTGCACTCGGATTTCTTTATGTTCTTAAGGCAAGCGCTCGACCGAATACACCAATTCTCTGCTGACCAACTCAATGGGCTATCAGATCTCCTTTGCCCAACACTGATTAATCAATGTCTTGAAGACACGGGCGTCGCCACGATTCGTAAGCGTCGACTCCCCATGGAACTGATGGTGTGGAGCGTGGTGGGAATGTCTCTTTATCGGCATCTATCGATGAGCAAGGTGGTCTCTCAGCTCGATATATTACTTCCGGGTAAGAAGCCTTTTGTTGCGCCGAGCGCGGTGATTCATGCCCGTAAGAAACTAGGACATGAACCCGTAGAAGCGGTGTTCAACCAAACTCAGCAATTGTGGCATGAGAAAACCCCGCATCCCGATTGGTACGGGCTCACTTTGCATGCCGTCGATGGCGTGGTTTGGCGAACACCTGATACGACTGACAATGATAAGGCGTTTAGTCGAACAGGTAATAAAACAACGACGTCAGACTATCCTCAAGTTCGCATGGTCTGCCACATGGAATTGACGAGCCATCTGCTCAACAGTGCCGCCTTTGACTCCGTCTCGGTCAGTGAGATTGACCTCACTGCTCAGCTTATCGACAAAGCCCAAGACAATAGCCTTACCCTGTTTGACAAAGGCTTCTATGCATTGGGACTTCTCCATCGTTGGCAAAGCCAAGGAGAGGAAAGACACTGGCTAATTCCCCTGCGTAAAGGGGCGCAATATAAGACGTTAAGAAAACTGGGACGCGGTCAGGAGCTGGTTGAACTCTCCCTGACTGCCCAAGCGAAAAAGAAGTGGGTAGATGCGCCGGATACACTGGAAGCCAGACTCATTACCACCAAGATAAAAGGGAAAGAAGTCAAACTGCTGACTTCCATGACCGATCCTAAGCGTTATATAGGTGCAGATATCGCAGAGCTCTACAGTCATCGCTGGGAAGTCGAATTAGGCTACCGAGAGATGAAACAGTACATGCTTCAAAATAGCCTGACGCTAAGAAGTAAAACGCCGGCGTTAGTGAAACAGGAGCTTTGGGGAATGCTGCTCGCCTATAACCTGTTGCGTTTTATGATGTGCCAGATGGCGTATTCCTTGAATACGGTGATGCCATACCAAATAGGCTTTAAGCAGGCATCGATATTTTTGGTGAGTCAGTTGCAAATGCTTCCGGCTGTCGCGCCGGGCAGATACCCAGAAGTACTCAGATATATCCTCGATATGGCAGAGAGCTTTTTGCTTCCAGAGAGGCGGGAGAGGACATATCCCAGAGCAGTAAAGAAAAGGCCCAGTCGCTATGCGACTAGGCCTTCTAGAAAGCGTCATTCAGCTTAATTCACATGCATTACTCAAACCGCCCGCCTTTTCAGGCGGGCGTTTATCATCTCCTCCAACAACCTTTGCTCTTTTCTCGCTTTCTCATAGCTCTGCTTTTTCTTCCAATGCTCTAGTGCCTTTTCCAAGCCCTGAACACGGGCGTGTCGATATTCCAGCTCGTGTTTTACCGCAGCACATTCTGCTTCCAGTACGGCTTGTTCCTGTTGGCAATGGTTGAACATTTTTTGCAGCATTTGGTCGACGCGGGTGAGGTTCATGAGCGCGGCGCTGTTGAAGGTCGGGGCGCTGTTTGTCGATGAGTTTGCGTGCTGTTTGAGGTCGGTAAGTTGGCCTAGCTTGGTTTCAATGTGGGCATGGCGCTGGCGCATGGTTTCCAACTTTTGCCCCGTCCGATCGCGGTGTTTTTCTTCAACTTGTTGGAGTTTGCCGCAGGCTTTGATTTTAGCGTCCATCACTCACCTTCTGTTGAGCATTGTTAGCGTCTTTTGACCCTAGGATTGAAAAAGCTGAGCCAGTGCCGTCAGGCTGTCGGTGTAATCGGATTTCTCGCTGACATCCTGCAGCAGGTAGGCTTTGAGGTGCGGATACATCGCCACTGAGCGGTCGAGTTCCGGATCTTGTCCCGGTTGATAGCCGCCAAGTGGCAGGAGTTCTTTAACCTGAAGGTAATTGGAATAAAGTGTGCGGAACTGGTTAGCCACAGTGACATGAGAAGGCTGGGTGCAGCCAGACATGCAACGACTGATGGAAGCGTTGATATCAATTGCCGGATAATGGCCTTGCTCCGCAAGCTGGCGCGACAGGACTACGTGTCCATCGAGGATCGCGCGAGCGGAATCGACTACTGGGTCTTGCTGATCATCCCCTTCGGCCAACACGGTATAAATTGCCGTTAGGCTACCGTATTGATTTTCGCTGTTTCCCGCCCGCTCTAAAAGCTGTGGCAGCAAGCTGAAAACGGAAGACGGATAGCCGCGGGATGCCGGTGGCTCACCCAGAGAAAGGGCAATTTCCCGCTGCGCCATGGCATAGCGGGTAAGCGAATCCATCAATAGCAACACGTCTTTGCCCTGGTCGCGGAAATACTCTGCAGCGCGGTGGCAAAGCAGTGTGGCGCGAAGTCGCATCAGTGGCGATTCATCTGCGGGGGCGGCAATAATAATCGCTTTCTGGCGCGCTTCCGGCGTCAGGTTACGTTCGATAAATTCGCGTACTTCGCGACCACGTTCACCAATCAAACCTACCACAATCACATCGGCTTCGGTGTTTTGGGTGATCATGCCCATCAGCACACTCTTACCCACGCCACTGCCCGCCATCAAGCCAATACGCTGCCCCTTACCAACTGTAAGCAATCCATTGATGGCACGAACGCCGACATTCAACGGTGTGTCTACCGGGCGGCGCTTTAGCGGGTTAATGGGTTTAGGTTCGAGGGAAACACGCTCGCCACCTTTAAGGGGCGTGCCGTCATCAATCGCTTCACCTTGTCCATTCACCACACGCCCCAACCAATGGGCGCTGATTTGCACTGTGCTGTCGCCATCCAGCGGCACCACTTTCGCACCTGCGAACAATCCACCTAAGCGGCGCAATGGCATCAGGTACGCCACATTGTGGTCAAACCCCACTACCTGCGCTTCAATCATGTCGCCTTCGGCGGTTTCCACCAAACAGCGTTGTTCCAGTTTGAAGCGGCAGCCCACAGCCTGAAGCATTAACCCGTTCACTTTCACTAATCGTCCGGTGACTCGGGCAATGGGAATAGAATCGAGCGAAGCCAGTGCATCGCTCAGTCGTTCAGACAGCAGATCGTGCGCCAGCGAGTTACTCATTCACCGCCTCGGATTGTTCTTCGCGCGGTTCTTGAAGAGGTTGAGTGTTAAAAGATTGTGACACCGTCACCTCATCAAGCAAGTGTTGCTTGACGTTGTCCATGCAGGTTTGCAGTCGCGAATCGCAACTGGCATCCGCTTCCGCTTCTTCTGTCACTAAATGGCAGCCTCCCACAGGCAGTTCTAAATTCGAAACCAGCTTCCAGGCGTTTGGCAAATCCGCATTGATCTGGCTGATACGCTCCAGATCCTGCGGGTTCAGATGCACCGTGACTTTCTCTGATTTGCCCGGAAGGGCCTCGAGGGTTTCATCTACCAGCGTCAGGATTTGCTGTGGCATCAGCGTCAGCTCAGCACGGATAACCTGCTGCGCAACCTTCTGCACCAGTTCGCAAATCATATGGCGTTGCTGCTGCTCGCGTTCTGCCTGCCAACGGGACAGCGCCTGAAAGAGTTCATTCACGGGTTTAGCGGCATCCAGAAACGCCTGTCGACCTGATTGCTCACCGGACACAAAGCCTTTCTGGAAGCCTTCTTTCTGCCCTTCCAGCAAACCTTGTTGTTTGCCCTGATCTGCCCCCTGACGGAAACCCTCCTGATGGCCCTGCTCCAGTCCTTGCTGGAAACCCGCTTCCAATTTCTGCTGCATGTCGGCTTGAAGGCCAAGGTTGCCGTCTAACTCCAAGCCAAATGGCTCATCCGTCGGCGCAACCGGCTTTGCCAGTGGTGGAAAGCGGTGTACACGATAGCCAGAGGGTGGGACTTTCATAAACTTTCCGGTCATGGCTTACTCCACCGTCGCTTCTTCGTAAAGAACCAGTTCAATGTCGCCCGCCTCACTCAGCGCGCGCACCATCTGCATGATTTCAGCACGTGCAGATTCCACACGGCTTAGCGGCACAGCGCCACGAAGTTCCATGTCATCTTCCAGTGCTTTTGCCATACGCTGGGGCATGGAACGCTTGATGGATTGCTGAAGCATGATTTCAGCGCCTTTGAGCGCCACAGACCAAAGCTCTGTCGGGATTTGCTGCACCAGTTTGTCGAGGGTGTCTTCGCGCTGACGGCTGAGCACCATAAAGTCGAACATGTTCTCCTCGATTTCTGTCGCGACGTTTTCATCATGAAGGCGCAGCATTTCCATCAGGGTGGCACGATCACCTTCGAAGCGGTTGATGATGTCCGCGACCTGTTTCACACCGGAAAGCGGCGCGCTCTGCACCACGGAAACCTGCGCGATGCAGCGTTCAATCAAGTCATTCAGATCATTCATTACCTGATGATCGATGTCCTGCAAACGGGCGATACGGTAAAGCAGTTCGTCGTGGTAATCCGATGGCAGATGTTTCAGTACCGCGGATGAACTTTCGGCGGGAAGATACGCGAGGAAAATCGCCTGCATCTGCGGGTGTTCACAGGCAATAAAGCGCGCTAAAACATCTGACTCCACCCATTGCAGGCGCTGCATGTTGTTTCGGATTTCATCGCCATACAAGTTGTTGAGAAGTCCTTTTGCCAAATCGTTACCCAGCGCTTTGCGCAGCGTATTCGAGAGGTATTCTTTCGACGCCCCCCGAATGCCGGAATGCAATCGGAAATCTTCAAAGAAATGTTGGATCACGCCCCGGGCACTATCACTTTGAATGCCGCTGAGCTGCGCCATGGAGCGGGTGACGCGTTGTGTTTCCTCGCGGCTGAAATGCTGCAGCACCTTGGCGGCAGCATCTTCACCCATTCCGAGCAGCACCAGCGCCGTCTGCTCGATATGATTAAGCGTTTGATTCGGCTTTGACTGTGCTGTGTTCATTCACGTTCACCCATTGTTTAAGAATTTCTGCCACGCGCGCCGGTTCTTCGTTGGCGATGAGCTGCAGGTGTTTCAATTGGATTTCGAGCGGTGATCCCGGCGGTGGCAGCATGTCATTGCCTACATCCAGGCCGGAACTGACTGCGATGCCTTTCTCAGAGAGTCGGCGGTTCAGCGCTTCTTCACGCTCGCGCTCTTCGCGGGTTTGCAGGTTGTCGTAAGTCATCTCTTCCTGCGGCTCTGCAAATTCCAGCTCTTTATTGCGGCGATCTGCGCCAGTCAGATGCATGATAAGCGGACGCAGCACGAAGAAGATCATCGCCATCCCCAACATGCCGCCGATCACGTAACGAAGCGGTTGCTGCACAGCGGCGTCCTGCCACCAAGGAATAGCTGGCGGCGCATCGATTTCAATCGGCGTGAAGTTAAAGCTCATCAGGCTTAGGCTGTCACCGCGCGCCTGCGCAATACCAACTGCATCCATGACCATGGTGGAAATTTGTGTTTTCTCTTCCGGTGTCCATGCCGTGCCGTTGGGTGCCGCCGCCTCGTTCAGCAGCACCGATACATTCAGCTTGTTGATCTGACCTTGCTGATACTGGGTTCGGCGCACACTGCTTCCCACCGCAAACTGACGGTTCACTTCTGAACTGGTGTTGGTGTTTGAACTGTCTTTTGTCGGCTTCTCGCCCGTTACTGGCGGCTGATTGCTCAATGCACCCGGAACGCCTAAAGCGATTTGATCAACAGAGTTGTTGTGAATGGTGTGCTCGTTACGAACCACAGGGTTGTTATCAAGGATCTCCTGCGTTTCTTCGACTTGACTGAAGTTCATGTCAGCCGCCACCTGCACACGGAAGTTCGCTGGCCCGACAATGGGCGTCAGCATGTCTGCCGCACGCTGGATAACCTGTTTCTCAACCTGCTTTTGGTATTCCAGATATTTGGCATTCACCTTACCCGCTTCTGCAGAGGCGACATCGGCACTCAGCAGGCGTCCATACTGGTCAATCACAGAGACAAATTCCGGCTTCATGCCTGTCACACTGCCGACAATCAGATTGATGATGGCTTCAACCTGATCCGGTTTGAGATCTTCACCCGGCTTGAGTTCCAGCATTACCGAAGCCGAAGGGTTTTCGCTGTTCTGGCGAACAAAAAGCGTTTGACGTGGAATGGCGAGGTGAACGCGCGCGTTGGAAACAGCATTAAGGGAAATGATGGTGCGCACTAACTCCCCTTCCAAGCCATGGCGGTATCTCGCCGTTTCCATAAACTGGCTGGTACCGAGCGAGCTGTCTTCTTTCAGGGTATCCAGCCCCGTCGGCAATTTGGCTTTCACGCCTTTCGCCGCAAGCAACATGCGGATACGCGCCACTTCACCTTCCGGCACCAAGACCTGTCCGTTTTGTTCCTGCAGTCGGTAGCTGATGCCTTCAGTTTCCAGCACAGAAACAATCTCACCGGTATCAAAGCGTTCCTGTTGGCTGTAAAGCGGACGGAAGGTTTGTGAAGAGCTCCAGAGCGCAACGACGATAATCGCTGCGACGATAGCGGCCATCACCGCCGAAAGCACCAAATTGCGCTGACTGGACGACCACAGCGCTTTCGCTTTGGCGGTCAGCGCATCCATGTTATTCGACGATGCATCAGCCGGGTTCACGGTCGCTGCACCTGTCACTTGGGTAGAGAGTTGAGACATGAGTTACACCGGCATCTTCATGATGTCATCAAAGGAAGTGACCACCTTGTTGCGTACCTGCATCAAGGCATTAAAAGAAAGGCTCGCTTTCTGACTGGCAACCATAGCACCAACCAAATCATCACTCTGACCAAGCTCAACTGCCGTCGTTTTCTGGCTGGCGAGCGATTGGTGCTGGTTCACCGAATCCAACACATTGGTGACCGCTTGCGAGAATGACAGCGGTTGGTTAGTGCCCTGCTCTATCGCTTTCACATCCATCGGATTAGCGCTGACCACAAAATCCGGCTGCGCCTGCACACGCATCGCGTCCATTTTGGTGAGCATGAGTTGCTCGGCAGACATGGCGTTGTTTATTGATTGATTAGACATGGTTCACCTCCATTAAGCCGCTGAGCCAAGGGCCGACTGTAAATCAATGCCCTGTTCACGCATTGCCTGCAGTTTGTAGCGCAGCGCTCGGGTGGTCACACCCAGCGCATCTGCGGTTTTCGTGCGGTTGCCGCCGAACTGGCGGAGCTTGTCGAGAATGAACTGAAACTCTGCATGGCGCTTGGCTTCCACATGGTTGAAGCGCTCAGCTGGCATAACAGCCAACGGGGTGTTTTCCAGTTCAATCGGCAGCATCAAATCCTGCGCGGTGATGTAGTCGCCGTGACGCATGACCAACGCACGCTGAATCACGTTTTCCAATTCACGGATATTGCCCGGCCAGTTGTATTGGCTGAGCGCAGAAATCGCATCGTCAGACAGTCGACAATTATTGCTGTCCTGATACTTTTCGATAAAGAAATGACTGATAGGAAGAATGTCTTCACGGCGTTCGCGAAGCGGTGGCCAATGAAGCGGAAGAACATCCAGACGGTAAAAAAGATCTTCACGAAATTGGCCTTTCTGCACTTCTTCACGAAGGTCTTTATTGGTGGCAGCGATGACACGGATATCCAACTGAATGGCTTTATGGCTGCCAACGCGCTCGACTTCCCGCTCTTGCAGAACGCGCAGTAACTTGGCTTGCACCGCCGGGGACATTTCGCCGATTTCATCCAGCAAGATGGTGCCGCCATTGGCTTCTTCGAACTTACCGCTTTGGGATTGCAGCGCGCCTGTAAACGCCCCTTTCACGTGTCCAAACAACACAGCCTCAAGCATAGACTCAGGAATGGCAGCACAGTTCACAGCCACAAAAGGACCATCACAACGTGGGGAATGCTCATGAACATAACGCGCCAGCACTTCTTTGCCCGTGCCGGATTCGCCGGTGATCAACACGCTGGCACTGGTGCAGGCCGCACGATGCGCAAGTTGCAGCACCTGCTTGCTTCGCCAGGATTCAGCAACAATGTTCGCCAGCGGTTTGCCCAGCGCTTCAACGCGACGAAGCAAATTTAAAAGCTGTTTAGCTTCGAATGGGCGAAGCAGGTAATCCGTCGCACCTGCTTTCATGGTTTCCGCAGCCAGAATGCCTTCATCCTGATTGACGATGGCAATCGCGATGCCACCATTTCGCTGCTTCTGGTGGCAAGCCACCCATTCGCGGATGCCCATGTCAGGCAAATTTGAACTCACCAGCGTGATCGTGGCTGGTTCGCCGAGCAGTGCACTTCTTCCTGTGCGGGCGTGTCGAACCCGATAGCCCGCATCTTTCAATACATCGATGACCGGGAACGCAAGCGACTCGCTTGGCTCGACCAGCAAAATTTCCGTTTTCTTCATCATTGAACCTTTGCCGCTGTCTTATTGGTGATTTCTCGTTGTTTGTTATCTGAAGGCACAACCTGCTCTGAACCGCGTACTAGTCTGACGGTAACGCGGCGGTTCAGCGCCTGCCCTTCTTTGGTGTCATTACTCGCGATGGGATAACGCTCACCATGAGCGCGTACTTCAATCATGTCGCGCGTAACACCAAAGGTTTCCAATGTCTCTGCGACTTTCTCTGCACGAGCGCGTGAGGTATTCAAATTGGCAATCGCACTGCCAACGCTGTCGGTGTGCCCATCAATCAAAATGGTGGCAATGCGGTCGTCCAGCTTGAGATAGCTGACCATGGCATTGAGTTTGTCTTTCTGGCTGGGGGTGAGAGATGACTGACCAAACGCAAAAGGCAGAGACAAGGTTCTGGCTTCTTTGAACGTCATCCCCGGCAGTTTGGCGCGACAGCGGTTAAATGCTGTCAGGCTTTGTTGGATGCGAATCGTTGGCAGCAGGTAGGAAGCGGAAGTGTTTTTTCCGGCAAGCGCAATGTGCACCCATTGGCTAGTCTGCGCTGCATCCAGCATTTCAATCACATCTTGTGTGAAAATCAGGGGCGAATCCGGCGTGACCCTGATGTCAGACACCTCAATGCTGATAGGCGCAGACCAGGCCGGAGCGTGTTGTGACAGCGTCGCGGTTTCAAAATGATTAATATTTTCTTTAAGTGATGCGGAAAAATGTAATTTATTTCCCGGAAGTGCGCGGAAGTAAAATTTCCCCTCTGGAATTTCCGAATGAATTAATTGGCATTCAAAGTCACCGTGTTTAAATTCCCAGGAAGATAAATCCATTGGAACCACGATCTCACTTTTTGCCAGCGCGTCATTTGAATTTAATAAAAGAAAAATCAGAAAAACGCAGATCTGTATATTTTTTAGACAGACGCAAATATATCTATTCATTCTCTCAAACATAGATAACCTTAAGCCAATATTTATTTCACCCAACTTGGAATAATTGTCACACTGATTACCTTATTGGCGATAAGCGTCAGAAAAACCACACGCCTTGCGTCAATATAATGGCAGTAAGCTATTAAGAATCCAGTACTATCTCGGGCTAGCCTTTGTCCAGGCTTAGTTTTATAGGATTGATCAAAAGTAATTAATCTGAAGTGAGATTACTGTTTGAATTAATCTTTAATCATCCACTTTTAATTTGATCAGCAAGCTACTCGTAAATAAGTTTTATTAAAAGCAGTAATATAAAACCTTATCTAACATGTGAACTAACGTCACAGACTTTAAATAACACGCTAAAAATAAATAAAAAACTCTGTGTAGACTGTGGCACACAGTGAGCAACTAGCTCCAAAGTTATATAAGCGGTAACTATAAATGGAAACGACAAACACCAAGCCTCAATTTGAGGCGGTCAGCGTCGAATTGCTGGGAAAGCCGATTCATTCGGTACGTGAAAACTTAGAAGGTTTTTTAGCGCCATTTGCGCTAACTCTGCGTCATTCCCTGCAAAGCTGGCTAAAAAACAATCAGGTCGACGTCAGATTCCAGGGCGTTGAGCTACATACCCTTCGTCTCGATGACATCGACAAGGAAACACTCTCCACGTTCAAGCATGATGACGGCGGCTTCGCCTACGTTCATCTTGATGCCGCCACACTGATTGCTCTTTCAGACAGTTTCTATGGTGCCAGTGTTGCGCGAAGCAACACTGTACTGACCGCCAGCGACAAGCGCCTTCAGGAACGTATTGGCAAACTGGTGATTGGCACTATCGCGCCTGATGAAATGTGGACACAAAGCGAGTTTGAGCCCGGCTATGACATGGGACTTCGCGCCACGCTGGATATCCAGTTCGGAGAGCATTCCGGCCAGTTGACCATGGACATTGAAGGCAACCTCATCCGCACATTGATTGAAGAACTGGGTTTACAGAGCGAAAAAGATCTCTCCGACGCATTCTCCCAGTCTCTCGCGACAACCCCTGTTCGTCTCAATGTGTTACTGAGCAAGAAAACCATGCCGCTCAGCGACGTACTGGATCTCGCCCCAAACGACATTTTGCCGATTGAGCTACTGACCAACGTGCCCGTCAGCATTGGCAATGAACAGCTGTTTACTGGCCGCGTTGCGGAGCAGGACGGACAGTTGGTACTGACTTTAAACCACGAATAAGGATTCCCACCGTGAGCACAGCATCTGAAACCGCTACCTTCAGTGGCGATGACCTGAATTTTGATGATTTCCAACTGGAAGATTTTGATACCCCAGCCCTGTCGCAACCTGCCGCGATGCCGGAGCGAGACTTGAGCTTTTTCAAGAAAATCCCAGTGACTGTGACATTGGAAGTTGCCAGCAAAGAAATCGCTCTGGGTGATTTGATGAAAGCTGGTGAAGGTAGCGTGATTGAGTTAGACAAGCTCAACGGCGAGCCGCTGGATGTGAAGGTAAACGGTTCTCTGATGGGTCATGCCGAAGTGGTTGTAGTGAATGACAAATACGGCCTTCGCCTGATTGATGTCGTAGACTCTGCTCTGGCCGGAGTGGGTCAATAAGCCATGGTGGTATCCCGTTCCCTCAGAGTCTGTGCAGGCAGTATTTTGGTTGCGATGGCGCTCTTCGCTGCGCCAGCCTTGGCAGACAATGGTCTGACGATTCTGTCGGTTACCGATGGCGCGACCGAGCAGGAATACAGCGTGAAGCTGCAGATCTTGCTGCTGATGACAGCACTGAGCTTTCTGCCTGCTTTCATTTTGATGGGAACGAGCTTTACCCGGATTATCGTCGTCCTGGCGATTTTGCGTCAGGCTCTGGGTTTACAACAAAGTCCGCCAAACCGCGTGTTGGTGGGCATTGCCCTCGCGCTGACGCTGTTGATCATGCGCCCGGTCTGGAGCGACATTTACGACAACGCCTTCAAACCTTATGACGCAGGGGAAATCACCCTGATGCAGGCGTTCTCGGTAGCTGAAACGCCAGTGCGTGACTTCATGCTCAAGCAAACTCACCAAAGCGCCCTTGAGCAGATGCTGCGTATCGCCAACGAGCCACTCGACCAGAATGTCGAAGACATTTCCTTTGCTGTCATGCTGCCTGCCTTTGTCATCAGCGAGCTGAAAACCGCTTTCCAAATCGGCTTTATGCTGTTTATTCCTTTTTTGATCATCGACTTGGTGGTCGCCAGTGTTTTGATGGCAATGGGTATGATGATGCTCTCCCCCCTCATCATCTCATTGCCATTCAAACTCGTGGTGTTTGTGCTGGTTGACGGCTGGGCAATGACGGTCGGCACCCTTGCCGCCAGCTTTGGGTAGCCGCGTAGTGAGTGCTTTTGTTGCAGATAGTTTTGTTGCGAATGGTTTTATCGCGCATGGTTTATCGCGAATGGTTTATCGCGAATGGTAGCTAAGTCATGACTCCCGAACTCGTCGTCACTCTCTTTTCCAATGCAGTTTGGCTCATCATTCTGATGGTGGCTGTGCTAGTGGTGCCTGGCCTTTTGGTTGGCTTAGTGATTGCGATTTTTCAGGCTGCCACACAAATCAACGAACAAACCCTGAGCTTCTTGCCTCGCCTTATTGCGACCCTGCTCATGGTGATTTTCGCCGGACACTGGATGCTCCGGAAAATCATGGAGCTGTTCGAATACCTGTTTCTCAATATTCCGGGAATGATTGGCTGATGGCGCTGACATTCGCAGAACTTTCAGCCATTCTCGGTCAGCTCTGGTGGCCGTTTTTTCGTATCGGTGCCGTGTTTATTTCGATGCCGTTTTTCGGCGATGCTTTAATTCCGGTGTGGGTGCGCAGCCTGTTGGCGCTTTCAATTGTCGTCATCACCGCGCCTTTGATGCCGACCATGCCAGCGGTAGATTTGTTTTCCCTGACCTCTCTTTTCCTTGCCTTCGAGCAGGCGATCTGGGGACTTTTCTTTGGCCTTATCCTTCATCTGCTTTTTTCCGTTTTCACCATGCTCGGCCAGATAGTCTCACTGCAAATGGGTCTCGGCATGGCAATGATGAATGACCCGGTCAACGGCCTATCGGTGGCGGTGCTTGGCCGTATTTTCCTTCTGTTTTGCACCTTATTGTTCCTGTCACTGGAAGGCCATCTTCTGGTTATCGACATTCTGATCCAAAGCTTTGTGATTTGGCCAGTAGGCTCAGGGTTAACCGCGCTTTCCCTTCAAGGGGTCATTAATGTCTTTGGGTGGATGTTCGCGTCTGCGCTTGCATTGGCGCTTCCTGCCATCGTTTCCATGCTACTGGCCAACATCAGCTTTGGTGTGATGAACCGCGCCGCGCCGTCGCTCAACGTGTATGCACTGGGTTTTCCCATGACCATGCTGCTTGGCTTGTTCAGCGTCTTGCTGTCGATTTCCGGTGTACCGGATAAATACACAGAATTGGTGCATGACACGCTTCGTCATCTCAACAGCTTTATGGTGGGGGGCGCATGAGCGAACAGTCGTCTCAGGATAAAACGGAACAGGCCTCGCCCCAGAAGATCAAAAAGGCGAGAGAAGAAGGCCAGATCCCCCGCGCCAAGGAATTCACTACCGCCGTGATTTTCCTTGCTGTCGCCGTCTACTTCTATAGCCAGCTCCCCACCATTTGGGAAGCCATAAGCGGGGTATTCCGCTTCAACATGTCGCTGACCAAAACAGACCTCGAAAATCCCTCTCAGGCGATTGAGCATGTCGGCCAGAGCCTTGCCATCATGATTGAGCTTCTGCTGCCGATGTTCGTCATGATCATCGTCGCAACGGTGTTGAGCTCTCTAGTGCTGGGTGGCTGGATGTTCCGCACTGCCAACGTCTTACCCAAGCTCAGTAAACTCAGTCCAATTAATGGCATTAAGCGGATGTTTTCCACTCGCTCGCTGGTGGAGCTCATCAAATCCACCCTGAAAGTGTCGGTCATTTCCGGTGTGCTTTACGGCTTTTTGGATAACAACCTTCAACCGCTGCTTGGCATGCAGAATCTGCCGCTCTCACAGGGTGTCGTCATGATCATGAATATCCTGTTCGAAGGCTTGCTATTGATGGGGTTTGCCCTGCTGTTGTTTGGTGTGATTGATATTCCCTACCAGCGTTGGGAGCACATGAAAGAACTGCGTATGACCAAGCAGGAGCTGAAAGAAGAGTTCAAAAACAACGAAGGCCGCCCGGAAGTTAAACAGCGTATTCGACAAATCCAACAGCAGTTTGCCCGCCGACGAATTGATAAAGCCGTGCCAAATGCGGATGTGGTGATCAGCAACCCAACCCACTATGCCGTGGCCTTGAAATACGACACCAAGCTTTCAGAGGCCCCTTTCGTTGTTGCCAAAGGCGTAGATGAAACCGCCATGCATATTCAGCGCATTGCGCGGGAAAACAACGTGGAAATCATCCATTCCCCGCCGCTGACCCGTTCGATTTATCACACCACTGCGATTGAACAAGCCATTCCCAGCCAGCTTTATATCGCAGTGGCACACATTCTGACTTATGTCCTGCAGGTGAAGGCTTTTCGTGAAGGGCGCGGCGACAAACCTATGTCGTTGCCGCACTTTTCGATTCCCAAGCACCTGCAGCACTGATTTGCTTTCGCACCACCATGAAGGACCAGAGATATGCTTAACCGGTTAAAAGCCTTCCAGGAATCAGCCAAAGGGCGCATCGGTATTCCGGTTGTGCTCCTGATGCTGCTTGCTATGGTTATCCTGCCATTGCCGCCGCTTTTGCTGGATGCCCTTTTCACGTTCAACATTGTGCTGGCGATTCTGGTATTGCTGGTCAGCACCACCGCTAAGCGACCGCTGGATTTCTCCATTTTCCCAACCATACTGCTGGTTGCGACCCTACTCCGCCTGGCACTGAACGTGGCATCGACCCGTATCGTGCTACTCGAAGGTCACAATGGAGGCGACGCAGCGGGTAAGGTTATTCAAGCCTTCGGTGAAGTGGTCATTGGTGGTAACTACCTGATTGGTATGGTGGTATTTGTCATCTTGATGATCATTAACTTTGTGGTGATCACCAAAGGTGGCGAACGTATTTCCGAAGTCAGCGCCCGCTTTACCCTGGATGCCTTGCCCGGCAAACAGATGGCGATTGATGCCGACCTGAATGCAGGGTTGATCGATCAGGAAACCGCCCGCCTTCGTCGTAAGGAAGTCGCGAATGAAGCGGACTTCCATGGCTCAATGGACGGTGCGTCCAAGTTCGTTCGCGGTGATGCCATCGCGGGTATGCTCATTCTCTTCATCAATCTGATTGGTGGTGTCAGCATCGGCGTGTTTGACCACGGTCTGACAGGTTCGGAGGCTATGCGTACCTATGCGCTGCTGACTATCGGTGATGGTCTGGTCGCCCAGATCCCTTCCCTCTTGCTGGCAACAGCGGCGGCTATCATCGTGACCCGTATCAACGATTCCGACAACGACATGACGGAAACGGTACGTAAGCAGTTACTCGCTACCCCAGCCACGCTCTACACAGTCTCAGGCATCATGGTAGTCATTGGTATCGTACCGGGCATGCCACATATGGCGTTTTTCGCCTTTGCGGGTGTGCTGGCTTTTGCAGGCTGGCGACAAAGCAAAGCGCCGGTTGAAGACAAGCAACTGGACGAAGTGGCCGCCATTTCTCATGTGATGCAGCGTGAGGAAGAAGCGAACCTGAGCTGGGATGATATTCCCCACGTGCATACCCTTTCCCTGGCGCTGGGTTATCGATTGGTGCATCTGGTCAATAAAGATCAGGGGGCACCACTTACCCAACGTATCCGCGGTGTCCGCCGGAATCTTTCTGAACAAATCGGCTTCCTGCTGCCGGAAGTGCGTATCCGCGACAACCTGAGCCTGAAACCGAATCAGTACACCCTTTCCCTTAATGGCGAAGTGATTGAGCAAGGCTTTATTGAACCTGACCGTTTAATGGCCATTGCGGTCGGCGAAACCTATGGTGAAGTGGACGGCATTCTCGGCAGCGACCCGGCGTATCAATTGCCCGCGGTCTGGATTGAACATACCGACAAAGCCAAAGCCCTCAACATGGGTTATCAGGTTGTCGACGACAGCACGGTTATCGCTACCCACATCAGCAAGGTAATGAAATCCAACCTCGCTGATTTGTTCACCCATGACGATGTCGATGCGATGAACCAGCGCCTGACTCATCAGGCACCGAAACTGGCGCAGGCATTGAGCGCAGCACTGACACCCGCGCAGCAACTCAAGGTTTATCGACAATTGCTGTTAGATCAAGTGCCGCTTCGCGATATCCGCACCATCGCCAACACTATGTTGGAGTCGGCGGAAAACACTAAAGACCCAATTCTGGTCGCGGCGGATGTGCGCTGCACGCTTCGCCGTACCCTGTTCAATCTGGTCGCGGGTCAGAAAAATGAACTGAATGTATATGCCTTGTCTGATGAGCTGGAAAAGATGCTGCTCACCTCGCTGCAACAGGCACAGGCAAGTGGCCCCGTGATGCTGGACAGTTTCCCGATTGAGCCAAACATTCTGGGACAATTCCAACAGAACCTGCCGTTGATTCGCCAGCAACTGAAGCAACAAGGCATGGCGCCAATCCTTCTGGTGATGCCACAACTCCGCCCATTGATTGCGCGCTATGCCCGCACCTTTACACAAGGACTAGCGGTGCTTTCTTACAATGAAGTTCCTGAAAATAAACAGATCAATGTGGTAGGAAACCTTGGCTAATCTCAATGTTCACCAGTTGATGCTAAAAAAGCTCACTGTGTTGATTGAACACCACGTCGACACGGAAGACGACATGCTGATCCTCAACGCCTTTCGTCAGAACGATATTAAACATGTGTGCCAGGCCATCCGCGATGTCAAAACCGAGGATGTTGTCTATCAGCACGTGACACTTCGCTTCGGTAGCCGCGGTGAACAAAGTGTTTACCGCTTTGAGCTATCCGAAGGCATGCGCTTTGCACTCGACCTTTACAGCCTTTACCTCGCACTCCGTCAAAGTCGTTTTCAAATCGACACCTTTCACCCCAGTTTGTTGAACCATATTGTGGTGCCGATTGATGCGAATGCCCTGCTTTGGCGAAAAGGTCATGAAGCACTGCACCAGATGTTGGCGCTGGATAAACGGGCATTCCGCTTCGTCATTCCCTCTCTACAAATTCAGGTGCCGGAAAAATCCCATCCGCAGTTAGTCTCTTTGGTAGCCAGAATTCGCGCCCATGCGGGAGCACTCTGGTTCGATATTTCGATTCCCTGCCAGCAGCTTGAATTTATAAGAAAGCACCTGCCGGATAGGGTAAAGCTCGCCATTTCTCTGGATAGCAAAACGGACCGACATGCTCTTTTGCCCGTGGTGCGTTTTCTTCGTACCCATAAAATGCCATGGGTAGCGGGACGCGTAGCGAGCCAGGGTGAGTTGAGCCAATATCGTCTGCTTGGCGCGACACATTACTTTGGTTACTTCAGCGACATTCCGGTTTCCATGTCATTCAAACCCCTGACAGTTCAAGAATTATTGGGGCTTGAACCTGAATTCACGGAATGAAGATCACTAAACAATAACGAATCCTGCCAATTCATTGTTATTTTTAATTTTCCGGTTAATCCTTTCGAAAAACCATCCGCCTCTAGTTAGTGAGCAGGGGAGAACCCGAAGCCTGATAAACAGTTAACCAAGGAGCTTAGAATGGCTTTATCAATGCACACTAACTACGCGTCGCTTGTTACTCAAAATACTCTGAACAACACAAGCAACCTTCTGAACAATGCGATGGAGCGTCTGAGCACCGGTTACCGCATCAACTCAGCAGCTGACGATGCAGCAGGCCTGCAAATCGCAAACCGTCTGGACAGCCAGACCCGCGGCATGAACGTGGCAATGCGTAACGCACAAGACGGCATCTCTATGATGCAAACGGCGGAAGGTGCGATGGATGAAATGACCAACATCGTTTACCGCATGAGTGATCTGGCGACTCAGGCACTGAACGGTTCAAACGGTGCTGACGAACTGGCAGCACTGGATGCAGAATACCAACAGTTGACAGCTGAGCTGACCAACATCATGGATAACACCAGCTTCGGTGGTAATAAGCTGCTGAAAACCGGTAGCTTCGCTGCAGGTGCAGTCAACTTCCAAATCGGTGCAACGTCTGCTGAACGTCTGGCCGTTGACGTATCAACTGAGCTGGGCGATCTGGACGCTGCAGTAGGTGGTTTGGGTGACCTGACCACAGCAGCAAACGCTGACGCAGCTCTGAAAGCACTAAAAGAAACGGATGGCGGTATCCTCAAAAATCTGGGTGCAACACGTGCAGCATTCGGTGCGAACATCAACCGTCTTGAGCACACCATTGTTAACTTGGGCAACATGACTGAAAACACCGCTGCTGCTAAAGGCCGTATCACTGATGCAGACTTTGCGGTTGAATCTTCAAATATGACCAAGAACCAAATGTTGATGCAGGCAGGTACCACTGTTCTGTCTCAGACCAACCAATTGCCTGGTATGGCGATGTCCCTACTGCGCTAATCGCGCGAACGATTCTTCTTTGTCCAGAACCGGACTTTTTTCCAAGCCTCCTTCGGGAGGTTTTTTTGTTTTCAGGGTGCGGAACAAAGGTGGAGAAACAAAGTCTTGGGAAAGAAGTTCAGGCAGCATCTTCACTGCCCAAACATAACCCGTTACCGGGGGCCGTTAGATAATCGGGTCGCTAATTCCCAGAGGGATTCAGGCACCTCTACTTCTTTTATTTCATTGATAAACTGGCCGGGCAAACGGGTTCCATCATCTTGAGAGACAAGATCAGCCACCTGCTGACATCTTTCATAAAAATAATCAGAGTTTGTCGGGTCTATGATGAGGAAAAACTGCCCTAAATCGTGGGGGTCACCTTGTGGCGCTTTAAGCGGCTTAACGAACTGAGAAGCGATTCCGCCCGTCATACCGGCTGTCAGCAACTCGGCCATCAGGCCAAATCCCCAACCTTTGTACCCTCCCGCTGAAACCAAAGAACCCGCTAAAGCCTTGTGCGGGTCAGTGGTAGGTTGGCCATGTTCATCTAACGCCCAGCCTTCAGGAATTGACTCTCCTGCTTCTTTTGCCATGGTGATTTTCCCAAGGGCGACCACTGTGGTGGACTGGTCAAACTGCATGGCGATTCCGCCTTCTCCATCAGGTACGGAAAAAGCCACGGGGTTAGTGCCTATGGTACGAACTTTCCCACCAGGGGGCGCAACAATGGGAGAAGAGTTGGTAAAGCCAATCGCGATAAAACCATGACGCGCCAACTGCTCGGTGAAAAAACCTAACGAGGTGCAGGTATGGCTATGACCAATAGCCAATGATGCCGTGCCATTGTCGCGAGCTGCTGAAATTGCAGCAGGTAATGCGCGCTCAAAAGCAGGTTGAGCAAAGCCATATTTGGCATCGACTTTCACAAAACCCGGCTTTGGCAAAGTGACTTCCGGTTCTGCATCTTTTGATACCCTGCCCGAAACGAGTTGCTCGCAATAACTTTGCAAATAATACAACCCGCAGATCCGGTTGTTCCGCGATTCATTTTTAGCAACAGCATGGGCAACAGATTCTGCAATCCACGGTAACGCTCCATGTTTTTCTAACGCTGTTTTACAAACCTGATGAATCTCAGAAATTGTAATCACTGGCATATATACTCCTTTCGTATTTAGCACCCAAATCAGACCTTTCCTTTGTTTACACCCGAAGCCGATAAGCCCGACAAACGACAGGAATGAACACGTCTGGTTTGTGTGTTGATTTTATACCCAAACAATCTGAAGATGCTCGCATTCAGAGGTCATCAATGCGTTCAATTCGAGTTAAATTTCGCGAGGAATAGCCGTTCTATTTCCGTGGAATTTAACGATGAAGTGGGCGCATTGAGGGCCTCCCTTCGGGCGAGTTGACTGACGTCGTGCTCTTTGTTGTTCCTTTTTGATGGAGGTGACTACGCCCGCAAAGGAACGCCGCGATCACAACGCCAGTCAAACTCGCTGAATCCTGCATCTTCAGGTTATTTGGGTATATATGGTCAACTTACCCTCGGATTTCCTCTCTTAGCTGATTGTGGTGGTGGTTTGTTGAAACTCTTCGGCGGCATCATCAAGCGCTTTCCACAAATAGTCTGCACTTGAAATATCGCTCAGGATGAGAAAACGCGTTTGCTCAAATTCGCTCTTTGATACGTTCACTACGACAGAAGAAACACGCGCCACAGATGTTTGAGCAATGCAACCCCGCTTAAAGGTGTCACCGCTAAGATCGACTGCACATACTTTGGCGAACATTTCCGGACAGTCGTCGCCAGTCAGAACAAACAGAGCATGACTATGCTGACAATACAAGCGGGTTACCTGTTCGCGCTGTTCTGCCTCTTTTTCCAGTTCTATCATAGCGTCGGTGTTTTGGTCTCTCTTATCGACTAACCAAAATTCAGTGTGGCCAAGACGCAGAATCCACAAACCATTAGGCATCTTAAGCGCGCGATTGGGCTGCTCTGGTATCAGTATTCCATGAGCTTCCAGAAATGCAGCGACCTGCGCTCCTCTAAAACCGATGCGATTAGACGTCGTCGCATCATAGAAAGAAATAGATGACAGGTGATGCTCCTGCTCGATGCAACTCTGTCTGCGTTCTGGCTGAGAACTGACTGAAAACAAACTCATGTTAATTGACCTCCTGTCGTTCACCTTCCGGATCGTAAAATGGCAATGGGACGACTTCCGGCCACACTTCTTTTCCGTCCACCCGGATCGGGATTAAGGTTCCCTTTTCTTGCTGGTCAATGCCTACGAATGCCAGTCCGATATAAGCATCCAAGGTTGAGGAATATTCACAGGAAGTAACATTTCCTGTGATGTTGGAATCCGCCCCTGCCCTATCCAACACCAGATGTCCTTCCTCTGGCTTGGGTGAAGACTTGTCGAGCTTAAACCCAACCAGTTTGCGGGTTTGCTCGCGGCGCATCACGATATCTACCGAGCGAGAGCCGACATAAAACGGCTTGGCTTTTGCGATCGCCCATCCCAATGAAAGTTCACCGGGGTGAGACATGCCATCCGTGTCCTGTCCTACGATGATATGGCCTTTTTCCAGCCTCAGCAGCCGCTGCGCTTCCACCCCAAACGGCCGCATGCTGAACGCCTCACCGGCGTCCATCAGAATGTCCCAGATGTTGAGCGCAAACAGGGTCGGCATATGAATTTCATAGCCCAACTCTCCTACAAATCCGACACGCATCAGTCGCACTGGCATCCCCTCG
Source organism: Grimontia sp. NTOU-MAR1 (assembly GCF_035758505.1). Taxonomy (NCBI): domain Bacteria; kingdom Pseudomonadati; phylum Pseudomonadota; class Gammaproteobacteria; order Vibrionales; family Vibrionaceae; genus Grimontia; species Grimontia sp. NTOU-MAR1. The sequence goes on from NZ_CP142108.1 coordinate 1,026,384, forward strand.
ATGTGCCCTTCCCGATATTCAAGATAAGGAAAAGCTTCGGGGGAAAAATCCACATCGTGACAGACTTTCTCAAGCACTTTTCGCGCGTTGGGGCCCGCTACATTCACTGCTGAAAACGCCGAGGTCACATTGGCAATGTCGACATCCAGCCGCCATTGCGCATTCCACTTCTTCATTTCACGATAAACCGCATCGACGCCGCTGGTTGTTGCCGTGACATAGTAGTGGTCCTCTGCAATCCGGCATGCGACACCGTCGTCAATCACCACACCCTGTTCGTTGGTCAGCACAGCGTAGCGGGTTCTACCAACAGGTTGTTTCACAAAGGCAAAGGTGTACATGCGGTTCAGGAATTCCGGCGCATCAGGCCCGTAAACTTCAATACCGCCCAACGTACTAACATCAATGATCCCGACATTTTGTCTAACCGCAGAGACTTCATCCTGAATCAGCGCATTGCGTTGCGATGTCTCTCCATAGTAAGCGGGACGTCGCCATGCGCCAGCAGGCATAAATTGCGCCCCAAGACTTTCGTGCCTTTCATGCATTGGGGTTTTACGCACGGGATTGAAAATCCTACCTGCTAAGTACGCCAGTTTCTCGGGAATAAACGGTGGCCTGGCGGTCGTCACGCCCGTTTCACTCACGGTTCTGTCTGTTGCCATGGCCACCAAACGCGCACTGGGTAGTGCGGAGTGACGGCCCTGTGAAGGACCCATCCCTACAGTGGAAAATCGTTTAACCAACTGAATATCCCGATAGCCTAAACGCGTGGCATTGATGATGTCTTTAGATTGCAGATCTTCATCAAAATCAACGAAGTCTTTTCCTTTAGGGTGCGGAAATATTGGCCACGGAAAGTTAGTTGAGACGTCACATTGAACCTTGATGCCAGCAACCTCTGAAAAACCCAGCTGCTGCAAACATTGGTAAGCTGCACGTTGTCCGTCTGCTATGACCTTATCCAGTTCATGAATACCATTCACTGAGCCCGCAATGTGCAGATTTGCCGGGAGATTCTTCAAGGTGAACCGGGCTGATTTATCGTCGTAGCTTAGCTGGGCACCTGCCTGACACAGCAGTTGGTAAGTCGGCATGTATCCCGCAGACATACAGAGTAGATCACAAGAAATGGTCGAGACTTTTTGTTCGACACCGTAATCCTCATTGATCGAATATACGTCCACCGCTGACAGGTGGTTATTTTTTGCTGTCGCCTCATAAACCGTCGCGCCGGGGACGACTGGGATGCCAAGAGACTCGACGCTATCAACCAGATCTTTTCGCGGCTGGGATTGGCGCATATCGACGATGGAAACAACATCGACACCCTGCTCTGCTAACTCGATAGCCGTTAGATATCCATCATCATTTCCGGTTAACACAACGGATTTTTTGCCTGGCCTTACGGCGTAGTGCTTCATCAATCTCATAGCTGCGCTGCACAACACCACGCCCGGCAGATCATTGTTTCTGAACACCACATGCTGCTCAAATTCACCCGAAGCGACAATGCACTGTTTGGCCCTGATTTTATACATACGATTACCCGTCTGTACTGGCAAATAGTTATCTGCAAACCAGGCATTGCAAACGGCATCTGTCATCACACGAATTTTCGGATGATGAGTCGCGATTGAACAAAGCGCATTCAGCATTTCTTCTGTCGCCTCACCATCGATATCAAACCGGTGGTAAGTCAGTGCACCGCCAAGCTGCTTGTTTTCATCAACAAGGATCACGTCTGCACCATTTTCTGCAGCAGTAATGGCAGCATTCAGGCCCGCAGGCCCCGCACCCACTACCATCACATCACAGAACAAATAGGCCTTGTCGTGGTAAGTTGGCTCGAAGTCCAAATCAGCCAAACCCAGACCTGCTTTTTTACGGATGAGCGGCTCCCACTTATCCCAGATACCTTTAGGTTTATAAAACGCACGATAGTAAAAGCCGACGGGCATAAACCGACCCACTTTTTCTAATATTGCATCGGCGTCTTTTTCCAGTGATCCGCTGTAGTTTTGTCCCATCACCTCTGGTGATTCGGCAATGCCTATACGGTCTGCCAACACATTAGCTTCTTCTGGCAGTTGAACCAGTGTATTTGCATCCTGACCAGCCATTGAAAGTGGTCCGCGCGGCCGATGGTATTTGAACGATCGGGACAGCAGCCATTGATCGTGAGCAACCAAGGCACTGGCAACCGTATCGCCATCGAACCCGATATAGCTCGTACCTTCAAACTCAAACCGCACACGCCGATCGCGTGAAATCAAAGACCCCATTGGAGGCGCTAGTCGATTTGCATCAGTCATTGCTTCCCTCCTTGTCCTTGGTCAGGGGCGGCATCAAAAGAGACCCTTTTTGTGAAAATCTCGCTTGGATCGTAGGTATCAATGATCTCGTCAGAGGCTGTGTGTCTTTCAGCAATAAACCAGTAGCCGGACGCACTGTGGAACCACCATTCCTGAACGACTTTGATGTTGTTGTCAGCATAAAAAACGTATTCGGCCCACTCTTTGTCAGAACACTCACGATGGTTTGGCATGGCTTTCACTTCCCCACCGTAGACAAACTCATTGATGTTTCTTGGACCGTTCAAGGGGCATGGCATTATTTTCATAAAAACTCTCCTAATGGCTTGCGGCCGTCGCCCCCATTTCGTTTACCTGTCGGAACACGTCAAACCGATCCATCGAGAATGGCGCAATCAGCTCCGGTACTTTTCCACCTGAGGCCACCAATTCGGCCATGGTTTTTCCGCAAATCGGTGTCGACTTAAATCCCCATGTTCCCCACCCTGCGTCCAAGTAGTAGTTCTCGACTGGGCTCAACCCCATGATCGGGCTATAATCGCTGGTCATATCTGTCGTGCCTGCCCACTGTCGAAGCAACTTGAAATTCGCCATGAATGGAAACATTTCAATAGCACTCGCTATCAGGCTCTCTTTGAGATCCAGCGTCGATCGGGTGTTATAAAGCGGATAAGGATCAGACCCACCACCAAAGACAATTTCTCCGCGGCCGGTTTGTTGAACGTAGCAATGCAGTGCGGAAGAGCTGACGAGAGGATTAAGGAACGGTTTAACGGGGGTGGTGACCATGGCTTGAAGTGGGTAACTGGTGAGGGGCATGCGAAAGCCCGCCATCCCGGCAACAATCGAGCTATGCCCGGCGACGGCCTGCACCACACAACCGCACCCAACGGTGCCCCGGTTGGTTTCAACAGAGACGACCTTCCCGTTCGAAGTATTAACACCTGTCACTTCCGTTAACTGGTGCAGCTCTACGCCACGTTGGGTTGCACCTTTTGCGTATCCCCAAGCTACGGCATCATGCCTTGCAGTCGCGCCATCAATATGCCAAAGCCCCGCCAGGATGGGCATATCGGCAGGGTTCATGTTCAAGGTAGGTACCAATTCGCGTATTTGCTGCGGATCGATCAGCTCAGTTCTACCGCCAAAATGTTTATTGACTTCCGTACGCTGCCGGAACGAGCGAACGGTGGCATCAGTGTGAGCCAGAGTCAGTTGTCCGCGGGAGGAGTACATGATGTTGAAGTCAAACTCGTTGGAGAGATTCTGGAATAATTTGACGGACTCACTGTAGAACTTAACGCCTTCTGAGGTTAAGTAGTTAGAGCGGATAACGGCGGTGTTCCTTGCCGTGTTCCCGCCACCCAAATAGCCCTTTTCGAGAATCGCAACATCAGTGATACCGTGATATTTGGCAAGGTAATAGGCAGTAGCAACGCCATGTCCACCACCACCAATAATCACTACGTCGTAGTGATGCTTTAGATTGCTGGGAACCGGTAAGTCCGCATCCTTCTCAAAGGGATAGTCATTCGTCAGACCATATTTTAAAAGCGAAAAAGGCACAGCAGACTCCTTTCTTAACGTGCTTTGACAACAGGCTGTTTGACGCCTCGTTGTTTGGCTGCGACCAGTGTATTTTTGATAAGGCAAGCGATGGTCATAGGGCCAATGCCTCCCGGGACAGGGGTTATTGCTTTGCAGATATCAGCGACATCCGCAAAGTTAACGTCTCCGACCAGCTTGCGTTTTCCGTCTTTTTCAATGGCGTTGATGCCGACATCCAAAACCACTGCACCGGGTTTGACCCAAGCACTATCCAACAACTCGGGGACACCGACAGCAGCAACGAGAATATCGGCTTGTTTGCAGAGACTGGCAGCATCTACCGTTTTTGAATGCACCACGGTGACAGTGCAATTGGCTTGGAGCAGCATGCTCGCCATGGGCTTGCCCACGATATTGGATCGGCCCACGACAACGGCATGTTTCCCCGACAAGTCGCCAACTTCCCTTTTCAGAATTTCAAGGCAACCTAACGGTGTGCAAGGGACAAGATGCGCCTGCCCAGTAGCCAGTTGCCCGACATTCATGGGGTGAAAGCCATCTACGTCTTTTTCAGGCGTGATCAGGTTGATAATGCGCTCTTCTGAAAGGTGTGCTGGTAAAGGGAGTTGAACGAGAATGCCATCGATATCATCACGCTCATTCAGCTCGGTCACAATGTCATCAAGCGCCTGTTGGGAGCATGACGCGTCCAAATGAGTAATCACCGAATGCAATCCCGCTTTTTCAGCGGTTCGGATTTTGTTACGAACATAAATCGCACTGGCAGGATCTTCTCCCACCAGCACTACCGCTAACCCAGGACGCTGATATCCAAGCGCAGTCCTGGTTTTCACTTCCTCAGCCATCTCCTCAACCAAGCGCTCTGCAAGCTGACGACCATCAATAACATTCAAAGACACAATCACCTCTGCTGACTATTGAAAGACAACGGTTTTGTTACCGTACATGAACACACGATGTTCCAGATGAAGCCTGACAGCCTGTGCGAGTGCGATGGTTTCCGTATCCCGGCCAACCGCCACCAGTCTGTCTGAAGAATAAGTATGGCCCACAGGCTGAACACTCTGCTGAATGATTGGGCCTTCATCGAGATCAGAGGTGACGTAGTGCGCCGTAGCACCAATCAGCTTTACCCCGCGAGCATGTGCCTGATGATAAGGCTTGGCACCTTTAAAACTTGGCAAGAATGAATGATGGATATTGATGGCTTTGCCGTGAAGTTTTTTACAGAGATCGTCTGAGAGGATCTGCATGTAACGAGCAAGGATAACGAGCTCAGTGTCTGTCTCTTGAATGACATCCAGAAGCGCAGCTTCCTGTCTCGGCTTGTTTTCAGCGTTGATAGGTAGCCAGATAAAACGAATACCGGCTCGCTCAACAATTGGTCGCAGATCTTTATGATTGGAAACGACGGCGGTCACCTCCATTGGCAACTCGCCATTTTCATGTCTGTATAGAAGGTCCTTCAAACAATGATCGAACTTACTCACCATGATGAGCACGCGCATAGGCTTTTCGACATCAAAGAATTCCCAGTCCATATGGAATCGACTGACTTGTTCTTCAAACCCTTCCCTGATCATCTCCAGATCGACATCCGGAGATTCAATCCGACACACGGCACGCATAAAGAAATTGCCATTTTCTTCGTCATCAAACTGATGCAGCTCGGAGATATAGCAGCTAAGACCCGCCAGATAGGAAGTGACTGCCGCAAGAATCCCACTCGATGCATCACACGTTGCCTTAAGAATAAACTCCTTTGACTCTTGCATGTTCCATCCTGTTGGTTGCTTTACGTACTTGTCGATTTGATATGTGAATTGTCATTAAATTGACAGTACGGATGGACAAGAAAACAAATTAAACACATATTTTATTCATATTTGAATTTTTCATTTACATGCGAGGAAAAGATGAGCAAAGCGGACTATCAAGTTCAGTCCTTGGCAAAGGGATTGGAAATCATTGAACTGTTCGATGCAGAGCACCGAATTCTCAGCACCAATGACTTTGCTGAGCGTTTGGGTGTCAGTCAGTCGTCTATCTACCGAATCGTCCAAACTTTGTTGGATAAAAACTACCTACGAAAAGTTGCCAGAAACGCATATACATTGGGGCCCCAGGTCGTTTCGAGGGGATTTTCTTTTTTGGCCGGGCAGGGTTTGGTCGACATTGCGGCCCCTCACCTCAAAAAGCTGAGAGATGACACCAGTATCTCTTGTCATTTGGCCATTAGGGATGGTCTGGAAACGCTATACGTATATCGTGCACAAGCCTCGCAGCGGTTGTCAGTCAATATTCCTTTGGGAACCAGATTGCCTTGCCATACCAATGCAATGGGTCGGATTTTGCTCCAGCAACTGAGCGACATTGAGCTCAGTGCCGTCTACCAATCGATTCATCTGGATATGTACCCTAAGCCCCACCCCCAGACTTTTCCAGAACTGAAGCACTTACTCGCCAAAGAAAAGAAACAGGGTTTTGCCTTGAATCGCTCTGATAACGCAACAGCCATTGCCGCGCCCATCACTGATTATCTGGGTAACATCATTGCAGCCATCAACATTTCAGGTGCAGAGCAAATTATGGATAAGCGGCACCAATTCGAAGCAGCCAAAGAAAGTTTACTCAATACTGCCAAAACCATTTCCTACGAAGCACCTGCTTGACCTCGTTTGAAAGCTAAAGCTTAAAACGTCTTCCTCCGAGTAAGCAGAATCCTGCCACTTCATGTTGCTTGGGTATACCAGTAGGCAGTGACTTTTCAATCATCGAGTCAGCTAGCGTAGAGAAGTAAAAGAGTATATCTATCTCAATAAAAATAGACGTTTATAGTGCATCTCTAGTTCAGATCTTTCATGATATTGAACAGACATGAACCATCTCATAAAAATGAGCCTATGAGTTTGATTGAATCGCCACCCAGTGAAGTCACTGATGAAGATATTGATAGACTAGATTTCCTCCTTAAGGACATCGACTCTGACATAGCACTGTCTATGGCCTATGTCAGACGAGTACATCAAGTCTCATTCAAGAACTTAAAGAGTAAGTTTATCGGTATCAATGTCGACACACTTCAAAAGTACATGCAGCCCTCTTATCAAGGTCACCGTCCCCTTCATGTTGTTGCTGCATTCAGCTGGATGATGATGGTACCCATGACTGCCTTTTACTATGGTCTGAGATTGAGAGAGTATTACCGTGGTATGGAAGACGCATCAATTGAAGCATTAATAAGAACTGGAAAGATACCTTTGTGTCAGTTTAATGCTGTCCTGACCATTATTACCCAACTTTATTCAGAACAAGACAAAAAGGAGTTTGATGTATTTCGCTCTGAGCTTGAAGGGATAAAAGAATATCAGGGTATAAACTACGACAGCCTTCTCCCGCCAGAAAGGTTGGATCTTGAGGTATTTGGAGAAGATTACTATCGATCACTGGCTATCAATCTAAAACAGTTTAGAACTGCGTTCTCTATTTCAACTGAGACAATGTGCAGAGTTCTTGGCATATCGCAATACCAATACCAAATACTCGAAAATGAAAATAAGCCAGTTGCTTTCTCAGTTGCTGTTGGATTCAGGGGAAAACTTGGGTTCAAGTTGAATTCCCATGCAAGCTTCACCTCCGAAATGACTTCTTTCCCTCAATTTCACCACCTCCGTGTTGCTCAGCACGTTCGCGACACACTTATCGTTGAAGCGATGAGACGGTTAAATAGCAAACAAAAGAAACATGTCTCTCAAATTCTATTCTCCTTATCAAAACTTTACATATAAGACTGTGATTTCAAAGATTTGATTGAAAATAGTCAACGTAAAATACGCAACAAATTACGTTGACCATTATTCTTAATCTTCTGATAATTATGCTGACAATTTATGTAGGGATTTTTCTACATTAACCGCAGAGGAAGCGAGTAGTATAAGTGCCGTAGCCACAATTTCAGGATGCTCCAAGTGAGCCAAGTGATCTGAGTTTTTTATCTCCATGTATTGGCTGTTTGGCAGTTGTTCGCAGAACGCTTTGGCTATTTTTGTTGTGACATAAGGATCATGCTCAGCAGCACAAACAATTGCCGGAACTGTGATTTTTTTAATGTTGCTCGGTTTGTGAACAAGTAGTCTAATTGAGTTATCAAAAAACATACTGATACGCGTTTCATCAAGGTTTGCGATATTCTTTGCCATTGCTTTTTTGATGACTTTAGATCGGGGAATATTTTGATCATCAGCAGTGAGTGAGTCGATAAACGTGTCAGCAAATTCACGTTTACTTTGCATTGCTGCGGCAATCATTCTCTTTGTAGCGGCAATACCTGATTTTGGAATACCAGGAACACCGCCACAAATACTAAGAGACTTAACACCTCTCCATATGCAACATAATTCCGTAGCAATAGCAGTTGCGTATGAGAAACCAATAATATGTGCAGCTCGTATATCCATATAATTAATGAAATCAAGCAACATTTGGCTTTGCTCTTGAATTGAAACAGATACGCCTAATGGCTCAGCGTAACCTGTTCCGGGAATCTCTAACGTAATACATGTAAGTGTCTTTGAGAAACTCTCAGAATAGAACCTCACACTTTCAATATCTTGCAGTGCGCCAAGTAAAAATATAGCGACTTGCTCAGTGGATTTATTTTCAGTCATTGAGTAGCGGTACAGTTTGCTGTTTAGAATTACGTGTTTCATCTTTAATACCTCATAAAAAACGAGGTAAAACTATATCCGCTTACAACTGACAAGATCACTGTACAATATATCGTTCTGTATATGTTTTTCTTTTAACTATTAAAGTGAGATTAATAGGAGATAACGTGAGTAAAGCAATGTCAAACGTCACAATGGCGCAGAGGGTTAAGATAGCAAGGGCAGAGTCGGGTAAAACCCAGGTAGAAATGGCTCGTTTGTTGTGTATAGCCAGACAAACATATTTGGACCTGGAGACAGGAAAGACTGAACCTAGAGTGTCTACACTCAAGGACATTGCAGCTATTACTAATTTTCCGCTTCTTTGGTTCTTTGACGAAGTAGAGGAAGATCTAGACCATCAGAGGACGCAGCATAGTCAGGATGTAGTAGATTTTCTGAAAGTCGTTTCCAGACTCCCTGACAACTCAAGAAAAGAATTTCTACAAACCAGTAAACAGCTTGCAACATGTATGGTAAACCTTGTAGAAGGTGAGTGAGTTATATATTTGAAAGAAAAGTAACCTATTCACCTAGCTTAGTTAATACACCTTAAGCATCTGAAATTTGAAGAATTTATTGCTTCTAAAAGCTCCCCTAAAATCTATCGTCTATTCCCGAATAATCTGGAAATGCTTCCCTGAGACGCATCATTCTCTGGCTCAAGATCACCTTTCTACGCGTTTAACCTCTTAATACCACTCGACTTTTTGTCGCCTTTATACCCAAACAACCTGAAGATACTCGCATTCAGAGGTCATCAATGCGTTCAATTCGAGGCAAATTTCGCGAGGAATAGTCGTTCTATTTCCGTGGAATTTAACGATGAAGTGGGCGCATTGAAGGCCTCCCTTCGGGCGAGTTGACTGACGTCGTGCTCTTTGTTGTTCTTTTTTGATGGAGGTGACGACACCTACAAAGGAACGCCGCGAACACAACGCCAGTCAAACTCGCTGAATCCTGCATCTTCAGGTTATTTGATGAGATAGCTGTTAGGAAAAATCCCTTTTTCAGCAGGAAGCGACGGAACCCCACAAAGGAAATGTTGCTTCCGCCCTCTATAAACAACCGTGCTAATTCATTGTTTTTATTAGCACTAATCAATGGCATACATCTTGCGATTTGTTGTTCATACAAAAACGCATTGACCTGATGCACAGGGAGCAAACCCATGAGTTCGTTAGACCCAATCACAATGGCAACGCAGTTGGCGACCTTTGACGTTCAACCTTTCCAGATGCGTTACCAAATGCAGGCTGATAAGTATCAAGCGCAAATTGCTGCACTGGGCAAAGTGGATTCGGCACTGCGAGATTTCCGCAATGCAGTGAACGACATGAACAGCACGGGCAGCAGCATCATCAAGAACACCGCAACCACCACGCAGGATGGTTTTTTTTCCGCGAGTGCGGATGCCAATGCGCTGAGTGGTAGCTACCAGATTTTTGTTGAGCAGATTGCGTCTGCGCATCAGGCTTCAGCGGGCATGCCAGCGGACATGGATGCCAACACTGAAATCCCCACCACTGGTGAACTCACCTTCACCGTAAACGGAGAACAAATGGTGATTGACCTCTCCACTGTTGATACCGACGGTGATGGAAAGGCCACCATGGGCGATTTGGTCAAAGCCATCAACAACAGCACCAATCCGGGTGTGAATGCCACGCCGGTTCGCTCGAATGGCCAAACCCACCTGATGCTTTCATCCACAGAAACAGGCGCGGCAAACCGTGTTGAAGTCAGTGCGACGGGCACCGGTGCCACCTGGTTTGAAGATGGCTTTGCCAACCTCAACACAATCACAGAGCCGAAAGACGCAGTCATTTGGCTGGGCGCGCAGAACTCTGGCCTCAAGCTGACCAATGCCAGCAACACCTTTGAAGGGGTGATTGATGGCGTAGATATCACGGTCACGAAAGCGCAAACCACCGGAGATGCGGCGATTGGCTTGAATGTCGGTGTAGATGCTGAATCAACCAAAGAGCAGGCCAACAAGTTCATTGAGGCCTACAACACGCTGATCACGACGCTGGATGAGCACACAGCGTTGGGCGGTGAAGATCAAAAACGTGGCGCATTAGCCAACGACCCAACACTCCGTTCTATCGAAAGCCAGCTATCCGGCACTCTGCGTAGCGATTTCAACGGCATGCGATTGGCTGATGTAGGTATCAGCATTAACCGTGAAGGCAAGATGGAGCTGTATAACGACAAGTTCACCGAAGCCCAGAAGAATAACAGTGCTGCCCTAGAGCAGATGTTTAACGGCAAAGGCAACCTGCTCGATTCAATCGACTCTATGATGGAGCCCTACCTGAAGTTTTCTTCCGGCTTGCTCAGCTCTCGCAAAGAGTCGCTGCAAAGCAACATCGACCGCATTGACGATAAGCAAGCCCAACTCGAGCGCAAGTACGACATGGCGTACGACCGCTACCTAAAACAATTTACCCAGATGAACAACATCATGACCCAGATGAACCAAACCATGTCGATGTTTGGTTAGGAGAACTTTTTATGCTTATGGACTCTGGTTATGACTCTTATCAGCAAGTGGACTTGGACGCACAGGCCGCTTCCGCTTCCCCTCACCAGTTGGTGGTGATGCTGATTGATGGCCTGTTGGATGAGGTGGAACGCACTCGCGGCCACATTACTGCTGGCCGACTGGCGCAAAAAGGCACCAGCATCAGCAAATGTATGAACATTTTGATTGGCCTCGATAGCGCGCTGGATGATGAGAAAGGCGGTGAAGTCGCAGAAAACCTCCACCAGCTTTACGACTTCTGCCAAATGGAGCTTTACCAGGCGAGCCTGAATAACGACGTGGACAAACTCACCAACGTTGAACGCGTAATGGGCAATATTCGTGAAGGATGGATGAATTTTGGCCAGCAATCCTAGCGTTACCGGCGCGCTGATACGGCAGATAACAAAGCGAACCCAGAAAGCCGTCGAATTAAAAGACTGGCAAGCGCTAAAGCAGCTGGATCTTAAAGTGAGGGAGATACTGAAAAATCACCCAGAATGCCTTAAGGATCCGGCGTTACGACCTGAGTTTGATCGCCTCAAAGCGACTTATCAACGTGCATCTCGAACCTTAAACGAAGCCATTAACACGACAAAAGTAGAGTTGGAATCCATCCAGTCCCAACAAGAGCGTGCCAAAGCTTACCAAACCACAATGACTATGGATTTTTGATGATAACTTCGACGTCATTGACACAAACGCCTGCCCTGAAAGCAGATAGCGTTGGAGAGAGCCAAGTTCGCATACACGCGGCGGTTGGCGTTAACCCGCAGTCAGGATCAACGCATGCCTTTCTTTTAGGTCAGGCCTTGCCGACATTCACCGATGAGGCTAAAAGCCTTGATGAACTCGCCGAGTCAATTGCAGGTTTAAATACGGCAGAGCTCGCTCTTTTGGACCCAATTAACCCAACACTCAGCCAAACACCAAAGCAGATGGCCGAATTTGGTATGCCTCTGCAAACGGATAACGGAGGAGAAAGAGCCTTCAAGAGCGATATTCGTGGTCTAGCCCGTGTAGAAGCCAGCCTAATTGATTCACGAACAACCCAAACCTTGCAACAACCAATGCTGAGCCAGGCAGACGCGATCAAACCTGGCCAAATTTCATTGGCAGGATTAGAACCCTCAGCGCAACAAAACTTGCAGCAGGTACTTAACAATCTGCCTCAAATAGGTGTGAGCACTTCAGCTCAAGCGAACTTTAATCCGGCAACAAACGCGTCACCTTCGATTGCTGTAAGCCCGGAGTGGGCAACCGTAAAAGTCGACACATCACAGAGTAAATGGGGTGAGCAGATGATGCAGGTCCTGCAGGATCGCGTCACCCTTCAGGCCCAACAAAACATGCAGGAAGCACGTATTCGCCTCGACCCACCAGATCTCGGCAAGCTTGATTTACTCGTACGCGTTGAAGGGGACCGCCTGAGTGTGAATATCAACGCGAATACTGTCGCTACCCGTGAAGCTTTGGTTCAGATTTCTGAGCGCCTTCGCGCCGAACTCCAGAACCAGAACTTTGTGCATGTAGACGTGAATGTCGGTGACGGTGAAAGCGGCAGTTCCCGCCAATCCCATGCTGATGACGATCTCCATATTTTCGCAGCCCGCGATATTCATAACGAGCCTCACTCTTCAACCGATTACGGCGACCATTGGCTCAACACCCAAGCCTGATCACTCCACAAGGAAATAGTCATGACAAAACAACAACTACTCGTCTTTTCTGGCGCCATGATTGTCACCAGCGCACTGGTTTCGGCAGGCACTGTGATGGGTGGACTTTGGTACATGCAAAACCAGCCGAAAACAGAAACGGTTAAACAGCCATTGTTTGAGAAGTTCTCACTCCCTTTCCTGTTTGAGCAGGATGAGCCACAAAATGGCCCTAGCTTCCATGAGCTCGAGAAGATCGTGCTCTCTGTGAAGGGCAATCGCCAAACACACTTTGTGATGCTGGAACTCGCGGTCGAAACCCGTCATCCCGATCGTATCGCGAGCATTGACGACTATATGCCCGTGGTCCAAAACGCCCTGCTCAGACTTTTCGCTAACAAGCACTATGACGACCTGCAGCAAGATGGCGCGATCGATACGCTACAAAAAGAGGTGAAAGACACCCTGCTCTTAGCCTTTGCAAAAACAGATCTGGTGCGTGATATAGACGATGTGCTGCTGACCAAATACGTGGTTCAGTAAGGAGCGCTCATGTTGGATATGACCTACCAAGAAGGGTATGCCGAGCCGGAGGTCGCCAGTGTACCGGCACAACCTGTCGACGAGAACAAACTGCTCCAACTGCACCAGATTTTGGTCAAGCGCGTGGTTAACCAACTGCGCGCCCATTCCAATACCCATTGCAGCATCGAAGACATGCAGCAAATCGGACTGATTGGCCTTTTGGAAGCAGGAAGACGCTACGGCAATATTGACGACCCACAATTCCCAGCATTTGCGGTATGCCGTATCCGCGGGGCCATTCTGGATGAGCTTCGCCGTCTGGATTGGCGTTCACGAAAAACCCGCCAGCAGGCACATGAACTCAATGATGTTACGCGTGATCTGACCCGGGCACTCGGCAGGCCACCGACGGATGCGGAGATCATTAAAGCACTGGGAACCGATGAGAAGGACTACCATGCCCGGCTGAATGCGTCGCTCGCCGGGGAAATGCAGAGCTTGGATCAGCTTTTAGAAAACGGCGCGGATGGCCAATTTGATTCTCACTACGACGTCACGGTACACGAGCAAAACCGCATGTGTCTGGAAGCAGCACTCAGCCGGCTTTCCAAGCGCGATCAACTGCTGCTGACCCTTTTCTATCAACACGACCTCAACCTGCACGAAATCGCGCTGGTACTGGATTTAACACCACCACGCATTTGCCAGTTACACAAACAGGCACTGAAGCAACTCAACCACTTTCTGTCTGAATAGGATCACTGAATCCAGGAGTCTAGGATGCAAAAACTATTAGGAGCCATCATTGTTTTGGTGGGTGTATTTGGCGGCTACGTGATGGCAGGCGGTAAACTCGGTGCCATCTGGCAGCCAGCTGAATTTATGATCATCATAGGAGCAGCTTTGGGCTCGCTGATCATCGGTAACCCGCCTCAAGTATTGAAAGAAATGCGTATACAGTTTATGCGTGTTTTGCGTCGTCCGCGCAACGAGCAGGAATATTACATGGAGCTGATGGCACTGCTTCAGGTCCTGCTGGAAACCGTGCGTAGCGGTGGTTTCAAATCCCTTGACCGCCATATTGAAAACCCCTCTGAAAGTACACTTTTCAACCGCTACTCCTTGGTTGCTCAAGATTATCGTCTCGTTTCTTTTATTACAGACAATTTACGTTTAATGGCGATGGGACAAATGTCGCCTCATGAATTAGAGGGACTGCTCGAACAGGAAATCGATGCCATTGAAACAGACCTGCTTTTGCCTTCGCGTTCAATGCAGCGCACTGCAGAAGCCCTGCCAGGTTTCGGTATTCTCGCAGCAGTTGGCGGCATCATCATCACTATGAGTGCCATTGACGGTTCCATCGCAATGATTGGCTATCACGTTGCTGCCGCCCTCGTAGGTACATTTTTGGGGATCTTCGGCTGTTACTGCTGTCTGGACCCCGCCAGTAATGCCATGGCTCAACGCGTGAAACGCGAAATGTCGGCTTATGAATGCGTACGCGCCACTCTGGTTGCCTACGTTGCCAAAAAGCCGACTTTGCTTGCGATTGACGCTGGCCGTAAACACATTCAGCTGGACATTAAACCCACCTTTAACCAAATGGAGAAGTGGCTGGCTGAACAGGAGGGATAATGCAAAGACAAGAACATGTGGTATTCAAGCGCGCCAAACATAAAGGGCACGACGAACACCATGGCGGTGCATGGAAGGTCGCTTTTGCGGATTTCATGATTGCGCTGATGGCCCTGTTTCTTGTGTTATGGGTGATGCAGGTCGTCGATAAAGAGGAGCGTAAAGCCATCATGGCAAACCTCCACAGTGCCAGCGTATTCGACAAAAGCTTCGGCAACCCGTTTGACTCTTCGCAGAGCATTTCTCCCATTGATTTGGCATCGGACTCTTCGGTGCCAAGCCAACATAATTCCAATCATACCGTAAGCTCTTTCTTTCAGGGCGATGGTGATGGCCCTGAAACCGATTCTCTGATCCACGGTACCTTCGACAGTCAGGAACGCTTAACCGTTCTTGCTGAGCTAATTGAAGAAATGGCGCGTCAGGTGAACGCCTCTGGCAACGTCAATGTGATTGTCACGCCGCAAGGACTTCGCATTGTGCTTCAAGACGATTTTAAGCAGCACATGTTTAGCCGCGGTGGCACAGAACTCATGCCCTTCTTTGAAGATTTGCTGCTGGCACTGGCTCCAGTTTTCCACCAAGTTGAGAACCCACTGATCATTAGTGGCCATACTGACGCCACCCAGTTTAAAAAAAGCCTTCAGTACTACATCGAACTGGGATCTTTCTTCCCGCCGCGCGAACCGCGCCCATCAAACCTTGGTGGCAGGCGGTATGCCGGATTCCCGAGTCCTACAAGTGACCGGTATGTCTGACCGTGCACTATTGAACAGCAGTGATCCTGAATCAGCGGAAAACCGCCGCATCGAGCTGTTTATCCTAACCACGCCTGCAGCAGAAGTGATATCAACCCTGTTCGGACGCGAGTCAAAAAGCGCACTGGACGGCGCCAAGGAAAAAGCAGACTTTAATCAGCCTGTCATTCGTCATGACATGATTAACTACGAAGTCCACGCCACCAAAGCATCACAAACCCAGGCTTCTCTTCGGGACTTGTAACCGCTTCATGTCGGGAGACGAGCTGAATTCATGCTGTAGAGATTCAGTCCCGACATGCTTTTTCCATTCAAATCAATAGTTCGAGTTCGTTATGCACACTGACGCGCCTAAAAAAGATACGGTGAAAAAAGCCTTTCTATGGCTGGTCGTGTTTGATTACGTCCTTTTGGCGCTATTTTTGTCCCAGCTTTCCAACCTTACGCTAAATGGAGGCATCTTCATCAGTACGCTCTTGATGCTGTATAACCTTCTACTGTCAGGACTCTGCTTTCAGCGCACATCGCATCAGGACAGCTATATCATCTACCCTACTATCTCAGCCACCATGCTGGCGTTCGTCTGCTTCCTATATTTCTTCTTTTTAGTGTGACGGTACTGATACCCAAACAACCTGTAGATACTCAATATTAAGACCGTATAGGTTTGAAGGGTTTGGGGTATATGCCCAATTTAAACTGTCTTCCTCCTGTGACGTAAGCGCCAATAGCCGCATTCCACCTTGAATATCAGCGGGCTCTGAACACAAAATTAAAACACAGCACCGTTATTATCTCTCCTACTCACTGCATTGCTAAGGGGCCACTATGCTGCGTTTATTTACCATTGAATCTGGCGCGATAACTGAAATACCGATAGGCGAAGGTGCCGATCTCAAACAGTTAGTCGGTCAGGCAAAGTGGATAGACGCTCACGACCCCACCGACACCGAACGTGAATTAGTCAGCTCTCTGCTAAGAATTGATTTACCAGAATCTGACGATGTAGAAGAGATTGAAACCTCAGCACGTTACTTCACGGATAAAAGCGGCCTGCATGTTCACTCCCTGTTTCTCTCTAAAAGCGAAGGACGACACACCACAGTTACTGTCGCCTGCATCTTGCAGAGTGAGCGATTGATTACGATACGTGATGGCGATGTTGCCGATTTTCGGTTGTTAAGGCTTCGTGCCCGTCGTCGCCAGGTACGTTGTAAAGACGTTGAAACCTTGCTGGTGACCTTGCTTGAGCAGAAGGTCGAAAACCATGCGGATACCCTGGAAGACCTACATCGGGAGTTGGAAAAAGTCAGTCATGCTGTGTTGGAAGATGACGATTCTGACTTGGAAGAAAGTATAGAGCAGTTGGCAAAGCTTGAAGACAGTAACGGGAAAGTACGCCTTTGTTTGATGGACAACCAGCGTGCGATTTCTTTCCTACTTCGTCATTTACAAAGCCGCAATGAACACCGTGAAACTCTGCATGAAATCGGCCGTGACATCGATGCATTGATGTCCCATACCACTTTCCTCTTCGACAAGATCAACTTCTTGATGGATTCAACTCAGGGCTTTATCAACATTGAGCAAAACCAGATTATCAAGATCTTTTCGATCGCCGCCGTTGTTTTCCTGCCCCCGACAGTAGTGGCCAGTGTATATGGAATGAACTTCCAGTTTATGCCCGAGCTGGAATGGAAATATGGCTTCCCCTTCGCGATCACCTTAATGATAGCTTCCGGGGTCGCTCCTCTGGTTTATTTTAAGAAGAAGGGGTGGTTATGAGGCGCACTCATTTACCTTCTTCTGTCGATAGCTGAGGATCATGCCTCTCTAAAAACTTCTGATTTTCACGGCGTATATCCGCGGAGATGTCATCATACAAAAATGGCAAGAACACGTATCGAGACCCAGAAATCACGGGCTTTGCTTCGTGCAAAAGCGAGCAGGAAAATACGCATGCACCTCCTGCTGGAACCACATATTTTTGCTGACCAAATTCCGGGAAGCAAAGTTCTCCTCCCTCATAACCACCTGTATTCAGGTTGATGGAGACTGCGAACTTCCGGTGAGCAGTGCCTTTCGTTGTGTTATCTCGATGTGGCCTGAAGTGACCCGAACTTTCTGCGTCGTAACACGCCACCAGATAGCGTTCGATACGTGTGGCATTGAATTGAAAAGCCTTTTTGATTTCAGGCAGCAAACGGTATCGGATTCTCATCAGACAAGCGTTCCTGAGATCAGCATCCTGGATTAACTCATCACTTCTGCTCTTGTGAGCACGGTTGTGTACTTCCACAGTTTTACCATCCAGCTCCTGCATAAAGCCAGATGGCTTACCGCCTCTTTCATCATAGTATTTGATAAGCGCCTGACAAAAATCAGGTTCAAATATACGCGGAACTATCAGCACGGGTGCAGGAACATCCGATATCCTGCCCTTCTTAATCGGAGGAAGCGTCGAGAGAACTTCAAGCACTTTGGCTAGGTGGGTTTCCCCATAACTTTTGGAGGTGATAGCGATATTGGCAACGACACGCAATCGTTCGTCCAAGATGAAAGTTTGCGCCTTTACCTTTCCTGCTTCATAAAGAGCCCCAAACTTGGCTGCCACCGACATATCGAAATCCTGCAGAAGAGACATCGCAAATGTAAGATCCTCAAAAAGCGCTTCAGAATCATCGTTCGAGTCACTTGTTACACCCAAAAATCTATAAGAATGCATATTGAACGTGTCTTCGAATTCAAAGAAGGCGTCTATTGTACGGCGAATTTGAGGCAATCGAAGTGAACCGAGAAAGCTCAGAACAACATAATTCCCCGCAACGGTATGAAACCTAAACCTCGGGTTTTTAGGTGATTGGCATTCAAACCAGGGGACTGGTTCACCGATCCTTAGCTTGTTCATTTACTGCTCCAAGCAACTCATTCAAAAGCGGTTTAGCATCAGGTGCGCTACCGCATACTTGGGCACAAGAATATAAGTAATTTAGTCTCAAGTCCGCCTCACAAATAAGATGAAAAATGAAACTGTTTTACTAAGAAAGTGACTTGATTGGCAGGTTTGACTCTCAATCACCTCAACAACCCCACCACGCTATGCCTTTTCACATTTGCTTGTGCATTCAGTGCTTCAAATGTCTTACCAAATTTGCCTGAAGATGACTGAAACTGCTCTAGGCGGGTATTCACTTCCTCTATTGAAAGCGCGGGTTTGGTTTGATGGAGGTTGTTTATCTGGCTGGACAGTTCTCCATGAAATTGGCGGGCTTGATCAAGACCGGTATGGACTTGCTGCAAGTGCTGATTGATCTTACTGATGGTGTTTTTGATACCTTCACGACTGCTGAGATCAAAGCCAAGTTCTGCAATGCCTTCAGGATCAGGCGTTAAGGTCAGGGTGTTAGGTTGACCCGCGGGGAACCGATAACCTTGGCCTGTCACCATCACTTTCTGCTGCATCTGGCGGTAGGAAGACTCTTGGGTTTCAAACAGGATTGAACCATCTTCACCCAAGGAAGCGCGCATACCGAGAGGAATAAGGCTTCTATCGAGCATCTTCAGGGTAGATTGTCCGTCGGATTGACCATCAAATTGAATCATCACTGATTGACCTTGCGGGAAGTCGAGACGAATTTGCTCTGCTCTTTCTGGAAGACGGTTGATATTCAAGCCAGGGATAGAAAATCGGCGGATATCCGCGCTATCGAGACGGACACGAAGCTCATTATCTACCACTTTTTTACCATCAAATCGCGCTTGGTGAAGGATGGTTTCGATGTTTTGTTTACTTTTAGCCAGGGTTTCCTTTAACCCCGGAATATTTTGGGCTCCGTAGGAAAGTGCCTGCATTAACCCGCTCTTCATCTGGCTAAGTTCCTTGCCAACAAGTTGTAAAGACTTGGCAGCGATTTGAACAGATGTCGCTTGCTGCTGACCTTGTGCCAACAGCATCTTAGAAACAGAATAGGCTGACGTAGTGTCAGCCTTTACCAAAGTGTATTTCGGGGTTGCAATACTGCCTTGATCCGGTGAGCGTGACGGGGTGATGGCTGTCTGCTCATGACTGGTTAGACGAATGCCATGAGGTCTCACCTCTACCTTACGCATTGCCATACATTGCTTTCCTAAATTCGGTCGAACAGATTCAGATCGTTAATTTTTACGTAGCTCGCCTGCGTGGCTTGCAGCGCTGCGAGGTAATTGCTCAGGCGCACCGATGCTTCGCCATAGTCGAGCGCAGAAATGTCGCTGTTGACCTTGTCGACAAACAGTTTTTTTTCGCTGTGCGTGCTGTCCATCAAATCCAGGTTATTCAGACTTCCACCGATTTCTGTCATTGCACCCAGCACATTACTGGATGTTGCATCAATGGCACTCAGGGTTGATTCCACCTGATTCTCGAAATTCGCCGTGGGATTTTTGAACTCAGTGATCAAGGCATCAAGCTGGTTCAGCACATTATCACTACCACCGAGCTCGACGATGTCTTTTGCTGTCATGTTTGATTCCATGGTCACGCCTTTTGCTACCGTCACCACACGCTTATCACTGTTCCCATCAACCACATACGCACCACTAATATTGGAGAGCGAAGGCTTGTCGGTTTGTGTGCCGGAGAAAAGATAATGCCCCTCTTCATCCTGAGCATTAAAGGAAGACACAATGGAATCTCGCAGACTTTCCAGCTCAGTGATCATGCCGGCACGGTCTTCGTCTGTGAGAGTGCCGTTTGCCCCCCATAACACCAGATCACGCATCTCTTTCAGGCTATCGTTCACTGAGTCCAAATACACTTCCTGACTAGACAACGTCGTTTTCACGTTCGCTATGTTGGTCTGATACTGGGAAATCGCGGCGCCTTCACGCTCGAGGTTAAGCAATTTGATAGACGCCATCGGGTCGTCAGACAGCTTGGTCAGGCGGTTACTTGTCGCCATTTGTTGAAGCACTTCACCGAGACCTGAGTTATTTACCTGCAGGCTTTGCAGCATCATCTGGCTGAATTGGGTATCACTGACTCGCATGATGACTTTCCTTAAAAGAGTTGCAACACAGACTGGAACAGGTCGTTCGCGGTACTGATGACTTTCATGTTGGCGTTATGGGCATTGGCAAACATCATCAGATTGCCTGCTTCCTCGTCCTTCGATACTGCGCTGAGATTATCGCGCTGCGCTAATGCCTGCTTGTTCATGGCGGCCTTTGCCTCGAAATCCGCTTCTGACTGACGTGCTTTAATCGCGGTTTCACCCACCATGGCAGTGAAGGCATCATTCAGCGAGAGGTTACCAAAACCGGAGATAGCGACCGGCTTGGTGCTGATATCAATCAGGTTTTTCAGTACGTCACTGTTACCCGGCGTGCCGTCGCTGGAAAATGCCAGCTCTTCAGCCTTGATATCTGTGATGGTGAGACTGGCTGCCGGATTGGATGGATCGTAGATAAACAGTGGCTTGCCGTCGTTCCCGTTCAAGTCCTTACCCGTCGCCAATACCGCATTAAATTCGTCTGCCAATGCTTTTGCCATGTCATTGATAGCAAGTTGATTGGGTTTTAATACATCATTTTGGTAGTCATTGAGTGCGCCAAGCTCACCCCCCACCGATCCTTTGATCGCGAAGCTCTGATGACCAAATTCCACGTTGAGCGTCGCCATGTACGCATCATCAGGATCCGGAACCACTTTCAACTGTCCATAATCGCCGCTCATGACCAAAGGCTGGCCTGACGCCAATGTCACCTGCACGGTACCGTCCGCCTGATCAGTCGTTTTTACTTCCATCACTTTAGAAAGTTCACCAATCAGCATGTCGCGGGTATCCATGAGCCGGGCTGGATTGCCGCCTGCTCCTTGCATCTCGGTGATTTGCTGATTCACTGCGGCGATATTGCTAAGCAGACTGTTAGTATGAGACACCGCCGCAGTACGCTGGTCGTGCATATCCTTGTGTTGGTTATGCATGGCATCATTGAGAGCATTAAAGCGACGCGAAATCGCTTCGGCTTCATTGATAATTTGCTGACGAAGTGGCTGGGACTCAGGCTTGGTCGTTGCATCATTCAGCGCCGCAAAGACGGAATCTAGACCTGCTGAGAGACTGAAACCATCGGCACCCAAGGTGTTTTCCAAATGACTCATGTTGGTTGTATAGCGGGCAGCGTAGGCTGCCGTGCTGCTGGTCGACCAAAGTTGCTTCACCAAAAATCCATCTGTGACACGGCGAATGCTGGTGACTTCCACCCCCATTCCCGCTTCAAAAGCGTTGTGCTTTGAGCCACCCACCGAGACCATGATCGCCTGCTGACGGCTGTAGCCTGGGGTGTTCACGTTTGCCACATTCTGCGCGGTCACTTCGAGCCCCACGCGGTTAGCATTGAGGCCAGACATAGCGATATTCACGAGGTTCATTTACAGCTCCAATCTTCTTATCAGCGGCTGTGAGAAAGCAGTTGTCGTCACCACTTCATTGCGCTGTTTATTCTGAGAGGCGACCTCATCGTTTGCTTTGTTAACGCTGCTGCAGCGGCTAAAACCAGGAGAAACATGAGCTTGTGACCTTGCTTCCGCTTTGATCACGCAATGTTCATCGTTCGCAGCATCAAAGGTTGACAGAAGATTGACCACTGACTCAGAAACTGATTTTTTCGGCTCTGGTGCCTGTGGGGAAACCTGTGAAGTCATGGGTGCGGCTGGTACTGAAGGACTCAACTGCTTCACCAGCATGTCTGCAATACCTGCATTTTGGTTTCTTGCCATTTCAATCGCCAACTGCCCGTCATGCATATCGCGGAACACGCCATATTGCTGACTTGAAAAAGGACTGTCCTCATCCGCCAGTACATCGCTGCTGCTGCGCATCTGCCTGAGCACCAGTTGCAGAAACATGGCTTCGAATTGTCCGGCGACTTCTTTCAATGCACCTTGCTGATCGCTGCTGTGGCGGATTTTTGCCAGCGCGCTGTTATCGTGATAAAGCATTGCGCTCATTTGCGCTTGCTCCCGCATTCCATCTAGGTTCATGTCAGCTCCTTAAATCACGACCAGTTCTGCATTCAGTGCTCCAGCTTCGGAGAGCGCCTGAAGAATCGACATCAAGTCTGTTGGTGTCGCACCAAGACTGTTTACCGCACTGACGATGGTGTTGAGATCCGTCCCCGGAGGCCAAATCACCATCTGCGCTTTGTCTTCGTTGATATCGATCTCTGAGTTATCAACGGTCACTGTCTCACCATCAGCAAAGGCATTTGGCTGACTCACCTGCTGGGTTTCTGAAATCGTGACGGTGAGGTTGCCGTGACTGACAGCCGCTTCACCGACTTTCACGTTTTTACCAATCACCACAGTACCGGTTCGGGAGTTGAAGACCACACGTGCGGGCTTACGCCCTTCTTCCACGCTCATTTCTTCCAGCATGGAAAGCATGATGACACGTTGCTGCGTATCTTCCGGAGCACGCATTTCGATGCGGGCATTGTTGATGGCCATCGCCACATCCGGACCAAACGTCGTGTTGATTTCGCGGGCGATGTTTTTCGCTGTCGTAAAACTGGCTTTGCGAAGATTCAGGGTGATGGTGTCGCGCTCATTAAAATCAGTCGGGATCTCACGCTCCAGCGTGGCACCGTTCGGGATCCGCCCTGTGGTCGGTGTGTTTACTGTAGTTTTAGATCCACTGCGACCTTCTGCAGTGACGCCACCTACCACAACGTTACCCTGTGCGACGGCATAAACGTCACCATCAATACCGCGAAGTGGGGTCAAAAGTAATGTTCCCCCACGCAGGCTTTTAGCATCACCAATCGACGAAACCACGATATCGATGGTTTGCCCCGGCCCCACATTCGGATCTACCATGGCAGTGACGGACACTGATGCCACATTACGCAATTTCGGGTCAGTATTGGCATCAATCTGCACGCCAAACTGTCGCAGCATGTTGGTAATAGACTGGGAGGTGAATTTCACCTGATTACGGTCACCTTGACCGTCCAGACCCACAACTAAGCCGTATCCCACCAGCTGGTTCTGGCGAATACCCTGGATATCGACCAAATCCATGATGGGGATTTTCACTTCTGCCTGCGCCATCGCGGAAACCCCCAGCGAAAATGCCAACAGCAGTGATGAAAAAATTGTTTTACCTTGCTTCATTAGAACGGCACCCATGGAGAATTGAAGAATTGCGTCAGCCAGCCCGACGCGTTGCTGTCCGCAAGTGCGCCACGGCCGGCGTACGTGATACGGGCATCGCCTATACGCTGGGAGGAAATCTGGTTGCTGCGGTTGATATCATCAACGCGGACGATACCGGTCAGGCGAATAAACTCATCGCCTTGATTCAGGCGCAGCCATTTTTCGCCGTTGATGCGAAGCACACCATTCGGCAGTACTTCATGCACTGTCACCGTAATCGCGCCCTGAAGCTTGTTACCTTGTGAGCTGGAAGCACTGCCATCGAACGAGCGGTCTGCATCGATACTGACCGCTGCACCTTCAATGGTATTGGTGCCTAGAACCGGAGCAGCAAAGCCAACACCAGAACGCTTTCCATAACGGGTGTCGGCCTTTTTCTGCGAGTTGGTTTCTTCTGATAACATCACAGTCAGGATATCGCCCACACGGTACGCACGGCGATCCTGGAACAGTGTCATGGTGTATTGGTGTCGATAAAGGCTGCCATCCTTTGCTTCCGGCAGCGAATAATCCAGCACAGGCGGCGCGTATGCTTCCTCATCCGGTTTTGGCGGCGTGAACTCCTGCCTTCCTGCACATCCCGCCAGCACCAAAAGTGCTAGCACCCAGCTTCTCGCAAGCCACTTCATCGCCCCTTCCTTCATCTTCACCCACTCACCTACACTGATTGCGCGACAAACTTGAGCATGTCGTCAGCGGCTGATACCACTTTGGCATTCATCTCATAAGCGCGCTGCGTGGTGATCATGTCGACCATCTCTTCCACCACCTGCACGTTCGAACCTTCCAGCGCACCCTGTTTGATGCTGCCTGCACCGTCTTCACCCGCAATCAACTCTTCTGCCAGACCGCTCGCTTCCGTTTCACGGAACAGGTTGCCGCCAATCGCTTCTAAACCCGCAGGGTTGATAAACTTCGCCAACGTGATTTGGCCGATATTCTGTGGTTGGGAATCACCAGCTGTGGTCACAGACACATTGCCATCGACACCCACAGAAACAGACACCGCGTTATCCGGGATCTGTACTTGTGGCATCAGCGGCAAGCCCTGACTGTTCACCATCAAACCTTCTGAGTTAACGTGGAATTGGCCATTGCGCGAATACATAATTTGGCCGTCGGAGTTTTCAATCTGGAAGAAGCCTTGGCCCATAACCGCAAGATCCAGTTCCTGACTGGTGTTCTGGGTGTTGCCCTGAGTAAAGACTTTCTGCGTGCCAACCACGCGCACGCCACTACCCAGCTGCACACCACTTGGCAGTTGGTTGATATCATCAACCTGCGCACCGGGTTGGCGTTGAATGCTGTAGAACAGATCTTCGAATACCACACGATCGCGCTTGAAGCCGACCGTATTAACGTTGGCGAGGTTGTTGGAGATGGCAGTCATTTTGGTGTCCTGCGCCGCCATCCCTGTTTTGCTTACCCACAATGATGAGTGCATTGGTTATCTCCTTTCACAGCCGCGCTTAGCGCGCAGCCATCAATTTATTGCCCGATTGCGCCAAGGTTTCTGCCGTTTTCATCATGCGTACCTGCATTTCAAAGTTGCGGGTCAGTGACATGATGCCCACCAACTCATCAATGGCAGACACGTTACTGCCTTCGATATGCTCATTGGCGACCTGAACGGTTGGGTCAATGTCGAACGGTGCTCCGTCGATGCTGTGAAGCAGGCCATCACTTTCTTTCTGGATTTGGGTGATATCCGGATTCACCAGCTTCAGCGTGCCAACCTGAAGCTCAGCACCACCACCTGGTGGAACAATTGACACCACACCGCGTTCGCTGATTTCCACTTTTTGATGATCAGGCAGCGCCATTGGCGCGCCGTCTGCACTCAATACCTGAAAGCCATTCACGGTCAGTGCGCCAAAGTTGTCCGCCTTGATATTGCCGGCACGGGTATAAGCTTCATTGCCAACCGGCGTTTGTACAGCAAGATACCCGTTGCCCATGATGGCGATATCCAGTGCGCGGCCGGTTTTCGTCACGTCACCGGAATCAAAGCGGGTCATGGCGGAGTTGGTAACGGCCATAGTGCGGCCATCAAAACCTGAGCCATTGAGCTGAAGGCTTTGCACGCGTTCCATATCCGCACGGAAACCCGCAGTATCAGCATTAGAGAGGTTATTCGACCGAACATGCTGCGCCTTCAGAACACGGCTCGCACCGGACGTGGCGGTAAATAACAAGCTATCCATATTCTGTTTCCTTAAATCGCGTTAAACAGCGCCTGAGTCAGCTTGTCATTAGTCGAAATGGTTTTGGCGTTGGCTTGATAATTACGCTGAGCGGTCATCAGGCTGACAAGCTCGGTGGTCAAATCCACGTTCGAACCTTCCAGCGCGCCCGGCGTCAGACCACCCAACGTGCCCGATCCCGGAGCACCAAGAATCGGCGCGCCTGAACCATAGCTTTGTGTCCACGCTGTGCCACTCACTTTAGAAAGGCCTTGCGGGTTGGCAAAGTCAGCCAATACAACCTGTCCTTGAAGCTGGGACTGGCCGTTAGTGTAAGTCGCGTAAACCATGCCGTTATCCTCCACACGCACGCCCGCCAGTTCGCCCGAGGTGTAACCGTTCGGGTTATTGGTGCTTACGCCAAACGCCGCACCGAACTGGGTGCTGCCAACCAGATTGATATCCAGGCTCACCGGCTCTGCACCTGCTGCCGGGAAGGAGACATTGAACGGTGCGGTTGGCGCTGCCAATGTGCCATCTTGATTGAAATTCACGGCAACGGTTTCAACCGGTGTTGGGCTCCCATCCACTTGCACATTGACCTGCCACTGGTTATCACCGGTTTTGGTGAAGTACTGGGTCACTGTGTGGGAGTTGCCGAGGGAGTCGTAAACTTTAGAGGTATAGGATGAATTGAAAGAGCTTGGGTCATTCGGATCAAAGGGGGTTGCTGTCTGATCAATGACTTCAGCACTTGCGTCAAAGTTGGCAATGAAATCCAGTTTATCCGTCGCTTTTGCATTCAAAGAGGACGTGGAAATTTTCAGGTCGCCCACTGAGCCAGAAAGCAGATTTCCGCCGCCATCAACACTGTAGCCTTGGAGTTTTGCACCGTTGTTGGAAACCACAAAGTTGTCTTTGTCGGTGCCGAATACGCCTGCGCGGGTGTAGAGCATTTGGCCTGCACTGTCTTTGGTCACAAAGAAACCACTGCCGTTAATGGCCAAATCCATCACGCGTCCCGTGCCAGTTACAGAACCATTCTTATCGAAATTTTGGGAAATGGACGCCACTTCCACGCCACCTGGCTGCATGCCGTTGTAAACCGCTGAGAACTCGGTACGAGCGCCTTTAAATCCATAGGTGGACGCATTGGCAATGTTATGGCTGATGGTATTCAGCTCGGTATTGGTCGCATCCAGACCGCTCAGTGCGATATTAAAACTCATGATTAACCTCTGTTCCTTGTTATTGTTTTGGCTTGGTGACTATGCCCCAAACTGGGCGATCGAATAGAAAGGCACGCTGCCCACACCCGCAATATTCACCAGTGCTGCACCGCCAGTACTTGGAATTCGAACCTGCTCAACCTTGCCAGCCAGCAAGATATTAGGATTCGCCTGTCCGTCCTGAACCTTGACGGACACTTTGTATTCACCCGGTTTTAGCCCCAGCTTTTCCGGGTCGATAGAAAAATCCACATCGCCCTTTCCATAAGCACCAAGGGGAATTTCGGTTTTCTGACCATAGGCATCCTGTACCACCAGCGTGACCTGATTAGAGGCATGCTCCAGCTCGATTTTTCCGTTCTGGATGCCTTCCCCAAGTTCAAACTCGTTGGAATCCACATACACGGTTTGACCCACCAAACCTGCCGTAGAAAGCACCTGCATGTTGTCCATCAGCACCATGCTGTTTTGCATCATGCCGGACATGTTCTCCATGCTCTGAACCTGGGAAAACTGCGCTAGCTGGCTGACATATTCAGTGCCATCAAGGGGATTGAGCGGATCCTGATTCTGGATTTGCGCCACCATCAGGGTGATAAATTCGTTTTGCAGAGAGGAAGAATTGTTCATGTCGAGCGGGTTATTGGCGATCCCAGACTCGTCAGCGGAAGCTTTCACCGGCGTATCTGCAGAAAGAGCGGAATAGTGTGCAATGCTCATTAGCTGCCCTGCCCTAATTTCAGCAGGCCTTGCTGCATGCTTTTCACATTCGACATCACTTCAACATTGGTTTCGAAGCTTCGGGTGGCAGACATCATGTCTGCCATCTCAGAAACCACATCAATGCCCGGGTAGTAAACATAACCCTCGTCGTTTGCCAGCGGGTTGTTTGGCTCAAAGCGCTTTTCTGCTTCGTTGCTGCTCTTCACCACATCAACAATTCGCACTTCGGCATTCGGGTATGTATTCTTCCCCGCGGTGAGTTGGGTATTGCTGTAAACAGTGGCAAATACTGGCTTGAGTGCCTTGTAAGCATCATCCGGATTCGCTGATACCGCATCAGCGTTGGCGAGGTTACTCGCGACGGTATTCAGGCGGACAGTCTGAGCTGTCATGGCAGAACCTGCGATGGTGTAGATATCCGTAAATGCCATGGTTAACGTCCTTCAATCACTTTCGCCAGGCCATTGAATTTCATATTCAGGAAGGTCAGGCTGGTTTGAAAATCCATATTGTTCTGGGTGAACTTGGCTTGCTCGACCCCAAGCTCAACGGTATTACCATCTTTGCTGTTCTGATAAGGAATCGAATACTGTGCAGCTATCTGCATTTTTGGCGGCGCTTTCTTCACGCTGTCAGATGACATTTCACCCATCACAGTGGTAAAGCTCAGGTCCTTGGCGAGGTATCCGGGCGTATCAACATTCGCTAGGTTACTCGCGAGGACTTTGGTACGCTGGACGCGAAAATTCAGAGCATCCGGGTGCACACCCAAGGCTTGTTCAAACGTGATAGCCATGCCTCTCTCCTTTTAGGGTTAATTCCAATACCCAAGGAACAAAACAAGATGCATGCCAGAAATATAAACAATAAATTTCAATGATTTATAAAAAAGAAAGGAAGCCCAACTTCCGCAAATCGGAAGTCTCCGTCAGAAGAGGGAAACACCAAACTTCCCTCCAGAACGTGTTGCTGGTGTTAACGTTAGGACTGGTCACATCACCCGCTTTCGCCAAGCCTGAAACCATGACACTCAAAAGCGTTGAAGATGCAGTTTCGAAAGCCTATGAAGACGAAATAAACAACATTGCCGCATCGAGAAACTGGCAGGAATTTCAATTCAGCGCAGACATTCGGGTGCCGCCCTCTGCCGTACACTTACCAAGATGCCAATCCGAGCTTGTGATAGAAGGAAGGGACAACCAATCTATGCCTATCGGTAACCTGCGCAGAACCGTGAGCTGTGAAGATGGGGATAGAAGCTGGCGGCTGAATGTATCGCTCAAAACCTCCCTGACCCTGCCCGTGGTCGTCGCCAAGCATAATCTTCAACGCGGTGAGACAGTGACTGCCCTGGCACTCTCAGTTGAGCCTCGGGCATTGACCCGCGATGAGCTCTTTTTTACCGAAATATCTGACGCCACCGACTATCAAACAGCGAGGCGAATTCGAACAGGACACATCTTGAACCCCGACAAGCTGATTGCTATCCCCCTGATAGAGAAAGGCAATGAAGTGGTGGTGATTGCCAGTAAAAATGGCTTCTCGGCCAGCACGAAAGGTGTGGCGTTAGAAAGCGGGAAGAAAGGAGAGCAAATCGACGTGCAGAATCTTTCTTCTAACAAAGTCGTCCGTGCCATCGTGACTGGACTCAATCAGGTTCACACTCAGTTTTAAACCTTAAAAGCTCAAAATGCTTTCTATTTAGTTTAACTTTGAGCTTTTGTGTAAACTTACTCTTATCATTGCTCGGTATTCTGACTCTCACTTAATGAAAAGGAGAGCCAAAATGAAATTCACCGTTTTAATTCCAATCCTTGCAGCCGCCGCATTTAACAGCCAGGCATTCACCTTGACGAGCAATGATATTCAGGAAGGCTCGCGAATGGCTGACACCTTTGCGTTTAAGGGTTTTGGTTGCAGCGGAGAAAACCTCTCACCGCAACTGAGCTGGAAAGATGCTCCGGAAGGCACCAAGAGTTTTGCTATTACCGCTTACGACCCCGATGCACCGACAGGTAGCGGATGGTGGCACTGGGTAGCATTGGATATTCCCGCTTCCACCAAAAGCATGAAACAAGGCGCTTCAGGGCATTTGAAGCAAATGCGTGAGATGGAAAATGATTATGGTGCAATTGGGTATGGCGGCGCTTGTCCACCTGTAGGCCACGGCATGCACCGCTATCAATTTACAGTATGGGCGATGCCTGCCGAAAAGTTAGCGTTACCAGATAACCCATCCAATGCGCTAATCGGGTACATGCTCAATGCCACCGCATTGGATAAAGCGACGCAGACTGCAACCTATGTGAGAGAGTAAGAAATAGAATGACGAGAGCATTGGTACAAACAGGACAATTTCGAGGCATCACTAATCAGCCGCTGCGTAATGTGCTCGTATACGCTCCGACGATTGTCTGGGTAAACCGTGGGCTCAAACAACTTTGGTGGCACGACAGTTCCCGTCATTACTCGCCACAAGACTGGTTGGTGGTTCCAGCCAGTCATTCCCTCACTTTCGTTAATGAGCCTTCACAGACCGATTTCTTTTCAAGAACACTGACCTTTCTGGATCCGCCGCCACGTGAATGGCTAGAGGAAACACAGCAAGTATCAATCACTGAAGAACCACGGCTCACAGTGACACCGCAACTCGCCTATTGCTTTGAAACTCTCTATGAAATGGCTGGAAAGTCGCTGTCAGAAACCACGCAGAGGCATTTCCTGATGGGATTCTATGCTGAGCTGAAAGAGGCTAAGGCACTTCATCTGCTCTATCCTGGCGCAGAAACCTCACTAAAAGAAAAGCTCGCCAGCTACCTCAGCCTCAACCCTAGCGAGGCACATAGCATTGAAACCATTGCGGCAAACTTTTCCATGAGCCCCGCGACGTTAAAACGGAGACTCGCTGCGGAAGACACTTCCTTCCGCACTGTTCTTACCAATGTTCGCATGGTCTACGCCTTATCACTGATGCAGAAATCCCGTTCACAGCTCAACGTAGCGCTGGCATGTGGCTATCAATCAGAAGCACGGTTTTCCAGCCGTTTTAAAGAAACATTTGGTCTTTCACCAAAGGAATACGTTCAAACCCTGTAGTGTTCAAAGATTGACCAAAATTCCCGTTTTTGTGGACTGAGCTTGGCATTTTTTGCCCAGGCTTCTCGCGCCCGGATTCGTTTCTCGGTTAAAAGAGGCTTTGCGAAGGTAGAAAATTCATCATTGTATTTAATGTGGCAAATGTTCCTGTCGCATAACCTCAGTAAGCACCAACACCACTGATGAACCAGGACGAATACCATGAAAATCGACAAAGTCGCAGGTGGACACGTTAACCACACCAACTTGAGCCAAACCACGCCTAAATCGCCAGAATCCCCTGTTCCCCCATCAGTTTCTGAGACTCACATCAATACTAATACTGCTGCGATTGAGAAAGCTCAGCAAGACATGGCGAATCTAGCAAATGTGGATATGACGAAAGTTGAGGAAATCCGAGGAGCTCTTCAACGTGGAGAGCTGGGATTGGATATGCAGGCGTTGTCACAGGCAGTGATGAAGTTTCACACCGGACACGAGTGATTGAGAGATGATGACGTCAGACAAAAAGCAATTAATTAAGGCTTTCCTGCAAACGGTAGGACATGATATCCGGCACTATCAGGCGCTTTTGCCTTTACTCAAAGCGCAGCGAGCGCTCTACCTGACGTTTGATGCCAACTTACTTGACGCCAACACCAAGCAGCAATTACCGCTCTTGGCGGCGTTAAAACGTTCGTCCAATGAAAGATCGCAAAGCCTGATACAGCTGGGGCTTTCCGCAGATGATAACGGAATAACCCGGCTACTTTCAGTGTTGCCGAATACGCTATCGACACAAGCCAAAAATCAATGGTCGATGCTCAAAAATCTCATTGAACAATGCCAAAAGTACAATGCCGAAAATGGCCAAACCTCTGCCAGTTTCCATGAAATGCTGAGTCAAATGACGACCGCTTCATCACCGACTTATCAAGAAAACACGCTCTAAGTTATGCTCAACAGGCACTACCAAAAAACACGTCAAACACTGCTGCTTTCGTGTTTTCTGTTTTTTCCTGTTTCGGTTTTTGCAAAGCCTTCTCAACAAGCCATTTCAAAAGAACTCGCAGTGCTTTCGCCACATGAAAAGCAAATCCAGCAACGCTTCAATGCCAATAACTCATTGGTCTCTGACATTCTGAAAAGGCTAAAAGCACATCAGTTACCCCAAAGCTTGGTGCTAGTCCCCATGCTGGAGTCTTCTTTCAATCCCAATGTAGTTTCATCGGCTAGCGCTACTGGCTTATGGCAATTGATGCCCGCAACCGCAGAGCGTTTTGGATTAAGCGTTTCACCCAATCATGATCAACGTTTTGACATCTCCGCGAGCACAGACGCCGCGTTGGCTTACCTCAGCTTTCTTCATAAGAAGTTTAAAGGCGATTTGTCACTGACGTTGGCTGCTTACAATGCAGGTGAAGGACGTGTATCCAGAGCAATAAAGCGCGCTGGAAATTCGCGGTTCACTGCACTGACACTGCCATCAGAAACCCATCAATACATCAGCCGCTTCTACGCGCTTTCCACGTTGGTCGATGTGAACGACCTCACCCCTTCACCACGATTCTCTTTGTTTGCCAATGGCGCAGAGGTTTCAACCTCTCCGTTGATCGAGTTCGAGACACTTCCACCTTTGATCAAACTTTAGTCGGTTAGCCATAAGGAATTTGAGATACAAAAAAGCCCGCTCGGTGAGCGGGCTTTATCTATTGTGGCGGAGCCAAAACGAGGAATAGAGGGATTGACTCGGTCGCAAGCTCCCTTGCCCTTCGGGCCGTTGCCTACCCGGCTTCGCCGGACAACGTTGTCTCGCTTCGCTCGGCTGAACCTAGAATCTAGGGTTCTGCATTCTTGCGAGGGTTAAAAATGCAAAAAGGCCGCTGATAGTTCAGCGGCCTTTTTGAATGTGGCGGAGAGATAGGGATTTGAACCCTAGATACGCTATTAACGTATGCCGGTTTTCAAGACCGGTGCTTTCAACCACTCAGCCATCTCTCCGTAAGTGCCGCAAATACTAGCGGCAGTTCAGAAAACTGTAAATATTTTTTTATCCAATTAGGTTTGTTTGATGCTTTTAAAATCAATTGGCTTCTATTCTGTCCTCATGCAAGCGCAATCTTAAGAAACAACCACGAAACACATTCACATTTGCCTTACTTTAAAGACAAACTTTCAGAAGTTTTGGAGCATAATATGTAATCGTATATGGTACTTCACTTTGCTGTATCATCCTGTTAAAACAGATCGTTAAGGAAATGCTTGGCGAGGCTTTTAAACGAATGGCCTAATATTCAGCTCATTCCAAATGCACACTAAAAGCCAGTTTATTAAGCAATAGCAGTTAGGATTATCATGCAACTCAGTAACTTCTTACTTAAGCTCTCTAACACTCCTGAGCTCGTTGAATTCGAAGACACCATTTCAGTCATTGATCGTTTTTATCAGTACTCTCCGGCGGAATTCATGAATGGCGACTTGATCAATAAAGCGGGTCAAAACACGGGGTCATGCAAGATTTTTGCGTTTGGAAAGTTACACGGACTTGATGAACGTTCTGTATTAGCATGTTTTGGCAGATACTACAGAGATGATGTTCTGGGCCACCCCAGCGGTAAAGACCACCTAAACATTCGAAATTTCATTCATAATGGTTGGAAAGGTGTTTCCTTCGACAGACTTCCGTTGTCACCCAAAGAACCTCGAAATAACTAAGAGAAATCCCCTCGTTTGAGGGGCTTTCAATCTTTAACCATCTTTGTTTATTTGCACGATGAGTTCGTCTTCTATTTGCGCGGCCATCTCATTGGCGACCTGACATGTCCCTGCATTTTCATGACCACCGCCACCATACTTCAACATTAATTCACCAATATTTGTTTGTGATGATCTATCAAAAATAGACTTACCACATGCGAACACTGTATTTTGTTTTTTGAGTCCCCACAGCACGTGAATAGAGATATTACACTGCGGATAAAGCGCGTAAATTTCGAACCGATTGCCAGCCCAAATTGTATCTTCACGGCGTAGATCTAACATAACTAAATTGCCACATACTGATGCACAGCGTCGGATTTGTTCTTGGAACTTTTCTCGATGGCTGAAATAAAGATCAACGCGCTCTATAACATCAGGAAGTGCCATTATTTCTGCGATAGACTTGGCCTTGCAGTGATCAATTAAGTCCATCATCAATTCATAGTTTGAAATACGGAATTCACGGAAACGCCCAAGACCAGTTCTGGAATCCATAATGAAGTTTAGCAACCCCCACCCCTCGGGATAGAGAACCTCGTCTTTGGTATATTGTGCTGAGTCGCCTTTGTCGACCTCTTCCATCATTTCATCCCAGGCCGCAGGGAAAGTACTCTCTCCACCAAAATGCTTCCAGACGACACGAGCTGCCGAAGGCGCATCAGGGTCAATAATATGATTCGCGCTCAGGTCCTGATTTCGGACCATTTCAGAGGAATGATGATCGATGCACAAGTGTGCTTTCGCGTTTTAGGGTAAGTTGGTCGTAATGTCATATTCAGTGATCTCAATGATCCCGTCCTGCATGTCCTTGGGATGCACAAATTTGATCTCATCGATCAAGTCAATGTGCTTTAACAGCACAGCACATACTAGTCCGTCGAAATCACTTCGTGTGATAAGACGATATCGTCTTTCTGGCATTAACTTAACTCCCGTAATTAAAGGCTCGCCATCTGATGGCTTTTTATTTCCAATAACGCTACATACCTTTAAGAATAAGACGAATACCCAGATCTGCAACTTCACTGAGGAAATCTGTTGTTTGTTGTGCTACGCCCGAAAAGAAAAAGCCGCTTTTTTTGAAGCGGCTCTTTGAAGTTTCTTTCTTCACCGTGGTAAGAAGTTCTCACCCAACATGCACCTCACGCTGCCACCCCCGATGGTCTCAATAGTCGATACATCGATTGGAACCAGCTTGCCATGCTTACGCAATACACGCTTTTGCTCTAGGGTGAAAGCATTATAGGCAGAGAGAGACATGGCAATCAGACGTTCGCCTTTGCTGTTTTGTAGCTCGAGGATATTGCCGCAAAACTGCCCCATTTGCTCTTCACTGATTGAAACAACGTCTTTTGTCTTTTGTAGAGAGTTCAGCACCCTGCGACGCTCAAACTCTTCGATGATTTCATCACAGATCACTGCAAACCCTTCACCTACTGCCATCATCACATTGGTGTGGTAAACCGGTGAGCCAGAAGACATATGGGTATCGAAGTAAATCACTTCTTTGACCCCAGCCTGGTTAACGTACTGCTGAAGTAAATCGCGATCGCAACGAACGGATAAAGCTGCATATACGGTGGAGTTAACATGGTCCATGATCATCACACCCGTGCTTTCCAAAAAGGCTTCTGGTGCCTCCAAATCACCTAGGCGATGCACCTTTGCAGGTTTGAACCCGGACTCTTGCAAGGCACTCAAGAGCGCTTCAGGACGTAATTCACGACGACGGTTTTCACACGCCATTGGGAACAGGTAAATGTCGCCATTGGCTGAGGTAGAAAACCAATTATTGGGGAATACGGCATCTGGCGTTTCGCCTTGCTCTGAGGAGTAATCCATCACCGTCACATTCACTCCATGTGACCGTAATAGCTCCACCATACCGTAAAATTCGCTTAACGCTTTGGTGCGGATTTCAGTGTCAGAAAGAGCCAGAGATTTTTGAAACTCATTATCTGCGCTGGTTTCCACATTAAATTTGAAATCAATAGGTGGCACCATCACTACAGCACTCGCTGCATGGACAGTGGCCTGAGAGTTGATCGTATCTCTCGGAATGGGTGCGACCATCTAAACACCTCAACATATTATTAACATTATTGTTGTGAGTTTAAGTTTAGCGATGGTTACATGGGAAAGTTACCTGAATATGAAGGGAATACATCGTCTTAGTTCAAGCATTAACTGATTTAGTATAAAAATTTAGTTAATTTACCTATATGACACAGATTTACCCATCACTTTATCTTAACGTTTCTTTATCAAGACACCGCAATTAAGTCAGGGTTGATCCCAGCGTTTCGCTTGTATTCGGCAATAACAATTTCGCTTCGGGTTTGGATAACACCGGGGAGTTGGATAATACGGGTCGACATGAACTTCTGATAGGCTTTGATGTTCTTCACCCTTATTTTCACCATGGCGTCAAAATCACCAGAAAGTGAATAGCACTCTTCAATTTCAGGGATCAGCATGGCTGATTTAGCGAATTTATCGAAGATTGAAAGGTTGGTTTGATCAAGACGCATGTGAATAAAAACAACCACATCCAAGCCCAACTTCTCCGCCGAAATATCGGCGTGGTAGCCAGAAATGTACCCTTCCCTTTCGAGGCGTTTTACCCTTTCAGAGCATGGCGTCGTAGTGAGATTCACCCTTTTTGCCAGTTCAACCACGGGTAGACGGCCGTTAGTCTGAAGAATTCGAAGTATTTCGATGTCAGTGCGATCGAGCGTAGAGGTAGTATTTGCCATACTGTTACTCCTTTTCCTGCGAAAAAGCTATCATAGTCAATTAGAGCAGGTAATATGACTTTTTCCTATCTCCCTAACAGCAATAATCCTTAGAGTTTTCGGTTAGACAGTAATTTGCGCATTTTCGATAAGGGGCACGCTAAAGAAGAAGCCGCAGGCACCAGCGTCGCGAGAATTAAGATTGAAGCAAGTGCGTTGGAAGATACCTCCCTAGGGGCTATTGATCTTTGGTGTCTCAACATAACTCGTCGGATATTTCACTTCAAAGTGCAGCAATGATCAGGAAAAAAGAAACAAAGAAACAAAGAATAAGAGTAGGTTTCTGATTTTGAATTGAAGCTTGGTCAGGCCATACAAGAATTTCACCAAATTAATGGCCGCAAAGACAAAAAGTACCATTGCTATAAAAACAATAAAAAATCAATAAATTCAATTACTTATTCTTATCCTCCGGATTATCTTCGTTGTCGATATGCTATGTGGCACCTTGAAGTATCAGGTTTATGCCCAAACGACCTGAAGATGCGCGCATTCAGAGGTCATCAATGCGTTCAATTCGAGGCAAATTTCACGAGGAATAGTCGTTCTATTTCCGTGGAATTTAACGAAGAAGTGGGCGCATTGAAGGCCTCCCTTCGGGCGAGTTGAATCCTGCATCTTCAGGTTGTTTAGGTATAGTAAATGAACTTGCCATTTTAATTCCGTGTTTATCTAACAGCTCAACCTTTCAATACCAAAACTGCTAAAATACAGGCGATTTCCTTGTAAGAGATAACCATGACAACCACTACACCTAAAAGCCGCACTGACTGGCTCATCTTCTTCCGCCGTGCAAAGAACGTAGATACGTTGGATTTAATGCTGGATGGTGCCTTGAAGAAGCTCAATACACCTTCCGAACAGGCTGATGCAATACTCGGTCATGAAGCGAGGCTGGATGAGCTGGAAGGTCCAGGTAGATAGGCTGGAGAGCCCAAACACAATGCGTTGGCAGTTGGCAGGAGAAAGGTGTGAAGGGCTCTAACCGACAATTAGAAAGCAATGGGCTGATGGAGGCGAATCAAGTGTTTGCGTGTCACCGATGGCTGATGTGTAACTGAATACTCCGCTATCCGGAGCATTTTGTGGCGAACTCTTCCAGTCCGGATTTGGTTACCCATTGGTTATTGGTATGCCAACTATCTCCTGTTTCAGAACCTGATGAGGAATGGTCAGTTATAAAGGCTAACCACCCAACGAATTCCGTTTTTGAAGAGAATGACCTGATAACCCCAAGATACTCACCATCAGGCAGATACATCGTGCCGCATCGTCACATGATTCCACTCATCAAAATGGGTGTATTGAACAACGCCTTCTTCACTGACAAAACCTACATCGCAGTAGCAGTAATGACTTCACTCTGTCCTGTTATTTGGTCGAAGCTCAGAGGTCAGCTTTTTATACACTTTAAAGTGGTCACCAAAATACAGTATTAGTCGCTGTTGGTCAGAGTCATAAACATATGAGATGTGGCCATCTACTATTTCATCATCCTTCTGATACTCGATATTGCCCGTTTCCAGGTCCTGAAGGACGACTTGACCTTGCCATTTCTCCACATAAAACTTCTGCGGTAAGAAATGTGATATTTTCTGAAACGGTATCCCATACATGCGGTAATCTGTTTCTTCATCTAGATGTATCTTTGAGTGAAACGTTGCATTTCCAGTCTCATAATATTGGTAATTGCAGCCACTTGTAATAATTAGCGTTCTGGTCCCTCTCACTCCGTTGATATGTACGTCATTTATCCAGTGTCCGACGAGGTTTTTAGGAACTTTTACTCCTTCCGGACAGTGGTTTTCTTTACTGGCAATGGTCAATGGTGGTTCACCAGCACCACAACCTGCCAACGTAAATGCTAAAGCTATGCAGAATGTTGTTTTTAACTTCATTATTTTTCCCAGCCAGATGCGCCTGATTGAGTCAGCAGTGCCTTCTATCGAGCGCTAGTAACGCAGAACAGCAGCGAAGGTAATTATTCTGAATGACTGTAGTTACAATGGGTTGTATCAACATTGCGTATTTGGATGAAGAATATTTTTACTTTGCCAATAGGAGGTCGGAAGTGTGCGGTTTCTTACACGACCCTTGAAGCCTACTGCGAGACATGCAACTTGGACGTTGCGCCGGCGCTACTTTCTGCCTGCCGGCTATCTGATAAAGCTATCGCCGCGCTTATCACCGCAGGTTGGGATATCCCCAGTTCAACACTACACCGCTACAGACATCGCCCTTGAGCTCGGAGTATCAGCGCAAAAGGTGGGTAAAACGGCCAACGTAACAGTTAAAACCCGAGAAAAGAATAAACCCCGTGTCGATAGTTGTTGCTGGGTGTTCTTGTTTGGCCTGAAAAGAAAATCTGGCGACTTAACAAATCATTACAAGCCCAATGGTATCTCCGAGCTTTGGGATAGTTGCGTCAAGCGCGCAGGTATCCGGCGCCGTGGACCCTATCAAACCCATCATACGTTTACCGGTTAGATGCTGATCGAGGATGCCAACCCGAGTTGGATTGCTACTCAAATGGGCCATAAGTATACAAAGATGGTGCTGGAAACCTACAGCAAGTTCATGCCCTATGCTTCCCATAATCGGGTTGAAAAATCGAATAAGAGATTCAGTTCATGCTCCATGTAGAGGACACAGAAAGAAGTAATTCCACTAATTCAAAAAGTTATACGTCACAGTAATTTACACATACAAAAAAGCCCAGACCTAAATAGGTCTGGGCTTGCGAATGTGGTTGCGGGAGCCAGATTTGAACTGACGACCTTCGGGTTATGAGCCCGACGAGCTACCAGGCTGCTCCATCCCGCGTCCGTATCTCACCGTTCAAGCACGATGACAACTTAATTGGAGCGACACACGAGGTTCGATCTTCAAGGCTTAGGCGTGACCTCAACCTTGGCAAGGTTGCGCTCTACCAGCTGAGCTAGTGTCGCATGTTACCCGGCTAAGCCGAATAAACTAAATGTGGTTGCGGGAGCCAGATTTGAACTGACGACCTTCGGGTTATGAGCCCGACGAGCTACCAGGCTGCTCCATCCCGCGTCCGTATCTCACCGTTCAAGTACGATGACAACTTAATTGGAGCGACACACGAGGTTCGAACTCGTGACCTCAACCTTGGCAAGGTTGCGCTCTACCAGCTGAGCTAGTGTCGCATGTTACCCGGCTAAGCCGAATAAACTAAATGTGGTTGCGGGAGCCAGATTTGAACTGACGACCTTCGGGTTATGAGCCCGACGAGCTACCAGGCTGCTCCATCCCGCGTCCGTATCTCACCGTTCAAGTGCGATGACAACTTAATTGGAGCGACACACGAGGTTCGAACTCGTGACCTCAACCTTGGCAAGGTTGCGCTCTACCAGCTGAGCTAGTGTCGCATGTTACCCGGCTAAGCCGAATAAACTGTATGTGGTTGCGGGAGCCGGATTTGAACCGACGACCTTCGGGTTATGAGCCCGACGAGCTACCAGGCTGCTCCATCCCGCGTCCGTATCTCATCGTTCTAGCACGATGACAGCTATTCCCATTTCTCAATCCCTTAAAAGAGATTGGAGCGACACACGAGGTTCGAACTCGTGACCTCAACCTTGGCAAGGTTGCGCTCTACCAGCTGAGCTAGTGTCGCATCATGGAGGCGCGTCCCGGAGTCGAACCGAGGTCCACGGATTTGCAATCCGCTGCATAGCCACTCTGCCAACGCGCCTTTGTATGTTCCGCTTTGGTAAGTCGCCTTCCGCTGCGGTACGGTGCGCATTCTACGGATTCGCGTGATCTAGTCAACACTAATTTCGAAATAAAAGTTCGTTCGCTTAAAATCGCGGCAAAGCCGATATAAATCGACCATATCGAGCCTTTTTTGCTCAGAATTTCGCTAAGAAGTTAATATTCCGGAAAGTGAGGTTGATTCTAGGCCCCCTCATTTTTGAGGTTTTCGGCACTGCATGTTGCCAATAAGTCTGGGTTTTGCCCGCCATTATCAGCAGAGAACCAGAACCTAATTCAAATTCCCGTTTTTCTCCGGTTCGAAGATGACGAAGAACAAAGCGGCGAGTTTCGCCAAAACTCAGAGAAGCAATACTTGGCTCGGTACCTAACTCCGGTTCATTATCTTGATGCCACCCCATGTAATCCTGTCCATCACGATAAAGGTTCGCCAGCACAGAATTGTAAGCCGCACCAGACGTTTGCTCACACTGGGACTTCAATGAAAGTAATGATTCAGGCATAACTGCGGCCTTCAGGTTAAGCCCTGAATATGAGTAGGCATCACCAAACCAAGCCTGCATTCGAGGTTGCAGCACTTCACGGCCGAACATTTTAATGGGAAGCCGTTCCCAGGGGAGGTACTCGGAGAGGTGGTGAAAAATATCAGAAGCGATACCAGGGGGAATAAACTCAGGCTCCCAGAACAGTTTCCCGTCTGGAATGTCGATCCATCCTGTTTGCTGAAAAAGATCGCCCTGAAACATCTCACCTCCACTATTGCTTGTGTGAGATGAAGATACCGTTTTACCTCTTAACAATCGAGCGAGATAAAACGGTATAACAAATTAACGAGATGGATCGACGCGGTTTCCACGCATGCCGTTCACACGGAACCAGCCAGCAATACTGTAACGCTCTCGGTTGGTCGGCAATACCTCATGAGGAAATTCTTCCGATAGGAACACCAGTAAACGTCCTGCTTTTGGCCATAGCGTATTGAGATGATTGTCGTCGATATCATAAATCACAATCTCACCACCATCTTCATCCGCCCACTCATCATTGAGATACATCACCGTGGTTAAACGGCGGTTAGAACGGCCTTCGAAAGTATCGAGGTGTTTTTGATAGAAATCGCCGATGTCATAACGCGCGAAGTGCGCTTCATACTCGAACAAACCCAAAAAGAAGTGGCGGTTGACGTCGTTCTTTATCGCTTCCATTCGAGAGAGAAAATCGTCCGAGGCAGGATGCTTTCCGCGCTCCAGCCAGGAAATCTTGTCACTACGGATTTGTTTGTTGGTATGGTGCTGCCGGTGTCGTCCGATGCCAGCAGGTTTCATGCTTTCAGGAATGGCATTACGAAGTTGTTCTACTTCTTCTGCATTCAGGAAATCATCCCACACGTACCAACCTTGGGTATGAAGTGCGTCTAATAACGTATCTGTGTTCATTGTCAGCACCTCTAAATACAAGGGGTAGCGAATCTACCCCTTGTGTTAGTGCTGCTTCAAATCACAGATTTTATGGAAAGGATTTAAAAATCTAATCGTGAGATGGGTCTGCCATTAGTTCGCCAGAGCGTCTTCCATTTTGGCTTTCCAGATCGCCATCGCGAGGGCAGGTTTACGCAGCACTTTCGGCGTTGGAATCCAGCCATGATCGATACGTGAGAACACGTCAAAGCGCCCCGCCTGCCCTGCCATTGCTTCAGCAACAACACGGCCTGCGATATTGGTCAAACCAACGCCATGACCAGTGTAGCCATGGGCTGTATAGATATCATTACCCAAATGCGAGATTTCCGGCATGTAGCTGCGGGTCACCGCAAACAGACCACCCCAGTGATATTCCATCTTCACGTCACCCAGCTGTGGGAACACTTTCAGCATACGTTGGCGCAGACGCTCCTGACTATCTGAATACTCGCCATTGAACGGATGGTTCACACCGCCGAACAGAATGCGTCCGTCAGCAGTCGGGCGGAAATAATCCAGACAGTTATTCAGATCAGACATCGCCATCTTGTTAGTGATTGGCTGGCGATCGCCAAGCTGTTCAGTCACAGCAATGTAAGAAGCCACAGGCAGCACTTTTGATTGCGCCTTGCGATGCAGGCCATCAAGGTATGCGTTACAAGCCAGCAGAACCTGTTTTACTTTCACGCTGCCCTTTGCGGTTTTTACCGTGTTAAACCCTGCCCCTTTTTCCAGTTTGATCACTGGGCTGTTTTCATAGATCTCTGCGCCAACGGAAATCGCCGCTTGCGCCAAACCCAGCGTGTAGTTCAGGGTATGAACGTGACCGCTGTTTGGATCGAATAAGCCGCCCAAATAACGACGGGTGTTGGCTACCTGCTCAATTTTGTCAGTATCCCACCACTCAGCAACCGGATAGCTGTAACGACCATGCTTCAGCTCATGCCAAGACTTCAGCTCTTTCTCCTGACCTTTATTCAACGCCAGCTCGATGTAACCCTCCTGAAAGTCACAATCGATGTTGAACTCGCTGATGCGTTCACGAATGATATCGATAGATTCAACGGACAAATCCCAAAGCTGCTTGCCCCATTCTGGGCCGTACTCTTCGTCAACTTCGCGAAGACCCAGACAATAGCCCACCAGCGCCTGACCACCATTGCGACCTGAGCCACCAAACGCGATGCGTTGACCTTCCAGCACCACCACGCTCATGCCCTTCTTACGAAGTTCAATCGCTGCGTTCGTGCCCGTCAGACCAGCACCGATAATACAAACGTCCGCTTGAATATCACTGGTTAACTCTGGTTGTTGAGGCAAAACATTTGCCGTTGCCTGATAGTAGCTATCGATATACCCGTGTTCTTTCGCCATTTCGCGACTAAATCCTGATAAAAGGGTTAATTAAAAAGATGGCGAATATTCGCACTAAGCCACATTCCAAGCAAGGGATTCTTGCCCCTTCGCCAAGCTCAAAAATAACCGCGTTCGTTGATGCTGTGCGCGGCGCACAAATTGTTACCTTTTCAAAGGGATTCTCATTGACAGAGGGGACAAATGTTTTGATGATGCGCGTTCATTTTTCAGCTTGGTATTTACCCAAACTACCTCAAGGCGCTTTTTCAGCGAAAAGACAGGTTTTACTAGGAGCTTGGTGGAAGGCGAGTAAATGGTTCTACTCCCCATCGCGCTATAAGTAAGACATGTAGGTGAGAGGAAGGAAGTCTACCTGTGCCTTAAGGTAGTTTGGGTATGCCACTTAAGGATAAAACCAAATGAACCAATATCTTAAAGGGGTGAAAGCGGCAAGCATCGCACTTACCGCAACAGTTTCTTTCAACGTTTCTGCAAACAATGAAGTACTGAATATCTACAACTGGGCCGAGTACATGCCAATGGGTGTGATTAAGGCGTTTGGGAAGGAGTACGATGTTTCAGTTAACTATTCAACGTTTGAAAACAATGAATCCATGTATACCAAGCTGAAGTTGCTTGATGGAAAAGGCTATGACCTTGCGTTTGCATCGACATACTTTATCCAGCGCATGAGTGACGAAGGCATGTTGGCGAAAATCGACAAATCGAAAATCCCACATGTTAAAGACATTATTCCTGGTCTGATGGGTCAACCATTCGACAAAAACAACGACTACTCCCTGCCCTACATCTGGGGCGTGACGGCTATCAGTTACAACGGTGACATCGTTGATGGCAGCAATGTGACCAAATGGGCTGATCTTTGGAACGACGAGTTCGCAGGCCAAATCATGCTGCTCGACGACGTACGAGATGTTTTCGGCATGGCACTGAAAGCCAAAGGCTACAGCATCAACACCACCAACGAAGCAGAGATCAAAGAAGCTTATGAAATGCTGAAAGATCTGCGTCCAAATGTCGTGGTTTACAACTCAGATGCACCGCACGTACCGT
Source organism: Grimontia sp. NTOU-MAR1 (assembly GCF_035758505.1). Taxonomy (NCBI): domain Bacteria; kingdom Pseudomonadati; phylum Pseudomonadota; class Gammaproteobacteria; order Vibrionales; family Vibrionaceae; genus Grimontia; species Grimontia sp. NTOU-MAR1. Next base: position 1,070,670 of record NZ_CP142108.1, read on the forward strand.
TTGTGACCGGCGAAGTCGGTATCGGTCAACAGTGGAACGGTAACGCCTACCTAGCACAAGCTGAGATGGAAAACATCGAGTTTGTTTACCCAGACGAAGGCTCAATCCTGTGGATGGATAACTTTATCATTCCGAAAGGCGCTGAGAAGGTCGACCTGGCACATAAGTTCATCGACTTCCTATACCGCCCTGAAAACCAAGCGGCAATGGTCGAAGAGCTGGGTTACCCAGCACCAAGCAAGCGTGCGAAAGAAAAATTGTCTGCGGAATACACCGAGAACAACGTGATTTTCCCATCAGACGAAGATGTTGAAAAAGGCGAATTCACTAACGATGTGGGTGAAGCGGTCAGCATCTACAACCGTTACTGGCAATTGCTGAAAAGCTAACTCGCTTTAATGAAAAAAGCCGCGGCCATGAGCCGCGGTTTTTCGTCTTATTCTGATAGGTCATAGCTAATTCGACGACTTAAAGAAAAGCATGTGTGCCGCACTCAGTGAAATCGCCCCACGCACAATCAACTTAAGCTGCTCTGCAGAAATTCGGGCAAACACCTTGTAGCCAATAAACATCCCGATAAACAGCGCAGGCAAACCACTCGCACTCGCCTGTAAGGTTTCTGTGTTAATCAACCCTAGACTCACCAAGCCCACCAGCTTCATGATATTCAAGGTCAGGAATGCCCAAACCCGTGTCGCCACATAGGCGGATTTATCCATTTTCTGCTCAAGCAGGAATAGTCCCATCAGTGGGCCAGCGGCATTTGCCAGTACACCAACAAACCCACACAATGCACCAGCAACACTCGCTGCATAACGATTGGTGAAAACAGGGAGCGGATGGTAATCCAGCCAGATTGACATACCGAGTAGTGTGAAAATCAAAATACCCAGAATCGTCATGAAGGTATGTGGGTCGATGTTACCCAAAACATAGGTGCCTCCGATGACGCCTAGCGCGCCAAAAGGCAGGAGTTTTGCCAGCACACGCCAATTTACATTTTTGCGGTAAGTCAGCACGGCAATAAAGTCGGTAAGGAGGTAAAGCGGAATGATCACACCCAGCGCTTCCGGTCCTGGAAATGCCAGCATAGTCAGCGGCAAAATGATAAGCCCCATCCCACCGATTGAGAACTTTGAAAAGCCTGTCACAAGACAGGCTAACGAAATGAAAACCAGCGACATATCCATATATTTCCTCCCCTTGGCATCGACCCAGCCCTTCTGACTCAAGTTATGGACGACAGAATGATTCCTGATGTTTTGTAATTACTTTTTCTTCAATGAGGAGTAATCTGCTTACTCGATCATAGGTGTAATCAGGACAGATAAGAATGATTGATTTCCGCTCAGACACAGTGACACAGCCGGATCAAAAAATGCGCGAAGCCATGGCTAACGCACCCGTGGGTGATGACGTATATGGTGACGACCCAACGGTCAATGAGCTGGAGCAGTGGGCTGCTGAGCGCCACGGTTTTGAGGCAGCAGTATTTACCTCATCGGGGACCCAAGCGAACTTGCTGGGTATTCTGGCACATTGTGAGCGTGGTGACGAATATTTGTGCGGTCAACAAGCGCACAATTACAAGTACGAGGCAGGTGGTGCAGCGGTACTGGGCTCTGTTCAACCTCAACCCATCGAGAACAACAAAGACGGAACCCTATGCTTTGAAAAGCTCGCGGCAGCGGTTAAACCGGATGACTCTCATTTTGCGCGCACCAAACTTCTCAGCTTGGAAAACACCATAGGTGGGAAAGTGCTACCTTTGGAATATCTGGCGAGAGCGCGAGAATTCGTGAATCAGCACAACCTGAAACTCCATTTAGATGGCGCTCGTGTTTACAACGCATCCGTAGCGTTGGGCGCAGACATCAAAGAAATCAGCCAGCATTTCGACTCCATGACCATTTGTTTGTCAAAAGGTCTAGGGGCACCGATTGGCTCTTTGCTGTTAGGTGATGCTGACTGCATTCAGCGTGCACGTCGACTGCGTAAAATGGTGGGTGGTGGCATGCGTCAGGCTGGTATCTTGGCGGCAGCCGGTAAGATTGCCCTGACGGAAAATGTCGAACGTCTCAAAGATGATCACGACAACGCCCGTTATCTGTCTGAAAATCTCGGGGCAATTCCGGGTTTCAATACCTTTATCTACCCGGTGCAAACCAACATCGTTTACGCCGATGTTGCCACGCATATTGATATTCGTGCCATTGCGTCTGCGTTGAAAGAACAGGGGATTCTGTTTTCGCCATCTCACAAGGCAATGCGTTTTGTAACCCACAAAGATGTGACGAAACCAGACATAGATACGCTGCTCGCAGCCATCGAAAAACAGCTCTAAACTGGAAGTGAATAACGAAGAGAGAGGCGGTTTTCCGCCTCTTTTTACATAGATAAAAGAGGAATGACCATGGCAGGAGCCAGCCTTCTTACACTGCTTGATGACATTGCCACGATTCTGGATGACGTCTCCGTCATGAGTAAAATCGCCGCGAAAAAGACGGCGGGTGTACTGGGTGACGACCTCGCCCTCAATGCGGAGCAAGTTTCCGGTGTAAAAGCCGACAGGGAGTTACCCGTCGTCTGGGCCGTCGCCAAAGGGTCCTTTTTCAATAAACTGATACTGGTGCCAGCGGCCCTAGCTATCAGTGCCATTGCGCCTTGGCTGATCACGCCGCTGCTGATACTGGGTGGTCTTTTCCTTTGTTTTGAAGGCGCAGAAAAAGTGCTCCATACCTTCTTTCACAAAAAAGAAGAACACTCTGCCAGTGAAGCGCAGGACTTCAATACCGCTACGCTAGACGCCGTAGAATACGAAGCGCAAAAAATAAAAGGTGCTATCCGGACTGACTTTATCCTCTCGGCCGAAATCATTGTCATCACGCTGGGTGTAGTATCAGAAGCTACCTTCCTCACCCAAGTTGTCACCCTGTTTGGCATCGCGTTTTTAATGACGATAGGTGTTTATGGCTTGGTCGCAGTGATTGTCAAAATCGATGATGCCGGACTTTATCTCAGCCAAAAAGCAGGCAGTATCAAACAAGCCGTGGGCCGCGGTCTGCTCTCCTTTGCACCCTACCTGATGAAAGGGCTGTCTATTGTCGGCACAGTCGCCATGTTTTTAGTCGGCGGTGGTATCCTCACCCACGGTGTACATGTTCTTTCTGAACTCATTACAGACGCCGCACAGGAAACTGCGCTGATACCGACCGTCGGCACCGTGATTTCTGCGCTGGTGCCAACATTACTCAATGGTTTGATTGGATTGGTTGCAGGGCTGATTATTGTTGGGCTTTATAGTGTCGCCAGCAAATTGAAGTCATCTAAATCGTGAGATTAAACATCGTAATTGCGTACTACTACGGATTGCCTGAATTTTTAACTACCCTTAACTTTGGATAAAACAGCCAACGTTAGGGAGAACAGAAATGACGGCAAAACATGTATTTATAACTGGTGGCGCGAGTGGCATTGGCTTTGGTGTAGCGCAGGGTTTCGCGCAGGCAGGTCATAAAGTCACCCTTTCTGATATCAACAAGAAAGCACTGGATAATGCCGTTAGCAAACTGAAAAGCCAGTATGATGTGGATGTTCAGGGCGTTGAACTCGATGTCACCAACTCCGAGCAGCTGGCCTCAGCTCCTTCTCATGTTGATGCCCCCGTCGATGTTCTCGTTAACAATGCAGGCATCCAATTTGTCTCCGCGCTGGAGCAATTTCCCGAGGACAAATGGCGTCTTATCATCGATATTTTACTGTGCGGCCCAGCCATGCTAACCAAAGCATTTCTCCCTTCGATGTATGAACACAACTTTGGGCGAATCATCAATGTTGGCTCAATTCACAGCCTTGTCGCCTCTCCGTATAAGTCCGCCTACGTGTCTGCTAAACATGGCCTGTTGGGCTTTTCCAAGACTATCGCGCTGGAAAGTGCAGAGCATGATGTCACCATCAACACGCTTTGCCCTTCCTACGTAAAGACGCCACTTGTCGAAAACCAAATCACGGCACAGGCAAAAAATCACGGCATTACAGAACAAGAGGTGATCAATACCATCATGCTCAAACCGATGCCGAAAAAAGCCTTCATTGAGCTCAGTGAACTAGCCGAAACCGCTCTTTTCCTCTGCTCACCTGCTGCGAAGAACATCACAGCACAGGCCATTACGATTGACGGCGGTTGGACAGCACACTGATTCCCTGCTCCCAAAAGCTGAACCACATCGACTACTTTTTGCGCACTTGTCCACCATAATCCAGTGAATATAGTGCGCCAGCCCACAATGCCAACACGTCCGCGATTCTTTAGCTCAAAATCAGTAAGTTAACAGCGCTACACTAAGTTTTATGAGAAACACAGTGAAAGGAGAGCGCTATGCCACATCAGCCATTGTCCAGTGACATGCTCTATCGCACTTCACAGCTAAACAAACTCGATGTTTCATCCACAAAGCATCTTGAGCCACTTGAAGAGATAGTGGGTCAGGATCGCGCCCGTCAGGCCGTTGAGTTTGCAATGTCCATTAAGGAAAAAGGCTACAACATCTATGCTGTCGGGCAGAATGGTCTCGGCAAGCGAACTATGGTGATGCGCTATCTCAGCCGTCATTGGCAATATACCCATCCAGTTTACGACTGGTGTTATGTCGCCAACTTCCAGGACTCGCGCATTCCCAAAGTACTGCAAATGCCAGCCGGTCGAGGCCTCAAGCTGAAAAAAGACATCGAGAAAATGATGGGTCGCTTGGGCAAGTCCCTGCAGCTCGCGTTTGACAACGAGATGTATTACTCCCGCGCTGATGCACTTAAAAACCGCCTGACAGAAATGCAGGAAGGTGCCTTGGGAGAACTCAGTCAGGAAGCAAAACTGCAAAGTGTCAGCCTGTCTATCACCACCTCCGGTGACTATCAGTTCGTTGCCTTGAACGGTGAAGAACCGCATACCGAAGAGACCTTCGATGCTCTTTCTCAGAAAGAACAGGAGCATTTCGATCAGGCTATTCGAGATCTGGAAATCCAACTCCGCGGTCTGGTACGCAAACTCACCGAGTGGGAAGAGACTTACGCAGAGAAACAGCAAAAGCTGGATGAAGAAATTGCTAACGAAGCGATTTCCCATCATGTGGTTAAGTTGATCGAGTCCTATTCTGACCTGCCTCAGGTGAAGAAATACCTGAAAGAAATGCAGGGCGATGTGCTGGAAAATCTCGATATCTTCCTGCAGGAAAGCGAAGAGCAAGCCGCCCTCGCCTATGCAGCGCTGGATAAGAAATTGCCGCGTCGCTATCAAGTCAATGTGCTGGTCGCGCAGGAAGAAGAAGTGCCACCGGTGATCGTGGAAGATAGCCCGACGTACCACAACATTTTCGGATACGTAGAAAACGCAACATACAAAGGCACCGTTTTCACCGATTTCTCTTTGATCCGCCCGGGTAGCATCCATCGAGCAAACGGCGGTGTCCTGCTGATTGATGCGGTAAAAGTGCTAGAACGCCCTTACGTTTGGGACGGTCTGAAACGCGCCCTGAGTTCACGTAAAGCCTCACTCAGTTCTCTGGAACGTGAAGTGACCCTGAGCGGCACTATCTCTCTGGAACCAGAGCCAATTCCACTGGATGTGAAAATCATCCTATTTGGTGACTATCACACCTACAAACTGCTGCAACACTATGATGCAGAGTTCAGTGAGCTATTCAGGGTAACCGCCGATTTCGAAGATGACATGCCACGCAATGATGACAGCGAAATGAAATATGCCATGTTCATCTCCAGCATTTGTCACGACAACAACCTGTTGCATTGTGATCCCGGTGCCATTGGCCGAATCATTGAGCACAGCAGTCGTCAGTCCGGCGATCAGGATAAGCTTTCCCTGCACTCAGCCGATATTGCGAACCTACTGCGCGAATCGAACTATCAGGCCAGAGTCAGCAATGCCAACATCATCCGAGCATCTCACGTCGAAAAGGCATTGGCGAGCCGCGACATGCGCGTCAGCCGCTTGCGTGATCACGTCATGGAAGGTTTCACCACAGGCACAACCCTGATTGACACCAAAGGCAAAGCCGTTGGTCAGGTCAACGCTTTGTCTGTATTGGCAACCAACGATTTTAGCTTTGGCGCTCCAAACCGAATCACTGCAACGACCTCGTTTGGTGATGGCGCCGTGCTGGATATCGAGCGCAGCGTCGAGCTAGGCGGCAGCATTCACTCCAAAGGTGTGATGATCTTGACTGCCTACTTGTCATCCCTGTTAGGTAAACAAGCAAAAATCCCGCTGACTACCCGCATCACGTTTGAGCAATCTTACGGTGGCGTAGATGGCGACAGCGCATCCATGGCGGAATTCTGTGCCATTCTTTCCGCAATTTCCGGCGTACCACTGCGTCAGGATCTGTCTATCACAGGCTCGATGAACCAGTTTGGTCAGGCGCAACCGATTGGTGGCGTTAACGAGAAAATCGAAGGCTTCTTCGATGTTTGCACTATCAAGGGTCCAAAGTCGACTCAAGGTGTGATTATTCCCCGCTCCAACGTGCATAACCTGATGCTGCGTAAAGATATCATCCATGCCGTAGAGAAAGGTAAATTCCACATCTATGCGATTGACCATGTCAGCGAAGCCATCGAACTGTTCACAGGCATCCCAGCAGGAAAACCCGACAGCAAAGGAAAGTTCAAGACAGATACTTTGTTGCACAAGGCATCAGAAAAGCTGGATGTGTTGAGGAAGAATGCTTCAAAAGCTTAGTGTTTTATATAGAAACAGAAAGCCGACTTTTCAGTCGGCTTTTTCTATGCTGATCTTCGTGCACTTGTCTTCAATTAACCGTAAGCAATCGAAGGCAGCCAGAGTACGAGATTTGGCCAAAACACTAACATCACCAGTGCCAGCAATTGAAGGATAATGAACGGGATAACACCCTTGTAAATATCCATTAATTTCACTTCCGGTGGGCATACCCCTTTCAGGTAGAACAAAGCGAACCCAACGGGTGGTGTTAAGAAGCTGGTTTGCAAAGCCATAGCCACTAACATCACAAACCATACCAACTCAGGGTTATCCAATCCTGGATAGTCACCAATGCTCAAATCCAATCCCAACACCACGGGCGCCAGTAGCGGTAGCACAATCAGGGTAATTTCAATCCAATCGAGGAAGAAACCCAGCAGGAAAATAACCAGCAGAATAAATGCAACGATACCATAAGGACCAAATGGCAAAGCCTCAAAAGCACTTTCGATAAACTCATCACCGCCAAGTTCTCTCAGTACCAAAGCAAAACAGGTGGCACCAATGAAAATGGCAAAGATATAAGCGGTGGTTTTATAGCTGTCGAGAAGCACTTCTTTTAACACGGCCATCGAAAACCGCTTGTAAAAGGCTGCCAGTAAAATCGCACCGAAGGCCCCCACACCTGAGGCTTCCGTCGGCGTGGCTATCCCCGCGAAGATGGAGCCTAAAACTACAATGATCAGCATGAAAGTAGGTACAATGGCTTTGGCTACATCTTTGATGACTGCCCAATCCACCCCTTTGGCATCTTGCGGTAACGGCAGGGAATCTGACTTAACCACCCCCACGATCAGCAAGTACACAATATAGATTGCGCCTAGCATCAAACCGGGGAACATCGCTCCCATAAAGAGATCACCCACGGAAAGACCCAGCTGATCCGCCATGATCACCAGCATGATGGAAGGCGGCAGCAAGATCCCCAGTGTGCCTGCCGAGGCGACTGTACCCAGTGCTAATGGAAGGTTATAGCCCTGCTTCATCATGGCAGGCAATGACATGGTTGCCAGCAACACTACCGATGCGCCGATGATCCCCGTCGATGCGGCGAGGATAATACCAATCGCCATCACGGTAATTGCCAAACCACCATGTACTCGACCAAATAGTGCCTGCATCGCGTGCATCAAGCGGTCCGCAACACCAGATTTATCGAGCATATTTCCCATGAATATGAACATCGGCAAAGCCACCAATATCCAGTTGTCCATGATTTTATAGAGGCGGTTGACTACTAGCCCCAAGGTGGTGAAATCCAACCCGGTCCAGGTATCGAGGTAGATATCGCTGTAATAGCCGATAAAGGCAAAAGTCACACCTATTCCACCCAATACCCAAGCAACAGGAATGCCGATAAACAGCAGCAAAATAAAGATGCCGAACATCGCTAGGATAAGAATCTCATTCGCTTCCATGCGACCCTCCTTTTCTCAGATACGCCACCGCACGGAGCAATCTTGAGAGGCTGGCGAAGGCCAGCAATGCAGCACTGAATGGAATGGCAGATTTAATCACCCATCGCCATGGCAGTCCTGATGGCGCATTTGAACGCTCATCCACCCGCCAGGCTTCGTAGACGAAGTCAAGGGAGTGGATAAAAATGACGTACATGAAAGGCCAGACGAAAAACAACACTGTGATAATTTCTATCCAGGATTTCGTTTTCTGAGAAAAGCGGTGATAGAAAATATCCACCCGGACATGGGTTCCGGTAATCTCGGCATACGATAAACCAAACAAAACACCGATGGCGTAGAGGTGCCACTGCAACTCTTCCAGTGCGATTTGGCCATTGTTGAACACTTTACGAAGCACTACCTGCGTGATGATAACCAAAACCAAAATGAGATAGCTCCAAGCCAGTGTGCGTCCGACAATCCGGACGACATGCTCAATGCTGTCTGCAATTGGTGAAGCAGGAAGTGAGTCAGAAGGCTGGGTCATAACTTGCTCCTAAACCCATGAAAAGAAAAAACGGGCAGCGTCCTGCTGCCCGAAACCACACTAGTTGCTGCGTGGTAGGAACCCTTTCGACACCCAAGTCTGGTAGTTGTGACGGAAGTCAGACATGTCCTCCCAAACTTTGTCAAAGTAAGCATCTTTCTTCTGCTCTTCCACCACTTCCAGCCAGGTAGATTCAAACAGATTCAACATTTCATTGTTCCAGTAACGAAGTTCAACACCTTGTTCCTGCGCTTTTTGCATCGCCTCAAACTGCATGGCTTCTCCTTCCGCAATGGAGTTTGTCATTGAAGCCAGACAAAGTGTTTCAAGCGCCGCTTGTTGATCTTCTTCCATGTCGTTCCAAGTATCTTTGTTGATCAAAAGTTCGAACATGGTTGCCTGTTGGTGCCAGCCAGGGAAGTAGTTGTATTTCACAATCTTGTGGAAGCCCAAACGCTGATCAATTGCTGGCTGTGAGAATTCACTGGCATCAATCGCACCTTTCTCAAGAGCACCGAAGATTTCTCCACCTGGTAGCTGAACGGTACCCACCCCCAGCTTTTCCATTACCTGACCGCCCAAGCCAAAGAAGCGCATCGTCAAACCTTTCAGGTCTTCTGGCTTTTCTATAGGTTTTTTGAACCAACCGGAGGTTTCTGGCGAGATAATCGCACATGGCAGCACCTTGACGTTATAGCCCGCTTCGTCATACATGCCTTGGTAGAGTTTCAGGCCATTTCCATAGAACATCCAAGCCATGTATTCCGGCGCCTCGGGTCCGAATGGTACGGCTGAAAACAGCGCAGCTGCCGGCATTTTCCCTTGCCAATAACCTGCTGTTGCATAACCAGAATTCACTTTCCCGCTTGATACTGCATCAAGAATTTCCATGGGAGCGACCAGTTTTCCTGGCTCGTACACTTTCATCTTGATGGTATTGCCAGAGATGGGTTGAACACGCTCAGAAACCCACTTTATAGGTGTGCCGAGCGCGGGCAGGTGAGTACCAAATGCGATAGGCGTTTTTAGCAATACTTTGTCAGCCAGGGCTGAGCCTGAAAAACAAAGCGTTGCTAAAGCGGCCGCTTTCATAGATGTTGACATTACTTTTTTCATTGTCCACTCCTTGGTGCGCAGCTTCACTTTTTGGAATGTATGCGGATGCTGCATATAGGGTTGAGGTTTAGAGCACACTGAGACCGTTAAAAAGTTGTTAACATCCAGACTATCCCTGCAACCTCGAAAAAAATATCAGGTAGAAAACGGACTTAGCGTCCATAGCATTGCGTAGGGTCTGTACGTAGTTGTACGTAATCAAGTGATGCTCAACGAAGCTGGCGGAGTGAAATGACGAAGTTATCAGGCATAGTGATGCCACTCAGGATAAAATTACTGATGCTCACAATGCTTCCTTTGCTCTTGATGTTTGGGCTGATTATTGGCTTAGTGGTGATTCAGTCAGACACACTGTCTAAGAATCAGGCCAATCTCATCCGATCAGAAACTCTCTCGTCCAAGAAACAAGAATTGCTGAAGTACGTAGAACTCGCACGGGCATCAATTTCTCCGGTTTATGATGCCGCTGGCGAAAACGATGAAAAAGCGAAACAGCAAGTCATCGATATTTTGAATAGCCTCACCTACGGCGAAGATGGCTATTTTTTTGCCTACACCTACGACGGCACCAATTTAGTCCTGCCTTATCAACCCGAGTTTGTGGGTCAAAACATATGGGAAGTCGAAGACAGCCGCGGTTTTAAACTGTTACAAGCGCTCATCAACACAGCTAAACTCGGTGGAGGGTTTGTTGACTATTACTGGCACAAGCCTTCCCGCAAAGAGCAGGTAAAAAAACTCAGTTACGCCATTGGCCTCGACAAATGGGGGTGGATGGTTGGGACCGGTGTTTACATCGATGACATCGAGATTCAGGTCGAATCCGTCCACAGCAAGATTGACGAAACCATCAGTAAGACCTTTATCGGGTTGGGTATAGCGCTCGTCATCACAATCGGGATCATGGCAAGCCTCGCTACCAGCATTCACATCAACGCCAGAGAATTGGCTGACCAAAAACTGCAGGCTTTAAACCGACAACTGATCGAGTCACAGGAAGAAGAACGAACTCGTGTAGCACGGGAACTTCATGATGGTATCAACCAAATTCTGGTGTCTGTCAAGTACCGTCTCGACAACATCAAAGAAGCTAAATCTGACGCTGAGCGCGAACTGAATATCGTGAAGGGTCAATCTACCCTAAGCGAAGCAGTTCGCGAACTTCGTCGCATTTCGAAAGACTTACGCCCCGCCTTGCTGGATGATCTGGGGCTTTTGATCGCATTGGAAGATCTTGCCAAAGAAGTGTCCCAACGTTCTGGAATAAAAGTGCTTTTTGAACATCATCTGGATATGAGAAAAGTATCGAAATCTGCTGAGATCACCCTATTCCGAGTCGCACAAGAGGCACTTCATAACGCCGAGAAACACGCGAAAGCGAAAGCAGTCGACATAATTTTGCAGGAGGAAGAAGGAGAAATCGTGCTCACAGTTGCAGATGACGGCATTGGTTTTGAAGAGCATAGAGTGTCTAATACCAGCCAGTCGATGGGCTTAAAAAACATGCGGGAGCGTATCGAGAACCTCGATGGCACCTTCTCTATCAGTAGCTTGCAAGACCAGGGAACGGAAGTGCGGGCAATTGTGCCTATTGCAGTTTAAAAGCGAAACACTAACCAGTGACAAATAGGAGAATCACATGACCACGCTATTACTTGCAGACGATCATGTCTTGCTACAGGATGGATTAATGGAGCGCTTATCCAAGCAGCCTCAATTCACCATCATTGGTGCTGCAAGTGACGGTGAATCAGCCATCGAGCAATCACTGGCTTTACGACCTGACATTCTGCTCACTGACATTTCTATGCCAAAGAAAACTGGCTTGGAAGTGCTGAGTGAACTTCGTGAAAAAGCCCCGATGATCAAAGTTGTTATCCTCAGCATGCACAATAACAAAGAGTACATTGTTTCTGCTTTTCGAGGAGGAGCCAAAGGCTATGTGCTGAAAGACGTCTCATCTCAAGAATTGGTGCAGGCTCTAGATATCATCGCAGGTGGTGGCTCTTACTTCAGTGCAGGCGTTTCTGAAACGCTCATGGAAAGCATGAGCCAAATGGTAAACAGGGAACACGAAGACAACGTCCCTACCCCTCGCGAAAAAGATGTGCTTATCCTTATCGCCAACGGCGCTTGTAACAAAACCATCGCTCGCGAACTAAACATCAGCGTACGAACCGTGGAAACCCATCGCCTTCGCGTAAAGAAAAAGCTTGGCGTGACCTCGACCGCAGGCTTAGTTAAATATGCGATTGAACAAGGTTGGGTCAAAGGGGAAATGGAACATTAACCATTCTGATACTCCATTTAAAACCCACCGCCATAAACAGGTAAAATATTTGCTCAGAATTACATATAAAATACTGATTGTTAGTTGGTTTTCTTTCTCATCTCTAAACTAAAGATAACGCCTCGACCACCGAATTGCCCCAACACAATAAGATGGTATGCAAGGCTTAGGATCTCTCCTGCTGTTCTGCTTTAACTGCACTGTTTACTGTTGCCAACAAACAGGAAAAATCCCGCTAGAATTGACCCACACCTCACCAGATACTTTCACCGATGCTATGCTTAAAACAACGAAGAATCAAAGAGGTAGCGTACGGTATTTCTTTGACACTCTGAGTATGCTTGGCGAACAGCAGTTCTACGAGGAACATGAAGCTAAGAAACATGTTCGCATCACACAGCCGATTATGGTGGACGGTATCGTCACGCACCGCTAGTCAGGCATTTCTTTTTACCGATATGGAGCGCGCATGAAAATAGTTCTCGTCACCGGCGGTAGTAGCGGCATTGGACTTCAAACCGTGCTTTCCTTTCATGACGCCGGGTATAAAGTCATTACCTGTTCCCGTAATGAAGAAAAGTGGAATCAGGCAATGGCAAAGTATCCTCAGCTTTCAGCGGTCGATTACCTGCCTTTAGATTTGAAAGATGTTCACCAGGTTGACCGTTTCTTCGGTTATATTCGAGAGAACTATGGCCATATAGACATTGCCATCAATAACGCTGCACCCATAATCGCATCGCGGGGGGAGTTCTCTGAACTTCCCATTGATGCACTCTACAGCACTATGATAAGCGATTACTGGGTGCCTGCGCTGTGTCTCCGCTATGAACTTCCCTTGATGCAGGAAGGTGCTTGCATCATCAATGTCAGCTCCGTTAACGGGATTCGCCCAACCCCAAATGCTGCCATGTATTCCGGCACCAAGCATGGACTGGAGGGGATTACACGATCTGTAGCGGTAGAAGCAATCCGAAAAGGGATTCGTGTAAACGGTGTTGCCCCGGGCGTGACCTGGACACCCCGCTGGGAGCAAAAACAGCAAGAATTGGGAGCCACACTCAAACAGACAGTCGAAAGTCAGGTGCCTTGTCAGCGCTTTGCAGAGCCGCAGGAAATTGCAGATGCCATTATTTTTCTCAGCTCAGATAAAGCAAAATATGTCGTCGGACACACACTGGTCATCGATGGTGGATTGAGTCTGACATAAGTATTGAAGACTAAAACAGAGAGGCTGCATCATGCAGCCTCTTTTCGTTTCATTAGCTCTGCTTTTATTCGCTCGTTTTTCTTCCCATCACCAAACGGCCAGCACCTAACAGGATCATGCTCAGCAATACTAAGATGTTCATGCTACCACCACTGCTGCCACCGCCGGAATGGGTCGGTGCCGGCTGGGTAAACATGGGCTGATTGTTATCCGCTCGGGTTGGTTCAACGGGTTTATTCTTTTTCACCTCACGAGCACTTTGCTCTTTGAGGACCCGCGTCTGATTCTTACGTTCTATTCCCAGTTGTTGGAAGACCTGTTCTTCCACGACCAGCAGCGAGGTGTAATCAGTCAGCAAACCATATTCCAGTGCAATGTCTTCGATAGCCTGCTCTTTGTCACTGTCTTTTTGCTCCAGGTAATCCATTTGCTCCTGCAAGTCGCGAATCGCTGAAAATGCCCACATTCTCTCAAGCTCAGGATGCGCTGTTGCAGAATCAGGCAACATCACTTTGGTGCGGTATTCGCGGGAATCACCGGCAATATCCATAGTGAGCTTGATATCAGCTTCCCCGCCTTTGAAGTAATGACCGAATACGGTCAGTTGTTCCCCGCGATACAGACTGCTGATTTGCTCCGGCGTCAGGTCTTTGATTTTCACACCATCAATATCGAGTTGGATGTTTCGGTACGCCTGATGCGTTAACTTACTGGTGATGTTCATTAAGTGGCCGATAATGTCATCCGCGTTAGATACTGACGTTGCCACGCCGTTCGACAACTTGGTCATCGGCACCAGCAGCGGCGTGTTGGCACTATTGCCCATGATGAAGGTAAACAGTCGCACATCGTGCTTCTCCATCAAATCGAAGAAGCGGCGCTTTTCGGTCACACCTACATTGGCTACCCCGTCGGTGACCAATACGATCCCGGTCGGACGATCGTCATCCAGTTTACGGATTGCAGCCGACATGCCTTCATAGAGATTGGTGCCATTACTTGGTTCAACCTGCTCAACGGACTGCAGTGCTTTGCTCACATTCGCAGGGTTAGCCGCCACAAAGCCGCCGGTGAGATCATAGGTATTGCTGTCAAACATCACGACGCGGAACCTGTCTTCAGAAGGCAACTTCCCTAATCCCTGACGGACACCTTCCACCAGTGTGGAATATTTGCCGGCCATGGAACCTGACTTATCCAGAACGAACACCCAATCACGCCCTTGCGTGACGCGGGTCAGGTCTTCACCTGGCGTGAATGTCAGCTTCACAGTGCCGCGTTTCGAGTTTTCTGGGTCGCGGTAGGCCACCATATCAACACGGCCGGGTAAACCATCCTGCAAGCGCCAGTAGAAAACCATGTCCTGATCCAGTCGCATTGAAGTATTTATCGCTTGCTGTGTCTCCCCTTCATGCACCGCATTGGCAATGTGAGTGCTGATATTTGCCTTCCATGTGGTGTGTTCACCATCCGCTTCTTGCGTGATCACCGCTGACGGATGCGCTGGCAACCGGACACCATCAACAGGATATGATGAACGCAGTATCACATTGAACGAAAAGTCCTGCTCCACTTTGTCATTGCGCGTCCAAAAACTGCTTTTGGCTTCATCCACACCCCCTTCTTCCAACGGATAAACATAGCGCCCGATACCGTGATCCAACAATGCGTCCTGCATATATACCAGCTTCACTTTTACGCTCTGCAGAGGCTGCACCGGATACACCCTCATATCAAAGGTTCTGTATTCGTCTTTCTCTGTCAGTGCTGTGGCATTGCCCTGCGCTTTTTGCTCATCGTAGATCTTGCGGGCTTTTTCTTTGGAAACTGCTTCCGCAATCACCGGCGATCCGTTAATCCAATAGATAAACTCACCCACAACGGCTTGCTGGGGCACAGGAAAAGAGTACAGGGCTTCCAGCTCAATATCGTTAGGGTTATAGAACGTCTGTTCAATCGATGTCGTGGCATAGCCGTCCTGAATAGAGACATCAACATGGTGTGATTCAATTTGGAGATCTTTATATTGGCTGTTGACGGGTTTGAGCAAACCCGCTGCCAACGTTTTAGACGAAAACGTGGTGATAAACAGGGCGATAAAAACTACGCCCCAGATGGCGATTTGCGAAGTCATTTTCGGTCGGTTCAGCATCATTGCCTCCTTTACCTTCTGTCATCAGAGATTCTTTCTCCGGTTGCTCAGTAGGTTGCATTAAGGCTCGAAAGCAATAAAGCCTGACGGACAAGGTGGCTAATGGCGCTACTGCGGGTATTATCTGGCGAGACTTTTCTTTGAACCGTCTTCGTTTTCAAATTCATCAAACAGCGGGAACGTCCATCGACGGAGGGCGATAACCATCGACGTACCATGTCTTTCTTGCATGGCTAAATCGCCGTCACTGTTACACGATTCATAGAACTCTTTAACAAGGCGCTGGATGCGTTGCTGGAATTTGTAATTGGTCGGCAGAGACATAAGCCCAGTAGACATAACAAGTTTTTCGTCGTCTTTAGAGAAATGAGTGCGGAAGAACGTTTTAACGACCTGCTGCTGAAAGAACTGCTGAATAGGGCCACCGGCAATCCATGAGAAAGAAGGAGATATCTTCAATTTAATGCGGTTTTCAGGCATCAACTCAATCACCTTGATACGATCAAGATGTGCTAATTTTTGAATGATTTGCGGCTTAGTGAGGTTATATTGACTGAGGATTTGTTCAAAGCGATAGCCGTTGGTAATGCACACAGCCACGAGCAAAAGCGCCCCGTCAGCAACTAATTGTTCTTCTTGTTCCCAAGTCAATGAAGATAGGTTTTGGCTTTCATCTTCGGCCAATTTAAACAACGCCGTCATTTCCAGGTCAATCAGTTTGCACACAGCAGACAACCGTTCGAGGCTCATGCTTCCGCCATTGGCAAAAAGCCGCTTCACTGAGCCTTCACTCAGATCGAGTGCTTTCGCGACATCCTGATAATTCACATTGCGTAATTTTAACTGCTTTTTCAGTGCTTGAATGACCTGATCACACTCTGACATGACTCTCTCCTTGATTGACCACCTAACGTTAAGCGGAATCTAAGCAAATGCCAAGGCAAACAAGTCATTGTCATGCAAGGATGCTCCCGTCACCATTGATACTGGTGGCACTATAGTCTTCCCCAAAAGCCTCCATCTGTCATCTGCAAAGCAGAAAGACTCAGTTCCGTGCGCGCACAAAAGATATGTTGTGTTGGATAACTGAATGCACAGTGTTTGCCCCGGGTTCCATTATTGGTCAGTGCATCGTTTATATCCATATCAGCTCTCCTGATGATGGGAAGACGGGGTTTGAGAAGCGGATGCTTTCACTCTCAAGTGTCACATTGCCAGGTTTGGGAAGATAAAGTATCAAATATGTCTAATAGGTCGTTAGCTGCTTACATTGCTGGTATTGGGCCTGTGCCCTTGGCCCAGATTACGTCTTTGATTATGTCCTCGGTCATTCCTTTTACATGAAGGCCAGTAAACTGGCAGGATAAAGGACAAAGTCTTATCTAACTGACCTCCAGACAAATTTCCCTATTCTACATGCCTAGTATTCCTAACTTGAGTGGTGGGTTTCCCTTGCTATTCTCCTACTCCCAAAACAGTAGTGGAGAGCATCCTATGGAAACGCAGACCAACAAAGCTATGGCGACTTATGATGTAGTAATCGTTGGTGCTGGTGCTGGCGGCATCGCCGTGGCCTCCAGTCTTTTGAAACGTGATCGCGAGCTAAATGTCACTATCATTGACCCATCAGAGAACCATTTTTATCAACCTGGTTGGACGCTTGTTGGCGGGGGAGTATTTGATTTCAGCCAAACGGAGCGAGAAACAGCAGCAGTCATTCCCAAATCAGCCAAATGGATAAAACAGGCAGTCAGGGCTTTTACACCAGACAAAAACACGGTCACGCTGGATGACGGCAAGTTAGTGGAATATAAATATCTAGTGGTAAGCCCTGGTTTAACACTGGATTGGGATGCAATTGAAGGGTTAAAAAGTACGCTTGGCAACAATGGTGTTACGTCTAACTACCATGTTGATCTCTCACCCTACACTTGGGAATCAGTGAAGCAGCTCAAAAAGGGAAAAGCGGTTTTCACTCAACCCCCAATGCCGATTAAATGTGCTGGTGCCCCCCAGAAAGCACTTTATCTATCTGCTCACTATTGGGAACGTAACCGTCTACTGGATAACATTAATATTCAGTTTCATACTGCATTACCCAGTCTTTTTGGTGTACCTGATTTCGTTCCAGCACTTCAGTCGTACATGAAACGTTATGGTGCTAGCCCGCATTTTAATTCACAGCTTGTCAGTGTTGATGGACAGAGTAAAACGGCCATATTCAGTTCAAACAATGAAAATCAAGAAACCCAAATGCGCGAGGTAAAATTCGATCTTTTACATGTTGTCCCGCCGCAGCGTGCACCACAATTCATTGCTGAAAGTGCCTTGGCCGATAGTAACGGGTGGTTGGATGTCAGCCATACCTCTTTGCGCCACCGTCATTATGACAACATTTGGGGGATAGGCGATGTCATTGGTGCCCCTAACGCGAAAACAGCTGCTGCTGTTCGAAAGCAGGCACCGATTGTTGCGGAAAACATCATTCGTCGTATCGGAAATCAACCGCAATTAGAGATTTATGATGGTTATGGTGCTTGCCCGCTTACAGTAGAAAAAGGGAAAGTAGTGCTGGCGGAATTTGGGTATGGGGGAAAACTCAAGCCAACATTTCCTTCTTGGATACTCGATGGCAGCATGGCCACAAAGACAGCCTGGAATATGAAAGCACACCTTTTTCCATATGTTTATTGGAATATGATGCTAAAAGGGCACGAGTTGTTAACGAAAATGGAGTAGCTAGTTTTTCCAATGCGTGTTGCGGCGGCGAATAGCGGACAGTGAATTTCCCATTGGTGATCATCATCGAAACAAGCATTGTCGCTTACGCATTAGAGAACCGGTCGAAAGCTATTGAATAAGACTGATGATGCTTGCTTACTGTAACGTCAAATAGGGTAGAAACGTGCTAGACCACTGGTCTAACAGAAGTTTGGATGATTTTTACGCAAAATAGTCGTTTTAGTAAAGACATCTGTAGGTAATAGACCGTATTTTTAAAACTTGAAAACTGTTCCCAGAAAAGTTAGAAACGCCACTTCCTGGGAAGTGGCGTTTCTCTATTCAGCATTTTTGTAGATACAACCAACGCATAAATTGTTTCAACAATTTTAGTTTCAAAACAACTTACTCTTTACCGAATATGTTGTTTTCTTGCTCTTGAACGCGAATGAACGTTGTGCGCTTAGTCAGTTCTTTCAGCTGCGCTGCACCAACATAAGTGCATGTTGAGCGCACACCACCCAGAATATCTGCAATGGTGTTGTGAACTGAACCACGGAAAGGAAGCATAACGGTTTTACCTTCTGCAGCTCGGTATTTCGCCACACCACCAGAATGCTTGTCCATTGCTGATTGAGAAGACATGCCGTAGAACTTCATGAAAGACTTGCCGTCTTTTTCAATCACTTCGCCGCCGCTTTCTTCGTGGCCAGCCAGCATACCACCCAGCATCACGAAATCTGCACCGCCACCGAACGCTTTTGCTACGTCACCAGCACATGAACAGCCACCATCACCGACGATACGGCCGCCAAGACCGTGCGCGGCATCCGCACACTCAATGATGGCAGACAGTTGCGGGTAACCCACACCGGTTTTTACGCGGGTAGTGCACACAGAGCCAGGCCCGATACCTACTTTCACGATATCTGCACCAGCAAGGATAAGCTCTTCAACCATGTCGCCAGTCACTACGTTACCCGCGCTGATCACTTTGTCCGGGAACTCAGCGCGCACTTTCTCAACGTACTCAACCAAGTGTTCTGAATAACCGTTAGCAATGTCAATACAAATGAAGATCAGCTCATCTGACAGCGCCATGATTTCCTGAGTTTTGACGAAATCTGCTTCAGACGTACCGGTAGATACCATCACGTTGTTCAACACTTTAGCGTCAGCTTCCGCTACGAATGCCGCCCAATCTTCTACTGTGTAGTGTTTGTGAACAGCGGTCATACAGCCATGTTCAGCCAACGCTTTCGCCATGTCGAAGGATCCAACTGAGTCCATGTTTGCTGCAATCACAGGTACACCTGACCATTGACGGCCACTGTGCTTGAAGGTAAACTCGCGGGTTAATTCAACTTGAGAGCGGCTTTTTAGGGTAGAACGTTTCGGGCGAAACAGTACATCTTTGAAACCCAACTTCAAGTCTTGTTCGATACGCATTTGTCTTTCCTTACTTCATTGAGACATCTTGCCCTTTCGGACAGGTTGCTTTCATATGTTTTGAACCGTTGGCAGACAGTTCAAAACTTCACCAGAAAGCAGGCACAAAAAAACCGGAGCGTTGGCAGACGCTCCGGTTTTCAGCATTATAGGCACAGAAATTTTTCAAGCAAGTCTGATATTTGTATTTTTTTTGTGGTACCTTTTGTCAGATTACAACTTCAGAAAAGCGCCTTTTTGAACCTCCGCCTCTCCTCAGAAACTCCATTTATCTAGCTGATTAAAAAAGAAAAACCGTGCATTCCTTATCGAAACACACGGCTTAATTTTAAGACTTTTTAGTCCTTACAGTACCTTTTTCCAAGGTCCCCATGCTTCACTCAGAAGTGGATCGTCGCCCTGTGTCCAGTACATGGCTTCGTAAGTGACACCATCCACCACCACACGGTCGCCCGTGTTGTAAACTTTGGTTGGACTCCATGCGTTCGGGTCTACTGGCTCACCGCCACCACCTGGATTACCTGTAGACGGCTTATCTGCATCAGTCACAACGCGCACCGTTGGCCAGTTAGCGTGCGAGCCATAGAAGTTAGTCACACATTTCTCGTAGTCGCCTGGTACAAGTGCAGAGTATGCCGTTTGGAAGCCCACCAGCTCACACTCGAAAGAGAAACCGCCCGGACGGTCTGCATAGTATTTCCAGTTACCATCCCAGTTGGTGTAAAGCACATCAGTTGCGCCTTGCAGGTTCAGGCTTCCGAATGGTGTTTGCTGCCAACAGGTATTTTTCTCGTCTGCTTCAATTGGAATTTCATAGTACGCTGCCAAGCCCTCCCAGTAACGGATTCGGTTTACCGGCTGACCTTTGTCTTTGTTTTGCTCGCCACACTCAATACCACCATTGATGATGTTGATGGTCGTACCGAAGCCGTAACCGATACCCGCATCAGTTTCACGTTGAGAAGGCTTCCAGGTACGATCGATAACGTGCAGCATCGCTGGCTTCGGTGCTTGTGGTGTTAGGAAGAACCAAATCGCAGATGCCAGGTTCAACCAGGAGTCCGCAACCAGTGCTGGTTCGTTCAGCAATCGGGTGGCATCGCCATCAAACATTACTTCAGAGAACATGCCGTAGTTAAAGTGGTAAGAAAGCTGTTTCGCACCACGGCCGAAATATCCCTGACCTGTCGCACATGGCCAACGGCGGTTTTGCCAGTCGTCCTGACCACAACCTGTGGTGTAACCTTCTTGACCTTCTGCCCAGCCCATTTCACGAACATGCACCAACGCCTGCTGCCACTCTTCAAGCGCAAGTGGATTGTCAGACACGTTGTCGACAGCGATGTGACCACCAGTTTCCTGCGAGAAGTGTGCAAACGCAGTGACGATAGACTTTTTACAGATCGCATCAGCATCACGTCCATCGGTGTAATCACCACAGAACGCCGGGAACTTACCAATTGCTTTGAGGAAGCGGGTGTAGGTGTACTCAGGCGCTGCCATCTGGGTCAGGAAGTTCCAATCAGTTTCCGGGAAAACACGCTCAACGCGTTTCACGTTATCAGGGTTGGTTGCTGCCCCAGGTAAAATGGCATTTACCACTGAGTTTGGCTGGGTACGAAGTGCCTGGGACCAGATGTCATACATTGGGTCCAAAGTCAGCGCATCTTCTGCGGCCTGAATTTCTGATTGGGAAACAACAAATCCGTTTGGATTGTCAGGATCTTGAACTGGGTCCATGGTAATGGCGCTGTGAGCCAGAAAGCTCGCACCAAACAGGGCGGTAAATAAAGCCGAGTGTTTCATCTTAAATTCCTTATCAAAACGACATAGGAGCATCACGTCGCTCCTCCTGATTGCGCCGGTATTTAAGCGTTGTGTACCTGCTCGCTTTCCTGGAAATATGTTCGGAAAGCTGAACGTTAGTCACCTTCACTTTGTATCGTTATATGTGGCGCGAACAGGGAAACTATATGCATTTGTTGATACACAAGACGAACACTATCGGCGGCAGAAATACCAGAATGCTTAATGCGCCGACGAGTTATGAGACAAGAGAGTATGTTGCGGAGTGATTATTTGATGGTGAGCATATTCTCAATAAAAATACACAACAGAATGCACTGCTTTCTAGACATAAAATTAAACGATTATTCTGCGATAGGCTTCATATTTATATTAACACTCCGAGAAGCACACATTTTTTGCGCCACCGGGTCGTGCCAAAAAAGCTGTGCTCTGTAACGAATTAAGAGCACAGCCTGTTTGTTGTTTTAGCAATCAGCTTTTACGGTTTATCAGACTTTTTTCCAAGGTCCCCATTGTGTACCTGATTCCGGGTTGTCACCCTGAGTCCAGTATCGCGCTTCATAGATCACTCCGTTAACCGTGACACGATCACCTGCTAGATATACCGCTGTTTCACTCCAGGTATCGTTTGGTGTATCACCATCGCCAGGATTGGAGCCATCACCAGGGTCAGTATCAATGACATCAACAACACGCACTGCTGGCCAACCTGTGTGGGATTCATAGAAGTTTGTCACACACTTCTCGTAGTCACCTTCAACCAGCGCAGAATACGCCGTTTGGTAACCCACCAACTCACATTCGAAAGAGTAACCACCCGGGCGGTCTGCGAAGTACTTCCAGTTGCCATCCCAGTTGGTATAAAGCACATCTGTTGCACCTTGCAGGTTAAGGCTGCCATAAGGCAGTTGTTGCCAACAGGTATTCGTTTCATCCGCTTCGATTGGGATATTGAAATGTTTCGCGAGCCCTTCCCAGTATCGAATCCGGTTAACTGGCTGACCCTTGTCTTTGTTCTGCTCACCACACTCAATCCCACCATTGATGATGTTGATTGTGGTACCAAACCCGTAGCCAATCCCCGCATCCAACTCTCGCTGTGAAGGCACCCATGTTCGGTCAATCACATGCAACATCGCAGGTTTAGGTGCTTGTGGTGTAAGGAAAAACCAGATCGCGGAAGCAAGATTCAGCCAGGAATCAGCCACGAGGCCAGGCTCGTCGAGCAGCTTGGTTGCATCACCCGCGTACATCACTTCTGAAAATGCGCCGTAGTTAAAATGGTAAGAAAGCTGCTTTGCACCTCGACCAAAGTAGCCCTGACCCGCTGCACAAGGCCAGCGTTTGTTTTGCCAGTCATTCTGCCCGCAGCCAGTCGTGTAACCTTCCTGCCCCTCTGACCAGCCCATTTCGCGGACATGGACAAGCGCCTGCTGCCACTCTTCCAAACCTTGTGGGTTATCCCAATGGTTGTCTTTTGCAATATGACCACCTGTTTCCTGAGCAAAGTGCGCAAACGCAGTCACGATCGACTTCCTACAAATAGCATCAGAATCACGGCCATCTGTGTATTCACCACAGAACGCAGGGAACTTGCCAATCGCACGCAGGAATCGGGTATAGGTATATTCTGGCGCTGCCATTTGAGTCAGGAAATGCCAGTCTGTTTGTGGGAACACACGCTCAACACGTTTGACGTTCTCAGGGTTAGTAGCCTCCCCCGGAAAAATCGCTTCAACAACACCGTTGGTGCGCGTACGCAGTGCCTGTGCCCAAATGGTATACATCGGGTCTTGCGTTTTTGCCGTCTCGGCCGCATGCACTTCTGCACGGGTGACAATGAAACCCTCTGGATTTTGTGGATCAGGCTCAGGATTCATTGCTACTGCCCCTGGGGCGGCAAGTGTTGCAGCTATCATCGCACTGAGAAAAGCGGTCTGTTTCATCTTCTAAAGTCCTTATCAAAATGAATGATTGGCAAGCTATTTCACTTCTACTTCTTTGGTATTTGGCGATTTTCTCGCTCCGCAAATCATTTACGGAAAGCGAATTTAGCTACCACATCAAATATATGCATCAAGAGATAAAAGACTCGACAAGTATCCAGCAAAGAAATGTCAGACTGGATGCAACCTGACTAAATATTGATAAAACATGGTTTGTTGTAGGGTTAATTTTTGAAGTGAAGCAAGTTCAATGCAGTATTCGTATGTTTAAAAAATCCGAAGTCAAGTCATCTTTTCGAACGAAATATTCATTTTAATCAGTAAGCTAGCTACTTCATGTTTATAATTTCTTCTCTGGAGGGAAGGATATGACTGACGCGCAACGTATCATTGCTGAGGCACAACAATTAGGCGACGCCAAGATCGCCGAACATTCAGGTAGGTTCTTTAAATCTGGTCCCGGAGAATATGGTGAAGGTGATAAGTTCATTGGTATTAGAGTGCCCGTTGTCAGACAGCTCGCTAAGCATTATAAGTCAGTCTCTCTCAAGACAATTTCAGTACTGCTGGAAAGCGAATGGCATGAAATCAGACTGCTTGCTTTGGTGATTCTGTCTGAGCAATATAAGAAAGCCAACGCAGAACAACAAAAAGTCATTTTTGATTTCTATCTTTCACGAACCCATCTTATTAATAACTGGGATCTGGTCGACAGCTCCGCACACCATATTGTCGGCGGTTACCTCACCAATAAAAAGCGGGACATTCTCTACTCGCTGGCTGAATCAAGCAGCCTATGGGAACGACGGATAGCAATGATGGCTACCTTCCCTTTCATACGGAAAAACCAGTTTGACGACACCATCAAACTTGCGGAAAAGCTGCTTCAAGATAAAGAAGATTTGATCCACAAAATGTGTGGCTGGATGCTGAGGGAGATCGGGAAAAGAGACCTTCCCCTGCTACGCACTTTTCTCGACAGGCATGGTCCAGAAATGCCAAGAACCATGCTGCGCTATGCCATTGAAAAAATGTCTACGGAGGAAAGAAAGCACTATTTGGCCGTGAAGTGATTACAGTGCGCGGATTTTCTTATCCAGCTCATAACCTTGATCGGTCACCAGCTTTTCAAGCACTTCAATGCGGTTTTTAAGCGCATCAATTTCAGCGACCAGCTCCCCTGAGCTCTCTGCGACTTTGTTCGCTTCGAATTCACGCAACTGTGCCCGGTAGGCAAAGTAGCTTTTCAGTGTCCGCGTTCCAACAACCAGCGCAACAATGATGATGACAAATAGCAGTGCGTCCATTTTTGCTCCTCCTGAGCCAACACACCAATCACTCAGCGTATTTCGATAAATCCCCGTAATGGTCGGATCATTAGTCAGTTTCAGTGCAATTTCCAAGCAATAAAAGCTAACACTCTGACACAATTCATAAAATCAGAAGAAACGAGTATTAAAAAGGGAGCCGAAACTCCCTTACATTTAAGTTTAAATCAGCTCACTGACCACTGTGACAAAGTGCGCTTGAAATCCTGATAATCAAATTCGTTCAGTAATTGGATATCACCATTGCTGCGTTGGCAATAAACCGATGGCATGCGAAGGCCGTTAAACCAGTTCAGTTTCACCATGGTGTAGCCAGCACTATCAAGAATGTGCAGACGCTGACCCACTTTAAGTGGTTCGTCAAAACTCGCCACGCAGAACTGATCACCCGCTAGACAAGAGCAACTGCCAATGACATATGTGTGCTCGCCATTCTCGCTGGCTTCACCAATCGACGCAGGTTCGTTGTAGATGAGCGTGTCCAGTCGATGAGCTTCCGTCGCGCTATCTACAATCGCTGTTTTCATCTCGTTTTCGACGATATCCACCACGGTAACAACTAGGTCGGTCGTTTTAGTGATGATGGCTTCGCCCGGTTCCAGATAAAGCTGCACACCATGGCGCTCACCGAACGCTTTCAGTGCAGCTGCCAGTTTTTCAATGTTGTATCCTGGCCAGGTAAAGAAGACACCACCACCGAGACTCACCCACTCTAATTTGTCGAGGTAGCTACCGAACTTTTCTGAGATGGCATCAAGCAAGCCGACAAAGGCGTCGACGTCTTTGTTCTCGCAGTTCATATGGAACATCACGCCATTGAGTGACGCAAAAATCTCTGGATCAATCTTATCGAAATGAACGCCCAGACGGGAGAACTTACGCGCAGGGTTCGCCAGATCCTGACCCGCATAGCTCACACCAGGGTTCAAGCGAAGGCCAATCGACGCTTTTCCTTCTACCAGGTGGCGATAAGCTGTCAGCTGAGATTGGCTGTTGAAGATCATTTTGTCGCAGATATCCGCCACTTCACGCACGTCATCTTCGCTGTAACCAACGCTATAAGCGTGGGTTTCGCCACCAAAGGTTTCGTGGCCCAATTTCACTTCAAAAGGACCACTGCTGGTCGTGCCATCTAGGTACGGCTTGATGATGTCGAAAACACCCCAGGTAGAGAAGCATTTCAGTGCCAGTACCAGCTTAACGCCAGAGAGCTCTTTCAGGAGTTTCGCTTTCTCGAGGTTTTCAATCAACTTATCTTCTTCAATCAGAAAATAAGGGGTTTTTAATTCTGTTGGATTCATGGTCTTTCTCTACAGAAAAGCCTGCATAACAGAAACTGTCATGCAGGCATTTACTTAAGTCGCGCTTATTTCAGGATGTTGATAACTGGCTCGCTTGGTGACAGTTCTTCAACGCCCCAGTCCAGACCAATTGATGGCATCAGCTCCAGGAATGGATCTGGGTCCAACTGTTCCATGTTGAATACGCCTTTGCCATTCCACTCGCCTTTGAAGTAAAGCAGCGCTGCAGTGATGGCAGGAACACCGGTAGTGTAAGCAATCGCTTGGTGTTCAACGTCTTTATAAGCCACTTCGTGGTCAGCATTGTTGTATACAAATACGCTGCGCTGCTTGCCGTCTTTCTTACCCTGAACCCAGGTACCGATACAGGTTTTACCTGTGTAACCCGGTGCCAGAGATGTTGGGTCTGGCAGTAGCGCTTTCAGCACTTTCAATGGCTCAACCACTGTGCCATCACCCAGAGTGATTGGGTCTGGGCTAAGAAGACCAATATCGCGCATGCAGTTAAAGTAGTTCAGGTAACGGTCGCCAAAGCCCATCCAGAACTCAATACGTTTAGCGGGAATAAACTCTTTCAGAGAGCGCACTTCGTCATGCGCCATTGAGTAAACTTTGTGACTGCCAACCAGAGGGAAATCAAATTCCATCATGCGGGTGTGACAACCCACTTGCTTCCACTCACCCTGTTCCCAGTAGAAAGAATCACCTTGGATTTCCAGCATGTTGGTTTCTGGGTCAAAGTTGGTCGCGAACTTTTTGCCGTGGTCACCGGCATTCACGTCCATCACGTCAATGGTGTCGATTTCGTCAAACAAGTGCTTGTATGCGTAAGCAGCAAAAACACTCACTACGCCTGGATCGAAGCCTGCACCCAGAATACCCGTGATGCCTGCTTCTTCGAATTTCTCGCGGTAGCCCCACTGCCAGTCATAAGCTTGTGGCACCTGCTGACCTTCAGAACACAGGTCAACAGCAACAGAGGTATCGAGGTAAGACGTTTTGGTCTGGTAGCACGCTTCCATGATGGTCATGTTGACCCATGGAGGACCCGCATTGATAACCAGATCCGGCTTCACTTCATTGATCAGTGCAACCAGCGCTTCCACGTCATCAGCATCAACCGCTCGTGATTCCAGCTTGTAGCTGGAATCTTTCTGGTTGTTACGACCTTTAATAGATTCAATGATCGCTTCACATTTACCCACAGTGCGGGAAGCAATGGTGTAGTCGCCAAACACATCGTTGTTCTGCGCTGCTTTATGCGCAATAACCCAACCAACACCACCTGCACCAATTTGTAAAACTGCCATGTTAAATTCCTTTCAAAACTACCGGTTCAAATGCCCGGCAAAAAAATCAGAGTGAAGACTGTTTGACGATTTCGCCGCCCAGCGTTTCAAGTTCAGTGAGTAGTTGCTCAAAATCTGCCAGTGACAGGCATGGGTTGAGCAGCGTAAATTTCAGCGCAATGTCACCATCAACCACGGTTTCTCCGACCACAGCGCGACCCTGTACTAAGCCATCCAAACGGATTTGCTTGTTGAGGGCATCCAGATCCAAAGACTTATTTGAACCTGTGTAGCGGAACAACACGGTGGACAGACAAGGTACAGCCAGAAGCTCGAAGTCTGGGCGGTGATTCACCATATCCGCAACTTGCTGCGTTTGGTTCAGGAGGTGATCAACCATAGAGCCGAGCGCCTGTGGGCCAACGTTTTGCAGCGTCATCCAGACTTTCAGGGCATCAAAGCGACGTGTAGTGGCGATAGATTTGTCCACCAGATTCGGCAGCACATCTTCTTCACGGTTGAGGTAATCGGCGTGATGGCGAATATAGCCAAAGTGCGCTTTATCTTTCAGCAGCACTGCGCCACAGCTGATTGGCTGGAAGAACATTTTGTGGAAATCGACAGTCACGGAATCAGCACGTTCAATACCTTCAAGACGTGCGTGGTGGCGACTCAGGATCAACGCACCGCCATATGCCGCATCTACGTGCATCCAAAGACCATGCTTTTCAGCAAGATCCGCAACATCATCCAGATCATCGATAGATCCGTTATCCGTGGTACCTGCGGTTCCAGTGATCACAAACGGAATCAAACCTTCAGCTTTTAGCGATGTCACCGCTTCTTCTGCTGATTCGATGCTGATGGTGCCATCGGTGTAGGTATCGACGCAGACGACTGCATTTTCACCCAGACCCAGCAATGACGCTGATTTCTGCATAGTGAAGTGGGAGTTCTTCGAGCAAATCACGCGAAGCTTGTCGGCGTATTCCGGCAAACCATCTTTCTGCACATCATGACCGCTGATTTGCTTGATGATGTGGTCACGCGCCATCAGCAGACCCATCAGGTTGCTTTGGGTACCACCGCTGGTGAACACACCGTCTGATTGCTCATCAAAGCCAAAACGCTTGCAAAGCCAGTCAGTGACTTCTTGCTCTACAAAGGTCGCAGCACTTGCCTGATCCCAAGAGTCCATAGACTGGTTCAGCGCAGTGATAAAGGCTTCTGCAGCCACAGCAGGCAGCATTGGCGGCGTATGTAAGTGCGCGATGCAATGAGGATGCTGAACAATGATGGAATTCTTACCGATCAAGTCCGTCGTCTCATCAATCACATCCGTCAGCGACTGAGGGTTTTCGCCCAATTGCGCGCGGCGGATTTGCGATTGCAGCACCATTGGGTCGAGACCGCTGTATGGCGACTCAGTGGATTCGAACAGTTTTTTGAGCGCCAGCGTGCTTTGGTTCATGGCGGATTCAAAACCGTCAGCACCCTGCTTGCCAACATGGATAAAGTGCTCGCGCCAGCTTTGCTGGATGCTGTCCATCGGCTGAGAAACAGGTTTTGGTTCAACCAGTGAGTCAATCGCCTCTTCCAGCGCTTTCAGCGCGAAGTCGATTTGCTCAAAAGTGATGATGATTGGCGGCAGGAAGCGCAGCACTGAGCCTTCGCGTCCACCTTTTTCAATGATCAATCCGCGCTCAAGTGCCGCTCGCTGAATAGCAACCGTCAGTTCTGGGGCCGATTGAGGTTCGCCAAATTTATTCTTGGTGCCTTCTGGGTCGCAAATCTCAACACCCAGCATCAAGCCTTTGCCACGAACTTCCGCGATACAAGTCGTTTTCTCAGCAATTTTCTCAAGGCCTCGGCGAAGGTATTCACCTGAAACTGCAGCTTGGTTTGCCAGGTTGTCACGACGGATGATTTCCATCGCTTTCGCACCGGATACCATCGCAAGTTGATTACCGCGGAAAGTACCAGTGTGCTCACCCGGACGCCAGGTGTCGATTTCTTTGTCGAACACCAACAGCGACATTGGCAAACCGCCACCAACTGCTTTAGAAAGACAAAGAATGTCTGGTGTGATGCCTGCATCTTCAAACGCAAAGTGGGAGCCAGTTTTACCGATACCACATTGGATTTCATCGAAAATCAGCAGAATGCCGTGCTCTTGGGTAATACGGCGCAGTTCTTTCAACCAGAACGCTGGCGCGGGGATGACTCCACCCTCGCCTTGCACTGGCTCAACGATAATGGCAGCAGGTTTCTGCACACCACTTTCGTCATCAGCCAGCATACGTTCAATGTAACGCAAGCCCTGACGCGCACCTTGTTCGCCATGAAGGCCATATGGGCAACGTAGATCGTATGGGAAAGGCAGGAAATGAACATCTGCCATCAAACCCTGACGACGTGCTTTGGTGCCAAGGTTACCCATCAGCGCCATGGTACCGTTGGTCATGCCATGGTAAGCACCGTGGAACGCGGCAATGGTGTTACGGCCAGTGGTTTGTTTGGCGAGTTTAATTGCCGCTTCAACGGCGTCAGCACCCGAAGGACCACAGAACTGGACCTTCGCATTTTCAGCAAAGTCTTGAGGAAGAAACGCCATCAGCTCACGAATGAATGCATCTTTCGCTGGCGTCGTAATATCCAGCGTTTGATAGGGAATGCCAGCGTGAAGCTGTTCAATCAAAGCCTGATTGATTTCAGGATGGTTATAGCCAAGTGCCAGAGTCCCCGCGCCTGCGAGGCAGTCCAGATAAATCTGACCGCGGCTGTCTTCGACCAGTGCACCATTCGCTTTTGCAATGGCAACTGGCAAGCGGCGAGGATAAGAACGAACCTCAGATTCGTAATGCTCCTGACTCAGCAATAGTTCGTCTGGTGTCAGGTCGTGAAGGCCTTTTAAAACAGGGACAGGGCTCGTCGCCAGCATGTCCTGCGTTTCTGTAGGAAAGTTAATCATTGTTGTTGATCTTCCATGTTCACCACCCTCGCTCTGCAGAATTTGCGTGCAGCAGTCCCTTCGCACAAATCTTGTGTTAAGAGGAATTCAGCAGATGAGTCGTGGAGCACACCCCCGAAAGTTCGGGAAATACCCGCAGAATCACGTCATGCGATATCGGCGGAAACCATAGTGTGTTCGAGCGCGCTAAAACAAAGACGGCAAAGCATCACGATCGAGTCGTGGGGGAACAGCTTTAAAACGTTTGGAAAGCGTCTCTTTTGATCGGGTAGATCAAGGCTCAGTAATAATACTGCAGTTTGGTAAAACGAAGCTGAAGTGGAGGTAATACATAATCACTGTTGGGTTCCTCAATATGCCCCGACTTCGTTGAAGTCAGACAGCTCTATTAATGCCCTTCTACTAGGAAACCATTTCCTAGTACCTACGGTGCGACGACAACTTCTTCAACATTGCGCCACGTGTGTCCCGAAAAGCTCTACGTTCGAGATTGCCGCGAACGGTAACATAGCCACTTTTTTGAACTCAAGCGTTTTTTTCAAATAAGTGAAAAATAGGTAACCCATTTACATTTGTTACATTTGGAGTGTCGAGTACTTTTTCTTGAAAGTGAAAGCAGCGTTCCACAGAGATCATCGATGAGCAAAAAAATAAGAAAATAATAGGAAAAAAATAAGTTGCTATTTTCATAAAAGTTATGAAAGTAAGTTTTTATCATTCTCTCATGTAACATTTTTAAGATTATAAATATTGGGTATTCATTAAATATTTTTTCTATGTTAAACCTAAAAATGAACAGCAGGAATGCAAATTCGTCGACGGGTTAATGTTCAAAAAATAACCAAACAATTGGTTCTAAAATTTAATTTTATAGGAAGAAAACAAATGGATAAAAATACCCCTTTTTTTAGTAACTTTATTGAAGCAGACACTATTACTAAAGAAGAAGCGAACCAGATTTCTGGCGGATGGATCTTTCCTAACGAAATTGCAACACGTAAAGCTCCGTCTGATGACGATGAAGGTTTTTTCTTTCCAACGGACGAGTTGCCTGCGTTGCCTCCGCTAAGCTAATCTGAGCTAATATAAAAATCAGACTTAATTAATATAGACTGCTATTCCTATCTATATATCAAGATTTTGTCTCTAAGTTATCACCCCCAATTATTGGGGGTGATATTGAAAGAATAATATGCATAACTCCAAAAAAAGTATCCTGTGCATCACGCACTCACAGGACACCTTTCCGGTTGAATGGGTAATAGAACATCTGAATTCAGCGGGTATAGAAGGAATCCGTTTAAACAGCGATCAGTTTCCCCTACATGTTCAAATCGGTGGAAGCATAAGACAATCTGATTTTAACTCAGAGAACGTATTCGTTCAAAGTGATGTCGATACAATTATATCGACAAAAGATTGGTTGATTGATGAGTCTAATATTGGTGCTATATGGCATAGAAAAAATGTAGTGAGTGATTTATCTTCGGCACTAGAGGGGGAAATATTAGCACAGGCAACTCGTGAGTCAGAGAGCATTAAGTGCGCTTTGTTGTGCAGCTTAGGTGACGTGTTTTGGCTTGATCACCCCAATATACAAATGGCCAGTGAAAATAAGTGGCTTCAGCTTAAACTGGCTAAAAAAGCTGGTCTCGATATTCCGGCGACATTATTTACTAACATTCCCAATCAAGTGAAGGAATTCTACAAACAGTGCGACGGTGATATTGTAGCAAAAATGCACACGGCTCTAACTGTATCTATGGGAAAGCCACCCGCCTTTGTCTATACCTCGAAGGTCACAGAGGAGCACCTCAAAGATCTTTCCTCATTGCGTTTTTCACCAATGATTTTCCAAAAAAGAGTCAAAAAGCAAACGGAGTTGCGAATCGCATATATTGATGGACATTTATTCCCTGCTCAAGTGAATCTTAGTAGTGAAGATGACAAGGAGTTACTCGACTGGCGTAAAGCTCCCCCTACGACTTCAAACTGGAAACATGTTGATATTCCCGAAGACCTGATACGAAAACTTCGCATCTTCATGGCTTCTATGAATTTAAAGTTTGGTGCTATCGATATCATATTGGATATAGAGAACAAATATCATTTCCTTGAAGTAAACCCGGCAGGAGAATGGGGAATGTTAGAGGCAGAGCTGGGCTTACCTATTTCGGAGCACATCGCCCAAACGCTCATTAAATATAGCAATTAGTAAAAGACAGGCTGAAAGAAGCATGACTAAAAACAAAGTACTTATTATTACCCACTCAAAAGATAACCCGAGTATTGATACAGTTTCTGAGCACTTACGCACTTTGGGCGCCATTCCAATCCGATTTAATACTGATCTTTTTCCAACAGAAGTTCAAATTGCAAGTCACCAGCTTAACGGTGGTAATATAAGCGTGTTAAACACGGAAACGGGTGAAGTAGTACAAAGCAGTGAAATAATGGCAGTTTGGTATCGTCGTTTCTACCCTGCCAAAGGACTACCTGCGGATATGGACATTCAGTTGAAACAACCGTCAATAGAGGAGAGTAAGCGAACTATACTTGGCTTTTTAGATAGCTTGCAGTGTTTCAAACTCGACGATTATTGGGATGTAAAGCATGCATCAAATAAAGAATATCAACTAATGTTAGCTCGCAAAGTGGGTTTAGATTTACCGAACACGTTAACCAGTAACTCACCAGATGCGGTTCGCCAATTTTTTACTGATAATAAGGGGAGAATTATCACCAAAATGCAGACTGCCTTTTCAATATGGCATGAAGATGTTGAGCAGGTGGTATTTACCAATAAGGTCACAGAGGAACACCTTGATAAATTAGAAGAATTAAACCTCTGTCCAATGGTATTTCAGGAGCATATAGAAAAAGAAGTTGAGCTTAGAGCAACCGTCGTTGGTAACCAAGTATTCTGTGCCTCCATTGACCCTGACATTATGAAAGGCATGGAAACTGATTGGCGTAAAAGAGGTATGTACACTCTCGATAAATGGCAACCTTATAAATTACCAAAAGAAGAAGCTGACAAATTGGTCACGCTTGCCAAAAAGTTGAATCTCAATTATGGCGCGGCAGACATCATATTAACGCCTGATGGAGCTTACAAATTTCTTGAGATAAATCCGTGCGGTGAGTTTTACTGGATGGACGTATACCAAGAGCTTGGGATCTGTGAGGCTATTGCAAATAACCTAGTATCAGCTGGGCGCTAACCAAAAGCTTATTGTGCTTATGCCCGAGTTCAGTCCCAGGTCGGGCTTGTATACCATTGGAGATCACTATTGAGCCAGCTGTATCGTCAATCTGTTATTGACGCACAAAAACAACGACTCCATGGCGATGTGTTGCTTACACAACCCTTGTCTATTTCTCTTATCGTAGCCATTTTGTTTATTTCACTCAGCTTACTTGTGTTGTTTCTTAATTATGCAGAGTACAGCCGTAAAGAGACTGTTCAAGGTTACATTTTGCCAGATAGAGGTATTATTAAATCTTTTTCTCAACGTAAAGGCATCGTTGAAACTGTTCACATCATGGAGGGACAAGAGGTCGAGAAAGGCCAACCTCTGGTCACTATTATCTCGAGAAGCAAACTAGAGAATGGACTCGATCTCAATCAAACGATTGTTAAAGAATTTGAAAAGCAATATCAGTACATCAACAAAGAAATTGAGTATCAAAATACCTTGCATGTCCAGCAAATGGAAAAACAGAATTTACTCGTTTCCGATATCGAGCGCCAACTTTCTGCTATTGAAAGTCAGCAGTCACTGATCAATGAAAAATACCAACTTCAGCTCGAACGAGAGGCGCAGCATCTGAAGCTACACAGAGAAGGGCATCTTTCCGCTCTGGACCTTCAATCTCAAAAAGAAACTTTAATTGAAATCAAAGCCCAGAAAGAGAGAGTGATAGCTAATGAGCTGGATTTGCGAAAGGCTCGAAATACATTGCAGTCTGATTTGACTATTCTTCCCAAGCAACATCAGTTGAACGTTTTGGAATTAGAGCAGCAGAAGTCTTCGATTCGGCAGCAGCTCAGCCAAGCACAGGGGAATGCTATCCATGTATTGACCGCTAATGAAAAAGGAAAGGCTACAGGGATAAACGTCGTAACTGGAGAAACGGTTCAAGATAATGATTTGTTGTTGAGTCTAATTCCTGAAAACGCAAAGCTGATCGCTGAACTTTTTTTGCCAACTCGGTCAGCAGGATTTGTTAAGAAAGAGGATTTAGTCAAGCTCAGGTTGGAAGCTTTCCCATACCAAAGGTTTGGTTATTTAAGCGGGAAAGTTTCACATATTGGTACTGTACTTCTGCAGCAAGGAGAATCTCCCCTACCAATTAATGAGCCGGTTTATCGTATACGCGTATCTCTTGACAAGGAGCATATCGACTTTAAAGGTTCAACTATTCCGCTTAAAAACGGCATGCTGCTGGAGGCAGACATATTATTGGAAAGCCGAAGCATTATGGGTTGGATCCTTGAACCCGTCTATGGACTATTAGGAAAGATTTGATATGAACTCAATCGTAAAAGAGCCTCATATTACAGAACTTCTGGAGTATTCTGGCAATAAAAAAGTGGCCATGATTTCACAGACAGAAGCAGCAGAATGTGGAGTTGCTTGTCTCGCAATGGTTTCGACCTATTATGGACACAAACTTGATATGCCTGCAGCACGAAGGTTCCATACTCCTGGTCTAAAAGGTATTAATGTTCAGCAATTAATCCAAACGGCAGACAAGATGCAATTGGCTGCTCGCGCACTCAAATGCCCATTAGAGCATGTCGGGAAGTTAACTTTACCCTGTATATTGCACTGGGACCTTAATCACTTTGTTGTCCTTACTGGAGTCAAGAAAAACAAACTCACCATTAATGATCCAGCGTCTGGCACACGTGTATTATCTCTCGAAGAGTTCAGCAAACACTATACAGGGATAGCCATTGAGTTGATCCCAACAAAACAGTTTGAGAAAAAAGATTCGCGCCAAAAAATGGGGATTAGCCAGCTATGGACTCGAATCTCGGGTATCGGGAAAGTGCTAACCACACTCGTGATGCTCACCATTCTATTGCAGATTTTTATGTTGCTGAGCCCTTACTACATTCAATTGGTCGTCGATGAAGTATTGACGAGTTTCGACAATTCTCTATTGGTGGTGTTGGCAGTTGGCTTTAGCCTTCTATTGTTTTTTAACATTATTACCAAAGCGATAAGAAGCTGGTTGATCTTGCGGTTATCGAGTCAGTTGAATCTACAAATGGGTGCTAACTTATTACGTCATTTGTTGCGTTTACCTATGAGTTATTTTGAGACACGTCATATCGGCGATTTAGTATCACGCTTTGGCTCACTCAGTCAGGTAAGAGAGCGCATGACAACTGGGCTGGTTGAAACCATTGTGGATGGGTTCATGTCATTGGCTATCTTAGGTGTGATGTTCGCATATAGCCAGTTCTTAACCGCTGTCGTCTTGTGCATCATTTCTATGTATCTCGCGATTCGACTGGCTCTGTATAATACGTTGCGACAAGCAACGGAAGTGTCAATTGAAGCTAAAGCCAAAGAGCAAAGCCAATTTTTAGAAACCGCTCGTGGAATTCAGACTATTCGTCTGTTTAATGCAGAATCCCTTCGCCAGAGTAACTGGCAAAATCGTTATAGCGCCGTCATTAATGCCGATATAAAGTTAGGAAAGCTCAACATTGGTTTTGAGTCAGCAAATCAATTTCTTTTCGGATTGGAGAATATTTTTATCATTTTTCTTGCTGCTACTGCCGTCATGAATGGAGAACTGACGATAGGGATGCTATTCGCTTTTCTTGCCTATAAAGATCAACTGACTACCCGAATGTCGGTGTTAATTGAACAAATTGTGCAGTTTAAAATGTTGCGATTGCACTTAGATCGCATAGCTGATATCGCCCTGCATGAACAAGAACCTCATCGCGAAAAAGGTCGCAATCTGATACAAATGCGCGGTAGCATCAAGTTAGTGGACTTGTCTTTTAAATACTCGCCAGATGAAGAGTATATATTTAAAAACGTAAATTTAGAGGTGAATGCGGGTGAGTCGGTAGCGCTCGTTGGGCCCTCTGGTTGCGGGAAATCGACGTTACTGAAAATCATGCTGGGCTTGTTGCAACCGACATCTGGTAGAGTGTTAGTTGATGGGGAAGATATAAGAGACTTGGGGTTGTCTAACTATCGAAATTACATCGGCTCTGTGATGCAAGACGACACTCTACTCACCGGAACCATAGAAGAGAACATATCATTCTTTGACCCAGAGCCTGATCAACAACTGCTATCTCATTGCGCTTATTTGGCGGGGATTCACGAAGATATTCTCAACTTACCGATGAACTATCGAAGTTTAGTGTCTGACATGGGTTCTAATTTCTCAGGTGGACAAACCCAGCGGTTATTACTTGCTCGTGCTTTATACCGACGTCCCGCAATACTCTTTTTGGATGAAGCGACCAGTCATCTAGATGTCGAGAACGAAAGTAGGATAAATGAAAATATCAAAAACCTACCATTCACCCGGTTAATGATTGCTCATCGACCTGAAACGATAGAGAGCGCAGATCGCGTGGTGAACTTAGCGGATCTATAAACCAAAACTTCTCATTACTCAGGAACGGACTTTTTGTTGACCGGTCCGTGCGGTAAGGTGCCCCTTTACGTTTCGGCAAATCCACCCTGAGTTATTCTATGCCTGTGCATATCCCAAATCAGCTGACGGTTGGTAATTTTTCACTACCTACTGATAGCTTTGAATAACACCATATCCTTATATATGAACTTGTCCTATTTCATAAAGCCTGACGGCATCTTGCTCCAAACGATCTGATGTCGCAGGGTTGAGTTAACCTCATTTTCTACATGTACCTTACTTCACCGTATTTTGTTTACATTTTAGTCAGGACAAAGTGGAGCATCTGATGAGCAAGCATTGAAGAAATAGAAAAAAAGGCCAAAATCAGGTACTTCCCCCTCACCCCCCATTCGCTTATGCTACTTTCTTTTGGGTAGATAAGTACCTGTTATTTCAACGTTAGGTATCATCATGAATAAAACAAATACAATAGTATGGCTTGTCATTTTCATCGCTGTTTTTGTTTGGTCGGCCATCAATCCAAAAGATCAATTCACCTGGTTCCTTGAAGTTGCGCCCGCGCTTATCGCACTTATCGTTTTAGCAGTAACTAAAAAAACTTACCCACTCACCAAAATCACTTACATCTTTATTCTGATTCATTGTGTCATTTTGATGGTGGGTGGACATTACACATATGCAGAAGTCCCCCTGTTTGATTACCTAAAAGAGATAACCAATTCCGCTCGCAATAACTACGACAAGGTTGGCCATTTTGCTCAGGGTTTCATTCCTGCATTGGTTGCCCGAGAGGTACTTATTCGAAACTCAGTGATACCCTCTCCGAGATGGCGTAACTTCTTTATCGTATCGTTCTGTTTGGCTCTCAGCGCTTTCTACGAGCTTATCGAGTGGTGGGTTGCTGCTCTATCTGGAGAGTCCGCTGATGCTTTTCTCGGTACTCAGGGCTATATGTGGGACACCCAATCAGATATGTTTCTAGCAATGATTGGCGCCATCACATCACTTGTATTACTGAGCAAGATACATGACAAGCAAATTGCAAAGCTCAGCATGGATGAACTCACCCAGGATAAATAAGGACTTGCACAGGGCTACCATCGACTAATATTGAACAAATTTGGCCAAAGACTATGCAATTGAATGACGTCATGTCTGCATGTGGTTGGGTGATATGCCTCGCACCCTCAGAAACCTGATGGGCTTTTCTGGTCACGGCCTTGCGAAGCGCGGAAACCTGCTCTACATTTTGTTCGACCACCGAGTAGTGAGCAGCCACCAACTGTGTGAGCAAGTTGCCGTCCTCAAGGCTTCGCTCCGTCACTTCGCGGTGGTCAATCATCTTCTGCCGTTCAATGCCCGTGTTTGCCTATCTGAGGCAGTCTGCCTTGTGTCGTCGTGCGTGGCCTGCGCTTTCTCAGGAAGCACCGACTCAGACAAACGGAGGTGAGATTCCGTGAGGTTTGACGAAGAAGTTGGCACATTGATATCCTCCCTTAGGGCGAATTGACCGGTATCGTGCATCTTCAAATTGTATGGGTTTATAGGGTAGTAGGAGAAAATTCTTCCCATTACCCACCGAATTAATCGCAATTTAGATAGTCTGTCATTAGGCACTCACGAGCTAATTTCTCAGCATCGGAAATTTGGGCGCCACTCAATGGTGTAGTAATTTTTACGGGCTCTTCGGGGTTTTCATTTTTTTGGGAGATATAAAACTACATGTATGATTTTGTATCATTCTGTTCGACCCCACGGCCTCGCTTATACATCCAGGCTAATTTTTGCTGACCCTGCTCGTCGCCCTGTTTCGCTGCTAATCGGTAATATTTCACAGCTTCCTCGAAATTTCTCTCAACCCCAAGACCTTCTTTGTACATCCAACCCAAATTAGTTTGAGCTCTCGCGAACCCTTTGTCTGCCGCCAAACGATAGTATTTCACAGCCTCAGAGTCGCTTCGCGGAACTCCTAGCCCGTCCTCGTGGAGTTCACCAAGATAGGTGAGCCCTCTTGAGTCTCCTTCTTCTGCTGCGAGTCGATAGTACTTAACCGCTTCAATATTACTTTTAGGCACGCCTCGTCCTTCTTCGTACATCCAACCAAGATTGTTTTGCGCAACGTCATACCCTTGACCAGCAGCCAAGCGATAATATTTCAGCGCCATACTATCACTCTGAGATATCCCTCTACCTTTGCGGTACATCCAACCTAAGCTATTCTGTGCGCGCATGACCCAAGTCAGCCGCAGATTGATACGAAGCCCGCATGAGAATAGACTCCACTATTCTTGCAGGAGTGATGCCGCCTTATTGGACTGACGCCAATAACCAAGACCACCATGGGATGAGCATAGAAGAACTAAAGCAGGTGAAAGCAGCAATAAACCTACAAGGGTTCGTACTCCATGACAAACAACGAAAGATGAAGCAGGAAGTGGATAATCTGGATAGCTTTGAAGCGGTGTTAGCGTTTAAAGTCGGACAACAGACCGTTTAAGCAGTGTTCACAGAACCTCTCACACTGCACAAAGAAACCGCTTAAAATGGGATACCAGACACTTTTCAAAATAAGCGGTTTCATTTCCCATTTTTCGCGGCGGGCTACATAAAAATAGAGAAAGCAGAAGCGTAGAAAGTTTGTGGCAAGGAATGGCGATTGATCAAAAGAAGGATATAACAAAAAGCCCACAAGCTTATGCTTGTAGGCCTTAGTTTAAATGGTGCCCCGGGCCGGACTTGAACCGGCACAACGCGAACGTCGAGGGATTTTAAATCCCTTGTGTCTACCAATTCCACCACCAGGGCACGCAATTCTTTGATTGCGATGATAGGCACCATCTGCAAATAATTTGGAGCGACACACGAGGTTCGAACTCGTGACCTCAACCTTGGCAAGGTTGCGCTCTACCAACTGAGCTAGTGTCGCATGTTACCCGGCATTGCCGAATAAACTAAATGTGGTGCGGGAGCCGGATTTTATCCGGGCGGCGCATCCGTCGACTGCCTGAGGGTTATGTCAAAACAAAACACCCAAACTGTCTGAATAATTGGTTGCGGGAGCCGGATTTGAACCGACGACCTTCGGGTTATGAGCCC
Organism: Grimontia sp. NTOU-MAR1; assembly: GCF_035758505.1. NCBI lineage: Bacteria > Pseudomonadati > Pseudomonadota > Gammaproteobacteria > Vibrionales > Vibrionaceae > Grimontia > Grimontia sp. NTOU-MAR1. The sequence continues at coordinate 1,110,733 of NZ_CP142108.1, forward strand.
GACGAGCTACCAGGCTGCTCCATCCCGCGTCCGTATCTCATTGTTCTCGCACAATGACAGCGATTCCCATTTCCCAATCTCTTTAAAAGAGATTGGAGCGACACACGAGGTTCGAACTCGTGACCTCAACCTTGGCAAGGTTGCGCTCTACCAGCTGAGCTAGTGTCGCATCATGGAGGCGCGTCCCGGAGTCGAACCGAGGTCCACGGATTTGCAATCCGCTGCATAGCCACTCTGCCAACGCGCCTTCGTTTGTCCCGCTTTGGTAAGTTGTCTTCCTCTGCGGTACGGGTTGGCATTCTACATAAGTTTTTTTAGCTGTCACGCACTAATTTCGGCGTTTTGGTTTGTTTGCTTCTTTATCGAGCAAATCTGATAAATATCAGCCACATTGATCAAAGTTTTAGCAAAAACCTCTGGATTTTTTATAGCAGCCCTTACAAACCGTGGCCTTTGTGTGCCATCAATAAAAAAGCCAGCTTGTCATCGCTGGCTTTAGTCTTTGATATTTCAAGATGATTAGATAGCTTTAACGTCGAAATCCACTTCTGGGTTGACGTCAGCGTCGTAGTCCACACCCTCGACACCGAAGCCAAACAACTTCAGGAATTCTTCTTTGTATTCGACGTAGTCTGTCAGCTCTTTCAAGTTATCTGCGGTAATTTGTGGCCACAGGTCACGACAATGCTGTTGAATGTCGTCACGCAGTTCCCAGTCATCCAAACGCAGACGGTTTTTGTCATCTACTTCTGCTGCCGAGCCATCAGCCTTATAAAGGCGCTGGCTGAACATACGGTAGATTTGCTCCATACAGCCTTCATGTACATCTTCAGCGCGCATTTTCTTGAACACCATCGCGATATAGAGCGGCATAACTGGAATCGCAGAGCTCGCCTGAGTCACAACTGATTTGAGCACTGCAACATTTGCGGTACCGCCCGTTGCAGAAAGCTTGTCATTCAGCGCTGCAGCAGCACGGTCTAAGTCCATCTTCGCGCGGCCCAATGCGCCGTCCCAGTAGATTGGCCATGTCAGTTCAGTACCGATGTAGCTGTATGCCACGGTCTTACAACCGTCAGCCAGCACGCCCGCATCAGACAGTGCCTGAATCCACAGTTCCCAATCCTCGCCGCCCATCACGGTAACGGTGTCTTTGATTTCCTGCTCTGTTGCAGGCTCAACACTGGCTTCGATGATTTGGTCTTTGTTGGTGTCGACCGCTGTAGAGGTGTAAACATCACCAATTGGCTTCAGTGATGAACGAACCACTTCACCGGTTTTTGGCAGTTTACGAACTGGGGAAGCCAGTGAGTAAACCACCATATCAACCTGACCAAGATCTTCTTTAATCAGCTCGATCGCTTTCTTTTTCGCTTCATCAGAGAATGCATCACCGTTTAGGCTCTTTGAGTAAAGGCCTTCTTCCTTGGCGAACTTGTCGAATGCCGCAGAGTTGTACCAACCCGCTGTGCCCGGCTTTTTCTCTGTGCCTGGCTTTTCGAAAAACACACCGATGGTCGCTGCACCGCCGCCAAACGCAGCAGCAATGCGCGATGACAGGCCATAGCCGCTAGATGAACCCACCACCAGTACACGTTTTGGTGCGTTGGCTATTGGGCCTTGGGCTTTGGTGTATTCGATTTGCTCTTTTACGTTAGCTTCACATCCTTTTGGATGGGTAGTCGTACAGATAAATCCGCGAATTTTCGGTTTGATGATCATATTCAACCTTCCTTTCAAAGTTGGGCTTAGGATAAATACTTCATCTTGTTTTGGCACTTATTTTTGTCGCAAAACCCCAATTTCGGGTAGTGGTTGGAGGTGTTAGCAAGAAAAAACGCCGCTGTTGCGGCGTTTTTGAGAACAATTCTGCTGTTATGCAGCTTTACCTTTCTTTCGGCTTGTCGGCACAGGTGCCGAGTCTGACTTGAACCAGGAAGGGTCGAAGTTATCCACCTGAATCGCTTCGTAGCGAAGTCCATCAGCGTGTTTGACTTGATCGACTTCTTCCTGAGTCAGAATGTTCTGTTCAAGGGCTGCATCCAAACGATCTGACAACAAACCTTTCGCAGGAATTTTCTTCTCCTTTGCTGCAACCGCCATTTTCTTCTCCAGTGGTTTCACTGCCACCATGGCTTCGAAGGCGCGCTCCATGATAGCTACTGGGTCAGTTGCTTTGTCACCGACATAGCAAAGGTGCGTCAGACGCTCACGATGTGCACCCGGCGTCATCAGCAGGTCAGCAATTTGCGTTGCCAGCTTGTCTGATGGTGCTTTGTAGTGCATACCCAGTGGGAAAAGGATGGCACGCAGCGAGAAACCAACACCTTTCTGTGGGAAGTTATTGAACGCGCCGTCAAACGCCTCCGCACATTTGTTCAGGCAGTATTGCAGTGAATAATGAACGAAAGGTAGGTCTGACTGTTGGCGACCTTCATCTTCATAGCGTTTCAATACTGCTGATGCCAGGTAAAGGTGGCTCAGCACATCACCCAAACGGGCTGAGAGCATTTCACGGCGTTTTAGCTCACCGCCCAATGTCAGCATGGCTACATCAGCAGTGACCGCCAGCGCACGACTCATACGGGACAGTTGACGGTAGTAAGCCGCTGTTTCGCCTGAAACCGGTGATTTGTTGAAGCTGGAACGGGTAAACGCATTAGTGAAAGACATCAGCACGTTCTTCGTAGCAAAGCCAATGTGCTTGATGAGAAGAGAATCAAACACTTCTGCACCTTTTTCGCCATCAGCCTCTGCCGCCGCTTCCATTTCTTTCAGCACATAAGGGTGGCAACGTGTCGCCCCCTGGCCAAAGATCATCAGGTTGCGGGTCAGAATGTTTGCCCCTTCTACAGTGATTGCAACGGGCATACCAAAGTAATGATGGCCCACATAGTTTAGTGGCCCCAACTGGATGGCTCGACCTGCATGGATATCCATCGAGTCGTTTAGGATAGTTCGCGCCAGTTCGGTCATGTGGTATTTGGCGATTGCGGTCACAATACCCGGTTTCTCTTTCATATCCAGAGAAGTCGTCGTCAATGTGCGTGCCGCTTCGAGCATGTAGGTGTAACCACCAATGCGTCCCATCGCCTCGCCCACGCCTTCAAATTTACCAATGTGCATACCGAACTGCTTACGTACATACGCGTAAGAACCAGTGGTACGCGCCGTCAGGTGACCGACTGCCGTGCCCAGTGCTGGCAGAGAAATACCGCGGCCCGCTGACAGACATTCCACCAGCATACGCCAGCCACGACCCACATAGTCTTGACCACCGATAACCCACTCCATTGGAATGAAAACATCCTGACCACGTGTTGGACCATTCATGAAGGACAAACCCAATGGATTGTGACGTTCACCGATTTCGACGCCTTTATGATCCGCTGGGATAAGTGCACAAGTGATACCGAGTTGTTCTTGGTCACCTAACAGGCCTTCTGGGTCATGAAGTTTGAAAGCAAGGCCCAGCACAGATGCGACCGGCGCAAGTGTGATGTAACGCTTGTTCCATGTCAGGCGAATACCCAGCACTTCTTTCCCTTCATGCTCGCCCATGCATACGATGCCTTTGTCCGGGATAGAACCTGCATCTGAACCCGCTTCAGGGCCAGTCAAAGCAAAACAAGGAACATCCTTCCCATTTGCAAGCCGTGGCAACCAGTAATTCTTTTGATCCTCAGTACCGTAGTGCGTTAACAGTTCACCCGGACCCAGAGAGTTAGGTACCATCACTGTCACTGCTGCACTCAAGCTGCGTGTCGCGATACGTGATACAATCGTCGAGTTCGCATAGGCAGAAAACTCAAGACCACCGTATTCTTTTGGAATGATCAGCGAGAAGAATTTTTCTTTTTTCAGAAATTCCCACACCTGTGGTGGCAAGTCTTTACGTTCTTGAACAATGTCGAAATCGTCCAGCATCCCCAGAAGTTCTTCCAGTTGGTTATCCACGAACGCTTTTTCTTCTTCAGTTAAACGCGGCTTTGGATACTGCAGCAACTTGCGCCAGTCGGGATTACCGGCGAACAACTCGCCATCCCACCATACACTGCCAGCTTCCATCGCCTCACGCTCCGTTTCAGAAAGCGGCGGAAGTACCTTTTTGAAAAACTTAAACGCTGGGTCGCTTAAATAGCGTCTTCTAAGTGATGGTTGAGAGCTCATGATTCAGATCCTTGTATTTGTAACACGTAAATTTCTTATTATTTTTTTAGCTTTAGCCTGCACTGCGTGGAATATCGCGCGGCACAAGTGATAGTTCCTGACTGGCAGGTGCATCTACACCAGCAGCCAGATAAGGAATCAATCGATCGAGAATGTCTTCAGTAGTCACATTGTTTCCGAAGTCATTCTCCGCAATTTCACTCAATGCTACATTCGACGCCATGGTGAAAATCACCGCGCCCAGGGTAAAGTGAAGTCGCCAGAAAACATGTTCAGGTTTCAGTGAAGGATTTGCTTTGATGACAGCCTGGGTAAAGAGGGTCAGTACGGAATCGTAACGCGTTGTAATAAACCAGCGGAGGTGACCCTGTACGTCGGTGTAGCCACGGCCGATGAGCTGCATGAAAGTCGATGCGCCATGGCGGCGAAAGGTGTCCAATCCCAAAAGTGGGCGCTTGGTACATGCAAACACTTCTTCCATCGAAATGTCATCTTTGACCAGTAGCAGTTTTAATTCCTGCTCCAGTAGCGGCATGAACTGTTCGAGATACCGGGCGAGAACCGCACGCACAAGTGACTTCTTATCACCAAAGTGATAGTTAACAGAAGCTAGGTTTACACCCGCCTTGCTCGTGATGGTGCGAAGAGAGGTCTCTTTAAAACCATGCTCAGCAAACAACTGCTCCGCGGCATCGAGAATTTTTCCTTTGGTTTCGCCTTTCCCTGCCATTTTCATTCACCTGTATTAAACACTTGTTTAACTTTACATCTCGTTAGCATTAATAACAACCCCTAAACAACCATCAAAAAAGCCTATGTTCTTGGGCAAAAAATGTGTTGTCGTAACTTGTTGTAAAGTAATGTCATTCGAGGAAATGGCTTAGTGTCACACTCATTAATGAGAAAAAAATCGAACCTTTTGGGAACAATTGGCATTTCATCAGGTCACATATAATGCCACTGCTTTTTCTTAGAAGTTTTTATTCTTCTGGAGCCCGTACACTGAGTTGAGTACGGGCTTTTTTTCGTCTGGCGTCAGGGATTAAGGAGCTTGAAAAGAGAATAATTTTTCGAAATTTTTGAACTTTATGAAAACACGCCAGTCTCAAAGTATGTAGATAGCAGATAAGTGCCTTTTGATGTATTGCTGGCCGCCACACATGAATTCTGACTTATCGCTAGATGCTGCTGCTTTTTCTTACTCCTGCTTACAAATATTCATGTTGCCCGCTTCAGATGAAGCGGGCTTTTTTTGTTGTCTGCATTTCACGAATTCATATCGGGAAAAGGCATATCAAAAGGTGACGGATACTTCAGCGTCAGACTCAATGTTTTTAACGTATGGGTGGGCTCAATCACTTTCCCCTGCCCTCCATCTTCAATAAATACAGGTTCCTTCATGCCCAAACCATTTGCAGCCCAACGATAGAAGTCAGATCGCGTCGGATGATCTGTTGCACTCAAATGGAAAACCTCTCCGCCTCGCTGCAACGAAATAATGGAGCTTATCGCTTCAATACAGTCGTCGCGATGAATGAGATTCACTGGATCCAACCCGCCGCTGACATTATCTCTTCCTGCCAAGTGTTTCCCTGGGTGTCTCTCATCACCAATTAAACCTGTCAGTCTCAGCACGACACCATGCTCACCGAACTCGCTTAGCACGTATTCTTCAATTTCCCGATGTGCTTTTCCAGATTCAGTATCCGGCTCACACACTGTGTTTTCTGTAACGACCCCTGTGATACTGCCGTAAACGGAAGAGGTACTGATAAAGATGAACTGCTTCACCCCACCAGACTTTGCCCTATCGACTAAATTCTTCATGGCATCAGCAAATTTGTGTCTGTCAAAAGAACGCCGGCCCGGCGGGATGTTGGCAACAAAAACATCACTACCAAACAGAGGCTGAGATGATGATTCTGCATTTTCACTGTATACATCGAACACCACACTATTAATATTCTTCAATTTCAGACTTTTAAGTGAATCCTCGCTACGTTTACTGCCTGTAACCGCATACCCACCTTGGTGCAAATATTCGGCGAGTGGAAGGCCAAGCCAGCCACACCCGCTTATTGAAACTGTTTTATATGGTTCCGACATAGAAAGCTCCCTGTAAGCAATTTTCATTTCTTATCTTCATTCATTCGAGACGTGCCACAAGAACCGAACGCAATTCGCATTTGATGAAAAAAACCTCCGGGGCTGTGTAATTAAGCAACTAAAAGCGTGAATGAATACAAATTTTTAAAGGTATTTTTTGGTTAAAATGTCATTAAACGAATCCAACCGTTAAAATCGACTATAACATTGTTGGACATCGAAATATTTCACCCAATAGCGTCAGACTGAGCAGACCAAAAAAACAAGGTGGCAATGACTGACAAAACAGACAGCGGAAGTAACGCGGTAATCTGAATGAACACCCTGGAAAAAATACAAAAAAATATTGAAAACTTTAGTAAGTCGGAAAGGAAAGTCGCTGAAGTGATTATCGCCTCTCCCCAGACTGCTATTCACTCCAGCATAGCGACGCTCGCCAAAATGGCAGACGTCAGCGAACCAACGGTGAACCGTTTCTGCCGAAGGCTGGATACCAAAGGCTTCCCTGATTTTAAACTTCATCTGGCACAAAGCCTGGCAAACGGTACACCCTATGTGAACCGAAATGTCGAGGAGCACGACAGCGCTGACGCTTACACCTCGAAGATTTTCGAATCGACGATGGCGTGTCTGGATGTGGCGAAAAACAGCATCGACCCTCATCAAATCAACCGCGCGGTAGATTTGCTGACACAAGCCAAGAAAATTTCTTTCTTCGGCCTTGGAGCATCGGCTTCTGTTGCCCATGATGCTCAAAACAAATTTTTCCGCTTCAACATTCCAATTGTTTGCTTCAATGATATCGTGATGCAGCGTATGAGCTGTATCAATTGTTCAGATGGTGATGTCGTTGTGGTGATTTCTCACACCGGACGAACCAAATCACTGGTTGATGTGGCAAACCTTGCGAAGGAAAATGGCGCTACCGTTATCGGAGTGACAGAGAAAGGTTCTCCACTTGATAAAGTCTGTTCTCTGACCATCACACTGGATGTGCCGGAAGATACCGACATCTATATGCCTATGGCAAGCCGCGTGGTTCAGATGACCGTCATTGATGTTCTAGCAACAGGCTTCACTCTTCGCCGAGGCCCTGGGTTCCGTGAGAACCTCAAACGAGTAAAAGAAGCCATCAAGGATTCTCGATTCAATAAGGAATCGCTCACCTGATTTAAAGGGCAGACCTAAGGTCTGCCCTTTTTCTTTGAGTTCCGCCCGCTCAGCTACACTTCTTAATAAAGATAATTATCACTATCTATACAGCTATCTTTTCGTAAGCATTTTTACTCAGGAGACTGTCATGTCTGAGAATTTACGTCGAACAAAGATCTTGACCACGTTGGGGCCAGCGACTGATAAGGAAGATGTGCTGGAACAAATCATTGCTGCTGGCGCCAACGTCGTTAGGATGAACTTTTCTCATGGTACCCCTGAAGACCATATAGAACGTGCCAACAAGGTACGTGCTATCGCAGCTAAGTTGGGGCGCCATGTCGGTATTCTTGGAGACCTACAAGGACCGAAAATACGCGTATCAACTTTCGCCAATGGCAGAGTTCAGCTAGTTGTGGGCGATCGTTTCGTTTTGGATGCTGCGCTTGAGCCCGGGAAAGGTGATAAAGAGTGTGTGGGCATTGACTACAAAAACCTCCCCAATGATGTCGATACAGACGATGTTCTCTTGCTTGATGATGGCCGGGTACAGTTGAAAGTCATCTCGGTAGACGGTACTCGTATTCTTACTGAAGTCATGGTTGGAGGGCCACTTTCGAATAACAAAGGCATCAACAAAAAAGGTGGTGGCCTCTCTGCGCCCGCTCTAACCGACAAGGATAAGCAAGATATTCTTACTGCAGCAAAAATCAAAGTGGACTTTCTAGCCATATCCTTCCCCCGTAATGGGGACGACATGCGTTTGGCAAGGTCGTTAGCCAAGAAGGCGGGATTGGAAACTAGCTTGGTCGCTAAAGTAGAACGCGCTGAAACTGTCTCTTCTGACGAGAATATTGACGATATTATCGAGGCGTCTGACGTCGTTATGGTGGCACGTGGAGATCTGGGCGTAGAGATTGGCGATCCTGAACTTGTAGGCGTACAGAAAAAACTCATTCGTCGCGCACGTTCGTTGAATCGATGCGTTATTACTGCAACCCAGATGATGGAGTCAATGATCAAAGCGCCCATGCCAACGCGTGCTGAAGTCATGGATGTTGCAAACGCTGTCTTAGATGGGACAGATGCCGTTATGCTCTCCGCAGAGACGGCTGCAGGCGACTATCCACTGGAAACAGTGAAAGCCATGGCAGAAGTTTGTATTGGTGCAGAGAAAATGCCATCGATTAATGTTTCAAACCATCGCCTCAACAAGGAGTTTGAGTTGATTGAAGAAACGGTTTCGATGGCGACAATGTATGCCGCGAACCACATGCCTCAAGTTAAAGCGATGGTGACATTGACCGAGTCTGGCAGGACAGCGCTGATGATGTCGAGGATTAGTTCCGGTAAACCTATTTTTGCACTATCCAGACACGAATCGACTCTGTGTCGATTAGCGTTATACAGGGGGGTCACTCCCGTACACTTCGAAAGTGATACAGGTGCAGGTTCTGAGGTTGCTCACAGAGCCATTGCTCACCTGAAGCAACTGGGGTATCTGAACCAATGGGATGTGGTGATTATTACTCAAGGTGACATCAACGAGTACGTAAAAACCACAAACACGATGCGTTTAATCACCGTGACCTAGCTGGTGTCTGGTACCAACGAATCTTCCGAAAGCCCCGACCCTCAGGGGCTTAATCATCTGATTCATTCTACTTTTTTAGCCACCCTTTCTCAGCAGCTTCCGTCAGTATCGTCTGTACCTTTTCCCAAAGAAGTACTGAACCTTTTTCTATCTTGCTGTTAATCTTCAACGCTTGATCATGCCGAACGCCGTACTCTTTCCAGCTTTGTCCTTCGCTGTGATAGTTCAGGAGCATAGGCAGCATACGATCCAACGCTTTTCCATAGCGCGCTTCAGGTGTTTCCCCTGCTTCAAACTCCAACCAAAGAGCCATTAGCGCGTCCCGCTGGTCTTCCGGCAATAAACCAAAGATACGCTTCGCCGCTTTCAGCTCTTTCTCAGGCTGAAGTTTTGCTGCTTCCAAATCATAAACAAAGGTATCGCCCGCATCGATTTCCACTACATCGTGAATAAGCAGCATTTTGACCACTTTTGCCACATCGACAGCTTCGTTGGCATGCTCTTGGAGCAAAACTGCCATCAAAGCAACCTGCCAGCTGTGCTCAGCAGAGTTTTCCAACCTACCTGCATCACTCCTAACACGAGTTCTCCTGAGTACCGCTTTGAGTTGATCAATCTCTACAATCAATGCCAGTTGCTTTTCCAGCCTTTCAACCGCCGACATATCACTCATTGGTCGAGGCTACCCATTTGGTGTTAATGACAGAGGTGAGGATGTGGTCTTCCCAGTTCCCGTTGATCAGCAGGTAATCTTTGGCTTCGCCTTCTTTTTTAAATCCCGCCGCGTTCAGAACCGCTTCACTGCGTTTGTTTCTTGGCATGTAAGACGCCATGATGCGGTGCAAATTCAGGTTATCGAAAAGCCATTGGTTGGTCGCCTTCAGTGCCCGTCGCATAATACCTCTCCCCTGTGCTGTTTCAGCCAGTGAATAGCCCACATTACAGGCGTGAAAAGGGAACTGCATGATGTTGTTATAGGTAATTACCCCACAGACCTCATCATTGCCCTCTTCGAAAATCATGAAATAATAGGCAAGTCCGTGACGCTGCAGTTCGATTAATTGAATAACGCGCCTTTCCCAACCTTCTTGGGTAAAGAAACTGTCTCCCCGCAAGGGTTCCCAAGGTGCCAGATACTGGCGATTGACCTGAAAATAGCTCACGATAAGTGGGAGATCAGGCTTCTGTATCGCACGAATAATAAGATTATCAATACGTAAATGCGGGAAAGGGTTTATAATTTCGACAGACAATTCGCCTCCTATCCAACTGTGTCGTTACTTATGTATTACGATAGCTTTGAATCACCGCTGGGGAAAATTCACTTATTGGCTGATGAGTCTGGGCTCAGACAATTGACCTTATGTCTTCATCACCCTGTTGAGTCGTGCAAACAGTGGAAACACTCTCCCAAGCACCTCACTCCGTACAAAAAACAAATTCTCGAGTTCCTCAAAGGGGAACGCTCCAAGTTTGACATTCTACTCGCGCCAGACGGCACAGGGTTCCAGCATAAAGTCTGGCAAGTACTCCGTGAAATCCCATACGGAGAAACAAGGTCTTACGCTGATATTGCGCGGGAAATCGGCAATCCTCAAGCTTCTCGGGCCGTCGGAATGGCGAACAATGTCAATCCCATCCCTTTGGTCATCCCTTGCCACCGTGTCATTAGCAGCGGTGGTGAATTGACCGGCTATCGCTATGGTTTGGAGATCAAACAAAAGCTCCTTACCATGGAAAAAAACGGTGGCTGAGACCACCGTTTTTGTTTTTTATTTCTTACCAATGCTGTATTCACGAAGTTTGTTTGCCACAGCGGTGTGAGAAACGCTGAGTCGCTTCGCCAGCTTACGAGTTGAAGGATAACTGCGATATAAGTTCGACAAAATACCCGACTCGTAACGCTTCATAATGTCGTCCAGCGAGCCTTCCAGTGTCTCCTCAGTCAGGAAAGCACTTTGCTCCGTTTCCGGCAATTGGATGTCATCTTTGGTCAGGCAGCCTTCTTCGATTTGTGTCATTGCGCGGAACAGCACGTTTCTAAGCTGTCTAACGTTACCAGGCCATGAATATTGATTCAGCAACTCGAGTACGCCTTGTTGCAGCATCGGTCTTTCCTGCCCCAATTCTGCGGCGAACTGATTAAGGAAAAGTTCAGCGAGCGGTTGCACATCCGATGGACGCTCACGCAGCGGCGATACCGTCAGGGAAAGAACATTTAGTCGATAATACAAATCCTCTCGGAATTGCCCTGCGGTTACGCGCTCTGACAGGTTTTTCTGCGTTGAGCAGATCACACGCACATCAACCTTGATTTCTTTCTCTTCACCTACACGGCGGAAAGTACCATCCTGCATAAAGCGAAGCAGTTTGATTTGCAGATGTTGGCTCATCTCCCCCACTTCATAGAGGAATACGGTCCCACCATCAGCTTGCTCAAGCTGGCCTTTCTTTCCTTCATGACCTTCCATTGGTGCACAGCCAAACAACTCGGTTTCTGCAGCATCATCTGGCATGGACACACAGTTTACCAGCAGAAACGGATTTTCCGCACGGTGTGAACGTTGGTGACAGGCTTTAGCCAGCATCTCTTTTCCTGTGCCGGTTTCACCTTGAATCAGCAGCGGTGCATCCAGCGTCGCAAATTTTTTGGCCTGATTCACCAAACTACGAAACTTACTGGATTGTCCCACCAAATGCTCAAAACCGTGCTCGCCCGGCGTGCGGTACAAGGTGGTGGGCAGATGATTAATGGAAACTTGCTTAAGCTGAATTACCGCGCTTGCCAACACATCTTTATCTTCACTGTCGGTCACATAAACGGGCATCACTTCCATCAGGTAATCCATGCCTGAAAGCACAACCTGGCGGTGGATTTGACCAGCGTTATCACGCTCTAGCCAATGGGTGAAGTTGAAGTCAGGGAACACAGTGTTGGCAGACTCGCCAATTAAGTCAGATTCTTCGCTGCCCATCAGACGCAATGCTGCCTTGTTCGCCATGTCGACTTTACCACTGAGGTTAACCGAAAAGACGGGATCGCTGAGTGTTTCAAGCAACGCGCGCAGCTCACGATGTTCGCGCTCGGCGGGCAGGAACTGGATTTTCCGTACATCAGTCACGCCGCTGATCAGACGGATTTCGGACATCAAATGCCGGAACTCTTCGAATTCCACTTCTGGGCAGTTGAGGTAGATAATGCCGACCTGGTCGATTTCAATACCGCGCAAGTCAATATTGCGACGCGCCAGAATGTCGAGGAGTTCGCGGGTTAATCCAAGTCGATCTTCGCAAAAGACCTGTAATCTCACGTTGGTGTCCTGTATGCAGTGGGCTGACGGCATCCTGTATTACGGTGTCAGCCGCGTTGAAATGATAAGTCTCTGAGGCGAAACCTCATCAATCCCTGATGGATTGCACTATTCAATTAGCTGTATAAATAAGTGTCAGGAATTGTTGACAGTGAGAGGAGTGTGCGCCTCTCAAGCCATTCAGTCAAGAGGCGTCAATGAAAACGTGAGAGAGCCAATCCTCTCCCTGCAAAAGGAAAACAGCGCCATTGACGTTAGGGTCTGCTGACCTTTGGTGATGGTTTTTGCAGCAGTTTGTGGGGATTTTATGCATGGCAGAGGCTTCGATGTGTAGCTGGCCTTCACGGGAAGCCAGTAACGCAGGAGAAAGTCCCCACAAACGCTACCCGAAGGGTTCGACTGCGCGTCCCATAACCTAAGCGTTTTGTGCTTTGTTGAGGGCCACTAGGCGCACACACCTCGCCGCGCCTAAAACGCTTATGGCTAGAACAAAATCCAACCACTAAAGATCAACAGCCCCTAGTTCCCTGGGGTCAGTTTGGTCAGCAACTGCTTACGCATGTCAGATAGCTTCGGTGCCTTGGTACCAATATAAGGCAGCGGACGCATCACAGACATGGCTTTATAACCAAGTCTTGCGGTTAACAAACCCACACCTAAGCCTTGTGCAGTCCTTGCAGACAGCTTGCCAGCAATATCGACAGACAACAGGTCAGTACCGATATCCGTGAGCGCCTCGCTGGCACCGGCAAATGCCATGTTAGCCAATACCAGCCTCAATAAGCGAATGCGCGACCAATAGCCCAACTTCACACCATACACTTTCGAAATTTGCTCCAATAGCCTGAAGTTGCGCCATGCCACCAACAACATGTCAGCAATGGCGAGTGGACTGAGTGCAACCATGACCGCCGCTTCAGATGCGTATTTGGTCACCATTTTCTTGGCACGGGCATCTTGTTCTGTCACCACCATCTGGTCGTAGAGTTCGAAGACTTCACGGTCATTGTGCGTAGCAGCTAAAGATGTCTGCCATTTGTCATAGCCCGTTGTCAGTTCAACACCTGACTGTTTGGAGAGCTTCTCACACACCCCTTTGGCTTTGCCAATGCCTTCAGCAGCCATGATGTCGGTGACTTCGTCTCGCTCATCTTGTCGTCCTTTCAAGCGGCGTAGTGCCAGAAACTCGCGCCCCAAGGCGCCTATGCCCATCGCCGCAATACCAGCAATAAAGCCGCTCCAGCCAACGGCCAGCCAATCTCCGGTCTGCACTGCTGTCCAGACAGAATCAACCGTTTGCCAACAGACCAAACCAATGCCTGCTGCTGCAAGCGAGCGCAATCCCCAACGTTTTTTTCTCGGTGAGGTTAAAGTGGCTTCCAATGCCTGCTCAGCATCGCTTTCTTCTTCCACGCTGGTGATAGCAAACGATGAGTTGTCCTGCTCAAATTGACGCTGAAGCGTCAGGTCAGGAGATTCATCCTGTTGTTTTTCAGGCTCATCAAACACGACAGCTTTTTTATAATCGTTCATCTCGCCTCCTACCTCAGTTTGTCGCCCAGCAAATATTGCAACGCCTTGTCCACGCGAATGTGCGGCAAAGGCTCGTCTACATCGGTTTGCATCGGTCGGAACTGACGAAATTCGAACTGGTTATCCTGCCAGAAAGACTCACCCGGTAACCGAGACGGCACATCGCCCGGGTACATCAACATTGGCTTACCATTTTCCAACGTGCCACGCAGTGCAGACATGGTTTCACCCTGATGATTCACCATACCGGGCTCAGTCGCTTGAATAGAAGCGAGACTGACACACTCCATATCAATCCCTTCAAACGCTGCTGTTTGCCAAGCTTCGTGGATCAACTGCTGGAGCAGTGAAACCAGATTTGGATGCTGATCCGGCGTGACATGATCAGCTTTGGTCGCCGCAAAAAGAATCTTGTCGATACGTGGCGCAAAGAGACGGCGCAATAAGCCACTTTTACCGTAGCGGAAGCTTTGCATTAACTGCTCTAGAGCCATTCGCATGTCATTGAATGACGCTGGCCCCGCATTAAGCGGTTGCAGGGTATCCACCAGCACAATTTGTCGGTCGACTTTAGAGAAATGCTCCTGATAGAAGCCTTTCACAATGTGCTGGCAGTAGTAATCGTAACGCTGTTTCAACATGGCGTAGTTGCTGCCTTTCGGCGCATTGGACAGTTGGCTCTCACCATACTTATTGCCAACTAATGGGAAGAACTGAAGCACGGGTGCACCTGCATATTCGCCCGGTAACACAAATCGGCCCGGTTGCACCCAATGCATTCCCCCTTCTTCCTTGCAGGCATGGAGGTAAGCGGTAAATTTCGCCGCTATCTCGCCGATCAGTTTTTCGTCCGCGTCTGCCAATGGGTCGAAGCTATCGACCGCTTCCAGCCAAGCCTCTGCCAGCTCTTTCCGCTTGCCAGTCAAGATGCCACTTTGTTTACGCGACCACTCTTCAAAACTCATGGAAAGCAGCGGCAAATCAAGCAGCCATTCTCCGGGATAATCAACGATATCGAGATACAGCGTCGCCGTATCCTGCAACAACTTCATCGCCCCTTTTTCAGGTCGATAACGGATTTCCAGCCTGATCTCGCTGACATCGCGCGTTGGAGAAGGCCAAGTTGGCGGATGCGCGCGCAATGATTGAATGCCAAGATCGTAGTCAAAGGCAGGAATATGAAGCTGACTCTGCTGAACCCGTCGCGCACCGAGAACACGTCCTTCGCGGACGGGCGCAAACAAAGGCATGCGCGGATTGGTCGCGCTGTGCAGCAGCTGATTGATGAGTGAGGTGATAAAGGCGGTTTTACCGGCACGGGAAAGCCCTGTCACCGCTAGGCGAACATGTCTGTCGAGACTACGGCTCACCCATTTATTCACCTGACGCTTCACTGAATTCATAAATAGCAGCACCCCTCAAAAGATAAATCCCCCGCGATAAAAGCGGGGGATAACATCATCATGGATTTTGATTAGAGCTTTTTGAACTGTCGGTTCAATTCGTACTCTTTTGATGTTACATACGCTTCCATTTTGGCAACGTCGTATTCCATCTCTCCCATTTCATTATCAATATCGGCCAGCAATTGGCTTGCTGATTTCCCTTGTTGCCAAGGTTTTTGTTTCACTTGATGCTCTTTGTAATGGAAAGTCCGCTTTGCCTCTTCCGGCGGCATTTTTTCAAGGATGAGCATGGCAGCAATGTATGCCACGATAACGAAAAAGCCCAGTCCCATCAGAAATGCCGTCACAGTCAGGATCCTCACTAACCAGATTTCCATCCCGAAGTAGTCGGCGACACCTGCACAAACGCCACCGATCTTCCCGTTTACAGGATCACGATACAACGTTTTGCTCATTGTCTATGTCTCCAATTTGGCGCTTCCTCATCAAGAATGCGCTCCAGAGAATGAATGCGGTCCTGCAATGCTTCCGCGCGGTTTGCCAGGGCTTGCAATTGCTCAAACTCATCACCACTCAAGCCCTGACCGACTTGTCGTTTACTGCGGTAGTGGAGCCACAACCACAGTGGTGCAACGAATACAAAAAACACCACCAGTGGAATTGAAAGAAACGCCATTGACATGTCTACTCCTTACCTTTGAGAAGGCTTATTCTTTGTCCTTAAGTTCCGCTTTCATGCGTT
This sequence comes from Grimontia sp. NTOU-MAR1, assembly GCF_035758505.1. NCBI lineage: Bacteria > Pseudomonadati > Pseudomonadota > Gammaproteobacteria > Vibrionales > Vibrionaceae > Grimontia > Grimontia sp. NTOU-MAR1. Next base: position 1,126,747 of record NZ_CP142108.1, read on the forward strand.
CAAGTTCTTTTTCGATTTCATCCTGCGCTTGCAGGTCTGCAAATTCGTCTTCAAGACGTTTGCCTTTACCAATGCTGTAGCTGTCTGCTTCTGCTTCCAACTCATCAATGCGGCGCTCGTATTGCTCGAATTTCGCCAGCGCTTCATCAGTGCGGCCGGGATCCAGTTGGCGACGAACGTCACGGCGTTTGCCAGCTGCTTCACGGCGAATCACCAGAGCTTGCTGACGGGCGCGGGTTTCTGCTAGCTTGGTTTCAAGCTCTGCGATTTCGTTACCCAGTTTACCGATAGTCTCTTCGACCAGATTGTACTCTTCTTTGAGAGTCAGTAAGACATCGTGCACTTTCTGTTTTTCAATCAGTGCCGCGCGAGCCAGATCTTCACGAGATTTCTGAAGGGCCAGTGTCGCTTTTTCCTGCCAATCCGTCAGTTGACGCTCTATGCCTTCGATTTTACGCGCCAGTTCTTTTTTGTCTGCCAGCGCACGTGCTGAGGAAGTGCGAACTTCAACCAGTGTGTCTTCCATTTCCTGAATGATCAGGCGAACCATTTTTTGTGGATCTTCTGCTTTATCCAGCAGTGAATTGACGTTAGCGTTAACAATATCTGCAAAGCGAGAGAAAATACCCATTGTGATGCTCCTTATTGCCGAATGCGCCCTGTGCGCTTACAGGTGAGGGAAAACCTCATTTGCCAGATATATATCAAGCCCCGTGCCAACTTTTATATCCTATAAATTACAACAAGTTAACTCATTACGTGCATTTTCCCCTCATAAGGGTATGATTAAATAAACTAACAGTTGGCAAATTTCACCATGCAGAAACCTGACAACCTGATTGGCGAATCCGATCACTTCCTTTCCGTTCTCGATCATGTCTCCCGTCTTGCGCCGCTCGACCGCCCTGTACTGATTCTGGGGGAGCGGGGTACAGGTAAAGAGCTCATCGCCAAGCGCCTGCATTATTTATCACGCCGTTGGGACGGCCCGCTGGTCAGCCTGAACTGCGCAGCACTGAGTGAAGGCCTGATTGATTCTGAGCTGTTTGGCCATGAAGCCGGCTCTTTCAGTGGCGCCAAAGGAAAGCACAAAGGCCGCTTTGAGCGGGCTGAAGGTGGGACTTTGTTTCTGGACGAATTAGCAACATCGCCACTTGGCGTGCAGGAAAAGCTCCTTCGTGTCATCGAGTACGGTGAATATGAACGCGTGGGCGGCAGTGATGTGCTGAGCGCGGATGTCAGACTGGTATGCGCGACTAACGAGAACTTACCCCAGATGGCCGATGACGGTGAGTTCCGCGCTGATCTTCTAGATAGGCTTGCCTTTGATGTTATCCACCTTCCGCCATTGCGAGAACGTCAGGGAGACATTCTGCTTCTTGCCGAGTATTACGCGCTTAAAATGTGTCGAGAGCTTGGTTACAGCTACTTTTCCGGCTTTTCGGCAGAAGCGGTGAAGCTTCTCAACACCTATCGCTGGCCGGGTAACGTACGTGAGCTGAAAAACGTGGTAGAACGCGCCATATACCGTCACGCCGACGAAGGCAGCGAGATTGATGCGGAAGATATTCAACTCGACCCATTCAAAGCGCCTTGGCGAAACGAAAAGCCTGCAGAGAAATCTGAGTCGAAATCAGAAATCACCTTCCCACTCGATTTACGTCAATGGCAGCAGGATCAGGAGAAGGAAATTGTTGAAAAGGCGATGGAACAAGCACGTTTTAATCAACGTCGCGCCGCAGAGCTGCTTGGCTTAAGCTACCATCAAATAAGAGGGTTACTGCGAAAATACATCCTAGTTGGTGAGGAAAACACCGATTCGGCATAAGTTTTTCGCCAATTGCTCTGAAATTACTCAGATATTTACGCCGCCACTTGGTGACTCCGTTGCTTAAGTGGTAAATTAAAACACTTAACCTTATCACCTAATCATTGGCTTATGAGCGCTCTAGGCCGCTTGCTACTGGCAGGCGTTACCATCCTCTTCTTGGCAGGATGTGAAGACCCGTTCTCCGATAACGCTGCGCGTAACCGTGGTTTCATTTATTGCGGCCCGGGTCAACCCAATACTTTCAATCCACAGTTGACCGATGGCGGCCTAACTGCTGATGCACTCTCCAGCCAAATCTATGATCGGCTTCTTCAACTTGACCCGCAGACTTACAAGCCTGTTCCTATGTTGGCACAGAGTTGGAAAGTGAGCCCTGATGGCAAAGAATATGTCTTCAATCTTCGCCAGAGCGCCAGCTTTCAGGTTACGGACTGGTTTGTTCCCCATCGTGGCGTAAATGCAGAGGATGTGGTTTTCAGCTTCAAGCGACTGATTGACCCTGAGCATCCTTTTCACGATGTTTCCGGCGGCGACTATCCATGGTTTGAAAGTATGGATTTCGGTGGGCTGGTGGATGATGTCGTCGCACTTGATGACTACACAGTAAAATTTACCCTATCGCGCCCTGATGTTTCATTCCTGTCTACCCTTTCAACCACCTATGCGGTTGTCCATTCAGCGGAATACGCTGAACATCTTTTAAAGAAAGGCACGCTAGATAAAATAGATTCACACCCTGTCGGCTCAGGTGCATTCTACCTCGATGAATATGAGCCTCACCGCTTCATTCGCTTGAAACGGCACTGGGGTTATTGGAATGGTGCGGCACCCATGGAGCAGGTTGCGTACGACATCAGTAACCGTGGTACTGGCTCGCTGAGTAAACTCATCACCCGCGAATGTGATGTGCTTTCATCACCCATAGCCAGCCAACTTTCCGTTATTGAAAACAATCCCGATTTTGTACTGGCCTCGCAGACAGGCATGAATGTGGCGTTTCTCGCACTCAATACCCGTCACCCCGCTCTCTCTGAGTTGGAAGTTAGGCAAGCCATTAGTCTGGCCATTAACCGCGACACACTGATCCAATCGGTTTACTACGGTACAGGCACACCCGCTAACGGCATGTTGCCACCGATGTCTTGGGCCTATAACGAAAAGTCTAATGTGGTTTACGACCCGCAACTTGCCCTCAGCCTGATGGCCAAAGCCGGTTACCGTCACGGCTTTGAAGTGGATCTGATTGTGCCTTTGACACCTAAAGCCTACAACCCAAGTCCAAGAAAAACGGCAGAGTTAGTTCAGGCGAATCTGGCGCCGATTGGTATCACAGTTAATATCATTGCGCTCGAAGATATTAACCGTAAGCTGCTGCGTGATGATATTGACGAGCTTGGCATGGTGTTAACTGGATGGATAGCAGACAACGGTGACCCGGACAATTTCCTGAGGCCACTGCTTTCCTGCAACGCAAAATTCACTGGCTGGAACCTCTCCAACTGGTGTAACCGTTATTTTGACCGTTTCATCGATTCAGCAATTGCCACCGACGAACGAAATGAACGCCGCAATCTTTATTTGCAAGCGCAACGCATCCTTAATGAGCGTATGCCAGTGATCCCGCTGGCACACGGTGTTCACTATCAGGCGCGAAATGCGTCACTTCAGGGCATCACGTTAAGCCCGTTTGGAGACAAATCTTTTGCTAACGTATCCAGGAGCCGCTGATCTATGTTGATCTATGCTATTCGCCGGCTCAATCTTTTCATTATTACCCTGCTGATTCTGACAATGATCGGCTATAACATCGTGAAACTCGACCCGCTCTCGGTGTTCAATCAATATGAGTACTGGACAGGCTGGACACTGTACCTGCGTGAGCTCATGCAAGGTAACCTTGGTATCGCTGCTAATGGTCAACCTGTGACAGAGTCCTTATCCCGTGTCTTCCCCGCAACGCTAGAGTTGTGCTTCTTTGCTTTCTTACTGGCATTGTTGTTGGGTATTCCATTTGGCACTCTGGCAGGCATTCGCCGTGGCTCTTCAACAGATATGGTGATTTCATCGCTAACTCTGTTCACGTTTTCCATGCCAATCTTCTGGATGGCTATCCTGATGATCATGGTGTTCTCATTGTATTTGGGTTGGCTGCCAGTTTCTGGCCGTTACAACCTGCTGTTCGAAATCCCATCCATAACGGGCTTTGCGTTCGTTGATGTGCTGCTGTCCAATCATCCACAGCGCAGTCAGGCGTTGGAGGACATTATCCGCCACCTCATTATGCCGACACTAGTGCTAGCTGTGGCGCCAACAACCGAAATCATCAAGCTATTGCGTGACTCCGTTGCAGACGTGATGAGCCAAAACTACATCAAGGCAGCAGCGACCAAAGGACTGTCGAAATCAGAAATCGTCATGCGTCATGTGCTGAAAAATGCCCTACCGCCAATTATTCCTAAGTTCGGGATACAGATTTCTACCATGATGACCTTTGCCATCATTACAGAGTCAGTTTTCAACTGGCCGGGTATTGGTACCTGGCTGTTGGATGCACTGAGCTTCCAGGACTATGTAGCCGTACAAGCTGGTGTGCTTGCCGTTGGTAGTGTTGTTCTTATCGCGAACATTTTCTCTGATCTCACCGGAGCTGCGATCAGCCCTCTGGCAAGGAAGGAATGGTATGCCCTCAAATAGTGTTTATTTAGAAGAGCGCATTCCAACGCAACTTGAGCGCTCATGGAAAGCGTTTCGGGAAAATACCCTTGCGGTGTTCGGCTTCTGGTGTCTGTGCATTTTGCTTTTGGTCACCATCTTGGCACCTTGGATTGCCCCTTACGGCGCGCAGTTCCAGACTGGTGAGCTACTCATGCCACCTTCTTGGGACACCAAAGGTACAGTTGATTACTTTCTGGGTACAGACGATCTAACGCGGGACATGCTTTCCCGGCTGATTGAAGGATCCCGACTCACCTTTGGCTATGCGGTACTTGTCGCTTTGGCAGCAGGTGTTCTGGGTGTACTTATCGGTATTCTGGCAGGTATGACTTCGGGTCTGAAATCCAGCTTCCTAAATCACCTATTAGACACAGTGCTGTCTATTCCCTCCCTACTGTTGGCAATCATTGTGGTTGCGTTTCAAGGTCCCGGGGAGCTGAGTGTTTTGCTGGCGGTATGGCTAGCATTAATCCCACGCTTTATCCGCGCGGTCTACACTGCGGTCCATGCGGAAATGGAAAAAGAGTACATTCTGGCAGCGCGTTTGGATGGGGCGAACAGCTTCTATTTACTGTATCACTCCGTATTACCTAATATTCTGGTAACACTGAGCACAGAATTGACCCGCGCGATTTCGGTAGCCATTCTAGATATTGCAGCACTGGGCTTTCTTGGTCTCGGCGCACAGGCACCGTCTCCGGAATGGGGCGCAATGCTGGGCGATTCGATCGAACTAGTATTCACCGCACCTTGGACGGTGACCTTGCCAGGACTGGCTATCATGATCAGCGTACTTGTCGTCAACCTAGTGGGTGATGGCATTACTCAAGCGATTAATGCGGGGACAGAATAATGCCGTTGTTAGATATTCGACACCTGACGATAGAAATCGAAACACCGCAAGGTCTGGTCAAAGCGGTCGACCGGATGAGCCTGACCATCAGTGAAGGTGAAATCCGTGGTTTGGTGGGTGAATCAGGCTCGGGTAAGAGTCTGGTAGCTAAAGCCATCTGTGGTGTCACTAAAGATAACTGGCGCGTCACTGCAGATCGCCTTCGCCTTGGTAATATTGACCTTCTTGCCCTTCCTGCCCGTGAACGACGCCACGTTGTCGGCAAAGACATTGCGATGATTTTCCAAGAGCCTTCGACCTGTCTCGACCCATCTGAACAGGTGGGCTATCAGTTGGAAGAAGCCATTCCTTCTGACTCATTCAGCGGGAGTTGGTGGCAAAGACTTTCGTGGCGCAAACAGCAGTCCATCGCGCTGCTGCACAAGGTGGGAATTAAAGACCACAAGCGCATCATGAAGAGCTATCCGTATGAACTCACGGATGGTGAGTGTCAGAAAGTCATGATTGCGATGGCTATTGCTAACCGCCCTCGCCTTTTGATTGCTGACGAACCAACCAACGATTTGGACCCGATCACACAGGCTCAAATCTTCCGCCTGCTCAGCCGTACCAACCAGTTGGCAAATACTACCATTTTGCTGATCAGCCACGACCTGACTACCGTGACCCAATGGGCGGACCGAATTACCGTGATGTACTGCGGGCAATCTGTTGAATCAGCAGGGCGAAAACAGATCCTGCAAGCGCCTCATCACCCTTATACAGATGCGCTCCTTCGCGCGATGCCGGACTTCAGTCAGGACATTCCGCACAAGAGTAAACTGGAAGCCTTACCCGGCTCGATTCCTCCTTTGCAGCATTTGCCAATAGGCTGTCGTTTAGGCCCCCGTTGTCCTTACGCCCAGCGCAAGTGTGTAGAGGTTCCTCGGACGCGCAAAGTGAAAAATCATAAGTTCGCCTGTCATTTCCCACTCAATATGGAAGTCAAAAAGCATGACCGCACTGCTTGAAGTCGATGGCTTGTGTAAAAACTATCAATACCGCACAGGTCTTTTCACCAAGCGGGTGATAGAGGCGGTAAAGCCTGTTTCTTTCTCCATAGAAGCAGGCGAAACCCTGGCATTTATTGGTGAGAATGGTTCCGGTAAATCTACCCTTGCCAAGATGCTCGCTGGCGTGGTGTCACCAACGGGTGGTGAGATTCGTGTGAATGGCGAAGTGTTGGGCGCAAGCGATTATCAAACCCGCTGTAAACTTATCCGGATGATTTTTCAGGATCCCAACACATCATTGAATCCACGAAACCAGATAGGGCAAATACTCGAAGCGCCACTTAAGCGAAACACCAATATGACGCCCCAAGAACGCGAAAGACGTGTTGTCGATACGTTACGTCAGGTGGGACTGCTCCCCGAACATGCCTACTTCTACCCACAAATGCTGGCAACTGGTCAAAAGCAACGTGTATCCCTCGCTAGAGCCCTAATCCTTCAGCCTTGTGTGATTGTTGCCGATGAAGCATTAAACGGGCTGGACATGTCGATGCGCTCGCAGATCCTTAATCTGCTGCTAGAGCTACAAGAGTTGATGGGTTTGTCCTATGTTTATGTGTCTCAGCACATGGGGGTAGTCAAGCATGTCGCCGACAAGGTCATGGTGATGCAAAATGGCGAGGTTGTCGAGTCTGGTACTACCCAACAGGTTTTCACAGCACCTGAGCACGCATTGACGCAAAGGCTGATAGAAAGTCACTTTACCGCACCGACACTGGACAGGCGTTCGAGATACCATATGGCCTAATGCGAAAAAGCCCTGCAATGCAGGGCTTTTTATTAACTTCTCAAATACTATTGGCGGTATGCCAATGATGCATTGATTTCCGTTAGCACAGCCATTGGGTCTGCAGCTTGGGTGATCGGACGACCAATGACCAGATAATCAGAGCCAGCCGTTACTGCCTCTACCGGTGTCATGATACGTCGTTGGTCACCGGCATCGCTGCCCGCAGGACGAATACCAGGCGTCACCAGCTTAAATTCCTGACCAAGCGCGCTTTTCAACATCGCAGACTCATGCGCTGAACAAACCACACCATCAAGGCCGCTATTACGGGTCAGCGTTGCCAGCGACATCACATGTTCCTGTGGCTCGCGGCTAATACCGATACCCGCCAAATCGCTTTGCTCCATGCTGGTCAGCACCGTTACGCCAATCAGCATTGGTTTATCTTTACCATAAGGTTCAAGCGCTTCACGTGCTGCCACCATCATGCGCTCGCCACCACTGGCGTGAACATTCACCATCCAAACACCCAGTTCTGCTGCTGCAGCAACCGCTCGCGCACAGGTATTTGGAATGTCATGGAACTTAAGGTCAAGAAAGACAGTGTGTCCACGCTCGTGCAGTTTACGAACGTAGTCAGGACCATACAGGGTAAACATTTCCTTACCCACTTTCAGGTGACAACTGCCTGGCTCGATGCGATCGACAAACGCCAGCGCCTGATCAATGTTTGGGTAATCCAATGCAACAATTACTTTAGGGTCCTGCATTCCTATTTATTCTCCGTCTAGGCCTCGTATCGGTTTTATCGACCCCCACCCTTTACAGGACGGACAATGCCAGTAAAGCGAGTGAGTCGAAAAGCCACACTTTCGACAGCGATAGTGTGGCTTCACTTTTAATTGTTCCTCTACCAAGTGCTTCAGTGTGTTCAAGCTGGTTTTACCGCGACCTTCTTCTGCTTGTTCTACGTGCAGTTGCATCAGCTTGTGGAAGCCTTTCATGGTAGGATTTTTCGTCAACTGACGGGTGAGGAAGCTTTGCGCCATGGCCGCATTTTCATGGGCGCTGATAATATCAGACATCATCAGTTCTGCTGAAGCACCAGTGTTCTTTTCGATGCAGCTTTTTAAAAAGCGAACCAAGGACATTTCTTTGCCCATTTCGCTATAACATTTATCTAGCAATGGCAGAGCTTCACTAACAAAATCAGGGTCTTGCTCCAGAACTTGCTCAAGGACTCTCGCTGCATCTTTATAGTCTTCATTGCCAATATCAAGACGGGCAAGCATTAGAGAAGCGCGCACACAAGCTTTGTCAGTAGTCAGGGCTTTCTTAAGAAGTTGACGAGCACCTTTCTCATCATTATCGCCCATAGACTGCATCGCCAGCTCACAGTAGAAATGGGAAATATCGCGCTTGAGTTTACTCTTACCACCTTTAACCAACTTGCTAGCTATATCGATCGCCTTTTCCCATTCGCGGGTTTGTTGATAAATGGCAAGAAGTTGCTGAAGGGCAAATTCTTTGTAGTCAGGTTCATCAACGAGTTGGTGGAAAATCTTTTCTGCTCGGTCAAAAAAGCCGGCAACCATATAGTCTTTGGCAAGCTGTTGAAGCGCAAGGTTACGCTGGTCAAGCGTGAGATTTGGACGGGCAATCAGATTTTGGTGAATACGAATAGCACGGTCTACCTCTCCGCGGGAGCGGAAAAGGTTACCGAGAGCAAGGTGGGTGTCTATCGTCTCGTTATCGACTTGGAGCAGTTCTATAAAAAGGTCCACTGCTTTGTCAGACTGGTCTGACAAAAGCAGGTTAAGACCTGCGACATACTGTCTTGATAGATGATGCGACTGATCCTGTCGACGATGACGAGCATTCCTATTGCCCATATACCAACCGTAACCGGCGGCAATTGGCAGCAACAGAAACAGCAGCTCTAGCATTTACGCTTATTCCTTAACAGGGTCCGTACGCAGTTTGTCCAACTCCTGGCGCTGCTTGTTTACCTGCTTTTTCAGCATGGCTGCAGACATTCGCGCTTTCAGATAAAGCATGCCGCAAATCAGCCAGCCAAGAGCAAAACCAGTGCCAAAGACTACGCCCAAAAGTAGAGATAATCGAAACTCTCCCTGTGCCACCAGATAGTTGAAGTTCACGACTTCCTGATTCTGTGCACCAAGGGCGAGTGTGATAAGAAAACACAGGACGAGTAAAACGATACCAATAATCTTCACAGTCACTCCCTCATTATTATCTCCGGTTGTAGATGCTCAACATGTTGCATCAAACACTTACCGGACTCTTATACCTAAACCCCCTCGGCAACTGCTATGCCTAGAAGAAGAGATTTGGGTATATATGTGATTATGCAGTAATTTGGCTTGTCAGACCATTGCAATAGACATAAAAAAAACGGCATACGAATAGCATGCCGTTTTTTTATTCGGAATCGAATCAGCTAATGTTGACTCGGTCGCGAAGCTCCTTGCCCGGTTTGAAGTGAGGGACGTACTTGCCGTCGAGCTCAACTTTGTCTCCCGTTTTTGGATTGCGTCCAACGCGAGGAGCGCGATAATGCAAAGAGAAACTACCAAAACCACGAATCTCGATTCTGTCACCTTCCTCGAGTGTAGTGGCCATGTGTTCAAGGATTTCCTTGATGGCATCTTCTACCTGTTTGGCAGAAAGATGGGTTTGTTGACTACATAGTCTTTCGATCAACTCAGACTTGGTCATGATCACCCCGCTTTTAGTATGTTTCTCAACAGTATAACTGTAGAGGGGGAATTTTTCCCCCTCACTTCACATTAATTATTCGCTTTTCGCAGCTTTGAACGCGTCAGCCATTGCATTACCGAACGAAGCTTCGTCAGCTTTGTTCAGAGTTGCCATTGCTTCTTGCTCTTCAGCTTCGTCTTTCGCGCGAACAGACAGGTTGATTACGCGGTTCTTACGGTCAACACCGGTGAACTTCGCTTCAACTTCGTCGCCAACAGCCAGAACCAGAGTTGCATCTTCAACGCGGTCACGTGATGCTTCAGAAGCACGCAGGTAACCTTCAACGCCTTCGATCAGCTCAACGGTTGCGCCTTTAGCGTCAACTGCAGTTACTTTACCCTTAACAATCGCACCTTTCTTGTTGTCAGCAAGGTAGTTGTTGAATGGGTCTTCTTCCATCTGCTTGATGCCCAGAGAGATACGCTCACGCTCAGCATCTACTTGCAGAACAACTGCAGAGATTTCGTCGCCTTTCTTGAAGTCGCGAACTGCTTCTTCACCAGCAACATTCCAAGAAATGTCAGACAGGTGAACCAGACCGTCGATGCCGCCGTCCAGACCGATGAAGATACCAAAGTCAGTGATTGACTTGATCTTACCAGTTACGCGATCGCCTTTGTTTTGCATTTCTGCAAACGACTGCCATGGGTTAGCTTTACATTGCTTCAGACCCAGGCTGATGCGACGACGCTCTTCGTCGATGTCCAGAACCATAACTTCAACTTCGTCACCCACGTTAACAACTTTAGATGGGTGAATGTTCTTGTTAGTCCAGTCCATTTCAGAAACGTGTACTAGACCTTCAACGCCTTCTTCGATTTCAACGAAGCAGCCGTAGTCAGTCAGGTTGGTTACGCGACCAGTCAGTTTGTGACCTTCTGGGTAACGGTTAGCGATTGCTACCCATGGATCTTCACCCAGTTGCTTCAGACCCAGTGATACGCGAGTGCGGTCACGGTCGAACTTCAGAACTTTAACCAGAATCTCGTCACCTACGTTAACGATTTCTGATGGGTGCTTAACGCGTTTCCAAGCCATGTCAGTGATGTGTAGCAGGCCGTCAACACCGCCCAGATCTACGAATGCACCGTAGTCGGTCAGGTTCTTAACGATACCTTTAACTTCCATGCCTTCTTGCAGAGAAGCCAGCAGTTCATCACGCTCAACGCTGTTTTCAGATTCGATAACTGCGCGACGAGAAACAACAACGTTGTTGCGCTTCTGGTCCAGCTTGATAACTTTGAACTCCAGCTCTTTGCCTTCAAGGTGAGCAGTGTCACGTACTGGACGTACGTCAACCAGTGAACCTGGCAGGAACGCACGGATGCCGTTCAGCTCAACAGTGAAACCGCCTTTAACTTTACCGTTGATAACACCGATAACAGTTTCAGCTTCTTCGTAAGCTTTCTCCAGTTGGATCCAAGCTTCGTGGCGCTTCGCTTTTTCGCGAGACAGTTGAGTCTCACCGAAACCATCTTCAATCGCGTCCAGTGCTACGTCTACTTCAGCACCAACTTCGATTTCCAGTTCGCCAGCAGCGTTTTTGAATTGCTCAGCTGGGATAGAAGATTCAGATTTCAGGCCTGCGTCAACCAGAACGTAACCGTTCTCGATAGCAACTACAGTACCTTTAACGATCGCACCTGGGCGGGTTTCTAGCTCTTTAAGAGATTCTTCAAAGAGTGAAGCAAAAGATTCAGTCATTAATTTAATCTTCAATATTTAAACTACCACGGGTGTCCTACCACGTGGGGTTGATAGTAATGTCAGTCATCATCCTTGCGACCAACGGTTTAAACCCGCTGCTTTCAAGAAGCAACGGTAAGTTTACTTTCAATATAGGACAATGCTTGCTCTAGCACCTGCTCAATGTTGAGAGAGGTCGAATCCAGAACTAAAGCATCATCTGCGGGACGTAATGGTGCGACTGCTCGGTTGCGGTCACGATTATCACGTTCCTGAATTTCGCTCAAAAGGCGGTCAAAGTTAACATCTAACCCCTTTAGTTGCAACTGATTCATGCGGCGCTGAGCGCGTTCTTCAGCGCTTGCGTCTAGGAAGATTTTCGCTTCCGCCTTTGGGAAGACGACCGTGCCCATATCACGACCATCAGCTACTAATCCAGGTGCTTCTGCAAACGCGCGTTGGCGTCGCAGTAGGGCTTCGCGAACGCGAGGTAAAGCTGCCACTTTCGATGCCGCCATACCCGTTTCCTCTTTGCGCAGTTCGCTAGACACATCCTCACCCTCTAGGATCACTTTTACCAGCTCACCTTCAGCTTTGAACTGTACGTCTAAATGGGCAGCCAAAGGAACCAAAGCCTCTTCCGAATCAGGGTTAACGCCATGGTGAATAGCCGCTAACGCAAGCACGCGATAAATCGCGCCAGAGTCAAGCAAATGCCAGCCCAGCTTCTCTGCCAATAGCATGCAAAGGGTACCTTTTCCGGCACCGCTAGGGCCATCAACAGTAATTACGGGTGCTTGGGTAGACATATAATTCTCCAGATCGTTTTAAAATAGAGCAATTTAGTCGATGAATACTCACCAGTTTACCGCGAATTACTCCATAGAATCGGTGGCGTATTATAGGGAAGTCTAGGTAAAAAAAACAGGCCAGCGGATCGCTGACCTGTTGTCTGTCTCTTACAAACTGTCTCATTAACTTTCCGATAACGATGCCAGTTTGTCGAAGTAGTCAGGGAAGGTTTTAGAGGTACATTTTGGGTCATTAATGGTCACAGGCGTCCCACCCAAAGCAACCAGCGAGAAACACATCGCTATACGGTGATCATCATAGGTATCAATCGCTGCATGCTGTAGGTTTGGTGTTGGAGTGATGGTAATGTAGTCGTCCCCCTCCTCCACTTCCGCACCAACTTTACGAAGTTCAGTGGCCATAGCAGCCAAGCGATCCGTTTCCTTCACGCGCCAGTTGTACACGTTACGAATAGATGTGGTGCCTTCTGCAAAAAGGGCTGCGGTAGCAATTGTCATCGCCGCATCAGGGATATGGTTAAAATCCAAGTCGACGGCTTTTAATTCTCCATGACGTGCAATCACATAATCATCGCCCCACTCGATATCGGCCCCCATTACAGCCAGCGCATCAGCAAATTTCACATCACCCTGTACGCTCTTTTTACCAATCCCCGTCACCTTCACTTCACCGCCTTTTATGGCAGCAGCGGCAAGGAAGTAAGACGCTGATGATGCATCCCCTTCAACCAGAAAATCACCCGGCGCGGTGTATGATTGGTTACCCTTCACATGGAAAGTCTGGTAATCGCTATTTGCAACCTCAACACCAAACTGCGCCATGATGTGCAGAGTAATGTCGATGTAAGGCTTTGAAACCAGTTCGCCTTTGATTTGAATGTTGGTATCACCACTAAAAAGCGGAGCCGTCATCAAAAGCGCTGTTAGGAACTGGCTTGAAATCGTCCCATCAATTTCTACATCACCACCCTGGATATCCTGACTGATGATTTTCAATGGTGGATAGTTTTCATTTTCCAGATAGGTTACGTCTGCGCCGACCGTGCGCATCGCCTCAATCAGGTGTCCGATAGGACGTTCCTTCATGCGCGGCTCACCCGTCAGTACATATTCACCTTCGCCAAGACATAACGCCGCCGCCAGCGGGCGCATTGCAGTACCCGCATTCCCAAGGAAAAGCTCAAGGGGTTCAGACGTTTTAAATGCGCCGCCCAGACCTTCAACTTCACACTCAGTTTTGTCAACTGACAGACGATAAGTCACGCCTAGCTTGCTCAAAGCATTGAGCATATGGCGAATGTCATCACTATCCAGCAGGTTGGTCAGGCGGGTTGTGCCCTTCGCCAGCGCGGCAAGTAGAAGTGCGCGATTAGAAACACTTTTAGAACCGGGAAGATTCACTTCACCGTTAATTTTAGAAATGGGTTGTAACGTCAACTGCTCCATCTGAACAAAATAGATCCTTAATTTTTCGTACCTCGAGAGTAACGAAAAAGCAGCGCTGGGGCTACCCTTTGCTGCTTTTAAAGATCAATTGATGTTCCTATGTCTAACGGGTCATTTTCTTCACAAAAACTACAACGAACAGAGCGATCGTAAAGCTTCCAGTGAATGCTTCTGAAGCGGCAACCAATCGCGACATTCCTACCGGTATAAAGTCACCATAGCCGAGTGTCGTAAAGGTCACCACGCTGTAATATAGGCAATCAAAAAGTGCAATCATATTGGCATCAATAGGTTGGGAATGCTGAAACCCAACGTATTCCCCAGCTAATTGAATCCCAGTAAAGAAGTAAATCATGGCGCACAACAAAATCAGAGTCAGTGAAAAAATACGACTCTCAGCATAGCCACAAAAAAGATCAACCGTTTTGGAGATTGCCCGTTGCGTGGAAAAAAGCGGCATTTGATTGATGTTAGAGACGGGTAGCGACGATAAACACAATTATCACTGCCCTTTGGGCAAGACTCGGTTAGCGATCTTTAAGATCATCGTCTAGTGGCAACACCAGATTTAGAACAATCGCCGTTAGGCCACCCGCTGCCATTCCAGATGAAAGGATGTTCTTAATCCAATCAGGCATAAACTGAAGGATTTCTGGCTTCTGAGCAATACCTAAGCCCATTGAGAATGAAAGCGCCATGATAAGAATCGCGCGACGGTTAAGCTCACAGCGGGAAATAATACGGATACCCGATGCAGCAATGGTACCGAACATCACGATGGTTGCACCGCCAAGTACGGGTTCTGGAATGAGTTGAACCAGCGTTGCTACCCCGGGCAGCAGGCCCAAAATCACCAGCATACCCGCAACAAAGTAACCGATATAACGGCTTGCAACGCCGGTTAACTGGATAATGCCATTGTTCTGGCTAAACGTAGAATTAGGAAAGCTGTTCAATACCCCTGCTAATGCCGAGTTCACGCCATCCGCCAATACACCTCCTTTAATACGCTTCATATAAACAGGGCCTGACACTGGCTGCTCTGACGTTTCCGACGTCGCTGTAATGCCACCAATTGCCTCCAACGAGGTCACCAAAAAGATAATGATTAGAGGAATAAGTAGCGCAAAGTCGAATGAGATGCCGTACTGCATAGGTTGCGGAATAGCAAATAAGGCAACACCTTCTGTTGGTGCGCTGTTCACCATACCCAAGGCGTAAGCGATGATTGTGCCGACTGTCATCGCGATCACAATCGACGACACCCGTAGATAAGGATTGTTGATACGGTTAAGTAACACGATGACAAACAACACCGAGCCCGCAAGCAACAGGTTTTTCAAATCACCAAAGGTGCCATTTTCGATGGCTGCATAACCACCACCCATCGAGGTTAAGCCTACCTGAATCAGAGTCAATCCAATCAGGGTAACGACGGTACCGGATACTAGCGGCGTAATAATGCGCTGCGCATGCTCCAGCACACGGGAAAGAAAAACTTCAGTCAGGGAAGCGACCATAATGGTACCGAAGATCGCGGCCATCATGCTTTCCGTTGGCGTACCGCCTGCCTTCATCGCCAGACCAGCGCCAATAATTGGTCCCAGAAAATTAAAACTGGTGCCTTGAATGGACAACAACCCTGACCCTAAAGGGCCAAAAGTGTGGATTTGGATAAACGAGGCGATACCTGAAGCAAACAGAGACATGCTTACAATGGTGTTGGTGTCACTCGTAGGAAGCCCAAGTGCCTGACAGATAATTAAAGAGGGCGTCACGACTGCGACAAACATAGCTAAAAGGTGTTGGAAAGCAGCGAAAAGTGTTTGTGGCAAGGGTGGTCTGTCATCCAATCGATAGACGAGTTCCGATGGACGAACGTTTTCTGATAGGCGCTGAGAGCTCGTTGTTGTACCTATTAAAACTCACTCGCTGCAATACGCTGAATGGGTAGAGAAGTTGATGGAATGCTTCTCTCTGTGATTGCTGTTACTCAGAGCATTCAATCCCTTAAGTGATTGGGCTGAAGGAAATTTCGCGCCATTCTATCTGGGAAAAAAACAAAAGCAATCGGTTGCGTAAACCGTTTGCGGCAGGTGCTTACGCTTTGTTCTGATTTAACACTTCGTATACAAGTAAGCAGAAAAGCTGATACGAATAGGTATACTCTCTCTGGTCTGATGAGAAAGGATTCCCAAGTGTCGACGCTGATCAAACTTCACCAGTTAGACGGATACATTCAATCCATTTACCTCGCGGAGCATCATCACGGCATCTTGCTCTTGGATGGGTGCAGCCGGGCTGACTTTGATAAAGTCTGCCAGTTCATCACCCAAGAGCTGAACCGCCCTTTAAATGATCTGAAGTTGGTTGTCGTCACTCACATGCACCCCGACCATGCAGGTGGTGCAGTCAAGCTTCGAGAATTATCGGGCTGCGAGATAGCCACTTCCAATGTGTCAGGCGACTGGTATCAAGGACTCGACGGCATGCTGATGCATTGGAGCGACTTACTTTTGGCAAAGTGGGTAGCCAAACGGAAAGGCCAGCCAGCCAGCCAAAAACATTTGGTACAATAGAAAGCTGAAAGCAGACGTGTTGTTGAATGATGAAGAGCCTCTTCCCGGCTTTGATGAATGGAAAGCGCTTTTTACCCAAGGGCATACCGATCGCGATTTGTCTCTATACCATGAACCGACACATCGTGTTTACGTGGCCGACTTAATGGTCACAGTCAAAGGGCGTTACATTCCCCCTTTTCCTGTTTTCTATCCTAATCGCTACAAAGCATCTATCGACAAAATCGCACAACTTCAACCTGATAGCGTGTGGCTTGCCCATGGCGGTGAAATTGAATTGACGGAAGAGATTATCGCTCATTTGAGAGCCCGTTCACCGAACCGCCCGATCACCCATTGGCGCTCGGTGAAAGCCAAAGTCAGACGTGTAATTTTAAAAAAAACGGCGTAAAAAAACCGCCAATTAATAGCGGTTTCTAGAACGCGATGGTAAGCGCAAACCTGGCTTATTACACGTTTTCAGCTTCGAAGTCTTTCATAAAGGCAACCAGTGCCTGAACACCCTCCAAAGACATCGCATTGTAGATAGATGCACGCATGCCACCCACATCACGGTGACCTTTTAGTGCTTTCAGACCAAGCGCATCTGATTCAGCCAGGAATTTCGCGTCCAGCTCAGGATTCACCAACTGGAAAGGCACGTTCATCAGAGATCGGTTGTCAGTATGGATGTTGTTTACATAGAAATCAGAGCCATCAATGAAGTCATAAAGCAGCGCGGCTTTCTCTTCATTTTTCTTCTGCATGGCTTCCACACCACCCTGCTCTTTCAGCCACTTGTACACTTCACCTGCCAGATACCAGCCAAACGTCGGTGGCGTATTAAACATAGACTCTTTGTCTACTAGCGTTGTGTAGTTCAGTATGTTCGGCAGGAAATCTTTCGCTTTGCCCAGTAGGTCGTCGCGAACAATCACTAGCGTGATACCAGCAGGGCCGATATTTTTCTGCGCGCCCGCGTAAATCACACCGTATTTAGACACATCGATGGGACGAGAAAGAATAGTTGAAGACATGTCAGCAACGATTGGCTTATCTGTTTCAGGCAAATCGCGAATCTCAATACCATCAATGGTTTCATTTGGACAGAAGTGAACGAAAGCAGCATCGCTACTCAACTTCCAGTCTTTTGCTGGCAGGATAGCGCGTTTGCCATCGATTTCTGTTTTAACGGTAACCACATTAGGCGTGCAATATTTTTTGGCTTCTTTTACTGCACTTGCTGCCCAGTAGCCGCCATCCACGTAATCAGCAATAGTGTTGCTACCAAGCAGATTCATTGGCACTGCGGCAAACTGCGCACGGGCACCACCTTGTGCGTAAAGGACATGGTAGTTTTCAGGAATAGACAGCAGTTCACGGAGGTTTTTCTCGGCTTCATCAACAACAGCCAGAAATTCCTTACTGCGGTGGGAGATCTCCATGACGGAAGTACCCAAGCCGTTCCAGTTAGTCAGTTCACCCTGTACTTTTTCCAGAACCGCTTCCGGCAACATCGCCGGGCCAGCAGAGAAGTTATATACCTTTTCCATGATTTTTGAATGCTCCTGCATTAAATCGCTTATTTATGGCTTTCTAATTTTGTCACTAAGGAAATTCATTCCCGACAACGCCCGCAAATCGGGACGATGAGAAGCCGTGATGAATTGTTGTTCATTTTGTTTTATCACCTTTCGCAAACGATTGGAACGGAAAGTGTTGAACTAATTACGTCACAATTGAAAAGGGGATAAAAAAAACGCAGCGAATGCTGCGTTTTTTTCAGATTGATGAATGCAAGGCAGGAATTACTCCTCAGTTGCTTCTCCATCTGTTGAGTCTTCTGCTGGTGCTTCGCCAGTTGGTTGCGCTTCCGCGTCAACTTCACCGTCTTCATCCAATGGCAGTAATTCTTCATCAGGTTCATCGATGCGCTGAAGACCAACCACTTTCTCGTCTTCCGAGGTGCGGATTAGCGTCACACCCTGGGTGTTACGGCCAACCTGGCTGACTTCTGCCACGCGGGTGCGTACTAGCGTGCCTGCATTTGTGATCATCATAAATTCATCGCCGGTTTCAGCCTGAACAGCACCGACTACACAGCCGTTGCGCTCAGAAACCTTGATAGAAACCACACCCTGTGTCGCACGGCTCTTCGCTGGGTACTCACCAAGCTCAGTACGTTTACCGTAACCGTTTTCAGTTACCGTCAAAACGTCACCGTCATTGTGAGGAACAATCAGGGAAACAACTTTGTCACCCTCTGCCAACTTGATACCACGCACACCTGCTGCGGTGCGGCCCATGCCGCGAACCTGACCTTCGTTGAAGCGAACAACCTTACCAGATTTAGAGAACAGCATGATGTCGTTATCGCCAGTAGTTATATCAACACCAATCAGAGAGTCGTTTTCACGCAGATTCACTGCGATGATACCAGCGCTACGAGGACGGCTGAAATCAGTCAGCGGCGTCTTCTTCACAGTACCGTCACCGGTTGCCATGAAGACGAACTTGTCTTCTTCGTACTCTTTAACAGGAAGGATCGCAGTGATGCGTTCATCCTGCTCTAGAGGTAGGAGGTTAACAATTGGCTTACCACGAGCAGTACGTGATGCCAGAGGCAATTGGTAAACCTTCAGCCAGTACATACGGCCACGGCTTGAGAAACACAGAATAGTATCGTGTGTATTCGCGACCAGAAGACGCTCAATGTAGTCTTCTTCTTTCATTCGTGTCGCTGACTTACCTTTACCACCGCGACGCTGCGCTTCGTAGTCAGTCAGAGGCTGATACTTCACGTAACCTTCGTGCGACAGGGTCACAACAACATCTTCCTGATTGATCAGGTCTTCGATGTCGATGTCGGCACTTGCAGCTGTGATTTCAGTACGGCGCTCATCGCCAAAACCATCACGAACAGCAGTTAGCTCTTCGGTGATCACTTCCATCAGGCGCTCAGGGCTGGACAGAATGAACATCAGCTCACCGATCAGTGCCAGCAGCTCTTTGTACTCATCCAGGATCTTCTCGTGCTCGAGGCCGGTCAGTTTGTGCAGACGCAGATCCAAGATTGCTTGTGCTTGTTGTTCAGTCAGGTAGTACTTACCGTCACGAACACCGAACTCGTCTTCTAGCCACTCTGGACGGGCAGCATCAACACCGGTTGCTTCGAGCATTGCAGCCACAGTGCCTAGATCCCAACCACGGTTTTGCAGCTCTTCGCGCGCAATCGCTGGGGTTTGTGCGTTGCGGATCATTTCGATGATTTCATCGATATTCGCCAGAGCAATGGCCAAACCTTCAAGGATGTGTGCACGGTCTCGTGCTTTACGCAGTTCGAAAATAGTACGACGTGTCACCACTTCACGGCGGTGATTCACGAAGCACTTCAGCATATCTTTCAGGCCAAACAGGCGTGGCTGGTTGTTGTCCAGCGCAACCATGTTGATACCGAAAGAGGTTTGAAGCTGAGTTTGAGCGTACAGGTTGTTAAGGATAACCTCGCCTACCGCATCGCGCTTACATTCAATAACAATGCGCATGCCGTCTTTGTCAGACTCGTCGCGCAGAGCACTGATGCCTTCAATCTTCTTATCTTTAACCAGCTCGGCGATCTTCTCGATCAAACGTGCTTTGTTCACCTGATAAGGGATCTCGGTAACGATGATGGTTTCTTTGCCGTTCTTCTCGACTTCAATATCTGCTTTTGAGCGCAGATAAATCTTGCCTCGACCGGTGCGGTAAGCGTCTTCAATGCCTTTACGGCCATTGATCATTGCAGCCGTTGGAAAATCAGGGCCCGGAATGTGAGTCATCAGCTCTTCAATCGTGATGTCTTCATTCTCAATATAAGCCAAACAACCGTTAATAACTTCTGTCAGGTTATGCGGAGGAATATTGGTCGCCATACCTACTGCAATACCGGACGCACCGTTAACCAGCAGGTTTGGAATCCGGGTAGGCATTACCTCTGGGATCTGCTCAGTACCGTCGTAGTTAGGAACATAATCGACAGTTTCTTTATCCAGGTCAGCCAGAAGTTCATGGGCGATTTTCGCCATGCGAACTTCGGTATAACGCATTGCTGCCGCTGAGTCGCCGTCGATCGAACCGAAGTTACCCTGGCCATCGACCAGCATGTAACGCAGTGAAAACGGCTGAGCCATACGAACAATGGTGTCGTAAACAGCGCTGTCACCGTGTGGGTGGTATTTACCGATCACATCGCCAACAACACGTGCAGATTTTTTATATGCTTTGTTCCAGTCGTTGCCCAGTACATTCATCGCGAAAAGAACGCGGCGGTGTACAGGCTTAAGGCCATCACGCACATCTGGAAGAGCTCGACCCACGATAACGGACATCGCGTAGTCGAGGTATGAGCTTTTCAGCTCCTCTTCAATGTTGACGGGCGTGATCTCTTTAGCAAGATCGCTCATGGAGCCAATATCCCTCAGGTAAGTATGTCAAAAATGACTACGTGCAAGACCAGTTAGAATACCACAAAAGCAGGCAAAGAGTCATAGCCTAAACCCGAGATAAATCACGAATTACTCTTATTTTGGCGCTCTAACGCACGACAGGGCGAAAAAACGCTCAGCTGCAGGGTGGAACTAGCAAAATTTGCCAGAAAGGCTGAGAAGCGCTCAGGCGTGTTTTTTCATATCCAAAGCCTGCTAAATCGTATTCAGCCGATAAAACCATCCACCTCACGGATCCGGAAGTAATAAAGGAAGGAAAAGTACAATGGGAACCTGATCTCAATATCCCCTATTTTAGTATGGGGAAATACTCATGACACAAAAAAGTATCGCTAAAAAAATCAGGGGGCGCTATGTTACATCAAGCAATCAATGCGGTGGGTATGGCAATCATTGTTGGAAAATACACTTTGTTATGGCTTCTAGTTGCCGTTGCCAATGCCGCTTAACTTTTCTCCAACACGATAATCACGACTTTTCCAATATCGCGGGGGGCTCCGCCTCCGGCTCTGTGATCTCCTCACCAATCCTTTTCTACTCGCCAACCGTAACGAAATTTAATGCATTGAGACTTCAACCTCGTTGCTTTCAACAATAAATCTTCCACCTGCAATGGCCATCAAAACGGGTATAATGAAAAAAAATTTAGGGATAAGATTTAGATGACAACCCAACTCAACGTTGATCCGGCGGAAATTCAAAAATTCGAAGACATGGCTTCCCGCTGGTGGGATTTGGAAGGCGAGTTCAAGCCTTTACACCGAATCAATCCCCTTCGCCTCAACTACGTCATTGAGAAAAGTAGTGGGATTTTTGGCAAGAAAGTACTCGATGTGGGTTGTGGCGGCGGTATCCTGGCAGAAAGCATGGCACGTGAAGGTGCAGATGTGACTGGTCTTGATATGGGCAAAGAGCCTCTAACAGTAGCACGTCTGCACGCACTGGAAACGGGCATCGCCGTTTCTTACGTGCAATCCACTGCCGAGGAACATGCTGAAGCACACTTAGGTTACTACGATGTGGTGACATGCATGGAAATGCTTGAACATGTACCCGATCCCGCTTCCGTCATTGCTTCTTGCGCAAAAATGGTCAAACCGGGCGGGCACGTATTCTTCTCTACCCTAAACCGCAATACCAAATCCTGGCTGTTTGCGATTGTCGGCGCTGAGCATGTCATGAAGATTGTGCCGAAAGGCACGCATGACCATAAGAAATTTATTCGACCTTCTGAACTGCTGAAGATGATTGACTGCACGCCACTTCAGGAACAACACATGACAGGCCTACACTATAACCCACTGACGAATCGATACTGGCTGTCACCACGTAATGTGGATGTGAATTATATCGTACATACTCAGAGCCCGGAATAATCCGGGCTTTATTTTACAGCGCCTGGGGCTGTTGACCTCATACAAGGAAAGTTAATGAAAGGAAGCGTAGACGCAGTTCTGTTTGATTTGGATGGCACTTTGCTCGACACAGCACCAGATATGGCCAATGCCGCAAACTGTGTGCTTAGAGAGCATGGGTTATCCACCCTTTCAGATACCCAGATTCAAGCCAATACAAGTCATGGAGCCAGAGGGTTGCTGCGCACTGGATTCGGTGACTCACTGGAAGGAAAAGACCTCGACCAACTGCGACTGTCTTTTCTCGGTCACTATGCAGATAACATTTGCACTACAACCACACTATATAGTGGTGTGGTTGAATTACTGGAACAACTCACTATGCGACAAATCCCCTGGGGTATTGTGACCAATAAACCTGGTTTCCTGACCGGAATGCTGCTCCCTTACTTTCCTTTATTACTCCAGGCCAGAACTATCGTTTGTGCAGACACTACTCCTTATGCAAAGCCCCACCCTGCACCGTTGCTACGCGGCGCATCGATTCTGACTATTGAGCCAGAAAAGTGTCTATACGTTGGGGACATACAAAACGACATCGTGGCAGCTAAAGCGGCTAACATGATGTCTGCTATCGCCTCTTGGGGGTATATCGGGGAAGAAGATCGACCAAGCGAATGGGAGGCGGATCTGATTTTTAACACACCTGTAGAGATTCTGTCATTATTCTGATCCTAATCACACAGCCACAGAACAGAAAATAACCACTATTCAGATGCTTAACGGGATGCACCTAAAGCACTATCAGGCAAGCATAATATTTTTTTTTATTTAATTTCGTACTGTAAAAAGCATTGCTTTTTTCTATACCATTGCCTTACTTGGTATAAAGCAGTGAGTAAGCACTAACATAATAATTACCATCCCCAAGATATCCACAGCCCCCTACTTTGGGGGGAACTTGCATTATCCTCATCCCACCACTATCTTGTTACTCAAGCAGAGCGTAGACCCCACATATAGTGTTTTGATGACTACGCCATAAGTTAATATCGATCACAAATCATCCTTGCAATTTGTGAAACTTTGCAAAAACAGCTCTTCAGGCAAGGAAATACCGGGAACAAGATAAATGAACCAACAAATTACCGTCCAAAAGCGCAGTGGTGTCAAAGAAAACATAGATCTCGACAAAATCCACCGTGTCATTACTTGGGCCGCGGAAGGCCTCGACAATGTATCCGTATCACAGGTCGAACTGCGTTCTCATATTCAATTTTACGACGGTATCAAAACTGAAGACATTCATGAAACCATCATCAAAGCTGCAGCAGATCTGATCTCTGAAGAGACACCTGACTACCAGTATCTGGCAGCGCGCCTGGCGGTCTTCCACTTGCGCAAGAAGGCTTACGGCCAATTTGAGCCACCAACGCTTTTCGATCATGTCAACAAAATGGTTGATATGGGTAAGTATGATAAGCATCTGCTTGAAGACTATACTGCCGAAGAATTAAATATTCTTGATACCTACATTGACCACTGGCGTGATATGAACTTTTCGTACGCTGCTGTGAAGCAACTGGAAGGTAAATATTTGGTACAAAACCGTGTTACCGGTGAAATCTACGAAAGTGCACAGTTTTTGTACATTATGGTTGCAGCATGTCTGTTTGCGAACTATCCGAAAGAAACCCGCCTAGATTACATCCGTCGTTTCTATGATGCGGTATCTCTATTTAAGATTTCTCTGCCTACTCCAATCATGTCTGGTGTCCGCACACCAACACGTCAGTTCAGTTCTTGTGTACTGATTGAGTGTGATGATAGCTTGGATTCCATCAACGCAACCGCTAGCGCGATCGTTCGTTACGTTAGCCAGCGTGCTGGTATCGGTATCAACGCAGGCCGAATCCGTGCATTGGGTAGCCCTATCCGTGGCGGTGAAGCTTTCCACACAGGCTGTATTCCTTTCTACAAATACTTCCAAACAGCTGTGAAATGTTGCTCACAAGGTGGTGTACGTGGTGGTGCAGCTACCCTGTTCTACCCAATGTGGCATCGTGAAGTAGAAAGCCTGTTGGTTCTGAAGAATAACCGCGGTGTTGAAGAAAACCGTGTTCGCCACATGGACTATGGCGTTCAAATCAACAAACTGATGTACACCCGTTTGATCAAAGGCGAGAGCATTTCTCTATTCTCACCATCAGATGTACCGGGACTGTACGACGCGTTCTTTGCGGACCAAGAGGAATTTGAGCGTCTGTACGTTCAGTACGAGAACGACCCATCAATCAAGCGCGAAACACGTAAAGCAGTAGAGTTGTTCTCGCTGATGATGCAAGAGCGTGCCTCAACGGGTCGTATCTACATTCAGAACGTGGACCACTGTAATACTCACAGCCCGTTTGACCCTCAGGTAGCGCCGATTCGTCAGTCTAACCTGTGTCTGGAAATTGCGTTGCCGACTAAGCCACTGACCAACGTTGAAGACGATCAGGGCGAAATTGCACTGTGTACGCTGTCTGCGTTTAACCTGGGTGCGATTAAAGAACTGGACGAGCTGGAAGAGTTGGCTGACCTGACTATCCGTGCTCTGGACTCACTGCTTGATTATCAGGATTACCCTCTGCCAGCAGCGCGTAAAGCGACCATGAACCGCCGTACTCTGGGTGTGGGCGTGATCAACTTTGCTTACTATTTGGCGAAAAATGGCGTGCGTTACTCAGACGGCAGTGCAAACGGCCTGACTCACCGTACGTTCGAAGCGATTCAGTACTACCTGTTGAAAGCGTCTGTTGGTCTGGCGAAAGAGCAAGGCGCATGTCCTTCGTTTAACGAAACCAACTACGCGAAAGGCTTACTGCCAATCGACACTTACAAGCGTGATTTGGATGCGATTTGTGACGAACCACTGCGCTTTGATTGGGACGCATTGCGCGCAGAGATCATGGAGCATGGTCTGCGTAACTCAACACTTTCTGCACTGATGCCTTCAGAGACGTCTTCGCAAATCTCTAATGCAACCAACGGGATCGAACCACCACGCGGCTTCGTATCAATTAAAGCATCGAAAGATGGCATCTTGAAGCAAGTCGTTCCTGAGTACGAAAAATACAAAGACAACTACGAGTTGCTTTGGAACATCGAGTCAAACGACGGTTACCTGCAACTGGTTGGTCTGATGCAAAAGTTCGTGGATCAGGCAATCTCTGCCAACACGAACTACGACCCAAGCAAACAGGCTGGTGGCAAGGTACCAATGAAGCTGCTTCTTAAAGATCTACTTTCTGCCTACAAGCTGGGTGTCAAAACCCTGTACTATCACAACACCCGTGATGGTGCAGACGATGCGCAGAAAGATCTCGCTGCACAAGATGATGATTGCGCAGGCGGCGCTTGCAAAATCTAAGAAAAGAATTTTGAGGGAGCACTAGCTCCCTCTTTGAAGTTTCAACCTGATTGGTAAATTTACGGCAATGGCTTACAGCACTTTTTCTAAAGAAAACAACAACGCGCTCAAGGAACCAATGTTCTTTGGTCAGCCGGTTAACGTCGCTCGCTACGACCAACAAAAGTACGAAATTTTTGAAAAGCTGATCGAGAAACAGCTTTCCTTCTTCTGGCGTCCAGAAGAAGTCGATGTCTCCAGTGATCGCATCGACTACAACAAACTACCAGAACATGAAAAGCATATTTTCATCAGTAATCTGAAATACCAAACACTGCTGGATTCTATCCAAGGCCGCAGCCCGAATGTTGCGCTGTTGCCGCTGGTTTCTATTCCAGAACTGGAAACCTGGATTGAAACCTGGTCTTTCTCTGAGACTATTCACTCGCGTTCTTACACCCATATCATCCGGAACATCGTGACCAATCCGGCACTGGTGTTTGATGACATCGTGGTCAATGAGCACATCATCAAGCGCGCGAATGACATAGCGGGTTACTACGATGACCTGATTCAGGCAACCAGCGATTACCACCGTTTAGGCGAAGGTGAGCATACAGTTAACGGCGAAACCGTTGTGGTGTCTCTGCGCGAGTTAAAGAAAAAGCTGTATGTCTGCCTGATGTCTGTCAATGCGCTTGAAGCGATTCGTTTCTACGTAAGCTTTGCCTGTTCATTTGCATTCGCAGAGCGTGAACTGATGGAAGGTAATGCCAAGATCATTAAACTGATTGCCCGCGATGAAGCACTTCATCTGACCAGTACCCAACACATGCTGAACATCCTGCGCTCTGGTGACGACGATCCAGAAATGGCCGAGATAGCCAAAGAGTGCGAGCAAACATGTTTTGACCTATTCAAAAATGCCGCTGAGCAAGAGAAAGAATGGGCAGAATACCTGTTTAAAGACGGCTCAATGATTGGCCTGAACAAAGATATTTTGTGCCAGTACGTCGAATACATTACGAATCTGCGTATGGCCGCTGTTGGTCTTAAGCCTGCTTACCAAGGTGCAAGCCAGAACCCGATTCCCTGGATCAACGCTTGGCTGTCTTCTGACAACGTTCAGGTTGCCCCTCAGGAAGCGGAAATTAGCTCTTACCTTGTTGGCCAAATTGACAACGACGTTGATATCGACGATCTGGGTGACTTCGAACTATGAGCCGAATCGCTATTACAGTGAATGGACAAACGCTGGTGGGTAACACCCACCAGCCTCTGCTTGAGCAACTCGAGCAAGCAGGCCTGCAACCGGAATTCCAATGCCGAAATGGTGTTTGTGGCGCCTGTCGCTGCAAATTAGACAGGGGCAATGTTGCTCAGGAAGATGCAATGGCGTACCTCGCCGCTGGTGAAATCCTGACGTGCCGCTCTACTCCCAGTGAAGACGTGGCACTGGAGTTCGATTACCAAGTTTCTTTTGTAGCAAAAAAAGCCGCGAACCTCTGACTCAGTCGCGGCGCTCTTTTTCTCCCCCACACACCGCTCATCGGTCTGTCTAACTTTTTAGCCCCATCTAAAATAGACAACACCTTATATCTCATTTTTCAGTCACTGCACTGCGTCATGCAATCCAATACTAATGTCTGTTGTCCATTTAAATCGCTGATACCCAGCCTGGACAATTTTCCCTTCGAAAGGAGCAGACAATGGGATTGCACTTCACCAACAAACAAGATCCAGAGATAGAAGATATTTACGAAGAAGCCCTCTCTCAAACCCAGCTTCCCAAGTATTCTCTTCCGCAAAAAAGCCAATCACCGGAGCTGATTGCACAATTGTTAAAAGATGAGTTGTTGATGGATGGTAACGCACGTCAGAACTTGGCGACGTTCTGTTCTACCTGGATGGAGCCCAGTGTTCACGATTTGATGGATGTCTGTATCGACAAAAACATGATCGATAAAGATGAATATCCCCAAACTGCAGAAATTGAAGCTCGCTGTGTTCATATCCTCGCCAAGCTTTGGAATAGCCCAGAAAGTGACTCGACAGTAGGCTGCTCAACCACAGGCTCTTCAGAAGCTGCCATGCTGGGTGGCCTTGCCATGAAATGGAACTGGCGAGCGAAACGCGAGGCTCAAGGAGAACCCGCCGATAAACCCAATATTGTTTGTGGACCCGTGCAGATTTGTTGGCATAAATTCGCCCGCTACTTCGATGTGGAAATGCGCGAAATTCCACTTGATGGTGACGAAGTCTGCATGAACCCAGACAAGCTTTCAGAATACGTCGATGAAAACACCATCGGTGTGGTTCCGACTCTTGGGGTGACTTACACATGTGTATTCGAGCCAGTAGAAACCATTTCCAAAAAGCTGGATGAGCTCCAAGCGGAAACCGGGCTCGACATTCCTATTCATGTTGACGGCGCTTCAGGTGGATTTATTGCACCTTTTGTTAATCCTGAATTGAAATGGGATTTCAGGTTGCCCCGCGTGGTTTCCATCAACAGCTCGGGCCACAAATACGGCCTCGCACCCCTTGGAGTAGGTTGGGTAGTATGGCGCGATAAACAGCACTTACCGGAAGACTTGGTATTCAACGTGGATTACCTCGGGGGGAACATGCCGACGTTTGCGCTTAACTTCTCGCGGCCAGGCGGTCAAATTGTGGCGCAATACTACAACTTCCTTCGCCTTGGCTTTGATGGCTATAAGGGCATCCAATCCTCATGTCTACAAACAGCACAGTGGCTGGCAGATGAAATCGCTAAGATTGGGCCATTTGATCTTTTCTACGATGGACGTGGTGGTTTACCCGCGCTCAGCTACAGCCTGAAAGAAGGCGATTGGGGTTTCACCCTCTATGACCTCTCTGACCGCATGCGAATGCGAGGTTGGCAAATTGCTTCATATCCTCTTCCTGGCAATCGTCAGGACACTGTCATTCAACGCATCATGATCCGTCATGGCGTCAGCAAAGACATGGTTTCCTTGCTACTGGAAGATCTGAAGCGCTGCGTTGAATACTTCAAGCAATTCCCACAAGTCCATTCCGGTGCGACTTCTACTTTCCACCACGGCTGATCTTAGTCTTACAGCTCTTTACATCACCCACTGTCAGGCCAAAGCTGGCCTGACAGGTAAAGGACTATTCAAATGAGCAACGAAAAAGATTCTTCAGTTGGCGCAAAAGATGTAGGAAAAATCAGCGTCGTCACCTTCGCGATAATGAACATTGTGGCGGTGGTCAGCCTCAGAGGACTTCCCGCCGAAGCCGAGTATGGTTTAAGTTCTGTCTTTTTCTATGTCTTTGCCGCGGCCTTCTTTTTAGTACCCGTTTCTCTGGTGGCTGCAGAGCTTGCCACAGGCTGGCCAGAAAAAGGCGGCATATTCCGCTGGGTTGGTGAAGCCTTTGGACCAAGACTCGCGTTTATGGCGATGTTTTTGCTCTTTGTTCAAGTATGCGTTTGGTTCCCCACGGCATTGACGTTTGGTGCTGTTTCGCTGGCTTTTATTGGTCCGGACCAAACCTTCGATGCTGCCCTTTCAGAAAACAAATTCTTTGTACTGGCTATCGTGCTAGCGATTTACTGGTTCGCAACCTTTGTCGCTTTTCGCGGGGTAGCGGCCTTTACGTTGCTGTCTAAATGGGGCGGTATCATTGGTACCATTATTCCAGCCATTATCCTGATATTACTTGGCTTTGCCTTTCTGTTCAGCGGAGAAAAAATCCAGATTGAATTGGCATGGAAAGACTTGGTACCTGACCTTTCCAACTTTAACAATGTGGTGCTGGCCGCCAGTATTTTCCTTTTTTATGCCGGGATGGAGATGAACGCCATTCACGTTAAAGATCTGGATAACCCTACCCGTTCTTATCCCCTTGCTATTGGTATGGCGGCATTGGGTACTGTGGTGATCTTTGTGCTTGGCACACTCGCCATCGCCTTTGTGATCCCAAGTGCCGACATCAACCTGACCCAAAGTCTGTTGGTGGCTTACTTCGACATGTTCAAATGGGCAGGACTGGGTTTCCTCGGTCCGATTATGGCGATTTGCCTCGCCATCGGCGTGTTGGCTGGTATCGTCACCTGGGTTGCAGGCCCATCCACTGGTTTGCTTGAAGTCGCCAAGGCGGGTTATATGCCAAGGTTCTGGCAACACACTAACAAAAATGGAATGGCAACCCATATACTTTTGGTGCAAGGCATCATTGTGAGTTTTCTTGCAGTTACCTTCGTGGTGTTGCCGTCGGTAGAAGCCGCTTACCAAATATTGAGTCAGCTTGCCGCGGTTATCTATCTCACTCTGTATATGCTGATGTTTTCTGCCGCTATCTATCTTCGTTTCAGTCAGCCCAATCGACCCCGCCCGTATCGTGTTCCCGGGGGTAAGAAAGGCCTTTATATTTTTGCCGGCGTGGGTTTTACCAGCTCAGCGATTGCTTTTGCTTTCAGCTTTATCCCACCCAGTCAGATTGCCGTGGGTAGCCCAACAACCTTTATCTCGCTCCTCGTTGGCCTGAGCTTAGTGTTTGCGATCATTCCTTTCCTAATATATGCCGCAAGGAAACCGCACTGGCGAAGTGAAAACTCTGACTTTGCACCATTTACATGGCAGGTAGAGGGGATACATCCCGGCATTGAAAATCACTCAGACCGACACACGGAATCCTTGACAGCTCTGCATCGTGAAGGAAAAGGAGACGCAAAATGAAGTCCTTGCCTTCTGCTTCCGAACTGCAAGCACTGGTGGATAATACCTACCAACAGTTTCATGCGCTTCCTGGCGGCGAAAACGCAAGCTATATTCCTTACCTTGCTTCCGTGCCTTCTGATTTGGCAGCACTGGTTATCGTCACCGCAACTGGCGATATCTTTCAAGCAGGTGATTGTGAATACAGTTTCGCGATTGAGTCTATATCTAAGGTGGCTACGCTTGCGTTGTTGATGGAAGACGTGGGCCCAGAAACGGTTCGTGAGAAGATTGGAGCGGAACCTACCGGCCTTCCATTCAATTCCGTCTTGGCTTTGTGTGAACATCAGGACAAGCCTCTCTCGCCGTTGGTAAATGCGGGTGCAATGGCCAGTGTCAGTTTGCTGAAAGCCGATAGCCCAGAAGAAAGGTGGCAACGCATTCTGGACATGCAACGCCGAATCACCACAGGAAAATTGACACTATCAGAGGAAATCAACCAATCGGAACAAACAACAAACTTCCATAACCGTGGCATTGCATGGCTGCTCTATGCTGCAGGGAACTGCTTCTGCGACCCCATGGAAGCTTGCGAGGTATATACCAGACAGTGCTCCACGCTGGTCACCTGTAGAGATTTGGCTGTCATGGCCGCGACACTTGCCAATTTGGGGGAAAACCCTGTATCCGGCGAACAAGTCATGTCTGCTGAGAATGTCGCACCGTTGCTTGCAGAGATGACGATGGAAGGCTTGTACGACTATTCCGGTGATTGGGCATTTGAGGTTGGGCTTCCCGGCAAGAGTGGCGTTGGCGGTGGACTGCTTGCAGTCGCTCCCGGAAAATTAGGGATTGCTGCATTTTCTCCACCACTGGATGAGTCAGGCAACAGTGTGCGTGGCCAGAGGATGATTGCGGAAGTTGCGAAAGCACTCAATCTAAACATCTACCGATAACGTCGAAAGATAAGCAGAAAAATGGCCTGATTTCAGGCCATTTTTTAATTACTCTTGGGTTTCTTCACTTTCCTCAACAGGAATATGAAGTGATTCCAATGTCACCAGAGACGCAATTTCCGGGAACATGTTCTGACCGGTAAGATAGCGTCTCAACAGGTCAAGCAGCATGGTGCTACAATAAATCCGAAAGTTCTCCGAAGTCTGGTTGCGACGCGGCTTTACAATCACTCCCCAATCCCCATCCTGAGATGACAAACCGAGAGCTACCATGCCTGATTCAAGGTTTCCACAAGCAAGGCCAATGTTTGCGCCAGCATTTTCGCGGGAAGCTGCAGCCATGGCGAGAACAGCTGCCAGCGGGTTGTAATCTCCATCTGCTGTCAGTGTTGATTCACTCAACACCCAAGACTGGATAAGTGACTGACGTGTATCGTCATCTTGGTTCAGCCAATTGGTGAGATAACCACCAGAGAATTTTTCAGCAACCGCCAGTGTCATACCAGAGTCTTCCAGTAATACGCCAACAGATTCCAGCATGGGTAAGCCATCACCAACCATCAAGTCACCAAGGACATTGCGAACACCGTCCGCTACCAGTGAAATATCTAGATGCTGGCGAGGTGAGAACACTTTCACTTCAATGAAAGGTAAGGCAGATCGGTAGCCAAGTTCAAAACCTTCCGGTAACGCCAAAGACTCGAGCTTGTCGTTAAGCAGAGATTCTGAAAAACCAAAGGTGTAGAAACGGTTAATTTCACGACGGTAAGTATTCGGATAGCGTTGCTGGAGCCTGGGCAGAATTTCGTTATCGAACATCTGCTTAAACTCACTCGGCACACCTGGTGTAAAAAAGAACAAACAGTCATTAAGCTCAGCAGCAAAACCACACGCGCTGCCTACCGGGTTGTCCACCAACTCACTGCCTTCAGGTAACATCGCCTGCTTTATATTGCTTTTCGGCATTGTCTTACCGTTCTTTTCAAAACGGTTTTTCAGTTCAGTAAGCCAATGGCTATTGAGCTCTAGATCAACATCCATCGCCATCGCCATGGCTTCTGTGGTCAGATCATCTGTCGTAGGCCCAAGACCACCATTGACAATCACCACATCGGACACCTGACTGCATCGCACTAATTCGATAGCAATATCATCCAGAGCATCCCCCACCGTCACGCGGCGGTGCATGGCGAACCCTTCTTCAAAGCAGCGTCTGGACAGCCAAGCTGCATTGGTATCGGTGATGTCTCCGTGAAGCACTTCCTCACCAGTGCTGAGCATGGCAACTCGAAGTTTGTTGTGTTCCACCGATATCTCCTTGTTCGGACTGTATTAATACTCAAACGTTATCAGGAAGCCCGTTCAAGCACAAAAAATACTCACCAGATGCGATTTAAATTTAACGTGCTTTCAAAGCCTGAGACGCCCCGCCGAAGTCGTAAATAATTAATTACACCATTTGTACCCAAATTATTACATTCGGCTTTACAGCAAAATGGAATTCTATATTCTGGCATGGCCTCAGTATCATTAACCTTCTCCAAACCCAAAGTACGTAAACTTATTATTACAAGAAGTCGATTATGCACAGTAAAGTTTTAGGAAGCACTTTGATCATTGCTGGCACCACGATTGGTGCTGGTATGTTAGCCCTTCCCCTTGCTTCAGCAGGGTTGGGGTTTACGCATTCGCTGATTCTGATGATCGGCATGTGGATGCTGATGAGCTATACCGCATTACTGATGCTTGAAGTCCATCAACATGCGCCTGCCAACGCAACCTTAAACAGTCTGGCGAAACAATTTCTTGGCAAAAAAGGACAGTGGGTAGCGACTTTAGCCACTTTATTCCTGCTATACGCACTTTGTGCAGCATATATTGCAGGAGGCGGTAGCCAGTTCCATAACAAACTGTCTGCATTAAACACGGGTGGGCCTTTGCCAAAGAGTGCAGGTGTTGTGTTGTTCACTACGCTGGTGGCTACCGTGGTGATGTTGGGTACCCAAAAAGTCGATGTGATTAACCGCGGACTGTTTTTACTTAAAGTCGTATTACTCGGTCTCTCCCTTGCCTTACTACTTCCGTTGGGAGAAGGTCAGAATCTGGTTGCTCTGCCTCTTCAAGAAGGTCTGCTCATCGCAGCAATTCCTGTGATGTTCACTTCATTTGGCTTTCACGGCAGCATACCTTCAGTGGTCGCCTACACTGGGCTCAACATTAAAGTGCTAAGAAAAGTCATGCTGATTGGATCTGCACTGCCACTGATCATCTACGTACTTTGGCAAGCCGCAAGTTTCGGTGTATTGGGGGCTTCCACCCTAACTCAAAACTCTAATCTAGGTATGTTTATTCAATCTATCAGTACCGCAATAGATTCCACTCGCATCGCCAACGCGATTTCTCTCTTCGCTGATCTGGCGCTCGCGACTTCCTTTCTGGGTGTCAGTCTGGGACTCTTTGATTTCATGGCTGATATGTTGAAACGCCCTTCATCTGCAAAAGGCCGAATTCAAACGGGTTTAGTGACTTTTATCCCACCTATGCTGGTCGCATTATTTTACCCGCAAGGATTCATTGCAGCGTTAGGTTTTGCTTCGATCGCTTTGGTCATTTTGGCTGTTATAATTCCCGTTTTAATGGCTCAGAAAGTACGCCGCTTAGGTTTAAATCGCGACCAGTATCAAGTTTTCGGTGGAAAAGTTACCCTTTACATTGCTATGATTAGCGGCCTTTCCGTGATTGTCTCACAATTAGTACACGGTATTGGGTAGTAACCATATGTCTCGGTGCCATTCAAAAAGGACGTACTGAATCGCATTGATGGACGAAACATCGTCTAATTCAAGAATTTACATGCCAAACCACTCGCACAATAAGCAGCGATGAGGTTTGGCATTTGTTTGTGTGGGAGATCCTACGTGCGCCTTCGCTCTACTATTGCTGCAGCCGCTTTATTCGTTACTCACTCTGCCTCTGCATTCGATGCGTCCACCATCAACTTCGAGCAGCAGGCTTCTGCCTACAGCAGTCAACTGAACTACAGCCAATCTGCACTCGACACTGGTGAACCTATCCAAAGTGGTTATTCATTCGATGTTAATGAATATCGCTCTCAAGGTTTGCCTCGCTACCTATCTACCTCTTCCGATAAAGACTGGGACTACCTGATGGGACAGACTTACACCATTCTGGGCCTGAGTGTAGCGACCGTCGGTCTGATGACATTCTTGCCGGAAAGCGTGACAAACTGGACAGCAGAAGATCGCGACTTCTCAAATCTGGGTAAGAAATGGTGGGACAATGTGTCGGAAGGGCCTGTTTGGGATAAAGATGACCACTACCTGAACTACGTAATGCACCCTTACTTTGGTGGTGTTTACTACACTGCGGCTCGTCACTCAGGCTTCAACGAGTTCGAGTCTTTCCTTTACTCGTTCACTATGTCGACCTTCTTCTGGGAATATGGTGTAGAGGCCTTTGCAGAAGTTCCTTCCATCCAGGATATTATCGTGACGCCATTATTTGGTGCTGCTGTAGGTGAATGGATGTACCTGACCGAGCAACACATCGTCGCCGACGGTGGTGAAGTCATGGGCTCGGAAACTCTGGGGGATGTCAGCCTGTTCCTCCTGAATCCGGTGGGTCATATTCACGGTTGGGTGACGAATATGTGGCAAGGCGACACTGAAGTTCGTATGAATTACGACCCTTGGTTCAACAATCAGGAGGCCGCACGTTATGCTGCAGATGCTGGTGCGCCGTATGACAGCCAATTCATTGGTATGCAGGTCAGCCTGAAGTTTTAAGGTCTCTGAACTATAAAAAATAAGAAAAGCCAGCAATGCTGGCTTTTTTGTATTAGGGTCTGTTTATCTGATGTTTAGCTTAAACCTTTCCCTAAAAGCGCCAGCCCAGCAAACCCACACAAAATCAGTAGTCCGTATCTTACCCATTCTGCTCTCACATAAGGGGCCAAACGAAGAGCAAACACTGAAGAGAGAAATACGAGTGGTAGAGAAATCAGGCTGACTTTCAGGTGCCACAACGTAAAGTATCCTGCCATCGCTTGTGCGCCTAGAGAAATCGCGCAACTGAAGATAAAATAACCAGCCAGTGTCGCCCTCAGTTTCATCACATCCATTTTCTGCAGAACCAATGCCATGGGCGGGCCACCAATCCCAGTTGTGGTTCCCATAATCGCCGCAGCAAAACCTGCCCAGAACATATTTTTATTGTTCGGCTCTACAGCAAATTTGAAGATACTGGCGACAACGGCAATCAGCACTGCAATCCCCATCAGCAATTCAAGTGAATTCGCTGAGAGATAGAAAAGCAATGCTGAAGCAACAAAAGTACCGGGAATACGGCCAACAAATGCCCAACTGATGCCTTTAAAGGACAACTGACTGCGATATTGCCAGGTATTCACTATTGCGAGTCCAAGCGTCACAAGTGTAACTGCGGCGGGCACCAACGAGGCGTCAATAAACATTAGAATTGGCGCAGAAACAATGGCAAGACCAAAGCCAATTAGGCTTTGGACAAATGCGCCAGCACTTAAAGCCAGCATGATTAAAATGAGCTCTTCCGTGCTCAGTGCCATCTATTTTTCCTTACGGCATGGATAAGCAGATTCCTCGGCGTCAGTTCGCGAGAGCAAAATGTTGAGATATCAGTATGGTACCCGTTTTCTGTCAGATAAAGGGCCCGGTCAAGAACCAACCATATTTCTAGGGGACGCCGAAACAGCGTTCGCACTGTCTCCATCTTCTCTACGGTGTGGAATCGAGTCTCTCCGATTTGAAGGAAATGACCGAAGTTAAGACCCTTTGGCAGGGTGATGCCTTTTCGCATAGCGGCCCAATAGCAGAATGCCTCAAACCCCTCTTTTAAAAAAGATTTTTGTACATTAGGAATAGGCAAATATTTGTCGGAGTT
Source organism: Grimontia sp. NTOU-MAR1 (assembly GCF_035758505.1). NCBI lineage: Bacteria > Pseudomonadati > Pseudomonadota > Gammaproteobacteria > Vibrionales > Vibrionaceae > Grimontia > Grimontia sp. NTOU-MAR1. Next base: position 1,163,035 of record NZ_CP142108.1, read on the forward strand.
AGATAGGTTTCTCTGCAAAGCATCAAAACCAAGTCGAAAGCTCACCTCGACAAAACGCTTACTCTTCACAGTTTGCCTCGCCGTTACGGTTTCTTGGAGGGGGAGCTTTAAATCATGTTTGCTGAGCGATAGCTCAGATGCCTTGGCTAATGAAGATAAAGGTTGATACTGCTTATCCCGAATGAGGTGATAGCAGCAAGGAGACACCGAAACAGACAACGGCTTCGCTTCTACTGCATGGCGTAAAAGCGTCACATGCAGGTCACCGCATGCATGCAATGCAACCGCATGATCACACCCTTGTACTAACTGCTGGCTTTCTTTTGCGAAGGCATCGCCCTGCACGAACCGCATTGGAAGTTGATGCTTTTCTGCATATGCCTGACCATCATCACAAAGCGCCTGCTGCCACTCCAAGCTAGTGACATTCGCATTTTTCGTTGCCGCCAGAATACGCCCGAGATATCCCTTCCCAGCGCACCATTCAAGCCAATTTCCGCCTTCACCTGCTCTTAACGCCGCCGTAAAGGTGCTGATCTGAGACCACTTACGACCAGGAACACCTGTCGCCCAATGGGGATCGCACTGAACATCAGCGGATTGTTGTGGCTCTATCGCAGTCAGAGAAATAAAAGACTTCGCATCTGGGAGCCACTTACTGAGCATTTTGGCCAAATCTGCAGGGCTTTCTTTCCAATTTCCCAGTTCGTGAAGGGACTGCGTATCCAGCCACTCGCACAGTTCGGGGTGACTCTCCCGCCAGGGTAAATCGAGACAATCAAACGGCACACCCTGCCAAAATAAAGTATGCGAGGACAGAAAAGCATCCAATTGAATAAAACGTTCAGAGAGAACATCAAAGGATAATGACAAGAACGTACTCCACCCGCATTGCGGAATCTCCAGAAAACAGCCGAAGTATATACCCAACTCGGGGGAGAGGTGCAGAGCTTCCTTTTACGATAACTACCTTACTGGGAGGTCAAACTGACTAAAGAACTTTTCAACTTCATTGAGGTCTTTCATCAGTATCACTTTCTCAATTGTTTCGCGGGTTAGGTGTGGCGCAAAACTCTCAATAAAGTCGTACATGTAGCTGCGAAGGACAGTGCCTCTTCGAAACCCAATTCTTGTTGTGCTGGCATCAAAAATATGGCTTGCATCGATCGCGACCAAATCTTTATCCAATTCATTGTCATAGGCCATACGCGCCATCACACCAATACCTACCCCCAAACGAACATAAGTCTTAATCACGTCGGCATCGGTCGCAGTAAAAACGATATTTGGCTTGAGCTTGGCTTTATCGAACGCGGAATCCAGACTGGATCTTCCAGTAAAACCAAATACATATGTTACCAGCGGATATTGGGCGATGTCGTAGATTGTAATAGCGGAGCGCTGCGCCAGTGGGTGATCTTTCCGCACAATCAAAGAGCGAGTCCAGTGATAGCAAGGCAACATCAGTAAATCTTCGTATAAATGTGAAGCTTCTGTTGCAATAGCAAAGTCAGAAGCCCCTTTCAATACAAAGCCTGCGATCTGACTTGGCGCTCCCTGATGCATGTGCAGTGATACCTTCGGATAACGCTTCACAAATCGTGAAATCACGTCCGGTAAGGCATATCTTGCCTGGGTGTGGGTGGTGGCAATATTCAATTGACCACGCTCCGGGTTGGTATACTCCTGCGCCACCGATTTAATGCTGTCTACACGGGAGAGAATGTCTCTCGAAATTTCAACAATCTGACAGCCAGCAGGGGTGAGTTTAGTCAGGTGTTTACCACTACGGCCAAAGATCTGCACACCGAGTTCATCTTCCAGAGCTCGGATTTGCTTACTGATACCAGGTTGTGACGTATAGAGGCTTTCTGCCGTTGAGGAAACGTTGAGATCGTGGTTAACCACTTCGACGATATATTTTAGTTGTTGTAATTTCATAATGTTGCAGCAAGCAAGAAATGGGGCTAATGCTGTTATAGCGCCAAAATAAGCGGAGGCGTAGCTTTATGGCACGTAACCTTTACCCAGCGCCCAAAATACCTTGTCTCACTCAGCCTCACGGACAACGATTGCGGGTGATAACTTAATGATAGCACTATAAATAAACGTGCGTTCTGGCGCAGTAAGTTGGATAAAAGGGTTACGCTACGTCAGAATTTAGCTAAGATCGAAAATAGTATTAACAAACTATGACCCTATCTGTAGATCGTGTATCTTAGTCAGTCATCGTTTTAACAGGGATTATCGACGCTCACTTATGAATATCGCCTTAATTGTTGGCCTTTGCGTCATTTTGCTTGGTCTTATTGTTGGCTACAACATTATGGCCCAGCAACGTCAGCGTGTAGAGTCATCAAAACGCCAGGAAATGGCTAAATATATTGCAGTTATTGATGCCACTGAAGAGCTGATTGGTAACGCGCATAACCTTCCTTATAGTGGGTCCCTGCTGATTTGTCTGAACCAGAAAATCCTTGATGCCCTGAAAACCATGCATGAGATCGACAAGAGCGATCGTTCTCTACCAACACGCATTGCTGACGTTCAGCAGCAGGTTAACCAGATCAAGCAGACTTATCAGAATAAAGAGTCGACTTCTTTTAGGGTACCAGACAGTGATCGCGAAGCGATTTCTATGCTAAAGCTGGTGAAGCGTTTGCGCGCCGTAATTAAGGCCGAGCACACAAAAGGTCGTATGCAAACTCAAGCGTTCGTGGCTGAAAACTCGCGTCTTGAGCAGATGCAGATGAAGATCAACATCGAGAATGTATTGAAACGTGTTAACGATGCAAAGATTAAAGGCCAGTTGGGTACCGCTCAACAATTGCTTAAGAAAGCTCTGGATGTGGTTAGTGCTAAGAATGATCCGTACTGCCAATCAGCGAAGGAAAATCTCTCTGCTATGCTAGAAGACGTTAATACCGCGTTGAACGAAACAACTGCAGCTCAACAGCCGAAAAAAGAAGGCGACGAGCTCGACGAGCTGTTCGCTCCCAAGAAGAAGTGGTAATGCTTTAACTTTTCAATAGAGGAAGCCCCATACGGGGCTTTTTTTGTGCCCGCCAGCACTCGATTCATCGGTTAATCGCTTTAAACCCAAGTATCCCTGCAGCAATGAATCTTTTTTGATACACCTGTTCAGTATTTATTTTTATCTGCGAATTAATTGTGCGTCAGATAGCATTTTTTTATTAAAGAATAACGTACGGTGTGCCGATAAGAATATTTGATGTCACAATCCTCGACCTTTTTGGCTTCTCCTAAGTCTTTATTTAGAGCCGTAAATTTAGAACCCGTTGTGACTCTAAGCTGCCGGAATGCGCTGCGTAGCTTTTGAATCCCCATCGCCAGACTGTTGTAGAGTGAGAGAACAATGAAGTTGTCCGTCGTACAGAGAACAGTTGCAGGTTTTGTCTTAATGTTCGTATTAATGGCACTACTTAGCAGCGTCAGCCTGTTCAACGCCAAGACCCTGCAGGGTAAAGTTGAACAAATAACCGACCAATCCACCCCAATGGTTGTTGCATCCGGAAACCTGATCACCCAGTTGATGCGCACCAACCTGCTGGTCAGAACCTTTCACAATGACCCATCTGAATCAAACCAGATTGATCAGACCTTTGAAGAGCAAAAACGCCGCTTCTTCGACACTCTGAATACCGCACAACAGGGCCGTCCGAATGAAAATGAAAGTCAACAACTCAATACCATCGCCCAAGCTTCAAACGGCTACTTTGAGCAGGCGAAAGTGCTGATCCAGCTTCAAAATCAATCCAACCAGCTAATCGCAGAACGCGAAGCCTTAGATCTGAAATTCCTGCGTCTGGAAGACACCTACCAGTGGGCTGCTAACCTTCTTTTACAAAAAGCTTCTGTGAAGCGCTCACTACATAACCGCGCAGAACTCATCACCAGTGGTATTGCCCGTGACCTGAAAATGCTGCGCCGCGCCGATCAGGACACCAACCTCGACAAACTTCGGGCCACCATGGCGAAAGACATTGAAATTGCGTTCAAGCGTCTAGAGCTTATTAGCGTAGAAGAAGACGTAAAAGCACGATACTCGCGCAACCTAAAGAAAGTTGAATCCCTGACGCTAGATGACAATGGTCTCATTGATGTACTTAGCCAACAACAGCAAGTCAATGCCCGCCTTCATCAGGAAAGCCAGCGTACCAACCGCCAGATGGAAGACATCCAGGGCCAACTGGAAGGTTACGCAACGTATGCACAACAACTGGCCACCAGCAGCCGTAAAGATGCTGAAGCGGCAGTGAGTGAAGCTTTCCTATACGTGATTCTGATGACTTCGATTGCTGCAGTTTTCAGCCTTTGGGTTGGTGTTAGCACGACACGCAGCATCCAGAAACCACTGGCACTGATCCGAAACGTACTGGACAAAATGACCGACGGCGACATGCGCACCCGCGCGAATTACAACGCACAGGATGAGTTCGGTGAGCTGAGCCGCTCAATAGATGAACTGGCGAACACCATGTCACAAACGCTGGCAAAATTCGGCGACGGCGCACAGCACCTGCTGGATGAAGCAAGCCGCGCGGCGAATGTTAGCGAAAGTGCCATGTCACGCGTGGAAGACCAGAAATCCCGTACGGACCAAGTCGCTGCGGCTATTTCTGAGATGGAAGTGAGCGCCAAGGAAATCTCCCGCTCTACTGAGCTGACCGTATCGGAAGTAGAAAGCACTAACGATGCGGCTAACAGTGGTCGTTCACAGGTCTCCCGCAGCCGTCAGCTGACCGAACAGCTCTCTGGAAACATCGAAGAAGCGGTGAACAACACCCAGCAGCTTAACCAATACTCCAACAGCATTGGCTCTATATTGCATGTCATTCAAGATATCGCAGAACAGACCAACCTGCTGGCGCTGAACGCAGCAATTGAAGCAGCCCGTGCGGGCTCTCATGGCCGTGGTTTTGCGGTGGTTGCTGATGAAGTACGCGCTCTGGCGACTCGCACCCAGCAGTCAACAGAAGAAATCCAGCAAATGATCAACAACCTGCAAGGCAACGCATCACGCATGGCAGAAACCATGAACACCAGCCAGAAGCAGATGGAAGAATGTCTGACCCAGACTCGCCTGACAGACGAAACCCTGCAGGACATCGTGTCACGTATGAAGTCTATTCACGAGATGGCGGTGCATGTCGCGCAGGCAACCGAAGAGCAAATCAAAGTGAGCCATGATGTGGCAGAGCACATCAACGGCATTGCACACGTGGCTTATGAAGCGGAGAAAGATGCAAGAGCATCAGCATCGAGCAGTGAATCACTGGCAGATTTGGCACAAGACCAGCAAAACCTGATTGGCAACTTCCGCGTCTAAGGAGCAGAGAATGAAGAAATTAGCCCTGCTGCCTATTGCAGTACTGACCTTTGCCGCTTCGACGCTGGCGAATGCACAAACCACACTGGTGATTGACTCCTGGCGTAGTGACGACGCGGTATGGAATGAGAAAATCATCCCTGCGTTCAACAAGCACTATCCAAACATAAAAGTGGAATACCGCTCGCCACCGGATCTGGATGCCTCCAAGTGGAACGATGACATGGAAGCACGCTTTAAAAGTCAGTCAGCGGGTGACCTGATCGCCTGTCGCCCCTTTGATGGCTCTCTGGGTCTATTCGAGCGCGGTCTTCTGAAAGAAGTGACCGAAATGGAAGGTATGGAAAACTTCCCAAGCTTCGCACTGGCACCATGGCAAACCGACTCCGGCGCACAGACCTTTTGTTTGCCGATGGCATCTGTGATCCATGGTTTTTTCTACAACAAAGATATCTTTAAAGAAGTCGGCGTGAATGAGCCTGTGACCAAAGCCGATTTCTACTGGGCATTAGAGAAAGCCAAGCGCGCGGGTTACCTGCCACTGGCAATGGGTACCAAAGATAAGTGGGAAGCTGCAACTATGGGCTTCCAGAACATTGGCCCAACTTACTGGAAAGGCGAAGATGGCCGTGATGGCCTGCTGACCGGTAAAGAACGTGCGGATAGCAAGCCGTATCGCGATACCTTCCGTGAGCTTAGTAAGTGGGCAAGCTACATGGGTGATGACTTTGATCAGCGCGGATATAACGACGCGATCAAAATGTTTGCTGACGGCAAAGCCGCAGTTTATCCAGCGGGTTCTTGGGACATTGGCACCTTCCGCGGAAAAGTGAACATGGGCGTATTCCCCCCACCAGTAGAGAAACGAGGCGATGCTTGTTATTTTAGTGACCATACTGATCTGGGTATGGGCCTTAATGCCAAGTCGAAAAACCCGGAAGCAGCTGAGACTTTCCTAAAATGGATGACGACCGCAGAATTTGCTGAGCTTTTGACCAACGAAATCTCTGGCTTCTTCTCACTGTCGAACCACTTCTTTGATGTGAAAGACCCAATAGCGCAGGAAATGATCTCCTGGCGCGACAAGTGTGATTCGACCATCCGTAACTCGGCACAGGTTCTGTCCCGTGGAGAGCCAAACTTCGAACTTGAGATTTGGGAAACCAGCGTAGGTGTGATGACAGGCCAAATGAGCCCTGCTCAAGCAGCCAAGCAACTGCAAGACGGACTCGAGGAATGGTATCAGCCTCAGAAAGACAGCAAGCAAAGTTCCTCAAACAGCAACTGTAACTGTGCACCTTTGCTGTAATAGGAATGAACAAATCTAAACCCGGCCTTTGCGCCGGGTTTTCTGTCATTGGATGCTTCCAGCACATCAGGGTCACATGTCTGTAGTAGGTTCGGGGTATCCATACTGCTCTCGTGATATTCGAGTACCTATAACGCTAATTAATGCAACAGTCTGAACTAATAGGCCTTATTCATCCTTAAAACCTAAACATGCTTTACACACATTACGTGGTAAATGCCGTCATGCATCTCTGTCCCTTCGGTTTCTTTTTCAAAGCCCGGGAATTCTTCATCCCACACTTCTAGGCTCTTGAGGTACTTGATTTGCGGACTGTTCTCGTCACCGAAGCTCTCTCCGGACATTAACATCGGAATGCCCGGTGGATATGGGATAACCGCATTGGCGGCAACACGCCCAACGAGTTGATGCGAAGGCACCATTTCAACGTTATCAGCCACGATCGCCTGATAAGCAGTACGCGGTGTTATCACGGCTTCTGGTAGCGTTTCGTAAGCCGCATTCAATACTTCTCCCGGATTGTGCTGTTTCAGGTAACTGAAAATCTTATCACCCAAATCCTTAAGCCCCATATCGCCATAGACATCAGGAAAATCTGACGCCAAATCAGGCAGCGAATCCACCAGCGGTGTGTTGTTGTCGTAGTGACGTTTGAAACCCATCAGCGTATTGACCAGCGTTGCCCACTTACCTTTAGTAATACCCATGGAGAAGAGGAACATCACCTGAAAATCCGTGGTACGCGTTGGCACTATACCGAAGCGTCCAAGGTAGAGTGTGACCAGTGCGGCTGGTACACCTTTATCAAGAAGTTTGCCATCATCTCCCATACCCGGCGCGAGAATACTGACCTTGATTGGATCGAGCATACACCAGTCTGCAGGCATATCTTCGAAGCCGTGCCAGGTATCACCAGGGTGCATAACCCAGGCATCCTGACTCTCGCATAGCAAGTCTGCAGGCGCATCTTCGAAGGCATAACTCTCCCCAGTTTGCGGGTCTTTGACAGTGTCCGCATTCCACGGCGTGAAGAACCAATCGCCATTTTCTGTGTACTCTCGATTCAACCGCCCCATTGCCTGACGGAAATCTACCGCTTCGCGAATCACTTCCAGGGTCAACGAATGGCCTCGGTTACCGGCCATCTGCGATACAGCAATATCGTTCGATGCACAAATCGCATACAGCGGAGAGGTGGTCGCGTGCATCATGTACGCCTGATTGAAGCGCTCGAAGCTGATGGCAGCTTTACCATTTCTCACATGCAGCCAAGACGCTTGAGACAAAGCATTCAGCAATTTATGGGTAGAGTGAGTAGCAAACACGGTTGGCGCGTCAGGATCTTCGGTTGGCTCGCCGCGCATCGCGTAGTGTTTTTCGTAGATTGGGTTAAAACGTGCGTAACCGTACCAAGCTTCATCGAAGTGAATGCGGTCACTGCTTTCAGCGAGAATATCCTGTGCCCTTTCCGCGTTATAGCAAAGGCCATCGTAGGTGCAGTTAGTCAGCACGGCATACACCGCCCGTTGAGCCGCGTAATCTTTGGTGAGTGAGTAATCTTTTGCACGCTGGTCAAGCACCTGCTTTGAAAGCTGGTCAGGATAGATAGGACCAATAATGCCATAGCGATTTCGTGTTGGAAGCAGATAGATAGGACGAGCACCTGAGAGCATCAGTCCCTGCTCGATCGACTTGTGACAGTTACGGTCACAAATCACCAGATCATTCTCGTTCATACAAGCGGACATGATGGTGCGGTTGGAGCCTGATGTGCCCGTCACCAGCGAGTAGGATTGGTCAGCGCCAAACACCTTGGCAGCATAACGCTCACTATCGCCAAAGTAGCCTGTGTGGTCGAGTAGTGAGCCTAAGCTACCACGCTCAATCCCCATGTCGGTCCTAAATATACCCTCACCATAGTAATTGTAAAAACGCTGGCCGGCAGGGGTTTTGGTAAACCCGACCCCCCCTTGGTGACCCGGTGCTGCCCAGGAATACTCGTGAATGTCGTCATACCTCATCAATGCGGACATCAGTGGAGGTAGTAACTGTTTGCGGTAGCGGTTCATGGCTGCTATGGCGCGGCCTGCAATGAAATCTGGCGTATCTTCCAGAATCCAGGCAAATTCATCGACTTTTTCCATCATCTCACGGGTGACGTGAAGCGTAATTTTTTTGCGTTCAGCCAGCAGAAATACAGGCACATTTTGCTGACGGCGATTCAGCTTTTCTATCAACACATAGAAGCGCTCATTTTCTTCGCTCTGGGAGCCGCTCATGGCGGATGTCAGCATCAGACAGTCAAGCGCGGTATTTGAAAAAATCACCGAGTAACAATCGTCAAAGCTTGTCGCCACCATCACTCGCGAACCGCTGCTTTCCAGTTCTGAAATCAGCCTCTCAATTGCATTACCCACTACACCTTCTTTATGGGCTTCTTCCAAGATCAGAACATTAAATTTCTTTCCGTAGGTTTTCATAGCCAAGCTCCGACACCGAATGAGGAGAAGTGTTTTGTTTGAATCCCATTCACCATAGAAGAGCCCGCGATTAGACAAAGTCGCAAAAAAGACAAATTGAATGAAAAAGATATATAAAACCTGATGCAATGCCGAATAGGAGCAATGTCAATCCCCTAAATTTGTTGGCTAACAGCCAGTTGTGTAATTAGTTTCATTTAACCTAACTGCGCGATTGTCTTGTAAAAGAACCAAACTACTCTCTACCCCGCTTCTACTTTCAATTCGACAGGCAAAGCCTTTTCACTTGTTTCGATGCATCGACGGAAGATCGTCAATCCAATGTGTAAGCAGCAAGGCTGAATACCTGCATTTCATGCCCAAATAATGCAGTGGAGAATCAGTATGGCGTCAGAACAAAATAAAATGGGACTGGTGGGGTTAACCACCATAGTGACTGTAAACATGATGGGCTCGGGCATCATAATGCTGCCAGCCAGTCTCGCTCAAACAGGGGCAATATCGTTGCTCTCCTGGGTGGTGACGGCGCTAGGAGCAATGTGTATTGCCTATGCATTTGCCAAGTGTGGTATGTACTGCAACAAAGATGGTGGAATGTCCGCCTATGCCAATGAAGCACACGGAAAATCATCGTTCTTCATTGCCTCATACACCTATTATGTCTGCCTGGTGATAAGTGCAGTAGCGATTGCAGTATCTGCTGCTGGTTATCTAGTGCCCTTCTTCCCTTGGATTAAAACCACCCCTATTCACACTTTTGTCGCCGTGGTCGCCATTCTGGTTGTCACTATGGTTGCCAATTTCTGGGGACCCAAAATCACCGGACAAATCTCTGCAATCACTGTCTGGGGAATTATCATTCCTGTCGTGGGGCTGTCGGTCGTCGGCTGGTTCTGGTTCAAGCCTGAGGTTTTTGCCGAAGCTTGGAATCCACACCAAGACACCACCATCACCGCAGTGTCTTCAGGTATTGCTCTAACGCTCTGGGCTTTTCTAGGGATTGAATCTGCAGGGGCTAACTCGGGAGCTGTGGAAAATCCCGAAAAGAATGTGCCCTTGGCTTGTATGCTCGCTACCAGCTTCACGGCAATTGTGTACATTACTTCCACTTCGGTGATTCAGGGGATAATACCGAATGCAGAGCTGGCCAAATCCGATGCGCCATTTGGTCTGGTTTATACCTACATGTTTGATGAAACCGTCGGCAGTGTCATCACTGCACTGGCAGTCATAGCCTGTATCGGCTCCTTACTTGGTTGGCAGTTCACCAACGCTCAGGTCTCTAAGGCCGCTGCTGATATTCGCTTGTTTCCAAAGGTGTTTGGCGAAGTCAATAAGGATAATGCGCCAATCAAAGGCATGCTGATCATGTTGGGGCTCGAATTGCTGTTAGCTGTGATGACAATTTCGCCAAATCTGGTCAATCAGTTCAACGTACTGCTCAATCTCGCGGTATTTATCAATATGGTGCCATACATCCTGTCACTGACTGGCCTTGAAGTAATTCTTCGTAAACAAAATGTTAGTCAGAAAGAGTATAAAACCGCCGCTGTCATCGGTACTTTCGCAGTGATTTACAGTATCTATGGGGTGTATGCCTGTGGTCAATCGGCGGTGTTCTGGGGTTCGATTCTCACCATGTTCGGCTACATCTTCTATGGATTCGTTGCTGCCCGTGACAGAAACGATGGCACACCCGCGTAGGAGGCGATATGTCAGACATAGAAGCCCAAGCAATGAAGAAACTGGCGATTTTGTTGTTGATGGGGGCAGCTATTACGCTCTTTCCTTCAGTTCTACATGCTGTCGAGGAAGTCGTGATTGAAGAGTATGAAACCGAGTCTGTTCCGACGAGTGATGCTATGACAGCCATTGAAATTATCATTGGCAAACGCATTCCCGAAACAGTGTTAGAAGATGGTAGGCCGCATCATGTTTATCGACCGAAAACGCCAATCTATCATCAAAATCATCCGGAAAATGAACCTGAAGCGCCGGCTATCCGCAAACACCTCCTAGTGGATCATCCCGAACTCAACAACAACCAAGGCCGAACCATACGAACACCGGCAGTTGCGGATGGGGAGCCCTCCCGCAGCTGAACGCAAAAACGCCAGCAACACTGGCGTTTTTTACATCACTTTATCTGTTAGTACACGGGCAGCTCAAGGCCTTCAAATAGCTTGTCGACTTTTTCACTACTGTTCTGCATCAGCACACTTTCCATTAATGTTTTGGTCAAGTGTGGCGAAAAAGACATCAGGAAGTCATACATGTAGTTCTGCAGCAAGATATCTTTCGAGAAACATATCCATGCGTTACATGGCTCAAACAAATGGTCGAGATTGATGTATGTCAGACCCGTGTTTTCGATGTCGCGAGCCGCCAACGTTGAGATAATACCAATACCAAAACCGAGTTGGACGTAACGCTTGATCACGTCTGCATCCATCACCGTCATAAAATAGTTCGGGTTGATACTTGCGCGGCTGAAAACTTCATCCTGGACCTGACGACCCGTTGAACCCGGCTCGTAACTTAAGATCGGATACTCAGACAGTTGCTTAAGTGTTGGCTTTCGTACGTCAGCCAGCGGGTGCTCTTCCGGCACTACTAACCCCATAGTCCAGAGATAAGCAGGCAATTGGATCAAATCGTTATCTGCACCGATATCATGAGCTACGATCGAAAAATCCGAATGCCCTTTACTGATCACGCCCTTGGTCTGCAGTGGCAGCGTCGGATGCAGGTGGAAATTGATGTTCGGGTACTTTTTGGTGAAGTAAGACACGCTATTAGGCAGCAGATAACGCGCGATCGTATGGGTAGTGTAGATATTCAACGTCCCTACACTCGGGTCCAGATGCTCATTCGCCAGTGCTTTAATTTTTTGCTCCAGTGCCAGCATGCGCTCAACTTGCTCTAGAATTCGCTCACCGATTGGAGTTATGCCACTGAGGTTCTTACCACGACGTTCGAAAATCCTCACGCCGAGTTCTTTTTCCAGCAATCCGACTTGTTTACTCACGCCTGGCTGAGTCGTAAAAAGCGACTGGGAGGCTGCGGACACGTTTAAATTGTTGTCCTTTATCGCTTTTAGATATTTAAGCTGCTGAAGTTTCAATCTCTTACTCCACAAAAAGCACTCTGCTATAGATCATAAATTTATAAGAGCGATCAATTTTAAACAAGCACAAAGGCACCAAATTGCTTGATGTATGACAAAGTTGCCAAATATTGTTCTGTATATAAACAATTGAGCCCGCTCAAGGCGGGCTCTCTGTGTTGGGTTGCTGAATGTTATCAGGCTGTCACTTTATCCAGCACACTGTCGCTGGCTTCCTCAATCAAATCCAATACCAATTCAAAACCTCGCGACCCACCGTAGTAAGGGTCAGGAATCTCAGCCAAAGAAGAATGGCCATGGCTCAAAAAGAGAGAAACTCTTGCTCGCAGGTGCTCAGGGCAACGATCGAGAAGATCCGCTAGGTTGGCTTTATCAGACGCCAAGATCATATCGAACTTTTCAAAGTCTTCATCTTCAACCTGACGCGAGTAAATCCCTGAAAAGTCGTAGCCTCTTGCTTCACCAGCTTTCCTTGCCCTTTCATCAGGCTTGGAACCCGCGTGATACCCAATGGTGCCTGCAGAGTCAATCTCGACATCCAAACCACGTACCTTGGCTTTGGCACGAAGTATTGCTTCCCCGGTAGGCGAACGACAAATATTGCCCATACAGACAACGAGAATTGATGTTTTTCTTTTATTTTTCATTGGGATAGAAACAATAAACTTTACTCTAGACCTTAGAATATAACAAAATTATTCCATTATAAATAAGATACTTACAAATAGTTTTGGAGGGATTTCAAAGATACTTTTACAGTCAAAAACAAAAAAAAAGCCCGCAACATAGTAATTACAGGCACGAGTACTACAGAAGTATCTTGTGTTCATCAACAATCCTTGACCTCTACTTCCTCTTTCTTTCTCAGTCTCATGTAGTCACTTAGAAACTTGAGTAATGTGACTCGCATCCAAGCTAAGGTCTCTTCCGACACATCTTTCCGAACTACCAGTAAATCATAAAGAGCGCTGATTTCTTCGGTATAAACCTTTTGCTGGTCTTTGATCGCATTGTCAATTTCGTAGCTAGCCAATAACTTGGCCCTTTACTTTTCAAGCCTTGCTTCGTCTTAGTCCGTGATGGAGCAGATAAAGTTAAAATTAAAGCGAAAAGAATTCACAATGGGCGTAGCGCCTTGTGGGAGAATATCTTGAAGCTTATCGAGAAAGCGCTGATGGGATGTTGGTGAATTATATTGCTTATATTCAAAGGCTTGTTCATACAAAGTCACTGCACGGCCATCGAGTACAAACTCAGTCGCAAGTAGCAGAAATTGAAGTCGTTTTTTTATGAATAGTGGGACACTGATTGGTTAGCGTCTCTTGTAGTATCTGAATATCGTGCATCGGTAATTCCTCTTGGTGGAATTTGGTTTTTGGCGAAATTCATTAGATCAAAAGGTACGGCGCGCGTCCTTCTCATTATTTAGAAACGGGATTTGCGACGCTACCAACTCACCGCCTCATTCAAGTACCGCAATTTGTCGTTTAATTGTATACCGCGTTCGTTCTTACTCGCCTAACGCTGGCCCATGAGTTACTCTTTGATGTTCGGATCTTCATTCACCTTCAGCAAAGCCACTAACTTCAATATGGTCTGTCGAACCCATATCTTCGTGTCATCTGAAAGCTCCGTCCCTTCCACTAACATCAAATCCAGTAACGCACTCAGTTCAATGATTAAGTCGTCTACATCCGCTCTGGGTAGCTCTATTTTTTTTACACCAACCCTATCCCTAGCCATGACCTTCGTTCCATTTTTTGAATTATTACGTTAACACTAGACAACGCGACAATGGCACATCAATAGCTGGTACTGCTCTTCAATTAGACTTACTCAACCTTTTAAATTATCGGACAATAGCCCCAACTTTTATTCATACAGTTCAATAAGAAGTTCAATGTTAGTTAATGCATACAAAAGATGACAATTAACAGTATGTTAATGTTAGACACTGATTAAAATGTCCAGTCTTTCATTCAAATCAAATAAAGGAACCGTTAATACACTTGTCAAAGTATTCTCAAATAAGATAACTCACTTATTTTTATCAATAATTTTTTGCGTATCAACACAGCCACACTTTCAATTAATTCCGATAAAACAGGATACACACTGAGCGTAAAAGCCGTGGCATAAGTCATACTCAATGCCCTTTCGTTACTCTGTGTACCTCTGGAAGTTCTCAGCAGCTGGCAGCTTCAGCACGCTTCTGCCCCAAAGCCAGTGTCACTGAGTCCGTCATGGCGCGGAAAAAAGAAAAACAAAACAAACCAAACCAAACCAAACCAAACCAAACCAAACCAAACCAAACCAAACCAAACCAAACCAATTATGTTGAAGTGCGCCGCATTCTTTAAAGGAGTGGTGTGTCTCAACTGTGAAACTTTCTTTCTATATTTCACCAGATTTCTCTCAGTAACTGTCTGCTTTAACAATTAATCTGATTTCCACAATGTCTCAGTCTTATTTGTGAATCAATATTCTCATCGTTGAATTCCCCTCAATCTCTTCTAGCTTATTTTTCGATACGAAATTTTACGCGCACCCGATTTGTGGGTGTGCTGATGGACTTAACACGCTTCACAACCATTAGACGTAATTTATCGAGGACATAGGATGTATTTCTTCAAGAAAGCGATATGGGTGGTGCCGGTATTTTCACTTGGACTCACCGCTTGTGGGGGGGATGACGGTAATACGTCGGCCTCCGTACCGGGGGACGCGAATAGTCTCCCTTTACCGGGCGCACCGGTTTTAGCACAACCGACGGTGGGGGCGCTCACAGGTGATGCTTATCCTGTCACCTTCAGTTGGAGTAGCGCCACGAATGCGGCGGGCTATTTCCTGTGTAGAAAAGATGCATCACAAGACGATAACTGTGCAATGGTGGGCGAAACGACGGCCCTTACATCGCTGACTCTGCCTCTGAGTTTGGACACGCCGGCTGACTATTTTGTATTGGCCAAAAACAGTTCAGGCTCAACGGCGTCTACTGAGATAGCCGTATCTATTCCCAAACCAGAGATGCCGGTTTTAGCGACGCCACAGGTGGGTGCGTTCAACGATAGTTCTCGTTTTTACCCTGTCACCTTTAGCTGGGATAGCGCCGAGTATGCGACGCACTATACCTTGTGCAGAGAAGACGGATCAGAAGACGATGACTGTCAATTTCTATTAGAAACCGAAGCGAACAATACCTCGCTTACTGCCAATCTAAATTTGGACGAACTGGCTAATTATTTTGTATTGGCCTCTAACGGTACGGGCAAAACAGCGTCTGGTAAGCAAGCCCTCTCTCCCGCACCTGGTGCAACGAATTTATCGCTAGAGGTGGGTGCGCTCTCAAATGGCTATCATCCTGTCACCTTTACCTGGGATAGCGCCGAGCATGCGACGGGATATACCTTGTGCAGAAAAAATGATGCACTCGATGATGACTGTGCAAAGCTGGGCGAAACGACTGACACAACCGCTTACTCTGAGTTTGGGCCCACTGAAAAATCATTTGGCTGAATTTTTTGTGCTAGCCGAAAACAGCACGGACAAAACACCGTCTGGTTACGAATCCTTAACATCATCAGACCTGACAACATTGATAACCTACATCAAGGCCTCGGATCCCTCGACGAGTGACCAATTTGGCTGGGCGGTATCGGTGTCAGAGGATGGCAACACCCTCGCGGTGGGGGGTATTGCAGAAGATTCCAATGCCGATCTCACTAACGCTACCGGGGAAAGTAATTCCGGCGCGGTGTATGTGTACCGCTTTGCCAGTGGCCGTTGGTCGGAGGAGGCCATCATCAAGGCCTCGAATGCCGGGGCAGGTGACCAATTTGGCACGTCGGTATCACTGTCATCGAATGGCAACACCCTCGCGGTGGGGACTCGCTATGAAGATTCCAATGCCGATGGCTCTAGCGCTACCGGGGCTGATAATTCCGGCGCGGTGTATGTGTACCGCTTTGCCAGTGGCCGTTGGTCGGAGGAGGCCTTCATCAAGGCCTCGAATACCGGGGCAGGTGACTATTTTGGCTGGGCGGTAACGGTGTCAGGGGATGGCAACACCCTCGCGGTGGGGGCTTATGCAGAAGATTCCAATGCCGATGGCTCTAGCGCTACCGGGGCTGATAATTCCGGCGCGGTGTATGTGTACCGCTTTGACAGTAACAATTGGTCGGAGGAGGCCTTCATCAAGGCCTCGAATGCCGGGGCAAGTGACTATTTTGGCTGGGCGGTATCTTTGTCATCGAATGGCAACACCCTCGCGGTGGGGGCTTATGCAGAAGATTCCAATGCCGATGGCTCTAACGATACCGGGGAAACTGATTCCGGCGCGGTGTATGTGTACCGCTTTGACAGTAACAATTGGTCGGAGGAGGCCTTCATCAAGGCCTCGAATACCGGGGCAAGTGACTATTTTGGCCACTCGGTATCTTTGTCATCGAATGGCAACGCCCTCGCGGTGGGTGCTTATGGGGAAGATTCCAATGCCGATCTCACTAACGCTACCGGGGAAAATGCTTCCGGCGCGGTGTATGTGTACCGCTTTGCCAGTGGCCGTTGGTCGGAGGAGGCCTTCATCAAGGCCTCGAATGCCGGGGCAAGTGACTATTTTGGCTACTCGGTATCTTTGTCATCGAATGGCAACACCCTCGCGGTGGGGGCTCGCAGTGAAAGGTCCACTGACACCGGCATTAACGGTGACGGGAACAATGATGATGCACCTTCTAATAGAGGCGCTGCGTATGTGTACCGCTTTGACTTTAACAAATGGTCGCAGGAGGCCTACATCAAGGCCAAGTATAATACCCATACAGGTGACTATTATTTTGGCCGCTCGGTATCGGTGGCAGGGAATGGCAACACCCTCGCGGTGGGGGCTCGCTATGAAGATTCCGGTGCCACTGGCATTAACGGTGACGGAAACATTGGAGGTGGAGGTGATACCGGCGCGGTGTATGTCTTCTAGTCTATACCAGTAGCAACAATGGACGCGCCCAAACACGGTGTTGCACCAAACCGAGAAGGTGAAATCTGTGAATCGGGCGCGTCCATATCTATCCTAATGGGTCGGTTTCTTTTTGTGGGCTCAGCCAACATTGCGCTAAAACAACAAAGTGGGTGCGTCACTTTGCGTAAATAGCGCTAAGAATTGGTCGATGGAGAGCACAAAAGCTAAGTCGGAATTGTCCAAAAACTGTTTAGAAATGGCACTCGCGACGCTACCAACTCACGCCTCATTCAAGTACCGCAATTTGTCGTTCACCTGAATGCCCCGTTCGTTCTTACTCGCATAGCGCTGACGCGCTTTTACCGAGCGTCTCAGGTCTGCCGTTTTGATAGGGATGCGGGGGTTCTTGCGGTTGAACCTCGCTATGTTTTTCTGGGTTTCCAGCATCAAAGCGGTATCGGATTGCTTAAGACCCAACCAATACGCTGTCATCAAGTCTCTGCGGCGGTCAACGATGTGTTTCTCATAGCCTTTGATGGCATTGTTGAGCTGGTACTGTTTGAGCAACGCATGGTCAGAAAAGCCGAAGGACTGCATAAGCAATTGCAGGCCTGTAAAGTCATCTTTCTCTTTGTACGCATCGCCCCGGTAAGTCAACGCACCTTCTTCCGCATAACGCACCGCCTTCATCGGGTCACGGACGAATTTAGGCACAATCTTCTCAACCCCCCGCCATTGTCGATAAGCATAGTGGGTTATTGGGTGTTATCGAACACTTCGGCCACCGACGTGGCGCGGGTTTCAATGTCTGTCAGCACGTCATCTAACCCTTTTGACATGTACGGCATCTTGACCGTCCCCGCGTCAATCTTATCAAGCAGACGTGTCGCGGCATCATGGAAAGGTTCAGCGGCTAACCGTACCTCCGCCAGGGTTTGAGCCTGATGTAATGCCGCCACCAGTTTTGCGGTTTCCACCAACAAAAGTTGCACCGCATCAGACGTGGTGCCCAGAATAGACTCCGCATCCCCGGCGTGTTGATAAAGGCTCAGACGGAAAGACCGGCGGGCCTCTCCGGCCGCTTGTTTTGCCTTTAACTCGCGGGCTAACGTATTCACTGCCTCCCAATCAAGGGGTTGGGCAGGTTCAACGAAATACTCTGTGCCTTTGCAGCCAATCTGCAGTGAATCCGGGTACAGTGACCACAACGCGTGAATGATATGCTCTTGCATGGTGCCCCCTAACATACGGCTTTGAGTAAGGTGCCAAAGTGCTCACCCTTAAGGTCACGCAAACCATTGACGATGAGCGTGCCATCATAGGATTTGTGCCTGAATTTAAAACGAACGTCGTAGTCTTCAGCACTCAACGCGTCAATCAGCACCTCTCTGGAATAAGTGAGAATGCCGTTTGCAGCGCCAGATATCATGGGCCCGTCATAACCCGAATCACCCAATGACACCCAGCCGTCGCCCACATCATAAAGCAGCTCTGTATACCCGCCTCCCCAACTGGCTGATTCGTTTCGCATTGGCACCGCGATAGATATGTCAATAGCGACGCCCCCGCGCATGCGCCACCAATCGGTCACCAGACCGTCAGCCCAGGCGGTACTGTAGCTTCGCGATGCGGTATCTCTCGCCGCATACTTTCTGACACCTAAAGCAGCGAGTTTGGTTTGATAATCCGCCTCGGCCAGGTCCATCCGCTCATTGATGTCTGCAATTTTCGCATGATAGGCATCGGCCGCTGCCTGAAGGGCCGCTATCGCATTTTCTGCTACCGTCATTGTGTCTCCAACCTTATCAGTCGCTCGTTAACGTCCAGTTGCCGGACAGCCTGCTCTGCGCTCACCTGTATCAAAGACCAGAGCGCCTTCTCATAGTCCGCCAGCACCCCGATTTCATGGCGCGCCTGAAGGGCCTCGTCGCGGAATGTTTTGGTTTCGCTGTTGAGCGTTTGTGTGTCGTTTTTCAGGGTTTGGGTGTCACTGAGGCTTTGGGCGGCGTCATCCCTGGAGGCTTTTGCTGCCCCGGCATGCGTGGCTGACTGGGTCGCCCAGTGTTTGGCGGAAAACGCGCCGGTGACCACCTCGCTATCCACGTCTTTTTCAGCCCAGTCTTTGGCGAGGTCAGCTTGACTCGAAGCCGTTGTCGCACTGGCTTGTGCCGTGTCGTTGAAGGATGCCACTTCGGCATGCAGTTGGGTGATATGCCTCGCATCCTCAGACACCTGAAGGGCTTTTCCGGTCACGGCCTTGTGAAGCGTGGAAACCTGTTCTAGGTTTTGTTCGACCACCGAGGAGTGAGCAGCGCCCATCTGTGTGAGCAATCTGCCGTCCTCGAGCATTTGCTCCGTCGCTTCGCGGTGGTCAATCACCCTCTGCAGCTCAAGGCCCGTTTGCTCCCTGTCTGAGGCCGTCTGCCTCGCGTCCTCTTGCGTGGCCTGCACTTTCTCATTGACCGTGGTGTGCCATCCCGATATTTCAATATGTTTCGCTGTCACCTCATCGCGCAGCGCGATACTTTGCTGCACGGTTTCAGGAAGCACCGGCTCAGAAAAGCGCAGGAGAGACTCGATATCATGTTCTCCTTGCATCTCTGGCAACACCGTACATGGCCCCAATGGCTCGACATCACTGCGTTGGTTGACCTGGGCATACACCAGATACTCGCCGGCCTTGAGCGCAAATTCGTAGCGGCCGTTTTCATCAGTGACAACACGCGCACCGGCGTACGCAAACACCTCGCCGGCAGAGCGTTTGGCCACAAACTCAATCATCGCTTTTCCCAATGCGATGTCGCCCGTGGCGTCAGTCAGACGCCCCTTTACCCTTATCATCGTTGGTTCTCCCTCTGCGCCCGCTCACGCTTATGCCTCTGCTTGACCTCCGCCTCCCGGCCAATGGCAGCATTGAACGTGTGATAATGGCTCATCGACTTGGTTTGCTCGCTGGCATGCTGGCCGTCTTTTCCATAGGCGCGGTACAGGGCGTAATCCACGATCGCAGGCAGGAAAGCGGGATGCACGGGTAACTCATCGCACTCTTTAGTGGGCGAGAATGCAGAGTAAGAATGCGTGACACTCACTCTGGCGGTTGGACGCGGATAGAGAGAGTAAGACCGCTCTTCATCCTCTTGCTGTGTCCAGGAAGACGGTTGGCCAACGCGTCCCCGCCACGCCGCGTCGAGCTGATTGAGCTTGGCCATCTCCACATAGTTGACGGGTCTGCCTTCGACCTCTTGCACCGACAACACCTTGATGCCGTCAGGGGGAAGCGTCACCTCCCCGGTCTCGGTTTGCACCGTGGCCACCACACGAAACTGCGACGGTAAAGACAGGGCCATTTCCGACAATCCACTGCTTGATGTGTCGCCTGCACAGATAGAAGTTGTGGTGGTGCCAGAAACGAAAACGCCCTGGCGTAAACCAGGGCGCTTAAGGGGAGCGGTCAACGACCAAGAATCTCGCTCCCAAGTGGAAAGCCAATCGACCAGATGAGCTTTCCGAGGTAACGACCAATTACCCCTAGAGGTAACTGGCGAGTGAAGGCGTAACGACCAGGAAACGCCCAACACATAAGGAAGCATAACATGAAACTAGGATTTGATAACCACTTAGACCGCTGCCTTAACGATGACATGCGCCGCCTTGATGAATACGACCAGCATCAAGCCGCTCTCGACGACTATATCGACATGGGCAAACAACGCTTACTAGCCAATCGCGAGTTTGCTGGCCTCACCTTTAGCGACTTCTCGCAGTTTGTTATCGAGTTCGAGGTACACGGCCAATACCCGCTCGATGGGCTGATGAAGTTCGTCATCAACCACGAACCCAACGCAGCAAACACCAATGCTCAGCTTCTAACAATGCACCAAGCGTTCCTTAAAACGGCGCTCGATGACTTCATTGAAAGCAGAATGCCAGACATCGAGTCAGCTTACGAAGACCTTTGCAAAAAGGCAGCATAGCCATGTCGGATCAAAAAGAATCTCAAGAAAAGCTCCAAGCCATGTTTTCGCCTGATGACATTGAGTGGCGTATTCAACGCGCTGGATTTGCAGGCGACAAACCTTGGGCGATGGTGGTGCCTTACATCACGGCAAGGGCGGTTCAAGAAAGGTTTGATGAAGTCTTTGGTGTGTTTGGTTGGGAAGTCGAGTTCAAAGACATAGTGTCAGGCAATCAAATCACCGGGTGTGAATGCGCCATTTCTGTCTGGTTCGGTGATAAGAAAGTCACCAAGTGGGACGCCAGCGAGAACACTCACATTGAAGCGATTAAAGGTGGCCGCTCCTCTGCCATGAAGCGTTGTGCCGTCCAATGGGGTGTAGGTCGTTATCTGTATCAGATGGACACCGTATTTGCAGAATGCCGTCAGTGTATCGGCATGCGCGACAAGCATTACGGCAATGTCCATGTGGTCAAAACCAAGGGCGGCCCTGACAAATACATCGATTGGGCGTTTCCTCCCCTCCCCGTCTGGGCGCTCCCCCGAATCGATTTCACCGAATACTTTGAGGCAGTAAAGGCGGCAGAAACCAAAGAATCCCTCTCCGCCGCACTCGGTCAGGCGATTAAAGCCATCAAATCCGCCCAAGACACAGAGGCGCGGGAAACGCTTCAAGAGCTGCGCCAAATGAAGATGAAAGAGCTGGATGCCAAGAGCGACCAGTTCAAACAGCAACACCTTAGCGAGCTTGAACAACAAGCCCAAGAATACGCTCGCATCATTCACGGCATGCCAAGCATGACCACGCTGGACAACGCCTATAAAAAGCACTGCGGCATTCTGGCGAATTCAGCGGACAAGTTGGGCGTGTCACCTGCGTCCTCAATCGAGTACCTCAAGTCTGAGTACACCAAAAGACGTGATGTACTGACCAGCAAAGAAGGATAGAGACCATGGAAAACTCCCTCACCTCTCTCGACCAAGTGCTTGCCCTTTCCCCTGAAACTGCCTTTGAAGCCTTTCAAAGCAAACACAGTGTGGAAAAGGTCATCGAAGGGGTACGCAATGAAGCGTTAAGCGAAGTGCCCGATGTGGAAACCCGAAAAGGCCGTGAGCGCATTGGTTCGTTGGCTCGAAAAGTCAGTGAAAGCAAAACCGCCGTAGTGAAGGTCATTGATAACGCGTTGGTGGAAGCAGAATCGCAGATCAAAGCGGTGAAGGCCACCAAAAAGCATGTGGAAGAGCAGTTTTCAGGTATTCGAAGTGCTGTCCTCAAACCCCGCGATGAATGGCAGGCCATACAAGACGAGCTGGAAGAAGCGCGTCAGCAAGGCATCTTGTCTCGCATCACCAATATCACACAGCTCGGCAACACCACCGGGGACGAAACCCTCGCTGAGCTTAACGACATGGCCGAAGCCTTGGAGATGATGGCCATCACACAAGATGACTTTGCCGAATTCACCGGGGATGCGCTGACCGCTAAAGAACAGGCGGTGAAGAAGGTGAACGATGCCATCGTGAAATGCGTGGAAGCCGACACCCAACGGCAGGCGCTCCACGAGCAAGCTGTCACGAACAGCATCAACGAAATTCGCCTGACGGCCATGCATGCGCTGGAAGAAAACGTCCAAGCAGTGCGCACACGTCGGGAGACTCTAAGCCAACTCGAACTGGATGAGGTGTTTTATGGCGAACGTCTTAAAGAAGCGGTATCTGCGAAATCGGATGCGATTAGGCAACTGGATCTCTTGGCTGAGCAGAAAGAAGCACTCGCCCTCCCTCAAGAAAACCTCATAGAGGCACCTCAAGAAATGGTGGAAATCCCTCTCTGGGAGCACCAGCACCTGCAAGCGCGGGATGCGACATTGTCTGCGTTGGAAGCGGCTGGCGTGGATAGCTGGGCGGGATATGATGATGCGATGGCGGCGCTGACGGAGAGTGCTGCTTGAGCATCTTAAAAAGCACAATTGCCTATCAACCTAATGGAAAAGGGCTCATTGTATGAGCCCAAACATGAAGTATATGTGGAGAATCTGGCTTTGGATTCTTAGAAATAGTAGTTAATCACAAAGCTCTTCATAAGCTTCGCCCAGATTACTTTCATAGTCTTCTATGTAAAAGCTACCTGATTCACCATCATCTCGGGTTAAATCTACTGAACCGTAAGTCTTCATATCTCCAAAAACTATGTCTCCCTCATATAGATATACTCCCGAAAAGTGCTCAGCAGCCACGAACCATCCATCCGTTGTTTCTATAATGGCATTACCCGAGCCACACACATCTTTTTTAACAACCACACCTTTATCGGCGAGTACAGAGCCAGAAAAAAGAAGAAGAGTAGTGGTAAGAAAAATAGTTTTCATATGTATATTGTTAACCTCATCATTGCCCAGTGAAGTCTTATCACTTCTCGACAATTTTGCTCTTCTTCATTTCATCAATAATCCCATCAGCGATACCTGAAGCCATCGCCTTTTGACCCGTATAGATTGTCCCTTGAGCTTCAAGGACCAGGTCCGCAATCCACACCAATTCACCATCCACAGTGAACAACTGGCCCTTGGCAACTGCACTATTTGTGGATGAGTAGATAGGCGTAGATACACTGTTGCTAGATGCAGAAGCTGAGTAGGAATTCCAGACGTTTACGTTTGTTTGCGTGTTGTTGATAGTACCCGCATATCGCACATCTTGTTGACCAACTTGACTATTTACGAGTAGCAGGTGGGACACACCATTTTGCTTGAGGAGCTTTTGTAGCTCTTCAACATCACTAGCAAAAGCAGCAATGTTTCTACCAGAGATTGCGTTGATTTTATAATCATTGAGCTCTTCAACTAGCATATCTTCAACATAAGTGCTGTTTGGTGAAATGACCGCTAATTTACTCAAGGCAACGTTCGTTACGCTTGGAGCAAATGAAGAGTTTCCGGTTGTGGACTGACAACCGACTAAAAGAATAGAAAATAGTAGAGCTAGCGTTCTCATTTAGAGACTCCAAAAAACATCAAAACCAAGTAAGTTACTCGGGCGGGTACCAATATATCTCGAGAGTTATCGGCAATGATGTACCAGGCATCTGCTCCTATTTTGGTGACAGATGCCCGACCACTTGATGAGTGCCAACAGCCTCCAGATTTTCGCGCGGAGTGTACTAAAAAACAGATAGGAAATTTTGATTATGATCATAGCAAGGTCTGTTTTTTCATTAGCGGACACAAGCGGTTTGTCAGCAAAATACAAACGCACATTGTGACAGCTCTAATGACAGTGAACAGTCCCAGTGCTATTGTCCATGTGGCAACACTGACCGGGAGGGGAGCTTTTCCGACACCTGCCACCGTGAGCCATGACTGTTGAAGTGAAAAGTAATGTTGTTAGCAAAATGGCAATGATTTTCATGTTCATTTCTCCTCAAGATTCAATCAAACCATAGAAAAGCATCAGCATGTGCATATGTATCTAATCAGAGATTGTCTAGTTTCTTACGACGTCAGCTTGGAGATATTGAGTTTATTGGTTGTTTGAGGTTAACAGCGGAAGCCTCGGAAGGTTGGGATAAGAATAGGTGCCTAGGAAAATCGGCCTGACACGATTTTGGACAATTGTGAGTTAGGAATTGTCCCCGTAGCAGTTCACTTCGGATAAGTTGAGTTTGGGCAGATTGTCTGATGAAGATATATAAAACTGATTTAAAGTGATCGCCTGTCAATCAGTGACAGGCCAAAATCCACCCTGTGCTCATCCGAGCAATTTACTTAATAAGGTAGGGACGGGCTTGTTCAACACCCAAATAAAGTGTCGGCTGCGCGACACTTATTCTTATTTGTTATACGTCACGAGATTGATAGATGCGCACGTATAGCGTTGTGAACAAATATGTCGTCACTGAAAATTATCTCATCATCACCTCTAAATGAAAAACGCATACGTTCACGACTCTTATCAATATTACCAATAACGCCAATTCTATAGAGATCTTTCAAAATAGATCTGAGATTAAATTTTTCTAGCAATGATTTTGTTTCTTTATGATCTTCAGCCATCATGTCTGCGCGAACCGACAGTTCAGATAAACTTGAAATCTTTTTATATCCATAAAATATATATTTTATTCCATCAATATCAGACGGCTTATATTTTGCTTTTAGCTCCTCAGTTATTTCAACCCATGAAGCAGTGGAGTAAGTTTTTCGAACAGCCTCTAGACCTTGCCTAATAAAGCTAGATTCATCGGGGTATTGATCTTGAACCGTAAGTAGGAGGCGTACAATATCTCTCGGGCGATACCAAGAATTGTGCAAGATATAAACCTGCGTCCGTTTATTATTAATTTTTCTTGGAAAATACTGCTCCCAAATTTCAGCTGAGTTTAGCTCGGGTATATTAGCCTCTATTCGGCCAATATTTATTCTTTGTTCAATAATGTTGATGAGCGGCTGCTGAGCGGCATCAAGGCCAGGTCGATTCCAAAGTATTACTGAACCAAAGTCTGTGATTGGCTTATTGATTTCTTTGCCAAGTGACTCAACAGAGCCTAAAACTTCTGATCGAATAGCAGCATACAGACATAGAGGAAACCCCTTTGCCTTAGCAATAGCATTTAGCTTCTCTATAGAAACAATTAAATCACGCACGAGCCTTGAATCTCGTTGATATTGCTTGTTGTTGCTATAGTTCAATTCGAGTTCATCAAAAAACAAGTTTAGCCTCTGAACATCGGGCAATAGTTCTTGAAATGCAGAATCCGCACGGCGCACCAATTCATTAAAATTTATCTTGGCTCGACCATTTTCATCCCATTCTAGCTCTAATCCTAGTTTGGGCGACTGACTTATTTCAATACTTCCTTTACGAATAGTAGGCACCAATCTCATGAGACCAGCTTTCTCTGGGCTTGATATTGACTCAGAGTTTACAAGTGCGATGAAGTAATTCAGATTGGATGTATCTTGGAATGGGTGTGCCTGCTTTTCCTGAATAGCTGATGCAATTTTTCTATAAATAAACCATCTCCATACAGTCTCAAAATCATCACCTTCAAATGAATCGCTATTTTCTGTTACCTGCTGTACTCGAGCAGCTTTTGAAAAATCCTTTCGCAGATCTTCATCAACATCAGATTTAAAAAGAATAAAGCTGGATATGGATTGGTCATCCTCCTCAAGCTTTAAGGAAACGTATCTGAGCAATGCCGTCTTCCCCGTGCCTTTTAAACCTACAATATAATACTTCTGTTTATTTAAAAATTTTTCAACATTTAAGGCTGGTGGAGACACGAATGATGCCATAAAGCGCTTTACCTCATCGGGGGCGCCGCTTAGTAGATCATTCTTTGCATCCGTGTTTCCCAAAGGAATATCTTTAAGTTTTAACACTACTATTTCTCTCTATAATTACTCGTGAATTATTGTGGCGTATAACAATTTATTAGATCCCAAAGTGGGGTATTTAAACACCCCACTTTGGTATTTTTCATGCATACAATGAATACTGAAATCCAGAGTAAATGCTTGTTTTTGAAAAGGATATCATGGAACGCATCAAAAGCGAGAATCAGAAGATACGACAAAATGGGGTATTTCTGCATACATCACGTTTGGCATTAGAAAACCTATCGGAAAATCTAGGAATAAGACAGACGTCGTGTGCTGTTGCTAGCAAAGAAAGGGGCAGAATTGAGCTAGCCGCAGCAGCTAGCTCAGTACATTTTTACATTATGCTGCTTCACTTAATCTCAAGCTTTCATAGTAATCCTCAGCCAAAGCAGTCATTTTAAATTCGGCTTCTATTCCGGCTATCCTTTCTACGGCTTCTTGGATAGATGTAAGGTCAACATTAAAGAACTCTTTGCGCAGATTTACAGCGTTTACACGTTTAGAATTGAACTCTCGGTGTAGCGCAGTTTCAAGAGCTGGTGCATCATCGGTATAAATCATGGCATGTACATCAAATGGGAATGGTACACTTGCATCGCCTAGTTCTTTAACCCGATCCAGAGGTTCTAGACGGCGAGTAAGACCTATCTTGTAAACATCCTCACCAAACGAACCAATATTACTGATGACGTAAACATGCCCTCTACGGGTTTGCTCAGCCATACTCTTAGCTCGTTCTTCTTTGGCTTCTGCTTCAGCGAGTTGCTGTTCTAGGATTGCGATGCGTTGCTCCATTTCAGAGCGATCTTGCTCAGTAGCTTTTGCAAGTTCTCGCTGTGCTTTTTCAAGAAGATTGCGGTACATTTTTTCTTCTTTTTCGGCATCGGAAATCGCCTTTTCAAACTCTTTGATTGCGCGTTGCTCTTCACGGATCTGCTCTTTGATAAGCTTTTGCTCTGTGAGCTCTTCTTGTTTTTTAAGTGTGTATTGGTACTGAAGTTTACACTCTTCGAACTTGAGTTCGATGTAGTCTATATCAAATCCGCATTCTAAGGTCGCTGCTGACTTCTCTAGTGTATTAGCAAGCTTTTCTATACGTTCAAGAGTACGCCCAAACGAACTCGGCGACACCTTACCGATAAGAAGATCACATTCAATATTAAAAGCAGTAAGCATGAGCTTAACCTGACCATTTAGAATCTTATTATTGAATGCCTTATCGTTAGATATAACCATCGATTCTGGGAAGGTAACCGCCGTTTTATCTTTGATCATGTCTTTTTGCTGTTGCCTGACGTCCTTGATCTCTTCAGCAAATCGAGTAGATGTTTCATAAAGGTACTGCGGCACTTCAAAATGACCATGGGCAGTGTATTCATCAAGTCTTGAATACAAGTCGATATCACCCATTAACTCTTCTAGAGCTAGCTCGCCTTTTTCAATACTTGAGTTAAGTTCATCTAATGCTGATTTAGTCGACTCTATGGTCGCTTGCTGCACTTGAATGCTATTTTTTAATGAATCATCTTGTCCTTTTAGCGCTTGAAGTTCGGCAGTTTCCTCATTAATTTTGTCTAGCTCTCGCTTAGCGCTTTCATTGGTCAAAATTAATTTTTCGCGGCTTATACATGCTGAGTCATATTCTTCTTTGGTTTTTATTAGTGCTTCATCTAGCGACTTGTATTTCTCAATTTTCTTATCGGCTGAGCGTTTCGTTAGAACATAAGTTAGTACAATAGCTACTAATGATAAGCCTACCAACATCAGTAAATTATTATCCATTGATTACTTTAGAACCTCTTGTATGAATTGCTTCCTCAAAGCTGCTCGCTCTTCGCATCGTTCCTGATACTCTTCTGCGGCACTAGCTATAGCGTCCTTGAAAGCTTGTTTTGCAGCTGATTTCTTTAGCCTTACTTGTCTCTGTAATTCGCGCTGAGCTTCGCGCACTTCTCTTTCGTGCTCTCTCACTGCCTGAGCATGGGCTCGCTCACGAGCTTTTTGCCTGCGCTGGGATTCACGAGCAGCTTGTTTGTTGGCTCTATCTATCGCCTTAACAACCTTTAGAGCCGTTCGCAAACCGCTACCTCGTCTAGCCAATGGTTTCTCCTTTAAAGTGGTCTAATGCTGGTTTTTTTGGATGCTAGCACAATTGATTATGTGCAACTGATGCTCATATCAAATAGATGGCATATTTTAAGGATTTATGGGGTCTAAAAAGAATTACTTTTAGTAGGGTAAACACATGGTGTCTCTTTAGAATAGAGTAATGGTACTAAACGATTTTGGGGCATAAACGTGTCAAAAACGGCGTGTTCAATACCCAAATAAAGTATCGGCTACGCGACACTTATTCTTGTTTGTTATAAATCAGTATTCCTTGAGAGCCTGAGAAATTCACGCCCAATACTATCTGAGTACTTTGCCGCTATCTGCATCATTACAATTGTATCCATCGAAGGCTTATGGGTCAGTAATGTGCTCGTTACCCCAAGTAAACTGATGGCTGTAGCATGAGCTGGATCAGTCATACCTGAATTGCTTTGGCCAACTACTAATATATCTTCGCTACAATCAGCAAGAGCTAGGCGGTTTCGCACCCCCTTCGAGCCTGCATGAATATTTTGGCTTGCCCATTTATAATAAGGACGCATATGTTCAAGCCCCACATCTTTTTCAATAGCACCGAAGCCTACGCGACTATGTCCTGGAAACAAATATGCAGCCCACCCATAATGCCCAGCGTAGCTTTTACCATATTTTTTTATAAGATCATCATATACCTTATTTACTTCATTCATTTCTAGATCTGTTGGTCCCTTTGCTTGCAGCCGGTCCTCGTATTTACGATGCTCTTTCATAGCGTCGTAAGCTTCCACAACATCATGAAAATAAAAGCGTTCGGCACACTCCTGACCGTGATTAGAAATGAATAAGGCAGTGGCATTCACTTCATGTAGCGCTCTCCATCTAGAGTGTGCAGCATCAGGGAATCCATTCTTTAATAAGCATAAAATTTCGTTTGCTATGTGGCAGGCTCTAGCGTGGTGACGAACTAAAAGGTCAAATATCAAGTCCTCATGCTCTGCTGCTTCTGGGCGATATTTTGAATTTAGAGTTGCTCCCGCTTTAGTGCAGATTACAATATGCGTTTCAAGGAGATCGAAAGCCGACTGCCATTTTTCAACATTCATATCCGCAAACGAGCTAAAATCTGACCTGCGATTTGAAAGCATTTCAGGCATTGAGGAATGTAATGACTTACTGATCATATCTACAAATTCAGGAGTCAAGTCAGCAACCAGCTTTTTGATATCTAGCTCTCTCGCTTTAGCTGGGTTATCAGTAACCAAATCTTCGAGGACTTTATTGAATTGTTCTTGAATAGTCACAATAAATATTCTTTTTTATAATAATCATTAAGTGTTAATAAACGTAATGCGCAGTTACCGCATACCAGCTTATACATTAAGCGCAACGCATAGTAAAAATTCTATGCGTTGAGAATCACACTTAAATTGCTTGGTAAGTGCCTAGTTGATTGTCCAAAAATAATTTGTGTAATAATACCTTATTGTACTTTCGTTATACTCAAACCAACCCTCTTTCCACATATTCACTGTACGCTCAACACCCAAGGTATCTGTATATTTGTGATACTTAACATCATCTAAAAGGTTATCGTAGGTACTCGATGATATGCCTATATGATAAGGGGATTCTAACTTGTCACCGACTTTTACCGATTTATTGACTGGATTTCCTATCCATACTAAATCACGATTATTTGTTCCTGAAATCCCGACCTTAGTACACAAGATTTTTCCATGGTCTATTCCGATACCAAAATTGGCACTTGAGTATTTACTCATTTTCGTATGAACTTTAGTTTCTGTGAGCATATACTTCATTTGCATAGCTGCTTTGACTGCATCACTTAATGAACGCTTCGTAGTTCCATAGAAGAATACAAGCATACCATCACCATTGAAACTCCTTACCTCACCACCCATAGACTTCGCGATTTTTACGATGGTATGGAAGTATGCCATGTGCAGCTTAGCGACTGAGGTACGATTATGTTTATTTAATGTTTTAGTTGACCCTCTCATATCAATGTACAGGGTTGTAGCTTCGAACTTTAGTCCTTTATTTCCAAACGTTAAACGTGAGTCATCAATGTCAGGAACTTTATAACAGTTCTCAACTTCAAATGACTCGTCAATTATTTCTATTATTTTATTTTCTATTTCTGTTTTCATCGTATCAACTCAACACCTTAAATAAACCAGCAATAGCTACCGCCGAACATCCCACAAGAGTTAGCCATATTGATTTTTTAAACACACTATATTTGTAACTAGCAATTACCGAGTTGGTTATAATTTGGCTTGCAATCATGTGTTCATATTTTGAAGCGTAATAGTTATCAACATCTAAAGACTTAGATAACTTAATTAGATAAGAGCGAGGTGTGTAGTTTTCAATGTGACCAAAAAACAACAAGTTGTCATTTTCTTTAACTGAGCTTTTTTTATGCGCCCAAGGTAACGATAGAGATGGAATAAAACTAGACAAGCACAATAACAGACTCAGCCCAAAACAAATAAAGCTGAGATAGATCAGCGCCTCAGATACTGCTGAGTAGTTTATGTCTTTTGTTACTCGTAAAACGCCAAAAAGGACGACCCCATTAGCTGCAGTTAAACTTGCTGACTTAGTTTCCGCAAACTTTAACCAATCGTTAACATTGCTAAATATTTTTTCTAATTGTTCTTTCATTATAATTCTATTGACCATGTTAAAAAGGCACTTAACAACTTATTAGCGGGTATAAAGCCCGGTCAGCCCAAAGCTACCGCCCTTCGCTTCTCGGCACGCAACACGCCATCACTGTCTAAAACTTTTGGCGAAAATGTACCACAAAGTGCATAAAAGCAGATTTGATTTCGATCGCATGAAGGACAGATTTATTATTGAGTGAACAATCAATAACCGTTTGTATTTATGAGGTAAATAAATCAGGAAGTTGAAATGTGGTGGTGTTATCTTTGAGGTGTGAGGAATGGCTGCGCGGCGCAGCCACAAGAATGCTATTACCTATTGACCGGAGCAGGGCTCATATGTGTTAGGAAAATTTGTCACGTTAGTAGTCAGACTCAATGCCAGATCTAGAGCCAAGAGGAAAGATTGCTTCAGGACTATACCTTCGTCCCTCTTTTTTGAGGCGAGCTTGTTCTGTAACCAGATGCCAAAGTACGCCACGTACACCAGAAAAATACATTCCTCTAGGCGACTCTGGTTCTTCATCTTCCGGTTCACCAACCCATTGAGGTATTTCAAGTGAGCTTGCTAAGCCAGCAATTTTTGATTCTGAAAAATCAATCCTTAAATGCGAATGAGCAAATATGTTCCGTATTTTTTGGATTAGCTTGATATCTAAATATGTTGGCTTATCAATTAACCCTAAAACATAAGCTATCTGATTTCTTACGCCCAAAGCTCCTAGCGCACCAGTGGATGACAAAAGAGATTTCGTTTCCTTAGGGGCAACAATAAAAAAAGCTTCAAGTAGTTCCTTTAGTTGTTGGTCAACTATCGCTGCACCTGATATTGCAAGAGAACGATCAGATTCATTTCTTTCCTGTTCCCAAAATTCAACAATTGATGGGGCCATACTTTCTCCATTTTCCTAACGAATGACATGGATTTCTCCTCACGAGGATTACCCCAGCGCTACCGCCCTTTGTTTCTCGGCATGCAATGCGTCTTATCTGTCTACTTTATAAGTCATAATGGTATCATTCTGTGTATAGATTGAGATTTGATTTCGATCGCATGAGGAGTTTAGCGGGAAGATTTTGTTCAAAGATGTGAGGTAGTTGCGGAATGAGAGGATGAGCCTAATTCTGAAAAGTAGGAAAATCTCTTTCACCCTTTCACCCTTTCACCCTTTCACCCTTTCACCCTTTCACCCTTTCACCAAATATGGACTAAAGCCTTATCTGGCAAGGGCTGCGTGGTGAATGAGAAAAATATCTTTCATCATTCACCAGGGTGCTTTCGATAGGTAATTTAAGGTGTTGAGGGCTCAACACCTGATGCGAAGCTCATCATTCACTTTACCGCCCAGCAACTGATAGACAGGCTGATTAAGCGCTTTACCCTATCTGTTATTTAATCTCAATCTTCAGTTTGTATTCACTGTGCTCACCGCGTCGAGCAAAAGGGCGGTATTGACCAATACGAATCGTATACTTACCGCTGTATGGCAGAATGTAAGCCCCTTGAGGGGTCAAGGATTCCGAATACTCAGACAAATCTACACGGTTTTCAATATGTTGGTTGAGAAGAATAAACCATAATTTAGTACTTTTAGTATCTAATGTCGCTTTTAATGCTTGACCTTTTTGAGCGTAAAAAACGTATTCATTGTAGTCGTAGCCTTGCACTTTTCCTGTGTATTCTGCACTGGTTGCCCCTTTTTTAAATTGCACATCTTGGACTTGATTCGTAGCTAATGCGGAGAAAGAAAAGAAACTTAGGAATAGCGTAAGAATAATAGCATTGACACGAGAGAATAATTTCATAGTGATATCCAATTAAGTTAAATCAGAGAGACGAATGCCTAATAGTGACGATACATTCTAATAGTCAGTGCCACATGTAATTTTGACAGCTCTTATAAGAGTTTTGTTCCAAGCTAACAAGTAATGGATACGCTGTTAGCTTAGAAGATAGCTTGAGTATTTGGCTATATGAAGCAGCCGTAGGAGGTATATCGCCGCTCTTTTTCAAGGACCCCAGTAGCCAAAGTAATACGTCGTCCCCTTTTGAACCTTCACGGCAGGGAACCCTTTGTTATCCATCAGGTGGTACTGCTGAGAAAAGGCGCTGAAAAGCCCTCATACTTAACGTTGAAAGCGACTTCATACATATGACTTCAATTCCGTATTACCGATGTAAACAAAGGCATTTCCCTGCCAATTGAGACAGCTTAAGCAACCCGCGCAATGGGTGTAAATGATGAGCTCAGCCAATCATAGCTAATGTAAGAGAAAAGCTTAAAAACGAATACTCAAGCTGCTTACATTGACGTCATCGTCACCTACATCGAAGCCCTTGTCTCTGAATTCTCTAATGATGGGGGTAATGACTTCTTGCCATCCCTCTTGTGTGTAACTGTCTAGCTCGAACTGATGGAGTCCTATGTAGGCATGGTGGCCGCCAAGTTGAGCGATTCTCGTGATTTCGGCGTAGCAAAGCTGGCGAATAGCCTCCTTTACATTCTGTCTGCTCTGTTGAGCAATTATCCTGGCCTGAGACGCGTCTTTAATCGCCTCAGCGGATGAAGCCTTAAAGCTTGTCTCCAAGCGATTCACAATCTCAGAATTCATCGTGCGGTCATTCTCTTTGGCAGCTTTCACTACTTGCGTATGCAGGTCTCTTGGAAGCCTCAACGCTGTCTTCTGGATATCGCTCATCAAAATTCTACTCAGAAAAAGTCATTACTAATGAGTGTACTAGAAAGGAAAGTCACTTTGAATTCATTTCAATGTTGACTTCACTTTAAAGTCGCTCTATCTTATGAATTCACATTGAAGTCTAAAAGTGTTCCATATGAAAGAAAACATCGTGCAAGTAACAGCTCGTTTACCTGTAGAGCTGAAAAATTGGTTGGTGAAAGAGTCACGAGTTAACCGTCGTAGCTTCAACTCGGAACTCATTTATCAAGTGGAGTCGAATAGGAACAGAAAAGAAGAGGTAAAGAGAAATGAAAGCTAAATCATACACATTGAGAATGCCCAAGGCCCTAAGAGACTGGTATGAACAGGAAAGTCAGATACAGGAACGGTCATTAAACCAGGTGCTTGTAAGAGCACTACAGGAAAAAATGGATAGAGAGGAAATCACAGAGGAAGATGCAAAAGAAAAGCCCCAGTGCAGCAACACCGGGGCACGTACCAACTACACCGTTTAAGATAGGAGATACGCTATGAGTGTAATTCATAATTCCGAGACAACACAAGTCCCTGTGATTGCAGGTGTCGAGATTACGACTGATGCCTATGGACGGTTTAATCTTAACGCACTGCATAGTGCGCATCTGGAATCTGTCCCTGATTCACATCGAAACAGTAAGCAGCCAGCAGACTGGCTAAAACTAGAGGGGACTAAGGAACTTATCGGGGAAATTTCTAATTCCGAAGATCTGCATATTAGTCCTGTAGAGTCTAAAGCAGGCCGATATGGCGGCACCTTCGCCCACGAACTTCTCGCCATCTCGTACGCTGGATGGATAAGCCCCCGCTTCCAGCTTCAAGTTAACCAAGCCTTCCTCGACAGTAAAAAACTCCCCGCTCACGATTTCGCCCTCCCCACCACCTTCAAAGAAGCCCTAGTCCAACTGCTGGAAAAGGAAGAACAGCGCGAACAGCTCATGTTGGATAACAAGAAAAAGGACGAGGAAATCCACGACCTCAGAAACCTCTTTAAAAAAGGCATGACCTTACCCGCGCTTGCCAAGATGCTTAATGGCGTTAACGTCATGCAGATAAATGCCTACTTTCATGCCCGAGGGTGGCTCTATCACGATGGCCGCAGCTATCGCGTCGCGAGCTATGCCAGAGACCGCTACTTCACCGAAGCCATTAACGAGGTGAATCTTCACGGCAGGGAACCCTTTGTTATCCATCAGGTCGTACTGCTGAGAAAAGGCGCTGAAAAGGTCTATGACTTCTATCGACAGGGCGAGTTACCCATGAAGAAAAAATGGGACGGGCGGTTTACCCATTTGAAGCTGGACACGTTTCAAGGAGGGCCTATCGATGTCGTATGAAGACAAAGAGCAACAGATTGATGTGCTCATCGCCCTACTCTCCTCTGGGCAACCGTTAGCGGAGTCTGTCACCGTATGGATGATTGGTGTCTTGGCTGATATGAAAAATGAACGAGGGCTTAGGATCGCGGTGGACAATGAGCGCGTATACCTTTAGGAGAAAGGGCTACATATGTAGCCCTTTTTATATTAACTAATGATACAATATACGCACTTTTATGCATAAAGGATAACCATGACAACCACCCCCCCTAAAAGCCGCATTGACTGGCTCATCTTCTTCCGCCGCGCAAAGAGCGTCGATACATTGGATTTAATGCTGGATGGCGCACTAAAGAAACTGGCGACGACCGCTGAAAAGGCCGATGCAATACTTGGTCATGAGGCAAGACTGGATGAGCTGGAAGGTCCAGCTAGATAGGTTTGAGAGCCCAAACACGTTGCGTTGGTCGGAGAAAGGCATGAAGGGCTCTCACTAACGATTAGAGCGAATTTAGCGGGAGAAGGCCAAACAAGGCGCCCGCTTTGCGTGTGATAAGAGTACACGATGTAAATGAGCGCTTTGTTATGCGGGAAATTTGGGGGAGAGCTAACACCCCACCCGACTTTTCATCTCCGCACTCTCTGTCACAGCTGGCAGCTGGTAACCTACTCTCTCTTTCAATGCTTCTATGGATACCGCTTTCTCACAGTAATCAGTCGCCCTTGGCGTATCCTGATCCATGATAAAGGCCACGCGTTGCGAATCCCTCTTGAACAGTTGTTGAACGAAGCCGCTACGCGGCAGAATGCCATCTTACCGCCTACGTTTCTCTCAACCCTGCCCATCGGCAGCAGACAGGAGAAACACCATGAACCCGCAACAACAACGGCACACGATCCAGCTGATGCTGCTTCACACGGCACATTCGACCTTACCGCGTGAGGCGCCCGTCAACATGCACACAACGCGATGTTGCCCTACGTGCGGGGAGCAGCACTTGGTCTGTGTGGGCGTGGCACGACCGAGATAGCCGAAAGACAAACAGAATAAGGAGAATGGCGGCCATTTAGACGAAGGAGGCTAAGCGGGAGGATAGATAGACACACAAACACGTAACTCCTTGAAGTTAATCGATACCCGATAACTTCCTGGCTGCGCTCGCCTGTCAATCAGTGACAGGCCAACATCCACTCTGTGCTCATCCGAGCAATTTACTTAATAAGGTAGGGACGGGCTTGTTCAACACCCAAATAAAGTGTCGGCTGCGCGACACTTATTCATATTTGTTAGGTGCGTTAACCATTACTTTAAACAACCTTTGACCAAACTGTAGGCCAACGTTCAATTTTTTCTTTTGGAGAGAGGTTTTTGGGACTAATAAAAGCAGACGGTTTAAGAGAAAACTTTTTTGCAAAAATGGCTTTGGATACAGCACCTCTTGTTTCCCCTTTGCTGGTATTTGTAACGGCGACCACTTGTTTACAGTTGCTGCATTGCCAGAACGTAGCCTGTCCAGAGCCTTGCTTGAGTTGATTCATTTTGTTTCTGGGAGAAAATGAAATAGTACCATTTACATCTGAAAGGTAAGCTAGTTCGCGGGGCACGCAAAAGTCACAATCACAAGCACGAGCTTGATATTCATCAATTGGGAGAGGGAAACATACATTTATCTTTATTTCTCCACAATCGCATGTTGATGAGTAATTCATTTAATCCTTTCCATTTCCAAGGCACCTAACGCCGCCAACAGCGGCCGAGCGAAGCGAGGTCCAGCCCCGAAGGGGCGATGCTGATTGGCCTTGTTAACTGTTTGGCCATAATAGCTTCTCTACTTGATCATATTTCTCTGCGACTTTAAGAAATGGCTTCGCCCAACCACTACTTAAACTGACCTCTTGTAGGGGACCTGTGGGCGCAAACAGAACACTAACCTCAACTCGCTCCGGTAATGTATATGACTTTACCATGGTCAATAATTTTGTAATTTCTCTGGCTGCCTCATCTGAGTTTTCCCAGTAAGACCAACAAAAGTCGTTACCTGGAATTTTTACAAGCTCTATCACCGACTCCAATATATGAACCAAAGCCTCGTAAGGCTCTAACTCATTAATTGATCCGTGAAGTAACTCTTTAGTTCGATCTAATTTCATAGAGACCAACGCCCCAATAACCGGCGGCGCTTTGCGCCGTCCGGCCCCGAAGGGGCAAAGTTAATTGGCTTATTATGTATATTTAGGTATTACTATTCATTTATTATTCTGACGAGAGCTCCAAGGTGTTAATTTCATGGTCTTTTTGAGAGGTTCAATGACCGTATCACCTTTAGAATTAACAACCCATAGTATAGCAATGCCATTGTTAACTTCGCTTTGCAGTGTATATGTTTCTCCAGGTTGAATATTTAAGGAAAAGGTAAAATAGGATTCCCAAGAAGGTTCTATTGGGGCTAGCCAACTAATATTTGAGCTATAAATAACTTTTCCAACAACATCTTTTCTACCTGAAAAAACTTGATGGCCAGCATCAACTTTTCTCTCATTAAAACTATGTCTGAGTTTTTTGTTACCGATACTTTCAAAAGATAAACCATACCACTCGATTAAACGAGGCCCATGTTTTATCTCTTTGCTTGAGTTTTGCAAAGTGGCCTGTCCCTTTAAGGAGTCTTTAATATGATTTCCTTCACAACTACATAGTACAACTGTAATTAATATTATTGTAATTAAACGCATCTAAAATTATTTCCTCTAGATTTACTCAATTTTCTAAAACGACTTATTCTTAATTAAAGATTTATACCAACGTCGCAATAACGGGCGCTTATCAAACCGCCCAAAACCGCTTTAATACCTTGTATTCACAACACTTTGAAAAGCTGCCGCAGTGACAAAGCGTCCCGCGTTGATTGCCTTGTTATATGCAATTTTTAATGGCATCAAATTCTTTCGCTGCCATGGTTGGTATAAACTCCGTCACTTCATAGTCAGCCACATTCGAGATATAAAATGGATCTTCTTTTATTATCGAGTCCACTTCTGCTTTATTAATAGCATTTACAAGTATAACTCCTCCTGTTCGAGGAACTTTTCGCCCTGAAGCAATAAACTTACCTGCCGCATAATACTTTTCAAGGAATGTAACGTGAGCTTCAATATATTGATCAACTTCTGATAATTCCGCTTTGTATGTTAAGGATACGATAAACACTTAACTCTCCATTGCATATAACGTTCGAATAACGGGCGTTTACCAGCCCAACCTGACTGAAACGCCTAAATCACAGCATTTCTTTGAAAAAGTGCGCCACGAGTAAACGTCCCTCGTTCATTCGCTTGTTAGGTTTGTAGCTCAAGCAAGAGCTCATCCCCAGACCTTTTCACAACTTCAAAACCTAACCTCAAATACAGTTGCTTAGCTGGATTCGTTTCAATCACGCTTAACCCAACCTTAGATTTCGTTGTTGCCGCTTTAGCAATTAGGTTAAGAATTAGCTTACTGCCAATTTTCAAACCTTGAAACTCAGGAGAAATCTGAATTTGAACCAAATACCAATAGTTAAGTTCTTCGGTGTAAGTGGCTTTGAACAGCCCAACAGGCTTACCATCCAATTCAACGATTTTCGCATGAGAAAATTCAAAGCGTATTCGTTTTTCATATTCTTCAGCAGACGTTGGCATGCCTACTTCTTCTAAATACTGCCTCATCGTTTGATCACGTAATGACAGCAAAAAAGGAATATCTTCCTCACTCGCACGCCTAAGGGAAATATCCATGTTTTCTCCAAAAGCCTAACGCCCGCCTAAGGGGCTGGCAACGCATTACACTAAACTCAAACACAACAACTGCAACCACCGCAGCTCAATGGGACTGGAAACGCCGCGCGTTGACAGTCCCTCTTGAGGCGTTTGTTAAATTACAATTGCTTGTAGAAGTAAACTGTCGCTTCTAACTTTCCACTTGAGCTGCGTGCAAACTGAGGAATTTGTCCTGCCTCAGTGTAACCAACTGAACGATATAACAATGATGCCACATCACCAAGTCGAGTATCTAACACCAATAACTGCAACCCAATTTCTGATGCCGTTGATTCCATTAGTGACATCAGTTTCTTACTCACACCTTGACCACGTGAGCTTGTTTTAACCATTAGCTTTTCAACTTCGCCTCGATGTGAACCATTTGCTTTAGAACATAAGGAAAGCTGAACTGCACCGACTACTACATCATCATCGAGTGCAACAAATAAGCGTCGATTACCAGAACTTAAATCTGACTCCACGCCAGACCAATATGACTCGACTTCTTGATGACTGACTGGGGTCAAAAAACCAACCGAAGCCCCACTCTCAACGCAATCAATCAGCAAAGAAGTCAAATCATTTGCTATCTCGGAGGTTGAATTTATTTCCTTTATTTCCACCTAACTTTCCTTGTAATTTAACGCCTTGCTAAGCGGATAAAAATGGTTGGTTAAAATCGCGCAGCGATAACTAACTGTTTTTATTCCGTTTAAGCAACTTGTTAGCTGTAATTTAACCAACAAACCTTTGTGTCAGTTTGTATATCAATAATTTTATTGGGTTTGTAAGGTGAGTCTAAAGTGGCAATAGCAACTGAAACCCAATCAGGATACTGAGAACTACCCCCCCACTCCATACTTGAACCACAAACCTTGCAGAATTTACGCACAATACTGCCAGATGAATTGTATTCAGCTAGTGCAGACAATCCTGATATGTAAACAAGATCGTTCTTAGGCAAACTAGCATACGTTGCAAATGCAGCTCCATGCTGTTTTTGACACATCGTACAGTGACAATTTGAGGCCTTTTTAGGCTCACTTAGCAACTTATATTTAACTTCTCCGCAGAGACAACTACCTAAATACATAATGACCTTACAGCTAACGCTGCCATCACCCGTAACTGACCAGAGTGCATTTTTTGCTAAACTGGCGCTCGCGCCAAGCACAAAAGGCGCGACGGGAAGGCATCGGGTGGATGGTTTTGTTATGCATTTTTCATACACAGCCACTAACGTTTAACGTCGTACCAATTCTTATCAAGGTACTCTCGTTCGCCTCCGAGCATGGCTCTTTTCACTCGGAGTGGATTGCCAAATAAACGAACAAAATGCCAGTCACCAAACTCGTCAAATTTTCTACATGACGTTGTAATTGACTCAGTGGATATTATTGTGTGTCGCCTTCCACTCTTGCGACCGTGCAATTTTAGTCTTCTAAGAAAATCTACGTCCTCCGCGATATGTAGCTTTTCGTCGAATCCTCCGATAGCATCGAAATCAGATTTTTTGAACCAATACATTCCAAAAGATAGCCCAAGAAAAAAGGCCGGAACCAGCATAATTCCATACCCAACAGCTATTCCAGGTGATAACCGTTCGGGCGTAATTTTTATACCGCCACCAAGAGCGCTTGGGAGTTTAGAGAGCTTATATATTTCTGTCAAAACACCTTTAGACATCCAGCTATCAGCATCTATAGTGACAACCCATTCAGCTTTAGCGTGAGCAACACCCGTGTTTCTTATTTCTGACAGATTCTTTGAATCGTTACTTACAACTGTAGCTCCGTGAGCCCTTGCGATAGTGGCCGTTCCATCAGTACACCTATTTAAAACAACTATAATTTCTACTTGCAGGTCATGTGGTACTAGCTGCTCATTTATTGACGACAGACATCGACCAATGAACTTCTCTTCATTATGGGCTGGGATGACTACACTGATTTTCATTTATACCAACTCCCGATGAAAATATTGCTGAGTGCATAACGCCGCGTTAAGTGGTGAGCAACGCTACCACCAAACCTAAACCATTGTGCCGTAAACACTAAATTCAAAGAAAACCGAAAATGCCAAGCGTTGGGAATCCGTCTTGAACGCTTTGTTATAAAGCAGATTTCCACTAAACGTTAATCTTGCCTTTTAGATAAAGAACACCTTTACCTGATAGAACAACAGTCCCGTCTGAAACACAGCACTTCACTACACCACCTCTTTTGGAGGCTTGGTAGGCAACTAAATCGGCTTTATCCAATTTGTCAGCCCAATAAGGAGCCAAACCAGAATGAATAGAACCTGTAACTGGGTCTTCGTCACCACCGTTTGCTGGCCAAAAGTAACGTGATACGAAATCATACTTATCGGATTTAGCAGTGACTACAACGTCTAACGGTGCAAGCTGTTTCAATTGCTCAGAGATATAAGTGATGTCCAACACTTCTTGCTCACTAGCAAAGACGGCAAAGTAGGCTTGCCTGTTTTTGAGAACCTCTATCGGCTCGTTAGATAGTCCATTCAGTAGTTGTGTCGGGATTGTAGAAACAACCTCAGGTTTCTGGTTGGGGAAAGTCATTTCAATTTCATTCTGTGCATTGAGAATGACATTT
Organism: Grimontia sp. NTOU-MAR1; assembly: GCF_035758505.1. Classification (NCBI taxonomy): domain Bacteria; kingdom Pseudomonadati; phylum Pseudomonadota; class Gammaproteobacteria; order Vibrionales; family Vibrionaceae; genus Grimontia; species Grimontia sp. NTOU-MAR1. The sequence continues at coordinate 1,204,825 of NZ_CP142108.1, forward strand.
AAGTTTCCGACTTCTTTTGTAATGAACTCGATTTGGTTTTCAGCACCGAACTCATTAAACAATACATGAGCAGATGCTAAAGTCGCATGACCGCAGAAATCCATTTCTGTCAGTGGGGAAAACCAGCGAATTTCATACTGATTAGCACCGACATTTTTTATATAGGCAGTTTCTGATAAGTTATTTTCAGCTGCTATATTTTGCATTAGCTCGTCAGGAAGCCAATCTTCGACTGGAACTACTGCTGCTGGGTTACCTTTAAACTGTTGAGCTGTAAACGCATCAACTACGAAAATATCCATTTCCAACGTATAAACTCCATTTGCTTTATAACAGTGTATTCAACACCAAAATGGGGCGATTAAACACACCATTTTGTCCAATAATAACAAGCCACTGTATCTTAAAAGTAGCTTTCCCTATGTTTTTAAAGCCCTTTCTCATAGTGCTAAAAATGGCCTTGTGAAAACACCCCAAAACGGCGTACTTCGGTATTATGCGACACCTTTTCATCAACTGAGTGTATCAACAGTGGAAAAGCACGTTTCGGATTACAAAAAGTAGGGTGAATAGGAGACTGTTAAACTCCTCATCAAAAATGATGCTGGCTCACTTTGGGGCATAAACGTGCCAGAACAGATCGGGCTGACACGAGTATGGACAGAAACCAGTTAGAGTTGAAGCACTAAACTGTTAAATTCGGATAACTACAACTATGGCGACGTTCGCCCTAACAAAACTGACGGGCCTACATCCACACCGTGCTCATCCGAGCAATTTACTTAATAAAGGACGGGCTTGTTCAACACCCAAATAAAGTGTCGGCTACGCGACACTTATTCTTATTTGTTAGTTTTTATTACGACATTGAGCTGCGGTTAAAGGCTGAACGAAGCAATCCAATGCCTGCAATAGTAAACAAAAATGAAGTAACACCATTTATCCATCGACTTGCACGTTGATACCAGTTCATAACTCTACTATATGAGAAGCATATTGAATACATACCATTTGTAGCAAACCCTACAATGATACAAACTACCAATCCTGAAATAACAGAAAAGATCCCGTCATTTGAATTCAAGCCAACAGAAAGTGCAGCCATCCAAGCGATTACTGTTTTAGGGTTAGAGATATTCATAATAACCCCACGTAAAAACCATTTTTTACCTGAAAAAGTTTCTTCAATCATTCCTACGTTAGTTGAATTAGGTTTCATACTTTCTTTAGCAGACAGAAAAGCAAGCCTTAATAGGTATAAACCACCAAAAACTTTCAGTGCCATTAATAAATAAACAGAACTTTGAAGAATAGCTCCCATACCACTTGCTGCAACAACTCCCCAGAAAACTAGACCAGTAGAAAGTCCCGCACCATAAATTAGGCTTGTCCTTCGACCTTTACTCATAGCGATGGTTGCATTGGAAATATTTGCTGGCCCAGGAGAAACAGCTATAACAAAAAACGCTATACCAATACTTAATAGTGAAAAAAGATCTATCACTTTTATTTCCTCTTTAGTAGATGCCCAACTTTACTAAAAACTAACAGTGTATTTAATACCAAAATGGGGCGATTAAACACACCACTGTGTCTACCAATAACAAGCCACTGTATCTTAAAAGTGGCTTTCCCTATGTTTTTAAAGCTTTTCTCGCAGTGCCAAAATTGACCTTGTGAAAACACCCCAAAACGGCGTGCTTCGGTATTATGCGACACCTTTGATTAAACTGTTTGTATTAACAGTGAAAATTCTGCCCAGATGACAAAAGTGTATCTAAGAAAACCTCAGACCCTTCCTTCCCTCACCTAACAAAGCTACTTTCGACCATGGAGGTAGCTTTCCATGACGACTTGTTCCCGCTGCCAAAAAGCGCGCGCGGTTTCTTACACAACCTTTGAAGCATACTGCGAGACATGCAGCTTGGACGTTGCACTGACGCTACTTTCTGCCTGCCGGCTATCTGATAAAGCCATCGCCGCGCTTGTCACCGCTGGTTGGGATATCCCTATCACAACAGTCCGACACTACACCGCTACAGACATCGCCCTTGAGCTCGGAGTGTCAGCCCAAAAGGTGGGTAAAACGGCCAACGCGCATGGCATCAAGTGCGAAAAATACGGGGAATGGCGATTAGACCAGGCTGCCAATTCTCGTAAGCAAATAGAAACCTTTCACTACAACGACCAGGGCAAAAGAACCATTGCCAAACTCATACGAGGTAACGACCAATGACCGACTTCACAGGCTCAAACACGCCCCCTGAACATCGTGACAAATGGCGAACGCCACATACATTATTTAAGGCACTCGACAACGAGTTTCATTTTGCCATTGATGTCGCGGCCAGTGATGATAATCACCTTTGCGAACAGTACCACACAGAGAAAAGCTGTGGACTGAGCGCAAACTGGGATGCACCTGCAATTAGTTACGCCTGGTGCAATCCGCCCTACTCCAATATCAAGCCTTGGGTCGAGAAGGCAAGCCAACAAGCAAAACAAGGTATCGGTTGCGTCATGCTCGTCCCGCAGGATCAAAGTGTCGGCTGGTTTAAACAGGCCATTCGCCATTGTGCGGAAGTGCGCATTATCACCGGCGGTCGTCTTGCCTTTATCAATGCTGCAACGGGATTACCTGTCAAAGGCAACAATAAAGGGAGCCAGCTTCTTATCTGGCGTCCATTCAACGTCTACCCAGTAAACACCTGCTACGTTGACCGCGACAAGTTACTTGCATCACTTTCACATGCCGCATAGCAACAGGCTTAGCTCCTTCTTAGCGGACCGGGGCATCGACCCTAGTTACTGAAGATTCGAATGAGTATCAAAGAATATAATTAGGAGATAGCATGAGGTATGTAACTCTTAAAGAATGGGCGATACAAACCTTTGGCTTTGCCCCCTCTCCTTCAACTTTGGCAGCATACGCCAAAACGAAACAGATCCAGCCTACTCCTGTAAAATTTGGAGGGAAATGGATGTGTGAACCAAACGCTCGTTTTATTGGCTTATCAAAAGCTCAGAGTCAATCAATAAGCGATCCATTAGTTGCGAGAATATTTAAAGATGGCAGCTCGTCCACGCTCTCATAACATTACCATCGAAAACCTTTACCAAAAGCTAGATAAGCGGTCTGGGAAGGTATATTACCAGTATAGAGACCCTAGGACTGGTAAATTTCATGGCCTTGGTACTGACAAAAAACGCGCATTAAGTGTTGCAACAGAACTCAACAGACGGATTGCTGAACAACTGGTAGAACAATACCACTCTATATTAGAGACCAACCTATCTAACACTACGAAACGCAGAATCAGCACTGCTGAATGGTGTAAAAGATACATGTTAATCCAGCAAGAGCGCTTCGAAGATAAAGAAATTGCCATCAGTACGCTAAAGACGAAAAAAACAGCGATTAAAGTTCTAACGTCTCGCTGTAAAACTATCGGCATCAAGGAACTTGATACCAAAACACTCGCGAAAATCATTGATGAGTACAAAAAATCTGGCAAGGCAAGAATGGCTCAATCTCTGAGATCTGTTTGGATAGACTTGTTTAAGGAAGCTCAGCATGTCGGTGAAGTTGAAGCTGGCTACAATCCTGCACTTGCAACAAAGCCCCCTAGAGTAGAAGTAAAGAGGTCGAGGCTACGTGAAAGCGATTGGATACCCATCATTCAGTCAGCCAAGATAAACACGCCCATTTATGCAGTTCACGCCATGATGTTAGGACTCACTACCGGTCTTCGTAGAGAAGACATATGCGCTTTAAAGTTCAGAGATGTTCGCGAAGGATTGCTCTATGTAGCAACGAGCAAGTCAAAACGAAAAACTAAGCTGGCATTCCCTCTTGAATTGACGAACCCATTAGTTGGGATCAGTCTTGGTCAAATAATTAGCTTGTGTAGGCAGACTGGGGTTATTTCACAGTACTTACTTCACCACACAAAACCCGTTCAAAATGTCATTCAAGGGGATCGAGTGAACGTAAACACTGTTTCGCGGCACTTTGCAAAAGCTCGTGATCTGACAAAACTAAGCTGGGAACAAACGCCGCCAAGCTTCCATGAAATCCGTTCACTCGCTGAACGAACATATGAAAAAATCGGTCTAGATACTCAAATATTGCTAGGCCATAAAGACAGGCGAATGACAAATAAATACGCAGACTTGAGAGGCAGCGAGTACACCATAATCAAAATCAGTTAATCCGCCATGAGCATATTCTCTTCCTTTATCCTACCAAAGACTTTCTCACAGAACTCAAGAATCGTGACAATGTAACAATTTCAAAATTATATACATCCCTATCCTAATGTTCCTTGTGTATGTATGTAGTTTTGGAGGGAAAGTTTTGGAGGAATTTTGGAGGAAATTATTTTATATTAATTTTCAATAGTTTAAATATTCCGCCATGTGCTGCCCATACAGACAACGAGAATTTTCGGTTTGTTAGCTGACATTGGCACTCCATTCCCAATTCATTATCGACACTTTAACGAATCGAGGAATAGAGAGCAAAGTGAGTTAGACGTTAGATCGCGCTCTACAAGTTTTCTTCAAGAAAGCTGGTAAAGGTCGCCCAAGAACGCTTATCTGCGACTTCACGATAACGCGGTGACTCGAACACCGTAAAGGCATGAGGCGCGCCTGAAGAAGACCCCGCATTTTCGCCCTGTCTCTATAAAGCTTCCCCACTTCTTCTTTTTTAGCTTTGGTATCAACAGGACGGTTTCCTTGTCCATAAAGATCAATAGCAAAGGTGTTGTATCCCATAGAAGAAAGCATATCAACGCGTTTTTGCTCATAGCCTGTCAGTTCATCCCAGTCATGGATTAATATCACCGAGCCTTTAGCCTCTTGCTGCGCAGGCGCATAATACCCCTCCAAGGTCATACCGTTCGAGCTGTAATTGACCACTTAACCCGCCATCGCATTGAAAGAGAAAGCCATGACTAGCCATCCTAACTTTTTCATCTTTTATCCCTCGTGGTTTTATAGCCAAACGACCTGAAGATGATCGCATTGATGGCCTCCCTTCGGGCGAGTTGACTGACTCCTTGCGCTTTGTTGTTCCTTTTTAATGGAGATGACGACATCAAAAAGGAACGCCGCGATCACAGCGCCAGTCAATCTCGCTGAATTCTGCATCTTCAGGTTGTTTGGGTATACTCTGACTGATTGTAGTTGACCAATTTTTGTACGAACGCCAATACCAGAGCGATTTACTCAGATTTACACTCTTCCAATACAAGTGGGTTTTGGTATGTTGTGATCCAAGATTGCTGACCCACTTCAGCTGGTTCAATTGGAAAGGAAGAAAATCTAATGAGCGATGAGCGCTACAAAGCCCGACAACAAAAGGTAAAAGAACAAGTCGACGAGCGCGTTGCCGCTGCACAGATTGAAAAGGGTTTGCTGTTGGTGATCACCGGAAACGGCAAAGGAAAATCGACATCAGGATTTGGCATGATCACCCGAGCGACAGGTCACGGCCAGACATGTGGTGTCGCCCAGTTCATCAAAGGAACCTGGGAATGCGGCGAACGCAACCTGCTGGAAAAATGTGGCGTTGAATTCCACGTCATGGCGACTGGCTTTACCTGGGATACGCAAGACAAAGAAGCCGACACCCAAGCCGCACAGGAAGTCTGGCAAGAATGTAAACGTATGCTGGATGACCCAAGTTATGATGTCGTCATGCTCGATGAGATGACCTATATGGTGACCTACGGCTACATCGAGTTAGATGAAGTAATTGAAGCACTGGAAAACCGCCCGAGCGAGCAGTCTGTTATTATCACAGGCCGCGCAGCCCACCGCTCACTGACGGAGATAGCAGATACGGTTTCTGAAGTCCGTAGTGTAAAACATGCTTTTGATTCTGGCATCAAGGTACGTAAAGGGATTGATTGGTAATCAGTCCATGCTAACAAAGAACGAGAAGAAAGCCCGGCAAATGCTGGGCTTCTTAGTCTAATTGGAAGATAACTCGTCACGAAAACAATCATGCTCATTACACAACATGGCATCAATGCTTTGCCAACCAAGTAAACGCATCCACAATGCGGGGATCTGTCGCGGTAGCACCGGACCCGGATCGACTTGCACTGGTGGCACCAATTGCCAAACCTGATTCTCTCCTTGCTCTGCAACCACGAAACTGAACGGGTGGTACATGGCCATACCAAGGCGTAAATCCGTAGCCGTTAAGACATCACCATCTTGTTCGTAGCGGACAAAGCCACGGGTAAAGTTTTCAAAATCTGCCATTAACTCCGGCTTACTTGGGAAACTCCAATCACCAAGCATCATTGGCATCCAATCAATGGTGGGGTCATCATCCAGCAAAGACGTTAAGCCTTCCCAGTATTTATCGTCATCCAACACGACGACACGCCAAAGCACAGTATTAAAAGGCGTTGGACCGATAAACACAGGCTGGTCTTCCAAGTGTGTCCCGGCAACATTTTCTTCCACCCGATCTTTCACCATACCAATCGCGACCAGCGACCAGGCGAGATAAAGAGTAGAAATAGCCAAACCCGCGCCACAGAGTTTGGCTGCGCGGCTGCGCCAGATAAACGCGGCCAATACAGTAACAAGCAAAGGAACCGTGTATAGCGGATCAATGATGAAGATACTGGAAATCGCTACAGGTGGTGCATCTAACGGCCAGAAGAGTTGAGTACCGTAAGTGGTGAACGAATCCAGAATTGGGTGAGTCACGAGAACGGCGGTGAATAACGCCCAGAGTTGCCAAAGAGGCCACTCTTTAGCAAAGAACCGCTTCCAGAACACAGCTAAAACAGCCGCGAGAGGGAACAATACAAACAGGGAATGGCTGAAGCCCCGATGTTTAATCATATTGGAAATCGGGTCACCATACTCCAGCACCACATCCAGATCCGGCACCGTACCAAGCGCAGCACCGGCAAGAAGTACTTTCGGAGAGCATCGCTTTCCAGCAACCAAACCAGCCACTGCAGCGCCAAGGGCTGCCTGAGAAATAGAATCCATGAACGTTCGTTTTCCTATAAAGCTCTTTCTTGTTCAGAAGGCTGATTCTAACTCACCTTCTGCCCAGGTGAAGCAAATATACCCAAACGACCTGAATAAAGCTTCATGCCTGAGTCAATGACAGCCAAAAAGAAAGCCGCATATTTTCATGCGGCTTTCTTATTGCGCGTTGGGGCTGATCAGTTGAAAAGACCTTTCAGCAGTTTGTCTGCCGCCTCTTTCACTTTGTCATCTCCAGCTTTATCACCAAGCAGCTTCTTGAGGCCACGCTCAGCTTCTTTACGCGCTTTCTCTTCCAACACTTTATTGCTTGTTAGCAATGCCTTCACATCAAGGTTGTAGCTAGGTGCCGTCCAAGTACCACCAATTTTCACTGGGATAGTGACATCTTTTAGCTCGTCGATGTCCCTGCCGCCTTGTCCTTTACTGGTACCTACGACAGAGACAAAGACTTCAAAGTCGAGGTCTTCTTTCACTAAGTTGGTTTGCCCTTCACTACGAACGCGTAACGCTGGCGCTTCCATTTTCATGTTGCGGGTGGAAGCGATGCCTTTTCCAAGATTGAAAGTCGCTGTCAGCGCACTGAAGTCTGTTTTACGGGTTTCTTCGACGTACTCAGCTCGTTGGCCTTTCAGCGTTGCTTTCGCTTCGCGGATCATTTCGGGAATGTTGACACCATTGATTGCTCCGTCAGCGAAATTAATCGCGATGGTTCCAGTGATGCCTGTACGTAAACGTTTTTCAGACAGGCCGACGCCACTGACATTGGCATCAATGCTGCCTTTACCAGCCAGCATATCCTGACCTGCCGCAGCCAACAGCAGAGGCTGAACATTGACGTTACGGATACCTTTCTTAACCTGATAACGCGCAGGGGAAACCGTGGCATCAAGTTTGCCTTTAACATTAATCGTGCCACCGTAAAGCTTGGCGTCGAACTGCTTAACATCAACCTTGCCACGGTTAACCGCAAAGTCTGCAATTACGTCCCTCACTTCTACATTACTGGCGACGAAATCATCAATGGTGATTTTACCTGCGATATCCAGCCCTTTCAGCGCAGAGAGATCAGGTTCTACATCGCTGAGCGGTTTTTTCTCAGCAGGCTTTTCTGCGGCGCCACCTTGCGAGCCACCAGGTGCTGCTGGTTTGTCTTCTGCTGCAGTTGTATTGCCACCTGGGAACGTATCCAGGTTGATTTTAGGGCTGTGAACATCAAATCTAATGGCTGGAATACCGGCCAGTACAACCGATGCTTTACCATCAAAGTTCAGCTCATCTACCGCCGTTTTCAGATTTTCCAAAGAGAGTTTTTGGGCCTTGTTATCAAAGGCCAAATCGCCACCCATGCTGATTTTCATTTCAGGGCGAGGCAGCGACTTTCCAGCGACAGTGGTATTCAGTTCCAGTGCTTTTGCGGTGATAAGAGAAATAGCTTCATCGACTTCCACTGTAGTTTTGCCTTTGGCATCAAACGACATGTCGTTTGATTTACCCTTGGCTGCAAAATCAAACACCATAGGAATCGCAATACCTAAGCGATCTGCTTTCAGCGTGAAGCTTTCAAGTTGTGTCGCGGCATCATTGGCGCTGGCTTCCAAGGTGAGAGTGCGAAGCTGAGATTTCATGATCTCTTTGTCGATCATGGCTTCAGCATCACCCTTGGAGGAAAAAACCAGAGCATCCTGTTTGCCCACCACATCAAATTCGATTGGCACCCAAACACCGGTTTCAAGTTTACCGATCGTCAGGTTCAGCGAGCTGATTTCACTACTGGTGTGCGTTTTGTCGTCTCTTACGGTGGCGCTGGCATCCAGCAGTTCCAGGCCACCGATTGAAATCGCCCAAGCTTTAGCAGGTTCATCAGCCGGTGCGGACGCATCAGGGGTCGGCTGAGTATTGTTCTCTGAAGAAGTAGTTTCGGTGTTTTGCTCACCGCTCAAACCATCAAGGTTGCTCACGCCATTTGGCAGGGTTTGGATAAACACATGCGCACCATGCAAACTAACAAGGCCGATATCCAGCGTGTCAGAAAGTAGCGGCATGACAGCAACGGACAACTCAGCTTTACTCAGTTTAAGCATATCCGGCTCCGCAAAGCCTTCTGGGTTTTTAAACGCCAGTCGTTCAACGGACAAACCCAAACTTGGCCAGAAACGCCAGCTGATATCGCCGTCAATGACTAACTCACGGCCCGTTGCTTTTTTCACTTCATCAGCGATCATGGGTTTGAAGTCATTGGGATTGATGAATGCAACGATGGCACCAATAGCCACCACTACCAAAAGCACCAGTCCAATTAGAATGTAGAGAAGCTTTTTCATTATGATGTACATTTCCTTTTTAGATGCAACTGAGAGTAACCAACCACAAAGAAAATTTCTGCATTAAATCCAACAATTTCAGCCGTTTTCCATGCGCCTAGGTTCTGCCCTCCTAGGGGCTGTTGACCTTAGTCCTCATCAATCTTCGAAGCGACTGCACCTTGTTGATTTTTATACTTGGCATTTTGTCTTTTGTGATAAGGACGGTCCGCCGGGCTACTCATGGTTTCAAAACTCAGAGCTCCAATCGGCATGCCTGGTCGAAGTGCCAATGGCAGTCGGCCACTGTTATAAAACTCCAGTACGATCTTACCCTGCCAGCCCGGATCAATGCGGTGGGCTGTAACATGCACCATTAACCCAAGCCTGGCTAAAGAAGAACGTCCATCCAACCAACCTACAATATCGTCTGGTAGAGTCACTACTTCATGGGTTACTGCAAGCGCCAACTGCCCAGGATGAAGAAAAAATGCATCGCCGTCGGCAATCTCAATTTCATCGCTCATCACTTTATCCAGCTGTTCTGACACTTCTTCACGTGGACCGGAGAGATCAATAAACGGCGCGCCATGTTCACTAAAGACCCTAAACTTATTTCCTAATGTCACATCTGCCGTAACGCCTGAGATGGCTTCATCCGCTGGTATCGGCTCAATGATGATCTTGCCATCATCCAGGTACTCCCTGATATGTTTGTCACTCAATCTCATTGCGCATTCCCTCGATAAAATGGACTTTGTTTGTTTTTAACCAACTTCAGGTATAAAAAAAGCCGGTCAAAACCGGCTGTTCTTTCACGCTTTCAGCAATTTTGCGATGTGTGCCTTGAGCACATCAATCGCTATTCGGTTCTTACCGCCGCGCGGTACGATAATGTCCGCGTATTGTTTTGATGGTTCAATGAACTGCAAGAACATTGGACGAACGGTTTGCTGGTATTGTTGAAGCACAGTTTCCATCGTACGACCACGCTCTGCTACATCGCGCTTCACGCGTCGAAGCAGACAGATGTCCAATGGGGTATCCATGAAGATGCTCGCATGCATCAGATCACGGAGACGTGGGTCAGTCAGCAGAAGAATACCTTCAAGGATAATAACCTTCTTCGGCGTCAATCTAGTCGTTTCATCCATGCGGGTGTGTTCCGCATAACTGTATTGAGGGACCTCAACTTCGTTGCCTTCCATCAGATCTTGCAGGTGCTTACACAGCAAATCGTGGTCCAGTGCCTGAGGATGGTCATAGTTGGTTTTTACACGCTCTTCCATGCTGAGGTGACTTTGGTCGCGATAATAGCGGTCTTCCGTGATAACACCGATCTGGTGATCGCCAACTTTCTCTTTTAGTTCTTGATAAATAGTACTAGCGATCAGACTTTTACCGGATGCAGATGCGCCTGCAATACCGATAATGACACATTGGTTGTTGTCACTCATAAATGAATACCCGGAGAATTGGCGAGAAATAAACCGCATGATTATAGGGAGTTGAACTCCCTCATGCCATCTAAATATGTGACAAACATCTCAATTAAAAGTAAGGTGCGCATTGTTTCATCACTATGCATAGGATTTGCGCGCCAATTCTCGCTCTGAGTATATACCCAAACAACCTGAAGATGCAGGATTCAGCGATATTGACTGGCGTTGTGATCGCGGCGTTCCTTTGCAGATGTAGTCATCTCCATCAAAAAGGAACAACAAAGAGCACGGCGTCATTCAACTCGCCCGAAGGGAGGCCATCAATTCGAGCATCTTCAGGTCGTTTGGGTATAAAACTTATCAGTATGCTATTTGCTATTCACCGAGCGTAGTGATTGATATTTGTTCTGCCACGGTCTCCCCTCGCCAGAACAACTGACTTGCTACCTTCTCTGCCAAAGCCAGGTACACCTCCGAATGCTCACTTTCCGGCTTGCTGGCAACAGTCGGCGCACCAGCGTCAATATCCTCACGAATACTGATATGAAGCGGGACTTGTGCCAAAAGTGACAAACCATGCTCCGTTGCCATCTTTTCTGCCCCACCCTGACCAAATATTGGTTCGTGATGGCCACACTGACTGCAGATATGGTAACTCATATTTTCCACTACCCCGAGAACAGGAACCGCGACCTTCTCGAACATAGCTACACCTTTGATCGCATCAGCTAACGCCAAATCCTGCGGTGTTGTAACCACAACTGCTGCCGTCACTGGAAACTGCTGAGCCAAACTCAATTGAATATCGCCCGTGCCCGGTGGCATATCCACCACTAGATAATCCACGTCTGGCCAATGCGTTTCGTTGACCAGCTGCGAGAAAGCTTTTGACGCCATTGGTCCACGCCACACCATGGCATTTTCATCCGGAACCAGATAACCGATGGAATTACTGAAAAGGCCATGTGCTTCAATCGGCTCCATGGTTTTACCGTCCAATGTCGTTGGCTGCCTACCCTTGGTACCCAGCATGATGGGAAGTGAAGGGCCGTAGATATCTGCATCTAAGATACCCACTTTGGCACCTTGAGCCCTGAGAGCCAGCGCTAGGTTCACCGATGTCGTCGACTTACCCACACCGCCTTTGGCCGAACTGACAACAATAACGTTCTTCACGCCCTTAATCAGGGGCTTTTCGCTGGCTTTCAGAGGAGCGACTTTCTGGCTGATAGCTAACTCGGGGGCATCTTCACCCGCAACTTTTTGCCTTTCAATCCAACCCCGTAGTTCTTCGATCAAACCTGCCGAAGCAAACGGAAACGTTACGGTTATGTCGCCACTTTTGGCTTGGGTTACGAAGCCTTGCTTATCTGCCCAACCCTCAGCAAGAGAGCTATGGGTAAATTGATTAAGGAAGGCTTTAACTGCATTCAGGTCTGGCTTGGAATTCTTGTTGAGGCCGATAAACATAGGAAACATCTCCAAATGGTATATATATCTAGCCTAATGAATTTTTTACTATTTCACACCCTTTAAGCATAAGGGTTATTCGATACTGTCGTTGATAACCATTTTCACCGTCTCTCGGACACTTCAAACGTTATCAGCCCCTAGGTTTTCCAGGCCTGATCAGGTAAGATTTGCGCCATTCATTCGATTCAATTGTCAAAAGCGAACTATCTAAATTATGGCTGCAAACCAACGTAAAATTCTGGTTACCTGTGCCCTGCCTTATGCAAATGGCTCTATTCATTTGGGTCATATGCTCGAGCATATTCAGGCAGATGTCTGGGTACGTTATCAGCGCCTGCGTGGCAACACTGTTAACTTTATTTGTGCAGATGACGCACACGGTACTCCAATAATGCTGAAAGCCCAGCAACTGGGTATCGAGCCTGAAGCCATGATCGCTGAGATGCAGAAAGAACACGAAGAGGACTTCGCGGGCTTTGACATCAGCTTTGACAACTACCACAGCACGCACAGCGAAGAAAACCGCGAACTGGCGTCATACATCTACACCCAACTGAAGAACAAGGGCTACATCAATAGCCGCACTATTTCTCAGCTGTTTGACCCTGAGAAAGAAATGTTCCTGCCAGACCGTTTCGTAAAAGGTACCTGCCCGAAATGTAAGTCTGAAGATCAGTATGGTGACAACTGCGATAACTGTGGTGAAACCTACAGCCCAACTGAACTAATCAACCCTAAGTCAGCGGTAAGTGGTGCCACTCCTGTACTGAAAGATTCTGTTCACTTCTTCTTTGACCTTCCACAGTTTGAAGACATGCTAAAAGCTTGGACCAAGTCTGGTGCGCTGCAGGAAGAAATGGCGAACAAGATGAACGAGTGGTTTGAGTCTGGCCTGCAGCAGTGGGACATCTCCCGCGACGCGCCTTACTTCGGTTTTGAAATCCCGGGTGAGCCAGGCAAGTATTTCTACGTATGGCTTGACGCACCAATTGGTTACATGGGTTCATTCAAGAATTTCTGTAACAAGAACGGCAATGTCAATTTCGACGAATATTGGAGCAAAGACAGCAACGCTGAGCTTTACCACTTCATTGGTAAAGACATCGTTTACTTTCACAGCCTGTTCTGGCCAGCCATGCTGGAAGGCGCTGGCTTCCGTAAGCCAAACAACGTATTCGTTCATGGCTACGTGACCGTTAATGGCGCGAAAATGTCGAAGTCGAAAGGGACTTTCATTAAGGCGAGCACTTACCTAAAGCATCTGGATCCAGAATGTCTGCGCTACTACTACGCAGCCAAACTGAATAACCGCATCGACGATCTTGACCTGAATCTGGAAGATTTCGTTCAGCGTGTTAACTCTGACATCGTAAACAAAGTGGTTAACCTTGCATCCCGTAACGCAGGTTTCATCGCAAAACGCTTCGACGGCATGCTGTCTGCTGAATGTGCAGAGCCAGCGCTCTATGAAGAGTTTACTTCTGCTGCGGGCCGTATTGGCGAGCTGTTCGAAAATCGTGAATTCAGCCGTGCTATCCGTGAAATCATGGCATTGGCTGACAAAGCAAACCAGTACGTCGACGAGAAAGCACCTTGGGTAGTAGCGAAAGAAGAAGGCAAAGACGCTGAGCTTCAGGCTATTTGTACCATGGGCATCAACCTGTTCCGCGTGTTGATGACTTACCTGAAACCAGTCATGCCAGAACTGGCTGAGCGCTCAGAAGCATTCCTGAACGAAACCCTGAGCTGGGAGGGTATTGCAACGCCACTGACTGCTCATAAAGTTGAAGCATTCAAAGCACTTTTCAGCCGTATCGATCCGAAGAAGGTTGAAGAGATGGTCGAGACGTCTAAAGAAGATGCAGCAGCAGAGAAAGCGGTGGCTGAAAAAGCTAAAGGTCCTTTGAAAGAAGAGCCTATTGCGGATGAAATCGAGTTCGGTGACTTTGCGAAAGTGGATCTGCGTATCGCAAAGATTGTCTCTTGTGAATCTGTGCCAAAAGCTGACAAGCTGCTGAAGTTTCAGCTAGATATTGGTGGTGAGACCCGCCAGGTATTCTCTGGTATCAAGTCCGCTTACAACCCAGAAGATCTGGTTGGCAAGTTCACAGTAGTAGTGGCTAACCTGAAACCACGCAAGATGAAGTTCGGCATGTCAGAAGGCATGATTCTGGCTGCTGGCCCAGGTGGCAAAGATCTTTGGCTGCTTGAGCCACATGAGGGTGCACAAGCTGGTATGCGTGTGATGTAATCACGACGCGAAAACAAAAAAGGAGCTTGGTGCTCCTTTTTTGTTTGTACATCCAAGAGAACACTTTAGCGACCTTCATCACACTTTCGCACCAAGTTGGTTAGATTCTGCTCCATTGTCGCTCATAAAATTCGACAGAAAAACATAACACATTGTTTTTAAATGAAATATAAATTGGCATACACACTGCACCACTTGTTCAGGCACTCAGGAAAGAGGAACAAGTTATGGCACTATTATCTATCATCACTCCAAACTGGTTAGTTCGCATGACGAAAGGTCTGTCGAGCTCACAGAAGTCCCGACGCGACCACTACCGCTCGCAAATCAGCGATCTTCGTTCACTACTTTGGATGCTTCACAACCACAACACCCGCTATATTCGGTGTCCCCAGTCACCTCAGGCCAGCAAAGCTCGCATAGAGATCGAGGAATTTTGCGAGCAGTTACTGGACGAATGTAATAATCCTCAGCGACCTTTATTCCGCGTGTTGAAATCGAGAATGGAACAAGTGCTGTCATCGCTACCAAACCAGTCAAAAGCAGGTTGGTATGCCATTCATCACAGAGCATCAGACCATCTGATTTACATTATCGATGAAGTCACCCGTTCATATTTGGCAGAAGGGACACTTGATGCAACCTATGAAGAATATCAAGTATTCTGGCAAACATGGATTGATACCAAAGAAGCGCAACTTCGTTATGAACAAGCCGTAATGCGTCTGGCTGAAGGCAAAACAGCTGCATGGCAATCAGTAAACTTACAAAGCCGTATTTTGCAAAAACGCATGCACCAACTTTCTTTGATGTCGAGTGGCGATGCAACACTGGCCTTTGATCGCGTAGATAACCGTTTTGACTCCGTTATCCGCTCAACGGAAGAAGAAATTCCCGCATCCTCACTGATTAAAATCAGTCAGGATTTAAGCGTTATTCTTTTGCATCTTTTTGACCGCGAACTCATCGTCCGTACATCAGACAGTGAGCCAGTTAAAGCAACACCAGGCATCAAAGCCCTTACAGTGAAGACTGGTTAAACAATCTGCCAAAAAAAGGTCAGCCCTTGGGCTGACCTTTCTGCTATCTAGCGTTTGCTAACCAACACGTCGGAACTGAGCAACAAGTTGTTTCTGGGAAGTCAGTGCATCGACCAAACCTTGAGCCTCTTGCACCGTTTCTTTCGCTATATTCAAAGATTGGTGAGAGAGCTCTGAAACAGACTGGATATTGCCATTCATTTCGTTTGATACCGCTGCCTGCTCTTCAACTGCTGTCGCGACCTGATGGTTTCGGTCATTAATGTCTGAAACCAGCGTCTGTGAGCGGCGAAGAGCGTCACCAGCCTTTTCGGCACTGGTCACACATTCTTCAGAAAGAGTCGTACCACGCGCCATTGCATCTACCGCTTGTTGCGTTCCGTTCTGGATAAGTGAAATCACATCTTGAATTTCAGACGTTGACTCCTGTGTTCGCTGAGCCAGTGCCCTAACTTCGTCCGCAACCACGGCAAAGCCACGTCCCTGTTCTCCAGCACGTGCTGCCTCAATCGCCGCGTTCAGTGCCAACAGGTTAGTTTGTTCTGCAATCCCTTGGATGACGTCAGATACTGAACCGATACGTTTGCCATGTTCTTCCAACTCAGATATCACGCTCGAAGCATCGCTCAATTGCTTAGCAAGGTTTTGAATAGCATCAACAGTTTGCCCTACCGTCTCCATACCGGTAAGCGTTGCATCCTGAGCTTCTGTTGCTGCTTCCGAAGCACTTTGAGTATTGTCTGACATATCGTTCGCGGTTGCAGACATTTCATTAATCGCCGCTGCAATCTGCTCGGTTTCTGTATTTTGGTTTTCGAGGTTACTCGTTGTTCGCTGACCGTTCTCTTTTGCCGTACTTGCAGAAGCAAGGACTTGGTCGCTACCATCGAGGATCCGACCTACCACAGCGTTGATCTCAGCGGCTCTCATCTTCAATGCCAACTCGATTTCGGAAACATCGTCAATGGCACCGTTGTAAAGATATTCCATTAGCGGATTGTCATACGCCTCTCTCGCCAACTTGGTGACGTTTTCAAGCCGGCGCGTAAGCATAAACATCATAATGATCGAGAAGATAAATTGTATAGCAACTGCGGCCGCAAAGCCGGTAAAGAAGCCCACTGCACCAGACAAGATAAGGCCTGGAACAAACCACATTGACGCTCGCTGCCACATCCTTAAGCGAGGCATTTTCAGAGCCGACGGCGTCTTTCCTGCAAGCAGTAGAGGATATAATTTTTCTGCGCGCTCAACAGCTTTGCGATCCGGGACGGTACGAACAGACTGGAACTCAACAATCTGCCCATTTTGTTTGATTGGCGACGCGAACGCATTAACCCAATAGTAATCGCCATCTTTAGTTCGGTTTTTTACCAAGCCCATCCAATTGTTTCCGGCTTTGATAAAGTCCCACATATTTTGGAAGGCTGCGGGCGGCATACTAGGATGACGAACCAAATTATGTGGTTCCCCAATAATCTCATCGAGTGTGTAACCTGCTACTTCGCAGAAGTCTCTGCTTGCGTATTTCACAATACCGCGCGTGTCTGTAGTAGAGAGCAAGTTGTAATCGGCAGGGAACTTTATTTCTTTATCCGTCACAGGATTATTGACTCGCATACGAAACGACCTTTTCTTATTTGCGACAATCTCTAATTAGTAATAGTAGTAGAATAAATTGACGCAAAAAGAGAAGATTGCGGCCATATAACCATCATTCAAATAAACCAGCCTTTAAACCTTTGATTTATATGGCCGTGTAAAATATGAGAAATAAGTGACATCAGTCCAAGAATTGGAATAATAATTATAATGCTGACTGCTTATTTGAACTTATAAGTATAAATATCAATACAGCAATTAGAACTTGCTTTTTGATTTATAAAAAACCGGCCAAAAGGCCGGTTTTTTTTTGTAAAAATTAACTTTATCCAATATGAGTCAAGCCACCCATATATGGGCGAAGTACTTCTGGAACTTCAATACGGCCATCTTCCAACTGGTAGTTCTCAAGAATAGCTACCATGGTACGACCGACAGCCAAACCCGAGCCGTTCAGGGTATGAAGTAGCTCTGGCTTCTTCTCAGCCTTACGGCGGAAGCGTGCTTGCATACGGCGTGCCTGGAAATCGCCCATGTTTGAACAAGATGAAATTTCACGGTAAGTAGCTTGTGCTGGTACCCATACTTCCAGATCGTATGTCTTCGAAGAGCCAAAACCCATGTCGCCGGTACACAGAATTACCTTACGGTACGGCAGGTTTAGAAGTTGCAGAACTTTCTCAGCATGACCAGTCAGTTCTTCTAGTGCCGCCATCGAATCTTCTGGCTTCACGATTTGAACCAGCTCTACTTTGTCGAACTGGTGCATACGGATAAGACCACGGGTATCACGACCGTAAGAACCCGCTTCAGAACGGAAACAAGGCGTATGAGCGGTCATGCGAATTGGTAAGTCAGCTTCTTCCACGATAGTGTCACGAACCATGTTGGTCAGCGGCACTTCAGCAGTTGGGATCAGAGACATACCCACGCCTTCTTCCGTCGCTGGCTGGGTGTGGAACAGGTCTTCTCCAAACTTAGGTAGTTGACCAGTACCGAACAGGCTGTCTGCATTCACCAAGTATGGCACATACATTTCAGTGTATCCGTGCTCAGTGGTGTGAAGATCCAGCATGAACTGTGCAATTGCACGGTGTAGGCGCGCCATCTGACCTTTCATCACAATGAAACGTGAACCAGACAGTTTCACTGCGCTGGCAAAATCCAGGCCGCCGGTCAGCTCACCAAGATCAACGTGATCTTTGACTTCAAAATCGTAAGTTTTAGGTTCGCCCCAGACTGAGATTTCTACATTTTCAGATTCGTCTTTACCTACTGGCACTGCATCATCAGCGATGTTTGGCACACCCATAGTGATATCGTTCAGTTGTTCCTGAAGCTCTGCCAGTTCCGCTTTCGCTTTGTCCAGCTCGTCGCCCAGGTTTTCTACCGCTGCCAGCAGTGGCTGGATATCTTCACCTTTCGCCTTCGCCTGACCGATGGACTTGGATCGTGAATTACGCTCAGCTTGCAGCTCCTCGGTGCGTACTTGCAGCGATTTGCGCTTTTCTTCCAGATTGCGGAGAGTGTCAACGTCAAGCTTGAAGCCACGACGTGCCAGTTTTTCAGCTGTTGCGTCCAGCTCGGTACGAAGTAGTTTTGAATCCAGCATGTTAATCCTGTGAATCGTTAAACAGTGCCTTAAAAGAAGTTGACGCTGCCACGCACTATTATGGCAACGTCAATTTGAAAGGATTTTTCTTCCTGAGATGGGTGACTCTAATCACCACATTTATTGGGTAAAACAATACCCAAATTGACCTTTATTTCCTAGCGTTTTCGAGGGCTATTTGCATTCAACTGGTCAAGAAACGCCAGCTTTTCTGCGATTTTGATTTCCATCCCCCGATTCACTGGCTGGTAATAGCGTGTGCCTTTCATTTCCTCAGGGAAATAGCTCTCTCCTGCAGCATAGGCGTTTGGCTCATCATGGGCATATCGATACCCATCGCCATACCCCATTTCTTTCATCAGAGTCGTTGGTGCATTGCGGAGGTGGTTTGGCACTTCATAATCTGGGTGCATTTTGGCATCACGTAACGCCGCTTTCCATGCAACATATACCGAATTACTTTTCGCCGCACATGCCATGTAAACTGCCGCCTGTGCAATCGCACGTTCGCCTTCAGCTGGCCCGACACGGGTAAAACAATCCCAAGCGTTAATTGCAATTTCCATCGCACGCGGGTCAGCGTTACCAATGTCTTCTGAGGCGATGGCAAGCAGACGACGGGCTACATAGAGCGGGTCACCACCAGCAGTGATGATTCTGGCGTACCAGTACAGAGCCGCATCTGGATCAGAGCCGCGAACAGACTTGTGGAAAGCAGAAATCAGGTCGTACCAAAGATCACCCTTGTTATCAAAGCGCGCAATCTTCTCTCCAGCGACTTCGGCAAGCAACGGCAAAGTGATCAGCTTCTTGCCGCTGGCGTCTGGTTCTGCCATGTCTGACAAGAGTTCCAAATAGTTCAGCGTCATTCGCGCATCACCAGAGGTAAAATCAGCCAATTGCACTTTGACGCCCTCAGCGAATTCCAGTTTTTCAGCACCCAGTCCACGCTCGTTGTCAGACAGTGCCTGATCGATCACTTCCAACACATCGTCGGTATCAAGAGACTTGAGCTTGTAAACCCTCGCTCTTGAGAGCAGTGCGTTGTTCAGCTCAAATGACGGGTTTTCGGTCGTTGCACCGATAAAGGTGATGGTGCCATCTTCAATATGCGGCAGAAAGGCATCCTGCTGGCTTTTGTTGAAGCGATGCACCTCGTCAACAAACAGAATCGTCCGTCTCCCGACCAGTTGATTTTCTTTAGCTTTATCTATAGCAAGGCGAATGTCTTTTACACCGGATGTGACTGCAGATACCCGCTCAATTTCTGCGTTGGCATAACCTGCGGCGACTTCTGCAAGCGTGGTTTTACCTGTACCAGGCGGTCCCCAAAGTATCATCGAATGCAGCTGCCCGCTTTCGAGAGCCCGGCGCAGAGGCTTGCCTTCATCAAGGAGGTGTTTTTGGCCTATGTATTCGGCGAGGTTAGTTGGCCGCATACGCGCGGCAAGGGGGCGAAAGTCGTCCGCAAAATCCAGACTGAGGTTACTCAAATTAGCTTTCTCTGATTACTGTCGCTGGTCATCCAGCTCAACACCTTCCGGAACAGTAAAACTAAACAATGACGCTTTAGGAATGACATTCTTCACGTCGTCCAGTGTAAAGCGGCTTTGCTGTCCATCCTGCTCCACCACGGCAAATTCGGTAATTTTGCCATCAGGTTTCACACTAACAACAAACTCACCCAAGTTTGAGGCTTCTTTTGGAGACAAGATGAAAGTATCACCATCTTGCTTCACGTTGTAGTTTTCCCAATCGCTTGGATTGTTGCGGGTCAGCAGAACAAATGGCGTCTGTGAAGTCGCATCATCCAGCCGCATAGCTGTGACTTGTTCAATGAAGGGGCTGTAGTACCACAGTGTTTCACCGTCTGAAATCAGGTAGTTTTCGTCTGGCGTCACGGTTTCCCAATTGAACAGGTTTGGGCGCTTCATGGCGAGACTTCCTTCGCCTTCGTTGATCACATCCCCCTCTGGACTAGTGACCGTTTGTTCAAAATTTGCCGTGAAGCTGTTGAGTTTTGACAAGCGAGAATTCAGCTCTTGCTGCGGATTTGCAAACACTACAGGTGCTACCAGCAGCAAAGAGAACAACATTTTTTTCATTCTTATTCCAATCAATCTCTTGGCGGTGGTGGCGGTGCCAACACCTCCCGATTTGAGTTATGGCCTGGCGGGCTGACAATGCCCTGCGCTTCCAGCTGTTCAACAATTCGCGCGGCACGGTTATAACCGATTTTAAAGCGGCGCTGTACTCCCGAGACTGAAGCTCGACGAGATTCGGTCACAAACTCAACCACTTGGTCAAACAGCTGATCGAGTTCTTCACTGCCGCCACCTTCCGGTGCTTCACCTGGCAGAAGGCCATCACTACCCTGATCACCACTGGTGATTTCAGAAATGTACTGCGGCTTGCCACGCGCTTTCCAGTTGCTGACCACGCGGTGAACTTCATCATCGTTAACGAAGGCACCATGCACACGCGCAGGATGGTTTGAACCATTGGGCATAAACAGCATGTCACCCATACCAAGCAGGGATTCCGCCCCACCCTGATCCAGAATGGTTCGGGAATCTGTTTTGGTTGATACCGTAAACGCCATGCGTGTCGGAATGTTTGCTTTAATCAAACCTGTAATCACGTCCACAGATGGGCGCTGCGTAGCTAGCACAAGGTGAATACCCGCAGCACGTGCCTTCTGGGCAAGACGTGCAATCAGCTCTTCTACCTTCTTACCCACCACCATCATCAGATCTGCAAATTCATCGACGATCACCACGATGTAAGGCAGTTTCTCCAACACAGGTGCAGTTTCATCCATACTGTCACCCGGCTTCCAAAGCGGGTCCGGGATAGGGTGATCCGCTTCTGCGGCTTCGCGGATTTTGTCGTTGTAGCCAGCAATATTTCGAACACCCAATGCAGACATGAGTTTGTAACGACGTTCCATTTCCGCCACGCTCCAGCGAAGCGCATTGGCGGCATCTTTCATGTCAGTAACCACTTCGGTCAACAAATGTGGGATACCTTCGTAGACGGAAAGTTCCAACATTTTTGGGTCAATCATGATGAAGCGAACGTCTTCAGGCCCTGCTTTGTAGAGCATACTGACGATCATCACGTTTACACCGACGGATTTACCGGAGCCTGTTGTACCAGCCACCAGCATGTGTGGCGCTTTGGCAAGGTCCGTTACAATAGCTTCACCGGCAATGTCTTTACCCAGAACGACTGATAGCGGTGATTTCGAAGACTGGAAGCGCTCACTCGCCACCACTTCTGACATGAACACGGTTTCACGGCTGGTATTTGGTAGTTCTAGTCCGATGTAAGGTTTGCCTGGAATCACATCAACAACGCGAACAGCACTGGTTGAAAGCGAACGGGCAATGTCTTTTGACAGGCTCATGATACGGCTGACTTTCACACCCGGTGCCAGCTCAAGTTCAAAGCGCGTGATAACCGGACCTGGGAAAATCCCCTTCACAGTGACTTTGATTTTGTATTCTTCAAGGCGTGTTTCAATCAAGCGGGCCTGATACTGCAGCTCTTCATCCGATGCGCGGGTTGCTGTGTTGTGTGGTGGGTTAAGAAGATCAATGGTTGGCAGCGGCTCTTTCGGCTTCGGCAGGTTCGGTTCATCTTTGACTAGGAACGGATGTACAACACCAGCGGCATTTTTCTGCGCTTCACGAATTGTTTCGAGGAAAGGATCCTCTTCTTCATCTGGAATCACCGACTCTGCCTGCGCACGGTCAAGCTCAGACAGCCCGTCAGTATTTCCAATCACAATGTCTTCACGTGCTTCTTCAATCACAACGGACTCTGTCGAACCGAAGTTGACATCATCATCCCAAGGAGCTCCATCGCTCTCGGCCATGCTCTCTTCTGAAAAAGTTTCTTCAGAAGCCGTTTCCGAAATCAGTGTTTGGTTGACCTGCTCTGGTTCAGCAAGTACTTCAGCGTCATCATTTATCTCGGCTTCTTGACTGTTGCTGACAAAAACTGGCTTTGGCTCAGGCGCGATGACATGTTCATCTATTTTTGCATCCATTGTCATCACTGGCTCTTTGCGCTTTGCTGATGCCGCAATTGTCGCATGTATTACTGGTGGAGCAGTGACCGACTGGTTTTCTTCCGCGATATCTACACGCTGAGCTCTGTTAAGTCGCGAGACATCAGCCAACTCAGGCGTTTTTTCAACCGGCTTGGCGAACAATGGATCCAATTCATCGATGTCATCTTCCAGCTCAGAGGTATCAACGGTTGAGCCAATCATCTGTGGTTTGTCACCACGGGCATGGTTTACCAGCCAAGTGATGGCCGACAGCGTTTTCTCACCAAGAGTATCTACAATCGTCAACCAAGAAATACCCGTAAATAGAGTAAAGCCGGCGGCCCAGACGAACATAAACACCAGTGTGGTACCCAGTAGATTGAACATGGGCAATGAAAGCTCTGTTAGTACATCGCCAACAACACCACCGGATGAAAAGAACCAGAAGTCATCGAAGTTGAGATCCGCTAAACCACAGCTGGTTAAAAGCAGCAGCACGACACCGAGGATTCGGGTTGCCATAATGGTGTAGTTCAGTGGTTCTGATTCACTGCGGCGACGGAAGAAAACCCAACCACCAAGTAGCAAGAGAAAAGGAAGTGGATAAGCAAGGGTACCCAACGCAAAAAACAGGGTATCCGCCACCCAAGCACCCGCATTACCCGCAGCATTTTGTACTGGGCCATCCCAAGCAGTTTGGGACCATGATGGGTCGGATGAATCGTAACTGAGCAGAGATACGAGGATAAAGACAGCAGACAGCAGCGCAATAATCAGTGCGCTCTCTTTCAAACGTTGTTTTCCGTTCAATCGACGTGAGGTGTCTGCCTGTTTCTGCTCCTGACGCAAGAAGAACTCCATTATCACCTATCTTTCTAACTGTAAGCCCTGAAATCGTTTCATAACCCATCAGTACTATGGCTGATTAGAGCGGCTTTATTATTCATTATGATTGTCTGTGCCCATTTGACGAAAAACGCTTCAATGATGGGCAAATACTGGGTTAATACCCATGCTTTTGCAAAAGTGTACACCAAACAAAAAAACAAACCGAGCAGCAAGCTACTCGGTTTGTAGAATATAACACTTATCTCAATCCTCTTTGTCCGAGGGCTGTGAGTGTGTTAACGCGTTTTTATCACCAGATGATTTGTTTGTTTCACCTCTTCCATCACCACATAGGTTCGGGTGTCGTTAACACCAGGAAGACGCAGCAGGGTTTCACCCAGCAGCTTACGGTAAGCAGACATATCTGATACGCGCGTTTTCAACAAGTAGTCGAAATCACCGGAAACCAGATGACATTCCTGAATATCTTCAAGCTGTTGAACGGCCTTGTTAAACTGTTCGAACACATCAGGAGCACCACGGTTCAGAGTAATCTCTACAAATACCAACAGCGACGCATCGAGAAATTGAGGGTTCAATAACGCGGTATACCCGGAGATATACCCTTGTCGCTCAAGGCGACGAACACGCTCAAGACATGGGGTTGGCGACAGTCCTACCCGCTTCGAAAGTTCAACGTTTGAAACACGTCCATCCTTCTGAAGTTCATTAAGAATATTCCTGTCAATGCGATCCAATTCCTTGGAGGGTTTCTTTTTGGCTTCAACCATTTTTTATTCCACCTTTTTACTTCCTTGCAACGTTAAATGCCATTTTTTTTAACATATCTTATATATTTAGCATCAAATCCGGCTTTTGGCGAACTATACTAGCCCTAAATACAACAATACCACAAAACAACAGCCAATAACTCTATAAAGAAGCGAGGACTTAGGATGATCATTGGTGTACCTAAAGAAATCAAAAACCACGAGTACCGTGTAGGCATGGTCCCTGCCAGCGTCCGCGAGCTGATATCCCACGGCCACACTGTTCACGTCCAGTCCCAGGCAGGCGCGGGTATCGGCTTCAGCGATGATGACTACATCAAGGCTGGTGCTTCTATTCTTCCAACTGCAGAAGATGTCTTCGCAGCTGCTGAAATGATTGTCAAAGTTAAAGAGCCGCAGGCAGTTGAACGTGCCATGCTTCGCGAAGGGCAAATTTTGTTTACCTATTTGCACCTTGCACCAGATTTTCCACAGACACAAGACCTTATCAAGAGCAAAGCTGTCTGTATAGCCTATGAAACCGTAACAGATTCTAAGGGTAGATTGCCACTTTTGGCGCCGATGTCAGAGGTCGCAGGACGAATGTCTATTCAGGCAGGTGCACAGGCGTTGGAAAAATCGCGCGGCGGTGCCGGTATGCTGCTGGGTGGTGTTCCAGGCGTTGAACCCGCTAAAATCGTGGTGTTAGGCGGCGGTGTGGTCGGTTCCAATGCAGCTCGAATGGCTGTTGGAATGCGGGCAGATGTCACAATTTTAGACCGCAACATCGACACACTTCGTGCATTGGACGAAGAGTTTCAGGGACGCGCAAAAGTTTTATACTCAACAGAAGAAATTCTTGAAAAACACGTTCTCGCCGCAGATTTGGTCATCGGAGCAGTACTTATACCTGGTGCAGCAGCACCAAAATTGGTAAATGCTGAACACATCAAACGCATGAAAGCAGGCGCAGCAGTCGTCGATGTTGCTATCGACCAAGGTGGCTGTTTCGAAACCTCGAAAGCAACAACACATGCCGACCCAACGTATATTGTCGACGACGTGGTTCACTACTGTGTGGCAAACATGCCTGGTGCTGTTGCACGTACCTCTACTTTTGCGCTAAACAACGCCACTCTCCCTTACATCGTGAAACTGGCAAACTTGGGTTATCGTGACGCGCTGCTTTCTGATCAAAACCTGCTGAACGGTCTCAACGTGATTGACGGTAAAGTCACCATCCGTGAAGTGGCGGAAGCATTTGATCTGGAATATGTCGACGCAAAGGCGACACTGGCCTAACTCAAGCGTAATAACAGATAACATTTTTCGATAAAGGGCACCGCATGGTGCCCTTTCTTTAACTCTACAATTTCCCTACAATCGGTACTATTGCATAACACTAAATCCACCCGGAGAAATAATGAGCAACGTAAAGCATGCAAGCCTTCTAATCTTAGGTTCTGGCCCTGCTGGCTACACCGCTGCAGTTTACGCGGCGCGCGCTAACCTGAACCCTGTCATGGTGACTGGTCTGCAACAGGGCGGTCAGCTAACGACCACAACAGAGGTTGAGAACTGGCCGGGTGATGCTGAAGGTCTTACTGGCCCAGCACTAATGGAGCGTATGAAAGAGCACGCTGAGAAGTTTGATACTGAAATCCTCTTCGACCACATCAATGAGACTGACCTGACCCAACGCCCTTTCCGTCTTAAAGGCGACAATAGTGAATACACCTGTGATGCACTTATTATCGCAACGGGTGCATCTGCGCAGTACCTAGGCATGGAATCAGAAGAAAACTTCAAAGGCCGCGGCGTGTCTGCCTGTGCAACCTGCGATGGTTTCTTCTATCGCAACCAAAAAGTAGCGGTAATTGGTGGTGGTAACACTGCCGTTGAAGAGGCTCTTTACCTGTCGAACATCGCATCAGAAGTCCACCTGATCCACCGCCGTGATTCTTTCCGTGCGGAGAAAATTCTGGTTAACCGCCTCATGGACAAAGTCGAAAACGGTAACATCGTTCTTCATACTGACCGCGTTTTAGATGAAGTGCTGGGCGATGACATGGGTGTGACCGGTGTTCGTATTAAAGACACTCAGTCAAATACAACTGAAGAGCTGGACGTGATGGGCCTGTTTGTTGCTATTGGCCATAAACCTAACACTGGCATTTTCGAAGGCCAACTGGACATGCACAATGGCTATATCAAAGTGCAATCTGGCCTTGAAGGTAACGCGACGCAAACCAGCGTAGAAGGCGTATTCGCTGCAGGTGATGTTATGGACCACATCTACCGCCAGGCAATCACTTCTGCTGGTACAGGTTGCATGGCAGCACTGGATGCTGAGCGTTTCCTGGATGCACAAGCTAAATCCTAGTAATTCATCCCTGTTAGGGCCCGTTGATATGCGGGCCTAACATTTTGCCATTTTAGCCTTCCAAAGACCGATATTAACCATAGGGATCGCTCCTGCTAGGCTCATCGTATCGGTAACATAAAAATACCAATGAAGTACTATGGATAAAAAGAAACAGCGATCGCTCTCCCAATGGCTCAAGGGGCAAAGCAAGCTTGGCAAAACCTGGCTTATGGCAGCGATTGGGTTGGCATTTTTGTCTGGCCTTTTTCTCGTTGCCCAAGCCGCCCTGCTCGCCAATATTCTTCATCAATTGATCATCGAGAAAGCTGACAAGTCTGAGCTTTGGCTCTCCTTCGTTGCTCTCGGTATCGTCGTCTGTATACGAGCCCTGTGTAGTTGGGGTAAAGAGCAAGCAGGTTATCGCGCCGGAGAGGCTGTCCGACTTCAGATCCGAAAGCTGATTCTGAATAAACTCCAAATGTTGGGTCCTGCCACCATTCAAGGCAGGCCCGCCGGTACTTGGGCCAGCCTGATCCTCGAACAAGTTGAGGAGATGCAGGACTTCTTTGCCCGCTACCTACCACAAATGGCAATCGCTGTTCTTATTCCTTTTATCATTCTGATTGCCGTATTCCCCTTGAACTGGGCGGCTGGCTTGATTTTCCTAGTAACCGCACCATTGGTACCATTTTTCATGGCATTGGTGGGAATGGGTGCCGCTGATGCAAACCGACGCAATTTTAAAGCGCTACAGCGACTTTCCGGTCACTTCTACGATCGCCTCCGTGGCCTTTCTACCATTCGCCTATTCGATCAGGCAGAAGCCGAAAGCAATCACCTTCGCGTCGCTTCCGAAGACTTCCGCAAACGCACCATGGAAGTATTACGCTTGGCGTTTCTTTCATCTGCCGTTCTGGAGTTTTTCACTGCATTGTCAATAGCTGTGACAGCGGTATATTTCGGTTTCAGCTATATCGGCGAGCTGAACTTCGGCCATTACGGTATAGGCATTACCCTCTTCATTGGTATTTTTGTTCTGGTACTGGCACCCGAGTTTTACCAACCTCTTCGCGATCTGGGCACTTTCTATCACGCGAAAGCGCAAGCGATTGGGGCTGCGGAATCCATCGTTAACTTCCTCGACTCGACGCCAGAACATCAAGCGTCTGGCAGCGCGAAAATATCTGATGAAGCAATCACTATTCAAGCAACGGACCTTGAAGTGCTGAGCCCTGATGGTGCCGTTCTTGCCGGTCCAATCAGCTTTGAAATTCGAGAAGGCCAAAAGGTCGCGCTTGTTGGCCAAAGTGGAGCAGGTAAAACCAGCCTGATTAACGCAATCCTTGGATTTTTGCCTTATCGTGGCAGCCTATCCGTGAATGGTATGGAGCTAAAAAATATAGATTTAGCTTACTGGCGCAAGCAGGTAAGCTGGGTGGGCCAGAACCCACAGTTATTCCACGGCTCAGTGAAAGACAATGTGTGTCTCGCCGCTCCTATGGCAACCAATGAGCAAATTCAACGCGTGACCAAAGCAGCTTATGCTGATGAGTTTATCCAGCGACTCGAGAAGGGTCTGGAACACTCGGTCGGTGATCGTGCATCAGGATTATCTGTCGGTCAGGCGCAACGTATTGCGGTTGCCAGAGCTTTGCTTCAGGAAGGTCGCTTCTGGGTACTTGATGAACCAACAGCAAGCCTTGACGCGTCCAGCGAACGTTTAGTGATGGAAAGCCTCGACCATGCCACCAAAGACACCACCACTTTGTTGGTGAGCCACCGCATCGACCAACTAGGCGGGTGTGACAGCATTTTAGTGCTGCAACTGGGTAAACTGGTGCAACAAGGCACCTTCGAAGAACTAAAACATGAAGGGGTCTTCGCCGAGATGATCCAGGCTGTTGACAGGAGCGATCTCGATGCGTGATTTGATTCCTTTCCTGAAACTTTATAAAAAGCACTGGTTTGGCTTGTCGCTTGGCATGCTGTTGTCTTTCTCGACACTGGCTGCTGCAATTGGTTTGCTTACCCTGTCGGGTTGGTTCATCGCTGCATCTGCAGTCGCGGGCCTGCTGGCGACTGCAAACTTTAACTACATGTTACCAGCTGCCGGCGTGCGCGGTTTTTCTATAGCAAGAACAGCAGGCCGTTGGGGTGAGCGCGTTGTCAGCCACAACGCCACGTTTAAGTTGCTGGCAGACCTTCGCATCTTCTTCTTCGAGAAACTGACCCCGCTGATCCCAGGTAAAGTCGGCAACCTGCGCGACGCCGATATTCTCAACCGTCTGGTGGCGGATGTGGATGCGATGGACCACGTTTACCTACGACTGGTCAGCCCGCTGATTGTCGGAGTGCTGGGCATTCTGGGTATTAGTGGTTTTCTGTATTGGTTTGATCCAGTTATCGGTCTCACGCTCGGTGCCATCCTGCTTTCGCTGATGTTGGTTCTGCCCGTGGTGTTCTACTACCTGGGTAGGTCACATGGCGTTGAAATCACTCAATCCAAGTCACAACTGCGTATTTCTTTGCTTGACTGGCTACAGGGTCATGCCGAACTGCAAATCTTCGGCGCCGCTTATCGTTATCGCGACGCAGCAGTAGAAGCAGAGCAACGTCTTTTGGCATCTCAAAGACAGATGGCGCGTATCACAGGCCTGGCAAATGGCATCTTACTGGCAGCCAATGGCCTGACACTGGTGTTTATGCTTTGGTTGGCAGCTGATGGCATTGGTGGCGCACTGCCTAATCCTTATGTCGCTATGGTTGCATTTGCTACTATGGCAAGCTTCGAATTGATGATACCTGTAGCCGGAGCATTCCAGTACCTGAGCCAGACAATGACATCAGCGAAGCGTCTAAACGAAATCATTGAGGCAGAGCCAGAAACGCCGTTTGATCCAATGGGCCACAACAACACAGCCAAAGGAGATATCACTTTCAGTGATGTGACCTTCTCATACCACGGAGCAGAAAAACCAGCGGTGAATGGTATTTCACTGTCCGTAAAAGCCGGTGAAAAAGTGGCACTGTTGGGTCGAACCGGTTGCGGTAAATCCACCCTGCTGCAGTTGATTACCCGTGCGTGGGATCCATCATCAGGCAGTATCTGTATTGATGGCGTCGCTTTGGATACCTGGCGTGAGTCAGCACTGAGAAGCTCAATTGCTGTCGTCAGCCAACGCGTTGACGTGTTCAACGGCGCAGTGCGTCATAACCTCTCCATGGCGAAGCCCAACGCCTCGGATGAAGAGCTGATAACCGTCATCGAGCAAGTTGGCCTATCTGCTTTACTGGAAGGTCCGGGCCTAGACACCTGGCTTGGAGATGGTGGTCGTCAGCTTTCCGGTGGTGAGAGGCGTCGCCTTGGCATTGCAAGAGCACTGCTGCGAGACGCGCCTATCCTGCTGCTGGATGAGCCTACGGAAGGTTTGGACGTAAAAACAGAGCGACAAATCCTGTCTTTGCTGCTCGAGTATGCCAAAGACAAAACCGTATTGTTTATTACACACCGTCTGGTGGGGCTGACCGAAATGGACAAGGTGTGTTTAATGGATGAAGGGCGAATTATCGAACAGGGCTCTCACCAAACCTTGAAAGAAGCAGGCGGTCGATACAGCCAACTGCTTCAACGAATTCAGTAAAACCTCATACCCAAACAACCTGAAGATGCTGAATTCAGCGAGGTTGACTGGCGTTGTGGCCGCGGCATTCCTTTGCAGGTGTAGTCATCTCCATCAAAAAGGAACAACAAAGAGCACGGCGTCAGTTAACTCGCCCGAAGGGAGGGCCTCAATGCGCCCACCTCTTCGTTAAATCCCACGGAAATAGAACCACTATTCCTCGTGAAATTTGCCTCGAATTAAACACATTGATGACCTCTGAATACAAACACCCTCAGGTCGTTTGGGTATAAACTAAAGGGAGCATTGCTCCCTTTAGTAACAGTGAAAGAAAATATATGACGATCTATCTGCCGCCATTGGATGACAACAACCCCGAGTCCTTCCCTCCCGTATCTTCGGCGCTGGAAGAGCCAGATGGTTTGCTTGCCATTGGGGGAGATTTATCGCCGGAGCGTTTGCGTGCAGCCTATTCACAAGGCATCTTTCCTTGGTTTGGCGTTGATGAACCCCTACTTTGGTGGTCACCCGCCGAACGGGCGGTGATAAACCCAACCTCGTTTGTACCAAGCCGGAGCCTCAGAAAATATGTGCGCAAGCAAGGTTATCGTGTATCCATCAACAGGGCTTTCGACCAGGTCATTCAACATTGCGCGTTAATCCGTGGTGAGCATCAGGTGTGGATAACACCTGAAATGCGCCATGCCTATAAGCGGCTTCATCAACTGGGCTCTGCCCACAGCGTCGAGGTATGGCAGGAAGATGAGCTGGTAGGAGGCTTGTACGGCGTGAATATAGGCTCGCTATTCTGCGGAGAATCCATGTTCTCTCTAAAAACCAACGCCTCAAAAACAGCGCTGTGGTACTTCTGTGAGCATTTCAGGTGCCATGGTGGCAAACTCATCGATTGCCAGATGATGACAGACCACCTCACGTCGTTGGGTGCTGAGCCCATTCAGAGACAAGACTTTACCCAGCTACTCAGTGAATTGAAACACCAGATCACTGACGCTTCTCTCTTCCGCTCACAATGGATTGACGTCAACCATGTTTAGCCAATCGATAAGAATTGGTGTGATGGCTCCATCCGCATGTAGCTATCTGGCCGATCATGAAGAGTCGGTTGCGGTGGTTCTCGATCCCCAACTTCACACCAACAGTGGCTATGGGTTTCTCGTGCAAAGCGGTTTTCGCCGGAGCGGGAACAACATTTACAGACCTTACTGTAACGCCTGTACAGCTTGTCACTCCCTTCGGGTTGATACACACGGTTTTGTTCCATCGAGAAGCCAAAAACGTCACCTGAGCCAACTGAAGCGCCTTAATGTAGAATTTAAGGACGAGATGGATACGAATTGGTTCTCTCTTTACGAACGCTACATTTCAGCCCGTCACCGCAGTGGCTCTATGTACCCGGCGAACAAGGCGGACTTTCATTCTTTTGTGAAGAGCGACTGGCAGACCTCCAAATACCTCCACCTTTATGAGGACGAAAAGCTCATCGCCATTGCCGTCACCGATTTGTTAGACCACGGATATAGTGCTATTTACAGTTTCTTTGAACCCGCCCACGCCTGGTCATTGGGATCGCTCTGTGTTCTGGCGCAAATTGAACAAGCCCGGAAAAGCGATACCCCTTGGTTATACTTGGGATTTCAAATCGATGCTTGTAGTGCGATGAACTACAAACAAAAGTTCAAACCTCACCAGCGTTATGTGGCCGGCAGTTGGATAGATGGCGACCAGTTTTAACCAACGGAGTTCCTGACGTGTTTACCTCTCGGTTTTCTTCAACCCAACCGGCATAAAAGCGCCTAAACCTTAACCAATAGCCGATTTTTGCTGGTCAGTATGGATGCAAAGGGGTAAAATTCCGCCCCTAAACTTTACAGATTCAATCAATCAAGGCATTATCTGCCGGTCAAAAATTGGCTGATCGGTAGCCCAAGAGGATTAAATGGCAAAAGAAGACGTAATTGAAATGCAAGGTACCGTCCTGGATACCCTGCCAAACACTATGTTCCGCGTAGAACTCGAGAACGGCCACGTAGTAACTGCACACATCTCAGGTAAGATGCGTAAAAACTACATCCGTATCCTGACCGGTGACAAAGTTACCGTTGAGATGACGCCTTACGACCTGTCTAAAGGTCGCATCATCTTCCGCGCGCGCTAATCCTCACGTCTCGCGAACACAAAAAACCCGGCAATGCCGGGTTTTTGTCGTTTTACAAAACCGGACTCTAATGCGTCCGGTTTGATAGTTAGGCTGGCTCCATTTCGTCGCTGAAGCTGAACGTCAGTTTGTCGTTCTTCACGCCAACTTTGACCGTTCCGCCATTGACCAAACAGCCAAACAGCAGTTCGTTCGCCAAGTTCTTTTTCACATGCTCCTGCATGACTCGCGCCATTGGACGTGCGCCCATCGCTTTATCGTAACCTTTTTCTGACAGCCAGAGCTTGGCCTTGTCGGTCACTTCCAGCGACACGCCACGGGCATCCAATTGAGCCTGTAGTTCCACGATGAACTTATCCACCACCTGAAGAATAATGCTCTTATCAAGATGGTTGAACCAAATGATGTTATCGAGGCGGTTACGGAATTCAGGTGAAAATACCTTCTTGATTTCCGACATTGCATCATGGCTGTGGTCTTGTTGGATCAGACCAATAGACTTGCGTACCGTTTCAGTCACACCGGCATTGGTCGTCATTACAAGAATCACGTTACGGAAATCTGCTTTACGACCATTGTTGTCGGTCAGCGTACCATTATCCATCACCTGCAGCAGCAGGTTAAAGACGTCTGGGTGAGCTTTTTCAATCTCGTCCAGCAGCACCACACAGTGTGGATGCTTGATAACCGCGTCAGTCAACAAACCACCCTGATCGTAGCCAACATAACCCGGAGGTGCACCTATCAAACGGCTGACGGTGTGACGCTCCATGTACTCGGACATGTCGAAGCGCTGAAGTTCGATACCCATTGCGCGGGCAAGCTGCACTGTAACTTCGGTTTTACCTACACCAGTAGGACCAGCAAACAGGAATGAACCCACCGGCTTGTTTTCTTCACCAAGACCTGCACGGCTAAGTTTAATCGCTTCGCACAACGCACTGATTGCATCATCCTGGCCAAAGACCAGCATCTTGAGTTTCTGATCAAGCGACTGCAGAACATCGCGGTCAGTTGACGATACAGATTTCTCTGGAATGCGAGCCATCTTAGCAATCATGGCCTCAATATCACCCACACCAACCGTTTTCTTACGCTTACTGGCCGGAGCCAAACGACAGCGAGCACCAGCTTCATCGATGACATCAATCGCTTTATCTGGCAAATGACGCTCGTTGATATATTTGGCCGAAAGCTCAACCGCTGCACGGATCGCTTTGTTGGTATAACGCACTTCGTGGTGAGCTTCGTATTTGGGTTTCAGGCCCATCAGAATCTTGGTGGTGTCATCCAAAGATGGCTCAATCACATCGATCTTCTGGAAGCGACGTGCCAATGCACGCTCTTTCTCAAAGATGCTGCTGTATTCCTGATACGTTGTTGAACCAATACAACGGAGTTTACCGCTTGACAGCAAAGGTTTAATCAAGTTCGCGGCGTCGACCTGTCCACCGGAAGCTGCACCTGCACCAATGATGGTGTGGATTTCATCAATGAAAAGCACTGCGTGGTCTTCTTTTTCTAGCTGCTTAAGTATGTTCTTGAAGCGCTTTTCGAAATCACCACGGTACTTAGTACCTGCAAGCAGCGAACCAATATCCAAAGAGTAGATCACGCAGTTCTGAATAATCTCAGGAACCTGACCCTCTACGATACGCCAAGCCAGGCCTTCTGCGATAGCTGTTTTACCGACGCCAGCCTCACCCACCAGCAGCGGGTTGTTCTTGCGACGACGACACAACACCTGAATGGTGCGTTCCAATTCTTTGTCGCGACCAATCAATGGATCTATACCACCAACACGCGCCAACTGATTTAAGTTGGTTGCAAAATTCTCGAGCCGCTCTTCCCCGCCTTCAACGGCAGCTTCATCAGACGACAAATCCGCCCCTGGCAATTCTTCATCGCTGCTGGAAGATTTGGTTGTGCCATGTGAGATGAAGTTAACAACATCCAAACGGCTGATATCATTTTTCTTGAGAAGGTAAGCAGCATGCGATTCCTGCTCGCTGAAAATCGCGACCAATACGTTAGCACCACTGACTTCACTACGACCTGAAGACTGCACGTGGAAAACAGCACGTTGAAGGACACGCTGGAAGCTCAAGGTTGGTTGAGTTTCGCGGTTATCGTCGTCTACAGGGATAAGTGGAGTGGTTTGTTCAATGAATGCTTCCAGCTCTGTACGCAGAGCATCGAGATCCGCACGGCAAGCGAGTAATGCTTCTCTAGCCGCGACGTTTTCTAGAAGCGCCAGTAGCAGATGTTCAACAGTCATGAACTCATGACGTTTTTCACGTGCTCTTGCAAATGCCCCATTAAGGCTTGCTTCGAGTTCTTTATTTAGCATAAGGCACCTCCCTCAAATACCACATTATGGCGTGCCGGAGAAAAACCGGGGTTATGACTTAGGCTTTCTCCATGGTGCACAGCAGTGGGTGTTGATGTTCTTTCGCATGCATCATTACTTGTGCGACTTTCATCTCGGCAACTTCCGCAGTGAATACGCCACAAACAGCTTTACCTTCGTAGTGCACCGTAAGCATCAGCTGTGTTGCTTTCTCTATGTCCATCGAAAAAAACCGCTGCAACACCTCCACTACAAACTCCATGGGGGTGTAATCATCATTATTCAATACCACTTTGTATAATGACGGCGGTTTTACCTTGGTTTCTTCCGCTTCCTTTACATCAGAATCCGGAACTATCCATTCGTGCAATTTGCTCATAAGGGATTACAATCTTTAAGGTAGCTCAAGTGTTTCTTATAAAACAATTATTTATACGTCAGAATCATAGATTGAGACATCAAACACAAGAATCTCTACCACTATTTAAAACGTAATCCACAGATTGTATTCCAGCAACCGTTTCATTGCTACGGGCCGTTCACAATCGCCTGCTATTTCTTCACACAATTAGCAGTGATCATGCCCATCAAAACCAGACCGAGGTTATATCCATTCAATTTCACTTCAATATCTGGCAGTTAGTAAAACCCAATTGTCAGATTTTCCATACAGGAAAAATCAATTTTATTCAGTCTCACTTTTATTAAATCGTCTCGAAAGATGAAAACTTCATTTCTGAGATGAATGTTTGGTGATTTAGTATCACAAATGGAAATATAAGCTTGTTGGTGTATTAACACACCAATTCACAAGTGGACATTTTAGTGGCAAATTACTAGTTTTGAAGGGAATATTATTTGAAGTACGCTCACCTCTAATACCCATGAAGCATATATTCATTGATGGAGTCGCAAATCAACCCCATATATCAATCTCTTATTGAGTAAACTTTAGACCAATTAATGAAACCCTGTTTACAAAAATGATACCCATATCATCCTTCTGCCAGAACAATAGTCATTTTTATTAAAATGTTGTTATATGAGGGCTCATAGGCTTGACTGTCTAAATCTTTCTACTAGAGTGGGAATTGAAGTAAAAACATACCGCATCATTTACTCCTGAGTAACGTGATCGCACAGCTTGGTTTTACTTATAGTTATGCAATTTGAATGCAAGAGGGATGTTTCGCATGGCAACTGGTACAGTTAAATGGTTTAACAACGCTAAAGGGTTTGGGTTCATTTGCCCTGATGAAGGTGAAGGCGATATTTTTGCTCACTATTCCACCATCCAAATGGACGGTTATCGCACGCTTAAAGCTGGTCAATCCGTGAATTATGAAGTGCAGGAAGGTCCGAAAGGTTACCATGCCAGCCAAATCGTTCCTGTCGAGAATGAAGCTTTAAAATAATAGTGTTGCTTTGAACTTTTTCGCTGCCGGAAGGTCGAGAATTCAAAGAGCGGACGTCAAGTTCGCTCTTTCTTGTTTGAGCTAATAATCCTACGCCGCAACCCAATACCCTTTTAGTATCCCCAAACGACATCCTTAAGTTGTCTTTAGCGCCAACCTTTGAACCACAGCCGAAATAGTTATTACTAACTACTTGAAAATTAGTAATTAACCCCCGAATTGTCACTCAGTAAATCGTCAATAAAGTTTAAATTGCTTCATACCAGTGGCGTCAAGCGAAACAGGTGACTTGGGAGGCGTCTTAAAAACATCACCCTATCCACTAGCTCTGTTAGTCACTTTTTTCTATGCCTCTCTTATCGACAACCATAGTGAACGCTTACTCAAACCAAATCAGTATGGATTCACTCACAGCCAAATTTTGAGCTTACCGACCGAGGAGTAAATACCTACAAATTGCCATCGGCCATGTCTCTTCAGCAAGCAATGAGGTTCAGCAAACCTCAGTCACCGTGATTCAACCAATAAATAGACACTGCAGGTATGGCTAAATTCCTACTGACACCGACTGAAACTTGAACACAGAACAGCGAATACCCTCCGCTTTAGCTGGTCGGTGACGACTTTGACCCTGACCGCTTGCGTGTCTTGTCTGCACAGTTGATAAAAACTTAAATCCACTCTAAACGAACAAACCCGGCATAAGCCGGGTTTTCAATTGATAGAAAGCCAAATTACATTTGGTCAATCATGTCTTGCGCGAACTCAGAACACTTACGCAGGGTTGCGCCGTCCATCAGACGCTCAAAGTCATAGGTCACAGTCTTGTTGCTGATCGCTTTTTCCATTGAGCTGATGATCAGGTCAGCAGCTTCAGTCCAACCCATGTGACGCAGCATCATTTCAGCAGACAGGATCAGAGAACCTGGGTTCACTTTGTCCTGACCCGCGTACTTAGGTGCAGTACCGTGAGTTGCTTCGAACAATGCAATGCCGTCGCCGATGTTTGCACCAGGGGCAATACCAATACCACCAACCTGTGCAGCAAGCGCATCTGATACGTAGTCACCGTTCAGGTTCATGGTTGCAATCACATCGTACTCCGCTGGGCGCAGCAGGATTTGCTGCAGGAATGCGTCTGCGATAACGTCTTTGATGATGATCTCTTTGCCAGTGTTAGGGTTTTTCAGAGTCATCCAAGGACCGCCGTCCAGAAGCTCAGCACCGAATTCTTCTTTCGCTACCTCGTAACCCCAGTCTTTAAACGCACCTTCGGTAAACTTCATGATGTTACCTTTGTGCACCAGAGTCATCGAGTCACGCTCGTTGTCGATGGTGTACTGGATAGCAGCACGAACCAAGCGCTTAGTACCTTCTTCGGATACTGGCTTGATACCAATACCACACTCCTCGTCGAAACGGATTTTCGTTGCACCCATTTCTTCTTTAAGGAATTTGATCACTTTGTCTGCTTCTGCAGTGCCAGCTTTGAACTCAACACCCGCGTAGATATCTTCCGAGTTTTCACGGTAGATAACCATGTCAGTCAGTTCTGGTTGTTTCAGAGGGCTTGGCACGCCATCGAAGTAACGTACTGGACGTGCACAGATGTACAGATCCAGTTCCTGACGCAGTGCAACGTTCAGAGAACGGATACCACCGCCAACAGGGGTAGTCAGAGGGCCTTTAATAGCAACTTTGTATTCACGAATAAAATCCAGTGTTTCAGTCGGCAGCCACTGGTCTTCACCATAGACTTGCGTCGACTTCTCACCGGTGTAGATTTCCATCCAGGAGATCTTACGGTCACTGCCATAAGCTTTTTCTACTGCCGCGTCCACAACTTTGAGCATTGCAGGACTGACGTCAACACCAATGCCATCACCTTCGATGTAAGGGATAACTGGGTTGTTAGGAACGACCAGCTTGCCGTTTTCTACCGCAATTTTCTCACCAGCTGGTACGACTACTTTACTTTCCATTTAATTCTCCTAGCGTCCATTTGTTATCTTGCGCTGACCAAACAGAACAATTTTCTGTCGTACTATGATACGTTAACTTCGCCCTGTAGCACGTCAGTCAATTGTTCTGTCTGGTATAACATGCGGGCAAAAGAATACTGTAATTCCCGCAACACGCCAATCACATTATTCCATGTATAATACTAAGGTCTCATTTGTTACTAGACCTGATTGACACGACTTAATGACGTTTAAAACCACCCCTAATAGAGGCGCTAAATCGCCATCTTCAAAGCCGAATTTCCGACGCACCTCACGACGACGCAACGACAAGCCCTCGCGTCCGAAAGGGCCGACGAAAGTTATTCTATTCAATAAACCTTTCAACACCCTGACACAGTTCACGGGCGAGCAGGGGGATTCGACCTTGGCCGATTTCATTCCAGTGAAGGACGTTTATCCTGCTGGGCGGCTCGATAAAGATAGCGAAGGCTTATTGGTGTTGACGAACGATGGCATTTTGCAGGCACGCCTGACCCAGCCACAATCCAAGTCAGCAAAAATCTACTGGGTGCAGGTTGAAGGCGAACCATCCGAAGAATCCTTGAACGCGCTTCGTGATGGCGTAGAGCTTAATGACGGCTGGACACTTCCTGCAGGCGTGGAGGTCATGGCTGAACCTACTATTTGGGATCGCAATCCACCTATTCGACATCGTCCTTCCGTGCCAACAACCTGGCTAGCCATCACGCTGACAGAAGGCCGTAACAGGCAGGTTCGTCGCATGACCGCTGCAGTAGGTCACCCCACTTTGCGTCTGGTGAGATACAAAATGGGCAACTGGACCGTCGATGACTTGCAACCCGGTGAATGGCGTGAAGTACCACCGCCTGCACGCAATTAAATTGTGACTCATATCTCATCTGTAACCGCGTAAAGGTTTCTGTTAAACTCTGCCCCCGATTTTATTGGAGCTAGAAATTTCGTCATGTCAGATAACAGCAGCAAAAAAGTTATTGTCGGTATGTCCGGCGGCGTCGACTCCTCAGTGTCCGCCTACCTACTGAAGCAACAAGGCTATCAGGTAGAAGGCCTTTTCATGAAAAACTGGGAAGAAGATGATAACAACGAGTACTGTTCGGCAGCGGAAGATCTGGCCGATGCGCAGGCCGTGTGTGACAAGCTGGGAATCACCCTGCACACCATCAACTTCGCCGCAGAGTACTGGGACAATGTGTTCGAGCACTTCCTGACCGAATACAAAGCAGGTCGTACACCGAACCCAGATATCCTGTGCAACAAAGAAATCAAATTCAAAGCCTTCCTCGAGTTCGCCGATGAAGTGCTGGAAGCTGACTACATTGCAATGGGTCACTACGTGCGCCGCACTTTCCCAACTCAGGAAGGTGAAAAAGCGCAAATGCTTCGTGGTCTTGATAGCAACAAAGACCAAAGCTACTTCCTATATACACTGAGCCACGATCAGGTTGCACGCAGCCTGTTCCCAGTTGGCGATTTGGAAAAGCCAGAAGTTCGGCGCATTGCCGAAGAGCAAGATCTGATCACCGCGAAGAAGAAGGACTCCACTGGCATTTGCTTTATCGGTGAGCGCAAGTTCACAGACTTTCTGTCGAAGTACCTGCCAGCGCAGCCAGGCATCATTGAAACCGTTGATGGCGACGAGATTGGTGAACACCAGGGCCTGATGTACCACACTCTGGGTCAGCGCAAAGGTCTTCACATCGGAGGCCAAAAAGGTGGGAACGGCAACGAAGCGCCTTGGTATGTGGTTGATAAAGATGTTGAACGCAACGTTCTTATTGTTGCTCAAGGCCACGACCACCCTCGCCTGTTCTCAAAAGGCTTGGTGGCAGGCCAACTACACTGGGTAGATCGTGAAACGATTACCGAACCATTGAAGTGCACCGTAAAAACGCGATACCGCCAGCAAGACATATCATGTACCATCGAACCCATTGATGGTGACCAGATCAAAGTGATTTTTGATGAACCGCAATCAGCGGTGACTCCTGGTCAATCAGCGGTATTCTATAGCGGTGATGTTTGCCTGGGTGGCGGCATCATCGAACAGCGTATTTAAGGAGCACTCATCTGTGGCTAATACTTTGTTTGATCGTACCATCGCGTTCGCAGGTATCTGTCAATCCGTCAAACTGGTTCAGGAGATAGCACGCAAGGGAAGTTGTGATTACGACGCTCTAAGTGCCAGCTTGAACAGTATTATCCTCACGAATCCGTCTTCAACTTTGGAGGTTTTCGGCAATGAAGAAAACCTCACCATTGGTTTGAACACACTGATTAATGAATTAGATAACAGTCCGGGTGGCAGTGAGCTTACCCGTTATCTGATCAATCTCCTCGCGTTGGAACGCAAGCTGTCCGGTCGCCGTGACAGCCTTGCGCAACTTTCGGATCGTATCGAAACTGTCCAGCGTCAGGTCCAACACTTTGAACTGCTCGATGATCAAATGATCAGCAACCTTGCCAGTATTTACCTCGACACCATCAGCCCTCTGGGCCCACGTATTCAGGTAACCGGTAACCCTGCCCAACTGCAACAAACTGGCGTACAACACAAAGTACGCGCCCTGTTGCTAGCAGGTATCCGTGGCACTGTGCTTTGGCGTCAGGTAGGAGGCAAACGTCGCCACCTTATCTTTGGCCGCAAGCAAATGATCGAGCAAGCCAAAATCATCCTAGCCAGAAATTCGTAATATTTAATTCAGGAGAAAGCCCATGGAACTGTCAGCATTGACAGCTGTTTCACCGGTTGATGGCCGCTACGGGACGAAAACGATTGCGTTACGTTCTATCTTCAGTGAATTTGGTCTGCTGAAGTACCGTACTATCGTAGAAGTCCGTTGGCTGCAGAAGCTGGCTGCAACAGATGCCATCAAGGAAGTACCGGCATTCAGCGCAGACGCAAACGCACTACTCGACAAAATCGCTGCAGAATTCAGCGAAGAAGATGCACAGCGCATCAAAGAGATTGAGCGTACCACCAACCACGACGTAAAAGCGGTTGAGTATTTCCTGAAAGAAAAAGTTGCAGACAATGCAGAGCTGAATGCGGTTAACGAGTTCATTCACTTTGCATGTACCTCAGAAGACATCAACAACACCTCTCACGCCCTGATGCTTAAAGAAGCACGTGAGCAAGTAATCCTGCCAGAAATCCGCAACGTGATTGACGCGATTAAAGCACTGGCTGTTGAATACCGTGATGTTCCCCTTCTGTCACGCACCCACGGACAACCAGCTTCTCCATCGACTATGGGTAAAGAAATGGCGAACGTGGCGTACCGTATGGAACGTCAATACAAGCAAATCGAAAGTGTTGAGATTCTGGGCAAAATCAACGGTGCAGTAGGTAACTACAACGCACATCTGTCTGCATACCCAGAAGTTGACTGGCACCAATTCAGCGAAGAGTTCATCACTGAATCTCTGGGCGTCACCTGGAACCCGTACACCACGCAAATCGAACCGCACGATTACATCGCAGAACTTTTCGATGCGATTGCTCGCTTCAACACCATTCTGATCGACTTCGACCGCGACGTATGGGGTTACATCGCACTGGGTCACTTCAAGCAGAAGACCATTGCAGGTGAAATCGGCTCTTCCACCATGCCACACAAAGTTAACCCAATCGACTTTGAAAACTCAGAAGGTAACCTGGGGCTGGCGAACGCAGTATTCGGCCACTTGGCACAGAAACTGCCAATTTCCCGCTGGCAGCGTGACCTGACGGATTCAACCGTACTGCGTAACCTGGGCGTGGGCGTAGGCTATGCGAACATCGCTTACACCTCTACCCTGAAAGGTATCAGCAAGCTGGAAGTGAACCGTGAAGCACTTGAAGCTGAGCTGGACAAGAACTGGGAAGTACTGGCTGAGCCGGTACAAACCGTGATGCGTCGCTACGGCATTGAGAAACCTTACGAGAAGCTGAAAGAGCTGACTCGTGGTAAACGTGTAGACGGTGAAGGCATGCGTGCATTCATCGATGGTCTGGATCTGCCAGAGCATGAAAAAGAGCGTCTGAAAGAGATTACGCCAGCAAACTACATCGGTGATGCAATCAAGCTGACTGACGCGCTGTAATTTAGCGCTTCAGTCTGAAAGCCCGAATACGCCAGTGTTCGGGCTTTTTTAATGCACCTCGTTTATACCCATATAAGGGTATATACTCTCCCCCAATCCCAAGAAACAGCAATCCCACTATGTATCAGTTAAATTTTGATCTGAACGATTTCCTTACCCGCTTCTGGCACAAAGAGCCTGTTGTGATTAAAAACGGCTTCATCGATTTTGAAGACCCTATCAGCCCGGATGAAGTGGCGGGTCTGGCGATGGAAGAAGAAATCGATTCCCGTTTTGTGTCCAATCTGGATGGTAACTGGGAAGTTCAACATGGGCCATTTGAGAGCTTTGAAAGCTTCCCAGACACGCATTCCCAGCTGATTGTTCAGGCTGCCAACCATTGGCACCCGGGACCGCGCGCGTTATCCGAACCTTTCCGTGGTCTACCAAACTGGCTGTTCGATGACGTGATGGTTTGTCTGTCTATGCCGGAAGGCGGCGTGGGTCCACACATTGACCAATATGATGTGTTTATCTGTCAGGGCATGGGTAAACGTCGCTGGCGTGTCGGGGATAAAGGCGAATACAAGGATGCCAATCACAATACTGGCCTCCGTCAGATTGAAGGATTCGACCCGATTATCGACGAGATCCTCGAGCCAGGTGACATCCTTTACATTCCGCCGGGCTTCCCGCATGAGGGCAATACTATTGAAGTGTCACTCAGCTATTCGGTAGGTTATCGCTCGCCGAAGAAACAAGAGCTTCTCAACGGCTTTGCAGATTTTGTGCTGACCAATGAATTGGGTGACAAGCACTTCTACGATCCAAATATCCAAACCCGTGACGAGCACGGCATGATCCCAACAGCGGAATACAATGCGCTAAACGACATGCTGATGAAGCTGATCAACGATGAAGATGCCAAAGCACGATGGATGGGTGAGCAACTCAGTCAGTCTCGCCACGAGCTAGACATCATGCCAGCGGATCCACCATGGCAATCTGACGAGCTTCAGCAGTTTATGGAAGACGGTTTATATCTGGAAAAAGTGTCTGGTCTTAAAGCGCTTTACCACGAAAACAACCCTTCACTGGTTTTCATCAACGGCGAAACCATTGAACTGCCAGAAGGTTGTGAAGCGGCGGCAAAAGTCTTCTGTGACATGGAATACTTCTCGGGCGAAGATTTGGGTGCAATTGCTAACAACCCTGCCCTTTTGGCACTGTTGCTTGATTTCTGCAATCAGGGATTGTGGTACCCGCAAGCCTAATGCGCTGAAATCTAGAAATAAAAAAGCCTTCCGTTTGGAAGGCTTTTTCGTATCAGCTATCGGTTAAAGATGGACCTGCAGACAGGATACAGAATGCAAATCCGTCCCTGCCAGCCTTGGTTTCGTCTGTGAACACGCGTCTGTTGCTTGGGGGCAACGGGTACGGAATACACAACCTGAAGGTGGGTTCATCGGCGAAGGCAACTCACCTTCCAACAGTTGAATTTCCTTGTTCCGTTCTTTCACAGGATCCGGCACGGGAACCGCAGACATCAGTGCTTTGGTGTATGGGTGTTGCGGGTTGTCGAAAAGCGCTTTGCCCTCCGCAAGTTCCACGGCGTTACCCAAATACATCACCAGAAC
This sequence comes from Grimontia sp. NTOU-MAR1, assembly GCF_035758505.1. Classification (NCBI taxonomy): domain Bacteria; kingdom Pseudomonadati; phylum Pseudomonadota; class Gammaproteobacteria; order Vibrionales; family Vibrionaceae; genus Grimontia; species Grimontia sp. NTOU-MAR1. The sequence goes on from NZ_CP142108.1 coordinate 1,248,857, forward strand.
GCGATCAGAAATGTGCTTCACAACTGAAAGGTCGTGCGCGATAAAGATCAGGCTCAAGCCCATTTCTTTTTGCAGTTCTTTCAGCAGGTTTACTACCTGCGCTTGAATAGATACGTCCAGCGCAGAAACCGGCTCGTCACAGATCACCAACTTAGGTTTCAGGATGAGCGCGCGTGCAATACCGATACGCTGACACTGACCGCCTGAGAACTCATGCGGATAACGGTTAATCACGTTCGGCAGCAAACCAACACGGGTCATCATTGCTTGCACCTGCTGTTTTACTTCGTCCTTAGACAGTTCTGGATAGAAGGTTTTCAGAGGTTCAGCGATGATGTCGCCCACTGTCATTCGTGGGTTCAAAGATGCCAGGGGATCCTGGAAAATCATCTGGATTTCTTTGCGCTTCTCGCGCAGATCGTTTCCTTCCAGTTTAGTCAAATCCTGGCCCAACCAGACAACTTGGCCTTCCGTCGCCTGTACCAAACCAATCACGGCACGAGCAAAGGTGGATTTACCGCAGCCAGACTCACCCACGACACCTAGGGTTTCGCCTTCGTAAAGCTTTATGTCTACACCATCAACTGCTTTCAGCGCCGTTGGTTTAGCCCAAGGCCACACCGATGTTGATGCAATATTGAAGTGCACTTTCAGGTCTTCAATATCCAGTAGAAGTTTTTTATCCATTGCACCCATTACCAAGCCTCCTGATCAGAAAAACATGCGCGAAGACGTCCATCAGCAAAAGGCGTCAGGATAGGCGATTCGCTCTTACAGCGGTCACCAACGCGATGGCAGCGGTCCTGATACGGACAGCCCGGTGGCAGTTTCAGAAGGTTTGGCGGGTTGCCCGGAATAGTCGGTAGAATTTCACCTTCCGTATCAAGACGTGGAATCGCCTTCAATAGCCCTTCTGTGTATGGGTGGCTTGGCTTGTAAAAAATCTCATCGACCTTACCGTATTCCATGGTACGGCCCGCGTACATGACCAGCACTTTGTCGCAAGAGCCGGCGACGACGCCCAGGTCATGGGTGATCATGATGATGGCAGTATTGAACTCAGATTTCAGCTCGTTCAACAGCTCCATGATCTGCGCCTGTACGGTCACATCAAGGGCAGTCGTTGGTTCATCAGCAATCAGCAGTTTTGGTCGGCACAGTAGCGCCATCGCAATCATCACCCGCTGGCGCATGCCGCCTGAGAATTCATGCGGGTACATGGTGATACGCTTACGCGCTTCAGGAATTTTCACCGCTTCAAGCATGCGAACAGACTCTTCGAATGCTTCCGCTTTCCCCATGCCTTTATGAAGCATAAGAACTTCCATCAACTGGTCGCTGACTTTCATAAACGGGTTCAAAGAAGTCATTGGATCCTGGAAAATCATCGCGATTTGTTCCGCGCGGATTTTATTCAGTTCCTTCTCCGGAAGGTTCAGAATCTCATTACCTTCAAACTTGGCGCTACCGGAAACAACGCCATTTTTCGCCAGAAGACCCATGATAGAAAACACGGTCTGGCTTTTACCTGAACCTGACTCACCCACAATGCCCAACGTTTCGCCGCGGTCGAGTGAGAAGTTCAGGTCATTAACTGCGGTGACAGACCCATCCTGGGTTTTAAACTCTACGCGCAGATCTTTTACATCTAATAGGCTCATACTTCCCCCTTATCGATCCTTCGGATCCAGCGCGTCACGCAAACCATCACCCACATAGTTGAAGCAAAGCAGTGTGGTGACCATAAACAGCGTTGGGAAAGCCAACTGCCAGATAGCCAGTTCCATGGTTTGGGAACCTTCCTGCAACAGCGCGCCCCAGCTGGTCATTGGTTCTTGAACACCTAGGCCCAAGAAGCTCAGGAATGACTCAATCAGAATCATGGTTGGGATAAGCAGAGTTGAGTAAACCGCTACGATACCCAGCACGTTCGGTACGATATGACGGAGGATAATATTCTTGGTGCTAACACCACATACGTGTGCCGCTTCGATAAATTCCTTGTTACGCAAACTGAGTGTCTGGCCACGTACGATACGTGCCATATCCAGCCAGGCAATGGCACCGATAGCGACGAAAATCAGGAAGATATTACGCCCGAAGAAGGTCACCAGTACGATAACCAGGAACATGAATGGAATGGCATTCAGGATTTCCAGAATACGCATCATCACACGGTCAGTTCGGCCACCAATATAGCCAGAAGTAGCACCATAGATAGTACCGATCACAACAGCTACCAAGGCACCCATCAGACCAACCATTAATGAAATTTGGCCACCAACCAGCGTACGGACATAGATATCACGCCCCAGCGCATCGGTACCAAAAATATGGCCTTCTTCGCCGAAAGACGGTGCAGCGTGCATTGCATACCAATCGGTATCATCAAACGCATAAGTCGCGAACATTGGTCCAATCAATACCCATGCAGTGATACACATCAGAATGAAAAGACTGGTCATTGCAGCTTTGTTGCGCATGAAACGGATGCGCGCATCTTGCCAAAGGCTTCGACCTTCTACTTCCAGCTTTGCCGAGAAATTTTCGATAGCTTCGTTATTTTCTTCTCTTTTTATAATCATGATTTAAACCTCAATAACGAATCTTCGGATCCAGCCACGCCAAAAGAATATCGACGATAGCGTTGAAGATGATGAACAGCGCGCCAATTAATATGGTGACACCCAGAACCAGTGAGTAATCACGGTTGAAGGCTGCGTTAACGAACAGTTTTCCGATACCTGGCAGACCAAAGATGGTTTCGATAACCACCGAGCCAGTGATGATGCCCACGAACGCTGGCCCCATGTATGAGACCACTGGCAGAAGCGCTGGACGCAGAGCGTGCTTGATAACGATGTATCTCATGCTCAGGCCTTTTGCTTTTGCGGTTCGGATAAAATTACTGTTCAAGGTTTCAATCATGCTGCCACGGGTAATACGGGCAAACGTAGCGATATACAGGAACGACATGGCGACAATCGGCAGGATCATGTATTGGATTGCGCCGCCATTCCAACCACCCGCCGGGAGCCAACCCAAACCAATTGAGAAGATATAGATCAGTACTGGGGCAAGAACGAAAGACGGCAACACAACCCCAAACATCGACGTGGACATGATGAGGTAGTCAACCCAACTGTTTTGCCGTAACGCGGCGATGGTGCCAACAGTGACCCCGATGATGACGGTCACAATGAATGCATAAAAGCCTACTTTTGCAGAAACAGGCAGAGCAGAGGCGATCAGTTCATTGACGGTATAGTCTTTGTATTTGAAGGAAGGACCGAAGTCACCACGTAGTACCACGTTCCCAAGATAGGTGGTGTATTGCTCAAACAATGGCTTATCCAAACCATATTTGGCGTTAATGTTTTGCATTACCTCTTGTGGCAATGTTTTTTCTGAAGAAAAGGGATTTCCGGGCGCAAAACGCATCAAGAAAAAGGAAATCGTAATCAATACCAAGAGGGTTGGTATCGCTTCCAGTGTACGAGTAAAAATCAATCTAAACATAAAGCATCCTACTTATGTTCGAAAAAACATGCGCCTATAGCTTAGCCACAGGCGCATGGAGTGGCGCTATTATTATTCTGCGATGATGAACATATCTTTCGAGTAGATATTGTCTTGCGGGTTTTGGTCTGGGTAGCCACCTACGTGCGTGCCAACCAAACGTGGCTGGACGTACTGATAGATAGGTGCAATTGGCATATCCTGTGCCAATTGTGCTTCAGCAATCGCGTAGAACTTATTTCGCTCAGCTTCAGTTTTCGCTACTTTAACCGCGTCATTCATAGCTTTGTCGAAGACTGCGCTTGAGTATTTCTGGTCATTAGAACCATTCTCAGTCATCGCAATTGCTAGGAAAGTAGATGCTTCATTGTAGTCCGCACACCAGCCTGCACGACGTACATCAAAGTTACCCTGCTTGCTGTTGTCCAGGTAGGTTTTCCACTCTTGGTTTTCTAGAGTGACATTCACGAAGTTACCCAGTGATTTTTTCCACATAGACTGGATTGCAACGGCAATCTTCTTGTGGTTTTCGCTGGTATTGTAAAGCAAAGTGAAGTCCAGAGGGTTACCCTGACCAAAGCCAGCTTCTTCCAATAGTTTCTTCGCTTCTGCGATGCGCTCTTTCTGCGTCATCTTCGCGTATTCTGGTGCTTCTGGAGCGAAGCCAGTAATACCGCTATGAGTCAGTGCGTAAGCCGGTTTTTGGCCTTGACCCAAAATCGCTTTGGTTACGATGTCGCGGTCGATAGTGTAAGACAGCGCGTTACGAACACGTACATCATCAAAAGGGGCTTTCTGCGTATTGAAACCGTAGTAGTAAGTACACAGGTTAGGTGAAACCACTACATTGTCTGGGTATTGCTTAGCCAGACGGCGGAACTGCTCGTTAGGCACTTCATAAGTGATATCGATTTCGCCAGAAAGGAAGCGGTTCATTTCCGCATTCTGGTTTTCGATTGGCAGGAAAGTTACCTGATCGATAACTGTATCTTTGTTATCCCAGTAGTTTGCATTGCGCTCGAGAACAATTTTTTCGTTCACTACCCAGTCAGACAATACAAAAGCACCGTTACCCACAAAGTTTCCTGGTTTGGTCCAAGAATCACCGTGTTTTTCAACTGTTGCTTTGTGTACAGGGTACATGGTGGTGTGCGCCATCATCTTCACGAAATATGGCAGCGGAACTTCAGTTTCAATGACCAGTGTGCGGTCATCAATAGCTTTAACAGCCAACTCGCTCGCAGGTTTCTTTCCTGCAATAACGTCTTTCGCGTTCTTCATCTTGGTGTATTCGATGTACCAAGCATATGGAGAAGCGGTTGCAGGATCTGCTGCACGTTTAAAGCTGTATTCAAAATCTTGTGCTGTTACCGGGTCACCATTTGACCACTTAGCATCTTCGCGGATCTTAAAGGTGAAAGTTTGGTTGTCTTCAGTGCTCCAAGATTCTGCTGTTCCAGGAATAGTGTTACCAATAGCATCTTGAATAACCAGGCCTTCCATCAGGTCACGTAATACATGAGACTCTGGCACGCCCTCTACTTTGTGCGGGTCTAGTGACGCCACTTCAGTACCGTTACCACGAACGAGTTCTTGCTTAGGTGCTAATTTCACGCCAGCTGTTACGTCCGTTGCAGTCGCCGTGAAAGAGGTTGCCGCTACGGCCATCCCCGCGCCAAGCAATAGCGCCTGAGTAATTTTGTTCTTATACATGCAGATACTCCAATTTATCCTTCAGTTGCATCCATGACACTCTCCGTCAACATAAAACGGAAAGCGAATTAAGCCACTTACCGGCACAAATAATGTGTGTTATACGGAGAATTGGTTGGAACATTACCAAGCATCAAAGCAATTTGCCACAAAAACGACAAAAAAAGTCACATGTATCTAACATAACAACATTTTACAGTGTATATAACTAGTACACTGCGCCGTGTTGAACATATGCTTCGCCTTCTGATGTAATCAAAGTGAAATATTGTAGATATCTCCTTAAAGGCGTACTTATTGAGCATTAAAATCTGGTGTTATCGGTATCTTTTGCAACAAAAATCGTTAATATCAGTCATTTAAAAAATAATCAAAAGATTATTCATTCACTATCAATGAATAAAATCAACCAAACCTTATTCAAAGTAGCCAAACAGTAAGCGTGCTAAGTGACTGAAGTTATTTCTTAACACATTGTTTTTAAAGTGCATTAAAAATTTCTTGAAATGAAATAAGTGGCTTAAGTATGAATATTGGTCAAAATTACGGCAGGATTTGTCGCACGTTCGCGAAAGAAACAAAAAAAGCCAGTTGGAATCAACTGGCTTATCAATGGATGTAAACGATTTTTATTTTTGCTGATCTTGCGTTTCAAGGGGATCCTGATTAGCGCTTTTCTGCTCTTTACCCTCAACCAACCCGCCTGTCTTGTCCTGGCTAACATCATCGGGCAAAACTTCTTGCAGCATTTGCTTCATCTTTTTATTACTAATACGTCTATGTCCCATTGTGATCCTCCTGATTGATTCATTCCACCATGGCACACTCAACTACGGTGCACATTCATAGGGAGACAAATACAGTGTTTAATTCTCTCCCTATAGCAAAAGTGTAGCAAAACCTGATCACTGCCCCGCCCCACATTTGAAACAATGAGATTGCGAGCGCGTAGGTACCGAAAAACACTACAAATTATGATGTTTTAATAACGTACGGTAATAAAAAAGTTGCTGGTTAGAATTTATTCGCTCCATTTCGAGATGTGACCCAGATTCAATTGTGAAAGTCTTAAATATTGCGCACTATGTCTCTGTACCGATGTAATGAAAGCTTGTTTTATCGGCACTGAGGTGCAACAACCCGAATTAACCAACAATTAAACAAAGAGACGATCAATAAAATGAGACCTGCTGGTTCCCAATCTAGACCTCTGTGCTCTCGCGTCCGACATGGCTTTATTCCTTCTGCCAAAAAGCAGGCGAACGAAGAAAAAGCAAAAGGCACCCGTTGATACACAGTTCATTATGTAGATAAATAGCCTCTCTGATGAGAGGTTATTTTTTTACCAAAAACTTAATTCGCCAAGACGATAAAGCGTGCGATTTTTGTGATGACCTGTTCAAAAACCACCCGCAATGTAACGAGCTCGTTACTATTTTATCTCCCACACCTCTAATTCCTTACTCTCTGATTTTGCTTTAAATCCTTTTCTTACCAAGTATCAGGACAGAGTCAGCGCAGATTGGCTCATATTCACGCGACGGATAGATAATTCTCGCAATAAATTTTCGAGGGATATTAAGATGAACAAACAGGCTTTTCTAAAGGGGCTACTCGCAGCCTCTATCGCCAGCGCTACCGCTACGCCTGCAATGGCGGCACCCGGTGCCCCAATCATTTCATGGATGGAAACCAACTTTGCCATTATTGAAGTGAACGATGCTGCCAGTGCATATAAAGACTTAGTTACGGTTAAGCCGTATGCAGAAGTTCCTGTCACTTGGGACCGCTGGTCCGGTGAACCTGGTGATACCTGGCGCGTACTGCTGAATGGTGAAATCGCTCATGAAGCTAGCGTGGCACCTGCAGCCAGCCAGAAAGAGTCTACGGTTCTTCAGGTTGCTAAAGGCGGCAAGTACGACATGGTCGTAGAGCTTTGTAGTGGTAGTGATGCCGCTCAAGAATGTACAAAGAGTGATCCGAAACAAATCGTGGTTGCAGACACCGACGGCAGTCACCTTGATCCACTACCGATGAACGTGGACCCGAACAACGGTAACTACACCACTCCAGACGACACTGTCGTTGGTGCGTACTTCGTAGAATGGGGGGTTTACGGCCGTAAATTCCCAGTGGACAAAATTCCAGCCCAGAACCTGACTCATATTATTTATGGCTTCGTACCAATTTGTGGTAACAACCCTTCTCTTGATGATGGTCCACTGGCAGCTCTGAACCGTGCTTGTGCTGGTTTGCCGGACTACGAAGTCGTTATTCATGACCCATGGGCAGCAGTTCAAATGCCTCACCCACAATCAGGTCAGAGTCACTCTTCTTCTTACAAAGGTACTTACGGACAGATCATGGCGCTGAAACAGCGTTATCCAGATCTGAAAATCCTTCCTTCTATCGGCGGCTGGACACTCTCAGACCCATTCTACGAGTTTGGCGATAAAACCAAACGTGACAAGTTTGTCGCTTCAGTGAAGACGTTCTTGCAAACCTGGAAGTTCTATGACGGTGTAGACATTGACTGGGAATACCCAGGTGGTTCAGGTGCTAACCCTAATCTTGGCGACCCAGAGAAAGATGGCGATACTTACGCGATCCTGATGCAAGAACTACGCGCAATGCTGGATGAGCTTTCTGCGGAAACGGGCCGCACGTACGAACTGACTTCTGCAGTTGGTGTAGGCTACGACAAGATTCAAGACGTGAACTATGTAGATGCTGTTCCATACATGGATTACATCTTTGCTATGACTTACGACTACTACGGTGGTTGGAACAATGTAGTGGGTCACCAGGCAGCACTGGACTGTGGTAGTCACATGTCTGCTGACGAGTGCGTGGGTAAAGGTGTTGATGCAGACGGCAAACCACGAAAAGGCCCTGCTTACACGACTAAAAACGGTGTAAATCTGCTGCTTGAAAAAGGCGTTCCACCGCAGAAGCTGGTTATTGGTGCTGCCATGTATGGCCGCGGCTGGACGGGCGTGACTGAAGCAAGCATGTCAGATCCCACCAACCCAATGACAGGTGTAGGTAACGGTAAGATTGCAGGTTCTTGGGAAGCTGGCGTTATCGATTACAAAGATATCGTGACTGACTACGAGAACAAAGCGGGTGTGGTTCTTGGCTATGACGAGCAAGCAGAAGCTCCATGGGCTTGGGATCCATCTAATGGTGACCTCGTCACATACGATAATGAGCGCTCAGTCAAGGCAAAAGGTGCTTACGTACGTGAAAACAATTTCGCTGGTCTGTTTGCATGGGAAATTGATGCAGACAATGGCGATATCCTGAACGCAATGCAGGAATCTCTTAAAGGCGGTCCAGTTGACCCAGTTAACAAAGTTCCGGTAGCCAATGCAGGCGCAGATGTTACCGTTAACGTTGCTGGGGCAGTAGCACTTGACGGTTCAGCATCGAAAGATACAGATGGTCAAGTTGTTGCGTACAGCTGGAAACAAACTTCAGGCCCTTCAGTTGCACTGACTGGTACAAGCACTGCAACCGCATCTGCGGACATCCCAGCAGTGACTGCTGATACTCAGTTCGTGTTCTCACTGACTGTGACAGACAATGAAGGCGCAACCGCAACCGATACCGTTGTGGTCACTGCGAAAGCAAAAGTTATCGATCCAGTCAACGAAGCACCAGTAGCAGCGTTGACAGCACCAGCTACAGCTAATGCAGGTGATGTTGTTCTGGTGGATGCTAGCGGTTCAAGCGATGCAAACAATGATGCACTGACTTACACCTGGGATATTCCAGCGGGTGTGACTGCAACACAAAACGGCGCTTTACTGACTTTCACTGCGGGTAGCTACTCAGTAGATACAACACTGACATTCTCTGTGACCGTATCAGATGGCAAGCTGACCGACTCTGCAACCGTATCGGTTGTCGTAGCGAAAGATGAGCCTGTAGTGACTTGTCCTAATGCTTGGGCGGAAGGCACTGTTTACAACTCAGGTGACGTTGTGACTCATAAAGGTGTTGAGTACTCTGCCAAGTGGTGGACCACCAACGAAGAACCTGGCACAACTGGCCAATGGGGTGTTTGGAAAGAGCTAGGCGCTGCAAGCTGCCAGTAATTTACACCTACAACCAGTAAAACGATAAAGGGATGCAATAGCATCCCTTTCTTTTGCTCCGAAGAAACCATTAAACGCTACCAGCGTTTTGCAGCATCCCCATCACTGTCGCGCGCTTCAATCCAACGCTCTTGGTCTGTCAGACGCTCTTTCTTCCAGAATGGCGCTTTGGTTTTCAGATAGTCCATCACAAACTCACAAGCTTCAAACGCAGCACCACGGTGCGCACTGGAGACCCCCACAAAAACAATTTGGTCGCCGATATCTAATGCACCTACACGATGGATAACGCGAACATGTGTCAGCGGCCATCTAGACTGCGCTTGCTCTACAATCTCAGCCAGAGACTTTTCCGTCATGCCTGGGTAATGCTCTAAGGTCAGACCCATGACATTGTCGCCAAGATTCATGTCGCGAACTTTGCCAATGAAGGTCACGATAGCGCCATCGCCAGCATGATCATTCAGTCGCTGGTATTCTTCTGCGACGGAGAAATCCTGTTCTTGTACTGAGATCATTTATCAGCCTCCAGTCACCGGTGGGAAAAAGGCTACCTCGTCACCAGCTTTCACTGGCGACGACAGCTCGGAGATAGTTTGGTTAACAGCCACCAGCAGCTTACCCTGCTCCAGTGCCAATGCCCATTTATCGCCTTTTTCTGCAAGATGCTGGCGGATGTCTTCCGCAGATTGGAACTCACCTTCCAGTGTCAGTGACGCCGTCCCCACCAGCTCTTTAACCTGAGCGAAAAAGAGTACCTGAATCATCCTTCCACCTTAAAGTGTCCTGATTTACCGCCCGTTTTTTCCAGCAGACGAACCTGACTTATAACCATGTCTTTTTGCACAGCCTTACACATGTCATAGATTGTCAGCGCTGCCACTGAAGCAGCTGTCAGCGCTTCCATTTCGACACCTGTTTTACCAGAAAGCTTACAAACTGATTCGATACGCACCTGCGATGTTGCTGGCAAAGCCTCCAGTGATACTTCCACTTTCGACAACATCAAAGGATGGCAAAGAGGAATCAAGTCCCAGGTGCGCTTAGCAGCTTGAATACCGGCGATACGTGCTGTTGCGAACACATCACCTTTATGGTGCTTGCCTGAAACAATTAGCGCCAGTGTTTCCGTCGCCATGGTCACAAATGCTTCCGCACGCGCTTCTCGAACCGTTTCCGTTTTACCAGAAACATCAACCATGTTTGCCTCGCCTGAGGCATTAATATGTGTAAAGCCGCTCATGAATTATTTACCTAGGTGCGGCATGAAGTTACATGGACGGTGGCTCGCATCCAGCTGCTGCTTAATGATGCCATTCCAACCAGTGCGGCATGCCCCCGTTGAACCTGGCATCCCAAAAATGACAGTGTGATTAGCAAAACCAGCAATCGCGCGAGACTGAATGGTTGACGTACCAATTTCTTGGTAAGAAATTGCGCGGAACAGCTCACCAAAACCTTCCACTTCTTTGTCGAAAAGTGGTTTCAGCGCCTCTGGCGTGCTGTCGCGGGAGGTAAAACCCGTACCACCAGTGATCAAAACAGCCTGTACGTTTTCGTCAGCAATCCACTGGGAAACAATCGCGCGGATCTTGTAAATGTCATCAATAACGATTTTTTTATCCGCTAGTCGATGACCCGCATCTTGCAGCGCATCAACCAGGAACTTGCCTGACGTATCGTTTTCTTCAGTGCGAGTGTCGGAAACAGTCAGGACTGCAATTTTTGCAGGCGAAAATTCAGTAACAGCGTGACCCATAAAATTTGAACCTCAACGAGTAATATCTGGAACGGCGTTATCCGCCGATAGAAGCCAGGTGCGGCGTCATGCCTGTGTGCCCCTGATCTAGAAAATGACTTTGCTTTTTGCTTACTAATGCACTCTGGATACGTCCAATCAGCGCCTTTTCCTGCGCATCGTTCTGAAGCAAATCACGGAGTTCGACGCCGTAATCACCAAACAAGCACATGTGGAGCTTGCCCACTGCAGAGACACGGAGACGATTGCAAGAATCACAGAAATCTTTCTTGTACGGCATGATAAGACCAATCTCACCGGTATAGTCTGGGTGGCAGAACACCTCTGCTGGACCATCGCTTTGATTACGGACCTTCATAATCCAACCATTAGCGATCAAGTGATTTCGGATAGACACACCAGACACGTGGTGGTTCTCAAACAGGGAATTCATTTCGCCCGTTTGCATCAACTCTATGAATCTCAGTTGGATTGGCTTATCTTTTATCCAATTCAGAAAGGCGGGTAGCTCGCCACTGTTCAAGTCTTTCAGCAAAACGGCATTCACTTTGACCTGCTCAAACCCCGCATCGAAAGCGGCATCGATACCGCGCATCACTTGATGAAATTTATTCTCACCCGTGATCTCATGGAACATACGCGGATCCAGGCTATCGACACTAACGTTAATATTGGTGAGGCCAGCATCACGCCAATGTTGAGCATGCTTCTCAAGGCGATAACCATTAGTTGTCATCGCGATCTTCTCGATGCCTTTTTGCGCAGCGGTCATAGAGACAATGTCAGTGAAATCTTTACGAAGCGTCGGCTCGCCACCGGTGATACGCACCTTAGATGTTCCACAATCAGCGAATGCAGCCACCACACGATGAAGCTCATCCAGCCCCAGGAAGCTGGAATTTTTTTGCGTAGGCTTGTATCCGTCCGGCAAACAATACGTGCAACGGAAGTTACAGACATCAGTAATAGACAATCTCAAGTAATAAAACTTGCGATTGAAGGAATCTTCAAATTGAACAGCCACGAAACACCTTTCCAAATACGGGAGACGGGCACATTTCTATGACCGCCCTGGTGACTCAGGGTCACGGCCTATCCCACATATTCTGGCGAACTTAGCGAAATAGGCTTCGGAGTTACCTGCGTCGGATTTGTCGTTCATAACAACAAGACCGGAGCTTTAAGTGTAATTTAGCAAAGTTTGTCTTTTGTTAACAAGAAATGTCCCTCATTCCTGTGCAGATTTGCCAACGCTTTAACTTTTTACTCACCGTCTCAAAACATAAACAGATCTGAGACAAAACCTTAAAGCACAATTTTCTCACAACCGATGTGTGGAAATTCAAATTGGGTCTGGAAAAAGGAAAATTCCAACCAATCTGTCTTTTCCGTTCCATACTCAAAACTGGCAAAACGTGGGCTCACATTGCATTTTGAGACGCTCTAATTTGCAATTTCAAATTGCATTTTGCGAGCCAAAAAGTGAAATGTCTGCAAAATCAGTCATGTAGTGTCTGGGCATTGAATTTGCACTGTCGTTTGTACGACACGGGTATCTAAGTAGTTCCGATATTAAATACATATAAAAAGCGGCTCAGGGAAGAAGTGCTAAGCCGTCAGCAAAAACCGGGAGCTAATGATGACAATAACTTTGCCAATCCTTTTCAACAACCGTCATATCCTTCCTTCAGGACGTCTGCCTTTGCGCGTGACCCCCGGAGAGCAATTAAATACAGTGAAGTATGCAATGCGTAACGGCATGGATCTCGGCGTGTGTATGGACGAAACCAGCCCAATCGGAGCTGGGATTGGAACAAGAGTAAAAATTGAAGACTTCAGTCTGGCGCCGGAAAGCGGTGCTCTAACCATAACAGTGTGTGGCCAAGAGAGCTTTGTGATCGACACCATTAAGGAAAATGATGTCGGCATAGTCGAAGCTGTATGTCAAACACTGCCAGCTTGGCCAGAGCGTGCAGTCAGTAACGATGCTCAACCTTTAGCCGAAAGGCTACTTATCATGTTCGAGCGGTATCCCGAGCTGAGCTCGTTGCATAAAAAGCCAAACTTTGATGATTTAAGCTGGCTTTGTCAGCGCTGGTTGGAACTTCTGCCGATTCCGGCAAGTGAGAAGCAAGTTCTGATGGCGGCACATACTTGTAGCGACACTGCTGAGTATCTACTCAGTCTAATGAAAGAACCGCACTAATCTCACCTCAAATCTATTCTCCAAAGACCAGCGCAAGCTGGTCTTTTTTTGCCCATTGCGTGATCGAAAACCGAAAATACAGTGAGAAAATGCGACAAACCGCATTCTTTTTCAGCGCATACTTTATGATTGGCAACAGAAGACGATAAAGAACGAAGTGCGATGAAAGAACCAAAACAAAATATCGTAGCCATTGGCGGCGGACATGGTCTTGGCCGTGTCTTGTCAGCTTTGCGTGAGCATGGCGAACTTGTCACCGGTGTTGTCACAACCACGGACAATGGCGGCTCTACGGGCCGTATTCGAGCGTGTCAGGGAGGTATCGCCTGGGGCGATACTAGAAACTGCATTAATCAGCTGATCACTGAGCCTTCTATCGGTTCGATGATTTTTGAGTATCGCTTCAAAGGCAACGGCGAACTCGATGGCCATAATCTGGGTAATCTGATGCTCACCGCACTCGATAACCTCTCTATTCGCCCCCTAGAAGCCATCAACCTAATCAGGGATATGCTAAAGGTTTCCCCCCATATTGTACCTATGTCCGAACACCCTGCTGATCTTGCGGCACAAACTCCCACAGGAGAAGTGATCGCCGGAGAAACTGATGTTGATGAATTGCCAGAACCACCCGCACGCCTGATGCTGGAACCTGTCGTACCAGCGACCAAAGAAGCTGTTATCGCGATTCAACAAGCCAGCTTGGTAGTACTGGGACCTGGCAGCTTTCTAACCAGCGTGATGCCTCCATTACTCCTACCTGAAATAAGCCGGGCGCTCAAACAGACAGAAGCAAAAATCATTTTTATACGGAATCTAGGAAAGGAGCATGGTCCTGCTGGGCAAATGTCTTTGAAAACAATGTTGACTTGGTGTGAACGTTCGATGGGCGGACGAAAAATTGACATGGTCTTAGGACCAGACATTGATGAAGAGCTGGACGATGATTACCGACAGGTGGTGACAGATTTAGCGTCTGTCAACCACGAGTGGCGTCATGATAGGGATAAACTATCCCAAGCGATCCAGCAGATCTTGCTGACCTGCTAACGCTTTGTATTGCACTGCGGTGCCCTGCAACATCATTGTCAGACGAGGCAGTTGGTCTTGAACCCACGATTCCTGACCCTGTTTTACACGAGATTCACACTCACGCGCCAGCTCTGCCAGTTCATCTGCGCCGAAACTGGCCGCACTGCTTTTTATCGCATGGCTTATCTCTCGTACTTGCATTGCGCTTGGTGCTTCTGAAAGTTGATCAGAATATCGGCTTAGTTCGTCACTAAATACTACCAGGAGCGAAGATACTGTGTCCTCACCTACTTCAACCGCCAGCCGCCGCAACGTCTCATGATTCACTGTCGACGCCATAACTTAGTTCCTTTTTTCTTGTGATTCTTGCCAACTCTGCAGCTTGCGATAAATCGTCGATGGACTCACCTCTAACAGACCTGCAGCCTGAGGAATGTTCCCATCACATGCATCAATAGCAATTTGTATCGCTCGCTTTTCTACCAACCACAGGGGTTCAATGTCGGCTTTTGTCACTACCCCTTGATCCAAAAACGCTGGCGCGACAGAAAAATCATCGTCGCGCGAAGGAGCAATTGCTGTTTGCCTAGTCGCTCTAACTGGGGGAGATGCAATTTTGACACCAGAAACTGTATTTAATGGCGGAGGCAGCATTTGTTCTGTGACTTCTCGCGCATTGTGTAGCACGACAATGTTGCGGATCACGTTCTGCAATTGCCTCACATTTCCTGGCCATTCATAGCTTAACAAACGACCAGTTACTTCAGCATTGAAGGTACGGAAATCTTTTCCTTCCTCCATCGCAAACATCAGAAGCAATGACTGGGCTATCTCTGCAACATCTTCACCACGCTCACGCAATGGTGGAAGCGCCAAAGGAATGACATGTAGACGGTAATATAGATCTTCCCGGAAATTACCCTTCAAAACCTCCTCCCAAGGATCGCGGTTTGTCGCGCAAACAAATCGCACATCTACTTGTTTTACCTTGGAAGATCCTACTTTTTGAAACGTGCCTGTTTGAATAAACCTCAGCAATTTAGATTGAAGATCCAAATCCATTTCGCAGATTTCATCTAAGAACAATGTGCCACCATCGGCCATTTCTGCCGCCCCCTCACGCTCAGAGGCCGCGCCAGTAAAAGCGCCTTTCATGTGACCAAACAACTCACTTTCGATGAGATCTTTGGGAATAGCAGCACAGTTGATCGCGACAAATGGTTTTTTGGCGCGTGAGCTTGCCGCATGGACAGCTTCTGCACAAACCTCTTTACCCGTGCCACTTTCACCTGTGATAAATACCGTTGCCTTACTCGGTGCCGCCGAGTCTATAACGCGGTATACCGCCTGCATTGGGACACTGTGGCCGATGAAACCATAGTAAGCCCCTTCTGGGGATTGTCCGCCAACTTTACTCTTTGGTTTCAGTGCATTATTGACTGTTACTCGTAACAAGTCTGCCTCGCAAGGCTTGATGAGAAAGTCGCTTGCGCCATAGCGCATAGCCTCTACCGCTGCATCAATAGAGCCATGCGCCGTCATGATCACCACGGGAATATCTGGGTGATGTTCACGGATTTTAGAAAGCACGTCGAAACCAGAAATATCAGGCAATCGCAAATCCAACAGAACTAAGGAAAAGCTGCCTGAAGAAAAGTGGTAAATGGCCTCTTCACCTGTACTTGCAATCTCAACCTCTACATCAAGAGGGTTGAGGTATGACTTGTACAATGCGGCTACAGAAGCGGTGTCTTCCACCATTAAGATGCGTTTTTTGGCGCCAGAATCTAGCATTGAACCCCCGCCATCGATTCCTCAATAAATCTATCTTTTCGTTAGAAAGTCAGTACCAAGTATAACGCCGATTTTCATCGGCACAGGCAAATCGGTGCGTTTTGCATTGCAATTTGCAAAAGAAATTGCAAATAAGGTAGCTCTACTTCGATGAAATTGCTACGTCATGCGTTAAAAATGTTGGCACACTTAATGCTTTATTGAAAGTGACCCTTCTGGGTCACCTAGCCAACTGACGTTGTTTGTGAGCACTTCGTTCACTGAAACAAGATAGCCAACCGACCTTTTTGCGGTTGGCTTTTTTTTAGCTATTTTGGATAAAAAGTGACCGCAAATCAGCAATTTCATCTCGCAAGCCCGCCGCTGTTTCAAACTCCAGATTCTGCGCTGCCTCATACATTTTTGCTTCTAATTTCTGAATCTGAGCTTCAATTTGCTGCGGTGATTTAGCCACATAAGCGGCATCTTCTTCTGCCACCGCCTTAAGCGATGAAGACACTTTTGGCTTCTGCGGCCGACGTTTGCCGCCTAATTCCATTACATCAGCAATCTTCTTATTGAGCTTCTGAGGAACAATTCCGTGTTCTTCGTTATGGGCCTGCTGTTTCGCACGGCGACGCTCTGTCTCTTCTATTGCACGCTGCATAGAACCTGTAATGCTGTCCCCATACAGAATCGCCTTGCCGGCAAGGTTACGCGCTGCACGACCGATAGTCTGAATAAGAGACCGGTCTGAGCGCAAGAAACCTTCCTTATCTGCATCCAGAATAGCCACCAGTGACACCTCTGGCATGTCGAGGCCTTCTCGCAGCAAGTTGATCCCCACAAGGACGTCAAACTCACCCAGTCTCAAATCCCGGATGATCTCCACACGTTCAACGGTATCGATATCTGAATGCAGGTAGCGAACCCTAACATCATGTTCTTCCAAATACTCAGTGAGATCTTCAGCCATACGTTTGGTCAGCGTCGTTACCAGTACTCGCTCATCTTTTTGAGTGCGAAGGCGAATTTCTGACAGTAAGTCGTCTACCTGAGTCGCGACCGGACGTACTTCTACCTCTGGGTCAAGAAGACCTGTTGGACGCACCACCTGATCGGCGATTTCACCATCAGATTTTTCCAGCTCATATTTACCCGGCGTGGCAGAGACATAAATGGTTTGGGGTGCCAGAGACTCAAATTCATCAAACTTAAGCGGGCGGTTATCTAACGCAGAAGGTAGTCGGAAACCGTACTCCACCAGCGTTTCTTTACGCGAACGGTCGCCTTTATACATCGCGCCTATCTGCGGCACAGTAACGTGCGATTCATCGATGATGAGAAGACCATCAGCAGGCAAGTAGTCAAACAGTGTTGGAGGCGGCTCCCCTTCCGTTCGGCCACTCAAGTAGCGAGAGTAGTTCTCAATGCCTGAGCAATAGCCCAACTCCTGCATCATTTCTAGGTCAAAAAGGGTGCGCTGGGAAATACGCTGCTCTTCAATCAGCTTATTGTTCTCCAACAGGACTTTTTTTCGATCAGCCAATTCAACTTTGATGTGCTCAATGGCGTCTAGAATTTTCTCTCGCGGCGTCACGTAGTGGGTTTTCGGATAAATCGTCGCACGCGGCAGATTACGTTCAGAAATCGATCCGGTCAGCGGGTCAAAGACGCTGATGCATTCCACTTCATCATCAAATAGCTCAATGCGGATAGCATCACGATCAGATTCTGCTGGGAAGATATCAATTACCTCACCGCGCACACGGAACGTACCGCGGCTAAAAGCTTGATCGTTGCGGGTATATTGAAGCTCTGCAAGTCGGCGCAAAATCAAGCGCTGTTCTATCATGTCACCACGACGCAGGTGCAACATCATCTTTAGATATGAATCTGGATCACCCAGACCGTAAATCGCAGAGACGGAAGCAACAATCACCACATCGCGGCGTTCCATCAGGGCTTTGGTTGCGGAGAGACGCATCTGCTCAACGTGTTCGTTGATAGACGCATCTTTTTCAATAAAGGTGTCGGAAGCAGGCACATAGGCTTCTGGTTGGTAGTAGTCGTAATAAGAAACGAAATACTCCACCGCATTTTCCGGAAAGAACTCTCGCATCTCACCGTATAACTGCGCTGCCAGCGTTTTGTTAGGCGCCAATATCATTGTTGGGCGCTCCGCCTCGGCAATCACATTGGCCATGGTGTAAGTCTTTCCCGACCCCGTCACACCCAACAGCGTTTGGTGTGCAAGACCAGAATCCAGTCCATCCAACAACTGGTTGATGGCGGTAGGCTGGTCGCCTGCGGGTTTAAATGGTGATTGCAGTTTAAAGGTCTTGCCCATCTTGCTTCCGTGGCTCAATCATCAAACCACTCATTTTGCGCGCTCAGTCCCCTAAGTCAACTGACAAGATACTGACAAGGCTCAGAGTTGTTGACACGCTCGGTTTCCACACCGAAGATCTCTTCCATACTAAAGAGGTCGGCACAGCCTACCAACATGAATATCTGAGGAAAACAATGAAGAAAGTAGCGGTAGTGACCGGTGGCTCAGCAGGGATCGGCCTCGCAGTCGTAGATGGATTTATTGCAGAGGGATACACCGTTTACTCGCTGGATATTCAGCAAGGCCCTCGCGGAAACTGGGTGGATTGCAACGTGACGAACTCAGCGGCTGTCGCTGCCGCTGTTGAGCAGGTCATTACAAACGAAGGCCAGATTAATGCCTTGGTGTGTAATGCCGGCATCCATTTCAGTTCAAACATCGAAAATACCAGCGAAGAAGATTTCGATCGCGTCATGAGCATCAATGTAAAAGGTGCTTACTACGCGATTCGCGCTTGCCTACCAACCATGAAAGCAGCGAAATCTGGTAGCATCGTGCTGCTTGGCTCTGACCAATGCACCATCGCTAAAGGCAATTCCTTTGTTTATAACCTGAGTAAGCACGCGATTGCGTCGATGGCAAAAACCACTGCTCTGGATTATGCCCAGTTCAACATCCGCGCCAACGCAGTATGTGCAGGAACCACAGAAACACCGCTTTATCATAAAGCGATTGATGCCTACTGCGAGCGTTCGGGGGCAGATAAAGAAGCAGTAAATAAAGAAGAAGGCAATTTGCAGCCGCTGGGACGTATCGGCCAACCTGAAGAAGTGGCTAACATGGTCGTGTTTCTTGCCAGCGACAAAGCCAGTTTTATTACTGGCAGCCTTCATGCTGTTGATGGCGGCTATACGGCACAGTAACCATGAAGTTTATCGATCCTCACCTGCATTTATTCGATCGCCAGAAAGGTAAATACGGTTGGCTGCAAACTGGCAATCCACCTTTCTGGCAGGATAAAGCGGTTATTCAAAGGGACTTTTCTGAATCAGACTTGCAGGTTTCTGCACCCGCAGAACTCGCTGGTTTTGTGCACGTTGAAGCAGGATTCGATAACGAAGCTCCCTGGCGTGAAGTCGAGTGGCTGGAAAGTACCTGCCAATTGCCATTCAGAAGCATTGCCTACGCCGACCTGACTCTTTCTTCCAAAGCATTCAATGACCAGATTAAACACCTGAAAACGTTGAGTTCTGTCGTAGGCGTTCGACATATTCTGGATGACGACGCGGTAACCTTGCTAAGCAATCAGCAGGTAAAACGGAATCTCGCACATCTTGAAAAGGAAGGTGTGATCTTCGAAGCACAATTTGATGCTAACGATGAAAGAGCTGTTGCTGCATTTCTCGATGTCATTGGTCACTTACCTTCTCTCAATGTTGTCCTTAATCACGCTGGTTTTCCACCACCAGCAGATTCATCGGGTTGGAAGGAAAATATTGGGAAGCTTTCTGGTTTGAATAACCTTTGGGTGAAGGCATCAGGTTGGGAAATGACGGACAGACACTTCCCGGTTAAAGCCATTGCACAAACCGTCGAAACTTTAGTTGCAGCATTTGGACATGACCGAGTCATGCTGGCGAGCAATTTCCCTCTGACACTGTTTAGAACGTCTTACACCGAGCTTTGGCAGGACTATCTGGCACTCAATCTTCCCAGGGAATATTTCCAGAAGATCATGTACAAAAACGCCTCCACGTTTTATCGTTTCTAGGATCTGTTGATCTTTGGCTGAACGGTAGAGAAAAAACAACCCGCTCAAAGGCGGGTTGTTTCGTCATTATCCCATCGAGCGATTACTTAATCTCAATACGTGGTGAGCGCATGACCACTTCATCGTTCAACTCAATGCCGATACCCGGCTCTTCTGACACCTCAAAGAAGCCATTCACCGGCTGAGGATCCTGAATACATAGCTCGCGGTTCCAGGACTTAATCGCATATGTATGATGCTCGTGGATCAGGAAGTTAGGAATTGCCGTTTCCAGATGCAATGAAGCCGCAGTCGCCACAGGGCCACCACAAACGTGCGCCTGAATGCGAACATCGAAGATATCTGCGTAATCACAGACTTTCTTCGTTTCAGTAAAGCCGCCACACAGGCCGATATCCGGCTGCAGCACGTCAACGCTTTGGTCTTCCAGATACGGGCGCACACCCCAACGGTTATACAAACGCTCACCACCGGCAATGGGCACGTTAACGCGGTCAGCCACCTTCTTATGCAGGGAATGGTTGAGGTAGTTCACCGGCTCTTCGTAATACATGCAGTCGAACTCTTCAGCGATCTCGCCCAGCTGAATCGCCGTTGTTGCACCCGGCAAGCTGTGGCATTCAAAAATGATGTCCACTTCGTCACCTACCGCTTCACGAATGGCTTTCATACGCGCGCGATACAATTTCATTTCTGCACGGGAAATGATTTTGGTGCGCTCGTAGTAGGTGTTGCCATCTTTGTCGTACATGATGGGGTCAACCTTGACCGCATCATAACCTTCAGCAATCGCTTTAAGCGCCGCTTCTGCATACTCTTCCGGCTGTGACAGTGCTTTGAACTCTTTGTCCCAATCAAACTGAAGCTGAGAAGCATAAGTACGCAGCTTGTCATTTACCTTACCACCCAGAAGTTGGTAGACAGGAAGGCCAAGTGCCTTTCCTTTGATGTCCCAAAGCGCAGTATCAATCGCACTCATCGCGGCATAGACAACAGGACCACCACCTAATCCCCAGAAACTCTCTCGCAACATACGCGACCACAACATTTCTGTCTGAAATGGGTCATGACCAATTAAGAATGCCTCGGCCATTTCTTTAATCATGTTTGCGGCTGCGCTATGCCCCAAATCGTAAGCAAGGCCTGCCTCTCCCACACCACTGATCCCTTCATCAGTGTGAATACGCACAAATACCGGGTTCCAAGGCGGTCTTTCCGGGCAATGAATATCGAAAACTTCGACTGACGTTACTTTCATCCATGTACTCCAAATCGTCTTTTTATTTTGTCTTTATTCCATAAAGCTTGGGTCAAGGCGCCAAGCTTTTCGAAGAAGTGATGGCCAAGCGAGTTGCCCGCCTGTCGCCCCAGAATGAACAACATTTGCCTGAGCAAAAATATTGTCCTGAATAGGCTGAGGAACAGAAATTGCCTCTTTGCCTGCTGCTTGCAACATTAACTGAACTTCGCAAGAGCGCTGCATATCGTAAAAACGCATGAAGGCGTCGCCCACGGTTGGGCCTAAGGTTAAACCACCATGGTTGACCAACAACATATGATTGGTGTCACCAAGATCTTCCTGTAATCGCTTTCGCTCATCCGCATTTACCGCAAGACCTTCGTAGCCGTGATAAGAAAGCGAAGGCAGTGAAAACATCGAATACTGGCTAAGCGGTAATAAACCTTCTTTTTGGCTCGCGACCGCAATGGTCTCATTGGTGTGCAGGTGGATTACACAGTGTGCATCAGAACGTACTTCATGGATCGCACTGTGAATAGTGAAACCGGCAGGGTTAATCGTAAATGGCGTGTCGTCGAGGATGTTTCCGTCCAAATCGACTTTAACTAAATTTGAAGCGGTGACTTCGTCAAATGCCACACCAAAAGCGTTAACCAGATACGTATCGGTATCAGGAATCCGTAAAGAGAGGTGCGTATAGATGAGGTCGTCCCACCCCATATGGGCAACGAGGCGGTAACAAGCGGCCAAATCAACACGACGTTGCCATTCGATCTCGCTGATTTTTCCCTTGAGGTTGAGTTTGGGTAACACTTCCACAGTTCATTCCTTTTAGCTTGTTCTCTGCCTTTCCAGCTTGTCTTATTTGTGCTCGACAGGCAAATAAGAGCCTAGTTTGTGCTTCCTTGAGAAGAAAATAAATAATCTAGACTATGTGTACAACTCGAAATTGGTATTTCCCAAGGATCAACTGAACAAAAATCACTCAATCACTTTGTATTTAATGATTTTCGTATTGAAACGTTAAATTCTCCTACCACGTCACATACTCAATAGTGAGAACTAATGGGGATAAAAGTGTTGATTAACACACTTATCCACAGATTTTGTGGGTAACCGTCGTCAAGGCAAAGCAGAAAAGTGTTCCGAAAAGTCAAACCCTTTTTCCTATATTCATCAGCAAATCGACTAATCGCACATGAAAAGCACTTATGAGAGGTATATCACACTGTTAATTTACCTCATCCCAATGCTATTTAGCGCATTTGAGCCACCGAGCAAACACATCTGACTCCAACACTGTTTAAGTTTTGTCCAATCTAGGTTAGACCCGTTTTAGAAACGTAAAGACATTCGCAAATACATTGCCTTCTGAGGAAGTTGTGATGATGACTGAAATTTTTAAATAGACAGAGATCCAAGCCCTATTTTGCCCCATACAGTGCCCACAGAACAAAAAAACAGCTAATCTTGATCGCACATTAAGCAGATGATTTAAATTCCTCAAAATGTGCGTTTTCGGTGGTTGACAGCCTACAGGGTGATAGCTAAGATTCGCCCCGCTTTGAGCGATTCCCCCTTAGTTCAGTCGGTAGAACGGCGGACTGTTAATCCGTATGTCGCTGGTTCAAGTCCAGCAGGGGGAGCCACTTTTCGTTAACTTGTTTAAGAACGAGTTAGCCGTCAGGATTGTCGCTTCGCGATATGTCGCTGACCTAGGCGGCTCCGTTGCAAGTCCAGCAGGGGGAGCCACTTTTCGTTAGCTTGTTTAAGAACAAGTTGACCGTCAGGATTGTCGCTTCGCGATATGTCGCTGACCTAGGCGGCCCCGTTGCAAGTCCAGCAGGGGGAGCCACTTTTCATTAGCTTGTCCAAGAACGAGTTGACCGTCAGGATTGTCGCTTCGCGATATGTCGCTGACCTAGGCGGCCCCGTTGCAAGTCCAGCAGGGGGAGCCACTTTTTGTTAACTTGTTTAAGAACGAGTTGACCGTCAGGATTGTCGCTCCGCGATATGTCGCTGACCTAGGCGGCCCCGTTGCAATTCCAGCAGGGGGAGCAACTTTCGATACATCGCCACGGCGGTGAATCACAAAAATCTGTTCCCCCTTAGTTCAGTCGGTAGAACGGCGGACTGTTAATCCGTATGTCGCTGGTTCAAGTCCAGCAGGGGGAGCCACTTTCGAAAACCCAGCCTAGTGCTGGGTTTTTCTGTATTTGTGTTGTAGATATGACGCACACAAATTGTTACCACCTATTATATAGACGGTATGTTACCGCCCAGATCCGGACAAAGTTTGTCCAGTATGGCAATTTTAGTGAAAAACCCTTTCCCCAATCTGTTGTTATAGCGGCTTCAAAGGCCGATAATACAAAGATCTCTTTAGAATTTTCGAAGAATGGCATGACTGAGTATTTACTGCTTCTTGTCGGCACCGTCCTGGTGAACAACTTTGTGCTGGTTAAGTTCCTCGGCCTTTGCCCAGTTATGGGCGTGTCCAAAAAGCTTGAAACCGCCATTGGGATGGGGCTTGCGACCACTTTCGTACTGACACTCGCATCAGTGAGTTCTTATCTGGTCGAGACTTACATTTTGGCCCCATTGGGTCTTGAGTACCTGCGAACTCTGAGCTTTATCTTGGTGATTGCAGTTGTCGTGCAATTCACCGAAATGGTCGTACATAAAACCAGTCCAACGCTTTACCGTTTGTTGGGTATCTTTCTACCGCTAATCACAACAAACTGCGCCGTGTTGGGTGTCGCATTGCTGAATATCAATGAACGCCACAACTTTATCGAATCTATCATTTATGGCTTTGGCGCGGCAGCTGGCTTCTCCCTCGTATTGATTTTGTTTGCGGCGATGCGTGAGCGTATTGCTGCGGCTGATGTTCCTCAGCCATTCCGTGGTGCGTCGATTGCTATGATCACAGCTGGACTGATGTCATTGGCATTTATGGGCTTTACAGGGTTGGTGAAACTGTAATGACTGGAATTTTGATTGCGATTATTGCTATCGCTGTCCTCGCAGCTGTATTCGGTATTTTGCTGGGCTTTGCTTCTGTGCGTTTTAAAGTCGAAGCGGATCCGATCGTCGATCAGATTGACTCCATCCTTCCGCAAACACAGTGCGGACAATGTGGTTACCCTGGTTGTCGACCTTATGCAGAGGCCATTGCCAATGGTGACGCCATTAATAAATGCCCTCCAGGTGGTCAGCCGACTATCGAGAAGCTTGCTGACCTGATGGGGGTGGAAGCCACAGAATCTGCGCACGATGAAGAAAAGAGCGTAAAAAAAGTCGCCTTCATTCACGAAGACGATTGTATTGGCTGTACTAAGTGTATTCAGGCTTGCCCGGTCGACGCCATCATTGGCAGTACCAAAGCCATGCACACCATTATCAAAGATGAATGTACTGGATGCGACCTTTGTGTCGCCCCCTGCCCCACTGACTGTATTGAAATGATCCCTGTCCAAACCACGCCTGAAACCTGGAAATGGCAACTTGACCAAATTCCGGTTGTTCAACTTTCTGTCGATGAAGATAAAGGGGTCAAACAAGCATGATCACCCTAATCGAAGAAATCAAACAGGGACATGTCTGGGATTTTCACGGTGGTATTCACCCACCAGAAAACAAACGCCAGTCGAGCGAAACTTCCATCTTGCCTGCCGATATCCCAAATGAAATTGTGTTGCCAACCAAACAGCACATTGGCACAGCTGGCCAACTGTTGGTAAATGTCGGTGATAAAGTCCTAAAGGGCCAACCACTGACCAAGTCAGACGTTCTGCAATGCTGTCCGGTTCATGCACCCACTTCCGGTGAAGTGGTTGCCATTGAGCCTCGCACTATCGCCCATGCCTCTGGCCTGAGCGATAACTGCATTGTGATCAAACCGGATTTCGAAGACGCCTGGGGCGAGAAAAACGCACTGCCTGATTTCCGCGAAGTCTCTGACGAGGCGTTGATCGATCATGTCCGCATGATGGGTATCGCGGGCATGGGTGGCGCAGGTTTCCCAGCAGCCCGCAAGCTGCAAACTGGTCATGCACGCACAGAAATTCTGATCATCAACGGTGCTGAATGTGAGCCTTACATCACCGCTGATGACCGTTTGATGCAAGAGCGAGCAGATGAAATTGTCCAAGGCATTGAGATCCTTCAGCATATCGTGAGCCCGAAACTCACCGTCATGGCGTTGGAAGACAACAAGCCAGAAGCGATTGACGCTCTGAAATTGGCAACACAGGGTAAACCTGACATTGTCGTTCAGGTTGTTCCGACCAAATACCCGTCAGGTGGCGAAAAGCAGCTCATCAAACTCATCACCGGTAAAGAAGTACCTGCAAAAGCAATCCCTGCCGCAATCGGCGTGATGATGCAAAACGTCGGTACTGCCTTCGCCATAAAACGTGCTGTCATCGACGGTGAGCCGCTGATTGAACGTGTCGTCACCCTGACAGGCACCACGTTGAAAGAGCAGCGTAACCGTTGGGCGCTGCTTGGTACGCCAGTCAGTTTCTTACTGGATAAGCACGGCTATGAAGCAGACAAAAAAGTAGAGCGCGTGATCATTGGCGGTCCAATGATGGGCTACACCATTCCGCACCCTAACGTGCCAGTCACCAAGGTCACTAACTGCGTGTTAGTGCCTTCACGTCGCGAAATTGCGCCGTCGGAGGGCGAGATGGCCTGCATCCGTTGCAGCGCCTGTGCAGAGGCCTGCCCTGCTTCGCTGCTGCCTCAACAACTTCAGTGGTACGCCAAAGATCAGGATTACGACAAGTGCGAAGAGTATAACCTGTTCGATTGTATCGAATGTGGTGCTTGTGCCTTCGTCTGCCCAAGTGAAATTCCGTTGGTGCAATACTATCGTCAGGCTAAATCTGAAATCCGCGCGCGCGATGCGGAGCAGCAAGCCGCCGAGCGCGCTAAAGAGCGTTTCGAAGCCAAAAAAGCGCGTATGGAGCGTGACAAAAAAGCACGTGAAGAACGCCATAAGCAAGCTGCGGAAAATCGTCGCAAAGCGATGGAAAAATCCGGCGATGGCGACGCGATTGCCGATGCCATTGCACGTGTGAAAGCCAAATCAGAAAATGAATCTGCAGCTACGGCAATGAAACCAGCTGTGGCTGCTGCTATTGCCAAAGCAAAAGCCAAACAGGCAGAGGCTGCCGCACAAGGTCAGGCCGAGCCAGATAACAGTGAAATGGCGAAGCTGCGCGAAGAGCGCAAGCGTCAGGCGCGTGAACGTAAAGCACAAAAAGCGTCGGAATCAGAAACTGAAAGCGCAACAGACGATAAGAAAGATGCTGTTGCGGCGGCAATAGCCCGCGCAAAAGCGCGTAAAGCTGCTCAGCAAAGCGAGTCTGAATCCGCCTCTGATAACAGCGCCTCAGTACAAGATCCGAAGAAAGCCGCAGTTGCTGCTGCCATTGCCCGAGCCAAAGCACGCAAAGAAGCGCAACAAGCTGATGCGGCGACCCCTGCTTTTGAATCTGAATATGCAGAAAAAGCAGCTGTTGAAGACGATTCGAAGAAAGCCGCTGTCGCTGCCGCCATTGCCCGAGCCAAAGCACGCAAAGAAACGCAAAAGGCTGAAGCAGCAACACCTGCTGCTGAATCTGCATCAGCAGAAAAAGCACCTGTTGAAGACGATCCAAAGAAATCTGCTGTCGCTGCTGCTATCGCCCGTGCTAAAGCACGCAAAGCCGCACAACAGGCAGAAGCTGAAGCTCCTGCCGTTGAGGAAGATCCGAAGAAAGCCGCTGTCGCTGCTGCCGTTGCCCGTGCTAAAGCACGCAAGGCCGCACAACAGGCAGAGGCGGAAGCACTCTCCGATGAGCCAGCACCTTCGGAAGACACTCCCGTTGAAGAAGATCCCAAGAAAGCAGCGGTTGCTGCTGCCATTGCGCGCGCAAAAGCGAGAAAGGCAGCGCAAATGAAGAATAAGAATGAGGAAGAGTAATCGTGGCCTTTTTTATCGCCAGTAGCCCACATAGCCACAGTCGCAAGAGCACCAGCGACATCATGATGACAGTGATACTGTGTACTTTGCCCGGCATCGCTGCGCTTTGTTACTTTTTCGGTTGGGGTGTTTTACTACAGGTAGTCATGGCAGCACTGACTGCGGTGGCTGCAGAGGCAGCTGTTTTAGCTCTTCGCGGCCGCCCTGTTAAACGCTATCTTAAAGACCACTCTGCCCTGCTGACGGGTGTGCTTCTGGGTATCGCCATTCCACCGTTCGCACCATGGTGGATTGTGATTATCGGTATAGTCTTCGCCATCGTCATTGCTAAACATCTCTATGGTGGGCTGGGTCAAAACCTGTTTAACCCTGCCATGGTCGCTTATGTCGTCCTGCTGATTTCGTTCCCGGTTCAAATGACCACCTGGCTGCCACCAACTGAATTGTTGGTTCAGCCACTTGACTTTACTGACAGCTTCGCCGCTATCTTTACTGGCCTCACCACTGATGGCTTTAGCGTGAACCAACTGCGAATTGCTGTAGATGGCTCAACCATGGCGACGCCGCTGGATACCATTAAGACCTCTTTGCTGGCCGGTGAAACCGTCTCTGAGGCGGTTGAGAAGTCAGTATTTGGCAGTTTTGCAGGTATCGGTTGGGGCTGGGTGAATGTCGCCTTCCTTGTTGGCGGTCTTATTCTGCTGAAGAAGAAGATTATCCAGTGGCAAATCCCCGTTGCTATGCTGGCATCTCTTTTTGTGTTCAGCTTGGTAGGTTATGCCATCAGCCCAGATGGCGTGGCTTCGCCATTGATGCACCTATTCTCCGGTGCCACCATGTTGGGTGCGTTCTTCATTGCCACAGACCCTGTTTCTGCTTCAACCACTACACGAGGCCGACTGATCTTTGGTGCAATGATCGGCGCGTTGGTTTATCTGATCCGTACCTTTGGCGGCTTCCCAGATGGCGTAGCGTTTGCCGTGCTTATCGCAAACATGTGCGTACCGCTGATTGACTACTACACCAAACCAACCACTTACGGTTACAGGAAGGAAAGCCAATGATCCGCGCGATGCGAAATAATGGCGCAATCCTCGCGCTGGCGGCACTGCTTTCAACGGGCTTAGTTGCCGTCACCAATACACTGACGAAAGACACCATCGCAGAGCAGCAACGCATCCAGCTTTTACGGGTGCTAAATCAAGTGATCCCAGAAGACATGCATGACAATGCGTTGGCGAAAACCTGTACTTTGGTGACCAGCCCAAACCTTGTTACCAGTGAACCAATGCCAATCTACATTGCCACCAAAAACGGTGAGCCGACAGCCATGGCAGTTGAAGCCATTGCACCGGACGGTTATAACGGCGCCATCAAAGTCTTGGTCGGCGTCGATACTAATAACACTGTGCTCGGTGTTCGTGTGCTGAGCCACAACGAAACCCCGGGTCTTGGCGATAAAATCGATCTGAATGTCTCTGATTGGGTGCTGTCTTTCAATGGTAAAAATATTGAAAGTGAAGACGATAAGCGTTGGGCGGTTTACAAAGATGGCGGTCAGTTTGACCAGTTCACCGGTGCCACCATCACACCGCGTGCCGTCGTTAGCGCAGCGAGAAATGCTGCTTGGTATGCCATGCAGAACAAAGACACTATTGTCCGCCAACCTCTGAATTGTGGAGCTGCATCATGAGCCAGAATAAAGAGTTAATGACAAACGGAATGTGGGCCAATAACCCTGCGCTAGTGCAGCTTCTGGGTCTTTGTCCCCTGCTTGCAGTTTCCGCGACAGTGACCAACGCATTAGGGCTTGGCATCGCAACGCTGCTGGTTTTGGTGGGCTCGAACCTGACCGTTTCACTGGTGCGCGAATATGTACCAAAAGAAGTGCGTATTCCAATCTTCGTCATGATCATTGCGTCACTGGTAACCTGTGTACAGCTGCTGATGAACGCTTATGCATTCGGCCTTTATCAGTCACTGGGTATCTTTATTCCCCTGATCGTGACCAACTGCATCATCATCGGCCGCGCAGAGGCATTCGCCTCCAAGAATACGCCATTACCTTCGGTGTTGGATGGCTTTTGGATGGGCATGGGGATGACTGCGGCGCTGGTCGTACTGGGTGCCATTCGCGAAGTACTGGGAAACGGTACTTTGTTTGACGGCGCTGACCGACTGCTTGGTGATTGGGCTGCAGGACTTCGTATAGAAGTGTTCCAGTTTGATAGCCCATTCCTGTTAGCGATGCTGCCGCCGGGTGCCTTCCTGGCTGTAGGTTTCCTCATCGCTATAAAGAACGTGATTGACGAAAAACAAGCGAAGAAACAACCAAAAGAGAAAGCCGTGATCGAACGTGTTCGAATCACGTCCACAGATTAAAAGTTAAGCATTCAATGGATGAGCAATGAATAACGAAAAACGTGTTCAGATACTGGAGCGATTAAGAGCA
This sequence comes from Grimontia sp. NTOU-MAR1, assembly GCF_035758505.1. Lineage (NCBI taxonomy): Bacteria > Pseudomonadati > Pseudomonadota > Gammaproteobacteria > Vibrionales > Vibrionaceae > Grimontia > Grimontia sp. NTOU-MAR1. The sequence continues at coordinate 1,278,728 of NZ_CP142108.1, forward strand.
GAAAACCCTCACCCGGAAACTGAACTGAACTGGAACACACCGTTTGAGTTGCTGATTGCGGTATTGCTCTCGGCGCAGGCAACGGATGTCAGCGTGAACAAGGCGACGGATAAACTCTATCCGGTGGCTAATACGCCGCAGGCATTGTTAAACCTAGGGGTTGATGGCGTAAAGGAATACATCAAAACCATTGGCCTGTTTAATTCCAAGGCAGAAAATGTCATCAAGACCTGTCGCATCATCGTTGAACAACACGGTGGTGAAGTGCCTGAAAACCGCGAAGCACTGGAAGCTCTGCCAGGCGTGGGAAGAAAGACAGCCAATGTGGTTCTCAACACCGCCTTTGGTTGGCCAACCATTGCTGTCGACACCCATATCTACCGCGTTTCAAATCGCACCAAGTTTGCCATGGGCAAAGACGTCGTTGCCGTTGAAGAAAAACTCGAAAAAGTGGTACCGAAAGAGTTTAAAGTTGATGTACATCATTGGCTGATTTTACACGGCCGCTATGTCTGTGTTGCCCGCAAACCAAAATGCGGTGCCTGTATTATTGAAGATTTGTGTGAGTTTAAGGAGAAAACTGAGTAGCTTTGTGCTGTTATAAGCAATATTCAGATATTCTTTTTAAAAATGTTTTATGTATGGAGTAGATTTTTATCTTAAATATCATGTAGATACTAGCGTACTAGAACCTGTCAACCCTGTTTATGTTTAAGACGTGCTAATACGTCCCATCGTCAACCCTGACGTAATTGTGTCTTTATAGTGTGCCACTGACGAATAGACATTCTAGTGCTAAGCTATCCGTCACTTTTTGCTTTTTCATTCAATAGCCATTGCCTTGGCGATAGGCCTATTTGAGTTTTAAATGCTCGAGATAAAGCTGATTCACTCTGATACCCCGCTTCTTCTGAAATTAAACTCAGTGTTTGACCTTCTTTCAACCACTTTTGTACCAAGCCAATTCGCCAGCGTTGTAAATAGCGAACCGGAGTTTCTCCAATGGTTGTACGAAACAAATTAGAAAAGACACTACGTGACATACCACATTTGGCAGCAAGATTATCTACGGTCCATTCTTTTTCAGGATTATCGTGAATTGACACTAACGCCTTTCGCAATCGACGATCAGACAACCCTGCTAACATACCAACTTTAATACTTCCCGCTTCCATTAATTCTCTAAGTAACTGCACTAAAAGAACTTCAAACAAACGGTCTAACAAAACTTGTCTGCCACAATAACACTCAGCAGACTCTTCCAATAATAAATTAAGGACTTGTTGGCAATGAGGTAAATCAGATAAAGGTAAACACAAACTATCCGGCAGCGCATTTACAATAGGGTTTGCCTCTTTACCTTCAAAAGATACATCAGCACAAATAAAGTGAGCTCCAGTGTTTGGTGCTGACACGAAGCTTCTTGTTAAAGGTTTAGGGTAAAGTAATAGACTAGGTTCATCGATCTTGTACGCCAACTTTTTACCGTGCCAAACTTCAACATTCCCTTCTTTTATTAAATGAAGCTGACCTAAATCACCGCGTTTTTCAATCGTATTTAAACCACATAAAGGGCCAGACTGAAACGCATGGGCTTTTAACGAAAAATGTTCAAACAATGCTGCTAAACGGTCTTTCATAAAAATACGATCTGCAATATATAAAATATTTATTGTATCAAATCGTTTTCTAATGTCACGCAAAATAACAATCGTCAACAAGGCAACAGCCTGACATTAACTCAATGAGGAAATACATCATGAAGATAGAAAACGTTTTATACAGAACACAAGCAACTTCAACTGGTGGCCGTGAAGGTCGCTCAGTAACAGACGACCAAGCTCTTTCTGTAGAACTGTCAACACCAAAAGCGTTAGGTGGTGCTGGTGGTTCTGGTACTAACCCAGAACAATTATTTGCAGCAGGATACTCAGCTTGTTTCTTAAGTGCACTTAAGTTTGTAGCACAACAGCAAAAAGTGAAATTACCAGCTTCAGTTGAAGTTTCCGCCGAAGTCGGTATTGGTGAAATTGAAACTGGCTTTGGTTTAGAGGTAAAACTGTCCATCTTCTTAGAAGGGGTTGAACAAGCACAGGAGCTGGTTGATAAAGCGCATATCGTATGCCCTTACTCCAATGCCACACGCAACAATATTGATGTGCAATTAATCGTAAATGCATAAAACCTAACTCAAATACTAGAGCAAAATACAATGAAAAAATTTATCAAAACTTTCGCTTCAGGTTTAGTCGCAAGTGCAGTTGCATTGAGTTCTCTTGCTATTAACGCAAATGAGTACCAACGTACAGCCAGCTTTATAACTACTAAAGATAATGTTGAAATCTATTACAAAGATTGGGGCCCAAAAAATGGTGAAGTCGTGACCTTTAGTCATGGCTGGCCTTTAAGCTCAGATAGCTGGGAATCACAAATGAAGTTTCTAGCCGAGCATGGCTATCGCGTTATCGCCCATGATCGCCGTGGTCACGGTCGCTCTAGCCAACCTTGGCATGGTAATGACATGGATCATTATGCAGATGACCTAAAAGCCGTTATTGATGCGCTAAAAGTGGATAATGTGACACTTATTGGATTCTCAACTGGTGGTGGTGAAGTCGCACGTTACATTGGTCGTCATGGTACAGATAAAGTCAAACGAGCTGCTTTGATCAGTGCAGTTACGCCTTTGATGATGAAAACGAAAGACAACCCTAATGGACTAGCAAAAAGTGTTTTTGATGGCCTTCGTAATGCACACGAAGTTAACCGCTCACAATTGTATTTAGATATCGCGGCGGGTCCATTTTTTGGTTTTAATCGTGAAGGTGCAGAAGTCTCACAAGGTTGGATCCAATCATTCTGGCGTCAAGGCATGATGGGTGGAGCAAAAAATACTTATGATTCCATTGAAGCATTTTCTGCTACTGATTTCCGTCCTGATTTAGCTAAGTTTGATGTACCAACTTTAGTTATTCATGGTGATGATGACCAAATAGTACCATTTGAAATCTCTGGTCGTGCAGCAGAATTGGTAAAAGATGCAAAATTAATTATTTACAAAGGTGCACCACATGGTTTGTCTGATACTCACAAAGACAGATTAAACCAAGACCTGTTGAAATTTTTGCAAAATAAATAACCCTTTTTAACTCGTCATATCAATAATGCCGGAGCTAAATGCTCCGGTTTTTTCAATCACTTCAAAAAGTAGCTAGAACCTAGCATTTCGCACAATTCAAAATCTACCTTTGTTGTCTTTTGGCTGGCCGACTATTGCAGTAGACACCCATATTTTTCGCGTATCAAACCGCACCAAATTCGCGATGGAGAAAAACGTCGATCAGGTAGAAGAAAAGCTACTGAAAGTCGTGCCAAAGGAATTCAAGGTCGATGTTCACCACTGGCTTATTCTGCACGGCCGCTACACTTGTGTGGCTCGCAAACCGCGTTGTGGCAGTTGTATCATTGAAGACCTCTGCGAATTCAAAGAAAAGATTTACCCAGATGAATAAAAAGAAGGCTGCCATTGGCAGCCTTCTTTATAAATATTTCTGATAGTCATGGGAGCCACCACTGTCACATCTCGTATCGTTGATACCAATATCTTTCTTCAGGTGGCAGTTCATTCCATCGCTCCTAATCACGACTTTACGCTCCCTGAAACTACTTCCTAACCCAATAATTTTAAATATTTTCTCTATTATCATATTTATAGTCCTCTTTGCTGACGGTCTCATCATTCGTTCTCTGTTGTTATGGTTTAATGTCATTTTGTTAGTATTCTGTACTCAACACGAACGATGAAATCTGACACCAGATATAAGCTGAACTTATGGACAAGCAACTTCGCTATCTCAGTGCACTCCGCTACTTTGAAGCCGCTGCGAGACTGAAAAGCTACAGCGCAGCAGCAAAAGAATTGAATGTGACCCAGGCAGCCGTCAGCCAACAACTGAGAGGGCTGGAAGATAACCTTGGCTGTAAGCTGTTTTTTAGAAATGGGCGGGAAATGCAGCTCACCGATAAAGGCCACCAGCTGCTTGCCCCTATTACCGAGGGGTTTGAAAAGATTATCGTCGGTTTAAACCGTATTCAGACTGAACCTCTGGAAGGCGTGTTGACCGTCACCGTCCCACCCTCATTCGCGTCGCTGTGGTTAATGCCAAGACTATGGCGATTTACGTTGGAAAACCCCACCATCACGATTCGCATACATAGCGATATCAAACGGGTGGCAATCCTACACAGCGATATTGATCTAGCCATTCGGCAGGGGAAAATCACAGAGAGTGACATAGCCGGCAGCATTCGTTGCGAACACCTTTATCAAGAGGAGGTTTACCCGCTTTGCTCCGCAGAACTTGCCCGTTCTATACAATTTGATTCCCCGGAAAAACTCAAGCGGTGTTGGTTGATACATGGCGTGAATTCTAAAGAGATAGTTTGGTCAAAGTGGTTTGAAAAAGCTGGTGTGAAGTTCGACAACAGCGCGCTGAGATGGATGGAAGTACCTACATTCGATATGGCGCTCAATGCAGTGATTGCGGGTCACGGTGTATGTTTGGGGACGGAAAGTTTGTCGAAAGCACTTATCGATCAGGGTCTTCTGGTCAAACCTTTTGATATCGGACTCACGCCCGGCATGCAGTTTAGTTTGTTGTATGATGGCGCTTCCTCAAGGCTTCCGCGCATTGAAGCATTTCGAAACTGGTTGTTCCGTGAGTTGGAACAGTCACAATATCGCTGAAACCTTCAGAGGATCTGTTTACTTAAGGCTCTTGGGGTTACGAAAATTTTGTTGGTAAACTGGGCGCGACAATACAATTAAGGAGAATGTCATGAGCACTGGTCGTATTCTGCATACCATGATCCGCGTTGGTGATTTGGATCGTTCAATTGCCTTCTATACCGACGTGATGGGCATGCAGCTTTTGCGTAAAAGCGAAAATGAGCAGTACGAGTACACACTGGCTTTTGTTGGCTACGGTGATGAATCACAGGGTGCAGTGATTGAGCTGACCTACAACTGGGGCACATCTGAATATGAACACGGCTCTGCTTTTGGCCATATCGCGATTGGTGTAGACGATATCTACGCGACATGCGACAAACTGCGAGAAGCGGGCGCAAACATTACCCGTGAGCCAGGCCCAGTAAAGGGCGGCACCACTGAGATCGCATTTGTTGAAGACCCAGATGGCTACAAAATCGAGCTGATCCAGAACAAGAGTGCTTCTTCAGGCTTAGGTAACTAGCAAGCTTCCTCTTCACTGCACCTCTCATTGGGAGGTGTAGTCTTCCTCGCCCACATTTAAGCTTAAAAATAAACATACTTATCCATGCATTAAAAACCGAACCCATCATCTACCCAAACATTTGACAGTGGGAAAAGCGTATAAACAATAACCGCTTGATGTGATGGCAACGTTTTTAGTTGCGATATACCCAAGCAACCTGAATCCTGCTTCTTCAGGTTGTTTAGTTATAAATATTCGTGACTTAATTCAAAGGCCTCATCAAAAAAATTTGTAACCGGATACTGTCTGGTAGTCTTAACCGAGTGTCTCATAAATAAGATAATGGACTATCATGGCTAAGCGCCGTTACACCCTTCAAATACATATCGCGGGCATCTTTTTTATTGTTGTATCCCTGCTTTCTGCACTACTCATTGTGTTGAGTTACCAAAACTCAAAAGAACTCAATCAACAATTGGCAGCAGAGCGCACTGCGCAAAATGCAGAACGTATAAAGCTTTCCTTTCAAAAGCTGACCTCACCCGTGGTTACCGCCATGGATGCGCTAGCCAACTCAGATTTCGGCCATAGCTTATATGCCTCTTATGACGATGGCTGGCTATCCAGTATCAATGCTATTCTTGAGCGCAACCCTGACGTGTTATCAGTCTATGTCGGCTATCCCAACGAAAGTTCAGCATTCATCCGATCGACCAAACTCGACTTTATGAAAGAACAATTTTCCACCCCAGAAAACAGTCATATCATGGTGGATATCAACAGCAAAGTCGGTCACCAGATCCGGACGCATTACGACGGAAATCTTAAAACTATCCGAATTGATACTGACCTTATCAGTTACAAGCCAACTCAACGCCCGTGGTACAAAGCCGCACCTGAAGATGGAAGCATTCATGTCACTGACCCATATTTTTACCTGTTTATCCAGCGTATGGGGATCACACTGACACGGAAATTTGCCAAGATTAACGGCGTTCTCGCGGTAGATATCACACTCGATTCGCTGAACAAGTTTCTCTACTCCCTGGTTGACACTGAAGAGACCCAACTCATGCTTTTGGACGACCACAAAAGCGTTTTCGCCCACACAGGATTTCTCCCTGATTCATCTTCAGGTATGAACCAGCGCATGTATCTAGAAGCAATGTCTGCTTCGCCGTTTAACCACCTTTTTAAAACCAGCGATTGGGAGGAATCAAATACCACGATTCATCACAATGGAGAAAAGTGGGCACTAAACTTGGTCAGGATAAGTTTTGGCGGCGAACGAGGTTTGTGGCTGGCAAAAACTATTCCAGAACGATTGATGATTAAGAGCGCGCTTGAGGCGAGAAACAACCAAATTACTATTAGTATGTTCGGTCTCTTAATCGGTACCTTCATGGTACTTTGGGCATCTAAACGTATCGCTAATCCTCTGAAAGTTCTGGTTGACGAAACCCAGAAGATTCGCCGACTTGACTTCTCTAGTGTTTCCACCCCAACCTCAAAGATTGTGGAAGTCCGTGAGCTTTCTGAATCCGTTCACATGATGTCTGAAACCATTCAGAACTTCCTTCAAACCCTGCACCGTGTCTCCAACAGCTCTAACTTCGATTCGTTGATGGCAGACATCGCGCTTCATTGTCAGCAAACTTCAGGTGCAGATTACGTCATGCTCTGGACCCATTCTTCTGAAAGCCACGATAAACTGACATTGACAGCCCAGTATCCTTGCCAGACAGAAGCAAACCAGATTGACTTACTGAAGCTACTTGCTGACTCGCCAGATATGGAAAAAGCACTGCAGGGACAACACTTCTTAAGCTTTAAACCGTCTTCCTCAGATATTGAACGCGGACTACTGCCTGATTCGCTGAAACACGCATGGCTGGTTCCATTGTACAATCGCGATAAAGACTGTGTCGGTTATGTCTTGATGGGCTTCAATGGCTGCCCAGGAAACGATCAGGATGACAAGCTTCAATTCATCCGCCAATTCTTGGGCTTCGCTTCCCTAATCAAAGAGAACTGGGATCGTGTGGCTGCGCAAAAACAACTGTTCAAATCCTTTATTGAAATGATGGCATCGGCTATCGATACCAAATCGCCTTATACGGGCGGTCACTGTCAGCGTGTACCTGAGCTGACCTTTATGCTCGCCGAGGCAGCCAGCAAAGATAAGAAACGCTTCCCAGATTTCACATTGAACGAACAGTCACGCGAAGCACTCTACTTCGCGGCCTGGCTTCACGATTGTGGTAAGGTCACCACACCAGAGTTTGTCGTGGACAAAGCCACCAAGCTTGAGACCATATACAACCGTATCCACGAAGTCCGTACTCGTTTCGAAGTACTAAAGCGCGATGCCGAAATCACATATTGGCAAAAACGTTTGGAAGGTCAAAGCTCAGAAATACTGGATGCTTGGTTAGCAGAAGAACATAAAACCCTCGACGAAGAGTTTGCTTTCATCGCCAAGTGCAACGTCGGCGGAGAGTTTATGGATAAGAGTAACATCGCCAAACTCGAGAAAATTGCTGAACGCAGTTGGATGCGTACCATCGACGATATTCAAGGACTTTCATGGGAAGAGGAAGCAAGACGTTCTGCCCGCGGAAGCTTAATGCTGCCATGTAAAGAGTATGTCCTCTCGGATACTGTTGACCAAAAAATCCCATGGCTGCCGCAGCAGCTCAATACGTTCAAGGATTGGGAGTTCAAACTGCCGGTGCCACAGCTTCAGTACAATCGTGGTGAACTCTATAACCTCTCTATACAGCGTGGCACCTTGACCGAAGAGGAACGCTTTATCATCAACGATCACATTATCCAGACTATCAATATGCTTCGGAAACTGCCTTATCCTAAGCACCTTGAACGAGTTCCGGAAATAGCAGGCGGGCATCATGAGAAGCTGGATGGTAAAGGTTACCCTTACGGACTAGATGAAAGCTCGCTGTCAGTCGATGCACGTATCATGGCAGTGGCCGATATCTTTGAAGCCCTTACCGCGAGTGATCGTCCTTACAAGAAGGCCAAAACACTTAGCGAGGCTCTTAAAATCCTGGCCTTTATGGCTAAAGACAAACATATCGATGAGCAACTTTTCCGACTATTTATTGAAGAGAAAATCTATATCCACTATGCAGAGCAGTACCTCCCAATAGAGCAGCATGATGAGGTCAATGAAGAAGCCTTGATGGCTATCATCACTCCAAAGCCGGAAAAAGAAACTGAAACTGCATAAAAGAAAAAGCCCCGCTGCAATCAGCGGGGCTTTTTCTTAATAATGAGGTTTTAGGTATTCACTCTAGATAATTGTTCGACCCAGCGAGATCACTACACGACGGTTTTTGTTTCGGCCGATTGGACTTTCATTTTCGGCAATTGGGCGACGCTCACCATAAGCTTCTACCTGAATCCTGTCTTTAGGCAATCCCAATGACATAAAGTACTGCTCCAGTTTTTCAGCGCGGATTTCAGACATTCTCTGGTTAGCTGCTTTCGCCCCGCGGCCATCGGTATAGGTCGCCATCAACACTAAGTCGATATCCGGACTGTAACGGACAAACTCTGCAATTTGCGCGAGTCGCGACATAGAGGCTTTGTTCAGCTCATCACCGTTCTCATTGTAATGAAGTACGGTGAATGCAATGTCTTCAAAAGAATAAGGCAGTAGACGCGCCACACAGCTACTGAATTCGTTGTACGGTTGCTGAAAGGAGACTGAGGACAAAGCAATATCGACCCGCTTCCCCTTACTTTGCCACTCTTTAAAGCTAAAGGTCGGGTAACGGCCATTTTCTAGTTCAGACAACATACTCCAGGCTGTCTGCCCATCTACGTAGCCATTAAACTGCTTATAGAAACGCAAGCGATCGATATATTCCGCAGGCTCACCAGCAAACCAAACCGGAGGCATTGATACTAAGGAGACATTTTGCGTTTGTCCCATTGCCCGGCGCATCTCCAACTCAAAATCCAGATTGATTTTCTTGCTGGCGCGCGAAGTAAATGTCGCCATACCGTAGTTTGGGATCATATGCTCAATACGGCACTCGATCGGTGTATCTACCTTCACCTTCCAAACAGATTCCGTAGGCTTCGCTCCGTAATACTTGCTCGCAGACGCCGATAGCGGCGCAAAGCTTGCGGCAATGCATAATGTCAAAAGCGATGCTTTCTTCATACTGGGGCTGTTCCTGTGACTAAGTGGGACGGTATTGCTTACCTTATCGGAAGGCGAGCCCGTATCTTTAGCCTTATTTTAATCGCTCGCGTCAAAACTAGAAAATGAAAATCCAGTCAGCTTCTGACATAATGCACGCCTCATTTTCACAAGTTATCCGAAGCATGACCCAAGAAACCAACCTGAACACGCTAAAAGCAAGATTTCGTGGCTATTTTCCCGTTGTTATTGATGTTGAAACCGCTGGATTTAATTCCCAAACAGACGCTCTGCTGGAAATCTGCGCTGTCACATTGAAAATGGACGAAGACGGTTGGCTCTCTCCTGATAAAACCATTCACTTTCATGTTTCTCCGTTCGAAGGTGCAAACCTCGTCAAAGAGGCGCTGGAGTTCAACGGAATTAAGGATCCTTTCAGCCCGCTACGTGGCGCCGTTGAAGAAGAGCATGCGTTGAAAGAAATCTTCAAACTGATCCGCAAAGAGCAGAAAGCGGCAGGTTGTCAGCGCTCCATCATGGTCGCGCACAATGCAAACTTCGACCACAGCTTCGTGATGGCCGCTTCGGAGCGCAGCCACCTAAAACGCAATCCATTCCACCCATTTGCTACTTTTGACACTGCCGCACTAAGCGGATTGGCATTTGGACAAACCGTGCTGGCAAAAGCCTGTCAAACCGCAGCTATCCCTTTTGATAACCGTGAAGCGCACTCAGCACTTTACGATACAGAACGTACTGCCGAACTTTTCTGTGAGATCGTTAACAAATGGAAGAAATTAGGCGGCTGGCCAATTTTTTCAGCGGACGAAGAATCCGAACAAAGCGCAGACGAATAGCAGTTCAGTGAAACTCGAGAAAAATGGCGGAATAGCATAAATTTAAAGGTGTTTTGCCGTTTTTTTTACCAGTCAAATCAATCGTTTTAAACAAAAGTCTGAAATTATTCTCAACAACTGCTCTTTTAGCGCCTAGATCTCGCGCAAACTATTGATAACAAAACTACAACATTTGGTAAATTGCTACGTATACTGTCTTAGAACGATTCGACACCTGCGCTGAAAAGTTTTGAGCGGCTAATGTCGAAGACGACAAAAATAAAAAAGGCAGTGACAGAGAGGCAATTCCAAATGAAACGTGTAACGCAACGTACCCTACTTTCAACAGCCATTGCGCTGGCCACATTTCAGGCCCATGGCGCTGGCTTCCAAATCAGTGAACATTCCGCCAGCGGTTTAGGTCGCGCATTTGCCGGTGAAGCAGCAATCGCTGACAATGCCGCAGTCGCTGTTCGAAACCCTGCAGCAATGACTATGTTCGATGCCGCACAAGTGTCGGGTGGTCTTTCGTTTATCCAGCCGGATGTGGATGCCAAAGTTAGCGACGCTTCTTTAAACGGAACCACTCTAGGAGCCGACGAGCATAGTGACGTTGCTCCAGACGCTCTGGTTCCAAACTTTCACTACGTTCGTCCGCTGAATGATAAAATGGCGGTTGGTTTTTCAACTTTTTCCAACTTTGGTCTGTCCACAGAATACCCAACAGATTCACCAGCTGGTGCAATCGGGGGGCAAACTGAATTATTGACAGTAGACTTCAATGCCAACCTTGCTTACGAAGTTAGCGATCAGTTGAGCCTTGGTGTTGGCCTCAACGCAGTATATGCAGATGCTGAGTTAAAACGTCAAAAAGGTATCCTTAGTAGCGGCTTTGTTTTAGGGGGGTCAGCAACTGATGAGATTTCATATTTGGCTGGCGACGGTTGGGGCTTTGGTTGGAATGCAGGTGCACTTTGGCAATTTAATGAAAACAACCGAGTAGGCGCTAGCTACCGCTCAAAAGTTGATATAACCCTTGAGGGTGATTACAGAGGGACTTCCGCAACAGGAACCGTAGCAGGTGAATTAGAGCTTAACCTTCCGGATATTTTCGAATTCTCTGGCTTCCACAAGCTTGGGGAACAATGGGCGGTTCACTACAGTGCAATGCGTATTGGCTGGAGTAGCTTCCAAGAACTCAGAGCAACAAGCTCTCAATGTCTCAGTTTGTCAGGGCAAGGAGTATGCCTCCAGAAAGACGAAAAATGGGAAAACACTTGGCGCTATTCCTTGGGAGCAACCTACTACCTAAATGATAAATGGGAACTAAGAGCGGGCTATGCAAAAGATGAAAGTCCAGTTCCAGATGCCCATAGAACGCTTAGCATTCCAGATACAGAGCGTGATTGGTACAGCTTAGGTGCAACTTATTATGCCACAGACAACCTAAGTATTGATGCTGGTTTCGCTTATTTGAGTGGCGACGACGTAAATGGTACGGAAAGCGAAAACCTACCTGGAGGTGCCGTCGCAAGCTATGACTTTACCGCTGGCGGTGATGCTTACATTTACGCTCTTAGCGCAAACTACACCTTCTAAGTAACTGTTTCACAAACGAGAAAAGCCGATTCTTTGCAATCGGCTTTTTTGTTTTCAGTCACAAAAGTGAAATTCACCGGTAACAGCCGTGAATTGATTTTCTTCAGTTTTCACGTCAAATTCAAACGCACGCTTAGAATCCAACCACTTTGTTTCTATTCATTAACGCGTTAATACAAGCACTTCAGAAAAACCCAGCCTATTTTAGTGTATTTACTTAAAACTCAAGTTTTAAAAATAGGCATAAAATACCGAAAATTCAGGCACTCATGTCGTATTTAACACCTATTTAACATCAATGCATGTCATGACATATTAAGCATCGTAAAGATCCGACCAGTAGTCATAACAAATTGCTATAGGCTGCAACGTTTTTCCAACTTATTGAAAATATTGGATTTTGGTTAATTAATGACCGATAACTCAATTTGGACGAGAGGCTGTATGTCAAAAAAACTATCAAGAAGCGCCCTAGCGGTCGCCATTGCTCTCACCGCCCCAAGTGCTTGGAGCGCGGGTTATCAAGTTGCTGAACACTCAGCAAGCGGATTAGGTCGAGCTTTCTCGGGAGAAGCGGCTGTTGCAGATAATGCTTCTGTGCTTGCGCGCAACCCTGCAGCCATGACGATGTTCGAGAAAACCAGTGTTTCTGGAGCACTGAGTTTTATCGACCCTAACGTTGACATCTCACATGAAGGACCTTCTCGAAATCAAACTGCCAAAGATGTTGCTCCCTACGCGATTGTTCCCGCTTCATACATGATTTCACCAGTTAACGACAAACTTTCTGTCGGTCTAGGATTCTTTACTACGTATGGGGTCGCTACGGACTACCCAGATGATTTCAACCAGGGCAGCTCTGCTGGAGATACTTCTCTTGTTTCGGTAACCATCAACCCAACTATTGCGTGGAAAGCAACTGACCAATTGAGCGTTGGTGCAGGAATAAGTGCGGTGTATGCTCATGCTGAACTCAACCGCCATAAAGGCATTACCGCCACCTTCTTAGGGGGCAACGCGTCAGATAAGACCATAACAATGGAAGGTGATACTTTCGGTTTTGGCTGGAATGTTGGTGCGCTATACGAGCACGATCAGCACAACCGATGGGGATTGGGCTATCGCTCACAGGTAACTTTGGATTTCGAAGGTGACTTTACCGATCACACTGGTGTAGCCGCGCAACTTCCCCCTGGAACAACCATAAAAGGTGATCTGGAGGTTGTACTGCCCGCTACATTAGAAGCTTCAGGCTTTAACCAACTCGATGAAAAATGGGCTATACACTACAGCGTTTTGTGGACCCAGTGGAGTAAATTTAAAGAACTGCGCGCTACCAACAATCAGTGTGACTCCTCCTTAGTGGGTGGAGGAGCTGGTATTTGTTTCCTAAAAGAAGAGCACTATGACGACGCCCTACGCTGGTCATTTGGTTTTACACACTCTCTAAACGAGCAATGGTTGCTGCGTGCTGGCTTTGCATATGACGAACAAGCTGGAGAAGCGACACTCAGCATCCCAGACACAGACCGCTACTGGTATTCCACTGGAGCAACCTATCAATACAGCCAAGACCTCTCATTCGACGCCGGTTTTACATACATCAATAGTCAGTCAAATACCTTTACTGAAGATGGTGAAACGTTCAGAGGCGATGGAAACGCACTGATTTATGCCTTGCAAGCAAATTATCAGTTTTAACTTTTCAACGGATGATTAAGTAGTTACGAGGCATATTATGAAAAAGAGAATACTCGCCCTTTTAGTATCAACGGCTTTACTTTCTGCATGTAACGATTCCAGCCTATCTGGTGACGCGACGGTAGATCCAGATCTTAGCAATAGCCTTAATGCAGCAACAAAAATTCAGTTTGATTTAATTTCAGATCCAGACAATCCACAAGTTGTTACCCCAAGCTTTATCGCCATGGACGCGAATGATGGGACCTTAGCAACCGACGGAACGTTAGGTAGTGCTGGCTATTCGACAAATATTGGAGACCCAGAGGTTACGCTAGGAAAAACTGACGGATGGGGTACTTCGGTCCCTATGACCTTTACATTCACTGGAGAAGACCTAGACAGTAGCACAGCAAATCTGGGGTTCAAGCTTATTGAGAGTGGGGATCCAACTAGTAGTGAGTTTGCTCAAAGCACACCTGTAGAATTGGTCGCGGGTAAAGACTTCGTCGCATCAACTAGTGGTAAAACACTTATCGTGTATTTAGAAGATAAGCCACTGAAGCCGGCGACAAACTACATGTTGGCCATTACTAATGAACTAAAAGATGTCAACGGTGAAAGTGTTGGTACTACAAGTTCATATGCAGTGTTGAAAGATAAAGCCACACCACCATCTGATGCACTTGTCCCAGCGCAAACTATAACCCGAGCAGTAGAATCCGAGTTTTCCAAAGTTGGCGTATCATCTTCAGACATTATTTTCTCCACATGGTTTACGACAGCATCAGCGGGAGACGTACTCTATGGCGCTAAACTTGCTACCGCTCAAGTGTATAACGCAAGAAACATTGGCGGTAATGCGTCTTTGGTCTGGCAAGGCTCGGCGGCAAATGTGTCACTTACCGAAGCTGAAATCAACTCAGTATTCAGTATTAGTGCAGGCTCAGGGGCCTCTCAAACAACAACTGAGGGACATTCTGTCATCTCATTGAGCGTTAAATTACCTTACTATTTGAGTAGTGATCCTAGCGCCTTTGCCACCACACCATGGCAAAGTGGAATGCCCAGCCTAGCCGTCATCAGTAGTACCCTTTCCTCAGGTGCAGACGAAGATAAAGCAGCAATTTTAGGGCAGTTAGCATCGATAGGTATTTCGGAGAGTGACTTATCTCTAGTTGCAACAGACAGTGAAAAACAAGCCGAAGTTGTCGAGAAACTAGTCGGTAAAACGCTAACGACAGCAGATGGTTCTCAATTAGATTCTGAAAGACTCGTGACACGTTACAGTCCCATACCAAAACTTCAATCTATTGAAGACGTTGCTCTGACAATGGTGGTGTCAAAAGAATGTGTAGCACCAAACGATTACGGTACTGCACAAACTGTTATTTTCCAGCACGGTATTACAACATCCAAAGATGTCCTTACCGATAACAATGGCGAACTTGCCGATGCGATTATCGATGATAGCTGCATGGCAATTTTAGCCATCGACCATCCAATACATGGTGAACGTGCGCTAGCAAATGGAGCAATAACCGCAACCGTTAACGAGTCAGATCCCAACGACGCAGGAAATGCATCTTACTATCTCAATCTAGCGGCTCTTCCTGTAGCAAGAGATAATCTGCGCCAAAGTGTGATAGATATTGTTAATCTCCGAGCAGCAATTGGCGGTGAGGTATTTGGGATATTGGCTGCAGGCGGACAGCGCAATGATATAACGGAACTCAATTTCCTTGCTCCCACGAAAGGTGTGGCGTTCATAGGACATTCCCTTGGTGCGATTACTGGCGTTGATGTCGGCAACATTGCTAACCGAAGCGTGGGAAACACTCAAGCTGATGCTCTTCTTTTCAACGTAAGAGCTCTTGCGTTAGCTAACCCTGGAGCCGGAATTCCCTATTTACTGTTGAACTCGAATGAGTTTGGCAACTTCGTAAAAGGAAGTTTGGTCGCAGGGTCTGATGCGAGCTTTGCTGAAACATGTGCAAATGCTTTTGGTGGTGACGTGGCAGCTTGCTTTGCCGCTACGCAATCGGCACTTATTGGTGCAGGGGATAGCGAGAGTACTCAAAGTCTTGCAGCGATGTACAACAGCTTTAATTCTTACGCTTACGCTGCACAAACGATTCTCGACACTGTTGATCCAATCAATCACGGAGGCCTAATCAGTGAAAATGTTCCAGTTTACCTAGCTTCTGTAGCTAACGACCAAGTCATACCAAATCAGCTTCAGCGAACGCCTGTCACCGGCGCAATTCTGGAGCCTTATTCACCGTTTGGTGGCACTCTGCCACTTATTCCAGTGATGGATCTGAGTGCTACGACATCCCCTCAATCTGGGTCAGTAGTAAAAAGTGCTCTGTTGTTTACCGAAGGGGACCACAGTTCACTGAATGGCACTCCAGCGAGCACAACAGCAACCGAAGTAATGCGTAACAGCATTTCATCTTTTGTTCTAGGTGACGGTACTTCGCTGACTATTTCGAATAGCAGTGTCCTTTCTGAAAGTCAGTAAACTCGCTCTAAAAGGCCAGCATCCGCTGGCCTTTTTTCTCTCCAAGCCAATTCCTTTCAAATTCCCCTCGACAATGTAAAAAATATCAGCAAACTGTGATCTTTGTCTTTTGGGGATAGATTTTGCCCCGTCGGGTGCTTGTAGGGATAGGAAGTAATGAATCCAGTTGTTATTGCTGTTTGCGTGATGCTGGCGTTGGCACTTTTAAGAGTCAACGTGGTGGTTGCGCTAACATTTAGTGCCGTCTTGGGCGGTATGGTCAGTGGTCTAACACTGCCCGAAACCATTTCTGCGTTTGAAGGTGGCTTAGGTGGTGGTGCAACCATCGCACTGAGTTATGCCATGTTGGGTACCTTTGCAGTAGCGATTAGCCGCTCAGGTATCACGGATCTTTTGGCGCAATCCGTTGTGAAGAAACTGAATGGTAAAGGAAGCCAAAATGCCTCTGCGGCGTTGAAGTACATGGTGCTTGTGGCTCTTGGCCTATTAGCAATCTCGTCTCAGAACGTGATTCCGGTACACATCGCATTTATCCCTATTGTGATTCCACCCTTGCTGCATGTGTTTGCCAAGCTAAATCTCGACCGTCGATTGGTGGCCTGTGTGCTGACCTTTGGTTTGATCACACCTTATATGGTGTTGCCAGTAGGTTTCGGCGGCATTTTCCTGAACAACATTCTGCTGAAGAATTTGCACGATAACGGTTTGGATGTCGTCGGCAGTCAGGTGCCTCAAGCCATGT
Organism: Grimontia sp. NTOU-MAR1; assembly: GCF_035758505.1. NCBI lineage: Bacteria > Pseudomonadati > Pseudomonadota > Gammaproteobacteria > Vibrionales > Vibrionaceae > Grimontia > Grimontia sp. NTOU-MAR1. The sequence continues at coordinate 1,295,517 of NZ_CP142108.1, forward strand.
TGCTACCAGCAGCTGGTATGTTGTTTGGTGTGTTGGTTGCTGCCTTTATCAGCTACCGTAAGCCTCGCCACTATTCGGAAGAAAAGATCCTAGCTGCAGAGCCGGAAAAAGCAGAGTTCAAACCGCAGAATGTTGTGGTTGCTGTGATTGCTATCGCCGCCGCACTGGGTGTGCAGCTCACCACTGGCTCTATGATTGTCGGTGCACTGGCTGGCTTTATGGTGTTTACCTTTGGTGGTGTCATTAAGTGGAAAGACACGCAAGACGTGTTCACCCGCGGCGTTCACATGATGGCGATGATTGGCTTTATCATGATTTCCGCAGCTGGCTTTGCGGCAGTGATGAAAGCGACAGGCAGTGTAGAAACACTGGTTGCTTCTCTGGCATCCACTATTGGTGACAACAAACCACTGGCAGCACTATTGATGTTGGTTGTTGGCCTTTTGGTGACTATGGGTATCGGTTCTTCGTTCTCAACGATTCCGATTATTGCAACCATTTACGTGCCACTGGCACTCGCATTTGGCTTCTCACCGATGGCGACCATTGCCTTGGTAGGTACTGCGGCGGCGTTGGGTGACGCTGGCTCTCCCGCTTCCGATTCAACCTTGGGCCCAACTTCAGGTCTGAACGCCGATGGTCAGCACGAGCACATCTGGGATACCGTGGTGCCAACCTTTATCCACTACAACCTGGCGCTGATTGCGTTTGGTTGGATTGCAGCGATGACGCTGTAACCAGAACGACAGATACAAAAAAGCCGCGGTTTTGTCAGCGGCTTTTTTTATGAGAAGGAAAACGCTTAGCTGTTTTCTTCTGCGTCGCGGCGTGTCGCTGCGTTTTTGATCAAAGGCTGAAGCTCACCCTTCTGGAACATTTCCAGGATGATGTCACAACCGCCGATCAGCTCACCATCAATCCACAGCTGTGGGAAAGTTGGCCACTGCGCGTAGATTGGCAGCTCAGCACGGATATCCGGGTTTTGCAGGATATCGACGTACGCAAATTTCTCACCACACGCCATCAGCGCTTGGCTTGCCTGAGAAGAAAAGCCACAGCTAGGCAGCTTCGGCGAGCCTTTCATGTAAAGCAGGATTGCGTTCTCTTCAATCTGCTGTTTGATTTTATCAATAGTTTCCATTACTTCCTCGAACACCAAGTGTGATGATGACAACGATTCTAACTGTGTTAGCGATGGAAAAAAACGCCTAAAATCTCTAGGGTCAAAATCCGCCGCTTTTTTTAAAATTATTCTTTTAATAAAGTAAAAACTTGCTAAACTGTTTCGCAGTCGGTCTATAAGTAGATCCGTCCACTTATGGGTACTACCTAGAGTGTACGACAAATCTACAGGAAGCAATAATGTCAGGGGGCAACCCCGCCTATCATGGAGAATCGAGTAATGGCATTTCAACTACCAGCTCTTCCTTACGAGAAAAACGCGCTTGAGCCACACATCTCTCAAGAAACTCTGGAATTCCACCACGGTAAACACCACAACACTTACGTTGTTAAGCTGAACGGCCTGATCGAAGGTACTGAGCTTGAGAACAAATCTCTGGAAGAGATCGTTAAGACTTCTACTGGCGGTGTTTTCAACAACGCAGCGCAAATCTGGAACCACACTTTCTACTGGCACTGCCTGAGCCCAAATGGTGGCAGCGAGCCTACTGGTGATGTTGCAGATGCAATCGCTAAATCTTTCGGTTCTTTCGAAGAGTTCAAAGCGAAGTTCACTGATTCAGCAATCAACAACTTCGGTTCTTCTTGGACTTGGCTGGTGAAGAAAGCTGATGGCTCTCTGGACATCGTGAACACGTCAAACGCAGCAACTCCACTGACTGAAGACGGTGTAACTCCACTGCTGACTGTTGACCTTTGGGAACACGCTTACTACATCGATTACCGCAACCTGCGTCCAGACTACATGAATGCGTTCTGGGCTCTGGTTAACTGGGAATTCGTGGCACAGAATCTGGCTGCTTAATTCCAAGCGTAACGCTTAAGACTTGATAGATACCTCGCCTCGGTGGGGTATTTTTTTGCGGTTTACCAAAGTTCGGGCACAAAAAAGCCGCTGTAGCCAGCGGCTTTTGTTCAATCTGAAGGTAACGTTTAAACGTTTAGGCCACTTCAGAAAGGATGATGCGCAGTGTACGACGCAGAGGCTCTGCTGCCCCCCAAAGCAATTGATCACCTACGGTGAATGCATTGAGGAAGTCGTTACCCATTGCCATCTTGCGCAGACGGCCAACAGGAACAGACAGTGTACCGGTCACTTTGGTTGGAGAAAGCTCTTGCACAGTGATGTCACGCTCGTTCGGGATCACTTTCACCCAATCGTTGTGTGATGCAATGATGCTTTCAACTTCGTCCATTGGTACGTCTTTTTTCAGCTTCAACGTCAGAGCCTGGCTGTGACAGCGCATCGCACCGATACGCACACAAGTACCGTCGATAGGTACTGGGCTGTCTTGAATGCCAAGGATCTTGTTGGTCTCAACCGTACCTTTCCATTCTTCTTTGCTCTGACCGTTCTCACGTTTCACATCAATCCAAGGGATCAGTGAGCCTGCCAGCGGTGCACCGAACTCAGACGTTGGAAAATCACCAGAACGCATGGTTTCTGCAACCTTACGATCAATGTCCAGAATAGACGTGGCAGGGTTTGCTAGGTCCATGCTCACAGCGTCGTTGATGGTACCCATTTGGGAAATCAGCTCTCGCATGTTTTTCGCGCCTGCACCAGATGCAGCTTGATACGTTTGCGCTGTCATCCACTCAACCAGACCTTCTTGGTAAAGTCCACCCACTGCCATGAGCATCAGGCTTACGGTACAGTTACCACCCACATAAGCTTTAGTGCCTTTGTGAATGCCTTCTTGAATTTGTTTGAAGTTCACTGGATCCAGCGTGATGATCGCGTCATCTTTCATGCGTAACGTAGAGGCTGCATCAATCCAGAAACCTTTCCAGCCAGCAGCCAGCAGTTTTGGATATACCGCTTCGGTATAGCTGCCGCCCTGACAGGTGATCACGATATCCAGCGTTTTCAGGCTTTCAATATCAAATGCATCTTGCAGCATACCTGCATCTTTGCCGTAGTTCGGCGCAGGGATGCCTACTTGAGAGGTACTGTAGAATACCGGCTCGATGACATCGAAATCCCCTTCTTCTACCATGCGCTGCATCAGTACAGACCCAACCATACCGCGCCAGCCGACTAAACCTACTCTTTTCATTCCCACTCACACTCCATGTTATTAAAGCTTTGCCTCTATCTTGAAAATTAACGACTCAAATAACAAGCAAAAACTGCATCTTTTTGCCCATAAGCTGGGCACATATCAAGGCGTTTGTGCCGCACATCATGACTTTGTCAGAAAAATAGAAATGAGGGGGTAATGAGAGCGTATTACCCAGATAAAACACAATCCCTTAAAAGCCCTATGATCGAATATGGATATATAAACCATAATTTTGCCACTTTATCAGATTTAAATATCACCAAATAATAAAAAATCAAAATTAAAACTAGGATTAAAACATTTATTCACATCTCAAATAAACAGTAGCACAACATAAAATCCATACTTTTTATAACATCATAAGCACAAAAATCACCATTTAAACCAGTAAAAATAGCCTATTCAGCTCAAAGCTCACATAAAACGAAATACTTGTTCACCTATTCCTAGCTGATTAGATAAAGTAGGCGCCGCCAACAGGAAGGCAGCATTGATCAGCCCAATATGGATATCGAGCAACAGTGGCAGTTGACGGGCTAAATACAAAACAAAAGGTTTGAACTATGCAAAGACACCTGGTGCGACTTCCTTCTATATTCCAAGTATTCGCAGCGTTAGGTCTGTTCCTGTTAATGGCGTTTTCTTTTACCGCCCAACTGGACCTCCCTATCCAGCTTGCTCTTTACATCGGCTGGTTTGTTATCATCGCTCTCGGCATCAAGCTGGGACATAACTATAAAGAACTTGAACAAGCAGCCACACAAGGCATTTCAAATGGTCTGGGTGCAGTATTGATCCTGCTGGCAGTTGGTGCTTTGGTTGGTACATGGATAGCTGGCGGTATCGTACCTACTATCATTTATTACGGTTTAAAAGCGATTCACCCTTCTATCTTCCTCGCGGCCACCATGATTATCTGTTCACTAACCGCACTGGCAACAGGCACATCCTGGGGCGCAGCTGGCACGGCAGGTATTGCCATGATGGGTATTGGTCAGGGTCTTGGTGTTCCTGCGCCAGTCACCGCAGGCGCAGTACTTTCCGGCTGTTACTTTGGTGACAAACTCTCTCCGCTTTCTGATTCCGTGATTCTCGCTTCTTCAATGTCTGGCGTGGAAATCGTCGAACACATTAAGGGCATGCTCCCTATTGCCCTTATCAGCTACATCATCACTGGTATTCTCTTTACGGTATTGGGCCTGCACTATGCGGGCAATGTTGAATTGGCTCAGGTGAACAACGTGATTCGGGCGATGGAGCAGCAGTTTGTTATCACACCGTTGAGCTTTGTACCTGTAGCTATTGTGTTGTTGCTGCTGGCGATGCGCCTGCCCTCTTTCCCAGTGATTTCCCTTGGTTCGGTGCTTGGTATCATCTGGGCGATAATCGTCCAGAATATGGCCCCTCTGGCAGCAATAAACACCGCGTGGGCACCTTTTTCGATTGAATCCGGCGTTTCTTTCATCGATGCGATTCTCAACCGTGGAGGCATGGAATCCATGCTGGGTTCCGTTGCAGTTATCGTCTTCGGTCTTGGCTTTGGCGGTCTTCTCGATAAAGTGGGCGTGTTGGAAACCATCGCCAAACTGTTCGAGCGAAAGGTTGAATCTGCAGGAACCCTGGCGACTTCCACCATCGGTACCGCGTTCCTGGGTAACGTCTTTGGCTCTGCTATGTATGTGTCTCTGATCTTAACCCCTAAAATCTGTGCCAAGAACTATGACCGTCTGGGCTACCAGCGTAAAAACCTCTCCCGTAATGCCGAATTCGGTGGCACGCTAACCTCTGGCATGGTGCCGTGGAGTGACAACGGTATCTACATGGCGAGTATCTTGGGAGTAGCGACGCTCTCCTACGCACCTTTCATGTGGCTGAGCTTCGTTTGTATTATCGTCACTATTCTGACCTCATACATGGGTTGGTTCGTCGACCGTTGCCCACCAACAACTGAAGCGTCAGAAGTAGCACAAACTGTCACTCGCGACACGGTTGCGCAGAAAGCCTGATGGTATTGATTGAAAAAACACGCCGTGGGCAACAGTTCAGATGCCAACCTGACGAATTTACTGGGTTTACCGACGCTGGGCGAATTAAGTCAAATCGGAGCAGGCTTTCACGGTGCTGAAGAATATTTGGTATCGGATTTTATTTAGCCGCGCATCGAGCTTCTTAAACACTGATTCCCAAGCTAACATGCTGACAAGCCCTTAAGATCAAAATAAGGGGCGTTTAAATGCCCCTTGTTTTACCTCTAATTGGCCGGGGTCTCTTGACCCTAAGATTTATAGCCCCTGAGGGAATCAAGATAATCCGGCAGGAACAGCGATATTTGCGGAATGTAGGTGATCAATATCAGGAAGAACAGCAGCAGACCTAACCAAGGCAGAGCAGCCTTGATTGCCCAGCCCATGCTCTCTCCTGTTATCCCCGCTGTCACGAATAGGTTCAGTCCAACAGGTGGCGTCAGCATTCCGATCTCCATATTCACCACCATAATGATGCCAAGGTGGATAGGGTCAATGCCCAACTGAGTGGCAATCGGGAACAGGATAGGTGCCATGATCAGCAAGATGGCTGAAGGCTCCATGAAGTTACCCGCGATCAGTAGCAGGATATTCACAACGATCAGGAAGCCCCAGGCCGGTAAGCCCCAAGCCACAATAGTTTCTGCGATAGTATGCGGTATGCGTTCAGTCGTCAGCACATGGGCAAATAACATGGCATTGGCGATGATAAACAGCAGCATGATGCTGACTTTGGAAGCATCGCGTACGACGTGGCTCACTTCTATATCCGTGAACGATTTCACCATCACCGCCGGCAATGCAGCGAAGTTACGCAGCAGCATTGAGATAGTGCCTTCGCCTTCTTTGCGCCAAGGTGTGTTCTTCAGCGGACCAATATCACGATAACCCCAAACGCTCACCAACCAAGCATACACCGCAGCCACGGACGCTGCTTCTGTCGGACTGGCGACACCACCGTAAATCGAACCCAGTACGATAATGATCAACATCATGCCGCCAAGTGCATGGAGTCCTGATCTTGTCAGTGCACCAACACCAGGGAATGGCTGAGAAGGAAGCCCTTTGATGCGAGCGACAATATAAATCGCGATCATCAAAATACCGCCCATCATCAGGCCAGGAATAAAGCCCGCCATAAACATCCGAGACGCTGATACTTCGGTCGCTGCGGCATATACCAGCATGACGATGGACGGAGGGATCAAAATCCCCAAGGTTCCCGCATTCGCGATAACGCCCGCCGCAAACGCCTTCGGGTAACCCGCTTTCACCATGCCCACGATAACAATAGAGCCAATGGCTGCCACCGTAGCCGGAGAGCTGCCAGACACCGCAGCAAATAGCATACAGGCCATGACAGATGCCATAGCCAAACCACCGCGAATATGACCGACGGAATCAATCGCAAAATTAATCAGCCTGCGCGCAACACCGCCCGTTGATAAGAACGCGGAAGATAGAATAAAGAAAGGTATAGCCAACAGAGTATAGTGTTCACTGGTCGCCTCAAACAGCTTGAGCGCGATAGAGGCCAGAGAGTCATTAGAAAACAGCAGAATAGTTGCAACGCTCGACAAACCCAACGCAATCGCGATGGGCATGCCCATAAACATGCAAAGGAACAGCAACCCAAATAATACGGCGATGGTCATTTGTTTTGCTCCTTCCTGCTTTCCATTTCCTTCGTCATTTCTTCTGCGAGATGCATACTTTCTTTGGCTTCATCCACCAGTCCAAATCCAGCACGGGTACCTGTCAACACTTCATAGCCAATAGTCAGAACCCGCAATGTCAGCAGACCAAAGCCCAACAACAAGCAGGACATGGCTTTCCACTTTTCAATCGGCATGTCTTCCATTTCAATGCCAATCATTTTCATCTTGCTGAGATATACCCATGAGCCATAAATAAACAGGCCGCAATAAACCAAACACAGCGCAAGTGCGACCAGGGTCACTGCTTTCTGCTTATTCGGTGGAAGATGTTTAATGGCGGCATCTACACCGATATGCGCGCCTTCGCGCAATCCCCAGGATGCGCCCATCAGAACTAACCATGCGGAAAGATAGAGCGTCAACTCCTGTGCCCAGAGCAAGCCCTCATTGAAGAAGAAGCGAAGAATCACTTCGAAAAACACCAGCAGTGTCATTGTCACCAAAAGCAGACCAATCGCGCCCTCTTCGAAACGGTGTAACAACTTAACCATTTGTAACTCCTGAATAAAAAAGCCCGACCTTTTTCCCTGGCCGGGCTACGACATTTACTGGTTTGAAGAGACAGCGGCTTCAATCACCTCTGGACCGATTTCATCCTGAAACTCCGTCCATACAGGCTTCATCACTTCTACCCACTGCTGACGCTCTGCGTCGGTCAGGGTAATGATTTCACTGCGACCAGAGTCCAGAATGTTCTGGCGGTCTTTCATGGCCTTGTCGTTGGCAATGGCATTACCGTGAGCAACCGCTTCATCCAGCGCTTTTTTCAGCACTGCTCGGTCGCCATCTGGCAAATCATTCCAAAACTCCATGGAGGTCGTCACCATGTAATCCAATACACCGTGATTAGATTCGGTGATGTAAGGTTGCACTTCGAAGAACTTCTTGGAGTAGATGTTTGACCAGGTATTTTCCTGTCCATCAATCGCGCGGGTTTGGAGCAGGGTGAAAACTTCTGAGAATGGCTTCTTAAGCGGCACAGCTTCCACAGCTTCAAACTGTGCTGCAAGTACATCTGAACTCATGATACGAAACTTCTTACCATCCGCATCGGCAGGAACACGTAATGGGTCGTTAGCAGAAAGCTGCTTCAAACCGTTGTGCAAATAGCCAAGGCCAATCAAACCTTTACTGTTCACCGAATCAAGTAGCGCCTGACCCGCAGGGCTTTGCTGAAAACGGTCGACCGCTTTCATGTCCTTAAACAGGAATGGCAGATCATATACCTGCAGTTTTTTAGTGTATTTCGAGAACTTGGAGAGAGAAGGGGCAATAAACTGAACATCTCCAAGCAGCAACGCTTCCATTTCCTTACCATCGCCGAAAAGCTGAGAGTTTGGATAAACCTCAACCACATATTTGTCACCGATGCGCTCTTCAACCAGATCACGGAACTTCAGCGCCATTTGGCCTTTGGGCGTATTTTCAGCCACCACATGTGAAAACTTGATGGTATCCGGTGCTGCTTGAACGCCAGCGCTCATACCCGCGTAAAGCGCCAACACTGAAAACATCGTCGTTAGCTTTTTCATAGCTTTTCCTCTCATTCCTTGTGTCGTTATGTCCCAAACACAACATTGGGAACATTTGCCGTTTAAGGTCTAGTAGAGGAAAAAGAAAAGCATCAGGAGCCAAACAAATAATTAACAAAAATAAAACAAAAGTGGGATGTGCAAGGGAGCAAATGGGTCGAATTCTACCCATTTGCTGTTTGAAACGACTAAGGTGGAAGCCTTAAGGCAATGCGAGGAAATATTACATAACCATTTAAGTGGAAGATAGCATGTCAAAGACCACCGCCAAACGTTCATATTCGTTTGGTAATATTAAAAGCTGTGCATTGAATTCAGCAATGAGCCCATATAGCGTTTCGCTATCCAAATTGGTTTTCGCCATCTAGCTTTGGGTTCTGCCCATCGGATGATGTGATTAATCTCCAGGCGCTTAGCATCTGGGTAACACTACCTCAGGCACTCACGACATGACAAAGTGCCACTGTCGCGACAACACAGCTCTGACCGCTGAGTTTCTAACACAATCAAGTCTGAACATTGCTGGCAAAGCTTGCTGCCGCGGTGAATGTGCTTGCAATAAAGCGTTGTCATCGCGCGAACTAGCCATAAAGGCTGGCGTTTAGGCGCGTACGTTGTCGGTTGAATTTTCATAGCCGCGCTATTTTGCTCAGCCGCATTTAAATTCCTTTGACAAAGATCAAGCTTTGGTGAAGAAGTCGCCGGCTTACATTTGTGCTTCAAACTTCAATTTCTGCCGATAACACTTTCGCGCAGGCGACATAAATATCATTTTCACGCAGCGGCTTACCAATATGTCCTTGCATACCGTTACTGATGCAACGCCAGATATCATCTTTCAATACATTCGCAGTCATCGCTACGATCGGGGTGTATTGATTGAAGTTATTCGTTGAACGGATTTGTCGTGTTGCTTCAAGGCCATCCATCATCGGCATCTGAATGTCCATAAATATGATGTCATAACCCTGAATTCTGGCTTTATCGACGGCAGCAACGCCATCTGTGGCCTTATCAACCGTGAAACCGAATTTAGCCAACATCTTTTCTGCAATCATCAGATTAATTGCATTGTCCTCAACCAGCAGGCAATGTTTGCCCCTAAACGCCCCGTTATGTTGTTTAAGGATCTCCTTACCCTTAGCATCACAGCCATTTTTCTCAATTTGCAGAGGGAGGAAGACTTCAAACTCGGTACCACGTCCCAGCTTACTGTCAACACCAATGGTACCGCTCATCAGATCAATCAGCTGCTTGGTGATAGCAAGTCCTAACCCTGAACCGCCAAATTTGCGCGTTGTAGAAGCATCTGCTTGCTGGAATTCATCGAAAATCACCTGGTGCTTTTCGGGAGGGATCCCAACACCCGTATCCTTAACCCGAATGCATACCCCTGTGTATCCTCCAATTTCCTGCTGCATAGATATACTCAGGCTAACCACGCCGTTTTCAGTGAATTTCAATGCATTGGAAACCAAGTTCAACATCACTTGCTCAATACGGTGCGCATCGCCTAGAAAACGTCGGGGGCAAGCATCCTGATAACTGAACTCAAACGCGAGCTGGGGCTTGTCATTGATAGTGGGAAGCATCAAATCACGAACGTATCGACCCAGCTTTTCCAGATCAAAAGGCGCTTCTTCAAGTTTAAGATGATTCGACTCTATCTTGCTGAAGTCGAGAATATTGTTGATGAGCGACATCAAGCCACGGGATGAGTGAGCAATCACTGACAAGTATTCAGCCTGCTTGCCAGACATAGGCTCATCCTGCATCAGGGATGCGGCACCTAGAATGCCATTCATTGGTGTGCGGATTTCATGGCTGATATTGGCAAGAAATAGCTGCTTTGCTCGCGCGGCTCCAATTGCACGCTCCCTTGTCTCAACAAGGTTCGAACTGAGTTGATTGAACTCAGATACCAGCATACCAAGCTCGTCTTTCTCAGGGTAATCAATCGGCGAAAATGGGGCATCGCCCTTCTGTTGGATAAGTGCATTCCGCACCTTCGCCATGGGGCGCACAATTTGGAAATGAATCGAGACATAAGTAATACACATCAACACAACAGCAACGAGTGCCATTGCGAAGAAAAGGTCATTCTTAAGCTTGGTCGCTTCAACCAGCAACAGGCGCTCTGGTAGAGCTCCCACCAAGGTCCAGTTGGTGTCAGGTAAGGTACGACCAAACACTAAGGTCGTTTCATCCAAAATAGGATCAGTTTCCAGCTTATGGATGAACAGACGCTCCGTACTCTTGAACACCGACAGGTTAGGCATCAGATCAGACGCTACAGAAACTGCGTAGCCCAAATCAATTTCAGGTGATGACGCCACCATCGCTTTTGCCAATTCCATGACATTCTGGTCGTTCTGTCGAAGTAATCGCTCACCTTGTGTTGCCTGACTGATTACTAGCGCTAGCTCTGCAAAATCAGGCTCAGAAGCAGCAATTTCTTTCACACTAGGCAAAGGCGTTAGGGAAGGGTCATCGGAATACTTGGCTTCGGGGAAAGACATCATCGCGCCGCCCCGATCAAACATTAACATGTAGCCGCCGAGCTTCTCTCCACTGCGTGTCAAAAACGCCTGGAGTCGCTCCAGTTTGACATCAATAGTCACCGCACCGACAAACTGTTTTTCCCTGAACATAGGCACGGTGCAGGTAACCATAGGCTCATTGGTGTAAGGGTCAATATATGCGCGGGACCAATAAACCTTATCTCTGGCATATCTTGCTGGTGCGTACCATTCAGACAATTGATAAGGTGTCGCATCAACTTTGTTGTAATCATTGATACGATGATAAGAACCATCGTCATTGATAGCGATGAAGACCGAAGACTTCACGGCGTCAGCTTTGTAGAGGTAAGGTTCAGGCCAGAATCCACCACTGGCAACCATATCGCGGATATTAGGGTTTCGGAACATGCTCGCCAGTTGCTTCTCAATCTCGGCGTCCGTATCTTCAAGTGAGAGCGAATTAGCAAGAGAAAGAGCGATAGTGCCCACACTGTTGGAAAGCTGTCCAAGGCTCTGCGCGACAGTTTCAACCTGCGCTTCAACACGCTGGTTGGTGCTGTCCCGTACCATGCTGTTTCCGGTAGTATCAAGTACATAAACGATGGTCACCACAACCACCGCAAGCATCATTCCCAAAATCCCCTGAGCTTTGAAGCTCATTGTTTTGTACCAAGGAACGTCCTTTGTAAACACAATGATTCCTTAAGATGCCGTGACTTGGTGAGTTTTTTCTATCTCTTTCAAAACAGCCTGAATACTAACACTCAGAAGTCTTTCAAACTGCTTCACTTCATTCTCATCAATCGACACACCATTTCTCAACTGAGAATCTGCAGAGGTGCAAAACTGCTGCAATGCAGACGCACCAATGTTACCGGATACACCTTTAAGGTTGTGGATCAGCGTGCGTGCGCGCGCCCACTCCCCCACCTCTACATGTTTCCTCAGTGTTTTTCCATCATTTTGATGCTCAGCCACAAACATAGTCAGCACAGATTCTATCGCGTCTTCGTCATCCTCGAGTTGTTCTTTCAGTATTGACGGTTCGAAAAGAGGCTCATCCGGCTCAGTAAACCTGAACGCCCCACCCCCTTCGTTGAGCTTTTTATCTGCCTTTAACTTATTTGTCTTCGGCTCTATCGCCAAAGCTTCATCATCATTTTCTTTTCTGAAACTGAGAGCGAGCAAGCCAACGAGAAAACCAAAGCTAATAAACATAGCTGTCATTGTGTTATCGAGAAGCAGCAGCGTCCGCGTTGTCCAATAGCTCTGCAGTTGGGTAATTGAGCGCACAAACTTATGGTTGATGACCGCATCAACACTTCTAAGCTGACGGTTTAGCCGCTCCAAGCCGGAATAAAGCGCAAACAGTTCACTACGCGTCATACCATTGGGCATTTTGGAAAACTCAGACTCCAGTTTCGTTACATAGCTGTTAAATCGCGCTATTCGACTGCGGTGAGGTGAATCATTAAGACCATGTAATTCAAACAATAGATAGCTACTGACCTCTTGCAGCAAGCTCTTCAGTTCAGGATCTCTCGTACTATCATGTAGTTTCTTCAGTTGTTTGGTTACAGATGAGATGGAATAAATTGAGGCAAGGAGATTATCAACATCTTCAACAAAGGTATCAGCCTCCAACAAAGTGCGTTGAATGTCGTCCCAGCGGTCTTCAACAGTATGTGACTTGGTGCGGAGCAAAAGGTAACGGAAATGCTGGACTTCTTTTTCCAACTGAACCAGTTGGGTTTTCTGGTTGATCATCGAAGCCGATACGGTTTGCCTTAACTGTTGAGCCGCATTATTCAGTTTTACGACATGTCCCGCATGGTCTCTCGTGTGGTTCATATCTGAATAAGAAATCAGCGCGTAAGTCACTGAAATGCCGAATCCAGCCCATAAAAAAAGAAACAGCAATTTTTGGCCGACGCAAGAATTGCCTGAAAACATTGAGAGTTTTTTTAATCGAAGCATTTCGGACAGTGATGTCACAATCAATCCTTTGTGTAGCAATTCTGTTCCCAAACAGGAACGGAGATACGTTGTTTTAAATATTTTTGGTTGTTTCTTATAAGTTAGGCAATTTGTCTTTTTTTGCAAACAATGGCTTACAAACATGTATGACCAAGAAGACGCCATAGAGTAACGTTTGTCATCCCATGGCGTAACTCTAAATTTATTCGTCGACGTTCAAGCGCCGAGTCAGTTGTTCACGAAGGTTAGGAGGCGTGCCTTTGATTGTCAGCGTGTCAGTATTCTGATCATAGAAAATGCGCTCTCCTAGCAGCATGCTATCAAAGTTAATCGATAGGCCACCGCCACCGCCAACAAACTTTGTCAGCTTACGCATGGAAGTGCGATCTGCTGGGAAACTTTCTTCCAATTCATAGCCTTGTTCAGAAGCAAACTGGTAGAAGTCCACACCTTGATCGTTTTGGGGTAATTCGCCCGCCAGTTCTTTTACAACCACTTCATCGCCCGATTGCAACTGACCGTTGCAGTAGTCGTAAACCTGCTTACGGTATTGCTGCTTCTCTTCTTTATCCAGGCGAGAATCGGCACAGTAATCTTCCACAGCCTGCATCAGCACCAGATTTTGCTGTTTGGAATCCATGCCCACTTCTGCTTGCATAAAATCAAGGAAGAAGTCTGCGACTTTGCGGCCTACGCGACCTTTAACATAGGTCAGGTATCGGTTGGATTCCGCGTCGCTCTCCCATGTAGAGAGGTCAATACGCGCAGCGATGTCCATCTTGGCAACATCAAGATAATCCGTGCTACTGATTTCAAGGTCATCCGTGACTTTCATGCTCGATTTGGATTCTAACAATCCAATGAAGAGATATTCTGTTGCCAGCGAGCGGTACTCAGCGATGACCAGAACACCTTCATCAGCAAAAGGATACTTCGACAACTCGGTCTTAAGACGCTCGGCAGAGTGCGAAGAGAACGTCAAAAACTCCATTTCTTGCTTGCGGCTGGCCTTCAACCACCCACAAAACTCACTATCTTCAGCAAACTGGCCAAAACCTTTACCCGCTTTCGCGTTATATATACGATGGATTTCACTGATAAGATTTTCCGTCGAAGGTGAGTGGTTTAATGGTTGATCTCTCAGTTGAACAACCAGTGTGTCTTCACCCTCTTTTTTGATTTGATGAAGAATAACGTTTGAAAGCGTGAGGCTCATAATTGAAAACATTTTTCGTCGGACTAGAGTGTGAGGTATTATACGCGGCTTCTCCTGATACAAGACAAGAGTTTCTATGCCTGTTACTTCTAAATATCAAGATAAAAACGTTGAACAGATCCTGAGCGATGTGGTCAATGTTCTTGAAAAGCACAAAGTATCTACTGACCTATCGTTGATGGTTGTTGGTAATATTGCAACAAACATCATTAACAACAATTTGCCAGCAGCTCAGCGTAAAGTTATCGCTGAAAAATTTGCTCAAGCTCTGCTGTCTTCTATCGATACAGAGTAATAAGCCGCGTCAAAAAACGACACGCAAAAGAATAAAGAGAAGAATAGACCTTATATGGTAGACAGTGGAAACACCTACAGGGATAAAGTATCCCAGCTCGTGAGCTGGGGGCACTGGTTCAGCTTTTTCAACATTATCGCAGCCATGTTGCTGGGCACTCGCTATATCGCTCAGTCTGGTTGGCCAGAAACTTTGCTAGGTCAGACCTATCAATTGCTGACATGGATTGGTCACTTCGGTTTTCTGGTTTTCGCTGTCTATATTCTGGTTATCTTCCCAGCAAGCTTCATTATCCCTTCACAACGGTTAATGAGGCTATTTGCTGTTCTGGTTGCCACTGCAGGCATGACTGTCCTGCTGTTGGATATCTACGCCTACGAGACCATGCATCTCCACCTCAATCCTTTGGTTTGGGAATTGCTGCTCAGTGGCGAAAAGACGGACATGAATGCCCACTGGCAATACCTGTTTGTTGTCGTACCCGCTATCTTCTTGCTAGAGCTCATTATTTCGGAATGGGTCTGGCGTAAACTCCGTAAACTTTCACGTAAACGAGTCGGTGTGCCCATTGCCACCGTGTTCGCGTTCTGCTTTATCGGTAGTCATCTGATCCACATTTGGGCAGATGCTTTCCTTTACAGCCCGGTTACCGCACAGCGCTCTAACTTCCCAGTTTCTTATCCCATGACGGCAAAAACCTTCATGGAAAAATACGGTCTGCTTGATCGCCAGGAATACCAGCGTAGGAAAGATGCCATTGGCGATCAGGAAAGTGACGTCATCCGCTACCCTCTGGAAAAACTGTCTTTTGCTTCAGACGCACAGAGCTTTAATCCGAACCTATTGGTAGTGATGGTCGAAAGCTTACGCGCGGACATGCTTGACCCTGTGGTAATGCCAAACCTTAATCACTTTGCTAACAGCAACCTCAAGTTCTCGCACCATTACAGTTCGAGCAACGACGCTATGGCAGGGGTTTTCGGCCTCTTCTACGGCCTACCAGGAAGCTACGCACAAAGTGCACGCACCGAGGGTTTGAGTCCGCTAATTATCGATACATTAGCAAAGCGTAACTACCGCTTTGGCCTGTTTAGCGCTGACAACTTTGAAAATCCAATTTATTACCAGAGCATTTTTGGTAAGCATTTAGAGCAAGCCTCAAATGTCCAAGCCTCAGAAGCCTGGGTCGCAGACCATATTTCCACTGACAATCTCGATAATTGGATCAAAGAAGGTGATGTGAAGAAGCCATGGTTTGCTTACCTTGAGCTGAAAAGCGTCACAGAGTTTGAACAAGGCGGGGATTACGAACGTCCATTCCAGCCCTCGCTCGACAATGACATGGCAAGTGTTGGCGAACAGACGTCGTTAGTGCTTAAAAACAGCTATAACAACGCGGCGTACTATGTGGACACTCTGCTAGGTGAAATGCTTGACACACTGGAAGAAAATGGTCAACTCGACAACACGGTGGTTATCATTACTTCTAACCACGGTACTGAATTCAACGAAACTGGATCTAACAGTTGGGGTGCAAACACTAACTACAGCAAATACCAACTTCAGGTTCCACTCGTCATGCATTGGCCAAATCAAGAAGCGCGTGACGTCGACGTTTATAGTTCGCACCTTGATATTGTTCCGACACTGATGGAATCCATGTTGGCGGTAGACAGTCCATCGACCAATTACACCAGCGGCCGTAACTTGTTCGAGCTTTCAGAAAAGCCAAGAAAGTGGGTGATAGCAGGTGATAGCCGTGACATCGTTGTGGTTCAGCCAGACAAAACTACTGTGGTGGATAAATTTGGCAACTACCGCGTGTATGACAGCAATTACAAACTGCAACCTGAAGGAAAGCCCCAACTATCTGTGCTGATGCAAGTGATGCACGAGTTGAAGCGCTTTTATCACCCGGAAGAAAATTAATTGAAGTAGTCACCGTCAAGGTGGCTTCTTTTTATCCAAATGATTGAAATTCGCGGATTTAACAAAGAAAGACGATTGACAGTCTCATACTGTGTTCGTACCATGCACTAATTGTCGGTCTGTAGCGCAGCTTGGTAGCGCACTGTCATGGGGTGTCAGGGGTCGGAGGTTCAAATCCTCTCAGACCGACCATCTATTTAAGCCCACAGCTTTTTAGCTGTGGGCTTTTTCGTTTCTACTTTCTTGGTTAGTATTCATTTCCTCATTTAAATTATTTGGATAGCGAAATGGACGTCTCTATCGAGTTTGGCGCCTTACTGGTTGTGCTTGGCTTTGTCGCAGGCATTATCAATACCCTTGCAGGTGGCGGCTCAAACCTCACCATACCGGCACTAATTGTGTTGGGTATGCCTGCTGAAGTAGCGAACGCTACCAACCGTGTTGGTGTGTTTATGCAGAGCGTCTCCGGCGTAGCTGGGTTTCGCCACCACAAGCGTCTGGATAGCCAAGACTTACTGCCTATCCTTATTCCGACTCTGATTGGCGGCGCAGTTGGAGCAGGAGCTGCGGCCTGGCTTCCTTCTTCCATCATCAAACCTCTTCTACTCGGCACCATGCTATTAATGGCTTTTATCATGCTGGTAAAGCCCCAGGCAGTCATGCCCGAAGAGGGTGAGCTCTCTAGAAAGGTCAAAGACACACCTGCATCCTGGATTGGACTTGGCATTGCAGGTTTTTATGGCGGATTTGTACAGGCAGGTGTGGGGTTTGTATTGATAGCTGCGCTCTGCGGCACCTTACGATACGATCTCGTACGCGGCAATGCCCTAAAATTGGTCTGTACCCTCGCTTTTACTTCTGTGTCTCTCGCCATTTTCATTTGGCACGATTTGATTCTTTGGTTGCCCGGTTTACTGTTGGCGTTCGGCTCTACGTTTGGCGCGTGGCTAGCCGTGAAGTTCGCCATCAAAGCAGATCCTAAGCTCCTTAAGTGGTTCCTGTTTTTGATGACACTCGCGGGCGTTATCTTTGCGTATACAAGCTAACAAGATGCATAGATTTTTACCGATATATCAATAGAATAACCTTAAAAAGGACAAACTCATTACCTAGATCACACGCCAGTGAACTCCGCTGTGAAGTCTGTCGAATATGAAGGGAAATTAGACATTGCTAAAAAGAATTGCTGTCATACTGTTCATTTAAAGATTAGAACTAAAATCACATTTTTCGTCAGTAGTCAGTAAAGGGAGTCGTGGGCATGATCGCTTTGGATTACGCATTCTGCCTGAAAACAGGCGAAGCGATTTGTCCGCAAGAAAACCTGAATGCATTCTGTTTGGCTTTGGGTCAAACGTTCAGCACTCTTGCTGGAGATAGTCACTGCCAAATATTACTCAAGTCTGAGCGTAGCTCAGACTGGAAGCAACTTGCTGATATTCAGCCTGATAATCTAAATGTCGCCTTGCCTACCGTTGAGCTAAATAAATCAAATCAAGCTTTGCTTTTGAATCTTCTCGCCGCTGACGATCATAAGCTTCGGAATAACCTGTACCATCTGTTGCTCCCACTAAATATGCGTGGTGAGTTATTAGGTTGTCTGGTGATTTCAACAAGCCAAGAAATTAGCGTCGATGCCCATGCGAAAAGTATGCTGGCATTACTGCTTTCTGGCGCACTGGACAGCCACCTACAACACCAGTTATTGGCTTGTGAACAAGCCAAGCACAAAAATACCGAAAAGAAACTGGTGCAAGAAGTCTGCTCACAAAAGGGGCTCTTAGAACAACTCCATATTCTACACAAAATCTCGTTGAGACTCTGGCATGCCCACTCCATGGACAACATGCTTCATACAGCCGTCTATGAATGTATTCATGCACTCGATTTTGACCGCATGGCGATATTCCTGCTTAACAGCCACACCGGCTTGATGCGGGGCACGTATGGAACAGATATCGAAGGCAAAGTCACCAACGAGCAATGGTACTGTACAGCGATTCATGAGCATCACCACGCCAAGACAACGCTGGACAAGAAGCGCCACATCACTATTAACGAGGACTCTGAGCTTTATCATGACAGCAAGGAAGTTGGCACTGGGTGGAATGCCACTATCTCGCTTTGGGATGGTGATGAACCGATTGGTTGGATAGCCTGTGACAACCTAATCACTGGGACTCCGTTAAAAAGCTATCACAGTGAGCTGTTGAAGCTATTAGGTGTCACCATGTCGCAACATCTTATTCAACGTCGCGCTCAGGACGACCTCAAAGCCTTGAACCTCTCATTAGAACACCGCGTCGCAGAAAGAACTTCTCAGCTAGAGGATGCCAATAAGCGCTTAAACCAGATTTCCCGTGAAGACAGCCTGACCCATGTGCCAAACCGCCGAATGTTGGATGAAAGGCTGGAAGAAGAATGGCGTCGTGCTCTGAGATACCAAACACCACTAACGATACTGATTGTCGATATCGATCATTTCAAACAGTACAACGACAAATACGGCCATGCTTTGGGCGATCAATGCCTGACCCAAGTTGCTGAAGCGCTTAGTCAGGTTGAGAGACGCGCAGGCGCCCTGTTGGCACGATTCGGCGGAGAAGAGTTTGTTTTCCTACTACCGGGCAGTAACCGAGAGAATGCGATATCTGTGGCTAACCGCGCGCTAGAAGCCGTTCGCAAACTAGAAATCCCTCACGGTGATTCGCCAGTTGCGCCGTTCGTAACCATCAGTGCGGGCGGTAAAACCACCATTCCAGAAAAACCAAACAATCAACAACAACTGTTTATTGATGCAGATGTCGCGCTCTACGAGGCGAAGAGCGCGGGAAAAAATCAGGCTTTCGTTTTATAGCGGCGCTTCTTATTAGGCGCTCTTCCCTTACCTTTCTTAAAACGGTTAGGTTGTGCTGGCAGCGAGCGCAAGCTGTCAGGCACAGGGCCTTGTCTGACGGTTTGCATCAACACATTCAGCTCTGATTCCAATGCTGTCATAAAGGGCTGGTAAGCGCCTTTCTTCTCTGCCATATCATGCAACTGACGCTCCCATTGCGCCGTCATATCCGGATAAGCTGCTTTCTCTGGCAACGCATCAATCAAACCTTTGCCAGAAGCAGTAGAACGGATCTGCTTTCCTTCCCGGGACAGAAGACTTCGCTTGAACAACAAATCTAAAATTCCAGCCCGGGTTGCTTCTGTGCCTAGCCCGTCTGTATCGCGCAGAATTTTCTTTAACGAAGAATCTTTCACGAATCGGGCAATCCCTGTCATTGCCTGCAGCAACGTCGCTTCTGTGAAACAGCGCGGAGGCTCTGTCATGCAATCTTTGATGTTGCCACGGGCGCAAGTCAACACAGTGCCTTTATCCAGTGGAGGTACCAGACTTTCGATATCTTCATTTTGCGCTGATTTATCTCGGGACATCAGCGCTCGCCACCCCGGAGACATCAACTTTTTCCCTTTTGCGATGAAAAGGCCACCCGCTATTTCAAAATCCAGTTTGGCTTCTGCATACTCCGCTGCAGGGTATAACTGCATCAGATACTGACGGGCGATCAACTCATACACATCACGTTCACGTCCACTCAATGCACCACTGCTTTTCGAAGTAGGAATAATCGCGTGGTGAGCTTCGACTTTGCTGTCGTTCCAAGCTTTCGATTTGAGGGAAAGGTTGGCATTGCTGACGGCGGTCGATAAAGCCTCAGACGTTTTTGCTATTGCTGAGGAGACACTTTTCGCCTCACTGAAATGACCTTTTGGTAAGTAGCGGCAATCTGAACGAGGATAAGTGATCACCTTGTGCTTTTCATACAACGCCTGACAACATGCCAGTACATCAGCGGCGCTCATATTAAAACGCTTAGCCGCATCAATCTGCAATGCAGACAGGCTGTAAGGTAACGGCGGTGTTTGCTTGGTGGTTTTACGCTCTGATTTGGTCACTGTCGCTGGCTGGCCTTCAATACGACGCGCAACGTTTTCGACGAGGTTTCTCGCTAATACCCGCCCTTCTTCATCCTGCCACGGTTGGCAGGCTTCACTCGGCTGCCAACGTGCAATAATATCACTACCTTGGTACGGAATAACCGCATCCAATTGATAGAAAGGCTTTGGGATAAAGGCTTCGATTTCCCTGTCTCGACGAACCACTAGCCCCAACACTGGCGTTTGCACGCGACCGACGGAAAGCACACCCTGATATCCCGCCTGCTTTCCAAGCAAGGTATAAGCGCGGGACATGTTCATGCCGTAGAGCCAATCCGCTCTTGAGCGCGCCAGTGCTGACACTGAAAGCGGCACAAAGTCCATGTTGCTACGTAGGGATGACAACGCCTTTTTCACCGCCGAGGTGTTCAGGTCATTGATCAGCAGACGCTGGATTCGTTTTTTCTTGGCTTCAGAAAGCTTGGCGTGACTGAACACTTCATCCACCAGCAACTGACCTTCACGATCCGGGTCGCCTGCATGCACGATATCATCAAACTGCTTGAGCAGTTTTTTCACCACGCCTAATTGTTTAGCGGCAGATTTGCGCGGTTTTAAGATCCATTGCTGCGGAAGAATAGGAAGATCGTCGAGTCGCCAGGTTTTATATTTTTCGTCATAAGCTTCTGGCTCTGCCTGCTCCAGCAAATGGCCGATACACCATGTCACCGTGTCACCGTTTCCGGCAACAACATAGCCTTCATGATTTTTGTGGGGCTTGGGAAGTGCTGCGACAATCGCGCGGCCTAGGCTGGGTTTTTCGGCGATAAAAAGTCTGGTCATATCGTTGGAGGTCTCGGACGATGAACCCACAATTTATCGAAATTCAGACAAGTTAACAAGAATTAACTGGATATACATCCAGTTAATTCTTCAATAGTGCGAAGGCCGATTTTACAAGTACGTCACGTACTTTGCGGTATCACGCTTTGGTGCGCTAGCGGGTGTGCAATCCGGTGTACCCACGTAAAGGAACCCCACGATCTCGTCATCACCTGACACGTTAAACGCTTCTCGAACAACAGGGTGATAGGCCCATTTCCCGGTGCGCCAAAAACCCTGAAAACCCTGTGCAACTGCTGCCATCTGCATTGCCTGTGCCGCACAGCCTGCAGAGATGTACTGCTCAATCACAGGCACTTTATCATGTTGCTTGGTGCGGGCAATCACAGTGATGACCATGGGGGCGCGATAAGGTGACTTGGTCGCTTTCTCCACTACCGCGTCCTCTTCATTGTCGGCTTCTGCCGCACTTTTCAAAATGGCAGATAGCTTATCCAGCCCATCTCTGGTCGCGACGACAAACTCCCAAGGCGTCAACGCGCCATGATCCGGTGCCCTGAGGCCTGCTGCCAACATGTTATCTAATGCTTCGCCAGTTGGGGCTGGAGCCAGTAAACGAGGAATTGAGCGGCGCTGGGTAAGAAGAGTTATCGCGTCCATATATCGTCCTGATAAGAATTAAACATTACTTCCCCAAAATAACACAAAACCCGAGAGGCGAATCCACTCGGGTTTTGTGGTTTTTCAGACTATTGGCTTAAAGCGATATCGCTAACTTAACGCCTTGTCGAATCGCGCGTTTAGCATCAAGCTCGCCGGCATGTTCTGCACCGCCAATCACATGGGCTTTGATGCCTTGCGCTTCGAGTGTAGAAACCAGACCATTCACTGATTCCTGTCCGGCACAAACGATCACATGATCTGCCGGCAGAATGTGGTGTTGGCCTTCAAGAGTGATATGCAAACCTGCGTCATCGATCTTCTCGTACGCCACACCGCCAAGTAATTCCACGCCTCGTTTTTCCAGCGTTTTCTTATGGATCCAACCTGTGGTTTTACCTGGCCCTTTGCCGACGCGACCAGCCTTACGTTGCAGTAACCATACCTGACGCTGCGCGACATAGTGAGGTTGTGGGTGTAAGCCGCCTTCATACGAAATGGTTTTATCGATACCCCAATCTTTCAACCAGTCATCCAGCGTGTGGTTTTCTGGCTCAGTAATCATGGTGGCGACATCAATGCCGATACCACCAGCACCAATAACAGCCACTCGGCCGCCAAGCTCGGGCTGCTCACGGATAAAGGTCTGATAGTCGATCGCTTTCGGATGGTCGATACCCGGAATGGATGGAATGCGAGGTTTCACACCCGTTGCCACCACCACTTCATCAAATTCTTTCAGGGCATCCGCATCAACTTCGGTGTTCAAACGGACTTCAATGCCGGATTGCTCTACCTTACGGGTGAAGTAACGGATAGATTCTTTGAATTCTTCCTTACCGGGAATTTGCATGGCGAGATTGAACTGTCCACCAAGGGTGTCGCGCTTCTCAAACAAAACGACATCAAAACCGCGGTCTGCGGCTGTGGTCGCGAAAGACATACCCGCCATTCCGCCACCTATCACGGCAACGCGACGTTTGTTGGAAGCAGGTGTGACTACCAGTTCTGTTTCATAACACGCCTGTGGGTTAACAAGGCAGCTTGCGCGTTTACCTTTGAACACATGGTCAAGACACGCTTGGTTACAGGCGATACAGGTATTGATGTCATCTGAGCGATCTTGCTCAGCCTTTGCCATAAACTCTGCATCTGCCAAAAATGGGCGCGCCATAGAAACCATATCAGCCTGACCCGAAGCCAGAATATTTTCAGCGACTTCCGGCGTATTGATGCGGTTACAGGTCACCAAGGGGACGTTTACCTCACCTTTTAAGCGCTCAGTAACCCACGCGAAAGCTGCACGCGGAACTTGTGTGGCGATGGTCGGCACACGGGCTTCATGCCATCCGATGCCAGTGTTAATGATGGTAACGCCCACTTTTTCTAACGCCTTAGCAAGCTCAACCACTTCATCATGGGTACTGCCCTGCTCTACCAAATCCAGCATCGACAGGCGGAAAATGATAATAAAGTCGCGGCCTGCACGTTCGCGTATAGCTTTAACGACTTCTACCGCCATACGAATGCGGTTCTCATAGCTGCCACCCCAACGGTCATAACGGGTATTGGAACGTGCACAGATAAACTGATTAATCAGGTAACCTTCTGACCCCATGATTTCCACGCCGTCGTATCCCGCTTCGCGGGCCAACTCCGCACTCTTCCCAAAATCTTTGATGGTATTCAGGATTTGGCGCTCACTCATTGCTGACGGCGCAAATTTGGAAATGGGCGAACGCATATCAGAAGCGCTCAGCGCAAAAGGATGCATCGCATAACGGCCTGCGTGCAAAAGCTGAAGGGCAATTTTACCGCCGTTTTCGTGCACGGCATCGGTAATAGTGCGGTGTGCCCGCGCAGCACGGCCGCTACTAAACTGGGCACTCAGTGGATGAAGGCGACCACGGAAGTTCGGAGAAAAGCCACCTGTTACAATCAGGCCAACACCACCCTTTGCCCTTTCGGCGTAGAAGGCGGCGAGCTTCTTAAACCCGTCATTCGATTCTTCCAGTCCAGTATGCATTGAACCCATCAATACGCGGTTTTTCAACTGCGTAAAGCCAAGATCCAATGGCGCGAGTAGGTGTGGGTACGGCGAATTCATGATGCGCTTCCATGGTTATTATTAGTTCTGGTCAGACCAAGATAAGATACTAAAACAAAAGTTTCAAACGTTTGTTTACATTTTTACAACATTAATCATCTCTATTCTAATTGAGTAGGATTCGTTACGATTAGGAGCAATAAAAGAAGCTGGATAACCAAATGAAAACGCTTTTTAAATTTATTGGCACACTGCTGAAGTGGTGCTGGAAAGCACTCAGTTTTGCCCGTCAGTTGATCTTGAATATTCTGTTTATCGCCGTGTTGGTGGGAGTCTACTTCCTGTTTACCATGGAACACGCTGCGCCAACCAAACCGATTGAACAGCCAGAGCGCGCGCTTCTGGTTGATATTTCAGGGCCTATTGTTGAAAAACAGCGTCGCGTCGACCCTTATGATTTCGCTACACGTAATCTCTTCGGTCAGCAAATGCAGTTTGAAAACGTGCTTTACGACATCGTTGATCAAATCCGTGCGGGCGCGAAAGATGACAAAATCAACGGCATGGTACTGAGCCTGTCAGACATGTCAGAAACCAGCCTGACCAAGCTTCGCTACATCGCGAAAGCGATCAACGAATTCAAAGCGAATGGCAAACCTGTGATTGCCATTGGCGGGCACTACAACCAGAGCCAATATTACCTCGCCAGCTATGCCGATGAGATTTTCATGGCCCCTGATGGCGCAGTGCTTTTGCGTGGCTACGGCACCTATAATCTTTACTTCAAAGACCTGCTGGAAAACCTCGATATCACTACACACGTTTTCCGCGTCGGGACTTACAAATCTTTTGTTGAACCATATACTCGCACAGGCATGTCTGAGGAAGCGCGCGAAGCAAACTCTGTGTGGCTGAATCAGCTGTGGGGCGCTTTTGTTGATGACATTGCCACCAACCGTAATATCGAAGTTTCAACGTTATCACCGAATGCAGACACCCTGATTGCCAACCTAAAAGCAGCGAATGGTGATTTCGCTAAGCTTGCCTACAACATGGGTTTGGTGGATCAGTTGATGACTCGCCAACAAATCCGCACCCGATTGGCGGAAGTATTTGGCAGCGATGGGGAAGACAGTTTCAATTACGTGAGCTTCTATGATTACGCACCGCTGAATTTTGAATTGCCCAAGACCGACCAAATCGCCGTGGTCGTCGCGAGTGGAGCAATCGTTGATGGCTTCGAGTCAGAGGGCACTATCGGTGGTGATACCACGGCCGCGCTTCTTCGTGATGCACGTCTTAACGACCAGATCAAAGCTGTCGTCCTGCGTGTAGATAGCCCAGGAGGCAGCGCTTTTGCCTCTGAAGTGATCCGCAATGAGGTGGATGCTCTTAAACAAGCGGGCAAACCTGTCGTCGTATCCATGTCCAGTGTGGCGGCGTCTGGTGGTTACTGGATTTCC
Organism: Grimontia sp. NTOU-MAR1; assembly: GCF_035758505.1. NCBI lineage: Bacteria > Pseudomonadati > Pseudomonadota > Gammaproteobacteria > Vibrionales > Vibrionaceae > Grimontia > Grimontia sp. NTOU-MAR1. The sequence continues at coordinate 1,320,921 of NZ_CP142108.1, forward strand.
TCAAGTGCGGACCGCATTATCGCGCAGCCAACCACCATCACTGGCTCTATTGGTATCTTCGGCATCCTGACCACCTTTGAAGATGTGCTGGCAAAATACGGTGTTTATAACGATGGTATCGGTACAACGCCGTTTGCCGGTGTAGGCGTGACCCGTGCGTTGCCGGAAAAAATCAGCAACATCATGCAGCTTGGGATCGAAAACGGTTATCAGCGCTTTATTGGTCTGGTCGCTAGCCAACGTAACCTATCGCTCGAAGATGTTGATCAAGTGGCGCAAGGCCGTGTATGGACGGGTTACGATGCGATGAAACGTGGCTTGGTTGATCAAATGGGTGATTTTGATGATGCGATTACCGTCGCAGCAGAATTAGCCCAGGTGACCGATTACTCGCTGAACTGGATGGAAGAACCCCTCACGCCAGCACAGCAGTTTATTTATGAGTTCATGAACCAAGCGATGGTAACGCTGGGATTGAAAGAAACCGTCAAACTTCCTGATGCAGTTCAACAGTTTGCTAACCACGCTGTTACCGAGATAAACAACCTGACTAACTTCAATGATCCAAACGGACAATACGCGCTCTGTCCGAATTGTAGTTATTACGAAAACTGAGACCTCTCGATAACCCCCAGTGAAATCCGGGGGTTTTTTTCGTGCATCCACTCCGTATAATGCGCGCACTACCTCGGCTACATTTAAGTTGTGAAGATGGAAAGAAAACATATTTATATCGCCTACACTGGCGGCACAATCGGCATGCTGAAATCAGAGCAGGGCTACATTCCTGTATCTGGCTTTATGCAACAACAACTCAAACAAATGCCGGAATTCCATCGACCAGAGATGCCTGAATTCACCATTCACGAATACAGCCCGCTGATAGACTCGGCGGACATGACACCAGCAGAGTGGCAGCGCATTGCTGATGACATTCGTGATAACTATGACAAATACGATGGCTTCGTGATTCTCCATGGTACTGATACTATGGCGTACACCGCATCTGCACTGTCTTTTATGCTGGAGAATCTGGAGAAGCCAGTCATTGTGACAGGATCACAAATTCCACTGGCTGAGCTCCGTTCTGACGGTCAGGCAAACCTGTTAAATGCGCTTCACATCGCGGCGAATTACCCTATCAATGAAGTGACCTTGTTCTTCAACAACCAGCTTCTTCGGGGTAATCGCAGCACCAAATCACATGCAGATGGCTTCAATGCTTTTACGTCACCAAATCTGCCACCACTGTTGGAAGCGGGTATTAACATCCAGCTTCACGGAGGAGAAATCAATAAGAAGCCTGAAGGTACTTTCACGGTTCACACCATCACTGAACAACCCGTTGCCATCATCATGATGTACCCGGGTATTTCCCCGGAAGTCATCCGCAATGCGCTGAAACAACCCGTTAATGCGATGATCTTACTAACGTTCGGTGTGGGTAATGCGCCTCAGAACCAAGAGCTACTTGGCCTGCTTCGCGAGGCGACTGATCGCGGTGTTGTGGTGTTGAACCTGACTCAATGTCTGGCTGGTAAAGTGAACATGGGCGGTTATGCAACGGGCTGTGCGCTAGCAGAAGCAGGTGTTCTAAGCGGCTATGACATGACACCGGAAGCGGCATTGGCAAAGCTTCACTTCCTGCTGAGCCAGGACCTACCTATGGATGCGATTCGCACCCAACTTCAGCAAGATTTGCGTGGCGAGCTTTCACACTGATATCCAGCAAGCAAAAAGGCCAGCATGATTGCTGGCCTTCTCAATAGTATTTTTTTAATCATTCGTCATTCAGCTTAGTCTGAACAATCGTTTCCTGGTCCGGAGCAAACTCCCGCTTGAGTTGTGCTTTGGATTTCATCGTAATATCACCACCAGCAGCAACTGTCATGTGTTGCGGCTCAGTGTTATGACGCGATTGATAAAGCATAACTAGCTGCATAGCATTGTCGCGTTGGTCCGCATTGAGCGGCGTACCTTCTGGCCATTTTCCGGTTTCTACCGCATACAGCAAACGCTCATAAGCTTCCGGCGTAATGGTGGACAATAACTGCTCAATATCCATTATTTTTCCTTTTTCGTTTGCAACCAAAAAGCAGCACTGCACGTTTAGATAAGGTGAAAGTCAGCTATTTTGGGGTTCAAATCACCCAAGTAACTTACAAGTAAAGACTATTTGCCCAAAAGACAAACAAAACCTAATTCTAGTCATTGCCCATGCTGGAATTCAGTTTTTCATGGCACTTTAGTGCCAGTTTCTAATTTACTGCGTCCGTAATACTACTGATTTTAATCTGAATACGCACCTCGTGACTTGAGGGATTGCAGACCTTTTGCCATTTTACGTGACGACGCTCGGCCAGCATAAACTGGCTTTATTAAAACCAATTAGAAAAACAGTCACCTTTTCGTGAAAGAAAACTGTCCCGTCCGTCTAATACTCTGATTCCACGAGGCTGTACTCGTGGTCACTAGAATCCCACTTTTCGAGCAAGGTACGCCTTATGGCATCCATTTCTGGTGAAAACACAAATAATAATCTCGTTGGAACAAGCGACGACGATCAAATATACGGTTTACTTGGAAACGATACACTGCGGGGCTATGAGGGCAGCGACGTTGTCTATGGTGATTCTTCTAGTTCGGAAATCACCACCTTATTTCCTGACACCGACGGTTCTTACTCTTTGCAAGAAGATACATTTATCAGTGTCACTTTGTCACAGTTTAATTTTCCTTCGAGTGCAGAAAAAAGCCTAGGGTACACCATTCTCGATGCCTCAGGAACAGTGTTGAGCCGAGACATCATCATTGATTACGTCAGCCTTGCTGAGCGCGGTTCAGCTATTGATATCAATGTACCGGGCGGCGCCAAACTGGTTTTCTTTACCCTTCCCTCAAGCGAGCTGCCGAGCTTTGAGTGGCGCCCGCTGGATCTTGACGACGTTGACACTAACATCCCGCACTCTGATGTCACCATCACCGTAGAAGAGATCGACAGTGACGCCACCATCCATGGTAACGATAACCTTTATGGATACGAGGGTGACGATCGTCTATACGGAGAAGGGGATGATGACTCCCTCATTGGCGCAGATGGTAATGACATCCTCTCAGGCGGAGATGGAAAAGATACCCTTTGGGGAGGTAATGACGATGACCATCTTCATGGCGGAGCAGGTGATGACATTCTCCAAGGCCAAAATGGCACTGACAAACTGGAAGGTGGCGTGGGTGACGACACCCTATATGGTGGACTTGGGAATGACTCGATAGCTGCCGGTGGCGATGATGACTTGGTCTTTGGTCAAGATGGCGATGATTACATCCGTGGCGGAAGAGGCAAAGATGAAATCTGGGGCGATCTCGGCAATGACACCATTTGTGGCGATCAAGGCGACGATTACATTGATGGTGGCGATGGTCAAGACTTGATCTTTGGCGGAGCTGGCGACGATGAAATCTATGGTGCAATAGATAGGCAATGATGACCTTCGTGGTAACGCAGGTAACGACACCATTTATGGTGAGGCTGGCAACGATTTTCTGAGAGGTAATGGCGGTAACGATTTCCTTGATGGTGGTGATGGCAACGATACTATTTACGGTAACTTAGGTAGCAATACACTACTCGGTGGTGAAGGTAACGACTACATTGTTGCTGGCTGGAATAGTTTCGACAATCTGCTTGATGGTCAATCTGGTGAAGATATCCTAAAAGGTGGAACAAATTCGGACACTCTGATTTTCGATAATAACGACTTTCAGGGTCAAACCTTCTCTCTTCCAAGCGGCAAGGTAATAAATAAACAGATTTATGATGCTTCTACCGGTTTTGATGTTCTGAAAATCTCTGGTACATCGCATGCCGACTTTACCGGTGCAGCCTATCAGACAATGCCAGGGATTACTGGTAACATCGTTGCAGGTATAGAAGCAGCTATTGGTGGCAATGGTCATCAAACAGTCACCATTAACATTCATGCAATTGATGCGCAATCAGACACACTAGAGAGACGATTGGCAAGGATTTATTGCTTGGCTTGGGGAAGGCGACGACACCTTGAACCTAACTGGAGTTCAATGGCAGTACGAAGCCACCGTCACATCAAATGCTGGCATCACACCGGCAATGATTGAGAAAATGGGACTAACTTCTACCCAAGCAGCTGATTTGCAAGCCTATGTCTTCACTGATATCTACAGCGACGACCAAGTCACCGTTTGGACAGATGCTGAAAACATTACTTATCTCGGCACTGATATTGTCTGAACCAGTCGGTCTCCAATGACAGACCAGCTAATGCGCTGGTCTTTTTTATCTCTGTGGACTCACGCAAAACTCGCCAAATGAACATAAACTGTTAGATGCCGTTTATGTTATAAGTCATTTGCGTATCAATAGAGACAGAAAGAGCCAAACATACGATGAAGAAAGGCTTACTGAATAATCCGATGAAGCTAGCAGTCGCCGCTATTCCCACACTTTTCATTGCGGGCTGCTTTGAGAGCAATCGCAGCACCGCACAGCTTTGTGAAAATTACCCTCAGATCTGCCAAAAGCTCAATGTTAGCGATGGCCAGTGTCGTCATGAACGCACAGATCTGATCTGGAAGCGCTATGACGTCGTCAAAAAAGGCTCTGATCTGAACAAATTTGATGAACTACTACTAACTAAGAAATACGCCAAGTGTATGGAACTGGCCGCGCAGATTGAAACCACCACGCTAAAGGAAAAGAAAACGCTTCGTACTGAAGTCCTTTTCCATGCTTACGACACAATCGAAAAGCTGGAGCAGAAACTAAAGTCGTCCTACCAACCATCCATCATTTACTACCGATGGACACAGGGAGACAACGAAGCATTGGAGCAATTCCTTAAACTGGAAGAAACCGAATACCTGAATACACCGGAATTACAACTCGGCCTTGCCACCTACTATGTTGACAAAGACAAAGAACACACCATCAAACTTCTGGTAAAATCACTCACCTTATACGATGGCCGAGCGGGAGAGACCAAGGATAAGGCGATTCCTGAAGTAATTAAATCACTGGCAACAGCCAACCACTCGATCGGAAAGCTTGACGACGCTTATCTTTGGGCCTTAGTCGGTGGAGAGCTAGGACTTCCGATCGCAAAGAAAGCACAGCTTAAGTTGTTGTATCCAATGACAGATTCTCGCCGTGAGACAATTGCAGACATCGCGAAAGACATTGCGTTAGAAATTGAGGACGGGGATTTCGATAAAGGGCTGCTGATACAACTCGCGGCACTGGCTGAACCGAAATGAATTTCAAATACCAGTAAAAAAGTACAGCTGTTTTACGTTCAAACCTGGAAAGCACTCAGTTGCGATTGTTATCATCTTGCTCTAAAAATGTCATCGAGACAGAGTTCACGCAATAACGCTGCCCAGTTTCAGTCGGGCCATCATCAAACACATGCCCAAGGTGACTATCACATGCTGCGCAGCGTATCTCTGTTCTGACCATCCCATGGCTTTGATCTTCTAGGTAACGAACAGCACCCTCTACAGCCAAATCAAAACTCGGCCAGCCACAGCCAGAATCAAATTTCGCACTCGAATCAAACAAAAGGGCACCACAGCATACGCAGTGATATGTGCCTTTCTTATGATTGTGTAATAAAACACCAGTATATGGCGCTTCGGTATGGCCCAACCGACAAACCTTATAAGCCTCTTCGGACAGCGTTACTTTCCATTTCTTATCTGATGTCATGACTTCCTCTTTTACGGGAAATTTTGATTTCCGGTAAGCCGAAAATGTGCAAAAGAGTTTTTACCTGCTAATCCAATCTGGTTCCACCTTCTAACAAAAGCTTCGCCCGTCAGGTCACAGCATTCGGGGCTTGGACACTTTTATACCGCTAACAAAAGCTTACGTTCAGTAGCGACAAACTCGTTTTTGATTCTCAGTTTTCGCACTTACCGAACGTCATATTGTCACCATACTTGGTTTAGTGACGCAGATATGCGCCTTAAAGAGTATGGTAGGTGGCGTTGTACGATTATCAAGCTAAGGTGTTTTATGAAGTTATTTAAAATATTTTGCAGCATACTCAAATATTGTTTGGGCGATGTAAAAATAATCCGTACTAATTTTTGACTTTAAGCAATTTAGATGGGTTTTTTGCTTGCATGGGTGGTACCGATTCTGTAATTTTACTACCAATTTCCTTTCACTAGATATTAAGTTGTGGAGCAACATAATGACTATCAAAGTAGGTATTAACGGTTTTGGCCGTATCGGCCGTTTCGTTTTCCGTGCATCTGTTGAGCGTAACGACATCGAAGTTGTAGCAATCAACGACCTGATCGACGTTGATTACATGGCATACATGCTGAAGTACGATTCAACTCACGGTCGTTTCAACGGCACTGTTGAAGTTGTAGACGGTAATCTGGTTGTTAACGGTAAGACTGTGCGTGTTACTGCTGAGCGTAACCCAACTGAACTTCAGTGGGACGCAGTAGGCGTTGACGTTGTTGCTGAAGCAACTGGTATCTTCCTGACTGACGAAACTGCACGTCAGCACATCACTGCTGGTGCGAAGAAGGTTGTTCTGACTGGTCCATCTAAAGACGCAACTCCAATGTTCGTTATGGGTGTTAACCACGAGACTTACGCAGGTCAAGACATCGTTTCTAACGCTTCTTGTACCACTAACTGTCTTGCACCAATCGCGAAAGTACTGAACGACAAGTGGGGCATCGAGTCTGGCCTGATGACTACTGTTCACGCGACTACTGCAACTCAGAAAACTGTTGACGGTCCTTCTGCGAAAGACTGGCGTGGTGGTCGTGGTGCTTCTCAGAACATCATCCCATCATCAACGGGTGCAGCTAAAGCAGTTGGCGTAGTTCTTCCAGAACTGAACGGCAAACTGACTGGTATGGCTTTCCGCGTACCAACTGCAAACGTTTCTGTCGTTGACCTGACTGTAAACCTGAAAGAAGCGGCCTCTTACGCAGACATCTGTGCGGCAATGAAAGCGGCTTCAGAAGGCGAGATGGCAGGCGTCCTGGGTTATACTGATGACGAAGTTGTTTCTCAAGACTTCATCGGCGAAGTTCAAACTTCTGTATTCGACGCGAAAGCGGGTGTTGCTCTGACTGACAAATTCGTTAAAGTTGTATCTTGGTACGACAACGAAATCGGTTACTCAAACAAAGTTCTGGATCTGATTGCTCACATCTCTAAGTAATCATTCCGGATTGCCATTAAGGCATGAGAGACAAAAAGGCGGCTGGTGGCCGCCTTTTTTGTACCTGAATTTTTGTAGCTAATTTTCAAAAGGCACCTTCATGGACGTTAAACAGCTCCCCACTCTTGCTGTTCTCTCTGACTATGTCACCGTCTGCCAACTGGACGGTTTAAAAGTCGTTCGTGTCATTCATCCGAAAGCCACTGCAGCCATTTCCCTGTTTGGTGGTCATGTGCTGAGCTTCACACCAGCCGATAAAAAAGAAACCATCTGGATGAGCGAGAAAGCAGACTTTACCGGTAACAAAGCTATTCGCGGTGGCGTACCTGTATGCTGGCCTTGGTTCGGCAAAGCTGCAGAGCCTTCACATGGTTTTGCCCGCACCAGCGAATGGACACTCAACGAGCATCGCGAAAATGATAAGGGCGTGATCATCAGTCTGACACTGTCAGACACCCCAGAAACCCGATCGATTTGGCCTCATGCATTCCATGCGGAGCTTCTTATTGAAATCAGTGACACACTCAAGGTTAGCCTGGTATCGACCAATACTGGCGAGCATGAAATGCAAGTCGGTGGTGCACTACATACCTACTTCAACATTGGCGACATTCATCAAACCACCGTTACCGAACTCGGCAACGAGTACATTGAAGTGGGCGAGCGCAAGCCAAGCACAGGTAAAGCCACGTTCGAAGGCGAAGTCGACCGAATCTATACTCAGGCAGCTGAGACCGTGATTATCGAAGATGCGGCTAATCAGCGCCATATTGCAGTAGTGAATCAGGGTAACAATGGCGTAGTGATCTGGAACCCATGGCAAGCACTTGCCGAAGGCATGGCTGACATGGCAAACGACGGTTTTTTGACCATGGTTTGTGCAGAATCTGCGGTTTACGACAGAAGCGTTATACTTCGGCCAGGTGAAAAACACACGCTATTAACGGAAGTGATTTGTAAATAATCCGTTAACTAACAGCAAGTTCATTAAAGCCGGAACCTCAATGTTCCGGCTTTTTCGTTTTCTGGCACGAGCAATGCAAGTTTGTCACTACGTTTTATGGCAATTACCTAAAGGTGGCGAAACACACAGTTTAGGAGGTCTTAAGTATGACGGGAATTAGAAACCCAAAAATTAGCGTCTCGTTGGTGAGAATCGTCTATTGGGGAGGGATCGACAGAAGAATTCCCTGTGTATATACGGTTGAATAGAGATATTCACACGATCAAATCGTGATGGGCTGAATACAAAGCCTTATCACAAAAGGGAAAAATATCGAAAAAACAAGTAATTCAACAAAGCAAATTGATCAGTTGCTACTAGTCTTAAAAGAGTGAGGATATGAAAGCAACTGCGCCGATATCCTTTCTAATTGATAACAGCACGATTTTAGGGGGCAGGACCATGAGTATTTTCGACCACTATCGTCAGCGCTACGAAGAAGCAAAAGACGAAGAGCTGAGCCTTCAAGAGTTTCTGGACCTTTGCCGGGAAGACCGCAGCGCATACGCTAATGCGGCTGAAAGGCTGTTAATGGCCATAGGCGAACCTGAAATGATCGACACCGCGCTCGATCCCCGCTTAAGCCGACTATTCTCAAACCGCGTGATCTCTCGCTACAAAACCTTTGAAGATTTTTATGGCATGGAAGATGCGATAGAACAGATCGTTTCTTACCTCAAGCATGCCGCTCAAGGATTGGAAGAACGCAAGCAGATTCTTTATTTATTGGGCCCAGTGGGCGGCGGTAAGTCCTCTCTGGCTGAAAAACTCAAAAGCCTGATGCAGAAAGTCCCGATTTACGTGCTGACTGCTAACGGTGAGAGAAGCCCAACTAACGACCACCCTTTCTGCCTTTTTGATGCAGCGGAAGACGGTGCACTGCTGGAAAGCGAATACGGCGTTCCTCAACGCTACCTTCGTACCATCATGTCACCCTGGATTGCCAAACGTCTGCATGAATTTGGCGGTGACATTACCAAGTTCAAGGTCGTCAAAGTCCGTCCATCCATCCTCGACCAGGTAGCTGTTGCGAAAACAGAACCTGGTGATGAGAACAACCAGGATATTTCTTCACTGGTTGGTAAAGTCGACATCCGTCAGCTTGAGCATTTTGCACAAGATGATCCAGACGCTTACAGCTATTCAGGTGCGCTGTGTAAAGCCAACCAGGGTCTGATGGAATTCGTTGAAATGTTCAAAGCACCGATCAAAGTGCTTCACCCACTGCTGACTGCAACGCAGGAAGGTAACTACAACGGTACTGAAGGTCTCTCTGCCCTGCCGTTTGATGGCATGATCCTCGCTCACTCTAATGAATCTGAGTGGCAGACCTTCCGCAACAACAAAAACAACGAGGCGTTCCTTGACCGTGTTTACATCGTGAAAGTGCCTTATTGTCTGCGTGTCTCTGAGGAAATCAAAATCTACGACAAATTATTGGAAGGCAGCGAACTGTCGAATGCGCCTTGTTCACCAAGTACGCTCGATATTCTTGCACGATTCAGTGTGCTGTCGCGCCTTAAAGAGCCGGAAAACTCCAGCATCTTCTCGAAAATGCGCGTCTATGATGGTGAAACGCTGAAAGACACGGATCCAAAAGCCAAGTCTTACCAGGAGTACCGAGACTATGCAGGCGTCGACGAGGGTATGAACGGCCTTTCTACCCGCTTTGCGTTCAAGATCCTCTCCCGCGTGTTTAACTTCGACCATTCCGAAGTGGCGGCAAACCCTGTCCATCTGTTCTACGTGCTTGAGCAACAAATCGAGCGTGAGCAGTTCCCTCAGGAAATTGCCGAGAGGTACCTAGAAAACCTGAAAGGGTATCTGATTCCAAAATATGTAGAGTTCATCGGCAAAGAAATCCAGACTGCCTACCTCGAATCATACTCAGAGTATGGCCAGAATATCTTTGACCGTTACGTGACCTATGCGGACTTCTGGATTCAAGATCAGGAATACCGCGACCCAGATACCGGCCAACTGTTTGACCGCTCTGCGCTCAACAGTGAACTGGAGAAAATCGAGAAGCCCGCAGGTATCAGTAACCCTAAAGACTTCCGTAATGAAATCGTGAACTTCGTACTTCGAGCGCGAGCTAACAACGAAGGAAAGAACCCGGTTTGGACCAGCTACGAGAAACTTCGCACTGTTATAGAGAAGAAAATGTTCTCGAACACCGAAGAGCTGCTTCCGGTCATTTCCTTCAATGCGAAAACGTCGACTGAGGAACAGAAGAAACACGACGACTTCGTCGCCCGTATGATGGAAAAAGGATATACCCGCAAACAAGTTCGCTTGCTGTCCGAGTGGTACTTGCGTGTGCGTAAATCCTCGTAAGTCTGTCTAGGGATATATTGAAATTACGGGGGGCTTATGGCGCATTTTATTGATCGAAGGCTCAACGGGAAAAACAAAAGCACGGTGAACCGTCAGCGTTTCCTGCGACGTCACAAGCGACAGATTAAAGAATCTATTGCTGATGCCGTGAACAAACGCTCCATCACTGATGTGGATAGTGGCGAAAGCGTCACTATCCCTTCCCGAGATATTCGAGAGCCAGTATTCCGACAGGGCAAAGGTGGACAGCGTGACGCTGTCCACCCTGGCAACGACCAATTTATCCCCGGCGACCGCATTGAACGTCCACCAGGCGGTGGACAAGGTGGCGGTGCAGGTGAAGGTCAAGCAAGTCCAGATGGCGAAGGCCAAGACGACTTCGTATTCCAGATTTCCAAAGATGAATATCTGGATTTACTGTTTGAAGATCTTGAACTACCAAACCTACAAAAGAACCAGATGAACAAACTGGTTGAATGGAAAACCCACCGCTCCGGCTTCAAAGCCACCGGTGTTCCTGCCAACATTGCGATTGTACGTTCGCTCCAGAACTCTTTAGCACGCCGCACTGCCATGTCAGCAGGAAAACGTCGCAAGCTTCGTGAACTCGAGGCAGATCTTGAGGCGCTGAAAAGTACTGAGCCGGGACAACCACTCGAAGAGAAACGTATCCAGGAAGAAATCGATGAACTGAAGGCGAAGATCGCTGCAGTCCCTTTCATAGATACCTTCGACCTGCGCTACAAAAACTACGAGAAGCGTCCACAGCCAAGCAGCCAGGCGGTGATGTTCTGTCTGATGGATGTGTCAGGTTCGATGGACCAAGCCACAAAAGACATCGCCAAACGCTTCTATATTTTGCTTTATCTCTTCCTCACTCGAACCTACAAGAACGTTGAAGTGGTGTTTATCCGTCACCACACACAGGCGAAGGAAGTGGATGAGCATGAGTTTTTCTACTCACAGGAAACAGGTGGCACCATAGTATCCAGTGCGCTTCGACTCATGAACGACATCGTGAAAGAGCGTTATCCCTCTAATGAGTGGAATGTCTACGCCGCACAAGCATCAGATGGTGATAACTGGGCAGATGATTCACCAGGCTGTCGCGAGTTGTTGGAGCGACAACTGCTGCCTGTTACGCGCTACTACGCGTACATTGAAATCACCCGTCGAGCCCACCAAACGTTGTGGCGCGAATACGAATCAGTGGCAGACAGCTACGAAAATTTTGCCATGCAAAACATTCGCTCTGCCGACGACATTTTCCCAGTCTTCCGGGAGTTGTTTAAGAAACAGGTGAGCTAACCCCTCACCTCTTTTTCCGGGATAGAGTTCCAAGGAGGACGCTATGGCAGTCGCAGCAAAAAAGAAAAAGAAGACGCTCAGTGATGGTCCTGACTGGACATTTGAGCTGCTAGAGAACTATCACACAGAAATCAAACGTGTGGCAGCACACTATCGCCTCGACACCTTTGTTAACCAAATTGAAATCATCACCGCCGAGCAAATGATGGATGCCTACTCAAGCGTAGGCATGCCAATCAACTACAACCACTGGTCTTTCGGCAAGAAATTCATCGAAACTGAACGTGGTTACAAACATGGCCACATGGGCCTTGCGTATGAAATCGTGATTAACTCCGACCCTTGCATAGCCTATCTGATGGAAGAAAACACCATCACGATGCAAGCACTCGTGATGGCGCATGCCTGTTATGGGCATAACTCTTTCTTTAAAGGCAATTACCTGTTCCAAACCTGGACAGATGCTGGATCAATTATTGATTACCTGCTCTTTGCCAAGAACTACATCAGTGAATGTGAAGAAAAATACGGCGTCGATGAAGTCGAGAAGCTACTCGATTCCTGCCATGCGCTGATGAATTACGGTGTAGACCGCTATAAACGTCCACAGAAGATCTCGATTGCAGAGGAGGTAGCGCGTCAAAAGTCCCGTGAAGACTACCTGCAGAGTCAGGTGAATGCCCTTTGGCGCACGATTCCAACCAGCGAAAAGAAGCGTGAAGTGGAAGTCGATCGGTTCCCATCTGAGCCGCAGGAAAATATCCTCTACTTCTTTGAGAAACATGCACCATTGCTGGAGTCTTGGCAACGTGAGGTGATCCGTATCGTCAGAAAAGTCAGCCAGTATTTCTACCCGCAAAAGCAAACGCAGGTGATGAACGAAGGCTGGGCGACATTTTGGCACTACACTATCCTCAACCACCTTTATGATGAAGGCCTCGTGACTGACCGTTTCATTATGGAGTTCCTGCACAGCCACACCAATGTAGTTGCACAACCCCCTTATAACAGTCGCTTTTACAGTGGTATCAACCCGTACGCGCTAGGATTTGCGATGTTTCAGGATATCCGCCGTATTTGTGAAGAGCCAACCGATGAAGACAAGTACTGGTTCCCGGAAATTGCAGGCAGTGATTGGCTTGAGACTCTTCACTTTGCGATGCATAACTTTAAAGACGAGAGCTTTATCAGCCAGTTTCTGTCTCCAAAAGTGATGCGGGACATGAAGTTCTTTGCCATCAATGACGATGACAGACAAAACTTCATCGAAGTGACCAGCATTCACAATGAGGAAGGTTACCGCCAGATACGTGAGAAACTGTCGGCGCAATACAACCTAAGTAACCATGAACCCAACATTCAGGTGTTTGATGTGGATTTACGTGGCAACCGCTCGCTGACCCTGCGTTACGTACCACATAACCGTATCCCGCTAAACGATTCCTACGAAGAAGTGCTAAAGCATGTCCACCGTTTGTGGGGTTTTGAAGTCGTACTGGAAGAAGAATTACCGGACGGCAAGAGCAAGATTATTTCCACGTGCCCAAAGCGTCCCCAGTTTGATCCCGACTTGATACCGGGTAGCTAGCTAAGAGCACAGCTACAAAAAAACCGCCTGCGATGGCGGTTTTTCTTTTTAGAAAAAGCGCGATTACGCTTCTTCCTGCTCCATCAGTCTGGCAATTGTGTCGCGGTTAGAGAACCAAATTGCACCACTCTCACGACCATATTGCTTAATGCGGTCAGCCACATCCAGATGACGGCCTTCATTCGTGATAACCAGCAAATCACGGTAAAACTGAATCGCCAGCTCACAGGCACGCTTGTCCATGAAGTAGTAGCCGCCAACGCGAGAGTAAATTTTACGCATACCGTTCATGGTCAGTACGTAAACTTTGTTACCTGAACGTTGGGCCATGCCTTGGAACAGCATGTAATCGAAGTGATTGAATGCACGACCACGGCAAACAGATTCACAGGTCTCTAAGTCAGTTTTGCCGAAGGTATCATAAATCTTCTTCACATCCTGCTGGATAGCATCTTTCTCTTCAGCAGTTTCAATGAAGCTCGAAAAGCTCTCGCTCGCCAGCAAAGCCTCACAGCGACCAATCACTTTCTCAATCAGGTCAGCACAGATTTGTGGGTCATTTTTCACGGCATAGCGCATAAAAACGCCGCTGATATCAGTACGTGCTGAGAGTAGGTTTTCCAACACACCATGCACGTCTTCACCTTCAAGGGTGACTAGCGTATCAAGGATGTTGAGACCAGAGGTATTCATATAGTCATTTACACGTGTTGGCTTACCGTGTTGAATCGTCAGCCAGCCATCACGAGCCAGACGCTGAAGCACCTCTCGGAGGGTAGTACGTGTGACACCAATCAGTTCTGACAACTCGCGCTCTGCGGGAAGAATTGAGCCTTGAGGAAAATGATTATTCCAAATGCTCTCTATAATATATTTCTCAGCAAAAGTTGCCGGGCTATCCGCCTTAATAACCATTTAGTGTTGTTTCCAAGTTGCTTCTTACCTTGATTAATAACTCATCATACCACTTATCATCACAACCTAGAAACCTATGAAGAGGGTGCTTTGCGCCCATTTGACCATGATTTGACGGGCGTACATCACAGTTAATTAAATTTTCATCTGACTTGAACAGAGGTGTTGTTTGGTTTCATAGCCACAACATGCACTTTTATGTGCGTTTTAAACCGCAAAAACTTGCCAGCTACCAATTTTACAACCTCATCACGCTCAGCAATGGGAAAAAGAAGAGCGATTGTTTTCTGCTGCGCGCTATCCTTTGATCGCCATCACTGTATACAACCAATCTCATGCATAGAATATCGGCGCCAAAATGTTACAGGATATTACAAAAGCCCAAGGTTGGAGTCGCGTTTTTTCGTAACATACTCCAGTAATTTAATTAACATGCAAAGGATTGTTGACTGTTTGAAAAGTCGCTGTATTGTGTGCTCCAAGTTTGCCTATGCGATAGGTTTCAGCGGTACTTTTCGTCGATTTATCGGCGTTTAGGGGTCAGATTCCAGTCATTTCAACAAAATTTGAAATTATGTAATTTTTCCGCCCCCTTTCGCAACAGAGCGTTTACATCTTCATTTCAAGCCCCCAAAGATACTTGCTTATATAAGAAACAGAGACATAAACATGGCCATTACGCTAAGGAATGCTTTCATCAAGAACTTTCTCGGTAAGGCGCCCGACTGGTACAAAGCGGCGATTATTGCGTTCTTGATTATCAACCCAATTGTTTTCGCTATTGATCCGTTCGTCGCGGGTTGGTTGCTTGTGGTGGAATTTATTTTCACTCTGGCGATGGCGCTTAAATGTTACCCACTCCAGCCAGGCGGCTTGCTGGCTATTGAAGCTGTAGCCATCGGCATGACAAGCCCGGCCACAGTCAAGCACGAACTGGTTGCGAACTTCGAAGTTCTGCTGCTGCTTATCTTTATGGTGGCGGGCATCTACTTCATGAAGCAGTTGCTGCTGTTCATCTTTACTAAGATTCTGCTAGGTATTCAGTCAAAAACCCTATTATCTCTAGCTTTCTGTTCTGCAGCCGCATTGCTTTCTGCATTCCTTGATGCGCTGACAGTGATCGCCGTAGTCATCAGCGTGGCAGTGGGCTTCTACTCTATCTACCATCGCGTTGCTTCAGGTAAAGACTTTCAGTCAAGCCATGACCACACCTCAGACGAATCCGTACGTGATGATCTGAGCCGTGATGACCTTGAAAACTACCGAGCGTTCCTGCGTAGCCTGTTGATGCATGCTGGTGTAGGTACCGCCTTGGGTGGTGTAATGACCATGGTGGGTGAGCCTCAGAACCTTATCATTGCTGAAAAAGCGGGCTGGCAGTTTGGTGAGTTCATTATCCGTATGTTGCCAGTTACCCTACCGGTATTATTCTGTGGCTTGGCAACCTGTGCATTTGTTGAGAAGTTTGGCCTGTTTGATTACGGTACAAAACTCCCTGAAAACGTCCGCCAAATACTGGTTGAGTTCAACAATGCTGAGCGTGCAAAGCGCACCAACTATGACGTTGCGAAGCTTGTTGTTCAGGCGATCATTGCAGTTTGGCTGGTGATTGCGCTGGCAATGCACCTGGCTGCGGTTGGCTTGATTGGCTTGAGCGTTATCATTCTGGCGACCTCTTTCACCGGCGTTATTGACGAGCACCACATTGGTAAAGCGTTCGAAGAGGCTCTGCCATTTACTGCCCTGCTTGCGGTTTTCTTCTCAGTGGTTGCGGTTATCGTTGACCAAGGGCTGTTCACACCTGTCATCAGCGCAGTACTGGAACTGGAAGGCGGCGCACAGCTCACCATGTTCTATATTGCGAACGGATTGCTTTCCATGGTGTCAGATAACGTGTTCGTAGGTACCGTTTATATCAACGAAGTGAAAGCGGCCCTGATGGATGGCATCATCACTCGTGAACAATTCGAACTTCTTGCTGTCGCAATCAATACTGGTACTAACCTTCCGTCGGTTGCAACACCGAACGGTCAGGCTGCATTCCTGTTCCTGCTGACATCAACGCTGGCTCCGCTCCTGCGCTTGTCGTACGGCAAGATGGTTTACATGGCGCTGCCATACACCATCGTAATGGGTCTGGTAGGTCTCGCAGGTATCGAATTGCTGCTGCTTCCAATGACGGAGTGGTTCTATGAAGCGGGTTGGATCACACTTGGAACGGTTGAAGCGGCTGGTGCAATGAGTACTGGCCATTAAGGCTTGATTTCCAGCTCCGTAACTTTTTGAATAGCAAAGTCCCGCCTTCGGTGGGGCTTTGTCTTTTACAACGGATTCGTATTCTATGTTGTCGTATTTCAACGAAATATCCCGTGGGCGTGGCGCTTGGTTTCTGCTGATGCTGTCGGGTTTAATCCTCGAAGGTTGTGCGCTGTTTTTCCAACACATGATGGACTTAGCGCCTTGCGTCATGTGTATCTACGAGCGTGTTGCCATGCTGGGTGTGGTGGGTGCAGGTCTCATCGGTATGATTGCTCCGCAAAACGCACTGGTACGCTGGTCAGGACTGATTGCCTGGGGTGTTGCGGCAGGTTGGGGCCTTAAACTTTCCATCGAACATGTCGGCTACCAATTCCCGGATCCGAACGACCTGTTCGGTGCGACCTGCGATATCTTTGTTTCTTTCCCTTCATGGGCGCCATTGAACCAGTGGGTTCCTTGGATGTTTGAAGCCAGCGGCGATTGCAGCAAGATTGTTTGGCAATTCCTTACGCTGTCTATGCCTCAATGGCTGGTCGTGATTTTTGCAGCCATGCTGGTTGTGTTGGCTATTGTTGTGTTGTCTCAGCTGTTCGGCAAGCGCGAGCGACGTCTTTTCTAGTTGCAACCATCGTGTCGATAGAATTATCAAAAATCCCAGCCTAAGCTGGAATTTTTGTTATTTGCTTTTCAGTAGTTCAACCAAAGGTTTGTCCGCATCACTGAAGAGATAGTCGTCCAATTCTGATTGAGTCACCCAAGCCTTAGCCTGATGGCAATGTAGGGTGATATCACCTTCCAACTGCTCGCATCGATAGCTTCTCAGTAGAATTGATTTGGTTGGGTAGTGATGGAGCGTTTCCGTCAGGTACACCCCAACCTTCACTCTTATTTCTAACTCCTCCCAAAGCTCTCTGGCCAAAGCATCAGGCTCACTCTCACCCGACTCAACTTTGCCACCAGGAAACTCCCAAAGACCACCTTCACTATCAAAGCGCTGAGTAATAAGAATGCTATCACCGTCCGTGAGCACACCCGCGACGACCAATATTGGGGCTTTCGTCATCACTTACCGCAACACTTTTTGAATTTCTTTCCACTGCCGCAAGGACACGGATCGTTACGGCCAACGGATTTGTAAGGATTCACCGCTCGCGCACCAGAACCCTGCTGCACTTCATCAGCGGCGAGTGCCACTTCATTAATCATAAGAGGCAGTTGTTGGTAGTATTTTTCAGGTGATGGCAATGCTGCCAACCCTGCTTCTTTCATCTGTTCCAGCGTCCCTTGCTCATCATGCAGGAACAACATGGTGGTCATCAGCGCTGAAAGCATACGTCGACTACCGTCAGACACTTTGATTTCCTGCCACGCTGGCTCGATATGCGGCCATACTGCAAGAAAGCCTTCCGAAAATGCCTGATGGTTGTCATTAAGTGATTCATCGAGTGACAACTCAGCAGGTAATTCGTAGGTATGCTTCATCAGGGATGCATACTGCTGCTCAAATCGCAGCATAACTGCATTTTTCTGCTCCACAGTCATCGGCTCTACATCGTCTTCGTCCATGCCGCCGGTGACAAGAACAGGCAACCAACTAATTTCAGGATCCAAAGGTGCGGGAGACAGATTAGCAGCCAGAAGCGCGCCTTCAATAAAAGTGGCTGGCATACCTTCCCAATCACTTTGCAATTCGACCATCGACGTCATTGTGGTTCTCTAAAGATGTAAAAAACGGATCATAACCCAAAACGCCCACCGTCGCTGACTTTCCCCTTGTTCCTTATGAAAATAAGGTCATTTTCCCACCACCAGAACTACGCGATAAATCGAATATTTGAAGCAAGGGGTTGAGTTAAATCTCTCAAGTCATGGTAGTCTTAGCCGCAATTGATTAATGAGGACATTCACTCAGTGCCATCGTCTCGAAGTGTCATTATCGCCGGTGCAACCGGGCTGATAGGTGACGAGTTATTACATCAATTATTGGGAGACCCTGACGTCTCACACATCCACGTTGTGACACGACGCCCAGTCGCTGTGGTTTCTGATAAAATCATCGTCCACCAAAGCCCAGATCTTTCCGTCACCCATTGGCAACCTCAATGGCCAGTGCCTCTGCAAGGTTATATTTCTTTGGGTACCACCAAGAAACAGGCAGGCTCAAAAGCGGCGTTGGAAGAAGTGGATTATGACCTTGTGGTTAAAGTGGCGCGTATGATGGCCGTCGTCGGTGTGAAACACATGGCAGTGGTTTCCAGCATGCTGAGCCATCCTTGGTCACCGTCCCATTATCTACGTTGTAAAGGTAGAATGGAGCGTGCGCTATCTGAAATGGGCTTTGAACGCCTTTTAGTCGCGCGTCCAGGGCCATTGGTCGGAGAACGAGAAAAACCACGGAAAGACGAACAGTTCCTGCAGCAAATCATGCGGCTACTGAACCCGTTCCTTGCCGGGCCTTTAGCCGATTTTAAACCCGTTGAGGCAGTGCGTGTTGCCCGCGCAATGATTGCCGCCCTGTCCGAACAAAACTGGCCGGGTCGTATTGACCACCTTATTTTGCCGGGTCGAATACTGAACCAGTACTGAGTCTTGGTATAGAAAACGAAAAGAGAAAGGCAGACCAAAGTCTGCCTTTTTCATGTTTCTTGAGATCAATTTTAAGCAAAGCTCTCAACAGCAGTCTGACGCTCCACATTGTTGAGCGTGCTGATGATTTCACCCAGAATTTGTTGTTTGTCTTTAAGCTGGCGAATACGCACAAACAGCTCTTTCGCTTCTGGATATTCCGCCTGCAGATAACGGAACCATTGTTTTACTCGGTTCGGGTAGTACATACCCTTGTCACCACGAATTTCAAATTCTGAATAGCGAACCAAGAGCATCAGCACTTGATGCCAAGACATGGGCAAAACGTCCGTTTTAATGTGTGCCGCAAGATTCGGCATGTTCAAAGCTCCACGGCAAACCATTAAGGTTTCACAACCCGACACTTCCGTACACTTTAGCGCGTCATCTCGACACCAAATATCACCATTGGCAATCACTGGAATAGCCAGGCGTTTTGCCAAATCGCCAATTAAATCCCAGCGAATAGTGCCCGCCTTATACGCATCTGCCTTACTCCGGCCGTGGACGACAATTTCATCTGCCCCACCGGATTGCACTGCATCAGCAATTTCACGATAGGCAGAAACATCATCAAAGCCCAGACGCACTTTGGCGCTGACCACTTGTTCAGAAGGCACCGCTTCGCGAACGGCTTTCACCACCTGATACATCAGCTCAGGCTCTTTCAGAAGAGCCGCCCCACCTTTGTTACCGTTTACCGTCTTGGATGGGCAGCCAAAGTTAATATCAACCCCAGACGAGCCAAGCTCTGCCACCAGTGCGGCGTTTTCACCCATGTATTGCGGAGACTGACCTAACAGTTGCACGCGCACTGGGGTGCCGGAAGACGTTTTACCGCCGTTTTCCAGTTCAGGGCTTAGCTTGAAGTAGACGCGGGGAGGCAGTTTCGCATCGACGACACGGACAAATTCGGTCACGCAAAGATCGTAAGGGTTAATCTCAGTCAGCATTTGACGCATTAAAGGGTCAAGCACACCCTCCATTGGGCCCAAGGTCAATTTCATAGCGGAATCGCTCTATTGATGGCGAGCGTGTGAAATATAGTGGGGGGATTACTCAAAGACAGCCTCAATGTTATTGCGCACTTGGATCATCAGACACCATCGTCTCCAAGTGACCTTGTAAACTCTCGCGCATCATATCAGTGAGGCTTGACGATGTGTAGCGAGATGCACCTCTTGTTCTAGAGTACAAAAAGATAGGGAGACCGTACAAAGCTATTTTTCAATGTTAAGTCTCCGAAAAGTTGTACTTTCCATGCGTGTCTGCATGAAACTGTCTTCTTGGGAGGTTTGCTCTGCATGCCAGCTATTCAAGGTCATTGTATCTTTTCCAGGCTCAAGCATGCCTGACAAAGAGAAAGCAGATTGCTCATCTGATTCATACCCAGATAACGACAAGCTTTGCGCCATTTCCGGTTCGGCGTCGACGTCTATAAACCCAGTAAGTATCACTTCCGAATCCCCGCGTACCAGCCATGCTGACGTTGAGCCAGAAGCCCCTTTCACATGATAAATATCAAGCAGTTGGCGCTGGTCGAGACTGACCCACTTTCCAATGACAGGGCGTTCTTCAATGTTACACTCTTCAGGTAAGTCACTCTTTACTGACTCATGATCAACGTCCGCTGAGGACTTGTTAAAAATTAACTTATCAACGAAGTTGCCTTTCTGATAGCTGCCAAATGGTACGGAAACAACGATCACATTGGTTAACGTTAGCTTGCCATCATGCTGAAGTTGCCCAACCATGGAGCCAGCCCAATGCCAGCTTTCATCTTTCTCTCCTTCTGCGATATTTTTCCAATAAATGGAGAGCGCCACAGATTGCCCCATCGTCTGAGTTGGGGCTTCGCCAGAGCAATGACCTACAAGTTGATAAACCCCTTTGGAGCCAGTGTGTGAGCTATACCGGCCAATGATCCTGTTCTCTATCGCGAGGAGTTCCATCTTGGATTGAAAATCATTGTGCCAAATTCCCGTTAATTGCTTATGCATTATTTTGCCTTTAGCTTATCAAATAGACTGGCGGGCTCTTTTTGCTTGGTCTGGATAATTTTTGACCCACCAGGCTTATTAAAAATCCATACGCCTTTAGGTACCAATTGACCGTCTGATGGCTCTTCGTACTCGTAAACCGTGTATAAGTGGTCCATCAATACAGAGCCCACCAATAACATGTCTTCCGCACCTTTCAGCCACTGAAACTGTGAGACCGATTGCCCTTTGTGCTGTCCTTCCTCAATGTCACGTCGATATACATCGCTGGTGATTTCCAATAACCCATATTCGTCACCCGCACTGTCGGTCAGAGAAATTGAAACCACAGGACTGGTCTCTGTCGTCTGTTCAAAGACCTTTTTCAGTACTGTTTTGTCTCCTTTGAACGCAGAAGAACCACTGTCTAAAGTAAAATAGAGGTCTTCTCCAATAAGGTTATCACCAACGCTTATTGAGGCATTCTCGGAGCTCCAAAGGTAAGGGACTTCTTCCCGATAACGTGCCCACGGTAAAAAGAGGTACTCAAGCGACGTTGAATACGCATCATCGAGCAATCCAAAACTAACGGTTCCTCTCGCTGATTTGTCTTCGCTCATGTCGCTTAAAAAGCTGATAAATGGTCTCTTTTTACTGACGAACCCTTTATCCATAAGATCGAGCAAAAAGTGGGAGTGAGTAGGTTCCCCTTCATGAGATTGTGCCAGCCTGAAAGTACCAGACAGCTTATCGAGAGGAACTTCAGACACTTCGCCGCTAGGTAGCCCAATACCACCATCCCAGTCCAGCTCATCAAACTGTATGCCTGAATATTTTTTGGACAAGTACAAAGATATGAATAAACAGGCGTCCAATTCCTTTTGAATTGGCATACAAAGTTTATCTCTGCCCTCTTCAACTTCCATGCTCCCCCACGGACCGAAATCAACCGTTGTCCCAGTCTGATCAATCCATTCAAAGGTTGATGATTCAGAAAACATGAAGCGACCATTCGCATAATGTTGGCAGCCATCATCAGAACAAAGGCTAGATGTCACCCAGTTAAAGTTACTCCCTGTATCAAAACAGAATTTAAGCGTTTGTCCCGGCGTACCTATATTCAACTCGCAGAACCAGGGGGTTGCACCATTGTTTTGGAAAGGTCCTTTTTGGAGTGGCAAGGAGAAACCATCAGTTTTTTTCCGTAGCATAGTTCTTTTCTTTTAGCGGCAAGAGGAGAAACGGCTGACTTTATTCCTGCCCGTTTTCTTCGAGTGGTACATCGCAGTATCGGCTCTTGCCATGATGCTTTTTATGTTGTCGTCTGAATCACGGACCTCAGTGACACCGATACTCACCGTCAGCTTTATACTTTTCTCTTCCGCTACGAAGCGACTGCTTTCTAGCGAAAGCCTTAGTTCCTCTGCTTTTTGGTAGGCAGATTCTATGCCTGAATGTGAAAGAATAATGGCAAACTCTTCACCGCCAATCCGCCCGAAAAAATCAGATCCCGTCAGTTTTTCATTCAATAAGTTAACCGTGAACTGAATTGCCTCATCTCCGCAATAATGGCCAAGCGAATCATTAATTTGCTTAAAGTGATCAATGTCGAGCATAAGCAAAGCGAAGGGAGTACGGTCGGTTTGAAACTGTTTCAGTGCGCCTCGCAGTCTTTCAGTAAAAGCGCGCCTGTTCGCGATACCAGTGAGATCATCCGTTTCCGACAGTTCTTTTAGACGTTTTTCCAAGAGGTGACGCTCAGTAATATTTTTCGCTATCCATACAACGGTGCGCTCGCCATTTTCAATCAGTGGAATAGGTTTAATGGTGGCTTCAAACCAGATCTGTTCAGGTGCGATAACATCGTCAGGTAGGTCGATCATGTTATCGGTATCAAACTTATACGAGGCGAGTTGTACCTGATTCGTTTCAAGCGCTTTTTTGATATACGAATGAAACGTTTCAGCCAATTCAGCCGGAGCGACGTCATATAGCGATGAGCCGATGAACTGCTTACAGTCAAAGCCAGTCGCGTTATCTTCTCCACCGTAAACGTCGATATATATCCCAGATTCGGAGAAGATAAACGTATGCTCTGGCAAGGAGTCCAAAACCGTGTAATAGCGGTCCTTCAATTCCATCTGATGGCCTAGCTTGTATATTGTTTGATAATGAGAGTATCAATAAGTTAGAAACAGGAGATTCAAAGTCAATCAAGCACAGCTACTTACGATATATCACTCGCAAACATATCAGAAACTTATGAGTCAAAGTTTTTACAGCAGGCGGAGAAATACACCCAACAATCGAATGTCATAAAAATACCGCCTTGATAAAAGCGGTATTTCAAAGAGTCGCCATGGTTGCAAAAAAACGATTTAAAGCGCTATCTGCGCGAAGGATGATTGATGATGTGGTCTTCCCAATCAATCACGTCGATTTCGTAAACCACTTTCTCACGTACTGATTCGTTCGCAGCGTGCATCGCGTCTTTCGACCCAGTAATTAGCGGATGCCAGACTGGAAGTGGTTTGTCTTCTGCCAGCAAACGGTAAGCACAAGTATCTGGCAGCCAATAGAACTCTTCAATCTTCTCGCGGGAAAGCTTCAGGCAGTCTTCGTCATAGCTAAAACGGTTCTGATAGTCTTTACACGAGCAAGTTTTATCATCCAACAGACTGCAAGCAATGTTGGTGTAGTACAACTCCTCGGTGTCTTCATCGATCAGTTTATGAAGACAGCACTTACCGCAACCGTCGCAAAGCGATTCCCACTCTGCGTCAGTCATTTCAGTCAGTGTTTTTTGTTCCCAGAAAGGCGTTGTCATGCTTACCCGTTCCTGCCAGTCAATCTTGATAAAGGCGCTCGTTATACCACCCAGAGCAGAAACTGCAAGCGCAAGACGGAATCCCTGCTTTCAGTGGCTGTCAATCAAGGGCTTATGGGTGATGACTATCAACACTTTGCGTTTACTCATCGTGAGTGATACTGTGCGCGCCCATCATTGGATTATAACCAAAGACCCCATTCATTGAGGCTGAGAGATGACTGATACCGCTGTAAGCTGTCGTTTAGGTTGTGGTGCTTGCTGCATCGCGCCAAGCATTTCTTCGCCTATTCCAGGTATGCCCAATGGCAAGCCGGCCGGGGTCCGTTGCATTCAATTGAATGAAGCGAATCTTTGTAAGATTTTCGGCCAGCCTGAGCGCCCTGCCGTGTGTGGGCAATTCAAAGCTGACCGGGATATTTGTGGCAGTACCAACCAATATGCGATTGATGTGCTCACAGAGTTGGAATCGGCAACTTAACCGCGCTGAGCGATTTCCTCAGCAGTCAGCTCACGCACCACTTTGGCAGGGTTGCCGACGGCGATGGTGTTATCGGGAATATCTTTGGTCACTACACTCCCTGCGCCAATCACACAGTTTTTTCCAATCGTCACACCGGGCAGCACAATCACTCCGCCACCTAACCATGCATTTTCACCGACGGTAATGGGCAAGCCATATTCTTCCAAATCATAAACGCGGCGCTGAACATCCAGTGTATGTGTTGCTGTCAAAAGTTGCACGTTGTTCGCCATCATCACGCGATTGCCTATGGTGACAGGCGCGACATCCAAAATCGTACAGTTGAAGTTCATAAAGACATGCTCGCCAAAGGTCACATGAATTCCGTAATCACAGAAAAATGGTGGCTCGATATACACAGACTCCGGTGCGTTTGGTAACAAATCACGCTTGGCGGTTTTCCACTCATCACTTTCTGGCAGGCTTTGGTTAAAACGGCGCATCGCTTCCCGGCAGCGCATTTTATCTGCCACCAGCTCTTCATCACTCGCGCGATAAAGCTCACCACTTAGCATTTTTTGCTTCTCGGTTTTCATTTTTTGTCCTTTGTACCGACACTGTTATATGCCCAGACGCCCTGAAGATGTCGATTCAGCAAGTTTGACTGGCGTTGTGATTGCAAGCATCTTCAGGTCGTTTAGGTATAGTTCAAACCGAACAATAACTTACAGATAGGGCATAATGCTGAGATCTCGGTTCTTTTTCTTGCTATTGATGACAACACTGGTAGGGTGTGCAGTTGCACCTGAGCCCGCTTTGTTCGGTAATAGCCAAGCGGTTTGCGAAAAACGCCTCTTTACTTATTACGAGGACGTAGAACAAGAGCGTGATTTCAAACTGCCTTACCATCAGGATGGACGCTTTCCCCATCTGGCCTTTGACCGTTTCAGTACATCCCTTGCCAGTGAGTTAGACCATCCATCAGCTCAGGCGCAATGGCTCACATACGTTTCCCAGAAAGGAAAACTTCAACTAGAAACCGCATTGGCGTTAATGCCAATTAACCCCGCAGAACACGAGCTGATGATGCAGTGTCAGGAGTTACTGTTTAAAGAGAGCATCAATAATCCGCGATTCTGGAATGAACTGAAAAACACTCCCCCAACCGTACCGACTTCATACGAGCACTGGAAACGTGTGCTGGGTGCTTACCCTGTCGCCAGCCTTGTCGCTAAAGGACAAATTGAAGACGAACAGGAGCGCATAAAGGCAGACTTTGGTAGACCGCTGACACAACCTTTCCGTTATGGTGAAGCCCCCCTCACCCATGGCACAGAGTGAGGTTGCCAAAGTGCTATCAGAAGCTGCCAAATACTCATCCTTGAATTGGCCTTTGCTCAGTGATCGGGAGTCAGAGGCACTTCTCGATCGCTTTTCACCGCTTTTCTTGGTAGAGACATTATCAGCAGACGATATTCCCGGTGCCCTAGCAATGAATGACAGCAAAGACATCTATATCGATACCCGAAAGCCTACGCTCTATCGCTCGATCACTTACACCCGCTTTCACGGGAAAGTATCGCCACAGCTCAACTATGCATTGTGGTTCCCAGCTAGAACAGCACAAAATCATTTCGACCCTTATGCCGGAGAATTTGATGCTGTCATTATCCGGATTACGCTCGGCGAGGATGGGATGCCTTTGATACTCGACTCCATCCACCAGTG
Source organism: Grimontia sp. NTOU-MAR1 (assembly GCF_035758505.1). Classification (NCBI taxonomy): domain Bacteria; kingdom Pseudomonadati; phylum Pseudomonadota; class Gammaproteobacteria; order Vibrionales; family Vibrionaceae; genus Grimontia; species Grimontia sp. NTOU-MAR1. Next base: position 1,347,185 of record NZ_CP142108.1, read on the forward strand.
TGGCTGCTATCACATGGTGTATGCTTTGAACCCAACACTGCGCTTTTTAGAGCGTGATGATGAAAATCCGATCCAAAACTATTTGTTCCTAAACGCTGAGGCTGGACGTTTTGAAATCAGCCTTACTGGTAAAGAACATATGATCAATGCCATTCATGTTATGCATAACATTTTGCCAGATATTGAGCTTCAATCTGCAGGATTCAGCGAAACACTAGTGCTCGCAGACAATCAGGGAAACAATCACAGTCTATTTGATGAGTTCGGTATTTTAAATGACAGCCTTCGCAGCGAGCGCTGGTTCCTCTGGCCTTTCGGTGTGCGCTCACCCGGAGCAATGCGACAACATGGTCAACACGCTATCGCCTTTATTGGTGAGCGTCACTTCGACGATGCTTTCATCCTTGAAACTCTATTAAGCCCTTAGGGGCTGTTGACCTTCGGTGATGATTTTTGCAGCACATACAAAAAAGCGAGCCGATAAGCTCGCTTTATCTCTTCGCATGTCAGCAACTAGTGAACGTGACCGTGCTCTATTTCTTCGGCTGTCGCATCACGGACTTCACGAATAACACCTTCAAATTGAAGCACCACGCCAGCCAAGGGGTGGTTACCGTCGATAGTCACTTCGTCGCCTTCAATCGCGATAATCGTAACCTGGATGTTACCTTGTGGGCCCTGAGCATTGAAAACCATGCCCACATCCAGTTCTTCAACACCTTGGAAAACACCGCGCTCAACCACCTGAATCAACGCTTCGTTACGCTGACCATACGCGTCATCTGGTTGGATCTGAACAGCAAATTCTTCGCCTTCTGCACGGCCTGCCAATGCTGTCTCCAAACCAGGAATAATGTTTCCTGCGCCATGCAGATACGCTAAAGGATCTTTACCTTCCGACGTATCAATCAGCTGTCCTTCTTCGTCTTTTACCGTGTAGTCGATTTTTACGACTTTGTTTTCTTCAATCATCTTGCCATCCTTTGTCGGCAGCGAATTTACGTATCGTCTCTTTATACCGGGCAATCGGCGCAAAGATATGTCAAGGACAGAGCGTCAAAGACAGATACCAGCTCGTCTCTTTGACTGTAACACAGTGAGCAAAGCACTAAAAAAATCGACCCAGTTGCAGCGTTTTGATTGCCAAAAACGTGAACTCGGGCCGATATCATTGATTTTAATAGCCGAAATTTATCGCCACAGCGCCTTGATGGGATAATTACGGCCGAAGCGATGCGCAATTTGCGCCTGAAGCAACTCAGCAGTGGCGATCGCATCCGTCAGCGCATTATGTCCCTGATAAAATGGCAAGTTGTAACGGCGACGACTGTCTGCCAACCGAATGGATGTTAGTGGTTTTTTCATCAGGCAGGACCAAAATTTCTGGGAGGGTTTGCGATAGTACCAAGACTCAATCTCCAAGGTATCTACTACCGGAAACAACAAGGTTTCACCCAGTCGACTTTTAACCGCTGCCTCAATAAAATCACGCTCAATACGGCGGTAATGCACCACCACAATCTTCCCTTCGAGAGTTGCCAACACTTCTTCCAGAATTCGGCGTAAATCCGGTGCATCACTGACATCAGAATGGGTAATGCCATGGAACACCACGGAGTCATCTTCCAGCGGTTTTCTTGGTTTCACAATCCAATGTTTGGCTTCACGGCAATGAATACGGCTGAGCGTAAACGGAACCAAGCCAATACTAACAATATCGTTTTTACTGGGATCCAGCCCTGTGGTTTCCAGATCCAGTGCGACGAACTCCACGTCCGATACCGGAGTCTCCCCATTAACAACACCCGCTTCGTAAAAACGCTTCAGTAGAGGCACCTTGGCTTTATGCTTCAATCGCTCATTGAGCGTTGACCAGTCAGGACCCGGCTTAACGTCTTTTGCACCGTTTTTAGGTTCAAGAATTAACACAGCGGTCCTCTAATTACTGCGGTTTTGCTGGTAACGATACTTCAGGAACTTCTGCGCGTTACTCATGATTTGGAATGCATCCTTGAGGTTACGGCGCTCAAATTCAGATAGGTTTTCCGGCTCAATATTGTTATCCGGCTCAATCTCCTGCTCGACATCAATGGCCTGATGGCGAATACGAACCATGGAAATGAATTCCATCGCATCGCGAATATCTTCACCACGGCCTTTTGGCAAAATGCCCGCTTCAATGATGTCGTCCAGACGCTCAAACGAGTTCTGTGAGCGGGAACCCACCGCCAATGCGTGGACGCGGATCAGATCTGCCAACGGCGCAGTCCCTCGACGTTTCAGGTTCATTGAATTCTTGTGGCGACCATCTTGCTCCATCACAAAGCTTTTGAAGAAGCCCAGTGGTGGCGTGCGGTTCAGAGCATTGCGAGCCATGCAGGCCAGGAAGCGGTTATTACGACGGGCACGCCGGGAGATAAAGGCTTTGAGCGTTTCCGCCCAGTTCGTCGCGCCGTAAACACCATCAAGATCGAAGAAGATATTGCTGTTAAGCAATGATTGAGGGTTTGGCTGATCAATCCAGTCTGCAAACGTCTCTTCCCACTCGGCACGAGTCTTACGCCACTCTGGATTGGTCGCCATGATGTTACCGGTACAATAGCTGTAGCCGCATCGCGCAAGTCCGTCGCTCACAAACTTCGCCAAGCTCACGAAGTATTCTTCATGCTCAGCGGGGTCATACTTGTCATCAAGGATCAGGGCATTGTCCTGATCGGTCACGATAAGCTGTTCATCGCGCGCCATGGAACCAAGGGCCAGAAAACAATATGCGACAGGTGGTGAGCCAAATTCTTCTTCAGCCAACTCCAAAAGACGTTGTTTGAAGCTTCTTCCAATCACAGCCATCGCGGAGCCGATCATGTGTGAGTTCGCGTCTTCAGAAACCATGCGAGAGAAACAGGCCGGAACATCTTTCGACAACGCAGCCAGATCGTCGATGGTTTGCTGACGGAAAATGCTGCTCACGATAACAAGGCTACTTTGGGATTCGTAACGCACGATATCCGACAGCGCAACCACGCCCACTGGTTTCTGATTTTTCATGATTGGCAAGTGATGCAGGTTATTACGAAGCATGGTCAGCATGGCTTCGAATACATAGGCATTGTGATCCAGAGTGATGATTTGCGGCGTCAGGATCTCAGTGATCGGCGTATCGTACTCCAAGCCAGGTGCCACAACCCGGGAACGCAAGTCGCGGTCGGTAATAATACCCGCAATACGTTCTTGCTCTAATCCTTCGTCATCCGCTTCTAGGGTCATCACCAAGAGTGAAGACACCCCTTCATCAGTCATTACTTGTGCAGCATGTCGAACGGAAGACTCACAATCCACCGTCACGGGATCACGCAAAATCAAGTTGGTGACTTTAGAGGTAGTGAGGTCGTTGCTGTCGCGATGGTTCTCCACCGCCTGACGCAAACGGGTACCATCTTCCACTTCCATAAAATCTGAGAAAGCTTCAAAACGTTCACTGAGATCATCAAAAACAGTGTCAGGGATAAAATACACCAAACTGTCTTCAATCGCTTTGGCAGGAAAACGAACACGGCGGTTCATCATCAATCCCCATTGACCAAAGGTACCCCCTTCAGACAATCGGTTGAACAGCTCCCCTTTACGGCGATAAATTTCCACCACACCACTTCTGACAATACACAAATCCTGAATCGGTTGGCCGTATTCATGGATCTGAGTATCCGCCCGGAAATAGGAGATTTCTACCTGCTTGGCAACTTCGTCTACTTCCTCTTCAGGCAGTTCATCAAATGGGGCATATTGTTTGAGAAACGCTGCGATTTCTATTTGTTCCGCTTCCATTACTTCTCAATCTCTCAGTGAGTCAGGGATCACACTGACTACAAACCAGACGAAACAGGGCAGACCTTTGTCTGCCCCGCTGCGCTTACAAGGTGGCTAACCTATCCCCGCGGTTCAGACATCAAACCTTTGATGACCGAGACACAGGCAACCAACAATACTATGGTGAACGGGAATCCGGTCGATACCGCCATTGCCTGAAGGGCAACCAACCCGCCCCCTAAAACCAGAGCGATAGCAACCAAGCCTTCAAACGTACACCAGAACACACGCTGAGGAACAGGTGCATCTACCTTACCGCCAGCAGAAATCGTATCAATAACCAGTGAGCCGGAATCCGACGATGTGACAAAGAACACAACCACCAGAATAATACCGATAAACGAAGTGATTGATGCCAGTGGAAGTGCATCCAGCATCGCGAACAGCTTCAGTGGCAGATCGGCTTCAGTGACTGCTGTGTAGCCATCATTCACAACCTGACTGATCGCTGTGCCACCAAATGCAGTCATCCAAAGCACACAGGCAAGAGACGGGATCAGCAACACACAGACGATGAATTCACGTACGGTACGGCCACGTGATACACGTGCAATGAACATACCAACGAATGGTGACCAGGAAATCCACCAAGCCCAATAGAACGCCGTCCAACCCGCTGCAAAGTTGGCATCTTCACGGCCAAAAGGACTCGACAGTGCCGGCAAGTATTCAACATAAGAGGCAAGATTGCCAAAGAAGCCAGTCAGAATAGCGATCGTCGGGCCCATCAGAATCACGAACAGCAGCAATGCTATTGCCAATATCATGTTGATTTCGGACAAGCGCTTCACACCGGCATCCAGACCAGCCATAACAGATACGAGCGCCAACGCCGTAATCAAAATAACCAGAATGACTTCGGTGGTTTCGCCCAACGGGATACCAAACAGATAATTCAGGCCGGAAGCTGCTTGCGATGCACCAAGCCCCAATGAGGTTGCCAAGCCAAATAAGGTCGCAACCACTGCCAGAATATCAATGATGTGGCCGACCCAGCCCCAAACACGTTCACCGAAAAGTGGGTAAAACACAGAACGCATGGTGAGCGGTAGGCCTTTGTTGAAAGAAAACAGCGCCAGCCCCAATGCGAGAACCGCATAAATAGCCCAAGGGTGCAGGCCCCAGTGATAAATAGTTGCTGCCATTGCGAGATCTGCAGCCGCAGCTGGATCACCAACTGCTGCACCAAGCGGAGCCCAGTCTGTACGCACACCATTTTCGATCGACGTTCCACCCAAAGCAGCTCCGTAATGAGAGAGCGGCTCTGCCACACCCCAGAACATCAGTCCGATACCCATACCTGCAGCAAACAGCATTGAGAACCATCCTGCATAGGTATAGTCAGGCGTCGCTTCAGTACCGCCTAAGCGAACTTTACCCAACGGGCTCACAACTAGCACAAGACAGGTAATGACGAAAATATCGCCAGCAGAGAGGAAGAACCAATCCAGGTTTGACGTCAACCAGCCACGTATTTCACCAAAAACTGGGGCAACATCTTTTTGGAAGGCAAGCGTAACGAAGACGAAGATAACAACCGCCAAGCCAGAAATCAGAAAAACACGGTTATGAATATCCAGGCCAAAAGGCCCTATTTTCATCGCAATGTTGTCCTGTCCGACCTGATAGTCTGTGTCTATGGGGTTGACGTCACCATCCGGTTTCATCAACTCTTCATGACTTTTATCGCTCACAGTATAACTCCTTAATCCGTTCAGCGAGTTAAGCAGTTAATGGCGTTGAATATGCAGGGTGAAATAATGAAAAACTACGTTTTCCATTATCCAGCATATTGAACGCACACTAACTTAAGGCCTAATGACCTAAACACTCTAACATATCCTTAGTGTTCAATGCTTCAATAGTGAGAAATGGGTCGAATTAATTACTGTAATTGCACGATAATCAACCAAGTTATCGTACTAATTAGGCAACTAGCCAACGCAAATAACCATTGAGCTCTAAACATCCATTTTCGTGCAGTAGCCCAATAGTTCTATCTGTTGTCTTACTTTTCAGTTTACGTAAAAGCGCCGTGACTGATCCTTTTTCGACCAATGTGTCAAAGCTAGTTTCCAATTCTCGAGATTATGAAAAGAAAAATCTGGACGGCTTGGTCCAGATTTTTCGTTCATCACTTATTTGCGTGGTTCGGACATCAATCCCTTCACCAGAGAAAACGCACACATCAGTAGTACAATGCAGAATGGCAAGCCAGTCGATACCACCATTGCTTGCAGCGCCCCAAGGCCCCCACCTAGCAAGAGAGAAATAGCCACAAGACCTACAAACGAACACCAGAAGATGCGCTGTGGGACTGGGGCATCAATTTTACCACCCGCAGAAATGGTATCGATCACCAGAGACCCGGAATCTGAAGAGGTCACAAAGAACACAACCACCAGAACGATACCCAGCAGTGAAGTGATGCTAGACAGAGGCAGGCCATCCAGCATATTGAATAGCTGCAGCGGCAGATCCGCATCGACCACCGCGCGGTAGCCATCCTGAAGCTGCTCAATCGCCGTCGTACCGAATGCTGTCATCCACATTACACATACAGAAGTGGGGATCAGCAGTACACAAATGATGAATTCACGAACCGTGCGGCCACGTGATACGCGTGCGATAAACATACCTACGAATGGCGACCAGGACATCCACCATGCCCAGTAGAACGCCGTCCAACCTTGCGAATAGTTAGCATCTTCACGACCAAATGGGTTTGAAAGCGCAGGCAGGTTCTCAAAATAAGCCACCATGTTGGTACCCAGGTTGGTGAAGATTGACAGGGTTGGACCCACAACAATCACAAACACCATCAACAATGTCGCCATTGCCATGTTGAATTCAGACAAGCGTTTCACGCCAGAATCCAGTCCCGCAACCACAGACGTTAGCGCCAGACCCGTGATACCGATGATAAGAATAACCTGAGTGGTAATACCGCTTGGAATACTTAACAGGAATTCCAGACCCGCAGCCGCCTGCGACGCACCAAAGCCCAGTGATGTTGCCAGACCAAACAGAGTGGCAACGACAGCAGTGATATCAATGATATGACCCGGCCAGCCCCAAATGCGCTCACCAAAGATTGGGTAGAATACAGACCGGATAGTCAGTGGCAAGCCTTTGTTAAACGAGAACAGTGCCAGAGACAGAGCCAGCAATGCGTAGATCGCCCATGGGTGCAAACCCCAGTGGTAAATCGTAGCCGCCATACCCAGATCTTTAGCTGCTGTCATGTCTCCCACAGCACCGCCGAGTGGTGCCCAATCAGTCCGAACGCCATTAGCCTCAACCACACCGCCAAAGGACGATGCATAGTGGGACAGTGGTTCAGACACGCCATAGAACATGAGACCAATACCCATCCCAGCAGCAAACAGCATGGAAAACCAACCTACGTAGGTGTAGTCAGGCGTCGCTTTTGTGCCGCCAAGGCGAACGCGTCCCAATGGGCTGAAGATAAGGATCAGACAGAGAATAACAAAGAGGTTACCTGCACCGATGAAGAACCAGTCCATCTGAGCAGTGAGGGTGTTCCGCATGTCGTTGAACAGAGGTGCAACAGAGTGACGGAATAGCAGAGTGATTAACACGAAAAGTGCAATCATACCGCCTGAAACCAAAAACACGCGGTTGTGGATATCCAGACCAAAAGGGCCGATTTTCAGGGCGATATTATCCTGACCTACTTGGTAGTCAGTATCGATAGGCGTCACCGCACCATCCGGTGACATTAATTCATCGTGGCTTTTATCACTCACAGCGACAACTCCATTTTACTTTCGCAACATTCGGGCAAGTCCACCCAAATAAACGCAAACTATTACTGTTTGCGTAAGCGAGGTAAAACAAAAATAACTTGTCGTAATGGATTGTTTTCTAGATATAAATCACGCGAGATATGCTTAACCCGAAATGAATACAGATAACCAATAAAAGAAAATGGGAAAGTGTTTTAAAATATATATTTACAGCATCTCAATATTGGTTAAATAACACTCTGCTTGTGTAAGGATGTCATTGCGCTCTTTTTCTGATTTTACATCCCATCCCCGATAAACCATTCCAGCACGTGGATTTACCGCGATTCGTGCGCGGTGACGCTCCATAAAATGCCAGTAAAGACTATTCAGTGGACATGCACCCTCACCGACTTTTTCTTTCACCTTGTAATGACAACTTGTGCAGTAATCGCTCATTTTGTTGATGTAATTACCGCTTGCGCTGTAAGGTTTGGTTGCGAACAGTCCACCGTCTGCGAACAAAGCCATTCCACGGACATTGGGTAGCTCTACCCACTCAATGGCATCAACATAGATTCCCAAATACCAGGCGTCCACGTCTTCCGGTACAATGCCCGCTAGCAGGGCAAAATTACCCGTGACCATTAAACGTTGGATGTGATGCGCATAGCCGTAATCAAGCGACTGCTGAATAGCCTGTTTCAGGCATTGCATCTTGGTTTCGCCCGTCCAAAAGAATTCCGGCAATGTCCGTGCGCCACCCAATGCGTTCATCGTCGAGTAGTCCGGCATGTTTGCCCAGTAAAGACCGCGGACAAACTCACGCCATCCCAAAATTTGCCTGACAAAACCCTCTATCTGATTGATGCCAATACCGGAGTCAGGCTGACGATACGCCTCTATCGCAGCTTGAATCACCTGCATTGGATGCAGCATCTTGCTGTTGAGTGCAAAGGAAAGGCGCGAATGGTAGAGACTCCAACGATGTGGACTGTTAATTGTCATAGCATCCTGAAAGCTGCCGAATTTGGGTAGCAGGTACTTACAGAAGTAATCGAGCAGTTCCATCGACTGTCTTCGAGTAACAGGCCAGAGAAGCTGGGGGGCAGCAGTACCTATGGTTTTCACACCATGACGCTCCAACCGCCCAAGAATGTCCGAAACATCATTGGTGAAAACTAATGGCTCAGGGATGCATTCAAGTTCGGAGGTGCTCAGTTTAGCCCTGTTCTCTTTGTCGTAATTCCACTTTCCACCTTCCGGTTTGTCACCTTCCATCATCACGTCAAATTGCTTGCGCATCTTGCGATAGAAAGACTCCATCAGGTGATGCTTGCTTTTTGTGAAGTGCTGACTTAAGGCGTCATCTGGCACCAGAAAATGCTCACTAGTTGTCGTATTGATTTCAATGCCCAAAGAAGCACAAAACAGGCGCAACTGTTCCCACAACCGGTATTCATCCGGGAGCTGGTATTCAAACTGTGTGATACCGTGTTTTTCAATCAGCGCAGTCAGCAAAACTTCCAACGAGGGGAACCTCTGGGTTTCATCCAGCGTCAAATGCAGCACCTGATGGCCTGCCTTTTCTAACGCCAGAGCAAAACCTTTCATCGCAGCGAAAAAGGCACAGACTTTCTGAACGTGATGGGGGGCGTAGTCTGTTTCCTGACGAAGCTCAGCTATCAAGTACAAGACACCATCATCACACTCGCTGTACCAGGAATGGCTCGCATTAAGCTGGTCACCGAGAATCAGTCTGAGGGTGTGGAATTGGTTCATCGAGTCGCTACCATTTCTGTAATTTTTCAACAGTAGGGATTACGTGAGATGAAGGAGAGAGATCAAAAAACGCCAGACAATCTGGCGTTTTCCTTAATTGGGGAAGATTTACTGCGCGTGAGGTCTGAAGACGATTTTCTCGTCTTCTTCCGCTGCTTTCATATCATTGAAGCGTTTCTCATCCAGTGCGTCTTCGCTCTTCGCGACAATACAAGTCACCGCACAGTCACCGGTAATGTTCACCGCGGTTCGAATCATGTCCAGTAGTCGGTCAACACCCATGATCAACGCAATACCTTCAAGTGGTAGACCAACCTGATTCAGCACCATTGCCAGCATGACCAGACCCACACCCGGTACACCCGCGGTACCGATAGACGCCAATGTTGCCGTCAGGATAACCGTCATGTAGTCCATCATGGTCAGGTCAACATTGAACGCCTGCGCGATAAATACCGTCGCCACACCCTGCATCATCGCCGTGCCGTCCATGTTAATGGTCGCACCCAGCGGGATGGTGAAAGAGGCGATTTTGTTGTCCGCACCCATACGGCGGGTCGTGGTTTCCATCGACACCGGAATCGTCGCATTCGAAGACGCGGTAGAGAACGCGAACATAACGGCGTCTTCCATTTTCTTCAGGAATGTTACCGGACTCAGGCCAGCAAACACCTTCAACAGCGTGGTATAAGTCACCAGTGCATGCAGCACCAGACCACCTGCTAGTACGAAGAAATATTCTGCCAGGCTGACAATGGCAGACAGGCCCAGCGAGGTAAACAACTTCGCCATCAAACAGAACACACCAAATGGTGCCAGATTCATCAGCAGGGCAACCAACTTCAGGATCACTTCGTTAAGATCACGGAAGAATGCCGCTACGTGCTCACCCGGTTTGCCGGATGCGCTGATCGCAATACCAAACAGCAGCGCAAAAATGATGATTTGTAGCGTATTGCCTTCGGCCATAGAACTGATTGGGTTAGTCGGGAACATACCCACAATCACGTCGCCCAAAGACGGGGCTTCAGATGCCTGGAAGGAAGATGCTGCAGACAAATCAGCACCTTTACCCGGGCCAAACAGCAGCGCAAGGCTCATAGCCAGTGTGATTGCCAACGCCGTGGTTCCCAGGTAGAACATCAAGGTCTTGCCGCCCAATCGGCCCAGCGTTGCGATGTCTTTCAATGCACTGGTACCGCAAACCAGAGAAACAAAGACCAGAGGAACAACCAGCATCTTCAAGCTGGCTACAAAAATTTGGCCACCAACATCAAATAAGCCATTCACGATGTATTCATTGACGAAACCCTCTTCGCCAAACAGAAAACGAATTGCAAAACCGGTCACGATACCCAGCACCATGCCAATTAGGACACGGGTGGTCAGAGACATCTTGTTAGTTTCCGCATTCATTATTGAGAACTCCTTTTCAAAACAAAACGCCAAGGAGATTAAACTGGTGATTTATATTGAACTGAAGAACACGAGCCGACAAAAGTCCTAGATTCGTTTCCACGGAACTAAATGAGCCAAATTTTAATCTGATTGGTTAACTTGCTATTCACAGTCAAGCGCGATGAGATTAGCAGTGGAGTCCCAACGAAATACATTCCTTTTTTACAGCATTTAGTCATTTTTATGCGACACATCACACATTAAATGGCAACTCTTCATACTCGTAAACATATGATTAACAAAATAAATAACTATTAGATTGTTTTTCACCCAATGCAAAAAGCTACCTCTGTTCAGTAAACCTTCAAGCCAGTAAACAAAGTTCGGCACTGGAGTAACGACGCTCATTCTTTATTCGCATGAGCGCCGGAATCATGACAAGAAAAATCGAAGAACAGAGGATTAACTTTCCACCAACCAGAAGTAACTATAAGCCGCAATCAAAGCAGGAACAGATGAATATAAAGTAGCCACTATTGCCGCTTTGGGTGCCAGAGCAATCGCAGGGAAAAGGGCATCACCATCATTGGAAATGGCATTACCAATTTGGGCTGACATCGGTATCGCACCACTAACATAAAGGCTGGTGACCAAAATTTGCGGTCCGCACCCAGGTAAGAAACCAACAACAACGCCCATCAATGGCATGAGCGCGGCCCAGCCTGAGAAAACACCCGCCAAATCAATATCGAGCCAAAGCACGATCAATTCGAACATCAAAAATGCAGCAATCACCCACACAATCACGAAGTTGGTGTCTTTTGCTACCCGCTGAAACAAGTGGGAAGAGCGGCACTTAGGGTCTTCTCCCACCACAGACTCATAGTTGTCAGCTTCACGCTGCAGTGCCCAAAATGTCACAGATATGACTGCCAACGCAGCGCCCAGCCATTCTGTCGTGCCTACTGGTAGATGAAGCACCTCATCGGGATTCATTTGCATTGAACCCAATATCGAAACTAACAAAGCTGGCAATACAAGCCATTGCCAGAATCGTCCTTGGTTGCTGATGAAAACTTCAGTGCTAGATTGGCTATTCTCTGGATTCTCCTTCGCCACTCGCTTTAGGCGCATAAAGTTTGCGCCATGCAAAGCATCCACAATACGACCAGAAACCAGGCCTACAGCAAAACCAAGACCAATCATAAAAATACCATCGGACGGTTTTGTCGCCAGCAACAGGAAAGCAGCATCCCCCATGGTCGCTGTCAACACCGCAACAACGCTTCCAAAGCTAAGATTTCCACGAACGTATTGGGTAATCACTACAATGGCGCCGCCACAGCCTGGTAAGGCTCCCATAAAAGACGCAAACACGACTTGTAGATTACTGTGCTTAGACATCAAAAGAGCCAGTTTCCCCTTGCGGTCAAAGCGCTCTGAAAGAAAATGAAACAGCGCTAATGTTGCCGCCACATAAGCAGCAACCTGCCAAAAAGCGTCAGAAAGTGTTGGCAAAGTCACCATACGTGTCGAGTCAACCGCGAGCAGTGCCACCAATGTTACTGGCGCAAGCAGACGGCGTTTTCGGATCCCCCAACGCTGTCCTTTCAGCATGGGAAAAATAAGTCTGGAGAGCATTCCTGTCATTATTGTTTACTTATGATAATGAGAATTATTATCAATGATAGGTTGTGTATTATGAATTGCAACAGGAACTTTAATAAGTATGAGGAAACAGACAAGAGATAAAAGAAAACCGCCCAGAAAGGCGGTTTTAGGTATCGTTGAATCGGTAGATTAAACGCGGAAGAATGCGAGCTCCTGCTTCTGGCTTTCCGCAAGCTGGGACAGCTCCTGACTCGCTGATGCACTCTGGCTAATACCGGTAACATTCTGGGTAATGATGCCAGACATATTGGTAATGTTGCGGTTAATGTCCTGAGTAACGGCCGACTGTTGCTCCGCTGCCGTGGCGACCAATGTATTCATGTCGGTGATCTGTGCCACTGACTGGGTAATGCCGTTCAGGGCATCGTTAGCCTGCTGACTGAGCGCTTGTGTGCGGGCAAGAACATCCATGCACACTCCCATGCTGTCACCTGCCTGAGAAGCTTGTACCTGCAGACCTTCGATGATCTCTTGGATCTCTTTGGTCGAAGCTTCTGTGCGTGCCGCCAGCATACGCACTTCATCTGCCACCACCGCAAAGCCACGACCAGAATGGCCTGCCCGCGCTGCTTCAATGGCTGCATTCAGGGCCAACAAGTTGGTTTGTTCTGAGATACCACGAATCACTTCTACCACATGGCTAATACGCTCAGATTGCTCACGTAGGGTAGTCACCACCGTTGCGGTATTTTCAATTGATTCCGCCATTTGCACTGCAGCTTGTGTGCTTTGTTCAAACACAGCCAGACCTTGCGCCGCTAACTCATCGGTTTGACGTGCAGCATGATCAGCATTCACCGCGTTGTCAGAAACGTTATCAGCCGTGCTGGAAAGTTCAGTCACCGCAGAAGCAACCTGCTCAATCTCAGCCTGCTCTTGCTGTGCGTTCACCGCTGACTGGTTCATCACTGCCGCAAGTTCCGTAGAAGCAGCTGCCACTTCATCACTGATACCGAACAGAGTTGTCACGGTGTGACGAAGTTGGTTGATCGTTTGATTGGTGTCACGCCCTAAACGCGCTAGTTCATTTTCACCGTTTTCATCCGCCTGAACATTCAGGTCACCCGTCGCCAAACGGCGCATCACATCCTGAAGTTCCTCCAATGGCTTCACGATGACACCTGATAGCCACCAGCCAAACAGCATCGCGAGAGTCAGTGCACCGCCCATCACTAAACCCACTGCCACCATCATCTGGTCAGCATCATGATCAGATTTCTTCAGATCCTGCTCTACCAACGGGTCAATGAATGAAGACATCGAAGTGATGTCTTCCATCAAATTTGCACCCAGTTCACGGTACTCATTCACCATTGTGTTGTAGCGTGGCATCGCAATTTGCTGGTTAAAATAGGCTTCTATAGTTGGTTGCGCTTGAGTCTCGGTATAGCGCACGTAGTCGCTCACACTTTCTTCGATGTTAAGCGCCAAATCGCGAAGGACGCTTGTTTTCGCCATTTCACGGGAAATCGTCAACGCTTCATTCCCCAACTTAGCAACGCTATCACTCATTTGCTTGGTACGCTGTTCGTCATAGATACCGTAAATCGCCTCAACACGCATCGCCCAAGCAATGTCTGCCAGTTTAGACGCCCGGTCTTTGTCACCTGCTGCCTGACGGGCAGTATTGCTGACGGAGTAAACCGCAGATTCGACTTCGCTTTTAGCAAAGAACATCACTGCGAAAGTGCCAAAAACCAAAATAAAGATGGGGATCAGAATTTGATATCGAATTGAGATATTTTTTAGTGACATTTGTCGCTTAAACCTAAGCCTGATTAATGAAATTGCGCGCATTATGAGACTTAGATCAATATTTGCCAACTATGAATCTTCTTTTAGAATCACTTATTTTGGTATTTTTTTAAGCGCCAAATTTACGTCAGAATCGTCAAATTTTTGAGGGAGGTTGTTCAGATAAAGCAGGTGTTGTAACTAGTGGTACCTTTGGGCTAAAGGCACCACCAAATCTGGATTACTATACGATACCTCTAGAGACTCCTACGCGTCGCCCCTCCTCCATTTCCCACTGTATTCCGTAACGGTCAATCCAGTAGAAGAATGTTATGGGGAAACCATCTAACTCAACCGGATGATAATCTTCAGATGGGTTGATCATTCTAACGCCTTCCTGCTCCTTCAAGTAATGGAAGACCTCGTTGCAGTTAGCGACTTCCATCGCAATATGGCGCGGGCCACCAAGATCATACGTCTTTGGCTGAGGAGGTAATTCACTACTCCCCTGAGGCTTGCGGTAATGCATCAATTCAATATAAATACCTGCATTGGGGTGCTTGATAAAAAGTACATCCAACTCTACCTGCTGTTTTCCAAGACCCGCATCAAGCGCAAAGCTCTGCATGGTCACGCCAGGGTAATACATGGCATTACTTTGTTCATCTTGCGCCCGTTCAAAACCTAAAACCCGCTGGTAATAGTCAGCCGCTGCTTCGACATCGTCCACAATCACGTTGATATGAGACAGCCCGAGCACCTGTTGCGCGATGGTCTGCTTCGAAAGTCTCGCCAGCATGTCTGCTTTAACGCCGCTTTCGACATCAACGCAGTAGGATACCGGATAACCCGTCGCTTCTTCATTACAAACCAAATAAGGCTTGTTCACCCCTTTTTCTGTATCACTTGGGGCAGACACTATATGCGCAAACCGTGTCTCTTGGGTAAACCAAGACGGACTTAACACATAGGCTGCGGCCACCATATCGAATGGGTTAAAGCCTTGACGGGCACCAAAAATAATTTCCCACTCTGCCCACCACCCCATCGCATGTCTTGCAAGGAAACTTCCCATTGGCCCTTGTTTGCGAAGCTTCGCCAGATCTTCAAAATCCACCCAGACTTTCTTACACACGCCGAATGGCACGAGCACAACAGGTACGCCGCTTTTTAACACCGCTTCAAAGGCGGCAGTGTCAAACTCGAAATTCAAATCGCGAAAAGGTTTTAGCTGGAATGTGCCGGATTTGAATATTTCATCCACCGACTCTCTTCCTGCAACAGCAACAACTTTTTCTATCTTCCCAGCAAGATCTGGGCGGGCTTTCAACAAAAGCGCGATATTTGTCAGTGCACCGATCGCTAGGATGGTCATTGGCCCCTGTTCGAGTTGCTTAGCCAACTCCGACACAGCGTCAGGAATAGAGTCAGCATCTTGCTTAAAATCTGTCGCTGCCCCCTGATAAACCTTGTAGCTATTCGCCCCAAAGTCCTGAACAAACTGCTTAGCTATTTGAGTAGATTCGTTGATGTCATCAGTGTTTCCGCGGGTTGAGCTAATCCCAAGGATTTCGATTTCAGAGCTATGCATTAGACTGCCTAACGCGTAGCCGTCATCTACATCTTTGTATTGTAAAAACTTATGATGAGCACCAATAGTAATATCTGTGTCAATCCAAAGTCTTGATTGCTTGTTTATCACAATGTTCCTTCCCTGGGGTTTGTTGTTTATCTATTTCCTTAAAAATGACTCGGTTGCGTCCTGCCCGTTTAGCGACATATAGCTGCTTGTCAGCAAAATCGAACACATCTTGATAGCTCAAGGACGTCGCGCGCGGAGAAACCATCACAGCACCAACCGACAACGTGACAGCGCCATGTTCAGAGACATGATGAATACCCATCTCCTCCACCTCAGACCTCATTCGCTCCGCAATGCGTATCAGGCTTTCTGCTTCATACACCTTAAGCAGCACGACAAATTCCTCACCACCAATTCGAAAACAAAGATCGTTGTTGCGGGTAGCACTGAGCAAGACATCTGCGATCTTCTTTATCACCTCATCTCCTTTACCGTGACCAAAAGTGTCGTTGTAGAGTTTGAAGAAGTCGATATCACACACAATGACCCCAAAACTCGCTCCCTGGTTACGAGTGGTATTAAACAAGGCTTCCGCACGGTTTTCGTAGTTGTGCCTTCCGCTTAATCCGGTCAGGGCATCGGTATCAGACAAATGCTTCAGCAGCTTAAGCTGTGACTGTGTTTTACGAGTCAGACGGTGAAGACCACGAGCAAGGGTGCCAATTTCGTCGCTACGGTTTATCTCGTCTAACGCCGCGATATTCAGTTGTTCAATATCTTTGTCCATCTGTTCCGCCAGTGTTCTAAGCGGCGCAACCAACCAATGGGTAACCCCTACAATAAGGAGAAGAGAAACCATCAAAGCAATCACGGCTTCGATAGCGATGGTGAGATAAATTTCATGTTTGAGGGAGAAGAGGTTTGAGGCATCAAATACAGCGTAAATATTGCCGCCATTTTTATTAAACAGCGGTAATTGCAGTGTCACAATACCGTATTCAGGTAGTAATTCGTACTTACCAGATTGCGGCTTCAAAGGCCAAGGCGCTGAAAACTCGCTGGTTCGCGCCACACCTAGTTCTAATGCAGCCAAATCATCGTCGGCTTTTTTCAAAAGAAAAGTCAGTTTCCTCTTAGTAACGTCATTCAGGTTGTGTTGCTGCAAATTTATCGCGAGGTCTTTACGGCGTTGTCGTGCGATAGACAGTTCTTCACTACTGACGTCAGTTCGCCAGATCTCGCCTCTCTCACGGAAATAGCGAACACAGACCTTATTGTCTTTGTAATCAGAAGTGCCTTGAATATCGAGGAACAACAATGCTTCGATATTAGTGAGAGATTCTTTTTGCGAAGGCATAGTAAGTGCCGCATAGTTGCGCCCAGCGACGGCTGACGATACTTCCCTCATCATTGGCAGGATGGCGCGCTCAATGAGCGCAGCTTCGTGGTTAACCCGTGTCGTCCATTCACTCTGATACCGTGAGTAGCTCATACCCGCGATCAAAATAACGACCAACATCAAATGAGAAACAAAGAGCAGCTGGTTAATCGTAAACCTGTTCAGCATTCAATGCTCCTCACTGGTAAACAGGGGCTTTACTCGTAAGAAGAGAGCACAGGCTCAGTGCACGTTCCATTGATACAGATATCCTTATAGGTATCATGACAACGCGCGCAAAATTCAGGCTCGAGTGAAGGATGCATATTTGAGATATCCTCGCCTTTACGGTTGTAGCTTCCATATAGAGGCAAGCCACTGAAGTGCTCTGTCACCCAGATAATTCCCTGAACTTCAGACACTGCTACCACAGTAGGGCCATCAGTGTATGGACCGTGTGTTTTGTATTGCTCAAGTTTTGCTGGATTGACGCGAATGGTAAGAGGGGAGCCCTGACCATCATTAATCCATGAATAGGAGCGGACGGCTTCCTGAATAAAAAGAGAGGTATCCGGTGGCAGGACTGTATCTGCTGGGAGATTCATTGATTCCTTTACTACGGGCCAGGTTTCCCAACCCTCGGGATAACTTGCAACAGAATCCGCATAAGAAACTGAATTAATTGAAAAAGTCAGCGCGAACACGATAGCCTGACATACTTTTTTTAAAACCACTTGTTTCTCCTAAACAAAACACTAGAGTCAGAAACTATCCAACTTAAGTATTTTAACGGTTAAAAAAAAGTATTTAAAACGCGGATCGTCAATAATCGAGCCCGCTAACATTAACGCGAGAAAAGCGCGTTAACTTTCCTTTTCAAGACTGGCAACAAGCAGTTCAATATCTTCATGTTTGTCGCTGATAGAAAGCCAAACCAGATAAAGTTCATTAGCCATGGCCGGGCTGTCTTTTACAACGTGCAGCGCGCCTGCTTCGATCCAAGGCTCAGCAACCGTAGAAGGCAAGTAACCAACGCCACCACGATTCAAAAGGAATTTCAGGGCAGGTTGACAGGCATGACTGTGCAGAATTGGCGTTCGCTGCAACGTCATGATGCGGCTGTGTTCCAGTCCAAAGCGGGTGCCCCAGTCGAGATACACCACCTGCAATTCGCCTATCGTATCCATGTCTTGATCCGGCTCGCTGGAAACCAGCAACAACTCGAACGATGTAATGCGATGCTGCTGCAAGTCAGCCAGTTTTGGAGGTTCGGTGGTCAAAACAACGTCTACTTGCTTCTCAAGCAGTGCCGTAGAAATTTGCTGGCGGTTGAGAGAGTCCGTGCGAAGTGCCCAGTCTGGTTGCCTGGCTTCCACTTGCTCCAACCAGTCGCTACAACTGTCCATTTCCCAGATCAGCGACGTCGCACCCACCGTGAGCTGCTGCTGATAGCTACCGGTCAGCGCAACATCCTGACGTGCCCTTCCCCACGTCTGCAAAATGCTCTCCGCGTAGGGAACAAAACGTTCACCTGCTGACGTTAAACGCAAATCGCCACGTTTACGCGTAAACACTGGCGTGCCCAGTTTGATTTCCAACTGGCGAATGCGAAAACTAACAGCAGACTGCGTCAAATATAGGTTGGTCGCCGCCTTACCAAAATGGCGAGTTTTGTTCACTTCCAGGAACGTGCGTAGTAGATCGGTATCCATAATCAGCAATAAATCAAAATAATGTCGTCTACTTGCGTTATCAGGGAAAACCCGTATTGGGTCAAGGTTAAAACGCACAAATCAGTGCGATTGCAGATCAATTGAACGCGTTCTACAAATTGAGCAAGAGCACTGCGTGAAATTAGAGAGTATCATGCCGACGAGAAACGGGTTTTGGCATTGAGAAACAGAGCGCATACACAGCCATCCCTAAGCACCATGCCACAATGAAAAGGCCCCAGCTTTCCACCAAACTACCGATCAATGCAGACGCTGACAGCAGGAATACCACCACCAGCACTATATTGATGAAGGTTGACAGGTACCTGTTTGCCTTAAAACTCCTTCCCCAAAAAACAAACACGCACAGGTTAATCGCCATGACTTGTCGACGGTAAAACCTGTCGAGGTACATCACGAGCCAAAATCCCCACAGTGAACCCACTGCAATGTCAAACCAAGTCTCAAACATCGAGCCTCCAAGCCCTCTCCACCTTGCCCTTTGCAAACTGCCGCTTCTTCGTAAATTGCGTAAACAGTGTAAACCTTAAGCAACCAGTTACATGTCTCAATAAGGAGACCAAGGATGTCGAAATGCTTGCCATAAGTTACTGAATATAGCGACAACAGTAAGTGCACCAAATTGCGACGAGTTATCCCCCAATACACGTGGAAATCCCTGTTTCACTGTGCGACCATGCCCTCCTTCCCGAAAATGATGCAGAATTTCCGACAGGAAGTCGCCCAAGCACAGAACCAATACAGGAGCTATACGTGCACATATCTGCCCCCATCGTCGAATCACTGGATACCATCCTCCCCGAAGAACCGCTTTTGATGATGGGTGCTGGCCCGGTCCCAATTCCCGCCAAAGTCGCCGCCGCCAACGGTATTGTGATTAACCACCTCGGCGAAACCATGTCTCGCATCATCGAGCAGGTTAAATCTATGTCCCGCTATGTTTTCCAAACCGAGTCTTCACATATCCTCGGCGTGGCAGGCCCTGGTTCTGCAGCCATGGAAATGGCAGTAGCAAACCTTGTCGTGCCAAATGATAAAGTGCTGTCCGTCAGCAACGGATTTTTTAGCGGTCGATTGGCGGAAATGTCTGAACGTGTTGGTGGAGAAGTTATCCGTTACACCATCACCGAGGGACAGGCAGCGAACCCGGAAGAAATCGCTAAAGCAATTGTTGAAGTGCAGCCGAAAGTGCTCACTATCGTGCAGGGTGAAACCTCCAATACGGTTTATAACAGTGCGCTGCCTCAAATATGTCGCGCCGCCAAAGCAGCGGGATGCTTAGTGATTATCGATGCAGTCTGTACACTCAGTACCATGCCACTCAATATGGACGCGTGGGGGGTAGATGCAGTGATCACTGGCGGACAAAAAGGCCTCAGCTGCATTCCCGGCGTCTCTTTGGTCGCCTTTTCTGAGCAAGCTTGGGCTAAAATAACCACCCGGGAAGACACGCTTCGTCACTGGTGTCTGGATGCCAAACTGGCCGATAAATTCTGGTACCAAAGCTCGTACCATTACACAGCACCGGTTTCCGGCATCATGGCCATCCACGAAGCGCTGCGACTGATCTGTGAAGAAACCTTGGAAAAGCGCTTTGACCGCCACCTGAAATGCTCTCTAGCCCTGCAGGCAGGTATTGAAGGCCTGGGCCTCTCCCTTTATGCAGATAAAACATCGCGCCTGAATTCCGTCGTTGGTATCAATGTGCCGGAAGGATTGAACCAAAAAGAGATTCTGGCCGCCATCTCCCGCGATTTCAAAGTGGAGATTTCAGGCTCTTTCGGCCTGAATATTGTTCGTATCGGGCAAATGGGCGAACAATGCCGCGTGCATAATATCTTCCGCACAATCCATGCTCTGGGATCAACGATTCAAAAGTTAGGTGGTGAAGCGAACTTGCCGCTGGGTGTAGCGATGTTGGAGAAAACCTTGCAGGAGTATCAACCGCAGTTTGCTAACAGTTAGCACGTTAAAGCTCTATACAGGCAAGGCTAAATGGCTCATCGTCGATATGTATCACGTCATCTCTAAAGGTGATCACAACTTCATGATTTAGTGAGTACTTGCTGCTAATTTAACTGAGGTATCAAAACCCTATATCAAATGCGTGGCGCTGTAGTTTCAAGAAGCTCATCCATTGTCAGTGGCTTAGCATAAAAGTAACCTTGCTGATATTGGCATCCACGCTGATTAAGGAAATCAACCTGTTTGGCGCTCTCAACGCCTTCCGCAACGATAGTGATATTAAGACGATGCGCCAATTCGATAATAGATTCAAGCACCGGCGCATTCACCGAATCGATGCCAACGGTATCCACAAAACACTTATCGATTTTCAGGTAGTCGATATTAAGTCGCTGAAGCATAGATAGAGAAGTATGCCCGACGCCAAAATCATCAATCGCAATTTTCACACCAAGTCGGCGCGCCATATCTATCTGTTCAATGGCAGCTTCGTCCAGTAACTGGCGTTCAGTGACCTCAAGGGTGATAGCAACAGGCAAGCCGTCAAATGTCTTCATCAGGGTCGACAACGTGCTTTCAAAGTTTGAGCACATTATAAACTCTGGTGGAACATTAATGCCCAAGTGATAGTTTTTGCCAGGCTCTAGTAACGCCATATCCTGAGCGGCACGAGCAAAAACATAGTAGGTAAACTCAATGCCTAACTGGTTCTTCTCAATGGCGGGGATAAAAATGTCAGGCCCTACTACACCCATTTTTGGATGCTGCCAGCGCGCCAAAGCTTCAAAACCATAGAGCTCTCCCATCGCATCATAGACTGGCTGATAAACAAGATAAAACTCGCCACGTTTCACAGCAGATTTGATCTCTTCTACTAGTGAGCAACGCGGTTTCAAGCGAATGATTACCAAATGGATAAACAGCGAAATCAGCAGTCCAAGAGGAATACTCGACAAGGTGAACATCAACATGGAGTAGCAGATATAGTTTTCTGTCGGCTCTATGCCCAACTTAATGTGAAAACGCTCTGACTTGAAATAGTGCATGTTGTCAAAATCGTACTGACTTCTGTCAAACAGACAATTAGCGCCAATCCAGACCGCCAATTTCTCATATTGCAATGAATCAGAGATGTCCATATAGCTGATAAATTCATCCAACGACACGATTGCCATACCAAGCGATGCTGGATTCAAGTTGTCCTGCGACACGATTACCAATACGCGCTCTTTATTTGCAGAACCTGCTTTCGGGTAGCTATGGATACCTGGCGTTAGATCTGCCGTCACCAACAAAGGGTCAACCCAATCAAACACGCTATCTGATTGACACATAATCTGGCCATTTTTCACAGTCAGATATCCATGAACACTCGGCCAGACCTTCAGCCGACGCCTGATGGAATCACAGTTAGAGGTATCGCTCATGAGCACCCTCGCCTGGTTGGTCAGAGAGTCAATTTTCCGCTCAAGGGTTTTCAGATAAATCGACCCAAAGCTATCAACGTGCTTATCAATGGATAATTTGGAGAGATAAAGCCCCAGCAACACAGCAAAAAACATCGGCACACATACCAGTGTTAGGTAGTAAACCAAATCTCGCCCATTGCGTTTCATGCTCGAAAACCTTGTAGATTGAAGATGATAGACCCCATAAATGCGGGGAGGCCTGCCCACTTTGCCGCGCATCATGCGCTTTAAAAGCGTATTTCGATTTATTTATAGCAACTCACCAACAGCTATCAAGTCAAAAAAGGTGGACATTAAAAATTGGTTGCGATGTATATCACATCGAAAAGTGAAGTGTTATAGATATTCTAGGGTTAGTACTCATATTTTGATGTGAAGCAGGAGTTTATAAAAAGGGAGAAACCAATAAAGCCTTTATGATCAGGCCTCACCGGCCAGGTGTTTTAAAAATTGAAGTTGCTGACGTTCTTGCTCCGAGGGTTGATATGGCAGATCACTCAACGCATCCACGTCCAACTCGCCAAGTTCAATTTGTCCAACTTTACTGACACCATACTGTGTTTCCTCTCCGGGACGTCCAGACATTCGTTCGAGCTGTAAGTCCTTTAGCGAATACACACCATTTTTTCCAGATAGAACCGATTGATGCGCCTTCAACACAATCTCACCTTGTCCTTCAGATAGCTTCTGTTTTTCAGTCAGAACGGCAATCGGTGTGCCATCGTCACGATACAAATTGGCACGCAGACGATAAAGACCCGCTTTTTTGGCATCGATAGTGACAGGTATCATCCAGTCAGCTTGTTGGGTATAAGCGGGTTGGACTCCCATCACAAAAGCCACGGGATTGACATAGTTGATGTCTGCAGTTAACACATCACTACCCCCTTCAAAACGTACCGTGACTTTCAACCTAAGTTGGGTAGACGATGATTCATCCGGCTGCATTTCACCGCTCGCCCAGTCACTATTGCCTCTGGCTACTTCTTCACGGCTAGCGATATCAAACAATGAATAGCGCATGCCCAAGATGGGAAGCGAGCTTTTCACTTTAAAAGGCACTGGTTCTGGATAGAAGAAGCGGTATTTATCAAGAAACAAGACTGCCGATTCCTTCCCATCCAGCACAGGCATTTCCACTTCAGCAAAACGGTTCGGTGTCAGATACGGGCTGTCGGCTGATAAGATAGGCTGGGAATAAGGCGGGTAATGCAGCTCTTGTTCAAACGTTTGCGCCACAATAGAAAATTGCGCGGTCATGGCTTCGGGGATCTCCACCACAGGTAAGGTTTCATTTGTATTCGGTTCAGTTGCGCTCTGCTTAGCGAGTGGCAAAGGCTGAGGCTCAGAAGCGGCTTTCCTTTGATTGTCTGAGGCCATGACTGCAGATTCCTGCAAGGGTGCTTCTGCTTCGGTATCTTCAAGTAACCAAACACCCAATCCAGCAAGTGCCATAGTTATCAGCACCGTCCCCGCTTTCTTCATTGAATCATCCTTGTATTTGAGCGCGCTTTAGCGCAGAAACCAGTAACGGAGGAGCCATGCCCCTCCGTTGTCTGCTATCGCAGGTTCGACACCAGCTCTGACATGGTTTGGCTATCAGAACCGTTTACATAACGGTAGTATGTCCAGCTCCACCAAGACCAAGAATCAGATGTGTTGACAGAAACCTGCGAGCCGTCCCCTAAAGACACGCGATTGTTCGCTGCAGTCACTTTTCCTTGGTGAATATTGCCAATCACCCCAACATGGGTATAACCCTTGCCCATCAACATAGGGTAATGCTGTGGCATAAAGCTCGAGACGCCGCCCGATTGATAGCTCAGTTTGCCGTCGTATGCGACAGAACGTGAACAACTGCTGAACCTGCCAACAGTGCTTGAACCACAAGTGGAGTGAGAAGCCACAACTCCATCGTCATGGCCAGGCAAGAAAGACGAGGTGATGCCCAGAAACTCGCTTGAATCCCCAGTAAAACGGATGCGAGGAACTCTACCGTCAGGGAAAGGGGCAATTTGTCGAGCATTAGATACTTTGAGATCATTTAATACGCCAGTATTACTACTATTTGGTATTTCGCCGAGCCAAAGCGCTATTGCAAGTCGTAGTGTTGTGTTTAAAACACCACCACCTTCGATAATATTTACCGCTAAATCAGCAAGCTCAGACCCTCCTCCTGCGCCAGCAAAATCAAACGTAGATATAATATTTAATGGAGGTAAGCCTTCGTTTAAAAGCCAATTTTCTTGGTTATCTAAAATATAGCGTGTCACCAAGTCACCCGTGGAATGCGTAACAAATATACATCCATTAGAACAAGTATTACTTTGCGCAAGTTGTTTTAATTTTGGCCACGCATAATCACTAGCGATCTTACCCGCTACCCGCTCGTGGGCTGGCCAGTCAATGCGGACATCTGCGTGCGTATTCCAAAACTTTTTCCAGTATTGTTCACCATCGGCAGAAACCTCGGATGGACCAGGCCTTTCAGCCAGTTGAGAGGCTTGCAAGCCATGAACCAGCACCACAGGATGCTGGCCAATGGCGGCAGTTGCTGAAAAAGAAAGAGCTGCTGTTGAAAGTGAGAGCATTGCTATCGTTTTTTTCATTTTTAACCACCCTTTTTTATTGGTCTCGCTCAGCGTAGGGCAGATCTGAAAATATAACAATTTCTTAACATAGATCTTCCTCCCGTTATTTAATAAACGATATGGAAATTTATTTTTCGTGTAATGTGAAGTGACATAACTTGTATAAATGCGACAATAAATCGGGTTTCATAACACCCACCTCCTAAGCTTCATTGTAATAAAATGACTTTACCAAACCATGAAAATATAAAAATTAATTGCATATAACTTTTCTATTAATATTTCCATCATAAAGAAATGCATTATGCCCAAATAACCTGAAGATGCAGGCATCGGCGAGATTAACTAGCGTTGTCATCACGGCGTTCCTTTGCAGGTGAACTCATCAGCGGCTAAGCCAACTCTCGTGCCAAACTACCTTAGCAAAGTCCGTGATGCCGCGGGCTCTATCTTCTTGGTCGTATACAAGCAATCCCGAAGTCGTAATTAAATAATTTTCTACTGAGAAACAAAGCCATTATGCAGTTAGACCCAAGCAGCCCAAGAGCCGTTTGGGGACGCAGACGGCCCCGCGTTTGGATGAACGTTCTGATGAACTTAAACGACCGGTACTTCACTAGGGAAAGAAGATGACTAAAGTGCCTACACAACGCATAGATAATGCACTCATAGACCGTAATGCAGTTAAAACCATGCTGGAAAGACGTATCCCGGACCATACGCTGGAACAGCCGTTCTATAACAGTGAGGCACTTTTCCAGATCGATATGGAAGAGATTTTCCATAAAGAGTGGATATTTGCCGGCGTGAGCTGTGACCTACCTAAACGTGGTAGTTTCATCACTGTCGACATTGGCCTGAGCTCCGTCATCATTCTTCGCGACAATCAGGACCAAATCAGGGCTTTCCACAACACATGCCGTCACCGTGGTTCCAAGATCTGCCTGACGGCAAAAGGGAAGTCTCCAAAGCTTGTCTGTCCTTACCATCAATGGGCCTATGACCTTGACGGCTCTCTTGTATTTAATGGGCAAGACATGGATGAGAGCTTCGATCGCTCGACCCATGGGTTGTCACCTGTCCATTGTCAGGTCGCTGGCGGATACATTTTCGTTTGTCTGGCTGACAACCCACCACCTATCGAAGACTTCGTTCAGGACATGGAGTACTACCTGGAACCCCATGATCTCTACAACGCCAAAGTGGCAGTACAGAGTGAAATCATCGAAAAAGCCAACTGGAAACTGGTAGTTGAGAACAATCGCGAATGCTATCACTGCGACAGCTCCCATCCCGAACTACTGAATTCCCTTTTGGAATGGGACGACAACAACGACCCCCGCGCCACACCAGAATTTATCGCACTGGTTGAAAAGCAACAGACCTTCTGGTCTGGCATGGACATCCCTTACCAATACCAAATGCGTTACAACAATCGAAACCGTATAGTCAGGACACCGCTGAAGGAAGGGACACATTCAATGACAATGGATGGTCAAGCTGCCAGTAAGAAATTGCTGGGACGTATTACCTCTCCAGACCTTGGTGCCCTGCGTATCCTTCACCTTCCAAACTCCTGGAACCACGGAATGGGTGACCACCACATTGCTTTCCAAATCCTTCCTATCAGCCCGCAGGAAACTAAAGTCATCACCCGCTGGTTGGTGCACAAGGATGCTGTTGAAGGTGTTGATTACGACCCGGAAAACTTACGACGTGTTTGGGACGCCACCAATGATCAGGACAGAACCCTGTCGGAAAACAACCAACTTGGTGTGAATTCGATAGGCTATCGTCCAGGTCCTTATTCCAAGACCTATGAATTTGGCGTGATCAACTTCGTCAATTGGTATTGTGAAAGGCTGAAGGACAATCTGGGCTGAGGTCTTTGACTTAAGCGAACGAATAAAACCAACAAAAGAGCGCAGTGGATTCAGGTAAGTCTGTGTCGTGCCTGTGTAATTTAAATCACTGAATCCACCACACAATCGCTTCAAGAAACCATGAAAAATCTTGGGGAAATCAATATGAACGAACTAGAAGCCTTACCCGAAGACAGCCTCAACCCGGTCAACACACAGACCTGGGCAAATGGGCGTCATGTGGTGCGCTGCGTAAAGGTGATTCAGGAAACACATGATGTAAAAACCTTTTGCTTTATGAGCCAGACGCCCATCATGTTTTTCTTCAAGCCGGGTCAGTTCGTGACGCTAGAGCTGGAGATTGGTGGTGAGCAGGTGATGCGCAGCTACACCATGTCTTCTTCTCCTTCTGTACCATACAGTTTCTCCATCACGGTCAAGCGGGTGAAAAACGGTTTGGTCTCCAACTGGCTGCACGACAATCTTCGTGTAGAGGACGAAATCGCCGTACATGGTCCAGTTGGCAACTTCAACTGCATGGACTTCACCACGGATAAAGCACTATTCCTATCTGGCGGTGTTGGCATTACACCAGTGATGTCGATGGCAAGATGGTGGTATGACACCAATAGCGCCGTCGACATGAAGTTTGTTCACAGTGCCCAAACCCCGAAAGATATCATCTTCAAAAAAGAGCTTGAGTTGATGGCGTCCCGTATCGACAACTTCGAACTCAGCATCATCTGTGAACGCTATGACACAGGCGAAAGCTGGCATGGGTACCGCGGGTTCCTGAACCAGCAACTGTTGGAGCTAATGGCACCAGATGTTCTCCAGCGGGAGGTTTACTGTTGTGGGCCAGAACCCTATATGAGAGCCGTTCGCGCCATGCTGACCGACATGGGCTACGACATGTCGCGCTACCATGAAGAAAGCTTCGGCGAGACCCCCCCAGAAGCGATTGAAGATGCAGAAGAATCCGCAGAGCTGGCGCAGATCGCCGACGAACTGCCGCAAGCGGGATTTTGCGTGGAATTTATCGATGAAGGTATGTCAGTCACAGTCACTGAGAATGAAACCGTGCATGCCGCAAGCACCAAATTGGGCATTCATGTTCCCAAGGCCTGTGGTATGGGGATCTGCGGTTCATGCAAAGTGAAGCTGCTGACCGGTAACGTTAACATGGAACACAATGGCGGGATCAGTGAGGAAGAGATTGAGGAAGGTTATATCCTCAGTTGCTGTAGCAAACCATTGGATGACGTGTCGATAGAAACCTAACCTGTTTCTGTCCAACTGACTGAAACCAAAGAAGCTTCTTTACGGGGCTTCTTTATTTTTATCACCAAATGTATAATTTTTCAGACAAATAGTCTGCCTAACACAACCATTACCAAACGCTAACAAAACTCAGTGGGTTATGAACCAAAGTGTATGTGCTGCAGCAAATACACAGATAGCAATTATTAACTCCAATGGAAACAGGAGAATCGAAATGACGATGTTCAAAACACTGATGTTAACCTTTGCCGTACTTTTTTCAGGCTTGGCACTCGCCAGCGAAACCACCACTGATTGCACGGACGGCTCTGAAGCACCGGAATGTCAGGTAAAGGATGACAGCAGCACTAACTAATCGTATTTAATTGCGCCTTGTACTGACGCTTACTGTTCAAAGCGCTTTGATGCCTTAGCATGAAAGAAAGGCCAGTGATCACTCACTGGCCTTTTTGTCTTTCCTGCCTTGGCTTAGTCGCGTAGGTAAATCATCCAATACCACATACCAACAAACAGACCACCACCGATGATATTACCCAAAGTCACTGGTACCAGATTGTTGAAAAAGAAATTGGTGAACGTCAGATCAGCAAAATCTGCCACGTTCATGCCTGTTGCCGCCCAAAAAGACTCTGGGGCAAAGTATTTGATACCAATCGCCATTGGCACCTGAAACATGTTAGCGATGCAGTGCTCAAAGCCTGATGAAACAAACATCGCCACTGGAAGAATCATGACCAGAATCTTGTCAGTCAGTGTCCGACCCGAATAGGTCATCCATACCGCAATACACACCAGCACATTACACATAATGCCAAGCGCCACAGCCTGCAGGAAACCATGGTGTAGTTTATGCTGGGCAATATTCATGGCGTTGATACCCACCTTACCATTGCCAAACATGTACTGCTGGGCAATCAACATGCAGATCACCAGCAGAATCGCACCAATCAAGTTACCGCCATAAACAACCAGCCAGTTCTTAAACAATGCGCCCCAGGTAATCTTACCACTGGCTCGCGCCACCAAAGTGAGTACCGAACTCGTGAATAGCTCGCCACCGGTAATGATCACCAGGATTAAACCCAGACTGAAGGCCAGACCACCGACGAAACGGGTCATCCCCCAAGGCATGTCGCCAGCACCTGTCGTCACAGTTGTATAGAAAATAAATGCAATACCGATATGAATACCGGCTGATATCGCCAGAAGGAATGATTTGAATGGGTCTTTGGTTGCTTTCGCTACACCAATTTCCGCAGCACGCTCCGCGATCTGCGGCGGTGGCAGAGAGTCAAACTGAGTAAAGTTCATGGTTAATAGCACATAGTGTGAACAGGAGGGCGCGGATAATCTCTCCATTTCTTAATTTTTTCAAGGGCTAATTTTGTCAAGATTCATATAAAAAAATTTGAACTTTGATCGGTTAAAGACGTTCGAAACGCGTTAGCTGGAATTGGCACCAACTTGCTGCGATTTCTCGCGCATTTGGCTTGCGAATAAAAAGAAAGTACGAATCAATGATGACAAACCTGAGGGTACACACATTTATTGATCTGGGGGGTTGAGATGTTTCTCCAACTACCACATTACTTTAGTTAGCCAACTTCTACTGTTCCGCACATAGACAAGGAGAGAGTCTTTCGGTGCTAGCCTATTTACTACGACGGTTGTTACTCGTCGTTCCCACATTTCTTGGCATCACATTAGTGATCTTTGCCATCACCCGCTTTGTACCGGGTGGACCGGTTGAGCGCATGCTCGCCCAATCCCAATTTATGCAGGAAGGCGCGGCACAGACCCAGAGCTTTCAGGACAACTCCTCGTTGGATGAATATCAGCTCGAAGAACTGAACGCTTTCTACGGTCTCGACAAGCCCGTAATGGAGGCATATTGGGAATGGCTGAACCGCCTTCTGGTTCTCGATTTTGGTGAGTCGACCCGTTACTACGAGCCCGTATTGGATATGATTATCGAGCGGCTCCCTGTCTCTATGTTCTACGGTGGCATGACTTTCCTGATTGCCTATTTGGTCTCGATCCCTCTCGGCTACTACAAAGCCGTTAAGCACAATACTGCCTTTGATAACGCCTCTTCCGTGCTGATCTTTGTGGGTTATGCCCTTCCGGGTTACGTGGTCGGCATCCTGCTACTGAGTGTTTTCTCCTTCCACCTCGATTGGTTCCCCATGGGAGGGTTTACCTCTGACGACTTTGACGATTTAGAGTCCAAAGGCGAGATGATCAAAGACGTGCTCTGGCATGCCGTGCTGCCGCTGATTTGTTACATCATCGGGGATTTTGCCACCCTGACCATCACCATGAAGAACAACCTGATGGAGAACCTCTCCGCGGATTACATCCGAACGGCAATCGCCAAAGGTCTACCATTCAAAGACGCCGTGCGTAAACACGCAATGCAGAACAGTTTGATTCCTCTGGCGAGCCATTTCGGTAACTCGCTGTTGTTCTTCCTGACGGGCTCCTTCCTCATCGAAGTGGTGTTCAACATCGATGGCATTGGCCTGCTTGGCTATGAAGCCATTATGGAAAGAGATTATCCGGTGGTCATGGCCATTGTGGCCCTGAACGCCGCTATGCTTCTGGTGGGTAACATCGTTTCTGATATCTGTGTGGCACTCGTGGATCCGCGGGTAAGGTTTGGTGAATGATGATGACTCTCAGCCCACTGACGCAAAAGAAGATAAAACGCTTCAAAGAGATCAAACCAGGTTACTGGTCTTTCATTGTCCTCTCTATCTTGCTGGTCCTTTCCCTATTTGCAGAATTTTTCATTAACAGCAAAGCCCTGATGGTGCGTTACAACGGCGAGCTGTTCTTCCCTGTGGTGAGCGATGTGCGCCTTGGCACCGAGTTTGGACAGGATTACCAAAGCGAAGCCAACTACCGCGAGCTTCAAGCCCTGTTTGAGGAAGAAGACAACAGCAACTTCGTGATCATGCCGTTGGTGCCTTGGAACCCTTATGAGCAGGATTTTATCGAGGGTGAATTCCCGCCGTATGCGCCAAGCATTGAATCACAGCACTACCTCGGCACCGATGTGATTGGCCGTGATGTACTGGCGCGCCTATTCTATGGGTTCCGCATCGCCATGATGTACGCCCTTACCACCATGACCATCTGTTTTGCGATTGGTACCGTGATTGGCTGCGCCATGGGCTTTTTCGGTGGCAAGTTCGACCTCATCAGCCAGCGCTTTATTGAAGTCTGGTCGATGATCCCTTTCCTTTACGTCATCATGATACTGGTGTCGATCACCAAGCCCACCTTCACCCTTTTTGTTGCCATCAACGTCATATTCGGCTGGATGGGGATAACTTGGTACATGCGGACCATGACCTACAAAGAATCCGCACGGGAATACGTGATGGCTGCGAGAGCACTCGGCGCTTCTACTTCGCGTATCCTGCTGAAACATATTCTGCCCAACACCATGGTCATGGTGGTCACTCTGGCACCCTTCACCATTGTGGCTAACATTACCGCGTTGACCGCGCTAGATTATCTAGGCCTTGGTCTTGCGCCACCAACACCGAGTTGGGGCGAGTTATTGCAGCAAGGTAAGTCTAACCTCGACAGCCCTTGGATTGTCACCTCGGTGGTGACCGCCACCGTGTTGGTGCTCACCATGGTGACCTTTATTGGCGATGCGGTTCGCGCTGCATTTGACCCGAAAAAATTCACCCGTTATGTCTGACAAGGAAGTGACCATGTTTAAATTGACCACACTTGCCGCTTTAAGCGCACTCGCCTTCACCGCGCAAGCCGCTGAACTTCCTGCCAACCTTAACTGGCAGACAAACTGGGACGATCCGGTTTTTGCGTCTGATAAAGCCAAACGCGGCGGCACATTACGTACCCATTTATCCAGCTTCCCACTGACGCTGCGAAGCGTAGGGCCTGATTCCAATTCAGGCCTCCGTGGTTATTTTCTCGATGAAGTACCCGGACTGGTGACACGTCATCCCGATACACTCAATTGGATACCAGCTATCGCGACAGATTGGGCTTACGCTGGCGACAACAAAACCATCTACTTTAAGCTCAACCCAAAGGCAAAATGGAATGACGGCAAGCCTCTGACTGCTGATGATTTTGTGTTTATGCTTCAGTTCTACCGCTCGAAGGATATCGTCGCCCCTTGGTACAACGATTACTACACCAAGACTATCGCCAATGTAGTGAAAATTGATGACCATACAATTGCCGCTAGTACAGTGGATGAGAAGAACCCAGAGGAGTTGATGCGAACGGTCGGTGGGCTCGTTCCTCGCCCACAGCATTTTTATGCATCCGGCAAGGACAAGAATGGCGATGGTGTTGACGACAACTTTGTCCGTAAATACAACTTCAAGCCCGAACCCAGCACGGGGCCATATTTTGTAGATGATATTAAGAAAGGCAAAAGTGTAACCTTTAAGCACGTAGGCGAAGATTGGTGGGGTTACGACAACCGTTATTACCAAAACCGCTACAATGTCGACAAAATCCGCATGACCGTGATTCGCGATACGGATGTGTCCAGACAGCATTTTGAAAAGGGAAAACTGGATATCTACGATCTCACACTCCCGGAAATCTGGCATGAGAAAACTGACGGGGACGCATACAAAAAAGGGTATATCCAGAAATTCTGGGGCTTCAATGAAACACCACAAGGCGGCGGTGGCCTTTGGCTGAACACAGCCATGCCAATACTGGATAACATCAACGTACGTCGCGGTATTATGCATGCCACTGACTTTGATGGCCTGATTGAAAAGCTAATTCGAGGAGATTACCAACGCAAACCCCATGCCATGGGCTCAGGACACGGTGAATACTCCTGGCCTGATGCCAAAGCGCCTGACTTCAACATCGATAAAGCAACAGAGTACTTTATCAAAGCTGGCTTCGACAAAATCGGCTCAGACGGAATTCGTGTCAATGATAAGGGCGAGCGCCTATCATTTGAGCTGGTATACCCCCTAGCCTTTTTCACTCCTCGAATGGCCTACCTCAAAGAGCAGTCAAAGCTGGCAGGCTTGGAATTCTCTCTAAAGCTCATTGATGGTGCCACAGGCTTTAAATATGTGTCGGAGAAAAAACACCAGATTGCATTCATCAACATGGGTGCCAGTGAAACCCCAGGTTATTGGCAGTACTTTCATTCCGACAACGCCAACAAGCCACAAACCAACAACTTTACCAACTTCAGCACCCCCGAACTGGATAAGCTGATTGAACAATATCGGGTTGAATTCGACATCAGCAAAAAACACCAGCAGTCAAAGGAGATGCAACGCATCATTCAAGAAGCTGCTGTTGTCTCACCAAGTTATATCGTTCCATGGACACGACAGGGTCATTGGCGTTGGGTTAAGTACCCAGAGAACCCAATGCAAAAGTGGACAGATACCCTGTTCACAATTGGCGGTGCGATGGGCTATAGCACCTTCTGGCTTGATGCAGACGTAAAAAAAGAAACCCTCGACGCCATGGACGATGATAAGACGTTTGAACCGGTGACTGTGATTGATGATCGCTACAAGTGATAAGGTAGGAAAGATGACGGCACCGGTTCTCAGCGTCCGCGGATTGGAAACCGAATTCACCACCGATGACGGTGTGGTGAAAATCCTCCACGGCGTGAATTTTGATGTCATGGCAGGCCGAACGCTGGGTTTAGTTGGCGAATCAGGCAGTGGTAAAAGCGTGACTGCTATGTCTATCATGGGCTTGCTACCCAAGCCTTATGGGCAGGTCACCGCAGGTGAGATCCTCTATCGCGGCACGAATTTGATCAGCCTGCCGCCGGAAGAAATGTACCAAATGCGCGGCAACCGGATTTCCATGATTTTTCAGGATCCGATGACCGCGCTGAATCCGGTGCATTCGATTGGCAAACAGCTCACCGAAGTGCTCGCTCTCCATCACCCAGAGATGAACAAAAAAGAACGGCAGGCTGCCGCCCTTGAAATGCTGGAAAAAGTAAAAATTCCGATGCCGGAAAAACGGTTCAATGAATACCCGCATAACCTTTCAGGTGGCATGCGACAACGCGTGATGATTGCGATGGCATTGGCCTGCAGGCCCGATATTCTGATCTGTGACGAACCCACCACCGCATTAGATGTCACCGTTCAAGCCTCCATTCTCGACCTGATGAATGACCTACAGGAAGAAACTGGTATGGGGATGATTTTCATCACTCACGATTTGGGCGTAGTCGCGGAAATCTGTGACGACGTGGCGGTCATGTATGGCGGGAAAATCGTCGAGAATGCCGACGTGTTCAATCTGTTTGACTACCCTCAGCACCCTTATACCAAGCGCTTGCTCGGCCTGATACCCGATCTTACCACCGAACCCAAGCAGTTGATCGATATCCCTGAGATCGACCCTGCGCTGTTTCCGGAATTTCGAGGTTAACCATGGAAGAGTTGCTAAGAATCGACAACCTTTGCAAACACTTCGTTTCCGGCAAAGGCATTTTCAAAAAGGGCTACACCATCAAAGCAGTGGATGGCGTTTCTTTCAGCGTGAAACGTGGCGAAACCTTAGGTCTAGTGGGCGAATCCGGCTGCGGAAAAAGCACCCTTGGGCGCACCATTCTTAAGCTTTATGAGCCAACCGGTGGCAAGATTTTCTTTGAAGGTAAAGATATCACCGACCTCAGCCCGCGTGCTATGCGTCCGCTTCGTAAAGACATGCAAATCGTGTTTCAGGATCCGCTGGAATCACTTAATCAGCGCCACACCGTGGGCATGATTCTGGAAGAGCCCTTCGAGATCCACAACATCGGCACCCGCGCAGAGCGCAAACTGTGGGTAGAGGAACTCTTAGTAAAAGTTGGCTTGCCCGTAGAAGCCGCCAGCCGTTATCCCCATGAGTTTTCCGGCGGTCAACGTCAGCGCATCGGCATAGCACGAGCGATTGCACTCAAACCTAAGCTGCTGATTTGTGATGAGTCCGTCTCCGCACTGGATGTATCTGTGCAGGCGCAAATCCTGAACTTGCTGTTAAAGCTGCAACAGGAAATGAACCTGGCGATGATTTTCATCTCCCACGACCTTTCTGTGGTGCGTCAGGTCTCGGATAACGTCGCGGTGATGTATTTTGGCAACATGGTGGAATACGGTAACGCAAAAGCCCTGTATGCCAACCCGCAACACGAATACACCCAAACACTGCTGTCGGCAGTGCCGGTGAATCACCCGAGAAACCGCAAGAAAAAACGGCCTGCGGAAGCCACCAGCTAATACCAATCGTAGTAAGTATCTGCTACCTACTGTGATTGGTATAAAAGCAAACAACCCTGTCCGGAGATAGGGCTTTTTCTTATTCATCAACTGGCTGCGTTTACCACATCAGATCGTCAGGGATCTTGAAGTCTGCATATGGATCGTCTTCGTCCATCGCCTGCTCATCCACCGTGTTGTTCAGTACGATGGTGTTTTCATCTCGCTGAACAATTTTGTCCGCCACCACGCCAGGAACAATCGCATAACCTTCACCGTCGCGGGCAATCGCCAAACGGCCATTCACCAACTGGTCTTGCGTCGCTTTGTCGACGTAAATCTTTTTCACCAGCGTGCCGTCAGTGAAGTTGTAGCCAATATCACCGTCTTTACGGTCAATCTTGTTCATCTCAACCAGTTGCTTCACCTGCGCTGTAATGGCCTTTTTCTCAGCTTCCTTCTGCTTCTGGCGGTTCAGCTCCTGATCCTGAGCTACTTGCGCGGCGCGTTTTTCTTCGACTGCCGCTTTGGCTTCTTTTACCAGCGTGCGCGATTTCTTCGAGCTCTTACCGGCCTTCTTCATTTTCTTTTTGTCGATAAGACCAGCTTGAAGCATCTGCTCTTGTAAGGATAGTTTTGCCATGTTAACTCCGTAGCGGGCGCTATTTTCCCGAATTAATGGCCGAATAATACCATTTAAGCCAGATTAGGCGCACTCCCACGAACAGCTTAAAGACGCGATGCCACCACTTGTGCTTTCACCTGAGCAAACGGATAGGCAGCCAGCTTGCCGAACCCTTCCATTTTCCCAGCGCGTAAACGTCCGGTCAGCGGCGTTGCAATGCCGCAAAGGAACCTTGTCACCGCTTCTGCCGAGACTTGCGTGCCGTCTTTCGCAGCGGCTTCGAGTAAAGGCTGGATCAGACGCTGCAACTCAGCAGCATCCACCTCCGCCTGAGCACTGGCTTTCGGCAACAGCGCGATATTACCGCGACACACCGAGCAATGACCACACTGCGCAGGCGCATGCTGATCAGCGAAATATGTCGCCAATCGGTGACTCAAACAGGTGTCGGTTTCAAACAGCGACAGCATGGCTTCTACACGTTGAATTTCCGACGCTTCTTTGGTGAGGAAGAGTTGATGCATCTGCTCGCTCAATGGTGCCGCGTGCTCGCCCTGACACGCCTGAAGCTGGATGACGCGGTAAACGTCCATCATCTGCTTGCTTTCAAGCTCAATCCAGCCTTTATCAGCAAAGTAATCCAATGCGGTGACAGCTCGCTTTCTTTCCGCACTGTAGCCTTGCCAAAGCGCATCAAAGTCCACGCTATGCCAAGTGCGCGATTTTGGCGAGCATTGGAAAATCGCCTCCACAAATTGCCTTCTCTCCCCCTCAAACTGGCTCAATATCTGTTCTGCACCCACCAGCATTTTAAAACGGTAATCGGCAAAATAACTGAATTGAGGCTCAATGATTCCTGCAAGCTCCAAGTAAACCAATAAGGTTTTGAGCGGCAATTGGCGCACATTGGATTCTTTGGAAAGGCGGGTCAGCATCACTTCCCACGGTTTGCCTGCAGGCGTCGAACCGATGTCATCAATCACGGCACGAATGGCAATCAAATCTGGCGTATCACCATAAACAAAGTTTTCCAGCACACTGACCGATTCGCGGTTGGCAAGTACCGAACAGACCGATGGCAAACCATCACGCCCAGCGCGTCCAATTTCCTGACTGTAGTTTTCCACTGATTTGGGCAAATTGTAGTGGATGACAGCGCGAATATCGGCTTTATCCACACCCATGCCGAAAGCAATCGTCGCCACAATGCAGTTGATTTCCCCACGCATAAAGGCGTTTTGAATCTGCTGGCGATCGTCGCTTGCCATACCCGCGTGGTAAGCCTGTACGGTAACGCCAGCTGCTCTCAGCTTGCCCGCCACACTCTCTGCAGTTTGCTGCAAGGTGACATAAATGATGGTTGATTGATGAAGGGGTACCGTCTTCATCAAGTTCAGTAGGGCCTCGTCTTTGTCTTCTTCGCTGCAAGGAAGCACATTGAGATCCAAGTTCTGACGATAAAAACCCGTTACCTCGACGTTTTCAGAGGTGATCCCGAACTTATTGCGCATGTCTTCGATAACCTGCGGTGTTGCAGTCGCGGTGAGAAGCAACACTTGAGGGATATTGAGCTGAGTGCGGTAAGCCGGCAGCTTCAGATAATCAGGACGGAAGTTATGTCCCCATTCTGAAATACAGTGCGCTTCGTCCACCACCAGTAAGGAAATTGGCACCGAGGAAATAAACTGCCGGAAGCGTTCATTCTTCAAACGCTCAACGGAAATCATCAGGATTTTGGTTTCGCCTGCTTTCACCGAGCGCATCACTTCGCGCGATTCATCATAGGTCAGGGAAGAATCAATCGAGGCAGCAGCAATGCCCTTTCCACGCAGAAAATCGAGCTGGTCTTTCATCAGCGCGAGCAACGGAGAAATCACCAAGGTCAGATGCGGCAAGTGCAATGCGGGAAGTTGATAGCAGAGTGATTTGCCCGAACCTGTCGGAAAGATGGCCGCCGAGGAATGCCCTGACAGCACCCTTTCGATCACATTCTGCTGACCACCGCGTAAGCCCTCAAAGCCAAAAACTGTTTGGAGTGTGTTCAAGTACGCACCCTTTGCTTTCATCGTTCCTTGCATAGTTTCTTGCGAAGATGCTTGCGTCGTTGGCAGCATCATTTGCCTCATGTTATTGGGTCAGTTCTGCCAGCAGTCTACACTGCGCAACCTAATGCTTCGAGTGCAAACATCTTCAAGGCGGAGCGCGCTCCGGTTTCCAGTGAAACCCAGCTAAACGGCGACATTAGCGCCACAGAAAAACGCAGAAAATTCATGCTCTGTCCGAGCAATTTATCACCAGAACTTCCACCACGGCTTTTTAATTTCAAGGGTAAATGTCGTTTCTGGTGCTTGGCTAACTGAAAGCTTCAAAGGGAGGCCATTAGCTAGCACATCACTGCAATCTTCATCATGCTTAAAACCCACCAAGGTACTGGCAAGTATCAGCGGAATGTCGAAGATAAGATCGATGTCAGCAGACTCACCAGCTTCCGCTTTCTGCTCTGCCATATACTGCGCTTTCAACGTCTCAAACCTCGCTGGCAATTGCCCCTCAGCAGCCAAGTTCAAGCGGTCTTTCTGCCCGTCATGAGTTACCTGCCAGCGGCGCTGCCCGAAAAACCAACACTCAGCAGAAGAGGTCATCACGTGCTCTTCCACCGCACAGGCGATGACCATGCCGACTTGGGAAAGCGCAGTCAGCGATTCCTCGGAAATCAATTGGTTATCCGCTTTCTTTGCGACCACCAGATACCAATCATCCAGCAAGGCCGCACCCGCAAAATCAGATTCAAAATACTCGTCAGTTTCTGTCGTTGCGGTTAACCCTAAGGATTTCAACACTGCGCTTTGATCGTCGGTTTTGACTGCCACCCAAGAAAGTGAAAAGCCCATTATCTCGTCCCTTAGAAAATTTGATCAGAGTGATACCCAAGCAACCTTAAGATGCTCCCATTCAGAGGT
Organism: Grimontia sp. NTOU-MAR1; assembly: GCF_035758505.1. Lineage (NCBI taxonomy): Bacteria > Pseudomonadati > Pseudomonadota > Gammaproteobacteria > Vibrionales > Vibrionaceae > Grimontia > Grimontia sp. NTOU-MAR1. Next base: position 1,386,067 of record NZ_CP142108.1, read on the forward strand.
CATCAATACATTCAATTCGTGGCAAATATTACGAGAAATAATCGTTCTATTTCCTTGAAATTTAAATAAGAAATGGGCGCATTGAGGCCCTCCCTTCGGGCGAGTTGAACCATGCATCTTCTGATTGTTTGGGTGCAGACTCAATACGATAGCGACATGCCATGCCAAGTTTTGTCTTTTGTTTTTGATAATGGGTAAAAAAACTATGGCTAGTTTCTATGGTCTGTTGACCTTTGGTGATGATTTTTGCAGCAGTTTGTGGGGATTTTATGCAAGGCAGAGGCTTCGATGTGTAATTGGCCTACATGAGAAGCCGATAACCACACACTCTATCCGTATTTAGCCGTTTCCTGCTTCGCTATACTTCAACCGTTCAACTAAGGAAGCTCTGGATTTACGCTCCAGCCCGCTAAATGGAAAATAAAATGAATCAATACGTTGTATGCGCGCTCTACAAATTTGTGCGCCTTGAAGACTATGTGGAACTCCGTGAGCCATTGAAGGCGCTAATGGAGAAGAATGAAATTCGCGGCACCTTGCTGCTGGCGAATGAAGGGATTAACGGCACCGTCGCCTCCACGCGCGAAGGTATCGACACCCTATTGGCATGGCTTAAGAAAGACCCTCGCCTTGCTGATACCGTCTATAAAGAGTCATTCGACGAAAACCAGCCATTCAACCGCACCAAAGTAAAACTCAAGAAAGAGATCGTCACCTTGGGTGTAGAAGGCATCGACCCGCGTCATGTGGTCGGCACCTATGTGAAGCCTGAAGACTGGAACGACCTGATTTCCGACCCGGAAGTGTTTGTGGTGGATACCCGCAACGATTATGAAATCGAAATCGGCACCTTCAAGAATGCGGTTAACCCAAAAACCGACACCTTCCGCGAGTTCCCGGAATACGTCGCCCAGAATATGGATCCGGCCAAACATAAGAAAGTCGCCATGTTCTGTACGGGCGGTATTCGTTGTGAAAAGTCGACTGCCTATATGAAAGAGCAAGGTTTTGACGAGGTTTACCACCTGGAAGGCGGCATTCTGAAATACCTGGAAGAAGTGCCTCAGGAAGAGAGTCTTTGGGAAGGCGATTGCTATGTGTTTGATGGCCGGGTGGCAGTAAACCACCAGCTTGAGAAGAGCGGCTACGCCATGTGTAACGCCTGCCGCCTGCCTATCACTGAAGAAGACATGCAGTCAGAAGCGTTCGAGCAAGGCGTCAGCTGCCCTAAGTGCATAGACAAACACACCGACGAGCAAAAAGCCCGTTTCCGTGAGCGTGAAAAGCAAGTGCAACTCTCTAGAGCGCGCGGCGAAATTCACGTTGGCGGTGAAGCAGACCAAATCATTACCCAGCGGAGAAATGAAAAGCTGGCTAAGAAGGCGGAGCAGCGAAAAGCGAAGTAAGGCTGTTTGATTATCCTTGAACAAAAAATCCCCTCTGCGGAAACGCGGGGGGATTTTTTCTAGTTAGCTAGTAATTCAGCATCATGTTGCCAAAAAGTAATGATGACAAACCCAACAAACCCAGAGATGCCTGAGTTCAGAGATCATCAATGCGTTCAATTCGAAGCAAATTTCGCCAGAAATAGACAGGTTCGAGGTAATCAGGCCCACGCATTGAATCAACGTTATGTTTTTGACCGTTCCTATCTTTTATTGAATAGCTTTGATACCAGAGTATGCCATTCGAAATTTGCCGTAAGCCTCTTCCCAAACTGCACGATTAGTTATGTCCGGCTGAATTTCATAGCGAATACTCGGTGATAACATTATGTTCTCAGCACTCTCACCTGAGGCTGCAATCATGCCAAGTCGAGCCGCACCTAGCGCTGCGCCGAATTCTCCAGATGCGGGCAACTGGAGTGGGATACCAAGGACAGTTGAAATGAGCTTAAGCCAATACCGAGAGGCACTCCCCCCGCCAATCGCTATGAGAGAATCAAGCTTTGCATCTGTTGCTGCTAAAGCTTCAAAACTGTCTCGTAGGCCAAAAGCCACGCCCTCTAGCACTGCACGGGTTAAGTCCTCTTTTGTCGTGCCAGTAGATAGCCCTAAAAATGTCCCCCTGACTTCAGCATCATTGTGGGGTGTCCTTTCTCCAGACAGGTATGGAAAGAATCTGACCGAGGACGGTGGACTAAGATTTTCACCGAGCAACGCTGTCAGTTCTTCCGGCTTATTCCCAACGGTATGAGCGAGCCAATTCAGGCTGTCTGTCGCTGATAGCATGACGCCCATCTGATACCAACGATCGGGTAATGCGTGACAAAATGTATGGACCGCCGTCTCCGGATCGGGCTGGTATCCGCGGCGTGCTGTGAGCAAGACGCCTGAGGTACCCAGCGAGACAAAACCCCGTCCCTCATCTAAAGCACCAATACCACATGCAGCAGCAGCATTATCACCCGCGCCACCAGCAATCGTTACTTTTCTACTGACTCCCCATTTCTCCGCGAGTTCTTTACGGAGCTGACCAGCAACCTCCGAGCCTTCAACCAGACGCGGCATCTGGTCAAGGCGCATATGGCTAACCTCTAAAAGCCGATCAGACCATTTTCGTTTCCCAACATCCAGCCAGGATGTTCCTGCACTGTCCGACATATCAGCAACATAATCACCAGTGAGATAATAATTAAGATAGGCAGCAGGGAGAAGAACCTTGTCGATCTTGGAAAAAACCTCAGGCTCATGTTGACGGATCCATTCTAGTTTTGGTGCAGTGAATCCTGGAAAGACGATATTTCCTGAAATCTCGCGCACACCATTAGTCGAGTCAAGAAGTGCTGCCTCAGCATGCGAGCGAGTATCGTTCCAAAGAATACAAGGCCTGAGGACGTTACCCGATACGTCAAGTAAAGTCGCCCCATGCATATGCCCTGCAACCCCAATTCCCCGCAAGTTCGAGAAAGCGGGATAGGTATTTCGCATCTCGTCAATGGCATCATTCAGTGCTCTGATCCAGTCATGAGGATCTTGCTCCGACCACCCTGGATGAGGGTGAATTGCTTCATAGTGTCGTTCTGTAGCGCCGATAGGATCTCCATGATCGTTGACGAGTAACGCTCGGAGGCCGGAAGTCCCGAGGTCAATACCAAGAAAGGCCATTCAAACATCCTTTAAGTAGGTTTTTATTGCTGCTTCCATGCCCTCACTATAAATGAGGTTCAGCCAGTAAGAAAAATTAATAGTAAACGTCTGATTATTGTATAGATCACCATAAATCTGACTTTGCTCAAGCCACGCAACGGGCGAAACCTTAGCCGCTTTCGCCGCAGAGTTAAGCTTAGCCCAAATAGGATCGTTAGACGCTATCTCTGAACCATCTTCCCGGGTACCTTCGCACATGCGAGCCCATGCCGCCTCAACCAGCGTGAGGCCGCTAACCCGAGAATCTGCAGCAAGAGCGTCACGGATAGTGGGTATGACCATACCCGTATGGCGAGAAGAGCCATCAAAAGCGATACGGCGAATAGTATCCACAATCCTTGGGTTCGAGAATCTCGCCTCAACAAGATCAACATACTCCGCCGGTGTTATACCTGAAACAGCCTTGATATGAGGCACTATCTCTTCATTCTGGACCTTACGGAAAAGAGCAGAAATCAGTGGATTTTTCATCGCCTGAGAGACGGTATCGATTCCAAGAACCTCCGCGACGTTTGCGATAATCTGATGGCCAGCATTCAAGATGCGTATCTTCTGTGACTCGTAACCTTCAACGTTGTTTGAGAATTGCGCCCCAACTTTTTCCCAGTCAGGACGACCTGCACAAAAGGCATCTTCAATGACCCATTGCCTAAAGTTCTCGTGTGTGACGGGAGCGGCATCGCCAATACCCAAATCGCGCACCAATGAGAGTTCCATTGCCCCCGTGGAAGGAACAATACAATCAACCATCGAGTTAGGAAACGTGCAGTTGTCATTGATCCAACTCGCCAACGCCGGATCACTCAGTTGGGCAAGAGAGACGACTGTCTGGCGGAGAATGGTTCCATTGCCTTGCAGGTTGTCGCAGCTTTGTAGCGTAAAAGGCCCGATGCCCTCATCTCTTCGCAACTTCAGGGCTGCGATGATCGCGCCAAAAACTGTACAAGGAACTTCCGGGTTTGAAGCATCGTGCTGGATATCAGCGTGTTGCTCATCGAACTGCTTCGTCACAGGGTCGATGTAGTAGCCGCCCTCGGTCACAGTGAGAGAGACAATACGTATATCAGGCGAGGCGAGCTGTTGAATCAGTGGCCAGTTACCCTCTTCAATAGGAACGTATCCAATCATAGATCCAGTCACTTCGGCGGATATACCACCAGGATCCAGCTCGATAAGCGTCGTTAGACAATCTTGATCTAAAAGCTTGGCACGCATGTCATGGTCGTATTGCCGAACGCCCGCACCTATGATTGCCCAATCTGACGCTAGCCCTTGCTGCATAAGGCGATGCAAGTACCAAGACTGGTGCGCTCTGTGAAAATTACCCAACCCGATGTGGACAATGCCCGGCGTTAGCACTTTTCGATCATAATTGGGGCCTTCAATACCCTTTGGCAACGACCTAATAGATTTATTTGAAAGCGCAATCATTTGATCGCACCACCAGCATATGAATGAATAAACTGCTCAACACCTGAGAGCGTATCAAAGACCTCTATGGCATCTGCTTCTCGCAACAAAGCAGCATGCTGCTGTTTTTTCTCATTCAGATGGCTACCACCCACAAAACCGATTGCCGCAATTCCAGCTGCACGAGCGCCAACTATGCCGTGTGGAGAGTCTTCAACAACCAAACACTCAGATGGCTTCAAGCCCAATCTATCCAGCGCGAGCTTAAAAAGATCCGGCGCAGGCTTGCCGTTTTTAACTTCTTCAGCGCTAGACGTATTACCCTTGAAGTCATCAGCAATGCCGGCCAGTTCAAGCGTGCTTTTCATACGTTTCAGGGAACCTCCAGTAGCTATAGCGATTGCAGTTCCACGTTTTTTAAGACCCGCTATTAGCTTTTCCGTCCCGGGAACCAGTTTTAACTCGGTCTGATACGTAGTCAGCACATGGTTTTCTACCCGGGCGGCAAAATCCTCAGGAACCCTCCTTCCCAGTCTCTCGGACACATACTCAACAATCACTGGCATAGCAATTCCTAAGAACTGATCTCCAATTTCACGGGCGCTGGCATCTCGGATCCCTAGCGCTCGCATTTCGATGGCTATCGCCTCCAGTATTAACGGCTCACTGTCAACGAGGCAGCCATCTAGATCAAAGATGACAGCCTTGATCATGGTCATAGCGCTTACCTCTCTCTAACAAGTTTTAGTTCGAGACCAGCTTAAATCCGCTGTTCGGTATTACGGTCGAATAAATGCACGTCATCAGGATTGATCACAAAACCCAATTGAGAACCAAAACGCGCATTGATGCGTTCCTTCACTAGAGCATCAATTGAATCGCTGCCGGATTTGGCAAAAATATGTGTTTCTGAGCCCGTTAGCTCTACCACACCGACTTCCATTGGTACGCCAGTTTCTCCAATCTGAATATGCTCTGGGCGGATACCGTAAGTCACTTCTTGCCCGTCAGCTGCCGTCGTCTCCGGAAGAGGCAGCAAAAGACCACTGTCTGAGATAAACATGCGTGTTCCATTCTTAGATGAGATTTTGCCGTGTACAAAATTCATAGAAGGCGATCCAATGAATCCAGCGACAAACAAGTTATTGGGCGTGTCGTAAAGATCCAACGGACTACCAATCTGTTCTACGCGGCCGTCACGCATCACGACAATTTTGTCTGCCATTGTCATCGCTTCGATCTGATCATGGGTGACATACACGATGGTCGTGCCGAGACGCTGGTGTAGCTCCTTAATTTCGATGCGCATTGTTACCCGCAATTTTGCATCAAGATTAGAAAGAGGCTCGTCAAATAGAAATACTTGCGGATCTCGCACAATGGCTCGTCCCATCGCAACACGCTGTCGCTGACCACCAGATAATTCTTTTGGATAGCGCTTCAGGTACTTTGTAAGATCGAGTATCTCTGCTGCTTTAGTGACCTTCTCTTCGATTTCAGATTTTGGTCTGTCAGCCATCTTCAGAGGGAAACCAATATTGTCGTAGACCGTTTTATGTGGATACAGAGCATAGCTCTGGAAGACCATTGCGATATCACGTTCCTTGGGTGGTGCATCGTTTACTACACGATCTCCAATAGAAATCGTGCCCTCGCTAATCTCCTCCAAACCTGCGAGCATTCTGAGTAGCGTAGACTTACCACAGCCAGACGGACCGACAAGCACAACAAACTCACCGTCTTCAATATCAACACTCACTCCATGCATTACCTGCACCTTTCCGTAGCGTTTGATGATGTCCTTAATTGCTACGTTAGCCATGTTTTATTCCCCTATTGCGGTAGTACAATTTGCATCTTCACATCTGCCGGTGGAGCAGATGCAGCGATGTCGAACGCATTAACGCTGTCCGAAAATTCGAATGTTCTTGTGATAAGAGGTTTTAGGTCGATAGCACCAGAACTCAGCATACCGACACAGCGCGGAAAGACATGCGCATAGCGGAAAATATTCTCGACACGCGCTTCCCGAACCATAGCAGCGCCCGCATCGTAAGCGACCGGATCAGCCTGCCCACCAATCATCACAACACAGCCACCCGGGCACAGGGATTCGAAAACCGTCTTGGCGGCTTGGGGGGAGCCAGACGCCTCAAAGACAACATCAACGCCCCAGCCGTCAGTGTCACGTTTTATCACATCGGCGATATTCGAAGATTTAATGTTTACCGGAACAATAGCGGGGCTGAGAGAGCCTGCGATTTCCAGTTTCTTTTCGGCTAAATCGGTCACATAGACTTTGGCACAACCCGCCGCTAATGCGGAAAGCGCAGTGACAAGACCAATTGTTCCTGCACCCATCACCAAGGCATTGTCACCGGGCTTAATTTTTGCCTTTGTGGAAGCATGAATACCCGTAGCTAAAGGTTCGACCATAGCGGCTTCACCAAAACTAATGTTGTCGGGAAGCTTGAATGTGAAAGCCTCGGGATGAACACAAGTCGAACGTAAAATCCCATGTACAGGCGGCGTCGCCCAGAAACGCACTGCAGGGTCAACGTTGTACATACCTAATTGAGTCGCTTTGCTATTAGGGTCCGGAATTCCTGGTTCCATACACACTCGATCACCGACCTTAAGCGTTTTAACGTCCGAACCGGTTTCAATCACGGTTCCAGATGCTTCATGCCCCAATATCATCGGTGCGTTAACAACAAAGGGACCAACACGCCCTTGTGTATAGTAATGAACATCTGACCCACAAATGCCGACGGTATGAAGCTTAATGCGAACATCACGAGCACCGAGTGTTTCTTCTATTTTGTCAATAGCAGGAAAGTCCCGAAGACTAAGTTCTTCCCTCTTTTCGAGAACAAGCGATTTCATATTCAACCCCTTCTGATAATGATGTATGCCAATGCAAGTGATATGGCATTTGATACCCAAATGGAGATCCCTGCTGGTTCGACAAAGCGGAACCAGAATAGTGATAGAGCAATCCAAATAACGACTGAAATGAACAATCTATCGAACCAGTTGGTTTCAATTGGCAAGAAACCAGATCTCTCATCAGGGATTGGCGGTAAGCTCTCATCTTTTTTGTGAGCCTTAGTCATTGGCACTTTTTGTTGATCACTCATAGCATCACCCTTTAACCGCACCGAAAGTCAGACCTGCGACAATGTGCCTTTGAACTAAACCGAAAACGATCAGAGCAGGGATAAGCGTAAAGACTGAGATTGTTGCCATTACTCCCCACTCAGTGCCTGTTGTCGTCACATATTCTGAAAGACCAGTCGTCAGCGTGCGCGCGTTGAAGTTAGTCAAGGTTGCAGCAAGGAGGTACTCGTTCCAGGCAAAAACCCAGGTGAGAATCAAAGTGACGGCCAGCCCAGGACGACAAAGCGGGAAGATAACTTCGGTAATCACTTTCCACGAGCTGGCGCCGTCTACGTAAGCGGCCTCGTCAAGTTCTTTTGGAATGCTATCCAGCGTGGGTCGGAGCGTCCAAATCGCGAATGGCAGGTTGAACGTACAATAGACCAGTATCATGCCTATGCGCGTATCTAACAGGTTCCAATCGCCAACCGCATAGACCTGCGTCATCAAAAGAAAAAGCGGAAGAAGGAATACGGCTGGTGGCGCCATACGATTGGTAATGGTCCAAAAGAAAATCGACTCCTTACCCGTCATTTTGAATCGCGAGAGCGCATAGCAGGCAAAAAAACCGAGCACTGTGCAAAGTACTGCGTTTCCCGTTGAGATGATGACCGAGTTGAGCATATAGCTCCGTAAAAGACGATCACCCCAAACCTTGGCATAATTACCCCAAAACGGGTCGGATAAAATTAACTCAGGCGTTGAGAACAATTGAACTGCAGGCTTGACCGAAATGACAAACAGCCAGTAGATCGGAAACAGTGTTAAAAAGCTGACTAAACTCCAAAAAACAATGCCGACAACGGGGTTTTGCTTTTTCATGGCTTCAGTCCTTTTTATTGCGCGGCGCAAGCATGGAGACATAAAGCAACCAGCAAACGACGATAGTTAAATAGAGGACGATGACGGAAATCGTCGATCCGTACCCATAGTTAGTTTTGGGGAACACCTCTTTGAAGATATGCACGCCCACGAATCTTGTTGCTGAGCCTGGGCCGCCACCTGTAAGCATCCAAACCTCATCCACTGTCCTTAATGCATCCATAAGACGAATGAATACGGTAGCCACGATAGCGGGAGTGATCATAGGCAAAGTAATGTGCCAAAATATCTGGCGGCTGTTTGCACCATCAATCTGCGCTTGCTCAAAAGGGTCTGGTGGCAACGAGACCAGTGCTGCCATGAGCGTTAGCGTGACGAGCGGCGTCCAGTGCCATATATCCATGATCACCACTGTTGCAAAAGCCGCCGTGGTGGATGTACCAATGTTCATGGTTATGCCAAACCATTCATCCAAAAAGTGAGGAATAATCCCAATTGACGGTGTCGTCATCAGTTTCCAAACTGAGCCAACGATGATCGGAGCCATGATCAGTGGAAGCGTGTGAATAGTCCGAAAAATCGCTTTACCGGGAAAATCACGCATAAAAGCTTGCGCCAAAAAGTAGCCAAGGATTAATTCTGACGAAACAGCAAAAAAAACAAATGCCACTGTCACGCCAAGCGAATTGAGGACCGCTGGGTCAAATACGATTTGACGAAAATTATCGGCAGCGTTGAACACCATCTCTGGATTCACCGCAAACGGGTTCCATTGATGGAAAGATACGAATACGACGTAAAAAAATGGGAGCACCCCGAAAAAGAACAGGATGACTAGTGTTGGAGCAAGAAGAATCCAACCAAGTCTTTTTGATTGCATGACGCGCTTCTACCTATATCTGAACTCGACTTCGGCATACGTCGAGCGAGCGAATGAGTACTTCTGATATCGCCGCCGCCAGAATCGGCGGCGGCTGATTTAGGTACCTATCAAGAGGAAGCCTTACTTACGATAGCCCAGTTCTTTGAGCGTCGCTTCAGCAGCGACTGCCATCTTGTCCAAACCTTCTTGGGTACCCAGATCACCTGTCAGAATCTGGTAGAAGATAGGGGCAGTTGCCTCACGAACCTGCGCATGGAATGGGTAGGCTGGCGCACCGGCGAACAGGTAGCCCTTATCCTTAAGCAGGTCATAATAGCCACTGAGCTTGTCGTTCATTTCTTGAACTTTAGGATCGTCATAGGTTGCAGTGTTGGTGACGCGCGGTGCCGCAACTGCCCAGTCAGGCTGAACTTCATTCTGGCCGATATATTGCAGAAACAGTGCTGTCGCCTCCTTGTTTTTAGAGGAATGTGGAATACCAAAAGCACCACCGTCATAGTAACCGATGTACCCCTCACCACTCTCCGCCTCCTCTAAAACACCTTCTTTTAGCGGTGGCAAAGCAACACCTACTTTACCGACAACCAGAGACTTGTTTTTGTCAGCCGCAATCCAGCCTGCATTTTCGCCGTAGACCAACCCTTGAGCTGCGCGACCCGCACCAAATGTCGTACCCACTTCAGTCCACGTTGATGCAGGGCTTTCTGGTGGCGCAATGTCACGCATCGCCAACCACCAATTCATCGCTTCGACCGCTTCCGGCCCGTTCATTTCGCCGCCATTCTTTACTGATGCAGCGTAGTTGTTATCAGCATCGATACCCCAGTTATACACACCAAAGGTCGGCGCTACTGACTCGTTATACTCGTACCAAGACGCTACGTGACCAGTGTGCGCTTGAGCTGTGGTGCCCCACAGTTCCATATCATTCTTCTTGCCGTAGTTTGTAAAAAACGCCGCGATTTCAGCATATTCAGCATGCGTCTTTGCTGGCACCAGGTCGCGACCAGCTTCTTTTTTGAAAGCTGCCTTGATGTTTGGATCGTTGAAGAGATCGGTACGATACAGATACACCTTTAGGAATGCTTCCATTGGTACTCCGTAAAGATCACCAGAAGCGTCCTTAAAGTAATCGGCGAACGTGGTGAAATTGCTCTCATCGAACGTTGATGCCTTCAGGTCAGGATTATCTTTTAGAAATTGGGTCAAGTCGGTTAGAAAGTCGCGGGATAGATAAGAGTAGATAATATCCTGTTCGATATAAGCCATGTCATAGATGCCTGTTCCGGCTTCCATATCTTTAATCGCTTTATCAAACATCTGATCCCAAGAAGTGGTTTCAACGTCAACCCGAATTCCAGTAAGGTCTTCAAATTCTGGAGCGAGTACTTCACGAATGTAAAGTGACGGAGGTGACGATTCGGTTACACCACGAATAGTTACACCCTGATACGGCTTTGCAGCCTCCTTCCACCAAGCTTTGTCAATCTCAGCATATGCAGACGTAGTAGCGACGGTAAGTACCACCGCGATTGCGCTCTTTACCAATATAGAGTTCACTGATTTTCTCCAACTATTGTTATTGAACAGAATGCAGCAGGCCGAATCATTCGCTCCATGCGACTGGTCCGCGCCACCTCCCACTCAACAAGTTATACCTTTGTATTTTTTGTTATTCAAGTGTAAATATTCAAATGTATTTGCTGGTTAACAATTGTATAACCCACACCTTCGGTCATATAATATTGTTAGCAATTATTGAATAACTTGGAGAATTGTTTTGCCACGCGAGCTTATAGAAGACAGCGACGCCTTTATTACAGAAGTGTGCTGGCATTATTACGTCAACGAAATGACTCAAGCAGAGATCGCCCGTCAGATGAACGTGACGAGACTGAGGGTCAATCAAGCAATTCAACGAGCTAAGTCGCTCGGATTTGTAAAAATTAAGATTGAATCGCCGTTTACCCAGAAGGTTCAACTTCAAGAACAGTTGAAGCAAGTTTTAGGACTAAAGCGGGCCATTGTAGGTCCTGCCAATAGAGCGGCATACGACTACCACAAGTCTGTGGGGGCAGCCCTTGCAGAACTTTTAGTCGAAAGGCTAGCAACAGGTGAATGGAAATCACTCGGTGTTTCTTGGGGATTAACACTGGATGCTACTATCCAAAAGCTCCCCTCTCTAAAGTACCCCAACCTTGAAGTTGTCTCGATACTGGGAGGAACCGCAAAGGGGTCAACGTTAAACTCGTTCGGCGTTGCATCAGGGTTTGCGCATGTCCTTGGCGCAAAGTTTTCCCTTCTAGCCGCGCCCATTTACCTGTCCGAGGGAATAGATCGTGACCTCTTTCTCTCTCAGGATGTGCTGAGACAGCACATTGAGAAATTTAAGTCGTTAGACGCCGTTTTACTTACCTGCTCGAACGTTTCAAACAAATCTTTCCTTATCGAGCATGGTCTGCCCAAAGGGCTTACATCTGAACGGCTGATCAGTTCCGGGGCGATTGGAGATGTACTTGGACAATTCTTGGATAGACAAGGATGCTCTGTTTCAGAAGACGTGGACAACCGAACAGTAGGGATGCCGCTTAGCGACGTCATGAGTGTTCCAGAGAAGATTCTCGCTGCCGCTGGACCGCATAAAGTGGAGGTTATCAGAGTTGCATGCCGACGAGGTCTTGTTGACACGTTGGTCACTGATGATGTGACCGCCGAGCTTATTCTTGGAGGTGATTCGTCAAAACTGACCATGAAAGATCGCTAGGCATTTCTATCAACCGCATCAGAGATGCCTCCTTTAGCCACCAATAGATATTGTTAAATGCGACGAATTATTCAACACAATTAACATTGATAGGATGACAAAAATGAGTACCCAATTCGACGGGAAAAGCGTCATTGTAACCGGCGCAGGTAAAGGTATTGGGCGAGCCTGCGCGATCGAGATGGCTAAGCGAGGGGCAACAGTTGTGGCCATGGCGAGAACAGCGTCAGACCTAGAAAGCCTAAAGGATAAAACCGGTTGCACGTCGATCATCGTTGACTTGTTAAATAATGATGCGGCACGAGCAGCAATGAGAGAGGCCGGAGCGTGCGACTTTTTAATCAATTGTGCCGGAACTAATGTTCTCGAGTCCGTACTTGAGATGACAGACGATGGTTATGAAGCCGTCATGGGGATTAACCTTCGCGCAGCACTCATCTGCGCGCAAGAGTTCGCGCGTGCTCGCGTCAATGTTGGGGGCGGGGGTTCAATTTTAAATGTGACATCTATTGCCGGCCATCGTGGATTCAATGAGCACATGTGTTACGCCGCCTCTAAAGCGGGGCTGGAAGGAGCAACGCGTGTGATGGCAAAAGAGCTTGGCGCGTTCGGTATTCGCGTCAACGCAGTTGCTCCAACAGTTACAATGACCGAGCTTGCTGTCGCCGCTTGGTCCGACCCTGAAAAGAAAGATCCAATGATGGCAAGGCACCCAATTGGCCGTTTTGCAGAGGTAGAAGATGTGGCAAAGTCCATCGTCATGCTCCTTTCTGACGATGCCCCAATGATTACGGGGGCCGTTCTTCCAATCGACGGCGGCTTTCTTGGCGTTTGATCTTTTCAACTCAATTCAATAGGAGTTCTTAATGGCCGAATCTCTCAATGAAAAAATTGCAGTCATAACAGGTGCTGCTTCTGGTATCGGCCTTGCGGCTACAGAGGCATTACTCGCAGAGGGTGCCACTGTTGTTATGGTGGATCGCGACGAACATGCACTAATAAACTGCATCGACCGCCTGGGTGATAAGGCCATTGCACAGGTCACTGACCTACTTGATGCAGATAGCTGCAACGCAATGATCCCATCGATCCTAAAAAAAGTGGATCATATCGACATACTCTATTGTAACGCTGGCACCTATATCGGCGGCGACCTAGATGATACTAATCCTGAAACCATTGACCGGATGCTGAACCTTAACGTTAACGCGGTTATGAAAAATGTTCATGCGGTTATCCCACACATGAAAAGCCGTGGCATTGGTGATATCTGGGTGACCTGTTCCGTTGCTGGCCACTCAGCGATTCCATGGGAGCCCGTCTATTCAGGATCCAAGTGGGCGATAACCTGCTTCGTACAGACTATGCGTAGGCAGTTGCGTGAGAGTGGTATCCGCGTTGGTCAGGTATCCCCCGGCCCCGTAGTGTCAGCGCTGTTGGCAGATTGGCCCAAAGATCGACTACAAAAAGCCAAGGACAGTGGCTCTCTCATTGAGCCTTCCGAAGTCTCAGATGCACTTGTTTTTGCGCTCACACGGACTCGCAATGTCACTATCAGAGACATGATAGTGCTTCCGACAGCATTCGATGTCTGATTGGCCCGTTTTTTACATAATAATCAAAAGATAGGCGCACAAGAGAGACAGAGCAGCTTAACCGAGAGTCGTTCAGTTTGTTTATCCAATAATAAAATCCCTCTGCGGAAACGCGAGGGGATGTTTTGTTCAAGGATTGAAGTCATTATCCCTAAATGAGTTTTACGCGAAAACACAATGACACAAAACGTTCTAATTATGGGCGTTTCTAGACCAAACTGATTGAAACACCTGAATTACTGTGTTTCGATGAAAAAGTGCGCTTCGAGTAAACATCTTTCGTCCACATTCTTAATAGCCCTATACCCAAAGTTTGCCTGCCTCTACCGCTTCTATTTTGACACCGAAATTCGAAATATTAGGTAACGTGGCATTGTGGTGCGCTCGAATTTGAGCACCACTAGCGTGCTCCTTATCACGGGTCGTATGAGCATCCGAAACCAAAGTTACAGGACAACCTAAACCCACTGCTCTGCGAATGGTGGTATCAACGCAAAACTCAGAGGCGTAGCCACACACTATTAACCGCTCAACTTCTAGTTTGTTCAAAACACCATGAAGATCAGTATTCAAGAATAAGTCTAGCGTTGTTTTACACACGAAATAATCACCAGCTTGTGTTACTAAACTCGACTGCAATGCCCAACCAACGCTTTCGTATTCAATGACAGACTTATTCAGATCATGCATGCTGAGTGAGCCCGAGTTGGCGCGCATACAAGGTTGAAACCGATAATTGTGTTTTTATGGCACTGTCTATTCTTCTAGTGGAGTCCGCTGGAAACGCCCTGTGATTAGCGTGCGTTTTTCTGTTTGTACATTTCGTTGTCAGCTTGCATTATTCTTTCTTCTATCGACAACTGACTATCATGATCGTAATGGCTAAAACCAAAACTAAACTCAATATTGTAAGGTTTGTTACTGTTTCTATTTATTCTGGTCATATTATCAGTGAACCTAGATAAGCAATGTTTGACAATATCTGGAGTGGAGTCAGCTAGAAACACTACAAATTCATCTCCCCCCAAGCGACCAACAACATCAGACTCCCGAAACGAGTTAAATAACTCCATAGCAATGGTTTTCAAGGCATGATCTCCTTCATGGTGACCATATTTGTCATTTATTGGCTTAAACTTATTGAGATCAATAACGATAATAGAACTACTGAGTTTCTTACGCTTACACAGTTTGAGAGAAAAGTTTGCGAGTGATAAGAAGCCACGTCTATTAGAAATCATTGTGAGTTCATCCAAAGTAGCCATATGTAGCGACTTAATTTCTTGCTCGATCATCGACCCCAAATCTTGAAGAAGCGAACGATCTTCCTCGCCCATTTCCCTAGGTTCAATATCAAACAAACAGAATGTTCCAATGTGAAGACCAGGCCTGAGTTTCAGAGGGTATCCCGCATAAAAACGAATGTTAGGAGCATCGGTTACAAGAGGGTTATCACAAAACCTTTTATCATCTTTCGCATTTGGAATAACAAACAAGTTGTCATTATTGATCGCGTGACCACAGAACGAAATTTCTCTCGGTGTTTCTTTCACTTTCAAGCCCTGAGCTGATTTAAACCACTGTCTGTTCTCGTCAACAAAGCTAACAAGTGAGATAGAAACACCAAATAAGCGTTTAGCCACTCTCGTTACCCTATCAAATCGCTCTTCGTGAGAGGTGTCTAAGATTTCGAGTGCCCTAAGCGCGTGTAAGCGCTCTGCTTCATTATCGGGTATCTGTGGAGTTCTCATAGCCTTCCCTAATGTCAAGAAAATTAGTCATCACACACAACAAATAATCGAATGTTGATAGATTAATACTTATAAAGAGTCTGAACGACGATGGCGGCAACACCCAGATGACTTTCTTAAATACATCATATGTCCTCAAACAACAGCTTCAAATAACTGCAAAACGTGTTAAACCCATGACCCCAATCAGTACACCCTGAATACGGGTAAAGATAAATTTTAGCATCGAAAAATAAGCTAGTCGGGATGTGGAAAAATTCAATATTGAGAATACCGGTTTACCTATAACGTCTGGAAGCTGAGAAAATAAATTTAATCGTTAAAGCAGATAGTTACCGACATATATTCGGTAAATGAATCAATGAGGTTTTACATATGAGACAGTCCTCATCTTTTAAAAAATGCGGCCGACTTCAACATAATACCTTTTGTCTTGTTAATCATCGTATCAGCGCTATCACACTCCGGGCCAACAAGAATGGTATGGCAATGGTGATCACCCCGAACGTATTCTTTGTTTGCCCTTGGCATTGAAAACTAAAAGGATTAAGGGCGCGCGGCGAAGGGTGGTACTCCATTACACGATATGGTTAAAGTACGAGTTAACATCGTCAACTCGCTTTGTTCGCTTCCCTAGGGTCTGTTGACCTTTGTCCCTTGTTGACTAATTTAGACGGGCTACATCGTCTGGTAATGGACCTGGTACTGAGGACTTGAGCCACTGATAGAGTAAATCGATGTACTTTTCTTTAGCACAACCTTTAGGCCAGACTAGATAATAACTATCACCGGTTACAACCGCTTGCTTAAATGGCAACACCAGTAACTCACTCTCAATAGCTTTTAGACTGAGTAACAAATCTCCAACGGAGATCCCATGGCGGCTGATGGCCGCTTGATTGCCCTGCTCAAGAGTATCGAACACTTTACCCTTATTGATGTTCAAAGACTTATAGTCACCAGTGCGATCTATCCAACGACGCCAGTCACGGCGGTCCGAAGTGGGGTGAATTAACTCACAAGCACTTAAATCATGTTGAGCCTCACTCAGTAACGCTGGTGAACAGACTGGAATCAGTAGCTCTTCGAACAACGGAAGGCATTCGGTATCAGCACCAAAATTGCCTTGTCCCAGTAGAATCGCGCAATCGTAGGGCTCTCGGACAAAGTCAACGTTGTCGACATCCATCCATACACTGACAATTTCAATGGCTGGCACGCTGAACTTATCTCGAAAATGACTCAATACATCCAATAACCAACTGATGGCCAGAGTGGATGGTGCTTTTAAACGCAATTGACGATTTTTACGACCAAAATGAGAACAGGCATTTTCCAGACTCTGGAAACTTTTAGTTAGCTGACTGGCTAGGGATTTACCAGCAGGGGTAATGATGACTTTCGGACCATGTCGCTCAAACAATTTGCATTCAAACCACTCTTCCAGCGTTCGCACATGGCGACTGATCGCACTAGGCGTAACATTAAGTACTTCAGCGGCTTGAGAAAAAGATCCTAAACGGGCAGCCACCTCAAATGCCCGTAACGCATAGAGTGGAGGTAATGTCATGTCCATGTTCCATTGTGAGTATTACTCACAATAATACATAGTTTTTTCCGTTTTTCCGCACTGATTAGCGCTTACATAATCGTATTAGCTCGATACGTAAATTCGCTCTCATGATCTTCGAGAGATTGATTTTGAGCCATCTACAGGCAATCAAGTATCTCAACAAGGAAAAACACAACATGAATCTCTCATTACTTTTCAGCTACAGTGTCGTCGTAATACTGTTAATTGTAACCCCCGGCCCAGTTGTTGCTCTGCTTACCTCCACAGCAATCCGTGAGGGACAACGTGAGGCATTTATGACCTTGCTCGGTACTAATGGAGCTTCCCTGTTGTTGCTGACGATTGCAGTATTGACCCTGGCAGGTGTAGTTCATCTACCTCCCCAATATCTATATTTACTGGGTATTGTCGGTTCATTTTATATTGGTATTGGAGCTGTGATAGACCTACGCACGCTATGGCGCGTATCAAATATCTGTAGAGATACAGAATCAACTTCGGATCACAGCGAAACCACCAAAAATAGTGGGTTTGTTAGAGGTTTTATTACTGGCGTAGCCAATCCTAAAGATATATTATTTTTTGTCGCTTTCTTTCCACAGTTTATTTCAGTGACACACAGTTTTCCTGGTAGCGTTATAACGCTTTCTTCTGTCTGGGTACTACTTGATGTAAGTATTCTCTCTCTATACATCTTGTGCGTTAAATGCTGCTCAAGAGTATTCAACTCGCTTTGGATCGAAGGATTATGTTCAGGTATTTTATTAGCTATAGCTATTAGTAGTGTTTTTTATAATTTTAAATCACTACTTTTGTTGTCGGTACCCAGCTAGATTGATTTTGGACAATTATATATCTGATATTTAGCCAAATTAGTAATAAATACCATGAAATATCGCAAACTTGATTGTAAAGAGTAAACGCAAGTAGAAAACTCGCAATCTAATTATGTCTTTAGGTGTGATGTTTGGGATTCGAACAATACGATAACTCTATCCAATAAAACCCTAGTGAGTTAACCTTAACTTTATTACTAATATTCAATATAAGTAATTCCTATGAAGTCTATAAATAATCCAGTTAGAATAAAAAATGTTATGAAGCAAAAAAATCGCGATTTTTAGAAGGCTAATAAGGATAATTACATACAAGGATAGACACCGTATCTATTCATTTTGGGAAATAAAGGTAGCAGAAATAATTATAACTACCTTTTAACTCAGATTATATCTTAATATTACGCTTTAATATTTATCAAAGTATTTTTCACTTCCGTAGTAGTAACCCTAGGTATTCTTAAAGCTTCCACAATTATTAATGGGTACTGAATTTTGGCGCGTAAGGATCCAACGATAATGTCGAGCCTTGAAATAGACGAACATCCCAGTCATCTTTAGACTCATATTGCCATTTCCCATTATTATATATAAAAGACCATCCGGAACCGAATCCGCCAGTCAAAGCGTCAGTGATAACGAGTGCAACAGGTCTTCCATTCCTGTCAAAAAACATTTGACCAGCGTACTTTATGGTATGCCAATTAGTACCCGATAACTTCGTAAAATTATCACTACTCGTACTTTCCTTAACATCTTGACCTACGACACCAATGGAAAATGAACCATCATTAAAAGTTAAGCCATATGGATTATAAAGATCATTCCCCTCAGCTTCCTCCAGCCCGTATCCATAGATACCGTACCCAAACAGGTGCTTCCATCCAGAATCTTTATACCAATGTTTCCAAGATTCCCAATTCTTACTGTAAAACCCCCCTTTATTTTTTGCTCTCAAAAAGGCTAATTTTGCTACGAGCAAGTTTAGGTTTTTCAGATCTCTTTGAATCAGCAATTGCCCCCCTTCAAATGTGATTGAAGAACTTACTGGATCGACTCGTCCTGCTGCATCTAGGCTACACTCACCTAAGTTGCTGGCACTAGCACCTGTAAAAAAAGCGGCCCCCATGCTGAAATCATCATCATCAAAATCAGGGAGTTTGGGTAAATCAATGATACCTGATGAGCAGAAAGAAGTTAGCAAGCTAAATCTAGCTGAAGCTTTCAAGCCTCTGGAAATAGTAGCAAGTCTATTCAGCAGCGCCTCTGCTTCAGAGGGATGTCTATCGATAGTATGAAGCAGCGCCTGAAAATTACGTTCTTTTAAAGCTTGGGTTCTCTCGGGGTCCGCATATCCTTTAAAGGTTGGTATTGGCCAATGAAGTTCATTCGCGATTCTTTGAGCTAAAATTTCAGTGGGCCCGTGCCTGCCTACTTCATCAGTATCTGAGGAGTCCGTAATATGATGAATAACTTCATGAATTAACGCTTCTTGCCACCAAGGATATTCATTGGAATCAATACGAGGGGCTGCACCAATATTTACGACTGGAGTACCATTATCATCTTCTCGGGCTTCATGACTTGCAAATATAGGAACCTGATTAGCGTCAGAATCTTCGATATCATCGATTTCAACATCATCTACATCAGAAAAATCTCCTTCTCGCTCCTCGTTAATTTCATACTCATTGGTGAATAGAATGTGGCCCACATTTTCTATATTGTTATTTAAACCAAATGCGACAGAATTTTGGAATGTTGGAGAATTAAATAGTGCATCAATTAATGTATATTCGATTGCTGCTGCAGTATGACGATCTACTATACTCCCATAACTAGAAACAACAGATCTCGATATTGCAGAGGAAAGTGCAACTATTTGAGAGTACGTCAGTTGCTGGCCTGCTCCTCTAGTTATAACATAGTTTGCATACTCGTCACTATCTTTATCAGGTACATCATTATTTGCTAGGACAAACTTTGTGTTCATCACTAGAAAAAATACAATAATTAATACTTTATTAATCATCATTCGCCTCGATTACTATATAAAAGTGTCAAATGATATTAATTATCATTAATACGTGAAGGAAGCAGATGATCGTATATTCGTGAATATCATTCTAATTGTGTAAAAATTAACATTAAAATTTCATTTATATAACAATCTGTGGAGCTTATATTATTTTTTATTGTAAATTAAAAAACGTAAAACTATTGGAAGGCTATACGAACAAAAAGGCACGAAAGTACTGCTTATTCTCAAACGTATAGAAGCGAGAGTGAATAAATTGATTATCAAGTAGCTCTGGGGTAGGCATAATAACTAATCACTGTAGATCATTATTGAGTATCATGGTTAATTGGATAGAGTTTATGGTACGTCCGTTTTTTAAGTAATAAATCAAAAATAATAGTGTTGGTTTGCGCTAATGTATTCAGAGTCTATTTGATACTTGCGATAGTCCCAGCTATACGGTGAGAACCGCGTGAGATTTTCCTCAAAAGCGTGAAGGCATGCTATGTTGCCGCTCTGTCTGTCAGGTCTTCAATCTGGTGGTCTGTTCTGGTCAACTCCACCAGGACACTCTTCTAAAGGAATTTTCATACTCAATTGACTAGGTACAGGAAATTGTTTGCCATGGGGTATATTGCAACGCCCCGTGTATGCCCAAGCTTTGTCGGACACTTTTACTGTCTGTTTCAGATTATTTTTATCAGGGTAAACCTGCCCTCATACCATCTGGCCAGCTAAAATCGCAAACTTTTTGGGGCAAATCTGAGCTTGCCACGACAGCTAGCTCGTTGTTGGACAGAAACGGGTTGGAACTAAAGCTCTATAGCGTCTACTTCGGATAACTTCAGATTAGGAAAAACAAAGTAGACTGCTTTGTTGTTCGAGAGCATTGGCTGCTGACGCAGCCAAAAGAATGCTATTGCCTATTAACCGGAGAAGGGCTCATATGTGTTATAAGCGACTTTTTCTAAGCCTCTTATACATTCCATAAGCTTCTGGCGCTGTGTAATTAAAGCCTAACTTTTCGTAGAACTCTGGTTTGTCGGCTATTAGTGATACGTAAGAGCCGTCATTTGCCGCTTTTTCAAGATAAGACTCTATTTTCTCCATAATCGTCTTACCTAAACCCAAACCCTGATGGTTTGGATTGACTGCTATATCTACTATCTGGAAAAAGCATGCCCCATCACCGATAACTCTCCCCATGCCTACCAAACCATTAGAATCTCTAACACATACTGTATAAAGCGAGTTACTTAAACCTACATGTGCCGCTTCAAGTGATTTAGCAGACAGGCCAGCATCCAATCTTAGTTGACAATATTCTTCCGAACTTGGAGTTTGCTCCAGTACTTCATAATTCAAAACTGAAATTTCCTTGTAGCTTATAACAACTTATTAGCCCTATGCCCAAAGGTTGTGTGCCTCTACCGCTTCGATTTTGATACCGAAACTCGAAATATTAGGCAACGTAGCATTATGGTGCTCTCGAATTTGAGCCCCACTGGCGTGTTCCTTATCATGAGTTGTATGAGCATCCGAAACCAAAGTTACGGGATAGCCTAAACCTGCTGCTCTGCGAATGGTGGTATCAACGCAAAACTCTGAGGCGTAGCCGCACACAATTAAGCTATCTACATCGAGTTCATTCAAAACACTTTGAAGATTAGTATTTAAGAACGAGTCTGGTGTTGTTTTGCGAACAATATAGTCACCAGTTTGTGTAATTAAGCTCGACTGCAATGCCCAACCTTCACTTTCGTATTCAATAACAGATTTAGGTTGCTCGTGCTGGATAAAGATAACTGGAACAGACTTAGCTCGCGCGAATTTCGTAACCTCATTAATTTTGGTGAGTACGATTTGTGATTCAAATGGTTGAGGTTCCGGGTCGAACAGAATCGACTGAACATCAATAACTAATACCGCAGATTTCATTATTTTCCTCTGATAGGGCTAACGCCCAAAACAGCGGCGAGTTTACGAGTCCGGCTGATTTTTCTTGTTATGTTTAAATTTGACCTACCACTAAAAGCTATGTCATTAAGTACTTTTCAATTAGTTGAAAACCATACCTTTCTCCCGCCAAGTCATATGCAGAAGAACACCTATTCATAAAGCCATGCTGAAATGGGGTTATCTCAGTACTTACACCTTCATAAACTGAAATGTGATTACTAATGCTTTCCACATCGAATGATTTTTCTGCACAAGGGAAAATCACTTTTGTTGATATTTTGGGATTAATATCAAGGTGATTTCGTATTTGTGTTGGATAAAAGCAAATCGCCTCCATGTGATCTAAACCAACATAATTGGAAGCTCGCCACACTGCACTCGCTCCCGCACTGAAACCAATAATCAAATCAGGTCTCTCTACTAAAATTGACTTAGAAACCAAAGATAAGTATCTGTCATGACCACATTTTTCCACAAAAACACCGTAGGCCTCTTGCTCGTTTAAGAAGCTATGACGCGCACCTTGATAAGGTTCGACAACTTTAGCTTCTATCGTATGAAGAGACAGATATTTGATTAAGTTATCCGATGATTCACACAAGCCAAAGATATCTGCAACTATCACAACTTTCATCTAATACTCAGCCCTTTTTGTGATGCTTCTACTTACACATAACAACTTATTAGCAGGCATAAAGCCCGTTTAGTCCAAAACCGAGATGCCCGATTAGTCCGCGTACACTTAAGTCACTTTACCATATAGCTTAGTAGAATCAGTGGATTAACTTATTGGCTTGTGGTCCAAAAATGAGAAATCGGGCGTCCCGAATTTAAAGCGTTCACATTTTTACTATATACATATCCCTGTATTTTTATACATAAGGAATGCATTAGAAAAATTTGGCCACTGTAAGTCGATTTAAGTGCTGGATTGTTCGAAATGCTAACTCACTTTGGGGCAAAGGCTAGATAGGAAAAACCTCAACGTATTGATCAATACATCGAAAAAATACACAGAATAGGAGCTTTTCAGAACGCTAGATGGGTGGAAGCCCCCTCAGCCACATCCCGGCACACACGTCCCAAGCGCGGGCTGCTTCCTTCCGGACCTGACCCAGTACACAAGTTAGTGTTGCGGGAGGACCAAGGGGGCCTCCATAGATTTGATACACCAAAAATCTCTTGAGAAAGAAACCGTTGGTTCGGGCGCATTATGTGGGATGCCTGCGACCAATGCAAGGGGTTATCTGGCTTTCAGCAGTCAAGTGGTGAGAATTTACCCGCCCTACTCTTCTTCGTTTTCTGTGTGGAGAAGGTAATCGCCGAGCCAAGCAATGGTCAGAGACAACAACCAAGCGACAAACACAGGGTTTGGCACGGAAAATTGGGGGAAGACGACGATAGTGGCGAAAGCAATGGCTGGCAGAATCACGCAGAGTTTATCGCCACGCTGCTCACCACCAACGCGTTGCAGCTCTTGAAGCGCCAACACCAGCATACTGCCGCAAAAGGCGAACATGGCTCCTTGGGTTTGCCCGCCTGCCAGCAGCGCCACAATTAGAGCGACAGGCCACCAGCTAATTCTTTTTACTGGCTTCCAGAAGTAGGTCGCGACCCACACCATGATGACGCAGAAGATCTGGATGAGGGTGTAGCTGATGGCACCACCGAGCTTCTCGTCCCCTTGCAGGGCAAGCACGCCACATTCCATGGCGATTACCACGGAGATCACCAATAGCGAGACCTGCCAGTTACGGCGCTCTCCGGTGATAAGCACCAGCGCGGGAAGGATCATCCAAAGGCTGAGAGAAATGGCAACGGGTTGGTAAGGCATCATGGCGCCGAAGCCAATCAGGCCGGAGGCAAGAATCCAAACGGCGACGCCGCCGGAACCTGTAAAAAAGAGAGCGGGAATGGCAAAAGCAAGCAGGGGGATATCACCTTCAGCAAAGGCAGAAGAAAGTGCAGCGCCCATGACCATGACTGCTGCTGTCACCATTAATGTCGTCGCATACCACATTTAGCACCTCCTGCGCTTCATGCCGACAGTGATACCTCATTCCTTGTTTGATGTATTTGTAGTCAGGTGAGGTATGATGTTTCTAATTATAATTTCTCCGTTTGTTTCAATATGCCCAATTTTGATGACCAAATCTATGCAGTACTTATCCAAATACCCTCTGGAAAAGTAACAACTTACGGTGATGTCGCAAAATTAGCAGGGTTTCCCCGTCACGCGCGCCATGTCGGCAAGCTTCTTGGCTCGCTGCCGAATGATTCCAAGCTACCTTGGTTTCGGGTGATCAACTCAAGTGGAATGATTTCGCTGAAGGGCGAGAGCTTCGTCAGACAGCGTGAGAAGCTGCTGGATGACGGGGTGGAAGTCAAAGAAAACGGCGCAGTGTCATTGCGCCGTTTTAAATGGGATGGAGAGCCTGCCTAGTGGCAATTAACGTACAGCGCTTACTACCTGCACTTCTACATTCTGGGTTTTCGCGGGGTCGTTAATCACGTGGGTGGCTGTATCACTGATAAACATCAGTTGGCCGTCGACTTCAATGCGCGCGCTCACGTTGTAGGTGTGGCCCGGTTTAATCTCTGAAGGTGAGTAAGTCAGCGAAAATGGTAATGGGACCTGACGGCCTTCAGTCATGTAAGACTGGCTGCTAATCACATCCATCGGCGCGTCTGCCAAGGACACATCCGCCAATGTCACCGTCAATTTTGCGTTTTCAGGCAACGCAATACGCTGTAAGTAGTAAACTTCACCTGTCACTGTTGCCATGTCTTGGTCCTTTATGATGTCTGTACATGCGGTAAACGCCAATGCCGTTAACGCAGCAAAAAATCCAAAAAAGGCCTTCTTCATGGTAAAACTCCCAGTAACGCAAGCATCTAAAATACTGATAAAAACAACAACAAGTGTATCACCGTTGCATATTCAACCACTGGGAAAATGTGGATTTGAGATCACACCTTTTAACATCCGATGGTTGTCACGCAGGGCAGCGTAATGAGCCGCCTCGCAACGTTAGAGAGCATACATGCTGAATAAGTTCGAAATAAACGACATCATAAGTGCAATCTGTCATTTTTCTGTCAAAACAATGAGCAATAAGACCGGCTTAAAGGGGATTTATGAGTACGAAATTGGAAGAACTACTGGCTTTGCTTAAGCTCGAAAAAATAGAGGAAGGCCTCTATCGTGGGCAGAGCGAGAACCTTGGACTGCCACAGGTTTATGGTGGTCAAGTAATAGGACAAGCACTTTCTGCTGCCAAAGCCACGGTAGCGGGTGACCGCTTTGTTCACTCCTTCCATAGTTACTTCCTTCGCCCCGGCGACCCTGAAAAGCCCATTGTCTATGACGTGGAAAACCTTCGCGACGGGCAAAGCTTCAGTACCCGCCGCGTGAAAGCCGTGCAGTATGGTAAACCGATTTTCTACCTTACCGCCTCTTACCACATGAATGAGCCCGGATTTGATCATCAGTTTGCTATGCCGCAAGTGCCGGGACCAGAAGGGTTGATGTCGGAGCAAGAGTTAGTGGAGTCCATTGCCGAGCACCTTCCAAAGAAGGTGACTGAAACCTTTGGAAGGGAACGTCCGATTGAGGTTCGCCCTGTCGTGGTGGTGAATCCGCTCGCGCCGGAAAAACTCGAAGCCAAGCAGTACATCTGGATCCGAGCCAATGGCAAGATGATTGATGACCCCCGTGTCCACCAATACCTGTTGGCGTATGCATCTGACTGGGGCTTTCTTGTGACTGCATTGCAGCCGCACGGCGTGACCTTGATGTCTCCAGGGATCAAAATGGCGACCATTGACCATGCGATGTGGTTCCACCGTGAATTCCGTATGGATGAATGGCTACTGTTCGCGATAAATAGCCCTTCAGCCAGTGATTCACGTGGCTTGGTCCGCGGTGAGATCTACAATCAGAAAGGCGAGCTGGTTGCATCCGCGGTTCAGGAAGGTTTAATGCGCAAAAGTCAGCGCTAGTTGCCAATTTGCTCCCTGTGTTTTCGGGGAGCACTATTTTGGTAGAGATTCTAACTCTTGGTTTTCTTCTGCTATCTGCGGTGAAATTGCATCGCTATTGCTTTCGAGTTGCAGCAGTTTCTCCTCATTACTCCTTGAGTCATCTCCCCCATATTCCGCTTGGCTTCCCGGTTCCAATACTGGTTGATTGTAGGGGTCTGGCTGTAATGCCATGGGCGGAATACCGTTAGGATCACTATCTGTTTCTGCGTACAAATTGACAGTGAATAGAAGTAATAACGTTGCGAGTCGTCGGAACATTCTTCAGTCTCTCATGCGATGTCTTATGCCCCAAAGATAGGCAAAGCGGAATCATTGCTGTTGTCGCGTTTCAGAAAACGGGCACTAAAAAGCCAGCTCGGAGGCTGGCTTCTTCTTAAGGGCCGCGACTAACTTAGAAGTCGTAGCGCATACCCGCTTGCAGTTGGTCGTCTTTACCATCCAGGCTTTCGAACTTGTAACCCGCGTATGCACGGAAGTTACCGTTGAATTTGTAAACTGCTTCCGCCGCAAAGTTGTTGGCTTCTTCAGTGTCAGCCTTATCGAACTCAGCGAAGTTATAAACAGCGACCAGTTTCAGTTTCTTGGTTGCTTTATATTGCGCTGCCAGCTCGTAGCCGGTGTAGTCCTCGTTGCTCTTTGAACCGATCGTGTAAAGTGCACCCAGCGTGAAACCGTTTTGTGAGTATTCAGCGGCCAGGTTGATTTGGTCATCGCTGTCAGTGCCTGCATCCTGAGAGACGTAGCCAGCACCGAGGCTTACTACACCAAAACTGTACAGCGCTGAGATTCCGTAGCTGTCAGCGTCTTTTTCATCTGCCGCGATGTAGTTAGCTTGGATAGACAGAGAATCAAATTCACCCGCGTAAAGGAAGTTGTTATCACGCTTGTCTTTGTTGCCTGAAACCAGGTCTGCCGCATCACCACCAAAGGTTGCCATTACGTCAGTAATGTCTGTCAGCTGAACTTGCGCGGAGTCTTGCTTACCGTAAGAAAACTCACCGGCAGACGTACCGAAACCAGCAAAGAAATAACGGTTCTTCAAGCTGTCGCTATCGCTGAACTCTGCTTCGTATTTACCAAAACCGTAGAAGCCGTCAGAGATTTCTGTTTTGCCTTTTAGGTTAACGCGCGCACGGGATTTGTCTTTGAATGAGCTGTCTTCTGCGCTCTCGTTGTTGTCCGACACATTGAAGCGTGCTTCAGCACGGCCGCCGACTTTCAGGGTAGTGCCATCGTTGTCATAAACGGTCGCTGCAAAAGATGAAGTTGAAGCCAGTGCAACAAGCAGTGCCGAGGTTAACGTCGCGTATTTCATTTCTTACTACCTTATTGTATTTGAGGGGCTTTCTTGCCCAATAAAGAAAAAGCGGGGGCTAAGGTAGGTTGAAAAAATGACAGTTCGGTTTCTGTCGGGTGACGTTTATGTTCCACGGGAATGACCAAATGATGACTGTCGACCAACCTCTCAATACGTTGAAATTTCGGGATATTAATCACACAGGAAGTTACGAGGCATATCTTCCCTTTTAGGCTGTCGGAAATCTTCAAGACTCCTTTCCCACCAAGAGCCAGAATGGACAAAACATCAACAAGGAGAGGGAATAATGAAATTTCGATACACGATTATGTACGTGGAAAACGTTGAACAAACATTGGCGTTCTACGAACAAGCCTTTGGACTGGAACGCGCCTTTCTGCATGAAAGCGGCGATTATGGCGAGCTGAACACCGGCGACACCAAACTCTCTTTTTCGTCACTAGCGCTGATGACTTCGCTCGGCAAGCACCCAAGTTCTGGAAACCCGCATTCACCCAACTTTGAAATCGCCTTTGAGACTGATGATGTTGCGGGAAACCTTGCCAATGCGCTGAAAGCAGGGGCGGAGTTGGTGCAAGAAGTTGAAGAAATGCTCTGGGGACAAACCACCGCTTACGTACGCGATTTGAATGGGTATCTGGTAGAGATTTGTAACGCTGTGGCGGGCTAGCCTTGGCTCTCAATAACCAGGAACGTAAAGCTGTTCGGTAAGATCTTTTCTGAGTTGTAATTCACTTGGTGTCACGCCAAACCAGCGTTTAATTTCGCGGCTGAAGTGCGCCTGATCGGCGTAGCCAAATTCAAAGGCAGTATCAATCAAGGGGGCACCTTCGGCAATGGCACGGGCACTTTGTCTTGCCCTTGCCAATTGAACCCAGAACAAAGGCGACTTACCGCTCAGTTTGAGGAGGTACCTTTGCAAAGTTCTCTCACTGACACCAAGCGAGCGCGCAATATCAGCCACAGAGCCCAACCGCTCGCCTAGGCTGAAAAGCGCTTCATCGACATTGCTACAGCGACGTGAACAGGCAGCAATCTTATCGAAAAGATCATGGGTGTCTTTTCCAATAGCGGCGATCAATTGGCTTTCGTCCACCCATGTTCCCGGTGCTAAGCGATAACCAGTCATTTTTGCGTTTGGCCCTATATCAACGGCAATAGTGGCATCAAACAGCGGGGAGACATGCACCTGCTGCATACCCTCGGTTTCTGTCACAATCACATCACGGCAGCCGTCAGGCACCACATAGGCAGTCCCTTTTTCTGTCGGATTAGATGTCCAGATATCGATGATGGTTTCCATACTCTCCCCGCCCAGTGTTGAACAGCCTTTAGCTTAGGCGACTCCTTCCTGCGTTTCTGTCTCACCAGAGGCAATTTGCTCCAGCTCTTCCAGATGTGCTCGGGTTTGTTGTAGCTCGTACATCTGCCAGTAACGACCTTTGTTCGCCAAAAGCTGCTGATGGTTACCCTGCTCTTCCACATGACCACGATGCAGCACCAGAATGTTGTCGGCATCTGCAATGGTGGAAAGACGGTGCGCAATCACCACAATCGTCATGGTATTTCGCAGTGCTGCCAGTGCTTGCTGTACACGCTCTTCGGTGCCGGAGTCGATGTTGGCGGTCGCTTCATCCAGAATCAGGATGCGCGGCTTATCCACCAGCACACGCGCCAACGCCAGAAGCTGCTTCTGACCCGCAGAAAGTGTAATGTCACCAGTGCCAATGGCCGTATCTAACCCCGATGGCAAGTGCTTCACGTAGTCCGCCATATCGACCTGCTCCAGCGCCTGCCAAATCGCTTCATCTGAAATATCACGGCCAAGGCTCACGTTGGCGCGGAAGGTATCAGAGAGCACGTGAGGATCTTGCTGAACCATGGCAATACCAGAACGGAGCGCGTTTTGGGTCAGGGTCGAGAGTTCTCGTCCTCCCAGTTTCAACGTGCCACTTTGCACCGGATAAAAGCCCATCAGCAGGGAGGCGAGCGTACTTTTGCCACTGCCGGTATGACCAACCAGCGCCAGGAAGCCGCCTTCTTTGACTGAGACATTCACATCGGTCAGTACCTGGGTTTTACTGTCGTAGCTGAAGTTCAGTCCTTTGATATCAATAGTGCCGGATTCTATAGCGCGGTCATCGTCGCCATAAACATGCTGCTTGGCATCCATCAGCTCGAACAGACGCTCGCCCGCCATGATCGCTTGTTGTAACAAAGACAAACGCTGCATCAATTCAATCAACGGCTCAGTGACACGGCCAAGGTAGCTGATAAAGGCATAAAGCACACCGACACCAATCACTTCATTGCCATACCAGCCAAACAGCGCAGCCAGCGCCACCAGGGCAACACCAGACATCAAATCAATCAGCGGGCGAAGGTAGATACCATTGATTTTCACGATACGTACTTCGGTGTTGAAGTGTTTCTCCGTCAAATCGGCAAAACGCTCTGAAAAACGATGCTCCTGCCCCATCAACTGAATCAGGCTCATGCCCTGAATTGACTCGCTCATCACACTGTTAATGTCAGTTAGTAAATCACGCGAGTCACGGTAAGCAGGTGACGAGCGGCGCTGGTAGTAATACATCACTAAAACCACGGATGGTATAAGAATCGCCACCACAACCGTGAGTGTCGGGCTCAACAAGTACATAGCCGTCAGCATGGCGATGATCAGCGCCGTCGCTTGTAGGAAACTCGCAACCACTTGTACGTATAGCTCTTTCAGCGATTCGGTATCGTTGGTGACGCGCGATACCAATTTACCTGCTGGCACATAGTCAAACGCCGACAAGGGCTGGTTGATGATGCTGGCATACACGCGTTTGCGAATAGTTTGGACAATTTCAATCGCGATACGGCTAAACCGGATCCCATAGGCGTAGTGCAACAGACCTGAGAGTACCGTAACCGCAATATAGGCTAAGGCCAGCCCCCAAAGGACGTTCGGTGGGTAACAATCCTGGGCAACATAATCATCGAGGAAAATTCGAATCAACCACGGGCCGCTGACATCGGCCACCACGGCAAACAGCAGGAATATAGCCGCCACCGCAAAACCGGCTTTGTCATTAAGCAGGTAACTCAGCAGGCGTTTTAAGGTTTCACGTTTACTCACAGCGCCTCCTCCAATGCCTGTTCCAGTTGCTGATAGCGCTGCATCTCTGAATACCAGCCATTGGCATTCACCAAGGCTTTGTGCTTGCCACGCTCTTCAATATGCCCCTTTTGCAACACGATGATCTCATCGGCCGATTCCAGTGCCGACAAACGGTGTGCAATCACGACGGTCGTCTGGTGCTGTGCGCGGTCGTGAAGATTTTTGAGAATGTGGTGCTCCGTGCGGCCATCCACCGCTGATAAGGCATCGTCCAAAACCAGAATTTCCGCATCCAGCAACAAAGCACGGGCAATAGAAATCCGCTGTTTTTGACCACCGGAAAGCGTAATACCCTTTTCTCCTACAAGCGTTTCGTAGCCTTCCGGGAATTGCATGATATCTTCATCAATACAGGCAAGCTTTGCCGCTTCACGGATTTCTTCGCGTGTTGCGTCCGGCTTACCCAGCGCAATGTTGTCCGCAATGCTTCGAGAGAACAAAAACGGCGCCTGCGTAACAACCGCCAGCTTGCCGCGCCACTCGCCCAGTTTGAAATCACGAAGGTCTGTGCCACCGTAACTCACGCGCCCCTGAATAGGGTCTTCCAAGCGAAGCATCAAAGACAGAATAGTGGTCTTACCGCAACCCACTGGCCCAGCAACACCCAGCATTTTTCCGGGCGCTAATTCGACATTCACATCGCGAAGCGCAGGAATCTCATGTCCGCGCCAAGTGAACTGATCAATCGCGATAGACAAGGTTTCACGCTCAGTAGGTAAGGCTTTGTCGCCGTCGACCAAATCCGGCTTTTCTTCCAACAACTCTTTAATACGTTTCCACGCTGCTGAGCCACGCTCGATGATGTTAAACAACCAGGCAACTGCCAGCATCGGCCAGATCATCAAGCCTTGATATAGGGTAAAGGCAGTCAGCTCGCCCAAAGTTAAAGTGCCATTTGCCACCATGTAGCCACCGCCCGCAATCGAGCAGAAAAACGAGGTGCCAATAGTCAGGAAGATCACCGGGTCAAACATTGCATCGACTTTTGCCACGGCCATGTTCTTCTCGCCTGTGTCATCCGCCACCGCATTAAAGCGGTCAACCTGCTGGGACTCCAACCCGAACGCGCGGATCATCCGAATACCGTTTAGGGAAGATTGGGTTTCTTCAGACAGCGATGAAAAGGCAGCCTGTGAGGCGCTGAACCTATGATGGAGCTGTTTACCGAAGCGATTCACCATAATCGCCATCACTGGCATGGGTGCCAGTGCCAACAGGGTCAGCTCCCAACTGATGGTGGTGGTCATCACGATCAATACCGCAATCCCCATGATCATTGAGTCGGCAAGCGTCAGCACGCCTTCTCCGGCCGTCATCACCACTGCCTTCACATCATTGGTGGAACGCGCCATCAAATCGCCAGTACGGTAGCGCTCAAAGAACCTCGGTGCGTGGCGGGTAAAATGCTGATAGAGCTTGTCACGAAGCACAGTCCCGAGCTGCGCCGCAGCGCCAAACAACCATACGCGCCAGACCACACGCATGAAGTAAACGACGACCCAAAGCGCAATGATTGCCCCTAGCGCCAATAGCATTTGGTTTTTGCTGATCTCACCTGCCATCACACCGTCCACCAGCCAACCAATGGCTTTAGGCGGGATCAGTTCAAAACCGGCGACGAAAAATAGGAGTACAATGGCACCGATATAACGTTTCCACGCCATTCGGAAAAACCATCCAAGTTCTAAAAATATGCGCATTCATCCTCCCTGCGCGAGCCAACTTACTTATCAGGTCTCTGACTTGCCTGACTTTTATTGCTCAAACTTTTATTCGCTGAGTCTTTTTAGAGCGGTAATGCTGTAGTGTATTTCAAAGGCTCCATCGCAAACGTCGACGTGACGTTGGTCAGGCCATCAATACTGTTCACCAGCTTTTTATAGAAGCGGTCAAACGCCGCCATGTCTGCGACCTGTACCTTTAACATGTAGTCGTATTCACCCGCCATGCGATAGCACTCCATCACTTCAGCAAAAGGGGTAACGACATCCACAAACTTGCGGTACCAGGTTTCAGAGTGGTTTGAGGTTTTAATTTGGACAAAGGCAGTGAACGAGAGCCCCAACGCTTCGGGGTCTAAAAGGGCGACACGCTTTTGCAAGATGCCACTTTCTTCTAGACGTTTGAGACGTTTCCAACAAGGCGTGGTAGTCAGGTTTACCCGTTCGGCCAGATCTGACAGCGACAATGATGCATCGCGTTGTAACCAATCTAACAGTTGGCGATCTACATTATCCAGTGAAATTGTCATGACTGTTTTACCATTTTCGCGATTGCAGGCGAAAAATTCTCTCTCACGATAAGCGGGAGAAAACTTTTCCTCAATGGCGACAATAATAGAATGATTTTCTACGGTGAGCGACATTTAGACGAAAAATGGCAAAACTTTACTTCATAAGAGGGATTATATTGTTGGTATAACCTTGATTATTATGAAGTACGCCAATGATGACTGAAGTAAACGCCCCTGCTAATTCCTCAAACTGGGTTTGCGACGCAATTCGTAAAATCGAAGCGGATTTCCAGCGCTCAGCGGATACCCACCTGATCAAGCTGGATCTACCGTACTTCCCAGAGATCGATATCTATCTGAAAGATGAAAGTACCCATCCAACTGGCAGCCTGAAACACCGTCTTGCGCGTTCCCTTTTCCTTTACGCACTTTGTAATGGCTGGATCAAAGAAGACACCACCATCATTGAATCATCTTCGGGCAGTACGGCAATTTCTGAGGCTTACTTCGCCCGCTTGCTTGGCCTTCGTTTTATCGCTGTTGTGCCCCGCACCACGGCGAAAAAGAAAATTGAACAAATCCAATTCTATGGTGGCGAGGCCCACTTTGTGGATCGCTCCGACGAAATATACGAAGAATCCCGCCGCCTCGCGCAGGAGTTGGACGGCCACTATATGGACCAGTTCACCTACGCCGAACGTGCGACTGACTGGCGCAGCAACAACAACATCGCCAAAAGTATTTTCAGCCAGATGAAGTATGAGCGCTACCCTGTGCCAAACTGGATTGTGATGAGTCCTGGTACCGGCGGCACTTCAGCCACCATCGGCCGTTTCATCCGCTACCGTTGTCAACATACTCAGTTGATGGCGGTTGACCCAGAAAACTCGGTTTTCCATGAATTCTACAAAACCGGTGATCAGTCACTCACTTTGGATCGCGGTGGAAAAATCGAGGGCATCGGCCGCCCTCGCGTTGAGCCAAGCTTTATCCCGGGTGTCATTGACCGTATGGAAACCATCAAAGATGTAGACAGCGTCGGCACGGTCCGCTGGCTGGAGAATATTCTTGGCCGCAAAGCGGGCGCTTCTACCGGAACCAACCTTTTTGGTGCTCTGATGCTGGCAGAAGAGATGCAATCACGCGGCGAAACGGGTTCTATTGTCACCCTGCTTTGCGACAGCGGCGAACGTTACTTAGATACCTACTTCAATGAAGAATGGGTAAAGGAAAACATAGGCGATATTGCGCCGACGCTGGAATACCTGAAAAAGTTCGGGTGACAGAAATCGCTTTTTTCCGCTCGTTAAAGCGCACTTCGGTGCGCTTTTTTATTGTTTACAACCAAATGTTTGGTAGCAAATCCCGCTTCTTATTTTAGTGACAAAAATCTCTCAGCTCCTTGGATTAGATAACTTGTGTATCTATTCAAAGGGACTAAAAGCATGCCTATAAAAAAAGCAATTGTTCGAACCGCCCAAGATTATTTAGATCTTTACTCTGACGCAAAATACAGGCTTGAAAAAGCGGGCTATCCAGAACTGGCAGATAAATTTGATCTGTTTAAGAGGAGTGTTGAGGAACTCTTTGACTATATCGATGAAGAGGGAAACATCACCAACCAAGATGAGGTTGACCGAGTCAAACAAGACATTGCAAGTGAGCTTGCTAGCCTTCTCCCTTCGGACAAAGTTGCTATTGCAGCAGGTGCTGCAGTGATACTTGCATTCGGTTCAAGTGCAGCGGCTGTTGCAGGCGCCGCAGCAGTCGCCATTGGAGCTAAATTTGCTTTTGATCAAGTTGCGGAAGCCGCACTGGTGGAGGTACTTCGGATAGTGGAGGATCTAGGCATCCACCGCTTCGAGCCAGTAGAGTCTGATTTTTCAAACTTTAGCGGGGGCGTAGAGGTTGTAGGAAGCTCGAGCGGTGACACTATTACAAGTTCACTTCACGACGACGTAATTAAGACAGAGTTGGGCCCAGACATTATCAACGTTATTTCTGGAACTAACATCATTGATACAGGATTGGATAGTGATACCGTCAACATTCAAGGAGGCAACAATCTAATCAACATGGGAGCCATAGGCGTTGAAACAAATAGCGTGGTCTATACAAACGGGAACGGAAAACAGTTCCTTGTTGACATGAAGAGAATCGACAAAGTTATTGTCAACAGAGGTACGGAGCAAGACGAGATAACGGGCGCAGACATCATTGCCTTTGATGGTATACCCGCATCAAGCAATGGTAGTTTTTCGGTCAAAATGACATTTGACTCAGCCAATGATCTGCTCAACACGCCATCGGGCTATCACATTGCTCCCATTATTGCTTTCATGGGACAGGGCGACGATGTCGTGCAACTCCGGCCTTTCACCGCCCTTGGGCACACTTCCACAGAACATGAATTTTGGGGAGGGGCAGGTCAAGATACTGTGGCCTTTGTTGACCCAGAAGCTAACTCTCTAATCCAAACATTTATTAATCTGGAAGAGGAAACCATCTCACTAGGAAAGTCATCCGGAAGTCATTTCATAATCCATGAATTTGAACACGCAATAGGTACCGACAAACAGGACTTCATCACAGGAAACGAACTTGATAATCAGTTGACTGGACTGGATGGCAATGACTTTATTACCGGAAATGAGGGTGTCGATGTCCTTGACGGAGGCGACGGAAGAGACACGTTAATTGGCGGTCGTGAAGGTAGCAGAAAAGACGTCAATGATGGAGTAAACGATTACCTTCAAGGCGGCGATGGGTATGATACCTATTACATTTCAGTCGAGCATAATTTCGACAGCGCCAATACTACAGCTATCCGCTATAACCCACTTTCAGAGCAATACTACAAAAACTCCAATGTCCTTAACTCTATCGATTACATCAATGATTCTGACCAATCCGGCCAAGTGAAGTTTTCTTTTGATGGCGGTGATGGCTGGTTATCAGGGCTTAGTGACAGCATTGAGTTAAGCGGTATCAGCCTTACCAAAGTAGAATTCGACACTGGCATCTATTTTTATCAGGCAGTCAATAGCTATATATTCGGCGGTCTGCCGCTGGCAGCGGTAAAAATTGGTAATGATCTGGTTTTTGTTGAACAGGAGGTCTTTGGAGCCATTTTCGCCATAAAAGACTTTAAAAACGGTGATAGCGGCATAAGGCTCCATGATAACGCATTGGTCGGTACAGAACTTACAGGACGTTTGGAGGGTACTGAGGCCGATGAATCTCTCTCCTCTGCACCTTCTGCCAATGGTGGGATCAAAATGGAAGGTAAAGGCGGCTCTGATACCTACTCGGGAATGGGCAAAGACACAGGTGATGACGAAATAACTGACGTCGGTAGCGAATACGACGTCGATCGTCTGGATATGTCTAACCTTTCTGCCGCCGATGTTTCCATCTCACGTGGCGGGTCTTCAGGGCAGCAAGACCAACGTTCCAGCCTAGATTCAACGACCAGTAACGACCTGATCATCAAAGGTCTGGCAGGCTCTAACTACGGTGGCAGTGTCACCATTAAAGATTACTTTGGCAACCGCGCCACGAGTATTGAAGAAATATTGCTTGGTGGGCAACTTCTCAACGTCGACGACGTAGTGCGTTCTTTCAATGATTATACACCCTCTCTTCTGGCAGATGATATTTCAGGAAGTGAACTTCGAGATGTGATTGATGCTTCCGACGGTGACGACGTGGTTGCAGGCGAAGGTGGAAACGACCTGTTGATTGGCGGCAAAGGAGCAGACAGCCTAGACGGAGGAGATGGCAACGATTTGATAGTCGCTGACGCAGAAGACACCCAATATCTTGGGGGGAGCGGCGAAGATACCCTGCTGTACATTGGATCCGACGACAGAACGTTCTTTATGGGCGCAGAGGGATTTGAACACCTTGAGGCGGGTTCCGGCAATAATGTCGTTTACGCTTCTTCCAGCAAGGCTGATGACAATAACATCAATGGTCAAGGCGGCGATGACAAACTGTTCGGCTTTGGTGGTAACGATAAACTTCAGGGCGAACAAGGTAATGACACTTTAATTGCTGGCTCAGGAAATGATGAGCTCTATGGCGGAGAAGGTAAGGATGTCCTGAAAGGTGGTAAAGGTGATGACTATCTTGAAGGTGGTGACGGTGACGACCTGCTTATCGGCTTTTTGGGCAGTGATCGCCTAATTGGTGGTTTCGGTAACGACCGCTTGGACGCGCGTTTAGGCGACAACAACTATCTGGATGGTGGATTTGGTGCTGATACGTATATTGGGAGTAACTTGACCGATACCATGATTTTCGATGCCAGCGATTTCGTTGGAAAAGCCAAATACACCTCAAGCGGTTGGGTGAATGACATCGTCTACCGCGCCAGCAACGGCTTTGATGTACTTGAGGTTTCGTATGCTGAAGAAATCGACTTCACCGGAGAAGCCTACAAACAGGAAGGCTCTGCTGCAAAAGGTAATGTGATTACCGGTGTTGAGGCACTCACTGCAGATTGGGGGGAGCAGAATGTGACCATCAACGCCTATGCCATTCAGGCCCACTCTGATACCGAAACAGTCGAAGATTGGGACGCCTTTATCGCCTATCTTGGCGAAGATGAAGATACCTTCAATCTTGTTGGCACAGGCTGGTCTTATCTGGAAGAAGGCACTGTTGATACAGCGATCTCTCCAGAAATGGCGAGGATCGCTGGCCTCTCAGAATCTCAAGTGGCTGAACTATCAGCATATGTCTTCGAGCAGACATTCAACGGATCAACCATAACCATTTGGACAGATGCTGAAAATGGCTATGTGAATGGAGAGATGTTTGTGTGACGGCGAAAGCTATTTGAATGTGGTTTTTAAGCTACTTCTTCAGAACTGAGCGCACTTCAGTGCGCTTTCATTTTTCACCGATAAACGATCTCACTCGAAAGGGACGCATCAAAATCAAAGCAGCCCCCAGATAACCTTGGCGCACAAAAGTTCTGCGAGTCGTTGGGTTATGTGAAAGATGAGACCTACTTTCACTGCTTCCTCAACGTATGAACAGACAGGCAATTATCACGCAGCCATAGAGCTGGGCAATCAGTTAGGCTAAACTCCTGCTCCTATAAACCATCTTTCCGGTAAAGGATGTAGCCATGAAAAAAGCTGTTGTCGTCTTTAGTGGCGGACAGGATTCAACCACCTGTCTGATTCAGGCGCTGTCTGAGTTTGACGAAGTGCATTGTATTACCTTCGACTATAACCAGCGCCACAAACAGGAAATCGACGTAGCACGGGACGTTGCGAACGCGCTGGGTGCGACTTCGCACAAAGTGATGGACGTTGGTCTACTGAATGAACTGGCGATCAGTTCGCTGACCCGTGACAACATTCCGGTTTCCCATGAGCTTCAGGAAAACGGCCTACCTAACTCTTTTGTGCCGGGTCGCAACATCCTGTTCCTGACGCTGGCAGGGATTTACGCTTACCAACTTGGTGCGCAAACTGTTATCACCGGTGTGTGTGAAACCGACTTTTCTGGCTATCCCGATTGCCGTAATGATTTTGTACAGGCGATGAACAAGTCATTGGTATTGGGGATGGATCGCGAGCTTGAAATCCAGACGCCGCTGATGTGGCTCAACAAAGCAGAGACCTGGGCGCTGGCGGATAAATACGGCAAGCTGGAGTTTGTACGCGACCACACCCTGACCTGCTACAACGGCGTGATTGGTAAAGGCTGTGGCGATTGCCCTGCCTGTGACCTTCGCCAGAAAGGTCTGGACAGCTACCTCGAAGATAAAGAGCACGTGATGGCGTCGCTGGACAGCAAAAGTGTCTGATTGCCCTAAGTAAGGTGGATACCCATCTTAAGAAAAGAGGGCTCACTTGAGCCCTCTTTTCTGTTCAAATTTCGCGTCTATTCAGATTCCGCGATTTCGTCAGCAGTGTAGATCAGTATATCCCCTGGCTGACATTCCAGAACCTCACAGATTTTTTCTAACGTACTAAACCTTACTGCCTTTGCTTTTCCGTTTTTCAGTATTGAAAGATTCTGCTCCGTCACGCCCACGAGTTTTGACAGCTCTTTGAGCCTCATTTTGCGTCTGGCCATCATAACGTCCAGATCGATTGTAATTCCCATAGCTTTCCCTAAATCGTGTGCTGGTGTTCTTCGGCGATGATTTGTGCCTCACGCATTACCCAGCCAACTGTCAGTATCATAAAGCCACAGAGTACAGTGACAATATCCACACTTCCCAAAGAGAGTGAAAGCACACGCTCGCCCGGCGGGTTATTGAAGCTGAGAATAACGGATATCAGACCACCA
Organism: Grimontia sp. NTOU-MAR1; assembly: GCF_035758505.1. Classification (NCBI taxonomy): domain Bacteria; kingdom Pseudomonadati; phylum Pseudomonadota; class Gammaproteobacteria; order Vibrionales; family Vibrionaceae; genus Grimontia; species Grimontia sp. NTOU-MAR1. Next base: position 1,425,061 of record NZ_CP142108.1, read on the forward strand.
AAAGCCAGATTTGCCAGAACCCAATAGAAAAAGGTGAACCCCAGCATGCGGTAGCAGTTTGCGGTATCTACCGAGAAGATATCGGCAGATTCATAGCGGCGGAACAGTTTGACCAACAAAGCCATACCGTAGAGCAAGACACCGATAGGCAAGGCACTCGCAATAGCGGCAAAAATACGGGTTTCTAAGGTCAACGGCGCTGATGTATAGGCACTGATATCATGCATATCGGTAACAATCCCAAACCGCGAGATAAAATCCAAGTCGGTTTGCGCTGTCATCCAGTAGTAAATAGCGCCTAACGGTAAAAGGCACATCAGTAGTTGGATCGCCCTTCTGATGTTCCGACTGTAAGTTTGTATTTTCTGCATAGCACTCTCTCCTAAAGTATGGGGTTAAGATACCATCACCAAAAAATAGGTCAATAATAAATTATCGTTTATCGATAATTTATTATTGAAAAATACCAAAGGGGGAACGTCCCATTTTAGACTATGTGAAAGCATATTGGCCTCTATCCGGTTCTACTCTTTATATCCAAACAACCTGAAAATGCAGAATTCAGCGAGTTTGGGTATATCTATCTTGTTCATTGGGAGGTGATATGTATCTTGCCGTCAGTGGTACTTGTTACTGGTGCATGGAAGCCATCTTCAATGCGTTAAAAGGCGTGTCGGATGTCGAGCAGGGATTTTTAGTCACGGAAGACAGTAAGCATGTTGAAGCGGTGTTGTTTCGCTTCGACGAAGAGGTTATTTCGTTAGATGAGGTGATCCGTGTACATCTGGACTCGCACGCTTGTACTTCAAACCATTCGTTTCGGGAAAGCTACCCGAGTGCTATTTATCCAACCAATGCCGCACACATGGAGAAGTGTTCAAAGGCACTGGCAAGCGCGGCTTCAGATTACGTAAACCCTTTGGTCACCAAAGTGGTGCCCATGGTGGCGTTTTACCCAACACCAGCGCGCCAGCAGAACTACTTCTGGCGCAATCCATCGAAGCCCTTTTGCCGTCGCGTGATTGCGCCGAAGATGGAAGTATTGAAAGAGCTGTATCCGCAACTATTAAGCCGCGATGCCTTCACCTACCTTTCCGGCGAAACCTCATAAAAAAAGCGCCAATCGGCGCTTTTCTTTTTTGATATTGAAGCTTACTTAGCTTCTTTCGCTTTCTGGCGTGCGTTGAATGCTGCCATTTGCTCATCCGTCGCTGGTAGTTGATGGTTAGCTTTCCACTCACTGTAAGGCATGCCGTAGACGCGCTCACGAGCTTCTTCATCACTCACTTCAATGCCAGCGTTATCAGCTTCGGCTTTGTACCATTTGCCCAAACAGTTACGGCAGAAGTCAGCCAGAATCATCAAATCGATATTCTGGACTTCTTTGTGATTATCCAGATGAGACAGGAAACGACGAAACGTTGCTGCATCCAACTGATCTTGCTGTTCTTGGGTCAGTTTATCCGACATGACTGGCTTCCTTTATCTTCGATTTTTATTTGGTGGTTATGGTAATAAAACATACCAACGGATGCTTTAAAACGAAAGAGCGGACCTAGGATTCTAGGACCTGGACCTGCTCTTCTTGTGTTTTCATCAGTGCGGTTCAAAGTCACCATGGCCTGGGCGGTGTGGCTTGAATTTCTCTAGCTCCGCATTGAGCTGGGCTTCCACATAACCCGGCGAATGCGTCTTCACAGACAGCAGACGGTACATCGCTGGGATAACTAACAGAGTAACCGCTGTGGCAAATGCCATACCGGCGAAAATGACCGTACCGACAGCCACACGGCTTTCGTAGCCTGCGCCCGTCGAGATGATCAACGGAATAGCACCGATAATGGTGGTGAACGCTGTCATCATGATTGGGCGAAGACGGCGCACGGAAGCGTCGATAATCGCTTTCTCAAACGGTTCGCCGCGGTCACGAAGCTGGTTGGCAAATTCGACGATAAGAATACCGTTTTTGGTCACCATCCCAATCAACATGATCATGCCAATCTGCGAGTAGATATTGAGCCCCTGACTGGTCAGCCACAGGCCAACAAAACCGCCAAAGATCCCCATAGGTACTGTTAGCATCACCACTAGCGGATTCACGAAGCTTTCAAACTGGGCAGCCAGAACCAAGTAAGCCACCAACAGAGCCAAACCAAATACAATCAGAATGCTGCTTTGGTTGTCTTTGAACTCTGCCGACTCACCGGAATAGCTGATCGTGATATCTGCAGGCAGCAACTCGATCGCTTTGACATCAAGGAAATCCAACGCATTACCCAAGGTGTAGCCATCACCAAGGTTGGCTTTCAGGGTGATCGACTTCTGTTTGTTAAAGTGACGAAGCGTCTGCGCTGACGCGACCTCTTCCACTTCAGCAAGGGTGTCGAGACTCACCAGATCGCCGTTGCGGGTACGCATGTAGATTTGGCTGATGTCGTCTTTGCTGTTGAACCGGACTTCATCACCGCGCAGGTAAACGTCAAACTCTTCACCGCGGTCTACAAAAGTGGTTTCACTCTTACCACCCAGCATGATTTCCATGGTGTTAGACACTTCATCTGCGCTGATACCCAGTTCAGCCGCACGCTTGCGGTCAATGCTCACCACCAGCTCTGGGGTGGTTTCCGCGTAATCCAGATCCGCCCCCTGAAGGATCGGGCTGGCTTTGACTTCATCCAGCAGTACTTGTGCCCATTTGTTCAGCTCTTGATAGTCAGGGCCGCCCAGAATGAACTGAACAGGCTCGCTCGAACCACCGCGGAACCCCGGCATAAAGGCACGGACAAAGATATCCGGAATACCGCCCAGTGCTTTACGCACTTCGCCCAGCACCTGCGCTGCAGTCTGGTCACGCTTATCCCAATCTTCAAGCTGCATAATCACGAAGCCTGTCTGATCGCCCGCCATACCGCCAAACGCTGGCGCTTGCATGCTGATAGAGGTCAGAACACCTTTATCAACCAATGGCATCAAGCGGCGTTCCACTTCTTCCATGTTGCCGACCATACGGTTGTATGCGGTGCCTTCTGCGCCTTTTACAAAGGCCATCAATACGCCACGGTCTTCCTGCGGTACCAACTGCGCTGGCAGGTTTTTCATTAAGTAAGCACTGCCGCCAATACACGTGAGGATGATCAGCGGAGCCACAAAGCGCGCTTTTACAGCGACGGTGACTGCTGAGCGATAGCCACTCTCGAATCGCTCGAAGAAGTTATCAACCAAGCGGTTGAACGCGCCGCGCTTCACATTGGCTTTGAGGATTTTACTGCCCAGCACCGGCGTCAGCGTCAGTGCCACGATTGAAGAGAAAATCACCGACATCGCCAGCAGTACCGAGAACTCGGTAAACAGCTTGCCGACCATGCCTTCCATAAAGGAGATTGGCAGGAAGACCATGACCAGCACTGCGGTAGTCGCCACCACGGCAAAGCCAACTTCGCGGGTACCTTTAAATGCTGCTACCAGTGGAGTTTCACCTTTCTCAATGTGGTGGAACATGTTTTCCACTACCACGATGGCATCATCCACCACCAGGCCGATCGCCAGGATAAGTGCCATCAGGGTCAGCAGGTTAATTGAGAAACCAAAGAAGTACGCGGCGATAAAGGATGAAATCAGGGAAACCGGAACTGTCACGGCCGGGATCAGTGTCGCCCTCACCTGTCCGATGAAGATATACAGCACCAGAATCACCAGCGCGCCAGTAACAAACAGGGTGCTGTAGACCTCATCAATCGAACGTTCGATAAATACGGTGGAGTCATAATCGACCCACAGTTTCGCGCCTTCTGGCAGGAAGGGCTGAAATTCATCCACCAGTTCGCGAACCGCGATTGCCACGTTCAACGGATTGGCATCAGACTGCGGCACAATACCCAGACTGAGGTTATTCACGCCGTTGTTTTTGTAGGTCGCGTTTTCGTTTTGGGAGCCGATGTATACATCGGCCACATCTTTGAGGTAAATCGGGCTGCCGTCGCTCGCCGTGCGAACCACCAAATAATCGAAATCTTCCGGTGTCTGGTACATGCGTTCGGTACGCACCGTCATCTTAGTGATGTCGTTGCGGATTTCACCACCCGGGCTTTCGAGGTTTTCGCGGCGAAGCGCGGAAGTAATGTCAGACGTCGTGACGCCACGTCCCGCCATCAGTACCGGATCGAGTCGCACATACATCACTTTGTACAGCGCGCCGTAAAGTTCCACCGAACTCACGCCCGTCAGCAGGCTGAATTTGTCTTCCAGCACACGCTGCGCGTATTCGGTGAGCTGAGTACGGTCCATTTCCGGCGAGGCAAGGTTGATATAAATGGAGGCTTCACCGGAGCCATTGGACTTGGACACAATTGGCTCGTCGGCTTCATCCGGCAGTCGTCGCTGTGCACGGGCGACTGCATCACGTACATCACTGACCCCTTCGGTCAGGTTCCAGTCGATATTGAATTCGACGGAAATACTCGACATACCGTTTCGGCTGACAGAGGTAATTTCCTCAATGCCGCTGATGCCGGAAAGCTCGTCTTCCAGAACCTGAGTGATCTGGCTTTCCATGATGCTGGCGGACGCCCCGGCATAGCGGGTCATCACTGACACAACCGGGCTATCGATATCCGGGTATTCACGCACTGCAAGCTTACTGAAGGAAACGATACCAAAAACGAGCAGCAGCAGGCTCAGAACAATCGCGACAACGGGTCGCTTAACAGAGACATCTGAGAGCCACATTTACTTACCCTCACCCTTCGCCGTCAGGTCGTTCACTTTGGTGCCATCACGCATGCTCACCAGTCCCTGAACGACGATGCGATCGCCAATTTCTAAACCGCTTTCTACTGTGACCAGATTATCGATACGTGCGCCAAGTTTCACTTCAGTACGGTGAGCAATGCCTTTGTCATCCACCAGATAAACAAAGCGCTTAGTGCCAGAATACTCGATGCCCTGAACCGGGATGACTGCGCTTATCATAGGCGCGAAACCCATTGTCGCTTCCATCATCATACCCGGACGCAGAAGGCGTTCGTCATTATTGATGTTAATGCGTGCACGAAGGTTCAGAGAGTCATTGTTAACACGCGAGTCGACCGCCGTCAGTTGACCTTCGAAGAACTGACCACGCCAGGCTTTGGAGCTTGCAACAACATTGATGTCCTTGCTCAGCTCTGACAGGTATTGCTCAGGCACATTCACGTCTAATTGCATCTGGGAAAGATCGTCGAGGTTAAGCAGCGCTTCACCAACTGACACTAACTGACCGCGGGTAATGTCTACCAGACCGACCGTACCATTAAATGGCGCTTTGATAAAACGATCATCCAGATCGGCTTTGGCCGAATCCAGACGCGCTTTCGCCACATCAACACTCGCCTGTTGTGCGTCGAGTTCAGTTTTGGTCAGCGCGCCACGCTTGTGCAGCTTGGAAAACTCACGAAGCTTGCGAAGCTCGTCCTTATGAAACGCCTGAGCTTCATCGACAGCCGCTTCAGATTTGGCCGTATCCAGCGTCAGCAGCGCATCACCCTCTTTCACTTGCTGACCCGCTTTCACATAAATAGCCTCAATCTTTCCAGCCACTTCAGGCGCTATAATCACTGAATTTTCAGATTTTAGGTTACCAATCAAAGAGAGGTTTCGCGCAACCGGGCGTGATTCAACTTGGGCAGTAGCGACTGCAATAGCGGGTCTTGCAGGACGCGCTAAAGGTTTATCCGCGGCTTCGGTTTTACCCTGCCAGGCAAAATAACCGGCAGTGCCAAGCACAACAATGGCAGCGAAAAGGACTTTATTTTTCATTTTTTTAACCGTAAATAACAACTCGCGATAGTCTACTCTATGCCTATCCTGCGTGCGGTAAAGTAATGTAAATCTCGTTAAAGATTTACCCGCAAGCAGTCGGCGAAAAAAGCCTCTGGAATATCTTTTGGATACCCCAGAAAACCCCTGTTGGATTCTCGAAATGCGGTAAAATTCCACGTTTCCTATCAGTCAACCGTTTCAACGCCGAAAAAACCAGCAAACGCGCGGCATTTTCGAGAAAAATGCTTTACAGACATGCTTCGTTTGATAATATGCGCCCCGCACAACGTGGTGGGATTCCCGAGTGGCCAAAGGGATCAGACTGTAAATCTGACGGCTCCGCCTTCGAAGGTTCGAATCCTTCTCCCACCACCATCTTTCAGCTTCATTGCGATGTTCATTAGATTTCCGCAGTGCAGCGTACAACTAGAATAACTCGTGGTGGGATTCCCGAGTGGCCAAAGGGATCAGACTGTAAATCTGACGGCTCCGCCTTCGAAGGTTCGAATCCTTCTCCCACCACCATCTTTCAGCTTCGTCGCGATGTTCAATTGATTTACGCAGCGCAGCATACAATCAGAATAACTCGCGGTGGGATTCCCGAGTGGCCAAAGGGATCAGACTGTAAATCTGACGGCTCCGCCTTCGAAGGTTCGAATCCTTCTCCCACCACCATCTATCAGCTTCATTGCGATGTTCATTAGACTTCCGCAGTGCAGCACACAATCAGAATAACTCGTGGTGGGATTCCCGAGTGGCCAAAGGGATCAGACTGTAAATCTGACGGCTCCGCCTTCGAAGGTTCGAATCCTTCTCCCACCACCATCATTAAAAAAGCCAGCTCATCGAGCTGGCTTTTTGCTTTCCTGCAAACTAAACGCTTACGCTGCCATGTGGCGTGGTCAAATCCTGCACTGGCCCTTTTGGCACAACACGGGTTGGGTTGATGTTGGCGTGGCTATAGTAATAGTGACGCTTGATGTATGGCATATCGACTGTCTCAGCCACACCCGCAACCTGATATAACTCTTTCAGATAGCCGAAGATGTGCTCATATTGGGCAATCTGCTGGCGATTACATTTGAAATGCCCCACGTATACCGGGTCAAAACGCACCAGCGTGGTAAAGGCGCGCCAGTCTGCCTCTGTAATTTGATCACCTACCAAGTAACGGCTGGTCGCCAAATGCGCATCCAATTTGTCCAACGCGGAGAACAAATTGTCGAACGCTTCTTCATACGCTTCTTGCGTGGTCGCAAATCCACAGCGGTATACGCCGTTGTTGATGTTTGGATAAACATAATCGTTCCACTCATCAATCTTGCTGCGCAGTGCTTCTGGATAAAAATCTTCCGAATTACCTGTCACCTGGTTGAAGGCGCTGTTTAACATACGAATGATTTCAGACGATTCGTTGCTGACAATGGTTTCGGTTTTCTTGTCCCACAGCACAGGCACGGTGACGCGCCCGGTGTAATCCGCTTTCGCTTTGGTGTACACCTGATGCATGTAGTTAAAGCCATAAAGCGACTCAGGCTCATCAAACTGCCAACCTTTCTCCAACATGTCAGGACTCACCACAGATACGGTGATGTGCTCTTCAAGGCCTTTCAATTTACGGAAAATCAGCGTTCGGTGTGCCCATGGGCATGCCAGCGACACATAAAGATGGTAGCGACCAGATTCTGCTTTAAAGCCACTATCCCCCGTTGGACCCGCTTCGCCTGTTGCCGTCACCCAAGAACGGAAACCAGCATCTTCACGCACGAATTTCCCGCCAGATGATTTGGTGTCATACCAAACATCATGCCAAACACCTTCGACTAATTTTCCCATATCCAATCTCCTGAATTTATCATTCAAAAGTATATGAGAGGGTTAGAAAGAAGTCCGTAGGAGGAATTCGTCAGAGTCGTTCGAATATTTGGAACAACGTGAAATCACCCTGACGATAATCCCTTTACATTCAATTGGACTCGCTAGGCTTACCACCAAGCATGTAGATGCTATAAGTGACATTCATTGCCGTGCTTCCATCAGGGAAGGTTTCGTTAATGTGAAGATCCTGGCCTTCTATTTGGAATCTAATCGTTGGATCTTGAGCCTGATCGCGCCACCTTCCCTCTTTGCCCTGCGCCAAAACAGCGCGGGTTCTAACAATTCGGCATTTATAGTGCCATTTCTTTCCATCATCTGGGCGCTTATAAGAAATGAAAAACACTTCCCTTTCGGTTTCCGGATCTTTCCTTACTTCTTCTATGGTCATGATTGTTGGGCTTTTCCCCTTTACAGCAGCGAGACTCGCCCGACAAATCTGCTCTTGTGTGAAATCACCGTACTCGCTGCATCCAGCCACCAAAGTCATCATCAGTGAAGCCACTGACATTTTCACCAAAGAAACTGTGTTCATCATTTGCGCTCCCTTCGCTCAAAAACTGATAACATCTTGAGTGTCAAAAGATTCTTTATTTAACAAGCATAGTTGCACTATTGAGATAATGCGCGATTAGCAAATTGAATCTAAGCAGCGAGTCGTTGTATTTTCAGATAAACTGTTCAGAACTCAATGGATTTCAGATAAAGAGAAGTAAATCAGCATGAAAGTCATTTCTTTTAATATCAATGGATTGCGCGCCCGCCTCCACCAACTTCAGGCGCTGATTGAAAAGCACCAGCCAGATGTTATCGGTCTGCAGGAAATCAAGGTTCACGATGAGGCTTTTCCAGTAGAAGATGTAGAGGCGATGGGCTACAAAGTCTATTTCCATGGTCAAAAGGCACATTACGGTGTCGCAATGCTTTGTAAACAAGAGCTAGTCAAAGTACAAAAAGGCTTCCCAACAGACGAGGAAGATGCGCAGCGCCGCATGATCATGGCAACGTTTAAAAAAGACGATGGCAGTGAAGTGACGGTGCTAAATGGCTACTTTCCGCAGGGTGAAAACATTGCCCATGAAATCAAGTACCCAGCCAAGCGCAAGTTTTACAAAGATCTGATGACCTACCTCAACACCTCCCACAGCAACGGAGAGCAGTTGATTGTGATGGGGGATATCAACATCAGCCCGATTGATTTGGATATCGGTATTGGTGAAGTCAACCGTAAGCGTTGGCTGAAAACCGGTAAGTGTTCATTCCAACCAGAGGAACGCGAAATGCTGGCAACCCTCATGGACTGGGGTTTTGTAGATACTTTCCGTCAGCAATTCCCAGATGTGGACGACAAATTCTCCTGGTTCGATTACCGCTCCCGCGGCTTTGACGATAACCGTGGGCTGCGTATCGACGTGATTCTGGCAACGCCTTCACTGGCAGCAGATTGCATAGATACAGGTATCGACTACGAACTGCGTGGCATTGAAAAACCCTCCGACCACGCGCCGATTTGGGCTAAGTTTAAGTAGATCAGGGCCTAGGATAGAAGGATCTAGGTCATAGGCAAAGAAAGGTCCTAGGAAGAGCAAGATACAAAAAACCGCCAGTGAATGGCGGTTTTTCTTTTTGGGGTTTGGCTCTTCCCTAGGATCTGGGACCCTGCTCTTCCTAGGACCTGCTCTTACGACTCCAACGGCCTCAAGTGCCTGTGCCAGCGGTGCTCTAAGCGTTTAAAGCCATAAACAATAGCAAAGGTAAGACATAGGTAGATTGCCGCCACAAACAGGAAGGCATCAAACGGGGCATAGAAACGCGCGTAGATATCCCTTGCTGCGCCTGTAAGGTCGATGATGGTCACGACTGATGCAATCGAGCTCGCATGCAGCATGAAGATGACTTCGTTGCTGTACGCGGGTAATGCGCGGCGGAAGGAGGATGGCAGGATGATGCGACGTAGTATCGTAAAGCGCGACATACCGTAGGCTTTACCTGCTTCGATTTCACCCACAGGCGTTGCCACCATCGCACCACGGAGGATTTCTGTAGTGTATGCAGCCGTGTTAAGTACAAACGCAAACAGACATGGATAGAAAGCATCTTCGACAACCGCCCAGAACATGCTTTGCTGAATGCCTTCAATCGTCGCGACACCATAGTAGATCAGGTAAAGCTGGATAAGCAGTGGCGTGCCACGGAAGATGTATACGTAAATCCAAACTGGACGGTTAATCCAAGGATTCTTTGAGGTCCTCGCGACCGCCAATGGAACGGACAGGATGAAACCCAATACCAGTGAAAGGAACACCAGCTGGACAGTGACCGTAAGACCACTCCAGTAGTGGAGAATGGTGGTCGACGTAAAAATCTCGTTTTGGTCGAGGTAAGCGTAAATTGATTCTAACATTCCGTGTCTCCTTAGCCTCTTACTACACCGGCGCTGAATTTACGCTCCAAGCGCTTGAGCCCAAGCTCAGAGATGGAGGTGATCAGCAGGTAGACCATTGCTACCGGAATAAAGAATTTGAACGGTTCGTTCACTGCACCTGCCGCTTCCTTAGCAAGGCGCGTCATGTCCGCGAGACCAATCACTGAGACCAATGCCGTGGTTTTCACCAACACCAGCCAATTGTTACCAATACCGGGCAACGCGTGACGCATCATTTGCGGGAACATGATGCGACGGAAAATCATCCAAGGGCTCATACCGTAAGCCGTGCCCGCTTCCAACTGGCCGCGGTCGACCGCCAGAAATGCACCGCGGAAGGTTTCGGCCATGTAGGCGCCGAAGATAAATCCAATGGTAGAAACACCCGCTGTGAACTCATCGATGTTGATGAACATATCAATGTCATACTTTTCGTAAAGCCAGTCAGAGAAATTGTTCATCATGATTTGTGCGCCGAAGAAGATCAGCAGCATCAACACCAGATCCGGTACCCCCCGAACAACGGTGGAGTAGACCGTCGCTGCCCCCCGGGCAAAACGATTCTTAGAAAGGCGGGCCAATGCAGTTACCAATCCCAGTAACACTGCAATCACAGCAGAAAGTACCGCCAATTCGACGGTCAATATTGCGCCCATGAAAATGGAAGGGCCATAACCATGCAGATCTAACATCCTTTCCTCCTGCACGAATAAACCGATAGCGAAACTACCGCTTTATGGATCTTGTATTCAGTTTTCGCTTATCAGTCAAAAGGGAGCGAATCCCGCTCCCCCTAGAGCTTTATCAGCCCCGTAAATCAGAGGGCTGATAAATCTGCCATGTGTTGCCATTTAGGCCTAGCAGATTTCCTGCAAAGTAGTTGGAGAGTGTTTTCCAACTATAGATTGCTGTAAATAGATGGTGCTGTATCAAGGGAGTACCAACTATGCCCAGTAATCCAATCTGCAAAGATGTTGGGGTTAGAATAAGGCATCAAGTGAACGAATCCACGGGAGCATAGTTTCTATGTGACCGTGGTGAGTTCGCGCAGATAACGCAGTTATCACCCCAATAGCGAAGCAGATTTACATTTTGATATCGTAGGCAAAGTACTTCTTACGAATCTCGTCATAAGTACCGTCCGCTTTCACTTCTGCCAAAGACTTGTTGAAGATCGCCGCAAGGTCTTTGTCACGTTTACGGAACGCAGCACCTACGCCACCACCCAGTTGCAGGGTGTCACCGACTGCTTCAAAGTTGCCACCATCTTTCCCGCCCAGAATTGACGCTTCACCCACTGGGAAGTCAATCAGAACGATATCCAGACGACCACCTTGCAGATCCAGTACCAGATCATCACCTGTAGTGTAGCGTTTTACATCAGCAATTTTGCCGAAAGTGTCGGTTGCGTGGCCATCTTGGATCGTGCCGCGCTGTACTCCGATGCGCTTGCCTTTCAGCGTTTCGATATCAGCTGGATTAATGCCTGAACCTTTAGCAGCAAAGTAGCCACTTGGGGTGTTGTAGTATGGTTCTGAAAACAGCACCTGCTTGGCACGCTCTTCAGTGATAGACATTGACGAGAAAATTACGTCGTACTTACGGGCTTGCAGACCTGGAATGATACCGTCCCATGCCTGGATAACCCAGCTACAGTTCAGTTTTGCGTTTTCACATACAGCGTTACCCAGATCCACTTCGAAACCAGTCAGCGTGCCATCTGGCGCTTTGTATTCGAATGGTTCATAAGGTACATCCACAGCGATGCGTACGTCTTTCCAGTCTTTTGCCTGAACCGCTGTTGCGCCCAGTGCAGCTGTAACAGCAGCAGCAACTAACCATTTTTTCATCTTTCTGTCTCCTTATGGAAATATTGTCCAGATGGCGTCACTCCATTGCCATCTGCCGTATGCGTTTACACGCGTTGGGACTTTCGTATTACAAAATCGTTTCGAGTTGAATACCCTAGTAAATCGAAGAGATAAATTGTTGTAACCGCTCCGATTCAGGGTTAGTAAATAGCTTAGCTGGGTCGCCCTGCTCTTCCACTAATCCTTGGTGTAAGAACATGACATGGTTGGAAACATCACGTGCGAATGCCATTTCGTGGGTCACCACCAGCATGGTGCGGCCTTCTTCAGCAAGGATTTTCATGACATTGAGAACTTCACCCACTAATTCTGGATCGAGCGCTGAGGTAGGCTCATCGAACAGTAACACTTCTGGCTCTACGGCAAGAGCGCGAGCAATAGCCGCTCGCTGTTGTTGACCACCTGAAAGGTGTCCCGGGTAGTAATCGCGACGTTCCCAAAGGCCAACACGTTGCAGAAAGGCTTCTGCACGCTCCATTGCCTCTGCTTTTGATACGCCTAGAACATGGATAGGCGCTTCAATGACATTTTCAAGCACTGTCATGTGAGACCAAAGGTTGAACCCTTGAAACACCATCGCCAGACGCGAACGAATACGTTGAACTTGCTTCTCACTCACCGGCACAGCTTCACCATGACGGCCGTTTTTCATTTCGATGAGTTCGCCATTAACCCAAATCTCACCTGCTGTTGGGGTTTCTAGCAAATTGATACAGCGAAGGAAGGTACTTTTTCCTGAACCGGAAGATCCGATAATAGAGATGACATCGCCACGGTGTGCGTCCAGTGAAATCCCTTTTAGTACTTCGTGTTGACCAAAGGTCTTGTGAAGGTCTTTGACTTGTAGCGCTACTGCTTCCGTCATGCGCTTGACTCCTGTCTTTCTATTTTCACACCGAGCTTCGTTTGAGTGCCCGCATCTTAATAAAGATGGTTTAGGCTCTCTGGTTTATGTGGCTGAGTGGTACGGAGTTCAGCGTATCTATGACGTAAATTGTCATTTTTCACCGTGCCACAACACATTTCACTACTGATGCTCGTTTCTCTGAAAATAACATCCATCAGTTTCAACAGCAACAATTTGTTAACCTTTAAGTGAATAAAAAACAAGTCATTTTTAATGCATAATTAAACACAACAAGTGCTTTATCAAGAGTTCGAAGCGATTGATGGTTTTGGGTGGTTAGTGTAGGGTGTGTTTCGATAAAAACTTGCTTGTAGATTAATATCGAGAGAGCTATGTTGCCACGCTTGCTGACCCTGTGTTTCGCGCTCATCTCATTCGCCAGCTCAGCCACGACAAATACACTTACCATCATTCCTGAGCTATCGAGCGGCTTTGTCAGAAACTACAACCCTTTCCGCGCCGATACACTGGCGACGACGAAAGACTTTATCTTCGAGCCGCTGATGGTTTTTGAGGAGGGTGTCGTACACTTCCGCCTCGCCAAGAGCTATACCTTATCCCCCGACCTTAAAGGCATTCTTCTTACCCTACGTGACGGCATTAAATGGTCTGATGGAACCCCATTCAGCGCCGATGATGTGGTGTACAGTCTTTCACTACTCCAAAGTGAACCCAAACTGGATTACAATTCACTCGGTGACTGGATTGAGCGTATCGAAAAACATAATGAAAATGAGGTATACGTCTCGTTAAGTCGCCCCAATGCCCAGATCGCCCATCGTTTGCAGGAAGCTATTATTGTCCCTAAACACCAGTGGGAGAACATTCCTGACAAGCGCTTCTACCTCAATGCCCAGCCTGTCGGCACTGGACCTTTTACCGATATAAAAGCCTTCAGCAGCAATAACATCGTTCAATGCCGTAATCCGCACTATTGGCAGCAGGATGAACTCAAGGTTGATTGTATCCGCTACCCACAGGTAAAAAGCAACGACGAGCTCATCAGCCGTCTCAGTAATGGAGAATTTGACTGGGCGAGCGCCTTTATTCCAGATATTGAACGTAACTACGCTTCCTACTCGCGCGATTACCATTACCACCACAAACCATCGACCATTGTCAGCCTGATGTTTAACTTCAAACATCCAAATGAAGAAATACGAAAAGTTATTCAGGACGTGCGCTTTCGCCGTGCTGTGTCGATGAGCCTTGCCCGGGAACTTTTAACTGATATTGCAGTTTTTGGGCAAGGTGAAAAAGCCGCTTTTGCTAGTGGAATGGAATCAAAATTTGAGGATTGGGTACCAAATTCGGCCGCCGAGCAGCATCTTTACTACATTCGCTCTCATCCCAAGGCTGCATCGCGCCTGCTCGACGAGTTAGGTTTGAAAGATTTCGATGGCGACAGGTTCCGTGAGTTACCATCAGGAGAGCCACTGACACTGCAGATCATCGCACCTCACGGTTGGAGCGATTTTATCTCGGCCTCCAATGTGGCTGCGGAGATGTTTGCTGCGGTAGGCCTTCGCGTGAAAATAGAAGTTTTGCCATTTCCTGAATACGAAGCCCGTATGGCTAATGCGAGCTATGATCTGGGTATCACGAACTATTTCTCTGGCCTGACACCGTTTAAGTACTTTAACTCAGCATTTAACAGCGCCTATCAAACGCCTACCTCTCCGCGGTTTGCGCAGCACTATTTTAGAGATAAGGAAGTCGATGGACTACTGGCTGACTTCCTGCTTCAAACTGATCCTCAAAAACAACGTGACATTATAACCAATCTCCACCTTCGCGTTGCCGAACAGCAGGTCACTGTGCCGCTTTATTACAAACTGGAAACCGTTGAGTTCACCACTACCCGTTACAAAGGCTGGCGAAAGCACGCTGATGGTTCTCCAAATGTACCGCCGATTTGGTATACCGAAAGGCCAAGGCTTATCCAACTTCTGGAACTGGAACCAGTAGTAAGCGCTAAATAGAAAAAGAAAAAACCAGACAACAGCCTGGTTTTTTCTTTGTTCCGTTAACGTTACTCTTTACCCATCAACTCCAGAGTTTTAAGCCAGACATCGGCATCTCCGTTAGGGTCAAGTACTTTTAGTCGCTCATAAGCTGAACGTGCACGTTCAAACTGGTTAGTTTTCATGGCACTGTAACCTAGGATTTCCCAAAGGAAATCATCACGGCTACCGCCCATATCAATCGCCTGCTGGGCCAGATTTGCCGCTTCTTGCCAACGCT
The DNA here is from genome assembly GCF_035758505.1 of Grimontia sp. NTOU-MAR1. NCBI lineage: Bacteria > Pseudomonadati > Pseudomonadota > Gammaproteobacteria > Vibrionales > Vibrionaceae > Grimontia > Grimontia sp. NTOU-MAR1. Next base: position 1,440,179 of record NZ_CP142108.1, read on the forward strand.
TTAGTTGGGAAGCTATTCGCACCTGCACTTTCACAAGCGACAATTCAGGTTCTTTGTTCAACACAGAAACCACTTCCCAAGCATCCATCCATTCCATCGCCTGCATGTGGTACTGGAGTTTTCGTTTCAGCACCTCGCGGTTTACCGTCACCGCTTCTGAGTTGATACCTTGGTTTAGCAAGCGCTTAGCCTGATCGATATCCCCAAACATACTCGCATACTGGGACATATTAAGGTAATCCGCTTCTGTCAGTTCAGCACCTGCTTTAGCTTCATCCTGCAGGGTTTTCAGCGCAGCACGGGCTTCACCCAAAGCCGCGTAAGATGCCGCCCTCTTACGTTGCCAGCGCACATCATGACCAAACTTGTCCTGAATCACACGTGTTGTATTGATCAGCGCGCGATGCTGTTGAAGTTGCTCCTCGCTCAAGAGCTTAATCTGCCAGATAAATTCAGGTACATCGGCATAGCGGGCAATGATGGCATTGGCTTGTGTTAACGCATCGCCATATCGCTGTTCACTGAACAGCGCACGGGTATAAAGATTTTCTACGGGCTGAAAAGGCGGGAATTTCTCTAGATAGGCTTTACCATGTTGAATGGCCATTTCCGGCCTGCCGCGTTTCATCGAGAGTGACACCAGCGCACCTAGCACATCTTTCCTCAAGCTTTCGGGCAGCTTTCTGTATTCCAACGCGTTGGTATAAGTCACATAGGCGCGGTCGTAGTCGCCTTCATGAAGGTATATATAGCCAAGCAGGCGTTGGTGAAGGGCTTTCTGCTCGTCATTGTCAGCGACCAAAGCCTTGGCAAGATCGGCAGCTGTATCTACATCATCATTCGAGAGCAGGGTTTCGATACGATTTAGATGACGGGCAAAATCCGGATCACTGCCATACGCCGGTAAACCCACCAAGAAAAGAAGTATGCCAACGCCAAAAAGTTTCATATCCCTCAGCCAATAACGATTTGATATCTCGAATATAACGCAGATTAGACACTCTTCGCCTTTAAAAACGTCTATTTTTTGCAGGCACGCAAACATATATACCGAAACATGCTAAATCCTGCACCTTCAGCTTGTTTCGGTATACGTGCTAGCTTTCAGTGCATGCACACGTCAAGGAAAGGAGTATATACTCCGCGCCTTCATAAAAGACTGAGATTCCGATGAAAACCTATATCCCTGGTAAAGACGAAGCACTCGAAGTGTCCATTAACAACTTCGAAGCAAAGCTGAAAGCAGCAGGCTTCCACGTTGAACCTATTTCCTGGCTTAATCCAGTGCCGAATGTTTGGTCGGTTCACATCCGTGATGTCGACGCGCCGATGAACTTTACCAACGGAAAAGGCGCCAGTAAAAAAGCCGCGCTGGCCTCAGCACTCGGTGAGTATTTTGAGCGACTTTCCTGTAACTATTTCTACGCTGATTTCTATTTGGGTGAAGAGATCGCAAAGGCACCATTCGTGCACTACCCCGATGAGCAATGGTTTCCACTCACCGATGACGACACGCTGCCGGACGGTCTGCTTGATGAAGACATGAGGGTATTTTACGATCAAGAAGAAACCCTGATGGCGAGCGATTTGATTGATCTTCAATCCAGTAACGCAGAACGCGGGATCTGTGCACTGCCATTCATTCGCCAGAAAGATCAGCAAACGGTATATGTGCCAATGAACATTATTGGCAACCTTTATGTATCTAACGGCATGTCAGCTGGTAACACTGCAACCGAAGCGCGCAGCCAGGCGCTGTCGGAAGTATTCGAACGTGCCATCAAAAACCGCATCATTGCTGGGCGCATCAGCATGCCAGAAATCCCGCAGGAAGTGATTGCGCGGTTCCCTACCATTCAAGCTTCTATTGAGGCCATGCAGGCAGAAGGTTTCCCGATTGCGGTTTATGACGCCTCCATGGGCGGTCTGTATCCGGTTGTTTGTGTAACACTGTTTAACCCCAACAATGGCACCTGCTTTACTTCTTGGGGCGCACACCCCCGCTTTCAGGTGGCTTTCGAGCGCACTGTAACCGAGCTTCTGCAAGGCCGCAGTCTGAAAGATTTAGATGTGTTCGAAGCGCCATCATTTCATGATGAAGAAGTGGCGGACCACCACAACCTCGAAACTCACTTCATTGATTCTTCAGGCACGGTTTCCTGGGACATGTTCAAGTCCACGCCAGATTACGAATTCACAGAGTGGAACTTCGAAGGCAGCTCAGAAGAAGAAGTCTCCTGGTTACTGGGTAAACTCCACGCTGAAGATGCCGATGCCTACATCGCCGATTACAGCCACTTGGGAGTGAACTGTTGCCGTGTGATTGTGCCCGGCTGGTCTGAAATCTACCCTCCGGAAGAAGTGCAGCTTTGCAATAACAATCGGGGTACCGATCTGCGTGATTCAATGTCCACGCTGTTGGCAACTGGCTTCAGTGATGAATCCGTTGAGTCTCTGTTCGACGTGCTGGAAATGTCAGACTTTGACGATAGCTATATGGTTTGCGAATTAATGGGCGTGCTGCCCGATGCAGGTACGGCATGGAAGTCGCTGACTATCGGTGAGCTGAAATGCTTGCTGGCACTGGCGATGGGCGATATGGAAACAGCGCAGGACTTCGCGGCATGGAGCCTCGAATACAACACAACGATTTACAGTCAGCAACGCGCCATGTTTATGCGCTGCCTGTTAACAAGCCTTGCGTTGGCGCAGGATGAAGCACGTGATGCGGCAGAGTATCGCCGAGCATTTGGATTCGTATATGGAGAGAGCGTTACTGAAACGGTTTGGGGCTCTATCTGTGGAGAGATTCGCTTCTATGGCCTTGAGCTTGATAATGTAAACTTAACCTCGTTCAGTGCGCATCAGAAACTTCTGTCCTCCTACAAAAAGCTCCAGCAAGCAAAAGCCAACGCCGAGTAATAACTTTTTACGATTTTTCACTGAAGAAGCCTGCGCAGGAAACCCGCGCAGGCTTCTTAATTTTGTTCAAGTACATCGTGCAGGAAAAGCGATGTGCTACTCCATTTAACTGCAAATCATCACACCTTTGTGGCACATACCTCGCACTATATTTGGTAATTTTATTTCAGAATTTAAAATGAATTCGGTAAAACTGGTAATAACCTCACCACTCATGGCGCTTTTCGTTTCTTATCACTTTCAAATTCTGTAATTTATTTTCACGAAAATGATCTAAATCAAATTTGCTCATAGGAGGTTTGTTAGTATGTTTGTAACGCATTTTTGGCTCCCGGCCTCACCTCTCTCAGCAGCGCATTCATTGCTGAATAAAAGCTAAAACCCGCGGGGAGCGTAACCAGTTCTGTTTGCTTTTGTACGAAGAGGACTTTATGTCAACTCAAGCTCCATCAGAGCATATCGGCGATATGGCGCAAAGCGAGTATCAAGCTAAGCACCGACCTGCCTCAGAGTTCGCGACCCGTTCAGATTACCTGGACCACGAACTTCAAATCATGAACCCGCGCCGCTGGAAACTAAACCTTCCTGGCCGTGATTTCCGTTTCGAACTCGAAGATCTCGTTCCTGCACTGGCGGGTACTATCGGCATTATCGCGATGTACTCCGCAGTCATGATGTCTTGGGCTGATGGCCTGACCCAGGCTTGGGATCACATCAATCTGGGTAAAGAGTTCGCGATTGAAGTTGCGCGTGTAGAGATGCTTATCCCTGCCCTGCTGTTCTGTGTGCTTGCCTCTGGTTTTATCAACCCACGCGCTAACCTTGCCGGTAACCACGGCCCAATGATCCCGCTGATCGGTACCATTGCGCTAGCCGGTGCTCACCCTCTTGCGCTCGCTCTTCTGCTGGGTATGTTCGGCTTGATGCTGAGTTACTTCAAAGGTGGCTCGAAACTGGTGAATCTCACCAGTGAAGGGGTTGCCGGCGGTCTTCTTATCTTCCTTGGTTTCACTGGTGCAATGAGCCAAATCGCGGACATCCAAACCTGGGCAAAAGGCCTTGAGTCTGCGACAGTCGCAAAAGGCAGCATGGGTTATGTTGGCCTAGTGGTTCTGGCTGTGAACGTGGTGCTTTACGCCCTACTTGCACGTATCGGCAAACGCTGGCTGGCCATTCCTGCCTGTGCTTTCACAGGGCTGATTGCAGCACTGGCGCTCGGTGCAGGCTTCGACCTGACCTTCACCACTGAAATGGGTCTGCCTAACCTGAACCCTGTTTACTGGTGGGGTAGCACTGAGCAAGGTTGGATGCTGGGTCTGCCAAATCTGCAGCACTTCATCGCTTCTCTGCCGTTTGCCATCCTAGCGGTAGCCATGTGGTCTCCAGACTTCCTGGGCCACCGTATCTTCCAAGAATTGAACTATCCGAAGAAAACCGAAAAAGTCCTGATGGATGTAGATGACACTATGACCATGTGTTCTATCCGTCAGATGGTTGGTACTGCGGTAGGTGGCGGTAACATCACGTCTTCTTGGGGTACTTATATGATCCCTGCAGCGATTGCGAAGCGTCCAATCCCTGCTGGTGCCATTCTGCTTGGCTGTTTGGTGATGTTCATCGCTATCCTTGGCTTCCCAATGGACATAGCAGTATGGCCACCAGTGATGCGTATCGCGCTGCTGGTGGGTGTATTCCTGCCACTGCTCGAAGCAGGTGTGCAGATGGTTCGTGAAACGAAGGATTCACAATCAGCAGGTATCTGTATCTTCGCATCAATGGTTGCTAACCCAGTACTGGCTTGGGCACTGGCAATGCTGCTCGACAACAATGGTCTCATCGGTAACAAAGCGCGCGCGAAAAAACTGTCTTTCGTAGATCGTATCGTGATTCCAGGTTCAGTATTGGTTATCTGTCTGGTTGCTATGCTCGCAGTTGGTATGCTGGAAGATCAGTTTGGCATCCCTGCTCTTATGTAAATACGACTTGGGCAGCCTTAACTGGCTGCCCAAATTACTGTTCATAACTTGGCTAGAAAGCGTAAAATCAAACGCGTTTTGAAAGACCGTTTTTGCTTTTACAGTTTTTTAATGATCGTGTACGACCACTGGCTCAACGGTGGAGCGACATCTAAGTCGCTAAGTACTTGTTTTCTTCTACTAAAAAGGTAGGTACAACATGTCTGAGCAATTTGCTAAAGCATGGGAAGGTTTCGCTGACGGCGAATGGCAGAACGAAGTTAACGTTCGTGACTTCATTCAGAAGAACTACACCCCTTACGAGGGCGACGAGTCTTTCCTGGTCACTGAAGGTACTGAAGCAACTAACAAGCTTTGGGAAAAAGTGATGGAAGGCATCAAGCTTGAGAACTCAACTCACGCGCCTGTAGACTTCGACACTTCTGTAATCTCTACCATTACTGCTCACGACGCAGGCTACATTAACAAAGATCTGGAAAAGATCGTGGGTCTGCAAACTGAAGCTCCTCTGAAACGTGCAATCATGCCAAACGGCGGCGTTCGCATGATCGAGGGTTCTTGCAAGGCTTACGGCCGTGAGCTGGACCCAATGGTTTCAAAAATTTACTCAGAGTACCGCAAGACTCACAACCAAAGCGTTTTCGATATCTACACCCCAGATATCCTTAAATGCCGTAAGTCTGGTGTTCTGACTGGTCTGCCTGACGCATATGGCCGTGGTCGTATCATCGGTGACTACCGTCGCGTAGCACTGTACGGTGTAGACTTCCTGCTTAAAGACAAAGCGAAGCAATTCCACTCTCTGCAAGAGAAACTGGAAGCAGGCGACGATCTGCAAATGACCATGCAGCTTCGTGAAGAAATCCAAGAGCAATACCGCGCTCTGAACCAGATGAAAGAAATGGCTGCGAAATACGGCTACGACATCTCTGGTCCTGCAACTAACGCACAAGAATCTGTTCAGTGGCTTTACTTCGGTTACCTGGCTGCCGTTAAGTCTCAAAACGGTGCTGCAATGTCACTGGGTCGTACTTCTACGTTCCTTGACGTTTACCTTGAGCGTGACATCGCTGAAGGCAAGATCACTGAAGTTGAAGCGCAAGAAATCATCGACCACTTCGTGATGAAGCTGCGTATGGTTCGCTTCCTGCGTACTCCTGAGTACGATGAGCTGTTCTCTGGCGACCCAATCTGGGCAACAGAATCTATGGGTGGTATGGGCTGTGACGGTCGTACGCTGGTAACACGAACTAACTTCCGCTTCCTGAACACCCTGTACACTATGGGCCCAAGCCCAGAGCCAAACATCACTGTACTGTGGTCTGAGCAATTGCCTGATGGCTTCAAGCGTTTCTGTGCGAAAGTATCTATCGATACTTCTTCTATCCAGTACGAAAACGATGACCTGATGCGTCCAGACTTCGACAACGATGATTACGCCATCGCTTGTTGTGTATCTCCACAGGTTGTTGGTAAACACATGCAGTTCTTCGGCGCACGTGCGAACCTGGCGAAAACGCTGCTGTATGTAATCAACGGCGGTGTTGACGAAAAACTGAAGATGCAGGTTGGTCCTAAGCAAGATCCAATGACTGACGAAGTTCTGGACTTCGACAAAGTTTGGAACGGTCTGGACAACTTCATGGATTGGCTGGCGAAGCAGTACGTCACTGCGCTGAACGCCATCCACTACTCACACGACAAGTACAGCTACGAAGCGTCTCTTATGGCCCTGATGGACCGTGATGTTTACCGTACTATGGCTTGTGGTATCGCTGGTCTGTCTGTAGCAGCTGACTCACTGTCTGCTATTAAGTACGCGAAAGTAAAACCTGTTCGTGACGAAGACGGCATCGCCATCGACTTCGAAATCGAAGGGGACTATCCGAAATTCGGTAACAACGATTCACGCGTTGATGACATCGCATGTGAAATGGTTGAGAAGTTTATGAACAAGATTCGTAAGCTGAAAACTTACCGCGATGCAGTACCTACTCAGTCTATCCTGACCATCACTTCAAACGTTGTGTACGGTAAGAAGACAGGTAACACGCCAGACGGTCGTCGTGCAGGTGCGCCATTCGCACCGGGTGCCAACCCAATGCACGGCCGTGACGAGAAAGGTGCAGTAGCCTCTCTGACTTCTGTCGGTAAACTACCATTCGCTCACGCGAAAGACGGTATCTCGTACACCTTCTCTATCGTGCCTAACGCACTGGGTAAAGATGGTGACACGCAGAAAGCTAACCTTGCTGGTCTGATGGATGGTTACTTCCACCACGAGTCTGGCATCGAAGGCGGTCAGCACCTGAACGTTAACGTTCTGAACCGTGATACGCTGGAAGACGCCGTTAAGCACCCAGAGAAGTACCCACAGCTGACTATCCGTGTATCAGGTTATGCAGTTCGCTTTAACTCTCTGACTGCTGAACAGCAGAAAGACGTTATCGCACGTACTTTCACTGAATCTCTGTAATCTGAGACTTCGATGAATTGATAAGCACCTCCTCCGGGAGGTGTTTTTTTATGCCTGCCCAAAAAGCGCCAAGCCCCTGATACAAAGGCAATAACCGCATAACGTTCTGTCGACGCTCTCAAAAATAGCGACCATACTGGAATCAAGCTCTTCTAGGGGCTGTTGACCTTTGGTGGTGATTTTTGCAGCAGTTTGTGGGGATTTTATGCAAGGCAGAGGCTTCGATGTGTAGCTAGCCTACATGAGAAGCCGATAACGCAGCAGAAATTCCCCACAAACGCTGCCCGAAGGGTTCTGCCCTAAGCGTTTTACGCTTCGTTGAGGTGTATTTGCTTAGAATGACTAGGCGGCACACACCTCGCCGCGCCTAAAACGCTTATAGCGAGAACAAAATTTAACCACCAAAGGTCAACAGCCCCTAGAACAATATTTTCGTATCGCCATTCGATACCGCCATATGCGCATTTAGGGGAACACCATGAATATCTTGCTAGTGGAAGACCATCTCTTCCAACGAGATGTAATTGCTGGGCAATTAATGCAACTCATATCAGGTGATGACACGCTGGTATTCGCCGAGTCTGGTAACACCGCATTGGAAAAAATCCTCCATGAAACACCGGACATCATATTCTGCGATTTAGATTTACCGGATATGGATGGCATCAAGCTTTTAAGCAAAGCTGCCGAGCGCGGATTTACTGGGTGCATTGTCATTACCAGTGCTGCCTCCCAAAAAGTGTTGGATACGGTCAAAAGCATGTGTGAACACATGAAGCTCAACGTATTAGGTATCCTGCCCAAACCAGCCTCTATCCCCCTGCTGAAGTACTACCTGACACTCGCCCATGAGTGTGACACTGATTACCCACAAGACTTGCTGGCAATGTCGGGTGATGAAGTGCTGGAAGCATGGCAGTCGAATCTGTTCGAGACTTGGTATCAACCTATTGTCCGCTTTGATACCGGGGAATGGGTCGCATGCGAGGCACTTCAGCGAATGAAACACCCCATCAGGGGGACGTTAACGCCCATCTCTTTCCTGCCTCAGCTAACAAGCTTGAATCTGGAAGCAGAACTGACGTTATCGGTCATCAATTCAGTGATCGCCAACCAGACTTATCTTGATGGGCATCCCGTCGGTATCAACGTTTCGGTGAGTAACCTTATCGAGTTGGATTTCGTCGATGAGCTCATCGAGATGGGTCATCAGCACCCTAACCTCAACCAACTGATTTATTTCGAGATTCACGAACCTGATAACTTTTCGCAAATTGCGCAACTTCAGGAAGCCGCTTCGCGTTTACTGCTCAATGGATTCCGTATCTCGATAGACGGCTTTGGTTCCGGCTACAGTACTCTGCAACAAGTGGAATTTCTACCACTAGACTCTCTCAAAATAGGCCTCAACCTGATATTGCCGATGTTAAGTTCTCGCACTGCCCTCGCCTTGGTAGAAGCCAGTGTCTTGGTTGCCAACCGCATAGATGTGGCATCAGTCGCTGAAGGCATTGAATGTATTGAAGTGTGGCACTCTCTTCGCGATATGGGCTGCAACTATGGTCAAGGTTTTTTTATTGCCAAACCCATGCCCGCTGACAAATTGCAGGGCTGGCAAGAACTTTGGGATTCATTACTCGAAAGTCGTACGCTTTGTCCACCTCTGGCACTGAACACCATCGTTATCTAACCCTCGAAAAGGCGCGGTTTTCGCGCCTTTCTTCTCCCCTTACAATTTCCTATTTTACTTGGCCGCAAAGCCACCTTATTTCCTTTAGGTCACCACGTTTCTGTAATAAAATAACACCTTACTTTTTACAGTAGTTTTGGAGATGCTCATGTCGGTGATTGGCCGTATTCACTCTTTTGAGTCTTGTGGAACCGTTGATGGTCCTGGCATTCGATTTATCGTTTTCTTGCAAGGGTGCCTGATGCGCTGCAAATACTGCCACAACCGCGATACGTGGGATCTGGACGATGGCCGAGAAGTCACCGTCGAAGAAATCATGAAAGAAGTGGTGACCTACCGTCACTTCATCAATGCCTCAGGTGGCGGAGTGACCGCTTCAGGTGGTGAAGCCATGCTTCAACCTGAATTCGTGCGTGATTTCTTCCGTGCAGCAAAAGCGGAAGGCATTCATACCTGTCTGGATACCAATGGTTACATCCGCAAGCACACTGACGTGGTTGATGAAGTGTTAGATGCCACAGACTTGGTGATGCTGGACCTGAAACAAATGAACGACAAAATCCACAAAGATCTGATTGGCGTATCCAACCGCCGTACACTGGATTTCGCCCGCTACCTGCATCAGCGTGGCCAGAAGACCTGGATTCGTTACGTTGTGGTTCCCGGCTACACTGACGACGAAGAGTCTGCACACCGTCTGGGTGAGTTCATCAAAGACATGGACAATATCGAGAAAGTAGAAATGCTGCCATACCACCAGCTTGGCGCGCACAAATGGGAAGCGCTGGGTTACGAGTATGAACTCAAAGATGTCAGCCCACCGAAGAAAGAAACCATGGAAGCGCTGAAAGCGATTCTGGAAGGCTACGGCCACAAAGTGGTTTACTAACCTCGAACGGATTTAACGAAGACCGGCCTCGCGCCGGTTTTTCTTTAACCACCAAAGGCCAACAGTCCCTAGTGTCATCTATCAGGCGACAAGTATTCTCTGTCGTAGAAGGTTCTCAACCAATGCGGGCGATACACTGCCAGTAAGGTCACAGCCATGCCGTTGAGCAGCCCTTCGGGGAACCAGATCAGCAGTGCCAGCGTCAGGTAATTATCGAGAATCGTATCCCAGCCATGAAGGCCAGACACCCAGTAACCTGTCGACACCGTGCAAAGGTGGAACACTATGGTAAAGGCCGCATTGAGAAAACCGGCGATGAAGATATAGATGAACAGGTGATGGCTGAGATAGCGGTAGGAAAGCAGGAAAATTGCATAGCTGACCACAGCTGGAAGCACCGCCGTGGTGAACGCATATAGCCCAACATCAGCAAATGGCAGCAGGCCAAATCCCACCATTAGAGTCAAAGGAATCACTGAAATCCAAATAGCGATTCTCGGGCCGTGACACAGCGTGAGCACTGTCATTCCCAGAAAGTGGATATCCAACCCTTCGCTGATCCCTGCCTTCAATGCCCACAAACAAAATAGAATGATCCCGCTGGCAAATACTAAGTGCTGGTAGTCCTTTTCCGTGCGCATTTTTTGCCAACCAAGCGGTGACCGGCATAGCCAAAGCGACACCAGAAAACACGTCCAACCAAACACCTGCCAATAAATCATCCTTGCTCCGTTATCCTTGGGCTTTGAGCTACAAAAATGGTGCAATTTTCAAGTTAAAAAAGCGTAACTAACCTGTATCCAGATCAAAAAAGTAGCCTGCTCCAACTGTTAATCTGTGGCACATGGATTACCAAACTAGCTCACTTCAAATCAAAACTAAGAGGCTGTTTGGACAAAGAATTTTTATCTTTCGAGGCCACTATTATGGAAATGACACACGCTCAACGTCTTATCCTATCTAATCAATACACGCTAATGTCCCAACTTGATCCACAAAATGCAGAAAAATATCGTCGTCTACAAACTATTGTAGAGCGCGGATATGCCCTGCAAATGCGTGAATTGGATAAAGAATTTGGCGACATGCCAGAAGAACTGTGCCGCCAGGTGGTTGATATCATGGAGATGCACCACGCACTTCAGGAATCTTATCGCATGCTGGAAGACGGCACCCGTTGCGAATGTGATGTTGATGCACGTCGTCTTCAATTCTGGGGTTTTGATGCAGCGACTGAAGCACATCTGGTGAACTATGTGCGCTTCCTGACCGATGTCGAAGGTTTGTACCCACAATTCGACAAAGGCTCACACCACTTCAACAGCCAAACACCGATGCTGGCGAAATACCAGCGCATGCTGCAGGTATGGCGCAATTGCCCTCGTCAGTACCACCTGTGTGGTAACGAGCTTTGCCAGATCGTGGGCGCATAAGCTCCAAAAATCTCAATCAAAAGCCGCTGTTTTCAGCGGCTTTTTTGCATTTAAATTCCACTCATAACCTACTGTTTAAATTAAATTTATCTCACATCACCTGGATGAGAGGATTGATAAACAATTTTGATTGTCAGTGACAAATTAATTTATTTGCGCCCAAGCTAAATCGGTTGTCTAATCGCCACGCACCCAACCGTTTTTGATGATGCCGTCGAGGTGTATATGGGCTAGGTCAAGCGAATCAACCTCTGATTTGCAATGCGCTGGAACAACCTCAAGTTGCAGTTTCCGCGCTGACCAGCCGCTTTCTCTGTCATACCGTGCAACAGTAAGCGCGGCCTTTTTAGGAATGGCAATGAAATCTTTCGCAAACCACGCTGTTCAGGCAGAAAGCCTGGGTACTCTTTGCGACACCGCAGCTAACATCCACCCGCAAAACAAACCCCAGAACCTGTCGACCCATGTACGCAGGAAACGGGTATCGTTAAAGCGAACACGCAGCGCGGAAACCGTACTTTTCGAACTGTCGCTTCAGATGCCTGAGTAAGGTCTGCCAGCGTTACCCATTATTTTTATCCGGTACACAGCACCGTTGACGGCCACCTATTATCTGCCGTCATCGGCGTTTCCTGTACCCAATCACCACTGAGGAACAAATATGAGTGATTGGTCTACCAATGACGCCCGCGATGTCTATAACACGCCTTACTGGGGTCAGGGTTACTTCGATATTAATTCACAAGGCGAGGTGATTGCCCGTCCGGATACCCAACAACCGGGCAACAACATCGCGCTTTCAACGCTGGCTGATGAACTGATTACCAAAGGCGCTTCCCTGCCTGTGCTGGTGCGTTTTCCGGAGATCTTGCACCACCGCGTAGACAGCCTATGCACCCACTTCAACGATGCCATTGCTGACTACGGCTATGAAGGCGAATACCTGCTGGTCTACCCAATTAAAGTGAACCAGCAAAAAGAAGTGGTTGGCGAAATTCTGAAAAGCCAATACGCCAGTCAGGAACGTCAACTGGGTCTGGAAGCGGGCAGTAAGCCTGAGCTGATGGCTGTGCTGGCCATGGCACGTCAGGCAAGCTCAGTGATCGTGTGTAACGGCTACAAAGACCGCGAATACATCCGTCTGGCACTGATTGGCGAAAAGCTGGGCCACGAAGTCTACATCGTGCTGGAGAAGCTTTCTGAGCTGGATACTGTGCTGGCAGAAGCGAAAGCATTGGGCGTGAAACCGCGCTTGGGTCTGCGCGCGCGTCTGGCGTCTCAGGGCAAAGGTAAGTGGCAGGCAAGTGGCGGCGAGAAGTCGAAATTCGGTCTGTCAGCTTCTCAGTGTATGACGGTAATGGATCGCCTGCGTGAAAACGACATGCTGGATTCACTGCAACTGCTGCACTTCCATCTGGGTTCGCAAATCGCCAATATCCGCGACGTACGCTCAGGTGTAAACGAAGCGGCGCGTGTATTTGCAGAGCTGACCCAAATGGGTGCAGGCATCACGACTGTTGACGTAGGTGGCGGTCTGGCAATCGACTACGAGGGCACACGAAGCCAAAGCAGCTGTTCCATGAACTACAGCCAGCGCGAGTACGCCAACAATGTCGTCTACACCATCGGTGATGTGTGTAAGGCATTCGACATCAAGATGCCGCGCATTATCTCTGAGTCTGGCCGTAACCTGACTGCGCATCACGCTGTGCTTATCACTGACGTGATGGGCGTTGAAAGCTACCAGCGTGAGGAAGTGTTTGCACCAGCAGAAGATGCATCACAGATCCTTCATAACATGTGGCGTTCATTTAAAGACCTGAGCCAGTCAACTGACCAGCGTTCACTGGTGGAGATTTACCACGATAACCAGAACGATCTGGCTGAAGTACACATGCAATTCGCCATGGGTCTGGTGAACTTTGCCGAACGCGCTTGGGCAGAACAAATCAGCCTGCGCATTTGTTACGAGCTGTCTTGCAAGATGTCCCAGAAAAACCGCGCACATCGCCCGGTATTGGATGAGCTGAACAGCCGTTTGGCAGACAAGTTCTTCGTGAACTTCTCTCTATTCCAGTCACTGCCTGACGCTTGGGGTATTGAGCAGGTGTTCCCTATCCTGCCGCTGTCAAACCTGGATAAAGAGCCGCAAAGCCGTGCTGTGCTGCTGGATATAACCTGTGACTCTGACGGTGCGGTTGAGCAATACGTCGAAGGCCAAGGCATTGAAAGCACACTCGCTGTACCAACGTGGAGCGATGAATCGCCATACCGCATCGGTTTCTTCCTTGTGGGTGCGTATCAGGAAATTCTGGGCGACATGCACAACCTGTTCGGTGATACCGATTCTGCCGTCGTTCGCTGCAATAAAGATGGCGGCTACGAGATAGAATCTATCCACCACGGCGACACTGTGGGTGATGTGCTGCGTTACGTGCACCTGGAAGCGGACGAGTTCCTGAGCCAGTACGAAGAAATGGTGAAAGCCCTGCCAGAGCAGGAGCAAGACGCAATTCTGTCTGAGCTTTCTGAAGGTCTGAAAGGTTACACCTACCTCGAAGACATTCACCACAACCGTTAATGATTTCGGCTGCCTGCATTGCGGACAGCCTCTTTTTCAAGGAATTATCAATGGCAACATTGGCCAACTACCCAGACTACTCCCTGTACGCCAACGCGTTCGGTTTCCTGCGCCAACCACTGGTGTTTAACCCACAAGGTTGCGACGCTGACGTGGTGATCACAGGTGTTCCTTTTGATATGGCAACCACAGGCCGCTCTGGCGCACGCATGGGCCCAGGCGCGATTCGTCAGGCATCCACCAATCTGGCGTGGGAAAGCAAAAAATGGCCTTGGGATTTCTCCCTGACCAAAGAAATCAACATCGCTGACTGCGGTGATTTGGTGTTTGATTGTGGCGATGCACGCAACATGAGTGAGCGTCTGGAAGCACACGCCACCAGCCTGCTGGCAGAAGGAAAAACGCTGCTGACGTTCGGCGGTGACCACTTCGTGACCCTGCCACTGCTACGCGCCCACGCAAAGCAGTTCGGTGAAATGGCACTGGTTCACTTTGATGCCCACACTGACACCTACGATCAAGGCAGCGAGTTCGACCATGGCACCATGTTCTACACCGCACCAAAAGAAGGTCTGATTGACCCACATGCGTCTATCCAGATTGGCATCCGTACTGAGCATAGCGACGAGCTGGGCTTCCAGGTAATAGATGCAGCGACAGCGAACGATTGGTCTGTGGAACAAATCGTTGAGGCGATTAAAAACCGTGTTGGCGACCGTCCGGTTTACCTGACCTTCGACATCGACTGTCTGGATCCAGCTTACGCGCCGGGTACAGGCACTCCGGTTTGCGGCGGTCTGAGCACTGACAAGATCCTGAAAGTGATTCGTTCACTGCAAGGCATCAACCTGATTGGTATGGATGTGGTAGAAGTGGCACCAGCCTACGACCACGCAGACCTTACCTCTCTGGCGGCAGCGACGATCGCGACTGACCTGTTGTATGTGTGGGCGGCGAATCGTAAAGCGAAGCTTTATCGCTCGTAATCATATCTATGGGATTTCTAGTGCTTACTTTGACGTGAAGAGCAGAAGCAGTACAAGTACCGATTTATGCCAGACTAGAAAGGTCTGGCATATGTAATGTTTTTCATCTCTATAATCATGTACACCCCTTGAACCACCCGCCCCCACACCGTATCCTTGCCGCTCATTCATCCTTGCCGAAATTTCGCTATGCCATCTTATCTTTGTCCGCTGTGCCAAGAGCCGCTGAACCTTTCTGACCGCACGTACAAATGCGCCAACAATCACCAGTTCGATCTGGCGAAAGAAGGCTATGTAAACCTGCTCCCTGTGCAGCATAAGCGTTCAAAAGATCCGGGTGACAACAAAGAGATGATGCAGGCACGCCGTCAGTTTCTGGATGGTGGTCATTACCAGACAATGCGAGATGCAGTCAGTGAATTACTCACCTCACTGCTTGCTGGAAAAGACAGTGCGGAGCTTTTGGATATCGGTTGTGGAGAAGGCTATTACACCAGCTACTTTGCGGAACAGCTGGCGGGCACCAAGGTGTTTGGTCTCGACATTTCCAAAGTGATGGTTCGCTATGGTGCCAAACGTTACCCAAATGTGGATTTCCTCGTGGCCTCCAGCCAGCGTTTGCCATTCGCCGATAACCAACTGGATGCTGTGGTGCGTATCTACGCGCCATGCAATGACGAAGAGCTTGCGCGTGCAGTGAAAGACAACGGCGTGGTGGTAACAGTCACACCGGGTCCACGCCATCTGTATCAAATGAAAGCGGGCATTTACGACGAGGTGCGCTTACATGACGTGCCAGTGGAAGACCTACCTGGCTTTGAACTGGAAACCGAGCAAACCGTCGCTTACCCAATGAAGCTGAACAGCACAGACGCCACGACTTTATTGCAGATGACGCCCTTCGCATGGCATGCACCGGAAAGTCTGTGGCAAACCCTGAAAGATGCAGAACAGTTTGAATGCGAAGCAGATTTCACGCTTCGGGTGTATCGCAAAATTGCATAACTGAGCCGTTACACCATAATGGAGCGTATCTAAGGATTTACCTCTCAGGACTTCCCATGCCGATACGCTCCATTTCAGCTGCATTGCTCATTCTGTTCCTGATGGGATGCACCCATTCTCTTTCTACAAAAGAATTACCGCCGCCCGCAGGCACCCTCTACGACTACCATATAGAGTCATCAGGTGGCGCTCCCTATTCATTAAACGAACTTGCCAATGCCGTGGCAAATGCCGATGTCGTTCTGGTCGGCGAGTGGCACACCCATCCTGGCGTGCATCTATTCCAAACGCAGCTTCTCGCCACACTGGCTTCCCGCCACCCCGCCACCGTCCTCTCTATGGAGCAGTTTACCCGAGCCGATCAGGCCATTATTAACAGTTACCTTGCAGGAGACTTTGGCGAAAACAGCTTGCTAAGCAAAACCAGTAAGTGGTCGAACTATGAAGGTAGCTATCGCCCATTGGTAGAGTATGCCAAAGCCCAATCATTACCCGTGATCGCATCCAACGCACCGATTGAAATCGTCCGTTGTATTGGTAGAGAAGGGAAAGCGTATCTCGACCGACTGCCGCAAGATAAACGTGGTTTGGTGGCAGAAACACTTACTGACGGGGAATCACCTTACAAAGCGAAATTCTTCGCCGCCATGTTTCATGGTGATGAAGAGAAAACCGCGAATCAGTATTTGGCGCAACTGGCGTGGGACGACACCATGGCTGAGAGCATCGTGAACTATTTAGCTGATAACCCCGGTGATAAAGTGATACACATTGCCGGAGCTTTTCATGTCGAAGATGGACTTGGTATCGCCAGCCGGATTGCGAAGCGCAACCCTGCGCTCAATATCGCTATCATTTCTCCACAAACCGAGGATGCGCCGCTTGCTGATACCATCAAAGACTTTCGTTTGGTAGTCAATCCACTTCCCAAACAATGGCTTTCTGAAGAAGAAATGAGCCAGGCTCTCTCTTCAATGCGACATTCCACCGGAACATCACTAACTTGCCCATAAAGCAATGCATTGCCCCTTGAAAAAAAGAGATAAGAAGACTAATTAAAAGCGTGTGAACCCTAGAGGCTATTTTTGGTCTCAGGTTATTAAACACTTTCTTTGTCAGGTTCAGGGGCTTTCACCACTATGTTCGCAGACACTTTTCAACGTCTTAACACTTACCTACAAAGCCAGGTTATCGGCCAACCCGAACTGGTTAAACAACTTCTTATTGCCCTTCTGGCTGACGGCCACATTCTGGTAGAAGGGCCACCGGGGCTAGCCAAAACCCGGGCAGTTAAAATGCTATCTGATTGTATTGAGGGAGATTATCATCGCATTCAGTTTACGCCAGATTTGCTGCCAGCTGATCTAACGGGCACAGATATTTTCCGTCCTGAAACCGGTGAATTTACCTTTCAGCCAGGACCAATCTTTAACAGCCTCTTGCTCGCAGACGAAATCAACCGAGCCCCCGCGAAAGTTCAGGCTGCCATGTTGGAAGCCATGGCAGAAAAGCAAATCACTGCGGGTCGAAAAACTTACCCGCTACCCCCACTTTTTCTGGTCATGGCGACCCAAAACCCCATCGAGCAGGAAGGGACTTACCCGCTGCCTGAAGCCCAGCTCGACCGTTTTTTACTGCAGCTCAATGTCGAATACCCGAGCGAAAGCAGCGAGATGGCGATTTTGCGTCTAAACCGCGGTGAAGCTCAGGGTCTGGAAAAACAAGAGCCCGTGCACCTCAAGCAGGAGAGTATTTTCGACGCACGCAAAGAAGTGCTCAGCATTCACATGGCAGAAGATGTCGAGAAGTACATCATCCGCCTCATCATCGCGACCCGCGAGCCACAACGGTACAGTGACAAACTGGCCGCTTGGTTACAAATGGGTGTCAGTCCCCGCGCGACACTGGCGCTGGACCGCTGCGCCCGTGCCAACGCCTGGCTGGACGGTCGTGATTTTGTGACACCGGAAGACGTTCAAGCCATGGCCTACCCAGTGCTGCGCCACCGCTTGTTGTTAAGCTACGAAGCGCAAGCAGAAGGCATTGCTGCTGACACTGTGGTTTCCCACCTGATTGAACACGTTGCCAGCGTATGAGAGTAGCGACTCCCCATTCCCTGCTGCCGCCCCACAGCGACGGTGTCAATGTTTTGATGCCAGAACTGCTGCACTACCGCCAACAAGCAGTGCGCTGGTTGCCGCCCGCGCTCAGCGTTTGGTCGCAGCTGAGTGGTCAGCACACTAGTCGCAACAAAGGACGTGGAATGAACTTTTCCGAGGTGCGTCCCTACCAGCCCGGTGATGATATCCGTACGATTGATTGGAGGGTGACAGCACGCACCGGAAAAGCCCATACCAAGCTGTTTACGGAAGAGCGCGAACAGCCTGTGATGTTGATGATTGATCTCAGCGCCAGCATGAAGTTTGGTTCTCAGTTGATGCTGAAATCGGTACAGGCCGCGCATTTTGCCAGTCTGCTTTCCTGGCTGGCCATGAGTCAAAAGGACCGCATTGGCGCGGTGATTTACAACGGAATAACGCTTCGTGAGTGTAAACCAACCGCCCGCCAGCAAGGGCCACTTAGGCTGATACATGTGCTGATGGAGGCCCACGCAGAGATGCTTCAAACCAACACCGCCGGTAACAGCAATCAGGCTTGGCAAGCCGCACTTCGCCATTTGCATCACCTATGCCCCAAAGGCAGTGAGATTGTTATCATCAGTGATTTTTACGCTCTCAGCGCCCATGACAAGCGTCGCCTGAGTCAGCTTCGCCAGCACAACCGTATTCAGTTTGTGCGTGTGCATGACCCATTAGAACAAGGGCAGACCGAGTTCAAAGGGCAGGAATTGGTAGCTGACCATACTGCAACGGCCTGGCTGGATTTTTCATCCCGAAAAACAAGGGACGGACTGGCACGTCAGTTTCAACACCAACAACAATTTATTGCTGACATGGCGCGTTCTCTGGCCATTCCGCTTTATAGCCTTAATGCAGCGCAACCCTTGCTGCAACAACTTGGAGCCACCTCTATGAAGGTAATGCATTAACCATGGCAAACAGTGTGTCTCCCTCTACGCTGCCACTGGCAGACATTCATCTTCAACAAACACCCGGTATATGGCCACTGGCCTGGGGGTGGTGGTTGCTGATTGCGGCAGCGCTCGTTTTTCTCGTTGCCTTCTTCCTTTGGCAGCAAAAGCGCCAACAGCGACGGGCCGCACAACAAGAAGCACTCAAGGCACTGCGCGGCATACATTCACTCTCAGAAATTAATATCTTGTTGAAACGGGCCGCGCTCACCTACTACCCGCGTGACGATGTCGCCGCCCTCACCAGCGAGCGTTGGATGGCATTTTTGGACCAACAACTTCCCGTGAGGCATCAAGGCTTTGTAGCCACGCATACACTCTGGCAGAAAGGGCTCTTCTCCCCCCAACCGATCAGCGATGAAGAATTTGCCAAATGTCAGCAACTGGCAGAGCGGTGGCTGAAACACGCTCTGCCACCCCGTCATGCCTCAGCACAGGAGGCTCAATATGTTTGAATTTCTGTGGTGGTGGTCGGTATTGCTCTTGCCACTGCCTTGGCTGGTATACCGCTTTACACGTCCGGTTCCACGCCCTGCGGCGATTCATCTCCCTCAATTACCAGCAGGCCTTGGGAGTCAGCAGGCAGGCAGTCGGTTACGCTTTATTTTAATGTCTCTGCTTTGGCTGTGTTTGATAGTCGCCGCCTCTCGTCCTGTCTGGTATGGCAACCCCGTACAGATTCAGCCTGAGCACAGAGACATGATGCTGGCAGTGGACTTATCCGGCTCAATGGAAATGGAAGACATGTTGCTTCCCGATGGCAGTGCCACCAACAGACTCTCCGCGGTAAAGCATGTGCTGTCAGACTTCATCAGTAAGCGGGAAGGAGACAGGCTTGGCTTGGTGCTGTTTGCTGATCATGGCTACTTGCAGACCCCATTAACTCTAGACAGAAACACAGTGGCGCAACAACTGAGCCGCGCTGTACTCGGCCTGGTTGGGAAACAGACCGCCATTGGCGAAGGTCTGGGGGTTGCCACTAAAACCTTTATCGACAGCAAAGCGCCGCAACGGGTGATTATATTGCTCAGTGATGGCGCAAATACTGCTGGGGTGATAGACCCAATTGAAGCGGCAAAACTCGCCAAAGAGTATGACGTCACCATCTACACCATTGGTGTCGGCGCAGACCAGATCCGTCAGCGTAGCCTGTTTGGCTCTCGTATCATCAACCCTTCTCAGGAGCTGGACGAGCGCACCCTGACCCAAATCGCCAAGATGACCGGCGGCGAGTATTTTCGTGCACGCAACCCTGAGGAGCTGGAGAAAATCTATCAAATCATCGATCAGTTAGAGCCTATTTCTGCGGTTGAGCAAACGTGGCGCCCAACAGATGAGCTGTTTCGCTACCCCTTAGCCTTGGCGCTGTTGTTTTCTGCCGTGGTGGCAGTGATGAGGAAACGTCATGGCTGAGTTTACCTTTATGCATCCCCAGTGGTTGCTAGCAGCACTGCCACTGGTGCTTTTACTGCCTTGGTTGAAAGGAAAGGCACACGCGTCAGGACTGATCGCCCCGCATCTGGCCAGTCTTCTTTCCACTCAGCCAACCGCTGGCCGACAACGAGCCAAACGCTGGCCTTTATTTCTGCTGGCATTGGGGTGGCTTTTGACCATCGTTTCATTGGCAGGTCCAAGCTGGCAAAAAACGGAATTGCCAGCGGTGAACCTTGCCGGTGCACGGGTATTAGTGATGGACATGTCGCGCTCTATGTATGCCACTGATATTGCACCAAGCCGCTTGGCCCAGGCGCGTTTTAAGGCCCTCGATATGCTGCCAGGCTGGAAAGAAGGCAGCACAGGCTTGGTTACTTATGCTGGTGACGGTTACATCGTCAGTCCGCTGACAGAGGATGCTGCCACGCTGAAAAACCTGATCCCGAATCTGTCTCCTGCAATCATGCCCTTCCCCGGCAGTAATGCAACCGCTGGAATTCAGCAGGCGGTCGATTTGTTGCGTCAAGCCGCCATCGCTGAAGGCGACATTGTTTTGTTGACGGATGGCTTGAGTAACAAAGAGGCAGCGCAATCCCTCAAGGTGTTGGCGGATAGCCAGTATCGCGTTTCTGTGCTGGCGATAGGCACCCAGGAAGGTGCTCCCATTCCACTGCCAGATGGCGCCTTGATTGAGCAAAATGGACGCACTGTGATTGCAAAAATGGAGTTGGCCCCTCTTTCCGATCTCACTCGCGCCACAGGTGGCTTATTGCAACGCTGGCAACCGACCAACCAGGACGTGGATAATCTTGTTGCCTTCACTGCTAAACCCTTGTCAGGCAAAGCTGGAAAAGGAGAAAAAACCATTGAAGAGCGTATCAACGATGGCTACTGGCTATTGCTGCCGATCATCGCTTTGACGCTGCTGAGTTTTCGACGCGGTATTGTGTTGATTGCCATGTTAATGCTGTTACCGGTTCCGCATAGCGCTGAAGCAGCGGCGTTCAAAACCAAAGACCAGCAAGGGTATGAGCAGTTTGTGGCAGAAGACTACCAAAATGCAGCAGACGCCTTTGATTCTCAGGCGTGGAAGGGTATTGCCCAATACCGTGCGGGGGATTACAACGGGGCCATTGATTCCCTCTCTGCTTTGACCGATCCCACCTCACGCTACAACCTTGGCAACGCCTACGCCAAGGCGGGCGAACTGGAAAAGGCAGCGGAAACCTACCGTTCCCTGCTGAAGTCCAATCCTGACTATGCCGACGCCAAACATAATCTGGATATTGTTGACAAGGCGCTGCAACAGCAACAGCAACAGCAACAGCAACAGCAACAGCAACAGCAACAGCAACAGCAACAGCAACAGCAACAGCAAAACGATGGCAACCAATCTTCTCAAGAGCAACAGGGCAGTGAAGACCAACAAGGACAGCAAGGACAGCCAGCAAGGACAGCAAGGACAGCAAGGACAGCAAGGACAGCAAGGACAGCAAGGACAGCAAGGACATTCTGACGCTCAGGATAGCCAGTCGCAAGACGGACAATCCGCTCAAACTCAGCAGGGTCAGCAGGGTCAGCAGGGTCAGCAGGGTCAGCAGGGTCAGCAGGGTCAGCAGGGTCAGCAGGGTCAGCAGGGTCAGCAGGGTCAGCAGGGTCAGCAGGGTCAGCAGGGTCAGCAGGGTCAGCAGGGTCAGCAGGGTCAGCAGGGTCAGCAGGGTCAGCAGGGCGACGCTAATGTGCCCTCTCAGAAAAGCAACGCGTCAACAGACCAAAACTCAGAAAAAGAGGCTGGATCTCCGCAGGCCAGTACCTCTACCAATAAAAAGGGTGGAGACTCAGCGGGCACTGAATCTCGTGTTGTCAATGAACAAAGTGAGAAAGAAGGGCAGGATGCATCCGAGGGGAGCAACGATAAAGAAGGCAATGCCCTTGGTGCAACCTCTGTAGACAACGAGGGAAGCTCAAATGGGTTGGAAGCCAGTCACCCTGTGCTGAAGAAACTGGAGCAAGTTCCTGATGACACGGCCGCCCTGATCCGCGCACAACTTATTTTGCAAGCGCGTCAAAAAGACAATCCCGCACCAACAGAAAACTCATGGTAATCGAGCAATGATAAAGACAACCGGTTCATTCACTCTCCGATTCACTCGCATTCCTTTTAAGCTGCTGAGCCTGTTATTCGTAATTGTGGCCCCTGCTGCCGTGGCGGCATCTGCGGTCGCCACCGTCTCACAAAACGTGGTGCCCGTAGGTGAAGCGTTTCAATTAACTATTTCGGTCGATGACAGCGTTGACAGCGATACCTTGGATCTCACTCCTCTGTCTGCGGATTTTATCTTCGGTCGCCCCAGTGTCAGTAACAGCACATCAGTCATCAACGGCAGTATGTCGCGGAAAACAGAGTGGCGAGTGGCGGTAGCCGCTAAACAAACGGGTACCTACACCCTACCTAGCCTAGATATAGATGGAATGAAAACTGAACCCATCACTATTCAAGTCGTCAACGCCAGTCAGAAAAACAGTTTAAAGGATAAGAATGCTGTGAAACTGACAGCAACTGTCGACCGCGTCAAAGGCTACATAGGTGAAACATTCAATTATCGCATTCGCTTGATGATTGGCATTCAACTTGATTCCCCAACACTCCAAGCTCCAAAGGGAGAAGGACTGGACGTGAAGCAAGTTGGTGAAGATGTGCAGGCTGAAGCCGTGCTTAATGGTCGCCGCTATCTGGTGATCAGCCGCTTATATCAAATCACCCCAACCAAAGCAGGAAGTATCAAACTCCAAGGCGCGGTATTCAGCGGCACAGAAGTAAAAAGCAATGGATGGGGCTCTTCACTCGGCCTCCCTATTGAACGTGAAGCTGAGTCAATGACACTGGAGGTGTTGGACAAACCGACTGACTATCAGGGTCTTTGGCTACCGACGCCATCACTGAAGCTATCGCAAAGTTGGCAGCCAGACTCACTTGATGGCCAACTCTCGGTAGAAGTGGGTGAAGCGATCAACCGTGAGATTACATTAAAAATCAAGAATATCAAGCAAAGTGCCATGCCGAATCTTTCGCTGAATTACCCGCAAAATGTACGCGTATACACAGATAAAACTGAGTACAGTCGTGATGGTGAATACACAGTGATGACGGTAAAACAGGTGATCATTCCTCGTGATGTCGGTGATACTGAACTACCCGAACTTTCCATAAACTGGTTCAATACCCAGACCGAACAGCCTCAAACCAGTGAACTGAAAGGTTTGTCTATCGCGGTAAAGTCTGGCAAGAACGCACACAGCAGCCTTAACACCGACAATGGCTTCTGGCAATGATGAAACTGCGTTACAACCATATGGCCCGTTAAATGAGACAACAATATTCACCAAAGCAGGCTTTTGGCCTTGGCTATCCGGTTTATTTGCCTTCCTTTGGATCATTACTCTGGTACTTTTACTACGAAAAAAAGGTCCCCTTCCCTCCAGCGTGGATAGGCAAGAAAGCAACACGACACCTTCCGGGTTAGAAGCCATGCGTACTGCTGTTATCTCAAACGATGCCGTGAAAGTTGCAACGGCACTGAGGCTTTGGGATCGCTCTTTACTGCCAGAAGCACTCAATAAGGAGATTGAACAAGAAGTCACTGCTCTCATGGCCAGCAGATACAGTTCCTCGATAGGAGAATGGCAAAATCATCAGTTATTGTTGCTGTTAAAAAGAGCGGGACAGCACAGCAAGTTGACGCCTAAGCAAGAGGTATTAAGCGATCTGTACTGATGATTAACTAGGCCGATTCTCATTCAAAACTGATAGTTGAATGTCACCATCATCTCATCAGAGGAGAGATAGAAAAAAGTGAATAAGTTTGGTTCGATACTGTTTGTCATGTCGTAGATGAGGCTAGACACAAAGTTCCCATACACCGCCCCCCACAAAACCTGTGAAGGATAATGAGCCTGTGATTCAACCCTCGCCCACCCGGTCGCATAAGCAGACAGGTAAGTGGCGAAGGTTAATGTGTTGTGTATGCCAGGATGCAGGATTGACTGTTGGTAGTTTCTCCTTGCGATCAGTGCTGTTGCAAAGGCTCTTGAGGTATGCGCCGAGGGAAACCCACAACATCCTCCATTTGGTCGGGCTTTTTTTGTTGCAAGTTGAATGTCCCCAGTGGTAGTCGCTACAAATCCGGCGTTAAGATTGTTTCCTAGCGCCCTAAGCGCCTTACGTTCAAAAAACTCTAGCGGACCGGAAGCACTGTAATCACTGGCGACCAGCAACGTGGAAAGGTGCATGGACATTCGAGTATTCGCCCTCCAGTCATCACTGGCTTCTCCCGCCTCTTTCACACTGCCAAAAAGGTAATTGTTTTCAACGGCTGCTTTGGAGATACGCTCATCACTATCAGTAGCGACTATCACGCCGGCAAGTAGCGCATTTCCCCATGTCATCGGGTCGGTTCCTGCCCGATAAACACTGTCGAAAAAGTTGTATCCTCTCGTCGAAGTGCACCCTGTAACGAATAGAATTAAAGCTAAAAGCAAGGACACCCTAAACCAGTGATAAATTCTCATCGCTATCTCCCCACCTAGGCAATACCCAAATTCTCAACAAAGCAAGAATTAACAAAAAAATAACATTCTTAATATTGAGACTAGACTTTTCCGTTGGATAGCAGCGAAAAAAAACGCCCCGACGTGAGCCGGGGCGTTTTTTATTTAGAAATGTTAATCAGAACCAGCGTTCAAGCGATGCCTTATCAAGCTGTTTAAATGCGCGATTCAGGGTTTGGGCCAGCTCTTTGTATCGTGGGCGGCTTTTCATTGGCTGAACGGCTCCACCTTCGCTGACAATCTTCTCATGCAATTCGCGATACCAACCCGCCAGCGCAGGTGGCAGTTGTGTTTCGCGGCGTTTCCCCAGCCACCACATACCCTGCAGCGGTAAACTAAGTGCAAACAAAGCCATGATCATGGCTTGCGGCAAACCTGAGTAGTTATTGAAGGCCATCTGCATTAACACGCTGATGACAGCCACAGCAGGCATCACTTTAATCGCAAACTGGGTTGCACGGATCACTCGGTTTTCCGGGAACATCGGTGCCAGCTCTTTTCGAACCGGCCACTCCGTCATGTACTTCTGACCATCACGGAATGCGTTCCACATTGATTTATTACTCATACGGCGCATACCTCTTAAGCGATGTCTCTGTATCATCGGCTAAAAACTTGCTGCAAGCTTTAAAATAAAGTTGATAAGCTTTAATTAAAATCAATTAAGACTCAAAAATTTTTGTTATCTGGCGCAAGTATCGCTAGACTTAGCCGACCTAAATCAATTGTTGCTCGGATTTGATTATCTCGCAACCACTGAAACGCCAAATGGATGACCGGCAGCGCAACAAAACACCAAAGATGGTGGGCCTGTAGGACAATCTGTCTGGCGTTTTTCGTTGCGTACCCGGATATGTTGACCGGTGTGGCAAAAAACTGTTTCAAAAAATGAAGCAGTCACACCTTAAAGCTCAAATCTTGTTGCGTCATAAGGCCCAATACGTGAACTCTTCGAACATCAATCACTGATGTGACAGAAAATCGGATTGGCCAGTCATGTGACGCAATACAGGATGAGCGCGACTCAGTGGGTATCTATCAAAGGACTGATGAGCGATGTATCTATTCCGCGACAAATTTTGCTAAAAGTTTTTCTGGGACGGTTAGTGTGATGTTAATCAACTATCCTTCTCCGATTAGTAAACACCCCCTACTTTACACGAATAGGTAGTCTCAAATGTCTAAGCTGGTTCTTGTTCTTAACTGCGGCAGCTCTTCGCTGAAATTCGCAATCATCGACGCACAATCAGGTGATGAGCACCTGTCAGGTCTAGCAGAATGTCTGCACCTGCCAGAAGCACGCATTAAGTGGAAATTGGACGGCAAACACGAAGCTCAATTGGGCGAAGGTGCTGCACACAAAGAAGCACTGAGCTTCATCGTTGAAACCATTCTGGCTTCTAAACCAGAACTGGCTGAAAACCTGGGCGCAATCGGTCACCGTGTTGTTCACGGCGGCGAGCAGTTCACTAAGTCTGCACTGATCTGTGATTCAGTATTGAAAGGTATCGAAGACGCAGCGAGCTTCGCACCTCTGCACAACCCTGCGCACCTGGTAGGTATTGAAGCGGCGAAAGCAGCATTCCCTACTCTGAAAAACGTCGCGGTATTCGATACAGCATTCCATCAAACTATGCCTGAAGAAGCGTTCCTGTACGCACTGCCATACAAGCTTTACAAAGAGCATGGTATCCGTCGTTACGGCATGCACGGTACTTCTCACTACTTCATCGCTCAAGAAGCAGCTGCACAGCTTGATAAGCCAGTTGAAGAACTGAACATCATCAACTGTCACCTGGGTAACGGCGCATCTGTATGTGCAATCAAGAACGGTAAATCTGTAGATACTTCTATGGGTATGACTCCGCTGGAAGGTCTGGTAATGGGCACCCGTTCTGGTGACCTTGATCCAGCAATCATCTTCCACCTGCATGATGCACTGGGTTACAGCGTTGAGCAAATCAACAGCATGCTGACCAAAGAGTCTGGCCTGATGGGTCTGACCGAAGTAACTTCTGACTGCCGCTTCGTTGAAGATAATTACGGCGCGAAAGAAGAAGCAACTCGCGCAATGGACGTGTTCTGTCACCGTCTGGCGAAATATGTAGCTAGCTACACTGCATGTCTGGACGGCCGTCTGGACGCGATCGTGTTCACTGGCGGTATCGGTGAGAACTCTGGCCCAATCCGTGAGCTGGTTCTGAACCGCCTGGCTCTGCTGGGTGTTGAAGTTGACCAAGAGCGCAACCTGAAAGCTCGTTTCGGCGGCGAAGGCGTTATCACTACTGATAACAGCCGTGTTCCAGCAATGGTTATCTCTACCAACGAAGAGCTGGTCATCGCACAAGACACTGCACGTCTGGCTGAGATCTAATCGCCATTTGATGCAAACATGCGGCTGGTCAAAGTGGTCAGCCGTTTCAATTTGGCAAAGTTATCTGACTGTCTGCCAAACTGAATTTTTAATAAAACCTGCGCCTGTGGGTTTTGCCCCCTACATAGTAAAGAGGAATCAAGCGTGTCCCGTACTATTATGCTCATTCCAATCGGCACAGGTGTCGGTCTGACCAGCGTTAGCCTGGGCGTACTGCGCGCGATGGAACAAAAGGGCCTTCGCGTCTCATTTTTCAAGCCTATCGCCCAGCCTCGCCATGGCGACAACCAGCCCGACCTGACGACAACCATCATTGAAGCAAACAGCGACATGAAAGTGGCAGAGCCGCTGACCATGGCAAACGCTGAAGCGCTGATCCGTACCGATCAGACTGACGTGCTGATGGAAGAAATCATCGCCCGCTTTAAAGAAGCAACTGCTGAAGCAGAAGTCGCGTTGATTGAAGGTCTGGTACCTACCCGTAACCATCCTTTCGCGAATCAAGTTAACTACGAAATCGCGAAAACGCTGGATGCGGAAATCGTGTTTATCACCACTCCAGGCACTGACAACCCTGCGCAACTGAAAGAGCGCATTGAAGTTGCAGTGTCTAACTTCGGTGGTAGCAAGAATTCAAACATCGCAGGCGTTGTGATCAACAAACACGGCGCACCTGTGGATGAACAAGGCCGCACCCGTCCAGATCTGTCTGACATCTTCGACGACAACAATGCAGCGAAAGGCAGCAATGTTGAAGTGATGGAGATCTTCAACTCCAGCCCAATCCGCGTTCTGGGTTGTGTGCCTTGGAGCATCGATCTGATTGCAACACGTGCGAGCGATCTGGCGAAGCACCTGAATGCTGAAGTCATCAACGAAGGTGAGATCAACACCCGTCGTGTCAAGAGCATCACTTTCTGTGCGCGCTCAATCCCTAACATGGTTGAACACTTCCGCGCAGGTTCTTTGCTGGTGACTTCTGCTGACCGTCCTGACGTTATCGTTGCAGCGTGTCTGGCAGCGATGAATGGTCTGGAAATCGGTGCCCTGTTGCTGACTGGCGGCTACAGCATCCCAGAACAGCTGAACGGTTTGTGCGAGCGCGCATTCCAAGCTGGCCTACCAGTGTTCACCACTGCGGGTAACACCTGGCAGACGTCTTTGAACCTGCAAAGCTTCAGCCTGGAAGTTCCAGCTGACGATAAAGAGCGTGTAGAGTTCGTTCAAAACCACGTCGCAGCGCACGTTGACGGTAACTGGATTGAGTCTCTGTCTGAAGGCGCTGCGCGTGCACGTCGCCTGAGCCCACCAGCATTCCGTTACCAGTTGACTGAGCTGGCTCGTAAAGCGGCTAAACGTATCGTTCTGCCAGAAGGTGACGAGCCACGTACCGTAAAAGCGGCAGCCATCTGTGCTGAGCGTAAGATTGCGGAATGTGTGCTGCTGGGTAACCCAGAAGAAATCAAGCGTGTGGCAGACCAACAGGGCGTGGTTCTGGGTGCTGGCGTCACCATCATCGACCCTGAAGCAGTGCGTGAGCAATACGTTGCGCGTCTGGTTGAGCTGCGTAAGAACAAAGGCATGACCGAAGTTGTAGCGCGTGAGCAACTGGAAGACACCGTAGTGCTGGGCACTATGATGTTGGAAGCGAACGAAGTACACGGTCTGGTATCTGGTGCGGTTCACACCACAGCAAACACCATCCGTCCACCGCTACAAATCATCAAGACTGCGCCAAGCGCGTCTCTGGTGTCTTCTGTGTTCTTCATGCTGCTGCCTGACCAGGTTCTGGTATACGGTGACTGTGCGATCAACCCAGATCCAAACGCAGAGCAACTGGCTGAAATCGCTATCCAGTCTGCAGATTCTGCAGCAGCATTCGGCATCGAGCCTCGCGTAGCAATGATCTCTTACTCTACCGGTACTTCTGGTCAGGGTGCAGACGTTGAGAAAGTACGTGAAGCAACGCTGATTGCTCAGCAGAAACGTCCTGATCTGATGATCGACGGTCCTCTGCAGTATGACGCCGCTATCATGGAAAACGTCGCTGCTTCTAAAGCGCCAAACTCTCCAGTAGCAGGTAAAGCGACCGTATTCGTATTCCCAGACCTGAACACCGGTAACACCACTTACAAAGCAGTACAGCGTTCAGCGGATCTGGTTTCAATCGGTCCAATGCTGCAAGGCATGCGCAAACCTGTTAACGACCTGTCTCGTGGTGCACTGGTAGACGACATCGTTTACACCGTTGCACTGACTGCAATTCAGGCAAAACAAGCAGAAGACGCGGAAGCAGCAGCTGAATAAACCCTCTGACTTCTGACAGAAAAGCCGACGCCAGTTCACACTGCGTCGGCTTTTTTATAAGTTTAACTTGAGGCTCATTTCCCCAATTTACTGAGGTTAACCTCAAAGTCGCTGATTTCTTTACTTATATCATGAAGCCACTGGTGGAATAAGACATAGGTAGGATTGTCGCTGTCAGCGATTACCCGCACCAGTTTGTAAGTAAAAGGGTTTTTGACCACGGGAGGATATAGCGGAATCAGCTTCCCCTCTTTTAAAGCATCAATCACCAAACATGTGCGCCCCATAGCAATACCCTGACCTTGCTCAGCTAACTGGAGCGTTAAATTGGCGTGAGAGTCAAAATGCTTATAGTCGACGGGTGGTATCACACCCAACTTCTCAGACCACAATTGCCAATTCGCATCAAGATGAGACGGCCCCCGGTCAAATACAACGGGGAGCTTCAGCATTTCCTTGATTTGTTGAGACGTTTTCATTCCGGTACGAAGGGAATTCCTGCGCGCAAACTCTGGCGAGCATACGGGGAAAATGGATTCGGTGAAGAGTTTGTTTTGTTCTGACTGGCTGTATTCAAATTTACAATCAGAATAGTGTGCCTCAATATTCTCTCTCGGGTTAATGATATTGAAGGTCGTAATGATGTCTGGATACTGCTTACGAAAGGCATCCAATCTAGGGAATAACCAACGCACGCCAAAGCCTGGGTAGATAGATACTATTAGTTCATTCTTATGCTGTTTCCTTCGCTCCACCTCAATGGTTTTTTGTATCTGACCAAGGTTCAACTGCACTGAATTGAGTAGATTTCGACCTGATGGCGTTAACTTGACTCCTCTTCCCTCACGAAAGAAGACTTTAAAGCCCACTCTTTCTTCCAATGATCGAATGTGCTGGCTGATAGCGCCTTGGCTCACATTAAGTGACTGAGCTGCCTTAGAAAAGCTGTCATATTCTGTCACAGCCTCAAAGACCTGCAACGTATGTAGAGATGGTAAAAGTTTCATCGGGTATTAGCTAAACCTAATGAGTGAATTAGATATTGAGGATAGGGTATTGAACCGACCGAATGTTAATATTGTTAACAGATTGTTGCAATATGGTTTTTTGGGGAGTGGGAATGATTGATTTAACTCTGGATGTATTTGCATCCCTCAGAGAGTTACCGGAGCCCTTACTACATGAGATTCCAGTCTTACTGGTTAATCGCAAAGGAAACGATGACGACGCTTACATGCGTGTAAAAAATATCACTGGCTTTGTCGAACCAGCACGCAGTTACCAGCTGGGTCTCGGTGGATTTGAACCAACAGATTTAACGCAAAATATCAAAACAACCACAGTGAAAGAACCGTCAAAATGCACTATTGCAGGTCAATGGAAGCAGGTTGTTTTGCATGAAGAAGGTGAGAAAGCCGCCAATATTCTGGGGGGGTATGGCAGGTTTTATCTCCCTGATGAATATGAATACCTAGATGTTCCTGTAAATACCGCCACGCAAGAGAATTTGGCCTATTTCGGCTGTAGGTTGGTTCGCGTGGGAGAGCAAATCACATTTGATGGGGACAGCGCTATGCCCATCACGATTACGTCGATCGGACAAAAATATGTAGATGACTACCTGATGAACCCAAATTTGGGCGCGGGCGCCTACCTTGAAGTTCACAACCGACCGCACTTCCATATGCCACTTAACAACCTAGCCAGAGGCGCGTTGATTTTAGGCAAACAAAAAGCGAATGACACGATAGAACTCTCCGGATTCACTATTCCACTAGGGTTTGGCGTCTACACACCACCTTGGGTGATTCACGCAGACTCGCATTTGGTCGGTGATTACATGGTTGTCTTCTCCCGTACTGATGAATACTCAACTGTCTTAGTAAGACGCCAAAATAATGAGCTGATTGGTCTAAAACTAAATGAAGTATCGATGAAATAAGCCCCCTAAATCCAAGCTGTACTTAGAGAGGTTCTCATGAATGGAAGTGATGAGTTGCTGGTTGATATCCAGGCAATGAACAAGCATTACGGTAAGTTTCACGCACTCAAAGACATCAACCTATCGGTAAGAAGTAGCCAGCGTGTTGTTATCTGTGGTCCATCGGGTTCTGGCAAATCCACGCTGATTCGCTGTATTAACCGCTTAGAGGAACATAGCGAGGGAACCATTAGTGTCAATGGCACATTGCTGAATGACGACACCAAAAATATCAATACGATTCGGAAAAATGTCGGGATGGTCTTTCAACAATTTAACCTGTTTCCCCACCTTACTGTTTTGGAAAATCTCACTATAGGTCCAGTGAAAGTCAAAGGAATGGCCGAATCAGAGGCTATTACTCTGGCGCACCAATACCTTGAAAGAGTCCATATCCCTGAAAAAGCTAACCGCTATCCTGGCCAACTCTCCGGGGGGCAACAACAACGTGTAGCGATCGCTCGCTCACTCTGTATGGAGCCGGACATCATGCTCTTTGACGAGCCAACTTCAGCGCTGGATCCTGAAATGATATCGGAAGTTCTCGACGTTATGGTCGAGTTGGCGAACAGCGGAATGACAATGATCTGCGTGACCCACGAAATGGGATTTGCCCGAGCAGTGGCTGATGTCATGGTGTTTATGGATCAGGGGAAGATCATTGAATATGCCGACGCGGAAAGCTTTTTCTCTCAACCGCGTGACCAACGATGCCAACAATTTTTAAGCCAGATCATCCAGCACTGAAAGCGAAGGCAGAAGTCATGTCGAAAAACCTACTTACGAACAACGCTATATCATGGATGATCTATCTCGCTGTGATGTTTGGTCTGGGGCATTTAGTTGTCGCTGGTGCCTCTTCCATGGGGTACAACTGGCAATGGTACCGCATTCCACAGTACTTTTTCTCCGAAAAAAACGGCACTATCGAATTGGGTTTGTTCACCATTGGCGTGCTCAACACGTTTAAAATCTCTTTTATTGCCTTCTTTTTTGCCTGTGCCTTTGCCATTGTTCTAGTGGCACTGAGGCTATCCCACCTCATCGTTGGCAGAGCGCTATCAATTACCATTCTGGAGCTGGTGAGAAATACACCCATTCTGGTATTGCTATACCTCTTTTATTACGTATTTGGCCCGGTATTTTCACTGGAACGCGAAGCTGCTGGCATCGCATGCCTTGCTGTTTTTCACGGCGTCCTTATCTCTGAAATTCTCCGCTCAGCCATTGAAGCAGTGCCAAAAGGCCAATGGGAAGGCGCAAAGTCTATCGGTATGTCTCCATTTCAAACGTATCGATACATTATCCTGCCTCAGAGTGTCTCTTTCGTTATTCCTCCACTCACTGGCGAACTTATACACCTTATTAAGAACTCGGCGGTCGTAAGCGTCATTGCCGTCGTTGAGCTAACCACCATAGGTCGCAACGTTATATCAGACACATACATGAGCTTTGAAGTCTGGTTCACCATTGCAGCCATTTACTTAGTCATCACGCTCAGCTTCTCGGCGATGTTCCATGTCGTAGAGAAGCGTTTTGCTTTAAAAAGTTGAACAAAGACGGATTTATCACTGTGAGGAAGTAATTATGAATCGGATATTCAAACAACTTTTTGCTCTGTTATTGATGGTGTTCACGGTTTCTGCATCGTTTACAGCAGTTGGAGGCACGCAACAGGATATCGCTAAATCTAGCGTTATCGAATCAATAAAGAAACGCGGATATATGAAAGTAGGCTTATCGCTTTTCGTTCCTTGGTCAATGCGTGACAAGAAAGGTGAGCTCATCGGTTTCGAGATTGATGTTGCGAACAAACTTGCAACAGATATGGGGGTCGAAGCTGAGTTTGTTCCTGTGTCTTGGGATGGCATTATCCCCGCCCTCGTCTCAGGTAAATTCGACGTCATTATCTCAGGCATGTCTATTACACCTGAACGAAACCTCACTGTTAATTTCTCTGATCCCTACTCATATTCAGGCCTAAAAATCATTGCTAACAAGGTAATGACTCAAGGGTTTTCAATTGAAGACTTTAACAATGAAAACGTCACTTTTTCCGCACGTCGTGGAGCTACGACAGCCAACACAATTCAAGTGTTGTTTCCAAAAGCAAAATTGCTCCAGTTTGACGAAGAAGCAGCAACACTGCAGGAAGTATTAAATGGCAAAGCGCATGCAACAATGGGATCAGAGCCCTTCCCTTCCACCGAAGTGGCCAAAAACCCAGAAACGCTTGTTATCCCAACTGATACTGTTTTCTCTAAAGCAGCTGAAGCTTTTGCTCTTAGGAAAGGGGATCCTGATGCATTGAACTTCTTTAATAATTGGATAGCCGCTAACCACCGAAATGGTTTCCTTAAAGAACGCCATGACTACTGGTTTACCACCACGGACTGGGCGGGTCAGGTTGAATGAGTCAGTTAGCGAAAAACCACCGGGAATCTGTATTTATGAATGAAATACTCAAACAATGGTGGAAAACCCTCATTCGGTTTCATTGGGGCAACTATTTGTTGCTCCTACTGATCGGCTTACTTTTCTACTATGTTTGGGTACAAGTAAACCAAACACTTAACTACAAGTGGAACTGGTCTATCATACCCAACTGGATTATTCGTTACGACGAGGACACCCAGTCCTGGGTACCTAACCTGTTGCTCCAAGGGCTAATCACAACATTTAGGCTCACCCTTTATTCCAGTATTCTTGCCTTATTAATGGGTATATGTCTTGGCCTGGCTAGAACCTCGAAAAATCAAGTTGTCAGTATGCTGGCTAGGACCTATTTGGAACTTCTAAGAAATATTCCACAAGTTGTGATCATTTTCGTTTTCTATTTTTTCCTGTCAGAGCAAATCGTTCAAGCTTTGGAAATAGAAAGCTGGGCAAGGAGCATTGCCCGGGGTGATAGTAGCGAAATATGGTCTTTTTTCTTTGGAGATATGAGACGTTTTCCCTCGTTGGTTTCAGGTGTGTTGGTGCTGGCTTTGTTTGAAAGTGCATTTGTCGGAGAAATCATTCGCACAGGAATCCAAACCGTTCCGAAAGGACAATATGAGGCAGCATCTTCTATCGGCATGACGAGAATGCAGTCAATGCGATACATCATCCTGCCTCAAGCATTCAGGAAAATCCTGCCACCGTTGGCAAACCAACAAATCATATTGGTCAAGAACAGCGCTTTCGTCTCTCTTATCGCAGTTCAAGAACTGGCCTATAAGACCACTGAATTGGTCGCAACGACACGGGCAATATTTGAAGCCTGGCTTACAACGGCAGCTTTTTATTTCGTTATTTGTTTTGGTCTTTCTGTGCTTTTCAGGCGCCTAGAGAAGCATGGTATGAGTGAAGGAAGATAGGCATGAGCGGAGACACGCAGAAAACCCGTATAGAAACAGACTGTCTGGGCTCAGTGGAGATTCCTCATGACGCGCTGTATGGCATAAATACAGCCAGAGCAAAAAGAAATTTTGATGTCTCTCCCCTTGTTCTGGGTGACCAGCCTGAGTATGTGCGGGCACTCGCCTTGGTTAAGCAAGCTTCTGCCATAGCGAACCACCAGCTCGGCGCGCTTTCAGAGAAAAAAAGTGACGCGATCACGCGTGCGTGCGAGGAGTTAGCGAAAGGCAAACACTGCCAGTGGTTGATCACCGATATGCTGGAAGGCTCAGGTGGCACCTCTACAAATATGAATATGAATGAAGTGATCGCAAACAGAGGTCTGGCAATTATGGGCTTCAAGCCAGGCGAGTATCAACATCTTCACCCGAACGATGATGTGAACTGTAGTCAATCAACAAATGATGTTATTCCAACAGCGATTCATATTGCACTACTAACAAAGGCGCCCAGGCTTCTTGATGCATTAAATAAACTTAGCCACAGCCTCTCACGTAAAGCGGACGAGTTTTCTTCAGTGTTGAGACTCGGTAGAACCTGCCTCCAATCGGCCCAACCTATGACACTTGGCCAAGCATTTAGTGGATATGCTGCTGTTGTTCGCCGTCGAGCAAAATGTATTGAATTAGCATTGGAAGGCCTTAACGTTGTCGCATTGGGCGGAACCGCAATAGGAACCGGGTTTGGCTCTTTGAACGGCTATCGGGCGCTGGTTAACCAGCATTTGTCGAATATTAGTGGTTTGAACATTTTGCCCGCAGAAGAGCACTTTGATGTCATGCAGAATGCTGATGACATTGCTAGGTTATCATCTGAAATTCGGATAACCGCAGAGACGCTTGGGAAAATAGCAACCGATTTTACGCTACTCGGTTCCGACGATGCCGGTGGGTTAGGAGAAATTGCTTTGCCTGAGTGTCAGGCCGGCTCATCTATTATGCCTGGAAAGGTAAATCCTGTTATTCCAATGATGGTGCAACAAGTCTGGTTCTCTGTTGTTGGCAATGATGCTGCGATCTCAATGGCTGCGTCACATGGCCAGTTGGAAATTAATCACTTTGAACCCGTTATGACTACCCATCTATTTGATTCATTGAATTTATTGACGAATGCTTGCACCCGATTTGACGCCAAGTGCGTGTCTGGGCTTGAGGCAAAAAGCCAACGATCGCTCAATAACCTTTTGAACTCTTCAGCTCTCGCCACTGCGCTCGTCCCTCAAATGGGTTATCAACAAGTCGCCGAGATTGTGAGGGAAAAGCACCAGAACTCTCAGAGTTTTCTAATGACGCTCCAGCAACATGGCTTAATGAGTGAAGATGAAGCCAAAGCTTGTTTAAAACGGTGTGTATATACCCAAACGACCTGAAGATGCTCGTATTCAGAGGCCCATATTCGGGTATACACTCTCGTTAGGTAACGCTCTCGCTAAAGAGGTAACCATCTTTCTCTAACCCATTTTCCTCTTCAGCGCTTTAAGATGCACTTCCGCTTCAACGAAATCGAACTGATTGATTGATTCCTTTAAGCGTTTAAATTCATCAAGTTGATTACACCACTGAGGAAAGTCTTTAGACAGCGAGGTAAGCTTATCCTGCGCGCCAATATCAAACTCCTGCAGACTGATCTGCAAAGCATTTATCTGTTCAATAAGATATGCATCCAGAGGTTTAATTTCTTCTTGGACCATTGAATCTGCTTCTAATGGCGCTGAGCTTAAAGCGATTTCATCAAATTTCACAATAGCAGCCGTGATCAAGTTTTTTAGTTCATTCACTTCTGCTTCAGTGACGACTTCACCCAAGTTGTATTTATCCTCAAGTCCAGAAGCTATCTTGGAGATTTCATCCGCGCCAATATTACTTCCTGCTCCTTTGCAAGAGTGGGCCAGTATCGCTTTTTCGCCGTTATCTACATCTGACAGTAATTGATCCATCGCCGCTTTCTGGGAGGTCAGGAACAGCGATAATATTTTAAGATACTTGACTTTGTTGCCCCCCAAGCGCTGTGCCCCTTCGCCGAGATTGATACCTGGTATGTTATCAACCAAAAGGTCAAACATTGCGTCATCGTATTCCATGTTGACTCTCCTTCGGCCCCGTTCAGCATCTGCAGATTCCTGTTCTGCACCTGACTTCACTGCGGGCTCCAGGGGTTCGACAGCGGTTTCTTTCCCTTCCGTCGTCACATTGGTATCCGTACCCTCTGCTTCTGCGCTTACTTCCGAGGTTTTCTGTACTTTTTCTTTCTGGTTCTGGTTCTGATTCTGGTTCTGGTTCTGGTTCTGGTTCTGGTTCTGGTTCTGGTTCTGGTTCTGGTTCTGGTTCTGGTTCTGGTTCTCCAAGTGATGGAACCACAACCGATTCAATCGGTGCCTCAGATTTCTTCTCTTCCTCTGCATCTTTCGTGAGCCATTCAATCAGTTTGGCGCGAAGCAACTCAAAGTTGATAGGCTTGGCCAGGTGTTCATTCATGCCAGCTTCACGACATGCCGCAACATCATGTGCATCTGTGTTGGCGGTCATGGCGAGTATCGGCAAC
The DNA here is from genome assembly GCF_035758505.1 of Grimontia sp. NTOU-MAR1. Taxonomy (NCBI): domain Bacteria; kingdom Pseudomonadati; phylum Pseudomonadota; class Gammaproteobacteria; order Vibrionales; family Vibrionaceae; genus Grimontia; species Grimontia sp. NTOU-MAR1. The sequence goes on from NZ_CP142108.1 coordinate 1,477,872, forward strand.
GATTTCATGCCAAGTTTCTGACGGATGGTTCTGGTAGCTGTCACCCCATCAACAACCGGCATTTGCATGTCCATAAGAATAATGTCGACGTGATGCTCTTTGACCATATCGATAGCCTCTGCGCCGTTGTCCGCGACAAGCACACTCACGGGGAGAGTTTCCATTGCCCCCAATGCCACTTCCTGATTAATCAGGTTGTCTTCAACCAGCAGCACCACCTTGTCCATGATGGCAATTTCTTCTTCTGGAAGATCCTCCAGTTCCAACTCGGACAGATCTGGAAGGCCATTTTTTATCGGCTTAACTGTGCGGGTTTCTTCGGTCAGTGCCCGCATAAACTTGGAAGGTAGCATCGGCATAGTAACCCAGCTAAATGCAAAATTCGGTCTGGCCTCTGGAATATCGAGGCAATGTTTTTTTCCACATAGCAGCAGTACTGATTGCTCCCTTGAAAGGCTATTAAAAATGGTCGAGATACAGGATTTCATTTCCGGAGTGATGGAATTCCAGTCCACCACCACATGCTCGTATCCGCCGTGTTCAATGCTGTGTTTGCTTTGTTCGATGTCATCTAAATCTCGACATTGACTCACGTTAGCTCCAGCATAAATCAAAGGTTCTTTCACGTTGTTTCGAAGCGTTGCATTTGGCGACACAATCAACACGCTTTTGGCCGTGAGTGACCTCGCCCATGCTCCGCCAAGTCTGGATGTTTCGCGGAGGCCTGACTGACATGGCAACGTGAATGAGAATACGCTTCCGTCGCCCAGACGGCTGTCTGCCTGTAGCTCTCCCCCCATCAGCGATACCAGTTCCCGTGCAAGCGTCAGGCCAAGGCCACGCCCGCCATGCTCTCGTGAGGCAGAGGTATCTGATTGAGAGAAAGGCTGAAACAGGGATTCAAGGTCTTTACGTCGGATACCAACACCGGTATCCCGAATCGTGAAGCGGATCTTGACGTCTGATTCACGGCAGGACTCAAGTGTCGCTGAGAGCGTGACTTCTCCTTCCTCAGTGAACTTGATAGCATTATCACCTATGGCCATGAGTACTTGGGTAAGGCGCACGGAATCTACATCAATAATCTTTGGAATAGCCATGTCCAAATTGACACAGAACAACACGTCTTTTTCCTGTGCTCGTTCACCCAACGTGTCAGCGACTGGCGTCAGAATAGTTTCCAGATTGCACTCGACCCATTCAATGTGAAGATTGCCCGCTTTGACATTAGTAAAATCCAGCACATCATTAACTGCATCGAGCAAAGTGTTTGCTGAACTGATCACCCGCTTGATGTAACGCTGCTGTTTTCCTTCAAGGCCGCTGTCCATCGCCAGTTGAGACATCCCTAATATGGCATTCAATGGTGTTCTGAGCTCATGGGACATATTCGACAGAAAGTCTTTCTTTGCCTGATGTGCAACACGTGCAGAGCGTTTAGCGATGGAGAGGTCTTTTTCAGTTTTACGGATTTTTTGACGTTGGTCTTTAATTTGCTCCCGAAGACCTTTAACAGTGATAATCCCGCGGAACAAAATCACCAGCAGTATGATGATAATCCCCGTCAGCAAAGGGATAAGGCTGACACCTTCCCCTGCAGGGGGTAGGACGGCGGAAGATAAATAGCCATACTCTTCTTCCGCCCTCGATGGTGTGGACCACAATACTAGTGCTGCCGCAACGAAGGTGAAGGCCTGTCTCATTATCAATACACCACCCATCATTGCATTAATTCCTGAGCTAAGCCTTCCACTGAACGCTTCTAAGGCTATAAAACTGCTTATATTCATAGGTCTTTGTCTGTTCACAGTTGGCGCATACTGGGGTTTATGCCTTCGCCCCTCTACGCACTGTAACTTCATGTCTCAATTAAAATAATGTGCCCAACAATTGGAACATTATTAAGAGTAGACCTAGGATTGAATAAGTGAAAAGTGATTCAGGAACCCGTTAATGGTGCCACCGGAAAACAACTCAAAGAAGCGCGCTACTATACTGGTCGTCGACGATACCCCTGAGAACCTCGTATTCGTGAGCGAAATGCTCAAAGATAACTATGAGGTAAAAGCCGCGACCAATGGTAAAACCGCCCTTGCTATCGTTGAAAAATTTTCCATCGACTTAATTCTGTTGGATGTCGTCATGCCAGGAATGGATGGCTACGAGGTCTGTCGTCAGTTAAAAGCCAAAAGAGACTGCAGTGACATTCCAGTTATCTTCCTGACTTCAAAGTCAAAAACCGAGGATCAGGAGTTTGGATTTTCAGTAGGAGCCGCGGACTATATCAACAAACCCCTGAGTCCCCCGATCACCATGTCGCGTATCAAGATTCATCTTGAAAACAAAGCGTCAAAAGACTTCCTGCATGACCAAAACGAGTTTCTGGAAGCGGAAGTTCAGCGTCGTGTGAAAGAACTCAGCGTTATACAGGATGTGACTATCAACGCACTGGCGAGCTTGGCTGAAACTCGCGATCAAGAAACAGGGAACCACATCATCCGCACCCAGTACTATGTTAAGATCCTTGCAGACCAGTTGTATTTGCGGGGTAAATACCCCGAAATTGTAACACCTGAGTATGTCACCATGGTGTTCAAAACCGCCCCACTTCATGATGTAGGTAAAGTTGGTATTCCAGACGCAGTCTTACTCAAACCAGGCAAGCTCACTGCTGAAGAGTTCGAAATCATGAAGACACACGCGAAACTTGGCTACGATGCGATAGTGAAAGCGGAGGGAGAAGTAGATACTTACTACCCATTCCTCACCACGGCGAAAGAAATCGCTTATGGGCACCATGAGAAATGGGATGGCTCTGGCTACCCACAAGGCCTAGCGGGAGAAGATATCCCACTCAGCGCCCGACTAATGGCAGTTGCCGATGTCTTCGACGCCCTTATCAGTAAGCGAATTTATAAGTCCGCGATGAGCAATGCGGAGGCGTTCGACATTATTCGGGAAGGCAGAGGGACACATTTCGACCCTCTGCTTGTAGACATCATGTTTGAAAGGAAGGAGGAATTTATAAAAATCGCTGAAACATACAAAGACTAACCTTCAAGAAAGGTTAACCCACCGCTAACCAAACTCCTACCCCCATCATCAACGTACCTGCGATGCGGTTCATCATTCGTACATTACCACTTTTTTGTAGGAAATGACGCAATGTACGTCCACCTGAAGCGTAAAGCAGCAAGCAACCAAATTCAGTCAGTAGAATAATACCGATCAGCACCGAAAGCTGAGGAGGTAACGCCAGTGAAGGATCAATGAATGGTGGTAAAAGCGAAATCATGAACGCCCAACCTTTCGGGTTGGCAACAGCAGTCACGAAGCCTTGCATAGCCAGAGTCAGTGGTGATGTTTTAGAGCTGGAAGCGAGGTCTTGAGGAATCGCCATTTTCCCTCGAGATAGCCACATCTGAACGCCCAAGTAGAAAAGGTACGCGCCACCCAGATACTTTAGAATCGCAAACAACTCTGGGTAATTCAGCATGACCGCTGCGACACCAGCAACCGATGCCAGCGAGACTAAACCCACACCAATTAACTCCCCCCACATCATATGCATGCTGCGTCGTACACCAATGCTCATCCCCAGCGTCATTGCTAAGGTCATACACATGCCCGGTGTTACCGATACAAAAAAGAATGTTGGAATAAACACCGCCAGCATGGCGAGATCAACTGCAGATATCACTTCATCTCCGGACAATAAAAGCATAAAGAAACGTAGTAGAAACTGAGTCTTGCTTAGCGTCAAGCCATATTACTGAGACAAAAAATCCTCCAAGTCTGGAGGCCTTTAAAACTCAGGTTTTCCGGTTAACCATATACTAACTCCGGCAACCAGGTCGCCAAAGACGGCCAGTAAGCCAGCATCACTAACACCAGAATTTGAATCGCGATAAACGGCATCACACCCCGGTAGATATCCATAGTTGAAATGGAATTCGGCGCCACACCACGCAGATAGAATAGCGAGAAGCCAAAGGGTGGTGTCAGGAATGACGTTTGTAAATTCAAAGCGATCATGATGCCAAGCCAGACCGGGTCAACGCCCATGGTCAGAAGAATTGGCGCAACAATCGGGATCACTACAAAGGTAATTTCGATGAAGTCGAGGAAGAAGCCCAACAAGAACAACACCAGCATCACCAATAACATTGCACCAAATACACCACCGGGCAGACTGGTGAGGAAATCACGGACAATGTCATCACCACCAAACCCGCGGAATACAAGCGCAAACAGCGACGCACCAATCAGGATCATAAAGACCATGGCGGTCACTTCAGTGGTGGTTCTCATGACCTCCTTTAGGATAGCGATGTTAAACATGCGCTTACTGGCCGCGAGGATGATAGCACCTACTGAACCCACAGAGGCCGCTTCTGTTGGTGTGGCGACACCCGTCAGAATTGAGCCCAGAACCAGTACAATCAAAAGTACAGGTGGGATCAGTACTGTCATCACCTGAATAAACAGCTCTTTGCTGACCTTACGCTCTTCCGCTGGAATAGGCGGTACACGATGCGGTTGGAAGATCGCAACGCCAATCAAGTACACGATGTACAAACCAACCAGTACAAAGCCCGGGACCAGCGCACCGAGGAACAGGTCACCGACAGTAACGCTCTCCGGCGAGTAAATACCCTGATCAAGCTGCGCCTGTTGGTATGCCGAAGATATAACATCGCCCAGCAATACAAGCACAATGGATGGCGGAATGATCTGCCCTAAGGTACCTGATGCACAAATCGTTCCCGTGGCGATACGTGGGCAATAACCCCGCTTCATCATCGAAGGCAGAGACAACAAACCCATGGTGACCACAGTCGCACCAACAATACCGGTACTCGCCGCCAGCAGCATCCCTACGATGGTTACTGAGATACCCAAACCACCCGCTAATCCGCCGAACACCTGCCCCATGGTATCGAGCAAGTCTTCTGCAATTTTAGATTTTTCCAGCATCACACCCATAAAGATGAACAGCGGGATAGCGACTAATAATTCGTTGGATAAGGTGCCAGAAATCCGGTTAGGGATCGCCTCAAGGAAGGCTGGGTCAAAAGCACCGGTCACGGTGCCGATGAAGGCAAACAATAAAGCCGAGCCACCCAGTGAAAATGCCACCGGATAACCCACCAGCAATACGCCAAATGTAAATAAGAAAAGAAACAGTGCGAGGAACTCGGTCATAGTGCGTGCTCCTCATCGTGGTCTTCTAATTGTTTGGCTAAGTCTTGATGGCCAGTGAGTGTCAGCACCGATCTCAATGACTCTGCGATACCCTGCAGTATCACTAACGATGGCATTAGCAAAATGCTGGTTTTAAAAATGTAACGCGCATTCACACCACCCGCTTCCTGAGAACCTTCCATAATGGCCCACGAAGCGGAGACATAATCCCACGCGATATAAAAGATAAACAAACAGGTTGGGAGCAGTAAAAAGAGAAAACCAAACAAGTCTACCAAGGCTTTTTTCTTTTCACTCATTGGCCGATAGAAAATATCCACGCGCACGTGAGCACCTTTCAGCAGCGCATAAGCTGCTCCAAGCATAATCACGTAATTATGAAAATAGAGAACGGACTCCTGCATAAACACTGAGCCCGTGTTAAACACATAACGCATCACCACCACCACAAAGGTGATAAGCACAATTGCCAACACGAACCAAGAAACGAAGCGACCCGTCCAATCACTGAATCGATTGATCCCTTTGATCAGGGAAATCAGAAAAGGAGAAGCGGTTTCCATACTACAACTCTTGCTTCAGCCCTTAGGGCTTTTGTTTTTATTGGGGTATTGAAAAAGGCAGCAACAAAGAGTGCTGCCTGATCAACATTATTGCGGATTACGGGCGTTCAGCATGGCCTGCTCAGAAATAGCATGCCAGTCGATTGCCTGATCACGGAATGATTTGTAGGAGTCGTAAACTTTCTTACTGACCTCATCCACTGCTGCTTGCTCAGCAACCACTTCATCAGCCACTGCCTGCAGTTGAGTCAGCACTTCTTGTGGGTATGGACGGAGTTCAACCTTGTGTTCATTCACCAGGCTTTCCAGCGCAGCGTTGTTTCGCGCAGTAAATTCCGCCAGCATATCAGCATTCGCTACTCGCGTTGCAGCCAGAACGATGGTTTGCAGATCTTTCGGCAGTTTTTCAAAAGCTTGCTTATTGATCAGCGCTTCCAGCGTTGTGCCCGGCTCATGCCATCCTGGGTAATAGTAGTATTTCGCTGCTTTGTGCAGACCGAATGCCAAATCGTTGTAAGGTCCAACCCACTCAGTCGCATCAATCGCACCTGATTGCAGTGATGGGAAGATTTCGCCACCAGGCAGCAGTACGGGGGTTCCCCCCACACGCTTCAGCACTTCGCCACCCAGACCAGGGATACGCATTTTCAGCCCTTCAAGGTCGCTGATTTGATTAATTTCCTTGTTAAACCAACCGCCCATTTGCACACCAGTGTTACCCGCTGGCATTGGGATGATGCCGAATGGTTCGTAAGCTTCAGCCCAAAGTTCTAGGCCGCCACCGTTATAGATCCAGCCGTTCATTTCCTGCGCCGTCAAACCAAAAGGGACTGCCGCGAAGAACTGACCTGCCGGTGCTTTACCTTTCCAGTAGTAACCCGCACCATGACCCATTTCCGCCGTACCACGGGAAACCGCATCAAACACATCCAGTGCACCAACCAGCTCGCCGGCACCATAGACTTTTACTTCCAGGCGACCATCACTCATATCAGTGATCAGCTCAGCAAGATTATTTGCGCCCGTTCCCAAACCAGGGAAGTTTTTCGGCCAGGTGGTGACCATTTTCCAGGTGATTTTTTCTTGAGCGGCGGGTGCAGCTTCAGCTGCCGCTTCCTGCTTCTGCTCACCACAACCAGCCATGAACACACTAAGTGCGACTGCGGCGGTGGCGAGGAACGAACGACGTTTCAACATGATTTCAGTCTCCTTGCTCGAAATGGCAGTAACAACAGGCAACGTGGAAAGTTGCATAAAATAAGTGCCAGGCTGCCTGTTCAATCCGTGTCAATCTCACTAACTATGCAGTTAATAAGATGTTGCAATAACTTTACTCATTATGCGCCTGAGCAAGTAGCTTAATCACGAGGTTGTTTGAAGTCGGTCAAACAATGATCAGGTTTAATTTAACCTTATGATAGATAACTCCCTATGTAGCCTTCTAATTGCGTGCTACCAAGCACTTTTTCTGAGCGGTTTGCATTTTTTAAATGTACAAAAAGCCCCTATGTTTAGGGGCTCCATTTTATTAACTGATGGCGTGTTTCAAACTCTGAACTCGCCGGAAGATAAGCCAGTCAATGCATAAAATTGCAACCACTGTCAAGCCAGCAAGAGGAAACAACACACAGATAACAATCAGGGTCATCGTACCAACTACCCAAAATCCATTTCCTGCCATAACGGGTGGCGCACCCAGTTTGCGTGAACCATTCGGACGACGCTTCCACCACATGACACCACCTGTGATAGATATAGCGATAAAGGCGAGACAGAACAAAACATTCAACACTTTATTGATGACACTTACTCCTCCTTTGTGCAGAGCAATACCCGCCGCCATCGACTTGGCCATCCAGTTGTAATCAGAAAAGGTAATATCTGCCAACACCTCACCACTGTATTGGTCAATGTGCATGGTTCGGTCTTGCGTTGGATCAGATATATCCCCACTCATAGTGTTTGCTGACAAGGTATAAACCCCAATATCCGATTTAGGGAACTTGAGCTTATAGTGGGTAAAGCCTACTTCCTTAGCCATGGCCACAACCTGGTCGATGCTAACATCCGCAGAGTACTTACGCTCCTCGTTTGGTTCAGGCGCGCCATGACCAACGTGCTGAGAGGTTGGAACCGGCGTTTGCTCAAGGTTCCAGGGCATTTCTTCTTCCGAGCCATGGTTCAGCATTTTATGGGTAATCACTGACTCCGGCGCATTCTTGGAGCGCTCAGCTGGAAAGCTTCCCCAAGGTTGAACAATCTTTCCCCCCCAAACTCCAGCCCAAGCCAGGCCTGAAATGACAAAAAAGAGCAATACAATTGAAAGCACACCCCCGAGGTTCGAATGCAAATCCCTCATAAAAATACGCGAACCACTGTCTGTTCGAATTTTCAAAAAGCCAGCTCGACTTGCCGCGTCTTTCGGCCACCAGAGGTAAATCCCTGACACCAGAAGCAGGATCATAAAGCTCGCCGCAGTTTCAATAAGCCGATCACCTAAATCGCCGATCAACAAAGTGCCATGGATATTGTTCGCCAGTTCATACCAACTGTCGCTGCGGTCGATTGTCCCTGTCATTTCCCCTGTATACGGATTCACTATGGCAAAACGGGTTTCACCGCTTGGCAATTGAATGGAAAAACGGCTGACAGTATCTGCGGTTCGCGCTGGAATAAATTGCGTCACCGTTGCTTCTGGAAACGCCTGATTAACCGCATTGAGCTGTTCAGAAGGTTGCATTGGTTGTCCGCTGGTCTGAACCGTTAGCATGTCTCCATAGCGGGCTGATTCAATCTCATCATCAAACAGCATGACAAGACCGGTAACGCTCAGCATCAACATAAAGGGAATAACGAAAAGTCCGGCATAGAAGTGCCATCGCCAAGCAGTGAAATAACGCGCTTTTTGGGCAGGCGCAGCCGCTGTTTTGCTCTCACTAACCATGGTTAGTTTTCCTTTCTCATAAGCAAACACACCGCAAAACACGCAGTGCATTTTTATAGATGACTTTACTCAGTAGGCTTAGCGCCCTATTTATTTTTGTTTTAGAACACTCCAGCTGTATGTGGGCTTGGAGATCATGAGATTGAGAAAGGTGGGTCGCGGGCGATGGGAGATTCAAACCTTACCCTTTGATCCAATAAAGAGTAATACTGATTCCCCTTGAATTTTACGTGAGTATGCGTGTCTGTCGTGGTGAGTGTAAGGTGATGACTAAAAGAGAAATGGCTGAACGGACAAGGCTTTCCATGGTGCTTTCCTTCACCGCTGGTTTCTTCGCCTTCAACCTGCACCAGCTTAAAGCCATTAACAGTACAGAGTGTTTCCCAGACCCCAGCATTGCTGCCATGGGCATTTATCACAGGCATCAGTGAGACCAGCACCCAACTTAAGGCGCTTGCCAACAACATCATTCGTTTAAATGACGCTCTCACCCATCCATCCTGACCGTGAATACAAGCAACGCAATATATATGACTAGATGTATTGATGCAGTGAGCCAGTACAAAAAGGGAGCGATTGATATGAGGTGCGTTAAAAAGCGGGTTACAAGCCCACAAAGATTGGGTATTCCTGTCTCCTAGCAATACCCAAACTTTGCATCCATACCAGCTCAAGCCATTCTCAAATCCCTTATCAATGACTTAGCCCCATAACACACGTTTAGACGTCTAGCCGTAAAAATATCTATTGACTTATTTTGAGACAATAAATAGCATCAAACACTAGATAGGCGCACAAACTCCATAAAAATCGCTATCTTCTTTACATTTTATTAACACGATTTTTGTCCAGGAAGGCCTATGATCGAAATAAAACAGGTTAACAAGGAGTTCAAGCAGGGTGATCTGACGATCCATGCCCTGCGCGATATTGACCTCCAGATTCCTCAAGGCAGAATTTTTGGTGTTATTGGTGCATCAGGTGCGGGTAAAAGTACGCTGATCCGCATCGTCAACCTGCTGGAACGCCCAACCTCCGGGAAAGTCGTTGTCGACGGCGTTAAGCTCACCGCTCTTTCGCAATCGGAACTGACTCGCGAACGCCAGAAAATTGGCATGATTTTCCAGCACTTCAACCTGCTTTCCTCACGCACTGTGTTTGACAACGTCGCACTTCCTCTAGAATTGGCAGGCAAAGACAAACAACACATTCAACGTAAAGTGACTGAGCTGCTGGATTTGGTCGGCCTGAGTGACAAACACCAGAGCTATCCTTCTAACCTCAGCGGCGGTCAAAAGCAGCGTGTGGCGATTGCGCGCGCACTCGCGAGTGACCCAAAAGTACTGTTGTGTGACGAAGCCACCAGCGCGCTGGATCCGGCGACAACTCACTCCATCCTGAACCTTTTGCAGACCATCAACCAAAAGCTGGGGTTGACCATTCTTCTGATCACCCACGAAATGGATGTGGTAAAGCGCATCTGTCATGAAGTGGCGATCATTGGTGGTGGTGAGTTGGTAGAGAAAGGTCCTGTGGGCGATATCTTCGCTCATCCTAAAACAGAGCTGGCGCGCACTTTTATCCGTGCAACGCTGGATCTTTCCATTCCACAGGATTACGAGGAACGACTGCAACCTCAGAGTGATGGTCATTTACCGCCACTGGTTCGCCTTGAGTTTACTGGCGCCAGTGTCGATGCCCCGCTTATCAGCCAGATATCGCGAAAGTTCAATATCGACATCAGCATTCTGAGTTCTGACATGGACTATGCGGGCGGCGTGAAATTTGGCCTGATGCTGGCTGAATTCTTTGGCGACGAAGAGAACGTCAACCACGCGCTGACTTACCTGAAAGATCACAACATCAACATCGAGGTGCTGGGCTATGTCGCTTAATATCGCAGCTGTTTCAAGCTGGTTTGCTGAAAACGAACGCCTTGTTGGCCTGTTGATTGATGCTTTGGGCCAGACCCTGACCATGGTCTTTGTCTCCGGTGCGATTGGTTTCCTGTTTGGCATTCCTTTAGGTGTGCTACTGCACCTCACCAAACCTCGCGGTCTTTTGGAAAACGCAGCGCTCAACAAATCCATTGGCATCATCGTCAATATTGGCCGTTCGATCCCTTTCATCATTTTGCTGGTCGCCATCATCCCGTTCACCCGGTTCATCATGGGAACATCCATCGGTACAGGTGCGGCGATTGTGCCCCTCACGGTGGGTGCGATTCCGTTTATCGCACGTTTGGTTGAAGGCGCACTGCTGGAAGTGCCGTCAGGCTTGGTCGAAGCGGCTCAGGCGATGGGCGCAACGCCACTCCAAATTATCCGCAAAGTCCTTCTTCCAGAAGCACTGCCAGGTATTTTGAACGGTGCAACAATTACCTTGGTGACGCTGGTGAGCTACTCTGCCATGGCAGGTGCTGTGGGCGGCGGCGGTCTGGGTGATGTGGGTATCCGATACGGCTACCAACGATTTGACGGCACCGTCATGCTGATCACCGTGGTGATGCTGGTGATATTGGTACAAATAATTCAGTCCGCTGGCGACTACTTCGTAAAGCGGGTTGACCACAGATAAAAACGGATGGTGACACCATCCGGATAAATGGAAATTCTATTTTTAGGGAGATACATAATGACTTTTACACTCAAGAAAATTGCTGCAGCTGTTGGCCTTGCTTCTACTCTGGTTCTGACCGGTTGTGGTCAGGAACAGACCGTTGATCTGTCGAAAGTAAAAATCGGTGTTATCGCCGGTGCTGAAGAGCAAGTGGCAGAAGTCGCGGCGAAAGTCGCGAAAGAGAAATACGGCCTGGATGTTGAGCTGGTGACTTTCTCTGACTACGTCACGCCAAACGCCGCGCTGGATGAAGGCTCTATCGATGCAAACGCATTCCAGCACAAGCCATATCTTGACCAACAGGTTTCTGACCGCGGTTACAAGTTTGAAATCGCGGGTAACACCCTAGTTTACCCAATCGCGGGTTACTCAACCAAAGTGACTTCTGTTGAGCAACTGGAAAATGGCGCGCAGATCGCAGTACCAAACGACCCAACCAACCTTGGCCGTTCGCTGCTGTTGCTTGAGCAACAAGGTCTGATTGAGGTGAAAGACGAAGCGGGCCTGAAAGCAACGGTTCTGGATATCACGGCAAACCCGAAAAACCTGAAAATCGTAGAGCTGGAAGCCGCTCAACTGCCACGCTCTCTAGAAGATGTTTCATTGGCAATCATCAATACCACCTTCGCTAGCGAAATCAATCTGTCACCGGAGAAAGACGGGATCTTCGTTGAAGACAAAGAGTCTCCATACGTGAACCTGATTGTTGCCCGTGCTAACAACGTGACTGCACAAAACGTTCAGCAATTCGTGCAGGCGTACCAGACTGACGAAGTTTACAATGCAGCGTCTGAAATCTTTGATGGCGGCGCGGTGAAAGGCTGGTAATTTGCCAACCTCTCCTTATTAAATGATGTAAAGAAGCCTGAGAAATTTCGCAGGCTTTTTTCTATCCATTGGGGTCTGTTGACCTTTGCAAACTGATACACTGCCTGTCCAATACTAACTATCCAGAGTGAATATGGATTTTCTCTCCACTTTTGGCCTTTTCATTGGCTCCCTGATTGCCAATACCCTCGCCTCTCTGGCAGGCGGCGGTGCAGGGCTTTTGCAACTTCCCCTGTTGTTATTTCTCGGTCTCGGCTTTTCTGTTGCACTCGCAACCCACAAAGTGGCCTCTGTAGCACTTGGACTGGGCGCGGCTCTCAAGCATTGGCGCAGTGGCAACCTCGACCCAAAACTCACCCTTTACGTGACATTGGCTGGCGCTGCCGGGGTGATCGGTGGTGCCAATCTTATTCTTTTTGTGCCGGGTCCTTTAGCCGAAGGGTTGCTTGGCGGGTTTATCATTTTGCTGGGTGTTTACTCGCGGATGCGCAAAACACTCGGGCAGGAAGCCGAGCCCAAGCACCGCGATAAGATGGGCATGGTTCTTGGTTGCTTAGGGCTCAGCGCGATCGGCTTGCTTAACGGTTCCCTCACTGCAGGCACAGGCCTGTTCGTCACTCTGTTTCTGGTTCGCTGGTTTGGCTTCGATTACAAGCAGGCAGTCGCACTAACCTTGGTTAGCGTGGGCATATTCTGGAACGGATTGGGTGCAGCAACACTGGCAATTGCAGGCGCGGCGATTTACTGGCCTTGGATCCCGGCACTCTTAGCAGGTTCTATTTTGGGTGGCTACCTCGGCGCGTATCTGGCAGACAAATACAGCAACAAGATGATAAAAATTGCGTTTGAGTTGCTGACCTTTGCTGTTGGTATCAAGCTTTTGTGGGGCGTGTTATGAACAAAGTCAATATCGAGATTTATTACTGCCGCCAGTGCAACTGGATGTTGCGCGCAACCTGGATGTCTCAAGAGTTGCTTTCCACCTTTAGCGAGGAAGTGGAGAGTTTAACCTTGCACCCCGCCACAGGTGGCAGGTTTGAAATTCACTGCAATGGCGAATTGATTTGGGAGCGCAAGCGGGACGGCGGTTTTCCTGAAGCCAAAGTGCTGAAACAACGCGTTCGCGATGTGTTCGATCCAGACCGCGATCTGGGGCATGTCGACCGTTAACCAGCGCTTCTAACAGGCATGCTAGCTGACATCTTAGTCACCAGCATGCCACCTTCGGCGGTCAACGCAGGCTCAGCGCTCGTGGTACCAAAGACCAGTAGAAAGGCAAATACCAACAGCAAAAACACACCTCCCTATTCGCGCCAATGAATGAGCCATAGATTCACCTATGGGAAACAGCACCACTTCCAAACCGAGACGCCCAGACGAAAACGTCCACCGTAATGAAAAAGCCAACAGATGATTTTGTGGTGAGGAGTGATACCCAAACAACCTCAAGATGCTCGCATTCAGGTTATTTTGGTGTAGCTAATTTAACACTGAATCAGTGTGTATAAACTTCCTAGTCCATAATGTCTATAAGGCAATAAAGCTAATAAGATTTTCGTACTTTTCTGCATAGCGATAGTCATTGGGCTGATCAATTAACCATTTGAATGCATACTGAATCTATACCCTTTAGTTCCGGAAAGAAGATTGCGCTTTATGAATATTCTGATTACTGGCGGTACAGGCCTTATTGGGCGGGCACTCATCAATAAACTTGAAGATCATGATGTCACCGTTTTAACGCGGTCTGCTAAAAAAGCAGCTTCACTTTTACCCAGCCGTGTTCAAAGCATTGAATCTCTTGATGCGCTCGATAGCTTTGATTATATAGACGCCATTATCAACTTGGCAGGAGAGCCCATCGTCGATAAGCGTTGGTCAGAAAAACAAAAAGGACTTATCTGCTCCAGTAGGTGGGGATTAACAGAGCAAATCGTAAAGAAAATTCTTGAATCCGACTCCCCTCCACACACCTTTATCAGTGGCTCTGCTGTTGGCTATTACAGTAATCAGGGAGATAAAGAAATCGATGAGTCCCTTAAGGTTGATTCCAACGATTTTGCCCACTTGGTTTGTGCCAATTGGGAAAAAATTGCCAGACGCGCAACTGCCACTCGATCGACACGAGTCTGTATTCTCCGGACAGGCGTTGTTTTGAGCACGACGGGAGGCGCTCTGAAGAAGATGTTACTACCTTACAAATTAGGGCTTGGTGGTCCAATTGGAAAAGGAAAACAGTTCTTCCCATGGATTCATCTTGAAGATATGACCAATGGGATCATTCACTTGCTCAACAACGAAAGCCTGAAAGGCGACTTCAACTTCACTGCACCGACACCAGTGACCAACAAGGAATTCAGCTTGGCGCTGGCGACCTCTCTTCAACGGCCACACTTTCTTTTCACTCCAGAGATTGCCATAAAACTTGCATTAGGTGAGGCATCTCAACTCTTGCTCGACAGCCAAAGAGTGATACCTGTAGCCCTCCAGGAAAGTGGGTTTAACTTCTCCTACGAAACACTACAACCTGCACTTGAGAATTTGGTGCAATAGAGATGAAAAAATGAGCACGCATTAAGCGTGCTCTTATCGGTCGTTGAAAGCATCAACGCTTCAATGGCTCTAACAGCCCACGAAGCATCCAGGCTACTGTCAGGAAGACCAGTCCGACAGCCAATGTCGGTAAGCTCAGCCAGACCTCCGGATGCAAACGAACCGGTAGCTCAACGCCCCACTTCAATAGACCAGCCATAGCAAGTTCTGCACCACCAACAGCCATACAGCCTGATACCAGCGCCATAATGCCGTATTCAGCCCAAAGCGTGGTGTTGATGCGCTTTTTGCTCGCCCCGAGCGTCCGGTAAAGCATGATTTCACGCTGACGTTCGGCAAGTGTAATCCGAAGCAGTGTCAGCAAGAGCAATAAACCACTGGCTACCGCCAATCCCGCCAATACTGACAGCGACAGGCTTACTTGTTTGAGGATCACCTGTATTCTTCCGCTCATGGTGCGTAGATCCAGCAAGGTCACCGTTTGGTAATCACGTCCCAGTTGGTTGAGGATATCGCTCTGACTATTTTCCAGTCGGAAACTTACCAACCAGTTTGCAGGTAAGTTCTCCACCAAAGCCGGGTCAAAGATGAAGTAGAAATTGGGCTTCATATTGCGCCATTCCACATCACGAATCGAGTTCACTTCCGCCGTAAATTCCTGGCTGTTAACGTTAAACGTCAGCTCATCACCAAGGCGAAGTCCCAGCCTTTCTGCAATGCCAGATTCCACAGACACGCCACCTTCACTTGGCCATGAACCTTCCAACAACTCATTATGAGTTGGCAAGGTGTCGCGCCAGGTGAAGTTGAGCTCGCGGCGAAGCGCTTCATCCCGCTCTTCCCTGTCTGGGGTCAGCTCAGCATAACGCTGACCATTCAGGCCAACCAAACGACCGCGGATAATGGGATAAGCCTCTGAACGTTCCAGATTGTTCGCGTCAAGACTGCTGACGTAATCATCCAACTCGCTTTTCGCAATGTTCAACGCGAACACGTTTGGTGCATTTTGTGGCAGGGTTTGCTGCCAGTCATCAAGTAAGTCGGTACGGAGCAACCAGATAATCGAAAGCAGCATGAATGACGTTGCCAGCGCGCCAAGCTGCGCGCCACTTGATGCCGGATTTCGTGTTATTCGACTGAGCGCCAGTTTGAATGCAGGCTGTTTAACGCGTTTCTGCGCGACTTTCAGCACCATAACGCCAATCGCCGCCAGAAGGCTGAGCATCACCACTAAGGCCGCCAATACCAGCCAAAGCAAACGGTTATCATAAGACCATGCCACCAACGCAAGGATTGGCACTGCCGCTAGTAACCAGCTCCAGGGATTCTTCCTCTCGCGTACTGCGCTTTGTTCCTGCAACACACTCATAGCAGGCGCTTCAATCAACCGGATCAATGGAATACCGAGTGCTGGCAGTGCCACCAGCAGAGCAACCATAGGGCCAAGCACCCAAGGCAGATAACCATAGCTCGGTAAGGGTGACGGCAGCACATCTACCAGCGGTAACCGTAGGAGATATTCAAGCGCCGCACCGAATCCCAGGCCAAGCACGATTGCCATCAACATCAACATCAGAAGCTGTCTACCGAGCCAACGTCTAACCCAACTGCGCTGCGCACCAAGGCTTTTCACCATGGCAAGTGTCTGGGTGCGACTATCCACATAGTGCTGACAAGTCAGGAGTAAGGTCGCCGCGGCCATAATGATGACCAACACCACTGTTAAAGAGAGGTAACCGCGGCTTCTATCCAGCATGTCGCCCGTCCGATCTCCGGTGTTTTCATCGATCCAGCGTTGTCCGTCGATCGGCGTGTAAGCGGTCTTTACTGCTTCAAGGTCACTGCTTTCACCACGGAAGAAATAGCGGTAACTCACACGACTTCCCGGACGCACGACTCCTGCAGCAGAGACATCGCTCAGGTGCATCATCGCCGCCGGCATTTGACTGAACGGATTGAAGGACAGTTCAGGCTCAGAAATGATTTTACCGCTAACTGTCAGGGTTAAATCACCGACATCAATTTTGTCGCCCAAGCCCACGTCAAGTAGCGTGAACAGGCGTTCTTCCAGCCAAAGTTCACCGGGTTTGACGCTGTCTTGGATAGCATCCGCACTTTCAAGCTCCAAAGCGCCACGGAGCGGGTAGTTACTCTCTACCGCTTTCACGCTGATGAGCTGCATTTCATTGTCACTAAATGCCATGGTGCCAAAACGCGTTTGGTCAGAGCGCTCAACATCAATGCTGTCAAAATTCTGCAGTGTTTGCGGTGCCAGAGGCTGGTTACTTCGAAGCACCAAATCAGCCGCCAACATGGAACGGCCTTGCTGGGTGAGCACAGATTCAATGCGTCCTGCCAGTGCAGACAATGCAAACACACAGGCGATGATCAGCGCCAGTGCAGCAACGACAGGCCAAAGCTGTCCGTGGAAGAGTTCGCGCCAAGCCCAGCGCCAGACAAGACTTTTCCTCATGCAGCCCCCGCCAATTCGCCCGCGTTGAGATGCAGGGTGCGATTGCATTTCTCTGCCAATGCCGGGTCATGGGTGACCAGAATGAGGGTAGTACCGTGATCGCGGTTGAGTGAAAAAAGTAGGTCGATAACCTTAGCAGCAGTATGCTGGTCAAGATTACCTGTGGGTTCATCTGCAAACAGGACATTAGGACGTGTCATAAAGGCGCGGGCAATCGCCACACGTTGTTGCTCACCACCAGAAAGCTGTGAAGGAAGGTGAGTTTCACGCCCTTTTAGTCCGACCGACGCCAGAAGCTCCAATGCCCTTTCTTCATCTTCATCATCACCTCGTATGGTGCAAGGAAGAAGCACATTTTCTAACGCCGTGAGGGAGGGTACCAGCAAGAAACTTTGGAACACAAAACCGATGGAGTCGGCACGAAGCGCAGCACGCGCATCATCATCAAGCTGGCTCAATGGCTTACCCAGAAGTTCGATTTCACCGGCTGATGGCGTATCCAATCCGGCGAGTAATGTCATAAGGGTTGATTTCCCTGCACCAGAAACCCCAACTAAAGCAATACTTTCGCCCTGCTCGACCTGAAGGGAAACATCCTGCAGAATGGTCAGAGACTGTGCATTCGTCGTCACTATTTTTGAGACGTTACTGGCCCTGATCACTGGAGTTGTCATGATTCGTATCCTTTCTTTTTGTCTTTTGATTGTCAGTCACAGCGCAGCATCGCAGACGCTTCTTGTTCTAGGTGATAGCCTTAGTGCCGGTTACCAAATGGCGATCGAGAAAAGCTGGCCTAGCCTGATTGAACCTAAGCTGACGGAAATCAGCAAGATCACTTCCGTCGTCAATGCCAGTATTTCAGGTGATACTTCTGGAAACAGTCTCGACAGACTCCCAGCCCTGCTGGAACAGTACTCACCTGACTATGTACTGATTGAACTGGGTGCTAACGATGGACTGCGAGGCTTTCCACCCAAGCAGATACGCAACAACTTGTCTGAATTGATCAGTTTAAGCCAGGAAAACGGTGCGCAAGTCATGCTAATGCAGATCCAGATCCCACCCAACTATGGTCAAAGATACAGCAAGGCTTTTGCTGATATCTATCCGGAATTAAGTAAAGAAATGCAAATTCCACTCATTCCGTTCTTCATGGAGAAGATCGTTTTGACCAAAGGCTGGATGATGGCAGATGGTTTGCACCCCAAAGAAATCGCTCAGCCTTGGATCGCTGAATTTATGGCAACACAGATGCTGCCACACATAAAAGAGCAAGGATAAAACAAAAATGAAAAACGCCGTATTGATGACAGGGTGCTCGACCGGCATCGGCTATGTCTGTGCCCATGCACTGGCAAAGCAGGGATTTGAAGTGATTGCATCATGCCGGAAACTGGAGGACGTCGAGCGTCTTGCAAAGGAAGGACTCACTTGCATTCACCTGGACCTTGCCGACAACAACAGCATTCTTAGCGCCGTAGAAGAAGTCAGATCACTCACGGATGGAAAGCTATTGGGCCTGTTTAACAATGGCGCATATGGCCAGCCTGGTGCACTTGAAGACCTACCGACCGATGCATTGAGAAAGCAATTTGAAACCAACTTCTTTGGCTGGCACACGCTGACACAAGCCGTGATTCCGATGATGATGGCTAACGGCAAAGGTCGTATTGTTCAGAACAGTTCCGTTCTCGGTTTCGTCGCACTGAAATTCCGCGGCGCATATAACGCCAGTAAATTTGCTGTTGAAGGTTGGACAGATACTCTTCGTTTAGAACTCGCAGGCACCCCGGTAAAAATCAGCTTGATTGAACCTGGTCCGATTGAAACCCGTTTCCGCGCTAATGCACTGGAGGCGTTTTACCGTTTCATTGATATCGAAAGCAGTCGCTTTAAGAGAGATTACCTCGCCCAGCGAGATCGAATGGAAAGCGAGAACTCCACCAACAAATACACACTGCCTTCAGAATCAATTATCGATCCTTTGATTCATGCGCTAACCGCGGAAGAGCCTAAAGTCCGATACCGGGTCACCAAACCAACCCATTACATGGCCTGGTGTAAACGTCTTCTGCCTTCAAAAACACTCGATAAAATTCTTGCGAAGGGTAGGTAAAATCCCTGCTCTACTCGCAAAAAGAAACATTCCGGGCAATTTATGCCCAATTAGTCTCAAAATCGTGACGTTAAAACTTTATTTCCGCGTTCATTTTTCTGTCATAAAACCGCGTTATTCTCTCTCATGTACCGTGAAACACCTGCCCCCCAACTTCCACTTCGATGTGATGCGTGTCGGATCAGGCCGTGAACAGGGATACAAAAAGAACAAATACCCCAAAAGGAGCCGGACTATGTCCTTAAGTCAATTGAACTGGCTCTGTTTGAGTGTAACGCTGGCAATTTTGCTTGTGTTTTAAGTCAGCGTTTCACATCGACGAGCGCAAAAAGAATGAAGGCCACTGGAAACTCAGTGGCCTTTTTCGTTAGTTAACAGGATCAAAAGATCAGTGATTTGATCCAGCAATATTTAATATTTATCGGCGCTTTAGCGGATAATGCCTTGAATTTTCAAACTGCTCCCCCCACCTTTACACCAAAGAACTTCTAACGCTCAGGCAATACTATGCAACCAAATTATATTGTTGAACTTAACGAGCAGAACTTTCAGCAAATCCTGGAAGGCTCCGTTGAAACTCCTGTCCTGATCCTCTTTTGGGCCCAAATGAGTCCTGAGAGCACCGAGATTGTTCCGGCGCTGGAAAAACTGGCACACGAATATGCAGGCGCATTTACGCTGGCCTTGCTTAACTGCGAACAGCAGCAGATGCTGGCTTCCCAGTTTGGTGTGCGAGCACTGCCTACTATTGCCCTGTTTAGCAATGGCCAGCCTGTCGACGGCATTGCCGGACCACAGACTGAAGATACCGTGCGTGAAATGCTGGTTCGTCATCTTCCAAGCCAGGATGAAATGACCTTTAAGCAAGCGCTGGCGTTAATTGCTGAAGGTAAACATACCGAAGCACTACCATTGCTGAAAACTGTTGAAGCAGCATTAGGCGATACAGGCGCACACAAGCTTGCGGTTGCTGAGTGCTATGTTGAAGCGCAGCAGTTCGACGATGCGGAAGCGTTGCTCGCTAAGGTGTTAATGCAGGATCAGGATGCACAGTATAAAGCCCTGATGGCAAAAGTAGAGCTTCACAAGCAAGCTGCCGACACCCCTGAAATTCGTGAACTGCAGGCGGCCTTTGAGGCCGATGCGGACAATAAAGATCTGGCCTACGAATTAGCTATCCAATACAGCCAGGTCAATCGTCAGGAAGAAGCCTTGGAACTGTTGATTGGCCTACTGCGCAAAGACCTGAACTTTGCCGATGGTGACGCGAAAAAGACCATGATGGATATTCTGGCTGCATTGGGTCAGGGCAACGAGATTGCCAGCCGTTACCGCCGACAGTTATATTCGCTACTCTACTGATTTCCCATTTTAAAAAGCGCTCCGGCGCTTTTTTATTTCCCATCAGCCGAGGACAAAGCTTCGATGATTGGACAACAGGCGCTGTCGTTACCCGGGCAGGTGCTCGCCAATGATTTCAATGACTTTTTCATGGCCTGAAGTTCTTTTATTTTGTCGTCTATCTCTGCGATTTTCTCCAACGCCTTTTGCTTTACATCCGCACTTCGACGGTTAGGGTTTCGCGACATACCCAATAGCGTCTGACACTCTTCCAAGCTAAAGCCCACCAAGCGCGAACGACGGATCATTTGCAACTCATTAATGTGCTTTTGACCATAAGCCCGATAACCATTCTCCAGGCGTGCAGGTTCACTAATGATCCCCTTTTGTTCGTAGAAGCGAATCGTCTTTGGTGTCAGTCCTGTCGCCTTGGCAATTTCATTGATTTTCATGCCTCACTCCCCGTCTAAAACTCACGCTTGACCTTACAGTTGATGGAAGGTTTATTCTACGGAATTATGAACAGTCCATACCTGAGACCGCAAGTAGATTTATAGGTATCGAAATGACAGATACAGAACTGAACACTCGTGAGGAAGGCAAAGAAGCCGCCACATTTATCACGCTCCCCTTGTCAGGACTTAACTGCATGGGTTGTGCGCGTAAGGTGAAAAATGCCGTCGAGCCTATCGAAGGTGTGTCAGTGGTAGAAGCCGACAAGACCTCCCTAACGATCAACGCAGATGCGCCTTTAAGTGCCGTTATCAGTGCAGTTGAATCACTGGGTTATCAGGTGGGAACGACCACGGCACTTCCTTTGGCAGGGCTCAGCTGCGGACGCTGTGTTGCCAAACTGAAAGCCGCTTTTGAAGCTTCACCAAAGGTTTTTCTTGCTGATGTGACTAAGACCGAAGCTACCATCAACAGCGCACTGACACGGGAAGAATTGACAGCCATCGTCGATGCTACGGGTTATCAGGTTGCAGAAACCCAGAGCGAAACCACACACGTGGCTGAAATCACAGCAGCGCCAGAAGTTGCGCTCGATGATACTCCTTCCGAACCGCCGTTGAGTTCAAATTCAGCTTCCCTGCAATTTATTCTTTCCGGCATGACCTGCGCGAGCTGTGTGTCATCCGTAGAAGGCGCGATAAAAGGTGTAACCGGTGTAATGGCGGTCAACGTAAACTTGGCTGAGCGCACTGCGTTAGTGTCCGGAGAAGCCGACGCCGACGTCATCATCAGAGCGGTAGAAGCCGCAGGCTATGGCGCAGAAGTGAGCGAAAGCGAAGAGACTCGCCGTGAGCGTCAGTCAGCCATGCATGCCGCACAACTTGCAGAACACAAACGCAACACTTGGTTATCTCTGGGCTTAGGTGCACCACTGATGGCATGGGGACTGCTCGGCGGTTCAATGACCATTGAAAGCACCACTAGCCAGATCGGCTGGGGCATCATCGGCCTTCTGACCTTCGCACTTCTGTGCACCGCGGGTAAACATTTCTTCGTGAATGCTGTGAAAGCGGCACGCCATCATCGCGCGACCATGGATACCTTAGTCGCTTTGGGTACGGGATCTGCCTGGCTTTACTCTGTTGCCGTGGTGTTTGCGCCAGACCTTTTCCCTGCACAAGCGCGTCATGTGTACTTCGAAGCCACAGCCATGATTCTGGGCTTGGTGACGCTCGGTCATGCTATTGAAGCCAAAGCGCGGGCCTCGACATCTAAAGCGCTGGATCACTTACTCGACCTACAACCACCAACCGCACTGGTCGTTGAAAACGGTCAGGAGCGAGAAGTTCCACTGGCAGCCGTGCAAGCAGGCATGATGCTCAGGGTGAAACCCGGCTCAAAAATTCCGGTTGATGGTGTGGTTGAAGACGGCGAAAGCTATGTCGATGAATCCATGCTGACTGGCGAGCCGCTTGCCGTACGCAAAACCTCAGGGGAAACGCTGCATGCCGGTACCGTGAACCAAAACGGTAGTCTACTGTTTAAAGCCACCGGCATCGGTAGCGATACCATGCTGTCAAGGATTATTCAGTTGGTGCGTCAGGCACAAAGCAGCAAACCGGCGCTGGCACGCATGGCGGATTCTATCTCGGCCATATTTGTCCCGACCGTTATGATCATTGCCATTCTGACAGCGCTTGGCTGGTACAACTTTGGGCCTGATCCGAAGCTCAGCTTTATGCTGGTCACCGCGACCACTGTGCTGATCATCGCCTGTCCTTGTGCGCTTGGTTTGGCAACGCCAATGTCTGTCACAACTGGCGTTGGTCGTGCGGCTGAGCTTGGTGTGCTTATTCGTGATGCAGAGGCATTGCAACATGCAGCGTCGGTCGACACTGTGGTACTGGATAAAACCGGTACGCTGACCGAAGGTAAGCCGCAAGTGACGTCGATTATTAGCCTTGCACTGCCAGAAGAGGAGTTGTTACGTATCGCAGCAAGCCTTGAACAGGGCTCTGAACAGCCACTGGCAAAAGCTGTGCTGGATGCAGCAAAAGGTAAAGACATTGCCCTTGCATCAGTATCGAGCTTTGAAGGTATTCCAGGAAAAGGTCTGAGTGCCAACATTGATGGCGACACTTATTTTCTGGGTAACGCCCGCCTGATGGCTGAAAAAGGCATTGCGGTGGAAGACGGCCAGGCTGCCGCCAAGCAACAAGCAGAACGCGGGGAAACCGCTGTATATCTGGCAACACGCACTGAGCTTCTTGGTCTTATTGGTATCAGCGACCCATTGCGTTCAGATTCTGCCAGCGCAGTAAAACGTCTAAAGGCTTTGGGCTATGAGGTGGTGATGCTCACCGGTGATCACCCGGATACGGCCAATGCCATTGCCAAACTGGCCGGGATTGAGAATGTGATTGCAGGGGTTTTGCCAGACGGTAAAGCGGATGTAGTCACTCGCCTGCAAAGCGAAGGCAAAAAAGTCGCCATGATTGGTGATGGCATTAATGATGCGCCAGCACTGGCCAAAGCTGAAGTTGGGATTGCGATAGGCAGCGGCAGTGATGTAGCCATTGAAAGCGCCCAGATGACGCTGATGCGTCACTCAATTGATGCCGCCACTGATGGGCTAACACTGTCCAAAGCAACCCTTCGCAATATGAAGGAAAATCTCTTTGGTGCATTTGTTTACAATTCTCTGGGTATTCCGATTGCTGCGGGTGTGTTATATCCCCTCACCGGCGCACTGCTGAGTCCAGTTGTTGCTGGCGCGGCCATGGCTTTCTCGTCGATTACTGTCGTGAGTAATGCCAACCGACTGCGCTGGTTTAAACCACCTCAAGGAGGAAACCATGTTGGTTAATCTTGTTGGGTTTGGACTGATCGGAGCCATCATCTGGTGGTTCTGGCTGGCGGAAAAGAAAAATTAAACGCCGTCTAATTTAACGCTGTTTGCGACTACGCAACAGGCATTCGCCCCGGGTTGGTTTCATCGCACGGGGATAACATCAAGGAGAAAATGATGAAATCTAAACTTGCTGCACTGTCGTTTGCGCTGCTATCCACCAGCGTGTTTGCTGCTTCTGGTGTGACTTACAAATCTCCGTATTGTGGTTGCTGTAAAGAGTGGGTAAAGCACATGGAAGATAACGGCTTTGAAATGAAGTCCGAAGACCATGTGAACATGAACCCAATTAAGATGAAGCTTGGTATCAAGCCAGAGCTCGCTTCGTGCCACACTACTGTTATCGACGGTTACCTGTTTGAAGGGCACATCCCAGCAAGCGATGTAAAAGCCTTCCTTGAGCAAAAACCAAAGCTGGCCGGTCTTGCAGTACCAGGGATGCCAGTGGGTTCACCGGGCATGGAATATGGCGACCAGAAAGACCCATATGATGTCGTTGGCTTCTCGAAAAGCGGCATGACAATCGTCTTTAACAGCCACAACAAAGACTGACAATTGATGGTGAAGCCTCCATACTGGAATTTCAACAGTATGGAGGCTTCATGTACCGCATTACTACCCTGCTTTTCTCGCTGCTTTTTAGCGCATTATCTTTTGCTGCCCCTCAAGTCTGGCAAGCGCAAAAAAGCGACCTTTCCTTTACTATCATGGGCTCTGTACACGCTGGCAAGCCGGAGTTCTACCCTCTTCCCGAGATCATGATCAGTAGATTCGAATCTGCCGATGGTCTTATCGTAGAAGCCGATATCATCAACGATAAATCTATTTCCATTCCCAAAGGAAAACCTTCCGCCTCGTACCTGACAAACGCCCAGAAAGAAACACTTGAGGAAATCGCAGCAGAGACTGGCACACCATCAAACGTGCTGCTTAATCTTCCTCCCTGGCAAGCAGCCATGGCACTCCAGCTATACCAAATCAACAAGTTGGAATTGCAACAACTGCTGGGCATTGACCTTTATTTCCTCTCTCGAAGCCAGAAGCATTCTGTACCCGTGATCCCACTGGAAACCGTACAACAGCAAGTCGACCTACTGGCCGATGCAGATAAGGATGGTTTGGAGCTACTGACAGACACTCTGGATTACTGGGAACTCTCCAAAGAGTTTATGCCCTGTCTGATTGATGCCTGGCAGTATGGTGACGGTGCGAAAATGGAAGAAATGGTAACGGTCATGAGCGGCGCAGGAGAGTTCGAACGTCAACTGATTGATGAGCGTAACCACAACTGGCTGGAAGCTCTCACTGACAAATCGCGATTTAACAAAGGAAATTACGTCATGGTTGTCGGAGCACTGCATCTTTATGGCAAAGAAGGTGTGCTGACGCTGCTGGAAAAAGCCGGTTTCGACGTAAAACTCTTAACGCAGGGTGAAAAGGTTGATTGCGAAATTCCGGCGATTCCATGAGCGGCTAGATCAGCCGCTCACCAGTACCTGAGTCACAATCATTGAGACCAGAAACAACAGAATAAACCAGATAACAATGGACTTTCTCATACCTTTTTCCTTACTGCGGTAAAGCCAGAATCTGGAGTAGTTTACCGCATACACGATGAGGAAAAGAGCACAATTGGAAGGTTTGTAGCAGCGGATTGCTGCTCTCATTAGAGGAATAAAAAGAAGCCGAAGTGCGTTGCTGCCTTCGGCGTAAGCAACCAAGTCTACATTTAACTGGTTTAAGGGAATTATTGTGTTCCTGGCTCTTTCATCGCCTTGTAGACAAAGAACCCCGCCATGAAGCTAATCATGCCCAATGCAACAAAAATGACGATCATTGAGGAGAGGCCAATTGCGTTGCCGAAAAGTAGGTCTAACCAGAATTCCATTTTTGTGCTTCCTATGTCTGTGAACGTTAAGACTAGGTTGCCAATTGGTGAAAGAATCAACGATGATCCAGATCAAGTGAAGCTCGTGTTAGTGGCACGTGACAATTCAAGTGTGTGTGTTGTCGCAATTTATTCTGGATTGGTGATCCTTTGAGCGAACGGTTCGTACCACGCAAAAATCCTGATAAAACACTTGTGTCTTAAGCGTGGATGAGTAATATAACCAACCTCTGAGACGCACAGCGAATCAGCATTGTCGGTAATTAGCGCAGTTTGATGGCGCATCCGGCTCTAGTGAATAGCGGACCAGAGGGCCACCCTCTAATAGCGAAATCTCAAGACACAAAATACATGCTCGGTGAATAGCGCAGTTTGGTAGCGCATCTGGTTTGGGACTAGAGGGTCGGGGGTTCGAATCCCTCTTCACCGACCACTCTTTCAAATCTTGAGCAATACGCTTGAGTAATATCGTCGGTAAATAGCGCAGTTTGATGGCGCATCCGGCTCTTGAGAATAGCGGACCAGAGGGTCACCCTCTAATAGCCGAATCTCAAGATACAAAACATATGTTCGGTGAATAGCGCAGTTTGGTAGCGCATCTGGTTTGGGACCAGAGGGTCGGGGGTTCGAATCCCTCTTCACCGACCACTTTTCAAGACTTGAGCGATAAGCTTGAGCAATATTGTCGGTGAATAGCGCAGTTTGATGGCGCATCCGGCTCTTGAGAATAGCGGACCAGAGGGTCACCCTCTAACAACGGAATCTCAAGATACAAAATATATGTTCGGTGAATAGCGCAGTTTGGTAGCGCATCTGGTTTGGGACCAGAGGGTCGGGGGTTCGAATCCCTCTTCACCGACCACTCTTCGAAGCCTCGCAGCAATGCGAGGCTTTTTCTTATCTGTTTCATTTTACGTCCGCAAACGTTCATGCGTTCCGCATGATGGGTCGGGTACGGAAGGCCGCCCCGCTCGAATCCCTCTTCACCGACCACTCTTCAAAGCCTTGCAGCAATGCGGGGCTTTTTCGTATTATTTCCCTTTGTAACCCTTTGAACAATTGCGTTATTCACTTCCTACGAGACCTCCGAATTGTTTGCCGTTATACTCAAACCATGCTCCAACAACCCGTAACGACTATGAACGGCAACAACGAGTTCGACTTATTTCGGGAGATGATGGCAGATGTCGCGCCTATCAAGCACGATACGGTCGATAACTCCCAACAATCACATAAACCGACTGAAGCCCAGCTGGCACGTCAGCTTGCGGCTCAAAGCCTCTCTGAGGGTGATCCTGAGTATCTTTCCATTGATTACGCCAAGATGCTCAAGCCTGAAGATATCGTTGCTTTCAAGCGCCCTGGTGTTCAGGATGGCGTGTTTCGAAAACTTCGTCTGGGTAAATATGACATTCATGCCCGACTGGACCTGCACAAATACACCCTGAAAGATGCCAGAGATGAAATCCTGCGCTTTCTGAAACAATGCCAACGCATGGACATTCGCTCGGTGATCATTGTGCACGGAAAAGGCGAACGCTCTAACCCTCCCGCCATGATGAAAAGCTATGTCTGCCAGTGGCTGGAACAGATCACTGACGTGCAATGTTTCCACTCCGCCCAGCGTCATCAAGGTGGTACGGGCGCAGTCTATGTGATGATTAAAAAGAGTCAGGAAAAGAAACTGGAGACACGGGAGCGACATCTTAACCGTCGGAGTTAATCTTCTATCTCATCAACGGAAACAGGAGCCATTTGGCTCCTGTTGTGTGTTTCAGATATTGTCTAGCTATAGCGTCACAACAACCCGAACTGCAAGACCGATCAGCACGATGCCACACAGGCGGTCGATGAGTACGGCTTTTTGCTTGAGCTTTTCCAGCACATGGGGAGAGGACAGAACCAAAGCCACTATGGTGTACCACAGACCATCAATAACAAATGGGGTAGCCACAATCACTGCTCGGCTAAATGTATCTGTACCAATCGCTACAAACTGGCTGAACAATGCGAGGAAGAAAAGTGCTAGCTTGGGGTTAAGAACTGAAATCATAGCGCCATCTCGCGCCGCTTCCAACAAGGTGGTTTTCTCGCCTTTTTCCAGCTTGGCTGCCACACCACCTTTAGCACGCAGGGATTTAATACCTAGCCAGGCTAGATAAGCGGCACCCGCGTAGGCAATAGCAGTAAACAATGTTGGAGACTGTTTGAGGATAACCGCGAGGCCAAGCAGAGTAAGCAAAGCGTAGAAACCAACACCCAACGCGTGTGACCAAGCAGCGACAATACCATGTAGGCGGCCTCCTGCCAGGCTGTGCCGCATCATTACCACAAGGCTCGGCCCCGGGGAAACAGCCCCTAAAATACACACCAATGCCAGACCAAGCCATACGGAAAATGTCACTTAGCGCCTCCTTTCACGCCCATCAGGCTGTTTAGACGAATGATCTGTTCATTAGTCAATTCAATCATGCAGTTAAGGTATCCCTGTCCACTTCCTGAACCTGAGGCAAAGCTAGCCTCTACCATTTTGCACTGGTTTTCGCGCCAATATTGAAATCCACCAAAGGCACTCTGAGATATCGGCACCGCATCAGTTGCTGATGAGACTTCATCCAGCTTTTTCAAATGTGCCCCGAGCGCAATTTCCGTCTTATTCAATGCCTCCTGAGCCACCTTCCAATGGTTATCGAGACAGGCCGTGACTTCAACGTGCGTTTCAGATGCTTTGTAGCATGCCATTAATGCAGAGTGCTCTTTTCCTGCAAAGGCCGTTAGAGGTAAACTCAAAAAAACGAATACCCACCAACTCTTACGCATGAATTACCCCTCCTTGCCGATTACGGCAAATTTTCCTTGTGTCAGTGAGAGTAAATCTGAGGGAGAAAGTTCAATTTCAAGCCCGCGCTTGCCTGCGCTGACATAAATAGTTTCAAAGGCTTGTGCACTCTCATCTAAAAGCGTTGGTAAGCGCCGTTTTTGCCCTAGCGGACTGATACCACCCACCACATAGCCAGTAGTCTTTTCTGCAATCGCTGGATTCGCCATTTCTACCTTTTTCGCGCCCGCCGCTTTCGCCGCTGCTTTTAAATCCAACTGGCCGGAAACCGGCACAATGGCAACAGCCAGCTTTTTCGGGTCACCGTTCATCGCAAACAGCAGGGTTTTGAAGACACGCGCTGGATCTTGCCCCAACACACTTGCCGCCTCCAATCCAAAGTTGCTATTGTTCGGATCATGCTCGTAGCTGTGAACATGAAAATGGATACCCGATTTTTCCGCCAGTGTGATTGCCGGTGTCATACCTTTTCTCTCTGATTCTGCTCTTAAGATGAGCCGCGTTATCCCGCTGATAATGACATAAAAAAAGGCACTGTCACCAGTGCCTTTTCGTCTCTATAACGAGTTTGTCCGCGATGGGACAATGTGATTACTTGTAAGTAATTTCACCGTTTGGCGCATACTTGTTCACATCGATTGGAGAGTTCTTCTCCAGATAATCTTTCAGCACTTCAGCATCCACAAAACCGGTGTTCACGTTACCTGGGTGGCCAGTCAGCTTAGGATAGCCATCACCACCTGCTGCATTGTAGCTAGGCACAGTAAAGCGATAGGTTTTGCTTGTATCCAGTGGCTCACCGCCAATCACAACGTCGCTCACACCATCAGCTGACACTATCATTGAGATGCCATAAAACTGTGCATAAGCACCTGAATCAACTGGCTTGGTTGCCACTTCGTTTAGGTAATCCAATACCTCTGCACCGCTCATGTCGGTGTAAGTCACCATATTCGCAAATGGTTGAACGGTCAGCACATCTTTATAGGTCACGTCACCTTCTTCGATTGAAGCACGCACACCACCAGAGTTCATCACAGAGAAGTCTGCTTTCGCACGGTCTTTGTGCGCTGCTGCAATTAGACGGCCCAGATTAGTTTGCTGAAAGCGAACCACGTTACGATCACCTTGCAGATGGCCATTGGTTCCTGCAATTTTTACGTTCAGTTGCTCCTGACCTTTCTCCTGATAAGGTTTCAGGAAGTCGTACAACGCTTTATCTTTTGGAATCTCATTCTGGATGAAGACACGTTTCTTCTCACCGTTCACCTTGATTTTCTTCTTCAGGTTCACAGGTATCAGGTCGTAAGACACCAGATTCAGTTCGCCGTTGCGGAATTCAAAGTCCGCTTTACCCACGTACTTGCCCCACTCGTGCGCCTGAACAATCCAGGTACCGTTTTGGTTGTCTGGCTTACACTCGTCGCCCGGTTTGAACGACTTGTTATACATGTTTGGGCCTTCCATACAAACAGGCTCTTGTGAATGACCACCAACGATCATGTCAAGCGAACCTTCGTTCAGGTAGCGAGCCAGTGCTACATCGCCCGGTGCATTGATGCCACGCTGCCCATCTTCATAGTGGCCCATATGTGTCGCTGCGATAATGATGTCTGGGTTTTCGGTTTCTTTCAGCTCTGCAATCAACTTTTTCGCTTCTTCTTTGGGATCGCGGAAGTCCAGCTCACCAATAAACTCAGGGTTACCGATTTTCGCGGTATCTTCTGTCGTCAGACCAATAACCGCGATACGCAGGCCGTTGCGCTCAAACATTTGGTATGCCTGATACTTACGTTCACCAGTGGCTTTGTCGTAGATATTTGCCGACAGCATTGGGAAGTCAGCCCATTCCATTTGCTGGTCAAGCACTTCAAGCGGATTGTCGAATTCGTGGTTACCCAGTGCCATCGCGTCATAACCTATCATGGTCATGCCTTTGAAATCTGGTTCTGCATCTTGCAGATCAGACTCAGGAACACCGGTATTGATATCACCACCGGACAACAGCAGCACCGTCGCACCTTGTTCTTCAGATTCCTCACGCAGGTTATCAATCAGCGTCTTACGAGCTGCCATACCGTATTCGCCGTGACGGTTGTGCCAGAAGCGGCCGTGATTATCATTGGTGTGAAGAATGGTCACTTTGTAAGTGGTATCTGGTTGCCAACCTGGTACAACTTCCGTTGTTTGGGTGGTGGTTGAACAGCCTGCCAGAGCGGCAAGCAGTGCAGCGCTGATCGCTGCCTTCAGAGAGAGGCGTTCCTTCATGGTGATACCTATTATCTGTGAGGCAGCATGAAAGCGTTTACTTTCATGCTGTGGGGTTTAACCTAGACTGCTTTTATTTTCACGAAGTAGTCTAAATAGTTAAACTTGGCATCACATAGAACTTTCAAGAAAGTGCCATCCAGATCACTGAAAAACACCTCAATTGCGGGTAAATCAGCTGCAATTAAAGTATTTGTATTGGTTATCTAGACAGACACTGTCCTTTACTGCGTGCAATCGCAAAGCCTGCTGAGATCGCAAGCAAGAAACAGTAATAAGACTGGCTTACGACACTCATAGGGGACAATTCAAAGATTGAGCCAAGCAATAACGCCTGCGCACCGTAAGGCAGAACCCCCTGAATTACACAAGAAAAGATATCCAGCAAGCTGGCACTGCGTTTCGGTGAAACATCGTGCAGGGTAGCCAGCTCTTTCGCCACACCGCCAGCCACAATAATCGCAACCGTATTGTTTGCCGTACAAAGGTTGGTCATGCTTACCAGCGATGCAATACCGGCTTCGCTGGCTCGTGGTGAGCCTTTTTCTGTTTCCTTATCTGCACGTGACAGGATCAGTTTGCTCAGTTTATCCGTTACAAACGCCAAACCACCCTGTTGGCGCATCAATTCCGCCAAACCTCCAATCAGCAACGACAACAAGAAGATTTCCTGCATATTGCCAAAGCCTTTGTAGATGTCCTGACTGAACGTCATCACGCTATAGTCAGCGGTCTTTAACATACCAACGATACCCGCAAACAGAATGCCGATGGTCAATACAACAAAAACGTTCATGCCGTAGACCGCAAGCACTAGGATCGTCAAGTAAGGAAGCACCGCCAGCCAATCGATTTCACCGGAAACTGGCGCTTGGGTTACTTCATTGGCAAAGAAGAAAATCACCAAAGCCACCAATGCAGCAGGTACTGCGATTTTGACGTTTTCACGGAACTTGTCTTTCATGTGGCAGCCCTGTGAGCGCGTCGCAGCGATCGTGGTGTCTGAGATGATAGAAAGATTGTCACCGAACATCGCACCACTCAACACCACCCCCGACATCAATGCAGCATCAATACCTGTCGTATCAGCAATGCCCAAAGCGACAGGCGCAACTGCTGCGATGGTGCCCATCGATGTACCCATCGCTGTTGCGATGAAAGCAGAAATCAAAAACAGGCCTGGCAGAATAAAGCTTGAAGGAAGAATGGCTAAACCCAGATTAACCGTTGCATCTACACCGCCAGTCGCTTTTGCTACCGCAGAGAAAGCCCCCGCCAGTAAGTAAATCAAGCACATCGCGGTAATATCGCGATGGGAAACGCCTTCAATAAACTGACCAATAGCGCCGTTGAGCTTTTCTTTACTCATCAGCACAGCAAGCATGATAGCGGGCAACACCGCTATCGGGGCTGGAAGTTGGTAAAAGGCGAATTCGACATTCTGAGTCGAAAAGTAAATGCCCGTCCCTATAAATAGGCACAAGAAAAGCCCAAAGGGCAAAAGTGCGCTCGCTGATGGCGCAATGTTTGTCTGCTTCTGTGTCATGTTGCGTTGCATATTTTCGTGAAGTGAAACGCAGAGTAATCTTAAAGCGATAGACCGTCAACAAATAGACGTCTAAACGTCCAAGCTATTTTGTTACAGCAGAAATCTCTCTGAAAAACATCTGCAAACGGTAATATTTATCCCTTCGCCTCAGCCTTGTGAAAATGACTGAAGCAATCTCACATTCTCTGAGCTTAAAACAGCAAAAAATCGCGCACTTCCCCTCAAGCAACCGTTCCGCAGGTCGATATAGAATGTTGTGTGGAAAAGAATAATTCTCAGCACAACCCACCTCAATTTTTCAAAGAGTTCGATGCAAGGAACGTAACATGACGCTGACTCTCAAGCAGAAGCTGATAGGTACCTGCCTTGTCGCCGTGGTGGCGATGGCAACCATCCTGTCTTTCTTGGCTGCAAAGCAATTATCTACCCAGACCCAACAAGGCTTGGAAAATCGTGTGGAAAGCATGTCTCAAGTCGCCCGTGTTGGCTTTGCCAATTGGCTGGAGGCTCACGATGTGGCGATGAAAGGCTATGTAGAGACCCTACCCCACGAGGATGAAATCAATGCCTTGGAGATGCTCCAGGTTTCTGGTGACTTCGAGATGACTTTTTTTGCTCAAACTGATGGTGCCATAGCGCTTGCAAACGGAGCTAACATTGATATCGACCCTCGCCAACGCCCTTGGTATATAGAAGCTGTACGAGAAAACAAAACGATTTGTACCGCCCCTTACCGTGACGCCCTGACTGGAGAAACCATGGTGACACTGGCTACCCCGGTTTATCAGAGCGGAAAGCTTAAAGGTGTGGTTGGCGGTGACATCAGCCTTCGCAAGATTGTCAGTGACCTGTCTCAATTCAACTTCGGCGACAATGCCTTCGGCATGTTGTTTGCGGAAGATGGTACCCTTATTGCCCATAACAACGCCTCACTGAACGGCAAACCGCTGACTCAATACAATCCGGCTCTTACTCAGTCTGAGGTGCGTGAAGCTATGGCCCAAGGCGGCCTACTGAAAAGCTCTCTAAATGGCGATGAAAAGGCTTACTACTTCACAGAGCTTCCAGAAGCGAACTGGGTAATCGGTATTGAAGTCGATATGGGTACAGAGCTCTCCTCCCACAACTCAGCAGTAACCACCCTGATCCTGACAAGCTTTGCTGTAACCTTGGTAGTGCTTGCCCTGTCAGCCTGGTTGGTGAATGCGCTTTTCCGCGATCTTGTCCGCGTGTCGAAAGCGATGGAAGAAATTGCCAGCGGTGACGCAGATCTGACTCAGCGTCTGACACCACATAGTAACGATGAAGTCGGCCAACTGGCGCATAACTTCAACACCTTCGTTGCGAACATGCACACAATGGTGACGCACCTGAAAAGTGTCGGTGAATCGCTCACTGAACAGGCAACTCATGCCGCCGAGCAAGCGAGTATGCGCAGCACCCGTATTCGTGGTCAGCAGGATGAAATCAACATGGTGGCAACGGCTATCAACCAGATGGCAGCAGCAACCCAAGAGATCGCAGGTAGCGCGGAAAATACCGCTGAGCTTTCTAAGCAGGCTGTCGGTTGTTCAGAGGAAGGCGCCAATCAAGTGAACCAAAGCCAGCAATCCATCGGTAATCTGTCTACGGAAGTGGAATCTGCCACCAGCGTGATAGCGGAGCTGGACTCCCACACCCAGAGCATCAACTCTATTCTTTCCACCATTCAGGATATTGCCGAGCAAACCAACCTGCTGGCGCTAAATGCGGCGATTGAAGCAGCCCGTGCTGGTGAACAAGGCCGGGGCTTTGCCGTGGTTGCCGACGAAGTCCGCGTGTTGAGCCAACGCACACACAACTCAACCCGTGAAATTCAGGCAACGATTGAAACACTGCAAAACACCACTCAGTCCGCTGTGAAAATCATGGAAGACAGCCGCCATCTGGCTACCACAAGCGTAGAAGACGCTAACTTTGCAACCAACAGCCTGTCGCAAATCACCACTTCGGTATCGACCATCAGCGACATGGCGACCCAGATTGCCTCTGCTGCTGAAGAGCAATCTTTGGTAACGGCAGAAATCACACGCAATACGGAAGCAGTGCGCAATGCCTCGGACGAACTCGCTCACGAAGCTAATCATGCAACAGAGCAGGCGACGGCGCTTTCGAGCCTATCACGTCAGCTTAACGACGAGCTTGCCAGATTCAGGTTGTAACGTTTAGACGCTAAATCGCAGACACAAAAAAGCCGGCGTACTCGCCGGCTTACTTTTATCTCTTGTTTTGTTGATTCAAAGGCGATACTTAGCGGATATCCAGCTCTTCGAAGCTCTTCACCAGATCGTCCAGTGCTTTCATTTGCTTCAGGAACGGCTCTAGTTTGTCCAGAGGCAGCGCTGATGGACCGTCACAACGTGCGTTGTCTGGATCTGGGTGCGCTTCAATGAACAAACCCGCAATCTTGGTACCCAAACCTGCACGCGCCAAATCAACCGTTTGTTCGCGACGACCGCCAGATGCTGCCCCCAAAGGATCGCGGCATTGCAGCGAGTGAGTCACGTCAAAGATGATTGGGCTACCATTGCTCGCCTTCTTCATCACGTCAAAACCCAGCATATCGACCACTAGGTTGTCATAACCCATGCATGAGCCGCGCTCACAAAGAATGATGTTCTCGTTACCGCACTCTGCGAACTTGTCGACGATGTTGCCCACCTGTCCCGGGCTCATGAATTGAGGTTTTTTCACGTTGATCACTGAGCCTGTCTTCGCCATCGCTTCGACCAGATCGGTCTGGCGGGCAAGGAATGCTGGCAGTTGAATAACATCAACCACTTCTGACACGGGCTGCGCCTGCGCTTCGGTGTGAACGTCAGTGATGATTTTCACGCCGAAGGTATCTTTCAGCTCTTGGAAAATCTTCATGCCTTCTTCCATACCTGGACCACGGTATGAATGAACAGAAGAGCGATTTGCTTTGTCAAAAGACGCCTTGAACACGTATGGAATGCCCAGCTTCTGGGTCACTTCTACATAGTGCTCACAGATCTGCATCGCCAGATCGCGAGATTCCAACACATTCATTCCGGCAAAAAGAACAAATGGCTTGTCGTTAGCAACTTGAATATCGCCAACCTGAACCGTTTTTTGTGTTGTCATGGTGACTTCCTGATTAGTGGAAAATAGGAGCTTCTGCAGTCAACACTTTGACCTGCAGTTTCAGGAGCTCAGCCGCCGGATCATCAGGACACTGAGCGATAAAATATTCGTAGTCTTCCGCGGCAACCCAGTCACATTTCAATTGCTGGAAGATATAGCCACGGTCGCGAATTTCATAAGGATCATCCGGACTGAATGTTAGCGCCAGCTCACTGCAACGAAGCGCCATCGCGTAGCTTTCTTCACGAAGCAGTGCACTTTTGATTACCGCCAGCCAACGGCCAATCAATGTTGGATTATCCGATACCTCTAGATGCTCTTCTTCAAGCTTTGCCGTTGGACCTTCTTTACCCACCAGCCAACCACGTAACACGCGCTCAGATAGAAACTCGCCATCAAACGGGTTGATGTATTGCGGCTCACGGTGGAACCAGTCTACTTTCAGAATAAGTTGAGTCGGAAAGCCCACCGGCTCTAACGGCAAGTCGAGGCGGTCTGCGAAAAACAGGAAGATTGCGCCCAGACTCACTGGAATGCCTTTGCGACGCTCCAGCACTTTATCTACAAATGCATTTTCAGATGAAAAGTATTGCTCGAAGTCGCCTTTGAAACCCCATTCTTTGTAGAACAGACGCAGCAGACCTTCCAGTCGCAATTCGTCATTGGCTTCTCCTGCCAACAAATGTTCAGCGTCCTTTGCCAACCGTTCGAGCTCTGCCCGAACCCAATGCATGGATGTCGCAGGGTCAATGGCAGCATTCAGTGCAAGTGCGCCTTCGACCAACGTCAGCTCATCTAATTCCTGGTCAGTAAAACCGATCATTTTTACCCCAACAGCTGTGGTGTTTTAGTGATAGCCAAATTAGCGGCGGCAAATACCCAACCTAAAGCACCAAAGAAAGCAAAGAGTCGGAACATGGTTCCCTGACTGTACTTCATAGCAACAAAACCAAGCGCAATGTATGCCAGAACACACGTCAGTTTTTCAGTCATCCACATCCCTTGCGGTGTGAATGGATAGAAACCGGTGACAAAAATCAGTGCCACACCCGTTCCCAGTAAAATGGTATCAACAACGTGAGGAACGACCTTCACCCATTTCTTCTCAAGCATCTTGCTGTCCATCATGCGCCATGCAAAACGGATGATAAACAGGATCACGCTAAGGGCGATAAACATCAGGTGAGTATGCTTCAATGCAACGTACATAATTCCGTAGGTCTCTCTTTTTAATTTATTGTTTGGTTTCTTTCCACCAGAGTTCTAGCGAACAAAACGTCCTAGGGTAACACGATCCAACCCAGCATAATCGTGCTGCGTCTCGACATCGCTGAATCCTGCTTCAGAAAAAATCGTGCGTACCGCCTCACCCTGATCATAGCCATGCTCGATAAGCAGCCAGCCATCATCTGCCAGATACGCCGGGCTTTGCTGACAGATAACACGAATATCTGCTACACCATGGTCATCCGCGACTAATGCAGATTTAGGTTCAAAGCGAACGTCACCTTGCGACAGGTGCGGGTCTTCCAGGTCGATATACGGTGGATTGCTGACAATCAGAGAAAAGCGTTGTGCCGGGACATTACCAAACCAACTGCTTTGCATAAATTGGGCATTAGTAATCCCATTATCAAGCTTATTGCGTTCAGCCAGCGCGACCACTTCGTCACGGAGGTCAACACCGGTCACCTTCATGTCTTTGCGCTCACTGGCAATCGCTAGCGCAATCGCGCCCGTACCTGTGCCCAAATCCAGCACTGAGCCTTTGCCTTGTGGGAGACGCTCCAATGCCAGCTCTACTAACCTTTCAGTATCTGGTCTCGGGATCAGAGTACTGGGCTCCACGTTTAGGCGCAGCGACCAGAAATCGCGGTAGCCTATGATGTAAGCAACAGGTTCCCCCATTTTGCGACGTTCAAGCAGCGCATTGAACGTCGCTTCTTCTTCGTCTGTCAGCGCTTTGTCTGACCAAGTGTAGAGGTAGCTGCTCGGTTTATCGAGCAAGTGACAAAGCAACACAGAAGCATCAATACGCGGAGAGGGACTTTGATGCTCTGCTAACAAAAACGCTGCATCACGCAGCGCATTTTCAATGCTGATTGGCATTAGTGTTGCTCAGCCAGTGCCGCCAACTGGTCAGCCTGGAACTCTTGGATAATTGGCTGGATCAATGAATCCAGATCGCCTTCCATCACTTCGTCCAAACGGTAAACCGTCAGGTTGATACGGTGGTCAGACACACGGCCTTGCGGGTAGTTGTAGGTGCGGATACGGTCTGAACGGTCACCGGAACCCAGCAAGTTACGGCGGGTACTTGCCTGTTCAGCTGCACGTTTTTCTTCTTCTGCCTTGATCAAGCGCGCCGCCAGAACGGCCATGGCTTTGGCTTTGTTCTTGTGCTGTGAACGCTCGTCCTGACATTCCACCACAGTGCCCGTTGGCAAGTGGGTAATACGGATGGCAGAGTCGGTGGTGTTTACGTGCTGACCACCCGCCCCTGAAGAGCGAAAGGTATCGATTTTCAGATCTGCTGGGTTAATTTCCGGGATTTCTGCTTCTGGAATTTCTGGCAGGATCGCAACAGTACACGCTGAGGTGTGAACACGGCCTTGAGATTCAGTAGCAGGAACACGCTGAACACGGTGACCGCCTGACTCGAACTTCATCACACCATAAGCGCCTTCGCCGCTCACTTTAGCGATCATTTCTTTGTAACCGCCATGCTCACCGTGGTTGGCGTTAACCACTTCAACACGCCAGCCTTTCTTCTCCGCAAAACGGCTGTAACTGCGGAACAAGTCACCAGCAAAGATTGCCGCTTCGTCACCACCCGCGCCCGCACGGATTTCCAAAAAGCAGTTACGCTCATCGTTAGGATCTTTAGGCAACAACAGGACCTGAAGTTCATCGGTTAGGCGCTCGATTTCCGCCTTTGCTGATTTGACTTCTTCCTGCGCCATCTCGCGCATCTCAGGATCGTCTTCGTTGGCCATTTCCTGTGCCGCTTCCAGATCCTCTTCGGCCTGTTTGTATGAAGTGAAGCATTTGGTCACTTCTTCAAGTTGGCTGTATTCTTTCGACAAAGAGCGG
This sequence comes from Grimontia sp. NTOU-MAR1, assembly GCF_035758505.1. Taxonomy (NCBI): domain Bacteria; kingdom Pseudomonadati; phylum Pseudomonadota; class Gammaproteobacteria; order Vibrionales; family Vibrionaceae; genus Grimontia; species Grimontia sp. NTOU-MAR1. The sequence goes on from NZ_CP142108.1 coordinate 1,516,656, forward strand.
AAACGATCCTGATCAGAGATCACTCCCGGATCGCCAAGCAGATGTTGCACTTCTTCATAGCGCTCACTGAGTGCTTCCAGTTTCGCGAGAATCGATGATTTCATAATGGGTCTTTAACTATTTCAGGGGATCCAGACCTAAGCTCTGACGTAGCGTTTCCAGTGTACGCTCATCGCCATTTCTGGCAGCTTCCTGCATGGCCTGAGTGGGGGCATGGATCAGTTTATTGGTTAGTTTATTACTCAGCTCGGCGATCACTTTTTGCGGATCGGCACCACTGGCGAGAGCTTGTAAGCCCTTGCTGAGCAATTCATCTTTCAGTGCTTCTGACTGAGCACGATATTGTTTGATGCTGTCCACCGCCCCGCGGGAACGCATCCATGTCATAAAGCCTTCGCTTTCTTCGTCAACAATCACTTCTGCCTGAATCGCGGCCGCTTTTCGCTGCTCACGGTTGCGCTCTACTATCGATTGCAAATCGTCGACGGTGTAAAGGTAAGCATCGTTCAGCTCACCAACTTCTTCTTCAATATCACGCGGCACAGCAATATCAATCAACAGCATGGGCTGATGACGACGCGCTTTGATCGCTTTTTCCACCATGCCTTTACCGATAATTGGTAATGGTGCAGCGGTGGAGCTGATTACGATATCCGCTTTGTGCATGTGCTCTGGAATTTCTTCCAGAGAAATAATTTCCGCACCAAATGCATCAGCAAATGGCTTAGCACGGTCGCGGGTGCGGTTAGCGACAATGATGTTCCTACAATCGTGCTCAAATAAGTGTTTAGCGACCAATTCGATGGTTTCGCCCGCACCAACTAGCAGTGCGGTAGAAGTTTCAAGTGACTCGAAAATCTGACGCGCCAGCGAACAGGCAGCAAAGGCAACTGATACTGCATTACCACCGATATCTGTTTCTGTGCGAACACGTTTAGCGACAGTAAAGGTTTTATGAAACAGGCGCTCCAGAGAACCGTTAACTGCACTTTGATCGACAGATTCCGCATAAGCCTGTTTTACCTGACCAAGAATTTGTGGTTCACCCAGTACAAGAGAATCAAGACCACTCGCCACACGCATTAAATGCTGCGCTGCCGCTTGGTCATGATGGGTATAAAGGCAAGGAAGCAACGCCTCACTGTCGAGTTGATGGAAATCTTGAAGCCAGTCTACCACCGCACCAGGGCTAGGTTGGTCGACTTCACAATAAATTTCGGTGCGGTTACAGGTAGACACAATCACTCCACTCTGCACAACCTGCTTTTCTTTAAGCTGGTGCAATGCATCGCGAAGTTGTTGCGGAGAAAAAGCGACTTTCTCACGCAGGTCGACCGTAGCGGTCTTGTGATTGATTCCGAGAACTAACAAGCTCATTAAGCAGGCTTACCGACAGCACCAAGTGAAATCCGAGCCGTGGATTTTACTTTATGGGCCCGATGAATAAAAGATAACATTAGTTCCCTCTCCTCGCTAGAAGCAGAAGTGTGACTTTTCCGCTTTTGTAACAACATATTCGTCCATTTTTTCAACAAGTAACAAATCGTGTTTAGTGGCTTTATTCTCAAATGTGTATGTCTTGGGTGTATTGAAGAGATTTTTACTTCTGCCACAGATATACCCAAACAACCTGAAGATGCAGGATTCAGCGAGATTGACTGGCGTTGTGATCGCGGCGTTCCTTTGCAGGTGTAGTCACCTCCATCAAAAAGGAACAACAAAGAGCACGACATCAGTCAACTCGCCCGAAGGGAGGGCCTCAATGCGAGCATCTTCAGGTTGTTTGGGTATATAATCAGACCACCTTCTCGACAGAGAAAACCAAAAACGGAGTTTGCCTATGTTCAGACGTCATCGCGTCTTGGTTATATTTTTCCTCGCCCTATTGGGATTGACCGGATGTTCCACCCAACCTATTCCACAAACCGAGTGGCAAACTCATCAAAAAGCATTGACAGAAATTACTGACTTCACTGCTAAAGGCAAAGTAGCGCTGATTAGTCCGGAACAGCGCGTTTCCGCCAATTTTGTCTGGGAGCAGAAAGATGACGAACTTTCACTCCGTCTGACCAACTTCCTTGGCACTACCCTGTTTAAACTGGATGCCACCCCCGATATTACGGTTTTGGTCGATGGCGACGGTGAACGTTACGTCGGTAGAAACGCCGCAAGTCTTTTAAAGCAACTGACAGGTATTGCCCTGCCTGTTGACGAGATGATGCTGTGGGTCAAAGGGCTGCCTGCAGAACAAAACGAATATGCGCTTGGCGCAGATAACCGCTTGGTATTCCTGAGTGAAAACAAAGCCGATACCAATCAGGCTGGCTGGCAGTTGGAATACACTGGCTACGATGCTGATACTAACAACCTGCTGCCATCAAAAATCAAAATGAATCAGCACCAGCAAAAAGTGAATCTGGTGATTTCTGAATGGGTTTTACCTCAATGACACAAACCACTTCAGTTTGGCCAGCACCGGCCAAACTTAACCTTTTCCTATATATCACGGGTCAGCGCGATAATGGCTATCACGATTTGCAAACCCTTTTTCAGTTTCTAGATTACGGCGACACGCTTTCTATTACCCTCAATGACAGTGGCGAAGTCACCCTGTCACCGGAAATTGAAGGCGTCCCGGTTGAAGAAAATCTGATCTATCGCGCAGCGATGGCAATCAAAGAAAAAACCGGATGTACCTTGGGCGCGCATATTTACGTCGAAAAAGTGTTGCCAATGGGCGGCGGTTTAGGTGGCGGTTCTTCTAATGCTGCCACCACATTAGTCGCCCTCAACCACCTCTGGGAAACCCAGCTTTCTGTTGATAAATTAGCCGATATTGGGCTGGCACTAGGTGCGGATGTCCCTGTATTTGTGCGCGGTACCACAGCGTTTGCAGAAGGGGTTGGAGAATTGCTTCAACCTGCCGAAGCAGAAGAGAAGTGGTACCTGGTAGCCAAGCCTGAGGTGAGCATCGCCACCGCAAAGATTTTTGGTCACCCCTCACTGACTCGCAATACACCAAAGCGCACACTAAATGCGCTGTTGGCGGCAAATTACGAAAACGATTGCGAAAAGATAGTCAGAGAGTTGTTTCCAGAGGTTGATAAGGCTATTTCGTGGCTGCTAGAATACGCGCCGTCGAGACTGACCGGGACCGGCGCCTGCGTTTTCGCTGAATTCGAAAACGAAAAGGACGCGCGAGCCACCTTAAACAAATTGCCCGACTGGCTCACTGGCTTTGTCGCGCGTGGTGTAAATACCTCACCACTGCTGTCGACACTGAAAGTACAATGAGACAGACAACACTCAATGGATGCAACCCCGAGGTTTTCCACCGTGCCTGATATGAAGCTGTTTGCTGGTAATGCAACGCCTGTACTCGCCCAACGCATTGCGAATCGCCTATATATGTCACTAGGTGACGCTACTGTTAGTCGTTTTTCTGACGGTGAAGTGTGTGTACAAATCAATGAAAACGTACGGGGTAGCGACGTATTCGTTATCCAGTCGACTTGTGCGCCTACCAATGACAACCTGATGGAATTGGTTGTGATGATCGACGCACTGCGTCGCGCATCAGCTGGCCGAATCACTGCAGTTATCCCTTACTTCGGCTACGCTCGCCAAGACCGCCGTGTGCGTTCTGCGCGTGTGCCAATCACTGCAAAAGTTATCGCAGACTTTCTGTCTAACGTAGGTGTTGACCGCGTTCTGACTGTTGACCTGCACGCAGAGCAAATCCAAGGCTTCTTCGACGTACCAGTAGACAACATCTTCGGTACGCCGGTACTTCTGGAAGACATGCTGGCGAAGAAGCTGGAAGATCCAGTCGTTGTTTCTCCAGACATCGGTGGCGTTGTACGTGCACGTGCAACTGCAAAACTGCTGGATGACACTGACATCGCCATCATCGACAAACGACGCCCACGTGCGAACGTTTCTCAGGTTATGCACCTGATCGGTGACGTTGAAGGTCGTGACTGCATCATCGTTGACGACATGATCGACACCGGTGGCACTCTGTGTAAAGCAGCAGAAGCACTGAAAAACCGTGGCGCGAAGCGTGTATTCGCTTACGCAACTCACGCAGTGTTCTCTGGCAACGCGCCTCAAAACATCAAAGAATCTGTGATTGATGAAGTGATCGTCACTGACTCAATCCCGCTGAGCGCAGAAATGCAAGCGACCGGTAAAGTTTCACAGCTGACTCTGTCAGGCATGTTGGCTGAAGCAATCCGCCGCATCAGCAATGAAGAATCTATCTCTGCAATGTTCGATTCTTAATCGTTCCCTTTTGCGGATGAAACGCCTCGCTTTTGCGGGGCGTTTTTGTTTTGCACAGATAATGGTAGGATAAGCCGCTTTTGGCACAGGGCGGTTTACCGTTGTGCATAAAACTGTCTACACAGAATAATGAGAATCTCACCGTGAGCGATAAAATTCGTCTTTTAGTGGGTCTGGCAAATCCAGGGCCGGAATATGCAAAAACCCGTCATAATGCGGGTGCCTGGGTGGTTGAAGAATTAGCGCGCATTCATAACGTGTCGCTGAAAGAAGACAAAAAATACTTCGGTTTGACTGCCAGAATCAGTGTGGGTGGCGAAGATCTGCGTCTACTCGTCCCAACCACATTTATGAATCTGTCAGGCAAGTCGGTCGCTGCACTGGCGAAATTCTTCCAAATCAAGCCGGAAGAAATCATGGTGGCTCATGACGAGCTGGATTTGCCACCGGGTGTTGCCAAATTTAAGAAAGGTGGCGGTCACGGTGGCCATAATGGTCTTCGCGATATCATCAGCAAAATGGGCAACAACAAAGAATTCTACCGTCTTCGTGTCGGAATCGGACATCCAGGGCACAAAGACAAAGTGGCGGGATTTGTGCTGACAAAAGCACCTGCCAACGAACAAAGCCAAATCGAGCAAGCCGTTGACGAAGCCGTTCGCTGCATCGATATTTTGCTGAAAGACGATCTGGCCAAGGCGCAAAATCGCCTGCATACATTTAAGGCTCAGTAAGCGTCTGCTGACTGAGCTTTCACTGTTTATACAACGAAAGGTTACCATCTCATGGGTTTTAAATGCGGTATCGTTGGTCTACCAAATGTCGGTAAATCAACTCTGTTCAACGCTCTGACCAAAGCAGGTATTGAAGCGGCTAACTTCCCGTTCTGTACCATCGAACCAAACACTGGCGTGGTACCAGTGCCAGATCTGCGTTTGGACGCACTGGCTAAAATTGTAAACCCACAGCGTATCCTGCCAACCACGATGGAATTCGTAGACATCGCAGGTCTTGTAGCTGGTGCTTCTAAAGGTGAAGGTCTGGGTAACAAGTTCCTGGCTAACATCCGTGAAACCGACGCGATTGGACACGTTGTTCGTTGTTTTGAAAATGACAACATCATCCACGTTGCTGGCAAAGTGAACCCAGCTGACGATATCGATGTTATCAATACCGAACTGGCACTGTCCGACATGGAAGCGTGTGAACGCGCTATCCAGCGCCAAGCGAAGAAGGCGAAAGGTGGTGACCGTGATGCGAAATTCGAAATCGCGGTACTGGAAAAACTACTCCCAGTGCTGGAAGAGGGCAAAATGCTGCGTTCTGTGGAACTGACCAAAGAAGAACACGCAGCGGTTGACTACCTGAACTTCCTGACCATGAAGCCAACCATGTATATCGCAAACGTGAACGATGATGGTTTCGAAAACAACCCTTACCTGGACATCGTTCGTGAGATCGCTGAAGCAGAAGGTGCAACCGTTGTTGCAGTTTGTGCGGAAATCGAAGGCGAACTGTCTGAGCTGGACGCTGATGAAGCGGCAGTGTTCCTGGAAGAAATGGGTCTTGAAGAACCTGGTCTGAACCGCGTGATCCGCGCAGGTTACGATTTGCTGACACTGCAAACTTACTTCACCGCTGGCGTGAAAGAAGTACGCGCTTGGACTATACCTGTCGGTGCAACTGCGCCACAAGCTGCGGGTAAGATTCACACTGACTTCGAAAAAGGCTTTATCCGTGCAGAAATCATCGGTTACGACGATTACATCGAAAACAACGGTGAAGCAGGCGCGAAAGTAGCGGGCAAATGGCGTTTGGAAGGTAAAGATTACATCGTTAAAGACGGTGACGTTATCCACTTCCGCTTTAACGTGTAATTACAGACACAATCTCTTATACCCAAACGACCTCAAGATGCTCGCATTCAGCATCTTCAGGTTGTTTGGGTGTATTAAAAAGCTGGCTTCTGCCAGCTTTTTTATTTCCCGAAATTAAGGACTTGCAACGCTTTCAAGCTTGAGTTGTTAGAATTTCAACCTTCCTGCTCACTTTCACACCGAACTCACCAAATGGGTAAAAAAAGCCAAGAAAAAAGGTTGACGTTGTCAGCCCTTCTTCGCATAATGCGCCCCGCACTCAGGGGGAGACCCCAGAAAGTAAAGATGGCTACGTAGCTCAGTTGGTTAGAGCACATCACTCATAATGATGGGGTCACAGGTTCGAATCCCGTCGTAGCCACCATCTTCTTTCCAGTGCAAAAATGCGATGGTGGCGGAATTGGTAGACGCGCTAGCTTCAGGTGTTAGTGTCCTCACGGACGTGAGAGTTCAAGTCTCTCCCTTCGCACCAAATCTTTGTTAAGGCAAAGTAACTCTTGGGGTATCGCCAAGCGGTAAGGCAGCGGCTTTTGATGCCGCCATTCCCTGGTTCGAATCCAGGTACCCCAGCCATATTTCAGGTTGGCTACGTAGCTCAGTTGGTTAGAGCACATCACTCATAATGATGGGGTCACAGGTTCGAATCCCGTCGTAGCCACCACTAATCTTGAAGGTCTTGAGACTTTCAGCCAGATAAGAGAAACTACCGATTCTCAGAAAGCGAAGGCTTTCAGTCTGGGAAAACAAAATTTGCGATGGTGGCGGAATTGGTAGACGCGCTAGCTTCAGGTGTTAGTGTCCTTACGGACGTGAGAGTTCAAGTCTCTCCCTTCGCACCAAATACCTTGCTCAAAAGAGAGTCAGACAAGGCTACAAACTGACAACAATTCGGATTGCGATGGTGGCGGAATTGGTAGACGCGCTAGCTTCAGGTGTTAGTGTCCTTACGGACGTGAGAGTTCAAGTCTCTCCCTTCGCACCAATCTCCTTGCTCTAAAAGAGAGTCAGACAAGGTTAAAAACTGACAGACAATTAGGTTTGCGATGGTGGCGGAATTGGTAGACGCGCTAGCTTCAGGTGTTAGTGTCCTTACGGACGTGAGAGTTCAAGTCTCTCCCTTCGCACCAAATCTTTGCCGAGGCAAAGTAACTCTTGGGGTATCGCCAAGCGGTAAGGCAGCGGCTTTTGATGCCGCCATTCCCTGGTTCGAATCCAGGTACCCCAGCCATATTTAAAAGCTCGCTTCCAGCGGGCTTTTCTCGTTTTTAAACCAAGGGTCAGTCGATCTTAAGAGTTTCTCCCTAAACCTTACGTGGTTGAAAGCCGCTGCAATCCCTGTACGCTTGAAGTATTCGGAACAAGGAATTAGCAGTCATGGCGTCGTTCGAAAATCCTATCAAGCATCAAGTCTATCTTTCATTACCGGAAGATATGTATACATCCCTCGCGCCGCGCCGCGTGGAGTCGCCTTCTCTTTTAGCCCTAAACAAAGCATTACTTGATGAGTATGGCTTGGCGAGCAACTGGTTTGAGGATGCCAAAGGCATTCACTTTCTTGCCGGCAATGGCGACTATGACGATGAAAGCCCTGTTGCCATGGCTTATGCCGGTCACCAGTTTGGGCATTACTCGCCACTGCTTGGGGACGGCCGCGCGCATATGCTGGGTCAACTTCAAAAAGTAGATGGCGCATACGTTGATGTGCAACTAAAAGGCTCCGGCAGAACCCCTTACTCGCGAGGTGGAGATGGAAGGGCGACGGTTGGTGCTGTAGTACGCGAATACCTCATCAGCGAAGCCATGGCGGGGCTTGGTATACCGACCACCCGCACCCTTGCCATTATGGGTACTGGCGAGTCCGTGATGCGCGATTACCAAATGGTGCCGGGTGGTATTCAGGTGCGCACAGGTGCCAGTCACATCCGCGTAGGCTCTTTTCAATATGCTTATGCCAAGTTGGGTAAAGATGGCGTCCAAGCGCTTGCCGATCACCTTATCGAACATCACTTCGCGGAAGTGACCGATCAAGAAGATAAATACCCAGCCTTACTTGAAGCCATTGCAGAAAGACAGGCCCAACTGATTTCTCAATGGATGCTGGTTGGTTTTATCCATGGCGTCATGAACACCGACAATATGTCTCTGGTTGGCGAAACCATCGACTTTGGCCCTTGCGCCTTTATGGATGAGTTCAAGGCCAAAAAAGTATTCAGCTCAATAGATCGCGACGGTCGATACGCTTGGGACCAGCAAGCCAATATCGGTTACTGGAACCTGTCACGCTTTGCAGAAACTTTGCTACCGCTGTTTTCCGATGATACAGATGAAGCTGTGAAGATTGCGGAATACAAACTCCAAACCTATATCGTCAACTTCCAGGAGCTGTTCCAAAAGGGGTTGATGACCAAGCTCGCGATCACCGCCAATTCAAAAGAAGCTGATGCCTTTGTTAATCAAGCACTGCCAACGCTGGAATCTGAGCGCATAGACTTCACGCTGTTTTTTGATGCACTGACACGTGTTGCCAATGGAGAGGAAGAATCCGAGCTGATCTCCCTGTTCGATAATCAGGAAAAAGGTCAGGTTTGGGTCAGTGAGTGGACTTCACTAAAAGATGATAGTGAAGCAGCACTAAAGGCAATGCGAGAAGCCAACCCGGCATTAATTGCCCGAAACCATCAGGTGGAAAAAGCCATTGAAGATGCAATGGAAAGGAGCGACTTTGCGCTATTCCACCGACTGGCAGAAGCACTGAAAACGCCTTATACCGTCAGCGAAGAAAACCGTGATTTACAAACGCCACCGGCACCGGAAGAATGTGTACTAAGAACATTCTGCGGCACATAGACGTAGCTCAACAATGAGATTTAGCGACATTTCTGACGCAGAATAAATGGCGATAGACAAGGCGCGAGTTGAAGGTGCTAGGGGTTCTACCACCAAAACGAGCAACGCAGCATATCGCCATTTAGACCAGTAACAATGGGGCTAAAGGCCCATGGCGTACTTCAACACCTGCTGTTTAACCGGCCCACTGTTTTCCGCCAACTTTAAGCCGACATTGCGCAATAGTTTAAGAGGCGCAATATCGTTGCTGAACCCACCATAGAACACATCCATACCGGTTTGCATGATAAGGTTATCAGGTTTACGTTTGCGCTCGTAAGTTGCCAATACGTCTTCATTCAGCCACTCTAAACCTGCATCGGCTGCTACTTCCAGCAAAGCATCCACGTCTTTAAAGCCGAGGTTTACTCCCTGCCCTGCCAGCGGGTTGATAGTGTGGGCAGCATCTCCCAATATCACCACATTCTTGTTGAAGTAGCGCTGGGCATGCCGACGGATTAATGGGAATGCGCCTTGTTGGATCACTTCAATATCACCGAGCTCTTTAGGGAAATGCGCAAGGACTTCTTCCTTTAGCGCCTCTGGTGACATGGAACACAAAGCTTTTATGCGTGATGGATTGTCATACCACACCAGTGAGCCTTGATGCCCAGGCAGAGGTAGGAAGGATCTCGGGCCCTCCGGGGTGAACCACTGCCAGGTAATATCTTGCTGTGGCAGCTCAGTTTTAACATTCACCAACATACAATGCTGACGGTAATCCCACGCGGTCACGCTAATTTTGGCGTAATCACGTACGCGGGAATTTGCACCATCTGCACCGACCAGCCAGCGGCCATGAAGCAAAGTACCGTCTTCCAATTCAACGACGTGCCCTTCGGAGTCGGCAAACATAGCGACAATATTGCCTGGGCAAAGTGCTTCCAGATTCTCTTGTGCCAAGCAAGCATTCCAAAGTGCGAGTTGCAGGATGCGGTTTTCCACAATGAAACCGAGCTCAGGTAAATCCATACTCTCTGCACTGAAGCGGATACGGCACTCAGGGTGCTCCCAGGTTTCCAGACGTCGATAAGGGCAGAGACGCATGTTCAGCACGTCATCCCATGCTTTCAGGGATTTGAGCAAAGAGACAGATGCAGGAGAAATGGCAGACACGCGAAGATCCATAGGCTGATCAGGAGAAAAGGCTTTTGGCTCGCTTCGTTCAACCATGGCCACACGTTTACCCTGTTTAGCAAGGCCTAATGCTGTGGCAGCGCCGACCATGCCACCGCCAACGACGATAATATCGAATTGTTTCATAACACAATCTCTAAAGTTCCTGCGCCCATTCTAGCGTCACCTCACTTAAATGCGACTCCTGCAGGCGCTGCTCATCCCTAAATCCAATAAAAAATTTGGGGAGAACGTGATCTGGTCACAGATTGACTAAAGCAGTACAATACGCGGCTTATCAACGGTTGGGGCTATTTTTCGTTGCCTCAGCTCGTACAAAGAACCATGATTTTCGGTTGGGATTTCGGCGGCGAACAGCCAGCGATAATTAAGTGCTTCCCGGCCGGAACACGTAAAACATCAACATGAGCAATGAGTTACATGGCTAAGAAACTGCTGATCAAAACCTGGGGCTGCCAGATGAACGAATACGATTCATCAAAAATGGCGGATCTGCTCAATGCGGCCGGCGGCTACGAGCTGACCGAGGAGCCGGAAGAAGCAGACGTACTGCTTCTGAATACCTGTTCTATCCGTGAAAAGGCCCAGGAAAAAGTGTTCCACCAGCTGGGTCGCTGGAAAAACCTGAAAGATCAGAAGCCAGGTCTGGTGATCGGCGTAGGCGGCTGTGTAGCCACTCAGGAAGGTGATCACATTCGTGAACGTGCACCTTATGTTGACGTTATTTTTGGTCCGCAAACCCTGCACCGTCTGCCTGAGATGATCAAAAAATCTCAGCAGGACGAAGCACCGGTCATGGATATCTCTTTCCCTGAGATTGAGAAATTCGACCGCTTGCCAGAGCCGCGTGCAGAAGGCCCAACGGCATTCGTTTCTATTATGGAAGGCTGCTCTAAGTACTGTACCTTCTGCGTGGTACCTTACACCCGTGGTGAAGAAGTCAGCCGTCCACTGGACGATGTGCTTTACGAAATCGCTCAGCTTGCTGAGCAGGGTGTTCGTGAAGTGAACCTGCTGGGTCAGAACGTTAACGCCTATCGTGGTGAAATGCACGACGGCGAAATCTGTTCATTTGCAGAACTACTGCGTTATGTGTCGGCGATCGACGGTATAGACCGTATTCGCTACACCACCAGCCACCCAATCGAATTTACTGACGACATCATCGAAGTGTACAAAGACACCCCAGAAGTGGTGAGCTTCTTGCACCTTCCAGTTCAGAGTGGCTCTGACCGTATTCTGACCATGATGAAGCGTCCTCATACGGCAATCGAGTATAAATCGAAGATCCGTAAGCTGCGTGAAGCGCGTCCAGGCATCGCAATCAGTTCTGATTTCATCGTCGGTTTCCCGGGTGAAACTGATGCTGATTTCGAAGCGACCATGAAGCTTATCCGCGATGTTAACTTCGACATGAGCTTCAGCTTTGTTTACTCACCACGTCCAGGTACGCCTGCAGCAGACATGCCTGACGACACACTAGAGCAAACCAAGAAAGAGCGTCTGTATGAACTGCAACAGCAGATCAACGCACAGGCGATGATCTACTCTCGCCAGATGCTGGATTCTGAGCAGCGTATTCTGGTCGAAGGTCCATCGAAGAAGAATCTGATGGAGCTGCGTGGCCGTACTGAAAACAACCGCGTGGTTAACTTCGAAGGTTCTGTCGATTTGATCGGTCAGTTCGTTGATGTAAAAATCACCGAAGTACTACCAAACTCACTGCGCGGTGAGCTGGTTCGTACTGAAAAGGACATGAATCTGCGTGTGGCGGTGTCGCCTGCAGAGATGATGGCAAAAACACGCAAAGAAGATGATCTTGGCGTAGGCGTGTATACTCCGTAAATAAACGGAGCCCAATAAAGCCATTACAAACCTCGAAGAAGCGAGGGTAATCACCTGTTATCGGCGTCCTATACAGACGCCGATAACCATTGCGAGGAAGCATTGAACAAAGTCATTACTTTAGAAGTATCACTGGAACCAGCTGATAATTCGCGCCTGGCCAGCCTTTGCGGCCCTTTCGATGACAACATCAAACAGCTCGAACGCCGTTTAGGTGTGGAAATCAATCACCGAAATCATCAATTCTCCGTGGTTGGCAAACCTCATACAGCCACTGCTGCTATCGATATTCTCAAACGACTTTACGTTGAAACTGCAACAGTGAAAGGCAATTTCATTGACCTTGAGCCAGAGCATGTGCATCTGGCGATCAAAGAAAGTGGCGTGTTGGAGCAGAGTATCGAGTCGTCGATCCCTTACGGCAAAGAGATCAACATCAAAACCAAGAAAGGTGTGATCAAACCGCGTACCCCAAATCAGGCGCAATATATCGCCAACATGGTGACGCATGACATCACCTTTGGTATTGGCCCTGCCGGTACAGGTAAGACTTATTTAGCGGTTGCTGCAGCGGTCGATGCACTTGAGCGTCAGGAGATCCGTCGTATTCTTCTGACTCGTCCTGCGGTTGAGGCCGGTGAGAAGCTTGGCTTCCTTCCTGGCGATCTGAGCCAGAAAGTCGACCCTTATCTGCGCCCACTATACGATGCCCTGTTTGAAATGCTGGGTTTTGAGCGCGTAGAGAAACTGATTGAGCGTAACGTGATTGAAGTGGCGCCATTGGCCTACATGCGCGGCCGTACCCTCAATGACGCCTTCATCATTCTTGATGAAAGTCAGAACACCACTGTGGAACAAATGAAAATGTTCCTGACACGTATCGGCTTTAACAGCCGAGCGGTGATCACCGGTGACGTCACGCAGATTGACCTGCCACGCAATGCGAAATCTGGTCTTCGCCATGCAATTGAAGTGTTGGCGGATGTTAACGAAATCAGCTTTAACTTCTTCCAGGCAGATGATGTGGTTCGTCACCCTGTCGTAGCACGTATTGTACAAGCCTATGATGCATGGGAAGCGGAAGATGCCCGTGCCCGTAAACAAGCGGAAGAGCGCCGTCGTCAGGAACGCGAAGCGGCATTGAATGCTGTGCCGCCTTCGGAAGAGAAACAATCGTAAATGCAATTTTTCGTTGACCTTCAAATTGCGACACAAAGCACTGATAGTCTGCCAACTGAACAGCAGTTTCAGCTGTGGTTTGAGCAAGCTGTCAAATCTTTCCAAGAGCAGGCGGAAGTGACTATCCGTATCGTAGACGAGTTTGAGAGCCAGTCTCTAAACCGCGACTATCGCGGAAAAGACAAACCCACCAACGTGCTCTCCTTCCCGTTCGAAGCGCCTCCAGGCGTGGAGTTGGATCTACTGGGCGACCTGATTATCTGTCGTCAAGTTGTCGAAAAAGAAGCAGAAGAGCAGAACAAAGACCTACTCGCTCACTGGGCGCACATGGTTGTACACGGCAGTCTCCATCTGCTAGGTTATGACCATATAGATGATGAAGAAGCCGAAGAGATGGAGTCTCTCGAGATTTCTATCATGAACGCACTGGGTTTTGAAAATCCTTATGCGGCGGACTTCATCTAATATCAACGTTGTAAAAATAGAGACAATGAACGAAGACAATTCACAAAGCTCTGAAGGTCCGAGTAGAAAGACCTTCTTCGAACGTTTAGGACAGATCTTTCAAGGTGAGCCTAAAGATCGTCAGGAACTGGTAGATGTATTCCGTGATTCGGAACAGAACGATCTGATCGATCACGATACACGGGATATGCTCGAAGGCGTTATGCAGATTTCTGAAATGCGCATCCGAGACATCATGATTCCGCGTTCGCAGATGGTGACCATCGAGCGCTCACAACCTCTCGAAGAAATCATCACTATCATCAATGACGCCCAGCACTCACGCTACCCAGTGATCAGTGATGATAAAGACCACGTTGAAGGCATCCTGCTGGCAAAAGACTTGCTGCGTTACCTGATGCCAGACAGCGAACCGTTCGACATCGACAAAGTGATCCGCCCAGCCGTGGTTGTGCCGGAAAGCAAACGAGTTGACAGACTGCTGAAAGAATTCCAGGAAGAACGCTACCACATGTCGATCGTTGTCGACGAGTTTGGCGGCGTGTCTGGCGTGGTAACCATCGAAGATATTCTTGAGGAAATCGTTGGCGATATCGAAGACGAATACGACGACGAAGAAGAGCAGGAAATCCGCCAGCTCAGCAAACACACCTTCGCGGTGAAGGCGCTGACCACACTGGAGGACTTCAACGAGAAGTTCGGTTCTCAGTTCAGCGATGACGACATCGATACCATTGGTGGCCTCGTGATGACCAGCTTTGGCCACCTGCCAGGACGTGGTGAAGAAGTGGACATTGAGAACTTCCACTTCAAGGTGACGGCAGCTGACAGTCGACGCATCATCCAATTGCAGGTTACTATTCCAGATACTACTGCAGAGGAAACGGCATAAACGTCAAATGCTAAACATAGAAACATTTAAGCGGCCCCAAGTATTCATGCGGATCTTAGGGGCCGCTTTTTCAGGTGCACTCGCCACCCTCGCCTTCGCGCCTTACTCCTTCTGGCCAGCCATGCTGGTCTCATTGGTGGCACTTCTCCTTCTTATTCACGGGCAATCGCCGAAACGTGCTTGCTATATCGGATTCTTTTGGGGTCTGGGTCAATTCGGAACCGGCGTTGGCTGGGTCTATGTCGTCATCGAGAAATTCGGTGGGCTACCTACGGCGATAGGCTTAGCTTTGATAGGCCTTTTGGTTACCTATCTTGCGCTATTCCCCGCACTTTTCTCCTATATACTGCGCCGTGTTCAACTGCCGTTAGCGCGCTCGTATTTATTACTTGCACCGTCACTCTGGCTAGTTATCGATTGGTTCCGTGGCTGGTTCCTGACTGGCTTCCCATGGCTTTGGCCTGGTTACAGTCAGATTGACGGGCCATTAGCCTTCTTTGCACCTATGTTTGGTGTGCAAGGTATTACGCTCGCACTGCTTATCATTTCTGGCTCAATCGCTATCACGCTGGTAAACCGAAAAGCCACTTCGCTTCTTCCGGCCTTGGTTGTCGCTGCAGTGGCTGCAGGTTCTTCCTTTGTACCCTGGGTGCAGAAAACAGGAGAAAGTGTAGATGTTGCCATGGTTCAGGGAAATGTCCCCCAGGAACTAAAGTGGCTCCCAAGCCAGCGCTGGCCAACTCTTCTGTCTTATCAGGACCTAACGCGAAAAAACTGGGATGCAGACATTGTGATCTGGCCAGAAGCTGCCGTACCAGCTTTGGAGCGAGATTTACCTGACTTTCTGGCTAGACTCGACGCTGCAGCCATCAATAATGACACCGCAATTGTTACAGGCGTACTTGATGTAAACTCAGACGGTAAGGCATACAACAATGTCATCACCCTAGGTGACAACGGGGAAGGTGGTTATAGTTACCCTTCTTCACAACGCTACAGCAAACACCACCTACTTGTGTTTGGTGAATTTGTGCCTTTTGAGGATATCCTGCGTCCACTTGCACCGCTGTTTAATCTACCCATGTCATCGTTCAGCCGAGGTGATTACACCCAATCGAACATAGACGCCAAAGGCTATCAGTTAGCCCCTGCCATATGCTATGAGATTGCCTTTAGTGATCAGGTTAGGCATAGCCTCACGGAAGAGTCGGATTTCATTCTAACCCTTTCTAATGACACCTGGTTTGGTACCTCAATCGGCCCCCATCAGCACTTAGAAATAGCCCGTATGCGCGCGTTGGAGAATGGTAAGCCGGTTCTTCGTGCCACCAATACCGGCCTGACCGCTGCTATTGGCTACAAAGGGGACATCATCGACCAAATCCCGCAGTTTGAAACGGTAGTGCTAAGAACTGATGTACCGACGACGACAGGCCAGACACCTTACACCCGCTTCGGAGATTGGCCTCTCTATGCATGGATTGTTCTGTCAGGGTTGGCACTGGTTCTGTTAACCCGCGGTCAAAAATCAACCGTTAGTGATCAGTCGCAACAATAAGAGCGAACAAGCGCTATAAAATCATGTCCTAATCAGCCAGAGGGATTTATTCCTCTGGCTTTTTTGTTGATTGATTTTGTTTGATATGGAGAGTCTTATGCGCCACTTGGCCAGAATCGCATCTTCCGTTGTTATCCTTTTTGCATCAGTCTTTGCTCCACTTTCCCATGCCAATCCGGATGCCGAACTCTTTGCGGATACCCGTGCTGCACTGGCGAATTTCCATCGATTTGAGCAAGTTAAACCCTTCTTTGAGAAAGCTTACGGCTACGCGGTATTTCCTTCTGTTGGAAAAGGCGGGTTCTGGATTGGCGGCGCTTACGGTAATGGTCTGGTGTATCAGAGGAATCAAACCGTTGCTGAAGCAGAGTTGATTCAGGTTTCTATCGGCCTGACCTTCGGCGGGCAGGCATTCAGCGAGATACTTTTCTTTGAAGACAAAGAAACCTTCGACAGCTTTATGTCGGGCAGTTTCGAGTTAGGCGCACAGGCTTCCGCCACCGCTTTAACTGAAGGTGCAGCGGCACATGTCGGCACAACTGGCACTTCAGCCAGCGCGGGTAGCGTGCAATCTAAAGCCTATTACATCAATGGCATTGCGATTTTCACCCAAGCCAAAGGCGGCCTGATGGTCGAAGCCGCACTGGCCGGGCAGAAGTTCAATATCGAACCGTTAGGGAATTAGGGTAAATCGGCCCTGAGACCAGGGTCACAAAATACTCAATTCTATCGTTCTCACTAAGCAGGAAACGGCTTACGACTGAATTCTTTACTGCCACACTTAATGCACGGTGTCAGCACATCTACATGGGTGTGCTCAGTCTGGTTGCCACATTTCTCGCAAATCAAAATGCCGAGCCCCACCACTTCACCCGCATTGTAGACGCCGTGATGCTGAATGTCCTGTAACACCTCACGCCACTCCAACTGGGTTTTGTCAGTGATCTCCGCAAGCTGCTCCCACAATGTGTTAGCGATCAAGTCGCGAAACAACTGACCATCATCTTTGTTTTCTTCGGGCTCGTTGTAACGTGCGCCAAATTCCTGCACATCACGTTTGAAATAGGCTTCGATAAGAGCAAGCTCATCTTTAGTCATGTCTGACGCCGCTTTTACGTATTTCTCAGACAAATCCAGCCAACGCTGCAGTTCTTCCGGGCTGTGCTTTAGTGCTTCACTGATCCGTTCGACCAGCACCTTGTACTCCGCTTTTTGCTCTGACATAGGCCACCTCCGCATTCAACTGTTGTTGCGCCTTCTACCTTTAGTTATTCTATGTCGATTATTTTGGTTCATTTTAAACCTATCTCACAAATTCCCGGATGTCATCGATGCAAGAACAATACCGTCCACAGGACATCGAGCCTAAAGTTCAGGCCGATTGGGACAAGAACAAAACCTTCGTAGTTCAAGAAGACCCAAGCAAAGAAAAGTTTTATTGCCTTTCCATGTTCCCGTACCCAAGCGGTCGACTACACATGGGTCACGTGCGTAACTACACCATCGGTGACGTAATCTCTCGCTACCAGCGTTTGCAAGGCAAGAATGTGATGCAGCCTATCGGTTGGGACGCGTTCGGTTTGCCTGCAGAGAACGCGGCTGTGAAGAACAAGACTGCACCAGCACCTTGGACTTACGAAAATATTGAGTATATGAAGAACCAGCTAAAAATGCTGGGCTTCGGCTACGACTGGGAACGTGAATTCGCGACCTGTACCCCTGAATACTACCGTTGGGAGCAAGAGTTCTTCACCAAACTTTACGAGAAAGGCTTGGTGTACAAGAAGATGTCAACGGTTAACTGGGACCCAGTAGACCAAACTGTTCTAGCAAATGAACAAGTTGTAGATGGACGCGGTTGGCGTTCAGGTGCAATCGTTGAGCAGAAAGAGATCCCGCAGTGGTTCATCAAAATCACTGAATATGCTCAAGAGCTAATCGACGATCTAGATAACCTGGATGGCTGGCCTGAAATGGTCAAAACCATGCAGCGTAACTGGATTGGTCGCTCTGAAGGTGTTGAACTTAAATTTGAAGTAAAAGGTCAGGCTGACCTTGAAGTTTACACAACACGTCCAGACACGCTAATGGGTGTGACTTATGTAGGTATCGCAGCAGGCCACCCTCTTGCGACAATCGCCGCTGAGACCAACCCTGAGCTTGCAGCATTCATCGAAGAGTGTAAGAACACCAAAGTAGCAGAAGCTGAACTGGCGACAATGGAGAAGAAAGGTATGGCTACTGGCCTTACTGCTATTCACCCATTGAACGGCCGCGAAGTACCTGTTTACGTAGCAAACTTCGTATTGATGGACTATGGCACAGGCGCTGTTATGGCAGTACCTGCACACGACCAGCGCGACTTCGAGTTTGCTACCAAGTACGGCCTAAACATTGAGCCAGTGATCCTGGCAGAAGACGGCAATGCACCAGACATCTCTGAAGCTGCACACACCGAGAAAGGTGCTTTGTTCAACTCTGGTGAGTTCGACGGTCTGAGCTTCGAGCAAGCGTTCGATGCGATTGCAGCGAAACTGGAGTCTGAAGGTAAAGGTCACAAGACAGTGAACTTCCGTCTACGTGACTGGGGTGTATCTCGTCAACGCTACTGGGGTGCACCGATCCCAATGGTAACCACTGAAGACGGTGAAGTGCATCCGGTGCCAGCTGACCAACTGCCAGTCATCCTGCCAGAAGACGTGGTGATGGACGGCGTAACCAGCCCGATCAAAGCAGACAAGACGTGGGCAGAAACCACCTACAATGGTCAACCTGCACTGCGCGAAACCGACACCTTCGATACCTTTATGGAATCAAGCTGGTACTACGCGCGTTACTGTTCGCCAAAGGCAGACGAAATTCTCGACTCAGAAGCAGCAAACTACTGGCTGCCTGTTGATCAGTACATTGGTGGTATCGAGCACGCGGTAATGCACCTGCTTTACTCTCGCTTCTTCCATAAACTGCTACGCGATGCGGGCTATGTTACATCTGACGAGCCATTTAAGCGCCTGCTGTGTCAAGGCATGGTACTGGCTGATGCTTTCTCTTACGAAAACGAGAAAGGCGGCATTGAGTGGGTTTCTCCAACTGAAGTAACCGTTAGCCGTGACGAAAAGGGCCGCATCACTAACGCTGTCGATAACGAGGGCCACGACCTTGTTCACTCAGGCATGACCAAAATGTCTAAGTCGAAGAACAACGGTATCGACCCACAAGAGATGGTTGATAAATACGGTGCTGACACCGTGCGTCTGTTCATGATGTTCGCATCACCAGCAGACATGACGCTTGAGTGGCAAGAGTCTGGCGTTGAAGGTGCTAACCGCTTCCTGAAACGTGTTTGGAAACTGGTATTCGAACACACTTCGAAAGGTGAAGTGGCTGCGCTGGATGCATCAGCACTGAACGCTGAACAGAAAGCACTGCGTCGTGAAGTTCACAAGACTATCGCGAAAGTGGGCGATGACATCGGCCGCCGTCAGACCTTCAACACCGCGATCGCCGCGATCATGGAACTGATGAACCGTCTGACCAAAGCACCTCAAGACTCTGATGCTGACCGCGCTATTCTGGATGAAGCAGTCAAAGCAATTGTTGCGATGCTATACCCAATCACTCCGCACATCAGCACTGAGCTTTGGGCTGCACTGGGTCAAACTGACATCGACAACACGGTATGGCCAGTCGCTGACCAAGACGCCTTGGTGGAAGACGAGAAGCTGATCATCGTTCAGGTGAATGGCAAGCTTCGCGCAAAAATCACCGTTGCAGCAGACGCAGCTAAAGAATCAGTAGAATCGATGGCGCTGAACGACGAGCATGTTGTGAAGCACACCGAGGGGAAAACCGTACGCAAAGTGATTTACGTACCGGGCAAACTGGTTAACATCGTTGCTAACTAATACAGGGAGTATTCGGTGAAATCGATCTTTCGCTCTCTCCGAACCCTGCTAGTCGTGGTGGCCGCTCTGGCCACCGCTTCTTGCGGATTCCACCTTCGTGGCAGCTACAACCTGCCAGAAGAAATTCAGAAACTGTCAGTCACCAGTTTCGATAAATACGGCAAACTCACCCGTGAAATGAAGACACAACTGCGTCTTCATGACATTGATGTCATCCCGCCCGCCCAAACCATTTCCAACTTGCATCTGAAAGGCGAGAGCTATGGTGAAAGCACACTGTCGCTTTACCAGAACAGCCGTGTAGCGGAAAAGCAATTTGCTTATACCGTCAGCTACTCAGTGACAGTGCCGGAGAAAGGTAGCTATAACTTTTCGACATCTCTTAGCCGCACTTACCTCGACAATCCTTTAACCGCCTTGGCGAAGTCAGTGGAAGAGGAAATGTTGGCCCAGGAAATGCGTGTTGAAGCGACCAAACAAATCATGCGACAGCTTGCCCGCCTGAATACGCACATCGAAGCTTTCGATCGCAAAGAAGCTGAAGAAAAGGCACTGCGTGAACTGTATCAAGGTGCAGAAGAAGAAAAGCCTTCCATGACTATTGAAACCCGTTTCGACGGCAAAGATGACGAAACACGCGGTAAGCCTCTGTCGAGCTTCACCACTCGCGGTGAAGAAGAAACACAATGAGGATTTACCCAGAGCAACTGACACAGCGTCTTAATCAGGGGCTGTGTCAGACTTACCTTATTTTCGGTAACGAACCACTGCTCAAAGAAGAATCCAAGCAAAGCATTATTGATATTGCGCAGAAGCAGGGATTCGACGAAAAGCACCGCTTCGTCATTGACAACCAGCTTAACTGGCAGGACGTTTACGACGTTTGTCAGGCACTGAGCCTGTTCGCCAGCCGACAAATCATCATTCTAGCATTACCTGAAAACCCGCTAACCACGGCTCAAGCGAATGCGCTGAAAGAGCTGCAGCCTATGCTGCATCAGGATTTGGTTTTGGTCCTTGATGGTCCTCGCTTGAACAAAAAACAGGAATCAGCCAAGTGGTTTACCAGCTTCCAGACAAACGGTTTGTATGTGCCATGCAACACACCTGATGGCAGACAGCTACCCCGTTTTATTGAGAACCGCTGCCACAGTCTGGGATTGCATCCGGATCACGAGTCCGTGATGTTACTGGCCCAATGGCATGAAGGTAACCTTCTCGCACTGTCGCAAAGCCTGATGAAGCTTCAACTGCTCTATCCCGACGGTGAACTGACACTGCCGAGGCTCCAAGACGCTTTGTCACGCCACAACCACTACACGCCGTTCCAACTCACCGACGCACTGATTGAAGGCAAAGCCAAGCGGGCAGCGCGTATCGTTCGCCAGCTTGAAGCTGAAGGCGTGGAAATAACTATCCTACTGCGCGTTATACAAAAAGAGCTGATCCAACTTTGTAAAATGCAGGAATACGGAGCGTCTGGCATGGGCCTAAGCAAAATCTTTGACCATTTCAGAGTGTGGCAAACACGTCGTCCAGCAATGACAGCCGCGCTCCACCGTTTGACGCTGCCAACGCTGATGCACCTTCTGCAAAGCCTTGCTGCCATCGAAGTAATGGTAAAAACCGACTTCGACAGCCAACCTTGGCCGGCACTTTCCGCATTTTGTCTGGAGATGTGTGGTCATCCGCTTCCGCTATCACCTGTCAACTGACAGTCAAACAGCGACACCGCTGTATTCTATTCATCACAGCCAGTGGTATAATTTTTAGATTCGTCCTGAAAAAGGACTGTCCTGCATTTTTGCAGAACGTTAGGCCAAAACCGATAAGGGGAAAACATTGCTTCCGGAACAACTTCAAGACTTTGTTGTCGATAAAGCAGATGATATGAAAGCCGCAGACATCGTCACTCTTGATGTCCGTGAGAAGAGCAGCATTACCGACTTTATGGTGCTTTGCACAGGTAACTCCAAGCGCCACGTTTCGTCCATTGCAGAACACGTCGCCGATGAGGCACGCGCAGCCAATGTAGATACTCTGGGTATGGAAGGTGAAAACGAAGGCGAATGGGTTGTACTGGATCTCGGTGATGTGATGCTTCATATCATGCAAGATGAACAACGTCAGTTGTACCAGCTAGAAAAGCTGTGGAACTGACGCAATGAAGTTACAACTGATTGCGGTCGGCACTAAGATGCCGAAATGGGTCGAGGAAGGCTACAAAGAATATAGCCGCCGCTTCCCAAAAGACATGCCGCTGGAGCTGGTAGAAATCCCTGCGGGTAAGCGCGGCAAAAATGCCGATATTGCGCGTATTCTGCAAAAAGAAGGGGAAGCCATGTTGGCCGCCGTTCCAAAAGGTAACCGCATTGTGACGTTGGATATTCCGGGCAAGCGCTGGGACACAGAGCAACTCGCAGAGCAGCTGGAGAGCTGGAAGTTAGATGCTCGAGACGTGTCTATTCTGATTGGAGGCCCTGAAGGGTTGGCACCGGCTTGTAAAGCAGCTGCTGACCAAAGTTGGTCGTTGTCTCCGTTGACACTTCCTCACCCGCTGGTACGTGTGGTGATGGCTGAAAGTCTCTACCGCGCCTGGAGCATAACAGCAAATCACCCTTATCACCGGGAATAATTCATGAAGCACAAGCGTAGTCCAATACGCGATCATCAGGCCGAGTCTTCCCTCTTTTTCCGTCGGGCCGTAGTGGCTTTCGGCGGTATTCTCGTTCTTGTCGGCGTCTTGCTTTTCAACCTGTATAACATTCAGGTAGAAGATCATGATGATTACATCACCCGCTCCAACGACAACCGTATCAAGGTCGTTCCCGTAGCGCCAAACCGTGGATTGGTTTACGACCGCAATGGAAAGTTGCTAGCAGAAAACCGCCCTGTTTATGCATTGGAAATCACACCCGAGCAGGTGAAAGACATTCCCGGTACCATTGCCAGCTTGCAGGAATTGCTGCCTATTTCAGAAAACGAAATCCGGGCTTTCGAGCGCGACAAGAAACGTACCCGCCGTTTTAACGCCGTCACACTGAAAAACCAGATGACGGAAGAGGAAGTGGCCATTTTCTCTGCCAACCAACACAAGTTCCCTGGTGTTGAGATCAAAGGTTACTTGAAGCGTTACTATCCTTATGGTGACGCGCTGACACACGTTTTGGGTTATGTGGCAAAAATCAACGATAAAGACATTAACCGTCTTGATCGTGAGGGTGTGCTTAATAACTACAAAGCGACCCGCGATATAGGAAAACTCGGCATAGAGCGCTTCTACGAATCTGAATTACACGGAACCGCTGGTTATCAGGAAGTGGAAGTCAACAGCCGTGGACGCATTATCCGCACGCTAAAGTATGTGCCGCCAGAGCCGGGCAAAGATCTGGTACTTAACCTTGATGTTGACCTGCAGTTGTACATTCGCTCTATCCTCGGCGATCGCCGTGGTGCAGTTGTGGTACTTGATCCTAAAGACTCTTCAGTACTGGCTATGGTATCGACGCCAAGCTATGACCCGAACCTTTTCGTTCACGGTATTTCTGGCAAGAACTACCGCAAATTACTGAATGACAAAAACCGTCCGCTGGTGAATCGCGCCACTTTGGGCATCTATCCCCCCGCATCCACGATTAAGCCTTTCATTGCCGTTGCGGCACTGGAAGAAAAAGCCATCACGCTGAATACCACGCGAAACGACCCAGGTTACTGGCGTTTACCAAACTCAACCTCACGACCTTTCCGTGACTGGCTCGCATGGGGTCATGGTCGGGTAAATATCGTTCAATCGATTGAAGAGTCGGTGGATACTTTCTTCTATCAAATTGCCTATGACTTGGGCATCGATAAACTATCTACTTGGATGAGTCGCTTTGGTTTCGGCGATTACACGGGTATCGACATCCATGAAGAAAGCAAAGCCAACATGCCGACTAGAGAGTGGAAAATGGCTCGTCATCGCCAGCCTTGGTACAAGGGTGACACGATCCCAGTCGGCATCGGTCAAGGGTATTGGACGGCTACCCCAATGCAAATCGCTAAAGCAACCTCTGTATTGGTGAACCGTGGTGAAGTAAACCCTCCTCACCTCCTCCAACGTATCGAGAACGAAGGAGTCATGGAAATTGCACCATTTTCTCCCTATCCACCGATTGAAAACGTAGATGAGAAATACTGGGATGCCGCTCTAGAAGGAATGCGCCTCGTCAACCATGGCAAAAAAGGGACAGCTCGCCGCGCTTT
Source organism: Grimontia sp. NTOU-MAR1 (assembly GCF_035758505.1). NCBI lineage: Bacteria > Pseudomonadati > Pseudomonadota > Gammaproteobacteria > Vibrionales > Vibrionaceae > Grimontia > Grimontia sp. NTOU-MAR1. The sequence goes on from NZ_CP142108.1 coordinate 1,540,929, forward strand.
TGCCAATGCAGAATACATCACTGGTGGTAAATCAGGTACTGCACAGGTTTTTGGTCTGGGTGAAGACGAAGAGTATAACGCGGATGAAATCGCGGAGCATCTGCGCGACCATGCGCTTTATACCGGCTTTGCACCCTTTGAGGATCCGGAAGTGATTGTCTCTATGGTTTTGGAAAATGCCGGTGGTGGCTCCAGCAATGGCGCCCCTATTGCCCGCCGCATCTTCGACCACATGCTGGTTGATGGCTACAAAAACAATAAGAATGCTGATAAGAAGGAGGAGCAAGTCCAATGAGCTTGTTTGCATCCACGGGTCAGAAGAAGACTGTGTTTGAGCGGTTGCACATAGACTTGCCTCTTTTGCTTGGTATCCTGGCTCTGATGGGCTTTGGCCTCATAGTGATGTGGAGTGCCAGTGGCCAGAGCATTGCTATGATGGAGCGTCAGGTTTTCCGGATCTTTCTTTCGTTGGGAGTGATGTTTTTCCTCGCACAAATCTCTCCGCGGCATTATGAGTTTTGGGCACCCTATCTCTACGTAACAGGGCTGTTGATGCTGATAGCTGTATTACTGTTCGGTGAAACCGCCAAAGGTGCTCAACGGTGGCTGGACTTAGGAGTCATTACTTTTCAGCCTTCTGAATTGATTAAGTTAGCGGTCCCTTTGATGGTCGCGCGCTTTATCGGCAAAGAGCCGTTGCCACCGCGTTTCCAGACGTTGGTAATTGGTCTAGTCATGGTGTTTGTGCCGACTATTCTCATCGCTAAGCAACCCGATCTCGGCACCTCTATTCTGATCGCGGCTTCCGGTATTTTCGTTTTGTTTCTATCAGGTATCAGTTGGCGAATCATCTTAGGGGCTGGTACTTTGGTAGCGGCTTTCATCCCAGTACTTTGGTTCTTCCTGATGCGCGAATACCAGCGAGTCCGTGTTCGCACCCTGTTTGATCCGGAATCCGACCCATTAGGCGCGGGTTACCACATCATCCAGTCAAAAATTGCCATTGGTTCCGGTGGAATTGGCGGTAAAGGTTGGCTTCAGGGCACACAATCTCAGTTGGAGTTCCTGCCAGAACGCCATACCGACTTTATCTTCGCCGTCATTGCTGAAGAATGGGGCATGATTGGTGTCTCATGTTTGCTGGCACTTTACCTTTTCATCATCGGCCGCGGCCTGTTAATAGCCAGCCGTGCGCAAACGGCGTTTGGCCGTATGATGGCAGGCAGCATAGTGCTTAGTTTCTTCGTTTATGTCTTTGTTAACATTGGCATGGTAAGTGGCATATTACCTGTCGTTGGTGTTCCCCTTCCTCTTGTCAGCTATGGCGGTACCTCCATGGTGACTCTAATGGCAGGTTTCGGCATCTTAATGTCTATTCACACTCATAGAAAAATGCTTTCTAAGGCTCTGTAATGAAAAAATTATTGCTGATTACCGCTCTCATTCTTTCCGGCTGTGCCACACAAAATGATGACCGCTACAGCCTAGAACATGACAAAGCCCCGGAAGCCATTCCTACGCTGGATCATGTCGAAGATGCACAGCCACGATACGAGCCTTACAGCCGAGCGGGTAACAAGGACTACACCGTCCGCGGTGAAAGTTATCAAGTGATGACAAACCCTGAGAGTTACACTGGGGAGGGCATTGCTTCATGGTATGGTAAGAAGTTCCATGGTCACAAAACCTCAAATGGTGAGATTTATGACATGTTCTCTATGTCTGCGGCTCATAAAACACTGCCACTACCTAGTTATGTGGCAGTAGAAAACACTGCTAACGGCAAAAAAGCGATCGTTCGCGTCAATGACCGCGGTCCTTTTCACGAAGGGCGGATCATTGACCTGAGCTATGCCGCAGCATCCAAACTCGACATCCTCAAAACCGGGACTGCCCCTGTAAAAGTGACACTACTCAAGGTTGACAAACCTCAGGACAATAATGAGTGGCAAGGAGCCCGCCTTAACCGCTATTTTGTACAACTGGTAGCGATATCCAGTCAGGACAAAGCGGAGAAGGCCGCGGACACATTCCAGAAGCAATTCGAGTTGCCGACAGATATCCATCAGTCAGGTAGCGTTTATCGCGTGCGTTTGGGGCCATTTTACGATTATGACCAGACACAAAAAGCCGCATTACTTGCCAGGGAACAGCAAATAAATGAGGCATTCGTCGTTGTAGAGCCAATTACTGATGAACCGGGCAAGAAATCGGGTGTCAGTAATTAGGTTCCAAGACTATTTTAGGTAAGCAGCTCCTAATGCTCGTCATTTAGTAAGTTGTTGTAACCCTGTCTGACACTACCCTGACTATCTGCTATAGTGTTGGCAGTTTTTTGACTGAAGAAATACCAAGTAAGTACCTATATATATGAAAAAATCACCCTCATTGTTGCGCTCTTTAGTCTTATCGACTGCTGTCTTCTTTTCCGCTGCAACTGTAGCAGCCCCAACCGTCGTCCCGGATGCGCCTCAGATCTCGGCAAAAGGGTACGTACTGATGGATTACAACTCGGGCAAGATCCTGGCAGAAAACAACGCCTACGAACGTCTTAACCCAGCAAGCCTGACCAAAATGATGACAAGCTATGTCATCGGTCAGGAAGTTGAACGCGGCAACATCAGCCTTGATGATGATGTGGTGATCAGCAAAAACGCCTGGGCAAAGAACTTCCCTGGCAGCTCAAAAATGTTCATCGAAGTTGGCACCACCGTCAAAGTGGAAGATCTGAACCGCGGCATCATCATCCAGTCAGGTAACGATGCATGTGTTGCAATGGCCGAGCACATTGCAGGTTCCGAAGACTCGTTTGTAGACCTAATGAACGGCTGGGCAAAAACCCTGGGCATGAAAGACACCCAGTTCGCCAACTCACACGGTCTGGACCATGACGACCTGTATACCACGCCTTACGACATGGCGCTGCTGGGTCAAGCAATGATCCGAGATGTACCGGAAGAGTACCGCATCTATAAAGAGAAATCGTTCACCTACAATGGCATTACCCAGTACAACCGTAATGGCCTGCTGTGGGACAAGAGCATGAATGTGGACGGCATCAAAACCGGCCACACTGACAAAGCAGGTTACAGTCTTGTAAGCTCGGCTACTGAAGGTGACATGCGCCTCATCGCGGTTGTCATGGGTACCAACAGCGCAAATGCCCGTAAGGCAGAAAGCAAGAAACTGCTGAACTACGGGTTCCGTTTCTTCGAAACCGTCGCCCCACACAAAGCGAATGAAACTTTCGTCACAGAGAAAGTGTGGATGGGTGACACCGATCAAGTCGCGCTTGGTGTTTCTGAAGACACATATGTAACTTTGCCACGCGGCAAGGCAAAAGAGTTGGAAGCAAGCTTTGTGCTTGAAAAAACGCTAGAAGCACCAATTGCGAAAGGCGATGTAGTCGGAAAGCTTTACTATCAGGTAGACGGTGAAGACATCGCAGAATATCCACTGGTTGCGCTAAATGACGTGCAGGAAGGTGGCTTGTTCAGCCGTCTGATGGACTACATCATCATGTTCTTCAAGAACTTGTTCTAAGACTCAAGCCATCACTTTCAAGGGCAGCTAATGGCTGCCCTTTTTATTTCCCTTCTCGGCCCCATATATACTCAGACGACCTGATGATGCTAGCTTAATCCGGCACCTTAAGGTTGTTTCGGTACAAGAAAAAGTCACCAACTTGTTTTCTCAACACAGGACGATTACTATTCGTTTCCAACAAATTGCGTGATCATCTGCACATATATTTTGGGTCAACAGAGAAAGATCTGTGACCAATTCTGGAGTAACCGATGCAAGAGCAACCAAAACTAAAAGACCTGCTGGAATTCCCGTGTAAGTTTACTTACAAGGTCATGGGATACGCGAAGCCAGAGCTGACAGATCTGGTTTTGGAAGTGATCCAGCGCCACGCACCGGGCGATTACAGCCCAAGCGTTAAGCCAAGCGGCAAAGGCACTTACAACGCAGTTTCAGTCACCATTACGGCCACTTCTATCGAACAAGTTGAAACGCTGTACAAAGAACTGGGTGACATTGAAATCGTGCGCATGGTTCTGTAATCCTCTATCAGACTAAAGAACCACAATACCCATACGATTAGGCGGCTGTTATTTCAGCCGTCTGTCATTATAATGTCGTGACTGAGACAGCTATCCCCATCATATTCAATTCCGGCAGGTGTACATTGCAGCAGAACCGCCTCATTATCAGACAACTCGGATTGCGTCCTTACGAACCAACGTGGAAAGACATGCATGCTTTCACTGACGAACGTAACGCCGATACAACTGACGAAATCTGGTTGGTAGAGCACGAACCTGTGTTTACCCAAGGACAGGCGGGAAAAGCTGAACACTTGTTAGCAACGGGGGATATCCCGGTAGTACAGAGTGATCGTGGCGGTCAGGTGACTTATCATGGTCCAGGCCAACAGGTGGCTTACTTCCTGATTGATCTGAAACGCAAAAAGCTGGGTGTGCGAGAGCTGGTCACTTCGATTGAGAATATCGTGATCGATACCCTCGCCCATTACGGTATTGAATCCCGTGCGCGTCCTGATGCGCCGGGCGTATATGTGGGTAACGATAAAATTTGCTCGCTGGGTCTTCGTATCCGCCGAGGCTGCTCTTTCCATGGGCTGGCGCTTAACGTCAATATGGACTTGTCACCTTTCCTTCGTATCAACCCTTGCGGTTATGAAGGCATGGCAATGACACAAACCGTCGATTTAGGGGGCCCGGCATCACTGCCCGAGCTATACCCTGTGTTAGTAGAGAAACTGACTTCGCATCTGGGCTATGATCAGGTCGAGTCCCTAACAGAAAGCAATCAACTATGAGCAAACCGATCCAGATGGAACGCGGTGTTAAGTACCGCGATGCAGACAAAATGGCGCTCATCCCGGTCAAGAACATGCCGACCGAACAAAAAGAGATGCTGCGCAAACCTGAGTGGATGAAGATCAAGCTGCCTGCGGACAGCAAGCGTATCCAAGACATTAAGTCTGCGCTTCGCAAAAACAATCTGCATTCGGTATGTGAAGAAGCGTCCTGCCCTAACCTGGCGGAATGTTTCAACCACGGCACCGCGACCTTCATGATTCTGGGTGCGATTTGTACCCGTCGTTGCCCTTTCTGCGATGTGGCACACGGCCGTCCCAACCAGCCTGATGAAAATGAGCCAGCGAAACTGGCAAAAACCATCAGCGACATGAAGCTGAAATACGTGGTTGTGACTTCAGTAGACCGTGATGATCTTCGTGACGGTGGTGCGAAACACTTTGCTGACTGTACCCGCGAAATCCGTGCGCTGAACCCAGAAATCCGCATCGAAACGCTGGTTCCTGACTTCCGTGGCCGCATGGACACTGCGCTGGAATTGCTGAAAGACAATCCACCAGATGTGTTTAACCACAATCTGGAAACCGCACCACGCCTTTACCGTAAAGCGCGTCCAGGTGCGAACTACAAATGGTCTCTGGAACTGCTGAAGAAATTTGGTGAAATGCATCCAAACGTCCCAACCAAATCCGGTCTGATGATGGGTCTGGGCGAGACCAAAGAAGAGATCATCGAAGTTCTGAAAGATCTGCGAGCACACGGCGTGACCATGCTGACACTGGGTCAATACCTGGCACCAAGCCGTCACCACCTTCCGGTAGAGCGTTACGTGCCGCCAGAAGAGTTTGATGAGCTGAAAGATATTGCACTGGAACTAGGCTTTACTCACGCAGCTTGTGGTCCGTTCGTGCGTTCTTCTTACCATGCTGACCTTCAAGCGCAGGGCGTGGAAATCAAGTAAGCGCTAACGCAAATCTAAATACGAAAACGCCGAGCACTGCTCGGCGTTTTTTGTTTCCGATCGTCGAAGCTTATTTACTTTGGGAGAGGTAAATCTCGTGGTGCTCTAAATAGGTTTTGGACAAAATCTAGTTGGCAAGGTGGCTTAGCCGATTGAGTTTTTGATAATAAAAAATAATGGATTCTTGACTTAGTGCTGCATGGTCTAGTTTTTGAGGAGCAGGTCAGCCGTCGTCGACATAGACGATTTCGCAGCGTTCTGGCATTTCATCCAAAACGGTGGCTAAACGACGATGAAATTCAGGCAGGACTTCTTGCTCGTTAAAGAATGACACCACTACAACAAAACTGTTTTAGGCTCAGTGTGTTGGCTCACCTTTGAAAAGGTTGCAGCGTGAATATTGAAGGTTGACATGCTACTCTTCAACTAAATCCGATGAATGAATCCAGTCTACAAACATCAATGTGAAAGAGGTGTTGTTGACATCTTTTTCACGTTCTTAGTGAATAATGTTCGGTTAAGACGAAGTCTTATTTTCGAAAACTCGCCCACTTGGAGAGAAATACATTAAACGCGTACTTTTAGTCGAAGATAATCGAGAAATCGCAGGCATGCTGTTCGATTATTTTGAGTGTGCAGGTATGGAACTCGATTATGCAGACAACGGCGAGCTCGGCCTGAAACTGGCGATGGAAAACACCTTCGACATCATGTTGCTCGACCTTATGCTGCCACGCATGGATGGCCTGACTATGTGTAATAAACTTCGCGATGCGGGCAATAACACACCGGTGCTTATACTGACGGCACTCGATAGCCGTGACGATATGCTCAAAGGCTTTCAACACGGCGCCGATGATTACCTGACCAAACCTTTCGATCTGGATATTCTTGAAGCGCGCATGATGGCACTGATCCGCCGTTACCGTGGCACCGTCGCGTCGAGCAAGTTGGAATACGGTGAAGTGTCTATCGACCGAAAAACGCGCAAGGCTTACCGCCAAGATAAACTGCTGGCGCTAAACCCAACCACTTACACCATTCTGGAAATGCTTGTAAAAAACGCACCCGATGTGGTGACACGCGAAGAAATCGCCTTCCAACTTTGGCAAGAGAACGAGCCGAACAACGACGTTCTGCGCAGCCATATTTACCAACTTCGCAGCCAACTTGATAAGCCATTTGAACAACATGTGCTGATCACCGTGCCGAAAGTTGGTTTTCGCTTGGAGACAGGTGCATGATCAATCGCTTACTTGCTAGCACGCAAAGCACACAAAGTATGACAGGGCGACTCGCTCTGTTTTTCTCTTTGGTGTCGGTCGTGATTGGCATCTTCTGCTTTTTGTTGATTACCGGCTCCCTGCTTTGGTCTGAAGACCGCGTGGGTGAGCGTCGTATTATGGTCGACAAAAAAGAGGCGATTGAACATTTTAAGTCCCATCCAGAGCAAGGCAGTATTCAGCTTGACCTGCTCACCACCGCGTACAATGACATCTCACTAGTTGCCGAGCGCTACCAAAAATACCTAATTGGTCAAAAGCACTTTCTTGACGAAGTAGAGGTCGGTGAATACTCACGCATGGTTTACATGAGCACTTACACCTATAAAGGCGTTGAACATCCGGTGATCCTGGTTTCCTTGATTGATGAAATCGAGATCACCTCTGAGGAATTCATTCTCGTCGTCGCTATGGTGTTGTCGATTGTCGCCGTGCTGATGTTTCTGTTTGGCAGTCTGTTGCTGCGCTTATCACAGCGACTGATTGAACCCGTCAATGCGCTTAAAACCCAACTCGATCATCACCAAGGCGATGCAACGCAGACTTTTAGTGTGCCAGAAGGCTCGGCGAAAGAGTTCCAAACTCTTGCGGATGAGTTGAATGAGTACCGCCACAAAATCAACCAAGTCATTAAGCGCGAGCAAGCCTTTGCTCGATACGCGAGTCATGAACTGCGTACACCGTTAACGGTGATGAAAGGCTCAAGCAGCTTACTGGCGAGAAGTGCGAAAACGGATTTCCAAGCCCGCCAAGTGAACCGAATTCAGGATGCAACGCAGCAGATGTCGACCATTGTGGATGCCCTACTCGGCATAGTACGTTACGAGCGTAATGTAGATGATTCGCCAGTACGCAGCATCACCGAAGAAGAACTCAACCAAATCATCTTCCAAAGCCAAGCTCAGGCGGATGAGAAAACACTCAGCTTTGATGTACAGATCGACGGCAACCCAAGAACGCGCGCGACCAATGCTGTACTGACCATTATTCTTGGCAATCTGATTCGCAACGGCATCGCCGCGACACCATCAGGGTCAATTCGTATCAGTATGGATGAGAACACCATCTCGGTACGTGATGAAGGCGAAGGCTTTTCGTCCATTCCGCATTCTGATGGGCATGGATTAGGTTTGATGATTGTGGACGATTTGTGCCAACGCTATGGCTGGCAATTTAAGATTGGTACACATCCAGAAGGTGGATGTGAGGCTGTGATTGCTCTTTCGTCAGATCATCAAAAGGCTTGCTCAGAGTAACTTCCTCAGCAATAAATTCAATCAAAGATATCGCCAGTTTTAGTTGACCATTGCAAACACGACACATAGTTAACAGGCGGCAACAGTGCCGCCTTAATCATTTTTAACTCTTTACTTATCGACGTCTCCGATAACACCCTCATGGGATAGGTCGCCTGATAGCTCTGCTTTTATCTCTGCAAGCCTTTCTTCTTCAGCTGCGACAATCTTTCCTGTTAGGGCATCAACCTCTATTTCATAGGCTTTGTCGTCTTTTTTAACGAACACATCCCATTGAGTATCTGGTTTATCATGGCGAATGCCAAGCACTTCAATATTCAAAGCGCCGAGCGCAGCTTTAATGGCTTCTTCTTGGTTAATAATTTCTGCATTTGACGCTGCGTAATTTGGAAGGCTCACTACACCAAGTGCAATCAAAGTCGAGCATAACATTAACTTTTTCATTGGAATCTCCTTAACATCTTATTTACCCGAGGGAGTTCTTTCGTTGGCGCTTCCATAATGTAGGTAGTAATGTAAAAAAAATGTGAATGCGGCATTTGAGCGTTATTCCATCAAAAAAACGCACACTTTTGTCGTGCCAGGTATCTTGGTTTGAAAGAGGGAGCGATTGTGTTTTTAAGTGTAAGTGCATTAACTATACAAGTTTTTCACATTTATATTGATAGATAGGGTTTGTTGCAAAAACTGAAATCGAGCACCGGACTCAAGCTACCTTCTCCTGAACATATGATCCAATGAACAATCCCCATTTCAAATGGAAACACTTCGCCCCTGAGATCATTCTTTGGAGCGTCCGTTGGTACAGCTCTACGCCCCTGAGTTACGCACACCTCAGTGATATGCTTGCCGAAAGAGGGATCGCCGTTAACCGTTCGACGCTTTACCGCTGGTTTATTGAGTATTCCCCGAAACTACGTAAGACTCTCAAAAATTATCAATTTATCCGCTCTGACTCCTTGTGGCAGCTTGACGAAACGTATGTAAAAGTGAGGGGGAATGGCATTTTCTGTACCGCGCTATCAACAAGTAACGAGAAACCATTTATACAGATTGACGGTCAATTTTAGATAAGATTTTCTTATCTCAAACCTCGGAGTTTAACTCGCATAGCGCTATTGCACTAACAAGATTTGGGGCATTAACGTGCCAGGCTGATCGGCCTGACACGAGGCTGGACAATTATGGGTTAGGGTTTGTACCCGTAGCAGCTCACTTCGGATAAGTTGAGTTTGGGCAAAGAATGGATTTTCAGGGTCGGCTGCTCAACACTTCTTCTTATTTGTTAGGCTTAACGTTCTCCATTTATCTGCCTTGCAAAATCTGCGTGAAAGCTGATTAGCTCTATACCATCAATTGCTTTTATTGATGCATTGTTGCTTTCAACAGTACAGAAAGGCGGATAAACGAATAGCAGCTGACCAACCTTTAGCTCCAAATCGCTTGGAATATTCAATCTTTCAATTGGGTCCTCTTCTACCCAAGCCAAAAACTGCTCCCAAGTACAACCAAATTCATCAATCTCACCAGTTTCAGCATTCAACTTAACTACCAAGTTATCTCGAATAAGGAATTGATCGCCAAAGCAATCCTGAGCAATCGGAAAATCGCTTGCTTTAACTTCTCGATACAAGTTGTGGAGAGCAAATTCACCTTCTAAAAAGGTATTAACATTTAGCAAGCGTTCTTGTGCATCATGAGAGCGAACCTGAAGACCACCTGAATATAATATTTTCATAGTTTCCCCTGTAAGCCTAGCGCCCAATTAAGGGGTGAGCAACGCTACCACCCAACCTAAAGCATTGTACCGTAACCACTAAAATTGAAGTCGAAGCAAAAATGCCAAGCGTTGGGAATCCCTCTTAAATTGTTTGTTAGGCTTAAACTCGCTTGACCATTAATAGATCAATAATAACTGAACCTTCAAATTCCTCAGACATAAAACCATCTGCGAATTCAAAGCCATGCTTAGAATAAAACTGAATTGCTGCTTCATTGTTGTCGAGCACATATAACTTGATCATTGTTGTTCCCAGAGCTTGGGACTCTTGCTCTAAATGAGTTAGAAAGCTGCTACCAAGTCGTTGACCATAGACACTAGGACATAAGTAGAGTTTGCTTAGTTCTATAATTTCTGCTCCCTCCGGGGAAGCAAAATAGGACATGAACCCAACAACCTTGTTGGCTCTTTCAGCGACAACTACAGTCTCGGTGTTATTTCTTATTATTTTCTGCCATTCATCTACACGTGATGAAACGGTAAAGCCATTAATATAATCAGCAGGCATAAGCCCATCGAACGCAGACTTCCACGAATTCACGTGAATTTGTGCGATTTCCCGAGCATCCGTTTGGACTGCTTTCCTTAGATTAATGCCCACTGATTCCTCCTTGAAGCCTAACGCCCTGCTAAGTGGCTAGCAACGCATTACACGATACTTAAACTAGCCGCCGTAAACACTTTACCAAACTAGAGCCCAAATTGCCGAGCGTTGATAGTCCGCCTTGAGCAGTTTGTTAGGGCTTGAACCTAAAACCCATTGGATAGCTATGCAAGCCATCAAAATCACCTTTGCTGAGCGGAACACCATTTTTCCTAGCAATTGCATACACCATACTGACGTGGAACATATAGTTGGGGATTATGTATTCTAAGATGAAGCTGCTTTGAGGGAGTGACACTTCTGAAAAACCGGCGGAATCAGAAATTGATTTATTGTCATCAAAATTCTCCACATCAGGCATTGACTCGAGATGTGTCCTAACCTTTTCTAGCATCTTAGAGACAGAATCTTTCCCCGAGCCAACGAGTTTATACGACGCTGAATCAGCACCTACCAATGGGCAATAACCTCTCAACAAAAAATTAGCTGCAACTTGTGCGTTTAACTCAAGAGAAAACATGCCGTCAGATAAGGATTCAGAGAATACATCATTTTGTACTTTATCTACGATAACGCTCAGTTGCTTCAAATAACCAAGGAATAATTGCTTTGTCGAAATTCTAATATTGACCTCCTAGAGCCCTAACGTCGCAATAACGGGCGCTTATCAAACCACCCAAAACTGCTTTAATCCTTTGTATTCAGAACACTTTGAAAAGCTGCCGCATTGACAAAGCGCCCCGCATTGTTTGCCTTGTTATATGCTTTCATCTGCAACTACTTGGTCAAACCAAACATGCTCTGACTCACCACCTAAGTTAAAACGATACCCAAAAGGAAGAGCCATATATATTGCTAATTCAGGGCGTTTTTCAATGATGTGCTCAAAATGCACAGCAACCAATGAGCTGATGTTGCCGTCATATTCATCTGTAGTTAACCACCAACCACTCATATGGTTTGGTGATGGGTAACGAACCCCTTCGACCGGGGTTGAGCCTTCATAAATGCCTTTAGAAATAGTAACAAGTTGAGTAAGCTCAACAGGAGCATATATTGCTTGATAGTGCTCACAGCATTCCTTTTGGATTAACTCAATACTCAAGCTTCTAACTCCGAAATTGAAAAAGCATATAACGCCTTAAGCAGAGGCGTTCGTTGTTTGCGCGTCCTTCTGACTTAATTTGTTGTGTGATTTTCTCAAATACAACTTAGATGCTATATACGATGCCACTAAAGTCTCAACTAAGGCCATAGGTAAAACCGTCACTAAATACGACCAGCTTGAAAGGTTCATATTTGCCATACCAACCCAAAATAATACAAAGAAAAAGCACCAAGACATGACACCACTAATAGTGATTGATTTAGTATTGTTGCCAAATACCTGAGCACACAGCCAGAATAAAAATACGTATAAAGCCGTAAGTAATGTGTCCCACAAGCCCCAAATGGCAAAAATACCCCAACTCATATCAGCAACATTTGAGACAACAGATAGATAGCTATGCATTTCTGGTCGTACAAATAGGAAGTACCTAAACACCTCAGAGGCGTTAACCCATAGACTTACAACAACTGTAATTATTATGAAATCTTTTGCCACGAATTCTTTATTCATTTCTCTTGAGTACCTATATACACATAACGCCCGCCTTAACAGGCGGAAAATAGCAGGCTAAAATTAGCGACGAAGGAGCGCAAGCCTGCTGTTTTTCGTCCTTTGTTTAAGCTTTTGTTAGGTGACATTCTAGGAACTGCCTTGATAAACGTTAGCGCTAAAAACAAACCAAGTTTGCTGTATTTTGTGACATATATACAAAGTGCGAAACTCTATATTTTGAGTTTCAGTTTCAATAAGCCAGCCAATATTGACTGCCACTTGCCCTACGTCTAATCTTTGTTGATTTAAAATACTAAACTTTGCCTGCTTATAGCCAATATTGCCCATGTCTCGACAGTTGTTACTAAACTTATTTAAGAGTTCTATCTTATCGGTATAAGTTTGAACACCATCTGAGTCAACTATTGCACAAGGAAGACGATATAGACTAGCAATAGCTTCAGGGTCAAAGGCATCCCAAGCCGCAGCGTATTTTTGAAAAAGTTCTTCCATGTCTAATTTTTCCTTTGTCACCTAACAACTTATTAGCGGGCATAAAGCCCGTTTAGTACAAAATCGAGACGCCCGATTAGTCCGCGTACACTTAAGACACTTTATCATACAGCTTAGTAGAATCAGTGGATTAGCTTATTGGCTTGTGGTCCAAAAGTGAGAAATCGGGCGTCCCGAATTTAAAGCGTTCACATTTTTACTATATACATATCCCTGTATTTTTATACATAGGGAATGCAATAGAAAAATTTGGCCATTGTACGTCGATTCAAGTGCTGGATTGTTCGAAATGCTAACTCACTTTGGGGCATTCTTGAGTTACGCTGAGTACAGGCTCAGATCCCTCCCCTTCAACCCTTTGAAACGTCAATTACATCCGCAACGCGGATTGCTATTTCGGAAAAATACGTTTCTTGATTGTTCAATAGTGGCAAACCGGATTCGCGCTTAGAATAAACCCAAATTAAAGTAGGGTCTTTTCCATGAGCAAGCATCTGACAGAACTTCAAGAACGTTTCTACCAAATCATCAACAATCCAACCCTGTCGCCAAAGCAGAAAAACCAATGGCTGGCGTTGGAAGCAGAAGCAAGCCTGCCTTACATGGATATCTCGGACGATATCGAGCAGGCGATGAAAGACGGCGTTATCTGTGACATGTTTGAAGGTCACGCTCCGTTCAAACCACGCTACGTACTGCCAGACTACGCGAAGTTCCTGTCTCAGGGTTCTGAGTACCTAGAGCTGTCTCCAGCAGAGAACCTTGATGATGCGCTGAACATGCTGAACATCATCTACCACCACGTACCGTCTGTGACCAACATTCCTGTTTACGTGGGTCAGTTGGATGACGTGCTGATGCCTTACGTGGGCGAACTGTCAGACGAAGAGATCTACCAAAAAATTAGGCGTTTCTGGATCATGCTGGACCGCACCCTGCCAGACGCATTCATGCACGCAAACATCGGCCCCGCAGACAACATCATCTGTCGCACTATCCTGCGCGTGGATGCTGAGCTAAAGCAAATCGCACCGAACCTGACGTTCATGTACGACCCAGCGGTAACGTCTGACGACCTGCTGCGTCAAGCGACCTCAAACATCGTTGAGTGCAGCAAGCCGCACATCGCGAACTACCCAATGCACGCTGCGGCATACGGCGACAAGCGTTTCGGTATTGTAAGTTGCTACAACTCGCTGCCACTGGCTGGCGGTTCTAACACCTTAGTGCGTATGAACCTGAAGCATGCTGCTGAGAAAGCAGAAAGTGCTGAAGACTTCCTGAACGCTGTGCTGCCAACGTACAGCAAGCTGATGGTTGAACTGATGGACGTTCGCAGCAGCTTCCTGCACGAGTCTTCAAACTACTTCAAACACTTCCTGGCAACAGAAGGTCTGATTGAAGAAGGCCGTTTCGCGCCTATGTTCGGTATTTACGGCATGGCGGAAGCGGTTAACATTCTGATGGAGAAAGACGGTCAGTCACTGAAGTACGGCCACGACATCGCAGCAAACGAACTGGGCCACGCGATCTCTGCAAAACTGGCTGAGATTGTTGAAGCAAGCCCTGTTAAGTACGGGCTGAACGGTAAAGCGGTACTGCACTCACAAGGTGGCATCAGCATCGATAAAGACGTCACACCGGGTGTTCGTATTCCTTACGGTACTGAACCAGACCCAGTAACTTATGTGCATGCAACCGCTGGTCACCACAAATACTACACCTCGGGTATCAGTGACATTCTGACCATCGACGAGACCGTAAAATCAAACCCAGAAGCCATGTTCAACCTGTGTAAGGGTGCAATCAACAAGGGCTACCGCGAGTTCACCGCGAACGTTGCGTCAAACGATCTGGTGCGCGTAACGGGTTACATGATCAAACTGTCTGACATCGCGAAATACGACGACGAAGGCTCTCGTAAGAACACCACGTGGCTTGGCGCGGAAGCGGCTTGCAACACAGGTATTCTTGACCGCGCACCACGTGTGGTGAGCTTCGAGACCACGCCTGTTTACAAATAAGCGATAGAAAGAAATACCGCCGGAGAATGTCAGTGAAACCGAGTAAGACAAACGCATTGGTCAGCCGTATCCTGACATTCTCTTGTGTCGATGGACCGGGCAACCGCCTGGTCATCTTTTTGCAGGGCTGCAATTTCGACTGCATTACCTGCCACAATCCGCATACTATCAATCACTGCACCGATTGTGGCGATTGTGTAACGCCCTGCCCTGCTGATGCGCTGTCATTCAGTGCTGAAGGCAAAGTGGTTTGGGATGCGGCAAAGTGTACCCACTGCGATCTTTGCATCGACGTCTGCCCTCACAAGTCCAATCCAAAAATTGTCAGCTACAGTTTGGACGACATGCTGGCCTTGGTTCGCCAACACCACTTTTTCCTGAACGGCATTACGGTGTCAGGCGGTGAAGCCACACTGCAACTATCATTCATCATCGAGCTGTTCAAAGCCGTAAAAGCTGACCCTGCGTTGTCTCACCTAACATGCTTTATCGACAGCAACGGTTCATTATCCCGCTCAGGTTGGGAGCGTGTTGCCCCTTACCTTGATGGCGCAATGATTGATTTAAAATCCTGGCAATCAGAGACACACCGCTGGCTCATTGGCCGCGATAAACACCGCGTCATTGACACTATCGACTTGTTGGCTGAGATGGGAAAACTGCACGAAGTGCGTTTGCTTCATATTCCAGGGAAAAGTGATTTGGATACGGAAGTGGATGCCGTCGGCGCGTATCTCAACAAACTGCCGGAGTCGGTTCAAATTCGCCTCAATGCCTTTCAGCACCATGGCGTGATGGGTCAGGCACTGGAGTGGGAAAAATGCAGCGAAGCGGAAATGGATCGCTTCCACGACTTGCTGTTCGACCGCATTCAGCGCCCCATGCTGAAACCGACCATTTATACCTAACTCATCACCTCACTTTGATTGGCGATTAACTCTCGGCAATAAGCTGGCTATGAAGCCAACGACAGGCTGGGTTATTCAAGCTCACCGTATTCCACACCAGACTGTATGCCACCTGCCCATAATCGAATGGCAGAGATTTCACCACCAGTCCTTTTGCCTGCAACGCGGTTTCCGCCCAACGTTTAGAGCAGGTAAACAAATAGTTTGAGTGGTGACAGGTGGATGCTGCCGAACCAAAGTCCGCCACGCGCATGGCTATTTGGCGCGCACCATAGTGCTGGGTTAGGGTTTGTTCGAAATACGGCTCTGACAAATCTTTATCTATCACATTGATATGGCGACAACTCAGGTAGCCATCAATGTCTAACTCCGCACTTGCCAACGGATGGTTTGGGTTCATCAAACACACCATTTCATCCTCCAGAATCGTCTGCCAGACTAGGCTTTTGCTGAGCGTTGGTGGCTGACTGACATCGTGAGGAAGTACGAGAAAATCCAGTTTCCCACTCAGCAGCGCTTCGAAACTGAATTGCTCCTTGGTGGAAATACTAAGCTGCGCACTGGCACTCAGTTTTTGGGAAATATCACACAGCGTGGGCGCGAAAAGTTCAAAAGTACTTTCCCGCATGGCGAGTGACAGACTGCCGCCAAACCTCTCAGGTGCGAATTCACCCTGCTCAAAGATACCGCTGATGTTGGAAAGCACGTTATGGATAGCAGGACCAATGCTGAGCGCATATTGCGTCGGCATCAATTGGTTGCCGCGACGGAAAAAGAGTTCGTCATTCAGATCGGATTTAAGCTGCCCCAATGCTTTACTGACACTTGATGGCGTCACGCAAAGAATCTCTGCCGTTTGTGTCACGCTGTGCGTCATCAAGAGCACATGCATCACAGTGAGGTTTTTCAGGCTGATGCGGGAGAGCGTGGTGTAATCCATGGCGGTCTTTTTCAATCGTAAAGGTTGGCGAAAGATTACCTTCAAAGAGATTGGCAGAAAAGAAAAAGGCACGCTTTCGCGTGCCTTTCAATATTCATTTGGTGCGCGGTTTAAGCGCGTGGCAGGTAGTCTGCTTTACCGACCCACTTGTAGGTGGTCAGCTCTTCTAAGCCCATAGGACCACGTGCGTGCAGTTTCTGAGTAGATACCGCAACCTCTGCACCCAGACCGAACTGTGCACCGTCAGTGAAGCGAGTAGACGCATTCACGTATACCGCCGCAGAACCTGCACCATTGATGAAAGCTTCTGCTGCTGCCAGATCGTTGGTCAGGATCGCATCTGAGTGGCTCGCATTGTGGTCACGCATGTGTTTGAGCGCAGCATGCACATCGGCGACCATAGCCACGCCCAGTGTGTAGCTCAGCCATTCGGTGTCGAAATCACCTTCCGTTACTTCCTGCAGATCTGCAACGCCGCCCAGCAATGGCAGCGACGCTTTATCAGCAACGATTTTCAGCTTGTTGTCATTGAACAGTGGCGTCAGTTTTTGCAGCACCTCAGCGGCAACCGCTTCGTGTACCAGCAAGGTATCCAGCGCATTACACGCAGAAGGACGTTGAACCTTGGAATTAATAATCACATCCAGTGAGCGCTCGAGATCAGCCGTTTTATCTACGAACAAGTGACTGATGCCGAAGCCGCCAATGATCACAGGAATCGTGCTGTTTTCCTTACACATTTTGTGAAGACCCGCGCCGCCGCGAGGGATGATCATGTCAACATACTCGTCAAGGCGAAGCAGCTCACCCACAAGCTCGCGATCCGGCTTTTCAATGTACTGCACAGATGCAGCTGGCAAATCGGCTTTTTCTAGCGCCGTCTGAATCACTTTCACCAGCTCAACGTTTGAGTGGAAGGTTTCACGACCACCACGCAGAATGCTGGCATTACCGGTTTTCAGACACAAAGAAGCGATATCAATGGTCACGTTCGGGCGCGCTTCATAGATCACACCAATAACGCCAATGGGTTCACGGCGACGGCTCAGTGTCATGCCATTTTCCAGCACTTTGCAGTCAATCTCACTGCCAACGGGATCAGACAGCGAAATCACGTTGCGAACGTCAGCAGCAATACCCGCCAGACGCGCTTCGTTCAGCAAAAGACGATCCAGCATCGCGTCGGGCAAACCCGCTTCGCGTCCCGCATCGATGTCTTTTGCATTGGCAGCAAGGATAGTTGCTGCGTTCGCTTCCAATTCGTCAGCAATGACTGCCAGCGCTTTGTTCTTTTGCGCTGTCGGTGCCGTTGCTAGTGCGTAAGCAGCGTCTTTCGCTGCACGTCCCATTTGTTGAAGACTCATTTCAGCCTCTATTGCTCTTCCTGAATAACTGCGGTTTCTGCCACAGTCTGATTAATCGATAACGACCAAGTCGTCGCAGTGCACTGCGACCGCGCCGTGAGCGTATCCCAGAATATCTTGAATATCCTGGCTATGTCGACCCGCGATCGCGCTGAGATCTTTGCTTGAGTAGCGACAAATACCGCGTGCCAACTGTTTACCTTTCTGGTTACAGATGCGTGCTACTGAACCTCGGTCAAAATGACCTTCCACCCCAGTAATGCCTTTTGATAACAGGCTGCTGTGACGCTCAACCACTGCTTTCGCGGCGCCGTCGTCAATAATGATGTTACCCGCTGGAGGAGGCCCAGCCAGAATCCACCGCTTGCGGCTTTCCAGAGGTGATTCCAAGGGAAGGAAGCGCGTACCGGCCTCTTTGCCATCCACCAAATGTTGAATCACTTCCGGACGACTACCTGCTGCGATCGTCACTTCAATACCTGCACGGCGAGCAACATCTGCTGCCTGCAATTTGGTTGCCATACCACCCGTCCCCAAACCGCTTACACTGCCGCCAGCCAACTTGTGCAGGGTCTCGTCAATGGTATGTACCTCACGGATAAGCTCGGCTTCCGGATTGCTACGCGGATCGGCAGTAAACAGACCGGGTTGGTCAGTCAAAAGTAGCAGCTTGTCAGCTTCAGCCAAAATCGCAACCAGCGCTGACAGGTTGTCATTATCACCAACTTTGATTTCCGCCGTCGCAACTGCATCGTTTTCATTCACCACAGGCACAATATTGTTCAACAGCAACGCCTGAAGCATGTCGCGTGCATTAAGGTAACGCTCGCGGTCATCCAAGTCAGCACGGGTCAGCAGCATTTGACCAATGTTAATGCCATAAATGGCAAACATGCTTTCCCATTCCTGGATAAGACGGCTTTGACCTACAGCAGCTAGCATTTGCTTATTAGCAATGGTACTGGCAAGGTCTGGATAGTTGAGGTGTTCACGACCCGCAGCAATCGCACCAGAAGTGACAACAATAACTTTGTGTCCCTCTCGAATAAGCATGGCGCACTGACGCACTAGCTCAACGAGATGTGCGCGGTCGATTTTCTTGGAGCCGCCAGTCAGTACACTGGTACCGAGCTTAACGACGATGGTCTGACGATCAGAAGTATCGCCAGCACCAGAATAGACAGATGAAACGTTTTCTTGGCCTGACATGACATTGACAACATAAAAGCGATTAAGCCCTTCTTTTATCAATCCCAGACCAAGATAACAAGTGATTAAAGCAACTCAATCACATAATTCATCAAAAGGAGAGGTTTAGGCTGCAGAACCCAGTTTAGGCTCTTTCAGTGAAGGCTTGGCAGTGATTTCCAATCCCAATTCGCCTTCGACAAATTCAGTTATTTTTGAATAAAACGCATCAAGCGAGGCTTTTACTTCGGTAGAAGACTTATTTGGTACATTCTCCGCCTTCCACGATCCCTCGGTATCAAATTTACCGAAAGTATAAGCGTACTCAAACCCACCCTCTTTGGGTGAAATTTCCATCCACCAGCCCCAAAACTCACGGCATTCTGGTGATTTTTTGGCATTCACGCAAGCAGAAAGGCAATCAAAGAAATACCCTTCTTCCGAGCATTTATTTTGGCGTAAGTAAGGCCCCAACTGCGCAAAACGCGTCAGCAGGCGCCCATGTGAAAGCGTTTTTGTTTCATCGGTCATAGCAAGCTCCCATAAGACGAGAAAGGTTCCGTTTCAACACTACCGCGTACTGGCAAAAAAGGGGCTGTTTAGCGCAAAGCCCCCATTTTTATTATGTGCATTTTCACCAGCAGGTAATGCTTGTATAACACGCTACGATCAATATATCGTCCCATCGAGCATTGCTTTGAGCATTTAATGAATGCTCCACGCCGTTAAGAAGATCTATATCACAATGTATCGCTAAACCATTTCACAGCATCATTCATTATTCTGTGATATCCATCATGAAGTGGTCTATTGGGTAGCGTCTTCGCCTTGCCACCAAAACTGTAGAGTGCAGCAAGTTGATTATCCGTTTCTGGGCAAACTGGGTCACCTTCCAGGCTTAACGCCAATACCGGCACTTTGGTTTTTCGGCCGGATAGCAGTCCTTGATTTTTTAGCGACAGCGCTTGCAACTGAGTCAAAAACGATGTTGACGCCTGCACTTTCCCCATTCGGGAAGCGATAGTATCTAGATGCATCGGTGAGATCTGTCTAAGGCGCTGCATATCACTCAGTAAGGCGTGCAATACCCCACCAATGGATACGCAAGACTTGATACGATTCTCTTCCACAAACGCCATACGAACTGCAGCATTACCGCCAAAATGTACGCCCATACAGCCGACACGATGATGGTCAACCCAAGGTACTGAAGTGAGCTCACTCAGCATCGCCTGATGCAACTTGCTGGTATCCTCGCTCAGGGGCCAATGACAGCTACGACCAACAGACGGCATATCCAAAGTCAGCATGGCGATATTCGCAGGTGCAAAGTAGGTTTCGAACAGACGCCATAAGTCAGTCTGCAATGTATCCAAACCACCACTGACGATCACAGTAGGTAAAGGCTCATTGGTATGGGGAAGGTACAGGAAACCTTCGAGCGGTTTACCATCAACCTTAGTGATGATGTTTTTGATTTTGTATTGGGATTTTTCAATTGCAGAGTGGAAAGCCTTGTTGGCCAACACTTCAGCCTGCAAAGAAAGAGGATCGCCTTTTAAATGGGGGTAGGCAGCAATACTGAAATGGGTACAGGCATGTAGCCAATGCTCCGCAGCATCAGTTTTGTTTCCCCGCTCTTCGCTCTCTTGCGCAAGCTTCTGATGCTTCATGCCCTCCTGCGTCCATTCATAGGACCAGTTTCCAGGTCGATAACCCACAACCGTATCCAATAGCGTTTCACTGGTGCGGTTATTATCAGAGCCCGCAATACGCGCCAAAGTTGCTTCCATCTCAATGGGATCAATACCTTGCCAAATCCACTGAGGGCGACGCAGCGTACGGTACCAGCTGTTATTGCTGTCTCCATCTAAAGTGTTGTGAACACAATTTGCCGATTGGTTGACCGACCCAACAATGGTCGAGGTTTCCTTGGCATGCTTGTGTTGTTTGAAGAGTTTTACTGAAAGGTTTTCGGATTCGGCTTCGCTCACGTAACCTCTCCCTGATTAAATAACTGAACTGATACTATTCTATACTCAAACATGCTGAAAACCATCGCTTCACATGAATGATAAGCGCCTAACTTCAAACACAAAAAAAGCCCCATAAAGGGGCTTTCAAAACCGGTAACGATTAGCGCTTTGAGATTGGCTCAACGAAAGTCACGCCCATGTCCCATGGTTGCTCAATCCAGCAATCCTGCGGGATATCTACGACATAGTCATCAACCAGATGCTTACCGGCTGGCTTCGCACAAACAGTCACGAATTTCGCTTTCGGGTACATTTCGCGAATCACTTCTGCAGTACCCCCGGTATCAACCAGATCATCCACTACCAAGAAACCTTCGCCATCTCCGTCTGCTTTCTTCAGAACACGCATATCACGCTGGTGATCGTGATCGTAGCTAGAAATGCAAACTGTATCCACGTGGCGAATACCCAGCTCACGCGCCAGAATTGCTGAAGGAACCAGACCACCGCGGCTTACCGCGATAATACCTTTCCACTGTTCTGCCGGTAGCAGCTTTTCAGCTAATTGGCGGGTGTACATTTGCATGTTGTCCCAGGTGATAACAAACTTGTTGCTCATTTAGAAAACCTCAGGCGTTAGACGCCAATTTAACTCAGTAAAACGATTGCGGCGTATTGTGTCTTACATAACAAATTTCAGCAAGAACAGGGCAGCAAGAACCCAAATACTGATAGGCACATCACGTCCTTTACCACTGAATGCTTTGATCGCACAGTAAGAGATGAAGCCCAGACCAATACCGTGAGCGATGGAGTAGGTCAAAGGCATCAACAGACACACTACAACAACAGGTGCCGCCTCCGTCAAATCACGCCAGTTAACGCTCACCAGGCCCGACATCATAAGGATAGCGACGTAAAATAGTGCACCCGCGGTTGCATATGCCGGAACCATACCTGCCAATGGAGAGAAGAACAACGCAAGCAGGAACATGATACCCACAGTCACTGCAGTCAGACCAGTACGGCCACCTGCAGCAACCCCTGACACACTTTCAATATATGACGTAGTATTCGATGTACCCAGAACCGCACCCACAGTAGTCGCGGTACTGTCAGCCAACAGTGCACGGTTCAGACGTGGCAGTTTTCCATCTTTATCCAGTAGCTCTGCTTTTTGCGCAACACCTACCAAGGTGCCCGCTGTATCAAACAAGTCAACGAAAAGGAAAGCAAACACGATAGAAATCAGACCGACTTCCATCGCACCGGCAAAATCAAGCTGCATAAAAGTTGGAGCAATGCTTGGTGGTGCAGACATGATGCCGCCATATTGGATTTCGCCGAACAACACACCCAATGCAGTCACGATAAGAATCGCAATCATTACTGCACCTTTGATGCCGCGGTTAACTAGGCCAATAGTCAAGAAAAAACCCAATGCTGCCATCGCAGGACCAAAAGCAGACAAATCGCCCATTGAAACCAGCGTTGCTGGATGGTCAACAACAATGCCGGAGTTTTGCAATGCAATCAGCGCCAGAAACATACCGATACCCGCAGAGATACCGGTGCGCAGTGAAAGCGGAATTGAGTGGATAATCCACTCACGCACTTTGAACAGGCTTAACGCAATAAAACATACACCCGACAGGAATACTGCGGCCAATGCCACCTGCCATGAGTAACCCATCTGGAACACAACAGTGTAGGTAAAGAATGCATTCAAACCCATACCTGGCGCCTGGGCCACAGGATAGTTTGCAACCAAGCCCATGATGAAACAGCCAATTGCCGCCGCTAAACAGGTTGCAACAAAGACTGCACCACGATCCATACCTGTTTCAGATAGAATCGCTGGGTTTACGAAAATGATGTAAGCCATTGTCAGGAAGGTAGTCAGTCCTGCAATAACCTCGGTTTTGATATCTGTACCTTGCTCTTTCAGTTTAAAAAGACGCTCAAGCATGGCTTTCTGTTCCTTGGAAAGTAAGAATTTGGAAAATTTTCACGCAAACGTTTGTGGAAAACGTTTGCGTGAAAATTTGACGCGCATATTACCCGCCACATCACAAAATTTCCAGCGTGAATAACCACTTGAAAATCTTGATTGCTGGCGAATTAAACGACAGTTCGCGACCCTAAGGTCTGTACATATTATGTTAGAAGGAAACGCTGCTTAATAAATGTACTGTGTTGAAATCTGAGAGTTATATAAAGAAGTGGCTGAACAGAATGAGATCTGCTCAATGATTCACCAATTGATAGGTAAAAAAAACGCCACTTTAAAAGTGGCGCCAGATAAAAATGGCGTTCCCAAACTGCGGAAACAAAGTATCTGTTAGAGCGGGGTATTACAGTTGAGGACCTCGGTCCTCAGGGGGAACAAGTAAACTTACTTACGGCTGTACCCGAACATCGCCGGATAGCGAAAATTAGTGGTGTATACAGAACCGCGATTCCAGTATTGACACGCTGAGCTACCTTTCATCAGCTTATTACCTCAAAAAAATTCGAAAAGAATGCAGCTTCGTTAAAAGCTCGGTTCCGTGGAGACGAATACATTTCGGGCTTATCCATAAACAAATGAAAGCGCATGGCCATGTCCCGGGCAAAGAGCCCAATCCAAGGGACAGCGGGATAATAGCTTTTTCGTTACTTTATTACAACCAATAAAGCGACATAGATCACTCTTTACCTGAAAACCCTCCAGTTAATGTAATTTAATTACACACGGTTTCAAATGTTATAGAGAAAAATGTTAAGACATCTAGCTATTTCACCATAATTACTTGAATACCAAACGTCATGCTGAAAAAGTAGACAGTATAACTATAATTAAGACACAACAAGACAGGACTCGCTCATATAGGCTGCTCTAAACCCAGCTGAAAAGCGAACCACGGACAAACTGCAGTTGATGCTGTAGCTCCTTCAGTCACAACATAGGAATGTACTCTGATGCTTGTCAACGCTATTCGTAATATCAAAATCCGCCAGAGGGTTTTCATACTTGTCGCGATTATTCTAAGCGCCATGGTAATCCCAATTTATCTATTCGCCAGTCAAAACTACCAAGCCTTGATGGAGTATAAAAAGGATGAAACCAAAGTACTTGTGGAAAGCGGCCATTCACTAATTGAATACCATTACAACCGCTATAAAAATGGCGATATAACGGAACAAGAAGCCAAGCAGGCCGCTCTTGATGCGATTGCGGCTCTCCGATATGACCAGGGCAACTACTTTTGGATTAATGACAGTCAGCCTGCAATGGTCTTACACCCTATTAAGCCTGAGTTAAATGGTAAAGATCTTAGTCAATTTGAAGACAAGGCGGGGAATCGTCTGTTCGTTGAAATGGCATCAACAGCCAAACGTTCAGGAGGTGGTTTTGTTGACTATTTTTGGAGTAAGCCGGATTCTGACGTCCCTGTTCAAAAGAGTTCTTATGTGAAGCTTTTTCAGCCCTGGGGCTGGATTCTGGGCACAGGCATATATGTGGATGACGTAAAATCTAATTTTGCCAGCGGGATTACATTTCTGATTGCGTGTATGACAGTGATTTTTGGAATAGTTCTTTTTATCAGCGCAATTATCGGACAATCTATCGTTGCACCAAGCGTCAATACGGCCAAAGCACTGGAAGATATATCGAGTGGTCAGGGAGATCTATCAAACAGACTACCTTCTTCCGGTCGAGACGAACTCAGTCAGATAGCCCGCTTCTTCAACCGTTTCATCGAACAAATTCGTGGCATAGTCGGAGATATAAATCCAGTGTCTGACACGCTCGCCAAATCAGCGGATGCAATGGCTCGTTTATCTGAAAGTTCCGAAAGACTGGCAAATCAGCAAAGTGCAGAAATCGACAGCATTTCCGCCGCCGTCAATGAACTGCTGGCCAGTAATCAAGAAATGGCTTCTTCAGCCGCACATGCTGCGCAGGAAGCGCAACTTGCTACAAATGAATGCCATCAAGGTCAAAAAGTTGTCAACGATATGCACCACCAGATGCAAGGGATGGTTAATAGTATTCAGAGCGCTTCTAACGAAGCGAATATGCTGTCAGATGACTCAAAGAATGTGGGTCAGGTGCTAGATGTCATTCGCTCCATTGCGGAGCAAACTAATTTGCTTGCGTTAAACGCTGCTATTGAGGCTGCACGTGCTGGCGATCAAGGTAGAGGTTTTGCGGTGGTAGCAGATGAGGTTCGTACTTTAGCCATCCGTACCCAACAGAGCACTGATGAAATTGAAACCATCATTACTTCACTGCAAACCCGCGCTTCGTCACTAAATGCAGAGCTAGGTAAAACGCAGACCCTTTCTGAGGCTACAGCCGAGCACAACCAGCTAACCCAGCAAGCTTTGACGGCCATTGACGACAAGGTTGTAGACATCACTGAAGTAACACAATCTATAGCTTCTGCGTGTAGCCAAACAGCTTCTGCCACGGAAGATATTAACGTCAACCTGAACAATCTTGTCAGTAAAGGACGGGAGACCGTTGAACAAAGCCGTGACCTCACAGAGCAAAGCTTGGCATTGTCGGCAGTGGGCATTCAACTTAAAAGTGCCATCGGCCAGTTCAAGATGTAGTCAACCGCACTTACTCCAGAGGTATGCTTTTAACAAAGCATACTTTTACACTACAAATTCTGTTAATTTGACGGCATGCCATAATGGCATGCCGTTTTCGCACATAGACATGGTATGTCGTATGGGACAGAATCAATGTAGTGATATCCAAATAACCTAAAGATGCTCGCATTCAGAGGTTATCAATGCGTTCAATTCGAAGCGAATTTTGCGAGGAATAGTCGTTCTATTTTCGTGGAATTTAACGAAGAAGCGGGCGCATTGAGGCCCTACCTTCGGGTTGTTTGGGCATAAAACCCATTTTGGCTTTGTAAAGCGCCTTTTTATTTCGAGTTTTCTGGAGAAAACCTGTGTCAGAAATCAGCCAACTATCGCCACAGCCTGTGTGGCAGTTTTTCGATAAGATCTGTTCTATCCCTCACCCATCCAAGCATGAAGAGCAACTGGCACAGTACATTGTAGACTGGGCAAGCGGTGAAGGACTTTCTGTCACACGTGACGATATCGGCAACGTGATTATCAGAAAGTCTGCCACGGCTGGTATGGAAAACCGCAAAGGTGTCGTGCTTCAGGCACACATCGATATGGTGCCGCAGAAAAACGAAAACACAGAACATGACTTCACGACCGATCCGATACGTCCATATATTGATGGCGATTGGGTGACAGCCGATGGCACCACATTAGGCGCTGACAATGGCATGGGGATGGCAACATGTCTTGCGGTTCTGGCGTCTAAAGACATTGAGCATGGTCCTCTGGAGGTGCTGCTGACGATCGATGAAGAAGCCGGCATGACTGGTGCATTTGGCTTGAAGGCTGGTTGGCTAGAAGGTGAAATCCTCCTCAATACCGACTCGGAGCAGGAAGGTGAAATCTACATGGGTTGCGCCGGCGGTGTAGATGCCTCCATTGCTTTCTCTTTGGAACGTGAAACCCTAGGCGTCGGTTACGTAGGTAAAAAGCTACAGATTAAAGGTCTGAAAGGTGGTCACTCCGGTGTTGATATTCACACAGGCCGTGCAAATGCAAACAAACTGTTGGGCCGCTTTCTAGCTGGTCACGCGAACGAATTGGGCCTTCGTCTGCTTTCAGTCCGCGGCGGTACACTTCGCAATGCCATCCCGCGTGAAGCTTTTGCAGATGTCGCCGTCCCAGCAGCCAACGAGGAAAAGCTGACAAATCTGTTCAGTCATTTTGAATCTATTCTGAAAGAAGAACTGGGCGCTGTAGAGACCTCCGTCGCACTATCGGTTCTGGATACCGAGCTTACTGAGCAAGCGTTTAAGCCAACCGTTCAAAGCCGAGTTATCGCCACTATCAATGCCTGTCCTAATGGGGTAATTCGCATGAGTGATGATATTCCCGGCGTAGTAGAAACCTCTTTAAACCTCGGTGTGATTACCACTGAAAACGACCAGATGACCCTGCTTTGTCTTATTCGCTCTCTGGCTGACAGTGGGCGAAGCTATGTAGAAAGCATGTTGAAATCCGCTGGTGAACTGGCGGGTGCGAAAGTCACCTTCTCTGGCGCATACCCGGGCTGGAAACCAGACCCAAACTCAGAAATCATGCATGTTTTTAGAAAAACCTATGAAGACATCTATGGTCGTGCTCCTGACATCATGGTGATCCACGCTGGTCTCGAGTGTGGCCTGTTCAAAGAACCGTATCCAAACATGGATATGATCTCCTTTGGTCCAACCATCAAGTTCCCTCACTCCCCGGATGAGAAAGTGAAAATTACAACTGTTGGACTCTTCTGGGAGCAAATGGTGGCAATGCTGAAAGCCATCCCTGAGAAGGTATAATCCAAGAGCGCTAATTGGCGCTCTTTTCTATTCATGGCTCTCTCCAAGCCATTACCACTCAAAGCTGAGTTGCGAAGGCTGATTCTTCTCTGCTGACTTCAATCCTACCGACAGGCCAATAAGCCGCACTCCCCTCCCCTGCTGTCGTGATAGCGCCTCGTGCAGCAGCTCAGGAAACATCGCATTGTCATAACGCCACTGGCGATGTTCCACCGTGGTTTGCTGAAAATCAGAGAATTTGAGTTTTACGCCCTGCCGGACAATCTCCATATTGGGTGACACACGTTTGAGTCGGGTTTCCATCTCTTCAAAGAGACTGGTCATCACATCCATACATTCTTCTTCAGTCTGAATATCCTCTGGCAAGGTGCGCTCAACGCCCACAGATTTTCTGACACGCTCCGTTTCAACGTTTCGTTCATCAATACCATGGCAACGTTTCCAGAGGGAAAGACCAAACTTCCCAAATCGTTTGAGCAGTGTGTTCTTATCAAACTGTTGGACATCTTCGCCTTTATAAAGCCCCATCTCGTGAAGCTTCGTCAAAGTCACTTTTCCAACACCCGGTATTTTCTCGAGCGCCAGAGACTTAACAAATGCATCCACCTCATCCGGCGTCACAATATACATTCCATCTGGCTTGTTAAGGTCGGACGCTACCTTGGCAACAAACTTCACAGGTGCTATCCCTGCAGAAGCAGTCAGGCCAAGTTCTTCTCGGATGGCTCGACGGATATCGTCAGCAATCATGGTCGCAGAACCTTGAAAGAGTGAGCATTCATTAACATCTAGGTATGCTTCATCTAGAGAGAGGGGTTCTATTTTGTCGGTGTAGCGCTCGAAAATAGCGCGAATTTGGCGGGAAACACTTTTGTATTTATTCATGTCCCCACGAATCACCGTGAGGTTTGGGCAAAGCTTCAAGGCATAGGCTGTTGCCATGGCAGAGCGCACACCGAACTTACGGGCGATGTAATTACAAGTCGAAATCACCCCGCGACGCTTTTCAGAACCGCCAATAGCAAGAGGTATATCGCGCAGCGAGGGGTTATCCCGCATCTCAACTGCTGCGTAAAAACAATCCATGTCGACGTGGATTATCTTTCTCATAAACTCGCTCGCTCAGACTTAACACTGTTTATATATACAGCAATGCAGCCAGATGTCAATCTGACATCCCCCCAATACCTCTCAAAAATAAAGAAGCCTATGTTTTCTGAAGTCATAAAAAAACCGCCTGGTCAGGCGGTTTTTTGTTTAAATGATTTGATTCTTTTTCCACTCTTCGGTCTTGGCTGACCGAGCTTCACGCTTCTTCCGCGCATCACATGGTTCTGGGCAGTCACACTCTTTCTCGATACCGACTGCGCCCAGACCACCACAACTACCGCTGATGGTTTTGCGCTGAATAATGAAGCCAATAGACATACCAGTAATCACCAGAATGAATACCGCGAAGGTTATCAGATACACAGACATCTTATTACCTTTAACGTGTGAGATAGGGTTTAAACGCATCCGATGCGACTTCGTTAAATCCATTATCCGTCTTTACAATGAAAAATGCAGGAATATTTTCCTGGTTCGCTAATGCAAGCGCCGCATCTGGACCCATCACCATAAAGGCCGTAGACAGACCATCCGCCGTCATACAAGACTTATCGAGCACCGTTACAGACACAAGCCTATGGTTGATTGGCTTGGCTGTTGCTGGGTTGATGGTGTGCGAGTAACGAACACCATTTTCTTCAAAATAGTTTCGGTAGTCACCTGATGTGGCAATAGCCATATCACCCGGTGCAATGATTTCCTGCACGGTTTGCTGTTCAGAAGTTGGCTTTTCGATGGCAATACGCCATGGCTGCCCTTCTGCATTTTTACCTTTCAGTTGAAGTTCACCACCAATCTCAACCAAATAGTTACTAATACCCAAAGATGTCAGGTAGTTGGCAATCACATCTACACCGAAGCCTTTGGCGATTGACGATAGATCAACATATAAACCCGGATTGGTTTTGATCAGATTGTTGCCGTCCACAGACAAGAACTCAATACCTGTCATCGCACGACGCTCAGCAATCTGCTCGACCGTTGGCACCCGATCGGGGCGTCCTTCAGGACCAAAGCCCCAGAGATTGACCAAAGGACCAACTGTCACATCCAAAGCACCGTCAGACAAAGTGTTCAAACGAATCGACTCTGCCACCACTTTTGCCGTATCTTTCGACACAGTAAATGGTTCACTAGTTTTTTGCTGGTTGAACAGACTCAACTCTGAGTCTTTGCGGTAGGTCGACATCTGGTCATTAACCAACTCCAGACGCGCATCAATCTCTGCCTGAATATCATTGGATGCACGCGTGTCACCATCGGCAAGGTATTTCACCGAGTAGTAGGTGCCCATCGTAGACCCTGTCAGGTGCGCTTGCTTAGGTGCTTGTTCACAGGCAGCCAAAACCAGCAGCGCACTGATCATTAGACCGACTGACAACAGGAATTTTTTCATTACATCATCCAGTTGTTTAAAAGAAGGATCAGAAAGAATCACTTTCGACTATGGTAAGCTTAAAAAGCCTTTGAGAAAACAATGATTCTGTCTGATTAGATGCAAAATGGCTGACCCAAAGGCCAGCCATTATCTCTTTCAGACTGTGTAGTGATTAGCCACCGAAGTCATCCAGCAGGATGTTTTCGTCTTCAACACCCAAGTCTTTCAGCATGCCGATCACGGCGGCATTCATCATTGGAGGACCACACATGTAGAACTCACAATCTTCCGGCGCGTCGTGATCTTTGAGATAGTTCTCGTACAGCACGTTATGAATGAAGCCAGTGTAGCCTTCCCAGTTGTCCTCTGGTAGAGGATCAGAAAGTGCACAGTGCCAAACGAAGTTTTCGTTTTCTGCCGCCAAGCCATCGAAATCTTCTACGTAGAACATTTCACGCTTAGAACGCGCACCGTACCAGAAAGACATCTTACGACTAGACTTCAAACGCTTAAGCTGGTCAAAGATATGTGAACGCATTGGTGCCATACCTGCACCACCACCCACAAACACCATTTCTGCGTCAGTATCTTTCGCGAAGAACTCACCGAACGGACCTGAGATCGTACACTTGTCACCTTCTTTCAAAGACCAGATGTACGAAGACATGATGCCTGGCGGTACGTCTGGATTGTTAGGTGGTGGCGTCGCAATACGCACGTTCAGCATGATGATGCCAAACTCTTCTGGGTAGTTCGCCATTGAGTACGCACGAATGGTTTCTTCGTTAACCTTGGACTCGTAACGGAACAGGTTAAACTTCTCCCAGTCTTCACGATACTCTTCTGGAACATCGTAATCTGCATACTTAACGTGGTGAGCAGGCGCTTCGATTTGGATGTAACCACCCGCACGGAACGGTACTGACTCGCCGTCTGGAATTTGTAGCTTCAGCTCTTTGATGAAGGTTGCTTTGTTATCATTAGAGATAACAGAACATTCCCATTTCTTCACGCCGAAGATTTCTTCAGGGAGCTCGATGTCCATGTCAGTTTTCATTGCTACCTGACAGGCCAGACGCTCGCCTTCACGCGCTTCACCCTTGCTGATGTGGTCAAGTTCAGTTGGCAGAATATCACCACCACCCGATTTCACTTTCACGCGGCACTGGCCACATGAACCACCACCACCACAAGCTGAAGATACGAATACACCTGCACCTGCCAGCGCGCTCAGAAGCTTACCGCCCGGTTGCGTGGTGATTGCAAGGCTTGGATCGCCGTTTACAGCGATCGTGATGTCACCTGATGGTACCAGCTTGGACTTGGCGAACAGAATCACCAGTACCAGTGCCAGTACAATGAGAGTAAACATCACTACACCAAGAATAATGTCCATTGACTATTCCTTAATTCGCGGTTTACCCGACTTACAGTTGAACACCGGAGAAAGACATAAAGCCTAACGCCATCAGACCTACAGTGATGAAGGTAATCCCCAGACCACGAAGTGCAGGTGGTACGTCAGAGTACTTCATCTTTTCACGGATACCTGCCAGCGCAACAATCGCCAGCATCCAGCCCACACCAGAGCCAAAACCGTAAACCACAGACTCCATGAAGTTGTAGTCACGCTGAACCATGAAAGATACGCCACCGAAGATTGCACAGTTCACTGTGATCAGCGGCAGGAAGATACCCAGTGCGTTGTATAGCGGCGGGAAGAAGCGGTCCAGAACCATTTCCAGGATCTGTACCAGTGCCGCGATAACGCCGATGAAAGTGATGAAGTTCAGGAAGCTAAGGTCCACGCCCTCAACAATCGCACCGTTTTTCAGTACCAGGTTGTAAATCAGGTTGTTAACCGGAACGGCCACAGACAGTACTACGATTACCGCAACACCCAGACCGAAAGAGGTTTTTACTTTCTTGGACACCGCCAGAAAAGTACACATACCCAGGAAGAAAGACAGTGCTAGGTTTTCGATGAAAATCGAACGAACCAGCAGGCTAATGTAATGTTCCATTACGTACTTACTCCTTCGCTTCTACTTGTTCAGGTTTGAAGTAACGTACAACCCAGATCAGGAAGCCGATCAGGAAGAACGCTGATGGGGCCAGAAGCATCAGACCGTTTGGCTGGTACCAACCACCTTCTGAAGTCAGAGGCAGGATTGACACGCCGAACAGCTTGCCTGAGCCCAGCAGTTCGCGGAAGAAGCCAACAGAAATCAGTACGAAACCGTAACCCAGACCGTTACCGATACCGTCGATGAATGATGGCAGCGGTGGCGACTTCATCGCGTACGCTTCTGCACGACCCATAACGATACAGTTGGTGATGATCAGACCAACGAATACCGACAGCTGTTTAGAGATGTCGTAAACGTAAGCTTTAAGGATCTGGTCTACCACGATTACCAGCGATGCAATGATCGCCATCTGAACGATGATACGCACAGAGTTAGGAATGTGGTTACGAATAAGCGATACGAACAGGTTGGAGAATGCCGTTACGAAAACTACCGCAAGGGTCATTACAAACGCTGTTTCCAGCTTGGTGGTTACTGCCAGTGCAGAACACACGCCCAATACCTGAAGGGCAATTGGGTTGTTATCCAGTACTGGAGACCAAAGATTCTTTTTCAGTTCTTTAGAATCAGCCATTTATCAGCTCTCCCTGTTGAACTTTCTTCAGGAATGGGCCAAAGCCGTTGTCACCAAACCAGAAGTCAAACGTGTGCTGTACACCGTTTGAAGTCAGAGTTGCACCTGACAGACCGTCTACACCGTAAACGTCTCCAGGTTGAGCACCGCCTTTAACAACTTTCAGTGCTGGCATGCCTTTGTCATCAAACAGCAGTTTGCCTTCGAACTGTGCACGCCAGCGAGGGTTCTCAACTTCGCCACCCAGACCCGGAGTTTCACCGTGCTGGTAATAAGCGATGTCAGAAACAGTCTTGCCGTCTGTGTCCAGTGCAACGAAAGCATACATCATGCCCCATAGACCACTGCCGTGTACTGGCAGGATCAGACGTTCAGTTTGACCCGCGCCGTCTTTTACCAGGTAAACTTTGGCAATGTCAGACAGGCGGCCAATCTTGGCGATATCTTTGTCTGCAGTGAGTTTTACTGACTGAGATGGGTCAGATGCTGCAATGCGTTGGTCAAAAGCCTTCGCTTCTTCAACGGTACCTACAAGCTCACCTGTCTTCAGGTCAACCAGACGCGGTTCGATGAACTTGTCGAAGGTTCCAGTGATGTTGCCGTTCGCATCGATACCAGCAACAGAAAGGATGTTGCGCTGTACGTCCAGTACGGCATTTTTCTCTTGCAGAGGGCGCAGAGAAACGGCCGCGAAAGATACCACGACTGAACACACTAGGCTCAGCGCGATAACTACGGTCAGCGTTTTTTTAATGCTATCGTTATTGCTTGACACGAGCCAGTCTCCGTTTGATGTTGCCCTGGATTACCAGGTTGTCGAACAGTGGCGCAAACAGGTTCGCAAACAGGATAGCCAGCATCATACCTTCTGGGTATGCTGGGTTAACCACACGAATCATCACTGCCATCGCACCGATCAGGATGCCGTACCACCATTTCGCTTTGTTGGTAAACGACGCGGAAACTGGGTCAGTCGCCATGAACATCATACCGAACGCAAAACCACCCAAAACCAGGTGCCAATGCCATGGCATGCTGAACATTGGGTTAGTGTCAGAGCCTATGATGTTAAACAGGGTCGCTGTAGCTACAAGACCAATCATGGTACCCAGAATGATGCGCCAAGATGCGATTCGCATCGCTACGATCATTGCACCACCAATGAAGATTGCCAGCGTTGACACTTCACCGATTGAGCCTGGGATGTGACCAATGAATGCATCCATCCAAGAGGTTGCTTGGCCAGTAATGTTATTAACCAGCGCGCCTTGACCACCTTGAGCCCATTGGCTAAGGGCTGTCGCACCTGAATAACCGTCAGCCGCAGTCCAAACCAGGTCACCTGAAATCTGTGCAGGGTATGCAAAGAACAGGAACGCACGGCCAGCAAGTGCAGGGTTCAGGAAGTTACGACCGGTACCACCGAAAATTTCTTTTGCAACAACAACACCAAAGGTAATACCCAGTGCTGCTTGCCACAGAGGAAGTGTAGGTGGAACAATCAGAGCAAACAGGATAGAGGTCACGAAGAAGCCTTCGTTCACTTCGTGCTTGCGGACCATACAGAACAATACTTCCCAGAAACCACCAACGATGAACACCGTTGCGTAGATTGGTAGGAAATAAGTCGCACCCAGCATCATCATACTGCCCCAGCCCGCTTCAGAAGAAAGCGTGCCGCCAAGCATTTCCGTTAGCCAGTAGTGCCAGTTACCATCGATAACCGCAACCAGTTGGTCGCCGCTGTACATAGAGTTCAGCGCCATAATGGCTTGGTTACCTGCGTTGTACATACCGAAGAACATGGCAGGGAACACAGCCATCCACACCATGATCATGATACGTTTGAGGTCGATGCTATCACGAACGTGTGCACCGCGTTTGGTCACAAGGCCAGGAGTATAAATAACGGTTGCTACTGCTTCGTAAAGCGCAAACCATTTCTCGTGTTTGCCACCAGGCTCGAAGTGATGCTCGATATCTTCAAGATAATTCTTCAGGCTCATTGCTTACCCTTCCTTCTCAATTTGATCCAGGCACTCGCGGAGCATAGGGCCAAAATCGTACTTGCCAGGGCAAACAAAAGTACACAGAGCAAGATCTTCAGGATCCAGTTCCAGTGCGCCCAGCTGAGACATACTGTCCAGGTCACCTGCACAGATATCACGCAGCAGCAGAGTCGGCTCGATGTCCAGAGGCATCACACGCTCGTAGTTACCGATTGGTACCATTGAGCGCTCACTACCGTTTGTGGTAGTGGTCATATTGAACAGCTGGCCTTTAAAGAACTGGCTTAAGTATGCGCGGGTAACAGAGAACTTGTTCTTACCTGGTGTAATCCAGCCTAACAGTTCTTTTTCACGACCTTCACGTAGCGCACTCACCTGAAGATGATAGCGGCCAAGGTAACCGTGAACACCACCAGCGTTCGTACCACTTAGTACGGACCCAGAAATGAGACGGATTTCACCAGGCATTAACTCATTATCAGTGATGTCTGAAATGGAAGCACCGACCTGGGTGCGAATGAGACGAGGATTGTTAACAACTGGCCCTGCCAGAGAAACAACACGATCAGTGAAAACTTCACCTGTCAGGAAAAGCTTACCGAAAGCGATCACGTCTTGATAGTTCAGGTGCCATACCTGTACGTCCATGCCGACAGGACGCAGGAAGTGAATATGGGTGCCAACCAGACCTGCTGGGTGAGGACCATTAAACACTTGCTCTTCCACATTGGCTTGGTTGCTACGCGGCAGGCTGGATTCGCCTTTACACACAAACACCTTACCGTCGGTCAGGCGTGAAAGCACGTCCAGACCTGCTACAAACGCTTCTTGCTGTTCATTAATGATCAGCTCTGCGTTTGCAGCCAGAGGGTTTGAGTCCATCGCTGTAACAAAAACAGCTGCAGGACTTGCGTCAACCGCTGGTGTTTTGCTGAATGGGCGGGTACGGAGCGCCGTCCACACACCTGACTCAACAAGTTGGTCTACGACCACTTGACGATCCAGGCCTGCGATGTCGGAGGCTTCGTATTTGTTGAAAGTGACTTGCTCGTTGCCTTCTACTTCGATGACAACAGACTGAAGAACACGTTTTGCACCGCGGTTAATTTCAACCACAGTACCCGCTGCAGGAGCAGTAAATTTAACGCCTTGGTTCTTCTTGTCTTCAAAAAGAACCTGACCTTTTTTCACTACATCCCCAACACGAACATGCATCGTTGGACGCATGCCAACGTACTCTTCGCCAAGCAAGGCGACTTTTTTGATGGCAGGGCCATCATTTATCACCTGAGCTGGAGTCCCGGCAATTGGGATATCCAAACCCTTTTTTATTGTAATCATACGCACTTGCACTACATTAACGGGAAAAAATTCTGTTATTGCGCAGTTTAATACACGACTTTCCACTGTCTGGCTGAGCGATTCATCCGCTCACCTTCGCAACTTCCTCATCACCAACCCGCAACAATTCGAGGCATGGGGTCAGTTTTCAAGCGGTGGATTCTATCATCAACCAAAGTCGCTATTCCACGGCAATCACCGTGATACACCCTGAATTTTCAGCAACTGAACAAACTATGCTCAATTGTAAGCGATAAGTATGAGCAGGTGCACAACTTATGGTGCAAACGTGATGTAGATTAGTTGTTAGAGAAATAACATCTATCACGTAGACCTGTCGTCATCTCGGACACGCTAATACACTCAGATTTTTTAACATCTGCTCACATTTCAGGACGGTTTTGGTCCCAAGCTTTACGACTGATATCCAGTAGTGATTTTCCTTACTGCGCTAAAAAGGCTGTTTAAAACAGCCCATTGTCAATCACTACTCGGTATCTAAAACAGAGCCACCGTGACATGGCGGAGAGACCGGAGCCTGCTCATTTATTTCACGCCACTCCCCTTCAGTATAAGTATGAATTGCAAGTGCATGGATATCATTTTGCAATTCTTCACTCAGAGCCTGGTTTACCGCACGGTGCCTTGCGATAAGGCGTTTTCCTTCAAACTGTTCACTGACAACGGTGACTTTAAAGTGGCTTTCTGCCCCTTCCGGTACGTTATGCATGTAACTTTCGTTTTTCACATCCAAATGCACCGGTGAAAAAGCGGTATTGAGTTTTTCCTCAATTCTATGCTGAACTTTCATTGTTCCCTCTGGCTTTAAACGTAACGGGCTGAATGCACTGGGTTGGTTCTGAATCTCAATCAACTGCAGAAATTCATGGTTTAGCGTTGGCACTTTTTCCATGAGTCAGTCAATACAAATAAATCCCAACACAACCTGCATATTGCGCCGTTTTCGGTATATTATTTGCGACAATATACTCTATTCTCACAAGCACTTCGCCGATACCTCTCATGAAGACAACATTAGACATTTCCGGTAAGGCATTTTCTTTACGCCGTTACCCCATCCAGAAAAACGACACTCTGCAAGCATGGGATGCGGCTGATGAATACTTGATTGAACAACTGGAACAGGCCGAACTGCCAGCAGGTAGCCATCTTCTCGTGCTAAACGATGGTTTTGGCGCAATAAGCTGTTGGGCTGCAGAAAAAGGGTACCACGTTACCGCTGCCAGCGATTCACATCTCGCCCAAATCAGTGCTGATGCGAACCTCAGTAAAAATAACCTGAACAGTGTGAATTTTATTTCATCGCTAGAACCATTGCCGAACGATGCTGATATCATTGTGATGAAGCTTCCGAAATACACACGTTTTTTGGTTTGGCAACTCCAGCAAATATCGCAATACTCGCGAATAGGTGTGCAAGTTATCGCAGGCGCAAAAACGAAAGATATTCACA
Source organism: Grimontia sp. NTOU-MAR1 (assembly GCF_035758505.1). Lineage (NCBI taxonomy): Bacteria > Pseudomonadati > Pseudomonadota > Gammaproteobacteria > Vibrionales > Vibrionaceae > Grimontia > Grimontia sp. NTOU-MAR1. Next base: position 1,578,565 of record NZ_CP142108.1, read on the forward strand.
CATCAACGCTCAAACTGTTCGAAAAACATATTGGTACTACACACACCTCACTGGCCAAGAAAAAAGCACGGTTGATTTTCTGTCTGAAAGAAAAGCAACTTGGATCAGCACCTGTTGAAACCACGTCTTTTGATGTTACTGATTACCAAATGACGCTGCAAAACCATGCCAATGTGTTTTCTTCGGAAAGTCTAGATATTGCGGCCTACTTGATGCTCAAACATATTCCAAGTAACGAAGACTTCAAACATATCATTGATCTAGGATGCGGAAACGGGGTGCTTTCAGTGGAAGCTGCACGCCGTAACCCTCAGGCCAAAGTGACTGCCGTGGACGAAAGTCACATGGCTGTGGCATCAGCATCTGCTAACCTGCTTAAACATGGTATTACAGCGGGACGTTTCGATTGCAGAGTCAACGACTGCTTGAATGGTTTTGAGCCAAACAGTGCTGACTTGGTGTTATGTAACCCACCATTCCATCAACTGAACACAGTGACGGATCACATCGCTTGGCAAATGTTTTGTGACGCCAGACGGGTTCTTGGACCCAATGGGCGCATTGTAGTGATTGGGAACCGCCACCTCGGCTATCATGCTAAATTGAAACGTCTTTTTGGCAATGCACAAGTCATTGCTTCTGACCGTAAGTTTGTTATTGTCGAGGCTTATAAACAGCCTGATTCTAAAGGGATGCGTTAACTCATGAAAAAACTACTGCTTGTTTCCGGACTGTTACTGGGCCTGACTGCTTGCTCGTCCCCCCGCGAACCTCAGATGACGATTGCGCCTCAGCCTTCAGTCTCATCCGTACCAGTCGCGCAAAGTAAACCGGTTACGGTAGAGAGCCGCGACCTGCGTACCGCACAATTTGTTGCCGTCGTTGATAATGGCCGTAAAAATGTACAACCAATTCAGGCTACCTCAAACGTGCGTGTGGTATTGGAAGATGCGCTTATCCGTCAGTTAAATTCACAAGGCTATAAAGTGGTTGCTGACAGCAAAGGTAAGCTACGCATGGATCTGCTTGATGCCTTAGTGAAGGTAGAGCACAGTGTTTTTTCCCATACGATGAACACCAACGTTCAGATCCAATTGGTTGCCGATAATGGTCAGAACAAGTTCGTGAAGCGCTATACTGGTAAATCGACCACTGAAGGCTCTACCAGCGCATCTGTAGAAGACATGGAAATGGCTCTGAACAGCCTGCTCGAAGCCGTACTGCAAGACATTGCGCGTGACCAACAGCTCATGACATTTATGAACGAGAACTTCTGATGAAAAATGTGTTAAAAACTGTACTTGTTGTCATCTCTTTGTTTGCTGCCCAGGCTATGGCAGCAAACCCTGTGGTTAGCGTTGAAACCAGCGTGGGTAACTTCAAACTAGAGCTATACCCAGAAAAAGCACCTAAAAGCGTAGAGAACTTCCTCAAATATGTGGAAGATGGAAGCTATGTGGGCACCCAGTTTCACCGTGTTATCCCTGGATTCGTTGCACAAGGAGGTGGTTACGATGCGTCATTCAAACCACGTCCAAATACCTATGGTGAAGTGGTTAACGAATCAAAGAATGGGCTAGGTAACGAGCGTGGAACGATTGCGATGGCGAGGCGTAAGGCTCCAGACTCTGCGACACGACAATTCTACGTTAATCTACGGAATAACAGTAACCTGGATGGTAACAGTCACAAATACGGCTACACAGTGTTCGGTAAAGTCATTGAGGGCTTTAACACTGTCGAGAAAATGGCAAAGGTTAAGACCATCACAATCCCCGAAGCTCGCATGCGTGATGTTCCTCAGCAACCTATACTGATCGAGAAGATTCTCATTATCAATTAAGTAACAGGTAAAGAGGGAATGCTAAAACTCGTTGCAGACAATCCCGAAACCAATAATGATGAGCTTGCCGGAGAACATGTTCGACAACATGCACCGGCATTTGCTGCTGATGTCATTCGTTACATTCTCCACCAAGCTTCCTACGACAATTTAGTAAACTCCAGCCAAAACCAGTTTATGGATTGGTGGCAACTGTCAATATCCGGCGGTCCTTCGGAAGACGATTACGAGTCAGTTTACTGGTACCTTCTCTACCTCATCGAATCCCGCAGAGAAGACGAATTGCGGGGTAACCGTTTTGTGAACCAACGTCTCAAAGAGTGTGCTTGCTATCTGATCAATAAAGAAAAATTGCCCCGGTTTGCACGTGGCATTCGTCCTTGAAGCACGGTAGCATGATTCTACCCTATACAGATAACAAGGACGTACACTGATGTCCCCCTCTTCCCATCCAACTTGGCGTGAGACGCTGAATAGCTATCTTGACCGCAGACTCCTATGGGTCTTCATGTTGGGCTGCGCAAGTGGCTTTCCATGGCTTTTGATTGGTTCAAACATGTCAGGCTGGCTGAAAGACGCTGGCCTTACCAGAACAGCAATCGGTCTATTCGGTTCTATTTTCGCGGTATATGCGATCAACTGGATGTGGGCGCCACTGATTGACCGGGTAAAATTACCTGTGCTGCACCGCACCTTGGGTCAACGACGCAGTTGGATCTTACTGATGCAGGTCATTATGTTGGTCTGTACACTTCTCATCGCCAATACCAACCCTTCATTTAACCTTTGGCTAACCTCTGTTCTTGCATTCACCATTGCGCTGGCTTCGGCCACCCAAGATATCGCTGTAGATGCATTCCGTATAGACAGTTTTGGTGAGCAGGAAAAGTCCAAAATGCCGCAGGCTGCCGCCATGGCTGTGATTGGTTGGTGGACAGGTTACAGCCTTCCTGGCTATTTCGCTTTTATCAACGCTGATTCAATAGGCTGGAATGGCGTTTACTACGGCATGGCAGGTTTTATTGTGCTTCTTATTCTGTTTACGCTATTTGTTGGCGAGCCGGACTCACAACGAGACAAACTGCAAGCTGAAGCTGAATCACGTTACGCTAAGCGTTTAAATCAAGGCGAGAACAGCATTCTGGTATGGTTCTCAGTGACCATCGTTGAACCTTTTGCTGAATTCTTCAGGCGCAATGGTGTAAAAGTCGCACTCACTCTTCTCCTCTTTGTATTTTTGTTCAAGATTGGTGAAGCCTTCCTCGGCCGTATGTCGATCGTGTTTTACAAGGAAGTGGGCTTTAGCAATGAGCAAATTGGCTATTATTCCAAGCTAATTGGCTGGGGCGCGACCGTTGTCTTCACCTTAATTGGTAGTGCAATAAATGTGCGTTTCGGTGTCGTGAAAGGGCTTCTGATTGGTGGTATTGCTATGGCCGCCAGTAACCTGATGTTTGCGTTGATGGCACATGTTGGGCCAAATGAGAACTTATTCCTTGCCACCATCATTGTGGACAACTTTACCAGTGCATTCGCAACGATAGCCTTTGTGTCTTTCCTGACATTTCTTACTGGCCGGGCTTTCTCTGCAACTCAATATGCCTTGCTCGCTTCACTCGGCAATCTTGGCAGGACAACCCTTTCATCCTTCAGTGGTTCTCTTGTCGATTGGATTGAACAGTTTGAGTGGATTCACAACATCAGTTGGCTTGATCCGTGGTCTTTCTTCTTCATCCTCACTACTGTCATGGTCATTCCAAGCCTCGCCATGATTGTGGGACTCAGGAAACACTTTAGAAAGCTTCAAGACGCGCAGGAAACCACCTAATCTGTGTTTAATCCGCGACAATTGTCGCGGATTCATATCTCAAATCCTGTTTAAACCGCCTTTCTGATCATCTTTTGAAACATATATCTCTAATTCAATCCTTTTCAACGGGATCTAAATCACAATTAGCAAACGATTGCGATTTCATTGCATTTTATTTTTTGAACTTTCCCATAGAATGGCGCCCGTTACGGCGGAGGTCCAACCAATAGGTGTCTTTGCCATTTCTTTTCTGACGGTGTAAAGAGAACTCAAGATGCGTAAATCAGTAGTAGCACTTAGCGTCCTGGCAGCAGCAGCTGCTGTTCCAGCTCAAGCGGAATACCTATTCGGCTTTGGTGGCATGTATGCAGACTACCAAGTTTGGAACCACGGTTTTGGTAATGACAATGACAACTTCGGTGGCGATATTTCTGATCGCAACCAAGCAGTGATTGGTATCGAAGGCGGTGCTGGTTTTACTTGGGGTCAAATCTACGGTTTCTACGACTACGAAGGCGTTGATCGTGGTACAGGTGACCGTGGCGCATCAGCTAAAGGTACTATCCACTACAACCTGACTGACTCTGGTGTGAGCCTTTACGCACAAGTGTACAACACTGATTCAGATGCAGGCTTCCACGAGCAAAACCGCGTTATCGGTCTGGGCTACACTGGCCTGAAAGGCGATGGTTGGGCATTGACTCCATTCATCGGTGTACACGAGATCAATTCTGGTGACATCAGCGGTGCAAACGGAGGCATGGCAGGTTGGGTTGGCTTTTACAACACCAACATCGGTAGCCAGAACTTCACTTTTTCAACCTGGGGTGAATACGAGTTTGGTCGCCAAGACGCTTACGCGGCTGTACAAGGCGACGACTGGGGCCTTAACGGTTCTGTTAACGCGATGTGGAACATCACTCAAAACTGGTCAACAGGCGTTCTTTACCGTTACACGGTGAATAAGCTGGCGCGTAAAGATTACCAAGACCTGATGATCTACCGTGTACAATACAACTTCTAATCAGAAGAGAAATGTATATTCAGAGGCAGCCAAATGGCTGCCTTTTTGTTTTTCAGCATTCGGCTCCTGTCACAACAATGGTATGCTTCCTATAGATCAATAAAGAAGGATGAAGCATGCGTTTTACGCTTGTCGGTGCCGGTGCGGTCGGCGCATTATGGGGACTAAAACTGTTTGAAGCTGGCCATCAGGTTCACTTTGTTACACGCAAAGAGGAGTCTCAGATAACACTGGGATTCGAGCACCAAAAACCGCAAACTTTCTCTGCTAACCAGCCCTCTTTGGGTGAAGATAGCGATTGCCTTGTGGTTTGCGTCAAAGCCTTCCAAGTCATAGACGCTATCAGTGCTGTTAAGTCTCATCTTCACCCGGATACACCCGTGGTTTTAATGCATAACGGTATGGGAACAGCCAATGATGTTCTTCAAACACTGGACACAAACCCTCTGGTGCTTGCCACTACCTCCCATGGCGCTTTAAAGATCTCTCCATCGGTATTACGACATACTGGCCTTGGGGAAACACGCCTGGGTGGTGCAAATGTCAGTGGAAAACAGTGTGACTTTCTTGCTGACGTTTTCAGCCATGCTCTACCCAGTGCCAAATGGGAAAAGGATATTCAGACCGCGCTTTGGCGGAAACTGGCCGTCAATTGTATGATCAATCCTATGACTGCACTGCGTCAATGCCAGAATGGCGAGTTGCTTTCTGATAGCTTGCGAGAGCAGCTAAACACATTAAGTGAAGAGATCGCTTTGGTCATGCAAGCCGAAGGATTAAACGTCGCATCGGGTGACGTCTTACAACACGCATTACAGGTCGCGAAAGCCACTGCAGAAAACCACTCTTCGATGAACCGGGACGTGCATTTCAAACGCCGTTCGGAAATCGACTTTATTACCGGCTACCTTATCAGCCGTGCAGAATCACACGATATAGCGGTACCGGAAAACCGGGCGCTGTATCAAGCCATCAAGAATTTGGAGCTATCCTATGACCACGCCTAGCGTATTGGTGTGCCTGGCCCAAGGCACAGAAGAAATGGAAGCCGTCACTGTTATTGACGTTATGGTACGTGCTGGATTCAACGTCACAACAGCAAGTGCTGCAGAAAACGGTGAGCTCACTTTGACTTGCTCACGTGGTGTAAAGCTGACCGCAGACATTCCACTAGTCAAAGTCGCGGATGAAGAATTTGACTGCATTGTTGTACCGGGCGGCGTAGAAGGCGCTAAAGCCTTGGGGGAAAGTGCGTTGGTTGTTGAAATGATTAAGCAGCAGCAGTGTGACCAGAAATGGGTAGCGGCAATCTGTGCAGCGCCTGCTTTGGTGATTGAGAAGAACCAGCTGTTCCCAGACGCTTATAAAACCTGCCACCCATCATTTATAGACCATATTCCGGCAGATAAGCAGAACAGCCGTCGGGTCTTCACTGATCACGACCACAAACTGATCACCAGCCAAGGTCCGGGCACTGCGTTGGAGTTTGCTATTGAGATTGTTTACTTGCTGGCAGGCAAAGACAAAGCCCGAGAAGTCGTAGAACCAATGGTGATTATTCCCAACCTCCATTACGAAAAGAAATTCGCTTAACCCTGCACTGGGTATACCTCAAACCAAAAAACCGACCTCGAAAGGTCGGTTTTTTGTTTCTAAGTCTTCTCGCTACGCTTTCTCGGATCAGCCTTACGGACGGTATACCTTCACATTCGCGTAGCCATTTTCTTGCAGGTAGAGAGCCTGCAGCCTGCTCATCACGCCGCGATCACAGTAGAGCAAATAAGTTTTGCTCTGGTCTAGATCGCCGAATTTGGTTGCCAGTCTGAAGAATGGAATGTGCACCACTTCCGCACCATCAATTTCCAATGGTTTTTCGTCTTCTTCTTCAGGGCTACGGATATCCAGCACCACGGCACCTTTAGCAATTTCGTCCACCAGTTCAACGTCTGGCGCTTTTTCTTTACTCAGCTTGCCGATATCACGGATATCAATGATTCGTGCGTCGTAAACCACTTTATCCAGAATGCTGAAATCAAAGTTCGCTTCTTCCGCTTCTAACTTCGCTTTCTCAGCTTTGATGGTTGGTTTACGTGAAATCACACCACAGTATTCCGGCATGGTCTTGGCGAAATCTTCAGTACCAATCTCGCGAGCCAGATTAATGATGTCTTCTTTGTCCCAGTTGATCAAAGGACGCAGGATCAAGGTGTCAGATACGTTGTCGATCATACGCAAGTTGGTCAACGTCTGGCTTGATACCTGCCCTAAAGCTTCACCGGTCACCAATGCCTGGATGCCAAACTTTTCCGCTACCATGGAAGCCGCTCGCACAAACATGCGCTTGAGCACGACACCCATTTGGCCGTCATCGACTTTCTCAAGGATCTCTGCCACAACAGGTTCAAAATCAATGGAAATGAACTTCACTTTGGCAGAAGAACCAAACTTCTCCCATAGGTAGTGGGCGGTTTGTTGAACGCCAATCTCGTGTGCTGCGCCGCCGAGATTGAAGAAACAATAGTGAACTTTACTGCCACGCTTGATGTGCAGATAGCTGGAAACGCCGGAGTCGAAACCGCCAGATATTAAGCTCAACACATCTTCCTGAGTACCCAGCGGGAAGCCGCCCTGCCCTTTAAAGCGCTCACGAACCACATTGACGTTTTCTTTGTCAACTTCCAGATGTACAACCATGTCAGGTTTTTTCAGCTGAACACGGGCTGATTCAACATCTTGGTTCAAGCCACCACCCACGTAGCGCTCGACGTCGATAGATGTGAAGTCATGATTGCCACGACGCTTGGCACGCACGCAGAAAGACTTACCTTTCAACTGATGTGCCACCGTTGCTGACACGATTTCATAGATGTTATGCAGATCAGTAAACGGCGTTTGCTCAACTTCCAACACATGGTGAATACCCGGCGTGTTGGTCAGCACACTCAGTGCAATATCGCGCTCAGCATCGTTTTTTAGCGAAACCTCGATATGGTCACGACGGTTGAATACCGACATAGCGTCTGACTTTCGCTTAAGAATATTTCGGATGTTAGTTTCCAGAATTTTCGTGAAGCGTTTCCGTACAGATTCACTTTTGACCATCACCTCAGGGTGAATTTTTACGATAAATTTCATAACAGGTTTCGCTACGGCTTTAACAAAGGCGCGGATTATACCTTAAGCATAACGTATTCGAAATAACCACACTGAAGTGAGTACAAAAACAAAAAAGGCAGCGTCAATGTGCTGCCTTTTGTAAGGGATTCAAACGATTCAGTTTTCTTGAATAGGCTCAACCGGAGCACTGGTAGAAATCTCATCAGATTCTTTCGGCTTACCCTGCATAATGGCAATCTCCACACGACGGTTTTGAGCCCGGCCTTCAGGTGTATCATTCGGCACGCGGGGTGAAGAGCCAGCGAGTCCCTCAACCCGCATTCTCATTGGGTCAAAACCTGTCACTGTTTCCATTTCCTGGGCAACAGAAACAGCGCGTTGCGCAGATAGGTCCCAGTTAGAGCGATAAAGCTCGGAGTCCAACGGTGAGTTGTCGGTGTGGCCGGAAACACGGATCTCGCCCGGTACGTCTTTCACTAAATCAGCGATCTGACGGACTAAAGGACGAAATTTTGGCTGTAGAAAAGCAGAGCCTGCCGGAAAAGCGCCGTTTTCGCGAATGCGAATAATCAGTTGCTGCCCCAGGTTTTCTACCTCAACGGCTCCTTCTTCCACTTCACGCTCAAGTGCTTGAACGACCATTTGGGCAGTACTCGACATCTGTTCTGTGTCTTGTTCCTGCTCCTGCATGGACGCTTCAGTAGCAGTAGAGCCCCCATCCAATTTTGCTGAATCGCGTTGTGAACCACCCGCACGCTCTGATTCACCATCTTGAAAGTCGAGCGTACGCTGCGTCATATCGATGGTTTGCTGCATGATAACTTCAATCGGCGTGGGCTCTGGACGGCCCGGGCGGAACTCCTGTGCAATCACACTGGTACCTTTCGGGATGTCTTTTACCTCAAGCAGGTTTTGTACACCGAAAGCGAATTTCATCGAGCCCGCGATCTGCTTGAACTTCAATACATCCATTTCCGAGAATGAAAGTAGAAGTACGAAGAAACACATCAGCAAAGACATCAAGTCAGCGAAAGTCCCCATCCAGGCTGGTAGGCCTGGGGGGGGACATTTGCATTCATCATCCATACCCGACTCCTTATCCCTCTACGTCAACTGCACGTTTCTTCTCGTTGAGGTAGTTCTTCAGGTAGCCGTCAATAACACGTGGGTTCTGACCATCCTGTATTGCTAAAAGACCGTCCATGATAAGACGTCGGTTCATTTTCTCTTGATCTTTACGCAGGCGAAGCTTACTGGCGATAGGAATCGCAATCATGTTTGCCAGCATTGCGCCGTAGAGTGTTGTCAAAAGTGCTACCGCCATCGCAGGGCCGATCGCTTTCGGATCGTCCATGTTTGAAAGCATGGCTACCAGACCGATCAGTGTACCGATCATCCCCATGGCAGGGGCTACGTCTGCTAAGGCACTGTAAAATTGTGCGCCAGCATCGTGCCTCTCGTCTGTCATCACAATGTCTTTTTGAAGCGTCATCTTCACGACTTCGGCATCGTGACCATCCACCAGCATGTCGACCCCTTTCTTCATGAAAGAGTTGGTCACTTCCATCTCTTCAAGTGCCAAGAAACCGCCTTTACGTGCTGCATCTGCCATCTCTACGATTTTGGCAATAAGGTCTTCCGGGTCGTCAGCTTTGAACATAAAAGCCTTTCCCGCGATTTTAAATGCACCAAAGAACTGACCCATGGTGTAGTTCATCAATACAACAAACAGGCTGCCACCAAATACGATTAACGTCGAAGGAACATCTACGAACATGCTGATGGTGCCACCAAGCAACATCGCCATGACGATGAAGGCAAAGGCGCCCAAAATACCTAGAAGTGTCGCCAGATCCACGGAACGATCCCCTTAAATTTTACTAGCCAGAAAGAGTAGTGACGTATTCTCAAGCGACCTGAGATTGCAGGTTATTAAACCGCTTGAGTATGACTGAATTCGCTGTCTGCCCTTCCGTTAACGGCAGATGTAGCGATAGATTTAGCGCGTACTTTAAATTTTATACCCATCTCATCTCAAGACGCAGATTTTCCTCTCAAGATTAAGCTAAATGTCCACTTCTGAATAGAGTAAGTAGACATTGAGTTGGACGACAATTTTTTGCCGCTGTCGAAAACACACGCAAAATTCAGGCCGTAATCGTCCATAACCCCAGAAAATCTACCCCAGCAGCGCAGATTTTCACTCAAGCGTTTGACCCTTAACAGGCACTGGGTTAACTTCTCCGCCATTCTGATCGTTCTGGATTTATCATGGCTGCTAAGAAACCTGAGAACATGACCTTTGAAGAAACACTCAAAGAGTTAGACACGATTGTTAATGGCCTTGAAAGTGGTGATTTACCGCTCGACGCGGCGCTAAAGCAATTTGAACGCGGGATTTCTCTGGCTCGCCAGGGACAAAAGACACTCTCTGACGCCGAGCAACGCGTGGAGATCTTGCTCGTGCAAGACGACAACGCCCCTTTGGAAAAATTTGAAGACACGCGCGATGAGTGACACTGCTTTAACTTCCACCCTCATCTATTACCAAAACCGCAGCAATGTGCAGCTTTCACGTTGGCTGGACAACCTCGGCAACGATGAACAGCCTTTGATCCAGGCAATGAAGCATGGTGCGTTACTCGGCGGCAAACGTGTTCGCCCTTACCTGACTTATGTAACTGGTAAGTTATTTGGCGCTCCGGAGGAGGCTCTGGACACCCCAGCAGCCGCGGTTGAGTGTATTCACGCTTATTCGCTTATCCATGACGATTTACCCGCCATGGATGATGACGCACTGCGTCGCGGTCAGCCAACTTGTCATGTTGCTTATGATGAAGCGAGTGCCATTCTTGCGGGTGATGCCCTACAGACACTGGCTTTCACCATTCTGGCAGAGGGAGATCTTTCTGCGGAAGGTAACGCGTACCGTATTCAAATGGTGAAAGAGCTGGCATCTGCATCCGGTGCTGCTGGTATGTGTCTGGGGCAGGCATTAGATCTGGCAGCGGAAGGTCGGAAAGTCGACTTAGCAGCGCTGGAAGCCATTCACCGCCACAAGACCGGAGCCCTTATTCGCTGTGCGGTTCGTCTCGGCGCATTGGCGGCGGGTGAGAGAGGTGTAACATACCTCGCAGAACTGGATACATTTTCAAATACCATCGGACTTGCCTTCCAAGTGCAGGATGACATTTTAGATATTATCAGCGACACCGAAACCCTTGGAAAACCGCAAGGTTCCGATCTCGAAGCGGAAAAAAGCACCTACCCGGCGTTGCTGGGACTGGAGGGCGCACAGCAGAAAGCCGAGCATCTATACCAAGAAGCACTACAAGCCCTGCAAGCGATCCCCTACAATACAGAGCAATTAGAACTGTTCGCCCGGTATATCATCGAGCGCAAGAGCTAAAACAAATAGCGCCATAAAACGAATATATGACTCTCGATATTTCTAAATACCCAACGCTCGCGCTGGCAGACATACCTGACGAACTCAGAACGCTGCCACGTGACGTTCTGCCGAAGTTGTGCGACGAGCTCAGAACGTATCTACTCAACTCCGTCAGCCATTCAAGCGGCCACTTTGCATCCGGTCTTGGCGCCGTTGAGCTGACCGTGGCACTTCACTATGTCTATAATACCCCTTTCGATCACCTGATCTGGGATGTAGGCCATCAGGCATATCCACACAAGATTCTGACCGGCCGCCGCGAGAGACTCACAACTATCCGTCAAAAAGACGGCTTACACCCTTTCCCATGGCGGGAAGAAAGCGAATATGACGTACTGTCTGTTGGCCATAGTTCAACCTCAATCAGCGCAGCGCTAGGGCTTGCGATTGCGGCAGCTAAAGAAGGCCGTGAACGTAAAGTCGTCAGTGTGATTGGTGACGGCGCGATCACTGCCGGTATGGCATTTGAAGCCATGAACCATGCTGGCGACGTACACGCAGATATGCTGGTGATCCTGAACGATAACGAAATGTCGATTTCAGAAAACGTCGGCGCACTGAACAACCATTTGGCACAACTGCTTTCGGGTAATTTCTACACCTCAATCCGCGAAGGCGGCAAGAAAGTGCTGTCTGGTGCGCCACCGATTAAAGAGTTGGTCCGCCGCGCAGAAGAACACCTGAAAGGTATGGTGGTGCCGGGCACTCTGTTTGAAGAGCTGGGTTTTAACTATATTGGCCCTGTTGATGGCCATGACGTTGAAGAGCTGGTCAAAACCATCAAGAACATGCGAAACCTTAAAGGGCCGCAGTTCCTGCATGTCATGACCAAAAAAGGCAAAGGCTACGAGCCGGCGGAGAAAGACCCGATTGGCTATCACGCTGTACCTAAATTCAACCCAGCTGAAAACACCCTTCCAAAAGCCAAATCATCAGGCCCTACTTTCTCCAAGATCTTCGGAGACTGGCTGTGTGATATGGCGATGGAAGACGAGAAGCTTCTGGCGATAACACCAGCTATGCGCGAAGGCTCTGGTATGGTGCGATTCTCCAAAGAATTTCCGGATCGCTACTTTGACGTCGCGATTGCGGAGCAACACGCTGTCACCCTAGGTACAGGTATGGCGATTGGTGGCTACAACCCTGTCGTTGCTATTTACTCTACCTTCCTACAACGCGGTTATGACCAATTGATCCATGATGTGGCGATCATGAACTTACCAGTCATGTTCGCCATTGACCGTGGCGGCCTTGTGGGGGCTGACGGACAAACGCACCAGGGTGCATTCGATCTCAGCTTTATGCGTTGCATTCCAAATATGGTGATCATGGCGCCGAGTGACGAAAATGAATGTCGCCAAATGCTCTACACCGGCCACACTCATCAGGGGCCAAGCGCCGTTCGCTATCCACGCGGTAACGGCTGTGGCGCCAAGGTAGAAGAGGTCATGACTGCGCTATCCATCGGTAAAGGTGTCATTCGCCGTCAAGGTGAAAAGATTGCTATCCTGAACTTCGGTACCATGATGCCTTATGCACTGGAAGCGGCGGAGAACTTGAACGCTACCGTTGCAGATATGCGCTTTGTAAAACCATTGGACGAAGCTCTTATCGACGAGCTTGCCACGTCTCATGATGTACTGGTGACAGTCGAAGAGAATGCGATTTCCGGCGGAGCAGGTTCAGGTGTGCTTGAGTATCTGATGAAGTCACGTCAAATCAAACCAGTGCTCCAAATTGGTTTGCCAGATAAGTTTATCCACCAAGGCACACAGCAGGAATTGCACGAAGAACTCGAGATAGACGGTAAAGGCATTGAAGCAAAAATCCGACGTTATCTGGGTGAATAACTTATAAAAAATATACTAAAAACGGCGCATTCAGCGCCGTTTTCTATTTCGTAATGCCACAGACTAACTGAGCCAGTACGTGTAGCCTATCCAAAGTATCACCATTGACATCAAACCTGCCACAATATCATCCAGCATGATCCCAAAGCCGCCATGCACTTTCTTATCCAGCCAACTGATAGGCCAAGGCTTGACCATGTCGAAAAACCTGAAAATGATAAATCCAGCCAGCACAACCTGCCAATCAGTCACAGGGACAAGGAACATGGTGATCCAAAAGCCGACAAACTCATCCCAGACAATACTGCCATGATCATGCACGCCCATATCACTTGAGGTGCGTTCGCAAAGGTAAATCCCCACCAGAGAACCAACCACAATAGCGATTGCCAATGCGAGGGGAGACAAGCTCACAAGCAAATAATAAAACGGCACCGCAGCCAGCGTACCCATGGTGCCCGGCATAATGGGAGAGAGGCCAGAGCCAAAGCCTGTTGCCAAAAGATGAACAGGATTGGAAAGACGAATTTTACTAATTGGATTATCCATACATCACTCGGAGAAATGATCCCAACCGCTCAGGGACCAATCGACAGGTTTGTCCTGCCATTGCACTGTTACGCCTTCACCATGGCGAATCTGACCGATACAGGTCACAGCAGTATTAGTATGTGCAAAGGCCGCATCCACCGCACCACGATGGCTCTCAGGTACAGTAAAACAAAGCTCATACTCTTCGCCACTGGTCAGTGCGATTTTCGCTGCCACTTCTTCACCGCCAGCAAACGCCACTAACTCTTCCGATACTGGTAGGGTTTCCGCATTAATAACGGCAGACACGCTACTGGCTTTCAGGATGTGCTTGAGATCCGCCACAAGACCATCAGAGATATCCAGTGCCGACGAAGCAATTTCACGCAGCGCCTGCCCTGCAAGAATTCTCGGCTCAGAATAATAGTGACGGTTAAGCAGTGTAATTTCAGTGTCATTCTTTGGTTTTTTGCCATTTAAGATGACTGAAAGACCCGCAGCACTGTCGCCAAGGTTGCCTGTCACATAAAGCCAATCACCCGCTTTTGCGCCATCACGACGAGTGGCTTTACCAGCAGGGACAAAACCCTGAAGCGTAATCGTAATACTCAGGGGGCCTTTGGTCGTGTCACCACCAACCAGTTGGACGTGGTAGTATTCAGCAAGCTTATAAAAGCCTTCACAAAACGCTGAAAGCCAAGTTTCATTTGGTTCAGGGAGTGTCAAAGCAAGAGAGCACCATGCGGGCATAGCGCCCATGGCAGCAAGATCGCTTAAGTTGGAAGCCAGCGCTTTATGCGCGACTTTTACAGGATCAGCATCGGGGAGAAAGTGGGTGCCTGCTACCAAGGTATCGGTCGTGACGACCAGTTGGCAGTTTTCCGGCACAGTGATGACGGCAGCATCATCTCCAATCCCCAAGTCCACATCGCGGCGCGTGACTGGCTGCGATTTAAAGTAACGGTTTATCAGGTCGAATTCGTTACCGGCCATTATTCCATCCCTAAGAAAAAGGCCAGCGTGGCTGGCCTTTGAAGTCTTAACTCGATATTACTTTTTACGCAGCGTCGGTACCGCTTTATCCAGCACACCGTTCACGAATTTGTGGCTGTCTTCTGCGCCGAAACGCTTCGCCAGCTCAATCGCTTCGTTAATAACTACTTTGTAAGGAACGTCTTCGCGTTTGCACAGTTCATACATAGCCAGACGAAGAAGTGCATGTTCCATTTCATCCAGATCCTGAATTGGACGAGACAGGTAAGGACGCATTTTGCTGTCCATTTCCTGATAGTTCAGAACGACACCCGCCAGCAGATCACGGAAATAATCTACGTCAGTTTCTGGTTGGCGCAGACGTGGTTCTTCTGCTTGATGCTCTTCTTCTTCATAGTTGTCTGCTGCCAGGAATTGAGCTTCGATATCAGCTACGTTACCTTGCGTCAGTTGCCATGAGTAAATCGCTTGTAGTGCAAAATGGCGCGCATTGCGCCGTGCGGCTGGTTTCACAGTAACCCCCGATTAGGATTCGATTTGGGACAGTACGTTTACCATTTCAAGCGCGCTTAGTGCAGCCTCTGCCCCTTTATTACCAGCCTTGGTACCCGCGCGTTCGATGGCTTGTTCAATGGTGTCTACGGTCAGCACACCGAATGCAACAGGAGTATCAAACTCCAGTGCTACCTGTGCCAGACCTTTGTTACATTCTCCGGCCACATAGTCAAAGTGTGGCGTACCGCCTCGGATCACGGATCCCAGCGCGATAATTGCGTCGTAACGGCCGCTTTTAGCAACACGTTGCGCCACCAATGGCAGCTCGTAGGCGCCTGGGCAACGTACTACAGTGATATTGTCTTCGCTTACCTGGCCCTGACGCTTCAGCGCATCAATAGCACCATCCAGCAGGCTTTCGTTAATGAAGCTGTTGAAACGGGAGATAACGATAGCAACTTGAGCATTTGGTGCTGCGAACGCACCTTCGATTACCTTCATGGGCCTTCCTGTGACTTATTTATCCGGATTGAGAAACCGCGGGATTCTATCACACTTTTCTGCAAAGCCGCCAGCGGTTATCCGGGCGGGAATTTGCGTCGAATCCTACAGGCTATAAATTAAAAAACGCAGCATAGGCTGCGTTTTCTCTGTCAGCATCGTTTTAGTTTAGTCGACGACGTACTCGACCACTTTCAGGCCAAAGCCAGATAGTGCATGGTAGCGCTTGTTAGTAGAGGATAACAAACGCATATCCGTCACACCCAAATCCGCCAAGATTTGCGAGCCCACACCAACACGGCGGCTGGTGCCCTGCCATTTGGCAGCTGCCGGTTTCTCGCCTTTGTCCTGCGCTTCGAAGGTACGTACTTTGTTGATGATGGACGAAGAAGACTCTTCTTTACCCAGAATAACCAGCACTCCACCATCAGCATTGATACGTTTCATCGCATCACTCAATGACCAACTACGCTCTGCTGATCGGTCAGAGTGCAGTAAGTCCGTAAAGGTATCCTGCAGGTGAACACGCACCAGCGTTGGCTGGTTGCTCACCTCACCTTTGCGCAGGGCATAATGCACCTGGCTGTCGATGGTGTCGCGGTAAGTGATCAGATCAAACTCACCATACTCGGTTGGCAGTTTACATTCTGCCACGCGCTCAATGGTGGTTTCGTTATTGTTACGATATTCAATCAAATCAGCGATGGTGCCTAGCTTGATGCCATGCTTCTCTCCGAACTTTTCCAGGTCCGGACGGCGTGCCATGGTGCCATCTTCATTAAGTATTTCAACAATCACACCTGCTGGAGAGAAGCCAGCAAGACGCGCCAAATCACAACCTGCCTCGGTGTGACCAGCTCGGGTCAGCACGCCACCATCCTGCGCCATCAACGGGAAAATATGTCCTGGCTGAACCAAGTCAGCGGCAACTGCATTGGGTGCAACGGCTGCTTCTACTGTGCGTGCACGATCGGCGGCAGAAATACCCGTTGTTACCCCTTCGGCCGCTTCAATCGAAACAGTGAAGGCCGTGGAGAACTGCGCGTTATTATCGCTGACCATCAGCGGTAAACCAAGGCGTTGGCAACGATCTTTAGTCATGGTGAGACAAATCAGACCGCGGCCATATGTCGCCATAAAGTTGATGGCTTCCGGCGTGATTTTTTCTGCTGCAATGATAAGGTCGCCTTCATTCTCGCGATCTTCATCGTCCATCAGGATAACCATTCTGCCCTGACGGATATCTTCGATAATCTCTTCTGCACTGCTGATTGGCATGGTTCTGTCCCTGTTCTTACCGGTTTGTTCGGTTCAGTTATCTCAAAAAGCCCGATTCGGCGAGCTTTGCCATGGTCAAACCTCCAACACCACTTTGCAGCGCTGCTCGGTCGCCCATCATTAATCGTTCAAGGTAGCGGGCAATCACATCCACCTCGATGTTGACCTGATGTCCGACGACGAAATCTTCAATCGTCGTTTCCAGTGCGGTATGAGGCACAATGGTCAGTTTGAATCGGTTGCCATCAATCGCGTTGATCGTCAGGCTGATACCATCAATAGTGACAGAGCCTTTTTCTGCCAGATATTTAGCAAGCGCCGTTGGCGCTTCAAGCCAAAACTCAATTGCACGCCCTGTTTGGGTACGAGAAACCACAGTCGCGACACTGTCAACATGGCCGGATACCATATGACCGCCAAAACGTGTCGTTGGCAACATGGCTTTTTCCAGGTTCACTTTCTGGCCTGCTTTATACGTTGCAAACGCAGTGCGATTCAACGTTTCACCCGACAGATCTGCCACATAACCGTTTCCAGTCAAGGCAACCACGGTCAGACACACACCATTAGTGGCAATACTGTCACCTAGCTTGACATCAGCCAGGTCCAGCTTGCCACTCTCCACGGTTAGCGAAATATCTCCACCTTTTGGGGTGATTTTCTGAATGTGACCAACCGCTTCAATAATTCCTGTAAACATACTAATTCACTTTAAATTTTACTCGGACTGCGGCTTTTGCATGCGAAGACGCACATCGTTGCCAATGCAGGTCACGTCAGTCAACTCGAAGGTTGGCACCTGGTTCATGCAGGTCATTCCCTTCAGGTTAACCAAACCACGGCTATCGATGCCCATGAGTTTTGGTGCTTGATAGACGATCAGCTCATCCACTAAGCCTGCATTCAGCAAACTACCCGCCAGCGTGGCACCTGCTTCTACCCAGATATGGCTGATACCATCTGATGCCAATGCACGCATGGTAATGTTCAGGTCAAGCTTTCCTGAGTCTTTTGCAACAGTCAGCACTTTATACGCATCATTGTCTGGTTCTGCTTGAGAAGCTGTCACTATAATAACGTCACCTTCCAAAGAGAAAAGGTGGGCATGTTCACTCACCTTCCTCTGGGTATCCAGTATCACGCGTACCGGTTGACGCAAATCATCTTGGGCATACTCTGCTTTAACAACGTCAGGCAGCTCTTCCCAACGCACGTTAAGAGATGGATTATCATCCAGTACCGTCTGACTGGTTGAGAGAATTGCGCTGGCCTGAGCACGAAACGCCTGAACATCTGCACGGGCTTCAGCCCCGGTTATCCACTTGCTCTGACCATTTGCCAGCGCTGTACGACCATCAAGACTGGAGGCAAGCTTTAACTGGACGAACGGCAGACCGGTTTTCATCACCTTGATGAAACTAGGGTTGAGCGCTTCAGCCTGCGCCTGCATTAAACCGACCTCGACCTGAATACCTGCATCACGCATGCGCTGTATACCACGTCCAGCCACTTTCGGATTCGGGTCTACCATGGAACATATTACGCGGCTAACGCCCGCCGCAACTAATGCATCAGCACAAGGTGGTGTTCGCCCATGGTGAGAGCAAGGCTCAAGGGTAACGTAAGCAGTGGCGCCTCTAGCTTTCTCACCAGCAGCCTGCAACGCATGCACTTCCGCATGAGGCTCTCCGGCACGGAAATGAAAACCCTCTCCGACGATGTCATCGCCTTGAGTAATCACGCAGCCAACATTCGGATTAGGAGCAGTGGTGTAAATACCGCGTTTCGCCAGTTCAAGCGCGCGCAGCATCATTTGAGTGTCAAAAATTGAAAACATGTAACCGCTTATTTTTCCAGGCGGGCTATTTCTTCACCGAAATCTCGGATATCTTCAAAACTGTGATACACAGAAGCAAAGCGAATGTATGCGACTTTATCAAGTTCTTTCAGTGCATCCATCACCAGATTGCCTACCAATGTCGAAGACACCTCACGTTCGCCTGTAGCGCGAATGGTTGATTTGATGGTGTTAATAGACTTTTCGATATCGTCTGTGCTCACCGGACGCTTTTCGAGAGCTCGTTGAATACCGCCACGCAATTTATCTTCGTTAAATGGCTCTCGGTTGCCATTAGTTTTGATGATACGCGGCATCACCAGCTCTGCAGTTTCGAACGTGGTATAACGTTCGTTACACGCCAAACACTGGCGACGACGACGCACCTGATGGCCGTCTGCGACCAGTCGTGAATCAATGACCTTGGTGTCATTCGCACCACAAAATGGACAGTGCATCTCGCCTCCTTAAACAATTGCTGAACAGTGTAACCGATTTGCAGACTTGAGAAAGCGGGAAAGTGGTGAAAACAGGCACAAAAAAAGCACCCGAAGGTGCTTTTTTCAATCAGATAACGACTTATGCGTAAACTGGAAGGCGTTTGCAGATTTCCAGCACCTTCGCTTTGGTTGCTTCGATAACTTCTGCGTTTTCAATGTCATCCAGAACATCACACATCCAGTTCGCCAGCT
The DNA here is from genome assembly GCF_035758505.1 of Grimontia sp. NTOU-MAR1. Classification (NCBI taxonomy): domain Bacteria; kingdom Pseudomonadati; phylum Pseudomonadota; class Gammaproteobacteria; order Vibrionales; family Vibrionaceae; genus Grimontia; species Grimontia sp. NTOU-MAR1. Next base: position 1,597,987 of record NZ_CP142108.1, read on the forward strand.
CTTTCGTATCTTCCTGAGTAAAACCACGGCGGGTGATCGCCGGGGTTCCAACACGGATACCAGAAGTGACGAATGGGCTACGTGGGTCGTTTGGCACGCTGTTCTTGTTCACAGTGATGTTTGCTGCACCCAGCGCTGCATCTGCATCTTTACCCGTGATGTTCTTGTCAATCAGATCCACAAGTAACAGGTGGTTTTCAGTACTGTCAGATACGATCTTGTAACCGCGCTCTTGGAACTGACCTACCATGGCTTTTGCATTGTCAACAACACGCTGCTGGTAAGCTTTGAACTCTGGCTCCATCGCTTCTTTGAAAGCAACTGCTTTTGCCGCGATCACGTGCATCAAAGGACCACCCTGACCACCTGGGAAGACAGCTGAATTCAGCTTCTTGTACATATCTTCGCCTGCATTAGACAGTATAAGACCGCCGCGTGGTCCCGCCAGGGTTTTGTGGGTGGTAGTAGTCACAACGTGTGCATGTGGGATTGGCGTTGGGTATACACCGGCTGCAACAAGACCAGCAACGTGCGCCATATCAACAAGCAGGTAAGCGCCTGATTTGTCTGCAATCTCACGCATTCGCGCCCAATCAACGATTTGTGAGTAGGCAGAGAAACCGCCGATAATCATCTTAGGTTTGTGCTCAAGCGCCAGTGATTCCATCTCGTCGTAGTTGATTTGGCCTGCTTCGTCGATACCGTAAGGAATCACATTGTAGTGCTTACCAGAGAAGTTAACCGGTGAACCGTGAGTCAAGTGACCACCATGAGCCAGGCTCATGCCCAGAACAGTGTCGCCCGGATTAAGCAGCGCCATATACACTGCACTGTTCGCCTGAGAACCTGAGTGAGGCTGAACGTTCGCGTACTCGGCACCGAAGAGTTCACATGCACGGTCGATAGCCAACGCTTCCGCTTTGTCTACATACTCACAACCGCCGTAGTAGCGCTTGCCTGGGTAGCCTTCCGCATATTTGTTCGTCAGCTGGGAACCTTGCGCTTCCATAACGCGAGGGCTGGTGTAGTTTTCTGACGCGATGAGCTCGATGTGCTCTTCCTGACGTGCAGTTTCTTCCTGGATCGCGGCAAACAGCTCCGCATCGTAATCAGCGATGTTCATGTCACGCTTTAGCATCTGTATCTCCTGACTCAGATAGTTCCCTGGGTACCAAGTTGACCGGATAACTCGCGCTAGCAAATTATCTGCTCAACCTGGCTTGGGTTGATTTACACCAAATTAAAAACGCCAGTATCCACGCGGACGCAAACGTTTTCGTCATTGCATTCCTATTGGCTGCGATTCTACAAAATTTGTTGCGCAACAGGTAGTAGGAATCACATTTTTTTTGCCTGAGTGAACATGGTCTTTTCTCATTCCAATCATGAATTGAATTCACATTGACCAATGTCACATACTGTAAACCACGGAACTTTACACTCCGTAAGCCGTTGGTGACACAAGCGCTTACGCAAGTTCATCCCGCCTCTTTTCTCCCTTATACAATCTCTTTAAGATGCCCTGCTTTTCATTCGCTTATAGTGAAAGCAGTGCCGTGGAATGATTCCAGAGAGAATCAAGCATCCCGGCTTTTTGCGAGTACATTCTTGCGTCGTGAATCCCTTTAAAAACGACACATTTTAGGAGTTATTACGTTGAGCTATCAGCCCAAACATTCACAGTTTGAAGACATGATTGCGATCCTGTCTGGTGCGTTTATTGTGGCACAGGGTGTTTATTTCCTTCAGCAAGCAGGCTTGCTGACTGGTGGTACAACAGGTCTGGCACTTTTAGTCACCCAGTTTACCGACCTCTCTTTCGGTACCCTTTACTTTCTGATGAACGTGCCTTTCTACATCATGGGATGGCATCGTTTCGGTACCCAGTTTGCCCTACGCAGTGTTTTTGTAGGCGCTATGGTTTCGTTAATCGTTGACCACATCTCCCATGTATTTACCATCGGCTGGCTACAACCACTTTACTGCGGTTTAATTGGCGGTCTTCTAATGGGCGTGGGCATGTTGATGATCTTTCGTCACAACGCAAGCCTTGGCGGTTTTAATGTAATGGCTCTCTTCTGCCAGGATAAGTTTGGCATTCGCGCAGGCAACGTTCAGATGACAATTGATATTGCGATCCTGCTGGCTTCATTCTTCTTTGTCTCGCCATGGCTGCTTGCCTGTTCGGTAATTGGGGCATTTGTACTGAACCTAGTGCTAACCATGAACCATAGGCCAGACCGCTACGTGGTTTGTTATTAAACGCGATTGAAACGAAAAGACCGCCAGTCGGCGGTCTTTTATCAATAGTCAGTTAGGCGATTAGATCGCCTCTTCATCTTCTTCTCCAGTACGAATACGCACTACGCGCTCGACGTCGGTAACAAAGATTTTACCATCACCGATCTTACCGGTTTGCGCCGTTTGCACGATGGTTTCCACACACTGGTCCGCCGCATCGTCTGCTACCACGATTTCCAGTTTTACTTTTGGCAGGAAGTCCACCATATACTCGGCACCGCGATACAGTTCGGTATGGCCTTTTTGGCGACCGAAGCCTTTAACTTCAGACACCGTCATACCTGTGATTCCGACTTCTGCCAGCGCTTCGCGCACGTCGTCAAGCTTGAACGGCTTGATAATCGCTTCAATTTTTTTCATATCGCATTCCCTTAAATTCTGGATTAAGCAAACAGCTCACTACTTTAATTGTAACCTTACACCACCCCGTTGGCGCGGTTTTCCCAAATAAAATCCCTCATTAAACCAGAGACTTCTTCCACGTCGTGGTTTTAGTTTCACCACAAGCAAAAGGAGGCTCGTAGCCGGAATTGGTCAACAGCGCCTGCATAGGTTTACGTCCAATGACTGCACCGCAGTCCACTTTAAGCTCGCAAGTGACGGTTGCAGCATAGGCCTCTAACGCATTCAGTAGGTTTTTACCTATCCCCTGAAGACGGCTTGCCTGATCAACCTCAAGCAGAGTAAGCGTGGCATCTTCAACCATAATCCCGTTGTGGCGCTTTTCATGCTGGAGTACGGCTACGGCAACAGGCTTGCCGTCTTTTTCGGCCACCAGCATTGGGATCTCTTGAGAGGATTCAAGATCGTTTAGTTTTGCCAGCGAAGGAAAACGGCGCTGAAGGGAATCCGGCATTGTTCCGGAAGGAATGAGCGTAAAGCTAATCGCACTGTCCATTGCATTTCTCTCCATAAAATTGCCGGAACACTTTACCCTCTTGCCGATACAGGATGCAATCGGATAAAAAAGCCGCCACCAGAAGGTAGCGGCTTGTGTCACAAGTTTGGTGTTTAAAACGTCCTGATTAGCCCAGCTTAACGCGCGCGTTACGGAACATACGCATCCATGGGCTATCTTCACCCCAGTTATCTGGGTGCCATGAGTTCGCCACAGTACGGAATACACGCTCTGGGTGCGGCATCATGATGGTCACACGACCGTCACGGGTGGTGAGGCCAGTGATACCGTTTGGTGAGCCGTTCGGGTTGGCAGGGTAATCCTGCGTCACCTTACCGAAGTTATCCAGATAACGCAGTGCAACCGTGCCTGATTGCTCAATCGCAGCCAGATGCTCAGCATCACGCACTTCCGCTCGGCCTTCGCCATGAGAAACCGCGATAGGCATGTGAGAGCCCGCCATACCACTCAGGAATAAAGATGGGTTTTCCTGAACCTGAACCAGACTGAAACGCGCTTCAAACCGCTCAGATTCATTACGAACGAAGCGAGGCCACAGGTCTGCGCCCGGGATCAAATCGTGCAGGTTAGACAGCATTTGACAGCCATTACATACGCCCAGTGCGAAAGAATCGCCACGGTGGAAGAAGCGCTCAAACTGGTCACGCGCCTGTTCGTTGAACAGGATTGATTTCGCCCAACCCTCACCTGCACCCAGCACGTCACCGTAAGAGAAGCCGCCACAAGCTACTAAGCCGTTGAACTCCTCCAGCGAGATATTGCCTGCCAGCACGTCGCTCATGTGAACGTCTTTAGCATCAAAGCCAGCACGGTCAAACGCTGCTGCCATTTCAACGTGAGAGTTTACGCCCTGCTCACGCAAAATTGCCATTTGAGGACGTGCACCCGTTGCGATAAACGGTGCCGCAACATCTTCCTGAACATCGAAGGTCAGGTTCGCTGACAAGCCTGGGTCAGTAACGTCTTTCTTAGCATCAAACTCTTGCTGAGCACCACGTGGATTATCACGCATTGCCTGCATTTGATAAGTGGTTTCCGCCCAAATGGTACGAAGCTCTGTGCGGTTCTGATCCAGCACCAGCGCGTCACCATTCCAGATACGAACGGCGTCGTCTTCTGTCAGGGTACCAATCACATGGCTACATGCTTCCAGACCGTGTGCAGAAAGCGTCGACAGAACAGCGTCCAAATCTTCGGTGCGAACCTGAACCACCGCGCCCAATTCTTCGTTGAACAGTGCTGCCAGCTCATCGTTGCACTCGCCTTCCGCTGACAGGGTGTTGATATCCACTTCTACACCCACATGACCAGCAAACGCCATTTCCGCAAGTGTCACGTAAAGGCCACCGTCACCACGGTCGTGGTAAGCCAGAAGCTTTTCGTCGCGAACCAGCGTTTGCATTGCGTTGAAGAAGCCTTTCAGCAGCTCAGGGCTGTCAACATCAGCAGGTTTGTCACCCAACTGCTTGTAAACTTGCGCCAGTGCGGTTGCGCCCATGCGGTTTTGGCCTTGACCTAGGTCGACCAGTACCAGTGCACTGTCGCCTTTGTCAGTGCGAAGTTGAGGCGTCACTGTCTTGCGTACGTCTTCGACACGGCCGAATGCGGTAATGATAAGAGACAGTGGCGAAGTGTTTTCTTTCTGCTCACCGTTTTCGTCCCAGCGGGTTTTCATCGACATCGAGTCTTTACCCACAGGAATGGTCAGATCAAGCGCTGGACACAGCTCTTCACCCACTGCTTTCACTGCTTCATACAGACCAGCATCTTCGCCAGGGTGACCTGCGGCAGCCATCCAGTTTGCAGACAGCTTGATGCGCTTCAGGTCACCGATGTCAGAACAGGCGATGTTAGTCAGGGATTCAGCGACTGCCAGACGCGCAGACGCAGCAAAGTCCAGCAGTGCAACCGGCGTGCGCTCACCCATGGACATGGCTTCACCATGGTAAGTGTCGTAGCTTGCTGCCGTTACCGCACAGTTCGCAACCGGCACCTGCCAAGGGCCGACCATTTGGTCACGCGCAACCAAACCGGTTAAGGTGCGGTCACCGATGGTGATAAGGAAGGTTTTCTCTGCAACTGAAGGCAAACGCAGCACACGCTGGGTGGCTTCTTCGATATTGATGCCGTCACGGGCAATAGCCTGACCTTCCACTTTCAGAGAGGTCACATCACGGTGCATTTTCGGTGGCTTGCCAAGCAGAATATCCATTGGCATGTCGATAGGTGTGTTGTCGAAGTGGCTGTCTTCCAGCGTCAGATGACGCTCTTCAGTCGCTTCACCGACGACCGCATATGGCGCACGTTCGCGCTTACAGATGGCATCGAATACGTCCATGTTTTCTGGCGCAACGGCCATCACATAGCGTTCTTGAGATTCGTTACACCAGATTGCCAATGGGCTCATACCCGGCTCGTCATTCGGTACATCACGCAGCTGGAATTTACCGCCGCGCTCGCCGTCATCCACCAGCTCAGGCAGGGCATTCGAAATACCACCCGCGCCCACGTCGTGAATAAACGCAATTGGGTTTTGCTCGCCAAGCTGCCAACAACGGTCAATCACTTCCTGACAACGGCGTTCCATTTCTGGGTTCTCACGTTGAACAGAAGCGAAGTCCAGATCTTCGGTCGACTGGCCAGACGCCATAGAAGAGGCTGCACCGCCACCCAGACCGATGTTCATCGCGGGACCACCCAGAACAATCAGCTTCGCGCCGACTGGGATTTCTTTTTTCTGTACATGCTGGTCACGGATGTTGCCCATGCCGCCTGCAATCATGATTGGCTTGTGGTAACCACGCACTTCTTCACCATTGTGCGAGCTAACCTTTTCCTCGTAAGTACGGAAGTAACCCAGCAGGTTAGGGCGGCCAAATTCGTTGTTGAATGCGGCGCCACCCAGAGGACCTTCCAGCATAATATCAAGCGCGTTGACGATACGGTTTGGCTTGCCGAAGTCGGTTTCCCAAGGCTGCTCAAAGCCAGGAATACGCAGGTTAGATACCGTGAAGCCCACCAGACCCGCTTTGGGCTTACCGCCAATACCGGTTGCGCCTTCATCACGGATTTCACCGCCAGAACCTGTTGAAGCACCTGGCCATGGAGAAATCGCCGTTGGGTGGTTGTGGGTTTCCACTTTCATCAGGATATGGGCTTCTTCCTGATGGTAGTCATATTGGCGTGACTCTGGATTCGGGAAGAATCGGCCTACATTAGAACCCGTCATCACAGCTGCATTGTCTTTGTAAGCTGACAACACATTTTCACTGTTGTGTTCAAACGTATTCTTGATCATCTTGAACAGGCTCTTTGGCTGTTCAACACCATCGATGGTCCAGTCTGCGTTGAAGATCTTGTGACGACAATGCTCTGAGTTTGCTTGTGCAAACATCATCAGTTCGATGTCGTTCGGATTACGACCCAGCTTGGTGAAGCTTTCTACCAAGTAGTCAATTTCGTCTTCCGCCAGTGCCAGACCCAACTCGACATTGGCTTTTTCCAGCGCTTCGCATCCACCACCTAAAATATCGACTGCCGTCATTGGCGCTGGCGTTGCCGCTTTGAACAATGCGGAGGCTTCATCGAGTTGGCCAAATACCACTTCCATCATACGGTCGTGAAGCAGGCTGGCGAGTACGTTTTGCTGAGCTTCAGACAGCTCTCCGGACAACTCAACATAGTAAGCTGTGCCACGCTCCAGGCGTTTAATCTGAGCCAAGCCGCAGTTGCGGGCGATGTCGGTAGCTTTGGAAGACCAAGGCGAGATGGTGCCGGGGCGCGGTGTTACAAGGAAGAGGGTTCCAGTTGGCGCATGCTCAGCGATCGTTGGACCGTAAGTGAGCAAGCGTTCCAGTTTTTGCTTTTCGTCGTCACCCAAAGGCGCGCTGAGATCAGCAAAGTGGATATACTCTGCATAGAGGCTGGTGACAGGCAAATCATTCGCTTTGCAGCTTTCCAGCAGTTTTTGGACTCGAAATTCGGACAGAGCGGGGGAACCACGCAAAATTTCCATGTGCGTACGTCTCTCGGTTAGCAGTGAATTAAAGTGATATTGACCTAACCCCATGATTTACATTGCGCAAATGAGATGGGAGAGCCATGTCGATACCACTTCTAAAGGCTTCGGGGCGGTATTATAGGGTAAAAAGGTGAGCGACGTAACACTTGACGCAACCGTTTGCGTAACTTTTTTTGACTGGCGTTTATTGTCACTATTCTGAGTATTCGCCAAGTAACGGTTGCTGCTTAACTTTCCGCATCCAGCCAGCTTTGATATAACAGTCCTACGAAATACGAGTGAGCATAACTTTTTGAACCAGAACGCTGTAAAACGAACCTACATACTACTCACTGGCTTTTTTCTGGCACTTTTTATCGCTGGATGCGAATGGAAGTACGACGACAGAACGGCGCTGGAAAAAATCCGCGATCGCGGCGTATTGCGTGTGGGCACCCTGAACAACCAGCTTTCTTACTACATCGGCCCCGATGGTCCGACAGGCCTCGACTATGAACTCGCCTCCCAATTTGCCCAAAGTCTGGGCGTTAAGCTTGAGATGCAACCGGCCTATACCCTGTCTGGGCTTTTCCCTGCCGTTGAACGTGGTGATGTAGACATCATAGCCGCGGGTTTAACCATCACCAAAGACCGCCTCGAACATTTCCGTCCGGGACCGGCTTACTACTATGTTAGCCAACAACTGGTATACAAAAATGGCCATTGGCGACCGCGAAACCTCACTGAGTTAAATAAAGATGGGGCTCGTGTTGCTGTCGTTGAAGGTTCAAGTCATGCCCTTACCCTAAAGGCGATTCAGCGCGAATACCCAGAGCTTGTCTGGGAAAGTGTCAAAGACATAGATGACGATGAGCTTCTCAAACAAGTTGCTGATGGCAAGCTGGACTTCACTATCGCTGACTCCGTCGATATTGCATTGGTACAACGCACCCACCCAACCATCACAGTTGCATTGGAATTAACTGAAGATGAACCTGTTGCCTGGTTCATGAAAAAATCACAGGACGACAGTGTTTACGCTTTAATGATTGAGTTTTTCGGCAAGAAAGCCCAAAGCGGAGAATTGGCAGCACTTGAAGAGAAATACTTCGGCCATGTAGACAGCTTCGACTTTGTGGATACCCGCGCCTTCCTTCGCGCGATTGACTCCAAACTGCCGAAATGGGAACCATTGTTTAAGAAATATGCCGACGAGTTTGACTGGCGCTTGCTTGCTGCTCTTTCTTATCAGGAATCTCACTGGAACCCGCGCGCAGTCTCTCCAACTGGCGTTCGTGGCATGATGATGTTGACGCTGCCAACAGCCAAATCTGTAGGTGTTAAAAACCGACTCGACCCGGAGCAGAGTATCCGTGGTGGCGCTGAATATCTGCGTAAGATGCTGCACCGTATCCCGGAGAGTGTGAACGAGCATGAAAAAATCTGGTTTGCGTTGGCTTCCTACAACATTGGCTTCGGCCATATGATGGACGCTCGCCGTCTGACCAAGGCACAGGGTGGAAACCCAGACTCTTGGGCGGATGTGAAACAACGCCTGCCACTATTGGCCAAACGCCAGTACTACAAGCAAACCCGCTACGGTTATGCGCGTGGTTACGAAGCACTCAGCTATGTAGAAAATATCCGTCGCTACTACCAGAGTATTGTTGGCTATGATCAGGATAAAGCAGAGGCTATCACCAGTGATGTCGCTGACGACCTTGAAGGATTGCAAACCATCATAGTAGAAGATGTAGCCGGTGAAGGGGTAAGTGAGGTTATTGATACGCTTGAATCGGCCCCCGTAGCAGATGAAGCAGAGAGTGCGGAAAAAACGCCGGAAGCTCAGTAATAAGCCAACGGGAAGAACGGGGTTTATCAGAGAATCATGCTGTCATCGTGCTTTAATAAAAGATGATTATAAATACCTATAAGCGCAGCGAGGCTGCGCTTATTTTTTAAAAGGAACGACGATGTTTGCAAGAAAACGAAAGGTACAGGCTAACTTCGCCCGTAACTCCAGTGCGGCGTCAAACCGTCGCAAGCGTCACCGCAACGTTGCATTGAAAAAGGTGCTTTGGCGTCAACGTACGTTCGCTATCCGCGAATTTGCTATGATGGACGAGAGTTTCTAGTCCTCTTCGGAAGGGTTTTGTGCTGCTTTTCGCGCTTCTTTTTCCGCTTTCTTTTCCAGACGACGGCGGCGAAAAAATGCCTGTAATTGCTCGCGACACTCTTCTTCTAACACGCCCCCCTGATAAAGAACATGGTGATTCACACCTTCATAGCTCAGAAGGTTCATGACACTGCCCGCTGCTCCGGTTTTATAATCCGGCGCACCAAAGACTACCTTACCAATTCGGCTGTGCACCATGGCAGAAGCACACATTGGACAAGGTTCCAGCGTGACATAAAGCACTACATCTAACAGCCGATAGTTTTGCAGCACTTTACCTGCTTGACGCAACGCCATCATTTCAGCATGGGCGGTAGCATCATGCTGGCCAATCAGACGGTTCCAGCCTTCACCAATGACAACACCTTCATGCACGACAACCGCGCCAACAGGTACTTCGCCATCGGCTTCTGCATTGCCTGCCAGTTCCATCGCCCGGCGCATAAACTGCTGATCTAATTCACTCTGTGTCACTATTCACTCTAAACCTACTCTTGATATGCGCCGGAGTATATCACTCCTATAAGCACTATTCCTTAGCCTGATTTGCCAGTTTAGCCGCCAGAAAGTCCACCAGCAGTTTGACACGAAGGGGCTGTAGCCTTCGGTGTGGGAAAAGTGCCCAAATTCCCTCTTCCAAATCCTCATAGGCATTCAGTACTTTGACGACCTCACCGGATCCCAATGCCTCTTGTAAGTAGTAATCCGGAAGCTGGATTAGGCCGTTACCGCGAGTTGCGGCATCAAGCAACGCAATACCACTGTTACAACGAAGGTTTCCGCGCACCCTCACTGTACGTTCTTTTCCTTCCTCCCTAAAACGCCAATAGTCGTGTTGCCCACGCAGGCAATTGTGTTGTGCCAATTCAGAGAGTGTATGAGGGGTGCCAAATTTGGAAAGATAATCCGGTGAACCACAAACAATAAGACGACGTGTAGCCAGGCGCTTACACACCATAGAGGAGTCCACCAAGCGCCCTAACCTTAACGCCACATCACAAGATGAGTCGACGAGATCTAACGTCGCATTGGTCAAATCTACCTCTATCTGAATTTCAGGATAGGCGTCCATAAAATCCAGAATCAAAGGCATCACAACTTTTTCACCATAAGTCACAGGCGCTGTCAGCTTGATCTGGCCGTTTGGCGTCTCGTGTAATTGAGTCACTGCACTCTCTGCTTCTTTCAATCCATCTGCCAGCAGCCTGCAATGTTGATAATAGATATCTCCCTCTTCAGTGGTCGATACCCTTCGCGTCGTACGAAATAGAAGGCGGGTACTAAGCCGCTCCTCCAGCAAAGCTACCTGTCTACTTACATGTGCCGTCGATGCGCCGAGGCGACTGGCCGCTTTGGTAAAGCTTGCCATTTCGACCACGGCCAGAAACTCCGAAACCCCTTGCCAATCTGACATTATTTCTCACCAGTAAAAGTTAATTGCAATTTAAGTGGATTATCACACGAATAGAAATAAATAGACTATCACTCAAATTCAGCGTGTCACAAAAGTGAACTCGCTACGTCAGAATAAATCGCCTAGGGTTAAACGTTAAGGGACTAGCCCTTTACTTAATGAGGATGCTTTCAATGGCAGAACAATTTATCAAATCACGCGCAGCAATTGCCTGGGAAGCAGGCAAGCCACTTAGCATTGAAGAAGTGGATGTCATGTTGCCAAAAGCGGGCGAAGTGCTGGTACGTATTATCGCAACTGGCGTTTGCCACACTGATGCATTTACCCTTTCTGGTGACGACCCTGAAGGCATCTTCCCAGCAATTCTAGGCCACGAAGGTGGCGGTATTGTTGAACAAGTGGGGGAAGGTGTCACCAGTGTTCAAGTGGGTGATCATGTTATTCCTCTATACACTCCAGAATGTGGTGAGTGTAAGTTCTGTAAATCAGGTAAAACCAACCTGTGTCAGAAAATCCGTGAGACACAAGGTAAAGGCTTGATGCCAGACGGCACGACCCGTTTTTACAAAGATGGTCAGCCAATCTACCACTACATGGGTTGTTCAACCTTCTCTGAGTACACAGTACTGCCTGAGATCTCTCTGGCTAAAGTGAACAAAGATGCGCCACTAGAGGAAGTATGTCTTCTTGGATGTGGTGTTACCACCGGTATGGGCGCAGTGCTCAACACCGCTAAAGTCCAAAAAGGCGACACTGTGGCTGTATTTGGTCTGGGCGGCATCGGGCTTTCAGCAATCATTGGTGCAGCAATGGCAGGTGCAAGCCGCATCATTGGTGTCGACATCAATGAGAGCAAGTTCGAGCTGGCTCAAAAGCTAGGTGCGACTGACTGCATCAACCCAAGCAAGTACGACAAACCGATTCAGGACGTGATTGTCGAACTGACTGACGGCGGTGTAGATTATTCATTCGAATGTATCGGTAACGTTAATGTCATGCGCTCAGCACTTGAGTGCTGCCACAAAGGCTGGGGTGAGTCAGTCATTATCGGTGTTGCCGGAGCTGGTCAGGAAATCTCTACCCGTCCATTCCAACTGGTTACCGGTCGCGTATGGCGCGGTTCGGCGTTCGGTGGTGTTAAAGGCCGCTCAGAGCTACCAGAGATCGTAGAGCGTTACATGGCGGGTGAATTCGCCCTTGATGACTTCATCACCCATACCATGGGTCTCGATGGCATCAATGAAGCGTTCGACCTCATGCACGAAGGTAAAAGCATTCGTACTGTCATCCACTACGACAAGTAAGCCACTTTACGATCCAACCCCACGCAGGCGGATCTCCACCGCCTGCTTTGGAGTCCTAAATGAGTCTTGAAAACATTAGCAGTAACCGTAGTTTTGGCGGTTGGCACAAGCAATATACCCATACCTCCCGCACGGTTCATTGCAACATGCGCTTTGCGATTTTTTTGCCACCACAAGCGTCAGAGTCAAATCGTGTACCAGTGCTTTACTGGTTGTCAGGACTGACCTGTAGCGATGAAAACTTTATGCAGAAAGCCGGCGCACATCGCGTTGCTGCTGAACTGGGTATTGCTATCGTTGCACCTGACACAAGCCCACGCGGTGACAACATTCCTGACGATCCAGAAGGTGCTTATGATTTTGGTATTGGTGCAGGTTTCTATCTGAATGCCACCGAGGCCCCCTGGAACCGTTTCTATCACATGTACGATTATGTGCTGAAAGAACTCCCAACTCTCGTCGAAGCGCACTTCCCAGTCAGCGATGTGAAGGCTATTTCAGGCCACAGCATGGGTGGCCATGGTGCTCTGACTATTGCGCTGAAAAACAGCGATGACTACCGTTCAGTCTCAGCCTTTAGCCCAATCGTGAATCCCGCCGCTGTGCCTTGGGGAGAAAAAGCCTTTACTAACTACTTGGGTGAAGACCGCCAGAGCTGGTTAGAATATGACAGTTGCGCCTTAATCAAAAAAGCAGATAAGCACTTGCCAATGCTGATTGATCAAGGTGATGGTGATCAGTTCCTGCATGAGCAACTGAAGCCAGGAAACTTACTCCAAGCTGCAGAAGAAGCGGGTTATCCGCTGGAGCTTCGAATGCAGGAAGGCTACGACCACAGCTACTACTTCATTTCGAGCTTTATCGAAGATCACCTCCGGTTCCATGGAGAGCATTTGAAGTAACGCTTCAAACAACAAAAACCCGGCCGAAGCCGGGTTTTTCTATTCTTGCTGCACCTGATCAGAAGCCCAGAGGAATATTAAAGCTGAAGAAGACGATCAGCAGGCTTGTCCATACTGTCAGGAACGCTGCCGAGTATGGCACCATCATTGCAATCACGTCACCGAACGTCAGATCCGATTTGTACTTGCGCATAAAGGCCAGAATAACACCTGCGTAGGTCATCATTGGCGTAATGATGTTGGTGGAAGAATCTGCCACACGGTAAGCCGCAGCAACCAGATCAGGTGTCATATTCGGGTTAACCTGATACAGCATAGGAACGAAAATTGGCCCCAGCAGCATCCACTTAGAAGTCAAACCACCGACAAACAGGTTGATCAGTGCAGTGGTAAGAATGAAGCCAATGATTAGCAGGATTGGGAAGTTTTCCAGGCCCAGTGAAGACAAAGTGGTTGCGCCTAGGTAAGTGATGTAAACACCCAAGCCTGAATAACTCAGTACCGCCAGGAAGTTGTGACTGAAGAAAGTCAAAACCAGAACATATCCAAAGGTATTCATCTGTTTCACCATGGCATTCACCACGTCTTGAAGCGACTTGAATTTACCCGTGCTATAACCAAAACAGATACCCGTCACCGCAAACACCATCGCAATTAGCAAGATCACGTTGTTCATATATGGCGTAACTGTGCGTCCTGCTTCGTTGGTGTAAGGTGCTAATGGTCCCATAGCCAGCGCAACAATCGCGGCCAGAGAAGCAACCAAACCAAGACCTGCAGCGCGCAAGCCCTTTTTCTCGCTTTCACTGACGGAGAAATCGCTCTGATCCAGTCCTTCTGGAAGTGTGTACTCCATTTTATCCAGACGCGGCGCCACAAAGCGCTTGGTGACCCAAGCACCCAGAACCGCCAACATGAACGTGGAAACGAAGATGAAGAAGTAATGCATGGTCGCCGGGTTCAGCACCTCTCCACCTGCGTTCTCAAAAGGTACACCTTGAGATTCTGCAAATACGCGTGCATTCAGACCAATAATAACATCAACCGGGGTTGCTGGAATCAGGTTCGCACTGAAGCCAGCAGATACCCCTGCGAACGCAGCTGCCATGCCAATCAGCGGGTTTTTACCCACACCTGCGTACAACATACCCGCCAATGGGATAAGCACCAGATAGCCTGCATCCGTTGCGATGGAACTCATGATACCCAGGAATACCAGCAACATCGGGAGCCACTTCTCATTCAGGCGAAGGCCAACGCGCTTAATTACCGCCCCCAGAAAACCTGAGTTCTCAGCAATGCCGACACCCAGCATCACCACAAGAATCACACCCAGTACGCCATGGCCAAACGATAGCCAGTTTTTCAGGATCGCATTGTCAAACATCCAGCGAACGTTTTCTGTTGCCAGCATGCTCTTCACAGTGTGGCTGACAGGATTACCATCTGCCCCTGTGGTTTGAAATTCCATTCCGCCGATCAAACCTGTAATGGTCAACGCAGCCACAAAAAGGAACATAAAAATGATCACAGGATCGGGGATTTTTTTACCTACACGTTCAATAAACGCAATCGCGCCATTCTGTTGCGGCGCTCCTTGTGAAGCTTGACTCATTTCGTACCACCTTTTCGATGAGTTCTAACCTGCATTGCTACTCTGCTGAAGGGAGCGCACGATAAAATCAGGTATATCCGTTACTTTCGCTGCAAGAACTTAGCAGATGCCACTTTTAGAGTAAAATTCCCAAAAAAGAGACTCAAAAGGCGACAATTCCAAACCCATGTGGATTATCAGGATTTATTACAAATGAAAGGCAGCCCAGCAGATAATAGTGTGAGATAACTAACACATCCCAGAACATGCATCTTTTATATAAAACTTCATAAAACCATTAATGTATGGAGTTATGTTTTGATTATGTTGCATATATGCAGCACATAAGGTTAAGTAAAAATTCAAGAGCAATAAAAAGCCCTGCACGATGGCAGGGCTTGAAAGCAACGGATTACTGTCACAGCTGGTAGGTATAAGGCGCTTGGATGCCTAGAGGAATACCAAGTGCCCAGTAAGCCAACAGGAAGATCGACCAGCCAATCAACATCGCAATGGAGTAAGGCATCATCATTGACGCCAATGTGCCGATACCTGTGCTCTTCACATAACGTTGGCAGTAAACCACAACCAGTGGGAAGAACACCATCAGTGGAGAAATGATGTTAGACACAGAGTCACCCACACGGTAAGCCGCCTGAGACAGTTCAGGAGAAATACCCAGCGCCATCAGCATTGGCACCAGGATTGGACCAATCAGCGCCCATTTCGCCGATGCAGAACCGATCAACAGGTTCACACACGCGGTCAACAAAATCATACCGATAATGGTTAGCTGACCCGGCATGTTCAGCGCTTTCAGGAATGCTGCACCTTCCAATGCCAGCAAGGTACCGATGTTCGACTGGCTGAATGCCGCCAGGAACTGCGCACAGAAGAATGACATCACCAAATACGCGCCCATCGTCGCCATGGTATCGCTCATCGCTTTGATGATATCGCCTTGCGTTTTGAAGGTACCTGCAACGCGACCATAAACCACACCTGGAATCACAAACAGGATAAAGATCAGCGGTACGATAGACTTCATCAGCGGCGCAGAGAACGCGGTAAGATCGCCCTCAGGTGAACGCAGTGCTGAAGTTTCAGGGATAAGCGCAACCACCAGCAGAACGATACCCGCCAGCATTGCAAAACCTGCGCGGTTGAACGCTTTACTCTCAATAGCGGTGAAGCTGCCGAGATCCGGTGCTTTTTCTGCGTCTTCATCAATTGGCAATTTGTTCAGGCGCGGCTCGATGATTTTCTCCGTCACATACCAGCCGATAGCCACAATCAGGAATGAAGATAGGCCTGTAAAATACAGGTTCGCCAGTGGGTTCACCACGTAGTCTTTATCCAGAACCTGCGCAGCAGACTGGGTGAAGCCTGCCAGCAACGGATCAATACCCGCCGGGATGAAGTTTGCAGAGAAACCGCCGGAAACACCAGCAAATGCTGCAGCAATGCCTACCAGTGGGTGACGACCCGCAGCGTGGAAGATAATGCCGCCCAAAGGAATAACCAGAACGTAACCTGCATCTGCCGCAGTGTGCGACACAATCGCCACCAGAATCAGCGCTGGAGTCAGCAGTTTCTTAGGCGTCACGTTAAGCATTTTCTTCAGGCCAGTCGTGATAAAGCCAGAAGCATCAGCCACACCTACACCGAGCATCGCCACCAGCACAATACCCATAGGTGCGAAACTAGTGAAAGTGGTCACCATGTTCGCCAAGAAGTTCGACAGCGCAGTGCCTGTCAGGAGGTTATTAATTTCTACAGCCTGGCCAGTAACAGGGTGGATCAGGCCGAAATCAACCTGAGAAAGAACGGCGGACAGGCCCCATACAATCAAAAGTCCATAAAAGAACAGAAGAGCAGGATCAGGAATTTTGTTACCTGCCCTTTCAATCCAGTTCAGGAACTTTTCCATACCGCCGTTTGGCGCGTCTGGAGTATTGCTCATGGCATGATTACTCATTTAAAGCTCCGAGTTATTGCAGTGTGTGTTTGCATCGTAAAAAGCGGATTCTTTGATGAATTCGCAACGACGTCATCATTATCCAACAGTACAAAATACAATTAAAAAACATAAATAATAGCGACTAATATCAATAAAAATCACCCATATAGCAGATAAATTCACTTCACACACAAGAAATAAACACAAAGCAAACAAAGAAAACCCAAATGAACAACAACCACAAAGAAATGGCTACTTTTGGCATGAAATGGTGAGTATCAGTCACCCATAAGCTGAATGACGTATCGCGGGTGAGAAAGAAAGAAAAAGGCACGCAATGCGTGCCTTTGAATGACTGGATTCAGGGGAAGATTATTCCCACTCGATGGTTGCAGGTGGCTTGCCAGAGATGTCGTAAACCACGCGGCTGATGCCATCCACTTCATTGATGATGCGGTTAGAAACTTTGCCCAAGAAGTCATATGGCAGGTGTGCCCAGTGTGCGGTCATGAAATCGATCGTTTCTACTGCACGCAGTGAGACAACCCAATCGTATTTACGGCCGTCACCCATTACGCCTACTGAGCGTACTGGCAAGAACACGGTAAATGCCTGAGAAACCTTGTTGTAAAGATCTGCTTTGTGTAGCTCTTCGATGAAGATAGCATCTGCACGGCGCAGCAGGTCACAGTATTCTTTCTTCACTTCGCCCAGCACGCGTACACCCAGACCTGGACCTGGGAACGGGTGGCGGTAAAGCATGTTGTATGGCAGGCCCAGCTCAAGACCTATCTTGCGCACTTCGTCTTTGAACAGTTCTTTCAGCGGCTCAACCAGACCCATTTCCATGTCATCCGGCAGACCACCTACGTTGTGGTGAGATTTGATCACGTGCGCTTTACCGGTCTTAGATGCAGCAGACTCGATCACATCTGGGTAGATAGTGCCTTGCGCCAACCATTTCGCGTTCTTCAGTTTCTTCGATTCTTCATCGAATACATCAACGAACACGTGACCAATCTTCTTACGTTTTGCTTCTGGATCAGCAATGCCTTCCAGCGCAGACAGGAAGCGCTCTTCCGCATCAACATGAACAATGTTCAAGCCGAAGTGATCACCGAACATTTCCATAACCTGCTCAGCTTCGTTCAAGCGCAGCAGACCGTTGTCTACGAATACACAGGTCAGCTTGTCACCGATCGCGCGGTGGATAAGCATAGCAACAACAGAAGAGTCCACGCCGCCTGACAGGCCAAGAATCACTTCGTCATTACCCACTTGTTCTTTGATGCGTGCAATCGCATCTTCGATGATAGATGCTGGCGTCCATAGCTTCTCACAGCCACAGATAACCATCACGAAACGCTCAAGCATGCGGTGACCCTGACGGGTGTGAGTCACTTCAGGGTGGAACTGAACGCCATAGAAGCGCTTCTCTTCGTTTGCCATTGCTGCGAATGGACAAGTGTCAGTCGATGCGACTTTCACAAAGTCAGCCGGAATTTCTACCACTTTGTCGCCGTGGCTCATCCATACATCCAGAACGCCTTTGCCCGCTTCGTTAATGGCATCTTCGATACCTTCAAACAGGCTACCTGGGTTATCCAGCGTCACTTTCGCGTAACCAAACTCTCGCTCGTTTGAACCTGAAACTTTACCGCCAAGCTGCTCAGACATGGTTTGCATGCCGTAGCAGACGCCCAGTACCGGAACGCCCGCGTTAAACACATATTCAGGCGCACGTGGTGAACCGTCTTCGGTCACGCTCTCCGGGCCACCAGAAAGAATGATGCCATTCGGGTTGAAGTCACGGATATCCTGCTCTTCAACATCCCAGCCCCAAAGCTCACAGTAAACACCGATTTCACGGATACGACGTGCAATCAACTGGGTGTACTGAGATCCAAAGTCGAGGATCAGAATACGTTGGTCATGAATATTTTGGGTCATTTCAGCTTGTCTCAAAAAGTCATCAATACAGGGGACTTTCGCCCCCATGCTATAAATTTCGGCTTTAAATTACGGGCACGAATTACTGGCCAGTACGATAGTTTGGTGCTTCTTTAGTGATGGTCACATCGTGCGCATGCGATTCAGTGATACCAGCACCTGTGATGCGAACGAACTCTGCTTTGGTGCGCAGGTCTTCAACAGTCGCTGAGCCAGTCAGACCCATGCACGAGCGCAGGCCACCCATTTGCTGATGAATGATTTCTTTCAGGCGACCTTTGTATGCCACGCGACCTTCGATACCTTCAGGTACCAGTTTGTCCGCTGCGTTATCGCTCTGGAAGTAACGGTCAGAAGAACCTTTAGACATCGCACCCAGCGAGCCCATACCACGGTAAGATTTGTAAGCACGGCCTTGGTATAGTTCCACTTCACCTGGAGATTCTTCAGTACCTGCCAGCATTGAACCCACCATGACACAAGATGCGCCAGCAACAATCGCTTTACACATATCACCAGAGAAGCGGATACCGCCGTCAGCGATACATGGCACGCCATATTGTTCTGCCACTTCTACTGCGTCTGAAATTGCAGTGATTTGCGGAACACCCACACCGGTAACAATTCGGGTCGTACAGATTGAACCAGGTCCAATCCCCACTTTCACAGCATCTACACCCGCTTCAATAAGGGCTTTTGCACCTGCTCCAGTCGCGACGTTACCGCCAATGATTTGTAGTTCAGGGAATTTTTCACGGGTTTCACGGATGCGCTGAAGTACACCTTCAGAGTGACCGTGAGAAGAGTCGATAAGCAGCACGTCAACGCCTGCTTCAACCAGTGCAGCAACACGGTCTTCGTTACCAGCACCAGCGCCAACCGCAGCACCAACACGTAGACGGCCTTGCTCGTCTTTACATGCGTTTGGCTTACGTTCAGCTTTTTGGAAATCTTTTGCAGTGATCATGCCCGCGATGTGGTGATCGTCGTTAACCACCAAGATTTTTTCTACGCGGTGCTTTTGCATCAGCTTTTGAACTTCTTCTGGGCTCGCACCTTCTTTTACCGTTGCCAAACGCTCTTTCGGTGTCATCGCTTCAGACACCTTGAGACTCAGGTCAGTCACGAAACGTACGTCGCGACCAGTAATAATACCGACCAGCTCATTCGCTTCAGTCACGACTGGGAAACCAGCAAAGCCGTGAGTGTCAGTCAAAGCTTTCACATCAGCAATGGTTTGCTCTGGCGTTACAGTGATTGGGTTTGAAACCACACCAGCTTCGAAAATCTTCACCAAGCGAACTTGTTCAGCTTGCTGTTCGATAGACATGTTTTTGTGGATAAATCCGATGCCACCTTCCTGAGCAAGCGCAATTGCGAGGCGCGCTTCGGTCACTGTGTCCATCGCCGCTGAGATCAGGGGGATGTTCAGAGAGATTTTTTTCGTCAGTTGAGTGCGCAAGTCGGCAGTGTTCGGAAGAACTGTGGAGTGTGCTGGAACCAGCAGTACATCGTCAAAAGTAAGGGCTTCTTTAGCTATTCGTAACATTGCAATATCTCACGCCAAAATAATATGAGGGAGTTCAAAATATTGCCGCCGCATTATACTGACAGCGCAAACGTTTGGCTACAGATTTTTACGAAAACGTTTGGCTTTCAGATTTCGCCTCTTTAACATGGCTTCATCTTGCTGAAAATAAAGACGCATTCCGCTATGAATCTCGCCAACAACAATATCTATACCGTCTCCAGATTAAACGCTGAAGTGCGTTTGTTGCTCGAAAACGAAATGGGCATTGTTTGGCTGGTTGGCGAGATTTCAAACCTCACCATGGCAACATCTGGTCACTGGTATTTCACCCTGAAAGACCGTCAGGCTCAGGTGAAATGCGCCATGTTTAAAGGCAACAATATGCGGGTAGCCTTTAAGCCTGCCAATGGTAATCAAGTCCTAGTGAGAGCAAGGCTGTCGCTGTATGAACCTCGTGGCGACTATCAGATCATTGTAGAAAGCATGCAGCCTGAAGGTGATGGTTTACTTCAGCAGCAGTTTGAAAAACTGAAAATGCAGCTTTCTGCAGAAGGGCTGTTTGCTGCCAGTCTGAAAAAGCCACTCCCAGAACAACCCAAGCGGGTTGGCGTGATCACTTCCAGCACCGGCGCAGCGCTACATGATATTTTGCATGTCCTGAAACGCCGCGATCCTAGCTTGCCTGTGGTGATTTATCCCACCCAGGTGCAGGGAAAAGATGCATCTATCCAAATCGCGCAGGCTATTGGGCGTGCCAACAGCCGTAATGAATGTGATGTGCTGATCGTTGGCCGTGGTGGTGGTTCGCTGGAAGACTTGTGGTGCTTCAATGAGGAAATTGTAGCTCGTACCATTGCCGCCAGTACCATCCCGATCGTCAGTGCTGTTGGCCATGAAGTTGATGTTACCATCGCGGATTTCGTCGCCGATGCCCGTGCCCCTACCCCGTCAGCGGCAGCAGAGCTTGTCAGCTGTGATACCTCGGTACGTGATCAGCAACTGCTGCAGCGTACTGATCGCCTCGCCCACGCTTTCAGCCGTCATTTAAGCCGCTCTCAAGAGTGGCTAACACGCTTGCAACACCGATTGGCGATGCAGCACCCCAAAACGCAGCTTCAACAACAATCTCAGCAGTTTGATGAGCTTGAAAGGCGTCTTCACCAATCCATGCGCTATACACTTCAAACGGAAGCCCAGCGCCTTGATAGAACTACGCAAAAGCTTGAGCGTTACTCCCCCGCGAACCAGATTCCTGGGCAGAAAGCACAACTGGGCTATGTGGAGCAGCGTCTTATTGAGGCCATGCGCCGACAACTCCGACAACAACAGCATGCACTGGCACTGCAGATGGAAACACTGGATGCAGTAAGCCCGCTGGCAACACTCGCACGCGGTTATTCGATCACCCGGAACGATAAAGGCGAAGTGATTCGTTCAGCATCATCGCTTAAGTCTGGCGATCAGATCAGGTCAACGTTCGGGGACGGAGAGATCCAATCTACAGTGAACTAGAAAGGATCTTTAACAAGAAAGGTGAAACGATGTCTCAGAACACCGTTTTTTGTTCTTCAAAAACGATTCTCGCGCTCGACTTCGATTTCAGCTCGTTGCAGCTATTACAGAAATAGCTGGTCGCCCCACAAGCCTGAAGCTTTTCCAATAGCGCGCGGCAAGTGGCACAAAACGCCTGTTTTATAAAACTTTTCTCGCAGGTTTCACAACGGTAAGTGCCGTTGTCCCACACCAAGTCACGTTCGCAATCAGGGCAATTATTTCCCATTAAGGTTTCCTTAGCTTTGACTTCGCAGTTTTTTGGTCAAAGGATGCACAATGATCCTTTTGCCGTTATTCTAACCCTTAGATGCTGGCAAAACGAGCAGCCTAGTGCTGGATCCTATAAAGATCGTCAGATCGCAGCGATTATGGGATCCGATCAGCGATCACCCCCTAAAAAAATATTTATCAATACAACCCCCGAAAGCATAAGTTACATGTTCTGCATATGGACTTTAAAAAGGATAAAGTATTTCAATATTATTAAAAAATCATCTTGTTCGATATTTTATAAATTATAGGAGTTATAGTAGCCGCGTAATAATTCGCCTTTCCTTCCTAGAACGATATTTCACGCCTAATTGCTTATTTTTTGTGACAAAGATCATCTAAACTCCATCATTCGACGGTCAGATCAGACTGAATTAGCGGTCAATCAGCCGTACCTGAGAGACTGTATTGAGGCTAACTGCTCAAATTACGGGCGGGAAATACGGAAAGATGACACTTTTGTCTAAATTACATGGGCTGTTATTCAACCTTCATGTATCCGGATACAATCCGTTTTTTACGAGCGTAAAAAAGCCGACCCTGAGGTCGGCTCTTAGTATTTAGTGGCAGAGAGTTACTTTTTGCCGCGAGTTTTCACCATGTCCATCAGACGCTTACGTTGGCGCGCCTGAGAAATGGTAAGCTTCTCTTTCTTACCTTCAAACGGGTTCTCGCTGTTCTGGAACTGAATACGGATAGGTGTACCCATGATTTCCAGAGACTTACGGTAGTAGTTCATCAGATAACGCTTGTAAGAATCAGGCAGCTCTTTCACCAGGTTTCCGTGAATAACGAAAATCGGTGGGTTGTAACCACCCGCATGTGCATACTTCAGCTTCACGCGACGGCCACGGATCATCGGTGGCTGGTGATCGTCCTGTGCCATGCTCATGATGCGTGTCAGCATCGCGGTGCTGATTCTCTTGGTCGCAGACTCATACGCTTCCTGAATCGACTCGAACAGGTGACCCACACCTGTACCATGCAATGCAGAGATAAAGTGAATCCGGGCGAAATCAACAAAGCCAAGACGACGGTCAAGCTCTGACTTCACACGCTCTTTCACCTCGCTGTCCAGACCATCCCACTTGTTTACAGCGATGACGATCGAACGACCTGCGTTCAATGCAAAGCCCAGCAGGCTCAAATCCTGATCCGAAATGTTCTCGCGCGCGTCGATGACCAGAAGAACAACGTTAGAGTCTTCGATCGCCTTTAGTGTCTGAATAACGGAGAACTTCTCCACTTTCTCGTTAACACGCTTACGGCGACGAACACCTGCAGTATCGATGATCACATACTCACGGCCATCACGCTCCATTGGAATGTAGATCGAATCACGTGTTGTGCCTGGCATGTCGTAAACTACCACGCGATCTTCGCCAAGAATACGGTTGGTCAGGGTCGATTTACCGACGTTTGGACGACCAATAATGCCGAATTTAATTGGAAGGTTGCGCAGACGCTCCAAAGCAGTTTCTGCATCTTCCTCGGTCAGATCTTTATCTTCGTCTTCTGCATCTTGCTCGCCAGTCAGATCGACCAAGCCTTCTTGATCTTCACCTTCTTCGTTCGCGAGTTCTTCCGCGAACGGCTTCAGTGCACGGTCGATCAAAGCGAGTACACCACGACCATGTGCGGCTGCAATCTGGTACATGTCTGGCATGCCCAGTTGCCAAAATTCTGCACTGGCTGCGTCTGCATCAATGCCATCAACTTTGTTGACGACAAGGAAGGTTTTCTTCTCACGGCTACGCAGATGATGTGCAATCGCTTCATCAGCAACGGTCAGGCCCGCTCGGCCATCAACCATAAACAGCACAACATCGGCTTCTTCAATCGCTGCCAGTGATTGCTCAGCCATCTTAGTTTCTACACCTTCTTCGGTACCGTCGATACCACCGGTGTCCACCACGATGAACTCATGCTCACCCAGCATAGCTTTTCCGTACTTACGATCCCTGGTCAAACCCGGAAAATCGGCAACGAGCGCATCGCGCGTCCTTGTTAGCCGGTTAAAGAGTGTCGACTTCCCCACATTAGGACGCCCCACCAGGGCTACTACAGGAATCATACTGACCTCTTAAAATCTCAAATTCATTAATAACAGCGGCTCCTGACCGGTCAGGATCAGGAGCCGAATAATTGATAAGCAACTGTTTTTACAATATTTGCTTTTTACTTATTGTGCCGTCACGGCTAATGACGATGTAGCCTTCATCGACCTTCAGCGGGCTCACAGCAAATCCACTGTCATCCAACTGTTGCTGCGCTACAAACTCGCCCGAGTTAGGGTCCATCCAATGCAGATAACCTTCTGCATCGCCAACCACAACATAACCGGAGATCGCAACCGGTGCCGTCAGCTGACGGTATTCCAAATCACGGTTCTGCCAAAGCTCAGTACCACTGCGTGCATCTACTGCAACAACATGGTCTTTATCGGTGATAAGGAACAGATAGCTGCCCACTACCAAAAAGTCAGTCGATGAACTGTAAGTACGTTTCCACGCAGGGCGACCTGAACGCAGGTCAATCGCAACCAACTGGCCATTGTAACCCACCGCGTAAAGCAGTGCGCCGTCAATCACAGGTGTTGCATCAACATCAACAAGGCGGTCGATTTCAGTAGCACCTTTCGGACTCGCAATCGGCTGTTGCCAGATGATGTTGCCGTTTTCAACGAAAGCAGCACCCAGACGGCCGTTTGCCATTCCCCAGAACACACCACCTGACGTTGATACCGGAGAGCTGTCTCCACGCAATGTCAGGTTTGGCAGGTCAGTAGAAATACGCCAGCGTTCTTCACCCGTTTCTGCATCAAACGCAGCCAGCTCACCACGGCTGGTGTTAACGATCACCAGACTTTCATCTGCCAAAGGCTTAGAAAGGATTTCGCCACCTGCGTTGCTACGCCAAACGGTTTCTCCGGTTTCTTCGTCCAACGCAATCAACGCACCGGTTTCGGTCCCCAAGTAGATCTTACTGTAAGAGGCTGTCAGACCACCGGAGATCAGTGCGGCAGCATCTTCACCGAGATCGACACTCCAAAGGGTCGAACCGGTTTCAGTATCCATCGCTTTAACCACACCTTGGCGATCAGCAGCAAACACTTTGCCATAAGCCTCTACAGGAGACAGGTTGCTGAAATAATTTCCAACACCGTCTCCAACACTCGACTTCCAAACCTGAGTTGGAGTGAATTCGCTCTCAACCACTGGCACGGGTGCCATTTGGATGGAATCCTCCTCACCCGCACAGCCAATCAGCAGTGTTCCCAGCAAGGCTGCTGCACCAACACGTTTCCATCCCATACGCATCATACTCAGGCCTTATTGAGACAGGTTGTCCAGTTTCATCTGAACAACAGGGTTGGTCGCTGCTGCAATGGAAGCGGCATAAGCAGAACGTGCTGCCGCGGTGTCGCCTTTACGCAGTTCAATATCGCCACGAAACTCTTCAACCTGTGCTTTCCAGCTTTCCGCCGTTACGCTGTTCAATTGTGTCAGCGCAGCATCGTAGTTACCAAGCTCTGCTTCAACACGTGCCAAGCGAACTGTCGCCAGTGTTTTCAGTGTTTCGTCTTTTGAGGACTGCACTTTACGCAGTTGCTCAGCCGCCTTGATTAGATCGCCCGCATCAACAAACGACTTCGCCAATTGCAGCTCAAGCAGGGTCGCGTAAGAGCCTTCATTATCACCGATAAAAGCTGTCGCTTTCTCTTCCGCCTGCGCATCGCCTGCAACCAGTGCGCTTACTACTTGTGTGTACGCTTCTGATGCCTGCTCACGGCTGGTTTCCATTTCCGATTGGTAATAACGCCATCCATAAAGGCCGCCCAAACCGATTACTGCGCCGAGGACAACGGCTTTGCCGTTATCCCGCCACCACTTTTTAATCGCTTCGACTTGTTGTTCTTCTGTGGTGTAGACGTCCACGTTTTGTCCTCTCTTAAACTCGTTGAGCCAGTTTATCGGCTACTTCATCCTGAGAAATGGTCAGCTGTTCGCCGCCTTTAAGATCTTTGAAGGTTACTTGGTTGTTAGCGACTTCATCTTCGCCAAGTACCAAAGCCACCGACGCACCGACTTTGTCAGCGCGTTTGAATTGCTTCTTAAAGTTACCGCCGCCAAAGTGGGTCATTACGCGCAGACCTGGAACCAGCTCACGCAGTTTCTCAGCCAGTTGCATGCCCGCTACCAGCGTGCCTTCACCTGCAGTGACCATGTATACGTCAACCGCAGGACGGGTTTCATCAAGCTCCAGTGTCTCCATCAGAAGTACCAGACGCTCAACACCCATCGCAAAGCCCACTGCCGGGGTTGCTTTACCGCCCAGTTGCTCGACAAGACCGTCATAGCGGCCACCGCCGCAAACGGTACCCTGAGAGCCTAGACTTTCAGTAATCCACTCAAATACAGTGCGGTTGTAGTAGTCCAGACCACGAACCAGTTTTTCGTTTACCGTGTATTGGATGCCAGCCGCGTCCAACAGTTCACAAAGACCTGTAAAATGTTGTTTTGATTCTTCATCCAGATACTCTGAAAGCTTTGGTGCATCAGTCAGTACCGCTTGAATATCTGAATTTTTGGTATCCAGAACACGTAGAGGGTTGGTATGCATTCGGCGCTTGCAATCTTCATCCAGAATCGCTTCATGCTGCATCAGGAACGCAACCAACGCTTCACGATAGTTAGCACGTGCTTCCAACGAACCGATAGAGTTCAGTTCCAGACGGACATGCTCATGAATACCCAGCTTACGCCAAAGGCGTGCGGTCATCATGATCAGCTCAGCGTCAACGTCAGGACCATTCAAACCAAACACTTCCACACCAAACTGGTGGAACTGACGGTAACGACCTTTCTGTGGACGCTCGTGACGGAACATTGGGCCAACGTACCACAGGCGTTGTTCTTGATTGTACAGCAGACCGTTTTCAATACCGGCGCGAACGCAGCCTGCCGTGCCTTCAGGACGTAGTGTCAGGCTATCACCGTTGCGATCCTCAAAGGTGTACATTTCTTTCTCAACCACATCGGTCACTTCACCAATCGCGCGGCTAAAAAGATGAGTCATTTCCACGATCGGCATGCGCACTTCGCTGTAACCGTATGCGCTGATAACGTCTTTAACAGTGCCTTCCACTTTTTGCCAAAGTGGAGACTGTGTTGGGAGGCAATCGTTCATGCCTCGGATTGCTTGAATAGTTTTTGCCACGTTAACTCTCGTAACCGATCTGTTTGTTCTAGCTAAGTAAGCGCGCTGCGCTTACTCTTGTGTGTTCACGTCAATGCGGTTGTTCTCATCCAGCATTGCCGCTTTCGCCCGGATCTTCGCTTCTAGCTGATCGATCAGGTTGTCGTTTTCAAAACGTTCTTTCTGGCGTTTGCCATCATCGTAATACGCACTGCGCTTGTTACCACCAGCAACGCCAATGTGCGAAACTTCAGCTTCACCTGGGCCGTTAACCACACAGCCAATCACTGATACGTCCATCGGGACGACAACGTCTTCCAGACGCTGTTCCAGTGCGTTTACGGTGCCAATCACATCAAACTCCTGACGGGAGCAGGTAGGACAGGCAATAAAATTCACGCCACGTGAACGGATACGCAGCGATTTTAAAATATCGAAACCGACTTTGATTTCTTCTACTGGATCCGCTGCCAATGAGATACGCAGGGTATCACCAATGCCTTCGCTTAGCAGCATGCCAAGGCCAACCGCTGATTTCACCGAACCTGCACGCGCACCACCTGCCTCAGTGATCCCAAGGTGCAGAGGTTGATCAATGCGTTTTGCCAGTTGACGGTAAGATTCAACGGCCAGGAATACATCCGACGCCTTCACACTCACTTTGAACTGGTCAAAGTTCAGGCGATCCAGAATATCAACATGGCGCATCGCCGATTCAACCAGAGCTTCCGGAGTTGGCTCACCATATTTTTCCTGAATATCACGCTCCAGCGAACCACCATTCACGCCAATGCGGATAGGAATATTCTTGTCACGCGCTGCATCAACAACAGAGCGGATGCGTTGTTCGTTACCAATGTTGCCAGGGTTAATACGAAGACAATCAACGCCGTATTCTGCCACCTTAAGGGCAATACGGTAGTCAAAATGAATATCAGCAACCAAAGGTATTGAACACTGTTGTTTAATCAGTTTGAACGCTTCAGCAGCATCCATAGTCGGTACAGAAACACGTACGATATCTGCACCCACTTTTTCCAGTGCTTTTATTTGCGCAACCGTCGCTTCCACATCAGTTGTGCGGGTATTTGTCATTGATTGAACTGCGATCGGAGCGCCATCGCCAATTGGCACGTCACCCACATAAATACGCGTAGACGGACGACGTTTAATAGGAGATTCGGTATGCATTAGGTGTACTCTGGATTACTTCGGAAGGCTCAAACGCGCTACCCGTCCTGATGGGTAGCCACTCAGATCAACGTTCTTGCCGTTGTAGGCAAGACTCACAGTAGCTGGTGCACCCAGCACCAACTTAAAGGGAGCTTCACCGGATAGTTCAACGGTTTCGCCCGCAGATTTTATCCCTGTCAACAGACGTTTGCCAGTAGCGTCGCGGATATCGACCCAGCAGTCGCCACTGAATGACATGGATAATGTAGGTTCAGTAACAATAGGTGTCGATACAATTTCTTCAATCTGAACAGGTTCTTCAATCACAGGCGCGGTTTCAGCCACTAGCGGTTGCTGAGGTGTGGCTTCTGACTCAGTAACCGCTGCCACGACAACTTCTGGTGAAGCATCAGCGACCGTTTCTTCCACCACATTATTTGTGCCTTCGGTATCTGTCAGCGCCGGCGCAATGCTATCTGTCACATCCTGAACCTGCTCGCCTTCAATACTCTCTCCAACATTATTAGCCGCAGGCGCTTCTTCTGTGAGAGAGGCTAGCAAACTGCTGCCTTCTGGTAGCGAAAGAAGTGGATCGTTTTGTTGGTTTTGCCACCACCAAAATGCTGTCAGCCCAACCACGACGGCCAGAATCACCCAAGTCAGCCCCATCACGCGGCTGTCATGCTGATCACGACGTGTTTTGCGCGAGAAGCTTTGCATCTTCTGCACATTGTCTTCTGCTTCGGGTGCAGGCTTAAACGTGTGCATGATCTCGTCTGCATTCACACCAACCAGTTTGGCGTAAGAACGAATATAACCACGTGTAAACGTGGTTATCTTTTCTTCATCGCAGCAATTTTCTTCTAAGTCTTGAATGACGGAAACACGAAGTCTGAGGCGGTCAGCCACATCCTGATCGGACAGCCCCATTGCCTCTCTAGCCTGTCGCAATACCGTTCCCGGATGTCTCGACTCAAGCTCAAACAGCTGTTCTTCGTTTTGTTCAGTATTCATTCGTTATGTACTGTCTATATTCTTTTGATTCCGGAAACTTGTTGGCCAACAGGTTTGCGTAACGCTCCACTTCCTTTGGCCGTCCAGCTTTGTTTTCCAAGTCAGTCATTATTAACAGCGTTGCAGGCTTATAGCCATAGCGTTTGTGAAAATGAAAAAGACGGATCCTCGCTTGATTCAGCTCATCGTCTTCCACTTCCATACGGGCGAGTTTTACAGAAGATAAAGGCCTGTTCGGCTCATGGTCAATGGCTTTAGCGAACCATACTTTCGCATTATCCCTACTCCCCGCTTTCATTGCACAGAGTGCGGCGTTTTCATAACTACCGGATAACTTGTAATAGTATGGCTGCTCAATCGCCTTCGCAAACGCCCGTTGCGCTTCGTTATACCGTTGCTGTCGGCATAAGAAGACACCGTAATTGTTCTGAACGTCACCATTTTTTGGTGAGTGACGTAACGCTGTTTTGTATTGCTGTTCTGCTTGGTCATACTCGCCGACTTCCTGAAGATAGTAGGCGAAACTAATAAGAGAGCGATAGTAAGTAGGTGCAAATTGCACCGCTGTTTCAAGATTTTTCCTCGCTCGCTCCCATTGTCCTGCCTTTAAATAGGCAAGACCAAGCGAAATTCTGGACTCGGCTGCGTCAATGCTATCAAACTTCGCGTTATTTTGCTTCTCCGTTACTGTGACACAACCAGCTAATAATCCCATCAAGAACAGAGCGCTAAGCGTCCTTGCCATTATCCCATCCTAATCAGTCTGACAAATCAGACTGATTTAACTGGGATTTGTTCCTCAACGTTCAGTCTGCTCTGCGTGCGTTTGGTACGGTCAATAACATCGCCAACAAGCTGACCACAAGCTGCGTCAATGTCATCGCCACGGGTTTTACGAACGATAACCGTGTAGTCATATTGCATCAGTGTTTTCTGGAAACGGTCGATACGAGAGTTACTCGGCTTCTTATATGGTGACCCAGGATAAGGGTTAAAAGGAATCAGGTTTATCTTCGCAGGCGTATCTTTTAGCAGCTCTGCGAGTTGGCGCGCATGCTCCATATCATCGTTAACGTGATCGAGGAGAATATATTCTACGGTGACACGTCCGCGGTTCGCATTTGAAGACGCTATATAGCGACGTACAGACGCCAAAAACGTATCAATATCATAGCGATCATTGATTGGCATGATTTGGCTGCGTAGCTCATCTGTAGGGGCATGAAGAGAGATTGCCAGCGCTACATCGATCTTGCCTGCCATCTGATCCAGACCAGAAACCACCCCTGACGTTGATACGGTGACACGGCGTTTTGACAGGCCGTAAGCAAGATCATCCAGCATCAGATTCAGCGCAGGGATAAGGTTTTTCATGTTCAGAAGCGGTTCACCCATGCCCATCATCACCACGTTGGTAATTGGACGTCGGCCAGTCTCTTTTTCCACACCGATTTCTTTCGCTGCACGCCAAACCTGTCCAATGATTTCAGACACTTTCAGGTTACGGTTAAAGCCCTGCTGCGCGGTAGAGCAGAATTTACAATCCAACGCACAACCAACCTGAGAAGACACGCATAAGGTCGCACGATCGTCTTCAGGAATATAAACAGTTTCTACATCCTGGTTACCAACACGCATAGCCCATTTAATGGTGCCATCAGAAGAATACTGAGCCGTGCTGACTTCCGGCGCGCTGATTTCGCAGCGCGCTTTCAGTTTTTCACGAAGCTTTTTGTTGATGTTGTTCATCTGATCAAAATCATCAACACCGAAATGGTACATCCACTTCATGATCTGATCGGCTCGAAACGCCTTTTCGCCTAATTCTTCGGCGAAAAACGCGCGTAGCGCCTGTCGATCGAAATCCAGCAGATTGATTTTTTCTGTTGTCATCAGATTGCCTCGTGAACAAATAAAAACAGGTATAGCCTTAAATCAAGGCGCGAAATTGTACAGTCTTTGTGATCGGGATTCCACCTGTTACTTATAGGACTATTTTACGTCAGAAATGAAAAAGGAGAGCCTGGGCTCTCCTTTTGTCTTATCTATGAACCGATTATAGGGTACGAGGGCAAATCTCATCACCGGCGAAAAAATAAGCAATTTCTCGTTCTGCTGAAGCCGTGCTGTCAGAACCGTGCACTGAGTTAAAACGCATGCTCTCGGCAAAGTCCGCACGCAGTGTGCCACACGCCGCTTCTTCCGGGTTTGTTTTACCCATCAGCTCACGGTATCGCGTAATCGCGTTTTCACCTTCCAGAACCTGCACGGTAACCGGACCTGAAGTCATGAACTCAACCAAACCGTCATAAAATGGCTTGCCTTCATGCTCGGCATAAAAACCTTGTGCCTGCTCTTTAGTCAGGTGAAGCATTTTTGCTGCAACAATTTGCAGTCCAGCCGCTTCAATACGCTGATAGATCGCGCCAATCAGATTGCGTTTTACTGCGTCGGGCTTAACGATTGAAAATGTGCGCTCAATAGTCATTCTATCTTCCTTTTATATTTATTCAGATAGCGGCATTAAGTACCAGTATCTGTTTGTATTTACAAAAATAGCCTACCAGAGCGCAATGCCAGACCCCACCCTGACATTGCGGAAGCGTTAACTGTGTTGTCAAAACACTTAACTTTTGTAGCGATTACTGGCTTGACTCATCCATCAGAATACGCGCGAGGGTTTTCACCCCCATACCGGTTGCGCCCACAGACCACTTGTCACTTGGTGTTTTGCGGTACGTGCCGGAGCAATCCAGGTGGATCCAACCTTCTTTGTAATTATCGACGAAGTACGACAGGAATGCCGCTGCTGTGCTTGCACCCGGTGAGTATTGACCACCGCCCACGTTTGCAAGATCGGCGAAGTTGGAGGGCAACATTTGGCGGTGGAATTCTGCCAGTGGTAATTGCCACATGCCTTCATTTTCTGACTCTGCTGCAGACAGACAACGCTGGGAAAGCGCCTTATCAAAGCTGAACAGAGCGTGGTAGTCATTTCCTAATGCAGCCTTAGCAGCGCCGGTCAAGGTAGCACAATCAATAGTCAGCGCCGGGCTGAATTTGTTTGCGTAAAGCAGGCCATCCGCCATCACCAAACGACCTTCGGCATCTGAGTTAAGTACCTCAACCGTCACACCGTTTTTGTAGGTAATAATGTCACCCAGCTTGTAAGCATTACTGGAAATCATGTTTTCTGCACAGCACAGAATTAATTTCACTCGCTTGTTCAGACCTTGCGCAACCGCCAGTCCAAGTCCACCGGTCGCCATGGCAGCGCCGCCCATGTCTGCTTTCATTGAGTCCATGAAGGCAGATTGCTTGATGCTGTAGCCGCCGGAATCAAAGGTAATGCCTTTGCCGACAATACAAGCAAACACTTCTGCGTCTTTGTCACCGGTTGGGTTGTAATCAAGCTGCAGCATCGCAGGTTTGCGCGCTGAACCACGGCCTACGGTGTGAGTACCCACCCAACCTTGCTCAAGCAGGTCTGCGCCGGAAACAATCTTGTAACTCACATGCTCAGGGTTAGGTGCCTGAGATTTAATGAACTCACCGGCTCGTACTGCCAATTGTTGAGGACCTACCTCTTCTGCGGTTTCATTGATGATCTGGCGAACCCAATCAGTAGCCACCATGCGTTCGTTCAGCACTTTCTGATCAGCATCTTCCAACTCTGCGTCGAAAGCAAAACCTGGCTTAGGACCACGTAGTCCTTGGTAAAAAGCCCATGCGGTTTCCAAATCCCAGCCATCACCGACCAGAGATACTTTGCGAATACCTTGCATATCAAGCTTACGGGCCGCTTGCTGTACTGGCGTGAGTTTGTAGTCACCTGAGGCGTGGACAATAGCGCCTTGCTGATTGAAAGAAACCAGTGCATTGGCACCCCAAGCTTCATCAGCTGCTTCTTGTGATAGCGTGATACGCATTTTGTCAGTCATGCTGAACTCCTTTTAACTGTCACCCCACGCATCGTTGCGGAGCGTAAAATTCGGGCTGATTTTTCTTTCAGAATACGCCATCTTTATGACGATTTATCTGAATCGCTCCAAATAGCCTGCTCATCAGAGAAACAGCTCAATTTGGAGATAAAACAAAGCGGGCAACATGCCCGCTTGAATAGTCTCAATCTGCCTGCTTTACTGGCGTAAAACAAGGGCTTTAATCCATTTCTTCCATCCAGCACAGGATGATTGCCTCTAAGATCTTCTCATTGGAGCGATTTGGGTCGTCTGAGAAGTCTTCAAGCTCCGTCACCCAACGGTGCAAGTCGGTAAAGCGCACCGTTTTCGGATCGGTTTCAGGGAATTTTTCTACCAGCTCGATCGCGATATCTCGCGAATCAGTCCATGTCAGGCTCATAGTTTTTGCTCCCTTATCAGATTAGTGATTTTCTGCAGCGTGGTTTAGGGTATAACGCGGAATTTCTACCACCAGATCTTCATCAGCCACTTTTGCCTGACAGCCCAAGCGTGACTCAGGCTCCAGACCCCATGCTTTATCCAGCATGTCGTCTTCCAGCTCATCGCTTTCATCCAGAGAATCAAATCCTTCACGGATGACTACGTGGCAGGTCGTACAAGCGCACGACTTTTCACAGGCATGTTCAATCGCAATACCGTTACGCAGTGCAACGTCCAGCACAGTGTCACCGGTCTTTGCTTCCAACACCGCGCCTTCTGGGCAGAGATCCTGGTGTGGCAGAACAACAATCTTTGGCATGTTTAAACCTCGTCAATGGAATGGCCAGCCAGTGCTTCACGGATGGATTTGTCCATACGGCGTGAGGCAAACTCCTGACTCGCTTTATCTGTATCTTTGATGCCTTGTTCAATGGCTGCGGCATCGTCACCGTTACGGAGCGCAATCAGCGCTTCAATCGCTTTCACCAGCGCTTGCTGCTCTTCGTCAGACAACAGCGCTTCGCCGTCTGCTTGCATCGCAACCAGCAGACCTTCAATCACACGATCGGCTTCAACACGTTGCTCCGCCAGGTAACGGGCGTCTTTATCTTCCTGCGCATGGGTGAACGACGATTTGATCATATCGGCAATTTCGGTGTCGCTCAGGCCGTAAGACGGTTTCACCTGAATCGATGCCTGCACCTCGGTGCTCTTTTCCATCGCTGTCACGGATAGCAGGCCATCGGCGTCAACCTGGTAAGTCACGCGAATATGCGCTGCGCCTGCAGCCATTGGTGGAATGCCTTTCAGGGTAAAATCCGCCAGCGAACGACAATCATCAACCATTTCGCGTTCGCCCTGAAGCACATGTACCTTCATGCCTGTCTGACCGTCTTTGAAGGTGGTGAACTCCTGCGCACGTGCAACCGGGATGGTGGTGTTGCGCGGAATGATTTTCTCTACCAGGCCACCCATTGTTTCAATCCCCAAAGACAGTGGGATCACGTCCAGCAACAGCATTTCACCATCTGGCTTATTACCGACCAGAATGTCTGCCTGTGTGGCAGCACCAATGGCAACCACTTTGTCCGGATCAATATTGGTCAGCGGCGTGCGGCCAAAAAACTCTCCCACTTTTTCGCGAACCAGTGGTACGCGGGTAGACCCCCCCACCATCACCACTTCCAGCACTTCTTCAGCAGAAACGCCAGCATCTTTCAGTGCGCGGCGACAAGACAACAGAGTTTTCTTTACTAGAGCGCCAATAAGATCGTCGAACTGTTCGCGACTCAATGTGCCTTTCCAGTCCAGCACATCAATATCTACGACATCGCTTGCGCTCAAAGCAACTTTTGTGCTGTTTGCGGCATTCATCAAACGCGCGCGGTCATCACCGGAAAGCGCCCCAAATCCTGCCTGATCGGAAATCCAATCTGCAATCAGGTGGTCAAAATCGTCACCACCCAGTGCTGAATCACCGCCCGTAGCCAGCACTTCAAACACGCCTTTTGAAAGACGGAGAATAGAGATATCGAAGGTACCGCCGCCAAGATCGTATACCGCAATCACACCTTCCTGACCGGAATCCAGACCGTAAGCAATCGCGGCAGCTGTTGGCTCGTTAAGAAGGCGAAGTACTTTAAGACCAGCAAACTTTGCGGCATCTTTGGTTCCTGCGCGCTGCGCATCATCAAAGTAAGCTGGAACGGTAATAACCACACCTTCCAATTCGCCACCCAACGCTTCTTCTGCACGCGCATTCACGGCACGGAGGATATCCGCAGAAACTTCGATTGGGTTTTTCTTCCCTGCACGGGTGTTGAGCAGTGGTAAACCATTGTCAGAGGCAGACAGTTCATAAGGAAGTTTGGGATAACGCGATTGAACGTCAGCAAGTGAGCGGCCCATCATGCGTTTGACGGAAGAAACCGTGTTTGCGCTATCAGTTTCGGACATCGCTTTCGCTGCGTATCCGACTGTGACATTTTCACCATAATGAACCACAGAAGGGATCAGCGCTCGGCCGTCTAAATCATTGAGTGTGCTCGCGGTACCGCTGCGAACAGAGGCCACGAGGGTGTTAGTAGTCCCTAGGTCAATGCCCACCGCAAGCTTGTGTTCATGCGGTGCAGCACTCTGACCAGGTTCTGCAATTTGTAACAGTGCCATGTTGGTTCCTGTAGCCTGATCAGCGTACTGTGTTAACCCAGCAGCCGATCTTCGATTCGTTCGATTTCTTGTTTGAGTTTGACCAAGAACTTCAGCTTGCGGACACTTGTTGCCGCATCCTGCCAACGCCCGCCATTTAATTGTTCTTTCAATTCGGCCAGCAAGGCTTTATGGAGTTTCTCAACACCTTGTTCAAAGTCAAACAACAATACATCCGGCTCATCGCTGTCTGCAATCTCTTCCAGCTCTTCTCGCAGCTCCATTTGCTGCATTAAGAACTCAGGATCTTGCATGGTCTGCTGCTCATCGCGCAGTTCTACGCCATTGAGAGAGAGAAGGTATTCTGCACGGCGTACCGGATCGATCAGCGTTTGATAAGCGTCGTTGATTTGCGCAGCTTTCTGCACAGCAAGCAAGCGATCCTGCTCGGATGCAGTGGCAAATTTATCCGGATGGAAACGTCGTTGGAGTTCGCGAAACTGCGAAGAAAGAGAGCTACCATCTAGTTCAAACTGCGATGATAGCCCAAATAGTTCGAAATGATTCATATCATCTCACGAGTTAAACGTTAAAGCTTTCGCCGCAACCACACTCGCTGCTTACGTTAGGGTTATTGAACTGGAAGCCTTCGTTTAAGCCTTCTTTAGTAAAATCAAGCTCGGTACCATCTAAGTACAAGAGACTTTTACTGTCGACAATCACTTTTACGCCGTATTGCTCAAAGTCGAATACTTCATCTTCTTCCTGGAGCTCATCAACAAATTCCAGTACATAAGCCATTCCCGAGCAGCCTGACGTGCGAACACCCAAGCGAAGGCCGATGCCTTTTCCGCGGTTTTCCAAGAAGGTGCGAACGCGTAATGCCGCCGCGTCAGTCATAGTAATGGCCATATGTACAACAACCCTTTAAATCGTATTAAGCTTCGTGTTTTTTCTTATAATCGCTTACTGCTGCTTTGATAGCATCTTCCGCGAGAATTGAGCAGTGAACCTTCACAGGAGGAAGCTCCAGCTCTTCTGCAATTTCAGCATTCTTGATTGCCGCAGCTTCGTCCAGAGACTTGCCTTTCACCCACTCAGTGACAAGTGAGCTCGACGCGATCGCCGAACCACAACCGTAGGTTTTAAACTTCGCATCTTCAATGATGCCTTGCTCGTTTACCTTGATTTGCAGTTTCATCACGTCACCACACGCTGGTGCACCAACCATACCGCTACCTACGTTTGGATCGTTTTTGTCAAAACCACCCACGTTACGTGGATTTTCATAATGATCGATTACTTTTTCGCTGTAAGCCATGATCTTATCCTCAAAACCCTGAACCGCTTAGTGGTGTGCCCACTCTACAGTGCTTAAATCAATACCTTCTTTGTACATATCCCACAGTGGTGACATTTCGCGTAGCTTGGTCACCGCTTGGCGTACTTGTTCAACCGCGTAGTCCACTTCTTCCTCTGTCGTGAAACGGCCGAATGAGAAACGGATTGAGCTGTGTGCTAATTCGTCATCAAGACCCAGTGCACGAAGTACATACGAAGGTTCCAGGCTGGCAGATGTACATGCAGAACCCGAAGAAACAGCCAGATCTTTCAGCGCCATCAACAATGATTCACCTTCAACGAAAGCAAAACTCACATTTAG
Source organism: Grimontia sp. NTOU-MAR1 (assembly GCF_035758505.1). Taxonomy (NCBI): domain Bacteria; kingdom Pseudomonadati; phylum Pseudomonadota; class Gammaproteobacteria; order Vibrionales; family Vibrionaceae; genus Grimontia; species Grimontia sp. NTOU-MAR1. The sequence goes on from NZ_CP142108.1 coordinate 1,635,462, forward strand.
GTTTGATGCAACGCGCTGATCCAGATCGCCATTCACATAAACAGCTTCCAGATCTTTCACACCGTCGTAGAAACGGTTACGTAATGCCAGAGAATGCGCCGTGTCCTTCTCAAGTTCTTCTTTCGCGATACGGAAAGCTTCACCCATGCCTACGATTTGGTGAGTTGGCAGAGTACCAGAACGGAAACCGCGCTCATGACCACCACCGTGCATTTGCGCTTCTAGACGAATGCGTGGCTTACGACGAACATACAGAGCACCGATACCTTTAGGACCGTATGCTTTGTGCGCGCTCATCGAAATCAGGTCAACTTTGATTTCCTGAGTGTCCAGAGGCAGTTTGCCGATAGATTGCGCCGCATCAACGTGGAATACGACTTTACGCTCACGACACAGCTCGCCGATCGCAGCAATATCCTGAACCACGCCGATTTCGTTGTTCACGTGCATAATAGAAACAAGAATGGTGTCTTCGCGAATCGCGTCAGCCAGCTTGTTTAGATCGACAATACCGTTTGACTCTGGCTCAAGGTATGTCACTTCAAAACCTTCACGCTCCAGCTGACGGCATGGGTCCAATACAGCTTTGTGCTCAGTTTTACAGGTGATGATGTGCTTACCTTTCTTACCATAGAAATGCGCCACACCCTTAATTGCCAGGTTGTCAGATTCTGTTGCACCAGAAGTGAACACGATCTCTCGAGGGTCAGCGTTAAGGTAGTTGGCGATGTTTTCACGGGCAGTATCTACCGCCTCTTCCGCCTGCCAGCCAAAACGGTGCGAACGGGATGCTGGGTTACCGAAACAACCATCAAGGGTCAGGTACTGCATCATCTTTTCTGCAACACGCGGATCCACTGGGCATGTCGCTGAATAATCAAAATAGATTGGCAATTTCATTTGTGTCTCCAAGTACTCCGGCACATCTAACTACGAGCGAAAATTCACACCCAAAGTGGTGGCTGGCTTTTCACTGCCACTGGAGTTTAAACCATGCCTAACAATTGTTGAGGACTCAAGTGAGGAGTCCTGACGATCCGCGACATGCTTGACTTCGTTGTCTTGCATAAGTTCGCCAAGCGTAATGTCATTCAAAAAGCTGCTGATACGGGAGCTAAGGTCACGCCATAGCGTGTGCGTAAGGCAGCGTGTTCCGCCTTGGCAATCGCCTTTGCCCTGACACTTGGTCGCATCTACCGATTCATCAACAGCGGCAATCACCATGCCGACTGCAATTTCATTTGCATTAACACCGAGTCGATAACCGCCACCTGGACCACGTACACTAGACACCAAGCCTGCTTTACGAAGGCGGGAGAAAAGTTGCTCCAGATATGACAGAGAGATCCCTTGACGCTCTGAAATATCGGCGAGAGGCACAGGCCCCATCTCGGAGTGTAGCGCGACATCGAGCATCGCTGTGACGGCATATCTGCCTTTCGAAGTCAGTCTCATAACATCCTACCTGTGAGCGAGTAATGAAATGAGTCTGACATACCCGACTAAAGTGGTCAAGTATTTAACCTACCATTTTAGTCAGGCTTTTAACCACAATTTTAAAGTGGTCATCTTTACTTATCTTTGTGTTGTTTTTCAACTGATGACAGCACACCGCGAAGAATATTCAGTTCCTGACTTTCCGGTCTTGCACGGTTGAACAGGCGGCGTAATTTGGTCATCACCATGCCTGGGTGGGATTTATTGATAAAGCCCGTCGTCTCTAAAACCTGTTCAAGGTGAGCGTAAAAGCGCTCTAGATCTTCAGCCAATGGATAAGGTTGTTCTTTCACTTCCCCTTTATAAGCCTGACTATCAAGCCAAGCCATACGCGCTTCGTAACAAAGGGTCTGTACCGCCATAGCAAGGTTCAGCGAGCTGTAATCCGGATTAGCAGGAATAGCCACATGGAAGTGACACGCCTGAAGCTCATCGTTTGTCAGGCCGGTTCGTTCACGGCCAAAGACAAATGCCACTGGGTATTGGGCTGCTTCTTCAATCGCTTTTACGCCACACTCGCGGGAGTCCAGCATTGGCCATTCTAGCGAACGGTTACGGGCGCTGGTTCCGATCACCAGACCACAATCGGCAACCGCCTCTTCAACGGAATCAACGATACGTGCGTTGTTAGCAATATCACTGGCACCGGCTGCAAGCGCTATCGCTTGCCCATCGACTGTACATTCAGGAGCGACCAGTATCATGTGTTTCAGACCCATCACTTTCATTGCGCGAGCCGCCGAACCAATGTTGCCTGAATGCGTGGTACCCACCAGCACAATTCGAATATTTTCTAACATTTCGCTATCACTGAATTACTTTGAGGAAGAAAAACCGCCGGATTCTAACACAACCGCTTTTGTTTTACCCTTTTTACGACCTTCCAGAAAAGGCGAGTGAGCAAAAAATAACCGCTTCCCTTTTGGTCCAGCTCTGATATACTCGCCGCCGCTTTTCGTTCTTTAACATCCGTTGGGAAAATCGTATGCATCCTATGCTAAATATCGCCATTCGCGCTGCGCGAAAGGCGGGCGACTTCATCGCTAAATCTGCAGAGAACTCTGATAACGTTGAAACCACTCAGAAAGGTTCTAACGACTTTGTTACTAATATCGACAAAGCAGCTGAGCAAATCATTATCGACGTAATCAAGAAGTCTTACCCTGAACACAACATCGTGACTGAAGAAGCCGGTGTGGTTGCAGGTAAAGACACTGATTACCAATGGATCATCGACCCACTGGATGGCACCACTAACTTCGTTAAAAGTTTCCCGCACTTCTCTGTGTCTATTGCCCTGCGCATTAAAGGCCGTACCGAAGTTGCGTGTGTTTACGATCCAATCCGTAACGAGCTTTTCTCTGCTCAGCGTGGCGCAGGCGCGCAGCTGAACAGTAAGCGTATCCGTGTAGGCGTTGCGAAAGATCTGAACGGTACCGTTCTGGCAACTGGCTTCCCGTTCAAAGCTAAACAACACTCTGAAGGCTTCATCAAAGTCGTTAGTGCACTGTTTGTTGAGTGTGCTGACTTCCGCCGCACTGGCTCTGCTGCTCTTGACCTTTGCTACGTAGCTGCTGGCCGCGTTGATGGTTTCTTTGAGCTGGGCCTGAAACCTTGGGATATCGCTGCAGGTGAATTGATTGCCCGTGAAGCTGGTGCAATTTGCACTGACTTCGCTGGCGGTACTGACTACGTTCAGTCAGGCAACATCGTGACCGCAAACCCGAAAGTACTGAAAGGTATTTTGGCGAAAATTCGCGACAACGCGAACGAAGCGATGAAAAAATAAGATTCTTTTGAATCAATAAAACGGAGCCAATCGGCTCCGTTTTTCGTTAAGGCATAGCGTCGAATTCTTCGCCTTCTTTTTCCACCGGAGGCGGTGGAAGCAGGTGCTCGCGGGTAATACCCAACTTGAGCGCCAGCGCAGAAGCAACATAGATAGACGAGTAAGTACCGATGGTAATACCAATCAACAACGCGGTCGCAAAGCCGTGGATCATGGCACCGCCCTGAAGGAACAATGCGATAACCACAAACAATGTCGTACCAGATGTAATCAAGGTACGGCTCAGAGTCTGGGACACTGACGCATTAACGACCTCATCCGCATCACCTTTACGCATCTTACGGAAGTTCTCACGGATACGGTCGTATACAACGATGGTATCGTTGAGCGAGTAACCGACAACCGTCAACAGTGCTGCCACAATAGTCAGGTCAACTTCAATCTGCAGGAACGAGAAGATACCCAGCGTGATAATCACGTCGTGTGCGAGAGAAACAACTGCACCCGCCGCCAGACGCCATTCGAACCGCAAAGAGACATACAGCAGAATACAGATTAGCGATACCAGTATCGCCAGACCACCCGCTTCTGTCAGTTCGTCACCCACGTTAGGGCCAACAAACTCGATACGGCGCATTTCTACTGCCTGACCCGTGCCTTCTTTAATGGCATCCAGAATCTGGTTACCCAGCAACTCACCCTGCGCATCTTCGCGTGGACGAAGGCGAACCATCACGTCACGTGCAGTACCGAAGTTCTGAACGATAGCATCACCAAAGCCTTTTGCTTCCAGTGACTCACGAATCAGTGGCAGGTTTGCAGGCTGCTCAAAGCCCACTTCAATCAACGTACCGCCAGTGAAGTCCAGCCCCCAGTTCAGCCACTTGGTAGACAGACTAAAAATTGACGCGCCAATCATTAGAAGTGACAGGAAAAACGCCGGCTTCGACCAACGCATAAAGTCGATGCTAAAGTCAGGCCTTAATAGTTGAAACATCTTAATGCCTCCTTAAATCGACAGCTTGTTAATGCGCTTACCGCCGTACACCAGGTTGACCAGGCAACGGGTACCGATAATTGCAGTAAACATAGACGTCAGAATACCGATCGACAGTGTCACAGCGAAGCCTTTCACCGCGCCTGTACCCACAGCAAACAGAATGATTGCTGTGATCAGTGTGGTGATGTTCGCATCGGCAATGGTACTGAATGCGTTCGCATAGCCCTGATGGATCGCTTGCTGAGGATTACGCCCTTCATTGAGCTCCTCACGGATACGCTCAAAGATAAGGACGTTGGCATCAACTGCCATACCGACCGTCAGAACGATACCTGCGATACCCGGCAGGGTCATGGTTGCGCCCGGAATCATCGACATCACACCGATAATCAGGATGATGTTTGCCGCCAGCGCACAGTTCGCAAACAGGCCAAAACGACGGTAGTAAACCAGCGTGAACAACATGACCGCCAGCAGACCCCAGATACAGGCTTTAATACCCATATCGATGTTCTGTTGACCCATAGATGGACCGATAGTGCGCTCTTCAACAATGGAGATTGGCGCGATCAAAGCACCTGCGCGCAGCAGCAGTGCAAGGTTATGCGCTTCTGCCTGAGAGTCGATACCCGTGATACGGAAGTTACGGCCCAGTGCAGTTTGAATCGTCGCTTGGTTGATCACTTCCTCATGCTTGGAAAGGATAACCTTGCCGTTTTCATCGCGCTTGCCACTGTCTTTGTATTCTGCAAACACAGTAGCCATCAGCTTGCCGACATTGTTCTTACTGAACGCTGCCATTTTGCTGCCACCGTCGCTATCGAGCGAGATATTTACCTGCGGACGGCTGTATTCATCGAAGCTTGAGCTCGCATCAGTAATGCTTGAACCGCCCAGAATCACACGTTTTTTCAGCACGACCGGACGACCGTCTCGGGTGTATTTGATTTCGCTACCCGGTGGTACACGGCCTGCGGCCGCAGCAGCCAGATCGGCGCTGTCATCCACTTCACGGAATTCCAGGGTTGCAGTCGCACCCAAGATTTCTTTCGCACGTGCCGTGTCCTGAACACCCGGTAACTCAACCACGATGCGGCTTGCGCCTTGGCGTTGCACCAATGGCTCGGCAACACCCAGCTCGTTAACACGGTTACGCAGGATAGTAATGTTCTGCTCAACCGCGTAGTTACGGATTTCCTGAAGGCGCTCTTCAGTGAACTTCGCAGAAACAGCAAAACGGGCACTATCGGTGGTGAACACCATATCTGGGTGCAGTCTTGCGAGTTCACTTTCTGCAGCATCCATGTCCGCTTCATTACGCAGCATGACTTCAATGTTGTCCTCACCGCCCACGCGGATACCGCGATAGCGGATTTTGGCTTCACGAAGTTCAGTACGGAAGGTGTCTTCCTGCTGGGTAAGCAGTTTTTCCATTGCCGCGTCCATGTCCACTTCCATCAGGAAATGCACACCACCACGGAGGTCCAGACCCAATTTCATTGGATTGGCACCAATGGCTTCCAGCCAATCAGGCGTTGCAGGAGCAAGGTTAAGCGCAACAATCAGACCGTCTTCTTTGAGTTCGCTGTTTAGAGCGTCACGAGCTTCAATCTGATTATCAGTGTCGGAGAAACGAACCAGTACAGTGCCGTTTTCTAGCGCAATGGATTTATAAGAGATTTTATCTTTTTCGAGGGAAGATTTGACGGTGTCCAGTGTGGAGAGATCAACCGAGGCGCCACGCGCCCCGGTGATTTGAACCGCTGGATCTTCACCGTAGATATTGGGAAGTGCATAAAGGGCGCCGACAAAAATGACCAACACCACCATAATGTACTTCCACAAAGGATAACGGTTTAGCACTGCTAGGATCCTTTATGGCTAGGGGGTTACAGCGACTGAATAGTGCCTTTTGGCAGAACAGCAGTCACAAAATCCTTTTTGATGGTCACTTCGTTGTTGTCGCTCAGTGCGATAACGATGAAGTCGTTTTCATCAGAAATCTTGGTAATTTTACCCACCAGACCGCCACCGGTCAGAACTTCATCGCCCTTGCCCATTGATGCCATCAGGTTCTTGTGTTCTTTCACACGTTTAGCCTGTGGACGGTAAATCATGAAGTAGAAAATAACGGCAAACAGGCCAAGCATGATAAATAGCTGCATACCGCCGCCTTGTGGTGCGCCTTCTGCTGCTGCATGAGCTTGAGAAATAAACATTCAGTAACGTCCTCGTATCAATATGAACATTTTCTAGACTTTCGCCTCACCGAAAGCACCCTTCCGGCAAGGCGAGAATTCCTAGTCTTCTTTCAGCGGTGGCACTTCACGGCCACGGCGTTCGTAGAATTCCTTAACAAAGGCCTCTAATCTACCTTCGTCAATAGCGTTACGCAAACTCTCCATCAGACGCTGGTAGTAACGCAGGTTGTGGATAGTGTTCAGGCGAGCGCCCAGAATTTCGTTACAGCGATCAAGATGATGCAAATACGCCTTGCTGTAGTTGCAGCAAGTGTAACAGTCGCACTCTGGATCCAGTGCAGTTGTGTCACTTTTATGCTTCGCATTACGGATCTTGATCACACCGCCAGTCACAAACAGGTGGCCGTTACGCGCGTTACGCGTTGGCATCACACAGTCGAACATGTCGATACCACGGCGAACACCTTCCACCAAGTCTTCCGGTTTACCTACGCCCATGAGGTAACGTGGCTTATCTTCAGGCAGTTTTGGACAGGTATGTTCCAGAACGCGATGCATGTCTTCTTTTGGCTCACCCACCGCCAGACCACCCACCGCATAGCCATCAAAACCAATATTGGTCAGGCCTTCGACGGACACATCGCGCAGGTCTTCGTAAACAGACCCTTGAACGATGCCAAACAGTGCATTTTTATTACCCATTTTGTCGAAATGGTTGCGGCTGCGTTGTGCCCAACGCAGGCTCATTTCCATCGATTTCTTTGCTTCTTCGTGTGTCGCCGGGTATGGCGTACATTCGTCGAAGATCATTACAATGTCAGAACCCAAATCGTATTGGATTTCCATCGACTTCTCTGCGTCCATGAAAATCTTGTCGCCATTCACTGGGTTACGGAAATGCACACCTTCTTCGGTGATTTTACGCATTGCACCCAAGCTGAATACCTGGAAACCGCCTGAATCGGTCAGAATTGGACCCTGCCAGTTCATGAAATCGTGCAAGTCACCGTGGGCACGCATGATTTCCTGACCGGGGCGAAGCCACAGGTGGAAAGTATTACCCAGAAGAATTTGTGCGCCAGTATCAGCCACTTCTTCCGGTGTCATCCCTTTTACGGTGCCGTAAGTACCCACTGGCATAAATGCCGGGGTTTCAACAGTGCCGCGTTCAAAAACCAGACGACCACGACGCGCGCGGCCTTCTTTCTTAATCAGTTCGTATTTCACAATACCTCCGAAATGCCAGAGAAACAGTCTGGCGCTAATGTGCCTGTCGCACAGAGACAAAACTGGCTGTCGCAAAATTGCTGACAGCCAGTTGAATTTGGAGTCGCCACATCACAGAAAGCAATGCGGCATAATAGCCAGCGTCTGATTATACCTCAGTCTGGCGGGTGACAAACATCGCATCTCCGTAACTGAAGAAACGATATTCATTGTTCACGGCTTCTTTATAAGCATTCATCACGTGCTCATAGCCTGCAAAAGAAGACACCAGCATGATCAAGGTTGATTCCGGCAGGTGGAAGTTAGTCACCAATGCATCCACCAATTGCCATTCGTAACCCGGATAGATAAAGATTTGGGTATCATTGAAGAAAGGCTTCAGGTCAGTGCCTTCATTCTTTGAATGCTGAGCAGCACTTTCCAGCGAACGCACAGACGTGGTACCTACCGCAATCACGCGGTTTCCGCGCGCTTTGGTTGCCAGAACCGCATCCACCACCTCTTGTGGCACTTCAGCATATTCAGAGTGCATCACGTGATCATTGATATCATCAACACGCACTGGTTGGAAGGTACCCGCACCAACGTGAAGGGTCACAAATGCCGTTTCTACGCCTTTCTCTTTGAGTGCCGCAAGAATATTTTCATCAAAGTGCAGACCTGCTGTTGGTGCTGCGACTGCCCCCGGTTTTTCATTGTAAACCGTTTGGTAACGCTCTTTGTCCGATTCTTCATCAGGGCGATCAATATAAGGTGGCAACGGCATGTGACCAACCTGATTTAAGATATCAAGTACAGCTTGCTCGCCGCTGAAGTGAATTTCAAAAAGGGCATCGTGACGGGCAACCATTTCCGCTTCGAACTCATCGTTCTCACCCAGGAACAATTGTGTACCCGGTTTTGGCGGCTTAGAAGCGCGGACATGCGCAAGGATCAATTTTTCATCCAGTATACGCTCCACCAGCACTTCAATCTTGCCACCGGACGCTTTGCGGCCATAGACACGCGCAGGGATCACCCGGGTGTTATTAAACACCATCAAGTCACCTGGCTCGACAAGATCAAGAATGTCAGTGAATTGCTTATGACTCAGCCCACCTGTATTGCCATTCAGTTGCAACAAACGGCTCGCAGTACGATCAGCTTGCGGATAACGCGCGATCAGCGAGTCAGGAAGGTCAAAGTGAAAATCGGATACTTGCATTGAAAAAGCCCCATTCTACAGCAGCCCGCTAGTATAGGCCGCTGTGCTGCAATATCAAGCAGGATGGGGCTTACCCGCTGTAAATTCAGCGGGCAATCTGTGAGGAGTTATGACAGCAGTCGGCGACGGAAAATCAGAAGTCCTAGTGAGAGCAGTGATAGCCAAGCGAAAGAGCCTCCCCCTCCAGAATTGTTTTCAGCAGTGGCGAGCGCGAAGATATCTTCAGCGAAGCTAACACTTGGTGCACTGTAGCCTCCGTCCATGTTGGCATCAATCCAAGAGAAATAGGTACTCACCTGAGTAAAACCATCCTCCGCATTTGGACTTGCACAGCCATCATCTCTGCTTGAGAAACTAACAAGTCCTGCGAGTCGATATCCGCGGTCTGCATCCGACGCGTTGCTTGGATTTTGCCATACAAGCGGGCCTCCGGAGTCCCCAGAACAAATACCTTCAGTGGTAGTATTGTTTGCACAGACATACGCGTCTGAGAATGCTTGCGACACACTCCCATTACTAAACGTTGTCCAAGAGCAACTACTGTCAGGGACACCTGTTAACGCCACCATCTTAAGAGACTGGCTTCCTGCCCCCCCTGTTCTTGTTGCACCCCATCCCGAGGAAACAAGGTTATCCAGTTTAGGTACTTGAAACTCGTTATCCATCTCACTTTGATTTTCTGCCATCAAAAGAGGAATAGATTTGGCGTTAGAGGGAAGCGATCCAGCAAGTTTCAAAATAGCAATGTCAGCGGTTAAATTCGCATTGTTGTAGTCAGGATGCACCTGAATATTAGCAACCGGAATAGGACTTCGCGGAGAGCTTAAATCCGTAAAGCCCGCAAGTACAGATATGTCGGACGCAAAAAGTCCTTCAACGCAATGCGCGGCCGTTAAGACATAGTCATTCGAAATGATAACGCCCCCACATCCACTTGAGGGAATATCAATATATACCTGCCAAGGTAACGCACTAATATTGGCATTGTTGCCACCTACTATGTGTGGCTGCCTTACGTTTTCTTCAGATGCATGACTAAAATTAGACAACGCCGCCAAGGCAAAAACTGCGAATCCCTGCTTTAATTTCATCCTATTCACTTCAAGATAAATATAAACACAGGTTACACAATAACGTATTGGTTTGTAGATTTCGGCTAAAAGCTAATACAGTGGCATTAGTATTCTCAAATATGAATCAAAATGGCCTTATATTTACTTTGCTCGTCTAAAGAGACAAAGAGCCATACTTATTATAAAAAATATTGGAACACTCCCTCCCCCGCCAGAGCTTTCAGTCGCTGTCGGAGACTGACTCGCACAGCTCCCTCCCTGACAACTAGAAATCCAGTCAGTGTAACTAGCAACCTGGGTGAATACGTCTGGAGCAATTGGAGATGCGCACTGTGAAGCGACACCAAAGCTCACCACACCAACCAAGGTGGCTCCGCCATCAGTATCACCCGCGCGGGATGGGTCATACCAAATCAGTGGGCCGCCGGAATCCCCATTACAGGACCCGACGCCATTTGCCTGAGCACAAAAGAATTTGGGCTGGTAATCAGAAATACCGGTCAGAGTAGAGCCCCAAGCTGAAGCGCAACTAGCGTCAGTTACGGCAGAGACTGTCGCTTTTTGGAGCCTATTTGTACTTTGAGAGCGGCCTTTGTCGGTAAAACCCCACCCCGTTAACTGCATATCATTGTTGTTGAGATTCCCCGTGGCATCGACGGCAGCTTGCACTGTGTTATTCGGTAACATAACGCTTGACGCGTTTGGATGAATATCAGAAGAAAGCTTGATCAATGCAATGTCGTTTTGGAGCGTTTTTTTGTCGTAGCCGGTGTTAGCATAGATAGATTCAACAGAAGATTGGAAGTTGGAGAAGTCTGCTCCGTTGATTTCCGCTGTGCCTGTGTAGACCGTGACCGAGCTCGCTGATACCAAAGAAAACGGGGCACCATCGCCGTTAGTATCAAGGCAATGCGCTGCCGTCAGAATCCACCGACTGGAAATGACAACACCACCACATGTGAAGTTACTTGTCCTGATAAATGCCTGCCATGGAGCATCACTAATGGAAGCATCTGCCCCACCAATTACGCGGGGCTCAAGTTCTAAGGCATACCCCGAAAAAGAGATCAGAAATACCAGTGTCGCTATCAGTTTCATTCGCATTATCTTCACTCCCACTAACAAAAAGGTATTGCTGGACGCCATTGCGCCCCGGTGCGTTGCTACTGCTTGAAACAACCTTGGTATCATTCAGAAGTTCCGGGTGGAAGCTTGAATGTCGTCGCCTACACTCCCTGCCTTTTTAGCTATATTTGACATATAGGCTTACTTTAGTGTGTATATGTAGGCAGAATATTTATCGTATATGACATGATGAGTAGCGACCTCATCACTCTCACTTCTAAGAATAAGACACTTCCAGTAATTTGAAAAAACGAAATAAACAGATTAATACAATCGAAAAGATCGATGAATGAATTCCCTTCTCTCAAACAGCTCCACTACTTGGCCACACTGCATGAGACGCGCCATTTCGGAGAGGCGGCCAAACAGTGTTTCGTCAGTCAGTCTGCACTACGTTCCGGCATTCAGAACCTTGAAGATGTAGTGCCTCGAAGTCGTGAAATCTTGGCACGTAGTCAGGATTTAATGGAGCTGGCGCAAGTCAGTTAAGGCCCGATGCAAGGCAAGCTGCGCGTGCAGTTAGCCAACTATTACAGGTCGTCAGTGTGCTTGGACAGGAAGGATGCAACACCTTCTGGAGACGCTTGCATGCCAGCCTTACCTTTTTCCACTGTGCCGGTCTCAAAGAGGCTGCGCTATATATGCAGAAGCGCAAGATTGGATGCTTGCCTGTCGTAGAGGACGACAAACTGGTTGGTATTATCACAGACAGCGATTTCGTCGCCATCGCCATCAACCTTCTGGAGATCCAGGAAGAGACTGAGCCAATGGAAGAAGAGGGAGAAACGGTCTGATAACGACAAACAGGTACCACTTAAGATAGGCTAAGCCTTCCGTATCAAGGAAAGATCCCGAGGGCGCGTGAATTATCTGGCGCATTTACACATTGCCGAACACTGCAACAGCCAGTTGATGGGAAACCTGATGGCAGATTTTGTTCGCGGTAAGCCCGACGGTAAATTTCTGCCAGAGACAACGCAGGCCATCTATCTTCATCGGTTTGTGGATCGCTACATCGATAGCCATGAGGCCATCAAGCCCTGCCGTGCGCTCTTTCCCAAACACCTTTACCGCTTCAGTGCCATCGCCCTCGATATGTTCTGGGATCATGCGCTGGTTTATCACTGGGATGCCTTTAATGACGATCCTTTTGAAGTATTTGTCGCGAATGCTGAGAGGGCCTGTCGAGCATCCACGCATCAAGAGCCTAATCCGCTCCCAGAAAAGTACCTCTTCCTCTCAGATAAAATGTGGCGCGAAGGTTGGATCCCTTCCTACGCGGATATCAACACCCTGCCCTTTGCGCTAAAGCGAATGTCAGCCCGAAGCCCTCGGATGGGGCCGCTGGCTGAAACGGCGGAGACCTTAGTCGCTCATCGACAAATATTGCTGAATGCTTTTCCCTCTATATACAGAGATGTGCTGAGCGCTGCGCATCATTTTCACCACTAAGGTCTGTTGACCAAATCACAGGCACAAAAAAAGCGACCCGAAGGTCGCTGAAAGCGTGGATATGGGGCAGTAAACCCCTGGGCTCTGCGGCCCATGAACAGCTAAGGAATTTGCATGTTATATACCCAAACAACTTTAAGGTGGTTAATTCAGGTTGTTTGGTTATACAGAACAATCGGGCTAACAGGTATGGCTGGTTTGTTAGCCCGATTGGGATAACGCTTTAGAACTGGTCTTCTTCGGTAGAACCTGTCAGAGCTGTCACAGAAGAGTTACCGCCCTGAATAGTGTTGGTCATCTTATCGAAGTAACCGGTACCCACTTCCTGCTGGTGAGCAACAAAGGTGTAACCACGCTCAGCCGCTTCAAACTCAGGACGCTGTACTTTCTCCACGTAGTGACGCATGCCTTCACCTTGCGCATAAGCGTGCGCCAGATCGAACATGTTGTACCACATGTTGTGGATACCCGCGAGAGTGATGAACTGGTACTTGTAGCCCATGTCAGACAGCGCCTGCTGGAACTTCGCGATGGTTGGCGCGTCCAGGTTTTTCTCCCAGTTGAACGATGGCGAACAGTTGTAAGCCAGCAGTTGATCTGGGTACTGAGCGTGAATAGCTTCAGCAAACTGACGCGCTTCTTCCAGATCCGGCGTCGCCGTTTCACACCAGATAAGGTCAGCGTATGGTGCGTAAGCCAGACCACGAGAAATCGCCTGTTCGATACCTGCACGAACCTTGTAGAAACCTTCTGAAGTGCGTTCACCTTCGATGAAGTCTTTATCGTAAGGGTCACAATCTGAAGTCAGCAAGTCTGCTGCATTCGCATCAGTACGTGCAATCACAAGGGTGGTGGTGCCTGCAACGTCGGCAGCAAGACGCGCTGCAACCAGTTTTTGGACGGCTTCTTGGGTAGGAACCAGCACCTTACCACCCATGTGACCACATTTCTTCACTGATGCCAGCTGGTCTTCAAAGTGAACACCTGCTGCACCCGCTTCAATCATCGAACGCATCAGCTCGTAAGCATTCAGAACACCACCGAAGCCCGCTTCTGCATCGGCAACGATTGGTAGAAAGTAGTCGGTACCTTCTTCCGGTGTGCCACCTTTAGACCATTGGATTTGGTCTGCACGGCGGAAAGAGTTATTGATACGCTTAACCACTGCCGGTACTGAATCTACCGGGTACAGTGACTGATCAGGGTACATAGAAGATGCGGTGTTGTTGTCCGCAGCCACCTGCCAACCTGACAGATAAATCGCCTCGATACCTGCTTTTGCTTGCTGGACTGCCTGACCACCGGTCAGTGCGCCAAGACAGTTCACATAGCCTTTTTTCGCACTGCCGTTGACCAGTTCCCAAAGCTTGTCAGCGCCGCGCTGGGCAATAGTCTGCTCTGGTACGAATGAACCACGCAGGGCAACCACTTCTTCCGCCGTGTAAGTACGCTTCACGTTCTTCCAACGCGGGTTTTCAGCCCAGTCTTTTTCCAATGCTTCAATTTGCTGCTGTCTTGTCAGAGTCATTGTGCTTCCCTCTCTCAATGTTCAAGTTTGTAAAATCAGTGGTTAGTCCAGCAATTCGTATCCAGATAACGTCAGGAAATCTGCCAGCTCATCACTGGTGGTCAGTTGCTCCATCAAACTGGCCGCCCGCTGGTATTTCCCGCCGTTGAATACGGTTTCACCTAGTTCTTGCTTCAGCACCTCCATCTCTTCGGCCAAACAGGCGCGGAAGAAATCGGCGGTCACGGTCTTGCCGTTGCTGAGCGATTTTTCATGTTTAATCCATTGCCAGATAGAAGCGCGGGAGATTTCCGCCGTCGCCGCATCCTCCATCAGGCCATAGATAGGCACACATCCATTTCCCGAAATCCAAGCTTCGATGTATTGCACCGCCACGCGAATATTGTGTCGCATGCCTTCCTCAGTGCGGTCGCCTTCACACGGCTCTGTGAGCTCTTTGGCTGTGATAGGTGCGTCTTGCTCGCGCATCACATCGAGTTGGTTTTTACGCTCACCGAGCGCCGCATCGAAAACTGCTTTCGCCGTGTCTGCCAGTCCAGGGTGAGCCACCCAGGTACCGTCGTGACCGTTATTGGCTTCCAGCGATTTGTCTGCATTGATCTTGTCCAGAACCCACGCATTCTTCTCCGGGTCTTTTGACGGGATAAACGCCGCCATGCCACCCATTGCCATCGCACCACGGCGGTGACAGGTTTTCACCAGAAGGCGCGAATACGCGTTCAGGAAAGGTTTTTCCATCGTCACCACCTGACGATCCGGCAATACGCGGTCCGGGTGGTGACGGAATGTTTTGATATAGCTGAAGATGTAATCCCAACGGCCGCAGTTAAGCGCCACAATATGGTCTTTCAGCGCGTGCAGGATTTCGTCCATCTCAAACACAGCGGGCAGCGTTTCGATAAGCACGGTTGCTTTGATGGTACCGCGTGGCAAATTGAACTCGTCTTCCGTGAAACAGAACACATCGTTCCACCATGCTGCCTCTTGATGCGCCTGCAGTTTTGGCAAGTAGAAATAAGGGCCTGAGCCGTTTTCCAGCAAGGTTTTGTGATTGCGTAAGAAATACAGACCGAAGTCCAACAGCGCACCTGGAATCGGCGTGCCATTCAGCAACACGTGCTTTTCTTTCAAATGAAGGCCGCGAACACGGCAAATCAGCACCGCTGGGTCTTCGCCCAATGCGTAGTGTTTGCCTGTCGCCGGGTTGTTGTAAGAAATGGTGCGGTTAATCGCGTCAGTCAGGTTGCGCTGACCTTGCAAAACGGGTCCCCATACCGGCGAGAATGAATCCTCAAAGTCCGCCATGAACACTTTTACGTTGGCATTCAGGGCATTAATCACCATTTTTCGCTCTGGCGGACCGGTAATTTCCAGGCGGCGGTCTTGCAAGTCTTCAGGGATCCCGCGAATACGCCAATCACCCTTTCGGATTTCCGCCGTATCAGGCAGAAAATCAGGAGTGGCACCCGCATCAAATTGCGCCTGACGTGCTTCTCGGGCTTCCAGTAGTTCTGGTACACGGTGCGCAAAGCGGGTGGCAAGTTTCAGGATGAAGGAGAGCGCTTCATCAGTCAGTACATCAGATTCCATCTCAGTGATCGGCGGAACAAACGACAATTCCTTTAAAGCTTGTTGTGCTTGTGATTCCATAAAACGCCCTCCATTTCCATTTGTAACTAAATCACAACAATATCAATTAATCCCTTACTGCTTCGATTGCTTTCTTATCGCCGAAACACCTTTCTAAACTGGCGTATTTATTTTCGCCAGTCAACACTACCAAAGGGGTTAGACTTAAGTATAAATTCTTTTAAATTTATAAATATCAATAACTTATAAAATATAGAGTTTTAACTCAAAACACTGAATTAAAACGATTCTCAGATTGTTCTTCCGTTTGTGACTTTCTCATCCCTTAGTGCGATTTTTGTAATCACTTACGAAATTAAATTACTTTAAGAGTAAACCAGTTGAATATCATACAGGTCTGTTTTAAACGTAGCAGCCGATGGCGATTTCTGCAGAAAATCTTTCCATAACAAAAACTTAACAATAATTACATGTGATTATGGCTAACGGGCAAGCAACTTAAGTGCTTAATAATTGATGAAAAATATGTAGGGATGCCGACAGAATTTAATTTCAGAAACGCAGGACAGTTACTAAAGTGTAAAAAGACAATAGCTCTAGTTTAAGAGAGAATATCAGCACAAAAAACCAAAGTTATTAGTAAACCTAATAAGAGCTAAAGAATCTTGAAAAAGCAGAGGAAATTTCATCGTTTTATGCACTATGAAGCTTATATAAACGATGAAACTCCCTCGGATTTGAGTTCCAGAATGGTGCTTAAAGGAGAGTTTCAACCAGATCTGCGAGTGCTTCAAAGGTCGGTTTGCGGCTCGAAGTAGGACGCCAGACCAGACCAATTTCGCGGTAAGCCTCCCTCCCTGGTGGCTCCATCACCACCAAATCGAGATTATCGATGAGGCCGTGATTGATCGCCATTTGAGGAATAAACGTCGTACCGAGGCCATTCGCCACCATCTGCACCAGCGTGTGAAGACTGGTCGCGGTAAAAGGATTGATTTTCTCTGTGCTTGCCAACTGGCAGGCCGAGACTGCGTGGTCTGTCAGGCAATGTTCTCGCTCCAACAGAAATACCGACTCATCCGGCAGGTCAGAATAGTGAATAGGGAAAGGCATCCCTTCCGCCTGAGCACTGTTCAGCACCATCTTGAAAGCGTCTTTCCCGACGATACGGCTTTGCATGCTGCCAATTTCGACCGGCATCGCCAAAATAAGCACATCCATCTCACCACTTTTCAGTGCCATCAACAGATTTGCAGTGGTGTCTTCACGAAGCAGCAAATCGAGTTCAGGAAAACGCTGATTCACTGCCTGTACCAAGTCACAGAGAAGAAAGGGCGCTATAGTCGGAATACAGCCTACACGCAGCTTGCCATGCATCGGGCCTTCACTGACTTGGGTCAGCTCCATTAAATCCTGACTACGTGCCAAGATTTCCCGACTTCGACACACCACATCTACACCAATAGCCGAAAATACCAGAGTTTTGTTATCTCGCTCAATAAGCTGAGAGCCAATCAGATCTTCAAGGTTCTGAATGCCGGAACTTAGTGTAGACTGACTGACGAAACACTGTTTGGCCGCCTCACCGAAATGGCGCGTCTCATACAGTGTGACCAAGTAGTGGAGCTGTTTGAGAGAAGGGAATTTATTCATCGATTTTTCCGATTGTATTAATCTGTTTATTTCACTTCTTCCAACTTATCACTTCCACTATAGTTTGTCCCGTTCATTGATGAATCAAGGCATTAATGCCCGAAAATTAGACATTTTAGGAGCTGAGAAATGTTACTATTAGGCCGTCACGCCCCAGATTTCACTGCAGCAGCAGTACTTGGCAATGGTGAAATCGTAGATAACTTCAACCTGAAAGATTTTACCAAAGGTAAGAAAGCGGTTGTGTTCTTCTACCCACTGGATTTTACTTTCGTATGTCCATCTGAGTTGATCGCTTTTGACAAGCGTTACTCGGACTTTAAAGAGAAAGGCGTTGAAGTTATTGGCGTTTCCATCGACTCTCAGTTTACTCATAACGCATGGCGCAACACGTCTGTCGAAGACGGTGGCATCGGACCTGTAAAATACCCACTGGTCGCAGACGTTAAGCACGAAATCTGTAATGCTTACGGCGTTGAGCACCCAGAAGCTGGTGTTGCTTTCCGTGCTTCTTTCCTGATTGACGAAGAAGGTGTGGTACGTCACCAGGTTGTTAACGATCTGCCACTGGGCCGTAACGTCGACGAGATGCTGCGCATGGTTGACGCACTGAACTTCCACCTAATGAACGGTGAAGTTTGTCCAGCACAGTGGAAAAAAGGTAAGGCTGGCATGCAAGCGTCTCCAGACGGTGTTGCATCTTTCCTGGCTAACCACACTGACGACCTGTAATAGTTGACAGCTGCGCGCGCAGTTTCCCCCTAAACGCGTAAGCGTAAAGCCAAAGTCAGCGATAAAATAGAACGAGGCCCGGACCACCGGGCCCTTTTAGTATTTAAGCCTCAGTGGTTGGTGATGTAATCACCTCTCGAAAAAGCCCGCACTTTTGAGTTCCAAAAGGACTTTATAGGGCCTACTCTTAACCAACTTTTACCAAACTTTTACACCCTCCCATCTTCTATTCCAACAGCAACTCATTGATGATGAATGCACGAAATTCAGGGAGTGTTGTATGTCTGTTTTGGTTGAAGTGTGCATTGATAGTATTGAATCCCTTTCTATTGCCGAGCGAGCAGGCGCAAAGCGTATTGAGCTTTGTAGTTCGCTGGCGACAGGTGGCCTGACAGCAAGTGCGGGTTACATGAAAGCCGCGATGCGTGTGGCGGGCATTCCGGTTTACGGCATTATCCGACCCCGTGAAGGCGACTTCCTTTATTCGGGTGATGATGTAGACATCATGCTCGAAGACATTCACACCGCTAAACAGGCAGGCCTTAACGGCGTGGTGATCGGTGCGCTGCAGGCTGACGGAAAAATTGATGAGACCATCGTCGGCGACATGATTAAAGCTGCCTCCGGCATAGGCATCACTTTCCACCGCGCGATTGACCACTGCTCAGCCCCGTTCGATGCCCTGGAGTTTCTGATGGCGCACAAAGTAGAACGCATCCTCACTTCCGGTCTTGCCAAGCGCGCAGAAGACGGCATAGATAAGCTGAAAGACATGGTGGCCTTCACCCAAGGTCGACTCTCTATCATGCCGGGCGCCGGTGTCTCGCCGGATAACGTAAAACGCATTGTCCAAGCCACAGGCGTCAGCGAAATTCACCTCTCCGGTAAAACCACCCGCCAATCCCATATGGCTTTCCAGAACGAAAACGCCACCATGGGCAACGGTGACGATTTCGCTATCACAGTCACCAACCCGGACACCATCAAAGCGACACTGGCTGCGCTCTCTTCTTAAGCCTGATTTCCCAAGCCTGATCGAGCCTCGCACTTTTCCGAAAGGGGGATTGAAATCATCCTCCTTTCTTTTTTAGGGTGGCAGGACAAACCCGAGGAAAAGGACGTGGCACATGGCGAGCGAAGATAAAAACCAGCCAACGAAAAAGAAGAAAGGGAAACTCAGCAGCGAAGCCTACGAGAACAAACTCGCTGAGCTACAGACGGAACTCGTCAAACTTCAGGAATGGGTCAAACTCAAAGGCCTGAAAGTGGTCGTCGTCTTCGAAGGGCGCGATGCCGCGGGTAAAGGCGGCGTAATAAAGCGCATTACCGAAAAGCTCAACCCGCGAGTCTGCCGCATTGTCGCGCTGGATAAGCCCACCGAGCGCGAACGCACCCAATGGTATTTCCAACGCTACGTTTCGCATCTACCAGCCGCAGGCGAAATCGTCCTGTTTGACCGGAGTTGGTATAACCGTGCGGGCGTAGAGCGCGTGATGGGCTTTTGCAGCGACGAGCAATACGACGAGTTCATGCGCACCTGCCCCGAATTCGAGCGTATGCTGCAACGCTCCGGCATTATCCTGTTGAAATACTGGTTCTCAGTGTCTGATGAAGTGCAGGAAAAACGCTTTAAAGAACGCATCGATACCCCGATCAAACGCTGGAAGTTCAGCCCGATGGATTTGGAGTCCCGAAGCCGCTGGAAAGAATACAGCGAAGCGAAAGACAAAATGTTCTCCTACACAGACACCAAAGAATCCCCATGGTGGGTGGTGGAAGCCGACAACAAAAAGCGGGCGCGCCTGAACTGTATTTCCCATCTTCTCTCCAGCATTCCGTATCAAGCCATCAGCTATGACACCATCGATCTGCCGGAGATCAACAAAGAGGGCTATGTCCGTGTGCCGCTCGAAAGCCAAAGCTTTGTGCCGGATGTGACCGACGAGTGATAAGCCAATAAACGCATCACCCCAAAAGCGCAGCCGATAAAAGCTGCGCTTTCTGTCATGAAAATACACCTCATAGACTACCTTTCCAGACAGCGTCAAAACTTCGTAAACCCCTGTAATAACGCCATAGAAACGTCATCACTGTGCATTCACTACCAATTCGTTCTGATGAACTGAGGGGCTACTTCAAATAACGGATTTTCTCGCTCACTCACCCGATAACTCCCTCTATATATTCCGCCCCCAGTTTCAACAACCACAACGACGACAATGATCAAGAAACAATTAGCCTGCCTTATTCCGGCATTGCTCGCTGGGGCAAGCTACTCAACAGCCTTCGCCAGCACACCAAGCTCTCAAACCGTTTACTTCAACCAGAAATCCCTGCCTTCAGATACCCAAGGCTCACTGGCTGCCAGCGTCAGCATGGCGCAGAGCGTGATCATGCCAACCCTCCACGGCATCGAAGGCGATCGCCAGCCGCATCTGGTCGCACTGCGTAAAGCACTGTTGATCGTTGAGCCTCACGCCACTCGAGCGCTTCAAAACAGCGACATCGCCGTGGTGGTGAAAAACAGCCAGGGCGAAGAAGTGCACCGTACCACCCTGCTGCCACCTTCGGCCCAACCAAAACCTGCGGGTCAGATTGATATCGACATCGACATTGTCGTGCCAGAAACCTACGCCCACCGCATCTCGTCACAACAGGCTATTGATGCCATCGCCTATGAATCCGGCAAGGACGCTTTCAAAGCGCTGCTGACCGAGCATGACACCCTCGAAATCGCCACCAGCAACGGCAACTTTGCCTACGACTTTATGCTGCCGGAAAGCGCAGAACTCGACGGCAAGATCGTCACCATCTCCTCACAGGCCGGATACAATTCACGCATTCACTACACCCACGGCTCAGACACGCTCTCAAACGGTAACCGCTTTACCTACAACAACGTCGGCGGAAAATGGTTTGCCCAGTCTGACGCGGATTACGGCAAGCTCGCCTACAGCGACAACGCCTACACGGCGGTTTTGCCCGCAGAAGTGATTGAGCCGGGCTTCAGCCTGACACTCAGCAATGGCCATCAGGAAGGTGTGGTCGAAGGCATTAAAGTTGGCGCTAACACCACACTGATCCTTAACGCCGTCGATGTGGGTCTGCTAACGCCACCGCGCGGTGAATTTCGCTTTATGAGCGATGAGAAACTGCACCGCGACTACTTCCAGTCTGTGCAGATCAGCAAGCTTATCGTGAATCCATACGCACCCATCCATCTCGAAGAAATCATGCTGCCGGATGGCCGCCTTCTGGTTGACGTAGACCCAAGCAAAGCAGACGCTTACGGCAGTGACTCCCACTACCGCATAGCCCGTGAACTGATTTCCGCTGGCATCAACAGCGCCAACTACGGCGTGAACAGCCATGACGTGATGAACGGCTCTCAATGGAACATCAGCGCGCCTTACCACGCGGCCCAAGTGACGGTGAACAACTCACGGGGCAACTACAGCGATGGCATTATCAATCACGGTTTGCTCGGCTCTTATGCCGGTGTCGCGTCAGTGGTCAGCTCAACAGGCAATGAATTCAGCCACGAAGTCGGCCATGAGTTTGGGGCTGGCACCCATGCAGAAGCTCACTATCTGGGCGGATTCAAAGGCTCAGTGCATAACAGCTCCACCAATATCAACTCCACCTGGGGCTGGGATCTGTTTGAAAACCGCTTCCTGCCGAACCTCAGCAAAGCGCGAACCAATGGTTCCTCCTGCTACGAAGGCGAATGCGCAGAACCTTTCAACGGACACAGTTTCGGCTGGGGCACCATGGCGGGTGGCTGGCCGCTGCACCCGGCAGGCAATGAATACACACTGCACACCCCTTACGAGCTGAACGTGTTCCAACATTTCATGGAAGGCAAAGCGAGCTTTGATCCTGCCTCCCCAACCGGATTCAGCAAATGGGATGCAGAAAGCCAGACCATGCAGCCATGGGACAACAGCGTGAAGGACGATCTCGCCTTTAACATTGTCACCATCAGCGACAACAACACCCTGAACGAGTTTGGCGCGGAAAGCCGCAAATTCCACGAACTGTTTGAGAACGCAGACGCCGTTCGCATCAACACAGGAAACGGCTACTGGGCGCGTGATTTCTACCTGCCGACAGACCAAAGCTATGAAGGCAAAGTGGTGGTGTTCCGCTCATCAGCAGGCTACAACTCCCACATTCACGTTAACGGTGGATCCCAGCTTCTGGTGAACGGCACCAAATACGCATACCGCTTTGAAGCGGTTCAGTGGGTGGAAGTCGAAAAAGACATCATCGACAAAACCGTGCCGCGCATTCCTGAAAAACAGGGCGTAGCCGTGACCACACTGGTGGGTTACTACGACCCAAGCAACACACTGCCAAGCTACATCTACCCCGCCCTGCATGGTGCATATGGCGCCGTGTATGCCGATAACTTCACCGCATCGTCGTGCCAGTTGGACGTGCTCATCCAGCAAGGCGGCACCCAGCGCTTCAACCTGCACAACCGACGCTTTAAAGAAGGCTTGATGAACCGCTTCCACGTGAATGTGGAAACCGCGCTCAACCCTTACCGCGCAGAGCTTTACTGCAACGATAAACTGCTTGCCGATATCGCGATTACCGCGCCGACGGTGGAACTCAAAGCTGGCATCGTCACCACAGAGCTTGGCGAAGCGCCGACCCTGTCAGGTGTGACAAACGTGACCCTGCAACAGGGCGATAGCTTTGATGCACTGCAAGGCGTAAGCGCGTTTGATAAAGAAGATGGCGACATCACCGCCAACATCCGCGTTTCCGGTGATGTCGATACCCAAACACCGGGCGATTATCAGCTGAGCTACAAAGTCACCGACAGCGAAGGCCAGACAGCGTCAGCCACCCGCACCATCACGGTCGAAGCCAGCGCCACATGCATTGCCAACTGGGAGAAAAACCGTGTGTATGTGGGTGGCGATAAAGTCTCGCACCACGGCGTGGTATGGCTGGCCGCGTGGTGGACCAAAGGCGAAGAGCCGGGCAACACGGGCGAATGGGGCGTTTGGAAACAAACCAACGACGAGAGCTGTGGCGGCGCTAACCCAGCCAAACCCAGAGCCAACACCCGATCCGGACCCAGAAGTGACACCGCCACTACCGGGGGAATACCCAAATTACACACCGGGCGCAGCCTATCAGGAAGGTGCCATTGTAAAAGGTCAGGACGGCAAGCTATACCAATGCAAGCCATGGCCAAACTCAGGCTGGTGCTCTAACCCAAGCTACGCGCCAGGTAAAACACCGTTCTGGCAAGATGCCTGGAACCTGCTGAAGTCATACCAATCGTAGTCAATATCCGCTCATCCTAGCTTGTGCGGGCTTCAATAAAAAAAAGCGGTGGCCAATGACCACCGCTTTTCTCTTTGTTCTTATCTATATTCTTATCCGCATTCTTCTTCACTTTCTTACACGAAAGCGAAGCGCTGATTTACTCGCCTTTACGCAGCGGGTTCACCTTCCCACCTGTGACCGGGTCAGATTTCCCTTCCGCTTTCATACGCTCTGCGCGACGGCGGCGGATTTCTTTCGGGTCTGCCACCAACGGGCGGTAGATTTCAATGCGGTCGCCGTCATGCACCGTCGCATCCAGTTTCACCAGACGACTGAACACACCGACTTTATTCTTCTTCAGGTCGATTTCAGGGTACGCATCCAAAATACCCGAGTGGCTGATAATTTCTTCCACCGGCGTATCTGGCGTCACAATCGCCTTAAAAACACGTTGCTCATCCGGCAACCCATACATTACTTCAATATGCAGTAACTTACCGTCACTCATAAATGTCTCTCGCCCTGTCGGTGAAAGCCTTCACCATATTCACCGCCAGCTCGTTAAAGACTTTTCCGAACGCCATTTCCACCAAACCGTTGGTGAACTCAAAATCCAGATTCAGCTCGATTTTGCACGCATCCGTATCCAAAGACGTAAAATGCCAGCCACCCACCAGTTTCCGGAAAGGGCCATCCACCAGTTCCATTTTAATTTGCTGACCGTTTACCAGCAGATTGCGCGTGGTAAAGGTTTTGCGGATACCGGCTTTCGACACATCCACCGACGCGGTCATCGCACTGTCATTGGCTTCCAGCACGCGCGAACCGGCACACCCCGGTAAAAACGAAGGGTAAGCTTCAACATCATTAACAAGTTCAAACATCTGCTCTGCACTATACGGCACCAACGCAGAACGGGTAATACGCGGCATAGCGTCTCCTCTCAGGTCGATTCCGGCATCATATCACCAGACCGTATTTTTCCCCAAATTCCTTCAACGTGCCTCCAAACCGCACAAACGGCAACGAACAGGTACACCCGGAAACACCGCCATCGACGGTTTATGGAGCCGGGCGCCTGAAAATCCGATAAAAACTTGTTTCGCCCACCATAACCACTACGTATAATGCCGCCATTATGGTAAAGAAAAACGCAAAGAATAAGGCGGGCAGCAACACGATTGCTCAGAACCGCCAGGCTCGCCACGAATACTTCATCGAAGACGATATTGAGGTAGGGCTAGAGCTACAAGGCTGGGAAGTGAAATCACTCCGTGCAGGCAAAGCCAACATCAGCGAGAGCTACGTGTTCTTCCGCAATGGTGAAGCTTTCATGTCTGGCGCGACCATCACTCCGCTGAACGTTGCTTCTACACACGTAGTGGCAGACCCAACACGCGTGCGAAAACTGCTGCTCAAGCGTCGTGAACTCGACAACTTGATTGGTAAAGTGAACCGCGAAGGTTACACAGTTATCGCGCTTTCCATGTACTGGAAACAGTCGTGGGCTAAACTTAAGATTGGTCTGGCGAAAGGTAAAAAACTTCATGACAAACGTGATGCTTCTAAAGATCGCGATTGGCAGCGCGACAAAGCGCGAATCATGAAGCACTCAACCAGATAATCGTTGACGCAGCAGCATGTTATGCTAGTATCTGCGTCCACATTCCGGGGCTGATTCAGGATTCGACAGGATCAAGAAGGCTCGTGGAGCATGCCGAGGGGCGGTTGGCCTCGTAAAAAGCCGCAAAAAAATAGTCGCAAACGACGAAAACTACGCACTAGCAGCTTAATAACCTGCTCAGAGCCTGCCCTCCCTAGCCTCCGCCTGTAGGACGGGGAATCAGGGCAGTCAAACCCAATCAGGATAGCGAGGGAAGCTTTGACCGAAGAGCTGAACCGCGAAATAGAATTTCGGTATGTCTTTTTGTAGCGTGTCTATTCGCAGCACACTGACGAGATTAAAGATAGACTAAGCATGTAGCGCCATTAGTTAGACTGATTTTGGACGCGGGTTCAACTCCCGCCAGCTCCACCAAACGTTTGGGAAAGCGCCAACTCGAAAGGGTTGGCGCTTTTTTAATATCTAAACCCCTGAGCCAGTACCTATTTATGACAAACTGCTCACACTTATGTTGATTAATATCCCTTTCAGGGGATATTGGTTTGCATATACCCAGTAAGGGATATAAGTTTAAATATACCGTGTAGGGGATAAGAAATAATATATCCGCAGCAAGGGATATATTATTTCACGTAGATGGAGGGTTGTGATGATTTACAGTCCGCAGCAATTAGCCAATCACTTAAAGTTACTCCGGACCAGGCATAAACTTACACAAGCCGAGCTTGCTCAACGCGTCGGTCTAAAACAAGCCACCCTCTCTAACTTTGAGAACCATCCAGACACCACACAGCTCAAAACCGTTTTCAAGATCATCCAAGCATTGGGTGTGAAAATGGAAATAAGCACTGAAGTGCACCCTGTGCAAAATCACTCGGATGAAGAGGTGTGGTGATGGAAAAGCTTGTGACATATATGAATGGAGAGCGTGTTGGCGAGTTCATTAAACTGACCAACGGCGCACACGAATTCCAATATTGTGCGCAGTGGCTTGAAAATCCAAAAGGGAGGCCACTTTCCCTTTCATTGCCCCTTCAGTTTAAAAAACATACCTCCAGCCACGTTATCAATTACTTTGACAATCTGCTGCCTGATCTCAACGAAATCCGTGACCGCATTTTAGCGAGATATAAAGCCGACTCACGTCAAGCGTTCGACCTTTTAAAACAAGTTGGCAAAGACAGCGTAGGCGCAATATCTCTGCACACAGCAGACGATAAACCTCATGTTCAGCAACTTGATTATGAGCCGCTCAGCAAGTCGCGATTAAAGAAAGTGCTCAGTGCATATCAGTCCAAGATCCCGCTTGGCATGTTAGACGACGAAGACGATTTTCGTATCTCCATCGCGGGCGCGCAGGAAAAAACAGCACTACTCAAAATAGGTAACGACTGGTGCATACCGAAAGGTTCAACGCCTACTTCACACATCATCAAGCTGCCTATTGGCGAAATTCAACAACCCAACGCAACACTGGACATGACCGACAGCGTTGAGAACGAGTTTATCTGTTTGAAGCTTGCAAAGGCGCTTGGTTTTGCGGTTCCTGATGCTGAAATCATTCACTGCAATAACGTTAAAGCGCTGGCCGTTGAGCGTTTCGACAGGCGCTGGTCAAAAGACAACACGTGGATTTTGCGTTTACCGCAGGAAGACATGTGCCAAGCGTTCGGCAAACCTTCTGCGATTAAATACGAAAGTGATGGCGGTGTTGGCGTAAAAGAAATCATGCAGCTGCTATTAGGTTCAAGTAACGCACTGGCCGACCGCGCTGCGTTTATGCGTTTTTTAGTCTTCCAATGGCTGATAGGCGCAACCGATGGACATGCCAAAAACTTCTCTATCTTTATTGGTGCTGGCGGCACATACCAGCTTACTCCCTTCTACGACATTATCTCCGCCTACCCCATTGTTGGCGGAAAAGGGCTCCACATCAAATCACTAAAACTCGCCATGGGCCTGAAAGCAAGCAAAGGGAAAAAGTACAAGCTAGACAAAATCTACCCTCGCCATTTCCTCGCAACAGCCAAGGAAGTCGGATTCAGCAAAATACAAATGCAAGAAATCATGGATGGGCTGGCTGGGGCGTTACCCAAAGCGATCGAGCAGGTCAAACAACAGCTACCGCCCGAATTTCCAGCACATATTGCAGATGCGATCTTTGAGGGGGCTTTAAAGATGGTGGCGCGGTTGGAATCGCAAGATGCTTACTGACCAAGCAACAACTCATCTAAAGATAGTCATCAACATGGGGAATTCACCGCGAGCAAAACGGCCCACTGTCGACACGCCGCATCCACCGTTTGCCGCCGCAACATGTCATGCTAGTATCTGCGTCCACATTACGTGGCTAATTCAGGATTCGACAGGATCAAGAAGGCTCGTGGAGCATGCCGAGGGGCGGTTGGCCTCGTAAAAAGCCGCAAAAAAATAGTCGCAAACGACGAAAACTACGCACTAGCAGCTTAATAACCTGCTCAGAGCCTGCCCTCCCTAGCCTCCGCCTGTAGGACGGGGAATCAGGGCAGTCAAACCCAATCAGGATAGCGAGGGAAGCTTTGACCGAAGAGCTGAACCGCGAAATAGAATTTCGGTATGTCTTTTTGTAGCGTGTCTATTCGCAGCACACTGACGAGATTAAAGATAGACTAAGCATGTAGCGCCATTAGTTAGACTGATTTTGGACGCGGGTTCAACTCCCGCCAGCTCCACCAAACGTTTGGGAAAGCGCCAACTCGAAAGGGTTGGCGCTTTTTTGTTTATATAAACAAGCAGCCAGAGGCAGTCTCTCAGTAACTGGAACTAAGTCACTCTGTTCCTTTCAAATCAAAGATCCATCCCAGCACCATTATGCTTCAACCAAGAAACATGTTTTTGGTAGTCCGGCATAATTTTATCGACGAGGTTCCAAAAAGCAGCACTATGATTGCGCTCAATGCGATGTGCTAGCTCATGCACCACGATGTAATCCAGAACTGCGAGTGGGGCCATCAGGCAACGCCAATGAAAGTTCAGGTCCCCTTTGGGTGAACAGGAGGCCCAGTGGTGCTGAAGCTCCATGACTCGGATTGCACGATAATCCACTCCCAGCTTTGGGGCGAAGTGCTCTACCCGTTTACTAATGCGAGATAGCCCTTTGGTGCGATAGAAATATTTGAACAGCTCGCTACCATATTCCGCTTTATCACGGCGCATCAGGAAATAACCATTTTTCAGGATCAAGTCTTCTTTCTGCTCGTCTACCAGCTTTAAGCGATAATTACAGCCCAAGTAGGGGAAGCCTTCACCGCTAACGAACTCTCGCTCGACCTTGGTGCGGTTAAGATCTTCCCACTCAGCAAGGTTGCGATAAATCCAACTGCGCTTTTCCTCAACGATGCTCTCTACTTTTTCAATATCGTAGCTTTCAGGCGCAAGCACAGTAACATTCCCATCCCGTTCGATAAGAATGCTGGTGGTCTTTCGCTTGCTCTGTTTCAAACTGTATTTGATATCTTTGTATTGCATTAGTGATGCTTTTTCTTATCTTACTTTGGTGAATTGCGGTTACGCAGTTGCTTTAGTGCGTCATCTACTAAGCTTTGCTCTTCAGTGCGCGAAATTCCGTAGTTCGCTTCATCAACTCCCCGTTCGGCGCGATTTCGCTCTACCATCGCTGGTAGCTCAGATTTGATACGCTCCCCTTTTGCAGCCATGTTTTTGATAGGCTGGCGACCTTTCAATGCGGTAGTTTTGATAACGTCATAAATGAAATTAGACATCACCCCAACAGTTACTCCAAAGATGAAGCTACCTTGCGCTGTTTCCTTCAATGCAACAATCGGCCTTTCCTCTAAATCTGGTAAAGAGAGCTCTGATTGAATTGTGAGGATAATATCGACCAATGCTTCACGAACGTCATCGGCAAACAAATTAAACTGTTTTCGAACCTCATACGGCAGTGTTGAACGATCTTCTTCGTTCTCTACATAATTGATGTCAGTAGCGACCTTTATCAACGCTAGCTCGTAGAAACTCTCATATTGCTCCAACTCTTGAGCTAGGTATAAATCAACACCATCCAAGTCATATTTCAGCATTGAGAGATCTGGTTCTTCGCTGATTTGTTTTTGTAACGCTTCAGGAGCAATCGCACGGAGCTTTTCGATAATTTCATCGATACGCTCATTCAGCGCCTGTTCAGATAGAATTAACAATTCCCTCCTTCGCGCTAATGCCACTACTTCAGTTGTCAGTTGTTCACTTAGTTCACTCAATTGAGGTACGCCACTCAGTAAGAAGCGCATTTCAACTTTCCCTTCGAGCTCCGAAATCAAATCTTCGCGTTCCCAGAAATCTAAGCTGCCAATATTCTCGCCAAGATCTTCCATAACGGCTTCGACACAGGCTTTTACCTTATCGTATGGCTTTATTGGTTCGCCGTCTTGAAATGCCTTTTGGACAATCAAATCAAAGAACGGATCCGATACTTTGGCGTTGGGGCCGCGTCCCGCGTCGATTTCATCTCGCAAAGCACTCAGCTCTAGGATCATCTTTTCCCAGTTGCCAGAGTGCTTTTTGATTATCTCATCCAGCTTCTCACTCATTTTTTTGTGGAAGACAGGGTCATCGTCCGCATTGACTTTGCAGTGCTTACGAATGGCGTGTTCCATCTCACTCGCTTGCGCTTGTAAATCCGGCTCTTTACCCATGTGCGTCATGAACGCATCACTGAACAGATCAATCGGCTTAATTTTAGGGTTGATGCCCAGGCTGATAAGATGCTCGTTCACAAGGTGGCGAATTTTTGCGCCCACGCCTTGGAAGCTCATACTGTCATCTTGGTAACGCTGGCGCGCTTTCGCTTGAATATGTACAAACTGGTACATCGGCGTTTTATAAGGGTCCGCCAATGAGTTAGGCATGATGATGTCCATGCTTTGAAGGAACTTCTTCAAGAACACGTTAAAACTGTCACGCTGGCGAGGGTCTTCTAAAACTGCGATCGCTTGAAGTTGAACTTGATAGTGCTCATCGACACTAAGCTTCTGGTTCACAAACGCTTCGATGTTGTGAACCTTGAGTTCGGTAAACAACTGAAGCAATCGGCGATAACGGCTTTCCAAAACCGGCACTTCGCTATCAATATTTTGCAAGCTTTCCAGAATGTCATCTTGGTCATCCTGCGAGTACATTGACAGCGCATCTCTCAGGTGATGAGCCAGACCAATGTAATCAACGATATAACCGCGTTTTTTCTCCTTTGCGGTTCGGTTTACACGGGCAATGGTTTGCAGCAAGTTATGCTCTCGCAGCTTTTTATCGAGGTACATCACCTGTTCAATAGGCGCATCGAAGCCCGTTAACAGCATGTCGCAGACAATCAAGAAAGCAACGCCAGTATTTGGCTTGCTGTGATCAAACTTCTTCTTGAAGCTCTCGACGGCTTTTATCTCTTTGGCCTGCTTTCTGGCATAGGTGAATGACGCGGCTTCATTGGTGTCATCACTGGAGATCACGACTGCCGTTTTCAAAAACTCAAGGCGTTCAAGCCAGGCCTTGTCGATACATTGCTCTGGCTGCTTTTTGTATCGCTCGATTTCTTTCGCCAGTGCCTTTTCAATGTAGGTTTGGTAATGAATCGCAGCTTGCTTAGAAGAGCACACCACCTGAGCTTTAAAGCCTGCAGGCAAAATCTGCCGTATGTAGTGTTTTACTAGGTCCTCAGCAATTTCCTCAATGCGCTTTTCTGCTTCAAGAATATCCCCTTCCGCACCATACTTTTTACGGATCTCTCTTAGTTCTTCTTCCGTTCTATCCGCAAAGAGATCTTCAAATTTGGTATCAAACCCCGCTTTATCGTAGATCGCGCTGTCAGCGGTTTTACCTTCGTAGAGGATTTTTAACGTGGCACCATCATCGACCGCATCCTGAAGCTTATATTTGTCGATATAGGCTTTTTCTTGGCTAACGCCAAAACGCTTCCAGGTTGGATATGTGTGATGGTCAGCGATAAGCGGCGTTCCTGTGAATGCCACTCGAGTTGATTTTGGGAAAGCATCAAACAGGTTGTCTGAAAGGCTGGGGCGGTCTTTGCCGCCTCGCTGGGTGCGGTGCGCTTCATCCACCAAGATCAATACTTTTTCACCAGCGTTGATCACGCCGAAAGGTCGATGCATAACAATCTCTGCATCAAAGTCAGCTTCTAGCTCTTCAATGCGCTCTACATCGCCCGCTTCTTTTGCTTCTGCGAGATGCTTAGATAAGAGCTTACGAACAGATTCCGGCAGGAAACTGCTGTCTTGCTCGCGGAACTTATGCACCATCACCATATTGGTGTTCGAGGTATCGCTGGCCAGCTTCTCTTTCGCATCCTTGGTGCTCTTGATCTCAACAACCGTATCACCAATTAACGCGGCGGTATTGGTCAGTTGCTCTTCAAGATCACTCCGGTCGTTGACCATCAGTACCTTGTAACTTTTCAGGTCTGGATGGCGACGAAGCTTTCGAACTAGGAACACCATAGTCAGGCTTTTTCCGCTTCCCTGGGTGTGCCACACCACACCGGAGCGTTGAATGCCGGTTTCGCCTTGCTCCATACGCTCAATGATTTTCTGCACCGCGCGAAACTGCTGGTAACGGCAAATCACTTTTACACGTGGGCCGTTGTCGGTATCCATAAACAGGGTAAAACAACGGGTAATATCAAGCAGCCGTTTGGGGTGGAGCATACCCTGGACCAGCTTTTCCTGGCTCCGATGGGTGCCAATTTCCGGTGCTCTATAGGACTCAGTATCGGGGTAGATGGTTTTCCAGTTGAAGTAGTAATCTTCATTTGAGGTGATGGTGCCCACTTTGCAATCATCACCGTAGGTGCTGATCATCAACTGATTAGTAAAGAACAGAGCAGGTTCACCTTCGCGCAGTTTACTGTGTTCGGGCTCGCGCAAGTCTGCATAGCGGCGTAATTGGTCAATACCTGCTGCCATTGGGTTAGAGCAATGCTGAGACTGCTCTTTACACTCAATCACCACCAGCGGCAGGCCGTTGACGAACAATACAATGTCTGGGCGTATGTGTTCTTTACCTAACCCTGGGGTATCAACGCGGAACTGGTTGATGGCAGTGAACGTGTTGTTTTCCCAATTATCAAAGTCAATCAGCTTAACAACCGGGTCTTCTTCGCCGGTCAGTTCGTTGCGATCAAGCTGCCATTTGTGGAGACGGCCAATAAACTCTTCATTGGCCGCCAGTAATTTGTGAGTACCAAAGTCGGTGACATCATCCTGCAAAACATCGAGTTGGCTATCCGTCAGCCAGGGCTTACCGTCATCAGTGGTGTTGATACGGTGCACCGCAGTTTTAAAAATGTCTTTTAAGATGACTTCACGAAAAGAGCTGCGAAAGCTGGTTGTCGGGTCGGTAGGCACACCTTGCCCTAAATCCGTCACATCCCAGCCCATGCTTTTAAGCTGGTTTAGCAGCGGCTTTTCAACCAATTGGTACTCTGACATTGTTTGATATCCTTATTGCAGGCAGCGAGGCATTTGCCTGCTGCCATTTTTTATTTTTTGTTATGCGGGTAAGGGGACTTTGCCTGTTAAGAGGTCGTGCATTAGGCCAGCCTTTTGGGCTTTTAACTTGTTTAATGACGAAACTTCGCTCCAGATATAACTTTCCAAACTTTGTAATTTCGAGTTGATCAACTCAAGTTCAATAGCATCAGGCATTGGAATCATTAATTCTCTCATTGTCTGAATTCCTACCGCCGGCTGTGATGTTACGTTCACAATTTTATCTAATTGAGCCAACGTATATTGGGAAACCAAAACGTCACGAATATAGTGTCCTTTCATACCTGACTTGATTAACAACACATTGGCACTTAATGCAAATTCACCATCTTCTCTAATGACTTTAGGTTGCCCAATGGTGCCAATTTTCCCGAAAATTACATCGCCCATCTCTACTTTAAATCGGCTCTGCTGTTTTAGATATGCGTTACGACTTACTTTACGACACTTCTTAGCGTCAATACGTTCATCCCAGGTAAAGTCACCAACCCCTACATAAGGAATACCTTCTTTTACCTGTGGAGGCGTTCTGTGATCAGGTTGAGGGTCAATTACAGGAGCTATTTCTTCAAGCAAACCTATATCCCACTCCTTCGGCAACATCCCCAATCGCGTCTTGTGATAAAGCTCTGGCGCTTCTTCAAATGTTGGGCGAAGGGCTTTGGTTTCCGGGTCGACACCTCGGCTAAACAAATCTGCCATCATACCTTGCTTAATAGCAGTGTATTTGTCGATAAGGGCTTGAGTGGCATCGACTTCAGCGTTAATACATTGGATTATATCTGTAACTTTTTCGCCAACTCTACGATTCTTTGGCACAGGGATTTTCATTTCCGAAAGATCTTTTGCGCAAATAGCATCAAACGTTGAACCTTGAGCGCGACGATGAAGAAAACTAGCGGATATAGTGAACGCCTCCCTCAAATATGAAGCGGAGACAATATTACTTTTGACCGCTGCTAACCCCCGACCAATACAATAATCTTTGTCTGCAACATTTGTTGTACCAACTGGAGCTCTAACACTAACCAATAAGCTCCCTTCTTTAGCAACCTTCCCAGGAGAGGTACAAAAAACATCAGTCACAGGATAGCTACCTGTAAAGTCTCCACAACCTTGTAAGAAAGGGATGTATCTATCATCATCTGTATATGTTTCAGAGTCTGGCGATTGCCCCATCGTAATCGCAGCAATTTCCCCAAGCCGCACCCATTCAAAATCACTCATAACCCAGCTCCTTCATAAAGCCAGCCAGCTTATTTGCTTCCTGCTCTCGCTTAGCAGTGATGCTTTTTGCGGTAACTTGGTATTTGCGGTGTAGGTTCTCGATTGCAGCGATACGGTCAAGCAACAAGGCACGGACATAACTTTGGTATTGGCGATCCAACTCAGTTTTGAACCGGTCCAGAATCAACACTTTCGCCTGTTCTGGTGTGATTGCCGCTCGGGCAGCCTCAAGCAGTTCATCTCGGCATTTTTCTGTTTCCTTGATTTCCGCTTTCAGCTGTTTCAACTCATCTTCTAACGCTTTGTGTGCTGCCAGCTTGGCTTCAATCGCAGTTGCTTCAGCCGCAGCAACTGCACCTTTTCTCGCGTGCTCTTTGATCAGCTCAAGGTTATCTAACTGAACGCCAAGTTCATCCGCTAAGGCAAGAATCTCGCTATGGACTGCGAAGTTCATTTCTTTACCTGTCAGCCCTTTTGCAAAATCCCCTTGCTTAGTGCCTTTTGGCAGTTCTGCACTGTTTTTCAGCTGGATGAACGCATCTTTGATTTGTGCTTTCAGCACTGCCACGCAGGTTTTGATCGTCGCTTTGTGTTCTTTCAACTCATCTTTAAGCTGTTTAACATACTCAGACGGCAGCGCAGGGTTTTCATCGGTCGGCTCGTAGTCCTCTTCATCTGCTGCATCAACAAAGGCTTGTAGTTCACTGATACGCGCTTGCTTGCTCTCCAGCTCTTCCACCACATCCGCGCACTGGCTAGCAAACAGCACTTCGTCAGGGATAAGCTCAGCATTCCAGCCGCTTGCCGCAACAGATTTAAAATCTGCTTCCAACGTCTTAAACCAATCTGCCAATGCGCCACGCACCTTGTATTGGTTGAGCAGTTTGATCGGCATTAGGTGCTTTTCAATGGTGTTCAGAGATTCGCGGCGCAGAGCAAATACACCTTCATCACCGAGCTTTTTGTCGCCCAGAGCTTCAAAGCCCGCAAAGTCTTGTTTCCAATCATCCAACGCCACTTGAAAAGCCGCATGTTTTTTCAGTACTGCTGGGAAGTTTTCAATATGTGGCTTGAGCGATGACAGCGCTTCAAACTCATCGGAAAAATCTTGAAACTCGTTGTTAGCACGTGGAACGAACAGGCTTTCTTTCAACCCTGGGTAATCATTCCAAGTGCTTTGCAGCGCATCAACTTCTTTGGTTGGAATACCGCCATTTAAGTGCGCTTTAACGTTTTGAGGCTCAGGTGCTGGGCTGTTATCGACATAGCGGCGAATATTGAAGTTGTAGTCTTCACGCGCCAATTCATCTTTGTGTACCAGACGCGCATATTTTTCGACGCCTGGGTGCTTTTCATCTTCCAGCATGGCTTTATAGACGCTGGTGATTTTCTCAATATCTTCAGGGCGCAGGCTGTTTTGGTTTTTGCCTTCGCGATATTCTCGGTCGGCATTAATAAACAGCACCGACTCGCGGTTTTCACGTCCAGCTTTGTTGAGCACCAACACACAGGCAGGAATGCCCGTACCGTAGAACAAGCCTTGCGGCAGGCCAATCACGGCTTCAAGAATGCCGCGCTCAATGAAGTCTTGGCGACAAGTGCGCTCTTCTGCACCACGGAACAATACGCCATGAGGCATCACCACAGCAGCTTTACCGTTGGCTTTGAGCGAAGCCACCATGTGTTGCACAAACATCAAGTCCGCTTTCTTACCAGACTCTGGCATAAAGGTGTTGAAGCGTTCTTTGAGCTGCATATCCGCTTTCTTGTAGTTTTGTGAAAACGGAGGGTTGGCAATCACGCGATCGAAAGGACGCACTTCACCATCTTTGGTTCGGTGCAGTGGGGTGGCTAGCGTGTCACCATTTTCAATGTCTGCACCACCTGTTCCATGCAAGATCATGTTCATCTTACAGATAGACCAGGTGCCACCATTGTCTTCTTGGCCGAACAGGTGAATTTTCTTAACATTACCGCCCGTTTCCTGCACGTAGTTGCGACTTTGGATCAGCATACCGCCCGAACCACAGGTGGGGTCGTAAATCTCCATGCCTTCAGCAGGCTCAAGAATCTCCACCAGCAAGCGCACTACTTCGGCAGGGGTGTAGAACTCACCACCTTTTTTGCCTGCACTGTCGGCGAAGTATTTGATCAGGTATTCATAGGCAGCACCCAATAGATCGGGGAATTCGAAATCGTCATTTGAGAGAGGGATGCTGTCAAAGTGCTGAATAAATTCAACCAGACGCTCATCTGGGATGGGTTTTTTACCCACCTTACGGTTGAAGTTGATGTGCTTGAGCACGCCTTCCAAGCCTTTCTTGGTATTGCTCTCTTCCAATGCTTCCAGCGCTTTGTTTAGCCCTGAGCCAACATTTGTTTTTAAATGACGCAGATTTTCCCAACGCGCTTTGTCTGGTACGAAAAAACTAAACTGAGACGCTTTGCTAACGACAGTTTGGATAGCCGCGTCACTATGACCAGCTTTTTTTAACTCTTGTACTTTGGTTTCATAATCTTTATGAAACTGGTCAGACATACGTTTAAGAAATAGAATCCCGAAAATATATTCTTTGTATTCAGAAGCATCCATCTTGCCCCGCAGAATATCACAAGCTTCAAATAGCTTACGGGACAGTTTGTTAAGCGTCAGTTTTTGCATAATTTTCTCGATGATTGTGTTCAGCCAGTGCAGAACAGTTAAATTCGATAATGGATTAAAGATAGAGGGGCTTGGTTGCCAATAGGCTATTCAACCACACCTTTTTGCTTCTCTATCCAGGCTTCGAGATCTTCTCGTTTGAAGCGCCAAGAGCCCCCCCCAACTTTAAAGCCAGGTAACTTGCCTTCACTGGCAAGCCGGTAGGCCGTTTTTTCAGCAAGCTTTAAATACGCCACCACCTCTTTCAAGGTTAAGATTTGATCATTCATTTCAGCGTGTTAGCTCTAACCGATTTTGTTGATAAGTTTGATGGTGAGAGGATATGGGAAAGTTGGTGAATGGACAATGATATAGAAGGGGTATTGCCTCCCGCCACACAACTACTGTTCGCACACCAACCAAATATATTTGAACTCATATTTGTCCCACTAGCTCTCAAAAAACTCTTCATCAATGCGTTTAAGGTAAATCACCTGCTCATCACGGCTACCGATGTTGTACCGAAGCATCAGCTTGGCTAATTCTTTGCCATTTATAAGCACAATACGCATACCTAAATCTTTCGCGGTTTGAACAGCGGAGAGCGTGAAATCAGAGGTAGTGATAAAGATACCTTTCTGCGCCTTCTTGAGGTTTAGTGCACCAAAGAAATCACGAATATCACCAGAACTAACATTATTACCTTCTGCATAACGTTTAGCTTGAATGTAAACCTGGTCGACACCCAATGGATCTTGGTTGATGACTCCATCAACACCATTGTCACCACTTTTACCCAAGGTGTGAGCCATACCCTCCCCAGTACCGCCATACCCCATGGCAAGAAGCAGGTCTATCAGTAACTGTTCGAAAAATGCAGGGCTGACTTTGCGAGTCCGGGCGAGAATTTCCGAGGCGAGTGCATCATTGATTTGTTTGTAGGCCGCGCGAAGAACTTCGTCTGGCGTCGTTTCACTTTCGACATCCGCTAGGCTAGGTTCATCTTCTTTGTTTTGACTAGGGCTAATGAACGCAACAAATTCTTCGTATTGCTTTAAGAACCGCGTATCGATTACAACGCTTGGATTGCTAATCGCGTCGACACCACGAGGCGTTATCATGAAATGTCCACGTCGGGTAACTTCAATCAAACCCGCTTTTGATAAGTAAGTTCGCGCCCACCCTACTCGGCTATCAATAACGGTTTGCTTACCACTTGGTAGCTTTTCTTCACGCTCTTCTTCCGACAAACCGAAATGGTCAGCGAGCGCATTGATTGCATCTCGAAGTCTGAGTTCCTGTCCATTGGCCGCTTTGGCGACTTCCAGCAATGGACGCATAAAAGCTTGATAGCTTGGGATCATTAATTATGCCTAACATTAGAGTGCTACTAGCTGGCTCTGGGAATAGAAGAACCGAAGAAATCTGCACTGATAGTGATATCAAAAGAGTACGAAAAGGGCCTTCAATGAACAATATGCTAGGCACTTTTGTGCGTACTTTATCAACAACATTGATACTCTTTTCGATTTACCTAACTTCACCACAGCAGCACTAGACCAAAAAGCCTACCAATAAATAACAACAACGATTTCGCGTTACCGTATACCTTTCGTTATCCTTGTCCAGAAAATTGATTAAAGCCAATAAGCATTGCCTAAACCACCGTTACTCTGAGCGACCTATCAATAGCTCAGAAGTTACGAGTGAATGAAAAGCATTGAATTTGACAAAGCCGGAAGAATCAAGAGGCTCAACACACTTGCCAAACCTCTCAACGCCAATCACATAGAAAGTGCCTGTCGTCTCTTTAACGAAAAACAAGGCGACATCGAAAGTTATGCTCCATCAAAGGATTACGATCTAATAGTCCACGGCAGGCCTTACCCGCCAAAGGCGATTTTTGGTCTTGCCATGTCTGAGTTGCTTAATATCGAAGTTTCCTCAAAACACTTCACGGGTGGTGAGAAAAGCCCGTGTTTCAAAGTGCTCAGAAAGCTTGGTTATGAAGTGATTGCTAAAGAAAGAGACATGGAAAATGTCACTTTAGAACTTTATGGGCAATATAATCGCGAGGAGGTTTGTAAAGTATTCGCACCTGAGGCGAAATTTACAAAAGGTGCGGGTTCATGGGGGCTTTCGGGTATCGTCTCCAATGCCTCAAAAGAAGGCGATTTTGTTTTCTTTGTCACCTTAGAGCCAAGTCAGTCAAACACTTACGAAGATTTCATTACAGATGATGGCAAGTTAATTTGGTGGTCACAGAACCAGCACACACCCGAATCCTCTGTCATCAAACAATTAATCGCTCACGATGATAAAACAAACACTATCCACTTGTTCCTGAGAGCCAATAAGGAGGATGACTACACCTACCTAGGTCATCTTCTTTTCGATAACTGGGACACAACAACGAGCGAGCCAGTCAATATAAACTGGCAGTTTGAGAGCTGGCCGATCCCTAGCATGATTCAAAGAAGGATAGCGTTCGAAACTCATTCCGATACGCCAACGTTTACTTCATTAAACCCCGATAAAACCGTCATTAAGGAAGTGCCGATTGATGGCAACCTCTCCCCGTTTTACGCAGAAAGTGGCAGGAAGAGAAAAGCTGCCCAAGTTGACTGGGCTGAAAGAGATAAAAGAAACCGTGAGCTTGGAGATATTGGTGAACAAATCGTTTTAGAGATGGAACGAAAACACTTGGTATCAAGCGGAAAACCCGAACTTGCCGAGCGCATTCAGCATATGGCTTTAATCAATCCCAATGCAGGATATGACATTCTGTCTTTCGAACCTGACGGTACAGAGAAATTCATCGAAGTGAAAACCACAGAGGGAAGGCAGAACACTCAGTTTTTCATTTCGGATAATGAAGTGAGTGTCTCTCGGGATACACCTGAAAAGTATTGGCTTTACCGTTTGTACAACCTTAACCGCACCGAGAACACAGCGGATTATTATAAGCGAAAAGGCGCTATTGATGAGTTGTTCGACCTCAGGCCAACAAGCTACAGAGCATCACTCAAATAGCATTCAATTATCGAGGAATAGCTTTGCGCTGTTCCTCACCACTCCCCCCACCAGCCAGGAATTCTTAGCCCCGCCTCCAATCTGATACAAACCAACGAATCAGCAGTGCGCAAAAACACAGATCACGGCAACGCGCTCAAAGATAAGCTAGCTTTCACAAAATGGTAATGACAGGGATGATGTCGATGAAAGTGCTGTTTAGAAAATCCGTGTGTAAACCGTTTTGGGTGTTTGGCTTATTTTGCACCTCTTTACTTGTTGGCTGTCAGTCAACGGGAAGCACTAACTCCCCGAAAGAGAGTGCCCCCAAAGCATATGCTCCCTCCACGCCTGCCAGTGTAGAACAAGGCTATAACGATGCGCTGAATGTAATGGTTAATCGGTTTATCCGACGCTATTACAAGTCATCACTCGATACGCTCATTCCCCTGGCTAACAACCGCGAAAGTGTTGGGCAGGCTTTTTCTCGGCTTCTC
This sequence comes from Grimontia sp. NTOU-MAR1, assembly GCF_035758505.1. Taxonomy (NCBI): domain Bacteria; kingdom Pseudomonadati; phylum Pseudomonadota; class Gammaproteobacteria; order Vibrionales; family Vibrionaceae; genus Grimontia; species Grimontia sp. NTOU-MAR1. The sequence continues at coordinate 1,675,373 of NZ_CP142108.1, forward strand.
TTCAATCTGGACCCCATCGGTGTGGTGTTAACGGATGAAGAGAAAAAGGCGTTTGAGGATCGATATCGCGATCTGTTCGTTTATCCCCTAAACCTTTCCACCAAAGAGGCTCAGGACTTTTACACCGACTATCGGGAAAAGGAAAACCTCGCCATTAGCGCGATGAAAACCTGGCTGGCCGAAAACGGGGCTGAGGTTTTAAAAAATGCACCAGACAATGCGCTGAGTTTTATCTCAGCAGACGATGGCGATCTGATAGACGACAGACGAGCAGCGTTCCTGACGTATAAGCTGGTCGCTATCAATGGGTTTACTGACAACCCGGCAGAGACGCTGCGCATTATTGAGGGGCAATTGGACTATCATCAGTCGAAAACTGACCGCGTCGACTTTTCCAACATCGGGCTGTTTATTGGCGCACTGCTTCCTCACTCAGTGACAGGTGTTCACTATGTTTCTGAAAAAGAGTATCAACAAACGACGCTTCCTCCCGTTCCGCACATTGGTGCGACGTTGGCGCAAAGGCCAGCGTGTTACTCCGTCACGAGTATTACCAACACATCCACCCTTAATGCGGGTTTAAGACCGCTGGACTGTATTGTCGGTGTGACGAAATCCGGGGAGTTTTCAACACTCACAGACAGCCATGCTGACAAGCTCCAAGATTTGCTCACGGGAATCAGCGGTGAAATGGTCACGCTCCATGTTCTGCGCAATAACGGGGAAAATATTACCTTCCTTGATATTTCTGTCCCATTGCAGTTGGACACACAGGCGGATTTCACCTCCAGTGAAAATGGTATCCAAACACAGGGCGTTGATTTCTCCCTGCTGAACATCGACGGCAAGCGTGTCGCTTACATTTGGATGGCTTACTTTTACGATGGTATCGCTGAGGCAACCGGAAAGTTTTTAGAAGCCAACAATCCCGAGCTTGTAGTGTTCGATCTAAGAGGAAACCAAGGCGGCGCTCTGCCAGAGATGACAGGTTTAGCGGGCCTGTTTCTTGGGGATGAAGATTTCGGTGTCTATTACGATGCCTTTGGCAGAAGTAAGCGCGTTTCTTCCGAGGCCAGCAAGGTATTCGATGGGAAAATGTTGGTGCTAACCGATGCACAGACAAATTCCGGCGGGGAAATATTGGCGGCTGGGATTCAAAGTTCCCCCGAATCGACGGTGATTGGCAAGCCAACTGCGGGCTCTCCCTTGGTGATTCAGTTCCGTTCACTTCACCATATCTACGACTTGTATGATGAGAAATTTGGATACATCAGTTATCCCGTTATGGAGTTTCGTCGGTTAGATGGCTCAAGGTTGAATGAGGGCGTAGTGCCAGATATTTCATGGGAGTCTGAGTTACTCAAACAGAGCCCTTACACGTTGCCATACAGAAACAAAGCGGACTTGGAGAAAGAGCTTCGTGAAGCCATCCGTATCAGTGGCTTCTCTCAATGAATATGGGTTAAAGGGGATTTAAGGGATCAGTAACATGGCGGACAGCCATTAAATCGCCGGAGCCGTCATCCGGCAGTAACCTATTGGTATTGCGAATTAAGCTGCTCGCGTTTTGATCGTAAAACTGGATGTTCCGGTTCATGGAAATGGCAGTTCTGGGTGGTTTATCAATTGTACTGTGTATGGCCTTTTATGCACGATGAATTGAGTCGAATCGCGATGGGGGGTTAGAAATGACAAAAGTGAACCAATAAACATTGATATCTAAGCAACTTTTCGCCCACTGGGCCATTTCTTACCCAAGTCTCGGGTAAACTTTCGCCCCACTTACTGCAAATTAAATATAAGCATCTGTATTTATTAATAATTAAGAATGGCATGAATTGTGTTTAGTCATATGTTCTTTTATCGCAATCTACTTCTATCGCAATCTAAAAGGACATTACGATGCCAACTCCTTGCTATATCGCCATCGAAGGTAAAACTCAGGGCAACATCACTGCTGGTGCGTTCACTGCAGACTCTGTCGGTAACATCTATGTGGAAGGCCACGAAGATGAAATGCTGGTTCAGGCGTTTGACCACATTGTGACTGTACCGACTGACCCACAAAGCGGTCAGCCTTCAGGCCAACGTGTCCACAAGCCGTTTAAGTTCACTGTGGCGCTGAACAAAGCGGTTCCTTTGATGTACAACGCACTGGCATCAGGCGAAATGCTGCCGAAGATTGAGCTTAAATGGTACCGTACCTCAGTAGAAGGTAAGCAGGAGCACTTCTTCTCGACCATTCTGACTGACGGCACCATCATCGATATCGATTGCAACATGCCTCATTGTCAGGACGCGGCAAAGAAAGAGTTCACCCAACTGGTGACTGTTTCTGTGGCGTATCGCAAGATTGACTGGGAACACACAGTTGCGGGTACTTCAGGTGCCGATGACTGGCGTGCACCGATTGAAGCATAAGGCTTCACTGCATAAAGCTGGGGGCGGTTGTCTCTCGGCTTTTTGACGTCACCCGCCCTTTGGCGGGTTTTGTCGTCAATCTATAAAGAACAATACTGCGATGCCCCTGAAGGGTTATCGATAGACCTGGCTAACAGGCTCTGATTGGGAAGATGTATGGCTACGGAAAGCGGTCTCCAATTTACTCTCACCGTCGAAGGCTTGCCCGATGACACCTTTGCTGTGCTTGAATTCTCGGGAGAGTCAGCGCTCTCTTCGCCCTATTTATATAAGGTCAAGCTAGCCAGCCGTCAGGATACCGTCTCCAAAGAGTCAGTCGTTGACCGCAATGTCACCCTGATGCTCTGGCGTGATGGGGAGCTGGTCCAGCTTATTCATGGCATTGCCCGCCGCTTCACTCGGGGAGATACCGGTTTTAGCCATACGTTCTACGGGTTAGAAATCGTCCCGGCTTTGTCGCGGTTATCCCTTCGTCAAAACAGCCGCATTTTTCAGCAACAATCTGCGCCCGAAATCATCAGTATCCTGCTTCAGGAAATGGGCATTGATGACTACGCCTTTTCATTGTCTGCCACGCCTGAAGTGCGTGAATACTGTGTTCAGTACCGCGAGACGGATTTAGCGTTTCTCCAGCGTCTTGCCGCGGAAGAAGGCATTTTCTATTGTTTTTTGTACGCCAAAGGCAAGCATACGGTGTTGTTCTCCGACGACACCCAGACCTTGCCTTCATCGGGGCAGGCTTTCCTCTACAACGCCAATGTAGGCGGTGTCAGTGACCAGCCCTTTGTGAAAGGCTGGCAGTATACGGCGCAAGCCCGCCCGTCTTCCGTCACGCTCAAAGATTACAGTTTCAAAAAGCCTGCCTACAGTTTTCTGCAAAACAAGGCCGGCACAGAAATGAGTTTCCAGCGCGGTACGTACGAACATTATGACTACCCCGGCCGCTTTAAAAGTGACAGCTCAGGAAAGCCGTTTACCCAATACCGCTTAGAGCATTTGCGCAGCGATGCACTGACCGCCACGGCATCAAGTCACATCATGCAGGTCGATGCCGGTCAGGTCTTTGAGCTGGAAGAACACCCTGATGGCGCCAATAACCGCGACTGGGTTGTGGTCAGCATGAAGTGTGAGGGCACGCAACCGCAGGCACTGGAAGAGCGTGGCGGTGAAGGCATGACCACCTTCCACAATACCTTTTCGGTGATCCCCGGCCATCGCCCCTGGCGACCCAAACCACAGCCCAGACCTTGTGTTCATGGTCCTCAAGTTGCCATTGTCACTGGCCCTGAAGGGGAAGAGATTTTCTGTGATGAACATGGGCGCGTTAAAGTCCAGTTTCCGTGGGACCGCTACGGCAACAGTGATGAAAACTCCAGCTGCTGGGTTCGTGTCTCCCAAAGCTGGGCGGGGGCGCAATACGGCATGATGGCGATCCCACGTATCGGCCATGAAGTGATTGTGTCTTTCCTTGAAGGCGATCCTGACCAACCGATCATCACCGGCCGCACCTATCACGCGACCAATGTGCCACCCTACCCGTTGCCTGCCAACAAAACCCGCACCGTGCTCAGAACGGAAACCCATCAGGGTGAAGGCTTCAATGAACTGCGCTTTGAAGATCAGGCTGGGCAGGAAGAAATCTATGTGCATGCCCAGAAGGACATGAACCTGCTGGTGGAAAATGATCGCAAAGACAACATCAAGCATGATCTTCATGTTGATGTCGAAAACGAGCGTTTTTCTCATATCAAAGTGGATGACCACCTGACCGTCGACGGACAAAGCAAGACGCATGTCAAAGGTGACAAAACCGTGGTCACCGACCAGTCTTTCCACATTAAGGCCGGCACCGCGGTGCTGAGTGAAGCTGGCGTAGAAATCCACCATAAAGCCGGTCAGAAAGTAGTCATGGAAGCCGGCACGGAAATCACCCTGAAAGTAGGCGGTAACTTCGTCAAAATCGACCCTGCTGGCGTGCATATTGTCGGCACTGCTGTGAACCTGAACTCGGGCGGTGCTGCAGGCTCAGGCTCTGGGTTTGGTGGGGCGATGCCGGTCATGCCGAATGGGGTGACTGCGCCGAAAGCGCCTGAGGAAATACAGCCAAATTTTGCCACTGCGCTGCTTTATGCCGCAGAAGCTCATGTACCTATTTTGCCACTTTGTGGCCAACAAAGTGATGGCACCTGCACACTGGGGAATGATTGTCGATGCAAACCGTAACCTCAGGAGACTTGGTTGAGGAAACAAGCAAAACGTCCCGCTTGGTATTGTTGTTGGACACGCCCTGTTTTGACGAGAACGAGCGTTACCAACTGTTAGAAAGTACAACCAATTATCCACTGTTCACGGGTACACCCTTTGCGTCGATGCTCCATGTGTCACCTCATCTCATCGAATTGGGCGCAGAACATCAAGCTCTGCTTGAAGCCTGTCTGGAAAAACGTTCGGGTTGCATTGTTGTCAGTGATGAACCACTGAAAGACATGCAACAAGCACTTGCAAAGCAGCTGGTGGTAAAAAGTGCTGTCCATGGTGTCAGTTATCTGCGGTTTTATACCCCAATGGTCACCCGTGCCATGATTGACGATAGTATCAACCCTGATCCAACCTGGCCCATCGGGGAGGGAGTCTACCTTCCTGATCTAAAAGGAAAAAAATGGCAACCCATTGATTTTTCAAACGTCCGCTCAAGCATAACCGAACAAACTACAGAGTCATTGGAGCAGCAAATTCAAATCTTTCGAATGGCATACTCTTTAGGCGAAACACCGGAATGTCAGGCCCTAACAGAGGATGAACTACATCGCTTTGCCACCGCTATCGTCTGTTTTCACCAGTTACCTGATTTCTCGTTCAAAGCACTGGTAGCATGGCAAGCTTATTTGATGGAGCATCATCATGATTTTTCTGATATTTGTTGGCACACCTTTTTCAAAGCAACAAAAAGCATCCCCGAGGCAATGGAAGCTGCCAAGCAAGTTGTCATAAATAAAAACACGCCAGCGTTGGGAGAATAATAAATGGACAAGCCCACGGTCATCGAACTGCCTGAGTCGCCCTCTATCCCTACAAGGGGAGCGTGCCCCATTGCGCCGCTTCCGCCGAAAGTGTGCGCGCCCGATAAAACGCCAGTTAAATACCACGACATTATCTATATCGTGAACAGCCACGCCTTCTATTTGCTGACCGAAGAAGCGTGCAGCTACATTCAAACCGCAGAAGATAAACTGGCAGGCGTGAAAGGCAGCGATCACAAAGCAAAAGCGCTTTCAGGTATTTCGCAAGGGTTTACCATCGCCGCAATTCCCGAGTTTCTCTCTCAGCAAGATAAGGCGCGCTACGACGAGATCCTCTCCTTACTGGAGCAACCATTGCCTAGAGGAAGGGCAGAGTTGCTTACTGAATCCCGTAAACGTCACGGGTATTACATCGAGCAAAGAGCTTTAGAAGACAAAGCCATCGATATCGCCACCGACAAGAAGCATGGCTACACCTACAACAAAGGGCAGTTGTTTACACCGAGAGAAAGCAAAATTCAGTCTCTGCTAAAAGCCTATGACGCTGCTAAGAAAGCTTTTGCAAAAAACAAAGATATACCGCCAGATGACCAAGTAGCCGCGCTTAAAAAAGCACTGGAAGCGCACAAAGCATTCATCACCCAGTACGCACCCCATATGCTCTGGCCGGACCCCATGAACTACATCGAGGCCGAAAAACAACTGGCTGAAAAAAGTAGTTCGCTGCACAGGCTTTCAAATTGCATCACCGACCTTCAAGCCTTAGGCGTGGCCGTCCCCGAGTGCGCATTATCACTGAGTGGTGGAGACGGCATGGCCGTGTTAGCGCAATACTTTGCCCTGAGAAAGGAAGAAGAAACGCTGGAAGATGCATTACGCCAGCGTCTGAAAACCTTGGCAAAAGCAGCGGATTACCGGAACATCCCCCCCTCGTCCATCTTGAAAGACGAATATGAAAAACTGAAAGTTCTGCAAAAAGAGGCCAACCGTCTTTATAACCTGGCGCATCAGTTGGCGTCACAGCATCAGCTCTTACTTGTCTGGGATGTGACCGATTACAAAGAAAAGCCTGTACAACAACTGGTGAAAGATGACTTTCCCCTGCGCGAGTTTCTACTCGGCGCGCCAAAACCGGGGGCAGAGACAGCGCCCTCCGCACAGCTTCGCTACATGAGCTTGGCCGATATCCCACACCAGAGCGAGGCCGGTCAGCCAGTGAATGTCAGCTTCACCTCCCGACAAGACAGCGACAGCGCTTTTCAGCGCATTCTCAACCAAGGGCTGGCTACTCCGCTTAAGATTGAAAGTAAGTGGTTTGACGAGCATGGCCTGTTTCACCCTGATGCCTTCCATGCCGCCCTTGCAAAGCAAAACATCGAAGTCGCGAGCCTTCAGGCAGATCCCAGTGTATGGAATGATGCCGTGAGAGGCGTGGTGTATCGAGACTTTATCAAAAAACGGCTAGACCCTTTTGATAGCAGTTATCAGGCGCAATACTTCAGGTTCAGTACTCAACAGGGCAAAGGTGAAATTGGCCGGGTCTCGAATTATACCTATGAGAAAATAATCGATTACACCGGTACAACCAAGACAGGTGAACAATCTGATGAATCACTCAAAAGTGTCCACAAGGTTGAAGCCAAATACACACTGGCGGCTGCACGGGGAGAGCTGAACCTGATAGGTGCCGCTACCGGGAAGCCTTATCTCTCCTTCCCGGAAGAGTCAGAGATAAAACAGAATAAAGAGCTCGTGCTGACACTGGAAGCGCGCGACAAAAGCGCAGGTAAAACCTTTTCTTTTCCCTTTAAACCCGGCTTACTGCGAACGCGGCTTTACCTCAAGGCTTACGGATTTGCAGGGGCAAGCTTAGCCAGCGAGCAAAACATATCGCTAACCCCAGAAGGGCTAAAACCTTTCACTACCCTAAAAGACAAAGAGGTCAAACTCAGCTTAGAAGCCAATGTCGGGGTAGAAATGGCCTGTTATCTGGATTGGTTTTTGCCAAGCAGTGTCGATGACGGTATCGGCGTGCCAGATTTCATTGTGCCTAAAGATGTAAAAATGCTGACCACCCTCAAGGGCAGTCTCGGGGCCGAGGTGGGTGCTGAGGTCAGCCACTTGGTGCCGCTCTCCCTGCGCTATGTGAAAGAAAAGCTTTATCTGCGCTTTCAGGTGGGCCATGCAGCCAAACTGGTGATAGACGGGGAAATCATGCCAGAGGCAATAGGCGCATGGGTGTGGCAATTCCAGCGTATATTGCGTCAGGCTAACTACCACCCCGTGAACATTGCGGATGATGAAACCTTTCAGGCGCTATCCACCTTCAGCCGCGCCTGTTTGCTTTCACAAATGCAGGTGGGTTTGTTCCTGGCCAAAGGCAAAGACAGCTGGGACAAAATCATGACGATATTCCAAAGCAGCCCCGCGCCTATCGTGGCCCATGTCTTCACCATTGGCAATGAAGAGGCCATGAAACCCTGGATTCAGATGATGGTGCCGGAAGGACTCGCCCCTTTGATTGAGACGCTGCTGACAGAGCCAGAGGCGTTTACAATTGATGACCGACAAGGCGCTGGCGAAAAAGCAGATTACAGCAGCGAAGATGTCCTCGCCATGCAACAAATCGCGCTAATGAAAATCTTTATGTGGCTGCATAACATCTGGGCGAGATACCCAACACAGCGCCAGCCGGTATTGCGGCAAGTAGAAGAGGCGTTAAGCCGTTTAACGCGACACCACGAACTAAAAGCGCAGCGGGAGCTTGATTTTGTGCTCAATTGTGACCGGGTGGAAGCAATGATGAATCAATCAGTGAATATAAATGATAAAAGCAATAGCGGCGTCCTCAATGCTTACCTCGACGTTCGGCCAGTATTTCAAACCTATCATTTTCGCGATTTGACTATCGCCCAATACAAAAGTATTAAACAGCGTGAAGATGAACTCCGAAATGAAGTATTTGCCGACCTGCAACGACAATTTGATGGCAAAATACGCATTTAGCCTTAACCATTGTCTGAAAAAGAGGACGCCATTTACTATGCCCAAGTCTGTTAAACCTGTAACGAGAAATCTTTGGGTGCTGTTGATACTCATGCTGACAGCGTTATCCCCAGCCAAGGCCGAGACGCTCACCGCAGCCCAAGCCTACGAAAAAGGCAAAATCCTCCATTTTCAGGATAAGTTCGAGGAAGCTGAGCCTTACTTATTACAGGCAGGGCAAGGAGGATATGCAGCAGCCTACTATTTGATTGCGGGCGCAGAGCCTATCAATAGATTTATGATGAGCGAGAGAGAGTACAAATACTTAACGCTTGCAGCAAAAGAAGGTCACTTATTAGCAATGCTGGTTTTAACGCGAGATAGAAGCCTAGCACCTTCAAGCGAAAAGAGCAGTTGGCGACAATCATTGAAACAGATACTCGCACCTCATGTTGAGAAAAAAAACCCATTTGCAATGGCATTGAAAGCGCGTATGCACAGCAACGACCAAGATACTTATGATGCATACACGACCAAGGCTGCAGAAGCGGGTTATCCAACCTCCCAATATTATTTGGCAACGAGATATAGGAACGGTCGTGGCTGGTTTCTCCTCCCCGGAAGCCGAGAAAAAGAAGTCGCAAAGCTTTTCGAGGCTGCTGCGCGCGGGGGGTATCACGAGGCGATTATGTACAAAGGCTTTACCACGATTTCCGGCGGTGACATTGACACTGGCATGGCGGTATTAACATCGCTGGTTGACAAGGGAGATGCACAGGTGCTTTCTGGTCTTGGCATTCGCCTGTCAGGTATTGGCAAGGAGTACATCAAAAGCTGGACTTACTTTGACAAAGTCAAAGGCACGGTATTATTAAAATCACTTGCCTTGTCTACATCTCCGAAATTCGACGATGCTTACCAAAACTTCTCAGACCGCGCCTGGGCAACACTCACCGATGAAGAAAAAGCACAGGTCGACAAACTCACAGAAGAATACCTAAATAACCACACCGTCTACAAACAAGACGGCCTTGATGAATACGAATATACGGTTGATAACCTTCACACTGCCCTTGAGCGCTGGGGCGGCAATGCGATTGAGTAACTATGGGGTAAGAGAGCTGACCTAGCACACAGTACTTATGATCATGACCGTCCAAGCCTTACTGACCTATGCAATTGTCTTGTCACTACTGACATTGTCAGTTATGCAACCCGCAGTTGCAGAGACACTAACCGCCGCCCAAGCTTACGAAAAAGGGAAAGTCCTGCATTTTCAGGATAAATTTGAGGAGGCTGAGCCTTACTTATTACAGGCAGGGCAAGGAGGATATGCAGCAGCCTACTATTTGATTGCGGGCGCAGAGCCTATCAATAGATTTATGATGAGCGAGAGAGAGTACAAATACTTAACGCTTGCAGCAAAAGAAGGTCATTTATTAGCAATGCTGGTTTTAACGCGAGATAGAAGCCTAGCACCTTCAAGCGAAAAGAGCAGTTGGCGACAGTCATTGAAACAGATACTCGCAACTCATGTTGAGAAAAAAAAACCATTTGCAATGGCATTGAAAGCGCGTATGCACAGCAACGACCAAGATACTTATGATGCATACACGACCAAGGCTGCAGAAGCGGGTTATCCAACCTCCCAATATTATTTGGCAACGAAATATAGGAACGGTCGTGGCTGGTTTTTCCTCCCCGGAAGCCGAGAAAAAGAAGTCGCAAAGCTTTTCGAGGCCGCTGCGCGTGGGGGGTATCACGAGGCTTTGATTCACCAAGCTTATGAACTCATTACTTCGGGAAACAAAGTAGAAGAGGGACTGGGTGTGCTGGACATGCTTGTTCAAAAAGGGGATGCACAAGCACTTTCATTCTTTGGCAGTTTGTTTTCACACACCTTTTTTAATCATCCGAATGAGTGGACACTTAAGGATAAAGTTAAAGGCGGGTTGTATTTGAGCGCACTGGCAAAGTCCATGTCACCAAGCAGCGGTAATGGTGTTTACAAAGACAAATATGAGCGCTTGCTGAAAGTGCTCACCGATGAAGAAAAAGCACAGGTCGACAAACTCACAGAGGAATACCTCAGCAACCACACCGTCTACGAACAAGACGGTCTTGATGAATACGAATATACGGTTGATAACCTTCACACTGCCCTTGAGCGCTGGGGCAGTAATGCGAATGAGTAACTATGGGGCAAGAGAGCTGACCTAGCACACAGTACTTATGATCAAGACCGTCCAAGCCTTACTGACCTATGCAATTGTCTTGTCACTACTGACATTGTCAGTTATGCAACCCGCTGCTGCTGAGACGCTCACCGCCGCTCAAGCCTATGAAAAAGGGAAAACCCTCCATTTTCAGGACAAGTTTGAGGAGGCTGAGCCTTACCTATTATATGCTGGGGAAGGTGGGTATGCGGCCGCATATTATTTGATTGCAAATGCGGGCCACTTTAATCGTTTCGCGATGAGCGAGAGGGAGTATCAATATATTAAGCTTGCGGCAGAAAAAGGGCACCTTCTAGCACAAATTGGCATGATCAGTACTCGAAGTCATGCTCTTGAACAAGAAAAACAACAATGGAGAACAAAATTCTTTGATGTGGTTAACCCTGAAATAAATAAAGGAAATCCGCTAGCATACGAACTGAAATCCAGGTTATACGTCCTCACAGAAGACTATTTCGATCTTTTATCCGATTCAGCTTACGCGGGTTATCCTTCTGCACAATGGGAAATGGCACGACGTTTTAGGATGGGTGACGGTTGGTTTTTCCTCCCCGGAAGCCGAGAAAAAGAAGTCGCAAAGCTTTTCGAGGCTGCTGCGCGCGGGGGGTATCACGAGGCGATTATGTACAAAGGCTTTACCACGATTTCCGGCGGTGACATTGACACTGGCATGGCGGTATTAACATCGCTGGTTGACAAGGGAGATGCACAGGTGCTTTCTGGTCTTGGCATTCGCCTGTCAGGTATTGGCAAGGAGTACATCAAAAGCTGGACTTACTTTGACAAAGTCAAAGGCGCGGTATTATTAAAATCACTTGCCTTGTCTACATCTCCGAAATTCGACGATGCTTACCAAAACTTCTCAGACCGCGCCTGGGCGACACTCACCGATGAAGAAAAAGCACAGGTCGACAAACTCACAGAAGAATACCTAAATAACCACACCGTCTACAAACAAGACGGCCTTGATGAATACGAATATACGGTCGATAACCTTCACACAGCTCTTGAGCGCTGGGGTGGCAATGCGATTGAGTAGCTATGGGGCAAGAGACCTGACAGAGCTCAAGCCCAAAGCGGGGATACCCGCAAATTTTTAATGCCGATATCATCAAGTGATTGCAATAGTTCAACAATAATATTTCTCATCATATTGTCAGTGACTCTCTAGCCACTGGCATTCTTTCTGCTTAAAGCAGTGTCATGAACCCCTTAACCTAAATAAATCACTGATTGAATCCGGTCATTCGAACAGTAGAGGATTCGCTTATGCGAACTTGAAGTCGATACCCAATCGTTTCCAATGCTTCTTCAAAGCGTCTTTATGCTCAGTATCCATGGGGAGTTTTTGAAGCATTTCAGGCCAGTCTTTCCGAGCTAAGTTCATCACATCAATCAGGTGTGGCTTAATCGCAACCCATGGCACTCCTGCTTTCTTGGCCCAAAATTCAAAATGCTCCATGGTGATTTCAAACCAATTTCTGGTACCTACCATGTTCAACGCAAGGCTGTCATTTTCAATATACGGAGAGGTGAATACCACGTCATAAAGGGGCGATAAGCGCGGGGAGTAGGCATCGCTATAAATCAACGTCCAGTTTTTAAGGTGTGCATCGCCGTTTCCTAGCAAGATGTTAATCAGTAGCCTTCTTGCCATCTGCTGAATATCTTTCAAGCGTTCAGAGCTAGATTGATAGAGCACGTTGCCTAGTTGCTCGTAGTTAACCCTTTGATATTTATCCGATGGATAAAGGCCAAACACTTGAGCAAAATCTTCCGTATGTATTCGCCCCTTCTCATTGCGGTCAAACCGCTTGATGCCATAGGCATATTGCTCATCCGGTAGTTTGATACTGGGCAGTCCCTCAAGCTCATTCAGTTTGATTAGCCGAATCTCCGGAATATCTGCCCCCGCCGCTTCAGCTAATCTCATGCAGGTATATTCATTGACGGGAACACCTTGGTGAACAGTTGAAGGGGTTTTTATAATCCACATATCGTCAGAAATTTCCTGATCGATATGGTATCGGCCATCTAGGTGTGATGAGGAAAACTTCATCTGAACGCCAGCTAATGAAAACTTGGTATCCGCATGTTTCACTTTGATTTGCTGCGGCTCTGTCGATAATCGCTGCTCTAGTGCCCAGGCAGGTAAACCACCTGCTTTTATCGGCTTAGCGATGATTGCGCCTGGCAAGTTAGCGCCTAAATAAGCAAGGATTGAGAATTCGTTGTTTACGTGGCATTGGAACGCTTTGGCTGTCAGTTCTCTCAATGCTCCTTCTGGCAGCAGGTTGGACAATACAGGTGGGATTTTGTCGGTCCGGATCTGAGGCTTACTTAAATAATCAGGATCGCGCAGTTGCCTCAAGGTAAAAACAGGTCGTTTATCAGCTGACATCGCAGCAAATTCGGGATTGAAGGTCAGTATATTTTTCCCACCAGCATAATGCGCAATCACAGCCACATCGATACCGTGTAGTTGAATGTTTAGACCTTCAACTTTTTCGATTTGCCTGCTCATGCTCCATCCCCGGAACCAAACCAAAAATCCAGGTCATCTGAGTCATCCGCTAGCTCATTTTTGCCTATGCCAAGTGTGCTTTGACTATCTGCTACCGTTTCGACTGAGGAAGGTGCCGCTTTCCTTCCCTTAGGCACTATCGAGAGTTCCAAATCCAACCCTTCCAGCACTCTGAGTAAGGTCGAAAGTTTCACGTCATTACCGGCTTCAATGCGTTGATACTGTTGCTGCTTCATGCCGATTCGCATGTACATATCTTTTTGCTCGATACCCAGCTTTTTACGTTGCTCAATGAACAACGCTGCAATTTCATCAATATTCTTCACCACACACCTCAAACAACTCTATCGTTGTACCAGCTGCAATAAACAACACATTAGTTGTAAAAGGCTCAGATAACAACTTTAATGTTGTATATCATGTTACGAACAGCTCAGAAGTTGTGGCTACCAGCCTCTCTCGAGTTTCATGAAAAGCGTCCCTGCTGTCGACCAAAATGACATTATCAATACTCCGGGGAGCGCGGATTGGCGGGTAGCCATGAATACCGTAAAGCACCACATCACGGGCGGTGGTTCCGACAATGAAATAAGGTACGCCAAGCCCGTTGATGATCCGCACCAGGCTATAAAGCGCATGCTCAAACTGCGGGTTAAGGGAGTGAGTGAATGTATAGGTATGGGTTATTTAAGATCTCTGCACAAACCAAAACCCGGAGGCAGCAGCACTGGGAACTGGAAAGAGGCAACCCCGTGAAAGTCTTCAAAGGGTCCGGTTTTACGCCCTCTTAATTCGGAAATACAAAGGTTTATCTTCGTTATCCCTGATCGGGGATAAACCTTATTTTATACCCACTTGGGGATAAGAGTTGATGTTAGCCGCTCAAATATCAACCAAAACGCACGATTTAATTAAGCCTCAGTTTAATGAGTAACTAATCACTCATTAAGTGTTTATTGCTAATATTACGAGTAACTATCTACTCGTTTTTTGCGCAGCGGCTTTTTCTCAGAGAGCTTTTCACTACAATCTAAGTCGGGCATATACTTTTGAGTAGATAAATACTCATTAATTGAATTTTCATGAGTTTATGCGTAAATTAATACCCATTAGTGAACTCTGGGGTAATGATGATGGAGCAACTGACGATTCAGGCATTTATCAATGAACAATGGCTCGATATCGCCATCATTTCATTCCCTGAAAGTGACCTACACAACTACAAAGTCACCGCTGTTGACTATTTGCAGGACTATGCGATTGATCATTATGAAAAAGATGACCTGCACGCAGTTTCCATTAACCACCCAGTCGCTTTTTTCTTTGATGATAAAGGAGAACCCGGTTGGTTGAAGTTTCTCGACGACATCATGCCCAGTGGTGCCAGCAGGAAATACTGGGTTAAGCAATTAGACATTGAAGATCTTCCCCCTGCCGAGCAAGACTACGTCTTGTTGAGATATGGCACCATGTGTCCTGTTGGCAACCTTAGAGTCAAAGATTCTCTCCCAGATCGTTTTGATCTTGCCGATAATCTGTTCTTCTCGGTGGAAGATGTGAAAAGCCGCGCCAGTGACTTTTTAGATTATGCCCAACAGAGAGGTGCTGCGGCAGGCGGTGCAACAGGTGCAGGGGGAGAAGCGCCAAAGCTCCTTCTTCGCGCAGCTATCGAAGATAATCCAAATCACTGGAAAATATGGATAGATCCCTATCAGGACGACAACAGCAATCGGGATTTGCACTATTTAGTTAAATACCCACGAGGCTCAAGAAGTGTCATAGATTGCGATATTCTCCGCGCAGAGTTTCATTACTATCATGAACTGACAGAAATGGGGTTTGACACTATCCCAGTCGAGCACATGCGCCTGGAAGAAGGATCAGATTACCCCTCATTGTGGCTGCCTCGTTTTGACATTCGCTATAACTCTCAAGGGCAAATCGAAAGATTTGGCATGGAATCGGTCTATTCCATCCTGGGTAAAAGTGCTGGTGTCACCCTTGATCATGAAGAAACCATCAGAGCACTCATCGATAAAATCACTCAGAGTCATATGGTGACAAACCAAGGGTATCACTTTGATATTCAGGCATTCGTTATCGAATGGGTTAAAAGAGATCTTCTCAATATCCTCTTCGGAAACAGCGATAATCATGGGCGTAATACTTCATTTCTCAAAGGAAATGGTTACATCAAACTCGCGCCCATTTACGACTTTGCGCCAATGAAAGCAGACCCATCGGGTATACCAAGAACAACCAAATGGAAGGCACCGCTGGAGGTTGGTGGAACCTATGATTTTGTTGGAATAGCAAACACTTTGTCTGACCTGGTACCTAGCGAAAACTTGCTTCAAGCACTGCGTGATACGGCGGCCCAATGTATGGGTTTAAAGCAAAGACTGGCAGCAAAAGGGGTACCCGAAAAAATTCTCGAACTACCGGGTATTGGGTTCAACCATATCTCTGACAAACTGGCTAAGTGGGGGCTTCGATGAGCACAAACAAACCGTTACTTAACGAATCAGCTAGAGCGACCGTCGCTCGCCTGAAAGCCAACCGAGCACAGCTTTCACAAGTTCAATCAGATATCAGTGAAGCCACACAAAAGACCGTTTCAAACTCTCGGGCGACTCAACGGGTGTCAAAGAACAAGACACCGGTCAATGCAGCCGAGCGCAAAAATGTCGCCAACCGAATCATCAAGCAATTGCTGTTCGGGGAATTAACCCAAGGGCAAGCCTTAAAGGCGCTTAGGATAGATGTGCTGGGATTAAAGCAAGATGTGTTCGCCAAACTGGTCGACATTTCTCGAAAAACGCTTTCGGACATTGAGAACGATAGGGGCAGTTATAAGACGGACATATTGAACAAAGCATTTAAGCCATTTGGCTTGAAAGTGGGCTTGCTCCCAACCTCAGTCAGTACCTTGAACTCTTTATTACAGAGTGAAAGAGCAACGGATTAATACAGATTTATGGCTTAGATTTAGTTACCACGTATAAACCTTCTTCTATACCCACTTGGAAAAAAGCCAATGGATAACGCTTAAATATCACTCAGATCGCACGATTTAATCAAATTGCACATTTAGTGCGACAAGTTATACTCTGACTGTACTTTCAAATTGGAGCTCGATCATGCAGACACTAACAGCAAATGACGCCAAGCGTAATTTTGGAGAGTTACTTCTGAGCGCTCAGCGGGAACCAGTGAAAATCAGTAAAAACAGTAAAGACGCTGTTGTCGTCATGTCTATCAGGGACTTTGAAGAGCTTGAAGCTATGAAAGTCGAATACCTCAAGCACTGCTTTCATTCAGCCAAAGAAGAGCTCAACAGCGGTAAAACTGTCGACGGGGAAAGCTTTCTAAGTTCACTGTAATTATATGATAAATGAATAAATATAAGTTAAGTCAGTTAGCTCAATCCCATTTACTCAAAATAAAAAGCTACACCGTCGAAAACTTTTCTGAACTGCAGTGGCACAATTACAGAGAAATACTGCTTTCTGGGTTTCAGATGTTAGCTGACAACCCAGATATGGGAAGAAGCTGCAGCGAAATTTACCAGAATGGCTTCTGTTTGCACATTGGCAAACATACTGCTTACTACACCAAGGAAAACGGCTTCATTCTCGTTGTTGCAGTGCTGGGCCAATCACAGCTGCCCCAAAACCACCTGAAATAGTTTGCGTTGAGCGCAATATCGCTTCAGTAGATTCGGCTCCAAGAGTGACGCAAAGTTTACTCATTAGGGCTCCTCCTGCGCTATCCGCATCCCCCAAACAAATATGTTTTGGACGATGGAATCTGGACATCTTACCTTCCAACTGGAAACCTTACCCACTGATTGTCATTATTCATCTTATGCCGTTGTTATAATGCCGACGTTTCTGACTGGTCCATGGAGAGCCAAATGCGAATTGTTATCTGGGGGCTGATGCTGTCTCTGCTGTCTGCCCCTGCTCTGGCGAAATGGGATGACCCAGAGTATGTCAAAAGGGCGTTTAAACTGATTGCCCTCAGCAATGAATATGACAGTGACGAGCACCCTGTCCGTAAGTGGCAAAAACCGATCCGTATCTATATTGACCACCGTGTGGGCGATAAGGAACTTCATGGCATGCTGGCCAACAACCAGATTGACGATTTGGTGAGGGCAACAGGGCATGACATCAAGGTGGTGAACTCTCCGGAAAATGCCAACATCCGCATGGTGTTTACCCGCCAGAGCCGCTGGCAGAATGAAACCCGTGAATTGTGGCCGACACAGGAAAACTTTCCTTTTCATGGTGCCATCTGCATGGCGCATCTTTCCGTCTCGCCCAAGACGGAAATCAAAGAAGCACTGATTGTCATTCCTGTCGATCTCGCCCGCGAACGCGGTAAGCTCTTCGCCTGTGTGGTGGAGGAGCTGACTCAGGTGATGGGCCTGCCGAATGACTCTGACAAAGTCTTCCCTTCCATTTTTAACGATGGCTCTAAAAACAATGTGATGACAACGCTGGATATCACTTTGCTCCGCTTGCTCTATTCGTCAGACGTTCATGCGGGCATGACAGAGCAGCAGGTGATGCCGCTTCTAGATAGCTGGTTCAAGCAAAACCCCAACTGGTTGAAGCAATCGACCGATATGTATCTTAAGAGCAAGTTCGTGTCTGATTTTGGGTTGAATTAGCCCAGTCTCGGCAGGGAACGGTCAGCGCTGACTGACACCGACTAACAAATTAAATCCAGCACTTTATATGCAAAAAAAGCAAAAAAGATGAAATTTAATAGCACATATTCATCATTTGGATAGTTAATAATTTCTATTTTAGACATGGTAGTCATTAGAAAAGAAAGAAAAAGAAACGCCTTAACAGAATGTTCCGCAGTCACCTCAAATGTGCTTTTCTCTCCCCAAACAAATTATGCAATGAGATGCATTATCATATAGATATTTTTATTGATAACCGAAGCCAGTTTGCTCCTGGGCTTCGGAGACAAGAGGCTGTTGATTGTCACCAGCCATCTTGATCACTAAAATAAAATAGGAATATCAATATGTTAATAAACAAACTCAGTTGGTATATCACTGTTTCACTCGCAGTTATCTCTACGTCGGGTTTTGCACAAAGCAAAGAAGATCTGGGCATCGAGAAAGATCTTGGTATGACGATAGAAACGCAGAACCTGGCCCCCTTAGTGGTGGCCTCAGACGATCAGGCGATAAAAGACAGATACATCGTGATCCTCAAACAACCGTTTTTCCAAACGGGGAGCGTGGAAGAGATTCAGTCTTTCACGGAGCAAGCTGTCGCCAGTATTGAAACAGAGCAAGCGCTGACCATCGATCAGGTCTTTGATCGCTCTATCAGTGGCTTTGTGGCTGAATTGTCACCCGAGCAACTCCACGCGTTACGACAAGATCAGAGAGTGGAGCTGATTGAACAGGACCGTGTTATCTCGGTCGATCCCCTTGAAGGGGAAGACACCAACCAAAGCAATGCGATTTGGGGCTTGGATCGTATCGATCAGCGCGACCTGCCGCTGGATGGCAATTACAGCACTGATTTTGATGGTAGCGGCGTCACCGCTTACGTGATTGATACCGGTGTGACGATTACGCATCCTGAATTCGGTGGCCGGGCGGTATCAGGCTATGACTTCGTGGATAACGACGATGATTCAACAGACTGTAACGGGCACGGTACGCACGTTGCGGGCACCATTGGGGGTACAAAATATGGTGTCGCCAAGAACGTGAATATTGTCGGTGTCCGTGTCTTGAGCTGTTCAGGCTCTGGTTCTACGTCGGGTGTGATTGCGGGCGTTGACTGGGTTGCCGCGAATGCATCTGGCCCTTCTGTTGCGAACATGAGCTTGGGCGGTGGGGTCTCTATCGCGCTTGACCGCGCTGTTGCAAACGCTGTAGAGAAAGGAGTGAGCTTCATGCTCGCAGCGGGTAACTCTGATGCTGACGCGTGTAACGCATCACCGGCAAGGGAGCCAAGTGGCGTCACTGTGGGTTCTACGATGAGTAGTGACAAGCGCTCGAGTTTTTCAAACTGGGGAAGCTGTGTCGATGTCTTTGCTCCGGGCTCCTCGATTAAATCCGCCTGGTATGACGGCAGTTATAAAACAATCAGCGGAACCTCAATGGCAACCCCGCATGTAGCTGGTGTCGCCGCTCTGTATCTGCAGGAAAACAATACCCTGTCTCCGGCCGAGTTATCGGCGCTTATCAGCCAACGTGCGAGCGTAGGTAAAGTCAAAGATCCGAGAGGAACAGTCAACAAACTGGCTTACAGTCTGACAGACGGTGGCTGTGGTGATGATTGTCCACCTCCGGTAGAAGGCATTGAGCTCAATAACGGGGAAGCTGTTACCGGTATTGACGTGGCTGCCGGAGAAGAAGTGGATTTCTTCATTGATGTGCCTGCGGGCAAAAGCCTGTCTATCATGATGAGCGGCGGTACGGGCGATGCCGATTTGTACACCCGTTTTGGCGAACAGCCCACCACCAAAGAATGGGACTGCCGACCATATGCTTGGCGTAACAATGAAAACTGCGAGGTTTACAGCACCCAAGAAGGCCGTTATCACATTATGGTCAGAGGATATGTAGCCTCTGGCGGCATCAGTTTAGAAGCGAGATACTGAGCAAAGGGGAAGATTTAACACTTTGCTGAGGAAGCTTTCACGCTTTACAAAAAAGGATGACTTGCCGTGTAAGTCATCCTTATTGCCGATGATTAGTAGGAGAGAGGTGCTCACGACAAACATTATGTGAGAGAGGCAACTTAACAAGGCCACCAGTGTATTCTTCTCCAGATATAACCTTTTTGTTTCCCTCGTTTTCGAGCAAGAAATTGCCCCTGTTTGATCTGCCTTTCGGTTTTGGTTTCAACCCGTTGTACTGCCCCCGTTTGTTCGGTATCTAACCAAAAACAAAAGCACATCAGGGAAGGGTCAGTGGCGTACAGGGTTATAAAAATGACCGAACTTGCATCGTACGAGTTCGGCAAAGTCGAAGGGGGATTTTCGACGCTGGGTGAACGAGCATTGGAAGCCGTTTTACCTCAAGGCATCACCATACAAAAGTTTCAATCTCAGTTAGCAACTGGCGAATATGTGTTACTGAATGATTCGCCGGTCACCCCAGCACTGAAATCAACAACCAACTCAATGGGTGATAAGGTTTGGCAGGTCAATCCGGCTGCTGAATCCAGCTTTTCTCCTGAAGCCAAATCTGCGCTGACTTCACGGACGAAAGCCAAAGGATTTACCTCACGCTCGGGTTCTGAATCTAAAGCCCCTGCTGAGGCGCCTTACACGCCTGAAGCCAAAGTTGAAGAGAAACAGGAAAAGCCGCCCCAAGATTACGAATACCTGTTCGAAGTCGCCTGCTCGGAAGAGGTTCTTGCCAGCGAAGTAGGCTGTCAGTTTGCGCTGGGTAAAACGCCAAAGGAAGCCAGTATTGTCAGTTGGGAAACCAAGCTTTCTGAAACGGGCACCATTTTCTCAGCCAAAACAACTGACGACACGCCCCGCAAGCTTATCGCTAAAGTCGCTAGCGCGGAAAAAGGCGTGAGTAACCAGCCTCCTGTAAAGCTAAAACCCAAAGGCACAGACGCCGTTCGGGAAGCGTTTATTCCGGTGATCCC
The DNA here is from genome assembly GCF_035758505.1 of Grimontia sp. NTOU-MAR1. Lineage (NCBI taxonomy): Bacteria > Pseudomonadati > Pseudomonadota > Gammaproteobacteria > Vibrionales > Vibrionaceae > Grimontia > Grimontia sp. NTOU-MAR1. The sequence continues at coordinate 1,696,209 of NZ_CP142108.1, forward strand.
TGCCCTTCAGCTAGGCGACCGTTTGGGCTTTCCGACGGAAGGTTATTTCTACCATTTCCACGAAAATAAGCTGGTTCAGGAATACAAAATCCTCGGTGAAGGCCGCTGGGCATTTCAGGCCACACGTTCAACGCCGTTTAGCCTAAACAGTGAGCAAGGGCTGAATAAATATCAGGGCGCGATTCTGCTTTACTGGAAAATCAACAGTAAAGTCGTTATTGACCAGCACCTTATCTATCTCGACAGCCCAATCACGATTGAACAACTGGGTAATGTGAACGACCAATGGCTGAGCGAGCATGGCGTGATGATAGACATCCCTACCCTGCTGAATGCCAAGAAAGCCACAACGGCCGCCAAGAAGCCCTACAAACCGAAAACCTACAATGCGCCTGTTGATGTCGTCTACGACCATAAAGAACGCCTGTTAACCGGCTCGACACTCAAAGCCATCAACAATGAACGATTGGTAGAGAGTGGGTTGCCGGTAGTGAACATAAAGAAGTTGCCAAACAACAAGCTGACTATCGGTGTGTTCTTTGATGGAACGGGGAATAATCTTGAGAATGACAAATACAAAGAAGTAAGAGGTAGTACCTCCCGCACCAATGTAGCAAGATTGTTTGAAGCTTACCCAGAGAAGGAAGGTGAAATCGCCAAAATCTATATTTCTGGGGTAGGTACTCTCGATTTTGATTCCCGTGAAGAAGCCATCGAAGCGATAGACAATGACGAAGATTTGGAGATCACTGGCATGGCCACTGGCTCTTGGGATTTCTTTGGTAACTCAGATGCTTTTGATAAGTGGACATCTCTCATTGGAGCTTTAAGACGCATCACAAAAACCCTTGAAGAAACCGGGCACTATGAAAACATCAACCATATAGAATTTGATGTTTTCGGGTTTAGTCGTGGAGCTGCGTTGGCTCGTCATTTCGTCAATGCAGCAAATGTCGGTTTCCCAGACTATGACTCTCCGGTACCTCCCCCAAAGCCCCAGCATGGCCCACGTCACCACCCCCATCGTCATCGAAATAGTGACCAATTCAGTGTCGATGTTATCCCTCATCTTTTGAGTAGCGAACACAAAAGAGCAGGTAGGAGATGCCACTACTACATCGATAAATCAAGAAGTGTTAGCGTTCGCTTTGTTGGTATATTCGACACCGTCGGCTCTTTTGGTATTCCTGGAGACAATGATGAAGATGGTTTTAACTTAATCCTGTCCCCTTCTAGCGCAGAAACTGTCTACCACATCACAGCACACCACGAGTATCGGAAGAACTTCCCTCTTACCTCTCTAAAAGTTAATGGTGTATTGGCAGATAATTTTTATGAAGAGGTCTTCCCTGGCGCCCATGCTGATGTAGGTGGTGGTTATCCTTCCATGGCCCAATATGGAAAGAAAGGACTACCAAAACACTTGGACTTCCCTATTAACGATACATACAACAGAGAATTATTAAAAACAGTCAATCACCCAGGGTTGCAACCCAGAGATATGTTTCTGCTAGCGAGAAGTGAAGAAAGAGCTTGGGATAAGGAAGTGCAACAAAACTTCAAAAACCCGACACAACATGGCCGTGTTAAAAATGTTGGTAACACCCTCTATTATTACAGGCTTCAGCCAATTAATAATGGACTTCAAGGCTTGGCACAGGAAAGAATGAGACAACAAGGCGCAATTGCAGGTATCCAATGGCAAATGCGCAACTATGAAATGCCAAAAGACTTCAAAGAAAATGCCGAGCTTCCTTCACTCAATGCGAAACTATTGGCAATTGAGCCAGGGCAAGTTAATGCAAGCCACTGGGAAAGTGAAATAGCGCCAAACAAGCTGCTTTGGATCCACAGGCCTCACGACCCTCTGATCAACCCCGGTTATTCAAATATTACCGCTGCGCTGTCAAACGACGTAAACCGAGATTCCGAAGGGAAAATGTACAGGGAGATATTTAACAATGAGTAGAATCTTAATCAGTCTGGTAATGCTACTTGCTGTCTTCCCTTTTACTGGTTGCACGGATGACAGTATCCCGAGGGCTAAGCTTGGAAATGCGGGAAGCACTGATGGCCCCTACGGTATTAAAGAAATGGTTGTTTCTGATACCTCTGGAGGATTCTCAGATTTTGCATATGGTTTTGTCAGTAGCTACCCTGGTGCTTACGCAACCATTTCAGGCCTAGGCATACCCACTCACGTTAAGGGTTACTGGAGCAAGCACCCTGAATCAACGACAGACTCCCCTATTTATTATCGAATTGATAGTGCCATAAACAGCAAACTGGCTACTGAGAAAATGAAAGCGCTTGAGAATGCTTATAAAAACTTTGAGCCTTCAGGTGCATCTGTACAAGTCGTAGTTGATAAAGCTCATCTCAAAATTTTTTATACTTTCAGTTGCTTCAGTTCTTCGGATGACTGTTCAAAAAAAGAAGGGAGCGATCCAAACGGATGGATAGTGAGAAGTCCGAAAGATATTACGGATGTTGTTGTGCTCTTTTCTGGTGATGGAGAGACTTCACTTAAGCCCTTCCCAACATCGCCATATGACAATCGAATAATAAGAGCTGTCAATGTAGGTGAAACCGTTGTCAGCGAAGCGACTCTTCAGGATGTCGATTTGGTAAGCCACGAAGTCAACGACCAGATTGTGTTGCCTACTTCATTCTCCGTAAATTGGCGGAAGAAACTGAACCCAGACGCTGAATATTCCAAATGGCAATTTGATAACTATCAACTCACTGGCGACTTTAGTGCACTGGATATGATGGAAGAGAGTATTCAAGCCTATCGCAACGCCATGAACGGTTATATTAAAACCAGCACATTTGATATCTTTGCTGAAGATGAAAATCTTGTCATTACCTACAGTGCGGATTGCTTAACTGACACACCTGGGCAGCGCTGCAACGTCGCTGAAGACCCGAAAAAACGTTGGCGCTACTTCGACGAACTCGGTCGCCACGCTGTCGTCTTGTTTGAGGGAAAAGGAACGTTAATTGCTCATAGCAATCAGTAAGTACCTTCTTACAATATTGATGGCTTCACTCATTGTTGGTTGCTCCGATGAACAACGTCTAAATACAAAATTTGGCAATGCTGGCACCTTAGGTGGAACCTACAGTATCCGCGATGTATTGATTACGGACACTTCAGGCGCCTTTTCGAACTTCGGGTATGGCTCCGTCAGCGGCTACCCAGGAGCAAGTTCTGGTTTATCGGGGTTGGGAATTCCGGCTCACGTCTCAGCATATTGGAGTAAACCGTCTGAGACTTCTCCACACCCTGCAGCGTATTACCACCTCGATAGCGCCATTGATACGAAGTTAGCGAGCCAAAAAATCAAGACGCTAAAGGATGCTTATACGGCGTTAAAAGATAAGCCTGGTACTCTGCAAGTTGTGGTGGACAAAGACCAGATGCAGGTGCTTTACACGTTTAAATGCTTCGAAGTGTATGACGATTGCTCAAAAAAGGATGGCTCAGATCCGAATGGATGGATACAACCTAGCCCGGATGGAAATACTGACGTCGTCTTATTGTATTCGGGGAAAGGGAATACTTCTCCAACTGCTTTTCCCGCTTCTCCCTATGATCAGAGGCTTATCAGAACAAAGCGTGTAACAAGTACCAATATCACTGAGCTAAAGCTTAAAAATGAAGACGGAGAGCGGCGAGATTTGGGCGATAGCATGGCGCTCCCATCTTCCTTTGATGTTTCTTGGGCAACGAAAACAAACCCCGACGCCGACTATTCTCAATGGACATTTGACCGTTACCAGTTGAGTGGTAAATTGAACTCGCCTACAGACACTGAAAACGCAATCCAAGCCTACCGCAAAGCCACAGATGGTTATTTGAAAACCAGTACCTTTGACGTTTTCGCCAACAATGATCGCCTGTTTATTACCTACAGTGCTGCCTGTCTCACTGAAAAAATCGGAGAAAAATGCAACGTCGCTGAAGACCCCAAAAACCGCTGGCGCTACTTCGATGAACTCGGTCGCCACGCTGTCGTCTTGTTTGAGGGAAAAGGCGACCAAGTCCCCAGTGAGCAGGGTTAAATTCAGGCATAATTCAGAGGGATAAAAGAAACTCAGGATACATAATCCCTAGATCTTCACTCTTAGAGGTTTGGCATGGATTTCAAAGCAGAAGAAGCCAATCGACGCGAATTGGCGGTACGCCACTCCCCGGTGATGCAAAAAGTCGCGGCGTGGCTCAATCGTAAAAACATCACCCCGAACCAAATTTCGGTCATGAGCGTTGTTTTTGGCTTACTGGGCTTTTCCGCCATGCTCGCCAACCATTACTGGGGAGGCGATGTGCTGCTTTTGGTCACTGCGCTTTGTATTCAGTGCCGCCTGCTTTGTAATCTTTTTGATGGCATGGTCGCTATTGAAGGCGGTAAAAAAACACCCGCCGGCGAACTTTTCAACGATGTCCCAGACAGGATTACTGATCCCCTTTTCCTCATTGCTGCTGGCTTCGCTACCTATCTTGAGTGGGGAATGTATCTGGCATGGGCCTGCGCATTAGTGGCTGTTTTAACCGCTTACGTGCGTGTGTTGGGTACCAGCATGGGGTGTAAACCTGACTTTGGTGGCCCAATGGCAAAGCAACACAGAATGGCACTGCTAACAGCGGGCTTTATTATCCTTTTCCTCCAGAATCTCACTGATAGTTTCCTCGATGCGCCCGTTAATGCTATTGATGCCACGCTTATCATCATTTTGTTAGGCAGTATCATCACCTTCTGGAGAAGGCTTTTGACCATTTACAAGACAAAGGAAAATGAAGGGAGTGAAGGAGAAAACCATGACTGAAATACTCCCTCACTCTCTCCATGCAATGTATGCAGTTTTGCTGGCGTTGGTCTTGGGCACACTCATTTATCTGTGGAAGTCACGCACTAACCCAAACGCTGATTTTCTGGAGTTAAAGCTGAGGATCCGCTCGTGGTGGTGGATGGTGGGGCTGGTCTTTGTTGCTCTGTTTCTTCCGCTGCAATATACCTTGGTGTTCTTTGCTTTTCTGAGCTTTATGGCATTGAAAGAATTTCTCTCTATTGTGCCTATTCGACTTGCCGACCGACGAATTGTGTTCTGGGCGTACCTTTCTATCCCGTTAAATTACTATTGGCTGGGGAGCGGATGGTATGGCATGTACATCATTTTCATCCCTGTATATATGTTTCTTTATCTACCAATGGTTGCAGTGCTGATTGGAGATACGAAGGGCTTTATCCGCTCTGCAGGCGTGATTCATTGGTCTTTGATGCTCACCGTTTTCTGCCTGAGCCATATGGCATACCTCTTGGTACTTCCTTCTAAAAACCCTGATGCCGGTGCATTGGGAATGTTGCTGTTCCTCCTGATCTTCACCCAGTTAAATGATGTTTGCCAATACATCAGCGGAAAGTGTTTTGGGAAGCGCAAAATCGTTCCCAAAGTCAGTCCAAACAAAACGTGGGAAGGATTTATTGGTGGGGGGATCACCATCATTACCCTCTCATATTTCATTGCCCCTTATCTGACACCACTCACGCCATTGCAGGGTGTCGTGGCAGGACTGATTATTTCGATCAGCGGATTCATTGGTGATTTGGTGATTTCTTCGGTTAAGCGTGATTTACAAATCAAAGACACCAGCCAGTTGATTCCAGGTCACGGCGGTATTCTCGATAGGGTAGATAGCCTTATGTTCACCGCCCCATTGTTTTTCCACTACCTATATTATTTGTATTACTGATTATGCTATCTAAAGCACTGAAAATAATGTTTATTTTTCTGGTGGTAAAACCGCTGGTTTTTGTTGCGCTTGGTTTAAATGTCATCAATCGCAACAAGTTACCTCAGAAAGGGCCTGTCCTTATTGCCGCCAACCATAACAGCCATCTTGATACGCTGGTATTGCTCGCTTTGTTTCCCATTAGTCTGGTCCACAAGGTTCGCCCTGTGGCTGCTGCTGACTATTTTCTGTCAAATCGCTTTTCTGCCTGGCTCTCATTAAATGTTATCGGCATCATCCCTATTAACAGAACAGGAAATGCTGCTGATAGGAATGCGCTGTTTAATGAATGCCACCGCGCGCTGGATAAGGGAGATATTTTATTGGTATTTCCTGAAGGAAGCCGAGGTGAACCTGAGGTGATGAGCGAGTTAAAAAAAGGGATCTACCACCTGGCAAGAGAGCATGACCACTGTCCTGTTATCCCGGTTGTCATGAAAGGCCTTGGTATGTCTTTGCCCAAGGGCACAGCGATGTTTGTACCTTTCAACTGCGATGTTGTTATCGGCCAACCTGTGGATCACGTCGATTGTTCAGAAACCTTTATGGCTGAGATACAGGCTCAGTATGCTGAACTCAGTCAACACTGTATTACCCAGTATAACGCCTAGGGTCTGTTGACCTTTGGTGATGATTTTTGCAGCAGTTTGTGGGGATTTTATGCAAGGCAGAGGCTTCGATGTGTAGCTCGCCTACATGAGAAGCTGATAACGCAGCAGAAATTCCCCACAAACGCTGCCCGAAGGGTTCGACTGCGCGTCCCGTACTCTAAGCGTTTTATGCTTTGTTGAGGTGTATTTGCTTAGAATGGCTAGGCGGCACACACCTCGCCGCGCCTAAAACGCTTATGATGGGAACAAAACTCAACCACCAACGGTCAACAAACTCTGGCAATCATCCCCTTCAGCCAGCTCACAAAGCTCTCCGTGCTTTCGTCCTGCATATTGCTGATCAGGTAATACCCTGCGTTGGCTTTGATGGGCGAAAACGGTGACACCAACCTTCCGGTTTCCAACTCATTATCGATAAGCGCCATACGCGCCATCGCGATGCCTACGCCTGCTTCTGCGGCAGACATGGCCATATCAGTGCGGTTAAAGAAGTGGCCGCTGCCAGTGGGTACAGAAAGCTGCATTGCTTTGGCCCAGTTTCGCCATTCTAAATCCTTGTCGGCTTTTTCCCATGGCATGGCATCGTGCAGCAAGGTGATACCGCGCCAATGCTCAGCATTACCTCCTTCGTTTTGCAGCCACTGGTGACGTTCCAGATATCTTGGGTTCATCACTGGCAGCAGATACTCGTCCAACAACAGTTCAGCGTTCGGATGTTTGAAAGGATGCGGGCGATAGTCGATGGCAAGATCAAAGTCCCGCGTGTCAGCGTTCACCAATGCGCCTTCGGCATAGATCTGTACCTGAATATCGGGGTAAAAGTCGTGGAAGCTTTCGAGTTTTGGCACCAGCCATTTAAACGCAAAGGAAGGCGTCAGCTTTAGACGGATTTCCTGTTTCTTTCCGGTATTACGTTGCAAGCTGGCGATTTCTGCATCAATTTCTGCTAAATGGAAACTCACATTTTGGTGAAGCTGTTTACCCTTTTCGGTCAGACGAATACCCCGGGAATGACGTTCAAGCAGAGTGAAACCCAGTTGCTGCTCCAGTTGCAACAACTGTTGGCTCACCGCCCCAGTAGTCAGGTGCATAGCTTTCGCGGCGCTGGTCAGTGTGCTGTGCCTCCCAACTTCCGAAAAAGTATAAAGGGCACCGAGATGTTGGCTTTTGAGTGTCTGCATTTTTGCTTTTAGAAATTCTATACACAGTGATTAATTTAAATCGATTGTTAGGGTTATGTAAACACCGCAAACTCGCCCTGTCTGATTGGGGGGAATAATCATGAAAGCATTGGTCTTGGGAAGTGGCGTTGTCGGCCTGATGAGCGCCTGGTATTTGCAGCAGGCAGGTTACAAAGTCACTGTCGTCGATCGCCAATCTAAAGCAGGCGAAGAAACCAGTTTCGCCAATGCAGGGCAAATCTCCTACGGTTACTCCTCTCCTTGGGCAGCACCCGGTATTCCGCAAAAGGCCATTCGTTGGCTGATGGAAGAACACGCACCGCTCAAAGTGAAACCCTCGCTCGATCCTCAGTTGATCAAATGGGCAACGCAAATGCTGTCAAACTGTCAGCTTGATCGTTATCAGGTGAACAAGTCGCGTATGCTGGGCATTGCCAACCATAGCCGTCAGTGTCTGTTGGATTTGCGTGAGAAGCACGACATCGAATATCAGGGGCGCCAGAAAGGCACATTGCAAATCTTCCGTAATCAGAAGCAACTTGATGCGGTAGAAAAAGACATCGCCCTTCTGGAGCAAAGCGGTACCCGTTATCAACGTATGACGGTTGAAGATTGCATCAAGCAAGAGCCCGGATTGGCCTCTGTGAGCCACAAGCTGACTGGCGGTCTCTATCTGCCGGATGACGAAACGGGTGATTGCTACCTGTTCTGCCAGCAAATGACCGAGCTTGCCAAAGCGCACGGCGTGGAATTTATGTTCGACACCGAAGTGAAGAATGTGAAACGCGAAGGCACCCGAATTGTCAGCGTCGTAACGGATAAAGGCGAACTGGAAGCAGACGCTTATGTGGTGGCGATGGGTAGCTACTCGACCAAGTTTATGGCAGGTCTAGGTCTGAGTATTCCTGTGTACCCGGTGAAAGGTTACTCGCTGACCGTGCCTATCACTGACGAAACGCAGGCACCGACATCAACCGTGATGGACGAAACCTACAAAGTCGCCCTGACCCGCTTTGACGATCGTATCCGTGTGGCGGGCACTGCTGAGTTGGCAGGCTTCGATCCTTCTATTCCGGAAAAGCGCAAAGCGACGATTTCCATGGTGGTAAAAGATCTGTTCCCACACAGCGGCGATTTCGACAAAGCCGAGTTCTGGACAGGGTTCCGCCCAATGACGCCAGATGGTACGCCGCTGATAGGTAAAACGCCGTTCGACAATCTGTTCACCAATACCGGTCATGGTACGCTGGGCTGGACCATGGCTTGTGGTTCCGGCCATCTGCTGGCGCAAATCATCTCCAAAGAGATCACCAGTAATGTCGAGGGTCTGGATTACTTCCGCTACGCGGGATAACACATCTGACTAACAGAGGGGGCCACAAGGCTCCTTCTTTGCTTTCTTCTCCCGAAAACTATCTTTGCCACTTTCCCACTTTCCCCTCCCTGCTTTGTATCAAGAATAACGCGCGCTCTTCTGCCCTACACATCTAGGCTCTATGCATCTCTTTTCAATGAGGGTTTGTTATGCCAGTCATTCAACAGTTCAGCCTTGATGGTCAGGTTGCCATTGTCACCGGTGCTGCCGCCGGGATTGGGCGCCGGATAGCCGAAGTTTTTGCTGATGCAGGCGCAGAAGTGGTGGTAAGCGATCTGGATTTGGATGCCGCGACAGAAGTGGCTTCCGCCATTAATGCTACAGGTCGACATGCTATCTCAGCGGCCTGTAACGTCACCAAAGAAGAAGACAGAACGGCTTTGGTTGAACGTGCTGTCACGACATTTGGCAAGGTGACTATCCTTGCCAACAATGCAGGCGGTGGCGGCCCAAAACCCTTCGACATGCCAATGGCAGACTTTGAGTGGGCGTATCAACTCAATGTATTTTCCCCTTTTAGGCTGATGCAGCTTTGCGCGCCGGAGATGGAAAAAGCCGGCGGAGGCGCAGTATTGAATATCAGTTCGATGGCTGGCGAAAACAAAAACTGGATGATGGCGTCTTATGGCTCTTCGAAAGCCGCCATCAATCATCTCACCCGCAATACCGCTTTTGATTTGGGTGCCAGGGGCATTCGCGTGAATGCCATTGCACCGGGGGCAATCCGCACGGCGGCGCTGGAGAAAGTGCTCACCCCTGATATTGAAAAAGCCATGCTGAAACACACGCCACTCGGAAGGCTTGGGAAAACCGATGATATTGCGCTTGCCGCCCTGTTTCTGTGCTCGCCAGCGGCAGCTTGGGTGAGTGGTCAGGTGCTGACAGTCAGTGGCGGCGGCTCTCAGGAATTGAGCTAAAAACCATCTTTAACGAAAGTTAACCCCTCCTCGCCTCTCCCCTAAAAAGGGGGAGCCAAGACCGATTGTGTCATTCCCTTTAAACGGGAGAGACAAGGACGGAGTTAAATGGGGGGGGGGGAATCTTACTTCTCCATCTCTGCTTTCAGGTTATCTAAACCCGCTTTATAGAGTCCGGTGATGGCTGAAATGGCTGTTGCGTCGTTGAGGTTTTCAGGCGGATCGTTGTTCGGATAGCCACGGTAGAATCCGGCCTTCCAAGTCACCACACTTTTGTCACCTTCGGCTTTCACTTTGATGGTGGACTGGTAGTTGGTGACGGGTAACAACGCGGTGTTGTCTTTGATGATTTTGTATTTGAGCATCATGGCGTCAGGGTTGTAGCGCTTTATCTCTTCCGTCACGCTCTGGTCACCCACATAAACGACACGCACCGCCCCTTTCTCAGTCGGGTTTCCTGATTCCATGACCACTTTAGTCACGGGTGGCAACCAGGAAAGGCTCTCGAAAGCCCCTACCGTTTTCCAAACTTTGTCCGCTGGGGCATTGATGGTGACAGATTCAGAGACTTTGAGCCTTGATGGGCCATGGGCGTTGGCCGTTGAAACGCCGACAATGCCTGCCAGCATCACGATGACGGGAAGTAGTTTTCTTAACATCCGCTGTTCCTTCTCAAACCGTTTCGTTTCTTTATAACGACGATCAGGAAGGAACAGAATCACGTCAGTGGCAAAAGTGTTTTCCGTTTTTAGTGAATATCCTTGTATTACCTACCCACGCTGGGTTTCAAGCGTAAAGGTAAGATGCTATCCCCAAAAAACCTGAAGATGCAGGACTCAGATATATCCAAACAACCTGAAGATACTTCTATTCAGAGGTCATCAATGCATTCAATTCGAGGCAAATTTCACGAGGAATAGTGGCTCTATTTCCGTGGAATTAAACGAAGAAGTGGGCGCATTGAGGGCCTCCCTTCGGGCGAGTTGACTAACACCAAAAAATGCCTCTTTGTGATCAGGTGTAACGATGACTAACCCACTCATAAACCGCTTCATCAAACTTCGAAAATTCCACATGAAATTAAACTGAAAAAATTCACACCTTATTTCTATAATGTTAAAAAAAGAATAAATAAAACAATTTGAATCTCATCGAAAATAAACTTGCAAGTCATTTTAAAAATTAACTAACCATCCATTTCGTTTAAAACAAGAAAGGTCATGCAAGTCAAAATGAAGTCCGTGAAAGATCATTTAAACCAATATGTTAAACCAAAATCACAAGGAGGTATAAACAGATTAAAACAAAGATACAAATTAAAGTTAAATTGACTTTAAAAAGGCAGATTAAAAATCGAAATATATTGTCACATTAGAAGTTTAGGTTCACCCGGAAATCAATCAGAGGGTATATCTCAAATGAAAAAGTGGGCTCTATTATTATCTTTTCTAACGACAACAAACGTGCTTGCTGGTAGTGATGTCTACCTGACAAACAACTCTAGCCAGACTCTCACTATCAATGTTGATCATTCCGGTTCTGACTTACTTGAACATGGAAATGAATGGTTCCAACTCACTCAAACGTTGGGGCCTTGGGAGACCAAACCCGTGTTGACTTTCAATCGCTGGGAGGGCGTTAAAGCAGGCAAAGAATACCGCTTCACTACCGTAGTCACCAATGAATCTGGCCAGCAATCTATGTTACACCAAACCATGACGGGTCATTGGAGTCACTCTTCTATTTCCTATGGTGTCAGCGCAGATGATGTGCCTTTACACATGCAGAATGACCGGAACATTCACCGTTTCCACACCTCTGTGTTTCAGGACCGTCCTACGGAGCTGGCCATGAAATCCGTTGCCACCGCCAGATATGATAATCTTTATTACACCATCACTCCTGAGAAAATAGGTGAGCCTCAAGCACCATCTGAAGATACGTTAAAAGTCATGACGTATAACATTTGGGCTTTGCCATTGATTGCCTCTCATATCGGTGATCGGTTCAATATCATCCCCGAATACGTGAAAGGCTATGACGTTATCGCGCTGCAAGAAGTCTTTGCTAACGGGAGAGGCAGCTTCCTCCGCAGACTGGCCGCTGAATATCCTTATCAGACCCAAATGCTGAGTAAGAACAGTTCAAATATATATGATGGTGGTGTGGTCATTGTCAGCCGCTACCCTATCGTGAATGAAACACAATTTATCTTCCCTGATTGCTCGGGTACAGATTGCTTCGCCGATAAAGGGGTAAATTACGCGGAGATCATCAAAGGCGGAAAGGCCTATCATGTCTTTGCCACACATACGGCTTCTTTTGATACCGATACCGCAAGAGAATACAGGCAGCGACAGTTCCAACAAATTCGGGCCCTCGCAAATTCACTCGATATTTCGGCAAATGATACCGTCATCTACAGCGGAGACTTCAACGTGAACAAACTTAAGTTTCCCGGTGACTATCAACAGATGATCGAGAACCTCGCTGCTGTCGAGCCAACTTACTCGGGCTACACCGAATCAACATTTGATCCACGTATCAACAATTTTGCCGGTGAAGCGCTGTCCGGTGGAGAGCACATAGAATATCTCGACTACGTCATGATCAGTAGGGAATATGGCTCGAATACCGCGACCAATGACAACCGCGTCGATGTCCCTAGAACAACAGACCCGAGACTATGGAAACACTGGAATCTGTCTGATCACTTTCCCGTCGCCGCGGTGATTCAGCAATGAAAAAAGTCGTTATCGGCTTGGTGCCTGTCTTACTGACAGGCATCTTCATTGGGTTAGGAAGTGACGCTGACACACCTAATGTGGCTGTCATACCGACAAAAGCTGATGTCACCAATACGCCTCAAACTGAGCCTGACATCGCTTTACCCTTGCGCACTACAGACAAGGTTTCCGCCTCGACAAACCTAGAGGTGAAAAGTTCATTATTTAGCGATGATTTACTCTTAGGGGATCTTAAACGCTTAAAAGGCGAGCCTCTGCAACGATCTTTACAGGCATTTTGGACTCACTGCTCTGGGAAAGAAAATTGCGACGAGCGCTTGTTAGAGCTGCAGCAGCGCCTCTCTGCGGTTAATTATGATCTGCTAGCCACTTTCCCCATGCGAAGTGAAATCTGGAAAACAGTCCAATCCACTGTCCCACTCACCAATGACAATACGATTGAAGAGAATATCGCCATCTTCAAACGATATGGAGAAGAGACTTGGGATGATCACACCAATGTGGTGCTGGCAGATGCATTCACTATGCTGGATTTTAAGCAACAAGCACAGCAGCTAAACAATGTTTCAGCCGATATCTTTTTGTCGGAGTATCAATCTCTCCTCGGTCATTGGCGTCAAGATTTAAAGGTACTGGCGCTTGAATCAGGGGTAAATCAATATGAGCAAGGCCTTGATCTCATTCCTCCAAGTTTTACCAACGAACAACGCAGTATCATCCAAAGTCAACTCGCAAATTATTACCTCGAACCTCGGGAAGCAGAGCAGGTACTGGCCCGTGAGCGAGCAGTGATAGCACAATCAGAAAAAGTAGCGCGTTATCAGGCAGCCCTTTCCTCTCTTGAAGCATCATTGGAATCAGCACGCCTTACTACGCACTCTCATCTCGACAATACACGTTGGGAAGAATACAAGGCAGGAGAAATCAGCGTATTTCGGCGTAGGTTCTTTTCAGCAGGCACTGACTAGAAAAACGGGGCTCCCCATTTTCTGGAGAGCCTCCGATACAACGTGCTTCAATAGCCGAGACCCGTTACGCTCAGTAAATCCTTTATCTTCACCTATGAAGCGTGTTTTTTAATAAACCCTTTGATCTTAGGTGCTATCGCCTCTCGGTAGCGGCGACCGTTGAAAATACCGTAGTGCCCGACACCTTTTTGCTCATAATGGAGTTTCTTTGATTTCGGCAGCTTGGTACAAAGATCCAAGGCTGCAGAAGTTTGACCACGGCCGGTGATGTCATCTAACTCCCCTTCAATGGTCAATATGGCAGTTTGGGTAATGGCATCCAAATCGATAAGCTCTCCGCGATACTGCATGGTCTTATTAGGCAGTTTGTGTTCGAGGAAGACCTTGCGAATGGTATCGAGGTAGTAATGGGCAGGCAAATCCATCACGGCGAGGTATTCATTGTAAAACTTACGGTGGGCTTCTGCATTGTCGCCATCGCCTTTCACCAAATCGCCAAAGAACTTGAAGTGCTTCTGCACATGGGTATCAAGGTTCATCGACATGAAACCGGAAAGCTGTACGAAACCGGGATAAACCAATTGTCCCGCCCCCTCATATTGCTCGGGCACAGTACAAATCACGTTGGATTCAAACCACTCCAAATCCTTGTCACTGGCATAATCGTTCACTTCCGTCGGGTTGATTCTGGTGTCTATCGGCCCGCCCATCAGCGTCATACTGCAAGGCACCGCAGGATTGTTACGCGCTGACATCAAGGCGGTGGCCACCATTAAAGGAACGCAAGGCTGACAAACCGCGATGGCATGGGTGTCTGGCCCCAGAAGTTCTAAGAATTCGACCAGATAATCCACATAATCGTCGAAGTGGAACTCCCCTTCACTCAGCGGCACATCGCGGGCATTATGCCAGTCTGTGACATACACATCGTGATCTGGCAGAAAGGTGTCAATCGTGCCACGCAGCAAGGTAGCGAAGTGACCGGAAAGCGGCGCAACGAAAAGTACTTTGGGTTGGTTAATTTGGGCTTTGCTGCGGCGAAAATGCAGCAGATTACAGAAAGGTTTATTGGCAATCACATTGTACTGAATCGCGAGCTTCTCGCCGTTGATGACGGTGGTATCAAGCCCCCAGGCCGGTTCGTCATAGCAATCAGTCAGCCGCTCCACCAGTTCCATGGAAGCATCAAGCGTTCGGATAACCGGAGTCGTTTTCATTGGGTTCCAGGGGGCGGCATTCACATCCCGCACAAACTTAACCCAGCTGTTCAATGGCTTGATAGCATCCATATAGGTTGCGTTGAATTGGTAAAGCATAAACCGCCCCTTAATTCTGGCTGACTACAAAGGTGGTTTCGTTTTTATTAGCGATGGGTTATCGCTTATTGATTAACCACACAATTAATATACTAGCCCAGTTCGGCGTATTAACGCTTTGGCAAACTTCCACACAAACATCTAGATATCAAACGCGTGACCCTACGCGAAGCCACCCATTATCTGGTCCAGCAAGGCATGGTCTACCGCGTAAAAGGCTCCTGTCTGTATGTGGGATCTGGCCAAGTATCACCGAACAGCAATTTTTATGTCATCCCCCCCTTTCGATGAAAAGTCATCTCTAATATTCATCAAATTACCCGCCATTAGCGCTTACTTCCCCACCAGCCCTTCCTGAGGACTGGTTTACCGCAGTACTTTTATTTATATCTCGCTGGAAAGACATATGTCTCACATCTAGTCTTTTATGAGACAAAAAAGTCTTATTCAAGCGGGAAAAACAATGAAATACATCTTCATTCTGACGGCGTTGTCGATGCTATTAAGCGGCTGCGACAGCCGTGAAATCTCTGGAAGCCAGCAAGACGAAGAAGCAAAAGCTCTGGCCCTTAAACTTGCGGTATCAAGCCACGAGGACAGTGCAAGCTCAGAAGCAGCCCTGTACTTCGCCTCGCTGATAAACGAAAGATCCAAAGGTCAACTGACTGTATCTGCATCATTTAAGCCCAACAACGTCAGTGAGCGGGAGTTGATTGCTTCCGTCCAGAAAGGCGAGGTGGACTTTGCTGTTGTGACAAGCTCAAAGATGTCCTACCTTTATCCTTCTCTTGAACTGTTTGATTTGCCTTTTTTCTTTACAGATCATGAACAAGTCACACAAGTTTATGAAAGTCCGGCTGGCAAACTCTTGCTTAACTCTCTCCGAAAAAAAGAGCTTGTCGGACTGGCATTTTGGGATGGTGGCTTTAAGCATCTCGTCACCACTTTTCCCATGGAAACCATCTCACAATTAGACCAACGCCGCTTTCGCGTCACCGAAAGTGCCATTATTAAACAGCAATTCTCTGCCTGGAAGAGCCTGGCTATTCCCGTATCAGATGAAGTGGTAACGCAGGCTTTCTCAAATGGGGATTTGGATGGAGAAGAAATCACGCTAAGCCGGTTATCAGCGCGTCGAATTGCTGGGCAGAAACTCTATCTCACCCGTCATGGTCACCAAACCCAAATATTGATCATGTCGGAGAAAGCGAACGCAAAGCTCTCTGAAGCGCAGAAAACTCTCATCAATAGCGCCAGTAATATTGCCACCTCCTTCCAAAATGAAATTTCCCATCGAAAAGATCATGTTGCGCTTGCCAATTTAAGGGAAGAAGGAATCACCCGGCAACCGCCTGACAGCTTGCTTGCCGATTTAAAAGCCTCGTCTTCTAACATCATGGAACATAACAGGATGCGGATCGGCACGGCTATTATCGAACAAGTGCTTCAAGGAAAAGAGAATTGGAACCATCCGCATCCAGATAAACTTATTGTTGCGTTAGACGCCGATATGATCGGTGGTTCAGCCATTTCGGGATTGTCTATACGCAGGGGAATAGAACTCGCGCTGGAAGAAATTAATCAAGGTGGTGGCGTACTGGGCAAAGAAGTGGAATTGGTCGTCAGAAACAATTCTATGGTCCCCTCCCGGGGGTTGGATAACATTGCAATATTCTCGGAACTACCCAACCTAATTGCTGTGTTTGGTGGAATCAGTAGTCCCGTTGTGCTGGCAGAACTGGATTTGCTGCACCAACACAAAATACTGATGCTGGCTCCCTGGGCTGCCGCCACTCCCATTGTCAGTAATGGGCAAAATCCGAATTTTGTTTTCCGGGTTTCCGTGCGGGACGAATACGCCGCCCAGTTTATGCTGGATGGCGCATTGAGTGTTTCTAAAAAAGTAGGCTTTTTGCTGGTCAATAACGGCTGGGGAAGGAGCAATTTTGAGGGACTGACAAAAGAGATGGAGAGACGTACGCTTGCTCCTGTTCACGTCGAGTGGTTTGACTGGGGTGAGAAAAACATGGGAAATAAAGTTAAAAATCTCGTCCAGAAAGGCGTTGAATCCATCATTTTTGTCGGCAATGCCGTAGAAGGTGAAAAGTTTGTTTACCAACTTGCCAAATACCCCAATCCACCAGTCGTTTTCTCTCATTGGGGGATCACAGGCTCAGAGTTTGCCAGACGTTCTGAGAGCGCGCTTAGGGCCGTCGATCTCCGCGTATTGCAAACGTTCACTTTCGTTGAAAACAACACACCTGAAGCCAAAACTTTAGTCCAACGCTACCACCGCCGCTATGGAACCAAAAAAGAATCAGATATTTATGCCCCGTCCGGTACAGCACATGCTTATGATTTAATGCATATGCTCGCTATTGCTGCTGAAAAGGCAGGTTCGGCAGATATGTCCGCCATCCAAAAAGAACTCACTAAATTGGATAGATACAACGGACTGCTAAAGCAATACCGTTCTCCGTTTGATCGCGGTAAGCAAGATGCCCTGACATCAGAAGACTACCTGTTCGCTCACTATAAAGACGGAAGTCTTTATCCATTGGAGAGCGATCGCTGATGGCAACCAAAACCAGCATTGCCAACCGCTTTTCCAGACTTCTCCTGCTACTGCTTGTCTCATTCTTACTTTTGATTGTGGGCGCTACCACCATCATGGAAATTTTCCGAATTGAGCGACAGCTCCAAAGTACGCTCCATAGTGATGCGTTTAATACTTTAGGTCTTCTTGACCTAGAGCTAAAAACGCAGCAACGGGCAGTATCACGAACAGCACAAAGCCAGCTTTCCATCAACAGTCTTATTAATATCGGAACTGAGCAATATTACTTCCATCATGCTTTGGAAGATCTGACGCTCTATACCGCTATTGAGGACGCCTTGCTGTTTGATTATGCAGGGAATGCACTCGGCGATAGACAAGGCGATATCGGATGGTTTTCCCCGCAACTCGTCACAGATACACTTTCCTCTGGCCGCGGGGACGTCAAGTTTATCAACGGTAGCTTCTATATCATTGAGCCGATTAATTACTACTACGCAGTCCAGGGGGGAATCATTGCCAAAATCAATCTGGACCGGCTGACAGAAGCAGCTCTGGCAAACCTTGACCACAGCTACGACCTCAACATTCATCAAAAGTGGGGGAATAGTGAAGGTGATCTCGATGCTATGGGTATTAAAGTTTCTATGTATCCCGCGCAAGACCTGCTGATTGGCAAATTCGACATTTCTATTACCTTGAACCAACCCTATATTTCTATGCTCAAGGAAATTTCACCCTGGCTTACCAACTTCAGTATCCTTGCGCTTATCGCCATGATTCCACTGGTCATTATCACCAAGCGAATCGGGCAAAAAATGGCCACACCAATCGTTGAACTTGCCAACGAAGTCAAGGCAGGGGAATACCCGGTAAAAGCGCATGCATCAGACGCAGAGTTGGCGACCCTGGCAGAGGTTTTTAACCACGCTACCCAAGAAATAAACCGCATCAATGAACAAAATATTCAGGAAGAGCGTCAGTCTGGGCAAAGCCAGATAATCGCGATTGTGGATACTGTCATTGATGCCATTATCACCATCGATTCACAGGGCTATATCGCCACGTTTAATCCCGCTGCCGAAGGATTGTTTGGATACAAAGCAAGTGAGGTTGTGAGTCAGAAAGTCAATATCCTCATGCCTCATAAATTCGCCCGTGACCACGACACTTACATCAATAATTATCTCTCGGGTAAGCAGGCCCGAATTATCGGTGTGGGTCGTGAAGTTGTCGCAAGACGTAAAGATGGCTCGACATTTCCTGCGGAGCTGTCAGTCAGCGAAATGCAAGTATCGGGAAAACGGATGTTTACCGGTATCATCCGCGATATCACTTCACGAAAGCAAGATGAGGCGATGAAAAGCGAGTTTGTGGCCACAGTGAGCCACGAGCTTCGCACCCCCCTGACTTCAATACGTGGTGCGCTCGGTTTGATCCTCGGAAAATTCGCGGATGAGTTACCCCCAAAAACGCATAAAATGCTGACCCTGGCACTCAGGAACTGTGAACGCCTGACTCTGCTGATCAACGATATTCTGGATATCGAAAAGCTCAAATCCGATCAGATGGTATATACCTTCCACAGGAACAATCTCTACAGCATCATCACCCGTTCAATTGAGGACAATCAGGATTACGCCCGCCAGCATCAAGTCAGAATGTCGTTCCGAACGGAAACAGAAAATGCCTTCATCATCGCTGACTCCCCTCGCATGCAACAGGTGATGGCAAACCTGATTTCCAACGCAATCAAGTATTCAAAGCCAGGAGATAAAGTAGACATTTTGCTCTCTTTACAGGGGGGCGAGTATAAAGTGGAAGTGACTGATGTCGGAACTGGCATTCCGGAAGAGTTCCTTGATCACATCTTCGATCGGTTCTCCCAGGCTGATAGCTCTGACACCCGGCGCGTGGGCGGCACTGGTCTTGGGCTAGCTATCACTAAATCCATTATCGAGGCGCACAAAGGCAGCATCAATTTTTTCTCCACACAGGGGCAAGGGTCTACGTTCTTCTTCACTTTGCCTTGTGAAAACGCCCCTTCCCTCCCGAAAGCCCAGCAAGTTGCAGATACGCTTGCCGAATTTCAAATACTCTTTGTAGGACACAATGAAGATTTACTGACAGCACTCAGAAACCAGCTCTATCCTGCATGTGAGATCTCTGCTGCCGAATCAGTTTCACGTGCAAACCTCGCATTAGGCCAACAACCTTTCCAACTGGTCATGATGGCATTCCCTCAAAATGAACCCATCGACAAACTGCTGGACCAACTAAACCGTCGCAACATTCCAACCGTATTTCTTACTGATGGCATTCAGGACATCAAACTGCCTGAAGTTGTAGTCGCTACCCACGATATCCATGCATTGAATATCGGTAATCTTAAATCTGAACTATGTCTTATACTTAAGACATCAGTTCCCAGGGTCTGTTGACCTTTGGCGATGATTTTTGCAGCAGTTTGTGGGGATTTCATGCAAGGCAGAGGCTTAGATGTGAAGCTAGCCTACATGAGAAGCTGATAACGCAGCAGAAAGTCCCCACAAACGCTGCCCGAAGGGTTCGACTGCGCGTCCCGTACTCTAAGCGTTTTATGCTTTGTTGAGGTGTATTTGCTTAGAAAGAATGACTAGGCGGCACACACCTCGCCGCGCCTAAAACGCTTATAGATAGAACAAAATTCAACCACCAAAGGTCAACAGACCCTAGAGAGTCAGTCTGATGGATAAGCCAATTACCGTGCTTTACGTTGAAGATGATGAAGACATTCGTGATGTGGCAGAGCTCGCACTGGAAGGCGACGACTTCGTCATTCTGTCCTGCGAATGCGGTGACATGGCTCTTGAGAAAGCCGCGCTATCGAACCCGGATCTATTGCTGCTGGACGTTATGATGCCAGATATGGACGGTCCCACGACGCTAAAGCACCTTCGGGAAATGCCACATTTAGAAAGCACACCCGCGATTTTTATGACTGCCAAAGTTCAGCCTGCGGAAATGAAGTCCTATCACGACTGTGGCGCAATTGGCGTGATCAGCAAACCATTTGACCCTATGTTACTGGCCGACGAAATCATAAAGATAATGGGAAGGCACAGTGCATGAGACCTTCTCAAGTCAAAAAGTTTCAAGAACAGCAAGCCAAGTTCGCCAGCAGTGTTGCCAAACGCACTGAGCGTATTAAAACACTTTGGAATAAAATTCAGTCCCAAACATCCTCCGAATTTTGCGAATTGGAAGAGCTGGTCATGGAAGCGCACAAGCTTGCTGGCACCGCCACGACACTTGGGTTTGTGGATCTTGGTGAGTGCGGAAGAGATATCGAAGTACTGTTGAAACCTCACATTGAGAGC
This sequence comes from Grimontia sp. NTOU-MAR1, assembly GCF_035758505.1. NCBI lineage: Bacteria > Pseudomonadati > Pseudomonadota > Gammaproteobacteria > Vibrionales > Vibrionaceae > Grimontia > Grimontia sp. NTOU-MAR1. The sequence goes on from NZ_CP142108.1 coordinate 1,717,034, forward strand.
CAGACACTGCCTGCGGCAAGCGATGATATCGACAGACTGATTGTGGGCATAGACGATATCGCCAAGATCGAACCTAAACGCCCTGACGATCTTACGTATGGTGAGGTCACGCTACTTCACGAGAAGGACCGTACAAAGCAACTGGTTTATGTGGTGGCAGAGAACCCAGACGATGTCTCGGAGATGGTCAAACAACTCCAGTATATCGATTACGAAGTTATCCTTCTCGAGACCGCAACCCAGCTAAAATATGCACTCGGCAACGAGGCTCCTTCGGTACTGATTGTCGACTTGAACGACTTTCAGATCCTTGATGACATTACCCGAGTCTGGCGTAAAAACAGTGGTATTCCTCTTGTGGTACTCAGCACAACCGAATGCTGGGAAAGTCGTCTCCATGCCGCCAGGGCGGGTGCCTACACCTTCTTCCACAAACCTGTTGAGTACGATGATATTCTCGGGCTGCTCGATTCGCTGTGGGAGACAAATAACGCCCAGTATCGCGTGCTTATTGTGGAAGATGACCGCACTCTCGCCGAGCATTACTCTATTGTGTTGCAAGGTGCTGGAATGAAAACCAGCATTGTGGATAATCCCCATCAACTACTTGATGAACTTGGCGAATTCCATCCTGATCTTGTTTTAATGGACCTTTACATGCCGGAATGCTCCGGCGTGGAAGCCGCCAGTGTTATCCGCCAACATGCTTCGAATACCAATGTGCCTATCGTGTACCTTTCCGGTGAAACCGATCTCAAGCTTCAAATGAAGGCACTTCAGGTCGGTGCGGACGATTTCCTGACCAAACCCATCAATGATCTACACCTGACACAAGCCGTGTCGATTCGTGCTCATCGTTTCCGAGCCTTGAGTGCCATGATGGACAGAGATAGCCTGACCGGTCTTTTGAATCACTCCAACCTGAAAATGGCGTTGGAACGTGAGCTATCCCGCGCACGACGCCACAAGTCTCCAGTCAGCTTTGTGATGATCGATATCGATTACTTCAAATCGATTAACGACAAATATGGCCATCCGGTCGGAGACAAGGTGATCAAAGGTGTGGCCCGTTTGTTGAATTACCGCTTCCGTAAAACCGATACCAGCGCCCGTTATGGTGGAGAAGAATTTGCTTTGATCTTGCCTGACACCCCCGCAGACATTGCACTCAGGCTGATTGATGAAATTCGCATTACCTTTGCGAAAACGCCTTTTTCTAATGGCCCGGAAACGTTCACCGCAACCTTGAGTGCGGGGATCGCCACCTTTCCGGAATTCGATTCTACAGAAAGCATCATCGAAGCGGCAGACTCGTCACTCTATTTGGCTAAAGAGAGAGGGCGAAACCGTGTCATCACCCATGTTGAGCTGGGTGAGCATCATGATTCTCAGGAGAAAAACACCGCGTGATACCTTGATAGGTTTTCATTAGGGTCTGTTGACATTTGCGAGAATTTTGAGAGAAATTCGCGAGAGCTTTGCCATTTTTTCGCGCCATGCTTGGAGGAATTCAACGCACAGGGAGCGAAAAATGAAAACCTTACTTCTCAGCATGGCAATGGGCGCAGCATTCACCGCACAAGCCGCCAACGTCGATGTCAAAATCACCAATGCCACCGATGGTATTTATTTCACCCCACTGATTGTTGCTGCTCACAGCCCGGATGCGTATCTGTTCCGCACTGGCGAAGCAGCATCTGCTGATCTTGAAGCTATGGCAGAAGGTGGTGATATTTCCGGTCTGGTTGCGCTTGCTGAAGGCGTGGGCGCTGATGTGCAAGCCAACCCGGCAGAAGGCATTCTGGACCCAGGCGCATCAACGTCAACCACTCTTTATGCAAATCACGGCGATGTGCTTTCTATTGCCGCGATGTTGCTACCTTCTAACGATGCATTTATTGGTGTAGATAGCTGGAAAATTCCAAAGAAAAAAGGCACCTATGTCATCAGAGCCAATGGGTATGACGCGGGTACAGAAGCGAATGATGAGCTGGCAGGCAGCGTTCCAACCCCACCGTTTATCACCTTTGGTGAAGGTGGTACAGGTGTCGATACTGAAGTCGCCAATGAAACCGTCCATATTCACCCAGGCAACCTTGGTGATACTGATTCCAGTGGCGGTCTGAGCGACTTCGACAGCACCAAACACCGTTGGCTCAATCCAGTTGCCATCGTTACCGTTACCGTTTATTAAGGAGGGCATAACATGTATCGCTCTGCTCTCATTGGCGCTGCGGCGTTAATACTTGCCGGATGTGAGGAATACTCCGTGACGGTAGAAAATATGACGGACGCACAACCTATGTCTCCGGTGACGTTGTTAACTCACAGTAAGCCAAATACCCTGTTTGAAGTCGGCCAACCAGTATCTCTGGCCCTGGAGAAACTGGCCGAAGGTGGTGACAACAGTGAAGTGGTGGCTTATGAAAAACGACACCATGTCGAGGAGGCGCTCTCCGGTGCATCTCCTCTCGCGCCAGGCGCCTCCGAAAACTTCACGATTAAGCTCAAGCATAGGAAGACACGTTATCTGTCCGTTGCTTCCATGTTGGTTAACACCAATGACGCCATCGTTGCTGAGTCTGATATCGATCTTCGCAAATTACATCCAGGACAAAGTATCACTATTACACTGCCAGTGTGGGATGCGGGTACAGAAGCTAACTCGGAGACCCAAGGTACCATTCCTGGCCCTGCCGCGGGTGGTGAAGGCTTCAATGCTGCGCGTGATGATATAGACCGCCTACGTATTCATCCTGGCGTGCTATCCGCCGATGAAGGACTGGAAGATTCGGCACTGAAATACCGACACCGTTTTCTGAACCCCGGCGCAAAAGTCACCATCAAACGCGTTTGGTGATTCATTACCGCAAAGCACAAACGGGCACTGTTGAAAGTGCCCGTTTTGATCTCCGGTAACGTATTTATATCTATGTTAAGCTGATTGAAAAGACGATTAATGTTGGAGAACCCGTGTTGAGCTTTGTTGAATCACAGGAAAGCATTTTTCGCTTGCTGACTTTTTTCTCCATTTTTGGGGTGATGGCTGCTGCAGAGTGGCTGTTTCCCAAACGTACTCTTACGGTGAGTAAAGCCAAACGCTGGCTGAATAATATTGCCCTGATGATGCTCAATACGGCTGTGCTCCGCGCTATTTTCCCCCTCGCCGCTGCGGGTTTCGCGGCATGGTGTTCCCGCCAGGGGATCGGTTTATTCAATATCCTCGACGCGCCGCTTTGGCTTTCAGTAATCCTCAGTATTGTCATTCTCGATGGCATCATCTGGTTCCAACATAAACTCTTCCATACTGTCCCTCTGCTTTGGCGTTTGCACGCGGTTCATCATGCAGACCGGGACCTGGATGTCTCTTCAGGTGCACGCTTTCACCCGATTGAAATTCTGCTCTCGATGCTGATTAAGTTTGTAGCGATTGCGCTGTTAGGTGTCCCTGTCGTGGCAGTGATTTTGTTTGAAGTCATACTCAGCGGTATGGCTTTGTTTAATCACAGTAATGTGGCTATTCCATTGTCAATTGACCGCTGGGTGCGCAAAGTACTGGTGACGCCGGACATGCACCGCGTGCATCACTCCATTCACCGCTACGAAAGTGATTCGAACTTCGGCTTTAACCTTGCTATCTGGGACAGGCTGTTCAACACTTACCGCGCGCAACCCGAGGAAGGCCATTACGGTATGACAATTGGCATTAAAAGCCAACGGGAAGAAAAACATGTGGTTTGGCTAACAGGTCTGCTTGCCCTGCCATTTCGTTTGTTCAAACGCGCCCCTGAGAAAAAACAACAAGATAACTCCCTCTGAATCAGGATTGGATTCCCATGACTAAAGTGATCGTCACTTCGCTTAACCCTGCCAAAATTGCGGCTGTAGAAGCTGCCTTCAAAGAAGTATTTCCTAACAATGATATGACGTTTGAAGGTGTGTCTGTTGCCAGCGGTGTACCGGATCAACCCATGACCAGCGAAGCAACGTTGGCAGGTGCCCGCAACCGTGTCCACAACGCCAAGAAAGTGATTGATGGTAGTTTCTATGTAGGTGTGGAAGCCGGATTGGATGCCCCTTACACCTTTGCCTGGATGGTGGTGGAGTCTGCCGACCGTGTCGGTGAATCCCGTTCAGCCTCAGTACCATTGCCACCCGTGGCGCTGAAAATGCTGGAGGAAGGAAAAGAACTCGGCGATGTCATGGATGAGATGTTCAACGAGCAAAACGTCAAGCAGAAAGGCGGCGCGATTGGCATGCTGACCGGACACCTGCTAACAAGAAGCTCGGTCTACCATCAGGCGCTGATCCTCGCCTTAATTCCGTTTATAAATCCTGGGCTGTTTCCAACGAAAGAGTATTAAAGAGATCCTAGGGGCTGTAAAAAGAAAAAAGCGGCACTACTAAACAGTTGCCGCTTTCTCTTGTCCCTAGAACCTGCTTTTACTGAGCCCCAAGGCCCTCTGTTTATTTTTCCAAAAGCTTCAACAACCACTGCTTCTGCGCGTCATCCAGTTGCTTTAACTCGTTGGATCCACGGGTGATAGTGGCTATGCCTACGCCCAGCATCTGACTCAGTTGTCTTTGGCTCATCTCGCCTTTTAGCAACTCATTGACAATATTGACTCTGGCAATCAAAGCTGTTCGCTCATCAGGAGTCAGCAACATTTTCAGCAGTTCCGCTTCATGCCCGTCATCACTTGCTCTGTGGATCAAATCCAGCACATCTTGCCAGTCAGAATATTCCGGCGTCGCTTTCATGGTCACCTCATGGGAATGGGTTTACTAAACCCAGGCATTATACCCCATCTATGTCAGAGTCTTAGTGAATCATGACTTAATAACGACGCTTGGACTCACTTTCTGTCAGGAACTGCAGCTTCTGACCCAGTAACTTGCTGTAGTAGATGTCATACATCAGCACGTTTTGAACGTAACCACGGGTCTCTCGGAATGGAATGGCCTCGATAAACGCAATCGCATCCAGATTACCGTCTGACTTCTCCAGCCAGCGATTCGCTCGATGGGGACCAGCATTGTACCCGGCAAAGGCAAGGATGCGGTTTTCATCGAACTTATCCAACAGCATCCGAAGGTAGCCACTACCCAATCGGATATTGATACCCGGGTCGTTCAGCGTGCTCTTACCGAGATAGCGGAACCCCAGTTTTTTTGAGGTTTCCTTGGCAGTTGCTGGCATTAATTGCATCAGCCCACGCGCGCCAACAGGCGATACTGCGCGGGCGTAGAAAGCACTCTCCTGACGCGATAAAGCCAGAAGGGTCGTCAACGGAAGATCACGCTCTTTGCTGAAGAATTCAAACCACCAGCGATGCGCCACAGGAAAGCGGTACTCCAAATGTCCCCATAGCTTTCCAGCTATCGTTGCCTGCACACAAAGGTGATACCACTTCTGGTCGGACGCATACGCAGCCAGGTTCGCTTTCTGATCTTGATCGGCATTGCGGAGAATGTACTGCCACTCTCTTTTCGCAGCGGTAATCTTATCCAGTGCCAACAGTTCATCCACACGCTTCAAAGCGCTGTTAAATGGTGCCAGTGCGCCTGGGTTAAGCGGGGTAGTTTGGTAAGGGATATCAATCGGCTTACCTAACTCGTCCGCTGCTGCAACACTGTAGAAGTTACGCTCGCCGATTATGGACTCAAAAATCGCGTTAGCTTCTGCCGTTTTACCGGATTCTTTCAGCACGCGGGCACGCCAGTATTTCCACTTCAGCGAGTCGCGCTCTTTTTCTGACATGGCATTAATCCAGCGGCCAACGCCTGTCCAGTCGGCTTCCACTAAGCTCATGCGCACACGACGCTCCAGCAGCGACTGATTCACTGATTGCTTGAGATGCTTGTCACGCCAAGCGACAAGGGTTGCATCTTCTGTCGACATCAAACGACCAGCGAGATAATCGGCCATCTCCTGATGTTCATGCTTGTCGTAGTGCTGGCCTTCTACAGTGCGGTTGAACTGCTTCACCGCCTCTTTCGAATTGCTGCGCGAAAGACGTTCAAAGGCAATGCGGGTGAGATGGCGATTAAAGGCGGTGACTTTGCTTTTCTTGGAGAAATCCGCTACGCCCTGAGGCTTTTTATACAGCGCCAGAATCTCTTTGGCCTGACGTTTGGCATAAGATGACGTCAGTTGCTTCTCAAGATAAGTCATCAAGGACTTATTGCGGTTGTCAAACGCCAGCAACATGCGCTCAAGCACCAGGCTATCCGTCAACTTACCTTTGTCTTTAAGGTGTTCAAACAGCTTGTCGCATGCCCTGTCGACTGAGGAACCTGACAGATACAAGGATTTGGCCCCGGACAAAGCCAGGGCTTTGTCGCCTGCCCTGCTGTGTGCATAGTAGTAGTTACATTGATAACTCTCGCCACGCGGCACAGTCTGCTGAAAAGCCACCAACTGCGACCACTTTCCATTTGAAGCCAATGCGCTTAGATGACGAGCGCGCACTGTCCTGGTAAACGGCACATCTTCGTACTTCTCAAGAAAGGCATTCACTTCTTTGGTACTGGCACTGTTGATATCACGCATAAAGTCGCGATAGTCCAGGTACGGGTATAGTGGGTAGTTTTTCACATCAGATTTCAGACGCGAGAAGGTCTTTATGTCGTTGCGCTCAATGGCAGCAATAGCCTTTTCATAACGGGTACGCTGTTCATCAATCGTGAGGGCTTGGGCCGGCGCAATGCCACCTAAAAGCAACGCCAAACTGAGGGGCGCTGCAAAGTACAATTTATCCACTGACGTTATATATTCTTTTGTAATTATTGAGCTTTTGGTTAATAGCATTTCAGATGCTTCTCCCCGGCGCGCTTAGCTTTAAGCTTATACCCAATCCATCGAGTTAGATGGAAAATCAGATCCGTTGCACCGTCTTCTGTATATCAAATTCCCTGACCTCCCGCTGCAAAGAAACTGTTACTGAAAACGACAAACGGGAGCTCGGGCACGTGAGACGGAAGCATGCCTCTCTTTCTTTTGTTTTTCCCAACAACAAATGGTTCCCAAAACTATACTCTGACCAGCTCAATGTCTGACCTTAAAACGGTTTGAGGCCTATACCCAAACGACCTGAAGATGACCTCCCTCCGGGCGAGTTGACTGACGCCGTGCTCTTTGTTGTTCCTTTTTAATGGAGATGACTAAGCCTGCAAAGGTACGCCGCGATCACAACGCCAGTCAATCTCGCTGAATCCTGCATCTTCAGGTTGTTTGGATATAAGGTCTGTTACAATACTTGAACGAAGCAGGTAGAATATCCGGCTAATCATTTCCATTTAGTGACAAGAGAACGCGAGCAGAATGGCTGAGTACGTTTATACCATGTCGCGCGTTGGCAAAATCGTGCCACCGAAGCGTCAGATCCTTAAAGACATCTCTCTGTGCTTTTTCCCAGGTGCCAAAATCGGCGTATTGGGTCTAAACGGCGCAGGTAAATCCACCCTTCTACGCATCATGGCGGGTATCGATACCGATATCGAAGGTGAAGCGCGTGCACAACCTGGCATCAAAGTGGGTTACCTGCCTCAGGAACCAAAACTGGATGAAGACAAAACAGTTCGTGAAACTGTGGAAGAAGCAGTTTCTGACGTGGTTGACGCCCTGTCTCGTCTTGATGCTGTTTACGCCGCTTATGCAGAACCAGATGCAGATTTCGACGCCCTGGCAAAAGAGCAAGGTGAACTCGAAGCACTAATCCAGGCAAAAGACGGCCACAATCTTGATAACGCCCTTGAGCGCGCTGCGGATGCACTGCGTCTGCCAGAGTGGGATGCGAAAATTAAGCACCTGTCTGGTGGTGAGCGCCGCCGTGTCGCTATCTGCCGTCTGCTGCTTGAACGTCCAGATATGCTGCTGCTCGACGAGCCAACGAACCACCTGGACGCAGAATCTGTGGGCTGGCTGGAACGTTTCCTGGTTGATTACAACGGCACTGTTGTGGCTATCACGCACGACCGTTACTTCCTTGATAACGCAGCGGGCTGGATTCTGGAACTTGACCGTGGTGAAGGTATTCCATGGGAAGGTAACTACACCTCCTGGCTGGAGCAAAAAGACGCGCGTCTGCAACAAGAAGCGTCATCTGAAAAAGCCCGCCAGAAGACCATCGAGAAAGAACTTGAGTGGGTTCGCCAGAATCCTAAAGGCCGTCAGGCAAAATCTAAAGCACGTATGGCACGCTTTGAAGAGCTGAACACCACTGACTACCAGCGTCGTAACGAAACCAACGAACTTTTCATCCCACCGGGTCCACGTCTGGGTGACAAGGTTATCGAAGTGAATAACCTGACCAAGTCATTCGGTGACCGCGTTCTGATCGACGACCTGTCGTTCAGCGTGCCTAAAGGTGCGATTGTAGGCATCATCGGTGCCAACGGCGCGGGTAAATCTACCCTGTTCAAGATGCTGAGCGGCACCGAGCAGCCAGACAGCGGTTCTGTTGAAATGGGTGAAACAGTGCAACTGGCGTCGGTTGATCAGTTCCGTGACAGCATGGACGACAACAACACGGTTTATCAGGAAATCTCTGAAGGTGCAGAAATCATCCGCATCAACAACTTCGAGATCCCTGCACGTGCTTACTGTTCGCGCTTTAACTTCAAAGGCAGCGATCAGCAAAAACGTATCGGCGACCTGTCAGGTGGTGAACGTAACCGTGTTCACCTTGCGAAACTGCTAAAAGCGGGCGGCAACGTACTGCTTCTCGACGAACCAACCAACGACCTGGACGTAGAAACTCTGCGTGCACTGGAAGAAGCGCTGCTTGAATTCCCTGGCTGTGCCATGGTTATCTCGCACGACCGTTGGTTCCTTGACCGTATCGCGACGCACATTCTGGATTACCGTGATGAAGGTCAGGTGAACTTCTTCGAAGGTAACTACGCAGAATACAGCGAGTGGCTGAAGCAAACGCTGGGCGCAGCGGCAGCACAACCACACCGCATCAAATACAAGCGCGTGACCAATTAAGCGTTGCTTGATTGAGAAAAGGACCACGCCACGTGGTCTTTTTTTATCGATATATCTGCGGCTTACTTTCAATTATTGACTAATTCATTACTAAGACGGGTAGAACATCACGGAGACGAAGCGTCGAAGTAGAGATATAGCGTCGACTCTCCTACACTTGGTGTAAAAGGAATTGAGGAATTTTAGATGGCTGAACGTCGTAAATTTTCCCGCGTGGTCTATCGTACGCCTGCGACTCTCCAGCAAAAAGATAGGAGCTGGGAACCAAAATTGCTGGACCTTTCGTTGAAAGGCGCATTGCTTACTACTCCCGCCGGCTGGGGGGAAACCGGTAAGGCTGACGATTACGTTCTGAGTTTTTGTCTAAACGAATCAGACATCACATTAGATATGAAACTCAAGCTGATTCAGGAAAATGATGAATGCCTACACTTTGAAATCGTCCACATCGATATCGACAGTGCGAGCCACCTGAAGCGTTTAGTCGAACTCAATGTGGGTAATGATGATCTGCTTCATCGTGAATTAGCACAACTGACAGATTTAAAAGATACCGTATAATCGCGGTGCTCAATTAAGCGCAAATACATGAAGTAGTAGTAACATGCCCCACAACATTCGAATCGCCGTCTCCCATGCAAATGGCTCTCGCCACTTTGTACTTTCCCCTTGGCTCAAGAAAGTTCTGCTTTCACTGCTTGCTACCCTGATTGTCGGCATATTTGCCAGCATCGCGACTATCTATTATCTGAACCATCGCTCCACGACAGCAGAGGTGACGTTGAAGAACATGACGGAGAAAAGCTCTGCGCTCGTCGGCCAGTTGGAAGATCTCAGACAAAAACGTCAGCAACTTGAGCAGTTGATTGACAACAAAGAAGAGGAATACGCGCAGATCATTGAACACAAAGATAGTCAACTAAGCTACCTGACACAGCGCGTGTCGACGGTGGAAGAAGTGTTGGGTCTGGAAAACGAAGGCGATGAAACTTTGCCTTTGGCGGATCGCTTGGACGTCGCAGCTATTAACTCTGCCGTGCGAGCCACCATGTTACAACTGATCCCGAGTGGTAAACCGATAGAAAGCTATCGCCGCTCTTCTGGCTATGGCTCACGTAAACATCCTGTCACGGGTAACAAGAAGTTTCACCTTGGCTTGGACTTAACAGCGGATATCGGAACGCCCGTTTATGCGCCTGCTGATGGGGTAGTAGAATACAAACGCCCAAGCCGTAAAAAAGGCTATGGCAATATGCTGAAGATTGACCATGCCTTTGGCTTTATGACACTTTACGCGCACCTCGATAAATTCAACGTTGAAACCCGCCAGTTTGTAAAAAAAGGCGATTTAATTGGTTGGTCAGGAAACACAGGGCTTTCAACTGGCCCACACCTGCACTATGAAGTGCGCTTCCTGGGCAGGGCGTTGAACCCCAAACGCTTTATCACCTGGACGCCGGATAACTTCGAGTCTCTGTTCGAAGAAGAGGACAAAGTGAATTGGGCAAGCTTGGTAAAGATCATTGAAAATATGGTTTCAACTCAGGTTCAACTGGCATCCGATGCCGTTGCTCAATCAGGTACTGTCACAGCGAAAAGCCTGGATGATTCTGCGGTCACCATAGCCGCTGCTGAGTAGATAAGGGCAAGATACAAAAAGCGCCAATTCGTATTGGCGCTTTTTGGCTGACGTGTCTGGACACGTTAATCCATTTCATCCAGTACGGTCAGCACTTCAGAAAGCTTGTTCACCCCATAGATTTTCATGCCTGGAATGTCTTTTTTCGGCGCATTCGCTATTGGCACGACAGCGCGCTTAAAGCCGTGCTTGGACGCTTCTGACAAGCGCTCTTGCCCGCTGGGCACAGGGCGAATTTCTCCGGCAAGACCGACCTCGCCGAATACCACTAAATCACGCGGTAATGGACGGTCACGAAAGCTTGAAATCAACGCTAGCAGCAAGGCCAGATCCGCACTGGTTTCGGTGACTTTCACCCCACCGACGACGTTAACGAACACATCCTGATCTGACATTTGCAGGCCACCATGTTTGTGCAGAACCGCAAGCAACAACGCCAATCGGTTTTGCTCAAGGCCGACGGCGACCCGACGCGGGTTGGCAAGCTGACTGTAATCCACCAGCGCTTGAAGCTCGACAAGCAAAGGGCGAGTGCCTTCCCAAAGCACCATCACAGAACTCCCGGACGTCGCTTCCTCGCCACGTGACAGGAAGATAGCTGAAGGGTTGCTCACTTCACGAAGCCCCTGCCCTGTCATCGCAAAAACGCCCAACTCATTGACCGCGCCAAAACGGTTTTTGTGGCTGCGTAGGGTACGGAAACGGCTATCACTGGAACCATCAAGCAATACCGAACAGTCAATACAGTGCTCCAGCACTTTCGGGCCAGCGAGCGTGCCATCTTTGGTCACATGACCGACCATGAAGATAGCGACATTGTGCTGCTTGGCATAGCGGGTCAGGGCTGCAGCAGATTCACGCACCTGAGCCACACTACCCGGCGCAGAAGCGATATCAGCACAATGCATCACCTGAATCGAGTCGATAACCATGATTTTTGGCTGTTCCGTGCGGGCAATCGAACAGATGGTTTCAACGTTGGTTTCCGACAACATCTTGAGGTTGTCTTTCGGTAGCCCCAGTCGCTCAGCGCGCATGGCAACCTGTTGTAGCGATTCTTCGCCGGTCACATACAGCGTCGGCATTTGGCTTGCCAACCAGCACATGGTTTGCAACAAAAGCGTACTTTTACCCGCCCCTGGGTTACCACCAATCAAAATGGCAGCGCCCGGTACAATGCCTCCGCCCAGCACGCGGTCCAGCTCTTTAAATCCGCTGGTAAAACGCGGTACTTCCTGGAGGTCGATAGCGGAAAGTGTCTGAACTTTAGCTTCTGTCGCACCGGCATAACCGGCATATTTTTCTGTGCGAGCCACCGTCGGTGAAGCGGCCAAACGTACTTCAGTGATCGTGTTCCAAGACCCACAGGCTGTGCATTGTCCCTGCCAACGCGGGTAGTCCGCACCGCAGTCATTACACACGTAAGCACGTTTTGTTTTCGCCATGATTGCTCCTGTTACCAATTTTTACATGTATCGCTTGCAAGTATGCACATAAGTTCACGCCCAGGAAGAGAAAAAAGGTACACTAAGGGCACAATTTGCCGATACGTATTCTGTACTCTTAGTTTCAGGATTCTACCAGACTTTATCGAGATGAAGGACCACGACAAGGCGCTGTTCGATCAGCTACTCCCCCTTTATGAGCAAGACGCTTTTGATGCGGTTCTTGCCGAGCTCACTCCTGATGACAACGCTTCCGAACGGCTGATCACCAAAATGGAAGTGCGGCGCCTCATGTCTCCTTGCAGTAAGCCAGTTGATCTTCGTGGCAAAGTCGTTGGCGACTGCCGTCGCTACTTCCTACACGATGTCAATCACTGGATGGACGATGTAGCCATTAACCTGTATCACCGCCGTGTGGATATCTATCAAGGCAAGATGACTGTTGGCCTTTGGGAAGACCTACATAACACCCATAATAGCTACCGGGTATTGCAACGCCAAGGCGATGTCCGTGCGATGGAATCACCTGATACTGTTGACGCCGTGCCAATCCGTTTTGGTCACTACCTATCGAGAAGTGAAAACCGTATCCATCTTTCTACCCGCATTCAGGCTTTCTTGCCTGATGGTACGGAAGTGAATGGTTCGACCATCGATATTTCCAATTCAGGTATGCAGGTCAAACTACCCTCTTCGTTCCGGTATGAAGCAGGTTCAACGCTGGTCATTTACTTCCCGCAGTTGGGCGACGAATGCCAGCTTGCTGAGCTTTTTAGTGGCCTGAACTATCGTGTGGTGGGTGTTGAGCTCAACCTGAATGCAGACAACTTTCAGCGCCTGCGACTTCGGTTGATGAGCAGCACAGATGTCATCAAAGAAGCAATCGAAATTAAGTCCAGAAAGCACAATTTAACTTCCAAAACGGAAAACGAAGACAAGTTCCTGTCTACCCGTTCCCGCGCATATGAGCAGGTTTTCCTTGAGCAAACGCCCTCACTGCCACTTTTTTTCTGTGGTAACAAGCTAAGATACAGCCTGCTAACAGAGCAAAACAAGGAACTTTGGGACTACTGGCATGATGAGCGAAATCAGCCGGTGATCGACAAGCTGTTTTCAGCAAAGCGTCTGCAGTACCTGGCACTTGAAGGCTTAACCAACAGCGAAACTCTGGTTTATTGCTTCAACCACCAGCAGGGTGAGAAAACCTACTTCTTCTCCGCCTGTCCAACAGAGCTTGATGCAGCGCTTCGCCACTTGTTTTGGCATGTGGGCAGCTCACGCCCTTCCTGGCGCGTACTTCGCGTCACTATGGCAAAGATCAGCGAAGAAGATGCGCGCCGATTGCAGGAAGTCTCCCCGGCCTACATCCAGCAGATTGATGAGCTGACCCATATCGCGACTATTCAGGATTTAACACTTTCCCACATCAGTGGTGATTTTCGTATTCCCATCAAGCCCAAGCATCCGGTTAAGCAACTCAATCAGTTTGCCCACCCGCGTGATCCCATCCTACCTGTGGAGGCGGTACCTTCCGTATTAGCCCCTCAACGTAAGGAGCCGCGTTATCAGCACAAAACCAAAACCACTCTGGTGCACCATCTAAGCGGCGAATTGCAAGGGCGGACCATCGACTTTTCCACTCAGGGACTGAATGTGGTGTTGGATAAGCCGTTCACAGGCAGTAAACAGCAGGAAGTCGCAATCACCTTCACCGATCTAACGCGCGTTGACCCCAAAGCTCCGCTCGGTAATGTGCCTTACAAAGTGGTACAAATCAGTGAAGACAGGACCAACATCAAGCTGGCACTGTTGAAAGACAGACACAGCAAGCAATGTAGCCATTACTTGCAGCGTCTGATTGAGCACAATCAGCATAAGCTTCTGCTCGACAGCGAAAGGCTACCGGATGCGCCCCTACTGCATGCCATGCATAAAATGCTGCTAACCCGTCTGTCTGCAACGCCATATTTCATTGTACGCCGGGGCGAAACGCTTCAGGTGTCTGCGATTGGCGAGAGCTTAACGGGTAATGAGCTCAGCCGACTGCTACAGAAAAATGCTGGCTCAGACATGTTGTCACTGCGCTCAGTGATTGGTGATCACCTATCAAAATACGCGAACCCAGTCACCCGCCACCGTAACCGTGAAGCACAGGTTCGTCATGAGTTCTATATATCAGCAACGATCACAGATGGTGCCATCGTTGACATCACATCCCGACCCTTGGAAAGCTTCGGCTCGCCAGAAGAACGCAAGATGTTTATCTCACAGGCCAGAAGGCGTGGTAAGTTCTTCGCAGTCAGAAACTGGCTACAACCGATTGATGATGGTATTCAATGGCTTGCACCAGAAACACTCGAATCACTACTGTCTCTTTCAACCCTTCGGGCAAGACAGTTGGAAATGGAGTTTGCCGATCTGTGTGCATACGGTGAAATGAGTGATATTACGGATGAAGTGTTAAGGCGTCTGGAAATTGGTGGTTGAACCAAGACACAACAGCAGAAAAATAGAAATAAGGGATGTCAAATGACATCCCTTTCTCATTTTCTCTAACGGTTTACCAGCTCAAGCGTTGCGGTAACAGAGATGCAGAAAGCACACACAACACCCCTCCCAAGTCTGCATGGCGAATAGCAACTTGCGCTGCTTGTTGTACTTTCGGCTTTGCGTGGTAAGCAATACCAAGGCCTGCAGCAGACATCATCACCAAATCATTCGCACCATCACCGACGGCCAAAGTATTGGCCGGCATCAGCTCGTAGCTTTCAGCCAAATCAAGCAGGATATCTGCTTTGCGCTGTGCATCGACCACTGAGCCTGCCACTTCACCGGTCAGTTTACCGTTCTCAATCACCAATTGGTTTGATTCGGCATAGGCAAGCGACAAATCCTCTTTCAGCTTATCTGAGAACCAGGTAAAGCCACCGGACGCAATCGCCACTTTCCATCCACGCGCCTGCAAAGATGCGGTCAGTTGCTTCATGCCCGGCATATAAGGAATATTGTCACGCACTTGCTCAAGCACCGACACATCCGTGCCTTTCAGCGTCGCAACACGTTGACGCAGGCTCTCTTCAAAGTCGAGTTCGCCACGCATTGCTCGTTCAGTCACTTCCGCCACTTGCTCACCGACCCCTGCCAGCTTAGCAATTTCATCAATACACTCAATCTGAATCGCAGTTGAGTCCATATCAAACAACGCCAGACCTGGCTCGTAGAGGTTTGGAATGTTCTCTAGTGAAGCACAATCCAGCGCCAGAGCATCACACAGTTTTACGACCTCTGGCGTGAGTTCTCCGCGCATCAGCAATACTTCGTAAGGGCCAACGGTCCAACCTGTCAGCGGGAATACCCGCTCACCGAGCAGAAAGGAAAGATCATCCAAAGAACCTGGGCTGATATGAAGCCCATACAGAATCCAGCCTGCCTGGCGACTGTCGGAAGGGCGAAATTCTCGGATAGAAGGGAAACGGTTGAGCAGCTTAACGTGTTTTTTTATCGGATAGGCTGAAAATGCATCCATTGCATATATTCCTTTTAGTCAGTTATCCCTACTATATCAAAGAGTGCGGCAGATCACAGCAAGGCGCTGAACAGTCAGCAGCTTGCTTTTTTCCAGTCAGAACAGCAAACTGAATCAGTGAGTGTTCTCCCCACTCCATTTGTTGCGGTAACACGTTGAACACCGCCTTAGCTTGGACAGCTTATGCTTCAAATAAATACAAAACGCCTAAAAAGGCTTTGGCAGTTTATTGTTGTGGTTGCCTGTTTTACCACGGTAATGATGCTGTTTATGTACAGCAATCAACTGAACAACCGCAATTACAAAATGCTCTATGACCAGACAGAGTCCTTGTCCCGCGTTATTCTCCGTCAGGCGGCAGCATCCGCTAATAAAGCGCTTGCGAATGATGACATGGAAGCCGTGCAACAATTGGTGAACAACCTAAAGAACGAACCGCTGATCCTTGATGCCGCTGTTTATGATGTGAAAGGGAATTTGGTGGCAAGCTCACTGGGAGCAATGCCTTTAGAGCAACTCACCGGCCTCAATACCCCACTTTCAGTAGCGAGTATTGGCAGGCAGCAACTCGTGGAACCCATTGCTGAAGATGGTCATATGTCGGGCTTTGTGCGCATCACGCTCGAGCATGGGCAGGTGATTAAGGCTGCATCAAACCGGCTGGAACAAAGCATCAACCTAGTGCGCGCCATGATTTTGGTAGCCATTGCTACAGGTGCCCTGCTGATCTTCACCTTTGCTAACCGCAAGGATTTATGGCGCTCGACGTTTTTGTTGAAGAGTAACGACTAGTAGAACGAGAGCGGTCCAAAAGCCAACAGCCCCTGGGCGCGTTTTCCCTGAACGCAAAAAGGATGGCCGAAGCCATCCTTTTTCATTTTGGTCTGTTAGCAGAACTTACGCTTCTTCAGCGTCACCCAGCAGTACAGATTCCAGTGCGATTTCAATCATTTCGTTGAACGTGGTTTGACGTTCGTCGGAAGTGGTTTGCTCGCCGGTCTTGATGTGATCAGACACGGTGCAGATAGTCAGTGCTTTCGCGCCGAACTCTGCTGCTACGCCGTAGATACCTGCAGCTTCCATTTCCACACCCAGGATACCGTACTTCGCCATGGTGTCGAAGAAGTCTGGTTCTGGCGAGTAGAACAGGTCTGCAGAGAAAATATTACCTACACGAACGTTAATGCCTTTTGCTTTCGCTGCATCAACCGCATTACGGGTCATCTCGAAGTCTGCAATGGCAGCGAAGTCGTGACCGTTGAAACGAGTGCGGTTGATTTTCGCATCAGTAGACGCGCCCACACCGATGATAACTTCACGCAGTTTTACGTCTTCACGCACTGCACCACAGCTACCTACACGGATGATTTTCTTCACGCCGAAGTCTTTGATTAGCTCAGTCGCGTAAATTGAGCATGATGGGATACCCATACCGTGGCCCATGACAGAGATCTTGCGGCCTTTGTAGGTACCGGTGAAACCGAACATGTTGCGAACGTCACAAACTTGCTTCACGTCTTCCAGGAAGGTTTCTGCAATATATTTTGCGCGCAGCGGGTCGCCCGGCATCAGAACTACATCTGCAAAATCACCCATTTCGGCATTGATATGTGGAGTTGCCATTTTCTATTTCCTTTTGATCAAATTTCGGACTCAACCGATGCTAATCGGGTCACAGCACGTACTAAAAGTTTGGGCTGTGACCGGAATTCAAAGTGGATTACAGGAAAGACTTTCCGTATTCCATGTCTGAAGTACCGAAGTACTTCGCCAGAGACTGACCGATGTCTGCGAAGGTGTCGCGGCGACCCAGTGATCCAGCGGCTATGTGCTTACCATAAACCAGCACTGGAATGTGCTCGCGGGTGTGATCTGAGCCTTCCCAGGTAGGGTCACAACCGTGGTCAGCAGTCAGGATCAAAACATCATCTTCTTTCAGCATTTCGAGGATTTCAGGCAAACGCTTGTCGAAATACTCCAGTGCTGCAGCATAGCCTGCCACGTTACGACGGTGACCGTAGTGAGAGTCAAAGTCCACGAAGTTGGTGAAGATGATGCTGTTGTCACCTTCTTGGTTCATCGCATCTTTAGTTGCATTGAACAGGGCTTCCAAACCGGTCGCTTTCACTTTCTTGGTGATGCCAACGTGCGCGTAGATATCTGCAATCTTACCGATAGACATAACCTCACCGCCTTTCTCATCAACCAGCTTTTGCAGCACGGTCGCTGAAGGCGGCTCAACAGACAGGTCACGGCGATTACCGGTACGCTCAAACTGGCCTTTACCCGACCCGATGAACGGACGCGCGATAACACGGCCAATGTTGTAGTCTTCCAGCTCTTCGCGGGCGATCTGGCAAAGTTCCAGTAGACGATCCAGACCGAAGGTTTCTTCATGACACGCGATTTGGAATACCGAGTCCGCAGAGGTGTAGAAAATTGGCAAGCCAGTTTTCATGTGCTCTTCACCCAGGTCATCAAGGATCTGCGTGCCTGATGCATGGCAATTACCCAGATAATCCGGCAAACCTGCGCGTGCAAGAATGCGGTCAGTCAGCTCTTTGGGGAAGCTGTTTTCTTTGTCAGTGAAGTAGCCCCAGTCAAACAATACAGGTACACCGGCAATTTCCCAATGACCTGAAGGGGTGTCTTTACCGGAAGACAGTTCAGCCGCATGACCGTATGCACCGATAATTTCTGCGTTTGGATCCAGACCTTCAGGGAAGTAGCCTGATGATTCTTCACACGCTTTGCCCAAACCCAGTGCATTGAGGTTTGGCAGCGTGAGTGGACCTTGTCGGTCATCATTGTTCGCGTTACCCGCCGCACACGCTTTCGCAATAGAGCCCAGGGTGTTCGCGCCCACATCACCAAACTTGTGAGCATCTTCGGTTGCACCGATCCCGAAGGAATCCAGTACCAAAATAATCGCGCGTTTCATGATCGCCTCCTTAGACGTCTTGTGGGCCAATCTGGCGGTAAACTTCAGGGGTCGCTTCTGGCGCTTCGTCTTCGATGCGCATGGCAGCCTGAAATGCTGCAGCTGCTTGTTGCCATGCAGCTTCATTCTTGGCATGTACTACCGCCAATGGCGTGGTGCTGTCAGCTTGCATACCCAGACGGATAACATCGCTAAAGCCCACTGAATAATCGATCGTATCACTTGCAACACGGCGTCCACCGCCAAGGCCAACGACAGCCATGCCAATCGCGCGGGTGTCCATCGCTGATACAAAACCAGCACGGCTTGCAAACACAGGTTTCACGACGTTTGCCGCTGCCAGATACTTACTATAGTTCTCAACGAAATCGAGCGGACCACCCAAACCAGCTACCATTTTGCCAAAGCACTCTGCTGCCTTGCCGTTGTCCAGTACGGTTTGCAGTTTGTTCATGGCATCGTCTTTGTCTTTCGCCAGACTACTGATGATCAGCATTTCAGCACAAAGGGCCAAGGTGACGGCATACAGGTGAGGGTTACGATATTCACCTGTCAGGAACTGAACCGCTTCTTTCACTTCCAGTGCGTTACCTGCACTTGAAGCCAATACCTGATTCATGTCGGTGAGCAGTGAGCTAGTGCGGGTACCCGCGCCATTGGCAACTGCCACGATCGATTTCGCCAGTTCTTCTGATTTCTCATAGGTAGGCATAAAGGCGCCAGAGCCTACTTTTACATCCATCACCAGCGATTCTAGACCTGCCGCCAGTTTCTTCGACAGGATAGACGCGGTGATCAGAGAAATATTGTCGACAGTCGCTGTCACATCGCGGGTTGCGTATACACGCTTGTCCGCGGGTGCCAAATCACCGGTTTGGCCGATGATCGCCACACCTGCCTCTTTGGTCACCTTACCGAAAACATCATTGTTCGGCGTGATGTTATAACCCGGAATCGCTTCCAGTTTGTCCAGCGTACCACCGGTATGACCCAGACCACGGCCTGAAATCATAGGTACGTAACCACCACATGCAGCCACCATAGGGCCAAGCATCAGGGAGGTCACATCACCCACACCGCCGGTACTGTGTTTATCGACGATGGGGCCTTCAAAATTCATGTGTGACCAGTCAATCACCATGCCGGAGTCACGCATGGCACAGGTCAGTGCGACACGTTCGTCCATGGTCATGTCATTGAAGTACACTGCCATGGCAAATGCCGCGATCTGTCCTTCAGAAACAGTCTCTTTTGCAATGCCCTGGATAAAGAAATTAATTTCTTCAGAAGTCAGCGTAATGTTGTCACGCTTCTTCCGAATGATTTCTTGGGGAAGGTACATAATCGACCTCACGTACTGGGTGTCAAAAACAGGAGGAGCCAAAATCGCCAGCTCCCCAACAGAAGGGCTTAGTAGCCGCCTTCTGCCGCTTTTTCGCCTTCACCCAGCGTGTGAAGCAGGTTCGCCAGTAAGCTTGATGCACCAAAACGGTAGTGTGCGTTGTCAGCCCACTCGCCACCCAGGATACGGTCAGCCATCGCCAGGTATTCCGCTGCATCTTCAGCAGTACGCACGCCGCCAGCAGGCTTGAAGCCAACTTTGTCTGCAACGCCCATCTCTTTGATCACAGTCAGCATGATTTCTGCTGATTCTGGTGTCGCGTTCACTGGCACTTTACCGGTAGAAGTCTTTATAAAGTCTGCGCCCGCTTCAATAGAGATTTCTGATGCACGCTTGATCAGTGCGGCATCTTTCAGCTCACCGGTTTCGATGATCACTTTCAGCGTCACGTCACCACAGGCTGCTTTACATTGCTTAACCAGCTCAAAACCGATTTTCTCATCACCTGCGACCAGCGTGCGGTATGGGAACACAACGTCAACTTCGTCGGCACCGTAAGCCACAGCCGCTTTGGTTTCAGCCACTGCGATTTCGATGTCGTCGTTACCGTGTGGGAAGTTAGTCACGGTTGCGATTTTGATTTCAGGTGTGCCTTGCTCGCGAAGTTGTTTCTTCGCCACAGGGATAAAACGTGGGTAGATGCAGATAGCAGCAGTGTTCCCCACTGGGGTTTTCGCGCTCTTACAAAGTTCGATCACTTTCGAATCTGTGTCATCGTCGTTCAGGGTGGTCAAATCCATCAGTTTCAGGGCACGAAGAGCTGCTGCTTTTAGATCGCTCATGACTTTCTCCAGTCGTAAATATTCAAAACCAAGTAACAAACTACGCGAGGCAATGCTCGGCATAATCTGATGAGCGGACTTGGCTCCTTGAAGTTTGGCGCGCTGCATGGTCAGCGCCAATCAACATTCCGTGTTGGCCGCACACCCTATGGCATTCTGCCGGGTGTCTGCCTGTCTCATCGTGCTTCAAGTTTTTTACACGTTGGGGCAGGTTTGATGTCTCACCTTTCCGCTGTCTGTGAAACAGTAGTGAAACTAATGAAAGACTACTTCTGAAACTTTGACAGCGTTCACCAATTTTACCAATCTTCCTTTGGTTACACTAGGTGTTACCTGTTTCTGTTGAAAAACACTTTGTTGCTGATGGTGCAAACCTGAGCGGACATTTTTCGGTGTTACTGGCATCACTATAAGTGGCGATTAAGCATCACTTTGTCTTATTCCTGACGAATGGGCTCCCGAAGCTCCAGGCATAAAAAAACCACCTCACAAGGAGGCGGTTTTCGAATCTCTTTACTTGCTGATTACAGCGCAGCCAGCGTCAGGAAGAAACCAGCGATAGTTGCACTCATCAGGTTAGACAGAGTACCTGCACATACTGCTTTCACACCGAAACGCGCAATGTCGTGACGACGGGTTGGCGCGATGCTGCCCAGACCGCCCAGCAGGATTGCGATAGACGACAGGTTAGCGAAGCCACACAGTGCGAACGAAATGATTGCTGCAGTCTTCTCAGACAGGTCACCGATGATTGGGGTGAAGTTCAGGTATGCAACGAATTCGTTAACAACAATCTTCTGACCGATGAATGAACCCGCGATGTCAGCTTCTGCCCATGGAACACCAATCAGGAATGCCAGTGGTGCGAACACTTTACCCAGAATCCACTCCAGTGTCAGGCCTTCGATACCGAACCAACCACCGATGCCAGACAGCATGCCGTTGATCAGCGCAATCAGACCGATGAATGCTAGCAGCATTGCACCGATGTTTAGTGCCAGTTGCATGCCAGAAGACGCACCGCCCGCTGCTGCGTCGATAACGTTTGCAGGCTTGTCTTCGTCTTCGTCACCGTCTTGACTTAATTGCTCGATTGGCTCGTCAGTTTCTGGCTTGATGATTTTTGCGAACAGAAGACCGCCAGGTGCCGCCATGAAAGATGCTGCAATCAGATATTCCAGAGGTACACCCATTGCAGCATAACCTGCCAGTACACCACCGGCTACAGATGCTAGACCACCACACATGACTGCGAACAGTTCAGACTGGGTCATTTTTGGCACGTAAGGACGTACAACCAGAGGTGCTTCAGTCTGACCTACGAAGATGTTCGCCGTTGCAGACATTGATTCCGCATGAGAAGTACCCAGTACTTTACGCAACGCACCACCCAGAATACGGATAACAAACTGCATGATACCCAGGTAGTACAGCACGCTGATCAGCGCTGAGAAGAATACAACAGTAGGCAGAACCTGGAACGCAAAGATAAAACCGATACCGTCAACTGAAAAGTTAACCAAGCTACCGAACAGGAAGCCTATACCGTCTTTACCGTAGTTGATCACGTTCTGTACAGCATTGGACATGCCGTTCAGGATCGCTTGGCCCGCAGGGACAAATAAGATGAAACCACCCAGAACAAACTGGATAGCAAACGCACCGCCCACGGTACGCAGGTTGATCGCTTTGCGGTTGTCAGATAGCAGTACTGCAATACCAAGCAGTACAACCATCCCTACAATGCTCATAATCAGGCTCATAAAAGGGTTCCTAAAAAAGTCTTGGCGTCTCGACAAATTGGGAGTGTTATTCCGGCGGCGATTATACGCATTGGCTGGGGACCAAAGGAATGCATAAGTCACACTTGAAGTGAAAAATTCGGTGAAATTCACTCAAAAAGGTGACGAAGCTCAATTTTTGTGACCTATGCACGACGCAAACGTTTGGGCAAACGATGCCACTCAGACGTTCAATGCAAAACAGGCTGTCGAGTTTTGCGTGGTGACGTGAATAACTTTCTCGATATTGACCCCTTTCAGACTGGCTAGAGCTTGTGCAATCAGTGGCAAGCGCTCCGGTAAATTCGGTTCGCCTTGGTAACCGTAAACAGGCATATCAGGCGCATCCGTTTCTAAAACCAAGTTGGAGAGTGGAAGGTTTCTCACCGCATTTCGGGTCTTATTAGCGCGCTGGTAGGTGATGGTACCGCCGATTCCCAGCAAAAAACCGCGCTTGATATATTCGCGCCCAATCTGCTCACTGCCGCTGAAAGCATGAAGAATACCCTTCACTTTCGGAAAATCATTAAGTAGCTGCAACAGTTCATTGTGCGCTTTGCGGCTATGAAGAATCACGGGAAGCTGATATTTCTCTGCTAACTTGAGTTGTTCCGTCAACAATCTTATTTGTCGCTCTGGGTCGGCATTCTCTATCGCAAAATCCAGCCCACACTCGCCAACCGCAACCAATCCTTTCGGCGCGTCAGCCAAAAACGTATCCAGCTTCTGAATGTCTGCGTCCTCATGCGATGACATCCAAACAGGATGCAATCCAACCGCGTACGAGATCTCAGGAAATGCCTCAGCCAATGTTGCGACCCTCTCCCAGTTTTCTGTCGACACTGCGGGAACAATAAGCTGACGGACGCCAGCAGCCAACGAGCGCTCTATCCAAGTTTCGGGGCTTTCAGTAAACGGCGGAAAATCAAAATGGCAGTGGCTATCAATCATTGCGGTAAAGGTTCGTGGGTAACTTCTATCTTTATAAAGGAT
Source organism: Grimontia sp. NTOU-MAR1 (assembly GCF_035758505.1). Classification (NCBI taxonomy): domain Bacteria; kingdom Pseudomonadati; phylum Pseudomonadota; class Gammaproteobacteria; order Vibrionales; family Vibrionaceae; genus Grimontia; species Grimontia sp. NTOU-MAR1. The sequence goes on from NZ_CP142108.1 coordinate 1,740,535, forward strand.
ACAAAAAAGCCGCCCCGAAGGACGGCTTTCTTTCATATCTTGTGATTAGTGCTCACGTGTTGCACGGAAGCTCACATCAGGGTGACGCTCTTGCGTCAGGCTCAGGTTCACCATGGTTGGCGCAATGTAAGTCAGGTTATCACCGCCATCCAGTGCCAGGTTGGTTTGGTTCTTGCGCTGGAAATCATCCAGTTTCTTCGCATCACCACACTCCACCCAACGCGCTGTCGCAACGTTGACTGGCTCATAAATCGCTTCCACGTTGTATTCAGACTTCAAGCGTGCAACAACAACATCAAACTGAAGCACACCCACCGCGCCGACAATCAGATCATTGGATGTCATTGGGCGGAATACCTGTACCGCACCTTCTTCAGACAACTGTACCAGACCTTTCAGTAATTGCTTTTGCTTCAGTGGGTCACGCAAACGGATACGGCGGAACAGTTCAGGCGCAAAGTTTGGAATACCCGAGAACTTCAGATCTTCACCTTGTGTGAAGGTATCACCAATCTGAATAGTACCATGGTTATGAAGGCCAATGATGTCACCCGCGAAGGCTTCCGCCGCACGGGCACGGTCGCCTGCCATAAAGGTCACCGCGTCAGAGATCGACACCATTTTACCGGTACGCACATGCTTCATCTTCATACCCTGACTGTACTTGCCAGACACGATACGCATGAATGCAATGCGGTCACGGTGTTTAGGGTCCATGTTCGCCTGAATTTTGAACACGAAGCCAGAGAACTTTTCTTCACCCGCTTCAACAGCACGCTCATGAGTTTGGCGAGACAAAGGTGCCGGAGCCCACTCGGTTAAACCGTCCAACATGTGGTCAACACCGAAGTTACCCAGTGCAGTACCGAAGAAGACAGGTGTCAGCTCACCGCTAAGGAAAAGCTCTTGATCGAACTCATGCGAAGCACCCAGCACCAGTTCAAGCTCCTCACGCAGTTGCTCTGCCAGACTTTCACCGACCGCTTCATCCAACTCTGGGTTATCCAGGCCTTTGATGATGCGAGAGTCCTGGATGGTATGGCCCTGACCTGTTTGATACAGGATCGTTTCATCACGGTGGATATGGTAAACGCCTTTGAACTCTTTACCACAGCCAATCGGCCAAGATACCGGCGCACACGCGATATTCAGTTCACTTTCCACTTCATCCATTAACTCCATTGGGTCACGGATGTCACGGTCAAGTTTGTTCATAAAAGTGACAATCGGCGTGTCACGCAGACGGGTCACTTCCATCAGCTTACGGGTACGATCCTCAACACCTTTTGCCGCATCAATAACCATGAGGCATGAGTCAACCGCCGTCAGCGTGCGGTAGGTATCTTCTGAGAAATCTTCGTGTCCCGGGGTATCAAGCAGGTTAACCAGACAATCATTGAACGGGAACTGCATCACCGAGGTAGTGACCGAAATGCCACGTTCTTTTTCCATCTCCATCCAGTCAGACTTCGCGTGCTGGTTTGAGCCACGGCCTTTTACCGTGCCGGCTGTTTGGATCGCGCGTCCGAATAAAAGCACCTTTTCAGTAATGGTGGTTTTACCGGCATCCGGGTGCGAGATAATCGCAAACGTACGACGCTTGCCGACTTCTTGCTGAAGTGGAGAGTTTGACATGCTTAAGCTTTTCCGCGTTAAACAGCGCGCAGGCATTAGAACGGAACTGCACGCAGTGTAGATGAATTCAAATCGGCGGGTATTTTGTACGATCTCGGGTTGAGACTCAACGATAGCCCGAAAAATCCTTCATTTATGCTCAGAGAGAGACAATTTCGCTCCAAAAAACAAGCTTCTAAGCTTTACACCAAAAGCGTCCAATTATTGACACACTCACCTTCACACCCGGTCACTTTTTTAAGTCACTCTCACTATAGTGAGATAAAGCTTTATTCCTCATGAAGATAGTTAGTGACGATGATTATAGGAATTTACACTTACCGTCACTTTTTTGTCGTTTTTTTAACATCACTCTTATAATCAATCCGTTTGGGTTGTAATATACATGATACTTATGTGTCTTTATTGACACAAAAATCATAATTTACCTTTCGCAGGAAGAGATTCATGGATTCGATTATCACCAAACAGGCTGCAAAAGTAATTTCAGTAAACGGCAATGCATTCATCAAAGTGAACGGGAAAGACGTCCCCATCGCTGAAGTTTTAGACCTTAACGCCGGCACTGAAATCTTTATACCTGAGGGTGCCAACGCCCTTCTATCGCTTGAAGATGGCACTATGCTCCCAGTTGGTAAACAAGACTCACCTGCACAAGATATCTTAGGCTCACCGCTTGATGACGAAATCGCCGCTATTCAGGCATTGATTGAAGGCGGTGTCGATCCGACAGAAGTACTGGAGGCAACTGCAGCAGGAGGAACACCTTCAAGCTCAGGCTCGCAAGCGCCAGTAGCTATCGCTCGCATTGGTGAAGAGACTATTGCTCAAGCAGGTTTTGATACAGCAGAGATTGCACGTGGACCTAACACATTTACGCCTTCACAAGCCGAAGTAACCCAGGTAAATCGTGATATCCAACCTGAAATTGTTGTTCTCGCACCAACATCACCAGTTAGCGAAGGACAACCAGCTGTTTTTACCATCTTTCTTGCTTTTGAAGGGCAAGCAGTAAGTCTGACAAGTAGCCTGACATTGAATCTCCAAGCTATGACCGGTGGGAGATTCAGCGCCGAGTCAGAAGATCTAGGCGAGCTTGAATACTTTGATGGTACGTCATGGCAACCAATTGTTGGCGGACAAATCACATTACCTGCTGGGCAAGGAAGTATTCAGGTTCGTGTAAATACGGTTAATGAAGACGGTACACCAGTTTATGAAGGACTGGAGAATTTTGGTCTTATCGTATCGGAAGTAGTGATAGGAACCTCCCCTGTACTAACTAGTAATGGCGAAACAGGTGTTATTGGGGAAGCCAGCGTTGTTGATGATGGAAGTGGTTCTGTAACAGAAGGCGTTGTGTCTGATGATGATCGCCCAACATTGACAGTTTCTGACGCAGGAGAAATTAGTGAAGGAAATGACGCTGTATTTGTTGTGACACTCTCCAACCCTGTTGATGGAAACCTTAGCTACAAGTTTTCTCTACAAGACACCGACATTGAACGTGATGATATTACGGGTGTAACCATTAATGATGGGGAACCTCTAACTTCAGAACAAATTGATTTACTTTTCAGTGGTGACCTAGAGCTAAATATTGATGGCTTCGACACGCCTTTCAACGTTGTTCTAAATACAAATCCAGATTCAGTTTTTGAAGGTGATGAGAGCTTTGAATTAAATGTCGAATCTGTAGTCGGTGGTCAGGTTATTTCTGACAATGGTTCAGCAACCATCTCCGATGACGGCGTGATCGGCGGCGAGCCAGGCGGCGACTCGGATACCCCAACCCTGACTGTCTCCGGCGGCGGCGAAGTCAACGAAGGCAAGAACATTGTCTTTGATGTCAAACTCACCAAAGCGGTCGACGGCGACGTCACCTACGCCTTCAGCCTTGGCAATGCACAGATTGATGCTGACGACATTGAAGGCATCACGGTCAATGGCACACAAGTCGACATCGGCGCGTTCCTGGCCGGTAACATCACGGCCGCTATCGATGGCAGCCAGCAAAGCTTCAAGGTGGTTATCGACACCAAGGGCGACAAGGTGTTTGAAGGTGACGAGAGCTTCACCCTCAACGTGTCGGCAGACACCGGTATCACAGTCGACGGCCAGAGCGGCAACCTGATCCTGAATGGTGATGCCAATGCAACTGTTTCCGACGACGGCACCACCCATGGCAAGCCGGGTAACGACGACCGTCCTGAGCTGACAGTCACCGGCGGCGGCGAAATCAACGAAGGCAAGAACATTGTCTTTGATGTCAAACTCACCAAAGCGGTCGACGGCGACGTCACCTACGCCTTCAGCCTTGGCAATGCCCAGATTGATGCTGATGACATTGAAGGCATCACGGTCAATGGCACACAAGTCGACATCAGCGCGTTCCTGGCCGGTAACATCACGGCCGCTATCGATGGCAGCCAGCAAAGCTTCAAGGTGGTTATCGACACCAAGGGCGACAAGGTGTTTGAAGGTGACGAGAGCTTCACCCTCAACGTGTCGGCAGACACCGGTATCACAGTCGACGGCCAGAGCGGCAACCTGATCCTGAATGGTGATGCCAATGCAACTGTTTCCGACGACGGCACCACCCATGGCAAGCCGGGTAACGACGACCGTCCTGAGCTGACAGTCACCGGCGGCGGCGAAATCAACGAAGGCAAGAACATTGTCTTTGATGTCAAACTCACCAAAGCGGTCGATGGCGACGTCACCTACGCCTTCAGCCTTGGCAATGCACAGATTGATGCTGACGACATTGAAGGCATCACGGTCAATGGCACATCGGTCGACATCGGCGCGTTCCTGGCCGGTAACATCACGGCCGCTATCGATGGCAGCCAGCAAAGCTTCAAGGTGGTTATCGACACCAAGGGCGACAAGGTGTTTGAAGGTGACGAGAGCTTCACCCTCAACGTGTCGGCAGACACCGGTATCACGGTCGATGGCGATAACAGCTCACTGGTACTGACCGGCAACCAAGACGCGACCATCTCTGACGACGGCAATGATGGCACCCCGGGCAATGGCGACGATGACGACGACCGTCCTGAGCTGACAGTCACCGGCGGCGGCGAAGTCAGCGAAGGCCAGGACATCACCTTCAATGTCGATCTGTCTAACAAGGTCGCGGGCAAGGTCACTTACACCTTCGGTATCGACCAAGACGGCGTCGAGCGCGGTGACATCACCGGCATGACCATCAACGGTAAAGCATTGACCACTGATGACATCGACGATGTCTTTGCCGGCACTTACACCCTTGATATCAGCGGCGGCAACACCAACTTTGACGTGGTCTTCAACACCCGTGATGACCAGCGTTTTGAGGGCGATGAAAGCTTCACCCTGAACGTGTCGGCAGACACCGGCATCACGGTCGACGGCGATAACAGCTCACTGGTACTGACCGGCAACCAAGACGCGACCATCTCCGATGACGGCGTGATCGACGGCAAGCCCGGCGGCGATGATGACCGTCTGACTATTTCAATTGAGGGCAATAAAGAAGTTAGCGAAGGCAAAATCGCCTGCTATAAGATCACTCTGGACGGCCAATCAGATAAGGAAGTTACGTTCAAACTCGCATTGACAGAAGGCACAGCTGACTCTGATGACTACGGTAACGTCACTGTCTATTTCCTCAACACGTACAATAAGTTCGAGGCTATTACTCCTGACGCTGACGGTTACTACACTGTACCGGCTGGAGTGAATCAGTTACTAGCTTATGTCGATACGAAGCAAGACCATGTATTTGAGGGCGATGAAAGTTTCACTTTGACAGTGATTCCAGGAGAAAACGTTAAAGGCATTACTGATAACAAGTCTGCTACTGCGGAAACAATCATATCCGATGATGGCCAAATCAATGACAAGCCAGGCGGTGATGACGACCGCCCAACCCTGACCGTTGCAGACGCCAGCGAAGTGGCCGAAGGCACCAATGCCACCTTCGATGTGGCGCTTGGTAACGAGGTCAAGGGCGATGTCACCTACACCTTTACGCTATCAGGCAACGGCGACAACGCCGCTGACATCAGCAGAGATATTGTCGGCCTGACCCTGACCAATCAAAACGGCGACGCGATTGACAGTGTAACCGTAACGATGAACCCGGATGGTACCTACTCTGCCACCATCGATGGCTCTGTGACCGACTTCAAGGTGGTTGTTGAAACCCATCAAGACAGTGCATATGAGGGAAATGAAGGCTTCAAACTTGACGTCAGCACCAACACCCCTCTGGCCACAACTGGCAACGACACCTCCGGCGTCGCAACCATCATCGACAACGACAACCCGCCTGTCGCCATTGATGACTACAAGGAGTCCAACACCTTGTTCCAAGAGTCCTTTGAGTTCGGCAACGGCTCAAAAGGCTGGGTCGTGGTTGATGAATTCAATGGCTGGAACATCACAAATGGCCTAGAAATTCAGACTGGGAACGTTGGAGGAAGCACCGCTTCTGATGGAAGCAGTCACGCAGAACTCGACAGCCATGGCGCGTTGACATCTGTTGAAATCAGTCGTGTTCTCGACTCAGGTGACGGCGTGATTGCAGGTCAACCCTATACGCTGACTTTCGATTTCAAACCACGCCCACGTCACGAAGATGATAGCGACATGATTTTCACATTTGGTGATTACAGCTACAAAGTTATCGTCAGTGCTTCAAAAAACATCTCTTTTGAAGCACTGCAGGAAGGCGCTCCCGTCATTACCTCATCGTCCGCTGGAAATGGTTGGACAACAATCTCAGTAACCTATACCGCACAAGATGACGCGGAGATTAAGCTTGCCTTTGCCAATGACGATGAAACCACGAATAACGACACCTTCGGTGCTTACATCGACAATATCGAAGTCAACGGACCACAACCGTACTGGGTCAACAACAGTGATGCAGAAGGCATTTTCATTGCCTTTACCTACATAGCGCATAATGATACCGATGCGGATGAAGGTGACACGGTTTCTGTCTGGAATAAAGACGACCTAGACAGCTTTGTGTTGGTGCCAAGCGAGGCTGGATCGATCGAACTTAGGGACGATGGACAAGGCTTGGTATTCAAGCCAAATCCGGATTATAACGGCCCTGTGCAAATCGAATATTTTGCAACTGACGGTACCAACAAGTCGTTGGAGTCTGCAGACATTCACATCTATGTGAATGAAGTGAATGCCAACGATGATGGCACAGGCTTGGTGTTTGAAACCTCTAGCGACGATGGTTGGCAGAATCTTGATGGCAACGGCATTCTGACCATTAGTGCGGTTAAGATCGGTGAAAATGGACAGCGTGTGCCACAAGGGGATTTAGTCACAGAAAACTCCGAGCATGTGCATGATAAACATGGTATCGGTGTGGCCGATGAAGCCCGCGAAGGTAATGCCGGCGGTGTCAGCTATCAGGTCGAGTATGATCACGGCACGAACGCCTCGGAAGCGTTGGAGTTGATTCTCACCTCAGCAGCAGACAAGCTGGAGATTGGCATTGCCCGTCTCTTCCAGAATGAGCACGGCCATGGTAACCATGAAGTTGCCAAATGGACCACGTATGGCGAAGACGGACAAGTTATCGCTACCGGTGAATTCAATTTTGGCGACAGAACCAGTGGTAAAGGTGTCATCACCATTGAAGCCGAAGGCATCTACAAAGTTATTCTCGAAGCATTGCCACGTGTCAATGAAGCCGACTCGGGCAAAACCAGTGGTGACTCATCTGACTTCACCATCACCTCTGTGGCGGTATACAGTGAGCAGGCCAAGTACACAGTTACAGAGACGGAAACGCTAGATTCGACAAGCACAGTACAAAGCTCGTTGCTGGACAACGATGGTGATCCCGAAGGACACAGTTTCAAAGTCACTGAAATCAATGGCGAACCACTCGGAGAGTTTGATGAAGAAGGCTACGCCAAGGTCGAATTTGACGAAGGTACGCTCTACATCAACGAGGAAGGTGAATTCCGATTTGTGGCCAATGATCAGGCCGACCTCCTTGAAGGTCAGTCAGAGCAGTTCCAGTTTGAATACACCATTACAGACAGCATAGGCGATGTAGATACGGCCAAGGTGATCATTCAAATTGATGGACTGGATGAAGCGCCAGAGTTGCAATTGAGCACGGACTCGGTCGTTGTCGATGAAAGTCTACTTGATCCGGCGGGTAGTGCGACAGCAACTGGCTACTTTGATGCCACGGATACTGGAACAGCATCAGCAGATCTCATTGCAGCACTGAGCACATCGGCTTCGTTGACTACCGCAAACGGCGAAAGCATCAACTGGGAATGGGATCCAAGCAGCTTGACGTACACAGGTTACACTGGGCCTGTGATCACCCCAGACTCCACTGTGATGACAATTACGTTGGTGAAGCCAACTAGTGACAGCAACACCTGGTCTTACGTAGTCAATCAAGAACAAGCTGTACGTCATGAAAGCGCGAACGATGATCAGCAAGACATCATTTTCGATCTGTCAATTTCTGACGAAAAACATACTGTGTCGCAACCTATTACCGTGAGCATTGTGGATGATGGCCCCGCCATCAGTGCTCGTGAGCCAGTCACGACAGATGGCAATGGCAGTGACAACAGTGATTTCCCCCTCGTGGATGTCGCTATTACCACTAAGCTACCTTCCCAAAGCGGCCTGTTGGATGTTGACTATGGCGCAGACAATGGAGCGGAGCTGAATCCGTTGATGCTGGCTCTGACCGGAATCACCTCTGGACTCACCAGCAATGGTCAGCCGATCAGTGTGGCTATCAGTCAAGGTGACATCGTTGGAACGGCCAATGACGAGCATGTGTTCAGCATCACTCTGGATACCAGCACTACACCGCCAAGCTGGGTACTAACGCAACACAAAGCGATTGATGGTGATGATGGCGCATTCAGCTTTAATGTGGTGGCCACGGATAGAGATGGTGATACCGCCTCCGTCACCTTGACAGCAACCTTAACTGGGTCAAGCGTTCTACCACCGGATGCATCAGGCCTTGGTGCTGATGATACTATCAGTATCGCAACAACCATAACTGGTGACGGTAACTCTGTGGTCTATCTTCAGGCCGGTGCGTTCCCGACCGGTTCTGGGGAAAGTTACACCGAAGAGGCGTTAAAAGGTGCAGGCTGGACAGACTCACGTCATGACTGGGATATCTCTCAGCCTGAAGTGTACGTGGACTACGACGAAGCGACTGGCGCATATATCCATGGTGGTGGCGGCAACGACAACATCATTGGCGGCGCAGGTGATGATATCATTCGCGGCGGTACTAACGGCCACGGCAGTTCCGGTGCCACCGCAAACGGCCGCGAAGGTGACGCCTTGGAAGGTGGGGCTGGCTCAGATACCTTCCTGTGGTTGAAGGAGGATTTGGTCAACGAAGGAACAGTCGGGAATTACGATCACATCACTGATTTTATCGGCGATTTTAATGCTGATGAAGACAGACTAGATTTGTCTGATCTCGTGTCTGTCACCAACGGTCAGTTGGATAACCTGACGGTCAGCTATGATGAACACGGTCAACTGAAGCTCTCTATTGCTGTTGAAAATGTGCAGGGTGACACCGATGGCTGCGTCACACAGCACATCGTTCTGGAAAAAACCAGTCAGAGTCAAGTGGACAACGTCGGGTTGGATCCCTCTGAGCCAAGTGGTGTGGAAATTAACACCATCATAAATGGGGAGAGCGCGACACTAACCATCACTGATAGCGATGGATTTGCCGGCACAGATGTACCCAGAATTACCATTGATTTTGACCATAGTTAAGCCTCTAGAGGCATCAGCCATTCGGCTGATGCCTTATTTATCCCTTTGGATTTTATTATTATTTTTATAAAGAGAGAAATAGGTGACTGACGCAGCGATTGCCGAACGCAAGCCGCAGCAATGGCGCATTAGTGCGTCAACGCAAGCGGTAGACGACCCGTTGTTAGATTGCTTGGTCTTTTTGACTGAGCACTATGGATCGCCGTGCTCGGGGGATGCCTTAACGGCAGGTCTTCCGATGACAGACGCACTGCTGACACCGGATTTATTTCCTCAGGCGGCAGCCCGTGCTGGGTTGACGGCCAAGCTTTCTCGCAGGCAATTAAAAGCAATACCAAAGCTCTTATTGCCTTGCATACTTCTTTTGACTGACAAAAAATCCTGTATTCTTCGTGAGATAAACACCAACGAAAGCACGGCGCTAATCCAAACGTCTGAAACTGGCGGAGAAGAAGAAATCTCCCTTGCAGACCTGGAAGCCATGTATACGGGCTACACGTTTTTGGTTAAACGCCAATACCGTGGTGACAATAGCGTCGATCTGCACCTTCATGACACCAAAATCCATTGGTTCTGGCAAACCGTCAAAGATGCCTCGCCCATTTATCGCGATGCGCTGATTGCCTCCGTACTGGTCAATATTTTCGCGTTGGTTTCACCACTGTTTGTCATGAATGTCTACGACAAAGTGGTGCCTAACCTTGCGTTTGAATCACTTTGGGTGCTGGCAACCGGTGCGTTGATTGCCTTTAGCTTTGACTTCCTGATGAAAAAAATGCGCTCTTACCTAATTGATATTGCAGGTAAGAAAGTCGATATCATTGTGTCTTCTCGACTGTTCGCTCGCCTTATGGGGGTCCCACTTGAGAAGCGAGCAAAAAGTGTCGGCGGTATGGCGAAGCAGCTTAGCGAATTTGACGGCATCAGAGACATGCTGACCTCTGCCACCATCACCACCTTAGTAGACTTGCCGTTCGCGCTTTTCTTCCTGTTTGTGATTTATATATTCGCTGGTGATTTGGCAGCCGTCCCTGTCGTCGCTGGCATTCTTATTATCGGCTATGCCCTACTGGTTCAGCCAAAGCTCAAAGCTGCTATTGAAGAATCAAACAAATATGCCAGCCAAAAGCATGGCCATTTGATTGAAAGTCTCTCCGCACTGGAAGGCATCAAAGCCAATGTCGCGGAAGGCATAGTTCAAAAGAGCTGGCAACAGATGACCGCTCACACGGCAAACTGGAACCTTAAGGTGAAACAAATCACCAACTCGGTTTCCTATTTTGCTTCTTTTATCGTTCAGGTCACCTCTGTCGCCGTTGTTGTGCTCGGTGTTTATCGCGTGGCAGATGCGCAAATTACCATGGGGGGGATTATCGCGGCGGTCATGCTTTCAAGCCGGGCCGTGTCGCCAATGGCGCAACTGGCAGGTCTCATGAGCCGCTGGAATCAGACACAATCTGGTATGCGTCAGCTCAATGCCATGATGGATCAGGAAGATGAATTTGCGGACAAAGGCCACTTGGTTAGCCGCAAGCGCCTAAAAGGTGATATCTACGCAGACAATATTGGTTTTAGCTACCCAGAGTCAGAAAAACCAACCCTCCACCCCACCAGCCTGACCATCAACGCTGGCGAAAAAATTGCCATTCTGGGTAAGAACGGCACAGGTAAAAGTACCCTTATCCGAATGCTATCAGGCCTTTATCAGCCAACGGCAGGCAGCTTGCGATTTGATGGTGTCGATGCCAAGCAAATTCACCCAGCAGATCTGCGTCGCAATGTGGGCTATCTGGCACAGGATGTAACGTTATTCCACGGTACGATACGCGAAAATATTATGTTTGGTACAAGACAGGTGACAGAACACCAGTTAATCCGTGCCACACAACTGTCCGGCGTAGGAATTTTTACATCACAGGACAGCGAAGGTCTTGATAAGCAAGTGGGCGAGCGTGGCGAGGCACTTTCCCGTGGTCAGCGACAATCTGTCGCACTGGCTCGTGCTCTGCTCAATGACCCGCCACTACTCATCATGGACGAGCCAACAGCAAGTCTGGACGCGCACGCCGAAAATCAGTTTATCAATTCAATGAAGTTTGCTGCTAAAGAACGCACGCTGGTGATGATCACCCACAAAATGGCGCTGCTGCAACTGGTCGATCGCGTAATCGTGATGGACAAAGGTCGCATCGTGATGGACGGTCCGAGAGACAAAGTGCTGGAACGTTTGAATGGCAATGCAGGAGGTCAACGTGACTAACGCTATCAAGCGTGACGACATTGAAATGACCGATGACGTCTATGGCGCCATGTTAACGGATGCACCAGTACGATACCGCCTGGTGATCTGGGGCGTATTTGCTTTCTTCGCCGCAATTATCACCTGGGCGGCATTTGCTTCTTTAGACCGTGTCACACGTGGTGAAGGTAAAGTCATTCCCTCTTCCCAGGTGCAACTTATTCAAAGTCTGGATGGCGGCATTTTACAAGCCATGTATGTGCAGGAAGGCCAGTTAGTCAAGCAAGGTGAACCTTTAGCCCGCATTGATGACACCCGCTTCCGCTCTGACTTTGCACAGCAGGAAGAAGAAGTTTCCAGCCTGCGTGCGAACATCATTCGGATGCGAGCCGAACTTGATAGCATCACTTTGAACCCAATAGCGCCGACTTGGCGTGAACAAATTCAAGTCGCCATTAAGCAAATAACCTTTCCTGACAAATTAGAAAACTCAGAGCCTGAATTGGTTTCAGGGCAACGACAAGAATACCAAGGTCGCCTTCTGGATCTCAAAAATCGCTTGGAAATTCTTGCTCGCCAGATTCTTCAAAAACAGCAAGAAAGCCAGGAGATAGACTCAAAAATCCGCACACTTTCAGATAGCTATGGGTTAATTACTCGAGAGCTGAAGATCACCATACCGCTAGCCAAAAAGGGCATTGTATCGGAAGTTGATCTACTCAAGCTGGAGCGTCAGGTGAATGACCTTAAGGGTGAACTCAATTCACTACGTTTGATGCAACCCAAAATCAAAGCCACTGTCGATGAAGCCATTTTGAAACGCCGTGAAGCTGTGTTGACATTCAGCAATGAAACACGGTCAAAAATGAGCGAGCTGGAAACCCGGCTTTCCCGCTTGAACCAGGCCCAGGTGGGTGCACAGGACAAGGTCGACAAAGCCGTGATCACTGCGCCAGTGACAGGCACCATCAAAACCATTCATATCAATACCCTTGGCGGCGTCGTGCAGCCGGGTGTTGATTTGATAGAAATCGTCCCTGCTGAGGATCAGCTTCTTATCGAGGCCAAGATCGCACCGAAGGATATCGCATTCCTGCATGCGGGCCTGCCTTCCGTCGTTAAGGTAACAGCATACGATTTCACTCGCTATGGGGGTCTCGACGGCACGTTGGAACACATTAGCGCAGATACCACGCAGGACGAAGAGGGTAACAGTTTTTATCTGGTTAGGATCCGGACAGAGAAATCCAGTCTGGAGAAAAAGGATGGCAGTGAACTGCCGATCATCCCAGGCATGTTGACCTCAGTGGACATCATTACTGGAAAACGAACAGTACTGGAATACCTGCTTAACCCAATTTTGCGAGCAAAAAAATCCGCTTTACGTGAGCGGTAAATAATAACAATCAAGGAGAGAGAAATGAGAAAGAATGTTGGCCACTCGCTCAGAAAAAGCGTGGCAGCATTGGCAGTGGCTGTAGTGTTGCTACCGTCAACCGTAGCCGCTCAATCACTTGAGCAAGCCGTGGCATCCGCACTGGATACTCATCCTCAGATCAGGCAGGCTTTTAATCGTTTCAAAGCAAGCGAAGAACTCATTAACCAGGCTGAATCCGGTTACTACCCAACCATCGATTTTGATGCAGGCATTGGTAGGGAGTGGACAGAAAGTCCATCTACACGCCGTGACTCTGCTCAATATGGTGTAGACGAAGAAGTTGAACTCACACGAAGGGAAATAGGTGTTTCGCTGCGTCAGGTGTTATTCAATGGCTTCCAGACAACGAACGAAGTTGAACGTTCAGAGTTCGAAGCAAGCGCTGACCAATGGGCTCTATTCTCTTCCGCGGAAGATTTGGCTCTCGAAGTCACCCGTGCGTATCTTGAATTCCTTCGTGCAAAGCAAATTGTTGAGTTAGCAGAACGCAACCTAGAAAGTCACCAGATCATTTTTGATCAAGTTAAGCATAAAACGGATTCTGGTCTCGGCTCTACCGCCGATCTCTCTCAGGTAACCGGACGCTTGGCTCGATCACACTCAAACCTGATTTCGGCACAAAATAACCTGTCTGATGCGCGTATCGTTTATCAGAAACTGGTGAATACAACACCAGACGACCTGCGTATCCCAGTTGCCGATGCGCTCATGCTTCCTGAGAATCTAGCCCAGGCTCTGGATATGGCAAAAGCAAGCCATCCTACGCTGAAATCGGCAAATAATGACATTCAGGCAGCCACTGCTCAACGTGACGCGGCAAAAGGTAACTATTACCCACAGGTCACTTTCGATCTTTCTGCGAGTTGGGATGATAACCTTGATGGAAACGACGGCACCACGGCAACCCCCTTTGACTCTCCAGCAGACGTAGGTGGTAACAGTGACGAAGTGCTCGCTATGGTTCGCCTGAACTACAACCTATTTTCCGGTGGTGCCGATCGCGCGCGTGAAAGAGAGGCGGCTTACAGCATCAACGAATCAAAGGCAATTCAACAAGAAGCCTACCGCGATATCGTTGAAGGCACGACATTGGCGTGGAATGCTCGAGACTTTCTGAAACAACAGATGCAATACCTTCGCCAGCATGTCGAGGCTTCCATTGAAACCCGCAACGCTTATGAAGATCAGTTCAAATTGGGTCAACGCACCCTGATCGACGTTTTGGACTCAGAAAACGAGCTATTCCAGGCTCGTCGTGAGTATCTCACTGCGGAATATGATGACCTGATAGCTCAATACCGATTGCTTAACGCAACGGGCCAGTTACTTGAATCCCTAAGAATCACCACACCGGAAATTTGGAAAGGTGAAGATAACTACAAAGGAGGTGTCCAATCATGAAAAAACTTCTTATCGCTCTTCCTATGCTAGTTCTGGCAGGATGCTCTTCACAAGAAGTTATCACGATGCAAGATAGCTCTGTACAGGTGAATGACCTTCGTGATCTCGATTACGATGGTGTTATTGAAGCACGTGAGCAATGTTCGGAAACACTGTCAGGTGCATCAGTGAACAATGATGGATGCCCTCGCGATAAAACCGTACAGCAAAGCTTCCGCTTAGATGTGAAGTTCGCTAACGATTCCTCTGATTTGCGCCCCAGTAATTATGCGAAGCTCGAACAACTAGCAGCCTTCTTAAGTGACCAAACAGATGCCAATGTCACAATAGAAGGCCACGCAAGTAAAGTCGGCAACCCGCAGTACAACCTTGCACTTTCTCAACGCAGAGCCGATGCCGTTGCTAAAGCGCTGATTGAGGACTTTGGCATCCCCGCCTCTCGTGTTGAAGCCATTGGTTTTGGTGACACAGTCCTATTGCTCGATGAAGACTCTGAGTACGCCCACGAAACCAATCGACGGGTTATGGCAACACTGTCTGGCAGCTACAGCACCACGGACATGCGTTGGCATATATTCACTGCAGACTAACGTGACCAGCCGGCACCCTGTGGTGTCGGCTTTTTATAAACACATTTCACGAGAGCCAATATGTTCAAGAACCGTCTTTCATTGCTCAGTATCTACCTGACAAGTGTATTGGTGGTCGCGCTATCCTCATTTGCGTACTTATCGAACAGCATATCCCAACAGCAATTGGCGCTGGAAAATAGAGCTTCTCATCTAGAAACGAAGTTGCAAGGGATTTTGCCGAAGTTTATCGCTTACTATGATACCGAATCCGTCGGTAAAATAGCGGGAGCCGTATTATCAGCCGAAGTCAGGCAGATAACTATTACGGACCAAGTGACATCAGAACAAGGGACATGGTCAACACCTTCAGAAGAAGCCAATCCAACTTGGTTTAACAACATCCTTTCGGTCAAGCCAATAGAGTTAACAAGCCCACTGATCCATGAAGGTAGAAATATCGCTTCGCTAAATTTACGCTTCGCTCCTGACTTAGCAAATAAAGCAGTCGCAAAAGATCTCTTTGCCTTTATCACATTGTTTTCAATATCTGCTGGTGTATTACTCGCTTTGTTCACCTTTACCTTGAGCCGAAACCAAAAGGCAGTACAAAAAGCAGCCAGCGCTTTGGATCGACTCTCTGAGCAAGACTTCTCTGTAAATCAGCTTAACCAAATGTCAGGGATAAAGAGACTGGACAATTCAATCAATAACCTCTCTTCTCATATTCAGCGAATGATCCAGTCTCTTCACAAAGAACTGAAAACCCTCAACAACGGCATGATGTATGATGCTGCATCAGGGTTACCAAACCGTCAGTTTTTTATCCATCAACTCAACAGCTGGATGGGTGATGATGAAGGTGTGCCAGGGGCTGTGGTGATCGCTAACATGAGTTGGCTTGATACCATTTATCGTCGTTATGGCTATGCCGCTCGTGACGAAACCTGGCGTTTACTGTCCACTTCTTTGCAATCAGCATTCAGCGCTCAACCAAATATCTGTGTGGCGCGCATCAGCGAAACCGAAATTGCGCTAATCCTCCCAGAATGCAGTGAAGAACAAAGCCGCAACGGCCTTCATACACTGATTAGTACCCTCAATAATGAAGTTACCATGGCAGGGTTTGAGACCAATGAAGGTTTCCATGTTGGTGTGGTACATGGTCATGGTCTACCAGGTACTCAACTGTTGTCCTTGGCGGATAACGCACTTCAACGCGCCATCAGACACCATGAAGTGTTCGTGTTTAACCGTGGTTCAGAAGAGCAGGTCATCGACCGCGAAACCTGGCGCTCTTTGTTGGATAATGCGCTCAAGAAAAAAGCGGTTCGACTCCTCTCCCAGCCGGTTTATTGCTTATTTGGAGACACAACCGAGCCACTGCATAGTGAAGTGTTTACCCAAGCTAACATTGAAGGAACCTGGCAATCCGGCGGAAGATTGATACCCTATATCCAGCTATTTGAGAAAGGCGTGGAGTTTGATCGTGTGGTGGTCGAACAGTTGGTAAATCTTCATGAAATTAAGCCTATCACCCAGCCTTTAGCCTTAAACCTGACCGATGACAGTCTTGAAAACCGACAATTTATCAGTTGGCTTCAGAATTTGCTGAAAAGTGAACTCCCAGCGGAAAATATTTGCTTTGAGATCAGTGAAGCTAGTGCACGCAATAACCTCACGGCATGTATCAGCTTCAGTGAAGCAGTCAGACAAACAGGGGCAACAATTGGTATCGATCACTTCGGACGCTATTTACAGGAGGTCGAATATCTTTCGGTGTTGAAGCCGGGTTATGTCAAGCTGGATCAGGCGCTTAGCCAAAATCAGAATGCACAGAACCGCGTCTTTACGGAAACGCTGGCCAATATCGCGGATTCACAAAACATTACTGTGATTGCCACCGGCGTGAAAGACGATGAAAGCAAGGCGAAGATCAATGCTGATTTCATCGGCGCTTATCAAGGTTTTATTCATCCACCAGTGCCAATAACTCCTTCTGAGCAAACCGCATAATGAAGAGAACCCGCTGCAGCGGGTTCTCTTTTAAGGGCGGCTGGGCGATTTATTCGAACCAGCAACTCATGATCAGAGCATCTTCCCTGCCAGATGCCGTCGGGTAGTAATCATACCGACGGTCAAACTCGTTAAATCCCAAAGCTTCATAAAGTCTGATAGCTGATTGATTGCTCTCACGCACTTCTAACCAGGCCTCTTCCCCACCCGCTTCGCGCATGCAATCAAGAAATGCCTGAAGAAGCTGCTTACCATGTCCTTTTCCTTGAAACTCGGGGCAAACAGCAATATTCAACAATGAGGCTTCGCCTGCAACACATTGGGCAAAGAAGTAGCCAATCAGTTGATTATCTATAACCAATACGCGGTTACAGCCAAACTTGGCTTCTGGTTTTCTAAGCAGGCTTTCAGCCCAGGGGTGGCTGTGTGCGGTTTGTTCAATACGCACGACTTCGTCCAGCCATTGGCTTTCCATCGGAAGGATTTCAGGATTCATATCGCTTTATCTGCTGCCAAAGTTGTTTCTTGGCAAGTTGATCATTGTCGAGTACGGCGAGTGAAGGTGACGTTAACATCATCACCCCGTCAATATCTGTTTGTTGAGTACCTGCAAACCAACACCAATCCAGCTGGTGCTTTCCAAGCAAATTAACTGCCTGCGGCGGAAGATAAAGGGCCTGTTCAACAGATAATTTCATGCTGGCAAGCACCTTACTGAATAGCCAAGCTTCCTGTTCACTGGGCTGAGCATCACACACCAGCAGCAGTTTACAATGTTCAGGCAGAGAAACAGGCTGAGGGGCTAAGTCGGGATAGCACTCAGGTCGTCGGATATCCCATACCTTGATCCCCATTTCCTTCAGTCTTTGTAAATCGTTCATGCCGCTTTCACTCACTCTGCTGTGTGTATAAATGCTATCAAAGGCCAAGAGTAAACAACACAAAGAAAAAGAGCTGCTACCGCAGCCCTTAGTGTTTTTAGGGTACATTGGAATGATCTACAGCGCATCAAACTCTTGGCAATAAGCCACTTCACCACACGCTTCGTCAAATACTCCTGGCGTAAATTCAAACGCCATAAAGGCCTTTGCAGGTACATCCCATTTACAGCTAAGGCCAAAATCCGCAGCTGGCTTAAAACCAAATCGGCTGTAGTAAGCCGGGTCGCCCAGCACCACACAAGCGGGATAACCAAACTCGTTCAGCGTATCAAATCCTTCACGGACGAGCTGGGCCGCAATCCCCTGTTGACGATAACCGGGATGCACACACAAAGGCGCTAAACCTTGAACGCCAGTATCGGTTTCACCAACCAGCACCGGGCTGAACATTAGGTGTCCAACCACTTCGCCATCATCATTACACGCCACCAGCGACAAGGTGTTATGGCCATTCTCACGCAGCGCACGGACCAAAGCAGCTTCTGCCTCGGTCGGAAATACGTTTTTCAGCAGTCTATCAATGGCCAGCTGATCAGCCAGCGCTTCAGATCTTATGAGCATATTGGGCCTCGTTGACATTGGGTGTCGATTGTAGCCCTTTTTGTACGAAATCTGCCAATGTAAATAGTGCCTTGTGCAATCCAGAAGGCAGTGAATCTAAGTCGACGCTATCCATCAGGTTTTTCACTTCCAGTCCCAGTTCAGTATCGCCTTCGATCAATAATCGACGCTGGAAGAACAGAGTGTCTGGATCTTCCTTGCGTGCTGCGATGAGGATCAGGTCATTGAGATCACCGCTAAATCGCACATCTGCATTGTCGATATGGCTACGTACTATCAGTTTTTCATCTTCAAAGCTGATAAAGCTCTTCATATCAATATCGCGAACATGCACTTCGAGCCAGCGGTTTTCGAGAAACTCAAACTCACCATCATCCAAAGCTTCATGGAAAACGTGCTTCAACGTTTCAAGCATCACTTTTTGCTGAATAGAAGCGGGAAGGAGCTTAACAGGAAAGCGCAGAAAATTAGGTGCCTGCTGCACCAGAGTTGCATGGAGTTTGTCGAACAAAGTGGTGTTCCAATATGAATAAGCCAAAAGTAATCGACATTTTATGACACTGCTCGCGTGTTTTTTCATGCCCTGAGTCAAAAAACAAAGCTCTTTCCCATAAAGGTTTAACGTTACGCTCTCACATTATATAGTGTTGTCTCAATTATGGAGTTGAATTTAGATAAAGCTTTACGAGCTACAATGTATGGTGCCTAAATGCCAGTTGAGCAGTTGACCTATTGGTTTTCAAGTCTTACTCAAAACAGTCCGTTTCTCTTTGCCGTTCTCGATAAAAATCACCAATACCTCTGGGTGAGCCAGCGCTATTGTGAAATCAGCGGTCTGGATCAAGAAGAACTGGTGGGAAAACAGGATAGGGAAATTCTTGGCTCCAATTTTTATGAAGCACTAAAGCCTCACTATATGCGAGCTTTTGATGGCGAAGCGTCGGAAGGTGAGATCATATTGAATGATGGTGTTCATGATTCGAGCTTCCACTTCAGCGTCACGCCACTGACCAATAGCGAATGGGCAGATGGCGCTGTGATTTTCCATGCTGCTGATACCTCGGAGCGACAGGTACTCACCAGCGCCTTGGAATCATCAGAAAGCCGTTTTGACAACCTTTGTCAGTTGGTTGGCGATGGGTGTTGCGTGCTGGACGGCGGTATTATTCTGAGTGCTAACCACCATGCGGTGAAACTTCTGGGATTCGACAACCAGAATGAAATTCTTGGCGAGGACATCGAAAACCTTTTGGTGCCATCGGTGAAAGGGCAATCTGTTGTCACTTCATTGACCTTGCTAAAGCCAGGTCAACAACTGGTTTGCCAGACAAAAGGCGCTGGCGACAATCAGCCACCAATTAATATTTCTTACGGCTCTATCAGCCTGCTTGGCGGCAGTGGTGCTCTCATTACGCTCTCCCGCACGGGGGTAGTCTCCGATCACAAGCAAACCATCGAGAAGCTGGCACAGTTTGATGCTCTAACCGGACTTTACAATCGCCATGGTTTCTCACGGCGCCTGGAGCAGCTCATCAAAAGCAATACGCCGCTTCTGATGTTCTATCTTGATGTCGATAATTTCAAAAATATCAACGACTCCCTCGGACACCACATTGGTGACCGCGTCTTGCAGGACATCGCACAACGTCTCCGTAAACAACTTCCTTCCGATACTATTTTAGGTCACCTTGGCGGCGATGAATTCGCGGTTTTACTCCCCGAGCCAAGTAGCCCTGATGTTGCTGAAGAACTATCACAGTGCATCGTAGACGTCATTCGTCAGCCGTTCGACCTCTACCATTTCAGTAAGTACCTCGCCTGCTCTATTGGGATGGTGAAATTCCCAGGTGACGGTAAGGATGCGCGCAGCCTGCTTCAGAATGCCGATACCGCGATGTACGAAGCCAAAGAACAAGGCCGCAACCGCGTAGTGACCTACAACCAGCACATGAACAAAGAAGCGCGCATGCGTTTATGGCTAGAAATTGAGCTCCAAAAAGCGCTGCAAAACAATGGGCTGGAAGTCTGGTACCAACCCAAGGTCAACGCCAAAGACTACACCATCAATGGTGCTGAAGCGCTGGTGCGCTGGAAACACCCAGTGGAGGGTTACATCAGCCCAGGGCGCTTTATTCCAGTCGCTGAGCGCTCCGGTATGATTGAGCTGCTGGGTCGCAATGTGATGCGAGAAGTCTTCCAAACCGTCCGTCGCTGGCAAAATATGAAAGTACTGCCGGGCCGAGTGGCCATCAACCTGTCACCACAGCAGTTTCGTAACCCGAACCTAACCTCGCACATGAAAAAGCTGCAAGCAGCAACCCAAACCGATCCGTCACTGATCACTTTCGAGCTGACAGAAAGTGCGGTGATGAACGATGGCGTGCATGCTATCCAGATGCTGAATGCCATCAAGGAGCTGGGCTTCTCACTGTCGATTGATGATTTTGGTACCGGCTACTCCTCTCTGTCATATCTTGCCAAGTTCCCGCTTGATGAGATTAAGATTGACCGCGCCTTTATCTGCGATATGGAGACCTTCCCCAAGCAGGTTACCTTGATTGAAAATATCATCAATCTGGGCCGCTCGCTGAACATGTCCGTGGTGGCGGAAGGCGTGGAATCCGGTAAGCAGGCCAGTGTGCTTGCCAATCTGAAGTGCGACACGATTCAGGGGTTTCACTTCTATAAACCGATGCCACGTGAAGAATTTGAAGCCTTACTGATTAATAACCGCAAAGCGAAAATCGCGTCTTAACAACGCGGAAAAACACAAATACCACAGAGGCGCCATCAGCGCCTCTTTCTATCTCTCGTCCGTTTGTTGGCGCTAACCTGCCTTACATCAAAACCCTCTCCCCAAACTCTGCCTACAATTCAGGGCTTATCAAGACCATCACCCGAAACAGTAACCAGCCTGATGCTGACCACACAATGTGGGGAGAAATATGGAATTGCTTTGCCCAGCAGGTAACCTTCCTGCTCTGAAAACCGCCATCGATAATGGTGCGGATGCGGTATACATTGGATTTAAAGACGGCACCAATGCCCGTCACTTTGCAGGTCTGAACTTTGACGGAAAGAAGCTGGAAAAAGCCGTTTCTTACGTTCACGACCGCAAGAAACATATCCATGTTGCGCTTAACACTTTTGCGCATCCTGATGGCTTTCAACGCTGGATAGATGCGATGGATGCTGCGGTGGATCTTGGCGTTGATGCACTGATCATCGCCGATCTTGCTGTACTTGATTATGCCGCCACAAAACATCCTGACATGGAAATTCACCTATCGGTGCAGGCATCAGCCACCAACAGTGCCGCCATCCAGTTCTATAAAGATCACTTCAATGTTAAGCGTGTTGTGTTGCCGCGCGTGCTTTCCATGCATCAGGTAAAACAACTGTCTCGCACCACAGACGTGGATTTGGAAGTGTTCGCGTTCGGCAGCCTGTGCATAATGTCAGAGGGGCGCTGCTACCTATCCTCATACCTGACAGGTGAATCGCCGAACACCGTCGGCGCATGTTCACCCGCTAAATACGTTCGCTGGCAGGAAACCGCGGAAGGCTTAGAATCGCGTCTGAATGATATTCTGATCGATCGTTACCAAACCGGCGAAAACGCAGGCTACCCTACGCTGTGTAAAGGCCGTTTTGTCACCAACGGTGAGCCCTTCCACGCGCTGGAAGAGCCCACCAGCCTAAACACCCTGTCGATTCTGCCTGAGCTGTTTGAAGCAAACATCGCGTCAGTGAAAATCGAAGGCCGTCAGCGCAGCCCTGCCTATGTTGAGCAGGTCACCCGCACCTGGCGTCAGGCTATCGACAGCTATCAACGCAATCCGGGCAGTTATCAGGTACAGCCTCAATGGAACCAGTGCCTGGACAGCGTTTCCGAAGGTACACAGACCACCCTTGGCGCTTATCACCGTAAATGGCAGTAAAAGAGACTCCTATGAAATACTCACTTGGCCCACTCCTCTACTTCTGGCCAAAAAACCATGTTGAAACCTTCTATCAAAAAGCAGTGATGAGCGATGCCGACATCATTTATCTCGGTGAAACAGTATGCTCCAAGCGACGTGAGATTCGCCCCGCAGACTGGATGAACTTGGCTCGCGAGCTGGCATCCAGCGGCAAACAAGTCGCACTTTCCACCATGGCGCTGCTGGAAGCGCCAAGTGAAGTAAAAGTGATGCAGACCTACATCGACAATGGTGAATTCATTGTTGAAGCCAATGATGTCTCTGCCATACAACTGGCCTATGAAAAAGGTCTTTCCTTTGTCGCAGGGCCTGCACTTAACCTTTATAACGCACAGGCACTTCAAGTGATGCTGAAAAAAGGTATGACCCGCTGGTGTATGCCTGTTGAGTTATCACGCGAATGGCTGCACAAAGTGCTAACGGAAGCTGAGGCGGCGGGGATTCGCGATAAATTTGAGGTGGAAGTCTTCTCTTACGGCAATCTGCCACTGGCCTATTCCGCCCGCTGTTTCAGCGCACGTGCTGAGAACCGTCCAAAGGATAAATGCGAGACCTGCTGTATCAATTATCCGCAAGGTCTTGAAGTAAAAAGTCAGGAAAACCAGTCTTTGTTTACCCTGAACGGTATCCAGACCCAGTCCGGCTATTGCTATGACCTGAGCGCAGATACTGCATCGATGGAAGGCTTGGTGGATGTCGTTCGCATCAGTCCGCAAAGCGAAGCAGCGCTGGATGTGCTTGCTGGCTTTAAACGCGGAGAGTCAGGCTTTGCACCGAAAAGTCACTTCTGCAATGGTTACTGGCACAGTATTGAAGGGATGGCGACACAGCTTTAAGCCGCCTGCAAAAACGAAGAAGCCGCAAACGCGGCTTTTCTTTGTCTAACAACCATCATGTAGATGGCGGGTGACTCAGATCGTAAGCGATACGGCTCAACTCCAACATGGAGTAGCGGTGCTCAACGAAATCATACACATTGCCAGACATTGCCAGCTTATAAAGGGCCACTGCAGAGTTGATATCTCCCTGCGCCTGATAACGCTTGGCGAGGTAGAAGTAACCTTCACAGAGTCTTTCCGCGAGCTGGGCATTGTCGGTGCTGGTATTCATCACTTCACGGAAGAAAGCATCTTCACTGATGTCGTCCAGGTACATTCTTGCCAGCAACCACCCCCAATCAAGTTTGTCTGAGTGATCATAACGCGCTCTCAGCCCTTGCTGCGCTTTTTCCTGACCATCTTTTTCCAACTCGGCGAGGTATAGCCACAATGCGCGATAGGCGTCATTCTCGTTATCAGCGTAATGCTTGAGCAGATCGCGGACAGCCAGTTCGTAACGACCACCGTAATACAAAGCAATACCACGGTTCCGCTCAGCAGACTGGTGCTGCTCATTCAGTTCAAGGCTGGAATCGAAAGCTTCATAGGCAGCATCATACATGCCGCTTTGGGTGAAATAGACACCTAGGATGTTAAACACATCCGGCTGCGCTGGGTTATAAGAAAGTGAACGGTTGAAATCCAGACGAGCCAGATCACGAAGTCCCAGACTGTCATTGATCAGGCCACGCTCGTAGAAAAGCTGTGCCCTGTCTTTTTCGGTTAAATCATCACGCAGTAAAATCTGGTCAATTCGCGCCAGCTGCACTTCCTGCTGCGTGGTTGGCTGCAGCGGTACCGCCATTGGCAGCATATGCCAAGGCTGGTTATTATTCACCGAATTGCCCGAGGTCGCACAGCCTGATAACAGCAATACAGAACCTAGAACTGTCAGTAGCAGCCAGTTAAGTTTTCGCATTAGCGCTTCTCTCCTTAATCCCCAAATCACTTGCGTTCGAATAAAACACCACACAACGAGCTTCGAGTGTAAAACAAAAAGGGGGCATTGCCCCCTTTGTTATACCGTGTTTCACGCTAAAGCGTAAACCGTTATGCGTCAGCTTCTGGCTGTGCGTCAGTTTCTGAAGCTTCCGGCGCTTGCTCTACCGCTTCTTTCATTGACAGGCGGATACGACCCTGACGGTCGATTTCCAGAACCTTAACCTGAACTTCCTGACCCATTTCCACGTAGTCAGACACTTTCTCGATGCGCTTATCAGCCACTTGAGAAATGTGTACCAGGCCTTCTTTAGTGCCGATAACAGACACGAAGCAACCGAAGTCTACGATACGGGTGACTTTACCAGTGTAGATACGACCCACTTCCACTTCTGCAGTCAGCGCTTCGATGCGCGCGATAGCCGCTTTCGCTTTCTCGCCGTCGGTTGCTGCGATCTTCACAGTGCCGTCGTCTTCAATTTCGATAGTGGTTTCTGTTTCTTCAGTCAGCGCACGGATAACCGCACCGCCTTTACCGATAACATCTTTGATCTTCTCTGGGTTGATCTTGATGGTATGGATACGTGGCGCGAACTCAGAGATATCTTCACGTGCAGAAGAAATGGCCTGATCCATCACGCTCAGGATGTGCAGACGCGCACCTTTTGCTTGGTTCAGAGCAATTTGCATGATCTCTTTGGTGATACCTTCGATCTTGATGTCCATCTGCAGTGCAGTCACACCATCGTCAGTACCCGCTACTTTGAAGTCCATGTCGCCCAGGTGGTCTTCGTCACCTAGGATGTCAGACAGAACAACAAAGTCTTCGCCTTCTTTCACAAGACCCATCGCGATACCCGCAACAGATTTCTTGATCGGCACACCTGCGTCCATCAGCGCCAGCGATGAACCACATACAGAAGCCATAGAAGAAGAACCGTTAGATTCAGTGATTTCAGATACTACGCGAACTGTATATGGGAATTCTTCCTGAGATGGCATCACTGACTGGATACCACGCTTCGCCAGTTTACCGTGGCCGATTTCACGACGCTTAGGAGAGCCAACAAAGCCAGTCTCACCCACACAGTATGGAGGGAAGTTGTAGTGGAACAGGAAGTTATCTGTTGTTTCACCAGTGATTGAGTCGATGATTTGCGCATCACGCTGAGTACCCAGAGTTGCCGTTACCAGCGCCTGAGTTTCACCACGAGTGAACAGAGACGAACCATGGGTACGTGGCAGAACGCCAGTACGAACGTCCAGTGCACGAACCATGTCTTTCTCACGGCCGTCGATACGTGGTTCACCAGCAATGATGCGGCTACGTACTACGTTCTTCTCAAGGCTGTAAAGCATACCTTGGATTTCACGTGCGTCCAGCGTCTCGTCTTGCTCAAGCAGTTGCTCTTTCACGCTTGACTTGATTTCACCAACACGGTCGTAACGCGCCATTTTTTCAGTGATTTGGTACGCTTCGGTGAATTGTGCTTCAGCCAGTTCAGCAACACGCGCTTTCAGCTCGGTGTTTACCTCTGGTGCAGTCCAATCCCAAGCTGGAGTAGCAACTTCTGCTGCAAACTCGTTGATAGCTTGAATAACCACTTGCTGTTGATCGTGACCGAACACAACTGCTTGCAGCATTTGCTCTTCCGACAGGCGGTCAGCTTCTGATTCAACCATCAGAACCGCACCTTCAGTACCAGCAACAACCAGATCCAGACGGCTGTTCTCAAGCTCAGTGTTGCTTGGGTTCAGTACCAACTCATCGTTGATGAAACCAACACGCGCCGCACCGATTGGGCCGTTGAATGGGATGCCTGAAATCGCCAGCGCTGCAGAAGTACCAATCATGGTCACGATGTCTGGGCTAACGTTCGGGTTTACAGAAACCACAGTCGCGATAACTTGCACTTCGTTTTTGAAGTTGTCAGGGAACAGCGGACGGATTGGACGGTCTATCAGACGCGCAGTCAGGGTTTCGCCTTCAGAAGGACGACCTTCACGCTTGAAGAAACCACCTGGGATTTTACCTGCCGCGTAAGTACGCTCTTGGTAGTTCACAGTCAGAGGGAAGAAGTCTTGACCTTCAACCGCTTCTTTTTTACCAACAACAGAAACGAATACCGAAGTATCGTCCATGCTAACCATAACTGCAGCAGTCGCCTGGCGAGCCATTACGCCAGTTTCCAAAGTTACGGTGTGGTTACCGTACTGGAACGTTTTTACGATTGGATTCACGATAGATTCCTTGTAGTTGTGCGCGAATACGCGCGGTTTTACTTTTCTTTCAAAGGTCTCACCAATCGCGACTAATGAGAAAGTTTTCGCCTTGGCTGGAAAGCTCTCTCAATAGTCGCGGCCTGATGGTCGACTTCGTTGACTGTGAGTCCGATGAAAGCGCCAACATTATACACGGCTACACGATGAACGGTAACGTGAGACCGAAAGTTTCGTGCGTAAATGCCACAAAAATCTACGGATGCTGGCGGTTTACCCTCAACCGTCTCAAGGGACGTTACATTAAGTTAACGCACCGAAGGCTAAGCCTAGTCGAAGGGAGGGCGTTTCGGGGAGCAAAAACGAGAAAAGGAGCCACGAGGGCTCCTTTTCGGAATGCGATACTTAAAAGCCAAAGGCTTATTAGCGGCGCAGACCCAGACGCTTGATCAGCTCCAGGTAACGGTCAGCATCTTTACCTTTCAGGTAGTCAAGAAGCTTACGACGGCGAGAAACCATGCGCAGCAGACCGCGACGGCTGTGGTGGTCACCTTTGTGCTCAGCGAAGTGGCCTTGCAGGTGGTTGATAGAAGCAGTCAGCAGAGCTACTTGTACTTCTGGAGAACCAGTGTCGTTTGCGCCTTGCGCGTATTCAGCAACGATTGCTGCTTTAGTTTCTGCATTCAGAGACATAGTCTTTTCCTAAATGTAAAAGGTTTTAATTTGTGTCAGCCAATCTCTGATTCAGCCGACACCCGAGGCGGCGAATTCTACAGCGATTCCCAACATAAGGCAACCGCTGTAGGCTTCACCACGCGATAAATTTATACGTCGTGCGTACGCACCAAACGGCGCGGCTTCAACATGCCCTCAGCATCGATTTCACCGACACCGATAAAGGTATTGTCTTCACCCATGGTCACACGGACGACTTCGCCTTCTGCTGGCGCGTTTGGGATTTGAACCGCCTGGCCTTGCAGTGCGTAACTCGCCACCACTGGCAGAAGGTTCACTTCACGCAAATCCTGTACCGCAGTATCCAGTGGCAGAAGCAGTGGATCCAGCAACTCACGTGGCTGGATGTCTTGCTCACGGGCTTGTTCAAGCAGCGCTTCCAGTTGCTCAAGCGTCACCATTTTCTCATATGGGTAGCCTGAAACGCCGGTGCGACGCAGCATAGTCACGTGTGCACCACAGCCCAGTATTTCGCCCAGATCGTCAACGATGGTACGGATGTACGTGCCTTTAGAGCAATGGACTTCCATCTCTACTTCCTGGCCTTCAAAGCGCAGCAGTGAGATTTCGTACACGGTGATCTTACGGGCTTCACGCGGTACTTCGATGCCTTTGCGGGCATATTCGTAAAGCGGCTTACCTTCGTACTTCAATGCTGAGAACATTGAAGGAACCTGCATGGTTTCACCGCGAAACGACGCAATGCTGCGCTCCAGATCGCCCAAGTTCACTTTCACTTCACGGGTTTCGACCACTTCACCGTCAGAATCTGAGGTGTTCGTACGCTCACCAAGTTTGGCAATCACACGGTAGCGTTTGTCAGAATCGAGAAGGAACTGTGAAAACTTGGTCGCTTCACCGAAGCAAATTGGCAGCATACCGGTTGCCAGTGGATCCAACGCACCGGTGTGGCCTGCTTTTTCAGCGAAGTAGATGTTTTTTACTTTCTGTAGCGCGGCGTTCGATGTAATGCCTGTCGGCTTATCCAGCAGGATAATGCCGTCGACAGGGCGTCCGCGACGACGAGGACGGCGACCCATTACTCTTCTTCTCCGTTTTCATCCACACGACGTTCTTCGTCTGATTTCACTGCTTGAGATACCAGATTGGAGATACGCATACCTTCCGTCAGTGATTCATCAAAGAAGAAAGTAATTTCAGGTGTCACACGCAGACGAATCGCTTTGCCCAACAGGCTTCGGATGTAGCCAGTCGCTTCTTGAAGCGCTTCCAGGCCACCTTGCGGGGTTTGCTCACCCATAGTCAGGAAAGTCACGAATACTTTTGCGTAAGCCAGGTCACGGGACACTTCTACGCCGGATACTGTGACCATACCAATGCGTGGGTCTTTAATTTCGCGTTGCAGGATCAGGGCAATTTCTTTTTGCAGCTGCTGCGACACGCGTTGAGTGCGGCTAAATTCTTTTGCCATAACGCTCTTCTCTCATAAGAAATGGGGGGAAAGTGCTGAGCACTTCCCCCCATGGTGTTTATAAACAACCTGTTACAGTCGGTTATTATTCGATAGTACGTTTCACTTCGACGATTTCGAATACTTCGATTTGGTCGCCTACACGTACATCGTTGTAGTTCTTAACGCCGATACCACACTCGTAACCTTTCGCCACTTCTTGTACATCGTCTTTAAAGCGACGCAGTGACTCAAGTTCACCTTCGTAGATAACCACGTTATCGCGCAGTACGCGGATTGGGTTGTTACGCTTGATGGTACCTTCAGTAACCATACAGCCTGCGATTGCGCCCAGTTTCGGTGACTTAAACACGTCACGTACTTCTGCCAGACCCATGATTTCTTGTTTGAACTCAGGCGCCAGCATGCCGCTCATCGCTTGCTTCACTTCGTCGATCAGTGCGTAAATCACTGAGTAGTAACGAAGATCCAGGCTTTCAGTGTCGATAGTCTTACGTGCAGATGCATCAGCACGTACGTTAAAGCCAACCAGAATCGCGTTAGATGCTGCTGCCAGTACTGCGTCAGTTTCAGTGATTGCACCCACACCAGAGCCAACAATCTTCACTTTCACTTCGTCAGTAGACAGTTTCACCAGTGAGTCAGCGATAGCTTCAACCGAACCTTGTACGTCTGCTTTCAGAACGATGTTCAGCTCAGACACTTCGCCTTCAGCCATGTTAGAGAACATGTTCTCCAGTTTGGCTTTCTGCTGGCGAGCCAGTTTCACGTCGCGGAACTTGCCTTGGCGGTAGAGTGCAACTTCCCGTGCTTTACGCTCGTCACGCACAACAGTCGCTTCGTCACCCGCTTGAGGAACACCTGACAGACCCAGGATTTCCACAGGAATAGAAGGACCCGCTTCTTCAATCTCTTTACCGTTCTCGTCGCGCATCGCACGAACACGGCCATATTCCAGACCACACAGAACGATATCGCCACGCTTCAACGTACCTTCCTGAACCAGAACAGTTGCTACTGGACCACGGCCTTTATCCAGACGTGATTCAACAACTACACCACTCGCCATGCCGTCACGAATTGCTTCAAGTTCCAGAACTTCTGATTGCAGCAGGATAGCTTCCAGTAGCGCATCAATGTTAAGGCCTTGCTTCGCAGAAACGTGAACAAACATGTTCTCGCCGCCCCAGTCTTCCGGGATAACGTTGTGCTGTGCCAGCTCATTCTTCACTTGGTCTGGGTTAGCCGCTTCTTTGTCGATCTTGTTCACTGCAACAATCAGAGGAACTTCAGCCGCTTTCGCGTGCTGGATTGCCTCGATAGTCTGTGGCATTACGCCATCGTCTGCAGCAACAACAAGAACAACGATGTCCGTTGCTTTCGCACCACGAGCACGCATAGACGTAAACGCTGCGTGTCCTGGAGTATCCAGGAAGGTGATCATGCCGTTGTCGGTTTCTACGTGGTATGCACCGATATGCTGGGTAATACCGCCCGCTTCGCCCGATGCAACGTGCGCTTTACGGATGTAATCCAGCAGCGACGTCTTACCATGGTCAACGTGACCCATAATGGTAACAACCGGTGCGCGTGGTTCACGAACAGCATCGCCGTCACGATCTGACAGTACCGCCTCTTCCAACTCGTTTTCTTTGCGAAGAACAACCTTATGGCCCATTTCTTCAGCAACCAGTTGTGCGGTTTCCTGATCGATAACCTGGTTGATGGTTGCCATCGCACCCATCTTCATCATGGCCTTGATCACTTCAGTCGCTTTAACCGCCATCTTGTTTGCCAGTTCAGCAACAGTGATGGTTTCGCCGATTTCAACATCACGGGTCACTTTCTGCGCAGGTTTCTGGAAACCGTGCTGCATTGAGGTTGGCTTGGCCATACGGCCTTTAATCTTGCCACCCTTACCACCACGCGGACGAGAAGATGAAGTGTCATCTTTCTCTTGTGCTGATTTTTTCTTCTTACGACGACGTGGTGCAGCTTCTTGACGGCGATCTGCCTCATCTTCTGCTTCACGAGCATATTTCGACGTCGTGGTGTGGTGATCAGCTGTTTCCATTACTTCAACAGCAGCTGCGTCTTGTTGACTCCAGCGCTCTTCATTCAATTCTGCCATTTTGCGTGCCTCTTCTAGCTGGCGCTGACTTTCTTCTTCAGCTTTACGCTTGGCTTCCTCTTCCTGGCGACGCTTGAGTTCATCAGCTTCTTTCTTTGCTTGCGCCTCAGCTGCTTCACGAGCTGCAGTTTCTTCTGCAGTTTCGTTGGAAGCTTTTGCTTTCTCAGCCGCAATACGTGCTTTTTCTTCTGCTTCACGCTTGGCCTTCTCTTCAGCCTCGCGTTTTGCTTTCTCTTCAACTTCACGTTTCGCTGCTTCTTCAGCCTCACGACGTGCCTTTTCCTCGGCTTCGCGTTGTGCTGCTTCTTCAGCTTCACGTTGTGCAACTTCCTGAGCTACACGCTGTTCTTCCAGTTCACTGCGCTTCACGTAGGTGCGTTTTTTGCGTACTTCTACCTGAACATCCTTACTCTTTCCGCCAGCACCAGAAACACTCAATGTGCTGCGTTTTTTGCGCTGTAACGTCAGTCGAGTGGGAGCGCTACCATCATCACCATGCTCACGCTTGAGGTGAGACAGCAAGGTTTGTTTCTCATCTTGGCTTACATTGTCGTCTGCCGATTTCTGAATGCCTGCATCTTGAAATTGCTTCAGCAAACGTTCTACCGGCGTATCAATTTCGCTCGCCAGTGCTTTAACTGTAACCTCTGACATTCTGCTCCTCCTTTGCTGCGCTTAAGCTTCGTCGCTGAACCAGCAAATATTGCGCGCAGCCATAATCAGCTCGCCCGCTTTAACTTCATCCATTCCCTCGATATCCAGAAGATCATCTGTGCCTTGGTCAGCCAGATCTTCCAGAGTGCAGACGCCTTTCGACGCCAGACGGAACGCCATTTCGCGTTCCAAGCCATCCAGACCCAATAGGTCTTCTGCCGGCTCTGCACCATCGAGGATTTCTTCTTTTGCCAACGCAATAGTGGTCAGTGCTTCTTTCGCACGGTTACGCAGTTCATCAACGGTGTCTTCGTCCAGACCATTGATTTCCAGAAGCTCTGCTGCTGGTACGTATGCCACTTCTTCCAACGTTGTGAAACCTTCTTCAACCAGCACGGCAGCGAAGTCTTCATCAATGTCCAAGTGCTTGCTGAACAGCTCGATAGACTGGCCTGCTTCTTCCTGGTGTTTCTTATGAAGATCTTCAACTGTCATCACATTCAGTTCCCAGCCCGTCAGCTGAGAAGCCAGACGCACATTCTGACCGTTACGACCGATAGCCTGTGCTAGGTTGTCAGCTTCAACGGCGATGTCCATTGCATGGGTGTCTTCGTCAACGATGATAGAAGCAACGTCTGCAGGTGCCATCGCGTTAATAACGAATTGCGCTGGGTTGTCGTCCCACAGCACGATATCGATACGCTCGCCGCCCAACTCACCAGATACTGCCTGAACACGCGCACCACGCATACCCACACACGCACCAACTGGATCGATACGCTTGTCGTTGGTTTTCACCGCGATTTTTGCACGAGAGCCAGGGTCGCGAGCCGCGCCCATCACTTCGATCATCTCTTCGCCGATTTCTGGCACTTCAATGCGGAACAGTTCGATCAGCATTTCTGGCTTGGAACGGGTCATGAATAGCTGGAAACCGCGCGCTTCTGGGC
Source organism: Grimontia sp. NTOU-MAR1 (assembly GCF_035758505.1). NCBI lineage: Bacteria > Pseudomonadati > Pseudomonadota > Gammaproteobacteria > Vibrionales > Vibrionaceae > Grimontia > Grimontia sp. NTOU-MAR1. The sequence continues at coordinate 1,773,057 of NZ_CP142108.1, forward strand.
GTACAGCATACAGCAAACCACGAACGCGGTCGCCTGGGCGGAAGTTTTCACGTGGTAGTTGATCGTCACGCTGGATTGCCGCTTCTGCGTTGTTACCCAGATCGACGATAATCACATCGCGGTTTACTTTCTTAACTACACCGGTGATCAGCTCGCCTTCGTTGTCCATGAACTGCTCAACCACTTGGGCGCGCTCTGCTTCACGTACTTTTTGTACGATCACTTGCTTAGCAGTTTGGGTTGTGATGCGGTCAAACGTCACTGATTCGATTTCGTCTTCAACGAAACCACCAAGATCAAGAGTTTCATCTTCAAATTGTGCCGCTTCCAACGTGATTTCGCGCGTTGGCAGCGCCACTTCTTCTACCACCAACCAGCGGCGGAAAGTGTCAAACTCACCGGTTTTACGATCGATAGCAACACGTACATCGATGTCAGCTTCATATTTTTTCTTTGTAGCTGTAGCCAGCGCCGTTTCCAGTGCTTCAAAAATGCGCTCGCGCGGAACTGCTTTTTCGTTGGATACCGCTTCTACGACAGCCAAGATTTCTTTGTTCATGAACTAATGCCTCATTTAGCCTTAAAATGAAGGAACCAGGTTGGCCTTGGCGATATTGCTCAGGGCGAACGCTTCTTCGTTGCCATCGACCTTGATGGTGACGGTTTCGCCTTCGACAGAAAGAATGTCACCTTTCCACTTGCGGCGGTTCTGCATGGCCATCTTCAGTACAATGTTTACTTCATGGCCAACAAAGCGCTGATAATGTTCAGCTTTAAAAAGTGGTCGCTCCAAGCCAGGAGACGATACTTCCAGGCTGTAAGCCACAGTAATCGGGTCTTCAACGTCCATTACTGCGCTAACCTGACGGCTAACTTCTGCACAATCTTCGACTGTGATGCCGTTTTCGTGATCGATATAGATACGAAGGGTGGAGTGTTGTCCTGCGCGAACAAACTCAAGCCCGACCAGTTCGTAATCCAGTGCCTCTACAGGCGCTTCAAGCAAGGCATGAAGCTGTTTCTCTAGTCCGGTCATACAAACCCCAGAAATAAAAAAAGGGCTTAAAAGCCCAGTCATCCATCCGAATGGTCATCTTCAGATAACAAAAAACCCCGAATTTCGGGGTTTAATGTAACTGGACCCTGATACCATGATTTCTCATGACCAGTGACTGTTTTGGTCTCTATAAACAATCACCTCAAAGTGGTTGCGGGGGCCGGATTTGAACCGACGACCTTCGGGTTATGAGCCCGACGAGCTACCAAACTGCTCCACCCCGCGTCCGAACGGCGCACATTATATCGTCGCCTCATGCACTATTTCAAGTGCGATGGCCTTATTCAGGACTTTCAAATTGGTGCTGAGAGCGGGACTTGAACCCGCACGCCTGTTAAGGCACTGCCCCCTCAAGACAGCGTGTCTACCAATTCCACCACCTCAGCGAAAGGTATTAATTCGGGATGTCGCTGTTGTTACTAGCAGCTGGCACATCACCTGACTGAACTTGTTCCACTGGAACGCTCAAATCATCGTATTCTCCGCCTGCTTCTGTCTGCTTAGCAGTCAGGTTACCTAGCACCAGGCTGAGAATAAAAAATATCGTCGCGAAGATCGCGGTCATTCGGGTGAGGAAGTTTCCAGAGCCGCCAGAGCCAAACACAGTGTTTGATGCTCCAGCCCCAAATGAGGCTCCCATATCTGCGCCTTTACCTTGTTGAACCAGTACCAGGCCAATGACAGCAAGTGCGGCCAACAGATAAATCACAAGTAGAATTTCGTACATGGGTTCCACCTATGTTCCAAATTGTTGAGCCAGATGACCAATTCAAGTTCACCAGCGCAACTCCCATCATTGGGAGCGGGAGAATACTAACGAATGCCAGCAGGTGAAACAAGTGAAAAATGCAAAAAAACAGGACTTTTCATTTCGTTTGCACATCTTGTGACCAACCGGACGCTCCCGCCCCACCACCATCCCCGTAAGGATTCGGAAACTAGCAGTTTGCTTTCACCGCATCTGCAATTTCAAATGCGTAGGCTTTTACGTCCTCCGCATTTTCGCCTTCCACCATAACGCGGATCAGCGGTTCAGTGCCAGACTTACGCAGCAACACTCGACCTGTCTCGCCAAGTTTAGCTTCCACAGACGCTTTCGCTGACAACACGGCGTCGGACTCCAGAGGGTCGCTAGCGCCGCTGAAACGCACGTTTTCAAGCACTTGTGGGAACATGCTCATGCCATCGCACAGCTCTTTCAGCGACATACCGGTACCGACAACACTTGCCAGTACTTGCAACGCAGCCACAATCGCATCACCGGTCGTCACTTTATCCAGCAAAATGACATGGCCTGAGTTTTCAGCGCCGATTTTCCAGCCGTTTTCCAGCAGCTTTTCCATCACATAGCGGTCACCCACTTTGGCACGGGTGAACGGAATGCCGAGGTTTTTCAGCGCCAATTCCATGCCCATGTTGGTCATCAAGGTACCCACCACCCCGCCTTTCAACTCACCACGGCGCAATGACTCACGGGCGATGATATAGGCAATCTGATCACCATCGACTTTGTTGCCTTCATGGTCAACCATGATCACGCGGTCACCATCACCATCAAAGGCTACACCCATCATAGCTTGCTCTTCGACAACACGAGCCTGCAACGCACGTACATCGGTCGCGCCTACTTCATCGTTAATATTGGTACCATTCGGCTCAACACCCATCGCGATGATATCGGCACCCAACTCTTTAAACACAGATGGTGCGATGTGATAGGTAGCACCATGAGCACAGTCGATAACTATCTTCATTCCCTTCAAGTTCATATCAGACGGAAAAGTGCCTTTGCAGAACTCGATATAACGGCCTGCGGCATCAACAATACGTTTTGCCTTACCCAGTTGCGCTGACTCTACGCACATTAGTGGCTGTTCAAGCTCAGCTTCAATCGCAAGCTCGATGGCATCCGGCAGCTTGGTTCCCTCGGATGAGAAGAACTTGATGCCGTTATCGTAGTAAGGGTTGTGTGAAGCTGAAATCACAATACCCGCTTCAGCACGGAATGTTTGTGTGAGGTAAGCGATTGCTGGAGTAGGCATTGGTCCCGTAAATGCAGCCTGCAGACCTGCAGCTGAAAGCCCAGCCTCCAACGCGGATTCCAACATGTAGCCAGAAATACGAGTATCTTTACCAATCAGTACTTTCTTGGTGCCCTGCTGACTCAGTATCCGACCAGCTGCCCAGCCAAGCTTAAGGATGAAGTCTGGCGTGATCGGGAATTGACCCACTTTACCGCGAACACCGTCGGTGCCAAAGTACTTACGTTCTGTCATTGTTTATCTCCAAATAAACCTGCTGCTTCTCGCATTGTGTTCACAATACGGACGACATCGGAGGTTTCAGCCACGTCATGAACGCGGATGATTTGAGCCCCTTTCAAAGCAGCAATGGTGGCGCAAGCTAAGCTCCCCCCGAGAATCTCAGTGGGGGATTTTTCTAATAATTTAAAAATCATAGACTTTCGTGACATTCCCGCCAGAACTGGTAGGCCAAATCGATGAAAGTCCTCCAGCTTTGCAAGTAGCTGGTAGTTATGTGTCAGTGTTTTCCCAAAGCCAAATCCAGGATCAAGAATAACCTTGCTCTTTTCAATTCCTGCCCCTTCACACGCCTTCAAGCGAGCATCAAAGAAGCTAAAAATATCTCCAAACAAATCGTCGTAGGTTGGATTGGTTTGCATGGTGCGCGGTTGTCCCTGCATATGCATCAGGCAAACGGGAACATTGGCTTTTGCTGCCTCTTCCAATGCCTGTGGCTCCTGAAGAGCACGTACATCATTGATAATATCGGCACCGGAAGCCACGGCTTCACGCATAACTCCTGCTTTACTGGTATCTATAGATATCCAACAATCAAAGCGAGAACGAATAGCTTCAATAGCAGGAATCACACGTTCCAACTCATCTTCCAAGGAAACGTCTGCGGCACCAGGACGGGTCGATTCACCGCCAATATCCAAAATAGTTGCGCCTGCTTTTAGCATGGCTTCGGCGTGCAGGAGAGCGGTATCTAACCGGTTGAATTTTCCGCCATCAGAAAACGAATCCGGCGTCACGTTGAGGATCCCCATCACCTGTGGTGAAGAAAGATCGAGGGTTTTATTTTTACTGACGAGTTTCATATGAGGGCTTTGTTCGGGCAGAGAATTTTCTACAGATAAAAGAAAAACCCCGAGTTATCCCGGGGTTTTGTCGGTTTGAATCACCAATTACGCTTCCGACTTACCGTCTGGGTCGACTGACTTGTTGCCAGTTTCCACTTCGTCCGAAGACGGAGGAACGTCGCTAGAGCTGGCTTCAGCGCTTGGCTTGGTCGGCGTATTATCTGAACTGTCGTCAGCGGACCAGCCTGCTGGCTCACGAACAGGGCGTCTTGCCATCAGGTCATCAATTTGTGCAGCATCGATAGTTTCGTACTTCATCAATGCATCTTTCATCGCATGCATGATATCCATATTTTCTTCGATGATCTTGCGCGCACGTAGGTAGTTACGGTCAATCAGTTCACGAATTTCACCATCGATAAGACGTGCAGTCTCATCAGACATGTGCTTACTCTGTGTCACGGAGCGACCCAGGAACACTTCACCTTCGTCTTCTGCGTACAGCAGTGGACCTAATTTCTCAGAGAAACCCCATTGAGTAACCATCTTACGGGCAATATCTGTTGCACGCTCAATATCGTTAGATGCGCCAGTTGACACTTTGTCAACACCGTAAATGAGCTCTTCGGCCAGTCGTCCACCGTACAGACTCGAAATCATCGACTCCAAGTGCTGGCGAGACATGCTGACACGATCTTGCTCAGGTAGATACATTGTCACACCCAACGCACGACCACGTGGGATAATAGAAACTTTGTACACTGGGTCATGCTCTGGCACCAAGCGACCAACAACAGCGTGGCCTGCTTCGTGGTATGCCGTTGACTCTTTGACCTCTTCGGACATCACCATAGACTTGCGCTCTGCGCCCATCATGATCTTGTCTTTCGCAAGTTCAAATTCAACCATTGAAACAACGCGCTTATTACCACGCGCAGCAAACAGCGCTGCTTCGTTGACAAGGTTAGCCAGATCTGCACCCGAGAAACCCGGGGTACCACGAGCGATCAGTGACGCTTCAACATCACTGCCCAATGGCACTTTACGCATGTGAACTTTAAGGATCTGCTCACGACCACGAACATCTGGCAGACCAACAACAACCTGACGGTCGAAACGGCCTGGACGCAGCAGCGCTGGGTCAAGAACGTCTGGACGGTTCGTTGCGGCAATAACAATGATGCCTTCGTTACCTTCAAAGCCATCCATTTCAACCAGCATTTGGTTCAGTGTTTGCTCACGCTCGTCGTGACCACCACCCAAACCTGCGCCACGTTGGCGGCCCACTGCGTCTATTTCGTCAATAAAGATGATACACGGCGATGCTTTCTTCGCTTGTTCGAACATGTCACGTACACGTGATGCACCCACACCCACAAACATCTCAACGAAATCAGAACCTGAAATGGTAAAGAATGGGACTTTGGCTTCACCGGCAATAGCTTTCGCTAGCAAAGTCTTACCCGTACCAGGAGGACCAACCATCAGGACGCCTGTCGGAATCTTACCGCCCAGTTTCTGGAAACGGCTTGGATCACGCAGATAATCAACCAGTTCTTTTACGTCTTCTTTTGCTTCGTCACAGCCAGCAACATCTGCAAATGTCGTTTTGATCTGTTCTTCGCTCATCATGCGCGCTTTTGATTTACCAAAAGACATCGCACCTTTACCGCCACCGCCTTGCATCTGGCGCATGAAGAAAATCCATACACCGATGAGCAGAAGCATTGGGAACCAGGAGATGAAAATAGACGCCAGAATGCTCGGTTCTTCAGGTGGTGTACCACGCACCTGAACTTTGTGGTTAATCAAGTCATCCAGAAGCTTTGGATCTTGGAGTACAGGCATGTACGTGACATAGCCAGTGCCGTCACGACGTGTCACTTTCAGTTCACGGTTATCGAACTGTACATCCTGTATCTTATCCTGTCCTATCTCTTGGACAAACGTTGTGTAGTCGACTTGACGGCCAGCACTGTCACCCGGTCCAAAGCTTTGGAACACAGACATTAATACGACAGCGATAACCAGCCATAAAATCAAGTTTTTTGCCATGTCACTCAAGGTGTTAGCCCCGCAAAAACTATATTAATAATGGTAGAGTACTACAGTTTATAACCTGTAGCCACAATGTAGACCTCGCGTGAGCGTGCACGTGAGGAATCAGGTTTACGGATTTTAACCGCTTTAAACATCTTACGCACTTCGGCCAAGTACTGATCAAAGCCTTCACCCTGGAACACTTTGACAATAAAGGAACCGTTTGGTGCCAAGACTTCACGACACATGTCCAATGCAAGCTCAACAAGGTACATGGCGCGTGGCTGGTCTGAAGCCAAGTTACCGCTCATGTTTGGCGCCATGTCTGACATCACCACATCCACCATATCTGGTTGAATACGATCAAGTAGCGCATTTAGCACCGCTTCTTCGCGGAAATCGCCTTGCAAGAATGCCACGCCTGGAAGAGAGTCCATAGGCAGAATATCACAAGCAATCACCTGTCCACTATCACCGACCTGCTCTACTGCGTATTGAGACCAGCCACCTGGAGCTGCCCCCAAATCCACAACAGTCATACCCGGTTTCAGCAGCTTATCTTTACCCTGGATCTCGTCGAGTTTAAAAATTGCTCTCGAGCGAAAGCCTTTTTTCTGGGCTTCCTGAACATATTTATCATCAAAATGTTCTTTCAACCAGCGACCAGAACTCGCTGAGTGTTTCTTTTTGCTCATGTTTTACCTAGCCCACAATACCACCGCAAAATTCTTGCTGATGATTCGGGGGGATATTTGTTCAGTTTGGATAGAGATGGCGGTAGAATGTCACGTTTTCAACCCCGATAAAACAATAAATCGAGCCATCAATGAATCTAAGCACAAAACAAAAACAGTATCTGAAAGGTCTGGCACACAACCTGAAACCGGTTGTACTTATGGGTGCAAATGGCCTGACAGAAGCCGTGCTTGCTGAGATTGTAATCGCTCTCGATCATCACGAACTGATCAAGGTGAAAGTGGCGTCCGAAGATCGCGACACTAAAAACTTGATTGTAGACGCAATCGTCCGTGAAACTAAAGCAGAGAAAGTACAGGTTATCGGTAAAGTTCTGGTACTGTACCGCCAAAGCGAAGAGCGCAAAATCGAATTACCACGCAAATAAAAAAGGCCGCTTAGCGGCCTTTTTTACATCAGTTGCCTGTAACAATCGCTAACATTTTTATCGACGGCAGGCATCCAACCTTTAAACGTACTCTACGCTATCAATCTCAAACTCTTTCACGCCGCCCGGCACAGTGATTGACACTTCATCACCTTCTTCTTTGCCGATAAGACCACGCGCAATTGGCGAGTTGATAGAAATCAGGTTCTGCTTGATGTCAGCCTCGTCGTCACCCACGATTTGGTAAGTCACCTCGTCATCAGTATTGCAGTCGATAAGCGTAACAGTTGAACCGAAGATAACTTTGCCGTTGTTTGGCATCTTCGCAATGTCGATCACCTGAGCGACAGAAAGCTTGTACTCAATATCACGGATTTGTGCTTCACAAATGCCCTGCTCTTCTCGAGCAGCATGGTACTCCGCATTCTCTTTCAGGTCACCTAGTTCGCGTGCTTCAGCAATCGCTTGAGTGATTAGCGGACGGCGTTTCAACAGGCGTTCCAGCTCTTCTCTCAATTGCTGTTCGCCACGCACAGTCATTGGTACTTTATCCATAAATGACATTACCTCTGTGACCAAAACCATATGTTTTGGCAAAAACAAAGCCACGCCCAGACAGAGTTTGAGCGCAGCCAACGAATAACTTTCATCTCAGTGTAAACAAGTTATCTTCTCAGGTCACCAACGATTTGAAACGCACACTCTCCGAAAAGAGAAGCTGGGAGGTAAACTCATAATCCAAAAAGAAATTCTCACGTAGCCATCACACATTCAACTCACACCAAAGAGATTTATATCGCAATTAAATATAAAAAATCATAAATCCCCTAAATATCAAGGAACTTCACCAATACGATATAAGTAACTGTTATTTATTGCATTTATTCTTTATCGCCAAATAAAAAACAGTGTTTTCTATTTGTTTTTTGATTGTTTTACTAACAGTCCTAAATCAGGAGCGGTTACAAACAAGGCATCGCGACGTTTGGAGATAACGTCTCGAAAATCAAATTCATATAAGGACAACGTAATGAACAAAAAGTTGATTGCTCTTGCTGTAGCTGCTGTAGCTTCTACCTCTGTTTCTGCTGCTGAAATTTTTAACGACGGCAATTCTTCTATGGCTATCGGCGGTCGCGCTGAAGCTCGTGCAGCTATCAAAGATGGCGACATGACTGACAACAGCCGCGTACGTATCAACGTTTTGGGTACTACTCAAATCGCTGAAGGTGCATACGGTGTTGGTTTCTTCGAGCGTGAGTTCAAATCTAACGAATCTAAAGATGAAAACCGCTACATCTACGCTGGTATTGGCACTGAGTACGGCCTGGTAACTTACGGTCTGAACGACGGTGCTCTGGGCATGATCACTGACTTCACTGATATCATGTCTTACCACGGCGCAAACGCGAGCACAAAAATCGCTGTAGCTGACCGCATCGACAACAACTTCGGTTACGTTGGCGAGTTCGGCGGTCTGACTGTGAAAGCTAACTACATTGGCGAAACAAACGATCTAGACGGCAACCTAGTAGTTGACGGTGGTTACTCTCTGGGTGCGGTTTACGCAATGGAAAACGGTCTGGCAATGGGTCTGGGCTATGCTGACCAAGGCAAAGACACGGTAACTTCTGCAGAATCCAACCAAATCCAAGCTGCTATCTCTTACTCAATCAACAACATCTACGTTGCAGCGCTGTACAAAGATGGTGAAGAGAAGCAAGCAGGTTCTAAAACTGACCTGACTGGTTACGAACTGGCTGCCGCTTACAAAATGGGTAACACTAAGTTCACTACTACCTACAACAACGCTGAAGAGAAAACTGCTAGCGACAAGTCAGAAACTGCTGACTTCATCGCTATCGACGCAACTCACTACTTCAACGACAACTTCCGCGCTTACACCTCTTACAACTTTAACCTGTTGGATGCAGACAAAGTTGGTAAAGAGAAAGCAGAAGACGAATTGGTATTCGGTCTACGTTACGACTTCTAATTCTCTGTTAAGTTAAATACTTAATATTGAATATCAAAACGCCTACCCCCGTGTAGGCGTTTTTTGTACCATACTGGAACTGCCTTCTTTGCCGGGGAAATCATGGTGCGACTTCTTACTCTGCTATTTTTCATCCTGCTCTCTTTCTCAACTTACGCTGTTCCCCTTAATAAGATTCAAGCCATGCTTCCCGCAGGCAGCCAATTAGCACTCTCTGTCCATGATGCCAATTCAGGTTCTGAGATTGTGTCAGTTGGCGATGACATTCTTCTACCACCAGCAAGCACCCAGAAAGTCGTGACAGCACTTGCTGCGAGCCTCTACCTACCTGAAGACTTTGCCTTTGAAACCAAAGTTGAACAGGCTGGCAATGACATCCTATTTACTTTTTCCGGAGATCCGACTTTAACGCGAAAAGACCTCCGGCTTATGGTTAGCGCCCTAAAAGCAAAGGGCGTGAAGCGAATCAGGGGCGATGTTTGGCTGGATGGAACTGTGTTTGCAGGCTACGAGCGAGCCGTAGGATGGCCGTGGGATATTCTGGGAGTCTGTTACAGTGCCCCTTCCAGCGCAGTCGCGCTGGAGAGAAACTGTGTTCAAGGCTCTATATACAGTGAAAAAAATAAAAAAATCACCCGGGTCTTTGTGCCTGAACATCAGCCTGTAAAGGTTAGCACTGACGCTCTCGCAGTAACCAAAAACGAACAGGAAGCCAAGCTGTGTGATTTGGAACTTCATTACGACAATAACAACCAGTATTTACTGAGTGGGTGCTTACAACACCGCACAAATCCACTCCCACTGAAATTCGCGATTCAGAATCCACAGAAATATGTCGAAGATGTGTTGGCTTCAGAGCTCAAAAGTGCCGCCATCAAATTGGATGGAAAAATTCGACTGGGTGCTGGCAAGGGAAACCGCACTTTGCTAGCAAGACACACATCGGATTCGCGGGATGCTCTCCTAAATATCATGCTGAAGCGCTCTGATAACTTGTTGGCCGACAACCTTCTTAAAACCATGGGACACCGCTATTACGGTCAGCCTGGCACCTTTGCAAACGGCGCTGCAGCGGTGAAGGCTATTTTACAGGAAAAAGCAGGGCTGGATTTAACCCATGCAGTGATAGTTGATGGTTCTGGCCTGTCACGTAACAACCGCATGACGGCTTCTCAACTGATGAACGTCATGCATTACGTTTATGAAAATCCAAGTCTTGGCGTGCTTCCTATGTTGCCGGTATCTGGTGTTGACGGCACTTTGAAGTACCGCTCCAGCGTACGCCATGCCCCCTTAAAGCAAAGACTCTCAGCAAAAACAGGCTCGCTCTACGGAAGCTATAACCTCGCTGGTGTGCTTAAAAACGAGCAGGGTAAAGATATCTTGGTCGTGCAATTGGTGACGAACTATCACATCCCAAAATCGGATGACAGGCCAGCCAATGTCGCCAGCCCGATCACCCAATTTGAACGGGAACTTTATCAGGCACTGCTTACGTCAAGCCTAACCACGCGTTAACCGTGATGAAATAGATTGCCATCCCGCTGATATCGACCACTGAGGCCAACACAGGGCTGACCAACACAGCAGGGTCAAGCTTGAGCTTTCTTGCCACCAAAGGCAGCACTCCACCAAGGGTGGTCGAAATTGTCACTTGAATGCTCAGTGCCAGGCCTATGGCTATGGCGATATCAATTAAGGTCATGCCTGCTGGCAGCGCACTGTCATCACTGAATAACATGACCCTTGCCATGATGACAGCAGCAAGGGAAATAGCGATGATCGACGCGATCCGTAGCTCTTTCCACATCACTTGAAGCCATTGCCTCGGCTTGACTTCATTCATAGCAAGCGCCCTGACCACCAATGTCGCAGCTTGCGAACCAGCATTACCACCGGCAGCTGCAATGACAGGCATATAGATAGCCAGTAACACAAGCTGGCTCAATGTATCCTCGTAGTGTGAGATGATAAGTCCAGATACAATACCGAGCAGTGCTAATCCGACAATCCAACCAATCCGTTGACGGACATGGCTCAATACCGAGTTAGCCAGATAGTTGCCATCAGGCTCCACTTCGGAGCTGATAAGCCCCAGCCCAGTGGCAATTTGCCTGACACGCACTGCCTCCCCCGTTTCAGCCAAGTCATCAAGCAGTTGTCGAGCCAATGCCACCGGGCACTGGTTTAACACCGCAATCGCCTCACTGACAGGCATAACACTAAGCAAGCTAACACGCTCATTGTTTTCATGAAATAAAAATGCGCTTCTTGCTGCTTCAATTTCTCTCGCAGCAAAAGCAGTTGGCTGGTTTCCCAGCGAAGTAGCGTTCATTACCGCCATAGCGAACCTCCCGATTGGCTAGGTGTAACGACCATAGAAAAGCGACTGATTTCAGACGAAAAAGTGCAGAAGCCTTTTAGCGACATACGAATACAGTCAGTTTTCTCACTCAGAATTTTCGGGAAGCACAGGGAATAAAAAGGAGCTTTAAAGCGGAGCATTCCAACCGGACGATTGAAACGCGAAATGATCACGAATGTTACCGTCTGGGATTACAGGCTTCCCTTGCAACTCGGAGGCTGGTCGATAACGTTCATGGTTTTCTCCAATTCAGTCGCAGCATTGCGACCCGTAAATTCTATGTGAAACGTAAAAGAACTCAACTAAAAACAAGGCAAAAAATATCAAGGACAAAAAACTAAAAACATAAAAAAGCCCACCATTAAGGCGGGCAAGGAGGTTATCGTAACGGTCGGCTTACTGCCGACTCATTAGTCTCCCCTCACAACTCAAAGCGCAAGCTCCAAATCGATCGGGGCTGTTTTGTTAATTATTTACCGTACTTTTCTGCCACACGTGCATGCAGTTCTTGTACTGAATTCACTTTCGACAGGTCAGCCGCAGCGTGAGCCATGCAGGTTGCGAATGCTGCATTCAGCGTAGTGGTGTAGTTCACTTTCTCTGCCAGTGCGCCGCGACGCAGTACCTTCGAGTCTTCAATCGCTTGACGACCTTCAGTGGTATTGATGATGTAGCTGTACTCACCGTTCTTGATGCGATCAAGGATGTGAGGACGACCTTCGTGTACTTTGTTCACCAGGCGTGGGTTGATACCCGCTTCACCGAGAACAACCGCAGTACCGTGAGTCGCATCCAGCTCAAAGCCCAACTTGATAAGCTTGGCTGCCAGGTCAACAACACGTTGTTTGTCGTTGTTACGAACAGACAGCAGAGCACGACCTTGATCAGTGTACGTTTTGCCACAGCCAAGGTCTGCTTTCGCAAATGCTTCTGCAAACGTGTCGCCCACACCCATGACTTCACCGGTTGAACGCATTTCAGGGCCAAGTAGTGGGTCTACGCCAGGGAACTTGTTGAATGGCAGAACCACTTCTTTCACTGAGTAGTAAGGAGGAATGATCTCTTGAGTGAAACCTTGTGACTCCAGAGACTGACCCGCCATGACACGAGCTGCAATCTTCGCCAATGGTGCGCCGGTCGCTTTTGATACGAAAGGCACGGTACGCGCTGCACGTGGGTTTACCTCAATCAGGTAAACTTCGCCGTCTTTTACAGCAAACTGAGTATTCATCAGGCCACGAACACCCAGCTCGAAAGCCAGTTTCTCTACCTGACGGCGCATTTCGTCCTGAATCTCTTGGCTCAGGGTGTAAGCAGGCAGTGAACATGCAGAGTCACCAGAGTGAACGCCCGCTTGTTCGATGTGTTCCATGATGCCGCCGATAACCACTCGCTCGCCGTCGCAGATTGCATCGACGTCAACTTCTGTCGCATCATCCAGGAAACGGTCCAACAGCACTGGTGATTCGTTAGATACACTTACCGCTTCATTGAAGTAGCGGCGCAGATCGCTCTCGTCGTAAACGATTTCCATTGCGCGGCCGCCCAGTACATAAGAAGGACGAACCACCAGCGGGTAACCGATTTCACGGGATTTCTCTACCGCTTGCTCCAGTGCCGTTACTGTCGCGTTTTCAGGCTGTTTCAGGCCAAGACGCTCAACCGCCGCTTGGAAACGCTCACGGTCTTCTGCACGGTCGATAGCATCAGGGCTGGTACCAATGATTGGCACACCTGCTGCTTCCAGCGCACGCGCCAGTTTCAGTGGCGTTTGACCACCGTACTGAACGATAACGCCTTTTGGCTTTTCGACACGCGCGATGGCCAGTACGTCTTCCAGTGTTACCGGTTCGAAGTACAGACGGTCTGAGGTGTCATAGTCAGTCGAAACCGTTTCAGGGTTACAGTTAACCATGATGGTTTCGTAGCCGTCTTCACGCAGTGCCAGTGACGCGTGTACGCAGCAGTAATCGAATTCAATACCCTGACCGATACGGTTTGGACCACCGCCCAGAACCATGATCTTGTCTTTGTCTGAAGGGGTCGCTTCACACTCTTCATCGTAAGATGAGTACATGTACGCCGTGTCAGAAGAAAATTCTGCTGCACAGGTATCAACACGTTTGTAAACAGGGTGAATGTCGTACTGGTCGCGCAGTTTGCGGATTTCGCTTTCGCTCACACCCAGCAGCTTGCTCAGACGTGCATCGGAGAAACCTTTACGCTTCAGTTTGCGCAGTACTTTCGCATTCAGGCCAGCAAAGCCGCCTTCTTTGATTTCCGCTTCCAGCTTCACAATCTCTTCGATTTGAACCAGGAACCAGCGATCGATGTTCGTCAGTTTGAATACGCCGTCTACGGACATGCCCGCACGGAATGCATCTGCGATATACCAAATACGTTCTGCGCCTGCATCTTTCAGCTCATGGCGGATTTTGGTCAGTGCATCTGGCTCATCCAGGTCAACCATTTCGTCGAAACCTGTCGCACCAACTTCCAGGCCACGCAGCGCTTTGTGCAGTGATTCCTGTTGGTTACGGCCGATAGCCATGACTTCACCCACAGATTTCATCTGGGTAGTCAGGCGGTCATTTGCACCCGCAAATTTTTCGAAGTTAAAGCGTGGGATCTTAGTAACCACATAGTCGATGGTCGGTTCGAAAGACGCTGGCGTTGCACCGCCAGTGATGTCGTTCATCAGCTCATCAAGGGTGAAACCAACAGCCAGTTTCGCTGCCACTTTTGCAATCGGGAAACCCGTTGCTTTCGAAGCCAGAGCAGAAGAGCGCGATACGCGTGGGTTCATCTCGATGATAACCATGCGGCCATCTTTCGGGTTGATACCGAACTGAACGTTCGAACCACCAGTTTCAACGCCGATTTCGCGAAGAACTGCCAGCGATGCATTACGCATCAGTTGGTACTCTTTATCAGTCAGGGTCTGCGCAGGTGCAACCGTGATGGAATCACCGGTGTGGATACCCATGGCATCGAAGTTCTCGATAGAACACACGATGATACAGTTGTCCGCTTTGTCGCGAACCACTTCCATTTCGTACTCTTTCCAACCGATCAGAGATTCGTCAATCAGCAGCTCGTTGGTTGGAGACAGGTCCAAACCGCGGCGACAGATTTCGTCGAACTCTTCTTTGTTATACGCGATACCGCCACCGGTACCACCCATAGTGAAAGAAGGACGGATGATACATGGGAAGCCCACCATATCGAGGACTTTGTAAGCCTCTTCCATGGTCTTCGCGGTGTCAGCGCGTGGACATTCCAGGCCGATAGACTTCATGGCTTTGTCGAAGCGTGAACGATCTTCTGCTTTATCAATCGCGTCCGCCGTTGCGCCGATCATTTCCACGCCAAACTCAGCCAGTACGCCGTGTTTTTCTAGATCCAGTGCACAGTTAAGCGCTGTCTGGCCACCCATAGTAGGCAGAACCGCATCTGGACGCTCTTTTTCAATGATGTTGCGTACCACTTCCCACTGGATTGGCTCGATGTAAGTCGCATCAGCCATCTCTGGGTCAGTCATGATGGTGGCAGGGTTAGAGTTCACCAGAATAACGCGGTAACCCTCTTCCCGCAGCGCTTTACACGCCTGTGCACCTGAATAGTCGAACTCACACGCCTGACCGATAACAATCGGACCTGCGCCAAGGATAAGAATACTTTGAATATCTGTACGTTTTGGCATTCTCTGCTACTCCGGATTACGCGCTGTGTTGCTTGATCAGTTCAATAAAGTGGTCGAAAAGCGGTGCCGCATCATGCGGACCAGGGCTCGCTTCAGGGTGGCCCTGGAAGCTGAATGCAGGCTTATCCGTGCGGTGGATGCCTTGCAGTGAGCCGTCGAACAGAGATTTGTGCGTCGCGCGCAGGTTAGCTGGCAGCGTCTCTTCGTCTGCTGCAAAGCCGTGGTTCTGGCTGGTGATCATCACGACATTGCGGTCCAGGTCTTTAACCGGGTGGTTCGCGCCATGGTGACCAAACTTCATTTTCACGGTTTGTGCACCTGATGCCAGTGCCAGGATTTGGTGGCCCAGACAGATGCCAAAGATAGGCAAGCCTTCCTCCAAGAACACCTTGGTCGCTTCAATCGCATAAGTACATGGCTCTGGGTCGCCAGGGCCGTTTGACAGGAACACACCGTCTGGATTCATTGCCAGCACTTCTTCTGCTGATGTCTGAGCTGGAACCACAGTCAATCGGCAACCACGGTCAACCAACATACGCAGAATGTTACGTTTCGCACCGAAATCGTAAGCCACTACATGATAAGGCAGCTCGCTGTCATCTTTCGCTTCTGGTAAGCCGCCTTCCAGCTTCCATGAGCCTTGTTTCCACTCGTACGCTTCTGCTGTCGTCACTTCTTTCGCCAAGTCCATGCCTTTCAGGCCAGGGAACTCTTTGGCTTTTGCCAGTGCCAGCGCTTCATCGATGTTATCGCCCGCAACGATACAGCCATTCTGAGCGCCTTTTTCACGCAGCAAACGGGTCAGCTTACGAGTGTCGATGTCAGCGATGCCAACGATATTTTGGGATTTCAGATAATCAGAAAGGGATTGCTGATTACGGAAGTTAGAAGCGATAAGAGGGAGGTCACGGATTACCAGGCCTTGAGCATGGATTTTTGAGGATTCTTCGTCTTCGGTATTAGTACCGGTATTGCCAATGTGGGGATAAGTGAGAGTAACGATTTGCTGGGAATAGGAAGGGTCGGTGAGAATTTCTTGGTACCCCGTCATCGAGGTATTGAAAACAACTTCACCAACAGCGGTTCCATCAGCACCAATGGATTCACCGTGGAATACAGTCCCGTCTTCCAGGACTAAGAGCGCAGACTTGCTCAAGACAACCTCCAAATCAATAAAGATGCAGAAAAGCTATATAATCTTGCATCAAAGCATTCCATACAAGTGCCAAAAATCACTAAAGCTGAATTTTGACAAATTGCGCGCATTCTAGAGATCGATTCACAAGCTGTCAATAAGTGGCAAAAAAAAGAATATTACTTATGGTCTATAACTGCGGTTTTGACTACCAAGCAGTTAAAAGTGAGGGTTATCTGAGGATTTCACGCAAAATTATGTAGAACAGGTTAACACTTTCTCTGCGCCGTAGCATTTGAGACAAATAAAGCAGTCAGGTCGAGACGTAACCGTTTTTATAAGCAATGTTTAGATAGTTTTTTATGGACTTAACAAAGAAAATAAGAATAACATCAAATTAAAAGCAGTTAAGTGGTGGGATTTTTGTAATCTGCGACCATTTAAATAGAATCATCGTCTTTTAAGAAAAACTATGCAGCATACAGAGAGAGACTGCATAGTTATATGAATACGTATCAACTGGAAAAACGAGTAATCTACAGGGTGTCCAGCTCAAGCACGTCTTGCATGGTATAGAAGCCCGCCTCTTTTGCTGCCAGCCAAACCGCTGCGCGAACCGCTCCATTGGCGAAGGTCATACGGTTCGATGCTTTGTGGGTAATTTCCACACGCTCACCGATGTCTGCAAACATAGCAGTATGCTCACCAACAATGTCGCCTGCACGGATAGTCGCAAAGCCAATCTCATCCCGGCTACGCTCACCTGTAATTCCTTCACGGGCATATACGGCTACATCACTCAGCTTGTTACCCATGGCTCCGGCAATCGCCTCACCCATACCAATTGCTGTTCCTGATGGTGCGTCCACTTTATGTCTGTGATGCGCTTCGACGATTTCGATATCACAGTAATCACCCATGACCTTGGCTGCTTTCTCCAGCAGCTTGAAAACAAGGTTCACACCCACGCTGTAGTTTGGCGCCATGACGATACCAACATCGGTCGCCGCATCAATCTGTGCACGTTGCTCTTCGGAAAATCCGGTCGTACCGATCACCAGTCGCTTACCATGAGCGCGGCAAAGCTCAATGTTTGCCAACGTCGCTACTGGCGCGGTGAAGTCGATGATGACATCAAATTGATCGGCCACTTTCGCCAAATCATCAACGATTGCTACATCGCGCTTACCAATACCTGCCAGTTCACCTGCGTCGGTACCAATCAAGCTCGACTCAGGACGCTCACTTGCTGCAGCCAGAACCGCGCCTTCCATCGCGTCAGTCGCCTGAATAAGCTGTCGGCCCATACGTCCGGCAGCGCCCGCAATTGCAATGCGAACCATCTGTTTCCCCTTTTAACTTCCTGTCATCACGCCACTTTGTGCGCGTTATGTTCGTAACTGGATAACCACTCTACCCTTTTCGTAGCGTGATGTGAATCAGCGGCGTAAAAAAGGGAGCCTTGGCTCCCTGAAGGTTTCATTAATTAATGGACTTCTTTCACCTGAAGCTCACGTGGAACCTCAAAGAACATATTTTCCTCGCGGCCTTTGAGCTCTTCAATCGTCGTACCGCCAAGCTCTTCAATACGAGAGATAATCAGGTTTACCAACTCTTCCGGCGCAGAAGCACCTGCGGTAATACCGACTTTGGTTTTCCCTTCAAACCATTCCGCTTTCACGTCTTCTGCACAATCGGTCAGATACCCCGGCGTACCCAGCTTTTCACTGAGTTCACGCAAGCGGTTTGAGTTAGAGCTGTTTTTCGAGCCCACTACCACCAATACATCACACTGAGTCGCTAAATCACGCACGGCATCCTGACGGTTTTGCGTTGCGTAACAGATGTCATCTTTACGTGGGCCTTGAATTTCCGGGAAGACCTTACGCAAAGTTTCAATCACCTCTGCTGTTTCATCCACCGACAAGGTCGTTTGGCTCACGAAATGAAGGTTGGATGGGTCTTTCACGTCCAACTTGTAAACGTCTTCCGGCTTCTCTACCAGATACATGCCACCGGTTTCGCTGGCATACTGTCCCATGCTGCCTTCTACTTCAGGATGCCCAGCATGACCAATTAACACCACTTCCATATTACGGCGGCTGGCACGTGCCACTTCCATATGGACTTTAGTCACCAATGGGCAGGTCGCATCAAACACGGTTAATGCACGGGTTTTCGCTTCATTACGTACCGCTTGAGAAACGCCATGCGCAGAGAAAATCACAATGCTGTCGTCCGGCACTTCGCTGAGCTCTTCAACAAATACCGCACCGCGCGCTTTGAGGCCTTCAACGACAAAACGGTTATGCACCACTTCATGACGTACATAAATGGGTGGCTGATAAAGTTCCAGAGCACGTTCAACGATACTGATCGCGCGATCAACACCGGCACAAAACCCTCGTGGGTTAGCTAGCATGACTTTCATGAGATAGCCCTTTAAGCAACACTGACAATTTCAACGTCAAAGATAACACGATGTCCCGCCAATGGGTGATTGAAGTCCACCGTCACAGATTCGCCCGCCACTTCCGTGACCAGACCCGGGATTTCCTGACCGCCTGGGCCGGAAAAGGCAATGATGGTGCCCTCTTCAGCTGGCGCATCACCTGCAAATAAGCTGCGGTCCATGTGCTGAACGTTATCTGGGTTTGGCTGACCAAAAGCATCTTCAGGTTCCAGTGTGAAGCTTGCCGACTCTCCTTCGGTTAAGCCCAACAGACACTTTTCGAAGTTCTCTGTCAGACTCCCATCACCCATCACCAGCTTCGCAGGTTTACCTGACGTTTTGGTGCTGTCTGCTACTGAACCGTCTTCAAGTTTGATGGTGAAGTGCATGATGACTTCACTGTTTGCAATAATTTGCGCCATTAACTCACTTCCTTTGTTGGCGGGCAATTTACCAAAAGAAACAGCCCCCAAGTCCCCAGTTTCAATTGGGTTATCAAGGTTTTTTATACGACTTGGCGCCGACCACGGAGCAGTCAGCGCCAATTTTTATTTTCGATGCGCGATAGGTTCTACTCGGCTTCAGCCTGAGGCTTTTTTGATGCGATGATGCTTTCCAGCACAATGAGTGCTGCACCAATCACAATCGCAGTGTCAGCCAAGTTGAATGCTGGCCAGTGATTGTTCCCGATAAAGAAATCAAGGAAGTCGACCACATAGCCATGCACCAGACGGTCAAACAGGTTACCAATGGCTCCACCAATCACCAATGCATAAGCAACATTCAGTATACGGTTTGTCGCAGGTGTTTGGCGCATCCAGTAAACCAACATGCCAGAAACACCAAGCGCTATGGCTGCAAAGAACCAACGTTGCCAGCCACCTGCATCGCTCAAAAAGCTGAACGCGGCGCCATAGTTATGAACATAGAGCAGGTTAAAGAATGGCAACACCTCAATGCGGTTCGACCAACCATAACCCATGGTATTCATCACCAGCAATTTGCTGCCGATATCCAGAACGAACACCAGAAGCGCTAGCCATAGCCAGCGCAGTCCTGATTGTTTCGCTGTCAGATCTTTCATCCAGCTTTCCTATCTTGCCTGTTATGCGAACTGGCGCTTTTCGCCTTCGCCATCGATGTTGCTCGCGCAACGGCCACAAATCGCTTCATGACCTTCGATGGTGCCAACATCTGCAACATGGTGCCAGCAACGATCGCACTTCTCTGCGCCAGACTTGGCAACAGTAACAGATAGACCTTCAACATCAGTCGCTACTGCAGCTTCAGGTGCTGCATCAGTGGCAACAACTTCAGCTTTTGACGTCAATAATACGAAGCGCAGTTCATCTCCCATTGCCTGCAGCTTGGCTGCAAACTCAGGTTTCGCATAAAGTGTTACTTCCGCTTCCAGAGAACCACCGATAGTTTTCTCGTTACGAGCAGCTTCCAGCACCTTGTTCACTGCACCGCGCACACGAAGTAGTTCAGCCCAGAATGCGTTGTTCAGTTGCTCGTCTTCACCCAGACCGAACAGACCGTCATACCATACTTCGGTGAAAACAAACTTGTTGCGGTTGCCTGGCATTTCGTTCCAGATTTCATCTGCGGTGAACGACATGATTGGCGCCATCCAGCGAACCAGTGCTTCCACGATATGGAACAGCGCAGTTTGACAGCTGCGGTGCGCGTGACCACCTGCTTTCGCGGTGTACTGACGGTCTTTAATGATGTCCAGATAGAATGAACCCATCTCAACCGAACAGAACTGCATCAGACGTTGCGTAACAGCGTGGAAGTTGCAATCTTCAAACGCTTTCACGATCTCTTCCTGAGCTTCCAGTGCTTTGCCCACTGCCCAGCGGTCTGCAACCACCAGCTCTTCCGCTGCAACCATATCAGTTTCAGGGTTGAATCCGTTCAGGTTCGCCAACAGGAAGCGCGCGGTGTTACGGATACGGCGGTATGCGTCTGCACTGCGTTTCAGGATTTCATCAGAAACTGTCATCTCACCAGTGTAATCGGTTGATGCCACCCACAGACGCAGGATGTCGCCACCCAGCTTGTTCATCACGTCCTGAGGTGAAACCACGTTACCGATAGACTTCGACATCTTGCGGCCTTGGCCATCAACAGTGAAGCCATGCGTCAGAACCTGCTTGTAAGGGGCGTGGTTTTTGATCGCGACAGAGGTCATCAGGGAAGACTGGAACCAACCGCGGTGTTGGTCTGAACCTTCCAGGTACATATCTGCTTCATGGCCTGCAAACTCTTCGCGCTGATTAACAACTGCATAGTGCGTTGCACCTGAATCGAACCATACGTCCAGAGTGTCCAGCACTTTTTCGTAGTTTGCCGCTTCTGCACCAAGCAGTTCTTCAGCGTCAAGATCCCACCATGCCTGAATACCCGTTTGCTCAACTTTCTGAGCCACTTGCTCAATCAGCTCGACGGTGTTGGGGTGCAGCTCTGCCGTTTCTTTGTGAACGAACAGGGCAATTGGCACACCCCAGGTACGCTGACGTGAAATACACCAGTCAGGACGACCTTCTACCATTGACTCAATGCGGCTCTGACCCCACTCAGGGATCCACTGTACGTTTTTGATTTCTTGCAGTGCTTTTGCACGCAGACCCGCTTTCTCCATAGAGATAAACCACTGCGGCGTTGCACGGAAGATAATTGGTGTTTTGTGGCGCCAGCAATGCGGGTAGCTGTGCTCGTAAGCATGATGATGCAGCAGTGCACCGTGCTCTTTCAGCACTTCAACCACGTTATCGTTCGCTTTCAATACGTGTTGACCTGCAAACAGCTCTGTGTCTGACAAGTAAACACCGTTACTACCTACTGGATTTGCTACTTCAAGGTTGTACTTTTGACCAACCGCGAAGTCTTCCTGACCGTGACCAGGTGCCGTGTGAACGACACCGGTACCTGACTCAGTCGTCACGTGATCACCCAGGATCACAGGAACATCGAAGCTATAGAACGGGTGATTAAAACGCAGCAGTTCCAACGCATCACCTTTACAGAAGCCAAGGTTATGGAAATGCTCAATTCCAGCTCGATCCATCACATCCTTAGCAAGCTCTGCTGCCATGATCAGACGACGAGGCGTTTCACCTTCCACCTGAACCAGCACATATTCCAGCGCATCAGAAACCGCGACGGCACGGTTCGCAGGCAGAGTCCAAGGCGTGGTGGTCCAGATAACGATAGACACGTCACCTTGACCGGCATGACCTTCGTTCAGGTTGAACTTAGACAGCACTGCCGCTTCATCAACCGCACTGAACATCACGTCGATGGATGGAGAAACTTTGTTGTAGTACTCGACTTCAGCTTCTGCCAGTGCAGAGCCACAGTCAGTACACCAGTGAACAGGTTTGAAACCTTTGTGCAGGTGAGCGTTACCCGCGATTTTACCCAGCGCGCGGATGATGTTTGCTTCGGTGTCAAAGTCCATGGTCAGGTATGGTTTTTCCCACTCACCCAACACACCCAGACGTTTGAAGTCTGCCTTCTGGCCTTCAACCTGCTTCGCAGCGTACTCACGACACTTCTGACGGAATTCAGCAGCAGACACTTTCTGGCCTGGCTTGCCGACTTTTTTCTCAACCATCAGTTCAATAGGCAGGCCGTGACAGTCCCAACCTGGTACGTAAGGTGCGTCAAAGTCCGAAAGGGTTTTGGACTTAATAATAATGTCTTTAAGAATTTTGTTTACGGAGTGACCAATGTGAATATTGCCGTTCGCATACGGAGGGCCGTCATGCAAAATGAAAGATTTTTTGCCTTTCTTCGCTTTACGGATTTCACCGTAAAGATCTTCGTCGTACCAGCGCTTGAGCATTTTTGGCTCGCGCTGTGCAAGATTCCCTCGCATCGGAAACGCGGTTTCCGGCAAGTTTAAGGTATCTTTAAAGTCACTCATTGATTGTTCATTCCGTATATGGACGTTTAGACATTATTTCTCATCATGCTCAGCCAGCCACGCACGCGCTGTCTGGGCATCAATTCCGATTTGGGCTTTCAACTCATCGAGCGAGCCAAATTTCATCTCGTCGCGCAATTTATGTAAGAGCTGCACTTCGATCTGAAGACCATAGAGATCACGCTCCAGGTCAAAAAGGTGTACTTCCAGTTGTTGGCGTACACCGTTGACAGTAGGCCGTGTACCGACATTCGCCACACCACCCAGACATTGTTCTCCTTCAATTCCGCCAACGCGCACAACGTACACGCCAGAAACTGGCGATACTCGACGCTTAAGCGGCACATTTGCTGTCGGAAAGCCTATGGTTCGACCCAGCTTGTTGCCATGGGATACACGGCCGCTAATGCTATAAGGACGGCCAAGCATGGTTTCAGCTTCACTCTGATGTCCCGCAGCTAATTCATTACGAATCGCAGTACTGCTGACACGTTGTTCAGAAACAGTAAAGCTGTCAGTGCTTACCACTTGAAAACCGGCAGTTTGGGCCTCGTTCTGCAAATAAGAGAAATCGCCCTGACGCTTAGCGCCAAAGCGAAAATCATCACCAACCACGAGAAACTTAACACCCAATTGTTCAGCCAACAAGCGATGAACAAAGTCATGCGGCGTGATAGAAGCAAATTTGGCGTTGAAGTTAACCATCACGAGACGCTCAACACCAAGCTTGGACAGTTGAACGTACTTATCCCGAAGCCTTGTGAGTCTTGCAGGAGCATTTTCTCCTGAAAAAAGTTCCCGCGGCTGGGGCTCAAACAGCATCACCGTTGAAGGCAATCCAAATTCACGTGCTTTTTCCACTACGCGGCGCAGCACTTCCTGATGACCTAAATGGACACCGTCAAAGTTACCTATTGTCAGCACGCAACCACGATGTCTATCGCGGATGTTATGGATACCCCGAATTAATTCCATAGCGGTATAACTGCTTTCCCTTAAAAAAACCGACGGATTATATACTAATCAGAAGCCGCAATCAGCCTTCAGCGCGAAGTTGATGCGGCCGCAGGCCCAAAATTACCAGAGACACCACGTAAGTCATTGCTCCCGAAACAATTAAACCAGCCAGCGTATATACCCGTTGCCAAAAATCCATCGCCAGCCACTGCTCAAACACCGGCATGGAGTAATAAACCACAGTACCCATGAGTACCACACCGACGATAAGACGCAGGGTGAATATCACGGTATCTTTGCTCACTCGGTAAACCTGCTGCTTGTGGAGGCCGCGATACAATAGGCCTGCATTAACCAAAGCAGACAACGCCGTTGCAATCGCCAATCCGACATAACCGTAGAAATAAGCAAAAATCAGGTTGAACACCATGTTGCTTGCCATGGCTATAATGCCATATCGCACGGGCGTTTTGGTGTCCTGCCGCGCGAAATAACCAGGTGCAAGCACCTTAATCAACATAAAGTTAAGCAAACCTGACGAATAAGCGATTAGGGACATCGCCGCTGCATTAACGTCATCTGCACCAAACTCACCGCGCATGAAAAGCACCATCAACATCGGCTTGGCGAGGACGATCATCCCGACCATTGCTGGAACCCCTAATAGCAGCACCATGCGCACGCCCCAATCCATTGTTGAAGCAAATTGCCCTGCCGTTTTCTCAACGTATTTTTTAGATAGTGCTGGCAGAATAACGGTCGCAATCGCGATACCGAAAAGACCTAATGGAAACTCCAAGAGGCGGTCTGAGTAGTACAACCAGCTGATAGAGCCAGTCGCCAGAAAACTCGCGATAAAGGTATCCAGTAAGAGGTTGATCTGGCTAACCGATACCCCAAACAATGCCGGGATCATCAGAGTCCGGATTTTCACAACCCCCGGATGCGACCAGCCCCACTTGGGGCGAACCAACATCCCTTCCCGGTAAAGGAACGGGATTTGGAAACCAAACTGAATAAGGCCACCCAGAAATACACCAATACCCAGCCCTATCTCAGGTTGGTCCATATTCGGTGAAATCCAGATCGCCGCAAAGATCATGGCAATATTAAGGAATACTGGCGTAAAGGATGAAACCGCAAAACGACCCAAGGTATTTAGTATCGAACCCGCCAGAGCCACAAAAGTGATAAACCAAAGATAAGGAAACGTGATCTTGAGGATCAGAGAGGCCAATTCAAATTTGTGAGCTGAAGGACCACCGTTCATCCAATCGAGGAACCACCCCATCCCGAACAATGCCGTGATAACCGGTGAGGCAATCACACCAAACAAGGTAACGATTGTCACTAACAGACCCAGTGTGCCCGACACATAGGCAATCAGCTCTCGGGTTTTGTTTTTATCTTCACTGGCTTGATATTCTGCCAGCACCGGGACGAAAGCCTGTGAGAATGCACCTTCAGCGAAAAGACGTCGCAGGAAGTTAGGGATTTTGTTGGCAAAGAAGAAAACATCCGCCGCCGCGCCTGCACCCATTAAATTCGCTATCACCACATCGCGTGCAAGACCCATTACGCGCGAAATCATGGTCATTGAACTGACAATTAATCCAGAGCGAAGTAATCGCTTTGACACCTATATCCCCTTAAAAAACAAAAGGAAGTAAACCTGCTCACCTGTCGCCCGCACCCCCTATAGTTATAAAAAGGAAGGAGGCACCTTTAATAGCACGAAAAGCACAGATAAAAGGCTTACTTCAAGTAAAGAATGCTGGTAGAATCTGCCGCCATATTAACCGCGATGTTCGCAGCACGCCAATCTTAAGGTGAGTGCGGCGGATATTTGCACAAATGAATTGACAACTCGGGTAAAACGAGGCATATTCCTCGGCCTTAAATTGTCACCGAATATAAGATTTGGGAGTTAGACCCTTGGCGAATATCAAATCTGCTAAGAAGCGTGCAATCCAATCTGAGAAGCGTCGCCAGCACAACGCAAGCCGTCGCTCAATGATGCGCACTTACCTGAAAAAAACTATCGCAGCTATTACAGCAGGCGATAAAGAAGCGGCTACTAAAGCATTTGCTGAAGCGCAACCTATCTTGGACCGCATGGCTACTAAAGGCCTTATCCACAAGAACAAGGCTGCTCGTCATAAAGCTGCTCTATCCGCTCAAATCAAAGCTCTGTAATAGCGCTCCGATTTGAAATAAAAAAACCGGCTCATAGCCGGTTTTTTTATTTGTTCTAATTTTTATTTACTGCAATACAACTGGTGTAGTGTTGTCATGATGGTTTGTACTTCTACACTTTTCAACGAATAGTAGACTGTCTGCGCTTCTTTTCTTGTCGCCACCAAGCCATCACGTCTTAACCAGGCTAAGTGTTGAGATAATGCAGACTGACTGAGTTCGAGCTTCTCACTCAGCTTACCAACCGACATTTCCCCTTCCAGCAGATAACAGAGTATGAAGAGTCTGCGCTCGTTGGCCATTGCTTTCAGCAACTGCACGGCCTTTGGCCCAGCTTCCTGCATCTGTTTCAATTCCATACTTACTGTCCGCTAAAAAATACGTCTAAAGGTTTGTTTGTGTTTGACTTAAGTTTAACATTGTTCGGAGCAGTAACAATGGCCCGCGCTTAAGAATGCTATAAAGGTGTTGAGACTTAGTGAAACAATTTGCTTAAATCGGCTTCACATATACGTTTTACCGCGGGATGTTGAATCATCCGCTCTGCAAAGATCACATAGTATTCCTCTTTCAATGCTTCTACCTTCGCAACCTCCTGCACATTAGGTAATTCCAACACGTCTGAAGAGTAGAATGTAGGCGCGACAAACATCGCTTTGTGATTCGAGCCAAAAGCTTTAATCAGCGCTGCATCATCAAACTCCCCAAGAATAGTTGGGGTGATCCCTTGGCTATCAAACCAATGCATCAACTTTCGTCCCATGGCAGTTCGCGTGCTCGGAATCAGTAGCTTGTGTTCTTCAATCTCTGCTGGGAAACGTTTCTTGGTAAAGTCAGCCGAGCAAAAAAAACTCATCAGGCTCTCACCAATCTTCACACTGAAAAGGCCGGGGCTTTGCGTGGAATCCACTGGGCAGTCAGAAAGAATCATATCGAGCTTATGCTGACTGAGCTGTTCGAGCAAAAGTTCGTGAGTTGATTCAAAACAACGCAGGTGAATACCATCATCTTCCGGCAGCGCTTTCAGTAGTACACGACTGACCAAGCTCTTTGATAGTGCATCGGCTACCCCAACATCAAACAGTTGGTGCTCCCGTTGACTGTAGTTAACGATATCAAGCATTTCATAGCTCAGTCCAAACATCTTGTCCGCGTATTTGAAGACAAGTTGCCCAAGCTCGGTGGGCTCGATATTCCTGCCAGCACGCTTGGTCAGTTTGCCCTTAAGACGCTCTTCAAGTGCTCTTATCTGCCCTGTGACAGTCTGTGGTGTCAGAAACAAAGCATCTGCAGCCTTGGATACTGAGCCTTGCTTACAGACCATCCAGAAGTAATAGAGGTGGTTATAGTTTAAATGTGACATGTGTTCTCAACGAAAAAACGCCAGGCACGTTATCCGCGGCTGGCGTTTTGACCTGTTAGCTTATCCTTTCTTGGCAATGGTGGAGGTCCTGTAACGACCACCTGCGCGCTGCTGAGGCGCTCTGCCTAATAGGGTGTCTTTGTAAAAGCTAGGCGTTGTTGTTAGTGATATTTTTTCAACAACCTCCGGTTGGGTTGTTTCCAGCCCAGCAAGGAAAGCCTTGCAAACATCTGTCGAATTATCATCAAAACAGTGCGAATACTTATCCGTTGCCAGCGCTGGTGCAGCAAAAAGACCACCGCTAATAATCAATGCTAACTTTTTTCTCATCGCTATCTTCCTCCACCTCGCTCGATTTCGGCAATACAGCATTCAGCAGAGCATAACCTGCGACAGCCGAGATAGTTGAGCCAATCAGAATGCCCAGTCGTGAGAAGGTAATGTATGTGTCATCTACCCCGACAAACGCCAGCGACGAAATAAAGATAGACATAGTAAAGCCAATACCACATAACAAAGACACGGCAAAGATCTGCTTAAAATCGACATTTTCCGGCAAACGGGCAACACCCAGTTTCACTGCAGCCCAACTGAATGTAAATATACCCAGTGGCTTACCAATCAACAGACCCAAAGCGATACCCAGCGGAAGCATATTAGTCAGACTTTCCATCGATACACCTTCCAGCGAAACGCCCGCACTTGCAAACGCAAAGATTGGCAGGATAAGAAACGCAACGTATGGATGTATTGCATGCTCAAGTGCTTTGAGCGGTGACTTACCATCTTTCCCACCTTCCAGTGGAATAACAAAGCCCAATACCACGCCCGCCAAAGTAGCGTGCACACCTGATTTCAAAACGCTAAACCAAAGTACGGCACCCACCAGTAAATACCACCTGGTTTGAGTCACACCTTTTGCGTTCATCAAAAATAGAGCAGCCGTAGAAAGGAAAGCAACAGTCAATGCTGCGATTGATAGGTCACTACTGTAGAACAGCGCAATAATCACGATAACTCCAAGGTCATCGATAATTGCCAGTGCCAGTAGAAAGACTTTCAGTGCCAATGGTACACGTTTACCCAACAGTGCCATGACGCCCAGCGCGAAGGCTATGTCTGTCGCCGCAGGAATCGCCCACCCAGCTTGAGTGACAGGATCACCAGCATTGAACGCTAAATAAACCAGAGCAGGCGCTAGCATACCGCCTACTGCAGCGATAGCTGGGAAAATCGCTTTTTCTTTTGTGTTTAGAGCACCTTCGATCAGCTCTCTTTTTACTTCCAGTCCAATCAGCAAGAAGAAGATGGCCATTAAGCCGTCATTGATCCAATGCGCGACAGAAAGACCAGCCACATAGCTGTGAAGTACTCCGTCATACACTGGCTGCAGGGGTGAGTTGGCAACAATCATTGCCAAAATAGCTGCAAATATCAGCACTAAACCACCAGCTGATTCCATCTTCATAAACTGACGAATCGCATCAGTCATTAAAAGCACTCCGTTAAATTAATTAATCTCTACTAGTCTAGGCGCCGATCATCGATAAAGAAAAATCGGTTCTTCGGAGATTAAACATCGAAATATCCGAAGTATCCAATCAAAATTGTTACTTTTTTCGCAACGAAAATCGGTAGCTCTGCAATAAACATCTCCAGTCCAGCCTGCATTAAGCTCCATACCGGTTCAAGTGCCTATTTTTTATACTGCGACTCTACCCTCCATACCCACAACTTATCTTTCTGTTTTTTATATGAATATGTACATGTGACACAAAGTCTTTACACCCTTTCTTATCAATGGCTAATGCACCAACTTATAACTGTCATATTAGTGAAATATTTCGTACCTAATATCCGCGCCAGATACTTTCACTGACACAAATCTGACATTTAACTGTCACGGAGATTTCTCTTATGACCTCCCAAGCCTCTACTGCTGCACCGATTAACAGCTCTAAGAATTGGGTACGTTGGGCCAACCTGGCACTTATGCTTTATGTACTGCTTCTGGCAGTATCCATGGTTGGAAGTGGTTTTAAATGGGCTGCGGGTGACGAAGCTAAAACCTTATTCGAGTTCGCGTCCCACCCAGTTGCAGGTCTGATGATTGGTATCGTAGCGACTGCGCTCATCCAGTCTTCAAGTACTGTGACTTCTATTATTGTTGGTCTAGTCGCTGGCGGCCTGCCTGTTGAGACAGCCATTCCTATGGTGATGGGTGCAAACATCGGCACCACCGTGACCAACACGCTGGTAAGCCTGGGTCACGCTCGCTGTAAAGACGAATTCCGCCGTGCATTTACTTGTGCGACTGTCCATGACTTCTTTAACCTGATTGCTGTTGCTATCTTCCTGCCACTGGAAATGATGTTCGGTCTGCTGGACAAGATCTCAAGCTGGTTGGTTGCACCATTCATGTTTGAAGGTAGCTTGAGCATGAAAGGTCTGGACTTCATGGGTCCGATCACTAAGCCACTGGTTAATGGTACGAAAGAAATGCTGTCTGTCCTTCCAGGTAACTGGGGCGGCGTAGTACTGGCTTTAATGGGTATTGCATTGATCTTCGCTTCTATCACCTTGATGGGCAAACTGATGCGCTCTCTGATGGTTGGCCGTGCAAAAGAGATGCTACACAAAGCAATCGGTCGTGGTCCTCTCCACGGCATTATGTCTGGCACTTTGGTAACTATCCTGGTTCAGTCTTCTTCTACGACCACCAGCCTGATGGTTCCGCTGGTTGGTACCAACGTACTGAAGGTACGCGATGTTTATCCGTTTACTCTGGGTGCGAACATTGGTACCTGTATCACTGCTCTGCTGGCAGCAACGGCGGTAACCGGTCCAAACGCGGTCTTTGCTCTTCAGATCGCTCTGGTACACTTGGCATTCAACATTCTGGCAACCCTACTGATCTTCGGTACACCATTCCTGCGTGAAATCCCACTGAAGTGTGCGGAAATGCTGGGTGACGCTGCAGCAAAGAACAAGATGGCCGTCGTGGCTTACTTAGGTCTGGTATTCATCGCAGTTCCTTCGCTAGTGATGCTGGTAACCCAATAAGCAAAACTGAAAAACTGATTTGAAAACGCCCGCAAATGCGGGCGTTTTTGTATTTAGCGTTCTGCAGGAGCAATACCAAATATTCCAGAAAACAAAAAAGCGGTACTGATAATCATCAGTTACCGCTCTTTTCTTTCCTAGGACCTTCTCTTAATAGGAGCTGCTCTTCCTAACTTTCAAACCTTAAATCGCAATCGGCGCTTTAATCGACGGCTGGGCTTCATAACCTTCAATCTCAAAATCTTCCAACTTGTAGTCAAAGATGGAGTTCGGCTTACGTTTGATTGCCAAGGTTGGGCGATTACCTGGCTCACGCTTGAGCTGCTCGTATACGATGTCATCGTTCAAGTGATTGTGATAAAGGTGGACATCACCAAAGGTATGAACGAAATCACCCACTTCCAAATCGCACTGCTGCGCAATCATATGGGTGAACAGCGCGTAACTGGCTATATTGAAAGGCACGCCCAGAAAGTAGTCTGCGCTGCGCTGGTAAAGCTGGCATGACAACTTGCCATCAGCTACATAGAACTGAAACAAACAGTGGCATGGTGCCAGTGCCATCTTGCCTTGCTCTGCATTTGCTTGCGGGCTGATGGTCTCGTCAGGCAGGTCAGCAGGGTTCCACGCCGTAATAATGTGGCGACGCGAATTTGGCTTGGCTTTGATCTGCTCAATCAGCTCAGCAATCTGGTCAACCGTTGAACCGTCCGGACAGGCCCATGAACGCCACTGAGCTCCGTAAACCGGGCCTAGATCGCCCTCTTCTGTCGCCCACTCGTCCCAGATTGTTACATTATTTTCTTGGAGATACTTGATGTTGGTATCGCCATTGAGGAACCAAAGCAACTCATGGATGATGGCGCGAGTGTAAAGCTTTTTGGTGGTCAGCAGCGGAAAGCCTTCACTAAGATCGAAACGCATCTGACGTCCAAAAACAGATCGTGTACCCACTCCAGTACGGTCACCGCGGTCGGTGCCGTTATCAATGATATCCTGCATCAAATCAAGATATTGCTTCATGACTCTTCCTTTCTTTTACTACCCGCCATAGCGGGGTGACAAATCACAAATATAAAGAAAGCCGCAGAGATCTGCGGCTTAAACTGAAATTATTATACGGAGCGCGCTGCGCTTGGGTCTCTGCGATAAGCCCAGACTACCATTAACACACCCACAATAATCATTGGCGTCGACAATATTTGTCCCATGCTGATCCAATCACCAAATAGGCCCAAATGTGCGTCAGGCTCGCGATAAAACTCAACAATAAAGCGGAACGCCCCGTAGCCAATCAGGAAGAGACCGGAAACGGCACCGGCAGGTCGCGGCTTCTTGATAAACCAGTTAAGGATGAGGAACAATACGATGCCTTCCAGCAAAAATTCGTAAAGCTGCGAAGGATGACGTGCAATTGGGCCTCCTGTCGGAAAAATCATTCCCCATGGCATATCTGTCGCACGCCCCCAAAGCTCACCATTGATAAAGTTACCCAGACGGCCTGCACCCAGCCCAAATGGTACCAGCGGCGCAATAAAGTCTGAAACAGCGAAGAAAGTCCGCTTGGTCTTGCGGGCATACCAAGCCATGGCTGCAATCACACCCAACAATCCACCGTGAAAAGACATGCCGCCTGTCCACACTTTGAACAGGAATAAGGGATCGGCAAGGAAAGCGTCAAATTGATAAAACAGCACGTAGCCAATACGACCGCCTAACACGACGCCTAAGAAGCCTGCGAACAGTAAGTCACCTACTTCATCTCTTGTCCATCCACTACCCGTTTTGTCTGCACGGCGGTTAGCTAACCAGAGCGCAAACGCAAAACCAGCAAGGTACATCAAGCCATACCAGCGAACTGCCAGCGGCCCGATTTCAATCAGGACAGGATCTATTTGGGGAAATGTCAGTGACATAAATTCGTCTTCCTTAGCTAAAAAACATGCTTGCGCCAACTACGAGCAAAAACACCGCGAATACGCGTTTTATGATGGGTGTCGGTAATTGGGTCGCAAGTCTAGCACCGTAGCGTGTTGTCATTACGGAAGTGACTACAATACCAATCAACGCAGGTAAGTAAACATAACCAACACTGTAGGGTGGTAGCGCTTCGGGTTGATTCAGCCCGAAAAAGATAAAACCAATGACACCGGAAAACGCCAAAAAGACACCGCACAGTGAAGCACTTCCGATGGCTTTTCGCATTTCGACGCCATGATAATGCAGGTAAGGCACGGTCAATGAACCGCCACCAATTCCCGCAAGGCTGGCTATCATACCAATCGCTGTCCCGCTGGTCATACTTCCTAGGGTGGAAGGTAACGGTCTGGCAGACTTAACCCTCAGCGATAATGCCATTTGAAGAGCAAGCAGCAACACAATAGCCCCAAACACTTTCGGCAAATATTCTGTCGGCATACGGTCTGCAATACCACTACCCAGCAATCCACCAAGTAAAATGCCTGGTAGCAGGGTACGGGTAACTGAAGGCTGAACATTGCCTAAGCGATAGTGCGTGTAAGCAGAAGAAGATGAGGTTACAACAATACTGGCAAGCGAGGTGGCAAGCGCCATTGGCATCACAAGATTTCCAGCAATCCCTGCCCAGGGGAGGAGAACACTCAGCGCAGGCACAACAATAAGACCACCACCGATCCCCAATAACCCGGCCAGCAAACCAACAACGCCCCCCAACAAAAGGCAAACGCCAAATAACCACAATGTGGCTTCTAACATGAAAGATCCCTATTGGCGCTGCACTTTTTGGGAAGCCAGATCACCCTATTTACCTACCCGGATCAAACCACCGAGATTATGCCGCTCTAAAAAGGCTTCTGAGGCGTTTCTTATATCACGCGCTAACGACAATTGTTGGACCGCCGCCGAGTGCGACTTAAGCTCTGCACTAGGAACATGACGTAATACGTATTTTATTTTCGCCACACTTCGGGTGTTCATACTGAGCTGTCGATAACCCATTCCCACCAATAAAACCGCGCCGATAGGATCACCGGCAAACTCACCACAGACACTCACCGGCAGTTTGAGCCGACGGCTGTTGTCGAGGATTTGCTTCAGCACGGCCAACACTGAGGGATGAAATGTATCATAGACATCTGCAACACGGGCGTTGTTTCTATCCACTGCCAGCAAATACTGTGTCAGGTCATTGGTACCGACTGAAAGGAAGTCGATGTGTGGGGCAATAGTATCCAGTTGGTAAAGGACGGACGGCACCTCCACCATGATCCCAAGCTTTGGCTGCTTCAAGGTCTCACTGTGCTGCGCAGCGATTTCAGACACTTCTGAAAATGCTCTTTCTATTAGACTTTTGGCTTCCAAAAGCTCTGATAAACCAGAGATCATCGGCAGCAAGATAGATAGGTTATCTCGACCGATGCTGGCACGCAGCATGGCTCGCACCTGAATAAGGAAGATATCTGGATGATCTAAAGTGAATCGAATCCCGCGCCACCCAAGGAACGGGTTGTCTTCTTCGATTTTAAGGTAAGGCAAAGGCTTGTCGCCACCAATATCCAGCGTACGCATCACCACAGGCTGCTTGGGGTAACAATCCAAAATCGAACGGTATTGGTTCACCTGATCGTCTTCAGACGGGAAGCTTCTCTGCATCAGAAAAGGCACTTCGGTTCGGTAAAGCCCAACGCCATCAACTCCACGGTTTATAGCAATGCTGGTATCAGCGCTAAGTCCTGCATTCAAGTGGACTTCAACCCGAACGCCATCGGCGGTTTCTGTCTTCTTAGTGAAGGCACTTTCGACTTCCTGTTGTAATTCAAGCTCCTCATCGCGAAGACGCTCGTACTCTTCAAGCACCTGAGGCGCAGGCTCAACCAGCAACCGGCCCTTGAAACCGTCAAGCACGATCTGCTTGCGGTGAACTAACTGCGGGCTGAATTCAACCCCCATGACAGCAGGAATACCTAGCGCTCTTGCCAGAATCGCGGCGTGGGCGTTCACCGCCCCCTCTTCAGCGACCACGCCCGCTAAACGATCGCGGGGGATCGCGGCCAGCATCGCAGCTGTCAGTTCACGAGCAAACAGCACGATAGGCTCATCAAAATTCCACTGTTTAATCTCCTGGTTCTCAAGGAAATAAATCAGACGCTGACCCAGCTCCTTCACATCATTGGCTCGTTCGCGAAGATAAGGATCTGACATGTTCTGGAACCGCTCAGCAAACGCATCGATGGTTTGCTTCACCGCCCACTCTGCCAAATCGCCATTTTGAATGCGTTCATTCATGGCTTTGCGCAACATCGGATCGTTCAGGAGGTGGATAAAAAGATCGAAGATCGCCAACGTATCCTGATTCAGGTCACTGTCAAAACGCTTCCGCAAACGTCGGAATTCGGTAACGGCAGCGCTGATAGCACCATCCAATCTATCGCGCTCTTTTTGTGTATCAAGGCAAGAAGCAGGGAATACCAAATCAAGACGTGGCTGTGAAACATCACACCATGCTTTGGCAATAGCAACACCTGGCGAAGCTGCCGCACCCTCGAGCAATAACGCTCCTTTAGCATTGTTAGGCCAGAAGCCCTGAGCTTTGGCATGGGCAAACACCACCGCAAGTTGGGCAGCGAGCGTGACAAGGAATGACTCTTCACTTTCATCAAACTGGCGTGAATCACGCTGCTGGACAACCAAAACTCCCAGCACCTTCCGGCGATAAATAATGGGTGTACCAAGAAAGGCATGGAAAATGTCTTCGCCGATATCAGGAAAGTGTTTGAAGTCACTATGTGAGCTGGCAAGTGCAAGGTTGATAGGCTCAGCACGGCGGCCAACCAACCCCACCAGGCCTTCATCAAAGGAGAGAGAAACACGGCGTGCACCGGCATTGAGTCCCTGCGTAGCCATGAGATCATATTGTTCGCGGTCATAATCGGCAATGTAGACAGAGCAACACTCCGTCTGCATCGCTGAACAGGTCTCACGTACCAAGACATTGAGCGCCTGTTTGACGTCGGTGGACGACGCTACATTGTTAACGATATCCCGCAGTTTCGTCAGCATCGGCGCCCTCGACGTTTATCCTTAGTTCTTCGCTGTGCCCCGTTTGCCTTTCCGTTTGCTTTTTCTTTCGCGAAAAGGCATCGCCATAGGCGCAAATTCTTTCATCGCGCGTCGATAAACTTCACGTTTAAACGACACCACTTGCCTTACGGGGTACCAATAACTGACCCAACGCCAGCCATCAAATTCCGGCGTCCCCCCGCGTTGCATGTTCACCTTTGACTCGTCACACTCCAGCTTCAGCAAAAACCATTTTTGCTTCTGGCCGATACACACTGGCTTGGATTCCCAGCGTACCAGACGTTTAGGTAATTTATAGCGTAACCAGTGACGACTGGTAGCTAGAACTCTTACGTCTTTCTTTGCTAACCCTACTTCTTCGTATAGTTCACGGTACATGGCCTGTTCAGGAGTTTCACCGTCATCAATACCACCTTGTGGGAATTGCCAAGAGTGTTGTCCGTATCGACGAGCCCAGAGAACTTGACCGTGGCTGTTACAAATTACTATCCCTACATTGGGACGGTAGCCATCGCCATCTATCACTGGACGACCTCAAATATAAATCTCTATTACCAGTGATTTTTTCACACTATGTGCACAGTGGTAAACAAACATTGTGTATGAGACGCATTTTTTGGGGGCTTTAACCGCCTTTATGGATAAATTCCCCCTCGCTCCAAAGTTATAAACAATCCGGTGAGACTGCGCGCACATTTATTCACGCTTTCTGTGGATACATTTGTGCAGAACAGACTTCAAACTGAATAAAAGTGTCGCAGTATAGAAAATAAAGGATACATTACGGACTTACAAAATAAAAATATCTCTCTATTTTTCATTAATATAGATAATAACACTATCGTAGCTCGCGTAAAGATTGGTGTCCAAATTTATAACGATCTTAAAATGGTCAAAGATCAATCAAACTTATACTTACCCACACAGCTCGTTCACTTTAACGCCAACACGTTCCAAAATTAACCACATTCTGTGAGTAAAACCACTGTATAGGCATCCATGACCCACTTTTATGCATTTCTTAAGCTGATCAATGTGGATAACTCAAAGATAAATGCAAAAATCAGTGGATCCATTTGGTAGAGGCTGATAGCGTTCTCATCAGATTAATCGTATTCAAAGCCATTATGATTCCAGCCCCAACATCTGAAGTTGAACTCCTTGAACGCGCCTTTTCCTTGGCGGGTTATACGCTTGGCGAGCTTGCTGAGCAACACGGGCTGGAGTGTCCGGCTGATCTTCGCCGTGAAAAAGGCTGGGTAGGCATGTTATTGGAGACATGCTTGGGAGCCACGGCGGGCAGTAAACCCGAACAGGATTTCCAAGAGATCGGGATCGAGCTGAAATCGATTCCGATCAGCCATACCGGAAAACCACTGGAAACCACGTTTGTCTGTGTTGCACCACTGACAGGGGTTCAGGGACTGACTTGGGAACAAAGCCACATTCGCAATAAGTTATCCAAAGTGCTTTGGATCCCGGTTGAAGGTGAACGGGAAATACCGGTATGTGAGCGTCATGTCGGCATGCCTTTGCTATGGCAACCCTCTGAAGATGAAGAAGCGCAGCTCAAAGCGGATTGGGAAGAGTTAATGGAGTTTATCGTGCTGGGCAAGGTACATGAAATCAGCGCCAGACATGGTGAGTATTTACAGCTTCGTCCTAAAGCAGCAAACAGCAAAGCAAAAACGGAAGCTTATGGTGCAAAAGGCCAACCCATCAAAACCTTGCCCCGTGGCTTTTATCTTCGCACCCAGTTCACGGGCAAGATACTCGCCCGCCACTTTATGCTGCCAGAAAGCGAAAGCTAACCTTACAGCGTAATTTCCATGTCTTCGTTACAGCTTGTGTCTGCGGGTCCAAATTCGTCATAGGGGTCAAGCAGGCGAAGCGTGGCTTTTTTCACGCCGACCTTACGAAGTTTTTCCGACACCTGCTCCATGTTGTCAAAATGCAGCACCTCGTCGGTATTGTCATCTTTCAAAGGCTCAAGTTTGTGTCTGACTTCTACTTCCACCACATACTGCGCACCACCTGCATGCGCGATCACATAGCAATGGGGTACGTTGTCGGGGTGAGCCTGTATCCAGCTCTTCAATTGCTTTAATTTCATTTCGTTACCCGCATTGTTAATCGAATGTTAACTTTAGTATATGGTGTCAGAATACTGAGTGTGATTTAAAACTGATATTTCTGACCGCTTCTATGTGAGTGATTTGCGACAGTTCAAACTCTCAAGTGGTGCGGCTGACTGATCTGCTTTTTTTTCGCTTGTACCGTCAAGAAAATTTCCTAAGATGGAAAGTAAAGCTCGTACATCTCTTCAACGTAATTCCCATCGCCCATGAGATGCAGCCCAAGGAGAAAGGATGCAATACCACACACTTCCCCACACCAACCTGGAAGTCAGTAAGATTTGTCTCGGCACCATGACGTATGGTCAGCAAAACACCGAAGCGGATGCTCATCAGCAGCTTGATTTTGCGCTCAATCGCGGTGTGAACTTTATTGACACGGCGGAAATGTATTCGGTGCCACCGACACCAGAAACACAAGGCCTGACTGAACAATATATTGGTACTTGGCTGCAAAAGTCCGGTAAGCGCGACAAAGTGATTATCGCCACTAAAGTCGCCGGCCCGCGTGGCGTGCCTTATATCCGTGAAAATATGTCGCTGGATCGTCGTAATGTTCGTCAAGCAGTAGATAATAGCCTTGCACGCCTGCAAACAGACTACATCGATCTCTATCAGGTGCACTGGCCTCAGAGACACGTAAACAGCTTTGGAGAATTGAATTATGACCATCAGGACGAAAACTCCGGTGTCACCCTGTTAGACACTCTGGATGCGCTGGCTGAATTGGTGCGTGAAGGAAAAATCCGCCATATTGGTGTATCCAACGAAACCCCATGGGGTGTAATGAGTTACCTTCGTTTGGCAGAGAAACATAGCCTGCCGCGCATAGTCTCCATTCAAAATCCTTATAATCTGCTGAACCGGAGCTTTGAAGTTGGCTTATCTGAGATTAGCCATCTGGAAGGCGTCGAGCTTCTAGCCTATTCACCGCTGGCTTTTGGTATTCTGAGTGGCAAATACATTAATGGAGCCAAACCTGAAGGCGCACGCTGTACACGCTGGGAGCGTTTTTCTCGGTACTTCACTGAGCAAGGGCAGGCAGCGACTCAAGCCTATGTCCATCTCGCAAAGGAATTCGCCATTGCTCCGGCACAGATGGCGCTGGCCTATGTGAACACCCGATCGTTTGTCGCCAGTAACATCATTGGCGCCACCACAATGGAACAACTTAAATCCAACATCGACTCCATTGATGTCGAGTTACCACAAGATTTGCTGAAACGTATTGAAGAGATCGGCAAGCAATACTCCAACCCTTGCCCATAACTCTGATATAAAAAGAAAAGCGCCATCAGGCGCTTTTTTATTGTCTAGCGGGAGCCACAAAGATCTGTGACTCCCTTTCGATTACGTAGTCAGGTTCAGCCTTAGCTTCCTGCGCATTCTAGCCACTTCGCGTTGAGCCTTGAATTGAGGGGCAACGCTGTGACCAATAGAGAAACCATCCTTTTCGAATCCAATATCTCGCAGAAGGTGCTCAGACAAAGGTTCGCCAACATAACGAATTCGGCGATGGGCTTTTCTCCAGGCAGACTCTTCACGTTTGATATCCATGCGGACAAAAAACACGGCCAGACGCAGGTAGATAGATTGGTTCATGACGGACTCCTTGATGAGTTATAGGAGGCCTTGGATAGATTGCGTGCGAGGGATCTTGATAGGGAAGTGTCGCTCAGAGCCGCAGTCGTATCCGCGGCCCATTTGCTAAAAGGGTGCGGACTAGTGTACAGGTTTTCGCTTATCTGCGCACAGATGAGTGGCGCAATTAATGACGGATGTAAGCTGTTGATTTGTCATCTTTTGCCTCCTTTCTGCGTAAACCTGCGGAACATTCCGCACTTGTAAATTCCCTGTTAATACTAATGATCTATATCAATATATCAACGCGTTATTTGATATAACAATGAATTTAGTGGCATGTTCTTTTTCAAATAACCTGAGCAAAGTTTCACCCTATCGTGTTCGAAGTTTTGCCTATTTAAAAGGACATTTCGCTCTTCACTAGTCAGTTTTAAAATTAATCTCTCCGGCAACAGTCGTCCCAAAATAATCAATCAGTTACACAACTGTAGGAAGACCGATCAAACTCATCTCTTTTACGGATAGTAAGTAACTATATTCAATCTTTTTAGTAGATATTATGTCGCTATTGACTGAGAGGAATAAACCATGAGAACTGCTGCTGACCGTATTCGACACGCCATCGCCTTTGAGGTGATTGGCCTTATTCTCATCGTGAGCATTTTGTCCCTGTTTGGTTTTGATGCGGCACACACAGGCGTGTTGGGTGTAGTTTTTTCCGTCCTCGCGACAGGTTGGAACTACATCTATAACCTTTGGTTCGACAAAGCTATGATGAGATTCGCAGGTAAGACTGAGAAGACACAGAAGCACCGTATTCTTCATGCGGTGCTGTTTGAGCTGGGCCTATTGTGGATAACACTACCCGCTATTGCTTGGTGGCTGAACATCAATCTGTGGCAAGCCTTCCTGATGGACATTGGTCTGGTGGCTTTCTATCTGGTTTATGCATATATCTACAATCTGATGTACGACAAAGTGTTCCCAATCAACGAGGGGAAACTTGCTAGCCAATAAAGCTAGAGACGAAAAAAAAACCGCCTGACCAGACGGTTTTTTCGTTTCAGCTAATCACTTAGCGAAAGCTACGTGGCGCCGGGATCAAGCTGTGCTTGTTCAGCAGGCGATACATAGTTGCACGGGATACACCCAGTTCTTTCGCAGCCGCAGATACTTGGCCATTGTTGCTTTCCAGTACCGCAAGCAATGCATCG
The DNA here is from genome assembly GCF_035758505.1 of Grimontia sp. NTOU-MAR1. NCBI lineage: Bacteria > Pseudomonadati > Pseudomonadota > Gammaproteobacteria > Vibrionales > Vibrionaceae > Grimontia > Grimontia sp. NTOU-MAR1. The sequence continues at coordinate 1,813,541 of NZ_CP142108.1, forward strand.
CGCTCAGATTCTTCACGGATCTTACGCAGACTCTGTTTGTAATCGCCCTGACGTGGCAGATCCAGATGCTCAGCTTCAATCACCAGATTATCAGCCAGCAGTACTGCACGTTTTACTTGGTTGATCAGCTCACGTACGTTACCCGGCCAGCTGTAGTTGGTCAGGATCTTATTCGCCTCTTCAGAGAAAGTACGTGCTTGTGTGTTGTACTGACGTGCAAACTTCAGCAGGAAGTGTTCAGCCAGCTCAGGAATGTCTGCACTGCGCTCTTTTAGTGAAGGAACTGAGATACGCAAAACATTGAGACGGTAGAACAGATCTTCGCGGAACTGACCTTCAGCGACCGCTTTTTCCAGATCCATGTGCGTTGCAGCAATAACACGGACATCGATCTCTTTCGAGTACTTGTCGTCGTGTGTTTCTACCGTACCATCTTGCAACAGGTGCAGGAGATTCGCCTGAAGATTCAATGGCAAGTCACCGATTTCATCCAAGAATAGAGTACCTTGGTGCGCTTGCTGTACTTTTCCTTCTGTCGTGCCATCACCAAAGAGCTCGTCTTGAATAAGCTTTTCTGGCAACGCACTGCATTTCACTGAAATGAACGGACCTTTCGCGCGGGTAGAAGCATTATGAATCGCCATACCCACCAGTTCTTTACCGGTACCGCTTTCACCGTTGATTAGCACTGATACGTCTGTGGGTGCTACACGGCGAACCTGATCGCGAAGCTTCTTCATCACAGACGTTTTACCTAGCAGACCCATGTCACTGTGGTCGCCCAGTTGAGGCCATACGTGGCGCTCGAGTTTCAGCATACCCAGTTGGTGACCGATGGTGCTCATCAGCTGGCTATCTGGAATTGGAGAAGTGAAGTAGTCGATGCAGAAGCTCACGATGAACTGACAAATTGCATCATTGTTAAGTTGATCTTCGCGGATCAGCGCCAACCAGCGAACCTGCTTGTTGCGGTTTACCAGTGATGCGACACCGTTAAGACTGAAATCATCGTGGCTGATGTCCACAATACCAATGCAAGGACCAATGTCCTGAAGGAGAGATTGTGCTGCTCTGAGGTCATAACAGCGGTGACAACGCCAACCTGCTTGTTCCAGTGTTGCCAGCCAAGGTTCGTAAGTTCCGCCTACTACGACGAGTGAACTTGGAACCGCCTCAGATCTGAATTGCATACCCATAACGCCTGCCTTTAGTCATCCGTTAACGACACGTGTTCAAAATGTTGTGAGTATCATTATATTTTGTAAGACAAGCAGGTCTGTCTCAATGTAGATACAAAGTGGCTCTCAAATCAGCATAGTTCCCATATAAGACACTTTTGCTGTTCGATTTGCTGACAACATAGGCAACAAGTAGCTGACATAAATATCATTAATTTTAGTAAGTTAGACTATTCTACGATGCCTAAAAAAGCTATCAAAATGGCCAGTATTTCAAACACTTCTCATTTTTGAGAAATTTAGAATTATCTCTAAAATTTCTTAGATCATAGACTATGACCCGATTTATTGAGGCTATCTGCTGATAAAGAAGGCAAATGGCCGCATCTGAATGAGACTCGGTCTTTTATTTGAGGCAAAAAGGCGAACAACTATCTCACTTCTTCGCCACTGGCGATGACGGTTTCTCTTACTTTGTCTGCAAACTGCAACGCTTCCTCTCGGACTTTGTCTTCATCAACAGTCAGGATGTTTCTCTCCTGCATAAGGATCTGGCCATCCACAATGGTATGTTTCACGTTCGATGCATACGCTGAGTACACCAGCGCTGAATAGGGATTATACATTGGCAACATGTTTGGTGCCTTCGTATCAATCACGATGATGTCAGCGAGCTTGGCTGCTTCCAAAGAACCTATTTTATCTTCCATATGAAGCGCACGTGCAGCTCCTATCGTCGCCATCTCAATCACCTTGATGGGTGGCATTGCCGCGCGATCTTTGTTCACCAGCTTGTGCACTTTAGCAACTTGGTTGAATTCATCCACTGTGCTGAGTGTGTTACCTGACATCGGCCCGTCAGTGCCGAGACCAATTCGAAGACCATCATCAAACATCTTCAATGCCGGTGACACACCTTTGGCAGACTTGATATTGGCACTCATGTTGTGCGCAATGCCCACATCGTGCTTTTTCAGCAGCGCAATATCATGGTCATCGACATTAATCACGTGCGCGCCAACTAAGTTTGGCGTCAGCGCACCAATATCCGCCATGTATTCGACGGGAGACTTACCGCCACTGCGCTCGGCAATCACTTCGTTTTCACGCTCTGATTCCGCAAGGTGGATCATCACAGGCACATCGTGCTCCAGCGAAAGCCTGATGATTTTCTGCAGCACTTCGGTCGTATTGGTATAAGGTGCGTGTGGCGCGAAAGCTGGGGTAATACGTGGATGGTCTTTATATTTCTTAATAAAGTTCAGCGCGTATTGGATGCCTTCTTCCGCGTTAGCGGCATCAGCGACTGGAAACTTAATCACGGTTTCACCCAGGATCGCGCGCATACCAATCTTGTCGACGGTTTTCGCCACTTCATCTTCGAAGTAGTACATATCGGCATAAGTGGTCACGCCGCCTTTCAGCATTTCCACATTACCCAGTTGCGCGCCGATACGTACCATATCTCGGCTCACCAACTGACTTTCTAATGGGAAGATATAGCGATGAAGACGATCAGGCACATCATCACCCAGTGAACGGAACACTGTCATTGAGGCATGAGTGTGGGTGTTGATCAATCCTGGCATCACGATGTCACCGTCCACATCCAAGACAGTTTTGGCCTGATAGGCTTTCGACAGGGTCTCGTCACCGACAGCCACAATCTTGTTGCCATCAACAGCCACCACACCATTCGCATAAACCGCTTTATCAGCGTTCATGGTCAATACAGTCGCGTCTTTAATTAACAGGTCGATATGTTCAACAGCAAACGCTGCCGATGAAGCCAACGTTGCCAGAGCAACACTGGCAGAAAGGAAGGATTTTTTTAGTATGGTTATCTTCAATAAAAGCAGCAAGGAATTGCGCGGGCATCATCCCTGTAGATGGATCAAACCGGAACTAAAACGTTAATTGCACCGCAATATTTGTGACATTAAGCAAGCGTTTGTACATTCACATACACACATAAAAAAACACTGGCATAAGCCAGTGTTTTTGGTGTCTCAGAGACGTCTCAGAAGTCAGTCAGATTTAGTCTTTCTTCTGATTCTGTGGACGCATCGCCGGGAACAGAATCACATCACGGATAGTGTGTGTGTTGGTAAACAGCATTGCCAGACGGTCGATACCGATACCTTGACCCGCTGTTGGTGGCAGACCATGTTCCAGTGCAGTGATGTAGTCTGCATCGTAGAACATCGCTTCGTCGTCACCTGCATCTTTCGCATCAACCTGCGCTTTAAAGCGAGCGTCCTGATCTTCTGCATCATTCAGCTCCGAGAAACCGTTCGCTACTTCACGGCCACCGATGAAGAATTCAAAGCGGTCGGTGAAGAACGGATTGTCATCGCTACGGCGCGCCAGCGGAGAGATATCTGCCGGGTAGCCAGTGATGAAGGTTGGCTGGATCAGTTTAGGTTCTGCGGTTTCACCGAAGATTTCTTCCAGCAGCTGACCACAAGTCCAGAATTTCTCAACGTAGATCTCCAGAGACTTAGCGATAGCGACCAGCTTCTCACGATCCTGAACGTCTTCAACAGTCAGCGCTTGGATATCAGCGTGCTCTGGGTTGTAGTGCTTGATCGCTTCCAGCATGGTCATACGTGAATATTTACCACCGAATTCCACGGTGTAATCGCCGTAAGGCATAGAGGTTTCACCCAGAACTTCAAAAGCCACTGAACGAAGCATGTCTTCAGTCAGGTCGATCAGGTCGTTGTAATCTGCGTACGCCATGTAGAACTCAATCATGGTGAATTCTGGGTTGTGGCGTGGAGACAGACCTTCGTTACGGAAGTTACGGTTGATTTCGAATACGCGCTCGAAACCACCCACAACCAGACGCTTCAGGTACAGCTCAGGCGCGATGCGCAGGAACATTTCCTGATCCAGTGCGTTGTGGTGCGTGATAAACGGACGTGCAGAAGCACCACCCGGGATCACTTGCATCATTGGCGTTTCCACTTCCATGAAGTCTTTTGACTCCATGTAACGGCGAATCGCAGAAATCAGCTTAGATCTCACCTTGAATGCGTTGCGCGAATCCTCGTTTACGATCAGGTCAACGTAACGCTGACGGTAACGCATTTCCTGATCAGTCAGACCGTGGAATTTCTCTGGCAGAGGACGCAGTGCTTTAGTCAGCAGTTGGTACTCTTCCATGTTCACGTACAGGTCGCCTTTGCCAGACTTATGCAGTGCGCCTTTCACACCGATGATGTCACCGATGTCCAGGCCCTGATATTGATCTTTCAGCACGTTCTGAACGTCTTTCGCTGCGTATGCTTGAATACGACCGCTCACGTCCTGAAGTGCCAGGAAAGGGCCACGCTTTGCCATCACACGGCCAGCAACGCTGACTTTGTGATCCAATGCTTCCAGCTCTTCCTTGCTCTTTTCGCCAAACTCAGCCTGAAGATCAGCCGCTTTGTGCTCACGGCGGAATTCATTTGGGTGGCCGTTTGCATTGCAGCTTTGACGAATGTGGTTCAGTTTTGCACGACGCTCCGCGATCAGCTTGTTTTCGTCTTGTAACTGGTCAGTCATAGTGAACCTTTGAATTAACTTAAAAAATTACAAACCAGATTTCAGGCTCGCTTCAATAAACTTGTCGAGATCACCGTCAAGCACCGCTTGGGTGTTACGGTTTTCGATACCGGTACGCAGGTCTTTAATGCGTGAGTCATCCAGAACGTAAGAGCGGATCTGGCTACCCCAACCGATGTCAGACTTCGCTGCTTCATTCGCCTGTTTCTCTGCGTTCTGCTTTTGCAGTTCCAGTTCAAACAGTTTTGCGCGAAGCTGCTTCATCGCCTGATCTTTGTTCTTGTGCTGGCTTCGGTCATTCTGGCACTGCACCACGGTGTTGGTTGGTACGTGTGTGATACGTACCGCTGATTCGGTGGTGTTAACGTGCTGACCGCCCGCGCCTGACGCACGGTAAACGTCGATACGCAGATCAGACGGGTTGATATCGATGTCGATATTTTCGTCCACTTCCGGGTAAATAAATGCAGAAGAGAACGAGGTGTGACGACGACCGCCTGAATCGAACGGAGACTTACGAACCAGACGGTGAACACCGGTTTCGGTACGCAGCCAGCCGTAAGCGTATTCGCCGCTGATACGAACGGTTGCTGATTTCAATCCAGCCACATCACCTTCAGACACTTCAATCACTTCGGTCTTGAAGCCTTTTGCGTCAGCCCAACGCAGGTACATGCGCAGCATCATGGATGTCCAGTCTTGCGCTTCAGTACCGCCTGAACCTGCTTGCAGGTCGATATAACAATCAGAACCGTCGTGATCGCCAGAGAACATGCGGCGGAATTCCAGCTTCGACAGCTTCTCTTCCAGATCGCTCAGCTCCGGCTCGATTTCATCGAACGTATCCTGATCGTTTTCTTCTACTGCCAGTTCCAGCAGTTCGGTGATGTACTCGCCACCCTGATCCAGCTGGTCGATAGTTTCTACTACCGCTTCCAGCGACGCGCGTTCACGACCCAGCGCTTGGGCACGCTCAGGTTCGTTCCACACATCAGGTTGTTCGAGTTCGGCATTAACTTCTTCTAGACGCTCTTTCTTGGCGTCATAGTCAAAGATACCCCCTAAGGACATTTGCACGCTCGACAATGTCCGCTAGGCGGTTTTTGATTGGATTGATTTCAAACATGGTCACTTTTCTATGTTCGGAATGAGTTTTAACCGCCGAATTCTACAGAATTGCGGACGGAATATACAGAGTGTGATGGGGATCAAAGGAGAAATTTTCGGAGAAAAATGAGAGAAAAGGCTAAAGGTCCTGGGTCCTACAGTATTTGAACTGTTTAGCAGAGCCTCTGGCTCTTGCTCCTCCTAGGACCTTCTTTTCCTAGGACCCTAGGACCTGCTCTTCCTTACCTAAACCGCCGCCATATGCTCAACCATCAACTGCACCGTACGGTTGCCACGGAACTCGTTCACATCGAGGCGATATGCGACCTCGACCATTTGCACAGAGGGATCCGGCCAGCGTCGCAAGTCAATGTTGAAGGCGATGGCGTCCACCATTTGTCCGCCCATGACGGGTTCCAACATCATTTTCAGGTGTTTCCCGCCCACCAGCTTTTGATGCAGCAGCTTGAACTTGCCATCAAACAGTGGCTCAGGAAAGCCTTGCCCCCAAGGACCACCAGAACGCAGCGTTTCAGCCACATCCAAATTGATCTCATTGGAAAGGAGTTCACCGTCTGAAAGCAGTACACCTTTCAACTCTTCTTCGCTGATGGTGTTTTTTACGGCTTCGTCGAACAGTTTCGAGAAACGTTCAAAGTCCGCTTCGGCGATGGTCAGACCCGCTGCCATGGCGTGACCGCCAAACTTTTTAATCAGGCCCGGGTTTTGCGTATCAATCACATCCAGGGTGTCACGCATATGCAGCCCCTGAATCGAACGTGCTGAGCCTTTGATAGTGCCTTCACCACCATCAGCGAAGGCAATCACAGGGCGGTGGAATTTGTCTTTAATGCGTGATGCGAGGATACCAATCACACCCTGATGCCATTCGCGCTGGAACAGTGCAAGGCCGCAAGGCAGACTGCTGCCTTCACCAAATTGAAGACGCTCACAAATCGCCATCGCTTCTTCTTTCATGCCCTGCTCGATTTCCTTACGGCTTTGGTTCAGGGCATCCAGCTCACTTGCCATCTGGCGCGCGGCTTGAAGGTTTTGACACAGTAAAAGCTCAATACCAAATGACATATCATCCAAGCGGCCTGCAGCATTAATGCGTGGCCCCAAGGCAAAGCCGAAATCACTCGCCACCAGCGTCGTCATATTGCGGTTCGCTACTTCAATCAAAGCCTGAATACCCGGACGACATTTCCCCGCGCGGATTCGCATCAAACCCTGATGCACCAAAATGCGGTTGTTGGTGTCCAGCGATACCACATCGGCCACTGTACCCAATGCGACCAAGTCCAACAGTTCCGCCAAGTTCGGTTCAGCGATACCACGCTGGGCAAACCAGCCGTTATCACGAAGATGAGCACGCAGTGCCAACATCAGATAAAACGCCACACCAACACCTGCGAGCGATTTGGACGGAAAGCCACACTCGTTGAGGTTCGGGTTCACCATGGCATCAGCATCCGGCAGCACTTCGCCCGGTAAGTGGTGGTCGGTCACGACGACTTGAATATCGCGGGCTTTGGCTGCTGCAACCCCTTCAATCGAAGACACACCGTTATCCACGGTCATGATAAGCTCCGCGCCTTTGGCTGCAGCTTGCTCTACCACGTCTGGGCTCAAGCCATAACCATCGTCAAAACGGTTCGGCACTAGGTAATCAACGTTGGTGCAGCCCATCATGCGAAATGCCGTCACAGAAAGGGCTGAGCTTGTTGCGCCATCGGCATCAAAGTCGCCCACCACGATAATGCGTCGCCCTTCTGCCATTGCAGCTGCCAGCAATTCTACGGCGCGTGCAATGCCATGTAGTTCGTTGTAATTCAGCAGCCCGCGAGCACTGCGCTCCAGTTCACCTTCAGAGGTGATGCCACGGTTGGCGTAAATACGCTGGAGCAATGGCGGAATTGAAGCAGGAAAAGCAGCATCCTGTGCCGCATGACGACGTTTAATTTCAATCATGGAGAGAACCTGTGAGTCATCGCTTATACCGATGAGCATTAAGAATGCGGATTGAGCCTCCATTTTAGCGGGTGGTTTTCAAAGCGGAAGACTTTGGAACTGAATGCTGTGAAGACAGAAAGAAAAAAGCGCCATCAAGTCGGCGCTTTTTGAGAAGAAATATTTAACCTTTGAATTTCTGTTCAAGATTCTGCAGCAAACCCTTTGCAGGGAGATAACCGCCCAAAAGCGTACCATCTTCAAGCATAATGGCAGGTGTACCCGTCACACCCATTGCGTTGCCCAATACCATATGGCGACGGACAAGATCCGTGCACTGTTTGCTTTCTTCATTGAAGTTGCGCGCTTTTGCTAGGTTCATTGCGTCCACTTTGTCATCTGCACACCAAATGGCACTCATTTGGCCGATGTTTGGGGAGCGTTCACCCGAGCGAGGGAATGCCAGATAGCGAACGGTAATTCCCAGATCATTGTATTCCTTCATTTCACTGTGGAGCTTCATGCAGTAACCACAAGTGGTATCTGTAAATACGTTAACCACGTATTTCTCGTCTTTCGCCGGATAGACGATAAGTTCTTTCTCAACATCCGCTTCTTCAAACAGCTTTTTATTACGCTTCGCCTGAGTGATTTCAGTCAGGTTGATAGATTCCGTTGGAGTGGTATGGAAAAGCTGGCCGTAAATAAAGTAAGAGCCATCTTTATTGGCGTAAACTACGCCGCCATTCGTCACGACTTCATAGAGACCCTCAACCGGTGCTTTTTCAATAGTTTCAACATTCAGACGGTATTTCGCCAATACATCAGCAATTGCCGCTTTGTCTGCACCTTCCGCAGCCTGTGTGCCGAATGACAACATGGCAGAGGCAATCAAAGCACGCGCCATCAGTTGTTTTAAATTCATAGTGTTCAGATCCTGAAAATGGGTTTGCGGGCAAACTGTCACTCACTCAGACCGGACAGAAACGAAAAAAATCCCAAGTGAGGTAAAAAAACACCCGTTCGGCTGCATTATGCCCGAGGATGGTGCTCCTGATGCAACTGTTTTAGTCGCTCAGTCGCGACGTGAGTATAAATTTGCGTGGTCGACAGGTCACTATGTCCCAACAACATTTGCACCACACGTAAATCTGCACCGTGGTTTAGCAAGTGCGTTGCAAAAGCATGGCGCAAAACGTGTGGCGAAAGCATGTCACCATCAATGCCTGCAAGCGCCGCATAAAACTTGATACGGTGCCAGAAAGTCTGACGGGTCATCATGCGGGCGCGGCGGCTAGGGAAAAACACATCCGAACTTTGCTCACCGAGCAATGCCGGGCGGCTGTGCGCCATATATCGCTCCAGCCAGTCGATTGCTGCCTCTCCCATTGGCACCAGACGCTCTTTTCCACCTTTACCAATTACCCGAACCACGCCCTGACGCAGGCTGACGTTTTCAGTGGTCAGGCTAATAAGTTCAGTCACGCGAAGACCTGTGGCGTACAGGAGCTCCATCATGGCTTTATCGCGAAGCTCGAGAGTGTCTTCCACATCGGGCGCATCAAGTAGCGCTTCTACCTGCTCTTCCGACAAATCTTTTGGCAGACGCTTAGGCAATTTGGGGCTGATCAATGTGGCCGTTGGGTCGTCTTCACGCTGCTTTTCGCGGTAAAGGTATTGGAAAAGACGACGCATTGCAGAGAGCATACGGGCGCGGCTACTTTGCTTGTAATCCTGATCGAATAACCAATGTTGGTAATCCTGCAGTTTGGACGATGACACTTTCACCAGAGCCACGCTGTCATTATCCAGCCACTGGCAAAGTTTGGTCAGATCGTTTCGATAAGAGGCCAGGGTATTCTCAGATAGCCCCCTCTCCATCCACATTGCATCCAAAAACTGCTCTACCAATACCGCGTTTTGTTCCACGATTCACTCACTTAAGTTCAATTGTTGCTTATCTCAAACTACCTCACCCCCGCGTGAATGCAAGGTTTACCCTGATTAAGCAAAACGATTGCAGCAAAATGCGCCAAATCCTCGTGGTTTACAGGGTGGAGATACAAAGCCACGAGGAGTAGAATCCCCACGACGCAACAGCAGGAAAAGCACATGAAAATAGGTTTGTTTTACGGCTCCACCACCTGTTACACCGAAATGGCGGCAGAGAAAATCCGCGATATCCTGGGTGACGACATGGTGGATATTCACAACATCAAAGAAACGCCGGTTGACCAAATGAATCAGTATGATTTGCTGTTGCTGGGCATTTCCACTTGGGACTTTGGCGAGTTGCAGGAAGACTGGGAAGCGGTGTGGTCACAGCTCAATGGTCTGAACCTGCAAGGTAAAGTCGCCGCACTTTTTGGTCTTGGCGATCAGGAAGGCTATGCCGAATGGTACCTTGATGCCATGGGTATGTTGCATGACGAATTGCTGCCAACCGGCCTGAAATTTATCGGCTACTGGCCAAATGAAGGTTATACCTTTGAAGCCTCAAAAGCGCTGACCGAAGACGGTAAACAGTTTGTCGGCCTGGCTTTGGATGAAGACAGCCAATACGAACTGAGTGATGAGCGCATTGCAACATGGTGTGAGCAGGTGTTGGTTGAGTTTCAGGAAACGCTATAGTCCCTGAACCTGCAAGCCATCTTTCAGACATAAAAAAACCACCGCATCCGGTGGTTTTTTGTATTCCAATGATTTTGCTTTAAGCGTGTGACGTTTCGCCTTTACACTTGCCCGCAAAGCTTACCGCCGCCAGCGCAATTGCCGTTGGCAGCAACCATGCCATGCCGTAGTTAAACAGTGGCAGCACTTTCAACGCAGACACATCAACGCCCGCGACTTTCGCTGCATCCAACAGTGCGAACACCAGAGACACACCCAGTACCACGCGGTATGCCAGTTGTGGGTTAGGCATAAAGCGGCACAGGAACGTTAGAGCAATCAGTGCAATCGCAACCGGGTAAAGTGCAAACAAGACAGGAACAGATATGGCGATCAACTGGTTCAAGCCAACGTTCGCTACCACTGCACAAGCAATAGACAGGATAACCACCCATTGACGGTAAGTGATTTTGGTCAGGGTGCTGAAGTAGTCAGAACACGCTGAAACCAGACCAATAACCGTCGTCAGACACGCCAGTACAATGATGGTCGACAGGATGATTTGACCAGCAGGGCCAAACAGCGCCAACACGTAAGCTGACAGAATCGCACCACCGTTTGCCGCACCCGGTGCCACACCCGTCGCTGTCGCGCCCAGATAGAACAGAGAAACGTAAACAAATGCCAGACCTGCAGCCGCAATCACACCGGCATAAATCAGGTACTGACAGGTTTTCGCCTGATCAGTCACGCCTTTCTTACGGATAACATCCACAATCAACATACCGAACATCAGTGCGGCGAAGGTATCCATGGTGTTGTAACCTTCAAGGAAACCTGTCGTGAAGGCCTGATCCACATACGCACCCTGCGCTGCCACGATATCGCCTTGTGGGTTCACCACAACTGCAATCGCCAGTACTGCCAGTGCCGCAAACAGGGCAGGCGTCAGCAGCTTACCAATAGTGTCGATAAGCTTACCCTGAGACAGGGAGAAGAACATCGCGATGGCAAAGAACACCACCGAGAAAAGCGACAATTCGAACTGGCCTGGTGCATTTAGGAAAGGCTTAAAGCCCATCTCATAAGCCACCAAACCTGCACGTGGCGCTGCAAAAGCAGGACCGATAATGATGAAAATCAGCACCGCCATCAGTGTTGCGACTGACGCTGGCAGATCGCGGGTCAGGCCTTTCCAGCCGCCACCCGCCACGGCAACCGCGACGATACCAATAAGAGGAAGGCCTACAGCAGTGGTCAAAAAGCCCAGCATTGCAGAAAAGGTGTGTTCACCTGCCAGAAAGCCCGCCAGAGGAGGAAAGATGATATTTCCGGCCCCGAGGAAAAATGCAAAGGTCATAAACCCTAGCGCGAGTATATCGCTAACCTTTAAACTCTCTTTCACTTCGTACTACCTATGTGTGTTTGCTTAATAATTGTGTAATCAACCAGTTAGCCTTTTAGTTATTTTTACTACTCAATACCGATTACGCAGAATAATGACGAAGTTTCACTGCGCAGACAATAGAACATTAAAAAATAGATTATAAATCCATTTTTTAATGTTCTATTGGCACTTATAACCAAACATTAACCGTTAGTCGATAGAAGACAAAGATACTGAGCGCAAAAACTCATAACATGGAAGCAACATAATTATCTATTTTTTAAGCAATTGTCGACAATGGCAACGAGTAGAGATCAAGAGGTTACCGTGAGTAAAGGCTTCAGATTCAAGCAATTTACTGTTGAAGATAAAGGCTGTGGCATGCCCGTCAGTACGGATGGCGTGCTGCTTGGCGCTTGGGCTGAGGCGGGAGAGTCTGATGAAGTGCTCGACATTGGCACTGGCACTGGCTTGCTGGCACTGATGATGGCGCAGCGATTTCCCGCAGTAAAAATCACCGCGCTGGATATCGATGAACACGCCGCCAACACCGCGCAATTCAATTCAGAACAATCTGCTTGGGCAGATCGAATAAATGTACTGCATCAGGATATTGCCGAGTGGGAAAACCCGTTGCAGTTCAATACTATTATCTGCAATCCCCCTTACTTTAACTCCGGCGAGCAAGCAGGCGATTCTCGGCGAGCCACTGCGCGCCACACCGACACCCTCTCTCACGACACCTTATTAAAAGTGATAAATACTCGACTTTTACCCAACGGACAGGCGCATTTGATCTTACCTTCAGTGGAGGCTGATACCTTGCTGGCAAAAGCTGAAGAGTATGGACTTTATTGCCAACGGCTGTTGAACGTACAACCAACCGCCAACAAACCGGTGAGCCGGAAGTTGATGTCGCTATCGAATCAGGAAGAACATGGTTTAGATGCCAAAACCTTGGTGATCCAGGCAGCGGGAAGCTATACAAACGACTTTATTTCGCTCACAAGAGATTTTTACCTCAAGATGTGATGATCGTACTTGAATTAGTCTCTATAATTCGCCCCCTAACTTTGAGTGGAGAAACAACGCGTGCGAACTTTTGCTGAACTAGAACTGGATCCTCAACTGCTACAAGCGCTGGATGACATGAGCTTCGAGCGACCAACAGCGATCCAGGCTGGCGTGATCCCTCATGGTATGGATGGCCGTGATATTCTGGCGTCTGCGCCAACGGGAACAGGAAAAACGGCGGCTTTTGTATTGCCATTGCTGCAACACCTTATCGACTTCCCTCGTCAGAAGCCGGGTCCTGCACGCGCCCTGATTCTGACTCCAACCCGTGAACTGGCCATTCAGGTAGCTGATCAAGCCCGCGCGTTGGCGAAATACACAGATTTAAAGATCATCACCATCACAGGTGGTATCTCGTACCAAGAACATGCTGAGATTCTGGGTAAAACCCAAGACATCGTGGTTGCGACGCCTGGCCGTCTGATGGAATACATCGAAGCTGAACGCTTTGACTGTCGCGCAATTGAAAGCTTGGTATTGGACGAAGCCGACCGCATGCTCGACATGGGCTTTGGCCCTGCTGTTGATAAACTCTCTACCGAATGTCGCTGGCGTAAACAAAGTATGCTGTTCTCCGCGACGCTGGAAGGTAAAGGCATTGAAGGTTTCAAGAACACCCTGCTGACCGATCCGGTAGAAGTAGAAGCTGAACCGCCGCGCCGTGAACGCAAGAAGATCACCCAGTGGTACTACCGCTGTGACGACATGGCGCATAAAAATGCCCTGTTGAAAGCGATTCTGACGGAACAGGCTGAGCGTGCGATCATCTTTGTGAAAACCCGTGAGCGTCTGGCTGCACTGCGTGAATTCCTAACCAAAGAGAAAGTGAATTGTGCATGGCTGCAAGGTGAAATGGCTCAGGCAAAGCGTACTTACGCGATCGAGCGTTTCACCACTGGTGAAATTAATGTTCTGTTAGCAACTGATGTTGCAGCACGTGGTATCGACGTGCCAGACATCGACCACGTCATCAACTTCGACCTGCCACGAAAAGCCGACGTGTACCTGCACCGTATCGGTCGTACTGCCCGCGCGGGTAAGAAAGGTAACGCCATTTCTCTGGTAGAAGCGCACGATCAACCAATGATGGACCGTATCTGCCGCTACATGAAAGAAGACGTGAAAGAACGCTATGTTGATGGCATGAAGCCAAAACATAAGAAGCCGGAATTTAAGAAGAAAAAGAAAAAGCTTTCTAACAAAGAAGTAAAAGGAAAAGCTAAGAAAGCGGCGAAAAAAGCAGCGAAAAAATCCGCATAATCAAGATTTTGCTGGATTTTCAATTTAATTAACGTTAGAAAAGGAGGCGAAAAGCCTCCTTTTTTATTTGTTTGCGATCAGTCGCAGAGAAATATTCTAGTTTGCTAATGGAATGCAGACTAAAGATCGGGCTCACAATCCGTCATATTTACAATACAAAATGTTAACAATTCGTGTCATTTTCGGATTATCCTGCCGTTGGATAAAAAATCATCTATCCAATATTTTTTATTAGAGGGATCTTGTAATGCAATCTGTTGTTGATTTTTTAAACAGCATTATCTGGAGTCCAGTGCTTATTTACACCTGTTTGGGTGCTGGCCTGTTCTACTCCATCGTAACGCGCTTTGTTCAGGTTCGTCAGTTCAAAGAAATGACTCGCCTGCTGTTCTCTGGCAAAAGTTCTGAGAAAGGTATTTCGTCTTTCCAGGCGCTGGCCGTTTCACTCTCAGGCCGTGTTGGTACCGGTAATATCGCAGGTGTCGCTGCAGCGATCGGTTTCGGTGGTCCTGGTGCTGTTTTCTGGATGTGGGTTGTTGCCTTCCTTGGCGCTGCAACGGCTTACACTGAATCTACCCTTGCACAAATCTACAAAGAAGAAGACAAGGGCGAATTCCGTGGTGGTCCGGCTTACTACATCGAAAAAGCGATGGGTCAGAAGTGGTACGCATGGATTTTTGCCATCGCGACTATTTTTGCCTGTGGTGTTCTGCTCCCGGGCGTACAGTCAAACAGTATCGGTAACGCCGTTGAAGCCGCATTCGGCTCTGGTGAAATGATTGAAACCGCGATTGGTACCTACAGTCTGGCGAAAATCATCACCGGCACCCTCATCTCCATTTTGCTTGGTTTCATCATTTTTGGTGGCGTAAAGCGAATCGCGAGCTTTACTCAGGTCGTTGTGCCTTTCATGGCTTTGGCTTACATCATCATCGCATTCGTTATCATTGCGCTGAACATCACTGAAATCCCAGGTATCGTTGCGATGATCATTGGCGACGCATTCACACCTATGGCGGGTGTTGGTGCGGCTATCGGCTGGGGTGTTAAGCGTGGTGTTTACTCTAACGAAGCGGGTCAGGGTACAGGTCCACACGCAGCGGCTGCCGCGAACGTTCAGCACCCAGCGCAACAGGGTCTGGTTCAATCCTTCTCTATCTACATTGATACCCTGCTGGTATGTTCTGCCACCGCGTTTATGATCCTTATCACTGGCGCCTACAACGTTCACGGTGCTGGCGAAGCCTTCATCATCCAAAACGTTGCTGCAGACATTGCTGCGAATGGTCCAGTCTTCACCCAGATGGCAATTGAAAGCACCATGCCGGGTTGGGGCAAACCGTTCATTGCGATTGCACTGTTCTTCTTTGCGTTCACCACGATTCTGGCTTACTACTACATCGCAGAAACCAACGTGGCCTACCTGCGCCGTACCATCAAACTGCCAGGCATGATGTTTGTGCTGAAAGTGATTCTGATGGCAGCGGTATTCTATGGCACCGTGAAAACCGCCAACCTCGCGTGGGCGATGGGTGACGTGGGTGTGGGTCTGATGGCTTGGCTGAATATTGTAGGCCTTGTGATCATCTTCTTCCTGAGCAAGCCTGCCCTTAAAGCGCTGCACGATTACGAGCGTCAGCAGAAAGAAGGTGTGGAAGAATATACTTTCGATCCTGTGAAGCTTGGTATCAAGAACGCTGACTACTGGGAGCGTCGTCTGGCACGTCGTACTCAAGACAGCGAAGCGTCGGATGAAGTCTCCGGTAAGCCAGTCAATCCGACTGCTTAATCGAGATTATTGAGATACAAAAAAGGTTAGCCTCGGCTAACCTTTTCTTTTTTCTGATTTTAAATGGCGATTACTGCTCTTCGCGCTTAAACACCAGTTCCTTGTCGCTCGACTCTTCATTACAGAACCAGTATCCAGCCGTATCAAACTGCTTCAAAGCCTCAACCGAATCAATGCGGTTGTCGATGATGTAACGCGCCATCATGCCGCGCGCTTTTTTGGCAAAGAAGCTGATGACTTTGTACTGGCCGTTTTTCTGGTCTTTGAACACTGGCGTGATGATCTGCCCGTCCAATTGCTTAGGTTTGACTGATTTGAAGTACTCATTCGATGCAAGGTTAACCAGTACCTTATCACCCTGCGCGGCCAGTGCCTGATTCAACTCATCCGTGATGATGTCACCCCAGAACTGATAAAGATTGGTACCGCGTGGGTTCGCAAGCTTCGTGCCCATTTCCAAGCGGTAAGGCTGCATCAAATCAAGAGGACGCAACAGACCATAGAGACCTGACAGCATTCGCAGGTGATTCTGCGCCCAATCAAAGTCCTCTTCACTGAAAGTTTCCGCTTCAAGGCCTGTGTACACGTCGCCTTTGAATGCCAGAACCGCTGGACGGGCATTGTCGGTCGTGAACTCCGGCGACCACTCAGTAAAGCGTGCCGCGTTCAAACCTGCAATCTTGTCGCTTACTTTCATCAGACTGGAAATATCTGCCGGTGTCAGCTTACGGCAAACATCAATCAAAGCCTTAGAGTGCTCGGTCAACGTTGGCTGCGTGTAACGCTCCGTTGCAAGCGGTGATTGGTAATCCAAGGTTTTTGCCGGAGAAACCACAATCAACATAGTGTCATTCCTTTCAATCTCTTATTAGAGCAAAGAGTAACACCGACCATCAAAAAAGCCACGCGATCAAGCGTGGCTTTTTCCTATATGTGCCATAGACGAAACCGAATAAATCAGTTTGCTTTCTGGCGATTTTCCGATTCTGTTACTTGCGGTTTTCCCCAGACGCCTGGCTCAATCTGATTGAGCATATCAGGGTGATTACGGCTGTTGAACGACGGCACTTTGCCCTGCTTCACTTGCTGGTTGTAGTCTTTCGCCAGCGTCACCACGGTGCCAGAGAGCAGAAGGATTGCAATCATGTTTACGATCGCCATCAAGCCCATTGAAGTATCTGCCATGATCCAAACGACTGGCAACTCAGCCATCGCACCAAACATCACCATGCCAAGTACGACACAGCGAAAAAGGTTTAAACCCGCTTTGTGGTTGTGCTCAAGGAAGATCAGATTGGTTTCGGCATACGAATAGTTTGCAATGATTGAGGTAAACGCGAAGAAGAAAATCGCCACAGCCACAAAAATACCACCCCAGTCACCCACTTCGTTAGAAAGCGCACGCTGGGTCAATTCAATGCCGGTGATTTCACTACCCGGCATGTATTCGCCGGACATCAGGATGATTGCCATGGTGGCCGAACAAATAACGATGGTGTCTACAAACACGCCCAGCATCTGCACATATCCCTGAGAAGCAGGGTGCGGAGGATAAGGCGTTGCGCTGGCTGCAGCATTCGGCGCTGAGCCCATACCTGCTTCGTTGGAAAACAGGCCACGCTTAATGCCTTGCACCATGCCCTGCGCCACTGTGTAACCCAGCGCGCCCGAAGCGGCCTCTTCCAGCCCAAAAGCACTACGGAAAATCAGCGATAGTACATCGGGCACTTTTCCCAGATTAGTCAGCATGATGTACATGGCAAGCGCCAGATAAAGCAGCGCCATCACCGGCACAATCAACTCAGCCGTGCGGGCAATTTTTCGAATGCCACCAAAAATAACAAAGGCTGCAATTACCACCAATACAGCACCAACATGAAGGGGATCAAAGCCAAAAGCGACGTAAGCTGCCTGAGTAATGGAATTAGCCTGTACTGAGTTGAAAACCAGACCAAACGCAATGATTAGCAGCACAGAGAAGACCACGCCCATCCAGCGCATGCCAAGGCCTTTTTCCATATAGTAAGCCGGACCACCGCGGAAGTTGCCATCATCATCACGGGTTTTATAAAGCTGTGCCAGCGTGCTCTCAGCAAAAGCGGTGGCCATACCCAGTATGGCAATCAGCCACATCCAGAAAATGGCACCCGGCCCACCTAGCGTTAACGCAACGGCAACACCTGCCATATTGCCCGTGCCCACACGCGCCGCCAAGCTAGTACACAATGCCTGAAACGAGGAGATACCCTCTTTGTCTGATTTACGGCTGTTTTTCATCACCTTGAACATATGCCCGAAGTGACGAATTTGAATAAACCCAAGGCGCAGCGTAAAGAAAATACCGCCACCGATCAGAAGATAGATGAGCACCGATCCCCAGATCAGGTCGTTTAAAAAGTTGATGAGACTTACCACGCCTACCCCTCTGTACGCATAAACTGATTCGCAATGTCGTCGTTCCCCGAAATGAGGAAAATGCGATTAGATGCGACTGACGCAAGCCTAGCGTCTGCCGATAATGATGCAGGTCTCGCTGGCCAAAAAGGGCCACACAAAACCTGAAAATGTGTCGGTATTGCGGCAATCACCGCAAATTGCCGCGAGATGATGCAGGTAGATAACATAAAAATCAATATGCATATTTTTTTATATTGGATATGTGAGATATGCTCTCAAATCAAGACCAAACGTTCACACCACCGCTTTTCCATAACAGGATTGGAACATCGCGTTCACCTTGTCTGGCACCCTTTATGCATTTTATTCAATGTGTGACCAAATTCTGTCTTTACCCGGTCTGTTGCTTTGACAGGGGCTTGAGGAGCACCTCTCCGGATGAATTTGATGTTGTAGCTGTGAGACAACTTAAGGCACTGCAACTGCGCACATTTTGTTCAGTGACGAAATAAAGTTGATTGTGTTCTCATAAAAACTTCACTGAGGTGCAACAAATGAGAAACACTTCAATTTTATTTTGTCGGAGGTTTGATACTTAATTAGCGACCGCAACGGTAAAACGAGGTGAATTTATGGATAGCTTTGCCTTTGATGATGTATTCGATCAAGAGCGACCACAACGCGGTGGACGAACCAAACAAGCAAAACGTAAGTGGAGAGAAATTGAGGCGTTAAAAGACAGACAACGCCTGCGCAAAGAGCTGCAAGATATCGATATGCTCGGTGATATCAGCGACAGCGATTTCGATTTTTAAGTAGCGTACTCACTGGTTTAAATCGTCAATTTACTGACAGTATAACAATGGAATTTTAGAGAAAAGGCACCCGAGATGGGGTAATGCATGTGAATTAAGCTGAATGACGCTTTCTAGAAGGCCTAGTCGCATAGCGACTGGGCCTTTTCTTTACTGCTCTGGGATATGTCCTCTCCCGCCTCTCTGGAAGCACAAAGCTCTCTGCCATATCGAGGATATATCTGAGTACTTCTGGGTATCTGCCCGGCGCGACAGCCGGAAGCATCTGCAACTGACTCACCAAAAATATCGATGCCTGCTTAAAGCCTATTTGGTATGGCATCACCGTATTCAAGGAATACGCCATCTGGCACATCATAAAACGCAACAGGTTATAGGCGAGCAGCATTCCCCAAAGCTCCTGTTTCACTAACGCCGGCGTTTTACTTCTTAGCGTCAGGCTATTTTGAAGCATGGACTGTTTCATCTCTCGGTAGCCTAATTCGATTTCCCAGCGATGACTGTAGAGCTCTGCGATATCTGCACCTATATAACGCTTAGGGTCGGTCATGGAAGTCAGCAGTTTGACTTCTTTCCCTTTTATCTTGGTGGTAATGAGTCTGGCTTCCAGTGTATCCGGCGCATCTACCCACTTCTTTTTCGCTTGGGCAGTCAGGGAGAGCTCAACCAGCTCCTGACCGCGTCCCAGTTTTCTTAACGTCTTATATTGCGCCCCTTTACGAAGGGGAATTAGCCAGTGTCTTTCCTCTCCTTGGCTTTGCCAACGATGGAGAAGTCCCAATGCGTAGAAGCCTTTGTCAAACAGGGTAAGGCTATTGTCTTGGGCTTTGTCGATAAGCTGAGCGGTGAGGTCAATCTCACTGACCGAGACGGAGTCAAAGGCGGCACTGTTGAGCAGATGGCTCGTCAATTCCATGTGGCAGACCATGCGAACTTGGGGATAGTCTGACGTCGTTGTTTTATTACCTGTTCGACTAAACGCCTTATCATTGTCAGTCGTATCAGGTGTTCGCCAAACCACGCCATCGACGGCATGCAAAGTGAGCCCGTACCAATCGGGATGCGGGGTTTTCTCATGCCACAATTGCTGAGTTTGGTTGAACACCGCTTCTACGGGTTCATGTCCTAGTTTCTTACGGGCATGAATCACCGCGCTCGGCGCAACAAAAGGCTTCTTACCCGGAAGTAATATATCAAGCTGAGAGACCACCTTGCTCATCGATAGATGCCGATAAAGAGACATTCCCACCACGCTCCACACCATCAGTTCCATGGGGAGTCGACGCTTACGAATCGTGGCGACGCCCGTGTCTTCAAGACATTGATTAATCAGTGTGGGGCAAAGGAGATCTGATAGCCCATTGAGTTGGTCAGCAGAGAATTGGTGTATTCGGTCGAGCGCTTGCCTTAAGAACATAAAGAAATCCGAGTGCAGAGAAACACTCGGATTTTGACAGCCTATAAGGATCGTTCAACCGATCATTTATTGCTTAACTGATCGGCATTACCCGAGATGGGGTGCCTTTTTTTGTCTTGGATTTATAACCCAGCGGCAAGCTCTTTGAACCTGTCTGCCACTTGCTCACCAAACAGCGGATCAATATCTTCTTCCTCCCATTGTGTATGCAGGTATTCCCAATCTTCAGCTGTCAGGATTTGCTCCAAAACAGGCAGGATACTTTTCTCTTCCAAATCCAGATGTTCTTTCTGACAGCCTACAAACCTGTTGAGTTTGTCTGCAAAGAGATCGAGCGGAATGACAGCGTCCATCAATATCATGTCGACGGTATCCGCAAATTCAGCGGTTAAACCGGCGAGTGCTTCGTGCTCATCATCCAATCTGGCCACACCCTCTGAATCAGGGTAATGCTGTAAATAGTAGTGGTAAATAAGGTCTTCTTTTGGATGGTGATACTTTTCAGCGTGCTCTTGCAGGTAGCTGACGGTATCCTTAATCAGGCTGTAGTTAACGGGCTTTTCCTGCTGAATAGCCGTCAGCTTTTTCGACAACAGTTTAAGCAGTCGGCTGATGTTCCGGTGATCTCTATGAATGCTGGCTACTAACATAGCTCCTCCCTTTCTTCATTCACACCACGAGATCAGTCTATCGAACCGGACTGTTCACAAATTGCGCAAGGTCATTTTTTGTTCAGTTTCACCTTTGCACTACTAACAAACAAAAAGCCCGCGATGAAAATCACGGGCTTTCGAAACTCAATGAAACGAATCTATCCGTCGAGTTCTGGCTGCCAGTTAATCGGCGCTTTACCAGACTGGGTAAGCAGTGTGTTTGTGGTAGAAAAATGTTTGCAGCCCAAAAATCCACGATGCGCGGAAAGTGGAGATGGGTGTGGCGCTTCCAACACATGGTGACGGTTACGATCAATCACACGGCCTTTCTTGCGGGCGTGGGAGCCCCAAAGCAGGAACACGACCCCTTCACAATGTTGGTTTACGGCTTCTATCACGCGATCAGTAAAGGTTTCCCATCCTAAGTGGGCATGAGAGTGTGCGTTACCCTGCTCGACCGTCAGAACGGTATTAAGGAGCAACACGCCCTGATCCGCCCAGCTTTTGAGGTATCCATGCTGTGGAATGGTGAAACCTGGAATATCCTGAGCCAGCTCTTTATACATGTTCACCAGCGAGGGTGGCGTTTTGATACCGGGCAGGACTGAAAAACAAAGACCATGTGCCTGATTAGGACCGTGGTAAGGGTCCTGCCCCAGGATCACCACTTTCACATCTTCCAGCTCTGTAAAGCGGAAGGCATTAAATACGTCTTCCTTAGGCGGGTAAATCACTGTGCCTTTCTCACGGGCTTCCGCCACATAAGCCATAGTGTGTTTGAAATAGTCCTGTTCCTTTTCCTGGCCAATCACATCGTGCCAAGTCATCGCCTGTGTCATGCTTTCCCCAATCCTCTCTATTCTTCAGCGTCCGCTATTCTACGCAGAAACACGCTCAGATGCTGTGACTTCAAACTGACGCAGCAAACGGATTTCATCCGCCCACACTTCCGGTTTAATGGTCTCCAGAATCAATGGAATGCCATTGAAACGATTGTCTTGCATGATGACCTCAAAACACGGTAAACCAATCTCGCCCTCCCCCAGCGCCTGATGACGATCAACCCGGCTACCAAAAGGCGTTTTAGAATCGTTGAGGTGCATACCACGCAGATACTGAAAACCTACTGTGTTATCAAACTCCGTAAAAGTCGCTTCTGCCGCGCAGTGAGTGCGAAGATCATACCCTGCCGCAAAGGCGTGGCAGGTATCAATACAGACACCCACACGGGATTTATCTTGCACTTGCGAGATAATCGCCGCCAGTTGCTCAAACGACCATCCAAGATTGGTCCCCTGACCCGCAGTGTTTTCAATCACGGCAACGACCTCTGGTACGGCTTGATGTGCCTGATTGATAGATTCAGCAATCAGGGAAAGGCAGGCTTCCTCACTGATTTTCTTCAAATGGCTGCCCGGATGGAAATTCAGCAAAGGAAGCCCGAGTGTCTGGCAACGTTCCATTTCATCAATGAAGGCAGCGCGGGATTTCTCCAGCTTTTCTTCTTCAGGTGCACCCAAATTGATGAGGTAAGAATCATGTGGCAAAACAGCTTCAGGCACGAAACCATGCTTTTGGCAGTTTGCTTTGAATGCCGAGACATTTTTCGCTTCCAGTGGCTTTGCCTGCCACTGTCTTTGGTTCTTGGTAAACAGTGCAAACGCATTGGCACCAATTGCCGCGGCGTTAACCGGGGCATTTTCTACCCCACCGGAAGCGGATACATGTGCTCCGATAAACTTCATCTTCTCTCTCCAGGTCGAAACCGTAACCAACAACATTTTAAGTTACTCATACCGTAAAAGTCCGTTTTGATTTGCATATCGCTCTAGCACCACCAGACTGTGCCATCACATGGACTTGGGGCGATATCCGCATGTATCCCAATGCAATTCACACGCCATAAATGTAGTAATTAAATTACATTTGTAATTTTTAACAGAATATCGTCTTGTTAAAAATTTGTTTTAAACCATATATTTGATCTTTTATTGATTCAAAACAAAAAATCCAAGGCGTAAATTTCGCATATTTTGATTGTATTTTGACTAAAATCAAAATACCCTCACAAAAATTAAGGTATACAAGTACCCAGCTCATCAATTGATGGAAAATTAAAACCACCAAGCCTATCAAAAGGGGAAGGATTATGATCACTGGTATTCAAATCACTAAAGCGGCAAACGACGACCTGCTGAACTCTATCTGGCTGCTGGACAGCGAAACCAACGAAGCACGTTGCGTTGCAGCAAAAGCGGGTTTCGAAGCGGATCAGGTTATCCCTGCAGCAGATCTGGGCGAGTACGAAAGCCGTGAAATCGCTGTCGAAGTACCTGCAAAAATCGAAGGTGGTCAGCACCTGAATGTTAACGTTCTGAAGCGTGAAACACTGGAAGACGCTGCTAAGCACCCAGAAAAATACCCTCAGCTGACTATCCGCGTATCTGGCTACGCAGTGCGTTTCAACTCTCTGACTGTTGAACAGCAACGTGACGTTATCGCACGTACTTTCACTAACACTCTGTAAGTTAGTAGAAACATAAAAAACCGGCCAATTGGCCGGTTTTTTGTTTTATGTCGCGTGAGATTAGCCAGCAACCTTCATCAGATAATCACGAAGTTGTGCGAAATCCGCATCCTGCTCAACAGAAAGCAGTTCCATCGCCGCGTGTTTGGCCAGCGGGCCTGGCAGCGGAATGTCCTGAGTCAGGATCTCATCGACAGACTCTTTGAATTTCGCCGGATGTGCCGTACACAGGAACAAACCGTACTCACCATCCTGCAGTTGCTCGTCCAGCACGCGGTAAGCAATGGCACCGTGTGGCTCACACAGGTAACCTCCATCAAACATTGCTTTCAGCGTTTCTGCCGTTTGCTCATCAGTCACAGCACCTGCACCCAGCTCGTTCAGACCCCAGCCTTGACGCTGACAAAGCTCTTCAATGCGCGGCCAGTTGTTTGGCTGACTCACGTCCATCGCATTTGATAGTGTTGGGATAGTCGGTTCTGGCGTCCACTCACCGGTTTTCAGGTAACGTGGGACGGTATCATTCACGTTGGTTGCTGCGATGAAACGTTTGATTGGCAGGCCAATCGCTTTCGCCAATAGACCCGCAGTCAGGTTACCGAAGTTACCACTTGGCACTGCAACCACCAGGTTTTCTCGTTGTGCTTTGGTCAACTGCGACGCTGCTTCAAAGTAGTAGCAGATTTGCGCCATCAGGCGGCTGATATTGATCGAGTTTGCAGAGTTCAGGCCAATCGCTGCGCGAAGCTCTGCATCATCAAAGGCATTTTTCACCATGGCCTGACAGTCATCGAAAGTACCGTTGATGGCCACAGTGTGGATGTTGCCACCCAGAGTACAGAAGAGTTTTTCCTGCAGTGGGCTGATCTTACCTTTCGGGTAAAGGATAACCACGTTGATGTTTTCCATGCCGTAGAACGCATGGGCAACAGCAGCACCGGTATCACCAGAAGTAGCAGTCAGAATGGTCACTTTGCCGCTGTCAGACACTGCTGCCAGCGATTGCGCCATAAAACGGCCACCAAAGTCTTTAAACGCCAGTGTTGGGCCGTGGAACAGCTCAAGTGCGCTGATTTGGTCAGTCACTTTCTCGACAGGTGCCGGGAATTGGAAGGCATTATCCACCATGTTGCGCACGGTTTCTGGCGACAGCTCGTCACCGATGAATGCTGAAAGGATCTCGCTGCTGCGGCTGACAAAATCTTTGTCCAGCAGCGCATCAACGTCGTCAAATTTTGGCAGTTCGCTTGGAAAGAACAGACCCTGATTACGGCCAAGACCCTGTTTTACCGCTTGGCCGAACGATACCTGTTCGTCATTTTCTTTGATGTTGTAAAGCTTCATAGTTCACTTCCTGTCACTGTCGATCCTTTCACATCCAATCGACAGATGTGGACAAATCCTTCTTCGTTCTGAACGTAATTTTCCTCTAGCCACTTCGCTACGCGCTCTGCCACGGCTTTGTCATCCGTGATGCTAAACAGCGTCGGGCCGGAACCTGAGATGCCCGTCGCCAGTGCGCCTGCATCTTCCGCGTAGTGTCTGGCTTCGGCGAAGCCTGGCAACAATTTCTCGCGGTAAGGTTCTGCAACCACGTCTTTGATCATGCTCGCAGCAAGTTGTGGCTGGCCAGAATAACAGCCATGGATGAAGCCTGCCAGATGGCGACCGTGATTAATCACATCCTGACGACGATATTGTGCAGGCAAAATCGCACGCGCTTCAGCAGTCGGTACTTTGATCCCCGGATAAGCCATCACCCAGTACCATTCGTCAAAGCAAGGTACTTCCTGACTGATAATCCCCATTTGCTCTACCATCAGCTGCAGACCGCCAAGGTAACAAGGCGCCACATTGTCATAGTGAAGGCTGCCGGAAATCGCTGCTTCCATCTCGCCCATCAGCGCCAGCAAAGTTGTTTCGTCCAACGCTTCATCATGGAACTTGTTCAGGGCATCCAGAGCGGCAACGATAGAACAAGCACTGGAACCCAGACCAGAACCAATAGGCATGTTCTTTTCGAGAGTCATGGTGACGTGACGAACATGCTGTCCCAACTTTTCCATTTCACGGGAGAAGACCACGAAGCTCTGATAAACGATGTTTTCTTTCTGATCTTTAGGCAGCTTATCAACAAAGCTACCGACGCAGTTCAGGGTAAATGGTACATCACCACCATCTTCCACTTTCACGCGATCGCCAAGCAAAGTACCGTCGATGGGCGACACAGCGGCGCCCAATACATCGAAGCCTACACTGACGTTGCCGATTGAAGCCGGTGCGTAAACAACAACGCTCATCTTATACCCCCAGTTTCCAGCCAAGTGTACGCATCAAGTCTGCGAACACACCTGCCGCTGTCACGGCAGTACCTGCACCGTAGCCTCGCAATACCAATGGGATTGGTTGGTAGTAACGGCTGTAGAAAGCCAACGCGTTCTCTCCCTCTTTAATTTTGAACATTGGGTCGTCAGCATCCACAGCCTGGATTTTCACTGAACATTGACCGTGTTCGATGCTGCCTACATAGCGCAATACTTTGCCTTCGGCACGTGCATCACTAGCCAGTTTCTCAAAGTAAGCATCAGCTTCCGGCAGTTTTGCCATAAAGGAATCTACATCGCCAGAGGCGTCAAAGCCCGGTGGCAGTGCTGGCTCAACCTCAACATCTTCCAGTTCAAGGTGCATACCTGCTTCACGGGCAAGGATAAGAAGCTTACGCGCCACGTCCATACCAGAGAGGTCATCACGTGGATCCGGTTCAGTGAAGCCGCTCTCACGTGCTGCTGTCGTTGCTTCACAGAAGCTCTGGCCTTCGTCGAGCTTACCGAAGATGTGAGACAGAGAACCAGACAAGATGCCGGTGAACTTCTCGAGCTCGTCACCCGCAGCAATCAGGTTTTGGAGGTTTTCGATGACTGGCAGACCAGCGCCCACAGTTGTGTCGTACATGAACTTACGACGGGTTGCACGGGCAGACTTACGCAGCTGTTGATAGTATGCCATGCCCGCTGTGTTGGCTTTCTTGTTCGGTGTGATCACGTGGAAGCCTGCAGACAGAAAATCTGCGTATTGATCAGCAATCGCCTGATCTGAAGTACAGTCGATAAACACAGGGTTGATGATGTGGTTTTGCTGAACCAGGCTCACCATACGAGGGAGGCTGAACGGCTCTTCTGCTTTCGCCAGCTCATCGCGCCAGTTGTTCAGATCAATCCCTTTACTGTTCAGCACCATGCCACGGCTGTTTGCCATTCCACACACTCGGATAACAATGCCCTGACCAGCCAGTTTCGCCTGCTGGCGTTTCACCTGCTCAACCAGTTCGCCACCAACACCACCAACACCGACTACAAACACATCCAGGTAGTGGTTAGAGTTAAAGAGGTTTTCGTGACACGCTTTCACCGCTTCTGACACGCTGTCATCTGGGATAACTGCAGAGATTGAGCGCTCAGAAGAGCCCTGTGCAATTGCTACAATGTTTACGTTCACTTCTGCCAATGACGTAAAGAATTGAGATGCAACGCCTTTCGAGGTTCGCATCGCGTCGCCCACTAGCGACACAATCGCCACGTTGTCGACAAACTCAACCGGCTCAAGCAGACCGTCTTTCAGTTCGAGCTCAAAGCTTTCCTGAAGCGCGCGCTGCGCCATTGGCTTATCTTCCGCTTCAATACAAAAGCTGATGCTGTATTCAGAAGAGGATTGAGTAATAAGAACAACAGAAACACCTGCGGCTGACATTGCACCAAATACACGGGCAGCCATGCCGACCATGCCTTTCATTCCTGGACCTGACACATTCACCATGCTCAGTTTGCTAAGGGTGGTGATCCCTTTCACTGCAAGGTTGTCTTCACCACTGTCATTACCGATCAAAGTACCAGCGCCCTGTGGGTTCGCGGTGTTTTTGATCAGACAAGGAATATGGAAACGTGCGATTGGAAGAATGGTTTTCGGGTGAAGCACTTTTGCACCAAAGTAAGAAAGCTCCATGGCTTCCTGATAGCTCAGGGACTTAAGTAACGTCGCATCCGGCACCAAACGCGGATCACAGCTGTAAACACCGTCAACGTCCGTCCAAATCTCGCAGCACTCAGCGCGTACACAAGCTGCCAGTACTGCAGCAGAGTAATCAGAACCATTACGGCCAAGGGTAACAAGTTCGCCTTGCTCGTTAGACGCAGTGAAACCTGGCATCAAACCGATGTGTGCAGCAGGAATGGGTTCTTTTTTGAAGCGGTCGGAAGACACTTCGATATCGACCATAGCTTCAAGGTAATCACCTTTTGCCTGAAGGTATTTTACCGGGTCAATTTCAAAAGTGTTGTAACCGCGGGCTTGAAGCAGTGCAGACATAGTCGCAATAGAAAGGCGCTCACCTTTACTGATGATACGTGCATAGATGTTGTCGGGGCATAAGCCCAATAGCGCAATACCGTGGATATATTGCTTCAACTGCTCCACAGAGCGCTCTAGCTTGTCATAAAGCGAAGCTTTATCGATGCTTGGCTCCATTTCTTCCAGACCATCAAACAATGCGGAAAAGATTTTCCTGATCTCAGCAACCTGAATCTCGGCTTCGCCATGTTTAACTGTGTTATCAATCACATCAACCAATAGGTTAGTGATCTTAGCAGGCGCGGATAGAACCGCAGATACCTCACTTTGGCAGGTATTGCTGGTGATGATCTCTGCTGCGCGGCTGAATCTCTCAGCATTTGCCAGCGAAGTACCACCAAACTTTAATACTCGCATCCTTTCCTCCAATTCCTTCCAGAACTCGCAAATTTAATAATAAAGGGGTTAAAAAAAAGCCCGTACCTTGTTGGGTACGGGCTTCTTTTTAAAATTCTGTGCATGTCAGCCCGCACCCTCACCAATGGTGTTGGTAATAATGGTGATAATAGTTGTAGTGCCGACTGTTTTAAGCATGGGTTTTTAACCTACCGTGCTGCGTTTTTATAACCTTTACCGAACAAGGGTATCAAGGTCAACAAAAATTTAAGTTATCTCTCAAAAAAACGCTTCAATTCGCAACTCTTACTAACGAATTTAAAAGATGAGAAACCGCACCATTTCCCAGCATCTTCCTTGCTAAGAGTGATTTAGGCAGACATAGTTACTTGAATTGGACAGAAAATCAGCAACCGCGTAGGAGGGAACCATGGCAGTTGCGATGGAGGAGTTGGTCGCACAGACCATATTGCAGGGCTCTGATGCCATGTACGGCCGATTTTTGGATGTCACGGCTGGGGCACAGGAAAGGTTTGAAGCGCGCGACTGGAAAAGCGTTCAAAAAGCACTGAAAACCCGCATTAACTTTTACGACCACCACGTGGGCCTTGTCAGCCAGCAATTAAAAACCATGCTGGGGCGACAACATGCTATACGTTCTTTTCTGATGGCGGTAAAAGAGGAATACAGTCGTTTATTGGACGACTATCCGCGCTATGACATTGCAGAAAGCTTTTTTAACTCTGTGTATTGCAGAATGTTCGATCACCGCAATATCCGCCGTGAAAAGCTGTTTGTGAATAGCTCTCAGGGTGGCCGCATTCCTAGATATCCGACGCCACTGTTAAAACGCTATTCATCCAACCAGAAGCTTATCCAGACCATTGAGCGCATTCTGGATGACACTCCCTTCACCCTTCCTTGGGTTAACAAAGCACGCGATGTGCACCGTATTGTCGAAGCGTTGCAAAGAAGGCTGGGTCCACAATTGACCGAAGTTACTATCGATATGGTGCGTGAGCCTTTCTACCGGAACAAGGCCGCTTACCTGATAGGACGGATTGATATGGCGAATCAGGTTCGCCCGTTAGTACTGCCTTTGTTGGTGAACTCGAAAAATGAACTTTACGTGGATGCCTGTATTGCTGATGCGGATGAGCTCAGCGTTATCTTTGGTTTCGCCCGTTCCTATTTTATGGTTTTCGCACCAGCACCCGCTGCATTAGTTGATTTTCTTAACCAACTAATGCCCCATAAAACCCCTGCTCAGCTCTATACCGCGATTGGTTGTCAAAAGCACGGTAAGACCGAACTCTACCGGGAGTTCCTCCAGCATATTGAATCTTCTGACGATCAATTTGTAGTTGCTCCGGGGATCAAAGGCATGGTGATGTCAGTGTTCACCCTGCCCTCTTATGGCTTTGTCTTCAAGATCATCAAAGACAGGTTCGCTCCGCAAAAGGACATCACCCATGCGGTGGTCAAAGAGAAATACCGCTTGGTTAAAGAACACGACCGCGTTGGTCGCATGGCGGATACCCTGGATTATCGCAACTTCATTTTCCCAAGAGAGCGCTTCAGTGAAGACCTCATTGACGAGTTGATGGAAGTG
The DNA here is from genome assembly GCF_035758505.1 of Grimontia sp. NTOU-MAR1. Lineage (NCBI taxonomy): Bacteria > Pseudomonadati > Pseudomonadota > Gammaproteobacteria > Vibrionales > Vibrionaceae > Grimontia > Grimontia sp. NTOU-MAR1. The sequence goes on from NZ_CP142108.1 coordinate 1,843,612, forward strand.
GCGCCTTCGCTAATCAAACTGACAAAAAACGAAGTCCATATCCGCCACCTGTATATGGAGCGTAGGATGATCCCGCTAAACATTTACCTTGAACAGGCGGATGACGACGAGCTGAGAAATGCCGTTCAGGAATATGGCGACGCCATCAAACAGCTAGCTGCTGCGAACATCTTTGCCGGAGATATGCTGTTTAAGAACTTCGGAGTTTCTCGTCACAGTCGGGTGATCTTCTATGATTACGATGAAATTTCTTATTTGACGGAAGTGAATTTCCGAAAAATCCCGCCACCTCGCTTTCCTGAAGATGAAATGGCGGCTGAGCCTTGGTACAGCGTTGGCGAATACGATGTGTTCCCAGAAGAGTTCCGTACCTTCCTGCTGATCAACCCTAAAATCCGAGCTCTGTTTGATGAGCTACACTCCGATCTCTTTGAAGCGGACTACTGGAAAGGGCTACAGGACAACATTCAACAGGGACAATTTAACGACGTTTTCCCTTACAGCGACGATTGTCGCTTTACCAATCAGTAAAAATGAGACGCCGAGCAATCGGCGTCAATTTTCTACCGCCATTCGGGCACGCCATTTGCTTAAATATTAAACACCTCATGTAAGCGACGGGATTTTGCCGAATTCAACAAATTACACCATAACCGTTTGAATATATTCGTCAGGTGAGAGAGAAGATGGAAAATCTCAAACTCTCTTTATCAAAAACAAAACAAGTGAACTAGACTAAAAACTTAGTCTAATAAGAACGAATCAGGGAAGGTGGCTTAATGAAAAAATACCTACTCGCCGTCACCCTGCAATCAGTGGCTTTTTTTGCATTCGCGCAGGGTTCGTTACCGCTGTATGAATACTCCGATGAGAACCAGAAACCTTGGTTTTCGAGCTCCATTACATCTGGCAACCAAAGCTTTGATAGCTGGACTATTTCTTCGGGCTATCACTATCCCGTACTGAAAAATGTGAACGTGTATCTGGGTACAGAAATGACTACAGAAACAGACCATACCGCCAGCAGCAAAGGTTTGCTCAGTGGGATTCAATATAACTTTAATGAGAAGTTAAGCATTGGTAGTACCGTTCAAGCCGAACGCGTGAACGAAGAAACCATCGGCGTGGTGGGAATGAATAGCCAGTTCCGATTGACAGACAAGCTAAATTTGGAAGCGAAGTTCGATTACAACCTCAACCAAACACCCGCAGCCTCCGCTAATTACCAACTCGGCGTGGGTTATCGCTTCTGAAATCTGAAGTTCTGTCTAGAAAAATCGCCACTCGCGGTTTCTTCATTTCATGCTTCACTCTTTGTTTGTGATGGTTCCCCAAACTCAATCGGGTGTTGGCTAATCATTACGCCATTAAGATCCGCAAACAGGTAATTTCCTGGCGATACAGGAATTCCCTCTATGCGCAGTTGAACATCTTCATCACCCAGTCCACGCTTTTCCGTTTTGATGGGGCACACGCCCAAGGCTTTTACACCCAAGGCCATTTCACTTAATGCTCCCGCATCTCGCACCGCGCCATAGATAACAATACCTTCCCAACCATTTTCCACTGCGCGTTCGGCGAGCAAGTCACCCAGCAAGGCTTTGTTCAAATTACCATGTCCATCCACCACCAGCACGCGACCAGCACCGGGTTTCCCCAGAATATCACGCACCTTGGAGTTATCTTCGTAGCAACGCAAGGTTTCCACCCGTCCGGAGAAGACCTTTTTCCCGCCAAAATCGCGCCACTGAACCGGTATCCACATCACCTCATCGCCATGTGCATCACTGATATCAGGCAGTAAATCTTCCATGCTTCCTCCTATCAAGTCTTGGTATCAAGCTAGCAAGATACTCCTGCTTCGCCTCTTCCCGTTTCCATAAAGCTGGCATAGCTCACTCAAACTTTGGTGTTAGTGACAAAGCAAGAACAAGGAATGGTCAAATTCAGTAAGAACCTATACAGTGATATAACTATCAGATATGGGAGGAAAAAGTATGTGTGCAACCTTACTCATTTTTCTCTTTTACTGCCGTGACCTGCGAAGAGCTCTCGACAGGAGATAGTTGACCAGTATGCGACAAAATGGTCTGATAAAAGCGTTTTTACACAATATTCACACCTGTGGTAATAGTACAAAAAAGTTAAATCGAGTTTGTAAAATTCAGCCGGTTTATTAGGCAGCAATTCCACTATTTGTGACCACACAAGGCGAGATTGACGTATATCAATAAAGATTGAAAAAAGTTGCGTTGATTTATTACAAAATATTGTTAGCACGCTGTTAAATGAATACAATCAGCGCTATCCAAAGGATTAGCTGGTCAAAATGAGTTGACCAGTAGTATGCAGAGCAGAAAATCGCACCTGCAACCAGCTTCTCTAGGGATGGCGTTTGTATCAGGAAGGTATGCTCAAAAAGCATTCAAATCAATTTGATATACTTTTCCTGTTTGTTAGTTTTCTTCGCAGGGTCGTTAGACACTGTGGTTGATTGGGGAGACGCCTTTTTAACGTCGTCCCCGGTACCAGATTCCTTAAAGAAATTAGGTAACGCCAATGCAAACCCCTCACATTCTGATTGTTGAAGACGAACACGTAACTCGTAATACGCTGAAAAGCATCTTCGAAGCAGAAGGTTATACCGTTCTAGAAGCCAACGATGGCGAAGAAATGCATCAAGTGCTTTCTCACAATCAGGTTCACCTGGTTATCATGGACATCAACCTACCCGGTAAAAACGGTCTTCTGCTCGCTCGTGAACTGCGTGAGCAAGGTGACATGGCGCTGATGTTCCTGACCGGTCGTGACAACGAAGTTGACAAGATTCTGGGCTTGGAAATCGGTGCGGATGATTACATCACCAAGCCATTCAACCCGCGCGAATTGACGATCCGTGCTCGCAACCTCCTGACTCGTGCAATGAGCCAAGGCACACTGCCAGAAGACAAACGTTCTGTTGATAGCTACGTATTCAACGGTTGGACCTTGGACATCAACAGCCGCTCTCTAATCAGTCCAGACAACGAGCAGTTCAAACTACCACGATCTGAATTCCGCGCACTGCTGCACTTCTGTGAGAATCCAGGCAAGATCCAAACCCGAGCTGACCTACTGAAGAAGATGACAGGCCGTGAGCTGAAGCCACACGACCGTACTGTTGACGTTACTATCCGTCGTATTCGTAAGCACTTCGAGTCTTTCGGTGATACGCCAGAAATCATCGCGACCATCCACGGTGAAGGCTACCGCTTTTGTGGTGAGCTGGAAGAAATCTAATTCCTCCCCCAAAAGCACATAAGAAAGGCCTGCGATGCAGGCCTTTTTGTTATCTAAAAGTTTAGGGATTGGTGGGTTTAGTGATCTCTAGCTAAGCCTGACTCATCAGGCTTTCTATAGTGAATATTTCTGGTTAGGCCTCTTTGGAGTATTCCTCAAGCCACTGCTTCAGCACTTCCAGATCCTGAACATAACCTTCTTTGATTTCATCAACCCAATCAGCAATGTTCTCCCACCAGGCTGGCAGTTCCGGGGATTGCGCTTTCTGCGCCACTTTCTGGATGTGTTTCAGGCCAATTGAACCTGCTGCACCTTTAATTTTATGCGCTTCACTTGCAATACCGTCCTGATCTTTCGCCGTCATATTACTGTCGAGGATTTGAATGTATTCCGGCATCAGATCTTCAAACATCTTGATACTCTGGAACACAGGCTCAGAGCCCACAATATCCACATATGAAGTCAGCATTTCCAGATCCAGAAGCTTCTCAAGCATCTCATTGCCTGGCTTCTTCCGCTTTTTCACTTCAGCAGCTTCAGTGGCTACTGGGCATTGCAGTGCCAGACGCTCAATGACTTCAGCGACTGCAGAAACACTGATCGGTTTGCTGATGGCATCATCCATGCCGTTTTTGATGTACTCTGTTTTGTCCTTAATAACATTAGCCGTCAGCGCCACCAGCGGTGGCAATTCCTCACCAATCCCCCTGAGTGTCTTAGCGATATCAAAGCCTGTCATGTCTGGTAGTTGAATATCGAGTAGTAAGAGGTCGTATTGCGACTGTGGGTACATTGTCAGCGCTTCCTGACCGCTTCGCGCCACGTCAACCGAATGGCCAAGGCTTTCCAACAAGTTCGTAGCCACCGTAATATTCAGTTCAATGTCTTCGACCAACAGAATATGCAGAGGACTTTGCTCCGCATTCACTTTCTCTCTGTTGGAAACCATTTCACAAACTTGCACTGCCAAGGTCACAGTGAAGTTACTGCCTTCGCCCACTTCACTATCTACCGTAATATCACCGTTCATCAAACGGGCAAGCTTGCGGGAAACGGCCAGACCAATGCCTGTGCCTACAGCATGGAGGTTATCTTCACCTTGCTTCACCTGATAATACATGGCGAAGATCTTATCTTGCTCCTCCAGTGGAATACCGACACCACTGTCTTCCACATCAAACTGAAGGTGAGCTATGTCATCTTCAATGTCGCAACTGACCGTTACATTCACTGCCCCCTGCTTGGTAAATTTCACGGCATTACCGACCAAGTTCCAGAGGATCTGGCGAAGGCGCGTGGCGTCTACTTTGACCGCTGGCGGCAGATCAGTAAGTCTATCCAGCGAGAAACGCAGGCCGTTTTGCTGTGCCATCAAGGCACTGATGTTTTCAATTTCGGAAACAAAATCTGGGAAATCCAACGGTTGCGGCATCAACTCCAAACGGCTTCGATCTGACTTATCCATATCGATGATGTCGTTGAAGATATTACCCAGCGTAATTGCACTGACATAGATAGTACGCAGGTAACCCAACTGCTCTTCTGAGAGACGGGTTTCAAGCAACATACGACTTAGGCCTACAATGCCGTTCAGTGGCGTACGCAGCTCATGGCTAATGGTGGAGATAAACGCAGTTTTATCGCGGCTCGCCTTTTCGAGCGCATCCTGATAACGCTTACGTTCAGTGATCTCACGACCAAAACCTACCAGACCAAGACGTCGTCCATCCCGGGAGTAAAACGGGAGCTTTCGCAGTTCAAAGTATGCTTTGCGCCCGTCCTTGTATTCCAGCCACTGCTCATAAGTCAGGGAAACATTGCTATCAAAGACCTGCTGGTCAGTTTCTACCACTTTGCTAGCAATATCTTCACGGTAAACATCCCAAGGTGTCAGACCCACCAGCTCTTTTTCTTTCTTACCGGTCAAATCTTCCATCGCGCGGTTACAACCAGAGAATTGGCCTTTTTCATTACGGTAATAAATCAAGTCGGGTGAAGCATCAATAAACGAACGAAGTAACGCAGTTTGCTCCGCCAGTTCCACCTGCGCTTTTTCACGCTGATAGACTTCATTCTCCAAGTCCTGCATCGCCTCTTCACGCGCTTCTTCTGCTCGTTTACGCTCTTCAATCTCGAGGTTTAATTGGGTGATGTTCTCGGTCAGTTGGCGGTTGAGCTCCATATCACGGGCGCGCATTTCTTCAAGTTTGGAAACCAGTTTTGAAAGACGCTGTCGGGACTCTTCCAATTGATCCACCACGACAGAGAGAAAGTACACCGCCCAGGGGGTGATAAGTAGGCCGAAGAAAACAGAGCGAACAATATCGACATCGTGGACCGTACCATTCAACACAAGAGTGATGCCCACTTGAACAATTACCGCGAGGGCAACGAGAGCCAGCGCCAGTAACATGCTGAATCGAACCAAGCCAAGCTTGACTAAGAGATCCACGTAGTACTGAGCTAAGAGTTTAATTTGCTTCATTGAACGTCCAGATCAACATAAATAGGAAGTGCTGAGTCAGCCTTGAATCAGCATGGGAAAATAATACCCTTGGGGACGGAGAAGCTAAAGAAAAAGGGAGCATTTTACCTGCACCCACTACCCTTCTAGTAGAAAGGATCAGGCATTAGCTGAAAGCCGAACCTGTTTCAGTGATTGGCTTGTGGCCACCTGGTTTCTACCAGCATGTTTGGCACTGTATAGCGCACGGTCAGCCAAAGACACCAAATCACCGTAGTCCTGGCCACTGACGGGATGTAATGTAGCAATACCCTGACTCAGGGTCAGCCTGTCGGCCACTTTGGAGAATTCATGGGGAAGAGCTGCCACCTTCAACTCTTCCGCTATATTTTGGGCGACAACAACAGCACCTTCCTCAGTGGTATTAGGCAGAAGAATTGCAAACTCTTCACCACCATAACGGGCCACGGCATCCAGAGGACGTCTGATAACTCTTTGGAACACATCCGCCACGCTGCGCAGCGCTTCATCCCCCTGCTGGTGACCATAGTTGTCGTTATATGGTTTGAAGTAGTCAATATCACAGAAGATCAGAGAAAGAGGCTCTTGCTCACGGATGTGTGATTGCCACATTTTTACCAGTTGCTCATCAAAGCTGCGTCGGTTTGCCACCTTGGTGAGACCATCCACAAAGCTCAGTTCCTCAAGCTCCATGATGGCATCTGCAAGTTGCTGCTGAGTTGCCTTACGTTCAGTCACGTCGCGGGCAATCACCAGCACACCAATGGTGTCATCTGTCGGGTCTCGGAACTGGGTCTTGGTAAGCTCATACCAAACCATTGAACCATCACGCTTCATCACCAGATCTTCATATTTCACCGTGTCGCCACTTTCAAGCACAGGCACGTCAATCTTGCGGTGCTGTGCCAATACTTCCGGCTCCATCAAATCTTCCGCGTTCTCACCTTCAAGTTCATCATGCTGTGCGCCCATCGCTTCTGCGAAAGCCGCATTTCCACCAAGGAACTCGTAATCTTTATTGTAAATACCAATCGGGTCGACACTGGCTTTGAAAATAGAGGTCAGCAAATTACTGTGCTTTTTCAGTTGCTGTTCAACTTCCTGACGGGCCTCGATTTCTTGCTCCAGCGACTGTCGCATCATATACCAGTTGGTTACGTCATGGCTGATGATCAAGGTTCCAAACGCATGGTTTTCGTCATCCAGCAATACGGTTTGGTTGGACTCCAGCAAGCAACTGTCTCCATTGGGATTTGTCGTCCAGCTTTGCTGAGTTCGTCGACCCCGGGCATTTTCGTCGGCTGAGAAAATCAGGCCTTCCTGTTCGCGACCTTTCCAAAACCTGTCATACGCCAGATTAGAGCCAACAATACGGCCATCCTTGTCTTGGAAACAGATAAGTTCGGCGAGGGAGTTAATAACACTGCGGAAAATCTGACTATCATTATCAGCAAAAGGCTCACTATATACAGCGTCAGATTTTGGCTCGAGAGACACGATCCATATGCGTTGTCCTCCACACCAAACGGGAAGCCCTGAGAAACGGGCATGACGAGGAGTACAGTGATCCGAGAGCGTTCTGAAATCAGAGGTCATTTCAACAAAAGGGTGCGGCCAACGGCGGGAAGCGAGAAGTATATCAATGGTTTGTTGTTCCCGTTCACCCCGAATCTTATATTGATGTCTGCCCACTTCAACATCAAACAGGCGCACAAAACTGCGGTTCGCATACAAAATGCGACCGTTTTTATGGTTGATTATCGCTTTGGGGGAGTGAAGATTGGCCAGATATAGCTGCCATGTTTTCATCGACATTACACGCCGATGGGACACCCAAACCATTCCAGTTAAAAAACCTACCAATAGCAAAAACGCAGCTAATGGTAACCAATCAATCATCCTTCCACCTTTTGCCCGTCATCCTTAAATAAGCATTTTTTGAATAAACATCACACCTAATCTTGCCATATGGTTATGAAATAGAACGAGTATCTTCAATTTATTTTGCAAGGTATCTAATGTCGGTCACATTATTGTGGGAAATGAAAAGGCTTTCCCGTCAAGCTTCCCTGAACGCCTTTCACATTCAACGACCGGGCGATATCTGTCATTGCCAACCAGCGGGTTTTGCACCACTCAGGTGCCAATAATATTGGCTTTCGTGCATTCGCTGAGACACGGTGATAAACCACATCTGCCGGGGTGCGCAAATCATCTCAGAGGCACTTTCTACATATTCCTCAAGTGAAATAGCGTCTAGACGCGCTGCCCGCCAAGCTTTCGCCATTACAGAACCTTCAACGATGTGAAGAGGGTGTAATTTAATACCATCTGTACCTGTCTCAACCACCTGCTCGATAGTCTTGATATGGTCTGCTCTGGTATCACCCGGCAAACCAACGATCAGGTGGGTACAGACATTGAGGCCCAACGCCCTTGCTTTGCGTGTAATAACATCATAACAAGCAAAGTCATGACCACGGTTGATACGTTTCAACGTGTTGTCATTCGCCGTCTGTAACCCAAGCTCCAGCCAAATTTCAAAGCCCTCATCTTTATAGTGGGCGAGTAGATCCAGAACTTCATCTGGAACACAGTCAGGGCGCGTCCCTACACACAAGCCGACGATATCAGCGCTCTTCAATGCTTCTTCGTACATGGCTTTCAGCTTTTCCACCTCTGCATAGGTACTGGTATAAGCCTGAAAATAAGCCAGGTATCGCTTAGCACGGTTCACTTCTGTTGCTCGTTGAGACAGCTGTCTGGTGACAGACAATTGCTGGGCCGTTTCATCAGCAAACGAGGCCACATTACAGAAAGTACACCCGCCCCACCCTAACGTGCCATCCCTGTTGGGACAGCTGAACCCACCATGCAGAGTGAGTTTGTGAACTTTTTCGCCATACCTGCGTTGTAAATCCTGACCAAAGGTATCACCAATTGATGAAGTTCCATTGTCGACCGCCTGAAATATTGGATGAAGGAAAAAAGCGCGCGATCCTAACATCCGACAAAAAGAGAAAACCTCGATCAAATCAATATTGGATTAAGTTTTCATCAACAAACTGAAAGTTAATTACATTTCCTTTACATAGGGAAAAGTCACACCTTACGGCACTTTTTTTTATATTCATAAGATGATGCCCAATTCGAATTTTTATTCACTTAAAATAAAAACCCAGTCTAAAGTGGGCATTTAGATAGCCATCGAAACGCAACTTTTTATGGTAATTAATTTCCCGAAATTGTAGGATAGCTACAGCTGCGCCCAAATTGTGAGCAATAAAATTCGCCAAACTCAGCCTCGACTTAGAGTGTTATCTGGCAAATTAAAGAAAGCGCAGCATTTATGCATAGGATTGCAAAATAAGATGGTTACTGCTTTTTGACAGTAGCCGGGCTTGGTTACCGCGAATTTATACATTTTGTTGATTCAACCTTGGCGACCGCTCAGCTGTGCCCGCAACAGGTACAGCAAGGGAAGACAAATGCTCCCCCTGCATTTGTGTCAACTGGAAGGACGTAAACATGACTGATTCAGTGCTACGCACCGAGGGACTCTATGTGCCCGAAATGGAACACGACGCCTGTGGTATCGGCTTCGTTGCCCACCTGAAGAACAGAAAGTCTCATGCGATTGTTACTCAGGCACTTGATATGCTGGCCCGCATGGAACACCGTGGCGGCCAGGGCTGTGACCCATGCAGTGGTGACGGTGCAGGTATTCTTTTACAAAAACCCCATGAATTCTTACTCGAAGAAACCCGTAAGCTAGGTATTCAACTGCCGGCAGCTGACAAATACGGTGTTGGTGTGATGCTGTTCCCGAAAGACGAGAACAAACGCCAGCAGTGCCGTGAAATCTTCGAGCGTAATGCCAAACGCCTCGATCTTGAAGTGATTGGCTACCGTGTTCTGCCAACCGACAACTCTATGATCGGTGCAGATCCTCTGAGCACAGAACCTCAGTTTGAGCATGCTTTTGTCACAGGCGGTGTCGGCCTGTCTCTTGATGAGCTCGAACGTAAACTGTTTGTACTGCGTAACTACACCGTGCGCGTGTGCCTGGAAAGCGTCTCAAACATTGGCGACGACTTCTATATCAACTCTTTCTCTGCAAAGACACTGGTTTACAAAGGCCAGCTGACCACCGAGCAGGTACCTCAGTACTTCCTCGACCTGCAGAACCCGTCAATGGTGACGGCGCTGGCGCTGGTTCACTCGCGCTTCTCGACCAATACTTTCCCTCGCTGGCGTTTGGCCCAACCTTTCCGTTACATCGCACACAACGGTGAAATCAATACCGTTCGCGGTAACCTGAATTGGATGAAAGCGCGTGAAGCCCTGCTGGAATCAGACCTGTTCACAGACCAAGAGCTGAAAATGCTGCTGCCAGTGTGTCAGGAAGGCGCATCGGATTCTGCAAACTTCGATATGGCGCTGGAACTGCTGGTTCTAAGTGGCCGAAGCCTGCCACACGTATTGATGATGATGGTGCCGGAAGCGTGGCAAGAGAATGCGAATTTGGATCCAAAGCTGCGTGCTTTCTACCAGTACCATGCAAACATCATGGAACCTTGGGATGGTCCAGCGTCTGTTTGTTTCACTGATGGCGTGAAAGTAGGTGCGACCCTTGACCGTAACGGTCTGCGTCCAAGCCGCTATACCGTGACCAAAGACGATTACCTCATCATGGCATCCGAGTCAGGTGTGGTAGAGATTGAGCCGGAAAACATTCACTTCCGTGGTCGTCTGCAGCCTGGCCGAATCTTCGTGGCGGACCTTGAGCAAGGCCGCATCATTTCTGATGAAGAAGTGAAGAACGAAATCGCTTCTGCACAGCCATATCAAGAGTGGGTTGATAAGAACCTGCTGCATATTGATAAGCTGCCAGAAGCGGATACCAAACATCACCAGCCTTCTCCAGATCGCCTGTTGCACCATCAACAAGCATTCGGTGTGACCTCTGAAGAAGTGAACGAAATCATCGTTCCTATGGCAAAAGACGGCAAAGAAGCACTGGGCGCTATGGGTGCTGACTGGCCACTGGCAGTACTGTCACACCAGTCACAGCACCTATCTAACTACTTCAAGCAGCTGTTTGCGCAGGTCACGAACCCGCCAATCGACCCAATCCGTGAGCGCATGGTGATGTCGCTGAAAACGTATCTGGGTAAAGATCAGAACCTGCTGACCGAATCGCCTATTCACTGCCGCAAAGTTGAGCTGGAATCGCCAGTACTGAGCAATGCTGAGTTGGAAAAACTGCGTGCGGTTGACAACGATCACCTGCAAGCAAAAACACTGGATATCGTATTCCGTGCCAGCGGTGAGCCAGGCAAGCTTGAGCGTGCGTTGAAGCGCATCTGTCAATACGCGGAAGACGCCGTGATTGATGGCTACTCCATCATCCTGTTGACTGACCGTGCAGTGAACTCTAACCACGCTGCTATCCCAGCGATGCTGGCTGTCGGTGCGGTTCACCACCACCTGATCCGTAAAGGTCTGCGCGCGAAAGCCGACATCGTGATTGAAACCGGTGACGCGCGTGAAACCCATCACTTCGCCACACTCGTTGGCTACGGTGCGAATGCTGTTAACCCGTACCTCGTCTACGAAACGCTGGTGGATTTACAGCGTAAGAAGAAGCTGGATCCGGAAGCGGATGTGGATGTACTGTTTGAACAGTACCGCAAAGCGATCAACGCTGGCCTTTTGAAAATCTTCTCGAAGATGGGTATCTCAACCCTACAGTCTTACCATGGTGCGCAAATTTTCGAAGCACTGGGTATTAGCAAAGCAGTGGTCGACAAATACTTCACTGGCACAGTTTCCCGTATTCAGGGTCTGTCGATTGACGATATCGCGAAAGAGGTATTGGTTCGTCACCGTCTGGGCTACCCAACGCGTGAAATCCCTGTCCAAATGCTGGACGTGGGTGGTGTATATCAGTGGAAACAACGTGGTGAGAAGCACCTGTTCAACCCTGAAACTATTCACTTGCTGCAAAACTCCACCCGCAACAAGGACAAAAAGCAGTTTAAAGAATACTGCCACGCAGTAGACAGCCAAGGCGATGATGCTGCAACTCTGCGTAGCCAGTTTGATTTCGTGAAGAACCCCGCTGGCAGCATCCCTCTGGAAGAGGTTGAGCCAGTTGAGAACATCCTGAAGCGTTTCGCGACAGGTGCAATGAGCTTTGGCTCTATCTCTCATGAGGCGCACTCTACGCTGGCGATTGCCATGAACCGTATCGGCGCTAAGTCGAACTCTGGTGAAGGCGGTGAAGACCCTGTCCGTTTTGATAAGAAAGAAAACGGTGATTGGGAACGTTCTGCTATCAAGCAGGTAGCTTCTGGCCGCTTCGGTGTGACCTCTTACTACCTTGCCAATGCTGATGAAATTCAGATCAAGATGGCACAAGGCGCGAAGCCAGGTGAAGGTGGTCAGCTTCCAGGTCACAAAGTTGATGACTGGATTGGTCGCACCCGTCACTCCACCCCAGGGGTTGGTCTGATTTCGCCACCGCCACACCACGATATCTACTCCATCGAGGACTTGGCACAGCTGATTTACGACCTGAAGAATGCAAACCGTAAAGCACGTGTGAACGTGAAGCTGGTTTCTGAAGCGGGTGTCGGCACCATCGCTTCAGGCGTAGCGAAAGCAAAAGCAGACGTGGTTCTGATTGCTGGCTTCGACGGCGGTACCGGTGCATCACCACTGTCTTCAATCAAGCACGCAGGTCTGCCATGGGAACTGGGTCTGGCTGAAACGCACCAGACACTGCTGAAAAACGGCCTGCGTAACCGCATCGTGGTTCAGTCTGACGGTCAGATGAAAACCCCTCGAGACCTTGCAGTAGCGACTCTGTTGGGTGCTGAAGAGTGGGGTGTGGCAACAGCAGCACTGGTTGTTGAAGGCTGTATCATGATGCGTAAGTGTCACCTCAACACCTGTCCTGTTGGTATCGCTACCCAGAACAAGACGCTGCGTGAGCGCTTCGATGGCCGCGTAGAAGACATCGTCACCTTCTTCACCTATATGGCTGAAGGTCTGCGTGAAATCATGGCTGAGCTGGGTTACCGCTCTATCAACGAGATGGTGGGTCAGTCACAGCACCTGAAAGTCCGCTCTGATGTCGGCCACTGGAAATACCAGAACCTGGATCTCAACGTTGTTCTTTACAAAGAAGAGCCGCGTGAAGGCGATGCAATGTACTGCCAGCGCGAGCAGAACCATGGTCTGGAAACCGTGCTTGACCGCCGCCTGATTGAAGCCGCGTCCAGTGCGCTGAAAGAAGGTCGTAAAGTCGATGCCGAGTTCGCGATTGTGAACACCGACCGCAGTGCCGGTACCATGTTGTCGAATGAAATTTCGAAAGTGTACAAAGATCAGGGACTGCCGGAAGCAATGAGCGTGAAGTTCAAAGGTTCTGCAGGTCAAAGCTTCGGTGCCTTCCTCGCGAAAGGCGTGAACTTCACCGTTGAAGGCGATGCGAACGACTACTGGGGTAAAGGTCTGTCTGGCGGTACACTGGTACTCTACCCAGACGCGAAGAGCGACATCATTGCCGAAGACAACATCGTTGTCGGTAACGTCTGTTTCTATGGTGCAACCTCGGGCGAATCTTTCATCCGCGGTGTAGCCGGTGAGCGTTTCTGTGTACGTAACTCAGGCGCGAAAGTGGTTGTCGAAGGTATCGGTGACCACGGCTGTGAATACATGACAGGTGGTATTGCCATTGTTCTGGGTCAAACTGGCCGTAACTTCGCTGCGGGTATGAGTGGTGGTGTGGCTTACGTTTGGGATCAGTTCAATGACTTCGAATCCAAGCTCAACCCTGAGCTGGTGGATCTGGATCCGCTGGATGAAGAAGACATCGCACTGCTGAAAGAAATGATCAGCAAGCACCATGCACTGACAGGCAGTACGGTTGCAGAAACATTCCTTGCGAATGTTGAAGAGAACCTCAAGTCTATCGTCAAAGTCATGCCACGCGACTACAAAGCTGTGTTGCAAAAACGCAAAAAAGAAGCCGCTAACAAGGAAGAAGTGGAGGCTGTAAATGGGTAAGCCAACCGGATTTCTAGAATTTGGCCGTGAACTGCCGGCCAAAAAAGACCCTGCCGTTCGTATTCAGGACAACAAGGAATTTGTACTGAACGACGAGTTTGGCGAGAAAATTAACGAGCAATCTTCCCGCTGTATGGACTGTGGTGTGCCTTTCTGTCACAACGGTTGTCCTATCGGGAACATTATTCCAGAGTTTAATGACGCGGTTTACCGCGACAGTTGGGAAGAAGCCTGGAACATCCTGAGCTCAACGAACAACTTCCCAGAGTTCACTGGCCGGGTTTGCCCGGCTCCATGTGAAAGCTCTTGTGTCCTGGGTATTAACCAGGACCCAATCACCATCTGTAACATTGAAAAAACCATCGTGGAAACGGCATACCGCGAAGGTTATGCCAAACCGAAAACCCCGACTGCCCGCACAGGCAAGAAAGTGGCGATCATCGGTTCAGGTCCTGCAGGTCTTGCAGCGGCTGAGCAGCTCAACAGCGCAGGTCACTCAGTGACTGTGTTTGAGCGTGATGAAAAGGTCGGTGGCCTACTGCGTTTTGGTATCCCAGACTTCAAGCTGGGTATGGACGTGATTGACCGTAAAATCAGCCTGATGGCTGAAGCGGGTATCGAGTTTAAAGTGAACGCTCATGTTGGCGTTGATGTTAACGCTCAGCAAATCCGTCAGGATTACGATGTAGTATTGCTGACAGGTGGTTCTACTGTGCCACGTAACCTGCCAATCCCGGGCCGTGATCTCAAAGGCGTGCACTTTGCGATGGAATTTCTGGGTCAGAACAACCGCCGTGCAAACGGTATGGATCTAAAAACCGAAGAAATCCACGCCAAAGGCAAACACGTTGTGGTTATCGGCGGTGGTGATACAGGCTCTGACTGTGTGGGCACATCAAACCGTCATGGTGCAGCAAGCATTACGCAGGTGGAAATCATGCCGATCCCACCAGAGAAGCGCCCTGCGAACATGCCGTGGCCTCAGTACCCGATGATCCTGCGCACGTCGACTTCTCACGAAGAAGGCTGTGAACGTCACTGGAACATTCTGACCAAAGAGTTTATCAGCGACGAAAACGGCAACGTGAAAGCACTGCGCATGGCTGACATCGTATGGAAAGACGCAGCGCCTGGTGAGCGTCCAACCTTCGAAGAAGTTACAGGCTCTGAGCGTGAAATCCCTTGTGATCTGGCATTCCTGGCGATGGGCTTCTTGCACCCAGAACCACACGGTGTGCTGGCACAACTTGATGTGGCACTGGATGACCGCGGCAATGTTGCAACACAGGACTTCCAGACCAACCAGAAAGGTGTATTCGCTGCAGGCGATATGCGTACAGGCCAGTCACTGGTTGTACGTTGTATCAATGAAGGCCGTGAATGTGCCCGCTCTATCGATGCATATCTGATGGGCGGCACCAACCTCGAGGCCAAAGCGGACTCACTGATGCTCTCCGCATAAAAATAACGAGTGTTATCTTCCAGTTTTGCCAGCCCTCTGCGGCTGGCTTTTTTCGTTTTGAGCCCACATAAAAGCTTCACCGACCAAAAATTGAAAGCTTTTCATAAATAAGCCCCCAGATAGACCAAGTTAATCTCTGCGACAGGCTTAAAAAAACCGCCATAAAATGCTGCATGTAGGCAGTGCTTTCGACATATATAGCTATTAGTCGCCAAAGTTAATGTAATGTGACGAAATTTGACCTCTTCATCATTAACGGATAAGTTGATTGGCTCGCATACTCATGTGACCTGACGCAACAAAGTTCAGGCCATATAGGTATACGTAAAATCGAAACTGATTTTTCGGTAAAACACACTCCCAGGAAGGGAGGCCACTGAAAATCAGATGCCAGGACGGCATGAAAAACTGCAGTCGCTGCGTAACGCAGTCGCAAGGGAGAATTGCAATGTCGCTGTATGACCCAATGCTGGAGAAAGACAACTGCGGCTTTGGCCTGATCGCTCATACCGAGGGTGAAGCCAGCCATAAACTTGTCCGAACCGCAATTTCCGCACTGGACCGGATGACCCACCGAGGCGCAATTAACGCTGATGGGAAAACCGGTGACGGTTGCGGCTTATTACTTCAAAAGCCCGATAACTTTTTCCGAATCATCGCTGAAGAGAACAACTGGACCCTCAGTAAGCTCTACGGTGTAGGTATGATTTTTCTGAGCAAAGATCCTGCTAAAGCGAAGCGCGCTAAAGAGATCTTTGAACAGGAAATTGCAGCCGAAACCCTTTCTATCGTGGGCTGGCGTGAAGTGCCAACCAACGAAGACGTGCTGGGTGAAATCGCCGCCAGCTCTGTACCGAACATTGAGCAAGTGTTCATCAATGGTCCAGCAGGTTGGCGTGCCCGCGATTTGGAGCGTCGTCTCTACATCGCCCGTCGTCGCGCTGAGAAAGCGCTCGCGGACGACCCGGATTTCTACATCACCAGCCTGTCAACGCGCACCATTGTTTACAAAGGTTTGTGTATGCCAGCAGACCTGCCAAGGTTCTATTTAGATTTGGCAGATTTACGTCTTGAGGCATCTATCTGCCTGTTCCACCAGCGTTTTTCAACCAACACCACCCCTAAGTGGCCACTAGCACAGCCTTTCCGTTATCTCGCCCACAACGGCGAAATCAACACCATTGAAGGTAACCGCCAATGGGCGCGTGCCCGTGCATACAAGTTCAATTCACCATTGCTGCCTGATCTGAAACAGGCCGCTCCATTTGTGAATGAAACCGGTTCTGACAGCTCCAGCCTCGACAACATGTTGGAAGTTTTCCTCGCCGGCGGTATGGATCTCTTCCGCGCGATGCGGATGCTGGTGCCACCTGCATGGCAGAACCACCCAGACATGGACCCGGATCTGCGCGCATTCTACGACTTTAACTCCATGCACATGGAGCCGTGGGATGGTCCTGCAGGTATTGTAATGTCCGACGGACGTTATGCTGCTTGTAACCTCGATCGTAATGGTCTGCGCCCTGCCCGCTATGTGGTGACCAAAGACAAGCTCATCACGCTGGCATCCGAAGTCGGTATTTGGGATTACGCCCCCGATGAAGTAGCAGAGAAAGGTCGTGTTGGTCCGGGTGAACTGCTGGTTATTGACACCTTCGAAGGTGAGATCTGGCATTCTGCCGATATCGATAATGATCTGAAAAGCCGCCACCCTTACAAAGAATGGCTGGATAAGAATGTTAAGCGCCTGACACCGTTTGAAGAACTGCAAGCAGAGGACTCTTCCGGCCAAGGTGGCATGGACGACGACGAACTGCATGTCTTCCAGAAACTTTTTGGTGTTTCGAGTGAGGAACAGGACCAGGTACTTCGCGTACTCGGTGACATCGGTCAGGAAGCCACTGGCTCCATGGGTGACGATACCCCAATGGCAGTGCTTTCTTCGAAAGAACGCCATGTCGCTGACTACTTCCGTCAGAAGTTCGCTCAGGTCACCAACCCACCAATCGATCCACTGCGCGAAAATCACGTGATGTCGCTGGCGACCTGTATCGGCCGGGAAATGA
Source organism: Grimontia sp. NTOU-MAR1 (assembly GCF_035758505.1). Taxonomy (NCBI): domain Bacteria; kingdom Pseudomonadati; phylum Pseudomonadota; class Gammaproteobacteria; order Vibrionales; family Vibrionaceae; genus Grimontia; species Grimontia sp. NTOU-MAR1. The sequence goes on from NZ_CP142108.1 coordinate 1,860,980, forward strand.
ACGTGTTCTCAGAAACTGATGGCCACGCCCAACGTGTTGCGTTCAAAAGCCCGGTACTTCTGTATTCCGATATGGTTCAGTTGCTGGAGTTGGATGACGAGCATTACCGTAACAGCATCATCGACATCAACTTCGATCCGAATGAGAAAGATCTCAAGCAAGCGATTGTGGAACTGTGCGATCAGGTAGAGCGCGTAGTACGCGACGGTACTGTACTGGTGGTGCTGTCCGACCGCGGTATTTCGAAAGGCAAATTACCTATTCCTGCCGCAATGGCAGTGGGTGCAGCCCAAAAACGTCTGGTGGACGCGCAGCTTCGTTGTGATGCCAACATCGTGATTGAAACAGCCTCTGCACGCGACCCACACCAGTTCGCGGTATTGCTCGGTTTCGGCGCGACAGCGGTATATCCCTACCTCGCTTACGAATCCATTGGCAAGATGGTCGAGAAAGGTGTCATCGAGAAATCGATGGGTGATGCGATGCTGAACTTCAGAAACGGCATCAATAAAGGCCTGTTCAAGATCATGTCGAAGATGGGTATTTCGACCATGGCCTCTTACCGCTGTGCACAGCTGTTTGAAGCTGTTGGCCTGAACAATAATGTGGTTGAGCTTTGCTTTAAAGGCGTCGCCAGCCGCATCCAAGGCGCAGATTTTTCTGACTTCCAGCAGGACTTACACAACCTTGCACGCAGAGCATGGCTGAAACGTAAGCCCGTCGAGCACGGCGGTTTGCTGAAATACGTCCATGGCGGCGAATACCACGCTTATAACCCGGATGTGGTTAACACGCTTCAATCTGCGGTTCGCTCCGGCGAAACGATGGATTACAAAACCTACGCAGAAACCGTTAACAGCCGTCCAGTCTCGTCACTGCGCGATTTGATGAACCTCAAACCTGCCGACAAGCCTATTTCTCTCGAGAAAGTGGAAGCGGCAACCGAGCTCTTCAAACGTTTTGACTCGGCCGCCATGTCAATTGGTGCATTAAGCCCTGAAGCACACGAGGCCTTGGCGATTGCGATGAACCGTCTGGGTGGTAACTCCAACTCCGGTGAAGGAGGTGAAGATCCACGTCGCTTTAACTCAGAGCGCAACTCACGCATCAAACAAATCGCTTCGGGTCGTTTCGGTGTGACACCACACTACCTGACCAACGCTGATGTGCTGCAGATTAAAGTAGCACAAGGCGCGAAGCCGGGTGAAGGTGGACAGCTACCTGGCCATAAAGTCACGGCTGAAATCGCGCGTCTTCGCCACTCGGTGCAAGGTGTGACTCTGATTTCACCGCCGCCGCACCATGACATCTACTCGATTGAAGACTTGGCGCAGCTAATTTTCGATTTGAAGCAGGTGAACCCTGACGCACTGGTTTCCGTCAAGCTGGTTTCTGAACCTGGCGTGGGCACCATCGCAGTCGGTGTTGCGAAAGCTTATGCGGACCTTATTACCATCTCTGGTTACGACGGTGGTACCGGCGCAAGCCCACTGACTTCCGTGAAATACGCGGGTAGCCCTTGGGAGCTTGGCCTTGCCGAAACCCAGCAGGCATTGGTCACCAATGGCCTTCGCCACAAGATTCGCCTTCAGGTTGATGGCGGTCTGAAAACTGGTCTGGACATCATCAAAGCGACCATTTTGGGTGCAGAAAGCTTCGGCTTTGGTACCGCACCAATGGTTGCGCTGGGTTGTAAGTACCTCCGTATCTGTCACCTCAACAACTGTGCGACCGGTGTAGCAACGCAGGACGATACTCTTCGCCGCGAATATTTCAAAGGCTTGCCAGAGCAGGTGATGAACTTCTTCAAAGGCCTCGGCGAAGAAGTGCGTGAATTGATGGCAGAGCTTGGCGTTGAGAAGCTCACTGACCTGATTGGCCGCACCGATTTGCTCGAAGCAGTCGATGGTTTCACCGCCAAACAGCTCAAGCTGGATCTTTCAGACATTCTGGAAAGGCCGCAGCCTAAGCCCGGTAAATCTGTATTCTGGAGTGAGCCAAACGCACCGTTTGATAAGGCGGAGCTTAACCAGAAGCTGCTGGAAACCTTTGAAAAGGCGATTGAAGAGCGCCGCTCAACCAGCGCGTATCTCGATATCCGAAACACCGACCGCTCGGTGGGCGCATCACTCTCCGGTGCCATTGCTAAACGTTATGGCAACCAGGGCATGGCGGCATCACCACTTGAAATCAACCTTCAGGGTACAGCTGGTCAATCCTTCGGTGTCTGGAACGCCGGTGGCGTTAACCTCACCCTGACCGGCGATGCCAACGACTATGTCGGAAAAGGTATGGCTGGCGGTAATATCGTGATCAAGCCGCCAGTTGGTTCAGCCTTCGATTGCCACGCATCTACCATCGTCGGCAACACCTGTCTTTACGGTGCAACGGGCGGCAAGCTCTTTGCAGCAGGTAAAGCGGGTGAGCGTTTTGCGGTGCGTAACTCTGGCGCGCAAGCCGTCGTCGAAGGCGCAGGCGATAACGCCTGTGAATACATGACAGGCGGTATTGTGGCGATTCTTGGCCATACCGGTGTGAACTTTGGCGCAGGTATGACAGGCGGCTTTGCTTATGTGCTTGATGAAGCGGGAGACTTCGCAGGCCGCGTCAACCCAGAACTGGTAGAAGCCTTGTCACTTGATAAGCTGGCTATCCATCAGGAACACCTCCGTGGTCTGATTGATCAACACCTCGAACTGACCGGCTCCAGCCGCGCTCAGGAAATTATCGCGGACTTTGAGCAATGGATCAGTAAATTCTATCTGGTGAAACCGAAATCAGCGGACGTGCGTTCCCTGCTGGGTCACCAAAGCCGAAGCGCAGCTGAGCTGCGTGTTCAGGCGCAGTAACGGAGGACCCTATGAGCCAGAACGTATACCAGTTTATTGACGTGCAACGTATCGACCCTCGAAAGAAGGCAATCAAAACACGTAAAACTCAGTTCGTTGAAATCTACGAACCTTTCACCCACAAGCAGGCGTCGGCGCAAGCCGACCGCTGTCTGGACTGCGGCAACCCTTACTGTGAGTGGAAGTGCCCGGTGCACAACTACATTCCGCAGTGGCTAAAGCTTGCCCAGGAAGGACGCATTATTGAAGCGGTGGAGCTATCGCACCAGACCAACAGTCTGCCGGAAGTCTGTGGCCGTGTGTGTCCACAGGACAGACTGTGTGAAGGCTCCTGTACCCTCAACGATGACTTTGGCGCAGTCACCATCGGTAATGTTGAAAAATACATTACGGATAAAGCGTTCGAGATGGGCTGGAAGCCAGACATGTCAGGCGTTACTTTGACTGACAAGAAAGTCGCCATCATTGGTGCAGGCCCTGCTGGCCTTGCCTGTGCAGATGTCTTGGTCCGTAACGGCGTGAAGCCAGTTGTATTTGACCGCTATCCGGAAATCGGTGGCCTGCTGACCTTCGGTATTCCGTCATTCAAACTCGAAAAAGACGTGATGCGTAACCGCCAGCGCGTCTTTACCGAAATGGGTGTCGAGTTCCGACTCAACACTGAAGTGGGTAAAGATGTCGAGCTGCAGTCTCTGGTTGATGAGTACGATGCCGTGTTCCTTGGCGTTGGCACTTACAAATCCATGCGTGCAGGTTTGGAAAATGAAGATGCGCCGGGTGTATTTGATGCCCTGCCGTTTTTGATTGCCAATACTTACCGCGTGATGGATTTAACGGAAAACCCGCCGGAATACATTGATATGGCGGGCAAGAAAGTCGTTGTTCTTGGTGGTGGTGATACCGCGATGGACTGTGTACGAACTTCGATTCGCCAGAATGCCAAAAACGTAATCTGTGCTTACCGTCGTGATGAAGCCAATATGCCGGGCAGCCGCCGCGAAGTGAAAAACGCGCGCGAAGAAGGGGTGAACTTTATGTTCAACCTGCAACCTATGGGTATTGAGCTCGACGCCAGTGGCAATGTGAGCGGCGTAAAGGTGGTGAAAACCGAGCTGGGCGAGCCGGATGACGCGGGCCGTCGCCGTCCTCAACCTGTTGAAGGTAGCGAGCACGTGCTGGACGCGGATGCCGTTATCATGGCCTTTGGTTTCCAACCGCACAAAATGGCATGGCTGGAACCATTTGGTGTCGACCTCGACCAATGGGGACGCATCAAAGCACCAGAGCAATCTGATTACGCTTATCAAACGTCTAACGAGAAAATCTTCGCCGGTGGCGATGCCGTCCGCGGCTCTGATCTCGTGGTCACCGCTATCGATGAAGGCCGTAAAGCGGCAGAAGGCATTCTCGATTATCTCGAGGTATAAGCCGACTTCAAAACCGACAGAAAAGTGCCTGCAAAGGCACTTTTTTTTCGCCCCAATTTTCGCCCGTGATACACTCTCGTTATTCCCTGATTATCAAAGAGCAACAAGATGAAAATCGGTATTATCGGTGCCATGGAGCAGGAAGTAACCCTGCTAAAAAGCAAGATCAACAACTGCCAACTGCAAGAGATTGGTGGCAGCAAATTTTATACGGGTGACTTGAATGGCGTAGACGTGGTGCTGCTGCAATCAGGCATTGGTAAAGTGGCGGCGGCAGTGGGTACATCTATCCTGTTGGAGCGTTTCAAACCAACAGCGGTGATCAACACAGGTTCTGCAGGCGGCTTCGATACCAGCCTGAATCTGGGTGACGTTGTGATTTCTACCGATGTCGCTTACCACGATGCTGACGTGACCGCGTTTGGTTACACCATGGGTCAAATGGCAGGCCAGCCAGCGAGTTTCACCTCTGATGTAAAACTGATGGATGTGGCAGAGCAGGCACTGGCAGCGATGGAACCAGCACCGCACGCAGTTCGCGGTCTGATTTGTACCGGTGATGCGTTTGTGTGCACCGCTGAGCGTCAAAATTACATCCGTGAATACTTCCCAGCTGTGATTGCAGTGGAAATGGAAGCCGCGGCAATTGCACAGGCGTGTCACCAATTCAAAGTCCCGTTTGTGGTAGTTCGCGCTATCTCTGACGTTGCTGATAAAGAGTCGCCAATGACATTTGATGAATTCCTGCCGCTGGCAGCGAAAAGCTCAAGCGCCATGGTTGAGAAAATGGTCGAGTTGCTGAAAGCATAATGACCGAGCTCTCCACACCGTTTGAAGCACTGTTAAACCACACCACATTACTTGCGATGTGGGGAGCCCTTATTTTGCACTGGTTTTTCCCAGTGCCTGCCTATATCAGCCCTGTCACCATATGGCGTCGTGTTGCCGAAGCCATTTCCGACAAGGTCAATCACGATGAAGACTCCCCGGAGCAACAACGCCTTTCCGGCGGTTTAGCGCTCGCAGTGATGTGGCTGACCCTAGCCGTGCTTTTAGTCGCCTTAAGGCAAATTGTCTGGATTGGCTGGTTGTTCGACCTTCTGCTGCTTTGGCTGGCATTAAGCTGGAAGCCCCTGACTGAGCTCGCGATGCAGGTCGAGCAAGCGCTCATTCGTGACGACAAGCCTGCAGCCAGAACCTTGCTGTCACAAACACTGAACCGCCAAACCCATTCACTCTCTCCGGTTGGTATTGCCAAAGCCAGTTGTGAAACCCTACTGGTTGGGTATGCGCGAGGCCTTGTCTGCGTGCTGTTCTGGTATGCCGTTTTTGGTGGCATTGGGGCGTTTCTTTACACGCTGGCAGCGCAACTTGCCCGTGTCTGGCCTCCCCGCCGACAGGAGTTCTCCCAGTTTGGATTGGCTGCCTCAGGCTTTCTTGCTTTGCTCGATTGGATACCATCCCGCTTATTTGCGCTTCTCATTGCCGCTGGGCACCGGTTTGAGCCTGCACTCACGGCAATCCGTGAACATGGACAAAGCTGGTCAGTGAACGGGGCGGGCTGGCTTCTTGCCGCATCCGGTGCCAAGCTGCAGCTTTCCCTGGGTGGTCCCGCTATCTATGACAGCGAGAAATGCACACGTCCCAGTATTGGCGGAAGCGTTGCCGCTTCTCCTATGCACCTGGCACTGCTGAATCAACAACTGAGGCAAAAGGCCTTGCTCTGGATCCTCATCCAAAGTTTCCTGATGTGGTTTACCCACGGATTATTGTGATGTTCCGTTTTTTAATGGTTTTACTTTTTCTTCCATCCTTCACCTTTGCCGAACCACTTCGCGTTATCAGCCTTTCTCCACATACCACAGAGCTCGCATTTGAAGCAGGGCTGGGAGATAACCTGATTGCAGTCAGTGCTCACAGCGATTACCCACCAGCAGCATTGGAACTTGAGCAGGTAGCCAACTACCGCGGGATCAATATTGAACGTGTAGTCACTCTGAAACCGGATTTGGTGCTGGCGTGGAAAGGCGGAAATCCAGATAAAGAGCTCGCCAAGCTCGAAAGGCTTGGCATTGAGGTGTTCTACTCAAATCCGCACTCTCTTTACGACGCTGCCGATAACATTGAAAAGCTGGGAGAGTGGTCAGAAAACCCGGCGTTAGCCAAAGCTCGCGCTGATGCCGTGCGTAACGAGTTGGCAAGCATTGAAGCAGCGCAAGCAAGAAAGTCCAAGGTATCCTATTTTTACCAACTCAGTGAGTCACCGTTGCTCACGAACAACGGCGATCATTGGCCACAACCTTTGTTTTCTCTCTGTGGCGGCAAAAACATCTTCGCGGAAAGCGCCGCGCCTTATCCTCAGGTCAGCATGGAGCAGATTGTAGTGAGAAAACCACTAGCAATTTTTTACCCAGCGGATCGTGAGAAACCTATGGCTGGCTGGCAAAAATGGCAGGACTTTATCCCCGCAGTGAAAAACAGCGCTATCTTTGCAATAACCGGAGACTGGCTAAATCGTCCAACACCAAGAGCACTAAAAGCAGTAAGACAGATATGCCTCGCGATGGATAAGGTAAGAGGCGATCTCGATCACTAATTCAAATAGTGGCTTGCAGAAGCTCTGTCTGTTGGATTGCCCGCCACCAAGTTTCACGTAAGATCGCGCGCGCTTATACCCAAACAGCCTCAGGTTGTTTGTGTATAACCAATTCGTGTTACTGGATCTCCGTGTCACAATAAAAACAAGACGCAGAGAAACACCAGCGATAGAGGTCGAATTGGATGTTTGGTTAAGGGATGAAATAACGCTTTATGCTTCTGTATATTTTGGACATGTTTGGTACGGCAGTCTTCGCCATATCAGGCGTATTACTTGCCAGTAAGTTAAGAATGGATCCCTTTGGGATGATCGTTCTTGCGATGGTCACCGCAATCGGCGGCGGTACCATTCGTGATATGGCATTAGGCGCAACACCGGTCTTTTGGGTCAACCAGCCGGAATACCTTTGGATGATCCTTGTCACCTGTATTCTTTCAATGTTGCTGATCCGTCAACCGCGTCGCCTGCCGTGGTACTTTTTGCCCGTGGCAGATGCCATCGGTCTGGCCGTTTTTGTTGCTATCGGTGTTGATAAAGCGCTGAGCTACGGTGCTTCCCCCATGGTGGCGGTGATCATGGGTGTGATTACTGGTTGTGGCGGTGGCATCATCCGCGACGTACTCGCTCGGGAAATCCCGATGCTTTTCAGAACCGAAGTCTACGCAACTGCCTGTATTGCAGGTGGAATTATCCATACAGTGGCGTTGGCAGCCAACGTGGATGTCGAGATAGCTTCCATTGCTGGTATGATCACTACATTGCTGATCAGGCTTGCTGCGATACGCTGGCACCTTTCTCTACCTGTATTCGGCTCAGGAAAGTAACCAAATTTTCAATTGCTTAGAACGCGCCTATCGGGCGCGTTTTTTGTTTCTGAGCCAGAAACATCCGTCTCTCACCTTGTTTCATCGTTTCCGCGCCACAGATCTCGATCTGGAGATCATCTCATCCATCCAAATCATTAAGTAAATTTTTTACTTTATTTAATGGCAATCCGATCTATTATGTAAATATATAGCTTTACTTAATAACGAGGAGCATCCCATGAGCAGCTATGTTGAACACGCCAATATCACTGTGACCAATCTCGATAACGCTATCCAGTTTTTGCAGACAGCCATGCCGGAATTCTCCATTCGTGGCTCAGGCCAGAATGATGATTACGGCTGGTGCCATCTGGGTACTGACACCTCTTACATCGCCCTTCAGGAAGTAGTCATCGAAAAGGCTGTCGAACGAGTCCCTTACCGTCAACTTGGCGTCAATCACATTGGCTTTGTGGTGGAAGATGCGGAAGGTACGGCGGAACGTCTGCGTGAAGCGGGCTATCAAGAGGCCTCATTTGACAAGAGCCATCCAGCCCGCAAACGTGCATATTTTTTCGATAGCGATGGTATGGAATGGGAGTTCATCGAATACCTGACCGACTCCATCGAAAGCCGGAACGATTACCTGCTTTAAGAACGAAGAACTAATAAAAATAGAGAGAAGCAGTCATGTTTAAACCAATAACGTCAGAAGCCCTAACACTCATAAGACATGGACATCGATATTCTCCAGTCTTTGGGCCAAGGCTTTCCAATCACTTGCCCATGGCACTGATTGCCATGTCCAGGCTAGGTGCCTCATCAAGGGACTTACATGACGAGTTCCAACGGGCAACCCCTCATCTGGAAGCGGAACAAACTCCTGTTGCCCCTCAAGTATTAAAGCTTGGGGAGAAAACACACAATGCGGATTTCGTGCTCTATTACAGCAAGGAGCTGGAAACCAAAGGCATTGAAGTAACATTAAAGGAGGCTTTGCCAACTTTACTGCCCGGTATCGCGGCAGGTTCTTTCCATGCCTTGATTCGCCTCGCCTATGCGGTGGAAAGTGAAGACTTCACTGAGATCAGCCACGCACTTGCCTACTGGTCATCCGGGTTTACGCCATTAGGGAACCTGCAATATGCCGCGGATAAAGACGCCGTTTCCCATCTCAATGAAGCACTGGGGGTAATGCGGGATCACACCTATCGAGAAGGGATCATCATCGATCATGTCGAAGAATTACGGGAACTTGCTAAGTACCACGCTGTTTCCACACAGCCCGCTTCATTGACCAAAGAGTCCGTTGCCATTGTGGTGCTCTCGCAATATGCCGCCAGCAATGATTTCACCTTGCTCCATGGCGTAACCGGCTTTCAGGCTCTGCTATCACTCGCTCCTTTTATAGACAATTTTGATTTTGCCTTGGACTGTTTCTGGCAAGCCTATGTCAGTGCAGCATGCACTGCGGAATACCGAGAGCTTGTTGCTCTCGAATGCAGAAATATCCAACCAGATTGGGAGATTTGGTTTAACCAGGCGCTGGCAACACAAGACGATCACACCATCAAACTTATCTACAGCTGCGCCCGGATTTATAACGAATTACAACTGGACGAGGCATTGCGTGCTATCAATGTCAGATTAGAGGTATCTTTATGAAGAAAATCGCGATTGTTTATTTCTCACAAACCGGTACCACAGACGCATTGGCTAAAGCCGTTGCATGCGGTGCAGAAACGCAAGGGGCACAGGTTTTTGCTTACCGCATATTAGGTTCAGACATCGTTGAAGGACGCTTCAAAAACGACGCGTTGTTCGAAGAGCTCAGTGACATGGATGCCATCATCTTCGGCTCACCAACATACATGGGCGGCCCGACAGCACAGTTCAAAGCTTTTGCTGATGCGAGCAGTGAAAGTTGGTCCAAGCAGCGATGGAAGAACAAGCTCGGCGCTGGGTTTACCATTGGCGGCAGCCCTTGTGGCGAAGTACAAAGCACGGTGGAATATTTCAATGTACTGGCTACTCAGCACAGTATGCTTTGGGTCGGCATTGATGCGCCAGAAGGCGCACTCAGCAAAGACTTTAACCGCCTAAATGCTTCTCTTGGCGTAGTTGCACTGGCTGATACAGAGAGTGGCCTTCACCCGGTAGATGCAAAAACGGCGGTGCGATTAGGTGAGCGGGTGGCGGAGCTGATTCGACAGTAGCTAACTAAATTTAGAAAAAAGGCGCCGTTCGGCGCCTTTTTCGTGATTATGCCAGCGTGATACGGGCAAATTTGCGTTTACCGACCTGGTAAACGGCAGTGCCGGCTGCTGGTACCAGCTTGATATCGTCCAACTTCTCACCGTCGATTTTCACCGCGCCTTGGCGGATCATGCGCATTGCGTCTGAGGTTGAACCTACCAGTGCTGCATCTTTCAGTAGGTTAGTGATAGCAACACCTTGCTCGAAAGAAAACTCTGGCATTTCGTCAGGTATCGCACCTTTCTGGAAACGGTTGATGAACTCAGCCTCTGCCGCTTCTGCATCCGCTTCAGAGTGGAAGCGAGCGATGATTTCTTTCGCCAGCAGGATCTTCACATCACGTGGGTTGCGGCCGTTAGCAATTTCTTCTTTAAGGCCCGCAATCTCTTCCAGTGGACGGAACGATAACAGTTCGTAGTAGTTCCACATCAGATCGTCAGAGATAGACATGATTTTACCGAACATCTCAGTCGGTACATCGCTGATACCGATGTAGTTGTTCGCTGACTTCGACATTTTCTTCACGCCGTCTAAGCCCACCAGCAGTGGCATGGTGATCACGACTTGCTGTGATTGGCCGTTTTGCTTTTGCAGCTCACGCCCCATCAGTAGGTTGAACTTCTGGTCAGTACCACCCAGCTCAACATCAGCTTCCAACGCCACTGAGTCATAACCTTGCAGGAGCGGATAAATGAACTCGTGGATCGCGATTGGCTGGTTGTTGCTGTAACGCTTTTTGAAATCGTCACGCTCAAGCATACGCGCAACGGTAGAGCTTGCTGCCAGACGGATCATGCCATCCGTACCCAGCTCACTCAGCCAGCTTGAGTTGAACTCAATGCGGGTTTTCTCTGGATCCAGAATCTTGAAGATCTGCTCTTTGTAAGTCTCAGCATTGCTCAGAACTTGCTCACGCGTCAGCGGTGGACGCGTTGCGTTCTTACCGCTTGGGTCACCTACCATCGCGGTATAATCCCCGATCAGGAAGATAACTTCATGGCCCAGCTCCTGGAAGGCACGCAATTTATTCATGATCACAGTGTGACCAAGGTGAATATCCGGTGCAGTTGGATCCGCGCCCAACTTGATACGAAGAGGACGGTTCTCTTTCAGTTTTGCAATGAGTTCCTCTTCAGGAATCAACTCCTCAACACCACGCTTAATTTCGGCTAGCGCGGCTTCAATGCTCGCCATATTTTATCGCTCCCACAGATTCGGCATTTTTTCGTAATCCGACATACTACTTGAATAGCGATGGTTTTTGAAACCAGTTAGACTTGAAGGAAGCAAAAAGGGATTAACGCGCCATTCTGATTTTTAGAGGGAGTTGGCACATCCCAACTAAATTCATTTTCTTAACGACTGTTTTTTAATGCCTGTTAAACATATTGCTGCGCTACCTAGGCTTCATCAAGTCTCGATTATGGCTCTCAGTGCCCTCGTGGTACTGCTGATTTTGCTCCCTACTGAAACCCCAGCTTCACACCCGGACGCCAAGTTTGAAGTCGGCAAACTGTATTCCATTCCCCTTGATGCTATCTCTTTGCTTCCACCGGAGAATGAGCAACAACCTGTGGTGGCCTATGCGCCGCTCGAGTGGCACAAGTTCAAGGTAAAAGCCGGTGATAGTCTGGCTGTGATTTTTGACCGTGTAGGGATAAGTCCAACCACCCTTTACCGACTGATTAACAGCGATAAAGGCACCAAATCGTTAGCCTCGTTGAAAGTGGGGGATGAAATTCACCTTGGGTTTGACGAAAACGGCCTTTTTACCCAGCTCGTGCAACCGAAACACGCCAATGAAAAGCTGGTGGTCACCCGCATTGGAGATGAGTTCTTTTCCAAAACAGAGTCCAAGCAAATTGATACCCAAGTGAACTTTGCCTCTGCAACCATCACCTCCAGCTTCTGGAATGCAGGTGTCGCTGCAGGACTTAACGCCAATCAAATCATGGAACTGGCGGGGATTTTCGGCTGGGATATCGACTTTGCCTTGGATATCCGTAAGGGCGACAAATTTGCAGTGTTGTTTGAAGAGCAATTGGTGGAGGGTGAAATGATTGGCCGAGGGAATATTCTGGCCGCGACATTTACCAATCAGGGCGAAACCTTCACTGCTATCCGCTCTGAAACAGGTAAGTATTACGATGATAGAGGCCGCGCAATGAGGAAAGCCTTCCTGCGCTCACCTGTTAACTTCCGGTACGTCAGCTCAAACTTCAACCCACGCCGCCTGCACCCCGTGACGGGGCGGGTTAAAGCACACCGTGGCACGGATTATGTTGCCCCGGTTGGCACACCAATTTGGGCGGCAGGCGATGGCGTAGTGATGAAATCGGCCTACAACAAGTTCAATGGTCATTACGTGTTCATCCGCCATAGTTCAACCTACATCACCAAGTACCTTCACCTGACCAAGCGTAAAGTGAAAACCGGCCAGCGTGTCAAGCAAGGACAAACCATTGGTACACTGGGTGGTACAGGCCGCGTGACAGGCCCTCACCTTCACTACGAATTTCTGGTAAACGGTGTTCATAAGAACCCAAGAACCGTCAAATTGCCACAATCGAAATCACTGGCAGGTAAGGAAAAGACCGCTTTTATTGAACTGGCCAAAGACCGGATGGCGCAGCTTAATAAGTTCGAGCAACTGTTAGCGTCTATCGGCACCCTTGAGCGCGTTTCTTCCTAAAGTCTGTTAACCTGTGGTTTGATTGACCAAATAAAAAGCAGCGCTTGTGCGCTAATGCATGTGAATTAAGCTGAATGACGCTTTCTAGAAGGCCTAGTCGCATAGCGACTGGGCCTTTTCTTTACTGCTCTGGGATATGTCCTCTCCCGCCTCTCTGGAAGCACAAAGCTCTCTGCCATATCGAGGATATATCTGAGTACTTCTGGGTATCTGCCCGGCGCGACAGCCGGAAGCATCTGCAACTGACTCACCAAAAATATCGATGCCTGCTTAAAGCCTATTTGGTATGGCATCACCGTATTCAAGGAATACGCCATCTGGCACATCATAAAACGCAACAGGTTATAGGCGAGCAGCATTCCCCAAAGCTCCTGTTTCACTAACGCCGGCATTTTACTTCTTAGCGTCAGGCTATTTTGAAGCATGTACTGTTTCATCTCTCGGTAGCCTAATTCGATTTCCCAGCGATGACTGTAGAGCTCTGCGATATCTGCACCTATATAACGCTTAGGATCGGTCATGGAAGTCAGCAGTTTGACTTCTTTCCCTTTTATCTTGGTGGTAATGAGTCTGGCTTCCAGTGTATCCGGCGCATCTACCCACTTCTTTTTCGCTTGGGCAGTCAGGGAGAGTTCAACCAGCTCCTGACCGCGTCCCAGTTTTCTTAACGTCTTATATTGCGCCCCTTTACGCAGGGGAATTAGCCAGTGTCTTTCCTCTCCTTGGCTTTGCCAACGATGGAGAAGTCCCAATGCATAGAAGCCTTTGTCAAACAGGGTAAGGCTATTGTCTTGGGCTTTGTCGATAAGCTGAGCGGTGAGGTCAATCTCACTGACCGAGACGGAGTCAAAGGCGGCACTGTTGAGCAGATGGCTCGTCAATTCCATGTGGCAGACCATGCGAACTTGAGGATAGTCTGACGTCGTTGTTTTATTACCTGTTCGACTAAACGCCTTATCATTGTCAGTCGTATCAGGTGTTCGCCAAACCACACCATCGACGGCATGCAAAGTGAGTCCGTACCAATCGGGATGCGGGGTTTTCTCATGCCACAATTGCTGAGTTTGGTTGAACACTGCTTCTACGGGTTCATGTCCTAGTTTCTTACGGGCATGAATCACCGCGCTCGGCGCAACAAAAGGCTTCTTACCCGGAAGTAATATATCGAGCTGAGAGACCACCTTGCTCATCGATAGATGCCGATAAAGAGACATTCCCACCACGCTCCACACCATCAGTTCCATGGGGAGTCGACGCTTACGAATCGTGGCGACGCCCGTGTCTTCAAGACATTGATTAATCAGTGTGGGGCAAAGGAGATCTGATAGCCCATTGAGTTGGTCAGCAGAGAATTGGTGTATTCGGTCGAGCGCTTGCCTTAAGAACATAAAGAAATCCGAGTGCAGAGAAACACTCGGATTTTGACAGCCTATAAGGATCGTTCAACCGATCATTTATTGCTTAACTGATCGGCATTAGCGCTTGTGCGCTGCTTTTTTGTGCATGGAAATTCAGCCTCAAAGCTGAGGCTCAACTTCCCGTTGTGCCTTTGGGTGTGGCGCTTCCTTCTCTTCGGTTTGCCAAACCATGTTAGTTTCTTTCTTCGCGCCTTTAGGCTCACGCGCCAGCATCAGAAGACACGGCGTCAAGACCAGCGTTAGCAAGGTAGAGAAAGCCAAACCACCCGCAACAGCAGTTGCAAGCTGAGACCACCACTGGGTACTCGGTGCACCAAACTCAATACCGCGGTTGACCAAATCAACGTTCATTTCCAGCACCATTGGTAACAGACCTAGAATCGTTGTTACGGTCGTCAGTAGTACCGGACGTAAACGCTGAGCACCAGTACGTAAGATGGCATCGATCTTTTCAAGGCCACTGCGGCGCAACACGTTATAAGTATCGATCAGTACAATATTGTTGTTCACCACGATACCCGCCAGTGTAATCACCCCAACACCTGACATTATGACCCCAAACGGACGCTGGAATACCAGAAGGCCAAGGAATACACCCACTGTCGAGAACAGCACGGCGCTCAAAATCAGGAAAGCCTGATAGAAGCTGTTGAACTGAGTGATGAGGATTAACGCCATCGCCGCCAATGCCGCCATAAAGGCAGTCATCAGGAAGGCTGAACTTTCATCCTGTTCTTCATTTTGTCCACGCAGTGTGACTTTGACTTCTGGAGATAGCCCCAAACGTTCGATGTGCTCGTTCAACCCGGGTAACGCCAGGCTGAGGTTATACCCTTCAGTCATATCGGCCATGACCTTCACCACACGCTTGCCATCAACTCGGTCGATATTACCTTGCTTCGGCTCTGGCTTGATTTGGGCAAAGTTGGTGATCGGCACCAACCCATAAGGCGTCATCACCCGAAGTTCATCAAAGCGGCCAATATCCCGCTTCTCTTCCGGATAACGTACCAGAATGTCGACTTCTTCACTGGCATCATCCGGCAGGTAATCGCCAATTTTCAGGCCATTGGTCACGAACTGAACCGTGTTCCCCACCAGCAAAGCGTCAGCCCCGTAACGTGCAGCATCTTCGCGGTTGATATCAATTGACCAATCAATACCCGGTTTGGTCAGGGTATCACTGTAGTTAGTAAATGCAGGATCCTGCTCAAGCAAGTCTCGGATCTGTTTCGCCGCAGGCGTGATCAGTCTGTGGTCTGCCGAACTGATTTCAATCGACAGATCATGATCACTTGGCGGCCCGGCATCCGGCTTTTTGAATTCCAGCTCAAGGCCGGATAAGTCAGCGGTTTTTTCGCGAAGGTCCTCAATGATCTCCTTCACCTTACGACGCTCTTGCCAATCGACAGGCTTCATCTGGATAACGCCGATTTCATCCTGACCACCCGTTTTGGTGTAGACGGACTCGATTTCATCCATCCCCATCACGCGCTCTTCAACCTCGGCCATGAGGGCATCTTTCTCGAAGATCGACAAATCTCCATGGGATCGTACTTTGATATTAAAGAAGGCCGGATCCACATCAGGAAAGAATTCCGAGCCAAGACCAGACTTGCCGTAAGAAAAGATAACGCCTGCAGCCACAATCACGGCCGCAATCAGAATCTTAACCGGATGTTTGATCGCAACAGAAAGCATGAGGATGTAAGCGCGCGTTATCCCCCGAGCTTGGGAGAAATCGCCCTGCTCGAGCGCATAAGTACGCGCCTGTTGCTCAGGTGTAAGAGGCAAAGGTTTACCGACCATGCTACCCAATACCGGCACAAACAGGAGCGCCATCGCCAGTGAAGCGGCAAGTGTGGCAATCAGAGTTAGCGGCATGTAGCCCATGAACTCACCGGTGATCCCGGGCCAGAACAAAAGTGGCGCAAAGGCTGCGAGCGTAGTCGCTGTCGAAGCGATGATTGGCCACGCCATACGGTGCGCCGCTTCGCGGTAAGCCATTTTACGCTCCACACCTTCGCGCATACGGCGATCTGCATATTCAGTGACCACGATTGCGCCATCTACAAGCAATCCAACCGCCATGATGAGAGAAAACAGCACGACGATATTCACCGTCAGTCCGCCCAATGACAGCACCACCAGACCTGTTAAGAAGGAACCGGGAATGGAAACCCCCACCAGCAGCGCAGTGCGCGCCCCCAAAATGGCGATAATAACGATCACCACCAGCAGGATAGCGGAAAGGATATTGTTCTGAAGATCTGTCAGCATGGAGCGAACATCTTCAGAGCCATCCCATGTGTATTTGACCTGAAGCGCACCAGGCCAAAGAGGCGATTTCTGCGCTTCATTCATGACTGCTTTCGCAATCTCAACCGTCTCAATGATGTTCTCACCCGCGCGCTTTTTCACGTCCAGCACAACGGCAGGTTTGCCATCCAAACGGGCAAAGCTTTCCGGATCTTTAAATGCGCGGCGAACGGTTGCAACATCGCCCACCGTGACCACCTGATTGCCATCAATCTTGATAGGTAGATTCAGTACATCATCTGCTGTTTCGAATACGGAAGGCACTTTGACAGAAAAGCGGCCGTAGCCGGTATCCACATACCCTGCCGCGACAACACGGTTGTTACGGGAAACCAGATTAAAGATGTCCTGCTGATCCAGCCCATAGCTTTCCAACAACAGCGGTTCGACGATAATTTCCACCACGTCGTCACGATCGCCGGCAATATCCACTTCGAGGATTTGCTTGAAGCCTTCCAGTTCTTCCTGAAGTTCCCGGGCGATTTTCACAATCGCACGTTCAGAAACATCACCATACAAAGCAATGGAAAGCACAGGCTGCATGTTAGCGAAGGTCACTTCGTTGACGGTTGGTTCGTCACTATCATCCGGCAGGCTCGGTTTCACCAAGTCCACGGCTTCTCGCACGTCAGCCATAGCTTCATTGAGATCCACGCCGACATTAAATTCCAGCGTGACAGAAGCGTGGCCTTCGGCGGCTGTCGACGTCATCTCCTTGATGCCCTCAATAGAGCGAAGCTCCTGCTCAACCGGACGCACAAGAAGACGTTCAGCATCCTCCGGAGAAATACCTTCATGGCTGACAGAGACATAAATCACCGGAATGGTGATGTCAGGATCTGACTCTTTCGGAATGGTTTGGTAAGTGTAAAAGCCCGCGACCAATAGCACCAACAACAAGGTGACCATGGTACGGGTGCGGGCCAGTGACGCATCAATCAATGTTCTCATGTGATGCTCCCCTTATTGTGCCGACGCTTGACGCACCGCCTCAACAGTATCGCCGTCACGCACAAAGCCCTGCCCTTTAGTGATCACATCCACTTCATCACCCAAGCCGGCTAGCCAAACGCCATTTTGCTCGGCTTTAACAACATTCGCAGAAACGAAGGCGACCTTATCACCCTGCAAAGTTTTCACCCCCAGATTGCCCTTTTCATCCAGTGCAAGCATTGAAGGACTCAGCTTCACAGCAGTCTGCTGCTCTAAAGCAAGATCGACTTCTGCGCTGATACCAGCGGGTAATTTTTGCTCGGGATTCGGAATTTCAAGCTCAATAGTGAAAGTATTGGTCGCTGGAGAAGAAATGCTGGATTGATAGCGAAGACGCCCTTCTTTCATTGCTCCGTTAACCAGCAGCACGTTGGCCGGCAAAGAGGCATCAATGTGGCTGATGTGTTTTTCACTGACATCCGCTGTCACAATCAAGGGGTCCAGATCCAGAATCGTCGCCATGGGATCACCGATACCTAGGTAGTCACCCACTTCGACATGCATGTCATCCACTATTCCATCGAAAGGTGCACGCACTTCAGTATGAGACAGAGCAAGTTTGAGGTTTTCAACTGTTGCACGGGCTTCGACCAGGTTGGCTTGAGCAAGAGAAAACGCGATTTCGCCCTGAAGCCCTTTTTTCTTCAGAGATTTCGCTGCATTGTATTCTTTTTCACGAACCAGCAACAGAGATTCGGCACGCTCAAGCTGTGCTTCACGATCACCACGGTCAATAAAGATCAGTAGTTCGCCTTTCTTCACTGCAGTACCTTTTCGGACATTCACTTTGGTGACACGGCCTGCCGCCTCTGCCGAAATGGTGGCATCTCGGTCCGGCGCAGTGCGGCCATATAGGGAAATTGAGCGGGTCATCGGCTCAGAATAAAAAGTTTCTACTGCCACTCTGGTCAAAGGAGCAGAAGTTTCGTCGTTAGCGGATTCTGGTTTTTCGTTGCTATGACCACTTCCGACCCAAAAAACCAAGCCGAAGAGAAGCACCAAAGAAATAACCCAGGGGCGCTGGGAGAGAAAAGACGTTTTTGCGCCTGCATTCGTCATAGTAGTTCCGTCCTGACGTAGTTACTGCAGTGAAAGAAAATGGCCGCTGATCCGACTGGCCCATAGAAAAAACGCGGCAGCTTTATTAAGAGCTACCGCGTCTTAAAAGTGTCTTACAGTTTATACACTGAAAGAGGCGCCACAACCACAGGTAGTCGTTGCGTTAGGGTTGTTAACGAAGAAACGTGAGCCTTCTAACCCTTCTGTGTAATCGACAACACCACCGATCAAATATTGCAGGCTCATTGGGTCAACAACTAAGGTGACACCACTTTTCTCAATAGTCATATCGCCATCGTTGACGTTTTCATCAAACGTGAAGCCGTACTGGAAACCACTACAGCCGCCACCAGTGATATACACGCGCAGCTTCAGGTTAGGGTTTTCCTCTTCCTGAATCAGCGTTTTTACCTTGTTCGCTGCGGTTTCAGAAAACTGCAGTGGCAAAGCGGCATCACTCATTGTTACCTCACATTAACTCTTTATATTTTGACCGCATTATCTAATACCTGACTAATTCGTTCAAGTATTGCTCATCACACGGAAACTTATCTGGCAATATACACCAAGTTTAAGCCAGATGTGATGGTTACCTCATCATCCATCTCGCACCCTTTATAGCCAAACGACCTGAAGATACTCGCATTCAGAGGTCATCAATGCGTTCAATTCGAGGCAAATTTCACGAGGAATAGTCGTTCTATTTCCGTGGGATTTAACGAAGAAGTGGGCGCATTGAGGGCCTCCCTTCGGGCGAGTTGACTGACGCCGTGCTCTTTGTTGTTCCTTTTTGATGGAGATGGCTACACCTGCAAAGGAACGCCGCGATCACAACGCCAGTCAATCTCGCTGAATCCTGCATCTTCAGGTTGTTTGGCTATAAACGTATCCCGTACAATACGCACCAACAGTGAATTCATGATCAAATAGTCCAGGGTCTGTTGACCTTTGGTGATGATTTTTGCGGCGCTTGCGGGGACTTTATACAAGGCAGAGGCTTCGGCGTGTAGCTGGCCTACACGAGAAGCCGATAAAGCAGGAGAAAGTCCCCACAAACGCCGCCCAGAGGGTTCGGCTAAAAGCGCTTTATGCTTTGTTGAGCTGTATTTGCTTAGAATGCTAAGCCTCATAAAGCTCGCCGGGCCTAAAACGCTTTTCGCAAGAACAAAATTTAACCACCAAAGGCCAACAGACCCTAGGAAAGAACCATGACAAAATCAGCCGATCTATTTCAACAAGCCCGTAAAACCATCCCAGGTGGAGTGAACTCTCCGGTTCGCGCTTTTGCGGGTGTGGGTGGTGACCCAATTTTTATCGAGCGTGCGGACGGCGCGTACATCTATGATGCAGATGGCAAAGCCTACATCGACTATGTCGGTTCTTGGGGCCCTATGATTCTGGGGCACAACCACCCAAGCATTCGTGACGCCGTGATCACCGCAGCACAAAATGGCCTGAGCTTCGGCGCGCCAACTGCCCGCGAAATCACGCTGGCTGAGCTGGTTAGCAAGCTGGTTCCATCAATGGAAATGGTTCGCATGGTGAGCTCTGGTACCGAAGCGACTATGAGTGCTATTCGTCTGGCACGTGGTTTTACCCGCCGCGACAAATTCATTAAGTTTGAAGGCTGCTACCACGGCCATGCAGACTGCCTGCTGGTGAAGGCGGGTTCCGGTGCTTTGACACTGGGCGAACCAACCTCTCCAGGTGTGCCTGCAGATTTTGCCAAACACACGCTCACTTGTACCTTCAACGATCTGGACTCAGTGCGTGCCGCGTTCGTGCAATACCCAGAAGAGATTTCGTGCATTATCGTTGAACCTGTTGCTGGCAACATGAACTGTATTCCACCACAGAAAGGCTTCCTGGAAGGGCTTCGAGCACTGTGTGACGAATTCGGCGCACTGTTGATTTTCGATGAAGTAATGACAGGTTTCCGTGTTGCTCTAGGCGGCGCGCAGGCGCATTACAACATCAACCCGGATCTGACGACTCTGGGTAAAGTTATCGGTGGCGGAATGCCAGTCGGTGCATTCGGTGGCCGTCGTGACGTGATGGAATACATTGCACCAACAGGTCCTGTTTATCAGGCAGGTACACTTTCCGGTAACCCTATCGCCATGGCAGCCGGTGAAGCGGCGCTGACAGAGTTGTCAAAAGAAGGCAATGAAGCGCATCTTGCAGATCTGACCAAGCGTTTGGCTGAAGGTTTCAAAACCGCAGCTGATAAACACGGCGTTGCTCTGGCGGTAAACCAAGTTGGCGGTATGTTCGGTTTCTTCTTTACCGACAAAGACACCATCAGCTGTTTTGTTGACGTTCAACAATGTGACATTGAGAAATTCAAACGCTTCTTCCATCTAATGCTCGAAGAAGGCGTGTATTTAGCGCCATCTGCATTTGAAGCGAGCTTCACCTCTCTGGCACACGGTGAGAAAGAACTTGAAGCTACACTGGCAGCCGCCGACCGTGCGTTTGCAAAGCTGGCCGCAGAGTAAACGTCTTTATGATCAAAAACGGAGCTTAGGCTCCGTTTTTATTGCCAGTTGATCACGACAAGTACCACAAGGACGACAACACAAAGTAACGGCAGACTCAGTTTGCGTCGTTTTTTGAACTCGCACTTGCCTTCACAGCACGCCATCATTTTTGTCCTTTCTCGTTGAATTATCACAACGTATCATACGCTTCACACTACACTGTTCTCCAGACCTTCGTGGAGAAAAACTAAGGAGCCATGCTGTGGCATCATTCAAGGCCGAACCGAGACACTGGACACTGATAGGTGCACTGCTCCTTGCGGCATACGCCTGCTATATGCTTATCGCCCCGTATCTGGGATCCATCGTGTTGGCATTTATTGTCTCCCTACTGTTCTTTCCTCTGCATGAGAAAATTGAAAACAAGCTACCTTCTTACCCTAACATTGCCTCGGCACTCTCATGTACGTTGTTAACCGTGATAATTATCATCCCGATGATTTTTGTCGCAGCGGCCATTTTGAGTCAGGGGGTAACTTTCTTTACCGGCGCCTATGAATGGCTCACCAAAGGAGGAGCAAAGGAGATTCTGGCTGCGCCTATTGTGAAGACAGGGTTGGCTTTGGTGGATAAATGGTTACCGACAGATTCTATCAATCCGCAAGAGCTGATTGCTAAAGCAGCATCGACACTTTCATCCATGAGCTCTCAAATGTTAGGAATGAGTTCAAAGATCCTTGGTGATGTCACCGGTGTATTCGTGAACTTCCTGTTGATGCTATTCGTGCTGTTCTTCCTGCTCCGCGATCACGACAAGATCATTAACATGCTCCGTCACGTCAGCCCACTTTCCCGCAGTCAGGAAGATACTTTGTTGGATGAAGCTGAGAAAGTGGCCAAGTCAGCAGTGCTGGGGTCTTTCCTCACTGCACTCGCTCAAGGCATCGTGGGTGGTTTCGCCATGTGGCTGGCAGGTTTTGCAGGCCTGTTCTGGGGCACTATGATGGCATTCGCCTCGTTTATCCCAGTAGTCGGTACCGCTTTGATCTGGTTGCCTGCAGCCGGTTATCTGCTCCTGATAGGCCAATGGGAGTGGGCTGCATTCCTCGCAGGTTGGGGAGTTATCGTTGTTGGTTCAGTCGATAATATCTTGCGTCCGCTTTTGATGCAGGGTAATTCAGGGATGAACACCTTACTCATTTTCTTCTCACTGATTGGTGGCCTGCATGTGTATGGCCTGATGGGATTGATTTACGGCCCAATCATTTTCTCGCTCACACTGGTACTGTTCCGAATGTACGAAACAGAATTCCACAGCTTCCTTGAGAAGCAAGACAACTGCTGATATTAGGGTCTGTTGACCCTAAGGAACCTAAGGCGCGGCATATTCCCTCACAGGTGACTTTATGGGAGAATCCGCGCCTCTTTGTTTGATAGCCCCGAGGTATCTATGTCCTACACTGCCCCTAGTCAAATCGCTGCTCGCCAACTCGAGTACTTCGAAGGCAAACACGTTCTGCTTGCCGGTGAATTGGAAGATACCTTTGCAACAGAGCTTGAAGACACTGCCGCAAGCGTCAGCATCTTCACAACCAACCTTGCTTACGCCAATCAAATGCGTCGCTACCAAAACATCGAAGTGCAGTTTGGCGAAAGCTATCAGGCAAACCCAAACGTCGATATGGTTTTGCTGTACTGGCCAAAAGCCAAAGCCGAAGCCGAGTTCCTTCTGGCGATGCTGATGGCAGAACTTGGCACGGGTACAGAGATAGCAGTTGTAGGCGAAAACCGAAGCGGCGTAAAAAGCATTGAGAAAATGTTTGCGCCCTACGGCCGTGTCACCAAATTTGACTCAGCCCGCCGCTGCAGCTTCTACTGGGGACAATGTGATAATCAGCCAGCACCTTTTGTATTGGAAGACTGGTACAAAAGCTACCCACTCAATGTGGGGGAGCAGTCACTGACCATCCGCTCTCTTCCTGGTGTATTCAGCCACGGTGAGCTCGACGCTGGTACCCAACTGCTTTTGGATAACCTACCAGTACTGAAAGGGAAAGTGCTGGACTTTGGCTGTGGAGCAGGGGTAATTGGTTCAGTAATCAAACTGCGCCATCCTGACGCGCAGATCGCCATGGTAGATATCAGTGCGCTGGCGGTTGCCTCTGCACGTGAAACCTTGCGTTTTAACAATCTTGACGGAGAGGTTTGTGCCTCAGATGTTTATAGCGATATTGACGGATACTTCGATCATATCGTGAGTAACCCGCCATTTCACGCTGGCCTTAAAACGCATTACACCGCAACTGAAACCTTGCTTGAGCGTGCACCTGATTACCTGAACCGTTCCGGTAGTCTAACAATTGTTGCCAACAGTTTCCTTCGTTACTTACCATTTATTGAGAAAGCATTTGGTCACTGTGAAACGCCAGCTAAGAGCAACAAGTTCGCTATCTATCACGCATCAAAGTGACACTAAATACGATGTAAAACGAGGGAGCCAATAGGCACCCTTTCATTTTTTACTTATACACATCTCGTCAAAAACGTTAATTTTGCGCATTGACACCAAGTTCATACAAAGGTTGCTTGCCAAGAAAAATTAACTCCGTATAAGAGTTGAAGATGTTTTTCATATGCGCCCATTTTAGCCATCGCCAAATTCCAACATTTCGGCTAAGCAAAGCGCCTTTTGATTTCTAATTTCTCAGGCAGAAACATGCAAAACAAGCAGAAATTTAAACGACTTCAGCACACGCTGATGTTGGCTTTTCTGGTGCTGAGTATTACGCCTCTCAGCCTGCTGGCGATTTTCTTCCTTGAATCTCACAGCAGCGATCTCGAACAACAAAGCACCACACACCTATCTTTCCTTCGTGATAACAAAAAAGAGCAAATAATCAGCTACTTTGATGCCCGTCACTCAGAGGTGAAATCCTTCAGTCGCTCTGAACTGGCAACCGCCAGTGGTGGACGCTTCTATGGATTAATTGCCGCCTTCCACCAATTGGGAGATACGGAAGAAATTGCCCGAAATGTTGCACGTGAGCGCTATGGTGCTGATGCCAACTCAACGCTTCCTCCAGGTACAAATGACAGCAACTTCATTGGCAGCGAGCGCTACCGCCTCCTGCACAAGCGCTACGACTGGGCTTACAAAGAGCATCTTAAACGTTCTGACTTTTCAGATATTTTGTTGGTCGACATCAAGGGTAATGTCGTTTATTCCGCACTTAAGGATGACGTTTTTGGTTCTAACTTACTCGACGAGAAGTGGCGTCATACTGCCATTGGCAAAACTTTTGCTGATATACAGAAAACAGTGGATGCACCGCTGGTCGATGGCGATAACACCCCGATAGCGTTTACCGACTACACCCAACAAGCCGACGGTGAAATGGTGGCGTGGTTTGCTGCGCCGATCATGCAACAAGGCTATTTACACAGTTATGTTTTGTTCAAACTGCCTAATACGGCATTGGACAAAATGCTTAACAAGACGCCACAGGAAAAGGGTTACATCAGTACGCTGCTAGTTGGAAATGACCTGATCCCCCGAAATTTGGTGACCAAAGACACTTTAAGGCCAATTAATAGCATCGCCATTGAGGCTGCACTTGCAGGGCTTCGCGATGTTGGCAGCTTCTTAAGCTCTGACAACCAACGTGTGTTAGGTGCCTATGCGCCGGTCAACATCACCGGTACAACCTGGGCGATTGTTCTCGAGCTGCCGGAAGAAGAGGCTTTTGCCCGTATTTATCAGTTAGAGAAAATCTTCATTGCCGTGATGGTAATCGCCATCTTGTTGGTGGTCATTGCTTCGCACATGCTGTCTAACTCCATCACAGCCCCGCTTCTAAAACTAACCTGGGCTGCAGAACAGGTCTCGGCGGGCGATCTGGATCAGAAGATAAACAATACTGACCGCGAAGATGAAATCGGGCGGTTGGCAGTAAGTTTTGCGCGCATGCAGCGCTCAGTCCGAGACAAACTCGCACTCATCCGAGAGCAAAACAAAGAGCTTGAACAGAACATTCAAGTCATCAAGCAAAAGAACGAAGAGCTGCAGCAAGCCGACCGCATGAAAGATGATTTTCTTGCAACGACTTCCCACGAGCTCCGCACACCACTTCACGGTATGGTAGGGATTGCAGAGTCCATACTTGCCGGCGCGGAAGGCCCGCTTCCAGAACGTCAAAAGCATCAGCTTCAGATGATTATCAACAGTGGAGAACGCCTTTCTAACCTCGTTGATGATTTGCTGGATTATCACAAGATGCGTTACGGCGAGCTTGAAATCTCTCCTCAAGCTGTAGATACCGCAAATGCAGTGAGGCTGGTTATTGAGCTTTCCAGTCACCTACTGGGCGGAAAGCCGGTGCGTATTATTAATCAGGTGCCTATCGACTTGCCGTTGGTACGTGCCGACGAGCAGCGTCTAGAGCAGGTGTTGTACAACTTGATTGGTAACGCCATCAAGTATACAGACGAGGGCAAGATCATCATTTCTGCCAACGTATTGGAAGGTCAGCTTCGCATTCAGGTGGTAGATACTGGTCAGGGAATCCCCTCCGACCAACTCGAGTACATCTTCGAGCCACTGACCCAAGCCAGTGGTAACGCGGCTCAATACCGTCAGGGGGCAGGACTTGGCTTATCTATCAGCCGCCAGCTTATCGACATCATGGGCGGTCAGCTGTATGTATCCAGCCAGCCTATGGTAGGAACGACGTTCAGCTTCACCTTGCCACTGGCAACCGAAGAAGATAAAGCAAAAACACGTCTTGCCAATAATGCGCATTTCGCCGCTCCCCGTGTAGAGCTGGATCAAACAGATTACACCCAGCTGCCGGAAAACCCAGATGGTCCTCTCATCATGGTGGTGGACGACGAACCTGTAAACCTACAGGTTCTTAATAACTTTCTGCGTCTCGAAGGTTATCGGGTGAAAGCCGTTGAAAATGGCCGCCAGGCTATTGAGTCTGTCACGATGGAAAAACCTGCGCTGATGTTGCTGGATGTCATGATGCCGGAGCTTAGTGGCTATGAAGTATGTACTCACCTTCGAGAGCGACACAGTCGTGCCGATCTACCTATCATCATGCTTTCAGCGTTAGGTCAGGTTCAGGATAAGGTGAAAGGATTTGATGCGGGAGCCAATGACTACCTGACCAAACCTTTCAATAAAGACGAACTCAGTGCCCGTATCCGAGCTTATATTAATGCCTCGCTGACCGAGCAGGAGCGCGAGCACAATCGCACGTTACAAAAAGAAATTCACTTCCGCGAGCAAGTGGAAGCTGGCCTTCGTGAAGTGCAAAACAGGCTACTTGGCATGCTGGATAGCGCATCTGAAGGCATTATCTGTGTGCAGGAGAATGGCCGGATAAGTTATGCCAATGATGCTTGCAGTGAAATCTTCCGTCTCAGTGCCGAACAAATCGAACGCCACCAACTCGAAGACTTCTTGGCAATGGTGCTGCCTGAACCAGAATCCTCACGAGGTCACTACAGCGGCCAGTTCAGGTTTAAAGTCGACGGTGATATTGCCGAAATCGACACTGATTTAATCACACTGCCCGAGGCCTCTGGCTTACAAATGATGCTAATCCTCAATACCGGAAAGAAAGCTTCCTCACACCGCGTACAGCTCTTGGAAAATGCTGTCTCGGCACTGTCCGACTATGCCTATGACGGTGATATGGAGAAGCTTCAGCAACTTCGTGAGCTTGGCGGGGAATTCACACGAATGGCAGACCGCTTTTCAGGCAGCAAACCGGATAAAGCCGATATCCTCAGAGATACGCTGGTCAAAGTGATGACTGCCACTTTGAATTTTTGGCAGAACTCCACCGGCAAAACCAAGTTTGACCTTGCAGAGGAAAGCGGGCTTTGGCGAGTCTACTTAGACAGAAGTACCTTGCAGACCCGTACGCTGGACAAATACCTCCATGTTGAAACTGTCCCTAAATCCCCTCGTTGGCGCACTGTTATCAGTACCATCGACTTTGTCCTGGAACGCTGTCTTGAAGAAAACAGAGAAAGGAATGAACTTGAAGTACTCAGGGAAAGGCTACAGACCTTAATTTCCCGATAATTCCATAAGCCCCGCAACGGGGCTTTTCTTCGCTATGTTTATACAAGCCCAGCACAAATCCTCCCTCACTGAAAGCGCTGATAAAGCCCGCTTTCATCCACATCCAGATCATCCCTGATATCTAAGCAATGACAACACTTTGCGTTTGGAAGCTTGAATCAGCAAGCCAGTTACTGCATCTACTCCATCATGCTCTCTGTACTTTGTCCGATATAAGGCGATTAAGCCTCCTATTACCTCTTCAATGTATTGGACTTCCTGTGCTTACTCTAAACTTATTTTTCGACGTAAAACCTAACCGCTATTGCTGGATTTATCAGGATGATTTTACCGTTTATAGCCCACCTAACCGTGCTCTATTTTTAACCGACAACCAAAAGGTTTAGACCTTTTTCCGTTTATGAGAACAGAATCACAACAAAATAAGCACTCAAATTTTCAGCAAAAAATTAACGGTAAAAACAAACGGAGATCGAGATCACCCAATATTTCAATTTCATTAAAAACAAGATAAAAACTGACCATAAACGATAGTAAATACTAACATTACTCGTTCTAATGGACGGATTTAGTTCATTTTTTGACCTCAATCAATTGAGGAGAAACCTTGTCAAAACCGTCAAAATTGACGGTTTTGACGCTCCTCTATTTTCTTTTGACGATTTTAACGGACTGCCCAATTGACCCAAAAACGGAACCGGAGTTTCCTTACCTTGCACTGAGCCTGCACGGCCATGTGGATAACCAAGTTCACTTGTGTGGTTATTCATAGCGGGTTCCGGCCTGACCAATTTATTAACGGTCAGAACCAAGTGGAACAAAGCAACTAGTAAGGAACAGCTATGCTTGCCAATCTAAAGAAAACAAAACTTGCAGTAGCCGTCGTTGCGGCCGCAGCGTCGGTACTGACAGCTCCTGTTGTCAGCGCTGCCGATAGAGTAGAACTAACTATCGTACCTGACTTCTACCCACAACTTACTCGTAACTTCAACCCGTTCTTACAGAACAACCTGAAGTCGACCTTGGACTTCGTTTACGAGCCACTGGTTATTTTCAACCAGCTGGACGGCAACACTCCAGTAATGCGTCTGGCGAAGGACTACACGATTTCTGATGATCTGAAAAAAGTGACTTTCGAAATCCGTGACGGTGTTAAGTGGTCTGACGGCACACCTTTCACTGCAGAAGACGTGGCATACACTTACAACCTGATCCGTGAAAACGCCGCACTTGACCTTGCAGGTAACGCAGCGCTGATCAGCGACGTAAAAGTGAAAGGCAACAACGTTGAAATCACTCTGAAAGAAGCTAACTCTTCAGCACCTTTCAAACTGGTTCAAACGCACCCTGTTCCTAAGCACATCTGGAGCAAGATCGACAAGCCAGAAGCTTTCGCGAACGAAACTCCAGTTGGTTCTGGTCCGTTCACCGAAGTTGATACCTTCACAAGCAACCTGTACGTCCAGTGTGAGAACCCTAACTACTGGGATGCTGACAGCGTAGCTATCGACTGTCTGCGTATGCCTCTGATCAACAACAACGACGGTCTGCTGTCTAAAATTGTTGCTTCTGAGCTGGACTGGACTTCTTCGTTCATCCCAGACATCGACGCAGTTTATGCTTCTGTTAACAAGAACCACAAATACTGGCCTGCTCCAGTAGGTTCGTCTGTTAACCTGCTGGTTAACTTTGAGCACCCAGAAGCTGCTAAGAACGAAGCACTGACTAACGTTGACTTCCGTCGCGCAATGTCTACTGCTATCGACCGTCAATCTATCATTGACATCGCGTTCTATGGCGCAGGTAGCCCTAACCACTCAGCAGCAGGTATTGCAGCGCTTTACCAAAGCTGGTCAAACGTTGACACCTTCAACGGTGCGAAAGCGTTCAACACCTACAACGTTGAGAAGTCGAAAGCTCTTCTTGCAAAAGCAGGCTTTAAAGACACGAACGGTGACGGTTTCGTAGAAACGCCTACTGGCAAGAGCTTCGAGCTGGCTATCCAGACTCCATCTGGCTGGACTGACTGGAACAACACTGCACAACTGGCAGCTGAGAACCTGGCAGACGTCGGTATTAAAGCGAAAGCTGTAACACCTGACTTCTCTGTGTACAACGAAGCAATGGCTGGTGGTACTTTCGACGTAGCACTGACTAACTACTTCACAGGTCCAGATCCACACCAGACTTGGGACACTGGCTTCCACTCTCGCTTTATGGCGAAAGAAGGTAACCCACGCTTCGCGATGCACCGCTTCAAGAGTGCGGAAGTAGATGACCTGCTGGACAGCTTCTACGCAACTGCTGACAAAGACGAGCAGCTGGAAGTAGCACACAAGATTGAAAAGATCCTGTCTGACAATCAAGTGGTAATCCCTGTAATGTCTGCGGCTTCTACTTACCAGTTCAACGAATCACGCTTCACTGGTTGGTGGAGTGCGGACAATGCCAAAGGCCGTCCAATGATTTGGCAAGGTATCAATGAGCGTCTGCTGCACATCCTTGATCTGAAGCCTAAATCTTAATCTCTAAATCTGGCGGCGCATCCGCGCCGCCTCTTTCCAAAGATAAACAATCGGTATTTTTGACCTTGGAGCTTTAATTCTTTGGTCACGGCTTCGTCGTGCCACTTAAGGTGTGAGTTATGGGATTTTTTCTTAATAGATTGATGTTTTATTTTGGCGCTTTGCTTATCGCAATCACGCTAAATTTTATTTTACCACGTGCAATGCCTGGCGACCCGGTGACCATGATGTTTGCCAACGCGAGTGTACAGGTAACCCCTGAGCGTATCGCGGCAATGAAAGCACTTCTGGGTTTCGTTGATGGCCCAATCCACGTTCAGTTCCTGACTTACGTGAAAAGTATTTTCACCTGGGAGCTCGGCGTATCTACCCAATTCTATCCAATGACTGTTAATGAGCTGATTGCTAAGTCGCTGGGTTGGACTCTGTTCCTTGCAGGTTCTTCCGTAGTGATGGCGTTCTGTATCGGTTCAGTGGTTGGTATCTTCGCGGCGTGGCGCCGTGGTAGTCGTTTCGACTCATTTGTATCCCCTGGCTTTATGGCCCTACAGGCAATTCCACCTGTTGTTATCGGCATGCTTATCCTTTTCGTATTCGGTATCACGCTTAAGTGGTTCCCGACATCTTACGGCATGCCAGAGGGCGCAGTTCTCGACTTCACCAGTTGGGAGACTTACAGCGGTATTCTCTACCACGCTTTCCTTCCTCTGTTCTGTGCAACCATTGCACAAATCGGTGGCTTCCTGATCAACATGCGTAACAACATGATCAACCTGTTGGCGGAAGACTACATCACTATGGCAAAAGGCAAGGGCCTTTCTGAAAACCGCGTTGTCTTCAACTACGCCGCACGTAACGCCCTGTTACCAACCGTGACTGCGCTTTCTATGGCGCTCGGTATGGCAGTTGCTGGTCAGCTGGTTGTAGAGATGATTTTCCAATACCCAGGTTTGGGTACTGCGATGCTCAATGCTGTGAACGGTCGTGACTACCAAGTACTGCAAGGCCTTCTGATCATCCTGACCATCGTCATGCTGTGCTTCAACTTCATCGCTGATGTTCTCATCGTTTTGCTTGACCCACGTCTGCGCAAGGGAGGCAAATAATCATGAAAGACTTTCTTAATATTATTCGCGGTAATACTAAAGCTCTGGTAGGTGTCATCTTAATTCTGATGTTTATCATCGCTGCTGTGTTTGCACCGTTTCTTTCTCAGTACGACCCACACAAGCGTACGGGTGCACCACATGAGTATCCGGGTTTCGTCGTAAAAATGGCGCAAGCCAATCCAGATGGCTGGGTCGCCGAGAACCTGGCAGATAACCAACGTCGTCTGCGTATGTCCAAAGATGGTGAGCACGTTCTAGGTACCACCCGTCTTGGCCGCGATATCTGGTCTCAGGTGGTTCACGGTGCACGAACCTCACTCTTCGTTGGCTTCACGGCCGGTATCTTCGTGTGTGTGGTTGCCACCATCATGGGTATCTCTGCAGGTTACTTTGGCGGACGTGTAGATAACGTATTGTCAGGTGCGATGAACGTCATGCTGGTTATGCCTCAGCTTCCAATCGTGATGGTAGTAGCAGCATTCGTCGGACAGGCCGGCCCGCTCACCATCGCCTTGGTCATAGCCTTAACCTCCTGGGCATGGGGCGCCAGGGTAATCCGCTCCCAGACACTGGCAATTCGTGAGAAAGAATTCGTTAAAGCAGCAGAAGTGCTTGGCGAATCCCGCACTCGCATCCTGTTTGTTGAAATCCTGCCAAACCTTATCCCTCTGGTAGGTGCAAGTTTCATCGGCTCTGTAATGTACGCCATCCTGACTGAGTCTGTGCTCTCGTTCATCGGTATGGGCGATCCGAGCGCAGTGAGCTGGGGTTCAATGCTGTACAACGTACGTACCTCTTCGGCAATGCAACTGGGTATCTGGTGGGAAGTACTGGCACCTTGTCTGGCGCTGAGCTTGCTGTCTCTTGCACTGGCACTGGTTAACTTCGCTGTCGATGAAATCGCTAACCCGCAGTTACGAGCACAAAAAGGCCTTAAGCGCTGGAAGAAGATGCAAGCAGCAGAAACTCAGTCACGTGCAGAAACTGAGCTGACTCCACAAGTAGCAATGAGCGGAGAGAAATAATGAGCGACGCACAACTACAAATCCGCAACCTATGTGTTGACTACATTACTGACGCGGGCGATGTCCGCGCAGTAAACAACGTAAGCTTTGATATTGGTAAAGGCGAAGTATTCGGCCTGGCCGGTGAGTCTGGCTGTGGTAAATCCACCGTAGCATTCTCGCTGATGCGTCTTCATAAGCCGCCTGCATTCATCAGCGGCGGTGAAGTACTCTTCAACGGTGAAGACATCATGAAATACAGCGATGAGCGCATGAGCCGCTTCCGCTGGAAAGAAATCTCTATGGTGTTCCAGTCAGCGATGAACGCCCTGAACCCGGTTCTTACCATGGAAGAGCAGTTCTGTGACGTTATCATGCGCCACACCAACATGACCCGTGAACAGGCAAAGCGCCGCGCAGAAGGTCTGTTGGAAATCGTTGATATCCACCCAAGCCGTTTGAGCGATTACCCGCACCAGTTCTCTGGTGGTATGCGTCAGCGTCTGGTTATCGCGATTGCACTGGCTCTGAACCCGAAAATGATCATCATGGACGAGCCGACAACGGCACTGGACGTGGTGGTTCAGCGCGAGATCCTGCAAAAGATCCACGCACTGAAAGAAGAGTTTGGTTTCTCGATTCTGTTCATTACCCACGACCTGTCACTGATGGTCGAGTTCACTGACCGTATCGGCATCATGTATGCCGGCCAGTTGATTGAGGTAGCACCATCGAAAGAAATCCTCAAAAACCCTTATCACCCTTACACCGAAGGTCTGGCTAGCTCATTCCCTCCATTGACGGGGCCAAAAACACACCTTTCCGGTATTCCAGGCAACCCTCTGAACCTGCTTGAGATTCCACAAGGATGTCGTTTCCAGGCTCGCTGCGGAAAGACCAAAGACACCTGTTTCAAAGTGGCTAACACACTGACTCAGGTAGAGCCAACCCGTTTCACCAACTGCCACCTGTTTACAGGCAAGTAATTGGCTTTAACGACTTGTAGGAGTGAGCAATGACTAAAGAATTAGGCCAACCGATTGTTGAAGGCAAAAATCTTGTAAAAGATTTCCCTATCAGCAGTAATGCGCTGAATAAGCCAATGATGCGCGCACTGAATGATGTCTCATTCAAGCTATATAAAAGCCGCGGTCTGTCGGTAGTAGGTGAATCTGGTTCAGGTAAATCTACCTCAGCAAAAATGATCGCCAAGATGTATGCACCAACCTCTGGCTCTATTGAGTACAAAGGCCGCGACATCGCGACGATCACCAAGAAAAACGATCTGATGACCTATCGCGAAGGTGTTCAGATGGTATGGCAAGACCCGTTCGGTTCTCTGAACCCAACACACACCATTTTCCACCACATCGCGCGTCCGCTGCACATTCACAAGAAAGCGAGTAGCAACCCGAAAGAGTTGGAAGAACAAGTGTATGACCTGCTGAATCAGGTTGGTCTGACACCGCCAAAAGAAACCGCACAGAAGTACCCTCACCAGCTTTCTGGTGGTCAGCGCCAACGCGTTAACTTGGCGCGTAACATCGCTGTAGGTGCTGAAGTTGTGCTGGCTGACGAGCCAACCTCCATGCTCGACGTATCTATCCGTGCAGGTGTATTGAACCTGATGGAAGAGATGAAGTTCGAGAAGGAAATGGCGCTGCTGTACATCACGCACGACATCGCTACTGCACGTTATATCGCAGAAGATCTGGCGGTAATGTACGTTGGCCACATGGTGGAATGGGGTGACTGTGAAGAAATCATTCACCGTCCACAACACCCATATACACGCCTGCTGGTTTCCGCAGTACCGGATCCTTCGAAATCTATCCACACCGAGCTGGAAGGTAATAAAGGCGAAATTCCTCTATGGACGCCAGATTCTGTTGGCTGTCCATTTGCTGGCCGCTGTCTGCACGCGACTGAAAAATGTCGTCAGGCGTTACCTCCAGTAACCAAACTGGCAGATAACCACTTCGTTCGCTGCTATCTGTTCGAGTGAGCCTCGGGCTAGAGTTTTAGGAGGTAAAATGCAGCTGTTGATCAATCATATCGGCTATGAGCGCTTCGGCAATAAACAAGCGCTGATCCTTGCAAAGCAAGAAGTCACTGCAACACATGCCGATATTGTAGATTGCCAGACTGGGCAATCAGTGATGCAGCTGCCTGTTTGTGCTTGTGGTTCTGTAGACCAATGGCATACCGGCGATGTTTACCGTATCGATTTCTCTGCACTCAATGAGTGTGGATATTTCTTCGTCAAAGTGGGAGATGTTTCATCTCCGGCTTTTTCAGTCGCAGAAGGTATCCTGTTTGATCGCACCTTTTCTGATGTGATCCACTACTTCAAATCCCAGCGTTGTACAGGCACATTTGATCAGCGCGATCTTACTGCACCCCTCCTTGGCACAGATCGTCACGTTGATGTTCATGGCGGTTGGTATGATGCGTCAGGTGACGTCAGCAAATACTTCAGCCACCTTTCATATGCTAACTATTTAAACCCTCAGCAAATTCCGATGGTTGTCTGGAATATGCTGAATACTCTGGAAACCCTTTCTTCAGAACTGGCTCCGTTTTCTAAAACCCGTCTACATGATGAAGCGCTGTTTGGTGCAGATTTTCTCGTTCGTATGCAGGACGCAGAAGGTTTCTTCTACTTGACCGTGTTCGACAAGTGGAGCAAAGACCCGTCTCAACGCGATATCTGCGCTTATGAAACCCAGCAAGGTCACAAGACCAATGCATTCCAGGCTGGTTTCCGTCAGGGTGCTGGCGTAGCGATCGCAGCACTTGCCGCTGCAGCGCGCTTTGGCGTCAACGGCGAATACGATGTTGAGACTTATCAAAAGGCTGCAGAAACGGGCTACTGGCATCTAAAAGAAAACAATTCGTCTTACCTGGACGATGGCCAGGAAAACACCATCGACTTCTACTGCGCGCTGCTGGCAGCAACAGAACTTTTCAAACTCACCGTCAGCGAGTCATACCTTGAAGAAGCGCGTTATTGGGCAACCCGCCTTGCCGAGCAACAACAGAGTGATGAATGTATTAATCACTTCTGGTCCGCTAACGGTGATGGTTCTCGCCCTTATTTTCATGCTGCTGAAGCAGGCTTGCCTGCGATTTCGCTGATGCAATACCTTCAGGTAGAAGGCGATGACACACTCAAAGCGAAATATACGGAAACCCTTTTCAATGCGCTGAACTTTGAACTCAGCATCTCCGCAGAAGTGAACAACCCGTTCGGTTATCCGCGTCAGTACATCAAAAGTGTCGACGCAGAAAAGCGCACCAGCTTCTTCGTGGCCCAGCGCAACGAGACCGGATACTGGTGGCAAGGTGAAAATGCGCGTCTGGGTTCACTGGCTGCCATGGCATTTATGGCCACCAGCTATGCGTCTGACGAAGAGCAAAAAGCCAAGCTTCGTGAATACGGTCAACATGCCCTGAACTGGATTGTGGGACTCAACCCTTACGACATATGCATGTTGGACGGCCATGGCCGCAACAACCCTGACTATCTGCCTGAACTTGGCTTTATCAATGCCAAAGGCGGCGTGTGCAACGGCATTACGGCTGGCTTTGAAAACGAGCATGACATCGCTTTTAATCCAGACGGCCAGAAAGATGACATGCTTCAGAACTGGCGTTGGGGTGAGCAATGGATCCCACATGCGGCTTGGTATCTGTTAGCGATTGCCATGCAAAAGAAGGATGTTGCCCATGGGTAATTTCTTCTGTGGCGTAGACGGTGGTGGCACTTCCTGCCGCGCGCGTATTGTTGATGAACAAGACCAGTTTTTGGGTGAAGCCAAAACCGGCAGTGCCAACATCCTTTTGGGTGTGGAACTGGCGATGGAGAACATCCAAAGCGCTATAGCTCAAGCAGCTGAACAGGCTGGCATCACCGACCTTTCCACCCTTTCTGTCGGTCTGGCATTAGCAGCAGCCGAGCAACGCTCGGCCTGGCAGGCCTTTATGTCTCTACCGCACCCGTACAAACACATGACCCTGAACACTGACGGTTATGGTGCATGTATGGGCGCATTCAACGGTGATAACGGTGCCATCGTTATCGCTGGCACAGGTTCTGTCGGTATCTATTTAGAAAACGGTCAACAGCATGTTGTCGGTGGCCGTGAATTCCCAATCTCAGATCAAGGCGGTGGCGCGGTTATGGGACTGCGCCTGATCCAACAAACACTGCTGGCACACGATGGTCTTCGCACCAGTTCAGCTCTGTCAGATCACGTCCTTGCGCATTTCAACCACGACCTCGATGCCATTGTTGAATGGTCTAAAACCGCGAAACCTCGCGATTACGGCCAATTCAGTCCGAAAGTATTCGAACTGGCAATGGAACGAGATGAACTTGCCATGGAATTACTGCAAGGCTCTGCTGATGATGTGGAGCGTCTTATCCTCGGTTTGAACCGTAAAGGCGCAACGCAAATCGCGCTGATGGGCAGCATTGGTGAACGCATTGTTCGCTGGCTGTCTCCAGCGGCCCAGTCTTTGCTGGTAAAACCCCAGGCGGATGCCATGGCCGGTGCTATTTTGATGGCGCGCGGTAACCACAATCTTTATCCGTTTTCGAGGTGAGCCATGAATTTTCGCCTAGACCTCAATGTTATTGAAGCGACGCCAAGCGAAAGCCGCTTTGCGTTAGTGCTTCATAACCTTTCTGAAACTAACATCCAGAACTGGCAGCTGACATTCAGCGCCAGCCGCTATGTGCTGCCAACGTCAGTGTCTCACGGCACCTTAAAACAGATTGGCAGTCTGTGTATTTTTGAAACGGGCGAACCTTTAAACGCAAACGATCATCTGTACCTCGAGTTCAGCCATCCTACCAAGCCTTTCTCTATGCATGATGAAGGCATTGGTGATGCATGTCTGTTGATCACTACAGAAGATGGCGTGAAGGCCGTGCCAGTTGAAACAACACCAATCAATCTCGGCACCCAAACACCAGAACGCCTTCCACTGACACTTCCGGAACCGAAAGCGATCAACCTGATCCCTCAGCCTAAAGCGTTGGTGGTAAAGCAAGGCCAGTTTACGCTGACTGACGACATCGCAATTCAATCTGACAGTGATATCAGCAAACCAGCTGCGCGTTGGCTGGCAGACGAGATGTCTCAACACCTTCGCCGTGATGTCACCATCAAGCAAGAAGCGCAAATCCGTCTGGTTCAGGACAACAATCTGAAGCCGGAGCACTACCGGGTAAGCGTAACCCTTCAGGGAGTAACGATTTCAGCATCTAACGAGGCAGGCTTTGCCCATGGTGTGGCGACCGTACTTCAACTGCTGCCAACACAGGCATCGCATCGTCACTATTTCGATTACGCCCTGCCATGTGTTGAAGTTGAAGACCATCCACGCTTTGGTTACCGCGGCATGATGCTGGACTGTGCACGTCACTTCCACCCAGTCAGTCGCGTGAAAAACCTTATCAACCAACTGGCTCGCTTTAAGTTCAACCATTTCCACTGGCACCTGACCGATGACGAAGGCTGGCGCATCCAGATTGATGCGTATCCAGAGCTGACGGAAATCGGTGCTTGGCGTGGGCCTTTCGAAAGCATTGAGCCTCAGTACACTTCGCTATCCAAAATCCACGGTGGTTTTTACACCAAGGATGAGATCCGCGACGTGATTGCCTATGCAGCAGGGAGAGGCATCACCGTGGTGCCGGAAATTGACATCCCAGGCCACTGCCGTGCGGCTATCAAATCCCTGCCACAACTGCTGGTTGAAGATGCCGATACCTCAGCTTATCGCAGCATCCAGAACTACAACGACAATGTGCTGAACCCAGGCCTCAAAGGCACTTACACCTTCTTGGAAACCGTTCTAAAAGAAGTGTGTGAGCTATTCCCTGCGCCTTACGTTCACATTGGCGCGGACGAAGTACCTGAAGGCGTTTGGATAGACAGCCCAGCATGTCAGGCCTTGATGAAAACCCACGGTTACAAAGACTTCAAAGATCTTCAGGGCCACGTTCTGCGTCACTGTGAAGATTTCCTCAGCACCAAAGGCAAACAAATGTTTGGCTGGGAAGAGGCCGTGTTTGGCAACAAAGTCAGCAAAGACACAGTGATCTTCTCTTGGCTCAACGAGCAATCCGGTCTCGACTGTATTCGCAACGGTTACAACGTTGTGCTTCAGCCTGGCCACGAAACTTACTTGGATATGGCACAAGACTACTCGGCTTGTGAGCCGGGCACAGACTGGGCCTGTAAGGTACCGCTTGAAAAAGCCTACCACTATGAGCCTTTCGCTAACTCAACCGTCACCACAGAAGAGTTTGGGAAAGTGAAAGGAATTCAATGCGCACTTTGGTGCGAGATGACCAATACCCAAAGCCGCTTCGAGTACATGATCTTCCCTCGCCTTCTGGCGATCGCAGAAGTGTGTTGGAGCGCCAAGGAACAGCGGGGCTGGGCAGATTTCCAAGCCCGTCTCAGCGGACAACTGCAATACCTTGATCGTCTGGGTATTAACTATCGTCGGTAATTACTTCAATTTTTTGAGATTTGTAGAAGGATATACGCCATGAAATACGGCTTCTTTGATAACGACAACCGGGAATATGTCATTACCCGCCCTGACGTACCGGCGCCATGGACCAACTATTTAGGTACAGAAAAGTTCTGTACTGTTATTTCACACAATGCAGGCGGCTACTCGTTCTACAATAGCCCTGAGTACAACCGCGTCACCAAATTCCGTCCAAACGGTACCTTCGACCGTCCAGGACACTACGTATACCTGCGTGATGACGAGACTGGCGACTACTGGTCAATCTCTTGGCAGCCAGTGGCTAAAAGCCTTGAAGAAGCGTCGTATGAAGTACGTCATGGCCTGTCTTACTCTAAATTCAAGTG
Organism: Grimontia sp. NTOU-MAR1; assembly: GCF_035758505.1. Lineage (NCBI taxonomy): Bacteria > Pseudomonadati > Pseudomonadota > Gammaproteobacteria > Vibrionales > Vibrionaceae > Grimontia > Grimontia sp. NTOU-MAR1. The sequence goes on from NZ_CP142108.1 coordinate 1,899,509, forward strand.
TGAGTACAACGGCATCACCGCACAGAAAACCCTGTTCGTACCAAAAGGCGAAGACGCACAAATTTGGGATGTGACGATTAAGAACGACGGCGACAAACCTCGTACGATCAGCGCGTTCTCTTTTGTTGAGTTCTCATTCAGCCACATCCAGTCTGACAACCAGAACCACCAGATGAGCCTGTACTCTGCAGGTACTTCATATAACGAAGGCGTGATTGAGTACGATCTGTACTACAACACTAACGACCATGAAGGCTTCTACTACATGGCGTCCAGTTTCGACCCAGACAGCTTCGACGGTCAACGCGATAGCTTCCTGGGTATGTACCGCGACGAAGCAAACCCAATTGCACTGGAAAATGGCCGTTGCTCTAACCACGTTCAAACCTGTTACAACCACTGTGGTTCTCTGCACAAACAATTCGTTATTCAGCCAGGTGAAGAAGTTCGCTTCGTATTCTTACTGGGTATCGGTAAAGGTGAAGGCCAACGTTTGCGCGCGAAATACAAGTATATGGCTAACGTTGATGCAGCATTTGCTGACATCAAAGGCCACTGGGATGAGCGTTGTAACAAGTTCCAGGTAACCTCACCAAACAAAGGTCTGGACACCATGATCAACGCATGGACTCTCTACCAGGCGGAAACCTGTGTGGTTTGGTCTCGCTTTGCGTCATTCATCGAAGTAGGCGGCCGTACTGGTCTGGGCTACCGCGATACCGCTCAGGATGCGATATCTGTTCCTCATTCAAACCCAGCAATGACCCGCAAGCGTCTGGTTGACTTGCTGCGCGGTCAGGTGAAAGCCGGTTACGGTCTGCACCTGTTCGATCCAGACTGGTTCGATCCAGAGAAAGCCGACGTTAAACCATCTAAATCACCAACCGTTGTTCCAACCCCAAGTGACGAAGACAAGATCCACGGTATCGAAGACACCTGTTCTGATGACCACCTGTGGATTGTCCCGACCATTATTAACTATGTTCAGGAAACAGGCGAAGAAAGCTTCCTTGATGAAGTGATCCCATACGCAGATGGTGGCGACGCGACCGTTTACGAGCACATGAAAGCTGCACTGGAATTCTCTGCAGAATATGTGGGCCAAACCGGTATCTGTAAAGGTCTACGTGCAGACTGGAACGACTGTCTGAACCTAGGTGGCGGTGAGTCCGCAATGGTTTCTTTCCTGCACTTCTGGGCGCTTCAAGAGTTTGTAGCTCTGGCGAAGTACAAAGGTAATGACGCAGATGTTGCTAAATACACTGAGATGGCAGCAAACGTGCGTGAAGCCTGTGAACTGCACCTGTGGGATAACGAAGGCGGCTGGTACATCCGTGGCCTGACCAAAGACGGTGACAAGATCGGCACTGCACAACAAGCAGAAGGTCGTGTTCACCTTGAGTCAAACACTCTGGCTGTTCTGTCTGGTCTGGCGTCTCAAGAGCGCGGTGAGAAGGCAATGGATGCAGTAGATGAGAACCTATTCTCTGAGTATGGTCTGCACCTGAACTCACCATCATTCGCAACACCAAACGATGACATCGGCTTCGTAACCCGCGTTTACCAAGGCGTGAAAGAAAACGGCGCGATCTTCTCGCATCCAAACCCATGGGCTTGGGTAGCAGAAACCAAGCTGGGCCGCGGCGACCGTGCAATGAAGTTCTATGACGCACTGAACCCGTACAATCAGAATGACATGATCGAGAAGCGTGTGGCTGAACCTTACTCTTATGTTCAGTTCATCATGGGCCGCGACCACGAAAACCACGGCCGTGCAAACCACCCATGGCTGACAGGTACGTCTGGCTGGGCATACTTCGCGGTGACCAACTTCATTCTGGGTGTACAAACTGGCTTCAGCGGCCTGACTGTTGACCCATGTATCCCAACAAGCTGGCCCGGTTTCGAAGTTCGTCGTGAATGGCGCGACGCAACTTACAACATCAAGGTTGAAAACCCGAACAGCGTTAGCAAAGGCGTTAAATCAATCACTCTGAACGGTGAACCAGTAGAAGGTGCAATTCCTGAACAAGCTGCAGGCTCTGTGAACGAAGTGGTTGTTGTTCTGGGCTAATCACAAAAACGGGGCTGAATCAGCCCCGCTATTTGTCTGTTTCTAAAGGAGTTCAACCATGATCCAATTTGGTACCGGTGGCTGGCGTGCACTGATTGGCGAAGAGTTTACCCGCGATAACGTGCGACTCGTTGCTCAGAGCCTTGCCAACATCATGATCAATGAAAACGCTACTGAGCCGGGCTTTGTTATCGGTTATGACCGCCGTTTCCTGTCTGACAAAGCTGCAGAATGGTTTGCGAGCGTGCTAGCTGCAAACGGCATCACCGTTAGCTTTATCGACAAATATGTTCCAACCCCTATCGTCATGTTCAAGGCGAAGGAAATGGAAACCCACTACTCAGCATGTATCACCGCTTCACACAACCCTGCGGATTACAACGGTGTCAAAGTCTTTATCAAAGGCGGCCGTGACGCAGACGAAATCATCACTGCGAAGATTGAAGAGCAAATCAGCCAACTTCAACTAAGTGATGTGAAATCCATCGACTTCGAAGATGCGGTCGAAGCGGGCTCAGTCAAGATCATCAACCCGATGAACGAATTCGTGGATTCGATCATCAATTTCATCGACATTGAAGCGATCAAGAAAGCCAACCTGCGCGTGCTGATCGATCCTATGTTCGGTGTGGCGAAAAACGCCCTGCAAACCGTTCTTATCTCTGGCCGCTGTGATGTTGACGTTATCAACGACGGTGCAAACCCAGGCTTTGGCGGTTTGATGCCATCACCAAGTGCTGCAACGCTTTATCGCCTGAAACATTTGGTTGCTCATGAAGGTTACGACATCGGTATTGGTACCGATGGTGATGCAGACCGTCTTGGCATCATCGACGAGAAAGGTAACTTCATTCACCCGAACGAAGTCCTGTTGCTGCTTTACTACTACATGCTGAAGTACAAAGGCTGGAAAGGCTCAGTGGTACGTAACATCGCAACCACACACCTGCTGGACAAAGTCGCTGCAGACCATGATGAGAAGAGCTTTGAAGTACCTGTGGGCTTCAAACACATCAGCTCACAAATGGAAGCGGATGATTCTCTGATTGGTGGCGAAAGCTCCGGTGGCCTGACAATCCGCGGTCACATCAAAGGTAAAGATGGCGTATTCGCTTCAAGCTTGTTGGTGGAAATGATCAGCGTAACGGGTAAGAAGCTATCTGAATTGCTGGATGAAATCTACGGCAAGTATGGCTACGCCTACACAGCAGAAGGTGATTGCACGTTCAAAGCTTCCCTGCGCGAAGAGCTCTACAACAAGATTTATGTAGAAAAAGCGCTGCCAGAATTTGCTTATGAGATTGAAAAAGTCAGCTATGCCGATGGCCTAAAGGTTTACTTCAAGAACGGCGGTTGGGCATTGGCGCGCTTCTCAGGCACCGAGCCACTACTTCGTATTTTCGTAGAGTGGGAAGACAAAGAGACCGCAGAAGCACTCGTACAGCAAATCAAAGAGTTCCTATACGTTTGATGTCAAAAATGAACAGGTTAATCCACTAAATTGGCAACAATACTGTTCATTTCTGCAAACCGGAGGGTTTCTGCAACAAGGGTAGCTCAGCTACCCTTTCTTTTATCTGCTTAGGGTGCATTCACGGAGCAAAAGGTCACCAACAACCAACATGGCGTCATCCCCCTTGGTATATAAGCCTACAGAACTATCTTCTAGTTCATACTGCGCACCGGATGCAGAGCGAATACGGGGAAGTTGGTATTCAGCATCATTCACATGAACCAATGCATAATCAGACGTCACCATAGCACCAAACGTCTGATCACCCTCACAGGCATATTGGTAAGGTAATGATGAAGTACAGGCAAGCAACAGATATGTCGACATTGCTACGCTAAGTAATCTATTCATCGTTCTTTTCCATCACTGCGCTCTTATACACAAATAACCTGAAGATCCTGGATTCAGCATCTCTAAGTGGCTTGACTGTATCTATATTTCATCATGAATACAGAAATTCCCTTCACAGTACATTCTAGCTTGATCCAAGACGAGGCTTTGCTTCAAAACAAGATATTGAAGTTATGAAATTTGAATAGATTAACCAGCGAAAATAAAGGCGCATATTGATCGATATGTATAGCCATTTTTCTGTACATTGTGCGGTCAACAAAAATATTCTGTTGAAATGTCCTCCATTTCAGCTTCAATCGATGACCAAATTTGCAAAAGTAAAAGTCTTCCCTCGCAACTAATTGCCCTGCCTTTTTTCACCGTTATGCTCGTATTTTGTTTATTTCGCGTTAGAAATTAAAGGAGCAAACTGATGTTAAAACACGCTTTATTGGCGGCCGCTATTTCCGGAGCATTGGCGGCACCGAGTTATGCAGTCTCTTCGCAAGAGTTAATTCAGTTGGGCCAAGGTCTCGACCTGACGTACTCAGTCATCGATAACCAGCAAGATGAATGGCGTACGTTCAAAGGTGTCATTTCTCTCACCAATGACAGCGCAACCGCGCTACCATCGTCAGGATGGGCTATTTACTTCAGCCACATCCGCATGATCAAACCTTTAGCAACAGACACGCTTAAGGTTTCTCACGTTAACGGTGATATCTTCAAGATCGAACCTACCGCTTCTTTTTCTCCCCTCGCACCGGGACAGTCGCTTGATATCGAATTCTTATCCGAATTCTGGCAAGTGGCCAAAACCGACGTTATGCCAAACTGGTATCTGGTTTCCGACAGTGGTGATACCGCTCTGATTGCCAGCACAAGCAACACCATCAACGGAGAAGTGCCTACCAAGCCGGGTGAAGAGCTACCTTTCGTGTCTGATTTTGACACTGAGCTACAGTGGAAGCGCTATGGCGGCAGCATCACCGATTTCTACGACCCGTTCACGGCTGCCGATCGCTACGCGAAAAACAGCGATCTCAGCAAGATTGCTAACGCAAAGGGTGTTATCCCAACACCTGCTTCAATAAGCTTCGGGGAAGGCGATCTCACTATCGATCCATCTTGGGTAGTGGTTTACGACAATGGTTACCAAACCCAAGCTGAGTTTATCGCTAAGCAGTTTGGATTAACCGCAGCGCCTTGGTCTCCTAATCAATCCAAAGTGATTCATGTTGGCTGGGGGCAAGTCACCATTGATGGTAAAGCCAAGTGGGAAGAAGCTTACGAGTTGAGTGTATCCGCAGCAGAAGAAAAGATTGAGATCAACGCTGTTGATGCCGCAGGTGCCTTGTATGCTGCACAATCACTTATTCAATTAACAGACAACGGCACTGTGCCTGAAGCGTCAATCGCTGATGCCCCACGCTTTGCTTACCGTGGACTTTCCATTGACGCAGCACGTAACTTCCGCAGCAAAGAGTCTGTATTGGAGTTACTCGACCAGATGGCTGCGGTAAAACTGAATAAACTGCACCTTCGCCTGAGTGACGATGAAGCATGGCGTATTGAAATCCCAGAGCTGCCAGAACTCGCTGATGTTGGCTCAAAGCGTTGTCATGACCTCACTGAAACCACGTGTGTACTGCCATTCCTTGGCGCTGGCCCTGATGGCACAGCCGAATCCAATGGCTTCTACACCCAGGCTGACTACAAGGAAATCCTGGCCGCTGCAAAAGCGCTGAGCATTGAGGTGATCCCAGAAGTTGATATGCCGGGCCACGCGCACGCCGCTATCAAAGCGATGGACACACGCTATGAGAAATTTGCCGCGCAAGGTGATTTGGTCAAAGCCAATGAGTTCCGCCTGAGCGATCCTGATGACACCACAGAATATCTGTCAGTACAGATGTTCACTGATAACGCCATGAACGTTTGTATGGAATCAACCTACAACTTCGTTGATACCGTTGTTGGTTCATTAGTTGCCCTTCACCAGGACATTCAACCACTCAAAACCTTCCACTTCGGTGGTGATGAAATCGCTGGTGCATGGAAAGACTCTCCTGTCTGTCAGGCATTCCTTGCGAATAATAGCCATGGCATCTCTACCATTGACGAACTAAGCCAATACTTCGTTGAACGTATCTCTGCCATTACGGCGAACCACAACCTTGATCTGGGTGGTTGGGAAGATGGCCTGATGCACAACAACAAAGTTTACCCACGTGGTGAAATGGTGAACGCGCAGGTGACCGGTAATGCATGGCAGAACATCTGGGAATGGGGCGTTGCAGACCGCGCTTACAATCTTGCCAACAATGGCTATGGCGTGATTTATAACCAAGCAACTCACTTCTACTTCGATCACCCGCATGAGCCAGATCCAGAAGAGCGCGGTTATTACTGGGCGCCACGTTTCACTGACACCCGTAAGTCATTCGGCTTTATGCCAGATGATTTGTACGCGAACGCTGACTTTACCCGTGCTGGCGCGCCAATCACTAAAGAAGAAGTCCTCAACGCAGCTGGTGTGAAAACGCTTGAGCGTCCTGAAAACGTTCTGGGTCTTCAAGGCTCTATCTGGAGTGAAACTATCCGTACAGAAGCACAGTTCGAAGGCATGACCTTCCCTCGCGCAATCGCGTTGGCAGAGCGTGCTTGGCATTCGGCATTATGGGAAGCTCACGATGCAGACGGCAAGTTGGTTGATGAGGCGGCACGTAATGCTGGCTACAATCAGTTCGCAAACCTTGTTGCGAAAAACATCATGCCTAGTCTGGAAGAAGGCGGTATCGCCTTTAACCTGCCAGTACCTGGCGGCATCATCGAAGCTGGCGTATTGAAAGCGAACAGTGCTTTTCCTGGCCTAGCGATTGAATACTCCGTTGACAATGGTCAAAGTTGGCAAGCCTATGATGCGAATCAAGCGCCGGCAGTGACTAGTGCACTTATCCGCACTGTATCAGGAGATCGCTCAAGCCGAGTTGCTGAAGTGAACTAGTTCTTCATCTAGCTATATACGTCAAAAGGCCATTCTTACGGATGGCCTTTTTGTTGCGTGTCGAACAGTTGTTGTGTCATTAGCTATGGTGAACATGGAAAGTGGCAGATGCAAAAAAGCCCTGACCGTCAGGTCAGGGCTTTTTCTACTTTTTGTCTTCACTTTTTCAAAAAGTGAAAGAAAATTGGAAGCCTGGCGATGTCCTACTCTCACATGGGGAGACCCCACACTACCATCGGCGCTGTTACGTTTCACTACTGAGTTCGGCATGGAGTCAGGTGGGTCCATAACGCTATGGTCGCCAAGCAAATTCTGTGGCTTTATCCCGCTGGCTATAAAGCACGCTAGCGGCGTTACTTTGCTCCCTCACTCGGTCATGTACAGTCGTACACTCCCTCGCTCGGCTCACAAAATGCCTTGCTTTCGTACTTTATCCCTGCGCTGTTTTGGCGCTAGCTGGATAAATCCATCATCTGAAAAGTGACTGTCTTTGTTCTCGTTCTTACACATTCAATGTTCTCTCTGAGTCCGTCAAAACCCCTTGGGTGTTGTATGGTTAAGCCTCACGGGCAATTAGTATCAGTTAGCTCAACACCTCGCAGCGCTTACACACCTGACCTATCTACGTCGTCGTCTCCAACAACCCTTTAGAGGACTTTAAGTCCTAGGGATGACTCATCTTGAGGCTCGCTTCCCGCTTAGATGCTTTCAGCGGTTATCGATGCCGAACTTAGCTACCGGGCAATGCCACTGGCGTGACAACCCGAACACCAGAGGTTCGTCCACTCCGGTCCTCTCGTACTAGGAGCAGCCCCTCTCAATCATCCAACGCCCACGGCAGATAGGGACCGAACTGTCTCACGACGTTCTAAACCCAGCTCGCGTACCACTTTAAATGGCGAACAGCCATACCCTTGGGACCGACTTCAGCCCCAGGATGTGATGAGCCGACATCGAGGTGCCAAACACCGCCGTCGATATGAACTCTTGGGCGGTATCAGCCTGTTATCCCCGGAGTACCTTTTATCCGTTGAGCGATGGCCCTTCCATTCAGAACCACCGGATCACTATGACCTGCTTTCGCACCTGCTCGAACCGTCATTCTCGCAGTCAAGCGGGCTTATGCCATTGCACTAACCTCACGATGTCCGACCGTGATTAGCCCACCTTCGTGCTCCTCCGTTACGCTTTGGGAGGAGACCGCCCCAGTCAAACTACCCACCAGGCACTGTCCTCAACCCCGATAAGGGGCCCAAGTTAGAACATCAAACATACAAGGGTGGTATTTCAAGGTCGGCTCCACACAAACTGGCGTCTGTGTTTCAAAGCCTCCCACCTATCCTACACATGTAGGCTCAATGTTCAGTGCCAAGCTGTAGTAAAGGTTCACGGGGTCTTTCCGTCTAGCCGCGGGTACACAGCATCTTCACTGCGATTTCAATTTCACTGAGTCTCGGGTGGAGACAGCGTGGCCATCATTACGCCATTCGTGCAGGTCGGAACTTACCCGACAAGGAATTTCGCTACCTTAGGACCGTTATAGTTACGGCCGCCGTTTACCGGGGCTTCGATCAAGAGCTTCGACCGAAGTCTAACCCCATCAATTAACCTTCCGGCACCGGGCAGGCGTCACACCGTATACGTCATCTTTCGATTTTGCACAGTGCTATGTTTTTAATAAACAGTTGCAGCCACCTGGTATCTGCGACTGCCCTCAGCTCCATCCGCAAGGGACTTCACCATGGGCAGCGTACCTTCTCCCGAAGTTACGGTACCATTTTGCCTAGTTCCTTCACCCGAGTTCTCTCAAGCGCCTTGGTATTCTCTACCCGACCACCTGTGTCGGTTTGGGGTACGGTTCCTGATAACCTGAAGCTTAGAGGCTTTTCCCGGAAGCATGGCATCAATGACTTCATCACCGTAGTGACTCGACATCGTGTCTCAGTGTATAGCGTCCCGGATTTGCCTAAGACACCCACCTACGCACTTGAACCTCGACAACCGTCGCGAGGCCCACCTAGCCTTCTCCGTCCCCCCATCGCAGTTATCAGCAGTACGGGAATATTAACCCGTTTCCCATCGACTACGCCTTTCGGCCTCGCCTTAGGGGCCGACTTACCCTGCCCCGATTAACGTTGGACAGGAACCCTTGGTCTTCCGGCGAGGAGGTTTTTCACCCCCTTTGTCGTTACTCATGTCAGCATTCGCACTTCTGATACCTCCAGCAGCCCTTACAGACCACCTTCTACGGCTTACAGAACGCTCCCCTACCCAGATATAAATATCTGCCGCAGCTTCGGTGTATCGCTTAGCCCCGTTACATCTTCCGCGCAGGCCGACTCGACCAGTGAGCTATTACGCTTTCTTTAAATGATGGCTGCTTCTAAGCCAACATCCTGGCTGTCTGAGCCTTCCCACATCGTTTCCCACTTAGCGATAACTTGGGGACCTTAGCTGGCGGTCTGGGTTGTTTCCCTCTCCACGACGGACGTTAGCACCCGCCGTGTGTCTCCCGGATAGTACTTACTGGTATTCGGAGTTTGCAAAGGGTTGGTAAGTCGGGATGACCCCCTAGCCTTAACAGTGCTCTACCCCCAGTAGTATTCGTCCGAGGCGCTACCTAAATAGCTTTCGGGGAGAACCAGCTATCTCCGAGTTTGATTGGCCTTTCACCCCTAGCCACAAGTCATCCGCTAATTTTTCAACATTAGTCGGTTCGGTCCTCCAATTGATGTTACTCAATCTTCAACCTGCCCATGGCTAGATCACTCGGTTTCGGGTCTACGTCATGCAACTCATCGCCCAGTTAAGACTCGGTTTCCCTACGGCTCCCCTATGCGGTTAACCTTGCTACATAACGTAAGTCGCTGACCCATTATACAAAAGGTACGCAGTCACCTAACACGTAGGCTCCCACTGCTTGTACGTACACGGTTTCAGGTTCTGTTTCACTCCCCTCACAGGGGTTCTTTTCGCCTTTCCCTCACGGTACTGGTTCACTATCGGTCAGTCAGGAGTATTTAGCCTTGGAGGATGGTCCCCCCATCTTCAGACAAGATAACACGTGTCCCGTCCTACTCGTTTTCACGTTAAATAAGCCGTCGTGTACGGGGCTATCACCCTGTATCGCGCCACTTTCCAGAGGCTTCCACTAACTCATAAAACGCTTAAGGGCTAATCCGGGGTCGCTCGCCGCTACTGCCGGAATCTCAATTGATTTCTTTTCCTTCGGGTACTTAGATGTTTCAGTTCCCCGAGTTCGCCTCCACACACCTATGTATTCAGTGTGGGATACTGGCTTATGCCAGTGGGTTTCCCCATTCGGACATCCCAGATTCAAATGGCTGTTACTGCCTTATCTGGGCTTATCGCAAGTTACTACGTCCTTCATCGCCTCTGACTGCCAAGGCATCCACCGTGTACGCTTAGTCACTTAACCATACAACCCCAAGAGGTTTCGTAGGTTTAAACAACCAAGGTGTTCTTATAAGAACATGTTCACCCTTTTTGCCTCTGCTTTTTCTTAAAAAGCGGAAACATAAAGCGATGAACGATTTCGCCGGACTCAAATATTGTTCATCACTTCCTAGGAGAAGGATGAAACCAAGAACATTTGAATGTGTTTGGTGTTAATTCCGAAGAATCAACATTTGAGAACTTTTACAAACAAACTGAATCAGTTTGTTTAGTCAGCTTTCCAGATTTTTAAAGAGCATTTCTCTTTCGAGAACAGCGCAAAAAGCGCTAATCAATGACAGCGTCATTCATTAGGGCTTTTTACCTTCTTTATCATTTCGACCATAGCAATCTGTGTGGACACTAGCATTAATAGTATCGTTAAGGAGGTGATCCAGCCCCAGGTTCCCCTAGGGCTACCTTGTTACGACTTCACCCCAGTCATGAACCACACCGTGGTAAACGCCCTCCCGAAGGTTAAGCTATCTACTTCTGGTGCAGCCCACTCCCATGGTGTGACGGGCGGTGTGTACAAGGCCCGGGAACGTATTCACCGTGGCATTCTGATCCACGATTACTAGCGATTCCGACTTCATGGAGTCGAGTTGCAGACTCCAATCCGGACTACGACATACTTTCTGGGATTCGCTTCACATCGCTGTCTCGCTGCCCTCTGTATATGCCATTGTAGCACGTGTGTAGCCCTACTCGTAAGGGCCATGATGACTTGACGTCGTCCCCACCTTCCTCCGGTTTATCACCGGCAGTCTCCCTGGAGTTCCCGACAACCCGCTGGCAAACAAGGATAAGGGTTGCGCTCGTTGCGGGACTTAACCCAACATTTCACAACACGAGCTGACGACAGCCATGCAGCACCTGTCTCACAGTTCCCGAAGGCACACCAGAATCTCTTCCGGCTTCTGTGGATGTCAAGAGTAGGTAAGGTTCTTCGCGTTGCATCGAATTAAACCACATGCTCCACCGCTTGTGCGGGCCCCCGTCAATTCATTTGAGTTTTAATCTTGCGACCGTACTCCCCAGGCGGTCTACTTAACGCGTTAGCTCCGAAAGCCACAGTTCTAGACTACAGCCTCCAAGTAGACATCGTTTACGGCGTGGACTACCAGGGTATCTAATCCTGTTTGCTCCCCACGCTTTCGCATCTGAGCGTCAGTCTTTGTCCAGGGGGCCGCCTTCGCCACCGGTATTCCTTCAGATCTCTACGCATTTCACCGCTACACCTGAAATTCTACCCCCCTCTACAAGACTCTAGCCTGCCAGTTCAAAATGACTTTCCCAGGTTAAGCCCGGGGCTTTCACATCTTGCTTAACAGACCGCCTGCATGCGCTTTACGCCCAGTAATTCCGATTAACGCTCGCACCCTCCGTATTACCGCGGCTGCTGGCACGGAGTTAGCCGGTGCTTCTTCTGCCGCTAACGTCAAACACTGCACGTATTAGGTACAATGCCTTCCTCACGGCTGAAAGTGCTTTACAACCCGAAGGCCTTCTTCACACACGCGGCATGGCTGCATCAGGCTTGCGCCCATTGTGCAATATTCCCCACTGCTGCCTCCCGTAGGAGTCTGGACCGTGTCTCAGTTCCAGTGTGGCTGATCATCCTCTCAAACCAGCTAGGGATCGTCGCCTTGGTGAGCCTTTACCCCACCAACTAGCTAATCCCAACTGGGCCCATCCGGTAGCGAGAGGCCATAAGGTCCCCCTCTTTGGTCCAAAGACATCATGCGGTATTAGCCACCGTTTCCAGTGGTTATCCCCCTCTACCAGGCAGGTTCCCAGCCATTACTCACCCGTCCGCCGCTCGCCGCCCAATAAATCATCCGAAGAATCTTTATTGTCGCTGCCGCTCGACTTGCATGTGTTAGGCCTGCCGCCAGCGTTCAATCTGAGCCATGATCAAACTCTTCAATTAAAGTTTTTGGCTCGATGAAATACTGTTGTTGTTTTGTCTCCGCTTTTTAAAAAGCAGAAGCAAAACGAATTGACTGTGCCGATAACTCCGAAGAGTTTTCGTTTGGTCACTCAGTAAACATCGATAAATCTTTTGTCTATCAACTACGAGTGCCCACACAGATTGCATAGGTCAAATTGTTAAAGAACGTTGACTTGGTAGCTTGCTCTGCGAGCCGCTTGCCGTGTCGATGGGGCGCATTATAGAGAGTTTACTTTCATTGGCAATAGCCAAAACCAAATAATTTTAAAAAATCGAGTTAAATGGTCACAAAGCCAGCAAAAACAGCGAAAATGATCATTTATCCAGCAACTTTCACCCAAAAGGCGTAAAGAAAAATGAAATGAAGCATGCCTCCACCCCGATAAACCGTCGAGATTCTGTTTAAGAAGTCGCAGATGAGCCAAACAATCACAGGTCTCTTCCTTATCACTGATAATTAGAACGAAAGTGCTGAGGAACAAAGCATCACTAAATGGGAGTTAGGGTAAAGAAACGGAATAATGAGGAATTTTTAGAGTCGCAATAGAAAAACATAAAACGAAAAAAGCCCCAGTCTTTCGACTGGGGCTCTTCCGGAAGTTGGTGCCCGGGGCCGGACTTGAACCGGCACAGTTATTCACCGGCGGATTTTGAATCCGCTGCGTCTACCAATTTCGCCACCCGGGCAAGTGCGAGCAATTATACGCAAGCAATGGGTTGAAGCAAGCCTATAATTCACAAAACCTTCTCGATCGGTTCTTTTTTCACCACAGTGATATAAACACGCGCTATCTGCCCTATTTTTACGCATTCAACACTGTCGATGAGGCTGGTAAACTACACACAGTACTCATTTCTAGGACAGAACAATGGCTCAATCATCGACACAGTACAGCGTACCCAAGGGTGCTAGCTTTTTCCGACGTTTCGGCGCCTGGCTTTATGACTTTCTTGTCCTCATCGCCGTGGAGATGTTAGCAATCGCATTAGTCGTCGGTGCCGTGGCTATCGCCGTGCAGCTGGGGCTTTCCATTGATGGCTATGAAGATGTCAGCGATTACCTGACACGCAATCCTGCAATCAGTCCTTTCTTTACTATCTATGTGTTTACTATTGCAGCTGGCTTTTATGGTTACTTCTGGACCCGAGCAGGACAGACAGTGGGGATGAAAGCATGGAAGCTTAAAGTCGTCAGCGAGTTTGGTGGGAACATTACCTTTACACAAGCGCTTATCCGAATGGCGACGTCTTGTTTGGGTATTGGTAACCTGCTGGCTCTGTTTGACCGAAACAATCGCGCGTTTCAGGATCACTTCTCGAACAGTCAGGTGATTAAGGTCAATACGATTAAATAGGTCGACCGAATGCTACTAATAAAGAGGGAGCCAACAGGTCCCCTCTTTTGTTTTTCAGTCTGATATCGTCTTTTGTTAAAGTTTTCGATTAAGCAGATAAAGTGTCACGCCGATAAAAACCAAACTCGGTGCCACCGCACCAACAAATGGCGGCAGCTTGTAGACCAGTGTCATAGGGCCAAAGACTTCATTAGATATATAGAAGGCGAAACCAAAGATCACACCGGATAACACCCTTGCTCCCATGGTCACCGAGCGCAGTGGCCCGAAGACAAAGCTCAGTGCCAACAACATCATGACACCAATCGATAATGGCTGAAGTGCTTTACGCCATAAAGCCAGCTCATAGCGGGAAGCATCTTGCTCTGATGCTTTCAGGTAATCCACGTAACTGAATACGCCACTAAGAGACAGCTCTTCGGGTTTCACCGTCACAATCGCGAGTTTCTCCGGCGTCAGTGTGGTTTTCCACGCTAGCTCCGCTTCTTTGGTTTCACTGATCTTCACTGGACCATCGAAGTGCGTTACCGTCACCATCTCCAGCATCCAGTTGTCTTTATCCAGGTATTTCGCTTTCTCTGCGAAAACTTGTGCCTTAAGGGTCTGGAGATCATCAAACTTCCAGATATTCACACCCGTCAGTGACTCTTTCTGATCAGTACGTGCAATATAAATGAAGTCTGCACCGTCTTTGGCCCACACTCCAGTTCTCACCGACATCACGTTACCGCCAGATTTGGCGAAGGCGCGAAGTTCACGCGCAGCCTTCTGAGCATCGGGCGCACCCCACTGTCCCAGAGCCAGCACCACCAACATCAGAGGCATTGCAGTTTTCAATACAGAGAGACCGATATCCAACTTTGAAAATCCCGCCGCTTGCATCACCACAAGCTCAGAACTTGAAGCCAATGTGCCCAGTCCAATCAAGGCACCCAAAAGTACAGCCATCGGAAAAAACATTTCAATGTCGCGAGGCATGCTCAGCAGCACATACTGAATAGCCGTTATCATGGTGAAGGTACCATCACCCACAGAACGCAATTGTTCAACAAACTTGATAATGGCGGACAGGCCAACCAGTGTCGCAAGACACAAGGTTGTTGTGGCAATAATAGTGCGGCCTATATAAAGGTCGAGGATCTTAAACATTAGGCCGCTCTCCTCAATCGGTATTTCAGTTTACGCATTGGCAGACTATCCCAACTGATCAGCATTAACGCCACCAGCAACGCCAATATGTTTACACTCCAAAGACCAATCTCAGGTGGCAACTTGCTCTCCTCTACCGCAGATTTCGCCGCACTGATAGAAAGGAAGTAACCCAGATAAATTAATACCGCTGGGAAGAGCTTTGCGAAACGTCCCTGACGCGGGTTCACCGCCGAAAGCGGTACAACAATCATGGTCATCAGCGGGATGCACAGCACCAGAGAGATACGCCACTGCAGTTCAGCTTGAGCTCGTGCTGAAGGTTCGTTGAGCAGAGAATGGGTAGGAACGGCATCCCAATCCCTGTGTTTCTGACGCACTTCGCGTTGACCAATGAGCACCTGATAGTTCTCATAATCTGTCACTGTGTAATCGAGCAGGGTTGGCACACCTTCGTAGCGCATACCGCCATTTAGATCGAGAACCTGACGTCCATCAGGTAGTTCAGAGATATAGCCTTTCTCTGCTACAACAACGTTGGGGCGCAAGGTACCGCGAGGTACAGGTTGTGCAATAAATACTTTATGGAGATCTTTGCCATCTCCCGTGATTTCGTTGACAAAAACGACAGCCTGCCCATCTGGCGTGGTTTGGATTTGTCCCTGCACCAAAAGCTCAAGACCCGTATCGGCCTCTAGACTTTCCATCACTTTGATTTCTTTATCATTTGCCCATGGCGTTAGCCACAAAGCATTAAAGGCCGCAACGGTACCAGTAATTACAGCCAAATAAAGTGCTGCCCGGATCAGAAATTTGTTTCCGATACCCGTTGCGTTCATTACGGTAATTTCACTTTCTGCGTATAAACGCCCGAAAGTAATCAAAATACCTATATAGAGGCTGAGCGGCAGCATTAACATACCCATAGATGGCATGTACAACCCAACAAGAGTTAACACATCGCCGCCCGGAATTGAGCCATCTGTAGCGTTAGCCAACACTCGGATAAATTTCTGGCTAAAAAAGACCAGAAATAGCACAAACAGTACCGCAAGTTGCGTTTTCACTGTTTCTCGGATCAAATACCGAACAATAATCACGGCGTTTTACCTTTAGAAAACTTGTTTTTTTACTCGAATCGCTATAGTTTTTCGGTAAATTAGTTATTTTTTAATCTTTCGGCCAAGTGTTAGCCTGCTTAATGAAATTTACGTCGAACACGATATCGAGTTCCGATAAAGCGGGCATTATCCAACATTTAGCCTCACTTGTCTTTAGGATGTAGGAGTACGCATGGAGTTCAGTGTAAAAAGCGGGAGTCCCGAGAAGCAGCGCAGTGCATGTATCGTTGTTGGTGTATTTGAACCACGTCGCCTGTCACCAGTGGCAGAACAACTCGATAAAATCAGTGATGGTTACATCAGTAGCCTACTGCGCCGTGGTGACCTCGAAGGTAAGCCTGGCCAGATGCTGCTATTGCATCACGTTCCTAATGTGCTGTCTGAGCGTGTGCTTTTGGTAGGTTGTGGTAAAGAGCGTGAACTCGGTGAGCGCCAATACAAAGAAATCATCAAAAACACTATCAACACGCTGAATGAAACGGGCTCTATGGAAGCGGTTTGCTTCCTGACTGAATTGCACGTGAAAGGCCGCGATACATACTGGAAAGTACGCCAAGCGGTTGAGAGCACCAAAGACAGCCTCTACACCTTCAACCAGTTCAAGAGCGTGAAGCCAGAAACCCGCCGTCCGCTGCGGAAACTGGTATTCAACGTACCAACACGTCGTGAACTGAATTTGGGTGAACGTGCGATTGCACACGGCCTGGCGGTTGCTTCCGGTGTGAACGCATGTAAAGACCTTGGCAACATGCCACCAAACGTTGCAAACCCAGCATACCTTGCTTCGCAAGCACGCCGTCTGGCGGATGACTTTGAAAAAGTCAGCACCAAGATCATTGGTGAACAAGAAATGAAAGAGCTTGGCATGACTTCTTACCTGGCAGTTGGTCAGGGCTCGAAAAACGAGTCCATGATGTCAATCATGGAGTACAAAGGTCACCCAGACCCAGATGCCAAGCCAATCATCCTGGTTGGTAAAGGTCTGACGTTCGATGCTGGCGGTATTTCACTGAAGCCGCCTGCCAACATGGACGAAATGAAATACGACATGTGTGGCGCAGCGTCTGTATTCGGTGCAATGAAATCTCTTGCGAAGCTGGATTTGCCAATCAACGTGGTTGGGGTACTGGCGGGTTGTGAAAATATGCCTGATGGCAATGCTTACCGTCCAGGCGACATCGTGACCACCATGTCAGGCCAAACTGTTGAAGTGCTGAACACAGACGCAGAAGGCCGCTTGGTACTTTGTGACGCCCTCACTTATGTTGAGCGTTACGAGCCAGAGTGTGTGATTGACGTGGCAACTCTGACTGGCGCATGTATTGTGGCACTGAGCCATCACATCAGTGGTTTGATTTCGAACCACAACCCATTGGCACACGAAATTGTGAACGCATCTGAGCAAGCAGGTGATCGCGCTTGGCGTCTACCAATGACGGAAGAGTACCAAGACCAACTGAAGAGCCCGTTTGCTGACATGGCGAATATCGGTGGTCCAGGTGGCGGTACCATTACTGCAGGTTGTTTCCTGTCGCGCTTTGCGAAAAAGTACAATTGGGCACACCTTGATGTTGCCGGTACGTCATTCAAAGGCGGACAAAATAAAGGCGCAACAGGTCGTCCTGTCCCATTGTTGGTCCAGTTCCTTCTGAACCGTTCTGGCCTTGAAGTCGCAGAGTAAAACTGCATAAAGAGAAAAGGAGGCCAAGGCCTCCTTTTTTGTTGCCGCTTTTTGTTGCGTGAGTGAGCAACTCACCGCACACTGAGCCGAACACAAAGGTACCAACGCTGCTAACTAAGCTAATGTGCTAATGAGGGAAATCGATGATAGGCATGGCGACCTTCTACTTACTGGATGAATCGCAAGACCAACCAACACAACAAATGTTGGACAAGGTTAGTCAGCTCTCTGCCCTTTTTTGTCAGCAAGGTATAAAAGCATTCATCATGGCTGAAGATAAAAAACAAGCCGAAGCAATTGATGAATTGCTCTTCCAACAAACCACGGAACACTTTGTGCCCCATAACCTGGTTGGCGAAGGTCCACGTGGAGGAGCACAGGTTGAAATTGGTTGGCCGGGTGTACGCCATGCTGGCCACCGCCAAGTGCTAATAAATCTGGCGCAAGAAGCAGCAACTTTTGCGCCTTCCTTTGCACAAGTGGTAGACTTCGTGCCTTGCAAAGAAGCTCTCAAGCAACAGGCTCGGGAACGCTACAAAATTTACCGAATGGCGGGGCGTCAAATGCGTACCCTCGCCATTGAAGAAATGTCCTATTAAATCAGTCCATCAAGAGCGCTATGGAAAAGACATACAACCCAACATCAATTGAAAAGGCGCTGTACCAGCGCTGGGAAGAGGCTGGCTACTTCAAGCCTCACGGTGACACATCAAAAGCTGCTTACAGCATCATGATCCCACCACCCAACGTCACGGGCAGCCTGCACATGGGCCATGCGTTTCAGGACACCATCATGGATACCCTGATCCGCTGCGAGCGCATGAAAGGCAAAAACACCCTGTGGCAGGTCGGTACTGACCACGCAGGTATCGCGACCCAAATGGTTGTTGAGCGCAAGATCGCGGCAGAAGAAAGCAAAACCAAGCACGACTACGGCCGTGACGCTTTCATCGACAAGATCTGGGAGTGGAAAGGCGAATCCGGTGGCACAATCACCAAGCAGCTGCGCCGTCTGGGCGCGTCTGTAGACTGGGATCGTGAGCGCTTTACCATGGATGATGGCTTTTACGCTGCTGTTCAGGAAGTGTTTGTACGTCTGTATGAAGATGACCTGATCTACCGCGGCAAGCGTCTGGTTAACTGGGACCCGAAACTGCACACGGCTATTTCCGATCTGGAAGTAGAAAATAAAGACGTGAAAGGCCACATGTGGCACTTCCGTTACCCATTGGCTGACGGCGTTAAAACCGCAGACGGTAAAGACTACATCGTGGTAGCAACTACCCGTCCAGAAACCATGCTGGGCGATACCGGTGTTGCGGTAAACCCTGAAGATCCACGTTACAAAGATCTGATCGGTAAAGAAATCATTCTGCCAATCGTTGAGCGCCGCATTCCAATCGTGGGCGACGAACACGCAGACATGGAGAAAGGCACAGGTTGTGTGAAGATCACCCCTGCGCATGACTTCAATGACTACGAAGTTGGTAAGCGTCACCAGTTGCCAATGATCAACATCCTGACGTTCAACGCAGACATCCGTGACGCAGCCGAAGTGTTCAACACCAACGGCGAAGCGAGCGATCTATACAGCACTGACCTGCCGGAGAAATACCGTGGCATGGAGCGTTTCGCTGCACGTAAAGCGATCGTTGCTGAGTTCGAAGAACTGGGCCTGCTGGACGAAATCAAAGATCACGACCTGACTGTTCCTTACGGCGACCGTGGTGGCGTGGTTATCGAACCAATGCTGACTGACCAATGGTACGTTCGCACTGCGACGCTGGCACAACCAGCGGTTGAAGCGGTTGAAAACGGCGACATCCAGTTCGTGCCTAAGCAATACGAGAACATGTACTTCTCTTGGATGCGTGACATTCAAGACTGGTGTATCTCTCGTCAGCTTTGGTGGGGGCACCGCATTCCTGCGTGGTACGACAACGACGGCAATGTTTACGTAGGTCGTACAGAAGAAGAAGTACGTGAGAAGAATGGTCTTGCACCCGTTGTTGTACTGCGTCAGGACGATGACGTTCTGGATACCTGGTTCTCATCTGCATTGTGGACATTCGGTACACTGGGCTGGCCACAAGAAACGCCAGAACTGAAAACCTTCCACCCGACTGATGTACTGGTAACCGGTTTCGACATCATCTTCTTCTGGGTTGCGCGCATGATCATGATGACCATGCACTTCATGAAAGATGAAGATGGCAAGCCACAAGTGCCATTCAAGACGGTTTACGTAACGGGTCTGATCCGTGACGAAAACGGCGACAAGATGTCGAAGTCTAAAGGTAACGTACTTGACCCGATTGACATGATCGACGGTATCGATCTCGAGTCACTGGTAGAAAAACGTACCGGTAACATGATGCAGCCACAACTGGCGGCGAAGATTGAGAAGAACACCCGTAAGACGTTTGAAAATGGTATCGAAGCCTACGGTACCGACGCACTGCGATTCACCCTAGCTGCCATGGCTTCAACTGGCCGTGACATCAACTGGGACATGAAGCGTCTTGAGGGTTACCGTAACTTCTGTAACAAGCTCTGGAACGCAAGCCGTTACGTGCTGATGAACACTGAAGATCAGGATTGCGGCATGTCACAAGATCAGGGCGGTGAGATGGAATTCTCACTGGCTGACAAGTGGATCGAATCTCAATTCCAACTAGCAGCAAAAGAGTTCAACGGACATATCGAAAACTTCCGTCTGGATATGGCATCGAACACCCTGTACGAATTCATCTGGAACCAATTCTGTGACTGGTACCTGGAGCTGACCAAGCCCGTTCTGTGGAAAGGTTCTGAAGCACAACAGCGCGCGACCCGTCACACGCTGATCACCGTGCTTGAGAAGACATTGCGCCTAGCGCATCCGGTTGTTCCTTACATCACTGAATCTATCTGGCAGAGCGTGAAGCCGTTGGTAGACGGTGTTGAAGGTGACACCATCATGCTGCAGGCACTGCCACAATATGAAGAAGCACAGTTCGATGAAGCAGCACTGGCTGATATCGAGTGGGTGAAAGGTTTCATCACTGCCATCCGTAACCTGCGCGCTGAATATGACATCGCACCAAGCAAACCTTTGAATGTAATGTTGAAAGCCGCTGACGAGAAAGATGCTGCTCGTGTAGAAGCAAGCAAGCAGGTTCTAGTGTCACTGGCGAAGCTGGAAGGCATCCGCATTCTGGAAGCAGGCGAAGAAACACCGGCATGTGCAACCGCACTGGTTGGTAAATCTACCCTCATGATCCCAATGGCAGGTCTGATTGACAAAGACGCTGAACTGGCGCGTCTAGACAAAGAAATTGCCAAGACCCAGGGTGAAATCAAACGTGTTGAAGGCAAGTTGAATAATCAAGGCTTCGTGGCAAAAGCCCCTGAAGCGGTCGTTGCTGCTGAGCGTGCGAAACTGGACGGCTACGCTGAAACCCTGACTAAGTTGGAAGAGCAGAAAGCGACTATCGCGGCGCTATAAGCCAAACTCATTACGATTGCAGTACTAGGGCTGTTGACTTTTGCTTGTTAAATTTCGTTCTAGCCCTAAGCGTTTTATGCGCGGCGAGGTGTGCGCCGCCTAGTTATTCTAAGCAAATACACCTCAACAAAGCATAAAACGGTTAGGGCAGAACCCTTCGGGCAGCGTTTGTGGGGACTTTCTCCTGCGTTATCGGCTTCTCATGTAGGCCAGCTACATATCGAAGCTTCTGCCTTGCATAAAATCTCCACAAACTGCTGCAAAAATCACCACCAAAGGTCAACAGCCCATAGTAAACGGCATCACTACACCTATAAGCAGCAACCATTTCTCATTTTCATGAAAATCAGTTCTCTGTTCATCGTAGGAAGGACTGACAAGCTCCATTGTTGTTCAAAAACAAATATTTATTGCTTTTAACTCAATAGTCCACTTTTACACATACTTTTAGAATGTTAACTCCAAAACGCTCTAATATACATACCGATACTTTGTCATAACAATTTAAAAAGTATCAAAATAAAGACTGATTGGTGGCTAAGCTGAAACTCTGATTCCTGTTTCAAAGACAAAAACGTCACTCCTGTTCTATAGCCCTTCAGCTTCACATACCTTTATCTTAAACAACCATGACGCCGTAAGAGCCACACTTTATTCGTATCGATTAAAAACTAGTGTTAAATATACATTTAATTTGACTCATTAAGGTGACATGCGCCGCAATTGTCGTTCATATCAACATTGTTCTCTAAATCCGTTACTACGCTTTTCCGAACATCATCCTGCAACTAATGAAACGTAGAAATGAATTCAATTGCCTCCAGGCTGTACCTAAGTCTGATAACACTAGCGCTTCTCTTGCTAACCGTGTCGTCTTTGACTGTTTGGGTCGCGATCAGCACCCGAAGCAGCACGGATGCACTGCTTGATAAAGCGCTACAAAATACTGTCAATACTGCCCATATGGAGTATGAGCTCAGCGAAATGATGTTCAGTTTAGTCAGGTATGTGGAAGACCAAGAAAAGGAAGCTAACACAACCTTTCTGGAGCATCTGGGAAAATTCGTTGAGTACAAAAAAGAATTAAGTCTGTCTAAAAATGTTGAGACGACCAGCGAGGATATCGACAAGTTGAGGACGCTGCATCAAGAGTTTTTGTTATTGGCGCAACAACGTGTTTTCGGCGAGTTCGATCCGAGTTCAGTGCAACGTATCCGTACTCTTATCACTTCAAGCACCTTACCACTTGAAGTGCTTCTAAATAAGCTTCAAAGCTCTATCGACACTCAAAGCGAGCTTTATACGTTCCGTAACGATTTCTCCTCATCTCATCGATACGAATTGCATCGATACGATATAAAGATATTGCTCGAAAAAATACAGGACATGAAGACTGATTTAGATATTTTCCTTCTCGGCTACCCTTTGGCTGAAAAGCGTTTTATCGCTGATGCTGAAGAGTTTAAGTACTCCTTAAAGTCGATTTCTAATTCGACAGACAGCTCCAAAATTCTGGAGCAGATCAAGCCTATTGAATGGCACTTTACTAGGTTTTTTGGCGTTGCAAGCAGAATATTCAAATACCATGACAATACTGCCCGTCAACGTGCATTGAAGTCAGTAAATGAGCTAGAGAGAGGCGTGTTTCTGGATATGAAAACACAGCTCAAAAAGATTGCTGACCAATCGGATATTCTATTGATTGAAGAGTCACAAGGGCTACGTGGGGTGGCTAACAAGTCCATGTATGCACTTGTATTGGTGGTCGTTTTTGCATCCGTATTGCTAGCACTGATCGTTGTTTTCTTCCAGCGCTCCTTATTTAGGCCGCTGGAGAAAATCAACACAACGATTCAAGCGTTGCGTAAGGGGTATCGCAACATTGCTTTCGAGAACATTGAAGACAATGAACTAGGGCGAATTACCCAAAGTCTCAAAAACTTCCAGATTGGCTTATCTCAACTCGACCAACTCCAGAAAGAAAACGCCAACCAGAAGGAAGCGTTAAAGCAAGAAAAAGAGAGCCTGACTGAGATGCTAGAGAACCTGAAATCGGCACAAGACAAACTCATCGAGACCGAAAAACTCTCTTCCCTAGGTAGTCTGGTGGCCGGCGTTTCCCATGAAATTAACACGCCGCTAGGGATCTCTGTGACTATGGCGACGACTTTGGAAGACGAATATTCCAGCTTTATGAAGAAACTCAAAACCGGCGAGATCACTAGAGAAGACTTCGATAATTTTGAGTCACACAGTACCGAGACTCTCAACGTACTTAATGTCTCTCTAGAAAGAGCTTCTGGACTCATTAACAGCTTTAAACAGGTTGCTAACGACCAAACCAGTGAGCAACTACGTGACTTTGAACTGGGTACATTGTTGCAAGAGATATATTGCACCCTTCATCACCAAATCAAAAATCGACCCGTCAAATTCTCGTTGTACAACGATGAAGAACTAATGATGAACAGCTACCCCGGCCCTATTGGGCAGGTATTTACCAACCTTTTCAACAACTCCATTATTCACGGTTTTGATAATTTTAAAAAGGATATACAGGGAGAGATATCCCTCACATTAACTCGGGAAGGCGACCAAATACGTTTGCTCTACCGGGATTCAGGGAAAGGCTTATCTGAAGAAGGGATCAAACGTATCTTTGAACCTTTCTACACTACCCGCCTGGGCGAAGGTGGTTCAGGGATGGGCATGCATGTTGTCTACAGCATTGTGGTCAACATGCTGCAAGGGGACATTCAGGTATATAACGACAACGGTGCCGTCTTCGATATTTCTATTCCGGCATCCATTCAACAGACGGAAGATGAACTATGAGCGACTTTAAAATCAATATTATCGATGGCCCATCAACGCCTTCCCAACATCCAGTTACTCCAAGTCGAAGTTGGAAAGTCGCCATTATTGATGATGAAGCCTCTATGCACCATGCAACTACACTGGCACTTAAAAATGTCAAAATCATGGGCTACCCATTGAGTTTTATTCACGCATACTCTGGCAAGGAAGGACAACAGCTTCTTGCAGACAACATAGATACCGCCGTGATATTGCTTGATGTCGTGATGGAAGAGGAAGATTCAGGGCTGCAACTCGCCAGCTATATCCGAAAGGAATTAGGAAACCATACAACGCAAATCGTACTTCGTACTGGTCAACCCGGCTATGCCCCTGAAGAATCAGTGATTGAGAATTTCGAAATCAACGACTACAAGACCAAAAACGAGCTGACAAGAGCTAAGCTGTTCAGTACCCTTTGCTCGTCTATCCGCTCTTATCAGAGCCTGTATTCAATACAGAAAAGTCGTGATGGATTAAGAAAGATCGTTGACTCTGCCGCGAACCAATTCCAGGAGCGTTCACTCGCCAGCTTCAGCGAAGGCATACTAGATCAAATCAATGCACTGTTCGACATTCACTCAGAAGGTATTTTTTGCGTTTCCAGCCGCCCTCTCAATCCACCTCAACAACTGGAAAAGATTTACTTTCATGCCACTAGTGAACAGCATGAAGACGAACATATCGTTGTTGCTACCAGCCTAAAGTACCAGCAGGCATTCGGGAAAAACCTCGATACGATAGAATTGGATGAAACGTCCCACGCAGCTATCAAGCAGGCGTTTCAAGAGGGTCGAAATGTGATCAATGGCGGAAACATTGCACTTTATATGGACACGCCCAGCCAGTGGAAAGCTGTGATCTACATTTTCACTGGCAAAACCGATTTATTGGAGGAGCTTGATCCAGAGCTTCTGTCCGTGTTTATCCAGAATGTCGCTCTCGGTCTGGAAAATACCAAGTTTGTCAACCAACTATTTGATGCAGCCTTTATCGATGAAATCACAGGCCTTCACAGCCGCATGGGTTTTGTCGACTCGCAAGTCCCTTCTCTGCTGAAACGTGCAGGTCGCCTTACACTTGCCATGATTGATATTGATGACTTTCACCAAATCAATGAATCACTGGGCTTTGATTATGGCAATAAGGTTCTCAAAGTGTTCGGTGATGCTTTAAAGCAAAGCCTACCAACGAGCAGTGTGGTCAGCAGGCTTCACAGTGACGCATTTGCTGTCGCTACAGAGCTTGACGAAGCCTCGCTTCTCAATGTGCTTCAAACACTCCAAGATACCGTTTTTGAAATGGACGATGGTGGTCCCTTCTACCTTGGCGTTACGTCCGGCATTTTCAATTTGGAGGAAACCGGCACCCTAAACAACACAGAAGTCGCTCTCAAACGCGCGGAAATAGCACTTAAGCAGGCAAAGTCAAAACGTCGTGGTTGTGCACTAACCTTCCACGAAGATATGGAAATAGCCTGCAATGAGCGACTGAACCTCATCAATAAGCTGCGCCACGATCTATCTGAAGAGCTGCTTTATCTTGTATTTCAGCCAAAAGTGAACCTAACCAACAACTGCATTATTGGTGCCGAGGCTTTATTGCGCTGGAACCACACAGAGCTTGGTGAAGTCTCTCCGGGAGTGTTCGTTCCGATAGCAGAAGCTGCAGGGCTCAGTTTCGAGCTCGACACCTTTGTGTTTCGTTCTGCCTGTAAAGTGCTGGCAAACCATCCTGAATTGCCGGAAATTGCCATTAACATCTCCCCCCTGTCACTCAATCGCCGCGAGTTATTGCCAATTCTAGATGGCATCTTGCAACAGTATGGTATCGATAAGCGCCGGATATCTTTGGAAATCACCGAGGGCTGCTTCGTTCAGGGGAAAAGCTGCAAAGCAAATATTGCCAAGTTGCATGAACAAGGGTGGTCACTACACCTTGATGATTTTGGTACGGGGTATTCCTCCTTTGGTTACCTCCTCAACTTGCCAGTCTCCGTTATAAAGATCGACCGAATCTTCACTTGGGGACTAAGTAAATGTGACCGCTCTGAGCGCTTGCTGGGAGGAATGGTAAATATGCTCAAAGGCATGAACAAGCGGGTGCTTATAGAAGGAATAGAAACCGAAGAACAACTTGTTTCCGCTGTCGCTGCTGGGCTAGAAATGACACAAGGTTACCTGTTCTATAAACCACTTACCTTGGATGATTTCACGCTTGCGTTGAAAGAACAGGCTGTCGCCTAAAATGCATCTCAACCTTGGCTTGCTATATCAAGCCAAGGTTTACTCCGCTCCAATATCTCTCTCATCATCTGGCTTGTTTCAATACCTCCGCTTTGATAGCCCTTGCCTATTGTAGTAATCAAATAAAGCCAATTTACAAATGAGAATCATTTGCAATAATGGGGTCATACCGAATGAGGGAACTGTTATGAAAAAGACCTTAAGTTTTGCTGTGATTCACTTTACCGTTGCGTTTACTGTCGCATATATCCTGACAGGCGATATTCTGCTGGGTAGCTTGATTGCAATGGTAGAGCCTATGGTTAACACCGTTGCCTTCTACTTCCACGAAAAGGCATGGGACAACAAGTTACTGAAGCGTCTGGCAACAAACCATCCAGGCCGTAAAACAGCAAGTTTCGCCGTTGTTCATTTCAGCGTTGCGTTTGGTGTGGCTTACCTGCTGACGGGTGATGTGCTGATTGGCAGTGTGATGGCGATGATTGAGCCTTGTATTAACACCATAGCTTACTACTTCCATGAGCGTGTATGGCAGAAGAAAGAGCGCCTGAGCATGATGCAATATCACCACTATCCAATGGCAGCGTGATAGAGAACACGTCTCAAAATAAGAAAGGGCAGCGTAAACTGCCCTTTTATCATTCTGTCTGGAAGCTGTTTGCAGCCTCTATACGGCTTTCTGTGTCTGGATGGGAACTGAGCCATTGCGACATTCCCTCCGTCTGATGAGCCTCGCCAAGCAAGGCAAACATTTCTGCCTGTGCACTGGCATCACCATAAATAGTACTGAGGTATTTAGCAGCGAACTGATCGGACTCTTCTTCATCTGCCCTTGAATACCCTGCCGTCGCTGCAAGTACACCCAAACCTGTCATCAAGTCGATAACACCTGTGCTTTCACCGGTAATCACGGCTATAGAGACTGAAATCAAGGTCGAGCGCACCAGCCCTTTCATCACGTGCTGATGATAGACATGACCAAGTTCATGCAGTATCACACTCTCCAGTTGCGCGTCAGTTTGAGCAAGATTGACTAAAGGATCGAGTAACACCACAGTGCCATCACTTAAGGCAAAGGCATTGGGCCCTTGTTTCCAGTTGCGGAACACCAGTCTGGGGTTGACTGGCATCTGCGGAAGCATTTTCATCAACTCGTCAAAGCGTTGATTCAACGCTTGCTGGCGTTCCGTATCCAGCTCGGAAGCAGTAAACATTCTTTCATCGAGCTGAGACATCACATGCTCACCAACCGCCATCGGGATCTCTTCGGGTAAAACCTGCGTGATCCCTGTGCTTATCCCTGGCAACCCAATAGAGAAAAAGGCCGCAATAAACAACAATGCAGCCGCAATAGAAGAAAGGATCGCCGTTTTGCTGCTCTCAAGGCGTGTCAGCCATCCTCGACTTTTCACTTGAAAACAATAGGGCAAGTCAGCTTCATTATCAGGCAAAAAGAGCTCACCATTCGGAAAGCTAAGCTGAAGCGGAAGATTGCCGATGTGTTGGGAACGGGAGACTTCTTCCGGTCGGCATTCAACAGTTTTGCCATTAAATGTGAGTATCGCTTTGGTCTCACCTATGACAAAGAGTTCGGCCTGATGCTTCCCCGATTCTCCAGCAGCAAACGCAGTACCTTTCACCATCAGTTGATTCCAATATCCAAGTCGAAGACCTGTGACATCTCGTCACCGACTGCTGATTTGGCGCCATTTCCATCTTCGTAAACGCTGAGCGCATCAAGATCGCCATGAACCGCCGTCACTGACAATATATAGCGTGTTGTGCGGACCATTACCCAAGGACGCGCTAAACCCAACGTCAAAACCTGCATGAAGAAGTTCGTGATAACGAGCAGAATGTAATCAGCGGTATTCATTTTTGAAGACAGACGATAATCCCCACTGCCACCAACCATCATTTGGCTAAACACATGATTACGAGTTCGAGTATGAATAAACGCAGTCACGATAAGCATTGAGACAAACAACATCACATACATAAGAATGACCAGACTCATGGCGCCCAGTGCTGTCGTGATATGCCCGATATTGAGATCAGAAATATCAGTAAACCTTACCTCTGACAAACTGACAAACTGCCCACCAACAAAAAAGAATAATGCGCCAAATGCTAATACACCGATAGAAGACAGTATCCAGATAAGCACGGCCCAGATGTATGTGCGGACAAAAAAGCCTGTCGAGAGCGTGGCGTTAAATTGTAGTTTTCCGTAACCATATCCATTGGCGAAATAGCTTGCGATACCTTTCATCATCCATGCAAACATCACCAACAAAGAAGCAAGTCCACCAACAACAAAAAGGAAAGTGATAAAGCCACTGGTGGGCGCGATAGCGAAAGTCCCAAACACTACGATAGTGAGGATCAGCAAGAGGCCTCTACCCAGAATGGCAGCATAAGCGCCCATCAAAGTACCGGTGAAATTGAGCCTGACATTGCGGTAACTCGTCATACGGGCGTTAAAGCGAGCATTGTTTCTCGCTATCCAGGGCATCATAGCTAAGCCCAAAAGAAACAGAACGCTGGAAAAAACCGGGGAAAAATGGCCTGACAAAAACCAGATAACAAATGCAGTGACAGCTATAAGCCGCCCGATAAGGATTTGTTTTGGTGTTGCATGATAATCAAAGCGATCACCCGCAAGTTCAGTGTTTCCGTAAAAGTATTTTTTTGTACGTACTTTTGCCCACGCTGAATAAACTCCAAACGTAAGAATACTTAGCACAATATTTACAATCCAGATGCCAAAAAACTCACGGCCCGTACCGTGAAATGTCATTTTGTTTTCCATAGTCAATCCTTTGCCAACTGTTTTATTATGTATCTGAAGTCCATAATATACCCAAACAACCTGAAGATGCTCGCACTCAGAAGTCATCGACATGTTCAATTCGAGGCAAATTTCGCGAGGAATAGTCCCTCTATTTCCTTGGAATTTAACGAAGAAGTGGCCGTAATGAAGCTCTCCCTTCAAGTTGTTTAGGTATAAACCCTTCTCGCTTCAAGCTCAGGGCAAGTGCGAATCAAGAGACTTGTTTCTGTGCAGACGGAGTAATTATCTCTGAGTTACCTGCTTACACAAGACAGTAAGCCACAAAGGAATGCGACACATTTGGTGTAAAATGGAGACACAATGACTACAGGCCCAGTTGAAATCAGATCGCTCGTGCGCCAACTTCTTCGCCATCGCGGGTTGTTGGATAACATCTATGGCACTGCAGGACTTACCACAGTGCAATGCCACGTCATGATAGAGCTGGAGCAGGAGACTCTAACTGCTGAGCAACTTTCTGGGCGCCTCAATATTGATGTCGCCAATGCCAACCGAACACTGGCTATTCTCATCAACAATAACAATGTTGCTTCCACTATCGATCAAGACAGCAATCTGCCGCGCTATTCTCTGTCTGATGTTGGTAAAGAGCGTCTGGATGAGCACCACTTCGGTATCAATCATCAAATCGCCATGTATCTGGAACAACTGGATACCGATGAAATTGAATCCCTCTCCACATCCCTGCACCGCTATAACAGGGCTATGGAGCAGAGCGAACGCCAGAAAGGTTTCACCCTTCGCTTGTTGGAGCCTGCCGACAACGCAGCCATTGCCACTGTTATTCGCAAAGTATCAGAAGAATATGGCCTGACTGCTGACAAAGGCTACAGCGTGGCAGACCCGACACTGGATGTATTGAGTGAAAGCTACAAAGCGGATAATGCGGCTTATTGGGTCGTCGAGCAGAACGGAAAAATTTTTGGGGGCGGCGGCGTTGCATCTTTGCCCGGTGAAGAGGGTGTATGCGAATTGCAGAAAATGTATTTCCGTCCTGAACTACGTGGTCGAGGCTTTGCAAGAAGACTCGCGGCAATGGCCATGAAATTTGCGCGACATCACGGCTATCAAGCTTGTTATCTTGAAACGACTGCCTGTCTGAAAGAAGCCATTAGTCTCTATAAATCGCTCGGCTTTGAACATCTTGATAAGCCACTTGGTAACACCGGACATACAGACTGCGAAGTCGCGATGCTGAAAAAACTGTAAGTCACCAATTAACAAGCACAAAAAAGCCGGAGTCTTCAACGCTCCGGCTTTCTTTTCAGAAAAGACGATTAATCGTCTTCTTCCAGTTCACCCTCTTCCTCGGCGTCTTCGTCGTCCGATTCAAAGTAAGTGCCCCAGCCGTCATAATCGATACTGAATTTCTCAGCCAGCTTCACCAGTTTCTCGACCTGTTCGTCAATGCGCTCTGCATCCAACGCAGATTCCATCACTGCATCAAAGCAGATCACTGTGGAGCCATCTTCCAGTTCAAGCTCTTCCGCTTCCAGCACTTCAAAGCCCATTTTGAACGCTTCTACTGCCGCGCCTTCAAGCTCTGCAAAGCTGTCTGCAGACAGGTGGTGCTCAATGGTGTACAGCGCATCTGGATCGCTACCATCTTCCAGCAGGGCTTCAATGATTTCACGGGTTTCCGCTTTTTGTTCTTCAATAATGTCAGCGTAAGACATCAGATCACTCCAGGCACTTAATTAACGGCAGAACTATGGCATGGATTGGCATGGTTTACCACGTCAATTTCCCACACTCCCCCACATGTTAATTAAAAGTAAAATTGACCTTATCGAACAAGGTTGTCATTATTTGAGAACAGGGCAACAACAACACAAGATGCTGGATATATCTAAAAATACCCAATCTTGCGCCATCAAAGCCCCTGATTATGGAATAGTGTGCACTTATATCGCATAGATAAGCACCGATAGATGCATGGCGGGCTTTCACACTCGGCGAAGATCGAGCAAACCAAGGTTAGCCCTCACGCAAAAAGGTAAATGGATTTACGACAAATTTTCAGGCGTCTCTACTACCCGACGCCACGAATACAGAATTCTGTCGCTTTATCTCCATTTTCCCCACCGTTCCTGCTACGCACTGACATGACAGAGAGGCGAACGCTCTCTTCAACCTAACTCATGCGAAGTAAAACGGTGGAGGTTAATAAAAATTCAAGAGAGAAACGATCATGAGTCAGCTATATGTGGGATCTGAAGTCGGTCAATTGAAGCGTGTGATGCTTCATCGACCAGAACGAGCGCTAAACCACCTTACGCCGTCTAACTACAAAGACCTGTTGTTTGATGATGTACTCGCGGTGGAACGTGCCGGCGAGGAGCACGATCAATTCGCGCAAACCCTGCGTGACCAAGGCGTTGAAGTGCTGTTATTGCACGATCTGCTGGCCCAAACATTAGACGTGCCGGAAGCCAAGGCTTGGTTACTCAGTACCCAAGTGGGCGAATACCGTCTTGGTTACCAGTTCGCACATGATGTGAGAAGCTATTTAAAAAGCCTTAGTAACGAAGAGCTGGCACACATCCTTCTCGGCGGTTTGAGCTATATCGATTTTCCAAACCATTCAGCGTCGATGATGCAGGCAATGCACGAACGCATGGATTTCATCATCGACCCACTGCCGAATCACTTGTTTACCCGTGACACTTCATGCTGGGTATATGGTGGCGTGTCCTTAAATCCAATGGCGATGCCTGCCCGTCAGCGTGAAACCAACCACCTGCGCGCTATTTACCGCTGGCACCCACTGTTCGCAGGTCAGGACTTCATCACTTACCTTGGTGATGAGCAGCGCGACTACGATAATGCCATGGTCGAAGGCGGTGATGTGCTGGTTATCGGCAACGGTGCAGTTCTGGTGGGCATGTCTGAACGCACAACACCACAAGGTGTGGAGGCGCTGGCACGAAGTTTGTTTGCTCATGGTCAGGCAAAAGAAGTGATCGCGATTAACCTACCAAAGCACCGTTCATGCATGCACTTGGATACCGTGATGACTCACATGGACATCGACACTTTCTCTGTGTATCCACAAGTAATGCGTAAAGACCTGCAAAGCTGGCGTCTTATCAACAAAGGCAATGGCGATGTAGAAGTGAAAGAAGCTGACTATTTCCTTCATGCCATCGAAAAAGCGTTGGAGTTGCCTCAGCTCAACATCATCACCACCGGTGGTGACAGCTTTGAAGCCGAGCGCGAACAGTGGAACGACGCCAACAACGTGCTGACCGTGCGCCCAGGCGTGGTGATTGGTTATGAAGGCAACGTGTACACCAATGAAAAATACGACAAAGCGGGCATCACCGTTCTTCCTATCCCGGGCGACCAACTTGGCCGTGGTCGCGGCGGTGCGCGCTGCATGAGCTGCCCTATCGAACGCGAAGGACTGTAAAAGGGAACCGAACTCTCCCACTCTCCTTAACCGAACAAGCCACCTCATTGCGAGGTGGCTTTTTTCATGTCTCCGAGAAAATATCGACCAAACACAAATAAATATTTATTCAAAGGGGTTGAATTAATACTCACAAATAAGTCAGAATCGTGATTAATATCAAAGTGACATAAATTTATACCCAAACAACCTAAAGATGCAGGATTCAGCGAGCTTGACTGGCGTCGTGATCGCGGCGTTCCTTTGTAGGTGTAGTCACCTCCATCAAAAAGGAACAACAAAGAGCACGGCGTCAGTCAACTCGCCCGAAGGGAGGGCCTCAATGCGCCCACTTCTTCTTTAAATTCCACGGAAATAGAACGACTATTCCTCGTGAAATTTGCCTCGAATTGAACGCATTGATGACCTCTGAATGCGCGTATCTTCAGATTGTTTGGGTATAGGTCACATCGCAGTAAACGGATTTTTAGAAAGGGACCTCAACATGGCATTTAATCTGCGTAACCGGAACTTTCTCAAGCTGCTGGATTTCACGCCAAAGGAAATCGCGTACCTGCTGGATCTCTCCGCAGAGTTGAAGAAAGCCAAGTACGGTGGCTACGAGCAGCCTCGTCTGAAAGGCAAGAACATTGCCCTGATCTTCGAGAAAGCTTCTACCCGTACGCGATGTGCCTTCGAAGTTGCCGCCTTTGACCAAGGCGCACAGGTTTCCTATATCGGCCCATCTGGCTCGCAGATCGGTCACAAAGAGTCGATGAAAGACACTGCGCGTGTTCTTGGCCGTATGTATGACGGCATTCAATATCGTGGTTTCGGTCAGTCCATTGTTGAAGAACTGGGCCAATTTGCAGGTGTTCCAGTTTGGAATGGTCTGACTGATGAATTTCATCCAACGCAGATCCTAGCAGATTTCCTCACCATGCTTGAGCACGGCCAAGGCAAAAACCTTTCCGACATGAAGTTTGCTTACCTCGGTGATGCACGCAACAACATGGGTAACTCCTTGATGGTGGGCGCTGCGAAGGTGGGTATGGATATCCGCCTGGTTGCTCCAAGTCAGTTCTGGCCGGAAGAAGCGCTGGTTGAAGAGTGTCAGGAGATTGCCGCTAATACCGGTGCGCAAATTACCCTGACAGAGAGCGTGGAAGAAGGCGTTCAAGGTTGTGATTTCCTTTACACCGACGTGTGGGTTTCCATGGGTGAATCTAAAGAAGCTTGGGACGAACGTGTTGCCATCATGAAGCCTTATCAGGTCAATATGGGCATGATCAAAGCCACAGGTAATCCAGACGTCAAATTCATGCACTGCCTGCCGGCATTCCATAATGATGAAACCACCATTGGTGCAGAGGTAGCAGAGAAATACGGCATGAAAGGGCTCGAAGTCACCGAGGACGTATTCGAATCTGAATACTCCATCGTGTTTGATGAAGCAGAAAACCGTATGCACACCATTAAAGCAGTGATGGTAGCCACGCTGGGCAGTTAACCCTATTACATCGCTCCATGAAGCCGCGCACCTGCGCGGCTTTTTATTTTATAGGGCGACACGATGTCATTGGCTCTGCCTTGCACAGGACAAAAATGGGCGTATAATCCTTCGCAATTTGTCAAAAAAACGAATCGGAATGCCAACATTAGCGACACAACTGACTGCTAAAACCTGCCGAATCTCGGCACTGGCACCGTTTTTTGTTTTTACTGGATTCTCAAGAAAAGCCTCCTGATCGGGAGGCTTTTTTTTGACCAAAATGTACCATTCACCATGTTGCACTGGCTGTTTTCACCTAGCCAACGCATGGAATCTGTTAAGGGAAGAGAAGACATGGCGACCTCGCTGCACAATAAACACATCATCTCCATCCCGGAGTTGTCCCGCGAAGAACTGGAACTTATCGTCGACACTGCCGGCAAACTGAAAGCGGAACCGAACCCTACGGTGTTGAAGAACAAGGTAGTCGCGAGTTGCTTCTTCGAGGCATCAACCCGCACCCGCCTGTCTTTCGAAACAGCGGTCCAGCGTCTTGGTGGCACAGTCATTGGCTTCCCGGATGGCGGAAATACGTCTTCCGGTAAAAAAGGCGAAACCTTGTCTGACTCGGTACAGGTCATCTCTTCTTATGTTGATGCATTCGTGATGCGTCACCCGAAAGAAGGCGCTGCTCGTCTGGCTTCAGAGTTCTCCAAAGGTGTGCCAGTAATTAATGGCGGCGATGGTGCAAACCAGCACCCCACCCAAACCCTGCTGGACCTTTTCAGTATTTACGAAACTCAAGGCCGTCTGGACAACCTGAAAGTGGCAATGGTCGGTGACCTTAAATACGGCCGCACCGTGCATTCTCTGACTCAAGCACTGTCGAAGTTCGATAATAACCAGTTCTATTTCATTGCACCGGAAGCACTGGCCATGCCGGATTACATTCTGGAAGAGCTGGACGAGCAAGGCATCCCATACAGCCTGCATACCAGCATCGAAGACGTGGTGCCGGAACTAGACATTCTTTACATGACCCGAGTACAGAAAGAACGTTTTGACGAATCCGAGTACCAACACATCAAAGCGGCGTTCATTCTCGACACCCCACAGCTTGCCAATGCCCGCGATAACCTAAAGGTGCTTCACCCCCTGCCACGCGTAGATGAAATTACCGTCGCAGTCGATAAAACCCCTTACGCCTACTACTTCGAGCAGGCGGAAAATGGGGTGTATGCGCGTCAGGCATTACTGGCACTGGTTATCAACGGAAGCGTTTAAGGCAGGAGAATCAACATGGTTAAAGAACACAAATTACAAGTTGAAGCCATCAAGAACGGCACAGTTATCGACCACATCCCTGCCAATGTCGGCTTTAAGGTCATGAAGCTGTTTAAGCTACATAAAACCAACGAACGCGTGACGGTAGGTTTGAACCTACCTTCCTCAGCACTGGGTGCGAAAGATCTGATCAAGATTGAAAACATCTTCGTATCTGAAGAGCAGGCGCAACAACTGGCACTCTACGCGCCTAAAGCAACCGTCAACCAAATCGAGAACTACCAAGTCGTCGCGAAAATTCCCCTCACACTGCCTAAGAGTATTCTCGGCGTGTTCCGTTGCCCCAACTCCAACTGCATCACTCACGACGAAAAGGCCATTGAAAGCAGCTTCAACGTGATTGAGAAAGCCGATGATATCCATCTGAAGTGCAAATACTGTGAGAAAGTGTTCTCGCGCGAAATCATGACGGAAAACCACTGATCACTTCCTCTGCACTTGGAAAGCCAGCTTTTGCGTCTGGCTTTTCTTGTCTATGAGCGAAACATTGGGTGGTATCGGGTATAAAATGTGATGGAATTGGGTTTACGTCAGGCGAGTCGCAATGCAGACTAACCACCCTACCGAAAAACATTGAATGAAGGATTGGTAAATGACTAAAGTGCTTCACACTGAACACGCTCCAGCAGCAATTGGCCCATATATTCAGGGCGTCGATCTGGGTAATATGGTACTGACTTCAGGCCAAATCCCAGTGAACCCAGTCACGGGTGAAGTGTCAGCAGACATCGCGGTTCAAGCACGCCAGTCTCTGGAAAACGTGAAAGCGGTTGTTGAATCTTCAGGCCTAACTGTTAGCGACATCGTTAAGCTGACCGTATTCGTAAAAGATCTGAACGACTTCGGTACTGTTAACGAGGTATATGGCAAATTCTTCGACGAGCACGGTGTAGAACACTACCCAGCACGCTCTTGTGTTGAAGTCGCTCGCCTGCCAAAAGATGTTGGTATCGAAATCGAAGCGATAGCAGTACGCAAATAATCTCTCTCAAGGTCTGATGACTTTGATATCGGACGAGAATGAAAAAAGCGACCACAAGGTCGCTTTTTTATTATCTGGGCATATTGTTAAGCCGCCAACTGCACTTCAATCTTGTCGACAACCTGACGAAACCAGGCCGTAAACTGCTCGGGCTTATACCCCATCGCAGCAATCATTTCCTGCTGAGGCCACCAGCGCCAGTCCATCACTTCATCAGGGTTGGGGACCAGAGTGACATCATCTACCTGACAGACAATGATTTGATCCAACTCATGCTCGGTCAGATTGTTATCAAGCTCAGCGCGATAGCAAAAAGATTCGCCCATCTCGAAGCTGAGCGGCGCAACAATGCCAAGTTCTTCGTTCAAGCGACGCTTCGCTGCAGCCTCAAAAGACTCCCCTTGCATAGGGTGCGAGCAGCAGGTATTGGTCCACAATCCACCGCTGTGGTACTTACCCATCGCTCTTTGCTGGAGCAGGTATTCACGGCCATTCCGCGTTTCCCGGTAAATCATCACCGAAAAAGCCAGATGCAATAGTCCTTGCTCGTGCGCAGCCAGTTTCTCAGCCAGCCCTGTTGGCTCGCCGCTTTCTGTTACCAGAACAACCTGATCTCTCAGCATACCTGTCTTACTTCTCTTACAAATCAGAGGCTTTTAAAAACACAAAAGGATACGCACCAGCGTATCCTTTGGTTTATTGTTACAGAGTGTAGTCTATTATTTCTTGTTGAGCTCGGCTACTTCTGCGTCCAATTCTGCCAGCTTCGCCGCCATGATGTCATGACACTTCTTCGCCAATTCCCGAACGTTATCTTTGTTGTAGTCTTCGATAGAAATCGGATCCATCACTTCTACAATGATGTGTCCGTTATCGCCACGTGAAGCACTCAGGTGCTTGGTTGAGCTACATACGATAGGAACGATAGGCACACCTGCACCGATGGCAGCATGGAACGCACCAGTTTTAAATGGCAGTAGACCACGGCCACGTGAACGCGTACCTTCTGGGAACAGCCATACAGACACGTCTTTGTTTTTGACTTGGTCAACGACCTGACCAATGGTACCCATTGCCTTGCTGCGGTTGTTACGATCAATCAGGATGTTGCCGGTTAGCCAGTAAAGGGTGCCAAAAATAGGAATGTATGCGAGGCTTTTCTTACCCACGGTCACTGCGCCTGGACGAACAGCATTCGATACCGTTACCAAATCCCAATTGCTCTGGTGGTTAGCGATGTAAACGCAGGTGCCAACGTCTTTTGAGGCTTCAGACTGGCGCAGGTCAAGCTTGATGCCAAACAGGGAAGAAAGCTTGCCGAACATACGGCCAAAAGTATAAACGTGCTTTGGATTTCTCGGGCTGAACAGGCAGTAACCACAACCGAATACAAGCATGAAAATCGCAAACAACGCGACAGCCAGCAGTCGCAGTATAAAGTACATTCAAAATCTCCTAACACCATTTAGCCGCAAAGAATCAGGCTGTTGGCCTGGGGCGGTCGGGTAAAAATTACAGCGTACACTTGTTCGCTTAAATAGGCTGCGACTAGTATACGCATGCATTAACAAAAATCATCAACCTTCAGTTAACAAGACGAAAAAAAACCCTCCGTAGAGGGCTCTCTCTTATTCCGCACCTGGAGCGTCGGGCGCAGAGGTTTCTGCCGACGATGTGTCTGGTGTCACCACCTCGATAGCCGTCACGCGCTGCAAACCCCGTGGCAGCATAGAGCCACGTCGGCCTCGCTCGCCACGGAAGTTATCCATGTCCGCTGGTTTCAGCGACAGCTTGCGCTTACCAGCATGAAGGGTAACGGTTGAGCCTTGCGGTATAACGAACAATTGCGCCAACAGCTCTTCACGGGCTTTCGCGCGCGCAGAAGGAATGTTGATGATCTTATTACCTTTACCCTTGCCCAGTTGAGGCAACTCTTTCACCGGGAACACCAACATACGGCCTTCGTTAGTAATAGCGACGATATCGTCATTGTCGATATCAAACACACGTTGTGGTGCCATCACTTCTGCTGCTTGAGGTAAGCTCAGCAGGGCTTTACCACTGCGGTTTTTCGACAAAAGGTCGTCTTGCTTACACACAAAACCGTAACCTGCATCTGACGCCATCAGCACCAGATTGTCGTTGTCACCCATCATCACGTGACGCACTGTCGTGCCTGCTGTGATGTTCAAACGGCCAGTAATTGGTTCTCCCTGACTACGTGCAGAGGGTAGACTGTGCGATTCCAACGCATAACTTCGACCGTCAGTGCCTATGAAAACAGCAGGCTGGTTACTCTTACCGCGCGCAAACGCCAGGTAATTATCACCAGACTTGTAGCTCAGTGTGGTCGCATCAACATCGTGGCCTTTCGCATGACGGATCCAGCCTTTCTCGGACAGAACAACCGTGATTGGCTCACTCGGGACCAAATCACGCTCAGTCATCGCTTTCGCTTCAGCGCGTTCAATCAACGGAGAGCGGCGATCGTCGCCATACTTCTCAGCATCTGCCAGAATTTCTTTCTTCAGCAGGGTATTCATACGGCGCTCAGAGCCCAGCAGCTTTTCAAGTTGCTCGCGCTCTTTGTTCAGCTCGTCCTGCTCGCCACGGATCTTGATCTCTTCCAGTTTGGCCAGCTGGCGGAGTTTGATTTCAAGAATTGCTTCGGCTTGCTTCTCACTGAGGTCAAAACGACGCATCAGCTCTTTTTTCGGCTCGTCTTCGGTGCGGATGATCTCAATCACTTCATCAATATTGAGATACGCAGCCAACAAACCTTCCAGGATGTGCAGACGGGCCAGTACTTTGTCCAAACGGTATTGCAGACGGCGACGCACGGTCTCGCGGCGGTATTCCAGCCACTCAGTCAGGATTTTCACCAGACCTTTCACCTGAGGACGGCCATCAAGGCCAATCATGTTCAGGTTAACGCGGTAGCTCTTTTCAAGATCCGTTGAAACGAACAGGTGGTTCATCAGCTGATCGCAATCCACACGGTTTGAGCGTGGAACAATCACAATACGGGTCGGGTTTTCATGATCTGACTCGTCACGGAGATCGTCGACCATCGGCAATTTCTTCGCGCGCATCTGGTTAGCAATTTGCTCCAGAAGCTTCGCACCGGAAACCTGATGCGGCAGCGCGGTGATTACGATATCGCCGTTATCTTTGTGCCAGCAAGCACGCATCTTGATGGAACCACGACCATCGCGGTAAAGCTTCTTAAGCTCTACCTGCGGTGTAATAATTTCTGCTTCGGTCGGATAATCCGGGCCTTTGACGTACTCAAGCAGGCCATCCAAATCCAGTTTTGGCGTATCAATCAAAGCCACCAGCGCATCGGCCACTTCACGGGCGTTGTGCGGTGGAATGTCAGTCGCCATACCGACAGCAATACCAGTCACGCCGTTCAGCAGGATATGCGGCAGACGAGCAGGCAGCGCTTTTGGCTCCTTCATGGTGCCGTCGAAGTTTGGCTGCCAGTCGACAGTGCCTTGTCCCAACTCAGACAGCAGCACTTCCGAGAAACGTGATAGGCGCGATTCAGTGTAACGCATCGCCGCGAAGGATTTAGGATCGTCAGGCGCGCCCCAGTTACCCTGACCATCAACCAGCGGGTAACGGTAAGAGAACGGCTGCGCCATCAATACCATGGCTTCGTAACAGGCAGAGTCACCGTGTGGGTGATACTTACCCAGCACGTCACCGACGGTACGGGCAGATTTCTTGTATTTGGCAGTTGCCGACAGGCCAAGCTCAGACATCGCATAAATAATGCGGCGCTGTACCGGCTTCAGGCCGTCACCGATAAAAGGCAGTGCTCGATCCATGATGACGTACATCGAATAGTTGAGGTATGCATCCTCAGTAAACTTCCTCAGTGGAAGCTGTTCGACACCGTCATAAGTGATATCAGTCATTGAAAACGTCCGATCTTAAAATTCTTGCTTAAACTTCGGTCAGCTCAGCCATGTCGCCTTTGTCTTGTAACCAATGGCGGCGGTCTTCTGCACGTTTCTTACCCAGGAGCATGTCCATCATGCGATCCGTTTCTTCCTGATCGTCAATGGTCAACTGAACCAGACGGCGGGTATTTGGATCCATGGTGGTTTCGCGAAGCTGCAGTGGGTTCATCTCACCCAGACCTTTAAATCGCTGTACGTCGATTTTGGCGCGCTTTTGACTCAGGCGCTCAAGGATGCCGGCTTTCTCTTCGTCATCCAGCGCGTAATACACTTCTTTGCCGCAGTCGATACGGTAGAGCGGTGGCATTGCCACATACACATGACCAGCTTTCACCAGCGCCTGGAAGTGCTTAACGAACAGCGCACAAAGCAGTGTGGCAATATGAAGACCATCTGAGTCTGCATCGGCGAGGATACATACCTTGCCATAACGCAGGCCGCTCAGATCTTCACTGTCCGGGTCGATACCCAGTGCTACAGAAATATCGTGAACTTCCTGAGAGGCCAGCACTTGATCGGCTGAGACTTCCCACGTGTTCAGGATCTTACCGCGAAGCGGCATGATGGCCTGGAATTCGCGATCGCGGGCTTGCTTTGCGGAACCACCTGCCGAGTCACCCTCGACGAGGAACAGTTCAGTGCGCGCCAGATCCTGCATCGAGCAGTCAGTCAGCTTACCCGGCAGTGCTGGCCCCGAGGCCACTTTCTTGCGCACTACCTTCTTCGCGGCACGCATACGGCGGTGCGCGTTAGCAATACACACTTCCGCCAGTTGCTCTGCCAGTTGCGGACGTTCGTTCAGCCACAGGCTGAAGGCATCTTTTACTACGCCGGATACGAAAGCGGCGCATTGACGTGATGACAGACGCTCTTTGGTCTGGCCAGCAAACTGCGGATCCTGCATTTTTACAGACAGCACATAAGCACAGCGATCCCAGATATCGTCAGCGGTCAGCTTCACGCCGCGTGGTAACAGATTACGGAATTCACAAAACTCACGCATCGCATCCAGAAGGCCCTGACGAAGGCCATTCACATGCGTACCACCCTGAGCGGTTGGGATCAGGTTAACGTAGCTCTCAGCAATCAATTCGCCACCTTCCGGTAACCAGATAACTGCCCAATCGGCCGCTTCATGTGGCGCGTTAAAATCACCCACAAATGGATCTGCTGGCAGCAGTTCGTAACCTTTTACGCCTTCTGCAAGGTAATCTTTCAGGCCACTCTCGTAGCACCACTTGGTGGTTTCGTCAGTGTTCTTGTCGGTAAAGACGATTTCAAGCCCAGGGCAAAGTACGGCCTTGGCTTTGAGAATACTTTTCAGACGGGAAACAGAGAATTTCGGTGAGTCGAAGTAGCTGGCATCAGGCCAGAAGTGAACGCGTGTGCCTTTTGCACGGCGACCACAGGTGCCGGTCACTGTCAGCTCCTGTACTTTATCGCCATGTTCGAAGGCGATTTCATACACCTGACCATCACGTTTTACCGAGACTTCTACGCGGTTAGACAGGGCGTTTACAACCGAAATCCCCACGCCATGCAAACCTCCACTGAACTGGTAGTTCTTGTTGGAGAATTTACCACCTGCGTGGAGCTTACAAAGGATCAGTTCGACCCCTGAAACACCTTCTTCCGGGTGGATGTCCACTGGCATACCACGGCCGTCATCAATCACTTCAAGGGACTGGTCCGCATGAAGGATGACTTCCACTTTACGTGCATGTCCCGCCAATGCCTCATCGACACTGTTGTCGATAACTTCTTGACCGAGATGATTTGGACGGGTCGTGTCTGTATACATGCCGGGACGACGACGCACCGGCTCAAGACCATTGAGAACTTCAATGGATCCCGCGTTATAAACTTGCTCTGTCATAGATGAATGGTTTTCTAAATTTTGTCACATGGTCAGTGATGCCGCGCTAGCTTGTCAAATAATGTCACAGCTAACGAGGTTATTCTGTGAGTTGGGGTCACAGTCCCAGGAATTGAATGATTTCAGCGGGGTATCTGTCGAACCCAACAAAGGCGTGATCGCCACCTGCTTCAACGGTTTGCCTGCATCCCTGGTATTTAGCGACAGCCTCTCGGTAATCAAGCACTTCATCGCCCTCTTGTTGCAGCAGCCAGAGTCTCTCCGGATGGGAAATCGAGGCCACATCCAAGGCTTTCAGCTCATCCATATGATGAGGTTCAAGCAGGTACTCTTCTCCAGTGTAAGGATTTTGCTGTGGCCCCAGGTAGTCTGCCAGTAAGTCGTAAGGCTTTACGGCTGGATTCACCAGCGCGGCACGAAAACCATACCGGGCGTTGAGCCAAGTCGATAAATAACCACCGAGAGAACTACCAACCAAACCTATATGATAGTCACCTTTGTAGGTTTCGATAATATCTTTGAGTTGGAGTGCGGCTTCGGCAGGGTAACAGGCGAGACGGGGAACTTCCAGCTTTATGTCTGGGCGCTGCAGTTCGCACCAAGCCCGCATCAACTCTGCCTTTGCAGAAAGTGGCGAGCTGTTAAAACCATGGATATAGAGTAGCAACGAGGGCATATTCAATAGCCTGTTGAATTCATATCAGGCTGAAATTCCGTCCCTTTTAGTCGTCCTACATGAGTGATGATAGTGCCGTCCTGATGCAATTCAATCTCACGCCAACCAG
The DNA here is from genome assembly GCF_035758505.1 of Grimontia sp. NTOU-MAR1. Classification (NCBI taxonomy): domain Bacteria; kingdom Pseudomonadati; phylum Pseudomonadota; class Gammaproteobacteria; order Vibrionales; family Vibrionaceae; genus Grimontia; species Grimontia sp. NTOU-MAR1. The sequence goes on from NZ_CP142108.1 coordinate 1,942,433, forward strand.
GGTTAGTACAGTCCAGCGCAAAGTCATCAGAATCCGGTTTGAATTGGATGCAGGTTGAAGGTGCCGCCATCACACGACGACCTTTGTATTCAGTATCCAATGCCTGATGAATATGTCCACACACTACCCCTTTAACATTGTTGTGCTTTTCAACCACCGCCCAGAAATCTTCCTGATTGTGAAGTTGGTGTTGGTCCAGCCATGCACTGCCAGCGGGGAGTGGGTGGTGGTGTAGCAGCACCAGTGTATGACGGTCTTTGTTCGTTGATAGCGCGGTAACAAGTAGGGACAGTTGCTCTTCAGAGAGACAACCGTGCGGTACGCCTTTAACCTGGCTATCTAACACCACCAGTTGCCAATGCTCTCCAACCAACACGCTATCGCAACGTTGCAGCGAGGATTGCGCCAGAATGGATTGCATTTCCTGTTGGTAGTCATGATTGCCAGGTAGCCAGAAGCAGGGCTGTGACCAGTGAGCAATCCCATCGACAAAACGCTGATAGGATTCAGCGGTGTGATCCTGGGAAATATCGCCGGTCGCGATAATGGCATCAAACTCAACATGACTGGCTCGAATCTCGTTGACCACTGTCTGAAAACTCGCAGACGTATTCACCCCAAGTAGACAACCATAGGGGTCAGCAAAAAGATGGGTGTCTGTAATTTGTAACAACCGGACGGTCTGGCTGTGTTGGCTAGGTAGATGGCTTATCCGCAACGTCTTGAAAACCCTGATCGTAAATACGCGCTCATGCACGTCATACTAATAAATTATATTGTGTTTTGTTATACCGTTTTGCAGGCAATGCGCTAACCAGTCTGCAAGAAAAGCATTCACCTGATGCTTTTCATCTCTCTGGTGCATACGCGGGTTCGGGTAATCATATCGCGGTTGGATGCGAGAAATCTGCTGCGTGGTACACACTTCGGCCACACGTGCATCATGATACATACGAACTGTGAGTCTGGGTCGCAAATATTGGGGGACCTCACCACGCTGCCAAATATCGAGCAAGGTGGTGTAACGCGTCGACTCTACGATATCCATCTGGAACTCATGTCCCTGGATTTCGTACACGCAGGAATCCCCCACGTTGTCATCACGCGGCATCAGTCTTAGCAATTTAGCGTAATTGGTCTCGTACATGCGCATCAGCGCATTCAGGTCGACCTTGTATTGCCTCAACATACCTTTATTCCCAATCGCTACTTCATCAACCAAAGGAAGTCGACTCTGAGCGGACCCTGTCACGATTCAGTGCCAGCCACTGCAATGCAATAATAGAGGCGGCATTTTCCACTTTTCCGTCTTCTATCCATTGCATCGCGGTATCAAACGGCACCACGTGTACCAAAATATCTTCACCTTCTTCCGGCAAACCATGAACGCCTTCTGCCTCTGATGCATCCACCAGTCCGAGGTACAGATGAATGCGCTCAGAACACCCGCCAGAGCTCGACAGGTAGTTGGTCATCGGCTCAAGCTTACGGACAGAAAGCCCAGCTTCCTCATCCGCTTCACGCACAGCAACCTCCTCAGGGAATTCATCCTTATCGATGATCCCTGCGACAATCTCAAGCTGCCAGGGAGAATCGCTTGCCACCATTGCTCCGATACGGATTTGCTCGACCATTACAACCTGGTCAGTCACCGGGTCGTAAGGAAGCATTGCAACGGCGTGGCCGCGCTCGAAAAGCTCGCGTTCAATGGCATCACTCCAGCCACCGGCAAAAAGTCGATGACGAAAGCGATATTTCACCATCTTAAAGTAACCATTATAGACAACGTCGTTTGCTTCAATTTTGACGTCGCCTTTCCCAAATTGGGACGGCGCATTTTGCTGTGGCACGGAATATCCCTTTATTCCTGCAAACGGGGAGCAAATGATAAATGGTCGAAATGTGGGGCTGCAATGTCATACCTGTACTTTTTTGGTATGGATTGCAGAATTATTTGAATATCTTTATTGTCCAGATGGTTTTACAATCGATTTTTCTCAAGAAACCATCACATTGTCAGTTCCAAGCAAGCATCCATAGTTTACACTAGGGGCTTTGACCTATTGGTAATTGACGAGATAACGATAAGTTCAGGGACTACCTATTATGAAAAAATTGCTCCCCCTTTTTATCGGGGTTGCGCTAGGCTCTGCCGCTCCCCTGGCAAGCGCTGACGATTTGATTCAGGTTTACGAGCAGGCAAAACAAAGCGACCCACAACTCCTACAAGCAGCTGCAACAAAAGACGCTGCCTTTGCTGCCGTCGATACCAACCGCGGTACGCTGCTGCCACAGATTAATCTTAATGCAGGCTACAACCTCACCCGCTACAGCACTGACAGTCAGACCGGTCCTTTTGATACCAATGTCTTGAGTGCAGGCGTCGGCTTGAGCCAAGAGCTTTTCGAGCAAAACAGCTGGATTAACCTCGATATCGCCGAAATCACTGCCCGTCAGGCTGACGCGGTTTATGCAGCAGAACAGCAAGGCCTCATCCTCCGAGTATCACAGGCGTACTTCAACGTGCTTCGTGCCATTGATGATCTGATTTTCGTCCGTGCAGAGAAAGCGGCGGTTGGCCGTCAATTAGAGCAAACCAAACAGCGATTTGAAGTCGGTCTATCTGCGATCACCGACGTACATGATGCACAAGCGCAGTTTGACTCAGTACTGGCGCAGGAAATCCTGTCAGAAAATCAGGTTTCTAATAGTTATGAAGAGCTACGTGAGATCACGGGCACCCGCCACGCTGACCTTTACGTGCTAAACACCAGAAGCTTCTCAGCTTCCCGCCCTGAGCAAGCCACTGACCAGTTGGTGAAACAGGCAGAAGAAAGCAACCTGAGCCTGCTCGCGCAACGTATTTCCCGCGACGCAGCGAAAGAGCGTATCAGTCTCGCGGAGTCTGGTCATCTTCCATCGCTAACTCTGAATGCGGGATATGGTTACTCAGACACAGACAACAAAACAACAGGGGCTAGTAGCGACAACAACCAGTTCACTGCTGGTATTAACCTGAATATGCCTCTTTACACGGGTGGTACTATCAGTGCTGGAGTGAAGGAAGCACAGTTCAACTATGTTGCTGCGTCTGAACGCCTCGAAGGCACTTACCGTTCAACGGTGAAAGATGTACGTGCGTTTTATAACAATATCAATGCAAGCATCGGCGCACTGCGTGCTTATGAGCAAACCGTGGTTTCACAACGCTCAGCATTGGAAGCAACAGAAGCAGGCTTTGAAGTAGGTACCCGTACTATCGTTGACGTGCTGGATGCGACCCGTCGTCTGTACGATGCAAACCGCAATCTGTCAGATGCGCGTTACGACTACATCTTGAGCGTACTGCAACTGCGTCAAGCGGTAGGTACTCTGAGCGAGCAAGATCTTGTTGATATCAACAATGGTCTTCTGCCACCGAAGAAGTAACTCTCGGTATGCAGAAAAAAGGCGCCTCAGGCGCCTTTTTTGTCTGTATATCGGTTTGCCACAAACCTATTAGGCCTTGTTGTGACCACCCAGAATGGAGTTAATGATCTCTGTGGTAGAGCAGCCATCTTCAAAGTTCAGTACGCGAACTTCACCACCTGCTGCAATTACTTCTTTACCACCAGCGATATCTTCCGGCTTGTAGTCACCACCTTTCACCAACAGATTAGGCAACACTTCGCTGATAAGGCGTTGTGGGGTTTCTTCACCGAATGGTACAACCCAATCCACAGCCCCCAAACCTGCCAATACTGCCATACGGCGATCGGTAGGATTCACAGGGCGACCAGGACCTTTAAGCCCACGCACAGATTCGTCAGTGTTCACCGCAACAATCAGACGGTCGCCCAGTTTCGCGGCTTCATTCAGGTAAGCAACATGACCAGCATGCAGGATGTCAAAACAGCCGTTTGTCATCACCACTTTTTCGCCGCGGGATTGCGACATCTGCACGGATGCTTTCAATTGATCTTCAGTGACCACACCAAAACCAGAATGATGGCTACCGTGAACGGCTTCGGTAAGCTCAATGGTCGATAGGGTTGATGTACCCAGCTTGCCAACCACAACACCCGCCGCTGCATTTGCCAATGCACAGGCATCTTCGATTGATTTACCCGCCGCCAAAGAAGCCGCAAGTACAGAAATCACGGTATCACCCGCACCTGTCACGTCGTACACTTCTTTTGCCAATGTTGGCAGGTTAAGTGGCTCGTGCCCCTTACGAAGTAAGGTCATGCCGTTTTCACTTCGGGTAACCAGCAGTGCTTCAAAGTCGAATTGCTCAATAAGCGCCAAACCACGATCAACAATCTCTTCTTCGCTGCGGCAAGTACCGACGACTGCTTCAAACTCACTCATGTTTGGTGTCAGCAGCGTCGCGCCGCGGTAGCGTTCAAAGTCAGCACCTTTCGGATCAACCAATGTTGCTACACCTGCCTGGCGAGCCAGTTGGATCATGGGCTGAACATTTTCCAATGCGCCTTTTGCGTAATCAGAAAGGATCATTGCCTTTGCTTTCGGCAATGCCACTTCAATGCGCTCAAGAATGGGTTGAACGTCAACATCGTGGAAGCCTTCCTCGAAGTCCAGACGGATTAGCTGCTGGTTACGGCTCATTACACGCAATTTGGTGATCGTCGGGAAATTCTCCAAACCAACAAAATCACATTCCACTTTCAACGAGCTAAGAGTGTTGTTCAACACTTGCGCCTGCTCATCCTGGCCCACCAAACCAATCAGTTGTGCCTTGCCACCCAGCGCTGCGATATTCATCGCCACGTTGGCGGCACCGCCTGGACGCTCTTCAGTCTGGTTGATTTTTACAACCGGTACCGGAGCTTCCGGAGAGATACGTCCCGTAGGGCCATACCAATAGCGGTCAAGCATTACGTCTCCAACAACCAGAACGTCTGCTTGCTGATAATCAGGCAAAGTCAGTTTCATTGTTTTCTCCAGGGAAAAAGGAACGTCGGCGATATTACCATAAACACTGCACTGCAACAGCCATGCGAGCAATAACTCAACCCTTCAATGTCTGCAGTAAGATAGCTTGTTGACGAACTCTGACTATTTCAAAAGTTTCGGTATACAATGACGACCATATTTTCTCGCTTGATTCAGGAAACACGCATCGCTATGAGCAACCATTCTGACGCTCCGACTTTCCAATGGTCCTTACTACATCCTAAGTATTGGCATACCTGGATTGGTGTCGGATTGATGTTCCTGATCAGTTGGATGCCTTATCGCCTGCAACGTTTCCTGGGCCGTAAACTTGGCTTGCTGATCATGAAGTTCTTCAAAAGCCGTAAGAAGATTGCATCAAGAAATCTTGAGCTTTGTTTTCCTGAGATGACAGGTGGTGAACGCGAGGCATTACTGAAAGAAAACTTCCAACACATGGGGCTCGCTTTTTTTGAAACCTGTATGGCATGGTTCTGGCCTGCTTGGCGTATCAAGAAACACATGAAGTACGAGGGCTTTGAACAAATCGAGGATTTTAAAGCGAACAAAGAAGGTGTACTGATCATCGCGGTGCACTCTTTCAACCTTGAGTTGGGGGCACGTGCTTTTGGGGTTCACTCTCCAGGTTATGGTGTTTACCGACCCAACACCAACCCTGTTTATGATTGGTTTCAATACCGAGGCCGTACTCGCGAAAACAAGTGTATTGATCGTCGCGATGTAAAACAGATGATCAAACGTCTGCGTCAAGGCGGGCTAGTTTGGTATGCACCAGACCATGACTACGGCCGCCACCGCTACGCATGGGCACCACTGTTTGCGGTAGAAAAAGCCTGTACTACGACAGGAACACACTTACTGGCATCTGCCAGTAAGTGTAAGGTTGCTACTTTCACCATCACACGCGACCGCGAAGGTACCGGCTACACCATGAGACTGGATCCGCCAATGGATGCTTTCCCATACGATGACGCAGATGCTTCTGCGGTTTATACCAATAAGTTTGTGGAGCGCTCTATCATGCGTGCGCCTGAGCAATATATGTGGCTACACCGCAGATTTAAGAGCCGCCCTGAAGGCGAACCCTCGCTATATGACTAAGGAATCAAATAGCTTGGTCCTTCGCACAATAAAAAAGCGGCACCGAATCAGTAGCCGCCTTTTCATTTTCTAGGGTCTGTTTTACACAGGCTCCATCCACTCTTCCCAAGCCGTTTTCACCGCGTCACGCTCTACTGTGAAGGCGTTGTCATCCACTTCCACAGAAGCATCAAGCAGATTCAGACGATGGATTTCATCGCGCATCACGACATAAGCATCTCGTAAAGTCAGTGCCTGCGGCGTGCTGAGAATGCCTGCTTGTGCCATATCTTCGAGGATGCGGACGTTATCACTCCATCGGGTCAATGCAGGTTCGTCATTAGCATTCGCCAGCACGAAGAATTGAGTCATAAACTCAATATCTGTAATCCCACCCGGGTCTTGCTTGATGTGGAATTTGCCCTTTTCTTTACTTCCAAGATGGTCACGCATTTTATGGCGCATCTCGACCACTTCCTTGCGAAGGGCATCTATGTCACGCGCTTTAGTCAGCACACGCTTCCGCAAATCCGCAAAACCCTTGGTCAGGAGTGCATCACCATAAATCAGCCGGGTGCGCACCAGCGCCTGATGCTCCCAAGTCCAGGCTTCTTCGTTCTGATATTCTTCGAACGAATCCAGTGTCGTCACCAGCATCCCTGATGCACCCGAGGGACGAAGGCGAGTATCAATTTCATACAACACACCGGACGCGGTGCGGGTAGAAAACAGATGGACGATACGCTGCGCCAGTCGCAGATAGAACTGACGGCTGTCTATCTTTTTCGGGCCGTCTGTGTAGGTGTTATCCGGGCAATCGTGCACAAACACCACATCCAGGTCTGAGTTATAACCCAGCTCAATCCCCCCGACCTTGCCATAGCCGATCACCGCAAAGCCACGACCATCGCGGCCAGACAGGTGAGACGGCTGCCCGTACTTTTCAGTCATCTGATACCAGGCTTGATTCACCACCGCTTCCACGATGGCTTCAGAAAGATAGGTCAAGTGATCGCTCACCTTCATCACTGGCAACACATCAGCAATGTCAGCCGCAGCGATACGGAGCAACTGGGTTTGCTTGAATTGGCGGATGTTTTCCATTTGCTGTTCCATATCCTCTTCCGGAATACGGGCGAGAAAATCAAACAGCTCATTGCGGTATTGGTCGAGTGGCGTTGGATTGTAAAGGTGTTGCAGATCCAGAAGCTCATCCAGAAGGATCGGATAATTTGCCAGTTGCTCTGCCACCATTGGGCTCGCGCTACAAAGGCGGACTAACTGGCTAATCGACCCATGGTGCTCATCGAGAAGTTCCAGATACGTTGTCCGTGTAGCGATTCGAACAAGCAATTTGAGCACCCGCTCAAGCACAGCCATAGCATCTTTACGGCACACAATGTGGCTAAGCATCAATGGCATGAGTCGGTTCACCACTTCACGGCCACGAGGGCCTAAAGTGCGTTTAGCCAACTCTTCTTTGAATCGCAGCAGCGCTTTGGCCTGATCTTCGGCGCTTTGCGCCTGCATGTCAGTCAGGATCTTCTCCACCAAATCCGGATCGCGGGCAGCATCCCAGATCTCACTGAACTCAGCGCCGATCTTCTCTTCTTCGTTTTCCTCTTCGTCGCCAATCAGGTTATCGAAGATGTCGTGTACACCCTGCATATGGAAAGCAATTTTCTCACGCAGCGCGTCCCACTCCGTTTCACCCATGGCCACGGCAAGGCGCAACCTGTCACGATCGTTATCTGGCAAGGTTTGGGTTTGCTTATCGCCAATGGCTTGCAGCAAGTTCTCCACCCGGCGCAGGTAGCGGTATGATGCTTCGAGCGTGTCAGCTTCCTTCTCCGGCAGCAGCTCCAATTCGCGAATAGCCTTCAAGGTGATGAAAAGACCTCGTTTACGCAAAATCGGATCGCGACCGCCTCGGATAAGCTGGAAAGACTGGACGATAAACTCGATTTCACGAATACCACCCGCCCCCAGTTTGATGTTGTCTGTCAGGCCACGGCGACGCACTTCACTGCGGATCATCGCTTTCATACGACGTAGAGACTGGATCGCACTGAAATCGATATATCGGCGGAATACGAAGGGACGCAGCATCTGACGGAGAGTCTGGTAACAGGCAAACTGCTCTTTCCCCATCACCCGCGCTTTGATCATCGCGTAACGTTCCCAGTCACGCCCCTGCTCCTGATAGTAATCTTCAAGCGCTGCGAAACTCATGACCAGTGGGCCACTATCGCCAAACGGGCGAAGGCGCATATCGACGCGGTAACAGAAGCCATCATAGGTTTGCTGATCCAACGCTTTGATCAAACGCTGACCGAGACGGGTGAAGAACTGAGCATTGGCAATGCTGCGGCGCGCACCTTGCGTTTCGCCGTTCTCGGGGTATGTGAAGATAAGGTCGATATCAGAAGAAAAATTCAGCTCGCCGCCACCCAGCTTGCCCATGCCGAGGATCAACATTGGTTGCGCGTTTCCTTCTGCATCACATGGCGTTCCCCACTCATTGCAGCAGAAACGGTAAAGCCAGCCATAGGCTTCCATGATCATGGCTTCTGCCAGTTTAGAGAGATGGGCGAGACCATCATCAAGGGAAATGATGTCGTTAAAGTCATGCCACGCCAGCCAAACCATTTCGCGCCGACGGAAGCGACGAAGCTCACGCAACAGGCCATTTTCATCCTGCTGACCATCGAGATGCTCTTTCAGAAGCTTGCGGTATTGCGCAATACGAAGGCCAGAGCCGAGATTATCCTTCAGCCAAGGAAGCAGGTTTTCGTCATGAAGCACCGATTCCTTGATGAAATCACTGAGTGCCAATGTGCGGGAAAGGGTATCCCTGTCAGCACCTTGCCATTGTTCGAAGTTCTCGGGCTGCTTTTCAGCCAAGGTGTCGATAGCGCGGTTTGCGCAAGCTTCCAGTTCCGTAGGGAGCGGCATCGGTATTCTTTCCTTTGACCTTTCTAGTTATCCTTAAAATATCATAAAAAAAGCCCACACAATCGGTGGGCTTCCTCATTCCTAAACGGAAATCAAACCGCAAACTCTTTGATTTTCAAATCCAGCTGTTCTGCATTGCCCTGCATGCTTTCCGAGGTTTCCGCCAATTCAGTCACCACAGTGACCGATGCTTCCACCAGCTCACGGACATTGGTCAGGTTTTGGTTCATCTCATCAGCTACTGAGGCTTGCTGCTCTGCCGCTGTAGCGATATGAAAGTTCATGTCGTTGATTTGGCAGATTTGATCCACGATCAGGGTCAATTCTTCACCTGCTTTGCTCACAGACTCTACGCTTTCCACCGCTTCCACCACGCTTTGCTCCATCAGGCCAACCGCTTGCTGCGCGGAGGATTGAAGCTGGGTGATCATATCCTGAATTTCTACGGTGGCTTTTTGGGTGTTCTGTGCCAAGTTACGCACCTCATCTGCTACTACAGCAAAACCCCGGCCCGCTTCACCGGCACGCGCAGCCTCAATCGCTGCATTAAGTGCCAACAGATTAGTTTGCTCAGAAATCCCCTGAATCGTCACCACCACTGAACTGATCTTCTCCACACGCTCTTCCACCTGATTCACCACACTAGCTGACTCACGAATATCATCAGACAACTTGTTAATGGTCGAAATCGTGTTGCTCACATACTGCTGTCCGTTTGCCACCTGCTCGCGGGAGGCTTCTGTGGCTTGTGAAGCTGTACGGGCATGACCCGCAACATCTTGTACCGTCGACGTCATTTCACTCATTGCTGACGCCAACTGGTCAATTTCACCGAATTGCTCTTTGGCAGACTCGCGGGTTTCATCCATGCTGATGCTCATCACTTCAGCCATATCAGACAATTCTTCCGAAGAGTGACGCTGCGTTTTAATCACGCTCGACAGTTGAATACGGCTTTTTTCCAGTTCACGCGCCAGCTCACCGAACTCATCTTTGCAGTCCATCACCACAGGTATACCGAGGTTCTTCTGCGCCATATTCCTCATGCCGTCAATCAGGCAATTGATTTGGCGAAGCATCAGGTTAGAGCCTCCTAACAAGATCACCATAAAAGCAATAATCATGAGTGCCGTTTGCCATGCCACCTGCAACAGGTAAGCGTTGTAGTACTGTTCTGCCGCGGAATCTGGTTGGGAAGAAATGGACAACCAGTCTGTGTTTCCTACCGGCACCGCGATACCGTGACGCCCTTCATTCGCAAGGTGGTAAGTAAATTCGCCTCGGGTATTTCGAATCACTTCCGTCAGCATACGGCCATTTTCAAGTGGCAGGTTCAATCCATCAAAATTTCGTATGCTGGGGTGCGCCAAGACTTCACCGGTTTTACGATTGGTGAAGTAGATGTACTGGTTAATTTCGCTGGTCGCATTTTCACTGCTCACCACACGCTGAAGCAGCGCGGCTCCGTTTTCCTCTTTCAGAAGCTCTTTTGCCATTTCAGCGCTTCGCAATGCCAGACTATGGCTCTGTGCCTCGGTCACTTCACTGACAGAGTCACGGAACGTATTGGCGTCCCACAGCTGTTTTGTCACCAATAGCAAGGTACTGAAAACCATTAAAAGAATGAGTTTGGGAACCAGTTTGATGTTGGCAACGGCCTTTTCCCAAGGCCTGAATATCATCTGTGACATTCTCGGTGACTCCTTGATAGTGGCATCGCGTAATCTGCGATACAGTAAAGAGAAAGCAAACGGAATAGGGTTAGGTATCTGTCGAGCGTTAACTTCGGTGGAGATGCTGAGCCCTAAAGCACTAACGGCAATACAGGTTATTTATTAAGTGACGAGCGAGACTGAAACGAAAAACTTAGATCTAAATCCGATGGGATTGTTGAGCCTGTTGCTTTCCTTTGTCTCACTTTGTGTGGTCACTACTATTTTACTGCTGCCTAAAAACGCCCCCCTTTATACCTTATTGCTGGGCATCGATACGCTGATTTGCCTGATATTTTTGCTACAAATCGCCCTACATCTTCTTAAAAGTGATAACAAAGTCACTTATTTGAAAACACATTGGATAGATATCCTCGCCAGTATTCCTGTGGTCGAAGCATTGCGTTTCGCCCGCATTTTTCAAATTTTCCGGGTCATACGGCTTATTCGGCAAAGCCAGTCGCTGCTCACCTACATGAGCGAAAACCGCAATGAAACCACCATGGCGACCATTCTGTTATTGCTAACGGTTTTGGTTTCAACCGGCTCTGCCGCGGTATTTGCGTTTGAGAGCCCCGCAGCTGAAGCCAACATTACCAGCCTGACCGACGCTATCTGGTGGGTGTTTGTGACCATCTCGACGGTAGGTTATGGTGATTATTACCCAGTGACGCCAGCAGGACGCGCAGTCGCGGTGATAGTGATTATGTGTGGCGTGGGGATTTTTGGTGCTATCACTGGCCTTGTCACTTCGTATGTCACCAAGCCGGAGAAGAAAGCGCAGGAAAGAGAAGAACGCCGCCGCGAAGCGCTGGAACTTATCCTCGCCCAACAAAGTGAAATCATGGAACGTCTTACCGCGATTGAAGTCAAGCTGGAGAACAAACCCACTGCCCCGCAGATAAAAAAATAGCGCCATCAGGCGCCATTCCAACGTATTCAAGATTCTGCGCTTAGATATCCCAGTACGGGTCCAGAGTCAGGCCAATCTGGCGTGATTGCATCATGGCATGCAGCAAAGACTCTTCCTTGCGACCCAGCCATTTGTCTATCTGCACGCGGTCATCTTCTTCAAGATCATCGTCGTTTGCCAACTTTCTGACCGGCTCAAGCAATTGAAAATCTTCAATGCCCTGCAACAGATCCAACCAAGGGAGGCGGAAGGTCTCGCGCTCTTCACTCTCAAACAAGGCTGCAACACAACATCCTGACATCAGGTTCCGAGTCAGGCGCGGCTGTTGATCCAGATATGCAAATCGATCAAGCTCATTCCCTTCCGCAAAAACAGTCAACAGTTCATCCCAGGACTGCGCCAGTGAACGATTCGCAAACTGACGGATAGGTTCACCCAATTTCTCGCGAGCTTTGTCATCAAGGAAAGGTTGCCAACCACGGGTGAGGATCCAGCGGCTCAAATCAAGTAGCAGGTTGCAATAACGGCTTGAGTGAAGGAGTTCCAGCACTTCAGCACGCTCTGGCAATTCATCATATCGGTCAGAGAGCTTTGCCATCAGTGGCTTTTGCGCATTCAGTTTACGCAGGAAGTGACCTTTATCGTCAAGCAGGCGCTCAATGGCACGGCCTTCATAAACCCAATCCAGCTCCCCTTCCAGCCATTGCAGCTCCTGACGAAGCAGCGCACTGGCGCGACGCGGAATCAAACCACCATAAAGCACCAAAGCCTGACGGATCAGCGACACCGCATTACACATTTCGAAGATGGCTTCCTGCTCTGGGCGCTCCACATAGACCTGCTCGTGGTAGTGCCAATGATCGAGCGCATGCTCGAGTGCTTTCACAAACGACTGCTCTGCCGACATCTGGCCGTTAACACCAACCATGGTCAGCGGTTTCACCGGATCGCCTTCATAGCCAGTCGCCAGGCGATATCCGCGCGCCGCTTTACTAAGGTTGCCCAAACGCAGTCCACCGTTTTCTGCCAGCTCTCGCGCCAGCACAAACAAGGCATCCGTCTGACCAGACTTCAGCTCAAGCTCAACTTCGCAAATCGGGTCGTAACCGCCGTCCTCAGTCGTGACTTCGCCGCTGTCGAAAGCCAGCTCCACTTGACTACTGTCAGGCATCGCAAGCAGCCACTGCTGGCGCTCAAAATCTGTAGAGAACAAAGGATTCAGGTTGGCACTGAGTGCTTCGATGTCTAAGCCTTCTGGCCAAGCATCAGCAGGGATCAGTGAGAGATCAGGAACCGGAGAGTCCAGTTCTGCATTGTATTCCGGACGCTGGTGAAGTCCTGCAACAACGCGGCCTGCGGTTTTCAGTGTTTGCACGAACACATCGTCATACCGTCTGACACGAAGCCCTATATCATGGCGTCGTAGCAGGTAATCCGGGGTGTCGTAGTAGATATTACTGAGGTCTCGCTGGCGTTGCTGCAATACCTTTAAATCAGTAATTTTGTCCCGAATTTGGCGTGAAAAATCGCTTGAGACAAAAAACTTTAACTCTATCTCAGTTTCCATAAAGGTACCCATAACCAATAGCAGAACAAGGATATGGGTAATCGCCTAAGCGAGCAAGAGACTTTCATTGATCTGAAACGGTATCAATACAAATGTGATTACGATAACATTCGCCGCCTAAATAACCATCGCGTCACCAAAAAGCCAGACTCCTGAAATATTCAGATGGTTTTCGGTGTAATATTTAGCCTGATCCTTTGGACAGGTCTTTTAGGTAGATACGGCTATGCCTGTAAATACAATTGTTGGGCTGTTCGCAAAGAGCCCTCTAAAACCTTTGCAACGCCACGTGAGCCGCGTAAACGACTGCTGCTCGCTGTTAGTCCCTTTCTTCGAAGCCTGTGAGAAGGGCGATTGGGAACGTGCAGAGCAACTGCGCCATGAGATTTCCACGATTGAGAAAGAAGCTGATGCACTCAAGCGTGAAATCCGCCTCAAATTGCCTCGCGGTCTGTTCCTTCCGGTAGACCGCACTGACATGCTCGACCTGCTTATCCAACAGGACAAGCTTGCAAACCTCGCCAAAGATATTGCCGGCCGCGTGATTGGTCGACAACTCCAAGTCCCTTCCTTGCTCTACCCCGACTTCGTTGCTTACGTACAACGCTGTCTGGATGCTGCCGAACAGGCACGTCGCGTTATCAGTGAATTGGATGAACTGCTGGAAACTGGCTTTAAAGGACGTGAAGTCACTCTGGTCGAAGAAATGATCCACCAGTTGGATACCATTGAGGGCGATACTGACTCAATGCAAATCAAGCTTCGCCAGCAATTGATGTCAATCGAGAGTGAATACAACCCGGTTGATGTGATGTTCCTTTACAAGATTCTTGAATGGGTCGGCGCTATCGCTGATCAAGCACAACGTGTTGGCTCGCGTCTTGAGCTGATGCTGTCACGCTCGTAACGCGCCATTCATCTAAGAGATAACAAGGTAATACAATGGAAATCCTAGCGAATTACGGCACCATTATTATTTTGGTGGCCGCAGTCTTTGGTTTCATGATGGCTATCGGTATCGGTGCAAATGACGTTGCCAACGCCATGGGAACGTCAGTGGGCTCTAAAGCACTGACCGTTAAACAAGCCATCATCATTGCGATGATATTTGAATTCGCCGGCGCTTATCTTGCCGGTGGTGAAGTGACAGATACCATCCGAAAAGGGGTGATTGAAACGTCGCTCTACGCCTCGCAACCTGAAGTGCTGGTTTACGGCATGATGTCAGCTCTGCTCGCGGCGGGCACCTGGCTGCTGGTTGCGTCCTACATGGGCTGGCCGGTTTCCACCACTCACTCCATTATTGGTGCCATCATTGGTTTCGCCTGTGTATCTGTCGGCACCGAGGCTGTTGATTGGAGTTCCGTGCAAGGCATCGTAGGTAGCTGGCTTGTCACGCCTCTAATTTCCGGTGTGTTCGCCTATGCCATTTTTGTCAGCGCGCAGCGCCTGATCTTTGATACCGACAAACCTCTTATCAACGCCAAACGTTTCGTTCCGGTATACATGTTCCTGACCGCGATGATTATCGCCATGGTAACGATTAAGAAAGGTCTTAAGCACGTTGGTCTGCATCTTTCTACCGGCGAAGCCGTGATGGTGTCTATCACTGTTTCTGCACTGATCATGATGTTCGGTTATGTCTACATCAACCGTAAATACAAAGACGACACAGCAAGTAAAAACGGCTACCACGGCGTTGAGCGCGTATTCAGCCTGTTAATGGTCGTGACTGCCTGTGCGATGGCATTCGCACACGGCTCAAACGACGTAGCAAATGCGATTGGCCCGCTGTCAGCAATCGTTTCTACCGTTGAGCACATGGGTCAAGTTACGGAAAAAAGCGCAATTGCCTGGTGGATTCTGCCTCTTGGTGGTATTGGTATCGTTGTTGGTCTGGCAACACTGGGTCACAAGGTGATGGCGACCGTAGGTTCAGGTATTACTGAGCTAACGCCGAGCCGTGGTTTCGCGGCACAACTGGCAACCGCCTCAACGGTTGTTCTGGCGTCTGGTACGGGTCTCCCTATTTCTACCACACAGACTCTAGTCGGTGCGGTTTTGGGGGTTGGTTTTGCCCGTGGTATCGGCGCACTGAACCTAGGTGTCGTGCGTAATATCGTGGCATCTTGGGTTGTGACTTTACCAGCAGGTGCCCTACTTGCGGTGATTTTCTTCTACGTCATGCAAGCTGTATTCGGCGTTTAAGAAAGGCGTTTCAGTCACGTTTTTGTGCAGTGATGTCAGTCTTCGGTCAAAAAAGGGAGGTTATGCCTCCCTTTTGTTGTACCTGAACCGCAAAATTTTTTAGTATTTGGACTCTATACCCAAACAATCTGGATCCTACATCTTCAGGTTGTTTGGGTATATAAGTCTTAACTATCACGACCAAAACAAAGGAATACTCCGTGAAGCAACTTTTCTCTGCCCTGGCTGTACTTATGCTGCTGACGGTTCCTGCTGCACATGCGAAGGACAACTACATCTCAGACGAGCTTTTCACTTACATGCATTCAGGTCCGGGCACCCAGTTCCGTATTATCGGCAGTGTGGATGCGGGCACGAAAGTGACAGTTGTGGACAGTAACCGCAACGCTGGCTACACCCAAGTTATCGATGATCGTGGTCGTAAAGGCTGGGTTGAGACTAAGTACGTTTCTAAGCAACCAGGCCTGAAAACTCGCGTACCTGCATTGGAAGAAGAACTGAAGCAATTGAAAGAAGCACTGTCGAGTGCGCAAGGTGATTCAGAAGCGAAAACCAAAGGCCTGATCGAGTCGCTGGACCAACGTAACGCACAGGTGAAAGAGTTGGAGCAACATACCAGCGAGCTGAACCAAAAGCTGATTGATGCACAAACGGAAATCCGTGAACTGCGTGCGCGTATCGACACTCAGAAAGATGACCTGCTGATGCGCTACTTTGCCTACGGTGGCATGGTTGCCGGTGGTGGTTTGCTGTTTGGCCTAATCCTTCCGCACCTGATCCCACGCCGTAAAAAGCGTAATAACGGCTGGGCGTAAGAAATAAATAATCGAACGAAAACAAAAAAGCCGCGGAAGCGGCTTTTTTGTTTTTTGAATCAGCACAAAAGGCGATAGCTTTTGGCTCTTACTGCTTTTCCCTAGGTCCTAGGAAAAAACTCTAGAGGCGAACTCTTGAATTACCATGTCGTCAACGCTGGAATGGCGATGAGCGCATCTTCAAACTGCACCACCACCTGCTGGGGTTCGATCCCTCTAAGCAACACACCCTCTGCCACAAACTGCCCTTCACGGGCTTCTTTTCCGTTCACTTTCACCCAACGATTGTTCTCATTCGAGGTGTAAATATGGGTCTGAAAATCCATTGTAGGTAAGCGGTTTAACTGCGCAGAATTCAGCTCAGCAATCGGCACAACATTGCTTTCTGGATGGACGCGATCCAATTTCGCTTCTAGGGTTCGGCTTTTATCACTGCCCATAGCGGCTTCGACTTTCTGAGCCAACTCAGGGGAAAGCTCAGACAAGTCCAAATCTTCCAGCGTGAGCTCATCACTCCCTTTTAGCTGAGTCTGATTTGGCGCCGTAAAGGTTGTGCTACCAAGTTCTACCACTTCAGGTTCTGAAAGCCCGGCCTGAACAATCGCTTCCTCGACAACTGGCTCAATCCCGGTTGCTGGCAAAGGCTCAAGCGCAAGTTCAAACACCTCTGAGTCCGGCATCACCACTATCTCACCCTCTGAAAGCGCCAACTTCTCGCCCGGTGTAGCATCGATGCTGCCCACCAGCGTTGGCCCCGGCATTTGCAACACAGAGTCCAGCACCATAAAGGTCATTGCCCCAGGAATACCATCTGCATCCAAGCCTTTGCTTCGCTGGAACTCACGCACTTTCACGCGCTGCTCCTGCCCAAAGGTGTTAGATACCGGCGAATTCTCGCCAAGCACCAGATTCAGCCGTTGATCCAACCACTGGACCCGCTCGCCACGCTGACCGAAACGGATAAAGTTAGGGTTGCCCAATGGCGGACGCCAAAGCACCAATGCTTCGCCGCTCCAGTACTGGGTCAGAAATTCCTCGCTCACCAGCAGACGTTTGTCAGCAGCCAACAATTCAAACTGACCGTCGCCTCTGCCATACAGCACAGCAAACCAGTTCTGGCCACCTGTGCCGTTCATTTCAAGCACGGCTGGGCGGTCGATCGTCAACAATTGGGAAAGCGGTAAGTTTCCTTTAAAACAGGCAAGCTCGCCACGCACTTCCGACGAACAACCCGCCGCCAGCACGTCTGCATCAAATCCCCAAAGCTTATAAAGGGACTGCATCGACGAACCGGCACTCAGACTCTCACGAGTCACTTCGCTAAGTGGCAAAGTGACAATGGTTTGAACTGGCTTACTGGCCTCAACTTTCACCACAGGTGTCGGCTCAGTAACGACAACAACAGGCTCTGGGTTCGCAGGTATAGTGGTTACAGGTTGAGTCACCGCCACAGGTGCGGGCGACTCAGATGCCACCATGATGACTTCTTCCTCAGCACTGCCGCCCAGTCCTACACGAATCGCAATCGCGAGCAGCGCAGCACCACCAATCGCACCAGCATAAACCGGCCAGTAACGTTTGTAGTCGGTCTGAGGCTTGCTTTGAGTCACGCCCTGCCATTCCAATACGTCCTGACAAGCACGCGCCGCAATGGCTTTGTTCACCTTCTGGCGCGATTCTTTAAACGCCATCTTCAGCACTTTGTCACATACCAGATTGACCAGACGCGGCACACCGCCCGTTTCGTTGGCAATCAGCTTAATGGCAGCCCCATCAAACAAAGGCTCCAAACCACCCGCACAGCTAATGCGGTGAGTGATGTATTGGTGTACTTCATCAGCGGTCAGCGGCATCAGGTGATATCGGGCAGTAATGCGCTGGGCAAGCTGACGGAGGTTTGGTTGGCGAAGCATTTGCTGCAGCTCAGGCTGACCAATCAAGATCACCTTTAACAGCTTGCGGTAAGAGGTTTCGATATTGGTCAGAAGACGAAGCTGCTCCAACACGTCCGGCATCAGATGCTGGGCTTCGTCCACCAGCAAAACAGTTTGGATGCCTTTAGATTCGTTGTTGAACAACTTATCAGCAATCGTGTCATACAGACGCTTGAAGCTGTCATCGTCTTTGTATTCCACGCCCAGCTCATCGCAAAGCGTTTGAAGCAGTTCGAGGACAGAAACACTCGGGTTCAGGATCGTTGCCACCTGTGTTTTCTCAGGTAAGCGATCCAACAAGGCTTTCATGGTGGTGGTTTTACCCGTGCCCACCTCGCCGGTTAAAAGCGCCAGACCGCCGCCGTCCTCAATGCCATTCAGGACATGACTCAGCGCTTCTTTGTGCCTTTCGCTTAAAAAGTAAAATTTAGGATTAGGCACGATCGCAAATGGCGATTCGGTTAACCGGAAAAAGTCTTGGTACATGAATATTTCTCTGTTCCCTCAATGGCTCGCAAGGTAACGCGGCCTAAAGATGAAGTAAAGTCAGCCAAAGCTTCAGACTATGTAATCAGGGACAGGTTCGCACCTTTTACACACATCCTTGTATTCTGCGCACGGTTCCCGCCTGCATAGACGCATGGTTTCGGTATATGATGATCACATTATTACTTAGATTTCGGATAGTAATGTGAAAACCTACCTTGTCGGCGGTGCGGTACGCGACGAATTGCTCGGTCTGGAAGTCAAAGATCGGGACTGGGTCGTGGTCGGCGCAGATATTGATTCCATGCTAAACGCGGGTTACCAGCAAGTGGGCTCAGACTTCCCCGTTTTTCTGCACCCTAAAACCCGCGAGGAACACGCACTGGCGCGGACAGAACGAAAATCTGGCAAAGGCTATACAGGCTTTGTCTGTGATTTCACGCCGGACGTCACGCTGGAAGAAGACTTACAGCGCCGTGACCTCACCATCAATGCCATTGCCAAAGCCGAAGATGGAGCTCTGATTGACCTTTACGGTGGTCAGCAAGATCTCAACGATCGCCTACTTCGCCATGTTTCCCCAGCCTTTGTAGAAGACCCGCTCCGCGTATTGCGCGTTGCACGTTTTGCGGCGAGGTTCCATCATCTGGGGTTTCGCGTGGCAGATGAGACCCTTGCGCTGATGCAGGAAATCGTCGATAACGGCGAGCTTGAAGCCCTGACCGCCGAGCGTGTCTGGAAAGAGTGGGAGAAATCGCTCTCTTCCCAACACCCTGAAGTGTTTTTGAGCGTGCTTCGCGACTGCGGTGCATTGGCGGTTGTATTGCCTGAGATAGATGCCCTTTTCGGCGTGCCACAACCTGAGCAGTGGCATCCGGAAATCGATACTGGCATTCACACCCTGATGGTTGCCCGACAAGCGGCATTACTGACGGAAGACCGAGTTATCCGCTTTGCCGCGCAAGTACATGATTTAGGTAAAGGCCTGACCCCCAAAGAAGAGTGGCCAAGTCACAAGCTACACACCAAGCTTGGCTTGAAACCGATAAAAGCACTGTGTGAACGTATCCGTGTACCAAACGCCTACCGCGATGCCGCACTTCTAGTCTGCGCCGAGCACACCAATGTGCACAACGCGGGCGAGTTAAAAGCCGCGACTTTCGTCAAGATATTCGACCGCAATGATTGTTGGCGTAAGCCGGAGAAAATCCCTCAGATTGCCACCGCGAGCAAAGCCGATCACCAAGGCCGCACCGGTTTTGAGCAGCGTGAATACCCGCAATCAGAATGGCTGACTGGCGCGTTTGATGCCGCCAGTGCTGTCGAGGTTAAACCGATTGTCGCTGCTGGTTTTAAAGGCCCGGCAATTCGGGAAGAGCTGACTAGGCAGAGGGTTGAGGCAGTGAAGGGGTATCTCGAAGGACATAGGGTCCTAGGTTCCTAGAAGGCAATATGTCCAACTCCAGACGTAAAAAAGCGGCACTATATCAGTTGCCGCTTTTTCTATTGCTAGGGGCTGTTTTTCCTAGAACCTCAATCTCTTATCGTGTAGCCAAAAACGCCATCAGGCCAAGACCCAGCGCCACACGGTAAATCACGAATGGCTTCATGCCCATCTTGGTCACGAGTTTCAAGAACCAGTGAATGCACGCATAAGCACTGATGAATGAAACCAGCACGCCAGTCAAAATAGGCGCCCACATGACTGGCACGTCACTTTTCATGAGGCCTAAGCCAAGGTAAGAACCCGCCAGCACAATGATTGGAATCGACATCAGGAAAGAAAAACGCGCCGCAGCTTCGCGGGTATAACCCAGATAAAGCGCCATGGTCATAGTTGCGCCAGAGCGGGATGTGCCCGGGATCATTGCCAACGCCTGTGCAATACCAATCCACAGTGCCATTTTGGGCGTGGTTTTGTATTCATCAAACTCACACTTGGCTTTCACGTCCACCCACCAAAGCAGCAAACCGAAAACAATACAGGTCACCGCAATCACCCACGCCGAACGCAAGTACATTTCGATGATGTCTTTCATGAACAGGCCGAAAATACAGGCAGGAATCGTTGCCAGTACAATCATCCATGCCAGTGTAGCATCAGAAGAACGCTCGCCTTTGAAGATAGAGCGGAAGAATGCGCCCAGCAACTGCGTTACTTCTTTTCGGAAGTAGCCCACAACAGCAAGTAAAGTCCCCACGTGAACAGCGACATCAAAGGCTAAGCCCTGATCTTGCCAACCTAGAATTTCTGACGGAAGAATAAGATGTGCAGAGCTTGAGACGGGAAGAAACTCCGTCAGACCCTGAATTAAAGCCAGCGCAAAGGCTTCAAACATGCTCATAGTTTTAAGTCACTTATAATTATTAAAGGGAGAAGTCGGCTACCGGCCAAAGAGGTTGTTGCTCAGAGAATGCCTCCCACGCTTCTTTATAGGTTTTGTCATCACCCGGAATCAATTGGTCAGGACAAAGCTCTGCCAAAGGCCACAGGGTAAAGGCAAATTTATACACATCATTGCGCGGTAATCTCGGGCCTTCCGGCTGCGACAGCTCACCGTAAGTCAGCAAATCGATGTCCAGCGTGCGATCGCGAAACTTGATAGCATTACGTTCGCGACCCCAGCGAGATTCAATCTCACGCAGCGCAGCCATAATGCCTTCGAGGCTTAATTCAGTGTGAAGTTCAACGACAAGGTTATAAAAATTAGGACCTTCGAAGCCAACGGGGACAGCTTCAAAAATACGGGAACAACGACATTGGGGATCGAGCTCCCTAAGCGCAGCAATACCTTCAGAGATATGATGCTCGCGTTCAATGTTCGAGCCAACGCTCACTAAAACCTGAGTCACTTAGCGCCTCGCTCAATCACCACACCCACGGTACGGGCCTGAGGAACAGCACCGGGTTTGCTCACCTTCACGCGAACCCAAGGCACAGAGAACTGAGATTGGATCAGCGCCGCAATTTCTTCAGCAACACGCTCCACCAACAAGAAACGGCCATTTTCGACCAAATCGATGATAGCGCCACTGACCGAGGCATAATCCAGTGCGTAAGCGACATCATCGCTGTCCGCCGCAGGCTTGTTGTCGTGCGCCATTTCAATATCAAACACCAGCTTCTGTTTGATTTGTTGTTCCCAGTCGTAGACACCGATAGTCGTCACGACTTCAAGCTGCTCAATAAATACTAAGTCCATGTTCACTCAAAAATATCAGAGGTCGGATACCCATTATGCGCAAAAGCACGTAACATCGGCTCAACCGGCGCCATGGCCAAAACAGTCAGGGCGCGCATTATATCTACACAATATCCTCAAAAAATTGGATACTTTGTGTCTGGTGCGCGAACTATATCAAGTTCTCGCCGCCCTAGCGAATGTTCAACGTGGATGACTGAATGACTGCTTTTGGCCTATTAATGATCGTACTTGCATACTTACTGGGTTCCATATCCAGCGCAGTATTGATCTGTCGTCTCTATGGCCTGCCAGACCCACGTGAACAAGGTTCAGGTAACCCGGGCGCCACCAACGTGTTCCGCCTAGGCGGTCGACTCGCTGCCGCGCTCGTGCTGCTGTGCGACATGCTCAAAGGCACTATTCCTGTCTGGGTAAGCTACCTGTTGGGCGTCAATCCTTTCATGCTTGGCCTGATTGGTATCGCTGCCTGTCTGGGTCATATCTACCCCATCTTCTTTCATTTTCGTGGCGGTAAAGGGGTGGCAACAGCACTGGGTGCGATTGCACCTATAGGCTTAGACCTCACCGGCATGATGCTAGGAACATGGATAGCCGCTGTTTTAGTCACAGGCTATTCTTCTGTCGGCGCCTTGCTTGCCTCTTTGTTTGCTCCACTGTTTACGTGGATGGTCAAACCCCAGTTCACCATGCCCGTTGCCATGCTTTCCTGTCTTATCATTTTCCGTCATCAGGAAAACATAAAGCGCCTGCTTCGCAAGGAAGAGCAAAAGATCTGGAATAAAAAGAAGAAGCTGGCGGAGAGTGAAGATCAGGAAGGAAGAGCAGGTCCTAGGTCCTAGGTCCTAGGTCCTAGATCACTGAATACTGAATACTGAATACTGAAAGCAGTCTTCCCCCCTCCTTAGAGAAAAACAAAAAGCGGCGCTGGAAATCAGTCGCCGCTTTTTCTGTTCTATAACTCTGCTTTTTGCTTTTTCTGGGCTCTTGCTCTTACTAGGCCTTAGGACCTTTCTTTTCCTAGGCCCTGCTCTTACCCTTCAATAGACTTAAGTGTATCAATCGGCCAACGTGGGAAGGCTTTCACGCCCAAATCGTTGTGCTCGCCGTTTTTCAGGCGTTGCATGCCCGCATAGGCAATCATGGCGCCATTGTCAGTACAGAACTCAGTGCGTGGGTAGTAAACTTCACCACCGATATTGTTCGCCAACTCTTCAAGCTTGGCACGCAGATGACGGTTAGCACTCACACCGCCAGCAATCACCACGCGTTTCATGCCGCACTGCTTCAGTGCGCGCTTACACTTGATCACCAAGGTATCAACGACGGCATCTTCAAACGCACGGGCAATATCAGCGCGGGTTTGGTCGTCATTTTCATTAGCGGCAATCGTATTAGCGGTGAAGGTTTTCAGGCCAGAAAAGCTCATATCCAGCCCCGGCACATTGGTCATTGGACGCGGAAAAGTAAAGCGGCTGCTGTCGCCTTTTTCTGCCAGCTTGGAAAGCAGAGGGCCCCCTGGGTAATCTAGGTTCATCAGCTTCGCGGTTTTATCGAACGCTTCGCCGGCAGCATCATCAATCGATTCGCCAAGGATCTGGTATTCACCGATACCTTTTACTTCAACGATCATCGAGTGACCGCCAGAAACCAACAACGCGATAAATGGGAACGGAGGAGGGTTATCTTCCAGCATCGGTGCCAGCAAGTGACCTTCCATATGGTGAACCGCCACTGCAGGGATGTCCCACGCGTAGGCAAGGCTTCGGCCAATGGTTGCGCCTACCAGCAGCGCCCCCACCAGACCCGGACCTGCCGTGTAAGCCACGCCATCCAAGTCTTTCGGCGTCAGGCCCGCTTCTTTCAGCGCAGCTTGAACCAGCGGAATCGTCTTCTTTACGTGATCGCGAGAAGCCAGCTCAGGCACTACGCCGCCGTAATCAGCATGCAGTTTTACCTGACTGTATAACTGGTGCGCTAACAGCCCTTTTTCATCATCATAAATCGCCACGCCGGTCTCGTCGCACGACGTCTCGATGCCCAGAATTCGCATAACACCTCAGCTCACTTGGATCACAGATCGATCCGCTTTCGATCTGCCAGTTTCTATATCAGGCGGCAATCTTACATGGGCGGCATCAAATTCACCAGTTATGCTTTACAAGCACCCTAGTATCGGATTAGAATTCCGCACCATTTTTAATCAAAGCTGGTCAATCTGTCTCCAGCGATAACTGACTAACCCCTGAGGTGAAAGGCACATGCCAGTAGTTAAAGTACGTGAAAACGAACCATTCGACGTAGCACTGCGTCGCTTCAAGCGCTCTTGTGAAAAAGCAGGTATCCTTTCTGAAGTTCGCCGTCGTGAGCACTTCGAAAAGCCGACTACCGTTCGCAAACGCGCTAAAGCAGCTGCAGTTAAACGCCACCTGAAGAAGCTGGCTCGCGAAAACGCACGTCGCGTTCGCCTGTACTAATTACGATTAATACAGGATTGCGAGATGGAATTGATTGAACGTCTGAAAGACGAACAAAAAGCGGCGATGAAAGCCAAAGACAAACCTCGTCTTGGCACTATTCGTTTGATCATGGCTGCGATTAAACAGCAAGAAGTTGACGGTCAGAAAACTCTGAACGAAGACGAAGTGCTGGCAGTGATGACCAAAATGGTTAAGCAGCGTCGTGATTCTGTTTCGCAATATCAGTCAGCTGGCCGTGATGACCTGGCTGATGTGGAACTGGCAGAAATTTCCGTACTGGAAGAGTTCATGCCAAAGCCACTCAGCGACGAAGAAGTTGATGCTCTGGTGAAAGACGCCATCGCAACTTCTGGAGCAGGCTCCATGCAAGACATGGGTAAAGTCATGGCCGTTCTGAAACCTTTGGTTCAGGGCCGGGCTGACATGGGTAAAATCAGCCAATTGGTTAAAGCTAATCTGGCTTAACTTTTATCCGACCTGCAAACAAGCCGTGCTATCCATTTTTGGAGTGCGCGGCTTGTTCGTATTCGCTCAGTAGCAAATACTGAGAGTACCCTCTTCTCATATTCACCGAACGCATAAAGGTTTATGGCAGGAAAGATCCCACGTTCATTCATTGATGATCTGCTAGCCCGACTCGATATCGTCGAGCTAATAGACGCGCGGGTGAAACTCAAAAAGCAAGGCAAAAACTACGGTGCCTGCTGTCCTTTCCATAACGAAAAAACCCCGTCTTTCTCCGTCAGCCAAGAGAAACAGTTCTATCATTGTTTTGGTTGTGGTGCACATGGCAATGCCATCGACTTCGTCATGGAGTTCGATCGCCTCGAATTTGTCGAAGCCATCGAAGAATTGGCGTCTTCGCTGGGTCTGGATGTGCCAAGAGAGCAATCCGGCGGTGGTGCTCCAAAAGGACCTTATGCACGCAGCGATCAGAAACGCGACCTTTACCAGATGATGGGCCAAATCGCCCAGTTCTATCAAGGTGGACTGCGTAATGAAGCGGGTAAGATAGCGATTGATTACCTCAAAGGCCGTGGCCTTTCCGGTGAAATCGTGCAGAAGTTTGGGATTGGCTACGTCGCTGACGAATGGGATCAGGTGCGTTCACGCTTTGGCCGTGACAACAACAGCCAGCAGGCACTGGTGTCAACCGGCATGCTGATAGAAAACGACAACGGACGCCGTTACGACCGCTTCCGTGGCCGCGTGATGTTCCCTATTCGTGACCGTCGTGGACGTGTTATCGGTTTTGGTGGCCGCGTCATTGGCGATGGTACACCGAAATACCTTAACTCACCGGAAACACCGATATTCCACAAAGGACGTGAGTTGTATGGCCTGTACGAAGTGTTGCAGGCACACCGCGAGCCCAAGCAATTGCTCGTTGTTGAAGGTTATATGGACGTTGTCGCGCTGGGGCAGTTTGGCATTGATTATGCCGTTGCATCACTGGGCACCGCCACTACCGCAGAACATATGCAAACCATGTTCCGCCAAACCTCCAACGTGATTTGCTGCTACGACGGTGACCGAGCGGGACGTGACGCCGCATGGCGCGCAATGGAGCAGGCACTTCCACATTTGGTAGATGGACGCCAGCTCAAATTCATGTTCCTGCCAGATGGTGAAGATCCAGATTCCATGGTTCGACAGGAAGGTAAAGAAGGTTTTGAACAGCGTCTCGCAGGCGCAATGTCATTATCCGAATTCCTTTTTAACACCCTCATGGAACAGGTCGACACCAGCAGTCAGGAAGGCAAAGCCAAGCTCACCACTTTGGCCGTACCACTGATTGACAAAGTACCAGGTGGCACACTTCGTCTCTACCTACGTAACATTTTGGGCCAGAAGCTAGGTCTACCTGATGAGCAGCAACTTGAAAAGCTCATCAGCCGACAAGGACAGGCGCAAACGCGCAAGCCCTTGCCGGAAATGAAACGCACGCCGATGCGCGAAGTTATAACCCTGTTATTGCAAAATCCAGGGTTTATAGAAAACGTACCGCCACTGGATGGGGTGGAAGAGCTCGGCATGCCCGGCTTAAATTTATTCACCACCATGCTTGAACTTTGCAGAAACCGTCCCAATATTACGACAGGACAGCTGCTCGAACATTGGCGCGGCACAGAACAAGAGGCATTGTTGGCCAAATTGGCAAGTTGGGAATTACCCATCAACGAAAACAATGTATTAGACGTTTTTTTAGACTCGCTGGATAAAATTCTAGACCAGTGTGTCAAACAACAAATAGACAAGTTTCAAGCTAAAGATCGAAGCGTCGGCTTATCAGCCGAAGAGAGACGGGAATTATGGCTATTATTACAAAGCCGACCCGACTAGAAACTAGCCAGCATACTTGTATTTTGCTAAAATTGGCAGTTTGCGTTTCCGCATACTAAATTCTTCACTCAGACCCGAAGTTGGATATCGTCTATGGATCAAAATCCGCAGTCACAGCTAAAGTTGCTTGTCGCAAAAGGTAAGGAACAAGGCTATCTAACCTATGCAGAAGTAAATGACCACCTACCGGAAGACATTGTTGATTCTGATCAGATAGAAGACATCATTCAGATGATCAACGACATGGGTATTCAGGTGGTGGAAACAGCGCCAGATGCCGATGAGCTGATGATGTCTGAAACTGTCGCGGACGAAGATGCCGTCGAAGCAGCAGCAGCAGCACTTTCTAGCGTTGAATCTGAAATAGGTCGTACAACTGACCCAGTACGCATGTACATGCGTGAAATGGGTACAGTAGAACTGCTTACCCGCGAAGGCGAAATCGACATCGCCAAACGCATCGAAGATGGTATTAACCAAGTACAGGTATCGGTTGCCGAATACCCTGGTTCCATCTCATCACTGCTCGATCAGTTTGACAAAGTAGAAGCTGAAGAGCTTCGCCTGACAGACATCATTTCTGGCTTCGTAGACCCGAACCAAGAAGACATCGCACCTACCGCCACTCACATCGGCTCCGAGCTCACAGAAGAGCAGCTTGAAGACGAAGATGATGGCGACGACGATGAGGACGATGACGAAGAAGAAGATACCGGCATCGACCCGGAGCTAGCGCGCGAAAAGTTTAACGACTTGCGTCTGGCTTACGAAGGCATGCAACTGTCAATCGAGAAAAACGGCCGCTTCCACGAAGACACCGCTGGCGCCATCGCCGAGCTGTCAGAAGTGTTCAAGCAGTTCCGTCTAGTACCAAAACAATTCGACCGCCTGGTCAACGAAATGCGCGACACAATGGATCGCGTGCGCACGCAAGAACGCATTGTAATGCGCCTTTGTGTAGACCAAGCGAAAATGCCGAAGAAAGCCTTTGTACAACTGTTTAGCGGCAATGAATCGTCAGACAGCTGGCTAGACGAAGCACTGGCTTCAGAAAAGCCATACGTCGATCGCCTGAAGCAGTACGAAGAAGATCTTCGCCGCTGCGTACAGAAACTGAAAATCGTTGAAGACGAAACTGGCCTTTCTGTAGAGCGCGTTAAAGACATCAGTCGTCGCATGTCAATCGGTGAAGCGAAAGCTCGCCGTGCGAAGAAAGAAATGGTTGAAGCGAACTTGCGTCTGGTTATTTCTATCGCTAAGAAATACACCAACCGTGGCCTGCAATTCCTGGATCTGATTCAGGAAGGTAACATCGGCCTGATGAAAGCGGTAGACAAGTTCGAATACCGTCGTGGTTACAAGTTCTCGACCTACGCAACATGGTGGATCCGTCAGGCAATCACCCGTTCAATCGCAGATCAGGCACGTACTATCCGTATCCCTGTTCACATGATTGAAACTATCAACAAACTGAACCGTATCTCACGTCAGATGCTTCAGGAGATGGGTCGTGAGCCACTGCCAGAAGAACTGGCAGAGCGCATGCAAATGCCAGAAGACAAGATCCGCAAAGTGCTGAAGATCGCCAAAGAGCCAATCTCCATGGAAACCCCAATCGGTGACGATGAAGATTCACATCTGGGCGACTTTATCGAGGATACCACCCTCGAGCTGCCAATGGATTCCGCGACCATGAACAACCTCAAAATGGCAACCAGCGAAGTATTGGCTGGCTTGACACCACGTGAGGCAAAAGTTCTGCGTATGCGTTTCGGTATCGACATGAATACCGACCACACGCTGGAAGAAGTGGGCAAACAGTTTGACGTAACGCGTGAGCGTATCCGTCAGATTGAAGCGAAAGCACTGCGTAAACTGCGCCACCCAAGCCGCTCAGAAGTTCTGCGCAGCTTCCTGGACGAATAATCCAAGACGTATTTGAAGCAATATTGGAAAGGCGAGCACTGCTCGCCTTTTTCATTTCTGCGATTTGAACTAAGTGGCTAAAAAGCATACTGAATAGGGTGTGGTTACGTCTAGACACCCCTGCTTCCACCCCTTATAATCAACTCCCTACACGGCCCCTTAGCTCAGTGGTTAGAGCAGTCGACTCATAATCGATTGGTCCGCAGTTCAAATCTGCGAGGGGCCACCATATACAGAAAGGCCTGAGAGGTTAGTAACCACTCAGGCCTTTTGCTTTTTTTGCCCCGTTATAGCACTGTTATAGCAAATTAATAGATAATGGTCTTAAGTTACTCTTGCTGTCTTAGTGAAAAACCACATCCAAAGACGTTATGTTAATCTACACACAAGACCAAAATTAGAAGATTACTGACAAACATTTATCCGTTATATTCTCAAACACAGAAAAATACTGACAACACATAGAGATACTCCAGTTCAATGATTAAGTACGTGCAAGGTGATCTGTTTGCTGATGATGCAGAGGCCATTATCAACACTGTGAATACCGTAGGTGTTATGGGCAAAGGGCTCGCCTATCAATTCAAAGAAAAATACCCTGAGAATTTTGATGCGTATAGGGACGCCTGTAAACGCAATCAAGTTGTTACGGGCAAGATGTTTATCTTTGAAACTAAATCACTGAAAAAACCACGTATTATCATTAACTTTCCGACCAAGGAGCATTGGAGGGGGAAGTCAAAAATTGAGTATATAGAATCTGGTTTAGAGGATTTAGTAAAGATAGCCATTGATGCTGAGTTAAAGAGTGTTGCCATTCCTGCGTTGGGTGCCGGACTAGGCGGATTGCCTTGGAGTCAGGTAGAGCAAAAGATTATAAACAAACTGTCACCGATCAATGGCATTGAATGGCGAATATACGCTCCCAATGAAGAACCTAAGAAGCCAGTTAATGTCCATATGACCGTTTCTCGGGCGACAGTTTTATATGCTGTGAGTACTTACCTTCAGAAAACAAAAAAACAAGAAGTTACAGAGCAAGCACTCCACTGCTTTCTTTATTTACTAGACAAAAGAGGGCTGGGGATAGATGGGCTTACTTTCAATAAGTTCAAAGATGCACCTTATTCTGATGGATTACACACTTACCTTGTCAAAATTGACGGTAGCTCCATATACATGTCAGGTGAACAGAAAGCTGCAAATAGAAACTCTATAACTTTGAACAAAGACATACTCAAAGACCTCTTCTCGAAATATGTAATACCGCAAAAGTCAAAGAAACTGATCTTGGATGTTATTGATTCAATTTCTGGGTACGAGACACTTGATGGGCTAACCGTATTGGCAACTAGCCTTTGGGTAATCACTGAACAACCTTGCGACAGCACAGAGATTGTATCTAAGGATTTACCCGTTGAATTGATATCGGAAAGCTTAACAACGACAGGCACTTGCTCTAAGGCTATGATCAGAGGAGCCATTCAAAGGCTGAAAGAGGAAAAATGGCTCCAATGATTGAGTATGGGTTTAGGCTGTCTGTGCGGCTGCACAGAACATCAGGCTATTGACTTCTACATCGATAGTGAGTCCAAACTTCTCAGCTAACCCGTCAATATAGCTTTTACAAGCATCAGTCCTTACGTAAATTTTGAAAAAGTCACTTGTGGGCAACGTAGCGGGGGATAAACACTCTGCCATGCTTACCTGCTTCCATTCGTTACTATCCCAATCTCTGCTATCCATTAAATCCCAGTCAATTGCTGCCATACCATCTTGATATGGCAGCAATTTAGAAGCTCCCCTAGATAGAGGGTGCCTTGTAGAGATACTCCAGTTGTAGTGCTCAGCCAAGCTTCTACGAACTGTTATGTAAACAAATTCTATAGTTGGATTACTATTAACCACTGAATAGTCAAAGGGAGTTTTAACAAAGAAATGAAACGGAACCATGCTATCGAGAGCTCGCTCTCGTCTTCCACCCAAGATGCTAGCATCAGCAACATTTTTAAAATTATTCAGCTCATTTCTGGGTTTTAGGCCTTCGCTAAAAATACCATGAATATTATCAATAGCCGTGAAGTGATAAAGTAGCTTCCCATCTCTGATTGATTTACGCACCATGTGTTCCTTTTATTAAACAACCACACAAAAATAATGACTAATGATTAAAAATCAATACACGTGAGAAAATAAATATAGCTATGGGACGTACAACCAAAATACAGTTATTCACAGAACTCCAAGTAAAAGCGCATCTGTCCCTAGGACAGATGCCACTCGTTAGTTCGGGTAATGATGGTTTTGCCACCCGAAGAGATGCCTTTCAGTACCTTCAAAAGCTCCTCTTCGCTATACATCGAGGTTTTCACAACGCCTGTTGCCGTATCAACGGCAAGCTCATAATGCGGCGCGATAGCCTGTTCTGTGCGCTTACAAAACACACCGCCCATTAAATCGGTGAACGTCTTCCAACAACCTTTGTCCGCTGCCTCATGGATTTCTGTTACCAACTTGCTTTCGCCCATCATGGCCTTTAAACGGCGTAATTCGCGCCAAACTGTCACAGAACAGCCGCCAAGTTGCTGAAACTGGCGAATGCTCCAACATGCCGCCCATGCATCCACCCTCGCCGCTGCGCATTTGGGGTCTTCACCGTAAACGCCCGCTTCAAGGTTCTCACCATCAATGTTTTTAGAGATGTATTTAGCGATATAGCCCGTTGCTGACCCCTTATTAGGGTCTATCTTCACTTCGGTGAAACGGTGCTTATCTGCGCCGTTCTCGTCGCCATCTTCACGCATTGCGTACTCACGCATGATGTTTATCAAGGTGTCATAGTGGCGAGGCTCAACAAACAGCAATAAGTGCCAATGCGGTGTGCCGTCATGTTGTGGCTCTACGACGCGAAAACCATAGAAACGTACATCTTCTCGCTGCAATTTGGCGCGAACCAGTTTCCAGTTCTCGTTTAGATAGGTTTGGGCTTCGGCTGGCGTATAGCCTTGCCATTTGGGGTTATCGTCGCCTGTCGTTGCATAGCTGCGGTGATACTTTGACGGGCAAGTAATGGTTAGGAAAGTGGCAACATGGCCTAGCTCGTTGGCGAGGTCTTCAAAGCCACGCGCACGAACCATCAACTCGGTTTTGCGGATTTTAGGGTCAGATACGCCCTTTTGTGAAAGCTCCAACAGGCTAAAGCTTTGACCGTGTTGATTGGTCATAACGGTATTTGAAAGATATTCCGTTTGATGGAATTTTTGCGCTGCCCTGGCGGTGAGCGTTTCATCTGAGCAATAGATAGCTTTACAGCGATTCACTTCCCCAAGATGGCGCATGGTGGTTTCGATGTTCGCTCGCAACGCCTTGCGAAGTTTACGCAGCCACCAAGACTTATCCGACATACGCTTTAGGCGCCCTTCGAGCGTGTATTTTGTCTCTTCTGGCGGAGTGATTCCATAGCTTCGGCAAAGTGCGATCAGTGAAGATAGGGTTTCTTCCTCGTTGCCCATCATGGCTCGACGAATCGACAACGCAGCATCAACGAGATTTTCGGCTTCTTCGCGAAGCTCATCTTCTGACATGCTGAGACTAAGCGTTTCAGGGGAAACGGTAAGCTTTGCCGTTAGGCTATCAACCAATTCACGTAGGTCTGTGTTTCTAACCTGCTTGTTTGAGATAGCCTTGTAACGAATGAATAGAATTTTCTGTGCTTTGGGGGGCAATAGGGAAAGGCGCTCTTTTACGAACGCCCTGTCATCCCAATCAATTTTCGCCAGCTCGCTATCAGGAATGGCTAACATCTAAAGCCCTCCCCTCATCAGTTAGTTCATAGCGAAGCCAAGAGATACCGTAGTAAGACACCTTTTTGCTTGCAAGAATCCCTTCCCGTTGAAGCTTGAGAATGGTCCGGTGCATCACTCGAATACCGAAACCCTCAGAGCAGGCGTAACGGCCTTCAATGCATGGTTTGCTTGAATTGCACAGCTCGAACCAATGCCCTTTTTGAAGCGCTCCGATAACGTCTCGAAGGTGTTTGTTTAACTTGGGCTTGTTAGCGTTAGACATGCTCACCTCCATCACAGATAAGATGAGTTTGCTTGCGGTGGCTATCGAGCCACTGGTCGAGATCTTCTTTTAGGTAACGGACGGCACGACCAATTTTGATAAACGGTGGTGCTTCTGTGCGGTTCAGGCGGTGGCCTTCCATGCGTGATTGACGCAGAAAAGAGCGGCTCATGCCGATATAGGCGGAAGTTTCTTGTTCAGTGTATGCGCGTTTATTTGCGTGCTGTATAGCCATAACGATATCTCCTGTAGTTCGTTGGGAGATACCGTAAGCGTCCCGATGGCGTCGGGAGGCTCATCGGGAATCTAGTCGGGAAGGTTTTTAGGTTTGGCCTTTTCTAACCTCTGCTATCAGGTTTTGAAAGGTCTTGTACTTGGTAATTCGTACCGTGTCTTTCTGACCAAACCACTCTATTTCATCATTATTCATGGTGCTGATCAGGCTATCTGTATCTATCTGCTTTGCATCGTTTTGGTGATCGCGTCTTATAGCGTTCCAAATGGTTCGCGCATTGGCTTCTCTATTGCCAACAAGCACCTTAGCGATCATGGTCTTTATGGGATGTGTTTCGACACCAGTTGTATCGACGATTTGCTCAGCAACCTCTTTATGACCATTTGCTGCTAAACCGAACGTTCTGTTGACTAAGTTCAAGTCAAACCGAAGCTGTTCTGGCTTGATTACCAACGACTTCTTCTCAAGTACCTTATCGACCTTTAAGAATGCATCGAGTAAGCGCTTGGCACCTGCTTTTCGTTGCTCTTCAACACCAGAATTAGCAAGCCTCT
Source organism: Grimontia sp. NTOU-MAR1 (assembly GCF_035758505.1). Classification (NCBI taxonomy): domain Bacteria; kingdom Pseudomonadati; phylum Pseudomonadota; class Gammaproteobacteria; order Vibrionales; family Vibrionaceae; genus Grimontia; species Grimontia sp. NTOU-MAR1. Next base: position 1,975,868 of record NZ_CP142108.1, read on the forward strand.
TCATCTCGTCGCCAAACTCAGCTCTCGTACCGATTGAAGCAAAGGCAAAAAAAGTAGATTGGTATTGGGCTACCAATGGGGGAGCCTCATTTTTCCGGCATTGCTTAGCATCTGGAAAGTCGACAGACACATGTCGCCAGCGGGTAACTTTCTCAGGCTCTAATATAAAGACTATATCGACTTTGGCTTCTTCTGCCTGAATACATTTAATCGAGTCATCGGGCGATAAACCCAAAACTCCACGATAATCAAACAAGGGAATTTGAGAATAAGGATACACCTCAGTACGGCTTTTAGTTGCTCCCAGAGCTTTTGCATCCACCCACGCGCAAAGTCTCAGCTTTCCTGTTTCCACTGCATCAAGCAGGTCACCGTTGGTTAGAGGTGTTACATCAGAGATTTCATCTAACCGATAAAAGCGTCGTTTCAGCATCCGTGCTTACTTCCTTGCCTGTTTTCCAACCTATAGGTTAATCAAACCGAACATCTTGAATCAATTTCAAATATCAGAAAGCCAGTGTTTATGCGGCTTTGATCGGTTAAGTAACCGAACAAAAATGGAGGTTGCACCAACCTAGTAGTGGCTAGCGGAGTGAACCGAACCTTTAGGCTTACCCATTTCGGTTAGAGGCCTAGTGTTTATGCGGTTTCGTCGGTTAGGTAGCCGAAAAAATGGAGAGCGCACCAACATAGTAGTTGGCTAGCCAACTGAACCGAGCTTTTAGGCTTTCCCGTTTCGGTTAGAAGCCTAGTGTTTATGCGGCTTCGTCGGCTAAGAAGCCGAACATTTGATTTTGACCGAAAGAGGTAACACAAAGGTCTATCTAACCGAGGGAGCTCGGCTCAATGTGTCTTTTAGTTCGGTTAACAAGCCAGCTTATTAGCTGGCTCTATGTTCGGCTAGATTAAGATAAGTTGATAGCAACGTAACGCCACGGCAAGCGATCTGTCTCGGCCTCTCTGCAATTTATGAAAAGAAATGCACTACTCAGAATACTTGTGAAAGTATCGTCAGGTATAAGCTATCCAGAAACCTCTTAAGACTTTATAGGACAGAGGCCATTACGAAGCCTTGGTGTAACAAGATAAAAAATGAGATATAAACTGAAAATGAAAGACATCCCTTACCCTTACCGTCTTCCTACCTTTAAGACTTTGCATTAAAATAAAGGCAAACGTATCAAATCTACTAAATTTACTTGGCATTGAGGGCTGTAACCTTAGGACGGTAGTTTTCCTCTTTCAAATGCCCCGCCAACTTAATCACTGAGAATTTCGTGACAAACAACAGCAAGATACAACTAGCCACCCTTCTTCCTGGGGCTGATCTCTTAACCGAAACCACCAAAAACCCAGTATGGAAAGCTCCAGTAAAACTGCTAAACGGTGATACAACCTTCGTATACCTCAAGTTACTCGAAAAAAGACAGCTCTTTATCGAGTCTCTCTGTGCCATCATTGGGCGGGCAGTAGGGATACCCATACCAGAGCCACTCATAGTTAAAGTTCCAGCCAGCTTGGTTTCATCCTTAACAAAATGTGATGGGCCAACAGAAGACTTGTACGCATTTGGCTCAGTAGATGCAGATTATCCGAGTTTAAACCGCGTTTTGAACATAGATGATGGGAGTGTCGTTTGGGACAAACTTAGGGAGCACTCTAAGTCTCTAGAAGCTGCAATTTTTGATGAATGGATAGCCAACGGGGATCGGCACTGGGGAAACCTATTATATGACGGTGGTGACGATTTCATATTTATAGATCATGATTTAGCCTTATCTAGTTCAATTAATATCGATGAAGGAATAGAGAAGAACTTACTTTTCAACTTCATCACAGATGATATAGATGAGTTATCAAAAGCTAGAATTTTAAAGAAACTAGATGAAGAAATTCGTGTGAGCTATGAGAAAGTTGACATCACCGATTTTGTCGAATTATGTTTTGGAAGTTCATTTATCTGTGAAAATTCCATAGATGAAATAACAAATTTCCTTATAGAAAGAATAAATAAACTAAGTGTTATTTTAAGAAAAAAACTAAACCCAGAACAAGGGGATTTACTAGAATGTATATAGATTCCTTTCCTGACTTCCCCTCGTATAGCGCAAGTTGGACACCTGTCTATTTTGAGCCAATATTGCTATCAGGAGAAAGACTCACTGTACTAATCGTAATCGAAGATGAAAACAACGAATTTCGAATATTCAAAACATTACGAGACGAAGTTTTAGAATCTTTTTACGGCAGTAAATCTAAGAACGTAAAGTCGCTTATAGATTTATGTGAAACTTCGATTAAAGAACACTTAACTGTAAGACGCCAAATGAAAGATTGGCAACCGCCCTTTGACGGTCTTTATTCAGGTTTAACCAAAAGAGCAGCTGACGACAGCATAACTATGATTGCAAGACAGGCTATTCAACGTTCATCTAGCCTTAGCAGTTTGAGTATGGCCGTAGATAGAGATGATATTGAACAAGATAAGCAGAGCCAGAAACAGTCAATTCGCTGGCAAGATTCTATTATAAAAAACGTCCTAAATACTCATTCTCATTTTGAGAAGTCATTTAAAGTTAAACTAGCAATTGGTAATTCAAAATTAAAAACACAGTTTGGGTTTCTTTCAGATAAAGCTGCAGTGAATTTTGGCGTACTATCCCCACTTCATCACTCATCATCTTTAAATATAATAAAAGCAAGAATACTAGATCTTGAGCATTTAATGGGAAGTAGCTCTTTAATATTACCCGAAAATTACTCCATCATATTAAAATCTCCAAATCCCAATGATGCTTCTCTAAGTAAAATTGTGGTAGATAGACTTAATGACACATTACAAACGATCCAAGATATAAGCTCAGCAGCCAAGATAGATGTATATACTGCAGAAACTGTAGAGTCCGCAGCGAAAGCTTTGATAAAGGTTGCTGCTTAGTATGAAGTCATATGGTGTTTTCGCAGGAGGCGGGGTAAAGGGTGTAGCTTAGTATGAAGTCATATGGTGTTTTCGCAGGAGGCGGGGTAAAGGGTGTAGCTTTGGCAGGTGCTTTAGCTTCCGCAAATAAGAATGGAATTCGCTTTGCGGGCTTTGGAGGAGCTTCTGCTGGCGCGATTATCGCATATCTGGCTAGCATTGGTTATTCTGGTGAGGAAATTTATCAAAAGATGCTACGTACACCATTTAAAGATATGCTGTTTTATGACGGAGGGGAGAAATATTTCTCTCTGAAGGATCATGTAGAAGGAATATCAAGATTTCCAAACTACATAAAAAAAATAAATAAAGGTGGGACTCATATTGAATTTTATGGAAATATAAGAAAAGCCGTTTCAGCAACCACTCCATTTATCAAGTCGATACGACCAATATATAGAATAATAAATAATAGTGCTTTAGGAATTTATAGTACTAAAAAGCTTAAAGAAACACTAATTTATTGGACAAAATCAAAATGCCCAAATCTTATATCATCTGATGGAAATGGCCCTACATTTGAGTTATTAAAAAATGAGACTGAAATAGACCTCCGAGTTATAAGTTCAAACTTATCATCAAAGAGAGCCTTAGTTTATTCAGTTCAAAACACTCCTTCGGAAAGTGTTATTGACGCTGTATGTGCTTCTGCATCTTACCCATTCTTATTTAACCCTCAGATCGCTGGTGAAAAAGTTTTAATAGACGGTGGACTATCTTCCAACCTTCCGATGTTCATGTTTAAAGATGAAATGGGAGTTGGAAGTATCACGACTTATGCCTTCGATCTGTTCAAGGAAGAAAATGTGCCACTTGAGAATCCCGGACGGTTGGATTACGTGGCAAGGATGATTGATACAGCCTTGGAAGCTAGTGACCATGTAATGTCAAACATGCTCAAAGCCAGACGTGTACGTATTGACGTACCAAGTGATATTGATACGTTAGACGTAAATATTACCAAGCTAGATATCATGCGCCTTTACTATGCAGGACTAGTAAACGGTTCAAATTTTTTTGAAGTAGATAAAACTGTTCAGCTCCTTCAGGCTTCTGCAGACGACGTATGGAAAGAAGCCCTTGCTATTTATGGTTCTGGCAAAATGTTCAGTGTGGTTTTAAATACGATACAAGACATAGCAAAAATAAACTCATCGGAGAAAGTACGAGTATGGCTCTATACGCCATCATCTCGAGATACAATAATTTCTCTGGCAAACTCAAGCAACGCGACTGGGAATGTTTATGAATGGTCAACGATAAAACGTTCAGACGCTTGGGAAGCTTGGGAAAAGAAAGCTGAGGTCGTGTCATCTGATAAAAACCGGCATGGCGTTACTCGAACCAGAGTCTCATTTCCAATACCGATTGAAGATGATGTACTGAAGTTTGAGAGGGTTAATTCTAGTGATTCACATTTAGCTGGAGTTCTAGTATTGGACGTAAACGTTGGACCAAACGATTGTTATTGGTTAGACTTGAACAAAAAGAAACCAACTACTCTCGACTATTTTCGGGTCAACATGCTTGAGCCTTGGTTGCTTGTACTGAGCCGAATGCTATCAAAACCTTGTCATTAAAAGGAGGATGTTATGGATAAATCAAAACCTAGAACCGAGATTCTATCGATGCGCCGTTCTTCTTTAATCCGTAAGAGCTCCCCAGAAGAGTACTTCGACAGCGCAGTAGATACTAATGATATAGCTCGAGAAAATTTGATCAAAGCTCGCCTAAAGTCAATGAAAGCCGAAGATAGAGAGAGCCTCAGCAGTGATCTAGATTCAGCATTCAATCTTAGCAACTAGATTCGTGCTCTAGCAGCTTCGATTCAAACTCTCATCCAATCAGGCCAACCGCCGCCGCCTTATGCTCTGGCGCTAAGTGCGCATACCTTAAGGTCATTTTAAGGTCTGCATGACCGAGCAGCTCTCGCACTGTGTTTAGATCTACCCCCGCCATCACAAGCTTACTCGCGAAGTGGTGGCGGAGGTCGTGAAAGTTGAAGCCTTCAATCATGGCGATTTCCAGCACGGTTCCCCACGTCTTTTTGACATCAGTGATAGGCTTTCCAGCTTCTCTGCCTTCAAATAAGAAACGTGTAGTCGGGTTCTGTTCTCGCCACTTTTTCAGCACGTCAAACGCTTCATTGTTTAGCGGCATGGTTCGAGAGAGTTTTGATTTGGCATTGCTGGCTTTCACTTTGAGGAAGCGCTCATCAAAGGAAACATCTGTCCACTCAAGGCCAAGCAGTTCGCCACGGCGTAAGCCTGTATTCATGGCAAGAATTACTAATGGCTCTGCGTAGTCAGCAAACGCCACATCATCCAAACTCGGTAAGGTTTCATAGCCACGAATGGTTTTATGCTGATTGTTCGAACGTCGGCTTTCCCTGAGTTTCCAGTCCCTTTCTTTCAGAGCATGGCGAAGTCGCTTCTCTTCAGCTTCGGTCAGGTAACGAACTCGCGTATTATCGGCTTTAATCGCCTTCACTCTTCTCAAGTCATGCGATTCAATCAACCCCCAATCAACCGCCCTTGATAGTGCACCTTTGAGCGTGTTCAGCGTGTAATTGATGGTCGCGGGTGCTCGCCCTAACTTGCGTTGGCTTGTCCGCCATTTTTCGATTTCCCATGCTGTGATTTGCTCTAAGTCTTTATCCAGCAGAAATTTAAAGCTGTTCGTCAGGTGGTTAATGATTTTGCGTGAAGTCTTTGGGTTTCTCGTAGTGAGAAAAGGTTCGTAACGTTCGGTAAGGTAGGTTGAGAGCTTGAGGTGTCGACGGCGCTGGTTTTCTTCCCTTGCTGCTTTCTTGATTTCTTGAACGTCGTTTCCTTTGGCGACTTCACCTGCTTTCTCTCTGGCAAGGTCTCGCGCTTGAGCTGGCGTAATTTCACTTGCTAACCCAAGCTTGTAATTCACCTGTTTGCCATCAATGCGGTAATAGAGGTAGTAAGAGATTCGCCCAGCTTTCGACATGAGCGCATGGAAGCCGGAAATTTCGGTATCATTGAGGCGTCTTTCTTCAAGAGTAAGCTGTTTGATACTGGTCGCGGTGATCTTCTTTTTGATGGGCATTTAGGTCGGCTTCCTTGCGTCTCGTTTCCCCCGTTATAGCATATTTATAGCAAAATCTTCATTTCTCCATGAATTTCAGTGAACATTGAAAAACACATCACAATTTCTATAACATTGATATTTATAGTTTTATTTGATTTTTGTTGTTTATTGCTGTTCATTGAAAACCATCAATTTCGTTACTCATAATCGATTGGTCCTTAGTTCAAATCCGCGAGGGTTCACTATATTCCAGAAGGTTAACAGGCGTAATGCCTACTAACCTTTTTTGTGTCTGCCGTTTTTTAGTCAAACAAGGAACGGCTATCCAGCCGCTAAACGTGGCGAAAAAGCATGGGGCGGTTTACGCGGCGCCTTTTGCAGACATCACTGCGCATTAGGGAGCAACTTGATACCATCAAATAGGGGGATTATCGAAAGGATCAAACAACCGACAGTTCAGCGCCAGATTGACTTTCCCTAGCTCTTTGGCTTGCCAAAGCGCTCGGCTAAGTACTTTTTTTCAAGGTCAATGCCGTACTCGTTTTTCACCAGCACTACCACATCGTCATAAATCATATTCCTGGCTTCAGCATTGGCGAGTTCGCGTTCGAGTCGCTTTATCTTTTGTGCAGGTGTTTCGGACGATATAGACACAGGAGAGTGCGTACAAGGTCGTGACCAATCCAACTTACCGTGTTTTCTGAGCCAGACAAGCACGGTACTGCGACCTTGAATACCATAATGCTGTTGAGCCTGTTTATAGGTCAGCTTGCCTTTTTCGACTTGGGAAACCACGTCCAGTTTGAAGGCAAAGGAGTAGTCACGTTGAGTGCGTTTAAGCGTTGTCTTTCCTGGGGTGCTCATAGATAAGTCTCCAATGTGCCTACTTATCTCAGGGCGTGACATTACTTAAAATGCGACTCACTGTCTCGGCAAAGGAGAGAAACACCCCACATTTAACAACCTGTTTATCCATCATATTGTCCTTATCAGAAACACAAAAAACGCCCAATGGCGATGCTCACTAATAAGTTAGTGTATTTTCACTCTCTGTTTTTAAAATCGCTGATTTACGCGACCGAACCTTGATTTTCCCGTTATTGCTACACCAACGAGGCCAAAGATAACACCCCCCCCAGTTACCCAGACAGGGAAGAGTTATGCACTATTTAACACTCCCAACAGAAAATAAATTCATCCTGGCAGGGTGCGCAATTTTAAAAAAAACGGCGCTGTTCGTAGAACCTCTAAATTATCCAAGGCTCCAGTGAAGTCAGAATAAGGTTGGTTTTCTATACGCCAGACATGGTATTCGCCTCTTTGGCTCACCTGACGAATTTGTAAGCAACTTTTTGCCAACTACGCAAAATCTTGCCCCCGCATGACTAGATTCTATGTTTCGCAAACACTAACTTGCCATCAGCCTCTGACTCCTCTAGTTAATATCTATCCTATCGAACAGGAAGTAGATATGGTCGAGGTGGTTAATGTTGGAGATCGAGTTACTGACTAGGATGACCAACTGGTTACGACTCATTGCCATGGACTAGGTAGCTACGAGCGTTATGGTGGCGCAGTTTCACCCAAAAGAGTAATGCTATGGGAATTAAAAGATTGAACAAACTGGCAGCAGTGACGGTCCTTTCGGCTGGATGTGCTTATTCTCCGGTAGCCCTCAGTGGGCAGATACTTGAAGCTAGAAATAATCTAAAAGACTACGCACTGGTAAGCTGTCTTATTGCCATCGATCCAGAGAGCAAATTGGCCAAAGACTTGAATTTCACTAAACGAGCGCTGTCTTTCATGGGTAAAGGTGACTACAGGATTGTTCAAAACGCAGACACATTTGAAACGGAGAATGATCCCTATACCGAAGCTGTTAACATTCTGATAAGTGAAGCGAATCGCTCTATTGGATATATGAAAGATGGCTCATCATCTAGAACTTATGGTTGCTTTAATGCCGCAAAATCCGATGTATTTGATGAGTTTATAGTAAGCCAGGATGAGTTTATTGAAGATTAACTCAACACTAACAAAAAACACAGTCAAAGAGAGGTAGTTTGTAATTTGTAATCCATTCATTAATAACTAGAATTATTCAGAGAGCAATCCATCTTTAAGATTGAATCAGACCTGACAGATTGCTTTAACTCATTTCTTCCACACTTCGAGTTAGAATTTTTACTCATTCATGCTCTGTTAATATGAGTTTGACTTAGTAAAACTAATTTGAAAGCCCAACCTATTAAGCGAACAATAAAAGCTATAAGCAGGGGGCGAAGCCAAATTGATGGTCATATTTTAATATGTGGAGCCACGTTATAAACTCACCTTTGCTCATGCATTTGGTAGACTTAATGCGGCTGTATTGCGAGCGCTATTTGCTTTACTAAAGCCGTTCGAAATCCGCTTCTTTTTCACAGATTACTTCAATGTCTGCGGGAGAACATTACCAAGAGAAAATCACGTTGTAAGCAAAAGATTCACTCAGTGAATTGAGGAGAGCAACTTAACATCAGGTTCAAGATTTAAGCAACTTATCCGTAAAACGATCGGATTTTTGGTTCTTTTCATAGCTAAAAAAATACGACCAATTTTGGTATGCACTAAATTTATAAAGTATTAAAGTCGCACTTGTTATTAGTTTAAACTGGTAAGATAAATAATGTGTGACCTTTATAATAAAATACTTAAGTTAGTAGAAAATCTCGAATCAGCAACTTTAATTGACAATGAAAATGGTAGCTTCTACGTAAAAACATCGAATGACGTTTTTTTCTTATTCGTTAGTGCACAAGGCTACACCAAATTATCCTGTTACCCTACAGATGAAAAAGTCAACCCTGATCATTATAAGTTAATTTTAGAATACAACGCCTGTTATACCGAAACTGGAATTTCAATAGGTATTGATACAGATGGGCATATATGCTTTCAGACATTAATCCTAGATGATGACCTAAAAAATACATTTCTTTCATTTACTAGAAAAATCATTGAATGGACAGATTTACTGAGTGGAAATAGAAGTAAAAACACCTCACTTATAAACAAAGTATTGAGAGTATAATTAATGAAAATTGAATCGTTTACACAGCCAATATTATCAAAAAGCATAGATAAAGAAATTGTTAAAAATGGCGAAAATATTGAGACTGCGCCTAGGTTTAACGCCCTCTCATTAGGAAAGAGTGGAGCTAGAACAGCAGCAATCGATGCCATTTCTGAGGGATTAAAAAAAGAATTCGGGCTCAGTCAAAATGATATTGATAGCTTAATGAAACCAATTAGAGATTCAAAGAAAATCACTGTAGGTGAATTCAATAACCTTGTAAATAAGTTAGGAAAGCAGAAGTCTACTGCTACGATTGTGAGTGAAATAGTTAAACTACCAGCACAGACTAATACTAACATGGCCAAAACTTGGGTTCATGGTACAGATGCTATTGGTGAAATACTGTCCAGCCGCGAAGTATGGGGCGGGCATGCAGGCATAAAAGTACTGGGAGGAGATGCCAGTGGTGGGGTTGAAGATAAATCTCAAACCCACCACTTCTTTGTTGCTCAAACAGGTGACAAAGGGATTAGTGACAGGCCAGGGAATGCGTTTACTAAAGCTAGGCAGAACGCAGCGAATAAGTTACAGAATAATATAGAGCTCGGTTCATGGAAAGCTGCAGGTTATCCTCTTCTGGGCGTTTTAGAGTTTTCAAGTAATCTTGACTCAAGCTTGGATGGGAATACCTTTCAACAGAAAGGAGATGGAATTGGTGGTATCAATACCTTTATGAATGAAAAGGGCAAGTATACACAAAAGCTTGAAGGTGCCATGAAACCACAAGCGTTGAGACTGATGAATGAGCACGATATGGTTAATCTGGCCCTATTTCTAAAAGCAAGCCATGAGTCCGAAGACTTAGAGCAGTTCCTACCAATTCAGATAAGAGTTTTGAATGGTGATAATGCTAAAGCATCAGATAACGTCAATAAGTTTTTAAAGAGTGACAATGGTTTTCGTTCTCTTTTCACTACCGATATGGAAAGCGGTTGGAAAACCTACAATACTCAAGATGTCTTGAACGTAATAGAAAAGCTAAAAGTATAAAAACTTATCTATTATGACTTTGACATGACCGAGCTTGTTGAAAAATGGATAGGTTTCTGAGGTACCCATCTGAGCACCTCATTTCATGCAGAAATTCCTCAACAAGCTTTTGCCCATAATCGTGTCAGGCCGACCTGTTCTGGCACATTATGCCCCCCAAAGTACGGCATCTGAATTACGAATATTTTTGTAATCAGAACCGTACTTTTCCAATGTTGAAACATACTACCTATGCCATTGTGTCGCACAATATCGAAGTATTTGTTATTTCGACGATATATCGCGGAAATCATGGACGTGACCGAAAAAATCAATTCCAGCTGGGGATGGATCGGTATTGAAGCAGCCGAAACCTTAAACGTTGCTCTTTGAATAGCCTGACGTTGAGTTTTTGGGTTAACACCTGACTTTTTGTAATTGGTAGACAGTCCATAATTTCAAAAGTTATCAGGTTAAACTGCTTAGTCGAATCCGGTTCGGCATGTGTCTGTTTGAAAAGAACTGGAGCTAAGTATCACCCGGGTCATACGGCCCCAAAAGCGCTTACCTTCATGAGAAACAACTAGAAAATATCCTCTACCAGCTACCCCATTACCTCGGCAAAAACTGCTCTCATCTTGACCGGGTCAATCTCAATTCGCCTTGGAGATGGCACGATGTAACATCCAAGTGTTACCACGCTGTTAATAAATTGCGGTTAGATAACCATTAACCGCGCAGACATCGTACTTGCGCTGATTTATAGGAACAAAAGGAAGCTAATAATGGCAAGAGTGCTAATGATCACCGGTGACTTTGTCGAAGACTACGAAAATATGGTTCATTTCCAGTCGCTTACCGCAATGGGACACGAAGTCGATGCGGTGTGCCCGAACAAAAAGATAGGTGAAACCATCGCAACCTCTGTTCATGATTTCGAGGGGGATCAAACCTATACGGAAAAACGAGGACATAACTTTACCCTCAATGCGTTATTTAAGAATGTAAAAGCTGAAGACTACGAAGCTCTTTACATCCCAGGAGGCCGTTCGCCTGAATACCTTCGTTTGAACGAGAAAGTGATAGCGCTCGTTCGTGATTTCTTCTCGGCTGATAAACCTGTGGCATCAATTTGCCATGGTATTCAACTACTAACATCTGCTGGGGTGGTAGAGGGAAAAACACTAACGGCCTACCCTGCCTGCAAACCTGAAGTTGAGCTTGCGAAAGGGAAATATGTAGAAATTGCTATGGATGAAGCGATCACAGATGGAAAGCTTGTACAAATCATGATATCAGCAACTTCACCTCATTTCTGAGGGTATGCTGTAGTCGTTACTTGTCACTGATTGCAGATGGTGAAATAGCGAGAGATGACAACCCCTAAGACCATTAAATGCCGCTCCTATTCTGGAGAATAAAATGGCGCGGAGCCAAGCGCGTCAAAAACGTTACGACGCTTAACTCTGAGCGCCTTTAAGGATTCACGGATCTATAAATTCAACCTCTTTGAGCGCCCACTTCATTGGTCCAATAGTCATATCTATGTTTACCTAAACCACCTGAAGATACTCGAATTCAGGTGTTTGGAGCATAAGGCGACAGCCCCTGAAAAGCCTCTTGAATATCCTCTTTCCCTTCATTTTCCTATCTATCAGCGGCTCTTCCCGAGGTATTCTAAAAAGTTAATCGTCTCAATATTGCAATATGGGACATGGCACTAATCGTTTACTCATATTCTCTCTTATGCGACTCAATTGACTGCATGCTTTCATTTAGTCTCTCCAGAGTCGTTGAGAAAAAGTAGTATTCTCAATGTTAAGATAATTACCATTACATCAAATGCCTGCGACACAAACACTGCTCAAAAATTATTCACACACTGACTTCTGATTTTTTGAGAAAGTAGCGTGGAGTCGTTCTTAGAGACTCGTTTTCTTTCGCACACATTCAAATTTAAGTGCAAGTCACTGGATAAAAACCAAAGGATTGGGAGGTAGCTTGTCTACGGTCACAAAGTCTTTAAATTTCACCTCTCTCGTTGAAGAGAGCAACAAGAGAATTGCGGACATTAAGCGCGAGCAAAATTCGTCTGTGACAAGCACGGCGCGGAATTTAGGGTTTGCTGGATTTGCGCTTGTTGGATTGATGCTTTTGGGGACGATCCTGTTTCAGATAATTACCGGTGTTATTGCTCTGGTGGTTGGGCTTGGTGCTGTGGCACTTATGGTTTACGCCTTTCGTTATCTGAAAATGGCGGATCCCATGATTAAGCAAAAAATGCGTAATCATGTTTTAAAGAAAATGATTGAAGAAGCGAAAACTCACAAAATTGAAACCTTGACCCATATGGTTATTGAGTCAGGGAATCGTTTAGATTCTGCACGTGCAGCAAGGGACAAAATGGGTGGTTTTGTCAATAAAATCAATGCACGGCTCAAAACATCAAATAAAGAGTCATCTAACTACGCAAGAAAGGTTGAGATGGCTGAAAAAGTTGAAGCCGCTTATGGCATGGTAAAAGCCAACGTAGATCGAGCCGCCCGGGCGCATAAAGAATTAGAAATAAAAGTCCGCGATTATAAAGAAATGGCTGAATTTTCTGACATGGTGGGTGACGCACTGAAATTTGCCAATGATTCCAACGGTAACAAACTTGAGGAAATGCTTGGCATGGAAGCGTTTGCAGCCATTGAACAAGACTTCCATGAAGCCATGGTGAGTGTTGAGAACTCCGTTGCGGATTACGAAATTGACAACAAAGAATAGGAGCTGATATGTCGAATATCGAGCAAGAGACTAAAGTCGGTAAAACAACGAAAGTGATGCAGATTTTCATTGGTATTTTGTGCGCCGCGACTTTGGCTCTGGGTGTTCTTAGCTTCCTAAGTACGACAAACGGAGATTCATCAGAAAGCCACAACAACAACGTATTAACGGAAAGCCCATTTTAAGCTAAAGGAGAATAGCGAAATGAAACATCAATATTTGGTGGCTGCTGCACTCGCAGTATCTTTTATATCGAGCCCTTTGGTAGCTAAAGAGCTTGTGATGGGAACCGGCGGTCCTACGGGTAACTATTTTGGTATGGGTAATGATATTGCTGAATACTGTGCCGATGAAGTAACAGACTTCGACTTAACCATCACAAACTCCGGTGGGTCTGTTGATAACTTGCTCGGTATTACCAATAAGAAGTATGCACTCGGTATGGTGCAAGAAGATGTTCTTAACTTTCATGCTAAGCGCTCACCCAAACAGGTCAATAAAAACCGCATAAAGGTTCTATCTGGTTTACACGAAGAAGCCGTACACCTTTTAATTCCTAAAAACTACAAACCCAAGGGTAATGATAGTGGCGGAATGTGGACTAAGTGGTTCGGTGGCTCTGAAAAGAAAGCACAGAAGTTTGAACTCCCTATGCTAAAAGGACAGACAGTAGGCTCATGGGGAGGCTCGATGGTCTCGGCACAAGCGCTGAGCTACTTCTTCAATTTGAATCTCTCTGTCGTTGAAGCCGCCAACAACCCAAATGACACCAGCATGCCGCTAGTTTTGGTTGGTGGTGCACCTTACGCAGTGGTTGATGAGTATTTGAAAACGGGTAAGTGGACATTGGCAGAACTGGATTATGACCAAATTTCCCAGACGGCCGGTTTCTACAGCAAGCAAAACGTTAATTACCAAATTGCTGGCAAAGTGCAGTCAATTGAGACCGTTGGTGTGCGCGCACTATTGGTAGGCAAGTCCTTCCGTAAGAAAAAACGAAACGCATCGATGATTGAATTGGCAACGTGTATTTATGCCAATGTTGCTGACTTGGCTGATGATCCTAACACGAACCCTAACTGGGCAAGTGTTTATGACTATCTAGAAGATGAGGGCCAATCAGATTGGTCTTACTTCCCTCTTGATGAAGATAAGTTAGAGGACGAAGAGTACTAGCTGGCGCTCAATCATAAGGCAGATACAGCCAGGGAGTTTTAGATTCCTCTCGGTATACTCTCTTTGCTCTGACTCGCTCTAGCGCTTGGTTGTTCCTATGCCAGGTACTAGAGCTGATTCGTTTGCCTTGGTCGCCCCAAAAAGGAGGCGTGCGCTGGGAACTTCAGCATGGGTATTTTCGCTAATTTCGCTAAATTTGAAAAAGCGCCTTCTTTTTTCAGCTCATCTCGACACAAAGTATCTCTTTCAATTTGAGGCAAATAAAAAAGTGACTGCTATTGAGCTCCTCCCTAAACTCAGTAGAAGGCAGTTGCTTTTCAAGTCGCCTGGCTACGCTCAGTGGCACATGCATATCCTTATTACCATGCCAAAACACAACATGTGTCGGTAACGAACCTGGTTCAAAATCCGGTTTCCCCACCAGTCGCTCTACTTCTCGACATACCGAATATAAGCCTTGTTGCCAGCCGTAGTTAAGAACGTTACAAAATTCTTTTTCGAACTTGCTGTCGAGGAAACGTGTCTTTTCTTCACCAACAACACTTGATGAGATGAGGCTATAGACTTTATGCGGGTTTTTCCGGAACGTGGTGTACATTAAGTTCGCTATCAACCGAAAAGCTTTGGGGACATCTCTGGCTAAAAGCATACTCACCCGCCAAAGCGGATTCATTTGCTGAAACTCTGATTTTTCCGTAGAGGCTAAACCAGCGCTAACAGCAATGAGCTTTTGCACTCTGTTAGGGTAGGCATTCGCAAAACTGCCCCCGTAAAGCGCCCCCATCGAAAAGCCCAAAACGGGCAATTGAGTTATTTTCAAATGCTCAAGTAATACGTTTAGATCTTCTGCAAATGCTGAAAGAGAGCCATTTTTGTCCACACTCGATCTGCCATAGCCCGGACGATCAGGCGCGATAATCCGGTAACCCAACTCGCTGATCTCATCTGAGGTTGCCATCAATTCCAGCTCCTTTCCTCCCCCCAGAATGCTGTGTAAGTAAAGTATGGGCTTACCCATTGGTTTACCATACTCGGAATAACTCAATGTTCGTCCATCCTTCACGGTGACCTGTTTTACTTCTTGGTTCTGAATCGAACCACGATATAGCGCGACTTGTTGCGCTTGCTCGATGATAGGCCTAGGGCCGGTCAACAAAATGCGGACTAATTCAGTCTGTCGCTGCGTTTTGGTTTTTGACAGCAAGGATTTTAGATGGCTTCTCGCCGTGTGCTCAGTAACATGCATCTCATTGGCCAACTCTTTCACCGAAAAGCCCCGAATGAGCAGGCAGGCGACCTCCACCTCTTTTTTTGTCAGGCCGTAGTATTGCGTCAAGGAATCGGGGATAGACACGGGCTGGTTTTTCGGACTCGACAGGAAAGCCGCGACAAGCTGATTCCCGCTCTCATCTTGTTGGCCATAAATGGTGCTGAGCAGTACCATCAATTTTTCCAGAGGACGGGCAGCCTCTCCCAACATTAATACCTGATTGTGCTTACCAGAAAAATCTAAAGCGACTGCCTGAATAGCTTTAAACAAGCGGGCTTTTAACTCCCTGTCCTTGACGTTAATGATGCCATCTTCGATCTTGAGCAGGCCTTGGTTTTCCAGCATTTTCTTGGCGAGAAAGTTACTTTCCAGCACGCTTCCTTTACTGTTTAGAATGAGCAGGCCAACAGGAAGCTGATCAAGCACCGACGTCATAATGGCTCTATAGGATTCTCGTACATTCAGTTTTTGTGCGATCCCCAGAGCAGATTTAAAATGGCGTAATAGAATTGCATCAAGCTCTGTTTGGCTATATTGGCCGCTTGCCTCTTCAGAATCTGATGATAGAGGGCAAACCTGAAGTAATGCACTTTGCAGAGATATCGTTTCTGGCGCTTCGCTGCCAGGGAGAAATGTGTTCTGGTGATGCTGGGAATATCCCCTAAAGTCTTGGTAATTCGTGTTTTCCAGTAAATTAGCAACCGCTGTCACTAATACTGGCCATTTTTCAGGATCAACTGCCGCTTCATAAATATTTTCAATAAGATCATGAAGCTTTTCATTAGAGATCAACACAACAACAACCTACTGCTATACCCGAATAACCTGAAGATTCAGGATTCAGCGAGATTGACTGGCGTTGTGATCGCGGTGTGCCTTTACAGGTGTCGTCATCTCCATCAAAAAGTACAACGATGAGCACGGCGTCAGTCAACTCGCCCGAAGGAAGGCCTTCAATGCGCCCACTTCTTCGTTAAACCTCAGGGGAAATAGAACGACTATTCCTCGTGAAATTTGCCTCAAGCTGAACGCATTGATGACCTTTGAACACAAGTATCTTCAGTCTGTTTGGGTATATCAGAATGAAGACGCTCAATATTGATTAGATGTTTAGCTAAGCATCAAAAATTTGTGCTTAGCTAATCTGAAAGAATATTAAAGTCAGGCTTTATCAGCCCTCTCAATTCTAATAATCAAGTTCTGTGTTATTCGCTCATACCTCGGTTGCTTATTTTGAAGGAAGTACATAGCTGCTTACAGTAGCCTCCAGTTGCCGGGTAATCGTTACTGGATTGGAATAAGCCGACACTTCTGACTTCATCCTTCGCACTCGGCTCATACCGGTACGTTCCGAATAGCTGATCCCATAACACGATGGCGTTGCCGTAATTTGAATTAGCTTCATCAACCGACGTTGAATGGTGCCAACGATGCAGCTCGTTAGTGTTAAATAGGTAATTCAGCCCACCGTTTCTAAGGGGAATATTAGCGTGTTGAAGCATTAATACGGGTTGGCTGATGGCAAGGTACCCCAGAAAGGCCTGAGCAGAAAAACCAAGAAGCATGACAGGAAAGACCCCAACCGAAAAATTGATGATGTAGTTGAGTGGATGAAAGCGTAAATTATTGAAAGCATATAACCTTACACTACTGTGATGCATGGCATGGAAACGCCACAGTGGCATGGCGGTGTGGTGCAGGCGATGTGACCAATAGCGCCCAAATTCAACCAGCAGCGTGACCATGATGATTTGTACCGCTATTGGCAAGCTACCGAGGTTTGTACTGTCTGCAGAAAGCGTGAATATCGAATATAGAGCGATAATGGCAATAGGGGCCATATATTTCAAAGCGGGGTCCAGAATACCTGCGAGCACCAATGCGCTAGCCACATCCATCTTAATATCGCCCTGACTATTGTTCCATGTGGCTTTGAAGGGGTGTATGCGCTCGACAATACTCGCGGCTAAAAGTGTCATGATGGTTGACACCAACACAGCAAGTTCAAGATCCCAGCCTTGTGTGTAAGCAACAGTAAAAAGCGTGATGCTCAGAAACAGGGAGACAGAAAGTAAGTAGCGTGATAGTAAATGAACCATGGTAACCCCCTTTTTATGTGTTGAGGGTCTACCTTAAAGTCTCCCTATAAGGGGAGAGTCAAGCTTTGCATCTTCCAGCGCACAGGAAGGGTTATTCTCAAGACAGTCCAGAATGCTTGTTCTGTATTCTGAGAGGTGTTCTTTTTTCATTTCAAGTTGGATGATCGTGTCATTAATATCAGCGATTCTCTGGGTGATCATCTCTAAAATAGAATGCCAAGGGCTGGCATGACGCTCCCGCTCAACAAATTTCTTCATCTGTGACAATGTGAAACCCAGTGATTTGGCTTTGATGATCAACCTGACAAGGGCAATGTGATCTTTGTTGTAAACCCGATACTTGCCAGATCTCTTTATGTTGTTCAGCAAACCAATCTCTTCGTAAAACCTTATTGCCTTAATAGATGCGCCCGTCACTTCCGATAATTTGCCAATGTACATCTCGTCTTGCTCCTGGCTATAAGCTTGGCTACTGATTGATAGAATAGTGCAGCTCTCGAGAGAGGTTTTAAGACCGTGTATTTTTCAGTTACATCCCACCACCTTGCAACAGACACAGGCCTATCACTTCGAGACCAAAATTGCTTAACTTTTAACCAGATCATACTTAAAATTCGTATCCGCCACTACACTCGATAGATAGCTAAGGATTCTCTCATCCTTAATTTCTAAGGGGAAATGTATGCTCGACAGGCTGGATTGTCTTCACAAGTTGCTCCCCAGTGGCAGCAAGCACAGTGTTGTGCCTATGTATATGTTCGCTAACGATGCAGGGCTACCTGTGGTGCTGCGTCTGAACATTCGCGGGGGGGATACCTCTCTCCCTATCATGGTGGTGGCGTTTGATATCGACACCCTCGCCAAGTCAGTGTATTGCGATATTCAGTACCCTAGGGAAAAAGTACATTTCAAACTATACGGACAACTCACCTCCTCACGCTTTCATATCGGCACCCACGAAATTACCAGTTGGGGATCGTTGGAAAAACTCGCCATTGAGTGGCTGAAATCGACAGAAACCACCTCCTGAAAAATTAACCTTGTGGGCCCTTTTCTGGGTGGATTTAGTGAGGCTGAAGGTCTCACTTTCAAGAGTATTTCGAGAAACATGAAGCCCTACAGTCAAAAAGAAAGCTTTAAGCCATGGCCCATACCATAAGTGTTTGAGTTAGTTAATACACTTTAAAAAACCCTCCTACACCAAACTCACTTTACACATCATATTGTTAACGACGCCTGCTATAAGCCCTGGCTGAAAATATATGTTCAGTACTCACATTGATCCATTGGGTAAAGAACTTTTTCTGTTTTTACGACAAAGAAATAGTCAGTCGGAGATTCACAACAAAGCGAATAGAAAAAAGGAGGCAATACGCGACATCCCACTTGGGTTGACCTAATAACTCTATTGGAAAGGAGTAGAAATATGAGTTTTCAACCACGTTTCAGCACCAATATCGTAAAACCCATCACCATTGCAATCGCCTTATTCTCTGCCGCATGCTCTTCTGACTCTGTGACTTCAGAAAACGCGCCTGCATCTGATAATTTCACTATGATCCATTCAGCCTGGCTTGGAGGTTTCCAATGGCAAGGTGTTCAAGAGCAAGTCTTGAAGCAACAATCCGCCACCTTCAATACCCCCGACATGCCAGGACATGGGGCAGACAAAACCAAACCAGCAGACATTACTTTCGAGGATTATGTCAAAACAGTGACCGATATCTTGGATAAACAAGATGATAAGACCATTTTGGTCGGTCACAGTTTTGGAGGGATGATTGCAAGCCAAGTGGCCGAAGCGCGCCCTGATAAAATCAGTGCACTGGTTTACCTCTGTGCTTTCATGCTGCCTGATGGTGTCTCTTTTATGGATGCCACGCAAGGCGTTCAGGGCTCTGCCGTGCTCGATAACCTCTTCTTTAACGAAGATAAAACAGCCGTTGGGATCAAAGAGTCCGAAATCCATCATGCCTTTGCCCATGATTTACCCGCAGAAGCCGTTGAAGGTGCAAAAGCCGCTATGGTGATGGAGCCGACTGCACCGCTCACCTATAAGCTGTCGCTGACAGAGGAAAATTATGGCAGCATTCCGCGCTATTACGTGAAATGCTCTGAAGATAATGCTATTCCACCAGCCGTTCAGGACGCGATGATTCAGGGGCAACCTGTTAAAGGTACGTTCACGCTTGATTCAAGCCATGCCGTGATTTTTTCTGATCCAAAAGGTGTCGCTGATGCATTAGTTGCCGTCGCGGATGCCGAGCGCAACGAATAGTATCCACCGTTTTTCTGATCTGTTTGGAACTATTGCGATTGTATTGATTACAAGAAAAGCAAAACAGTAAATCTGGCCTCTGGTTATATTCGAAAATCAGAAAAGGTATACGTAACAAGCCGCACAGTAGGGACTAATGTGCGGCTTTTTTACTTTACATCATCATTCCCCTTGTGGAACGAACAACATGGAAGTGAGGGCCATCGCTACAAGCGCTTGTCTTGCGCTCCGCGGTGAAGCTGCTTTCTGCACTTCCGGTGACAACAGGGAGCAAGCATTGAGTACAAACAAGAACTTTGGCTTAACGTCGACCACTGAAATCCTGCTGACCAGTGAGGCGGGTGATAAGATGTCAGTGGTACCAAACCAGCCTTTTACCACCGAATGCGAAGAAAGTGACAAGCGGGTTGTGATCCAGCCAGATATCACCAAACAGACCATTACCGGAATTGGTGCCTCTTTTACCGAGTCGGCAGCGTTTGTTTTAGCGCATCTACCGCCAGCAAAACGCCATGAGGTAATGGAAAAGCTTTATGCCGAATCAGGCGCCAACTTCTCGCTGACGCGCACGCCAATTGGTTCTACCGACTTTTCAGTCGAAGGCAAACTGAGCTACGCCGAAGTAGAAGGTGATACTACGCTTGAGCATTTCACCATCGAGCCAGACAGCAATGGCTTTTCAAAAGCCAAGTATCCTGGAATTCAGGATGAATCGTTCGATGTGTTACCGATGATCAAAGAGGCTCAGTCGATTAAAGCCATACAGGATGACAGTTCCTTGAACATCATTGCTTCCGCGTGGACAGCGCCGCCCTGGATGAAGGACATCAATACCTGGTTTATCAAAGGCTCGGAAAAGAACGACTGGGAGGGAACGGGCGGCTCGCTCAAACCGGGATATGAATCCACTTATGCGGATTATCTGGTGAAGTACCTTGATCATTACAAAGAAGCCGGCGTTGATATCTGGGGCTTAACGCCAGTCAATGAACCACATGGCAACAGCGGCAACTGGGAGAGCATGCATTTCTCTGCTGAGAGCCAGAATACCTTCATCAAAACCTTCCTTGGTCCGGCCTTAAAAGAAAGCGCTTTCAGCGATACAAGATTGCTGATCTACGATCAAAACCGCGATCATCTGGAACATTGGACGGATATCATCCTGAGTGATCCAGACACCGCGACTTATGTCTATGGATCTGCGGTTCACTGGTATTCCAGCACGGTCGATGTGTATGAGAAGGTATTGGAGAAGGTACACAAAAAGTTCCCGGATTTTGCCATCATTCATACCGAAGGATGTATCGATGATCTCGGTAAACCTGCGCCAAAAGGTATTCTGGATCCGGTTAAGTTTCAGGAGTCCGGCTGGTTTGATAATGACGGGTTCTGGTGGAATGAAAACGCCACGGATTGGGCATACACTGCCACCTGGGCGCCAAACCCGGAAAACCACCCCATCTATACGCCGGTGCATCGCTACGCGCGCGATATTATTGTTGGCTTCAATCACTGGATGAACGGCTGGGTAGACTGGAATGCCGTATTAGATGCCAAAGGCGGCCCCAACCACGCTGGGAATTTCTGTGGCGCGCCAATCATGATTGATACGGAAACCGGCCACGTCTACTACACGCCAATTTACCATGTGCTGGCACAGTTCAGCCGCACGATTCGTCCTGGTGACCAGGCAGTCAAAACCGATACCGTGTTAGGCGGATTGGGGCATGATGATTTGCATGCCAGCGCGACGCTGAATCAGTCGGGGTTGCTCAGTGTACAGCTGCTGAACACGACCAAGAAGTCGATACAGTTTAATTTGAGGATTGGTGCGCAGGTTGCGCAGATAACCCTTCCAGCGAATGCGTTGCAAACGGTGAGGGTTCAACTACTAAGGATAGGTGCTTGAGGAAGTGAAAATTTGAAGTAAGACTGCGCAATATACTGAGTACTGCGCAGCCTCTCGCTGAATTACAGCGCTTCTACGTTAGTCGCTTGAGGACCTTTTTGGCCTTGCTCAACGTTAAAACGTACTTTTTGGCCTTCAGCCAATGTTTTGAAACCGTCAGAAACGATTGCACGGAAGTGAACGAATACGTCTTTGCCGCCGTTGTCTTGAGTGATGAAGCCAAAACCTTTAGTTTCGTCGAACCATTTTACCAGACCAGTCATTTTATCAGACATAGTAACCTCTAATTTTGTATTTTAATGAGTGTGTTAACGCGAAACATCAAAGCAGGCGTTAAACAATAAGGCTGTACGGAAAGCTATTGAATGGTCGATGAAGCACAAGTTGACGCAGGGTATTAACGAAGACTATCGAGAAGTCACTGAGCAGAAACTTAAACTAAATTTGGCATTAACAGCTCTTTCTGAGCCAGACGCGCACTATACAGGCTACTGGTTAAATAGCGAGCTTTATTTTCACTTTTCACGCATACCGCCGTTTACTTGTATACTCCATCCTCTGTTTTCTTCGTTCTGGAAGCCTCTCCATGCCATCTACAGCAGCCAATACCGTTGTCGTGCTCGACTTCGAAACCACAGGTTTATCGCCAAACATGGGCGACCGTGCCATTGAAATTGGTGCGGTGAAGCTAGTTGATGGTGAAGTGGTCGATACCTTTCAGGAATTGATGAACCCTGGCTTCCGTGTCAGCAGTTTTATCGAGGGTTACACCGGCATTAACAACAATATGCTACGTACGGCACCGGACTGTGAAGATGTGATGATCAGGTTTGCGGAGTTTATCGCCGGGTTTAACCTTGTGGCACATAACGCCTCTTTCGATAAACGCTTTTTAGATGCGGAGTTGGAGCGTCTGAGCGCGGGTTACTCCGGCCAGTTTACCTGTTCAATGCTCATTGCACGTCGTTTGATTCAGGACTCTCCGACCCATAAACTTGGCGATCTGGTGCGTTTCAAACACATCGCACACGATGGTGTTTTCCATCGCGCGTTAGCGGATGCCGAAATGACAGCAAAGCTCTGGCTTCTGATGCTGCATGAACTGGAGCAACAAGGTATCACCAACCTAACCTTTGCACAGATGCAAACCATCAGTAAAACCAGCAAGCAGGCATTGCCTTCCTTTTTGAACAAACAGCGCAGCAAAATCAGTCTTTAGTATCAATCTCTTAGACAACAATTATGCGACATGTTAGTGCAACTGAATTCACTATTGAGATTTCGCGCAAATAAACACAACCTGGCAATCGTCTTGAGTAGACTTAGTCGTCTATACATGTAAGAACGAAACGATCCGTAATGTCAGGTGAAGGAATGAATATCCTGGATAAGTCGCTGTTAACCTCCGCCATTCGATACCTTTTCGTGCTGCCGCTGCTGTTATTCAGTCAGCACGCAGTGTCCCAAAGATTCACTGTCATGACAGAGGATTTTGCGCCGTTTGGTTATGTGGAAAACGGTGAGCTGAGAGGTTTATCCGTCGAGATAGTGAGGGAGGTTTTCGCGATTGTGGAACACCCTGACGATATCGAGCTCCTACCATGGGCGCGAGCTTTCAAAGAGACACAGCGGAAAAAGCGCCGTATTATTTTTTCTATGAGCCGCACCAAAGAGCGAGAGCCACTATTCAAATGGGTTGGCCCTTTGATCGAAGACAGGGTGCGTTTTTTTCGCCATAAAGATAGTAACGTTGATATCCAATCATTGGATGATGCACGAGCGGTGAACTCTATTCTGGTCACCCGTGGTTTTCCAGAAACAGACTTTCTTCAGGCTAAAGGTTTCAACAACCTCTTCGTGACCAATTCGCCGGTGCAAAGTTTTGGCATGCTGGCAATGGAACGGGGGGAGTTGGTCCCGATTGGGGAGTTTGCCTACCAGTCGATGATACTAAAAAGTGGTATTAATCCGGACACCATTGAAAAAGTCGACATCCAGTTATTTAACATCGAGCTTTATATTGCCTTCTCGAAAGACACATCAAATGAAGAAATTGCCCGCTGGCAAGCAGCATTGGATCAGGTAAAAGCATCAGGCAAGTATGGGGAAATCATACGCCGTTATTCGGACCTTGGATATTAGTGTGAAAGTCCAGCAGATGCCTTGGGATGATTACCAATAAGATTCAAGAACGGTCGTACCTTTATAGGTCTTGCACTTAAAACGGGTTTTCTTGCCACTTTCCCCTTTGCAGCTCACCATGGTGAAAAGGGTGTCTTTGTCCCATATAGACTCAAAGTTTTGGTCGAAACCACAATCGGCACTATAAAAGCTCTCCGCCTGCGCTGCGCAGTATTGATAGGCTTCATGTTCCCCGCCGCGGGCATCCAACATTGCCGAGCGCATTTTTTGTTCTTTGAGAATATTGGCAATGTGCTCTTTATCCGGCATCTCAAACCAGTCTATGCGTGGGTTTTCTACATCAAAGCTTTTCTGGATCCATGTAGCTTCTTTGATCGTACCGGAGAATTTGATAGAAAGGTTTTTCAGATAATCGACATCCACGTCAGACAGTCCTTCGAAGCCAGCAAGGTCAGAGAGTGTAAAAGGCTCTCTTCCCACTCTAACCATCAGTTCTTCCTCGCTGGCTTCCTCAATCAAGCCCTCCAATGCTGTGAAGGTCACACCATCGCATTCATAGTTATATTGACGGTCAGCAAAGCACTGCTCCAAAAAGACATCACCGTCTTTTTCGTTTGAACAGCCTAAAACTGATAACAATGAAACTGCAAGAATTGAAGTCCTAAGCACTACCGAGAGATCCATTCCCAAAAAAAGATGACCTGTAGTGATTTTTGTACATATAACGTTCAAATTGCAAACCTATCAGTGTGTTTTGTGGCGCTGTTGGCTAATTTAAAATCCAATAATAGAACATCGTTCTGAAATCACACTTTTTTCATCGCACTTTTTACTGCTAAAACAGTGAAAATGAAAACCACATAGACGGCGGAGATGACTTGAGTGTTCACTACCATTACTATCAAAGCAAAGCTTGCTGAGAACCTTTTTACTTTCTATCAAGACCTGCTCGGCATGCGATTGACTGATTCAGGCTGGCAGTTTGAAGGCGAAAGTGCATCCCTCTCTTTTGTGCCGTCAGAGACCTCTTACCAACCAGCAGCAACCGATGGCTTTTGGAAAATCGGCATCACTGTGGTGGACTTGGACGCCGCCTGCCAATGGCTGCGTTCGCAGGGTGCGAATGTCTCTTCCCCCCGCCAGTTTCAGGATATTGGCTACCTCGCCCACCTGTCTGATCCCAATGGGCTGATCATTGAGCTGCTACAAACCACTTTTGAAGGTAATAAGCCTGAAAACCTGACGCTCTCACACCCTGTAGCTGATGGTGCGACGTTAGCGCACATTACGCTTCGCTGTCATAACAAAGATGCCATGCAGAAGTGGGCTGACGGCATTGGCCTTACGCTGAAATCTATCCAGCCGGTTACCCAATATGGCTTCACACTCTATTTCTACTCCTTCATTGATGAGGCTTTGCCAGAGCAGGATTTAAATGCAGTCGCTAACCGCGAATGGTTGTGGCAGCGTCCCTACACTGTGCTGGAGTTTCAGGTGGTTCATGACGCACAGCCTTTCGCTTTGCCTGAAGAGGGAGAAAGCGGCCTGTTTGCTTTTGAGGCAAGCGGGGAGGAAATCACGCCTAAAACACTTAAAAACGCAGGGCTCGGGAAATGAACTCCCCAGCTTTCGCCGGGGAGTGGTAGGCTAAATCAGCTTTTTGTTCATTGAATCAGCAATGTAATCCGCCTGACGGATCGCGAGGGCGACAATGGTCAGAGTCGGATTTTCAGCCGCACCCGTGGTGAATACGCTGCCATCAGAAATAAACAGGTTATCGATATCGTGGGACTGCCCCCAGCGGTTGACTACACCATCCTGTGCCTTGGCACTCATCCTGTTGGTGCCAAGATTATGCGTCGACGGATATGGAATGACTTTGTGGGTTTTCACTGCGCCGACGGCATCATAAATGGCGGCACCTTGCTTGTAGGCATGGTTTCGCATGGCGATATCATTGGGGTGATCATCGTAGTGCACATTAGGAACCGGTAATCCGAATTGGTCTTTGACATCGGTGTTGAGCGTGATGCGATTGGTCGAACGTGGCATGTCTTCGCCGACAATCCACATGCCCGCCATACGCTCGTAGCCTTCCATGTCTTTGGCAAACTCCTCGCCCCAGGCCCCCGGCCTTAAAAAAGCCGCCATAAAAGGAAGGCCCAGCGAAAGGGTTTCCATTTCATAGCCACCAACAAAGCCTCGGGATGGGTCGTGTTTGGACTCATCAGTCACAATCCCCGCCATCGTGGTTCCGCGGTACATGTTCACGGGATTTTCGAACTCAGCATACACAGAGCCTGTCACGTGGCGCATGTAGTTACGCCCCACTTCGCCTGAGCTGTTTGCAAGCCCATCCGGATACATGGCAGTAGCGGAGTTCAGCAGTACACGCGGGCTTTCAATTGAGTTACCGGCTAAGCAGACAATGCGCGCCTTCTGATGTTGCTGATTACCGTCGGCATCTACATAAAGTACACCATCTACTTTGCCTGATGCATCGTGGGTAATCTTCAGCACATGGCAGCTGGGCCTAAGCTCAAAGTGACCTGTCGCTTCCGCTTTCGGGATCTCAGTGTAAAGCGTCGACCATTTCGCACCCATTCGACAGCCCTGAAAGCAGAACCCAAGCTGCTGGCAGGCTGCCCGTCCATCTCGCGGTTCGGAGTTGATTGCCATGCGTCCGGTATGCACATTTTTGTAGCCAATTTTAGTGGCACCAGCTTGCAATACCTTGAAGTTGTTATTGCCGGGAAGGCCTGGGATATCATGGGTGCGGGTCACGCCCATTTTGTCTTCCGCTTTGTCGTAATAAGACTCAAGCTCCGCCAGTGTGATTGGCCAGTTCAATAAGGTGGCATCTTTGACATCGCCATACACGTCTTGGGTACGGAATTCGTGCTCCTGAAAGCGAAGGCTTGCGCCTGCCCAGTGAAGTGTTGAGCCGCCAACGGTTTTGCAAATCCAGGCGGGTAAGCCGGGAAAATCCCTTGCTACTTCCCAGGTGCCGGACGTGGTTCTGGGTTCCAGCCAGGCTTCTTTACCAAACATCTTCCATTCGTTGTTTTCAAAGTCCTTGCGGTAATCAAGGCGCGAACCGGCTTCAAGACACACAACATCGACGCCTTTTTGTGCCAGCTCATTTCCCAAAGTTCCGCCACCAGCTCCGGAGCCAATGACTACCACCACATTCTCGTCAGTCAGGTCATACTGCTTAGCCATGATTATCCCTCCTTACCGGATGTTGGCAGCCATTGAATATCGTCAAAGCCACGGTTGATGTAACCACCTTTTTCAAATGAAGAGCCTTCAAAACCAAAGGCAGGCCAGACACCAGGGTTGTCATAAAGGGACACCACCATGTTGCCGCGGACTGCCTGAAAAAAAGGTTCACTCGCCACCTGCTGAAGCAGTTCAGCTTGCTTCGACGAGGCAAGGCCATTCCAATCACCTCCCGCGTCTTTCATGAGGTTTGCTACGCCATCAGTCAGAGCTTTTTTCAAAGCAGGATCATTGGCGGCCTGCGCATCAATACTTTCCACGCTAGCGGCATAGTAGACATCACCAAGACTCGGGTGGGGATAAATACTGCGGGCAATGTTCACTAGATTGTTTGCGGTTTTGTTATCCAGCGCTTTGACTGTCAGTGCCCAGGATTTACCGGACAGGGAAATACCCACTGCCACATAGGCATAAGCGGCGGTGGCGGTCATCACTCCCATTTTTAGAATGGCTCGTCGGGAGTATTGGGGTTTCACGTTATTCATTGCTGTTCTCCTTGCTTTCAGTGTCCTTTTGCAAACAGTGCTGCGCTTCTTCTATTGGAAACGTCCGGACTGCTCAAGGAATTCGATTTTGTAGCCATCGGGATCGGTCAGGAAAAAGAACCTCGCCATAGGCGTACCTTGGTAGCTCATGGACTTAATTTCGGCAGGGTTTAGATTGGCATCGCTGATTTTGCAGTGCGTTGCTGCCAGATCGTCCACACAGACGGCAAGGTGCCCATAGCCCGTTCCGTGGGTATAGGGTTCGGTCTGGCTGTGGTTATGCGTTAATTCCAGCTCAAAGTCGTTACTGGCATTGCGCAGATAGATGAGGGAAAAGCCTTCAAAATCGAAGCGCTGTGCAACGTCGAGATCGAGGGCGGTTTTGTAAAAAGCTATTGAGCGATCCGGATCGTAAACCCGGATCATCGAATGAATGAGTTTCGCCATAAGCTCCTCCATACGTTATCGGGTAAACCCACTATAACGATGGGAACAACTGCTTAGGTGGTATCATGCTACCGCATGTAAAAATATTGTTAACATCACGAAGGTCTGTTGACCTATACCACTTTTTTCTCCAACTCGGCTTGTTGGCGAAGTTCAGCGTTGGCAAGGTCCAACACTCCGTGTGGCTCGCTCAGATAAAGAATACAGCTACAGCGAAGCAACGACGCAAAGTTGGTGACATCACTGTTGATATCCAAGGCTTCATCGTAAAGCGTGGAAAGGAACTTACCCGTGTTCATGCCCTGGGAGTGAGCGATATGATCGATGATTTGCCAGAACTTCTTTTCCAGCCTGACACTGGTGGAATGACCCGCAAGGCGAACAGAGCGGGAATGCATCTCGTAATTGGTGGGATCCTGCCCAGCGAAAATGGTACACATGACTTCTTACCTTTGCGCTACTACTCCTATTGAGCATATCCATAGTCGCGATGTGGTCTTGCCTCATCCTTAAGACAGTCAAGCGATAGGAAACTTTACGTCTGTCTACAATCAGCAAGTCTCATCATTCTGTTCAAGGTATTCACATGCAGCCTCAACCCCTTCATGAGCAGCCATTCGGAGGTATTTTTTGCCCTTGCTTTTATCAACAGCGATGCCAAAACCCTCGTAAAGAGCCTTACCATAGTGATATCGGGCAAGTCGCGAGTAGCCCGCTTCGTCGTTGAGTTGTGCCCCCTGTTTCATCAGGGCTGTGGAGCGGACGGGATTGGGGGCGGAGTAAACGCCGTTTTCATGGATTTGGGCTAGCAGTAGCATAGAATAAACGTCGTTCCATCGAGCAATGCAGTCTTCGAGAATAGCGACTGCAAAATCATGGTCACCGGTTTTCTCCGCGAAGTAACCATAAAGACACTTCATGCGGTTCTCACTGTCTAATTGTTCGGTGTAAGCAAATTCGCTCGTCTGCGCAGATAGGGTAAGAGGCAGAGAAAAAACACCAATACCCAGAAAAACTCTCCATTCAGACATGAAACAACCTCTTCAACCAATCCCGACAGTCTTGGTTTCACACTAGCAGTCATTCGCTTTTCCAACCGAAAATAACCTGCCATTTTGTCAGATCTAGGTGAAAAAATGAGGAAAACCGGACAGTGATAAAGCCGTATCGGTATTGAGCGGAATGATAGTTTTTCGCCTCACTACAAACAAAGATGTAAGACAACTGACTTACAAATGATTAGTTTCTAACGACAATTCAAAATTCTTGAAACACATCTCAGTTTTTACACTGATAAGTGATAACTTTCACATTAAATTTATGACCAGCACTTTTTCCACGCGATGCCAGATTTTAAAGACATACTCGACATCCACCCCAATCCCTGCGTTATACACATAAACTTTGTTCCTAAGTATGCCAATAACGCATTCGCCAAGTTCAGTGGAATGGCGAGTGCAGAAGACGTGCTGAGTCTGCCTTCGATCCGTGTGCTCTTTGAAGAGGAACACTGGCCAGAAGCTCAGCGCCGTTACAATCATGCGATGGAAACCGGGATCCCAACGTCACCGGAAGTGATTAATCATACGGATTTGAAAGGGAGTCCGATGATCGCAGAAATCACTGACAAAGTGATTGACTGGTATGGTGAAAAAGCCATGTGTACGTTTGTGAGTGTTGTGACCGACCAAATCCGTCGTGAACGCACCTTGCGTGATATGGCAAACCGGGACGACCTCACCAATCTTTACAACCGCCGTTATTTGCTGGATTTGTTCAGTGAACGCCATGCTGCCCAACAGCGTCGCCAGTATCTTGCTATGGCAGATATCGATCACTTCAAACGTATCAACGACACCTTTGGCCATCCGGTTGGCGATATTGTATTGCGTCGTTTTGCTCAAGAAGTTGAAGATTTCACCGCACCGGATGAGTATGCGTTCCGTCTTGGTGGGGAGGAGTTTGCCCTGCTTATCTGGGCGGATAACCAAACCGAAGCCACCTTGAGATTAGAGCAACTAAGACAGGAGGTGGAAGACTGCGAAGTGCGGGTCAGTCACCCTAATTCACAGCCTCTTTCCATCAGTTGCACTATATCCATTGGCGCGACAGCGCTCGACGCAACAGAAGATTTTCTGTCAGCCAGTTTACGTGCAGATGAAGCGCTTTACACTGCAAAGAAAACCGGACGTAACCGAGTGATAAATTACGACGAGCCCTCTGATGATAAAAGCTAAACACTAACCGGATTTGAATATCTATGATGCTGTTGGCTGGAAAGGCAGCCCAGCATCACCCTGTTACGCCCCGCTTCTTTGGCTTGGTACATCAAGCGGTCTGAGTGATGCAGCAGCGCCTCAAGCGACGTTTCCTTTCCATCTTTATCCACCAACAACGCCCCGATAGATACTGTCACGGTTAAACCGATGCCGTCCTGAGAAGCCTGTGGCACAATAAAGCTACATATATAGTCAGCGTTTACTTTTAGGTCGTGAAAGTCTTCTGCAGGTAGCAACAAGCAAATCTCTTCGCCCCCAATACGCGATATAGCCACAGCCTCACGCAGATAGTTGTTAAGCGCCTTACTCAAATCATTCAGCACTTCGTCACCTTTCAGGTGGCCGTATTTGTCGTTAATTTTCTTGAAATGGTCAACATCAAGCATCAACACCCCCAATTGACCACGCTTGAGCATAATTTTTACACGCTTGCTCGCGAAAACCCTATCTAGGCCGCGTCGATTCATCAGTCCAGTCAAGGAATCCGTAAACGCATATTCTTCAAGTTTGCTGTTCAGCGCCTTAAGGGCCCGGGTTTTGCGATTGACTGCCTGTTTAAGCAAGAGGATGTAGCTAGCTGCACCAAGTAAAAGCGCTGATCCCATGAAAGGCCAAAGCCAGCCGGGGATTTTCGTGGTTCTGCTGGTGTTAAGCCACTTCTGTTTGATGCGGTCTATTTCATGAGGAGGAATATTCTTTATACCGCTTTCGATTTCACGCATCAGTAACTCATTGCCTGCTGGCACGGCGGCATACAGCATTTTCTTGTACATACGCTCGATAGGCACGAATCCCAGCGAATTCTCCTGCTGAAGCAAGTAGTAAGTAGCGACCTGCGTGTCCACCAACATGCGTTTGACTTTGCCATTCCTCGCGGCCTGAATCAGCGCAGCATTGTTATCAAAACCCATAGTGGCAACCAATGGGTAGCGCATCTTCAGATATTCCTCTTCAAAGCCGCCGCTTACCACACCAATCACCATACCCGGCACCACGCCCTGTGTTTTCAGCTCTTCGCTATCGTTTACCACATAGAGGGTGGTGGTAATTTCAAAGAGGGGAAAAACGTAATCCAGATATTTATCGCGGGATTCTGAGTAGAGCAAACCGGCGTGTACTATTCGTCCGCCTTCTTGCATGGCAACTAAAGAGTCGTTCCAGTCTGAGAGAGCAAATTCAACAGGTGTATTATTAATCTCTGAAAACAACTTCCAGTAGTCGACCAACAACCCTTTGGCGATGCCATTTTCCGAAAAAGCAAATGGCTTCCAGCTATGAGAATTCGTTACGATGATGGTGTCTTTATCCGTTTCAGCCAACGCAACCGACTGGGAGATCCCCAGTGCGAGTACCACAACGCCACACACGAACCGGCATAACCGAAGCAAATGCATCAAAGGCAGCTTTTCCTCCAGATGAATCAGTGCCAACATTGTCGCAAAAATTAATCAACAGACCACATATTGTTTAACGATTGAATAGTCAGAGCGGGATATAGATCCATGAATTGATGAAAAATTTCGTAAAACGCTTACGGCACAACGAAATAATGTCATTTTTTTTCAAAAAAACTCAGGCATGATCCTCGCTAAGTGAGCTATCTTTTGACGCATTCAACCCAATGTTTACTGATGTTCACTGCTCTTTATCTAATCGTTGCTGATTAGTGATCTAGATAAGTTTATGTGGTAAATTTACGGCCCTGAAAAAGGCACTTGGCTGTATCATTTGGGTGGAACGTGGAAGGAAGGTTGGAATAACCCTTTTTCCATTGCCTATGATCAAATTTCCGCCATATAAAGCATGTATACTTGTGCCCGCTTTCATCGATGAGTTGTGTTGTCCAAGCGAATCTGCGTTTGGACAACACAATTATGTGGCATGAATCTGTATTAACGCTGTAAGAGCACCTGGCAATATTGCCGCTCATCACACAGTAGCTTGTTGTTTTATTACAAAACACAAGAGCCTGAATAACGTGGCTACAGTGACATTTATCCCTTGGGTAGTAAAAGTTCGACCGGAGAGAACCCTACATGAAAAAGACCAAAATCGTTTGTACGATTGGACCAAAAACCGAATCAGTAGAGATGCTGACTAAGCTGGCAGATGCAGGCATGAATGTAATGCGCCTGAATTTCTCGCACGGCGACTTCGCAGAGCACGGCACGCGCATCTCTAACCTGCGCCAGGTAATGGAAAACAGCGGCAAGCAACTTGCTATCCTGCTGGATACCAAGGGTCCTGAAATCCGCACCATCAAGCTGGAAGGCGGCAACGATGTTTCTCTGGTTGCAGGTCAAACTTTCACTTTCACTACTGATGCTTCAGTAGTAGGTAACGCAGAGCGCGTTGCAGTAACCTACCCTGGTTTCGCAAAAGATCTGGCTGCAGGTAACACTATCCTGGTTGATGATGGCCTTATCGAAATGGAAGTGCTGGAAACCACAGAAACTGACGTTATCTGTAAAGTTCTGAACAACGGTGATCTGGGTGAAAACAAAGGCGTTAACCTGCCAGGCGTTTCTGTCAACCTACCTGCGCTGTCTGAAAAGGACAAAGGTGACCTGGTATTCGGTTGTGAGCAAGGCGTTGACTTCATCGCGGCCTCTTTCATCCGTAAAGCGTCTGACGTTAAAGAAATTCGTGAGCTCCTGGCTGCAAACGGCGGCGAGAGCATCCAAATCATCTCTAAAATCGAAAATCAGGAAGGCGTTGATAACTTCGACGAGATCCTGGAGCTGTCTGACGGCATTATGGTTGCACGTGGCGACCTGGGTGTAGAAATCCCAGCTGAAGAAGTTATCTTCGCTCAGAAGATGATGATCGAGAAATGTAACCGCGCACGTAAAGTGGTTATCACTGCAACTCAAATGCTGGATTCAATGATCAAGAACCCACGTCCAACTCGCGCAGAAGCGGGCGACGTTGCAAATGCGATCATGGACGGTACTGACGCAGTGATGCTGTCTGGTGAAACTGCGAAGGGTAAATACCCAGTTGAAGCTGTGACCATCATGGCACAAATTGCTAAGCGTACTGATGCAGTACTGAAAGCTGAACTGGGCTCACGTCTGGACAGCTCTCGCCTGCGTATCACTGAAGCAGTATGTAAAGGCGCAGTAGACACCGCTGAGAAGCTGGGTGCTCCTCTGATCGTTGTTGCTACTGAAGCGGGTAAGTCTGCGCGTTCTATCCGCAAATACTTCCCAACTGCAAACATCATCGCTGTAACCATCAACGAGAAAACGGCTGCGCAACTTTGCCTGAGCAAAGGCGTGACTTCAGTGGTTGTTGACCAGTTCGAAAATACTGACGAATTCTACCGTCGTGGTAAAGAAATCGCTCTGGAGTCAGGTCTGGCTGCAAAAGGCGACATCGTTGTTATGGTTTCAGGCGCACTGGTTGCTTCTGGTACGACTAACACTGCATCTGTACACGTTCTGTAATCGAACCGTACCGAGCATGAAAAAGGAGCCAATTGGCTCCTTTTTTGTTTTTAGCGCTCGGGCTAAAATTCTGTTTCTTTGGGCTTTTACTTCTTAAATCTGGATGGAATCAGTTCATTGCGGTGAGTGTTCATCAGTACCGCCATCGGCACCAGATAAATCCAGCCGACCTTAATGGTCAGGACAGCCAGAGACAAGGTTGTCACTCTCACCAAATACTTATTGATGGTTTGCAACACAACGGCTTTCTCTTGGGTTTATTTTGTTT
Organism: Grimontia sp. NTOU-MAR1; assembly: GCF_035758505.1. Taxonomy (NCBI): domain Bacteria; kingdom Pseudomonadati; phylum Pseudomonadota; class Gammaproteobacteria; order Vibrionales; family Vibrionaceae; genus Grimontia; species Grimontia sp. NTOU-MAR1. Next base: position 2,009,842 of record NZ_CP142108.1, read on the forward strand.
TTCTTGTACTCCGGGAGTATACATTTCGGGCAGAAAGTCACAAGCCGAGAGCATCTTCCAGCAGCCCATCAGACACAAAAAAACCGACGGCTCTTGTCGGTTTTTACTGGTATCGCTTGTCAGTTTTACTGACGCAGTGCGCGTTCACCACGTGCAATGCCTACAACACCACTGCGTGCCACTTCGATGATGTCAGTGACATCTTTCATCGCTGCGATGAAGGCTTCAATCTTGTCGCTTGAGCCTGCAATTTGCACAGTGTAAAGCGAGTTAGTCACGTCTACAATCTGGCCACGGAAAATGTCAGCAGTACGCTTCACTTCTGCACGGGCAAAGCCGCTCGCTTTCACTTTCACCATCGCTAGTTCGCGCTCAATATGCTCTGACTCGGTCACATTGCTCACTTTCAACACGTCAATCAGCTTGTGCAGTTGTTTCTCAATCTGCTCACGCTCTGACGCTTTAACTACGGTGGTCGTGATGTTCAGACGGGAAAGCGTTGGATCGTCTGTCGGGGAAACCGTCAGAGATTCAATGTTATAGCCACGCTGTGAAAACAGGCCGACTACACGAGACAATGCGCCCGGTTCGTTTTCCATCAAAATCGATACAATACTGCGCATTATGTTCTCTCCGTCTTGCTCAACCACATTTCATTCATTGCACCACCACGGACCTGCATAGGATAAACGTGCTCTGTTTCATCCACGCTGATGTCGAAGAAGACCAGTTTGTCTTTCATCGCCAGGCCACGTGCCAGTTCGCTTTCCAGTTGAGCCGGATCACTGATGCGGATACCTACGTGACCGTAAGCTTCTGCAATCGCAGCAAAATCAGGCACCGAATCCATATAAGAATGAGAGTGACGACCTTGATAAATCATGTCCTGCCACTGCTTCACCATACCGAGGAAGCGGTTGTTGAGGTTAATAATTTTGACGGGGATATCGTATTGCAACGCCGTCGACAGTTCCTGAATATTCATCTGGATACTGCCGTCACCGGTGACACACAGTACTTCTGCATCAGGGATCGCGAACTTCACGCCCATTGCAGCAGGCAGGCCGAAGCCCATGGTGCCGAGACCACCAGAATTAATCCAGCGACGGGGCTTATCAAACGGATAATAAAGCGCAGCAAACATTTGGTGCTGGCCAACATCCGATGCCACGTATGCGTCGCCATTGGTGAGCTTGTAAACCGCTTCAATCGCTTGTTGCGGCTTGATGCGCTCGTTGTTCGTTTCGTAAGCCAGACACTGACGCTCACGCCATACATTGACGTTGTTCCACCAAGCGTCGAGCGCTGTTTCATCATTCGTGCCCCCCTGTTCGGTCAGGATCTTCAACATGGTGTTCAGTACCACGTCCGCCGAGCCTACGATTGGGATATCAGCCGAAACAGTTTTTGAAATGCTCGAAGGATCGATGTCGATGTGCATGACCTTGGCATTTGGACAGTATTTTTCAAGATTATTGGTTGTACGGTCATCAAAGCGGACACCGATACCGAAGATCAGGTCAGCATTGTGCATCGCCATATTGGCTTCGTACGTGCCGTGCATGCCTAGCATACCCAGCGATTTATCACCCGTACCCGGATAAGCACCAAGGCCCATCAGCGTACTGATAACAGGAATATTCAGTGTGTCTGCCAGCGTTTTAATCTGCTCGCCACATTCAGAAATGATAGCGCCGCCACCCACATACAGAACCGGTTTTTTCGCTTCAAGCAGTGCTTTTAAACCACGCTTGATTTGTCCTTTGTGACCCGAGGTTGTCGGGTTGTAAGAACGCATGGACATGCTTTCCGGATACTCGTAAGGATATTTATTTGCTGGGTTCAGCATATCTTTTGGCAGATCAACAACCACAGGACCTGGACGGCCGGTTGACGCCAAATAGAAGGCTTTTTTGATGACTTTTGGAATGTCTTCAGTGTTTTTCACAAGAAAACTGTGTTTTACGATAGGACGGGAAACACCCACCATGTCACATTCCTGGAAGGCATCGTTACCAATCAGGTTGCTCATTACCTGACCGGACAAAACAACCATTGGGACTGAATCGTAATACGCAGTTGCGATACCGGTAATGGCATTGGTTGCACCTGGACCTGAGGTAACCAGTACCACGCCGACCTCGCCAGTTGCGCGGGCATAGCCATCGGCCATGTGAACAGCTGCTTGCTCGTGGCGAACGAGAACGTGCTCGATATCGCTTTTCTCATGCAGTGCATCATAGATATCCAAAACCGATCCGCCCGGATACCCAAATATATGTTTTACGCCTTGGTCGATCATCGAACGAACGACCATGTCGGCTCCTGACAACATTTCCACTATATGCCTCCATGTATGCATAGTTTAGGACTTATTTGTAGCCTAGAGATGGATGTCGGCGTGACTACCTGTTTGCCGCCAATCCATGCCAGCTATGCTTTTGACTCCGGTCGTAACAAGAATCAAAAAAGCTTCCACTCAAGGGCTATTTTGATGGCTGCTGCAAACAGCAACTCACCGCCTCTTGAGCACCACAACTTTAACGCTTTGTTAGCAAATATGTCTATCGCTTAACCCAGATTCCCAGTAATACTCTGATTGGATAAACTTTCGTCACTAAAGACTCTACTATAGATACCTGAATTAGCATTCACTGCTGAAAAGTTCCTTTTTGGCGATATTTAGTGTTCGCTCACCAAGAAAAATGAGGCATGAAAAAAGTATGTTTTTGGCTGTTACCGACAGAATTCAATTGAAGTAGCACATTAAAGACACTTTAACACCAGTTCCAAAGCAGGAATACGCAAAAGGATGCGATAAAAAAGCCCGACTCTTCGGCCGGGCTTTTCAGTGAAAACAAATCAGCGGTGCTTCTTGTACATGGCTTCGATTTGCTTCTTGTAGCGCTCGAGGATCACCTTACGGCGCAGCTTCAGGGTAGGCGTCAATTCACCTTGTGCCATGGAGAACTCTGAAGGTAACAGCGTAAACTTCTTCACTTGCTCAAACTTCGCCAGCTCTTTTTGTAGCTCTTCAACGCGTTTTTCGAACATTGCTACCACTTCACTGTGTTTAATCAACTCCATGCGATCGTGGTATTTGATGTTGAACTCTTTCGCCCAGGTTTCCAGCGATTCAAAACAAGGCACAATCAAGGCAGATACAAAATGACGTGCGTCTGCGACCACCGCGATTTGCTCGATGAAGTGGTCCTTGCCCAGCTTACCTTCAATCATCTGAGGCGCAATGTATTTACCGCCGGAGGTTTTCATCAACTCTTTGATGCGGTCAGTAATAAATAGGTTACCCAGCGCATCAATATGGCCAGCATCGCCGGTTTTCAGGAAGCCATCAGCTGTGAAGGTTTCTGCTGTTTCTTTTGGCTTATTGTAGTAGCCGCGCATGACCATAGGGCCACGCACCAAAATCTCGTTGTTGTTGCCAATTTTCACTTCAGCATTTGGCATTGCCATGCCAATGGAGTCCGGGTCAAAACTCGCACTGTCCCAGCAAGAAACCGTCGCCGTGGTTTCGGTCATGCCATAGCCCAGTTTCACGTTCACACCAATCGCGTGGAAGAAACGGCCAATAGCTGGCTCAAGCTTCGCGCCTCCGCACGGCATCATAGTAATATTGCCACCCAGAAGCTGGCGTAGTTTGCTCAATACCAACTTATCCGCAGTTCGGTGAGCGGTTTTCAGCCAAGGTGCTGGCTTCTTGCCTTTGCGGGTGATTTCCGCCATCAGGTTACCGATGTACACCGCTGCGCGGAACATACCTTTTTTCACCGGACTGGCAGTCGCCACTTTCTCGTGTACGGCGCTGTATATCTTCTCGTAAAATCGCGGAACCGCACACATTACGGTAGGTTTTACTTCCTGAAGCGCTTCACGGATGGCATTGGTGTTAGACAGGTAGCAGTTGGTCGCACCGTGGTGCAGGACATAAAAGCTCCAGCAACGCTCAAACACGTGAGACAGCGGCAGAAATGCCAGAGATACTTCGTTCTCACTGATCCCCAACACCTTATCGTGGCTTTCAATCTGGGCTGCTACATTGGCGTAATCAAGCATCACCCCTTTTGGCTCGCCTGTGGTCCCTGAGGTATAGATCAATGTCATCAGATCGCTCATTGAAGCGTCTGAAATACGCACCAGCATTTCCTGCTCTACGTTGTCATTGGCAGTTTGTAGGAAAGCTTCCCAGCTTTGGCCCATTTCATGGCTAGCAAAATCAACGTTGTCATCAAAGCTGACAATCTTTTCCAGCGCTGGGCAGCTAGACGCAATCGACATCGCCGCATCAGCCTGCGATTGATCGCCAACAAACAGAATACGTACACCTGCATCACGCAGGATATAGGCAGCCTGTTCAGCTGTATTGGTTGGATAAATTGGCACTGGCACACAGCGCACCTGTAGAGCAGCGACATCCGCTATGCTCCACTCCGCACAGTTGTTGGCAAAAATACCAATTTTGTCCTGAACAGCGAGGCCAGATACCAGCATCGCTTTAGAAGCTGTATCAATGCGCTCACCGAACTGACGCCAGCTCATTTCGCCCCAGCTATTTCCTTGCTGGAAACGCAGCGCGATCTTGTCGCCTTGAGCTTTTACCTGCTCACGGATTCGGTTAACGATATGAAGTTCCAGCGCCATTTAATTCTCTCTCAGCACGTGGTTGCGTCCCCTATGAATGCGTGGGGGGAACGACGATAAAAACTTAGCTAACACTTGTAAGCTAAAAATCCGAAGGCAGTGTAATAGCTCCCCCGTCAAATACAAGAAAAAGCACATGTAGAAAGCATAAAATATAGACAATGCATTTGAAGGCCACTGTCAATTTCAGAGTACACATGTTCTCTCAACTACCAGAAAAGTTGTAACAGGCTGTAATTCTGACAATAAATAGAGGGCGTAAAAAAACCGGCCAACGCCGGTTTTTGCACCAATGTCTGGGATAAGCTACGCGAGCGAATTACCGCAAATAGATAGCAATTGGTCACGCATCCATAGGTGACCTTTGTCTTTTTCTGCAGACGCATGCCAGCTCAGGTAGCCGCTAATACGGTTGGTATCGAGCGGCAGAGGCAGCATCTTGAGGTTATCGCGATTGTGGCCTGCTTCGATCATCCAGCGAGGTGCCACAGCCACCAACTGTGATTGGCTAACCACGTATAGGATGTTGCTCAAGCTAACGCCCTGGTACGCTTCGCGGTAACGGCCATCACGGTAAAGTGCTTCTGCGTAACCCTGCATTTCACCATTGCGTTTAAGTACTGCATGCGCTTCAGATGCCAGCTCTTTCGCGGTAATGCTTTCAGTAAGACGTGGGTGATTCTTACTCGCCACCACGACAAGCTCATCATTGAACATTTCTGTGCTGCTGAAGCCCGACTCGTTGAAATGAAGGTAATCAATCACAAAGTCCACTTCCTGATAACGCAGCTTACGCGCGATATCACGATCAAATTCCGTCTCTACCTGAACCTTCACGCTTGGTGCAACGGAAGAAATCGTGTTCAGGATTTGTGGAACAAAACGCATGTCTGATGGGCTGCAAATTGCCAGACGGAATGTACGGTTGCTGGTTTCAGGAATAAAGACTGAGGTCGGCAACTCATTCTTGATTAACTGGATCGCCTGGCGAATCGGGCCAAATAACTGACGGGCGCGTTGTGTAGGTTTAATGCCGCGGCCATTTCGAACAAACAGCTCATCGTTGAACATCACTTTAAGACGCGACACTGCATTACTCACCGCTGGTTGTGACATGCCTAGACTTTGTGCGGCGCGTGTAATGTTTTGTTCTTGCATCACTGCATCAAAAACAGTGATGAGATTGAGATCAACACTTCTTAACGTCGTATCCGTACGGTTTTCAATATTGTTAACCGACTCTTTCTGCGTCATAGCAAAACCCTAAAGGAAGGAGTAAATGTATAGCGTCCGCCACCCAAAACACCGAACGACCCTGAAAATGAGTATTTAAATTGAAAAGGGTCGAAAGACATCAGTCAGGCAACTTAGCTTGCTCATGCCCCAGCATAATGAGTGAAACTGAATACACGCTAACCAAGGCACCAACTTAGTAACATGATCGGATAAATACACCCCAGTAAATTGTTATAAAATCATGTGTGACGGAAATGGTAAAAACCTAAAAATAAAATAAAAAAGAGACTGATAAACAGCCTCTTAGTTCTAAAAAATACAACCAAAAACCTTGTTAGTTACACATTCACCTCATCAATGCTGACGCAAACTTTTATTTGTCTGTGACGGCAGCCTCATGCTGAACATGGCTCTCTTCCGGGTCTTTTGAGGCCAGAAATCTGACAAAAGATCGGTAACATGCTCTGGAAATGATACCTGCGACCAAAGGGATTCTCGAAGCAAAGGCAGGGTGCTCAAATCTCCTTCCCCCAACCATGCTGCCAGTTCTGAAGCAACGTTTGGGTATTTGACGCGACTGCTTTCTGTCTGCTTCAACCATTCACGAATCGTATCCAAATCCAGTGATTCCATTGAAGTTGCCAACCCCAGTGTATCGAGTGTCGAAACATTACTTTGCTGCTCAAACTGACCACTTAGCGGTTTAAGTAGCAACTTCTTGCCCAGCGATAATGCCTCTGAAGGCAGTTCAAACCCACCATTGGCAATGACACCGTCACAGCTTGCCAATACCTTGTGGAAAGCAGCCTTACTCAATGGACGGACATCCACATTCTCCTCCACTCTCGCTTCCTGACAGGATGGATGGAAGCAGATAAAGCGTTGCGTAAAATGTTGTAGCACTCCAATAACCTCTTCCAGTTTTTCAAACGGAAGATACGTCAAAATGGTACCACTTTTAGAGGTTTCTACCGTTTGAAGATCAATAATGGGTGGTAGGATGGGTTGGTTAAAATGGTACCAGTGTAAACCGATTTTAGTTTCCGTCGGCGCAAAATGGCGCATGATGACCTTATCCAGCAGAGATTGACTATGCTTTGGCACGTCATAAGCAAAAGCAGATTGGTGGCTGACAGACACCGTTGGCACGCCATGTCGCCTCGCAGCATGTGCTGTTAATGGCTCAAAGTCAGAAACCACCAGATCATAGCCCGACACATCCAGCTCGCGCACTTCGCGGACAAACGACACCAAGCTGTTGTTCAACGCGGTTTTCAGCATGCTGACTTTCCCCGCCTCACTGACAAAGGTGAGCCCACGGCGAACTTCATAATCCCCAAACACCCCCATATCAAAATATTCCGACGCGGGTCGCCCGGAGAAGAGGAATTTCACCTCTACATGTGGCAGCCTGGCAAAGGCTTCTGCCATCGCACGCGCACGTGAAATATGACCATTTCCCGTGCCTTGCACGCCATAAAGTATATTCATGCTGGTTCTCTATGTTGTTACCTGGCAATCAGACCATCAAAACCAATGATGCGCAGGCCAGTCCAAGCAGGGCTCCGACGAAGACGTCAGTGATGAAGTGAACGCCAAGTAACACTCGGGAAGCGCCAATAGCAGCAGCCCAGCCCCAGTAAACATGACTAAACTCGGGATAGAAGTGACTTAGCAATGCCGCCATCACAAATGCAGCTGCCGTATGTCCGGAAGGCATGCTATAGAGATCTGACGGTGTAATAAATGAAGGAAGATGTTGTGGTCTTGCTCGGCGGAAACGTCTTTTCAGCCACATAAAAAGAGGCACTTCAATAGCGAATGCCATCAGGCCCACTACCAGGAAATGTAGCCCTTGCATACCTCCGAAAAGCGCTAGCAATACACCAATGGCGGCGTAAAGGTGTCCGTCTCCACTTTTGGAGACCCAACGGAAAATCCTCGCGATATGCGCACTGAAACGGTGATTAAGGCAAAGGGTGGACACGGCATTATCCACCCTTTGGATAGCGACGAGACTCCGCATTCATCTGCTCCAATTCTTCACGTTACCGATTCAGATTAGGGGCGAGGAATGACAGTCCCATGACGCTTTGCAGACGACTTGATGAACTTTTAAGCGAAATCTCCGTGCAGAGACTCATGTTTTTTCACTTTGCCGAAGTCCGCCAATATGGCATAGGCCGCCGGTATCATAAACAGTACCAGCAATGTCGAAGTGAAAATCCCAAACACGATCGAGATAACGAGAGGTTTCACCACCTGAGCCTGTAAACTGGTTTCCAATAGCAGCGGCAACAAACCCGCTGCCGTGGTCAATGATGTCAGGAAAACAGCACGAAACCGTTCCTGACTGGCTCGCACAACAGCATCATAAATATCTTCACCTTCATCCAAGTGGTGACGGATATATTGCACCAGCAAGATGGAGTCATTCACCACCACGCCGGCCAGCGACACAAAACCCATCATGCTTGGCATGCTGAGCGGATGCCCTAGTAACCAATGCCCCCAGAGCACACCAATCAAAGCGAGCGGGATAGCGATTAACACCACAAAAGGCTCTAGATAGCTACGGAACTGATAACTCAGTATCACGAATATCCCGAACAATCCCAGCGCAAAGCCAATGCTCATAGATTGACTGGTCTCAGCCGTGTCCTGACTTTGGCCTTCAAACAATACACGTAGCCCCCGATATTGCGTTTCCAAATCAGGCACCACATCGCGTTTCAGTTGCGCCAGAACATCACCGATACTCACCTGACTCTGTACCACATCACCGTAAACACTTAGGGTCCGTAAGCCATCAATACGCTGGATACGAACAAAATTACGCTGGTAATTGAGCTCAGCGACGGTGGAAAGCGGCACCTGACTGCCATCTGGCAGGACAATCGGAAAGTTGGCGAAGCTTTGCAGGCTGGCAGCATCGTCGCCATCAAGTCGCACATCAATCTCGATACTTTCCGGACCAACCTGAATTTCATCTGCTGTCTGACCAAAATAAGCAGCACGAAGCTGCCTTGCAATCAATTGGCCGTTTACGCCAAAGGCTTCCGCACCGGGACGTAGCGTAACTTTCACTTCTTCCTTACCGGGACGCATATCATCCAACACACCGGATACCCCCTGAAACTGGCCAATAAACTGTTGAATCGCAATAGAGGCACTCTTCAGTTCATCCAGATCATCGTGCTGCAGGCGGATATCAAAGTCGCGCCCTCCCGGTCCCATCGCGGGTTGCTTGAATACCATTGAGATAGGGTCGGTTAAAACACCGGTTTCCTTTTCCCATTCAGCAAGAAATTCATCAATAAGGCTGTTCCGTGTTTCTGCGCTGAGCAAATCCAGTCTGACGGTCGCAATATGTTGGCCGCTCTCATCAGCATCGGCGTTAAAGTTGAACTGCTCGGTGATATGCTCAATCAGCGGCTGTCCGCCTTCTTTTTCTTCGCTCCAACGCTTACTGACCCGATTGGCTGATGCGACCAAGACTTCGACCACTTTCTCTGTTTGCGCCAATGACGACCCCGGCGGGAGGATGACCCTCGCTTCAGCTATATCACCATCCAATTCAGGAAAACCGACGAAACGTAACTGACCCGATGCCAGCAAAGATATCGAGATCAACAGCATCGCAATTACACCACCCACAAAGGGATAACGCCACTTGACCGCACTCTGCACCAACTCAGCCAGTTTGCCGGCACGGAAAGCTTCAAACTTCTCGAGAAAGATGCGTTTGAAAGCCAAATCTGGCTTTGGCGCTTTGGCTTTCGCCAGTGAATGCTGTAAATGATGCGGCAGAATAAGGAAGGCTTCGATAAGGCTAAGTGTGAGCACGAGGATCAACACCATAGGCACTACCCGGAGTACCGCTCCCATCTCTCCTTGCAAAAAGATCAGACTCCCGAAAATACACACAGTAGTGAGATAAGAAGACACTACGCCTGGAAGTACCTTCTTGACCCCGTTGACTACTGCTTCTTCGAGTTTCTGTCCCCGATCGATGTGTGATGCGATGGATTCGGATATCACAATGGCGTCATCCATCATGATACCGATAGCCATTAGGAGCGCGACCAGCGACATGATGTTGATGGAAAGCCCAAGTTGCGCCATCAAAAAGAAGCTGCCGAGGAAAGCAACTGGCAAGCCTGCCGCTACCCAGAATGAATAGCGCAACGAAAAGAACATCCACATCACACCAAATACCAGAATCACCCCTTGCCAGGCATTGCGGGTCATCATGGTCAGGCGATCCCAAAGGAGCGACGAGAAATCATTGGTAAGGTTGAGCGTCACGCCATTTGGGGTACGGGTCCGTTCGTCATCAACAAACTGCGCGACTTTTTCTTTAATGCGAAGGGCATCATCAGCTTTGTTTTTGCTGATTTTAAGCAGCGCAGAAGGTTTGCCATCAAACCATACCTGTTGTTCATCCAGCTCAAAGCGCTCGGTCAGGGTGGCGATATCCTGCAGACGAATCACGCCGCCGTCGCTGTCTGCGGCAACCACTATTTGCCCCAATGTGTCAGCGGCAATCCGTCTTTCGTCAAAGCGTATCAGCAGGCTCTTGTTATCAAGCTCAACATTACCGCTAGGGAGGTTAATGTTCTGCGCACTGACCTGAGCGGCAATATCAGAAACACTTAACCCCAGCTGGCGAAGTGCACTCTCTCGCACTTCGATGCGGATTTGCTTGCCCGAAAAGCCCGCCACACTGACCAAGGGGACATCGTAATCACGTTTAAGTGTCTGTTTGAGATCCTCTGCGTAGGCTTTGAGCCCCACCCAATCGGTATCAGCAGCAATCGCTACATCTACCACGGGTTCATTCCAATCCAACTCACGCACAACAGGGGGTTCAATATCGCTCGGGAAGTTGTTGATGGCGTTGATTTGGGTTTGGATGTCCACCAGCATGCGGGAGATATCAGCTTGGGCATCGAGCTTCACCACTAACCCTGCCGAACCTTCCACCGCTTCACAGCGGGTTTCAACAATATTGGAAAGACCATCAACCGCGTCTTCCATCAACAGACAGATGTTTTGCTCTACCTGCTCAGGGCTGGCACCGGGATACACTACCGTGGCGAGAATAAAAGGCGGCGCAAATTCCGGAAAGGTTTCACGCTTGAGTTGTGGCAGTGAAGTTAATCCAAGAAGGATCAACGTTAGCATCAGTAAGTTACCGGCTGTCGGATGACGGGCGAAAAAACGGATCATGATGCCTCCCCGTTCACCACATTGCTTTCTACCACATCACCGTTTGGGGTCACCGCGCGAAGCTCCATGCCTGGCACGGCGGGTAGAAGATCATTCAGTACCAGTTGCTGACCCGCTTTCAGATCCCCGGCGATCGCGACGCTCTCTCCACGCCTGAACAAAATGGTTACCGGCATCACTTTCAACGCACCGTCTTCCATCAGATAGATCTTGTCACCGCGAAGGGCACGCTCTGGGATCACCCAATGGGAAACGGGTTTTCCTTCAATCGTCGCTTTAACAAACATGCCATTAACCAGACTTGGCTGGGCGGCAATTCCCTGTTTTTGCTCTTCGTTCAATGCAATTTCGAGAATAACGCCGACCGTCGCCTGATTCAGGCTGACGGTATCACTGAGACGCGCCACCTTGGCAGGCCATTCCTCTTTAAAGCTGCCGCTGGAAAGGTTCACACTCGCGTTGAGCTGATGCAGTTTCTCGGCAAAACCCTCGCTTTGCTCGCCGTTTAAGGTGTCAAAAACCGTCTGCATGTCATGAATGGAGACCTGCGCATCTACCTCTACCGCACCAAGCCCATGGGCGATCACCATCACCTGTTGTGGCGTAACAACCTGATCACGTTCGATGTTTACTTCCGCAATGCGGCTGTCGACGGGCAAAACGATTTGGGTTTTATCGAGATTTCTCTGGGCTTGTTCCAGCGCCAGATTGCTCGCTTCAAGTTCTGATTCAGTGATGCGTTTTTCGTCCGGTAGGACTTTGAGCTGAGCTTCAAGATCCTGAACACGGGTTTGCTGGGAAAGGAAAGCTTGCTGTTCATTGTCTAAGTCTGACTGAGAGGTTAACCCTTTCTGGCGCAAGTTCTTTTGTCGCGTCAGTTCATCACGGCTAAGGGCCAGTCTGCGTTGTTCAATTGCCAACGTGGTTTTCAGATTCTTTTCGTCGAGCGACAGCTTTGCCAACCGCGCTTCCCGAACACTCACATCCGCCTGAGCCTGTGCAACCGCCAGTTGATAGTCAGTCGGGTCGATGCGTAATAGCTCAGTACCCGCGGGCAACACCCTACCCTTTTCCAAAGCAGGATTGCGGTAAATCACTTTGCCGTTCACTTCCGCAATTGCCTGCCAGGTAAGCTTCGGTGTCACCCGGCCAAAACCTGTGACCACAGGGGCGATATCAGATTGCTGCAAGGTGATAACATCCACAGCCCGCGCTTTAGACTGCGCGGGTTTCACGGGCACATCAGGTCTGCTGTTAATCGCGAAGAAAAGTACAGCGATTCCTACTGCCAGCGCTGGGAAGAAAAGCAGTTTACGGCGAAGTGTCATAGTGTGTTGTCTCCCTGAACCTTGAAAATTCCCTGTTGCAGCAGTGCGGCGTTGTGTTTGGCGAGTTTATCCAGAAAAGCACTGTCCATGGTGATCCCTTGAATGTCAGCGAGCGCTGTGGGAATGATAAATGGAAACACCATCAAGCTTGAGAAGCTCATTCGTGCCAGTTCCGGATCGATGTCTTTTCTCAAAGCGCCTTTTTCCTGTAGACGCTGAAAGAGTAATTGATGAAGGGGCAAGAGAATGTCCTGAAACAGCTTTTCGACCACCTGTCGTTGCTGATCGTCTTCATCCAGCATCATGCTACGGAAGATCAGCGTGGGTAGATTAGGCCCTGTAGACATCTCGCGGTAAAACGTTGTGACGACATCATTGAGGCTTTCAATTTTCCCTTCTTCAACCGCCTGACGCATTCGGGTGATCATCGGCGCCGCTGTCTCTCTGACCATGGCCTCAAACAAGCCTGCTTTATTGCCAAAGTAATAGCGGATCATCGCCACGTCGACACCGGCATTTTCTGTAATACGGCGTGTCGATACCTTGTGGTAGGGTTGTTTGTGGAAAAAGCGTTGGGCTTCGCTGATCAGCGCAGCTCTTGCATCAGAGCCTCCCAATGGTCGACCCGGCTTTTTGGTCATGGCATCATCCGTAATTCATCAGCGTTGAATTTATACTACTCCCTGTTTGGTCTCTTTTCGCACAATTTAATTCCCTAGATCATAGGATTGTGATGAATTTCCGTTCAAAAAATAACCACAGATGAATACTCTGGTTTTTTACTAAAAAAGCAGTTTTTTAAACCACAGTTAACATTATGAGTGACGCTTTCTTGTTATTTTCTAATTTGATATTGACGCTTTAGTAAGCTGTTTGGTATTCATTTGTGCAGACATCTTTAGAGAACTGTTACAAATGATGAAACGCATTTTCCTTCTAGACCTTCTACTTCTCGTGAATTGTTCGCGCGGGTAGGTCATGGATTGAAAACAGTTTTCACCTGACACACGAAACCCGCGCCAAGGCGCGGGTTTTTTGTATGACCTGCCAAAGGTGCGGAGTACAACCTAATAACGGCACATGAGGGAACGACCATGAAAGACCAAGTCATCATATTTGACACCACTTTACGCGACGGCGAACAAGCGCTGTCCGCCAGTTTGACTGTAAAAGAGAAGTTGCAGATTGCACTGGCGTTGGAGCGTCTGGGTGTGGATGTGATTGAAGCTGGCTTCCCTGTTTCAAGCCCGGGTGATTTTGAATCCGTCCAGACCATCGCTAAATCGGTCAAGAATAGCCGTATTTGTGCTTTGTCCCGTGCCGTCGATAAAGATATCGACGTCGCCGCTGAATCCCTCAAAGTTGCTGAAGCGTTTCGTATCCACACTTTCCTTTCCACTTCTACTATTCATGTTCAGGACAAACTGCGCCGTAGCTACGACCAGGTTGTTGAAATGGGTGTGAATGCCGTCAAACGCGCTCGTCGTTACACGGATGACGTGGAATTCTCCTGTGAAGATGCAGGCCGTACGCCGATTGATAACCTGTGCCGCATGGTGGAAGAAGCCATCAAAGCAGGCGCAACCACGGTGAACATTCCTGATACTGTGGGTTACACCGTACCGGGTGAGTTCGGTGGCATCATCGAAACTCTGTTCAACCGCGTACCAAACATCGACAAAGCAGTGATTTCGGTTCACTGCCACGATGACTTGGGCATGTCGGTAGCTAACTCGATTGCTGCAGTTCAAGCAGGTGCGCGCCAGATTGAAGGCACCATCAACGGTATCGGTGAGCGTGCCGGTAACTGTGCGCTGGAAGAGATTGCGATGATCATCAAAACCCGCGGCGAGTTGTTAGGCGTGGAAACAGGTATCAATCACAAAGAAATCAGCCGCACCAGTAAGATGGTCAGCCAGCTGTGTAATATGCCTATTCAGTCCAACAAAGCGATTGTCGGCACCAACGCATTCAGCCATAGCTCTGGTATTCACCAAGATGGCATGCTGAAGAACAAGAACACTTACGAAATCATGACGCCAGAGTCGATTGGTCTGGGTCAAAAAGCGCTGAACCTGACCAGCCGTTCAGGCCGTGCGGCGGTGAAGAGCCACATGGATACCATGGGCTACAGTGACGACGACTATAATCTGGACAACTTGTACGAATCTTTCTTGAAACTGGCAGACCGCAAGGGCCAGGTTTTCGATTATGATCTGGAAGCTTTGATGTTCTTCAACAATCTGCAAGAAGAAGATGACTTCTACAAGCTGAAGTATCTGAGCGTACAAAGCGGCAGCGTGATGGCAACCACAACCGTCAGCCTGCAGTGTGGCGATGAAGAAGTCAGCGACGCTGCGATTGGTAACGGCCCAGTTGATGCCTTGTATCAGGTCATTTACCGCATTACCGGCTATGACATTGTGCTGGACAAGTTTGACCTGACCGCCAAAGGCGAAGGGGAAGACGGCTTGGGTCAGGCAGATATCATCGCTAACTACAAAGGTCGCAAGTACCACGGTACGGGCGTCTCAACAGACATTATTGAAGCCTCAGGTCAGGCATTGCTGCATGTGATTAACAGCATTTACCGCGCTGACCGCATCGCGCAAATAAAAGAACAAGCAACATTAAAAATGGAGACAGTGTAACCATGGCAGGCACCTATAAGATTGCCGTTCTACCGGGAGACGGTATTGGCCCGGAAGTGATGCAACAAGCCCACAAAGTTCTTGATGCCGTAAGCGCTAAATTTGGCATTAGCTTTGAGAAAACAGAATACGATGTCGGTGGTATCGCCATCGACAACCACGGCACACCGCTGCCAGACGCAACCCTGAAAGGGTGTGAAGCGGCTGATGCGGTGCTGTTTGGTTCAGTAGGTGGTCCTAAGTGGGAACACTTGCCACCTAATGAACAGCCAGAGCGTGGCGCGCTGTTGCCACTGCGTAAGCATTTCCAACTGTTTTGTAACCTTCGTCCCGCGCAGATTCATGCCGGCCTTGAAGCTTTCTCACCACTTCGTGCGGATATCTCTGCGCGCGGTTTTGACATCGTAGTGGTACGTGAACTGACCGGTGGTATTTACTTTGGTCAGCCTAAAGGCCGTGAAGGCTCTGGCGCAGAAGAGAAAGCGTTCGACACGGAAGTTTACTACCGCTATGAAATCGAGCGTATTGCGCGCATTGCGTTTGAGTCTGCGCGTCTTCGCCGCAAAAAGGTGATGTCAGTAGATAAAGCGAACGTATTGCAAAGCTCTATCCTTTGGCGCGAAGTGGTCGAAGAAATCGCGAAAGACTACCCAGATGTTGAGCTGTCACACATCTACATCGACAACGCGACCATGCAGTTGATTAAAGACCCTGCACAGTTTGACGTGATGCTGTGTTCTAACATCTTCGGTGACATCATCTCCGATGAGTGTGCGATGATCACCGGCTCCATGGGTATGCTGCCATCCGCAAGTCTGAACGACAGCAAGTTTGGCCTTTACGAGCCAGCAGGTGGTTCTGCACCGGATATCGCAGGTAAGAACATTGCCAACCCAGTGGCGCAAATCCTGTCTGCCGCTCTGATGCTGCGCTATAGCCTTGGCGAAGAAGACGCTGCACGCGCTATCGAAGCTGCGGTCAGCCAAGCACTGGAAGCCGGCGAGCTAACGGCTGACCTGGCTGGCGATGCGACCCCGCTGACCACATCCGAAATGGGTGATAAGATTGCAGCGTATGTAAGCGAAGCCTAAGCGCACTGGAAGCACATAATTATTAAGGAAGACAGGGCAATGTCAGCAAAAACCCTTTACGAAAAAATCTACGACGCGCATATCGTCGTAGAAGCACCGGGCGAAACCCCGTTGCTGTATATCGACCGTCACTTGGTCCACGAAGTGACCTCTCCTCAGGCATTTGATGGCCTGCGTCAGCACGGTCGTAAAGTGCGTCAGGTTTCTAAAACCTTCGCGACCATGGATCACAACGTTTCCACTGAGACCAAAGACATCAATGCTTCGGGCGAGATGGCAAAAATTCAGATGGAAACACTGGCAAAGAACTGTGAAGAGTTCGGCGTCACCCTTTACGATTTGAACCACCCTTATCAGGGTATTGTTCACGTTATGGGTCCTGAGCTGGGTATTACCCTGCCGGGCACCACCATCGTTTGTGGCGATTCCCATACTGCAACCCACGGCGCGTTTGGTGCACTGGCATTCGGTATCGGTACCTCTGAAGTTGAACACGTACTGGCGACTCAAACCCTGAAGCAAGGCCGTGCCAAGACCATGAAGATTGAAGTCAAAGGCAAGGTCGATG
Organism: Grimontia sp. NTOU-MAR1; assembly: GCF_035758505.1. Classification (NCBI taxonomy): domain Bacteria; kingdom Pseudomonadati; phylum Pseudomonadota; class Gammaproteobacteria; order Vibrionales; family Vibrionaceae; genus Grimontia; species Grimontia sp. NTOU-MAR1. Next base: position 2,026,607 of record NZ_CP142108.1, read on the forward strand.
AAGGCGTGACCGCGAAAGACATCGTTCTCGCGATCATCGGTAAAGTCGGCCACGCAGGTGGTACCGGTCACGTGGTTGAGTTCTGTGGTCAAGCGATTGAAGATTTGACCATGGAAGGCCGCATGACAGTCTGTAATATGGCGATCGAGCTGGGCGCGAAAGCGGGTCTGGTTGCACCGGACCAAACCACCTTTGAATACCTGCAAGGCCGCAAGTTCTCGCCAGCTGGCGCAGACTGGGATGCGGCAGTTGAATACTGGAATAGCCTGAAAACTGACGCTGACGCTGAGTTCGACACCATCGTCACGTTGGAAGCCGCGGACATCTCCAACCAGGTCACTTGGGGCACCAACCCAGGCCAGGTAGTGGGTGTGAACGATGTGGTTCCAGCACCAGAGAGCTTTAGCGACCCTATCGAGCGTCACTCTGCAGAGCGTGCGCTTCGCTACATGGGCATCGAAGCCGGCCAGAAAATCACTGATATCGCCATCGATAAAGTGTTTATCGGCTCTTGCACCAACTCACGTATCGAAGACATGCGCGCCGCAGCGGCTGTCGCCAAAGGCCGTAAAGTGGCAGCAGGCGTTCAGGCGCTGGTGGTTCCTGGCTCCGAGCAAGTCAAAGCACAAGCAGAGCAAGAAGGTCTGGACAAGATTTTCGTCGAAGCTGGCTTTGAATGGCGTCTACCAGGGTGCTCTATGTGTCTGGCGATGAACAATGACCGCCTTGGGCCAAAAGAGCGCTGTGCATCCACCAGTAACCGTAACTTCGAAGGCCGTCAGGGTCGTGAAGGCCGCACTCACTTGGTGAGCCCAGCGATGGCAGCTGCTGCAGCCGTAGCCGGTCACTTCGTTGATGTGAACAGCTTTTTACTAAGGAGACCACCATGTCAGGAATTAAACAACACACAGGCTTGGTGGCGCCGCTGGACGCAGCAAACGTCGATACTGATGCCATCATTCCAAAGCAGTTTTTGCAGAAAGTGACCCGCACAGGTTTTGGTAAGCACCTGTTTCACGACTGGCGTTTTCTGGATGATGCAGGCCAACAAGACAACCCAGAGTTCGTGCTGAACCAAGCACGTTACAAAGGCGCAAGTGTGCTGCTGGCACGCGAGAACTTCGGTTGTGGTTCATCCCGTGAGCACGCACCTTGGGCACTGGCTGATTTCGGCTTCAAAGTGATGATCGCGCCAAGCTTTGCGGACATCTTCTACGGTAACTCCATCAATAACCAGATGGTGCCGGTCAAGCTAACTGAAGCAGAAGTCGACGAACTGTTTAAGTTTGTGGAAGCCAATGAAGGTGCGGAGATCGCGCTGGATTTGGAGGCGCAAACCGTTTCAGCGGGTGGTAAATCTTACTCGTTCGAAATCGACGAGTTCCGCCGTCACTGCTTGCTGAATGGCCTAGACAGCATCGGTTTGACGCTGCAACACGAAGAAAAGATCGCAGAATACGAAAGTAAGATCCCCTCGTTTTTGGCGTGATCGCTCCTAACTTATGAACAAGCCGGCTCATTGAGTCGGCTTTTTTTGTCGTATCAGAAAGAAAATGATGGATTAAAAGGTCTTAGGCTTTAGAACGACTCTTTAGGGAAAAGATCATGCGAACTATTTTAACCATTTGCGCCGCCTTTTTATTGCTGACCAGTCAGGCTTTTGCTGCCCCCAAAAGCGACCTCTGGCCTATTTGGGATAAGAGTAACGAGTCTAACTCCGCTTCGTTTGATCACAGCTATTGGCAGAAAATTCTGGACAAGTACCTTCTCGAAAAAGGCCAGCACAATCTTTTCAATTACAGCGCAGTCAGTCCGGCTGAGAAGGCATTACTCAATCAATACCTGACTAATCTGACTGCTCTGGACCCTCGTAATTACAGCAAGGCTGAACAGTTTGCTTATTGGGTGAATCTATATAATGCGCTAACCGTTAAGCTTATCCTCGACGAGTATCCCGTAAAATCGATTACTAAACTGGGTGGGTTTTTGAGCTTTGGCCCTTGGGATGATGATGTTGCGAAAGTTGCCGGTCAATCATTGACGCTCAATGACATTGAGCACCGTATCCTTCGTCCGATCTGGAATGATTCGCGAATTCACTATGCAGTGAACTGTGCCAGCCTTGGTTGTCCTAACCTCGCCACCACGGCGTTTACAGCAGATAATAGTGAAACCTTACTGGAAGCTGCAGCTAAGCAGTTTGCCAACAGCGATAAAGGCGCCAGTCTTGATGGCAATACCTTAACCTTGTCATCGATTTACGAATGGTATGGCGTTGATTTCGGTAGTAATGAGCAAGAAATACTTCGTGCGATTGATAAATACCGGGATGGTGACAAGTTGGAGGGCTGGAGCGGAAAAATCAAATACGATTACGACTGGTCTTTGAATCAGCCATAAGAAGGATTGGTAATCATCAGTGTGATGATTACAATGGAAGACGTCTCATGGGGAGCTGACATTGTTGGCTGAGATTGCAAACGCTAAACCCATGTACCTGAACCAGATAATGCTGGCGTAGGAATGAGATGTCCCGAAGCTACAGCTTATTGACCCTCACCCTCGCCGCACATTGATGTGAGGCACTGATGAAATATTCTATTTCTGCTCTGATGTTGGCAATGACCATGGCAGGTCCTGCGCTGGCACATTCTACTGACACCCTGACGGTATACACTTACGACTCTTTTGCTGCAGACTGGGGGCCAGGCCCGGCAGTCAAAAAAGCATTTGAAGCGGAATGTCACTGCACCCTGAATTTGGTCGCGCTGGAAGATGGCGTGACCATCCTTAACCGCCTGCGTCTAGAGGGGGAAAACAGCAAAGCTGACGTCATTTTAGGCTTAGATACCAACCTGATGACTGAAGCAGAAAGGACCGGTCTGCTGGCCGCTCACAGTGTGGACACAAGGTCTGTCACCTTGCCTGACGGTTGGAACAATAACACCTTCGTTCCGTATGACTATGGCTATTTCGCCTTTGTTTATGACAAAACCAAGCTGGAAAATCCGCCGAAGAGCCTGAAAGAGTTGGTTGAAAAGCGTGATGGCATCTCCGTTATCTATCAAGACCCACGCACATCAACGCCAGGCCAAGGTCTGATGCTGTGGATGAAATCCGTCTATGGTGATGATGTCGCGGGTGCCTGGCAGCAACTGGCAAAAAAAACCGTCACTGTGACCAAAGGCTGGTCTGAAGCTTACAGCATGTTCCTGAATGGCGAATCAGACATGGTGCTGTCTTACACCACGTCTCCGGCATACCACCTGATTGCGGAAGAAAACCCGAACTTCAGCAGTGCTAACTTTGAAGAAGGCCACTACATGCAGGTCGAGGTTGCGGCAAAAGTAAAAAGTTCGGAAAGGCAGGAACTGGCTGATAAATTTATGCAATTTATCCTGAGTGACGGTTTCCAAAATGCGGTACCAACCGGCCAGTGGATGTATCCGGTTACGGGCGTAGAACTGCCAAAGGGCTTCGACACACTTTCTGTACCAGGGAAGAGCCTACAATTCACACCAGAAAAAGTGGCTGACAACCGCCGCAGCTGGATTCGTGAATGGCAATCGGCACTGGTAAAATAATCACGTGTTAAACTCTTCTAGAACCTGGCCCGGTATCTTGTCGGCGTCAGTCATCGCGGTGCTGATTGGCACCGCTTTGTTTTCTTTGCTGACTCAGGCTCCAACGTTAGATGTCGCCTCACTTTGGTACGACCCTTACCTGCAGCACGTGACGGAATTCAGTATCAAACAAGCTCTGCTTTCGACACTGCTGTCTGTTGGTTTGGCGATTCCGGTTGCACATGCGCTCTCGCGTCGGCAGTTTACGGGCAAGCGCTTATTATTGAAGTTGTTTTCCATGACGCTAGTCCTGCCTGTACTGGTTGGCGTATTCGGTATTCTGGCGATTTACGGCAAAAAAGGACTGCTGTCAGATTGGCTCCCATTGATTGGGCTGACCTGGGACCTCAATATCTATGGTCTTTCGGGCATTTTGCTGGCTCATGTTTTCTTTAACCTGCCATTTTCCACTCAGCTTCTGGTTCAGGCTATAGAACAGGTTCCAAGTGATCAGCAAAGACTTGCACAACAACTCGGAATGCGCGGATGGCATCGCTTCCGCCTATTGGAATGGCCATACCTTCGCCAGCAATTGCCACACGTGATTGGTTTGGTTTTTATGCTCTGCTTTACGAGCTTTGCGACTGTGATGGCACTGGGTGGCGGACCAGGCGCAACAACGATTGAGCTTGCTATCTATCAGGCTATCCGTTTTGATTTTGATTTGCAGACAGGTGCGCTGCTGGCACTATGGCAACTGCTGCTTTGTGGCCTTTTCCACCTCGTCATCCAGCGACTGACGCGTCCTGTTTCCCAACAAGGAAAGGACAGCCATATTGTGCTTCCACCAAGACTCGACAGCACAGCCGAGAAAATCTGGGACATCGTATGGATTGCCCTCGCGGTACTTTTTGTCATTCCTCCCCTTCTGATGGTGGCCCTGAGTGGTATCAACCCCAGCGCTCTGGATGTACTAACAAGCGCAGCGCTTTGGCAGGCGACAGCCAACTCCCTATCATTGGCTGCAGGGGCTGCGCTCAGTGCCTTTGTACTTGGCAGTGCCATTATGCTCACTAGCCGCTTTTGGCGTTTATGTGGCGCAAGCAGGCGTGCAGATAGCATAGAGATGACTGCTTCGTTGATATTGGTGGTTCCCAGCGTGGTCCTCAGTACGGGTCTATTCCTCACGCTGCGCAAACACATCGATTTATTCAGTTCACCTTATTGGCTTGTTCTGGCAGTCAATACATTGATGGCGTTGCCTTATGTGGTGAAAACGTTGAGCACACCCGCTTTCCAGCTTTCGCAGCAATATCAAAACCTGTGTAATAGCCTCGGCATAAAAGGAATCAACCGCCTCAAGCTCATTGAATGGCGCGCTCTAAAGGCGCCGATTGCCCGTGCTGTCGGTATAAGTTTTGTGCTTTCTACGGGCGATCTTGGCGCGATTGCTTTGGTCGGCAGTCAGGATTTTCAAACCCTGCCTTTGTACCTGTTCCACCTAATGGGAAGCTATCAAATGGATGCCGCTGCGGCGGCATCGCTGATTCTGTTTGCACTCAGCCTTGGCAGTTACGCCCTTATCGAAAAAATTATTTCAGGAAAACGTTATGCTGCGCGTCAGTGAGCTCAATTATCAATACCAGTCAGAAACGCTAAGTTTCTCTTTTGAAGCAGCGCCTGGCAGCATCACCGCCATCTTGGGTCCCAGCGGCGCAGGGAAAAGTACACTGCTCTCTTTGCTGTGTGGGCTTTTGACGCCTCAAGGAGGCTCGGTGAGCTTTAATGATGACAACTTCACACAAAAGCCATCACATGAACGCCCACTCTCTATTCTTTTCCAGGAACACAATCTGTTCAGTCACCTCAGTGCATTTGAAAATATTGCGTTGGGTATCAGTCCCAAACTCTCTCTGAGCGGGGAAGAAAAAGCCCACGTTGAAGAAGCGGCAAAAAAGGTGGGGCTGCTAGGCTATCTCAACCGCCAACCAGGAGAGTTATCAGGAGGTCAAAAACAGCGGGTCGCCTTGGCGCGATGTCTGGTTCGCAATCGACCACTATTGCTTCTCGACGAGCCATTTTCTGCTTTAGATCCTGCTTTGCGCCGCGACATGCTTATTGAAGTTCAACAACTTGCGCGTTTTCAGGGTACAACGATTCTGATGGTAACCCACCATCCTGAAGATGCCATCGCTATTGCTGATAAGGTGTTGTTTATTGATGGTGGAAAGGTCGTTTATCACGCTGAAATTAGCGAATTTAGCGCACCAAATGAAGCAATAAGGCCTTATTTTTCATAAAATTAAATGATGCTTAGTGGTGAAATATTGCGCATCAACTAACCGCATCTATACTTATTTTTAAGACACTTAACACATAAGAGAGATGCGATTGTGACTGTTACCAGTATCGATGTGCTGGACTCGGTGGTCGATATTACAGCCCAGACTGAGTCCGATACCATTTCCGAAAGCCTTATTACAACGGTCTTACAGCTAACACCGGCTAATCAGGTATTGGTGTTGGATTACAATTCAGAAGCCACCCCAGAATTTATGGTTGTCGCGTGTTCGGACATCTTTCTTTACGAAGATGAGCGGGATGCTATTGAGCGCGTAATCAAAAACTGCGTGCTGATTGGTGAGAATATCGTTGAATACAGTAATGATGATAATCAAGCCCTACTGGCAGTCCCTGTTCGATGTGGAGAGAAAGGGGAAATTGAAGCTGTTGTATTCTGCAAAGCAGATGAACTTAAAGGCGATGAAGTCCAACTTATCGAAGGGCTAACAAAAATCTATGAGAACTACCAAAAGATCATTTCAGCCAGCGAGAGAGACGGGCTTACTGGACTATACAATCGCAAAGTACTCACCTCAAAAATAGACCTTTTGCTTGACCGTTTTCTGATTCAGGGGGACACAATACTCGACTGCCCTTCCAGCACTCATTGGGTCTGCCTTTTTGATGTTGATCAGCTTAAAGTCATTAATGACACTCTTGGCCATGTCTACGGCGATGAGATATTGTTACTTATCACCGCGATAATGAAACAAGTCTTCAACGAAGATGACATCTTGTTCCGCTATGGGGGGGATGAGTTCGTTGTTATTATGCATCCGCAGTCTCGGGAAGAGATGGAAAGTACCGTCAGACGCTTTATGCAAGCGGTTCATGAGCGGGATTACGGGCAGGCAAAAGATGTTGCTATTTCTCTAGGCGCTGCCGCTATTAGCGAAGATGAGGCGAACGCAATCACAGTGATTGGTTATGCTGACCAAGCACTTTACAAAGCCAAACAAAATGGCCGTAGTCAACTCGCCTTCTATGAAGACTTAATTGCCAGTGGCGAACTCCAATCGTTTGTGCCCGAAGACGATGTCGAAATGTTCTAACTATCACTCAGCCTAATAAGCCGCCACACAAGGCGGCTTTTTATTCTGGGATGTACGTTACACTTTCACATCACATTAACGATTGACAGAAAACCGATTAATCATTTCCCTCAGCACAATGGGTTGCGTATAATCAAGTCAGATAATCTAGACAGATTGATTTACCCGAGTTTATTTATGCCCAGTATTCGCCGGCTCTTTGCTCTTGCGCTGACGTCAGTACTCTTTTTGTTTTCATCCTTCTCCTTTGCAGAAACCAAGAAGCTAGTCATTACGGGCTCCTCAACGTGGCAACCCTTTTCTTTTATCAACCGCTTTGGTGAGCCCGATGGCATCATGGTCGACTTTTGGCGGCTTTATGGTGTCGCCAACAATGTTGATGTCTCGTTTGAGCTCAAACCATGGAGTGAATCTCTCGCTTTTGCCCGTAATACTCCAAACGTAATACATGGCGGGCTTGGGTATACTGGTGATCGTGCCAAGTCACTCGCCTTCTCCCGGGAACTGCCACTTAATCATTACAACGTTAGTCTGTTCGTTCAAAAAGATCTGCCTTTTGACCACATCCACGCACTAGACTCGGCAATTGTGGGAACGGTGAAAGACAGCACTAAACACGCTTTTTTAACGTCACGTATTCCTGAGAAAAACATTCGCCTTTTCCCTACCTTCGGCTCTCTAAATGATGCAGCCTACCGGGGGGAAGTCGATGTATTTATTGATGATTTAAGCACGGCGCTTTATGACATGCGCCACACTGGCAACAGTGGCCAATTCACGTCGAGGCAAAAGCTCTACTCCTTCCCCATGCACTTTGCGGTAAACAAAGAGTCCAAAGCTATTATTGCGGATGTGGAAAGGGGACTAACCCGAATATCTCAGGAAGATATCAATGCCATCTATGAGAAATGGCTGCCTCAAAATAAGCTACACCTGTCATTGCCATGGTTGAATAAAACGGCTCAATATCTGATTTTTATTTCCTCATTGGTATTGCTGACAGTTGGATTGTTTCTCTACCATCGTTTGCTGAAATATCGCACTACAGAGCTAAAGAATGCGGTCAAAGCACTAAAAGATTCAAAACAAAAACTCGAGACAGCGACCCAAAACGATCCGCTTACGGGCACTAAAACACGTCATCAGTTTTTCGTGGCATTGAGTGATAAGCGCTTCTCACCGTCGCCTTATGTGGTAGCGGTGCTGGATATTGATCACCTTAAGGAAGTCAACGAGAGCTACGGGCAGGATGTGGGCGACATAGCCATCAAGCACCTTGCCACACAACTTAGATTACAGTTGCCTAGTCAAACGCTGTGCGCACGCCTTGGTGGCGGTGAGTTTGCAGTTTTATTTGATTTAAGTGATACCAGTCAGGCACAACGTAAGTTACAGCAGCTCCAAAAGACCCTACAGCTCAGCCTTCTCCACATCGACCAACAAGTCGTGCCGGTCAAGTTCAGCTCAGGCATCGCAGGCTATCCCTATGATGGTGAAAGTGGCGAGAAGTTGGTTCGTATCGCCTCAACCCGTATGCGCGCCAATAAACAGTCACAAAGTAACTTTACAGCTGGCGACAATGACGACGATTTGCTTGCTGAGCATCGCTGGGCATAGTGTCATAACGCATAAAAACAAAGGCTGCCAAACGGCAGCCTTTTTCAATTCGGTTCCGGTTAGAGGTTTTCTTCAGCAAACTCTGCGAGACGGCTGCGCACCACACCATTGAGGTAAACACAGGCACTGCCTTCAAAGTTCTTAAATCTTTCCACAATGTACGTCAACCCTGATGTCACAGGGGTTAGATATGGACTGTCAATTTGTGCCAGGTTACCCGAGCAAACGATTTTCGTGCCTTCACCGCAACGGGTGATGATTGTCTTCAACTGTGATGCAGTAAGGTTTTGACACTCATCCAGGATCACAAAGGCATTCTGGATAGAGCGGCCACGCATAAAGTTGATGGATTTAAACTGGATATTGGCCTTATCCATGATGTAACGCATCGAACCATCTGTACACTCGTCGTTTTTGTGCAGCGCTTCCAGCGTATCAGTTACTGCACCTAACCAGGGCAGCATTTTCTCTTCTTCGGTGCCAGGAAGAAAACCGATAGACTCGGCGATTTCCGGCGTGTTTCGGGTCACGATGATCTTGTCATACATACCCTTTTCTACCACCTGCTCAAGGGCGGCTGCCATGGCCAAGATGGTTTTACCACACCCCGCAGGGCCAGTCAGGATCACCAGATCCACATTCGGGTCGAGCAATGCATCCATTGCCATTCCCTGATAGATATTTTTTGGGCGCACTCCCCAAGCTTCGCGGTGCATCAAACGTTCACGGCTGATATCCTTGATGGTCATGTCCGTTTCCGTCAGTCCCACCACACGTCCGGCGAAATCGTCACCTTCATCCAGCAAATACTGGTTCACGAAGGTCGTATCGGCGAGTTCACGCGGCAAAGTGTGTAAGGTGGTACGGCCGCTGTTTTCCGTTTCCACTTGACCGACTTTGTCCCAGAAGCCGCCTTCAAAGACCTGAAAGCCTTTGGTCAGCAAGCTGACATCATCAATCAATTGATCGGTACGATAATCTTCAACAAACAGCACGCCAGCCCCTTTCGCTCGCAGGCGCATGTTAATGTCTTTGGTCACCAGTACCACCGTTCGTGGCGAGCGTTTAGCCTGCAGGTGCAGCACCGCATTGAGGATACGGTTGTCTCCCGCTTTGTCGGCAAACGCCTGAACGGTTTCCTTAATTTCGTAGTCTGCAAAAATGGAGACGGTCCCGGTGCTGCCTTCTTTACCGACAATAATGCCTTCGGCAATCTGGTCTGGGGTCGCGTCTTTAAAGATATCTTCGAGGGCGCGAATCGCGACGCGCGCGTCACGGGAAACGTCCCGCTTGCTGTCTTTGATCCGGTCTAGTTCTTCGAGGACGGTCATGGGAATGATCACGTCATGTTCTTGAAAGGAATAGATGGCGAAAGGTTCATGAAGCAGGATGTTGGTATCCAGCACAAAGAATTTCCGATCGGCATCGCCCATAGGCACCTCCTTGGTTGCATAGGCTTGTGGGAGCCCCACGAGTTTCCCCTGATCCCGCAAGCAAACCGCGTGCCACGGTAATCGGGTAAATACAGCCACTACGCTAAAAAGTCCGTGTCTGTATAATCTTAATCGTAAGACATATTTCAGTGTTTACCCGTCGACTACGCCACATTTTCACGAATTTGTTACTTGTTTGTTACGACCGCCAAATTTCCAACATTCGCCGTGACCCTGTTCACAAGTTCGAGTACCATTGGCAACCTTTTTCTCCGTGCGCATCATGGCCTACACTGTAGTTCGCATGAGGCACGTCATCTCCAATTTGTGTCAGCTTTAACCAGAGGTTTCTCCCCTATGTCTTACGCCCTCGGACAACGTTGGATCAGCGATACCGAAAGTGACTTGGGTCTGGGTACCGTTGTTGCGCTTGATGCGCGCACCGTGACCTTGATGTTCCCAGCCAGTGAAGAAAATCGACTCTACGCCAATAACGACGCACCCATTACGCGCGTGATGTTTAACGTAGGCGATACCATTGAAAGTCATGAAGGCTGGTTCCTGACCGTTGAACGTGTTGAAGAGGAAGGCGGTGTGCTGACCTATGTGGGAACACGCACCGATACCGGCGAGGAAAACACTTTGCTCCGCGAGATTTTCCTAAGCCACCAAATCCGTTTTAACCGCCCGCAGGACAAGCTGTTTGCCGGTCAAATCGATCGTATGGACCGTTTTGCACTGCGCTACCGCGCCCTGAAGAACCAGTACGAACAACACAAGAGCCCGATGCGCGGCCTGTGTGGTATACGTGCGGGTTTGATCCCTCACCAGCTTTTCATTGCCCATGAAGTGGGTCGCCGTCACGCGCCACGCGTATTGTTGGCTGACGAAGTAGGCCTGGGCAAAACCATTGAAGCAGGCATGATCATCCATCAGCAAGTGCTGTCTGGCCGTGCGTCCCGTGTTTTGGTTGTTGTGCCGGAAACCCTCCAACACCAGTGGCTGGTTGAGATGCTTCGTCGCTTCAATCTGCATTTCTCCATTTTCGACGAAGAGCGCTGCATCGAAGCCTTTGCGGATGCGGATAACCCGTTTGATACCGCGCAGTTGGTACTGTGCTCACTGGACTTCCTGCGTAAAAGCCGCAAACGCGCCGAGCAAGCCGCTGAAGGCGAGTGGGATCTGCTGGTCGTCGACGAAGCGCATCACCTTGAGTGGAGTGAAGAGAAAGCCAGCCGTGAGTATCAGGTGACTGAAGGCATCGCAGAAAACACCCCAGGCGTACTACTACTGACAGCAACCCCAGAACAGCTGGGGCACGAAAGTCACTTTGCCCGTCTGCGTCTTCTAGACCCAGACCGTTTCTATGACTATCAGGCATTTGTGGAAGAAGAAACCCAATATGCACCGGTTGCTGATGCCGTGAGCCAGCTTCTGTCTGAAGACAAGCTCAGCAACGAGGCGAAAAACAGCATTACCGAGCTGCTTTCTGAGCAGGACGTTGAGCCACTGCTGCGTATCATCGAAGCAGGCGATATCGATGACGACCAACGCCGTGACGCACGTAACGAGTTAATTGATAACCTGATGGACCGCCACGGTACGGGCCGCGTGTTGTTCCGCAACACCCGCGCGGCGATTCAGGGCTTCCCGCAACGCCATTTGAACCTATACCCGCTGGCACTACCAAGCCAGTACCAAACCTCGATGCGTGTTGCCGCCATGATGGGCGGTAGCAACCAGTCTATCGAGAAAAAAGCGGTTCAATGGCTATACCCTGAAGATATTTACCAGCAATTTGAAGGTGAAAACGCCTCGTGGTGGGGCTTCGATCCACGTATTGACTGGCTGCTAGATTTGCTAAAATCCAACCGCCAGAAAAAAGTGCTGGTGATCTGTTCGCGCGCACAAACTGCATTGTCGCTGGAGCAAGCTCTTCGCGAACGTGAAGGTATACGCGGTACTGTTTTCCACGAAGGCATGTCGATTCTGGAACGCGATAAAGCCGCCGCTTACTTCGCACAGGATGAAGCCGGCGCACAGGTACTGATCTGTTCTGAAATTGGCTCAGAAGGCCGTAACTTCCAGTTTTCTAACCAACTGGTGATGTTCGATTTGCCAATGAACCCAGACTTGTTGGAGCAACGTATCGGCCGTCTGGATCGTATCGGCCAGAAGCGTGATATCGAAATCCACGTCCCATTCATGGAAGGCACATCGCAAGCACTGCTGGCGCGTTGGTACAATGAAGGCCTGAACGCCTTTGAAGAGACCTGTCCGACGGGCCGCGCTGTCTTTGAAAACGTTCAGGAAGATTTGCTGCAACTGCTGGCAAAAGGCAGTCTGGATGAATCGCTGGATACGCTGGTTGAAACCAGTGCCGAGATGCACCATAGGCTAAAATCGGAGCTTGAAAAAGGCCGAGACCGTCTGTTGGAGATGCACTCCAATGGCGGAGACAGTGCCAAAGCACTGGCAGAAACCATCGCCTCCCATGACGGCGACACCAATCTGGTAACCTTTGCGCTGGGTCTGTTTGACACCGTCGGCCTGAATCAGGACGACAAAGGCGAGAACGCGATTGTGGTCACGCCTTCAGAACACATGCTGGTATCGAGCTACCCCGGGCTGCCAAGTGAAGGCTGCACCATCACGTTTGACCGCGAAACTGCGCTGTCACGTGAAGATTTGCACTTTATCAGCTGGGAACACCCAATGATCCAGGGCGGTATTGATCTGCTGCTTTCTGAAGATGTGGGCACCACCGCGGTTTCTTTGCTTAAGAACAAGGCCCTGCCTGTCGGTACCCTGTTCCTTGAGCTGCTGTATGTAGCCGATGCACAGGCACCGAAGAACTCAGGCATTCACCAGTTCCTGCCAGCGACCCCAATCCGTGTGTTGCTCGATGCAAAAGGTAACGATCTGGCAGCACAGGTAGAGTTTGAAGGCTTCCACCGCCAACTGAGCCCAGTAAACCGTCATCTGGCAAGCAAATTGGTGTCCTCCGTTCAGACCCAAATTCATGGTCTGATCGAAATGGGCGACCCGCTGGCTGAAAAACAACTGGCCGTGGTCAAAGATGCCGCAGAAGCGGAGATGACAGCCAAGCTTCGTGCTGAACTGGATCGTCTTCAGGCACTGAAAGCCGTGAACCCGAATATTCGTGATGATGAGCTGGAAGCGATTGAAACCCAGATGGGAGAGCTTCGTAGCTATATCAATCAAGCCCAGGTGAATCTGGATGCGCTGCGTGTGATCGTGGTCAGCCACCAGTAATCCAAGCGAGCCCAAAGGTAAGGCACTGCTTTGGCGGTGCCTTTTTGTATCCAGTCTTCCCTTTACATCGGGGCATGCTAAACTGCCGCCCGTCTAAACTTTGAGCAACACCATGAGCGACTTTATTTATAACCCGCCAACGGAGCCTTGGCTGAATGTTATCTATCAGGATGACGACATCATTGCCATCAACAAACCGAGTGGTCTTCTGACCAATCCCGGGCGAGACCCAGCGCATTACGACAGTGCATGGTCACGCATCAAGGCGGAATATCCTGACGCTGAACTGGTTCACCGACTCGATATGTCGACTTCTGGCTTAATTGTTTTTGCCAAACACAAAGAGGCAGAACGCCACCTGAAAGCCCAGTTTCGTGAACGTGTGACCCACAAGCTTTACTACGCACGCGTGTGGGGAAGTGTTGAACAGAATGAAGGTCGTGTCGACCTACCACTGATCTGCGACTGGCCAAACCGCCCTAAGCAAATGGTGTGTTTCGAAAACGGTAAGCCGTCAGTAACAGACTATGAAGTGATTAAGCGGGAGAAGAAAACCTCGCTGGTGCGCCTTCTGCCAATCACAGGCCGCTCCCACCAGCTTCGCGTGCATATGCTTGCGCTAGAACACCCGATTGTCGGTGACGAGTTTTATGCCCATCCGCAGGCACTAAAGTACTCACCACGCCTGCAACTTCATGCCGGAGAACTCTGTTTTCTGCATCCAGGTTCGGGGGAAACTATGCATTTGTCTGCGCCTTGTGATTTTTACAGCAGTGCGCCGGGTGACACGCTGGTACGACGAGGCATCAAAGCCGACCCTGAACTGTTGAAGTAATCAACAGTTCAGTTTTACACTGGCGGAAAAAGGAACTCCGCCATGGAAAAGATTGTCTTTCTGGATAGTGCCACCATCCCTTCCCATATCTGTATTCCCTCACCTTCTTTTTCTCATCAGTGGGAAAGCTTCGAAGAAACGTCTTCAGATGATGTACTGAACAGACTCAAAGATGCCACCATCGCCATTACTAACAAAGTCATCCTCAATGCTGAACTGTTGGCACAACTCCCTTCGCTAAAGCTGATTGCTATTGCCGCGACAGGCTATAACAACGTCGATACAGACTGGTGCAAAGCTAACAATCTCCCCGTATGCAATATCCGGGGGTATGCCACTCGTTCCGTGCCCGAACACGTAATTGCCCTCGCCTTTGCACTCAGGAGAAGTCTCAATGCCTACCACCGGGATATTGAACTTGGGGTGTGGAAGGAGAAGAACCAATTTTGCTTTTTCACCCATCCTATCGGGGACATTCAGGAAGCAACGCTTGGTATTATTGGCTCTGGCAGTTTGGGGCAAGCGGTGGAAACACTCGCTAAAGCCGTCGGCATGAACGTCATTCGCGTAGAGCGCAAAGACGTCACTTCCGCACGCGAGGGGTATGTCTCTTTTGAGGAGGCCCTGATGCAGGCAGATATCCTAACCTTGCATTGCCCACTGAGTGATGCCACCCGAAACCTGATTGGCGAAAAGGAATTCGCCAAAATGAAACCTACTTCGATTTTGATCAATACTGGTCGTGGCGGCTTAGTGGATGAAACAGCGCTGGTTGAGGCGCTGAAAAAAGGCGAGATTGCCGGTGCTGGGGTGGATGTGTTTACCGAAGAGCCCGCTACAAACAGCAATCCGTTACTGGCTCATTCAGGTTTGCCCAACCTAATCCTTACCCCTCATGTTGCCTGGGGCAGTGATTCCAGTCTTCAGACATTGGCAAATCAACTCACCGACAACCTGAATGCCTTTATCGAAGGTCATCCAAACAATCTCGTGTAAGGGCTTATTTAAAGCCCTTTTCTTTCTTAATCAAATCGTATGCAGCCTGAATTTCCTGCGCTTTCTGTTTCGCCATTTCCATCATCTCGGGCGGTAAGCCTTTTGCGGCTAGCTTGTCAGGATGATGCTCATTCATTAACTTTCTGTGAGCACGTTTAACAGCCTGTGCGTTGGCATCTTCATCAACACCCAAAATCTTATAAGCATCGGCGATATTGGGCCCGCCAAAGCCTTGTTGCCATTGTTGCTGGCCTTGATGCTGACCGCCCTGTTGCTGGTAAAACTGGTAAGCCGCTTCCTGCATCGCCAAGCGCTGTTCAAGTTGCGGGCGGGAAAAGCCTAGGGTGCTGGCAATGGTGTAAAGCATCTGAAGCTCGCTCGGGTGCATGGAACCATCGGCATACGCGGCCTGAATTTGTACCTCGAGGAAGAACTGGAGCAGGTCAAACCGGCCACCACAGTTGCGACGAACCGACGCTAATGTGTCTTCAAGCGGGAACGTGGCGTCTTTACCTTCACGGAATGCATCTTGCGCCTGTCTTCTGGCTTCACCATGCAGTCCCATTCGATCCATAAGGTTGGTCGCAAGACGGATTTCATTTTGTGTCACCTGCCCTTTGGCTTTGGCAACATGTCCCATCACTGCAAAAGTGGCATGAAAATAAGCCTGCTGACGCGCTTGCTGGTTTTGCCCTTGAAAGCCACCACCAAAGGAAATGTTTTGTCTCGCCTTATCGAACTTATGCCCCAAAAACAGACCTAACAATAACCCGAAAGGACCACCGAGCTGGAGGCCAAAGAATGCCCCCAACACTTTTCCCCAAACCGCCATCTTTATATCTCTATTTGATTAATTTATCTCGTTTAAGCCAGCAAGCAGGTGCCGTGAGGCATGATTTGCATTATCATATCCCCCATTTTTCAGCAAAAATTTACCAGGACGCAGCGCAAGAGTATACCAGTGCTGTATGCCAACAACAGGATTGAGTTTTAATGTCACTGACTGCCAGAAGTTTTTTATCCACGATGATTTGCCTTGCCCTTCATGGACAAGCCATGGCGGAAGAGAGCCAAGCCACTCAGGGCAGCAACGATCCTCTAGTGATTCAGACTGCAAAATGCCTTGCACCTGAATATCGCTGTAATCCTAGCAAAGGCAACACAGACGACATCAACAATTTACCAGTAAAAATCGTGGCGGACAGCGCAGAAGCCAAAGCCAACGAAAAAGCCATTTACCGTGGTGATGTGGTGGTGACACAGGGAAATCGCACAGTCAAAGCGGACACCGCGACCCTGCGACAACCAGAAAATATTGTCACGGCGGAAGGCAACGTTTACTTCCACGACGGTGAAATCGCTATTTCCGGTGAGTCTTTACAAACCAATTTGGATAACGAAGACACTACACTGAACGACGCACAGTACAAAATGATGTGTACACCCGGTCGTGGTAAAGCTAAACGCGTCTTTAAAAATGGGACGACGTTCTATGAGCTGGAAGATGGTACGTACACCACGTGCCCTGACGATGACAAAAGCTGGCGATTTAGCGCAGGCAAGCTGGAAAAAGAAGATGGCGATATCTTTGCTGATCTTTATCACGCCCGCTTCGAAGTGTTGGATACCCCCATTTTCTATCTACCTTACCTACGGGTGCCTGTGGAAGACGGCCGACTGACGGGGTTCCTATACCCTTCAATCAGTTGGAACGATACTGATGGTTTCGAGCTGGAGACGCCATTTTATTGGAATATCCATCCTCAGGCAGACATGCGTATTACGCCGAAATATATGTCTAACCGTGGTTTATTCATGACCATGGAGCCACGCTACCTCACCGAAATTGGAACCGGTAGTTTAGTATTGGAGTATATGGGTGGAGATAAACTCTACCCAGAATTTGATAAGAGCTGGGGATTTAACTGGACACATACTGGGATTCAAAACCATTGGCTGTATGATATTGATTACAGCAAAGTCAGTGATTACAGTTACTTCACCCGACATACCGATTCCCGAGTAGGTAGCCGCGAAGACAACACTCTGCTGCAAACCGGAGAAGTCTCCTATCGTGACCTGAACTGGGACTCAACGCTCAGCATTCGAAACTTCCAGCCATTGAGTCCTAACACATCGGTTTATCGCCTACTCCCGCAGCTTGCGATGAATTATTATCGTCCTGATGCAGGTTATGGGCTCGATTTCTATATGCCGGCACAAATTAGTAAATTTGCCACTGATAATACCAGTAAACCTAGCGCACTCCGTTTTAACATTGAACCGACCATTGTTCTGCCTTACAACCTGCCATGGCTCAGTGCTACTGCTGAAGGTAAGGTGTTTTATACCTACTATGACCAATCAAATATTGATGGTGTAACAGGTATCAATGGTGAAGAACTTGAGGAGACCGTCTCTCGGGTGATACCAATGGCACGACTTCACGCCGTCGTGACGCTGGAACGCAATGGTGCATTCTTCGATACCCCGTACACGCAAACTCTGGAACCACAGGTTCAATATCTGTACATCAAAGACGTCGACCAGAGCGGAATTTACAACCCAGTTAACTATTCAGGCGGTGGTTACGATACTGCGCGTCTGCAAACCGATTACTACGGACTGTTCCGAGCCAATCAATACAGCAGCGTAGATTACATCAACCCAGCCAACCAGTTTACGGTTGGTGCTGCCACCCGCTTCTTTGACGATGGCTACAAAGAGCGATTTAATGTGGCATTTGGTCAAATTTACTACCTCGACCGCTTTGGCAATCAGGAAGATACCTCTATCAATTATTCTGCTTGGGCGATTGAAAGTGAGCTGAACCTCAATGATTACCTCTTCGTTCGAGGTTCTCTCGAATACGATAGCAATCTGAGAGATGTACAGTTTGGTAATGCTACCGCCGAGTATCGTGACGGGGGATTCTTTGCGCAGACCAGCTATCGCTATGTCGCGAAAGATTACATTGCCAGCTCTGTTGGGTTCAGCAATTTGGATCAAATCACCGAAGATGGTATTTCGCAGGTAGGTCTGGTCACGGGCTTTCCTATCGCGGACGCCGTAAGTGTGCGTGGACAGTATTTCCACGACTTGACTCAGGATCTCATGTTGGAAAACCAGCTGGGTATTACGTACCGCTCTGATTGTTGGGTAATTGGCCTGAGTTACAACGAATATCTGTTGGCACGCAGCAATATCAATGATATTGCGCGATACGACAACAACATCAGCCTGTCATTCAGTCTACTTGGTCTCGGAGCGAACGCCGGCTTTGGCTACAGCACCGCTAGCGGCAACGCCTTGGGTTACCGCAATCCGTTTGGCCTTAAGAACTAATTTTGAGATTTTGGAAACGCAAATGAATAAATGGACGAAAGCTATACTGGCCACGGCAATCTCAGCCAGTTCATTAACGGTGTCGGCTTCCCCGGCAGAATTAGATCGCGTTATCACTGTCGTGAACGAAGGTGTGATCCTTTCAAGTGATGTCGAATCTCTAAAAAAGACAGTGGCTTTGAACGCAGATACAGCAAACCTGCCGCCAGAAGACGTGCTTGAGCAGCAAATTCTGGATCAGCTCATCATCGAAGAGCTGCAACTCCAAGAGGCAAAACGATTGGGTATTCGTATCGATGATACCCGTCTTGAGCAAGCTATTGACTCTATCGCCAAAGATAAAAATGTATCAGTCAATCAACTGCGTGAAGAACTGAAAGGAAACGGCATTACTTGGTCGTCTTATCGCGACCAAATCCGCCGCGAGATGACCATCAGCGAAGCACGTAATGCTCAGGTTCGCCGCCGCATTAACATTCTTCCTCAGGAAGTAGAGTCACTGGCATCCCAACTCAATGCACAAAACCTTGAGAACGTAGAGTACCGCCTAAGTCATATCCAACTTCGATTAGATGAAGACGCAGAGAAAGACGAGCGTAATGCTGTCGCTGCAAAGGCAAACAAGTTGGTTTCTGAGCTTGAAGCTGGCGGTAATTTCAAAGAATTAGCACTGGCAAACTCGAAAGGTCCGAAAGCACTTGATGGCGGAGACTGGGGCTGGATGCGTCTTCAGGAAATGCCAACCATCTTTGCTGACCAAATCAAAAATAACGGCAAGGGTGCCGTCATAGGCCCGTTCCGCAGCGGCGTAGGTTACCACATCCTGAACATTGCTGATGTGAAGGGCCTTCAGTCGGTTGCTGTTACTGAGGTAAAATCACGTCACATTCTAATAAAACCTTCTATTGTATTGAGTGATGAAGGTGCAAAGCGTCAGCTCAACAAAATGATTGCGCAAATCAACAAGGGCGAGAAAACCTTTGATGATCTGGCTAAACAATACAGTGCCGATCCTGGCTCAGCAGTGAAAGGTGGTGACCTTGGCTGGCAAACTTCAGAGCTTTATGTTCCTGAGTTCAAAGACAAAGTAGATACCCTCCCAGAAGGTCAAATCAGTGAGCCTTTTAAAACTGTTCATGGCTGGCACATTGTAGAAGTATTGGATCGCCGTCAGGCTGACCGCACCGATGCCGCAGTACAAAACCGTGCATACCGTATGCTGCTTAACCGTAAGTTCAATGAAGAAGCACAGGCTTGGCTACAGGAGCTTCGTGCTGGTGCTTACGTAGAACAGGTGGGTAACCTTGATGAAAACAGCTAACCCAAAACGCATTGCGATCACCCC
This sequence comes from Grimontia sp. NTOU-MAR1, assembly GCF_035758505.1. Classification (NCBI taxonomy): domain Bacteria; kingdom Pseudomonadati; phylum Pseudomonadota; class Gammaproteobacteria; order Vibrionales; family Vibrionaceae; genus Grimontia; species Grimontia sp. NTOU-MAR1. Next base: position 2,046,412 of record NZ_CP142108.1, read on the forward strand.
CGGTGAACCTTCGGGTATCGGCCCAGATTTAGTCTTGGCGCTCGCGCATGATAATTGGCCGCACGAGTTGGTGATTTGCGCTAATAAGGCGATGCTGGGGGAGCGTGCCAAGCTACTTGGTATTGATGTCAGCTTTGAAGATTACGAACCGTCTGCAGCACCAAAAGCCCATCAACCTGGTGTATTGGTAGTTTGCGATGAGCCGCTTGAAGCTGCCGTAGTGGCAGGTGAGCTCAATGAAGCCAATGGCCACTATGTCCTGAATACACTCACCCGCGCTGCCGAAGGCAATATGCAGGGCGAGTTTGCCGCTGTCGTAACCGGCCCAGTACACAAAGGCGTGATTAACCGTGCAGGTGTTTCGTTCAGTGGCCATACTGAGTTCTTCCAGCACCATGCTAACGTACAACAAGTAGTGATGATGCTGGCAACAGAAGGCCTCCGCGTTGCCTTGGTGACCACCCACATTCCTTTGGCCTATGTATCAAAAGCGATTACCGAAGAGCGTCTTTTTCAGGTGATAGGTATTTTGAATGATGACCTCAAATCCAAGTTCGGTATTGCTGAGCCTAAGATTTATGTTTGTGGCCTGAACCCACATGCCGGAGAAGATGGCTGTCTGGGCCGCGAAGAAATCGACATCATAGAACCTGCGCTTGAGAAACTTCGCGAGCAAGGTATGAATCTGATTGGTCCTCTGCCTGCGGACACCCTATTTCAGGATAAGTACCTGAAAGATGCTGATGCCGTATTGGCGATGTATCACGATCAGGGACTGCCTGTGTTAAAATTCAAAGGATTTGGAAAGTCAGTCAACATTACGCTTGGCCTGCCTTTCATCCGAACTTCAGTGGATCATGGTACCGCATTGGATTTAGCAGGTACCGGAACGGCGGATACTGGAAGCCTGCGGACAGCGCTATCCCACGCCCTCGAGTTAGTAGATAAGAAAGCATGAGCGATAAAGTCCATCTAGGCCACCGCGCCCGTAAGCGTTTTGGCCAGAACTTCCTGAACGATCCGTACATCATTGACGGTATTGTTTCTGCCATTAACCCTCAGCCAGGCGAAAATCTGGTTGAAATCGGCCCAGGCCTCGGTGCTCTGACCGAGCCTGTTGCACGCGAAGTCGACAAACTGAGTGTGGTTGAACTTGACCGTGACCTGGCTGAGCGTCTTCGCCATCACCCAGATTTGGCAGACAAACTGACCATCTATGAAGGCGATGCAATGAAGTTCGACTTTACGCAACTGTCGTCTGAAGAGAACCCACTGCGCATTTTTGGCAATCTGCCGTACAACGTATCAACACCGCTGATGTTCCACTTGTTCAGCTTTGCGGGTAAAGTGAAAGACATGCACTTTATGTTGCAAAAAGAAGTGGTTAACCGTCTGGCTGCGGGTCCAAACAGTAAAGCCTATGGCCGTTTGACTGTAATGGCACAATACTACTGTAAGGTAGTGCCAGTGCTGGAAGTACCACCAACGGCGTTTAAGCCAGCGCCAAAAGTGGATTCAGCTGTTGTACGCCTTATTCCGCACAAAGAGCTGCCACACCCAACCACTAGCCTGAAATGGCTGGAACGTGTTTGCCGTGAAGGCTTTAACCAACGCCGTAAAACCGTGCGTAACTGTTTCAAATCACTGATTGATGCAGAGACAATGGAATCACTGGGTATCGACCCTTCGGCTCGCCCAGAGAGCCTCACGCTGGCACAGTTTGTTGCACTGGCAAATTGGATGGATGTTAACCATCAACAATAATTCAGGGAACACTTCAGGGATGATAATCAACAATTTTACGGTTCGCGTTTTGACTCACTATGTGGAAGAGCAATCCGAGCCGGATAAAAAGCGTTATGTGTTTTCCTACACGATTACCATTGAAAACAATGGTAATCGTCACGCACAACTCCTTCGCCGTAAATGGCTGGTCACCGATGCCAATGGAAAAAAATTGGTGATCGAGGGTGAAGGTGTTGTGGGTGAACAGCCCCTAATCGAAGCGGGCGACCAGTATACCTACACCAGTGGCACTGTGCTGGAAACGCCTGTGGGTGTCATGCAAGGATTTTACACCATGATCGATTTAGACGAAAAAGAGTTCGACATCGAAGTCTCGCCATTCCGTCTCGCACTTCCCAATATTCTCCACTAGGAATTTTTGTGGCTACTTACCTTGTCGGTGACATTCAAGGCTGTTTTGACGATCTCAACGCGCTGTTGAAAGAAGCTAGCTTCGATCCTTCCAACGATCACCTTTACATAGCTGGAGATCTAGTCGCCCGTGGCCCCGACTCCCTTGCAGTACTGAGGTTTGTAAAATCCCTTGAAAAGCATGGTCATACGGTTCTTGGGAATCATGATCTCCATCTTTTAGCGGTATCAGAGGGGATCATGAAACCGAAAGGTAAAGACAAAACTCTCGCGATACTGGAAGCTGACGATCGTGAAGAGTTACTCAATTGGCTTCGCCAGCAACCCTTGCTGATCCATGTTGATCAAGCCAATGCAGACAGCCCGGGCTTTGTAATGACCCATGCTGGTATCCCTCCTGTCTGGGATATTGAAACGGCTAAAACAAATGCACGGGAAGTGGAAAGCGTCCTGAAAAGTGATCGCTATGTCTGGCTACTTGAAAACATGTATGCCAATAAGCCTGCACTTTGGTCACCAAACTTAAAAGGCATTGAAAAGTATCGCTATGCCATCAATGCCCTGACACGCATGCGTTTTTGTGAGCTAGATGGAAGCTTGGATATGGCCTGCAAACTCCCTCCAGAGAAAGTGAAAGATGGACGTCTCATGCCTTGGTTTCAGATGCCAAATCGTCGCACGATTGACGAAACGCTGGTTTTTGGCCATTGGGCAGCGCTGGGCGGCGTATTAACTGACAATCTGTTAGGACTGGATACTGGCTGTGTGTGGGGTGGCTCACTCACCATGGTGAGATGGGAAGATGGGCAAAGGTTTTCGCGCCCCTGCCCAGTTCATGCCTGACCGCTTACGCCCGCTCTAACACCACAAACTCCATGTTGTAGCGGTTCTTTTCATCAGCCTGATAGGATTCGCGGTGTGTTTCTGACCATCCCTCCCCCCAATCAGGGAAGCAGGTATCACCGTCTATCTCAGCATCAATAAAGGTCAGACAAAGCTTATCCGCCATGGACATGCTCGCCTCGTAAATAGTACCACCACCAATGATCACCGCTTCTTCAACATCGCCTGCTAACACAATCGCTGCGTCAATGCTGGTAGTGCTCTCCACGCCTTCTGCTGACCAGTTTTCGTCTCGGCTGATCACTATATTACGTCGACCCGGCAGCGGGCGGCCAATCGACTCATACGTTTTCCGGCCCATGATGACTGGCTTGCCTAACGTGTTTTGTTTAAACCAGATAAAATCGGCAGGCAGATGCCAAGGCATGGCGTTGTCTTTTCCTATCACACGTCCCTTCGCCATTGCGGCAATCATACTGATCTTCATCTGCTCTTGATCCTTTATTTTCAAACGGCTGCGACATGCTACACCACAGGTTTTCCTCACGGAACCTTGATTTTATACCAATCGTAGTAAATATCTGCTCATCCTAGCTTGTTAAAATGCTCGATAACTGCGTTGAAAAATTTGATTGTAGAATAACTACTTATCGAAATTTTCCGCCTTGTTCTCGAGCATTTTTACTGCGCTATTTCTGATCACCTACCTACTGTGATTGGTATTATTAAGGCGAAAAAAAACCGCCTTTATCTAGGCGGCTTTTTATGTATTCCGGATTATGGACGGTAGATGATCTCTACGTCGTAATCGTCTTCGTTCCAATCATCCCAGTCATCGTCGTCGTCATCATCGGACTTAGACTGCTTCTTGATTTCCTGCTCGTGGTAGTCATCCCACTTGAATTCAACTTTAGCTTCTTCAGCTGCTTCTTCTGGCTCAATTGCCGTTGGCAGCGATTCGATGAATTCCATCAGATCGTAAGTCAGCTGTTGAGTGTTGCCTTTGTTGATGGCAGAAATCGCGTAGTAAGGTTCATCCCAACCTAATGCATCAAGAATACGCTCGATTTCCGCTTCCGCATCTTCTTCACTCATCAGGTCGATCTTGTTAAACAGGATCCAACGAGGCTTATCAGCCAGCTTCTCGCTGTAGCGTTGAAGCTCTTCAATGATAGTGAATGCATTATCGACAGGATCTGAACCATCAACAGGCATCAGATCAATCATATGCAGCAGCACACGACAGCGCTCTAAGTGTTTCAGGAATCGAATACCGAGGCCAGCACCTTCTGCAGCACCTTCAATCAGACCCGGGATGTCGGCAACAACAAAGCTCTTATTGTCAGCAACACGCACTACGCCCAGACTTGGCACCAGCGTGGTAAACGGATAGTCCGCCACTTTTGGCTTAGCCGCTGATACCGCGCGGATGAAGGTTGATTTACCTGCATTAGGCAGACCCAGCATACCCACGTCAGCCAGCAGAAGCAGCTCAAGACGCAGATGACGCAATTCACCCTTGGTGCCCATCGACTTTTGACGAGGTGCGCGGTTTACAGAAGATTTGAAGCGGGTGTTACCCAAGCCATGCCAGCCGCCCTTTGCCACCATGATTTTCATACCATGATGAGTCAGATCAGCAATCACTTCGCCGGTGTCTTCGTCAACGGCACGGGTACCCACAGGGACATTCAATATCAGATCGTCACCACGCTTACCGGTACAGTTACCACCACGGCCATTTTCACCACGGCCAGCAGCGTGGAAACGCTCAAAGCGGTAGTCAATAAGGGTATTCAGGTTTTCATCTGCCAGCAGGTAAACGTCACCGCCATCACCGCCATCACCGCCATCAGGACCACCTTTAGGCACATATTTCTCACGACGGAAACTGACTGTACCGTTACCGCCATCGCCGGCTTCAACGCGGATTACCGCTTCATCTACAAATTTCATTTTTCTTCTCCATACCCTGCACCACCTACCTTGAGGAAGGTATTACGTGTTCTTGGGTTAACATTGGCGATCGAGCAGCACCCTGTTGGAGCACTTCTGGCCGATGATCCTTATCCTTTAAGAAGATCTTAGGATCAAAAACCGGGTTGCGTTCAGTATTGCCACGCTATGTATGCCTACGGATGCATTCGTGACATCTGTGACATCTGCGTGACGCGATTCCTTTCAAGCCGCGAATGATACGCGGCATGCGTAAAATCGCTGCTGAGCCGCCTGAGCTTAGATTGCTGTTGTATAGCTAAATAACTTCACCCAAAGTCACTTAGCTATGCAACAAAAAGCCCCGCCGTAAGGCAGGGCTTCAAAATCAGTATCGAGAGCTATTAGTCAGCTTCGATGCTAACGAATTTACGGTTCTTAGGACCTTTAACCTCGAACTTCACTTTGCCGTCAGACAGAGCGAACAGAGTGTGGTCTTTTCCGCAACCTACGTTAGTGCCCGCGTGGAATTTAGTACCACGTTGACGAACGATGATGTTACCTGCCAGAACAGATTCACCGCCGAAGCGCTTAACACCAAGACGTTTGCTTTCTGAATCACGGCCGTTACGAGTAGAACCGCCAGCTTTTTTATGTGCCATTTATCTCTTCTCCTAGATTAAGCGCTGATGCCAGTAATTTTGACTTCAGTGAACCACTGACGGTGGCCCATTTGCTTACGAGAATGCTTACGACGACGGAACTTAACGATTTTCACTTTGTCGCCACGACCGTGAGTAACTACTTCAGCAGTTACTTTACCGCCTGCTACGAATGGTGCACCAACGGTGATTTCTTCGCCGTTAGCTACCAGCAGAACAGAATCAAACTCAACAGTTGAGCCAGTTTCAATGTCTAGCTTTTCCAAGCGAATAGTTTGGCCTTCGCTTACACGGTGTTGTTTACCACCACTTTGGAAAACTGCGTACATGGTTTTCTCCGCATTTCCGCACAGCCTTCTGCGTTTAAAAATTGTACAGTGAGGGGTGCGCATTTAATTCATCAATAGGGCGCGAATTCTACGGTAAGATTCGCCCTCTGGCAAGGGGGAAGTGAAAGAAAATTGGTGAAAAGCTGTTCACTGTATTTAACCGTCTATTTTGCCAACATTGATACTGTGTCGAGTAAGGAATTTTAGTGTACTATCATCGCAAAAACGAGAGCAGCAAACTGCAATCTACCCTTGGACCGGACGCATCAATGGATTTTAACACCATCCAAGCACTGACTGCCGATGACATGGCAAAAGTGGACAAAAAAATACTTGCGCAACTGAATTCTGACGTCGCCTTGATTAACCAATTAGGCTTTTATATCGTCAGTGGTGGAGGCAAACGCCTACGCCCTATGCTTGCTGTTTTGTCAGCCCGTGCGCTGAACTATCACGGTGAAGGACACATCACCGCCGCTGCCTTTATCGAATTTATCCATACCGCCACCCTGCTGCACGATGATGTTGTCGATGAGTCTGACCTCCGTCGTGGCAAAGCGACAGCAAATGCCATGTTTGGCAACGCAGCCAGCGTGCTGGTTGGCGACTACATCTACACGCGCTCTTTCCAAATGATGACCGAACTTCGATCGTTGAGGATCCTCGATCTGATGAGTGAAGCTACCAATGTGATCGCAGAAGGTGAGGTTTTGCAGTTGATGAACTGTAATGACCCGGATACCACTGAAGAAAGTTACATGCAGGTGATCTACTCAAAAACCGCACGCCTTTTTGAAGCAGCCACCCAAATAGGCGCAATCCTTTCAGACTCATCTGAAAATGTAGAAAAGGCGTTGCAAGATTATGGCCGCTACCTTGGGACTGCTTTCCAGCTTATTGATGACGTGATGGATTACACTTCACAAGGCGATGAGATGGGCAAAAATACGGGTGACGACTTGGCTGAAGGTAAACCTACCCTGCCATTACTGCACGCCATGGCGAACAGTAATCCAGAGCAGGCTGCTATGATCCGCGAAGTGATCGAACAAGGCAATGGTCTGGACAAGCTTGATCCTATCCTTGCCTGCATGAAACGGTGTGGATCTCTGGAATACACACGCCAACGTGCAGAAGAAGAAGCGGAGAAAGCCATAGAAGCCCTCGCACCTATTCCCGAATCAGAATATAAAGAGGCGCTCAAAGCGCTGGCACACATCGCTGTGCACCGTAAAAAGTAGACGTTCTGAAAAAGATCGACATGCTCTTTCAACGATGACAAAAAAAGCGGCTATCCAGCCGCTTTTTCTCTTTTCAGGGAAAAGTTACTTAACGAACTCTTCGCCCAGTTGGATATCTTTACGCAGTGTATCCAGCATGCTGTCCAGTGCGTTTTGCTCGAAAGCACTCAGCGGGCCGTGATCCAGGATCTCTTCCACACCGTTTTTGCCAAGGCGCACTGGTTGAGCGAAGAAGCGTGCATATTTGCCATCGCCTTCCACATAAGCACACTCGACAACGTCTTGTTCGCCTTGAGCTGCACGAACCAGTGCCAGACCAAAGCGACACGCTGCTTGCCCCATAGACAGGGTCGCAGAACCGCCACCCGCTTTCGCTTCGACGACTTCAGTACCCGCATTTTGGATACGTGGCGTCAGTGCAGCCACTTCTTCTTCAGTGAACTCAACACCCTCAACCTGAGACAGCAGCGGCAGGATGGTGACACCAGAGTGACCACCGATAACCGGTACACGAACATCGCTTGGATCTTTACCTTTCAGCTCAGCCACAAAGGTTTCAGAACGGATGATATCCAGCGTGGTCACACCGAAAAGGCGGTTCTTATCGTAAACACCCTTAGCTTTCAGCACTTCTGCTGCGATAGCAACAGTGGTGTTCACTGGGTTAGTGATAATACCGATCAGCGCTTTCGGGCATACATCAGCAATTCTTTCACTCAGAGAACGAACGATACCTGCGTTCACGTTGAACAGATCAGAGCGATCCATACCTGGCTTACGCGCTACACCAGCCGAGATCAGAACAACGTCAGCACCTTCCAGCGCAGGCGTTGGATCTTCACCGCTGTAACCTTTGATCGATACTGGGGTAGGGATGTGGCTAAGATCGACCGCAACACCCGGTGTTACAGGTGCAATGTCATACAGAGCCAAATCAGAACCCGCAGGCAGACGGTTTTTCAAAAGCAGGGCTAAAGCTTGACCAATGCCACCAGCGGCGCCAATCACAGCAACTTTCATCTCGTTCTCCTTATTTACGATTTTATTATTTCAGACCTTGGATACGAGGCAAGTCAGCAATAAGGTGGTTTACTTAAATCCACTGACAACCCCGCATGCATAACGGACCTCTGCGCATGATACGTTCCCATCATAGATAACCACAAGCTTATCAACCTGAGGATAAGCCGCGCTTCTCATTTTTATCTTCAAAGCCATCAAGGCCTGTTGAAAGGTGATAGGTGCGTCACTTTACCGCTGATTTTATTGCTCACGAGTGAATCACTATGCAAGAATGCGCCATCCTGAGACGGGGAAGAAAGAAGATATATGCGCAATTCAGATAAACAAGATCAATTGGTGAAGGCTTTTAAAGCCATCCTGAAAGAAGAAAAGTTCAGCTCTCAAGGCGAGATCGTAGATGCTCTGAAAGCGCAAGGCTTTGAGAACATTAATCAATCTAAAGTCTCTCGCATGCTGACCAAGTTTGGCGCTGTGCGCACCCGCAACGCAAAAATGGAAATGGTGTACTGCCTGCCGGTAGAACTTGGCGTACCCACCACAAGCAGCCCACTGAAAGAGTTGGTGATGGATATCGATTACAACGACGCATTGGTTGTTATCCACACAGGTCCTGGTGCAGCGCAGCTTATCGCGCGCCTGCTGGACTCTCTGGGTAAAGCAGAAGGTATTCTTGGCGTGGTTGCCGGTGACGATACCATCTTCATCACTCCAACGCGCTCTACCACCACTGTGCGACTGTTTGAAGCCGTTTGCGGACTTTTCGATTACTCCCGCTAATTCAAACTGAAAGTCCTTCAAAATTGGCAGGATGATTATCCGGTAATCCTGCCAGCTTCCTTATCCAACTATTCCCACCCTGAGACGTTATTTTGTCTCACTAATGAGGCTGCCCCGCTTTTATCTCCCGTTACGCCTCAATTCGATGCGAAAGACCATGACAAAATATTTCACTAGTTTTAAATTTTGGAAACAGGTTTGTTATCATCCATAACCAAAGAATCCTAAATACACACAATAAACTGAGTCTTACACAAGACCTTACAAAGCAGTACTCGTCATTAGGTGAAGACAATAAAGGCGTATAAAACGCGCTGTGGAGATAGCCCGCTTTGTTGCGGGTTATCCGCATCTGATGTCAGGTTTTTTTACACTTTTACTTGCCGATTAAAGGACAATGGCATGACGAAGACGACCGAGACACCGCAAGAAGCGCAGGATATTGTCGCTCAAGCGGACACCGGAGCCCGCGCTCCGTCAGGTTTACCAGGAAAAATCCTCTGGTTTGTTCCCTTGTGCTGGTCTATTTTCCAGCTCTGGTATGCCTCACCATTTACTGTCGCGCTCAATGATACCGAGGCACGATCGATTCACTTGGCGTTTGCTATCTTTCTGGCATTCACCGCATACCCCGCTCTGAAAAACTCTCCACGAGACCGTATTCCTGTCCAGGATTGGATTTTTGCGGCCGCAGGAAGCTTCTCAGCCGGGTACCTCTTCCTTTTCTATACCGAACTCGCTTCCCGCGCTGGTGCTCCAACAAGCTTTGATATCGTTGTTGCAGTCACAGGTATGATTTTGCTGCTGGAAGCGACACGACGCGCTCTTGGCCCTCCGCTGATGGTCGTCGCACTGGTATTTCTACTCTACACCTTCGCGGGTCCCCATATGCCCGATGTTATTGCGCACAAAGGGGCAAGCCTAAACAAAGCCATGTCCCACATGTGGCTGACTACCGAAGGTGTATTTGGTGTCGCACTGGGTGTATCAACGTCTTTTGTCTTCCTGTTTGTACTCTTCGGTGCCTTGCTTGATCGTGCCGGTGCAGGTGGCTACTTCATCAAAGTGGCCTTTTCCATGCTCGGTCATATGCGTGGCGGTCCAGCAAAAGCAGCCGTTGTGGCTTCTGGTCTGTCAGGCCTGATTTCCGGATCATCTATCGCGAACGTGGTAACGACGGGAGTATTCACCATTCCACTGATGAAGCGTGTCGGTTTCCCAGGAACAAAAGCGGGTGCAGTAGAGGTTGCAGCATCAACCAATGGTCAGCTGACACCACCTATTATGGGTGCGGCAGCTTTCCTGATGGTGGAATACGTCGGTATTCCTTATATTGAAGTGATTAAAGCGGCGATTTTGCCTGCCATCATTTCTTACATCGCACTTATCTACATCGTTCACCTTGAAGCTTGTAAGGCTGGCATGACAGGCCTTCCACGTCGCCACCAATCAACGCTGGTACAGTCTCTGCTTAGCTTCCTGACCATCGTGATTGGTATCTGTGTGCTGAGCTTTGCGGTCTACTATGGCATTGGCTGGACGAAAGATGTGTTCGGTGCAGCGGCGAGCCCAATCATTGCCGTAGCGATTTTCATTGCCTACGTCGCGTTGGTTCGCTATTCAGCGCAATACAAGAAAGAGGCTGTAGAAGACCCAGCAGATACCGATCTCTCTGAGCTCCCTGATCCAGGTCCAACCGCACGTTCAGGTCTTTACTACCTACTCCCAATCGTGGTGCTGGTATGGTGTCTGATGGTTGAACGCTTCTCACCGGGCCTGTCCGCATTCTGGGCAACCCTGTTCATGATGTTCATCGTGGTGACCCAACGTCCGCTGTTTGCTTTCTTCCATGGCGAGTCTAACTTCGGCGAAGAAATCAAAAACGGTTTCATCGACTTGGCAGAAGGCTTTGTCGCTGGCGCACGTAACATGATTGGTATCGGTGTAGCGACTGCTGCAGCGGGCATTGTGGTAGGTGTGGTAACACTGACGGGTATCGGTTTGGTGATGACTGACTTCGTTGAGTTCATCTCCGGCGGTAACATCATGTTGATGCTGCTGTTCACCGCAATCATCAGCCTGATCTTGGGTATGGGTCTACCAACCACAGCAAACTATATCGTGGTATCTACCCTGATGGCCCCAGTTATTGTGACGTTAGGTGCACAAGAAGGTCTTATCATCCCACTAATCGCCGTTCATCTGTTCGTGTTCTACTTCGGTATTCTGGCAGATGATACCCCACCGGTAGGTCTTGCAGCCTTCGCAGCGGCGGCGATTGCGAAATCTGACCCAATCAAAACCGGTATCCAGGGTTTCACCTACGATATTCGTACCGCGATCCTGCCGTTTATGTTCATTTTCAACACCCAACTGTTGTTAATGGACATCGAAGGTCCAGTGCATCTTTTACTGACTATCGGCTCAGCCGTGATCGCCATGCTCGCCTTCTCAGCCGCGACGCAAGGTTGGTGGTTCACCAAGAACAAATGGTGGGAAACACTGCTGCTGGTGCTGATCACTTTCTCACTGTTCCGTCCAGGTTACTGGTGGGATCAAGTTTATCCCGCAACCAATGATTACCTAGGTTCTTCTATTATCGAAGTGGCAGAAAAGCTGCCCGATGGCCAAACGCTTAACCTACAAGTTCGTGGTGAAACCATCGACGGTGATATCGTCACCAAACACGTTCACTTGCCCATTGACTATGCACAGGCAGAAGGTCTGGCTCGAGTCATGTCTACTGGCCTGGAACTGCGTGATGAAGAAGGCGCGAAACTGGTCGATATGGTTCAGTGGGGTAGCCCGGCATCAGATGCCGGTATCGATTTCGACTGGGAAATCGTTCAGGTGAGTACACCTGCGGAGCGGCCGTCAAAAGAATGGGTATTCGTCCCTACCTTGCTTCTTCTTGCAGCTATGGCCTGGAACCAGCGCCGCCGCATCAAAAGATCAAAACAACAAACAGCGTAATCAGTCCGGGGCATTACGCCCCGGTCACTACCAAACAAGAGAGTAGACGATATGTATAAACACATTCTGGTCCCTGTTGATTTGAATGATGAAAGCTTTGCTGATAAAGCAGTAGAGCACGCTGTTTGGCTGGCAGGACAAACCGGTGCTACTTTGCACCTGTTGACTGCGCTGCCGGGAATTCATAACTCCATGGTACAGTCATACTTCCCGGAAGATGCAGCCCGCCAGATGAAACAGGACGTACGTAACAACCTTAAAGCCTTTGCTGAGCGCATTGTGCCGGAAGGCATCTCGTATGATTTGTCTGTGGCTGAAGGCAAGCCTTACAAGGCCATCGTCAAAACCGCTGACAGCCTTGGCTGCGATTTAATCGTGATGCCAAGCCACAAGCGCTCTAAAGCCAACAAGCTTATCATTGGCTCAGTAGCATCCAAGGTGCTGGAGCAATCAAAAGTCAACGTGTTGATCATGAAGCCTCAAGGCTGATAGCGATACCAAGATCTAAAAAGGGCGGTATCGATACCGCCCTTTTTCTTTATCTGAATGAGAGTTACTTATCGCGCTGGTCATAGCCCCATCGCGGCACCAAGACCTGCTCAATCCCAAGATGATCGAGAATACGTGCCACCATAAAGTCCACCAGATCATCGATAGACTTTGGTTGGTGATAAAACCCCGGTGCAGCAGGCATGATGGTCACGCCCATTTGCGATAACTTCAGCATATTCTCTAGGTGAAGAGTGGAGAATGGCGTTTCACGCACCACCAATAACAGTTGGCCACGCTCTTTCAGTACCACATCTGCAGCGCGTTCTGCCAGATTATCCGACATGCCATGGGCAATCGCAGCTAGCGAGCCAGCCGAACAGGGGCACACCACCATTTTCTTAGGTGCCGCAGAGCCCGATGCAACCGGCGAGAACCAATCCTCTTTGCTACACACGATCAACTTGTCAGTCGGCGCATTGAGATGTTTTACCAAGGCTTCTTTCGCCGCGTCGGGCCCAGATGGCAGTTTTATACCATGCTCGGTGGCGAACACCACACGTGCGGCGGATGACACCAGCAAATAGACTTCATAGTCTGCCGCCAGCAAGCACTCCAGCAGGCGAAGTCCATAGGGCGCGCCTGATGCACCACTCCAAGCCAGTGTAATGCGTTTGTCGCTCATTGAAGTTGCCATGTGTTCCTTATTGTTGTTCCAACTTGGCTTTCAGTTTGTCGTGAATGCCACCAAAACCACCGTTACTCATCACCAGTATAACGTCGTCTACCTTGGCCTCACTGGCAATGCATGAAACCAGTGCATCAATCTCGTCAAAGGTTTGCGCTGGTGCTTTGCACGCTTCCGCTACCTCTTTGACAGACCATTCGATATGCTCCGGCTGGAAAAGCAATACCTCATCGGCAGCATCCAGTGACGGTGCAATCTCGTCTTTATGTACGCCAAGCTTCATGGTGTTGGATCTCGGCTCCAACACCGCAAAGATACGACGCTCACCCACTTTGGCACGTAGGCCTTCCAGTGTGGTTTTAATTGCAGTTGGGTGATGGGCGAAATCGTCATAGACAGTCACACCGTTAAAGTCGCCTTTGTGCTCCAGACGCCGTTTGGTGTTGATGAAACGCCCCAAGGCTTCACAAGCCAGATCCGGTGTGACACCGACGTGACGTGCAGCAGCAATGGCCATCAATGCATTACTGACATTGTGATCGCCAATCAGATCCCACTTAACCGTCCCGACCGACTCGCCTTCAAAACACACATCAAATTCGCTACCATCAGCTACGCGTTTCTCGGCTTTCCAAGTACCGTCTTCACCGGCAAACTCCAGCTCGCTCCAGCAACCCATCTCCAGCGTCGATTTAATGTTTTCATCATTCGAAGGCGCAATGATGCGGCCGATTCCCGGCACTGTCCGCACCAAATGATGGAATTGACGTTTAATCGCATTCATATCGTCGAAGATGTCAGCATGATCGAACTCAAGATTGTTCATGATCAGCGTATGTGGATGGTAATGCACGAACTTAGAACGCTTATCGAAAAAAGCACTGTCGTATTCATCCGCTTCGACCACAAAGAACATGGTTTCACCCAAGCGGGCAGATACGCCAAAGTTACCCGGTACACCACCAATCAAAAAGCCTGGCTGATAGCCGCAATCTTCCAAAACCCAAGCCAGCATACTCGCTGTCGTGGTTTTGCCATGCGTACCTGCTACCGCCAGTACCCAGCGATCTTTAAGCAGGAAATCCAACAGCCATTGGGGGCCGGAAGTGTAATTGAGGTTTTTATTCAGCACATATTCCACGCACGGATTGCCGCGGCTCATAGCATTTCCTACCACCACCAGATCCGGTGCCGGATCAAGCTGAGAAGGATCATAGCCCTGAATGATACCTATACCCTGAGATTCCAACAGTGTGCTCATTGGCGGGTAAACATTGGCGTCACAACCTGTCACTTTATGACCCAGTTGTCTCGCCAGAATAGCTGCGCCGCCCATAAAGGTGCCGCAAATCCCTAAAATGTGTATATGCATAAGGTTCCGTCAGCTTAAAACCGTCGTTCTGCATCTCCAAGGATCACAGTTCCCGACATGTCCAAATTACTTCGATACGAATAAAAAGTTCTACACTATAAAATGTGTAACAAGTTGATTTTTTGTCCGGTTGTGACGTCACGTTTTTGGCAAAAACTTTTGCCTGCCGCCCAAGCGATGCACCGAACACTTCGAATCAACCGGGAAAGTAAAGGCCTTATTGCATTTCGCTTGCGACTTTGTTTCCCAGCATCTTACCCAAGAAACCAATAACAGACATCAAAAGGATCTGGAATGTCCGATATGCGTACACTTGGCGAGTTCATTGTTGAAAAACAACATGAATATCCTAGCGCCAGTGGAGAACTCAGCTCACTACTCTCCTCTATCCGACTGGCCGCCAAAATCGTTAACCGTGAAATCAACAAAGCCGGTTTGGCTGATATCACTGGCGCATTTGGTGGCGAGAACGTCCAAGGCGAAGAACAACAAAAACTGGACGTCTACGCAAACGAAAAATTCAAAGCTGCCATGGCGGCACGCGATCAGGTGTGTGGCGTAGCCAGTGAAGAAGAAGATGATGCGGTTATCTTCGACACCGAACTTGGGCGCAACGCCAAGTATGTCATCTTGATGGATCCACTTGATGGCTCCTCCAATATCGACGTGAATGTATCGGTAGGCACCATCTTCTCCATCTACCGCCGTGTTTCCCCTATCGGCCAACCGGCCACCATGGAAGATTTCCTCCAACCGGGTAACCGGCAGGTGGCGGCGGGTTACATCATCTACGGTTCTTCTACCATGTTGGTTTATACCACAGGTAACGGCGTACACGGCTTCACCTACGACCCATCCATCGGCGCGTTCTGCTTATCCCACGAGAACATGACCATCCCGCAAGATGGTAAAATCTACTCCATCAACGAAGGGAACTATATTCGCTTCCCACTTGGGGTGAAGAAGTACATCAAATACTGCCAGGAAAACGAGCCAACTGACGGCCGTCCTTACACTTCGCGCTACATCGGCTCATTGGTGTCCGATTTCCACCGTAATATGCTCAAAGGCGGTTTATACTTATACCCAAGCACAGCGGCTTACCCAAGCGGCAAATTGCGCCTGCTTTATGAGTGCAACCCAATGGCTTTTATCATTGAGCAAGCGGGCGGGAAGGCGTCAGATGGTGCGCAACGCATCATGGATATCAAACCCACCGAGCTCCACCAGCGTGTACCGTTTTTTGTGGGTTCCACTCACATGGTTGAGAAAGTCGAAGAGTTTCTTGAGAATTTCCCAGACGAAGAGTAAGTGTCTAAAAAGAAAGCCCGGTTTCAATACCGGGCTTTTTGTTTTTGGGTTACTTGATACTGAACTGGTAAAGCAGGTCGACCGCATTGTCTGCGCCTGAAACCGCCTCGACATAAAGATCTGACAGTAACCGGTAGCGCACTGTGAATTCCGGCAAACTGGTAAAGATACCCACACCATATTTCACCTGAAGTCCTGGCAGAATGTAGCCAGAGACCTCTACTTTCTCGTCATTACCACTGCCCGAGGTATCTACCGACAGATCCTGTACACCAAACGCTTGGCCGATTTGTCCCACCAGCTTACCACTCTGAGAAAGACCGAGGCCGATCAACATCGACGTCATGGCGTTGCCGTCAGATTCGCTGTCCAGATTCCGTCCACGCGTCAAGTAAGACAAGGCGTTTGCCTGAGGCATGGCCGGATCTGAGAACACCTGCACTTCCGGCGCATCCGCAGGGCCGGTCACTCGGATACCTGCTTCGACGCCATCTTCAATAGCGTCTGGATTGCGGATCGCCTCCACTTGCAGATAAGGCTGTTCAGGCGGACCATTGAACAAGATCTGACCTTTTTTGATTTGGAGATCCTGACCAAATGAACGATATGTTCCCTCTTCCAGATTGATCTCGCCGTTAACGCTTGGTCCTTTACGGTTACTGGCAACGTCAAGCTTACCGACCAAATTGGTTCTCAGGCCAAAGGCTTCAAGGCGAACGTCATCGCCAATATTGACAGCAATGTTAGCGTTCACCGTGATCGGGTTGCTTTCTTCCTCAGAAACAGGCTGAAGATCATCGTTCAGGATCACGACATCACTGGAAACCTGCACCGCCGATGCTGGTAGGTTTTCCACCACAATACGCCCCCAAGGAACAGAGACACTACCATTCACATTCACGGACTTCGGCGACGCATTCAGCGTCATGTCTGGGCTGACTTCCATTGCAACCATGGGTGGCACGACGACTTTCAGGCGTTGTCCTTTCACATTCAGCGATGCCAGCCAGGCATTAAGATCTTTCCAGTCCGCATGACCGGTAAGTACCAAATCGCCATCCGGTGTTTTGATATCACCGTTGATGCGACCATTGGTGCCATTTAACAACGCCGTTATCTGACCTTCCCGCACTTCCACAGGCGCAGCGAGGCTCTGTAATTTCAGGCCACTCAGCTCAATGCTGCCATTGGCAGTTGGCGCCTCCAGATCGCCATTGAGGCTGACATTACCGCTGAGCATCCCCGCCAACTTGGTATCTTCGCCCAGCGCGGGGGCCAGGATATCGAGGTCAATATTATCAATGTCGAAGGTGCTTTTGAGGGTCCTTTTCTGGCTTTCAAGATTACCCATGACGGCTCTGAGAGTCACCTTGCCGTTGTCAGTCAATGCCAGCAGCACATCTGCGTTCAGGGTGTTATTTGCCAGCGTCGCATCAATGTTCACAGCATCCCAACCAAGGGTCAGTGGCGCATCTAATTGTTCCGTCACCTTCCCTTTTGACAAATCTACCGATGCTTTCAGGTTTGGCAGTACGTTTGGCTTCCACGCGACATTGGCGTTGGCAGTGACCATCCCTTCAATCGTGGTCGTGACAGGCAGAAAAGACTGCACCACATCAAGATTAAAATCGACGATAGAAAGCTGTGCTTCCCCACTGTCAGCCACTTTCGCTGGCTTATCCAGACAGATTTGGCTTTGGTTTTGCGTCCAGCAGAATGCGCCGATCTCGACCACACCAGATTTGAAATTCACGCTCAGCGGCACATTATTCACCAGCTTCCAAGGTCCGATAGGTGTTTTTACAGCGGAAGAATACAGGGTTCCCTTCCAGCCTTTTTCCCTGTCTAAACTGCCTCGAGCGGAAAGGTTTGCACTGACAGGCTTACCATCAACCTTTAGGCTTACTGTTTGATCTTTTTCATCCCCAGACGCACGAAGAGCAAGCGTTTTCACTTCTACGCCTTCTGCTTTCACGCCATTCACATCGACAATCAGACCGCCACCAATGATAGGAAGTGGCTTCACAGAGCCGCGAATACTGACATCCTGCACGGTGACCAGCTCTTCCCAACGCAAGGCATTGGCATTGATTAGCAGCGCCGCCTCTGGCTTTTCCAGCGTACCTGAAAGACCGATATTACCTTTAATACTGCCGCCAGCCTGCGGTACCGAAGCGGAGAGCTTGGGAAGGTTGAGATTGAGTTTCAGCGCCAGCGCTTTATCCACCTTGCCCGACACATCAATCTGGTTTGGGCCATGGCGGAGGGAAAGTCCCTTGGTTTCAAACAACAGGTCGCCTTTGCCTTTTACATCAGAAGCGTTGAGCTGGCCGCTTAGATCCAATGCCTGATCGCGGATGATGCCTTCAATGTCGAGTTCTGGCAGTCGCACTAACCAACCGCCCTGCTCGGTAATCTCACCACTGTTTTGCACTTCACCTGAAAGCTTACCTTCCGCTTCAGGCCACTGAAGTCCGGGCTGAATATCAGAAAAAGCCAGCCGGGTTTGCCATTTCACCTGCTTAGTCCAGTCGACGCTCGCCCAACCATCAATACCACCACCAAGTGTTTTCAATGAGATATCCCCCAACATCACTTTGCCGAGATCACCCTTTAACTTAGTCGACAAGTCGATATCCGGTATCGCTTCACCCGAGGCTTGGGTTTTCACCGAAGCACTGTACTTTTTCAGGCTACCGCTGGCATTGATAGCCGTTGATGTCAGCTTGTATTCCGCGTTACTGTCAACCGGCCACTGCAGGTTCTTACTGGTCAGCAGTACGTTAAACGGTAGGTTGGGATCAAGCACATTCAGCCTGCCGGAAAGCGCGGCCAGCAATACACCTTTAAGGTTGGCTTTAATCGCTAAATCGCAAAGGTCCCCCTTCGCATCCAGCGTCAGTGAGTGTCCCTGAAGCGGTTCCATTCTTACCTTGGCATTTGCAGCAAGGTTCAGCGGATAATCATCTTTCAGCGAGATATCACCATTGAGTGAAACCTTGCCCTGCTCTGCGTCGAGGCGTACATCTTCAAGTACAATGTCAGGACCACCCGCTTTTCCTTTCACAAAGAACTCATGAATCACCTGTTTTTGCGGCAACATGAGTAGTGCATCTTTCAGCGCAAACCCCTCAATCACAACATTGAGTGGGATATTCACGGCAGGCAATTCAATCGGCGTGTCACTTGTAGACGTGGCTTCTGGTTTCGCCGGTTTCTCTTCGCTTTGGGCAAGTTCGACCTTGATACCTTTCCATTCGGTAGGCTTTAACGTCACTGTGTTGCCCTGCATCTGGGCGGCGGTAGTCAGGCTGTCCCAATGCACCTTGGTGCCGAGAATATCGAGGGAGATATCAGAGAGTGCCACACCGCTGAGAAACAGTGGTACTGGCGTCTTAATTTCGGTCAGTGGCTCAGACGGCGGCGATGCCGGCGCAGGTTCAGTTTCACCAACCACCACTTTAATGCCATCCCCCGTCAGCGACTCCACACATAGAGCTGGGCCACTGAGGCACTTACTGTTGATATCAAGAGAGAGGGATTGACCTGACAACGAAAAGCCGTCCATGCTGAAGGCTACCCCTTCCAGCGCAAATCCGTTCAACAGCGCCCCACGGCTTTTTTCTATTGTTAACTCCGGCAGAGCTTCTTGCGCCCCCCAAACCGCAAGCTTAACGCCGGCGGGTGTCAGCAACACCGTAAGCGCTCCAGCAACAACCAGAAACAACAACAATACGATAGCGATAACGAATCGCTTAAACCAACGCATCATAGTTCCGGCCCAAGACTAAAGTGGATCATGAAATCATCGTCTTGGTTCTCAAAACCGTGGGCTATATCAAATCGGATAGGGCCTACTGGCGATTCCCATCTCACGCCCACACCAGCTGAGGTTTTCCATTCCGGATCGCTGCTTGTCCAGGCGTCGCCGCCGTCTACAAACAGCGCGCCCCACCAGTTTCCCGCCACGCGGTAGTTATATTCCAACGAGCCCGTTGTCATGTAGGCACCGCCTTCGAGCTTGCCTTCACTGTCACGGGGTGAAATCGATTCATAACTATAACCACGGATGCTGTTATCACCACCAGCGAAAAAGCGAAGTGATGGCGGCACGCGCTCAAATTCAGTGGTAAAAATACCGCCCGCATTCACGCGAGTCAGGAAGCGGTTGTCGCTGTTCAGACTGCGGATCCACGCAGTTTGCCCGACCGCGCGGAAGAGACTGATGTCTGAGAGCAACGCCGGATCACCTGCTTCAAAGGTAATAGATTGCTTATCACCCCAATATGGCATCGCACCGCCACGGCTACGCACCCGGGAGAAGTTTATCCCCGGTAAAATCAGGTTAGAGATGTTCGAGACACTGCCCTGGGTATAGTCCGAGTAGAGCCAGCGAAGGTACAGCGCACGCTGCCAGCCGGTGTCATACTTCCAGTGGCGGGAAACGGAAGAGGTTAACTCAAGGCTGGTTGTGTCATTATTATCGAGGTTTTCAAGGCCAACCTGCACCTGATAGTACTCGCGCTGCACATCCTCCAGCGGAATCTTATAGGTTGATTCCAGTGTTTGCTTAGGCTTGGAAACGTATAAGTCCGTGTTCAAACTATGGCCACGACTGTTAAACCAGGGCTTCTTCCATCCGATTTTGACGCGCGGCCCCACGTCGGTGGAATAACCAATACCGGTTTCAAACTGATTTCGAGGGGAGGGCTCAAGGTTCACCGAAATCGGCACACGATCGTCGCGAAGATCATCAATCCCCGCTTCAACGAGCACCGAGGAAAACCAGCCAGTGTTGGATAGGGATTGGTTGAACGCGCCAAGGTCAGACACGAGATACGGGTCACCTTCTTTGAACGTCAACATACTGTCGAGGCGTTCTTCGTTGATTTGGCTATTGTGGTAGATAACTTGACCAAAGTGATAACGTATCCCACTGCTAAAATGCAGGCGAATAAAGGCCTGATAGCGTCCTGGAGCCACCTCCAGTCTTGAGAGGGTATATTCAGCATCGAAGTAACCGCGACGCACTGCAAGGCTTTGAATCGACGATTTCAGGGCATCGTATTGCCCCTGATTAAGCACGTCGCCTACTTTCGGCGCGGTTTTCAGAAGATCGGTAAACGCCTCATCAGTTTTGGCATCCCCCGTCAGTTCGACATCCACTTCTGCAATGCGCACAGGTTCACCGGATGCGATATCCAACACCACAGTGGCATCATCGACTGACTTTTTATCTTCGAGCTTATAGCTAATCGTTGGGTCGTAATATCCCAGAGCCTGCAGCGCTTTTTCTATTTCGTCTGTAACGCGGGACTGAAACCGGAAAGTCAGCCGTCGCTCGCTATCAGGGATGGCGTCTAGGTAAACGGAAACATTTTTCTCCAGGGCATCATCCAGCCCTTTGATTTCAAAGTCCACATCAGCGATTGCCACCCCAGGCACCCATATTGCTGTGACTAAAACACAAGGTATTAATCGTTTCTTAATCATCAACCGTATACTTTTCTCTCACCCTGAGAGCCTGTTAAAAATAGAATAGTGACAGTATGACCGTCCATGTGTTCGGTTGTTCTGTTGCAAATATGCATCAAAGCGAGGAAAGATGTCCTCAACGGATCACTTTGAATGCACTGCAGAGTCGTCATCTTACGCAAGTACCTTATGAGGGTTCGGGCATCGGTGAAAGAATAAGCCCATTGTTCCGTTCTTTAGTTTTCCTGCCTGTTCAGTTACGTTTGTGGACACCTAACAAAAAACAGGCGCAATCCAGACACGACAAGGAGTCGATATATGCTTATCAACCAAAAGCAACTCTCCATCACCGCGGATCAGGCGTTGCCAGATCGACTCGAGGAAATTATTCCGGCTGAAGCGCATGCCGTCAATGGCTCAATGTTGAGTAAAGAAGCACCTGAAGGCCAAGCTCAAATCCTTTTGGGCATGGGTTGTTTCTGGGGTGCAGAGCGGCTGTTCTGGAAACTTGATGGCGTAAAATCCACGTCAGTCGGCTACAGCGGTGGCTTTACCGTGAACCCCACATACAGAGACGTATGCAGCGCCCAGACGGGTCACACCGAAGTGGTGCAGGTCGTTTTCAACCCTTCACGTATTTCACTGGAAGAAATCCTGGCACAATTTTGGCAGAGCCACGATCCAACGCAAGGTATGCGTCAGGG
This sequence comes from Grimontia sp. NTOU-MAR1, assembly GCF_035758505.1. NCBI lineage: Bacteria > Pseudomonadati > Pseudomonadota > Gammaproteobacteria > Vibrionales > Vibrionaceae > Grimontia > Grimontia sp. NTOU-MAR1. The sequence goes on from NZ_CP142108.1 coordinate 2,068,391, forward strand.
AAATGACAAGGGTACCCAGTATCGATCGGCAATCTATTATTTCGATGATGACCAGAAAGCCGCAGCACTAGCCAGTCGAGATGCTTATCAGGCAGCTTTGGATGCAGAAGGTAAAGCGGAGATCACTACAGAGATCGCTCATGCTGGTCCCTACTATTTTGCCGAAACCTATCATCAGCAGTATCTGGAGAAGAATCCAAACGGTTATTGTGGCATTGGAGGTACTGGTGTTTGTCTGCCTCCTTGGGAAAGATAATCCACCGGAAAAAGCGGCACTTTAAACGCAAAACGCCCGTCAAACGACGGGCGTTCTTGTATGTTCTTTTGATTAAGTCAGGCGGCAACTGCCATGGCCTTGATTTCATTGTTTACTTCGGTCATCACCGCCAGTGCGCGTTTGTCTTTTTTGTGCGGTGGCAGCAATCTCCCCCTGTCGAATTCAAAGGCCCCCACGCCATCGATGTAGACTCTACCGCGAAAAAAGCCTTTCACATAACGTGCAACCTGACGAGGGCGGTATTGGTGAAAAATACGCAACATTGATGAACTCCTCCATGCCTATGATAAAAGACCTGCATCACACACCAATACTTTCGGCATTGGCTGACATTTGCACGATGCAATCTAAATGCCAAGTGTTCAGGATAGTTGCCATCACTTTTTCGACAACAAAATCGACAAAGGTTTCCCAAACAAACCTAAACAATCACAAGCCGAAGACTGTTTAGTTATTCAATCACAACCAAATAAGCGTAGACAAAAATCCTCACATGGCAAAATTACGACACACTGTCTTGAAAAAGATTCAATTTGAACTGGGTTGAATTTCTCATTTTGAGTGGTTGGGCCAGTTATTGGTTCGGGCTCACTTCCTGTATCAGCTATATTCAATACCGTACCCCGTAAACTGAACAAATTCAGAGGGGTTACGCATAAAAACAAATACATCAATGAACAGGAAATAATCACTCATGCGTCGTATTAAAACACTAGCCTTGGCGACTGCTCTCATCTCAACCTTTGCCTCGGCTCACAATCTCTCAAACGGCCAAGCATTACCATCTGTCTCCGTCGAAAAGCACGGTGAACTTACCCTAAATGGCGACAAGATAGGTTACGAAACCTGGGACAGTGCAAACCTGACAGGCAAGGTCCGTATCATTCAAGCTATTGCTGGCCGCAGTAGCGCAAAGGAAATGAATGCCCCTTTGATTGAAGCGGTAAAAGTTGCTGGTTTCCCGCGCGATAAATACCAGACCACGACCATCATCAATCAGGATGATGCAATCTGGGGGACCGGTGGTTTCGTGAAATCTTCAGCCGCAGACAGCAAAAAAGAATTCAGTTGGTCGTCCATTGTTTTGGATGAAAACGGCACTGTTGCTGACGCGTGGCGATTACAGGATGAAAGTTCAGCCATTGTTGTACTGGACAATGAAGGTACCGTCCGTTTTGTCAAAGAAGGCGCACTAAGCGAAGCTGAAATCACTCAAGTTATTGATTTGGTGAACAAGCTAATGAAGTGATCTTGCTCACTCCTTGAAACGAAAAAAACCCGCTAGGTGCGGGTTTTTTTAATGTTTAACGAAAGTTAGCCGATAAACTGAGAAAGATAGAGTAGCGTTGCAATGTAAAACACGACAAGCAGGATATTGACGGAATTCATTTTGAACTTCTTCACTTCAATCATCCTCCTTTCGCTTCCATAACATGGATTAAATGTTAACAAATTTAATTTAATTTTAACATAGTTGATTGCGCGCGTTTTGCCCTAAATCATCGCCAAAACATTACCTTAACGTGTTCAAAGCGGGAACAGTATGGCCGAACCAAACAAACCTGTCGTTATTGATGCGGAAAGCGTCGAAAAAGAGAACTCGAAGCGTGGTGACAAATCACAAAGCCAGCAAGAGAGCCATATCAAATCCAGCCAGCACCGCCTTGCCGCCATTGCTGCCTCTCACCACATTGATGCAAAATTGCACGATATTGAACACGATACGCTGACGTCCCGAGCGGCTTTCCGCCAGTTAGAGATCAAACAGAAACAGCAGGAAAACCTAGAGCAAGTCATCAAGACCTGTAACGATCTTTGCCGCGATGAAACCGCCAGCTCGCCGGATCCGGACTGGCTGTACCGTTTTTTTGAAATGGCCAAAAACATCTACGGCGCTGGCATGCAGAACCTGTGGGCACGGATCCTGAAACAGGAAATTATCAAACCCGGCAGTACCTCGCTCAAAGCCTTGTCTTTGCTGGAAACAATGACACAACGCGAAGCACAGGCTCTACAACGCGCCTGCGCATTGGCCTGTACATTCGGCAGCGACAGCAGCAACAAACTCATTACGGGATTTAGAAAGCCGGAAGAAGGTATGAAGCGATACTTCAAACCGGATATTGCCGAGCGTTTGGCGCTGGGGAATTTCAAATTGCCATTCACGGATCTGATGCTGTTGATGGATTTAGGCCTCATATTGAGAACCGAATTGGAATCTGGCTTGCTTGAGCCACCGGCCTCATTTCCGCTGTTTGGTCAAAACAAAACCTTTATGCTCACGCCACTGAAAAAAGGCATTCGGATTTACTACTATCGCTTCAGCCCAACAGGCAATGAGCTGGCAAAACTGGTGGGTCAAAAAGCGCACCCCGAGTATATCGATGCCCTGATGGTACTGCTTTCAAAAGCCTTTAAGGTGGAAAGTGATGTTGGCTCGACAGTGAATGAAAAAGCCTAATCTTCTTCATATTTTGGCGATGAAAAATTGAAAGAAAAAGAGAAAACGGCCGGGAAATCCCAGCCGTTTTTTGTTTCGCGACTATCAATGTCAGCCGATGATACTAGCCTGACGTAGTGATGCAATACACTGATCCACCAGGACTTCGACAGAATGATCGTCAGTTTGAAGATGCACTTCCGGCGTTTCCGGCGCTTCGTACGCAGAGCTGATACCGGTGAAGGCTTTGATTTCACCCGCGCGGGCTTTTTTGTAGAGGCCTTTCGGATCGCGTGATTCACACACTTCCAAAGGCGTATCGACAAATACTTCCAAGAACTCACCTTCCGGTAGAAGCTCACGCACTAATTGGCGCTCTTCACGGAACGGAGAGATAAACGCGGAGAAAACAATCAAACCCGCATCTGTCATCAGTTTCGCCACTTCACCCACACGGCGAATGTTCTCGCGGCGGTCGTGATCGGAAAAACCTAGGTCGCGGCAAAGGCCGTGACGTACGTTGTCACCATCAAGCAGGTAGGTATGGTATCCCATCTGTGCCAGTTTACTTTCCAGTGCACCAGCAACGGTGGATTTGCCAGAGCCTGAAAGGCCAGTAAACCAAAGCAGCGCCGGACGCTGGTTTTTCTGTTCTGCGCGGTATGTTTTGTCGATAACGTGTTTATGCCAAACGACGTTTTCATCCGGATGCGGCGTATCCGCAGCACTCATAACTCAATCCTTTGTTGACCTCATCTCAGGCTCTATTGGCCTTTGAGGTAATTAAAATGGGAAAAACAGAGGGATAAGACCCAACACCAGTGCGGAGTACACCAACGACAACGGCAATCCAATCCGCAGGTAATCCGTTAACTGATAATTACCCACACTGTAGACCAGAAGGTTAGTCTGGTAACCATATGGCGAAATAAAGCTCGCACTGGCACCAAACAAGACTGCCATAATAAACGGCATCGGATCTACGCCATATCCGAGAGCGAGGCTATATCCGATCGGAAATGACAGCGCTGCTGCGGCATTGTTGGTCACAAGCTCAGTTAACACCAGCGTCAGCAAATAGGTTGCAATCAGCGCGCCATAAACGCCCCAGCCGTTAAACCAGTAGATAAACAGCTCGCCCATTTGCTCAGAAAGCCCAGACTCAATCATCAACTGCGCAAGACTTAGCGCGCTGCCGACAATCACCACGATCTCAACCGGGAAGCGGCGTTTCAGCTCCACCAGATTCACCACACCTGTCAGCAACAGCACAGTCAGATAGGCAGCCAAACCATTCAGCAGTGGCATCCACTCCATTAAAGCGGAACCAATTACTGCGGCAAAACCTGCCAGCACCCAAGTGCTCATTTTGCTATCGAGACGCGCACTGGAGTCCAAACCATTCACCAGCACGAATTCGCGCTGCATGCGTTGTTGTTCTTTCGCAAATCCTTTACCAGGGACAATCACCAAAGTGTCACCGGCAAGCAGGGTAATATTGCCTAAACCGCCTTCGAGCTTTTCATGACCGCGACGGATAGCGACGACGACCGCATCAAAGTTTTCACGGAATTTGGCCTCTTTCAGCGTCTTACCCAGAATCGATGCACTGTGGCTCACTACCACCTCAAGCAAGTTCTGTCCGTTAATGTGGTGCTGACCAAACAGCGCCAAACCTTCGATTTCCTGCAAGGTGGCCACGCTTTCCACATCGCCACAGAACTGAAGCTTATCGCCTTCGCGCATCACAGTATCCGGGCAAACCGGCGCGATCAGCTCACCATCGCGAACAATTTCGGCCAGATACAAACGGCGAAGCGCACGCAACCCATTTTCAGACACGGTTTTACCCGCTAATGGAGAGCCCCTTTTGACTTCTGCTTCCAATACATATGGCAAATCGTCATCACTGTCGTCGTCATAGTTAGGAAGGAGATAACAAAACGGGATCAACACCAGAAGACCGCCAGCCAATACGGCAAGGCCAATCGTGGATGGCGCAAAGAAGCTCAGTGTAGGCAGACCAGCACTTTCCACGAAGCTGTTGATGATGAGGTTTGTCGAGGTGCCAATCAGGGTAAGGGTGCCACCAAGAATGGCTGCGTAAGAAAGAGGAATCAGCAGTCGTGATGGCGCATGACGACGGTTACGCTTCACCGCACCAATCAGAGAAACCACGACAGCGGTGTTGTTGGTAAACGAGCTTAGAAACGCGGTCGACACGCCTAATTTAGCAACGACAGTTCCTAAACGGCCGCTGGCAAGTTGCCCGCTGACCCAACTGACCAAACGTGTTTTTTCCAGTGCCGCAGAGGCAAGGATGAGGAGTACCAGCGTTAACAGGGAACTATTGGTGAAGTTCCCTGCCATCGCTTCCACCGATACCAGCCCGGATTGAAATGCAACGAAAGCTACGCCTGCGAAAAGCACGGCAGGTTTGATTTTGGTAAACACCAAACCTGCCACAATCGCCAGCAGCAATCCCAATACCAGAGACTGATCCCAGCTCATTGGAATTACCCCAACAGCTTACTGATGTCGCGTGCATTCCAGTGTGGGAAGTGCTTGCGGATCAGCGCGTTGAGTTCTACCTCAAACGCAGAGATATCAGTACCTGAAGTTTGTGCAACGCTGTCTTCGAGCAGCTCGCTGATCATACCTGCACCCACGGTCACGTTGGTCAGGCGATCAATCAGGATGAAACCACCGGTGTCGGCGCAATCAGTGTAAACGTCGAGCGGCACAGATTCGGTCAGTTCAACCTCACATTCAGCGATGCCGTTCAGTGGCAGGCTTTCAGTATTGAAAGTTTCCAGCGAGTTGATGTCCACCTGATGACGGATTTTGCTCACGGCACCCACGGTTTTCTTGCCCGCGACTTTGACATCGTACTGGCGACCCACTTCCAGTGGTTGCTCAGCCATCCAAACAATGCGTGCGGCCAGTTTGTTGGTCGCTTGCTGGGTATCAGCAGCTGGCACAATCAAATCACCGCGGCTGATGTCGATTTCATCAGTCAGAGTAATCGTTACAGCCTGACCTGCGTGTGCATAATCCAAGTCACCATCAAAGGTAACGATACGCGCGACTGTCGAGGTTTTACCCGATGGCAGCACTTTGATTTCATCACCTGGGCGTACTTCACCACCAGAGATGGTACCGGAGAAACCACGGAAGTCGAGGTTTGGACGGTTCACGTACTGCACTGGGAAACGGAAGGCACCGTTGTCTTTCTCCGCAGTCACGTTTACATCTTCCAGCAAGGTCAGCAGGGTCTCGCCGTCATACCAAGGGGTGCTTGGGCTGCGATCTACCACGTTGTCGCCTTCCAACGCTGACAGTGGCACCAGTTTGATGTCGATGTCCGCATTCAGCTTTTCAGCAAACGCCAGGTAATCATCACGGATGCTTTCAAAACGTGCCTGATCGAAATCCACCAGATCCATTTTGTTCACCGCAACCACAAAGTGGCGGATGCCCAGAGAGCTCGCGATAAACGAGTGACGACGGGTTTGATCCAATACGCCTTTACGTGCATCAATCAAGATAACCGCCAGATCACAGGTCGACGCACCGGTCGCCATGTTACGGGTGTACTGCTCATGTCCCGGGGTATCCGCGATAATGAACTTACGTTTTTTGGTCGAGAAGTAGCGATATGCCACGTCGATGGTGATGCCCTGCTCGCGCTCAGCGGCCAGACCATCAACCAACAGCGCCAGATCCGGCTTTTCACCTGTGGTACCCACTTTCTGGCTGTCTGCGTGGATCGCTGCCAGCTGATCTTCATAAATTTGCTTAGAGTCATGCAGCAGGCGGCCGATCAGCGTACTTTTGCCGTCATCCACCGAGCCACAAGTCAGAAAACGCAGCAGGGATTTGTTCTGATGTTGGTCCAGATAGGCCTCGATACCCAGCTCGGCCACTTGTTGTTCAATAGCACTATTCATGTTTAATCCCTTAGAAGTATCCCTGACGTTTCTTCAATTCCATGGAGGCGGACTGATCGTGGTCGATCGCACGTCCCTGACGCTCACTCGAGGTCGCCACCAGCATCTCTTCAATAATCCCTGTCAGGGTGTTGGCTTCCGACTCCACAGCACCGGTCAGTGGGTAACAACCCAAGGTGCGGAAACGGACGCTCTTGTGTTCAATTTCCTCGCCTTCCTGCAGCTTCATACGGTCGTCATCGACCATGATCAGCATGCCGTCACGCTCCACCACTGGGCGCACGTCAGACAGGTACAGCGGCACGATATCGATGCCTTCGAGGTAGATGTATTGCCAGATATCAAGCTCGGTCCAGTTCGACAACGGGAACACGCGGATGCTCTCGCCTTTGTTCACCTGACCGTTATAAGTGTGCCAAAGCTCAGGACGCTGGTTTTTTGGATCCCAGACGTGGTTCTTATCGCGGAAGCTGTAAACACGCTCTTTAGCGCGGCTTTTCTCTTCGTCACGACGCGCACCGCCGAATGCTGCATCAAAACCGTATTTGTTCAGCGCCTGCTTCAAACCTTGGGTTTTCATGATGTCAGTGTGCTTGGAAGAACCATGGTCAAACGGGTTGATGCCCGCTGCCAGACCTTCTGGGTTTTTGTGTACCAGAAGTTCGAAGCCATATTTCTTCGCCGTTTCATCGCGGAACTTGATCATTTCCTTGAACTTCCAGTCAGTGTCGACGTGCAGAAGAGGGAAAGGGATCTTGCCCGGATAGAAGGCTTTACGAGCCAGGTGAAGCATCACGGAACTGTCTTTACCGATGGAGTACATCATCACCGGGTTATCGAATTCCGCCGCCACTTCACGAATGATGTGGATACTTTCTGCCTCAAGCTGTTTGAGGTGGGTAAGAGTTTTGGCTTCCATTCTATGTTGTTTCCTTAGCCTAAATTAACCACGGACGGTGCACGAACATCACCTACCGCTTCGAATGATTGCTTTCCGTACCAGTTCAACTGGTCTGCGAGCTGCACCACTTCACCGACGACGATCAATGCAGGGGAACCTACACCTTCCGCCAGCGACTCCAGCTCGTTGAGTTTGCCTTTATAGATTTTCTGATTGGTACGCGTGCCGTTTTCTATGATTGCGACCGGGGTCTCCGGGTCACGTCCATGCTGAATTAATTGCTGCTGAATATGGGCGCTTTTCATCAGACCCATGTAAATCACCAGCGTCTGGCGACCACGCGCAAGTGTCGCCCAGCGGAAACTGTCATCTTCTTTCTTGAGGTGTCCGGTAATGAACATCGCCGTTTGCGCATAATCGCGGTGTGTCAGCGGAATACCGGCATAGGCGGTTGCCCCGGCTGCGGCAGTAATGCCCGGTACTACCTGAAATGGAACGCCCGCTTCCTGCAGCACTTGTAGCTCTTCACCACCACGGCCAAACATGAAGGGGTCGCCGCCTTTCAGGCGCACCACGCGGTGGCCTTTCTGCGCATATTTCACCAACATGGCGTTGGTTTCTTCCTGCGATACGCTGTGATAGCTCGCGCGCTTACCGACACAAATCAGCTCGGCATCACGACGACAAAGTTCCATGATTTCATCAGAGACCAGATAGTCATAAAGCACCACATCGGCTTGCTGCATCAGTTGAAGCGCACGTAGGGTCAGAAGACCTGGGTCGCCCGGGCCAGCGCCAATCAGCGCCACTTCACCTTGTAGGGAAACGCCGTCAGTCAGTCGCTCGAGCTCTGCTTTGGCACCCTCTTCGTCGCCTGAAGCAACCAGTGAGGAAAAACGACCATCAAATGCCATTTCCCAGAATTTACGGCGACCATTCAGGGTCGAGATTTTCTGTTTTAAGGTATCGCGAAAATCGCCAGCCAGTTTTGCCATACGGCCAACGTGCGACGGGATCAGGGTTTCGAGTTTCTCTCGAATCAATCTTGCTAAGACCGGTGATTTACCAGCAGAAGAAATTGCAATCACAATTGGGCTGCGATCAACAATAGAGGGAACAATGAAGCTGCATTTCGGGGTGTCATCCACCACGTTTGCCAGTACACGACGTTTGTCGGCAGCTTTAGAAACCAGCTCATTCACCAGCGGGTTATCAGTGGCTGCAATCACCAGAAATACGTTGTCGAGGTGCTCCGGTTTAAAACCTTCTTTCAGCCACACCAGCTCGCCATTTTCAGCCGCTTCAATAACTTCATGATCAGCTTCAGGCGCCACGATGGTGACAGACGCCCCGGCTTTCATCAGCATGCGCGTTTTGCGCCATGCGACTTCACCGCCGCCGACGACCAGACAAGCACGTCCTTCAAGCTTTGCGAAAATTGGCAAGTAATCCATAGTGTCAGCCCTTTCAATCCATTGAGGCCACTATAGAGAGTTGATGTTATTACTTGAAATTCTAAAAATTCATTTTTTATAACGTTATGGCTATTAGACCTTCACTCTCATAGCGACGAAATTTTCTCCAACCGCCGCGAAGCCGCGCCAGCACTGCATTCGATTACATATCAATTAATCAAGTCATAGATCACAGTTAGAGATGAAATGTAACTATTCCTAGTCGTCGATATGCAAAATACAGGCACATTTCTGTCCTTGGGAGATAATCATGACTCTTTCAGCCCGTCCACTTTCCATCGCTGTACTGACCGGTATGCTTACCATGGCAGGCCCAGCAATGGCCCACACCATTAAACTGCGTATCATCGAGACCACTGACATCCACACCAATGTGATGGATTACGACTACTACAAGGACAAGCCGAGTGAGAAAATCGGTCTGGTGCGCACTGCAACGCTCGTGAAGGCTGCACAAGAAGAGGTCGGAAACAGCGTATTGGTCGATAATGGTGACCTGATTCAGGGCAGCCCTATGGGTGACTACATGGCTGCCAAAGGTATTGAGAAAGGCGAAGTTCACCCTGTCTATAAGGCAATGAATCTGTTGGACTACGATGTGGGTAACATCGGTAACCACGAGTTCAACTACGGCCTCGACTTTCTCGACCGCTCGCTGGAAGGCGCGAAATTCCCCTATATATCTGCCAACGTGATTGATGCCAACACTGGCAAGCACTACTTCAACCCCTACATCATCAAAGAGCACACCTTCAAAGACACCGACGGCAACGCCCATCTGGTGAAAGTTGGTTATATCGGTTTTGTCCCACCGCAAATCATGGTGTGGGACAAGAAGAACCTTGAAGGCAAGGTGATTGCTGAAGACATCAAAGCCAGCGCAGAAAAGCTGGTACCTGAAATGAAAGCCAAAGGCGCAGATGTGATTGTGGCTGTGCCTCACTCAGGCCTGTCTCAAGACCAATATAAAGCCATGGCGGAAAACTCGGTGTACTACCTTGCCGACGTTGACGGTATTGATGCCATCGCCTTCGGCCACTCCCACGCAGTGTTCCCCGGTAAAGGCTTTGACAACATTAAAGGCGTCGATAACCAAAAAGGCACCATCAAAGGCGTAGCGGCTGTAATGCCGGGTCGTTGGGGCAGCCACGTCGGCATCATGGATCTGCAGCTCGACAAGCAAGGCGATGAGTGGATTGTAACGCCGGTACAAAGCGAATCCCGTCCTATCTTTGACGGTAAATCACTGGCGGCGGCGGACGTTGAGATGCGTAAAGTACTTGAGCACGACCACAAAGGCACCCGTGATTTCGTCAATCAGCCTATCGGTAAAGCTAACGATGTGATGTACAGCTTCCTCTCGCTGGTGCAGGACGACCCGACGGTACAAATCGTCAATCTGGCACAGAAAGATTACGTCGAACGCTTCATTCAGGGTGACCCGGATCTGGACGGCATTCCAGTACTGTCAGCCGCGGCACCGTTCAAAGCAGGTGGCCGTAAGAATGACCCAGCGAATTTCACCGAAGTGGAAGCAGGCGAACTGACGTTCCGAAATGCAGCAGATCTCTACCTTTATCCAAATACCTTGGTGGCACTGAAAGTCACCGGTAAAGAAGTGAAAGAGTGGCTGGAATGCAGTGCCGGTCAGTTTAACCAAATCGACCCTCAATCCAGAGCCCAGCAGTCACTCATTAACTGGGATGGCTTCCGCACCTACAACTTCGATGTGATAGATGGTGTGAACTATCAGGTAGATATCACCCAGCCAGCACGATACGACGGTGACTGTGCATTGGTTAACGAAGGTGCTGAACGTATTCAGAACCTGACCTTTAACGGTAAGCCAGTAGATATGGCACAGCCATTTTTGATTGCGACTAACAACTATCGTGCATACCTGGGCAAATTCCCAGGCACAGGCAATGACTTCATTGCCTTCGCCTCACCGGATGAAAACCGTACCGTGGTCGCCAACTACATCAGTGCGGTGACCAAAGAGAAAGGTGTGGTTACCCCAACGGCTGACAATAACTGGTCGTTTGCCCCAATCGAAACCGACGTTGATCTGAACGTGGTGTTTGAGACATCACCAAGTGACAAGGCGGCTGATTTCGTAAAAGCCAAAGGTCAGTACCCAATGGAGAAAGTGGGCACAGATGATGTGGGCTTCGCGCAGTACCGCATTGACCTGAAAAAATGATTAATAATTGGTTGCACCAATGTTTAATTATTGAAAACACCCAAAATTGATACAGAAAAACCGCGGCTTTGATCGCGGTTTTTTTATAAGTTATCCGACTACCCAAAGGGAAATGGGCTATGAAAAAAGTAGCCCAAGAGATTTTTAAAAATCAGGAATAACAATAATGCAATGGATAACCCTGACCTTTGGTCAGTTGTCGACACGGCAACTCTATGACCTATTGAGGTTGCGCACTGACGTGTTCGTCGTAGAACAAAACTGTCCGTATCCGGAGCTGGACGGCCATGACACCCATCCCGAAACCCGACACTTGCTCGGCTACCGCGATGACAAAATGACAGCCTACGCCCGCATACTGCCAGCAGGCCTCACCTATCCGGAAATGAGTATCGGACGCATTGTGACCGCCATTACAGAGCGCGGAAACGGCTGTGGCAGTGAGCTGGTCAAACAAGCCATTATTCAAGCACATGATATATGGCCAAAAGCGCCAATCACCATTGGAGCCCAATATCACCTGCGAGAGTTCTATCGTCGCCACGGCTTTGAAGAAATTTCTGAGCAGTATCTGGAAGACGGCATTCCGCACATCGACATGCGCCGCGTCGCAGCCTAATCGGCGGTAAAAAGATATAAAAAAGGCTGCCCAATGGCAGCTCTCTTCTGTTTTCAGCAATTACTTACGCCGGGCAAAACTGCCATCTGACAGCCTGAAGAAAATCACCGACGCGCCTGAGGTTTCAATCTGCAACATATCCAAGGCACCTTGGTCATTACGCTTGAAGCGGAGCAATTGCCCAGGTTGGATTCGGCTGAGAGGCTTATCGTCCCCCTCTATCGCTGAGATGGCGTAAAGGTCAGGCAATGGTAAATCCTGTGCACGGAAGATATTGGACAGCGTATCACCACCCTCCACTTCGTAGTTCACCCAGTCCGTATTTACGGCTTGCGCGCCCACTGACTGCGTGGATATCACCTGCTCGCCATCAGCATCAAAGCCTTCATCGTTGCTGACTTGCTGCTGTCGAACCGCAAGTGGCACGGATACGCGTTCACCGGCCGTGTTGCTTTCCGGTGCCGAGTTATCACTTGATGGCCATAGCAGAAGCACCAACAACAACGCACCCAGTACTGAAATCGCAGTGCGGTGTAACTTCGGTAAGGATTGCCAGTAAGGGTGAACACGTTCAACCAGAGGGCTCAGCGAGGCTTTCGCTTTTTCTAATGCGCTTTTGATTGCCTCGCCCAGAGGCGGCGTGGCGGATGCTGTTCCTTTTTCGCGCTTTCCTTTCAAGGTCATTACCTCTTTCAAGATCCTCATTGTCCAGTATCTCAACGAATTCAATCACCTTGAATACTAGATCTGCAATATCAGCAAAATGTCAGCCAGTCGGCTTAACCTGAATAATTGTCTGACATTTGTACTTTCAAAGAATTCCGTCCGAATTACAACCTTAAAGCTGTAAGTCGATTTGTCCCGTACGCCCTGTAACTGTTATCCTTGCCCACTTTAAACCCGCAAATAAAGAGAGACGACATGTCTGATGTAAAACTGGAAACCGTAGAGCAGAAAGCAAGCTACGGCATCGGTCTGCAAATGGGTCAGCAACTGGCAGGTTCTGGTCTGGAAGGTCTGAACGTAGATGCAATCGCGAAAGGTATCGCAACCGCTCTGGCGGGTAACATGCCTGAGATTGAGATCGACGAGATCAACAATGCACTGCGTGAACTGCACACCCAGGCAGAAGAAGTTCGCCAAGCGGCAGCAAAAGAAGCAGCAGCAGAAGGCGAAGCTTTCCTGGCTGAGAACGCGAAGCGTGACGAAGTGACCGTGACCGAGTCTGGCCTGCAGTACGAAGTACTGGTTGAAGGTAACGGTGAGGTCCCGACTTCTGACAAGCAAGTACGTGTTCACTACCACGGTACCCTTACTGACGGCACTAAGTTCGACAGCTCTGTAGAGCGCGGTCAGCCAGCTGAATTCCCAGTAACCGGCGTGATCAAAGGTTGGGTTGAAGCCCTGCAAATGATGCCTGTAGGTTCTAAGTGGAAACTGTACATCCCACAAGATCTGGCATATGGCGAGCGCGGTGCGGGTGCAGCGATCCCTCCTTTCGCAGCACTGGTATTCGAAGTAGAACTGCTGGATATCCTGTAAGTTCTGCGCAAAAAAAGCCAGCTTTCGTGCTGGCTTTTTTTGTACCTGTGACTTTAGATTACCCCGCAGCTTCCTGATGGTCATCGTTGTCGTGATGCTCCTCCACCATCCAGGGCAAATGATGCTGGAAATGATCGGAGAGGAAGTCCACAAACAGCCTGACTTTGGCTGACAGGTTGCGGTTAAACGGGTAAACCGCCCAGACTGCCGAATCCGGTGCCTGATAACCCGACAAGACTTCTACCAGCTCACCGCTCATGATTTTCTGGCTTACGTAGTAGTCCGGCAATTGTGCCAACCCCAAGCCGTGTAAGGCAGCATCCAGCACTGCACTGCCACTGTTCCCATGCCAGCGCCCCTGCGGTTTGATGTTCACCGCGTTACCGTCATCCCGAAAACTCCAGCTATCCACAAGCCCAACCAGACAATTGTGGTTTTGCAGATCGTCCAAATTAGCCGGTACCCCAAATTCCTTCAGATAAGCTGGCGATGCACACACATAGAGTTTCCGCGGCGCAAGCTTTTTCGCCATCAAGGTACTGTCTTTCAGATCTCCGGTACGAATGGCCAAGTCATAGCCGTCATGCACCAAGTCCACCACATCATTGGTAAAGTGAAACTCGACACTGAGCTTGGGATGCACCTCAATGAAATCATTCGCGAGCGGCGCAATGAACTTCTCACCAAACACCGAAGGCGCAGTGATTTTCAAGGTACCGACCGGCTCGGTCTGCATTTGGGTAACCAATGCTTCTACCTCAGCGAATTTTTCGATGAGATCATTACATTGCTCAAAGTACATTTTGCCGACTTCAGTCAGCGTGATTTGTCGCGTTGTACGATAGAGCAAGCGGGTAGTGAGCCTACTTTCCAACGCGTCGATACGACGACTGACATGGGAAGTAGACACCCCCAACTTGCGTGCGGCGGCGGTAAAACTGCCACTGTTGACAACTTCAACAAATTCTTCAACACCACTCCAACGGTTCATCTTTGCCCCACTGAAAAGAAGTTTATTGATGGCTGCAACAATAAAACCCGCCCCTTGACGGTCTGATTGTTATCCTAATGTTAACCCATAATGTGTAGTGCTCTGCCCTTCTCCTACTAAGGTATGAGTATTATCAGAATAAAGTAGTATGAATGCCCTTAAATTTATCAAGGAAATAAGTTTCATATGCGCGATATTGTGTGCTTTTCATATCACCAGTATCAGTGCTGAAACAATCCCTGAACCCAACAGCTACCGTACCGAGAATTACCGGGCAGCAGTTCCTGAAACATTAACCGGTGGTCAGGTCATCGATTCTGCCGAGCAGCTTGCGGCTTTCATTGACGCGCGGCGTCCAATATTGATTGATGTCTTCCCTGCCCCTAATAAACCTAAGGACCTTTCACCGGATACGCTCTGGATTGAGCCTTCACGTGAGACCCTGCCGGGCGCCATCTGGCTTGCCAATGTCGGCCACGGGATTGCGCCTGACTCTCTCATCCAGCTATTGAAGACATCACTGCCTAATAACACGCCAATGGTGGTATTTTGCGAGCCCAATTGCTGGCATTCGTGGAATGCAGGAAAACGGGCAATTGAGCTAGGAGCCAAAGATGTCTATTGGTATCGTGCAGGTGTGAAAGGTTGGAAAGAGGCGGGTTATGCGCTAGAAACGCAGCATCCGGTAAGACCATGAGCCGTCTACTGGTCATGCTTTTTCTGATGCTTCCTCTCTCTGTACAAGCATCGCTGGAACTTACGTTTAGAGAGGTCGCACCCGGTGTTTTCATGCATCAGGGGAAGATTGCAGATCTGTTTACCGTCAACAACGATCCAGTCGCCAATATCACTTTTATTGTCGGAGACGAAGCTGTTGCTGTGATTGATACCGGCGGCAGTAAACGGGCGGGCGAGGCGGTGCTTAGGGCGATTAGGCAACAAACCCGTTTACCTATTCGCTTTGTGATCAATACGCATGTCCATCCCGATCATCACTTCGGCAACATCGCCTTTGTCGATGAAAAGCCTGAGTTTGTCGCCCACGCCCGCTACCCCGGCGATTTCAATGCCAAATCCGGCTACTATCTTCAACGATTAACCAACCCGTGGTTTACCGGCACCAAGCCGATTGGGGCGACGCGTGTGGTTAGTGAAACGACCAGCCTTGATCTTGGTAACCGTATCCTGACGTTAACCCCGCACGAGCGGGCGCACACCCGCCACGATCTCTCAGTGTTTGATCGAGAATCAGGCACACTGATCTCCGGCGATCTACTGTTTATTAATCATCTGCCCACACTTGATGGAAACCTGATTGGCTGGCTCGCTGAAACGGAAAAACTTGAGGCCATGCCTTACAACCAAGTGATCCCGGGGCATGGCCCACTACAAAAATCAAAACAAGCTTTTGAAAAACAAAAGCGCTATCTCTCTTCTCTGGCACAAGCTGTTCGTGCCGCTATCAACAATAACATCGATATCAACACAGCCAGCACCACCGTCATGCCGTCTCCAGAGGACTGGAAGCTTTATGAAGAGTTCCACCCTCGCAATGTGATTCAGGCTTACAAGGAGTTGGAATGGGAATGATGAGAGGACTCTCCGATGAAAATGACCACCATGCTGCTATCGGCACTGCTCAGCACTTTGCCACTGCAAAGTTATGCCCAATCTGAAACAGAAAGTGCCACCTGGCCACTAATCCGTGACAGTCTGTTTCCCGGCTCACCTGATATTGTAGAAAGTGAAGACGTTGTTTCGCTGACAGCACCGAAACGCGCCATTGATGCTGCGCTGGTTCCACTCGAAGTGAAGGTTAATGTGCGTCAGGACGATCCTAACCCTATCCAGCGCATTCACCTTATCGTCGACAACAACCCTTCTCCGATTGTTGGCAGCTTTGACATGAGCCCGAACAATGGGGTCGCTAACATCGCCACCCGTGTTCGCGTCAATGCCTACAGCCCAATTAGGGTGATTGCCCAAACTGCTGATGGCAAACTTCATATGCACAGTAAATTTGTTAAAGCTTCTGGCGGTTGCTCTGCACCGGCAGGCGCAGATGACATGCTGGCTCGTCAGCGAATGGGAAGAATGAAGCTTAAAGATCTGGCAGGTGAAAATTCCAGAATGATGCAGCTTTTGATCAGCCACCCCAACTACAGTGGGCTTCAAATTGACCAGATCACGCGCCACTGGATCCCTTCGGATTACGTAAGTGATGTAAACATTACGCTAGAAGGTGAACCTGTCATGCACTTTAACGGGGGCATATCTATCAGCGAAAATCCAACTTTTACCTTCCATCTTGATAAGGGTAAGAGCGGCAAATTGAAAGCCGACGTGAAAGACTCCACTGGCCGTCAGTTTTCCAGTGAATGGGACATTTGATAACAGTCCTGCGAAGTCTCATAAAAAAACACCAAGCTCCTGGTAACGTATCTCGATGACTTTTAAGGATATGTTACCGGGCGCTTATCTCATAAATTAATGGTTATCCCTAAAGTAAGACACCTAAAGTATTATTATTTTCAGTGATTTAATTACAAAATCCCACCCCTTAAACATTGTTGCCCGCGGACAAAAGTGTTGTGTCCTTTTCCTTCTCACACAACCCCAAAAGCTGCCATACACTCAATTCACGACATTTTGTACTCAACAAACGGCACCACTTTTAGTGCCCCTCTCTTGAGTCGAGATGATCTTAGGATTCAGTCAATAAACGCGGATCCGCCCAAGTTGTAGATCGCTATCGTAGCCAGCGCATCAAAGTGGCTTACAGACCCAGCGAGCATTGGCCAGCGCAGCGTCCCCACAACTCCGCGGCATACGCATTAAAAATTGAGTCAATAAAGCCGAAGTCAGGTCGCCCTTAGGCCTCCGACCAATCGTGCTGTCACGGAGGAAGTAAATATGATAGGTGCTGTAAGGTTAAGACGCTGCTTAGTCGCAGTCGCTACATTATCCATCACCATGCTGTTTCCCGCAGCTTCACAAGCAAATGACGAGCTCATCAAACTCCAGGATGATCCCAATCAGTGGGTCATGTGGGGCGGTGACTATTCAGGGACTCGGTATAGCTCACTAGATCAAATCAACGCGAAAAACGCTAAAGATCTTCAGGTAGCCTGGACATTCTCTACTGGTGTACTTCGTGGTCATGAAGGCAGTCCACTTGTTTTGGGCGATACCATGTATGTCCACACACCTTTCCCCAACAAAGTCTTCGCCATTGATCTGAAAACCAAAGCGCTGATTTGGGAGTACGTACCGAAACAAGATTCGTCTGTTATCGCTGTTATGTGTTGCGACACCGTTAATCGTGGCCTTGCATATGCCGATGGAAAAATTTTCCTACAACAGGCAGACACTACCCTCGTCGCGTTAGATCAAAAAACCGGTAAGGTGGTCTGGAAAGTCGTAAATGGCGATCCAAAAACTGGTGGGACCAACACCAATGCTCCTCTGGTGGTGAAAGACAAAATCATCACAGGTATCAGTGGGGGGGAATTCGGTGTGCGCGGTTACCTTACTGCTTATAACATCAAAGACGGCAGCGTCGCCTGGCGTGCATACAGCACAGGGCCAGATGATGAAATGCTGGTTGACCCAGAAAAAACCACTGAGATGCTCAAACCTATTGGTAAAGATTCCAGCTTGAAGTCCTGGGAAGGCGACCAATGGAAAATCGGTGGCGGTACCACCTGGGGTTGGTTTACCTATGATCCTGAGTTGAATCTCATTTACTACGGAACGGGTAACCCAAGTACTTGGAATCCATCACAGCGCCCAGGTGACAACAAGTATTCCATGACTATCATGGCGCGTGATGCAGATACTGGTATGGCGAAATGGCTTTACCAGATGACGCCTCACGATGAATGGGATTACGATGGCATCAACGAAATGATTCTGGTTGATAAGAAGTTCAAAGGCAAAGACCGCAAACTGCTGGTTCACTTTGACCGTAACGGCTTCGGCTACACCATGGATCGCGTTACCGGCGAATTGCTGGTGGCTGAGAAATTTGACCCTGCTGTAAACTGGGCTACTCATGTGGACATGGAAACTGGTCGTCCTCAAGTGGTGGACAAATATTCCACGCAATATAATGGTGAAGATGTAGATACCAAAGGTATCTGCCCTGCCGCACTCGGCTCCAAAGACCAACAACCTGCGACATATAGTCCGCGCACTGGTCTTTTCTATGTTCCGACCAACCATGTATGTATGAACTACGAACCTTTCGAAGTTTCTTACACCGCTGGGCAGCCTTATGTTGGTGCTACCCTTTCCATGTTCCCTGCACCGGACAGCCATGGCGGTCTGGGTAACTTTATTGCCTGGGATGCAGAGAAAGGCGAGATAGTCTGGTCACTGCCAGAGCCATTCTCTGTGTGGAGTGGCGCCTTGGCAACGGGCGGTGGCATCGTCTTCTATGGCACACTCGAAGGCTACCTGAAAGCCGTAGATGAGAAGACAGGTAAAGAACTTTATCGCTTCAAAACCCCATCGGGCATTATCGGCAACGTGAATACATACATGCATGATGGCAAGCAATATGTGGCAGTTTTGTCAGGTATTGGTGGCTGGGCTGGCATAGGTATGGCCGCCGGTCTTGAGGGCGATACTGACGGTCTTGGTGCAGTAGGCGCCTACCGCAAACTGTCTGACTATACCCAACTAGGTGGCGTGTTGACGGTGTTTGCTTTGCCTAACTAAATCAAAAACAACAACGAAGGGGGAGTATCTACTCCCCTTTCTCATCTCTGACGCACTGCATCAGGTTGAATCGCCTTTGGGGCATCTACACTCAACAAGTAGCAAAAGGATAATGCGTATGGCTAAGAAGTTAGTAGGTTCACTCTTATTGTTTTTGGGACTGGTAAGTAACGCTTTTGCAGAAGAATACGAAGTACGCGCCGTCGGCGTGAAATTCGACCCCATGTTCGTGATTCTCCAACCGGGGGATAGGGTAAGCTGGACGAATATGCCCGCTCATCTCATTGAAACCATTGACGCTATGGTGCCTGAAGGCACCGAGAAGATTTTGACTGAACTCGGCATGGATGTGAGCTTTGTTTTCGACAATGAAGGCGTTTATGTCTACAAATGCACACCGCATTGGGGAGCACGGATGGGCGGTGTTCTGCTTGTCGGCGACCCTTCCGATATTGAAGGCACTATCGACGCCTACCTCGCCGAAATCAAGAAAGACAAATCTTTGCTCCCTGCCAAAGGGCTGCTGAAGAAATTCAAAAAACACCTTAAAGCCGAAGGCGTAATTTGAGCGTTTTCTAGTAAAGGAGTCAGCTTATGCAAGTAGTAAAAAGAGTAAGCGCGCTTGTTGTACCCACCTTGTTTTTACTGGCCTCACCTGCTGCTAGTGCTAACGATTTCCCAACGCTTGAGCGAGTGAAATACGTGCAGGAATGTATGTCACTAAAAGGCGGGCCAACGTATGTAAACATGTATGGATGCAGTTGTGTGATTGACAAAATTGCCAGTCAAATGACCTTTGACGAATACGTACATGCGGATGCGTTTGTGCGCCTTCGCAGCATGCGTGGTGAACGGGGCGGTTACTTCCGTTCGTCCAAAGACAGCCGCAGTGCGCGAAAAGGGCTACTAGGCATTCGTGACAATGCCGAACAAGAGTGCTTTGTGTCCCAGCAAGTCACGGCAGCAGCCAAGTAGGAGGTCAGTATGAAGTCTTTGTTTTCACTCCTTATCGTGATGCTCTCGCTGTGGATTAGCAGTTTATCCTTCGCGGCAGACAATACCTTCCCATCTTCCTTGCCAGATAAACTCCGTGTCTGCGCAGACCCCAATAACCTACCCTACTCCAACCGCGAACAGCAGGGGTTTGAGAATAAAATCGCCGAGCAGCTCGGAGATTATTTCGGGCTTGATGTGGAATATGTTTGGTTTCCCCAGCGTATGGGCTTTATCCGCAATACCCTAAAGAATTGGTCTGACGACAATGGCCGCTTTGCCTGCGATTTGGTGATTGGTGTTCCGGTACAGTTCGATATTGCAGCCACCACCAAGCCCTATTACCGCTCTGCCTATTCTCTACTGTACAAAAAAGAAGGGGCATTGGCAGGAGTCGACAGTCAACAGGCGCTCGCCAACTTGCCTGACGAGGTCAAACAGTCACTGAAAGTCGCAGCCTTCACTCCTTCTCCCGTCGTTTCATGGTTACGTGAGAATGGCTTCAAGGACAACACAGAATTCTTCCGTATTATGAACGGTGATCCGGAAGACTACCCTGGCAAGATGGTGAAACGGGTAGCGGATGGTGAGTATGATGTCTTGGTGATCTGGGGTCCCATTGCTGGCTATTTTGCCCAAAACCAGTCTGATGTTGCGGTCGTTCCAATGACATCAGAGGGTAGTAAAGTCTTTGATTTCGCTATTTCGATGGGGGTACGCTACGGAGAGCGTCCATGGAAAGAAACGGTAGAAATGGCAATGGATGCCAATGCACCGCAAATCGCGATGATCCTTCAGGATTATGGGGTGCCAGTCGTGGAAGCTTCATCCAAGCCAAGGCGTGATGATGATGATGACTAATCACTCTACGGGCAGTTTAACTGTCCGTTTTTACTTATCCTTCCCTAAGGCGTTCATGTTTGCGACGCTGTTTTTCAGCACCCCATCCTTTGCCGCTGGCATTGCCGTCCTCAATTTTGAGCTCGCAGACTTTACACAGATCGATGACAACACTGAAGAAGTCGTACGCACTGCCAGCCTTGCTCCTATGCTGCGTAAATCTTTGGCAGACGAACATGGTTACGCCACTGTTCAGGTTCCGCTAGAAGCCTATGAAAACGCCAACCAAGGCTTTGGTTATCTGTTTGAACATACAGACTCAGCCACTGAACTTGGAGAGAGCTTTGACGCTGACTGGATCGTCATCACCCGACTCCATAAACCCAGCTTCCTGTTTTCCTACCTGATTGTTCAGGTTGTCAACGTGAAAGCAAAGCTTGCATACCCTGAACTGATTGTGGAAATAAAAGGTCAGCAGAGTGAATTGAATCAACGGGGCATCGACAAGCTCGCTGAGAAAATTCACAGCCAGATAAAACAACTATCCCGAACATCATCCCCTTAACCTTCAGGCTTCAGAACTGGCGGTTAAACTCCAATCGCCAATCCCGTGTAGAACCGGCAATATCAGAGTCAGAGAAGTGACCAAATACTCTGACATTCTGACGTGGGTTGATTTGGTAACTGGCAGCCACTTCATGATACCAACCATCCATCGCACCTTTCATGTAGTGATTGTCGTTCAGGGTGTTGATATACATAGGGTTGTAGTTAAGCCAAATATCATCGGAGACCGTCAATTTGGCGTAAGTTCCTACCACAAGATAGGTAGATGGAATGGCATAGCCAACGCTGCCAATTGGCGTCTCCGTTCCCCTGATCTCTGCCGTGTCTGACACCGTCAAGCCGGCACCAGCCAAAGGGTATAACTGAAGTGCACCCATTGCTGGCAATGCGCGGATTTTACTGTATGAAGCTCTTCCCAAACTGCTGTCGAAATCCCAACTGATGTCAATCTGAGAGCCCCAACCTATCTGGGTATCAAGGCCAAAGTTACGGAAACGAACGGTATCAAAACTGTCATCACCACCAAGGTGTAAAAAATCCCCTGCCAGCCCTTTCAGCTCTATAATGTTCATCCCCATGGTGGTATCAATGCCGGTATCGTAGGTCATACCCAGTTTGAAGTTCAGACCATTATTCGTCACTCCAACACCAGCCTGCGTGTATACGGCCAACGGATCAGACATATCCTGCAGATCACTTTTTTCAGCATGCACCTGAAACGTGAGTCCAAAGGTAACCAAAGGAGTGAGTAACAAGCCTTGGCGGGTGGAGCTGAAGAAATGGTCGGAAGCGTCAAAGCCGCACTTGTTGGCACTACGGATAGCACAAGGGTTAATCATCATCTATCTCCATCGCAATCTGTGATTCATCTAATGGAGAGACATTACCGCCTTGACATATAATTAAAAATAAAGTCAATTTTAATAAAAATATAATCAATTGTTATGTGTTTACTATGACTAAACCAGACTTCAATTTGCTATCCGTTTTTCTCACTGTCTACGAACTTCGCTCGATAACCGCTGCGGCCGAATCACTCAATATGACACAACCGGGTGTCAGTACGGCGTTGAAACGTCTGAAGAAGCAAATTGGAGTGGAACTGTTTGTCCGGGAAGGAAGGGGAATTAGCCCCACGCATGCAGCTGTTCAACTAGCCAATGACATTCGTCCGGCCCTCGAGCAGATGTCCCGTGCCTTATTACACATTAATCATTTCACTCCCCAAACTGAGCGCACCTTTAACGTATTGGTTAACGAAGTGGCCTTGCAGTTACTGCACCCTAAAGTCGAAAAAAGTCTACTGTTCGAAAAGTGCCGAATCCAGTTTAATTCAGTCCCCCGAACAGAAAGCCGTTTGCTGGAAATGCTTAGTCTACAAAAGGCCGATCTCGCGATAGATGTGGGTAAAGTCAATGGACAATCGTTCCAGACACTGCCGCTTTTTAACGAGGAACTTCGCCTTATCTGCGCCAAAAGCCACCCTCGGATTGGTGACAAGATTTCAGCCACTCAGTATTATGCGGAGAAACACATCACGCTTCGGCTCAGACGCTCAAATCTGTTTGCAGCAGACTATTTTACAAAGGAAAACCTCAGTGAACGCATTATCAGCGCAGAGTGCGAGTCCCTCTCATCCATGATGGCGCTGGTCGGGGAAAGTGAATGTATTGGCATGACTGGTCATTTGTTCGCAGAAAAGCACGCTAAGCTCCACGACCTTAAAGTGCTTGAATCTCCCTTTACCGGCGAAAACATTGTTCATCAGTTAATTTGGCACAAACGTAACCAACACAGCCCGGCAAACCTGTGGCTGAGAAACGCACTTTGCGAATTAATTAAAGATTCGCCAGTCTAACTAGAAAATGGAACTGAGAACGTGAAGATGAAAGCCATGTTGATAGCCACCAGTTTGTTGATTATCGCCGGGTGTTCCGCCGATGTTGGCCGCGAAATGGCAGAAGATGAGTGTTACCAAATCCGTAACAATACTGATAGGGAACAATGCTTTAAAGACGTTGACCGCACGTTTAAAAATTACTGATTCATCACGATCAACAGTAAAAAAGCGATGCTAGATAGCATCGCTTTTTTCGTTCTGTTTGGACGTTAAATGCCCGCGCCGTCGCTCACGTCGTCTTCATGCAAACCACATTCGCGTTTCAGACCAAAGAAGCGGGTTTCTTCTTCTGTCATGCCGTCTTCCAGCTTGCGGGTGGTATGCACATCACCAACCGACACATAACCTTGATCCCACAATGGGTGATACGGCAGGTCATGCTCTCTCAGGTAGTAGTGCACGTCTTTGTTCGTCCAGTCGATGACTGGCAGAAACTTAAACACACCGTTCTGAATACCCAGAATAGGCAGAGTCTGGCGTGAACTTGACTGATCGCGGCGAAGGCCAGAAAACCAGGTACCCACATTCAGCTCATCCAGTGCACGGCGCATTGGCTCCACCTTGTTGAGGCGGTTGTAGCGCTCAATGCCTTCCACACCTTGCTCCCAAAGCTTACCGTATTGCGCTTCCTGCCATGCCGAGCTCTGCTCTGCACGGTAGACGCACAGTTCTAGTTTTAGGCGCTCAGTCAGTTCATTAATAAACTGGTAGGTTTCCGGGAACAGATAGCCTGTGTCGGTCAGAATAACCGGCGTGTCCGGTTTTTCCTGTGTCACCAGGTGCAGCATCACCGCCGCCTGAATACCAAAGCTTGATGACAGGGCGAACTCCCCCTGCAGGTTTTCCAACGCCCAGCGAACCCGCTCCTGCGCTGACATGCTTTCAAGCTCAGCATTGATTGGCGCCAGTTCTAAGATTTGCTCAGCCTTGGTGCGGCCAAGCAAATCGGACAGTTGAAATTTAGGCATAGAAATCCCTCTTAGAGACTTTCACTTCCGCAATAATGCCAGCGCGGATAACAAAATCACCGAAGCCTTCACCGTCGTTACGCTCGGTTGCCCAGCGGCCAACCAGTGCATCGATCTCTTCCAGGATCTGTGCGTCAGTAATGTTCTCTTTGTACATTTTAGGCACGCGGGTACCTTCACGGTTCCCACCTAGGTGCAGGTTGTATCGACCCGGCGCTTTACCCACCAGACCAATCTCTGCCAGCATGGCACGGCCACAACCGTTCGGACAGCCAGTGACACGGAAGATGATGTGGTCATCACCTACGCCGTGCTTCTCCAGCACGCCTTCAATCTCGGTCACAAAGCCTGGCAGGAAGCGCTCAGCTTCAGCCATCGCCAACGGACAGGTTGGGAAAGCCACACACGCCATCGAGTTCTTACGCTGCTCGCTTACACCGTCATCCATCAGGCCATGTTCACGGGCAATCTTCTCAATTTTCGCTTTGTTAGACTTAGACACACCCGCGATGATCAGGTTCTGGTTCGCGGTCATGCGGAAATCGCCTTTGTGGATTTTCGCAATCTCAGCCACACCGGTTTTCAGCGGCTTGCCTGGGTAGTCTAACAAGCGACCGTTTTCGATAAACAGAGCCAAGTGGTGCTTACCGTCGATGCCTTCAACCCAACCCAGACGGTCACCACGGTCAGTGAACTCGTACGGACGGCTTGCTTCGAACTTCACGTCTGCGCGCTTTTCCACTTCCGCTTTGAACACGTCAGTGCCAACACGATCCAGTGTGTACTTAGTCTTCGCGTTCTTACGGTTAGAACGGTTACCCCAATCGCGCTGTGTGGTCACAACGGCTGCCGCTACATCCAACGTTTTATCCAGCGGGATAAAGCCCAGATCGTCCGCTTTACGCGGATAAGTGCTGGTGTCACCGTGGGTCATTGCAAGGCCACCACCGACCAGTACGTTAAAACCAACCAGCTTGCCATTATCTGCAATCGCCACAAAGTTCAGGTCGTTTGCATGCACATCCACATCATTTTGCGGTGGGATCACGACAGTGGTTTTAAATTTACGTGGCAGATAGTTTGAGCCCAGGATAGGTTCTTCATCCTGATGTCCTTCTACCTTCTCACCGTCCAGCCAAATTTCCGCGTAAGCGCGGGTTTTCGGCAGCAGGTGTTCACTGATCTTGGCTGCCCACTCGTAGGCTTCCTGATGCAGCTCAGATTCCACAGGGTTTGTGGTACATAGTACGTTACGGTTCACGTCACCCGCTGTTGCAATGGAATCGATACCGATTTTGTTCAGCGTCTGATGCATCAGCTTGATGTTTGGCTTCAACACACCGTGGAACTGGAATGTCTGGCGCGTAGTCAAACGGATACTGCCGTACATAGTGTGCTCGGTCGCGAACTCATCAATCGCCAGCCACTGTTTCGGGGTGATGATGCCACCCGGCATACGGGCACGCAGCATCACATTGTGCAGCGGCTCCAACTTCTGCTTTTGACGCTCAGCGCGAATATCGCGGTCGTCCTGCTGATACATGCCGTGGAATCGGATCAGCTGGAAGTTGTCTGCGGTAAAACCACCTGTCACTGGATCAGACAGATCCTGCTCAATGGTGCCGCGAAGAAAATCACTTTCGCGCTTCAGACGTTCGTTATCTGACAATGGGCCTAGCTCTTGACCCAACACGACTTGCTTGTCACTCATTAATACACATCCTTTTGATAGCGCTTCGCCTTACGCAGTTCGTTCAAATAGTTTTCTGCGTCTTCTCGGCTCTTACCACCCTGCTCCTGGGCAACCGTAATCAATGCTTCATGAACGTCTTTGGCCATATAGGTCGCGTCACCACAGATGTATAGGTAAGCGCCGTCTTGCAGCCATTGCCATACTTCTTTGCCTTGCTCGACAATCTTATGCTGAACATATACTTTCTCAGCTTGATCGCGGCTAAAGGCTAGGTCGATTTTGCTCAGCAGGCCGTCTTTCAGGAATTTCTGCCACTCGACTTGATACAGGAAGTCTTGGGTGAAAGTACGGTCGCCAAAGAACAACCAGTTCTTACCTTCTGCGCCGCGGGCATCACGCTCTTGCATGAAAGCACGGAATGGCGCAATACCCGTACCTGGGCCGACCATGATGACAGGTGCATTGTCGTCTGCTGGCAGTTTGAAGTTGTTGTTGTGTTCGATGAACACTTTCACAGACTCTGCGTCTTCAGCACGCTGCGACAGGAAGCCTGATGCACCGCCAAAACGGGTGTTGTCACCGTTTTGGAACTCCACCAGACCCACGGTCAGGTGTACTTCTTCGCCCACTTCTTCCTGGCTTGAAGCAATCGAGTACAAACGAGGCGTCAGTTTACGAAGCAGGCCAGCCAGTTGCTCAGCGGTCAGCTTGGTTTTCTTCTCGCCCAGCACGTCAACCACTTGGGTGTTGTTGGCGTATTGGCGCAGTTTGTCTTTGTCTTCTGCGAGCTTTTGCAGTTTCTTGCTGCCAGAAAGTTCAGCAATCGCAGCCACTTGCTGCGGGTTCGCTGCGGTGATCTCGAACTTCTCGATCAGCGCTTGGCGCAGTGAAAGGGATTCACCCGCCACTTCAACCGTTTCATCACCCGTCAGGCCCACTTTCGCGAGGATTTCATCGGCAAGTTCAGGACTGTTGGTGTAGTAAACACCCAGCGCATCGCCCGGTTGGTAAGTCAGACCTGACTCACCCAGATCGATTTCGATATGGCGAACGTCTTTGCCTGAATCACGGCCAGTGATTTTCTGGTTTGCTACCAGCTCTGCCGCATAAGGGTTTTGCTTGTTATAGGCAGAAGCCGCACCTGCGGTGGTCGCTGCATGCAGTGGCACAACCACTTCATCTTCACCGCCACCAATGGTTTCTTTCACTTTCGCCAGGACGTCGCTGCTCCAGCTTTCTGCTTCTGCTTCGTAATCCACGTCGCAGTCAACACGCGGTGCGATAGCTTTCGCGCCCAGCTTAGACAGGTAAGTGTCGAAGTCTTTACCGGTTTGGCAGAAGAATTCGTAGCTTGAATCACCCAAGCCCAACACTGCGTATTGCAGTTTGTCGAGTTTCGGCGCTTTCTTTGATTGCAGGAATTCGTGCAGAGAAATCGCATTATCTGGCGGCTCGCCTTCACCGTTGGTCGACGCCACGATGATAAGGTGCGTTTCTTTCGCCAGATCACGCGGTTTGTAATCATCCGCTGAATACAGAGAAACCTCTACGCCATCTGCCTTGGCTTTTGCTTCCAAAGCTTCCGCCACGCCTTTTGCGTTGCCGGTTTGAGAGGCATAAATGATAGTCAGCTTACCCGCAGGTTTCGCCGCAGTGGCAACCGCTTGGGCAAGAGGTTGAGGGTTAGCACCCGCTGCCGCCGGAGTTTGGCTTAAACCCCAGAAATAACCGCTGATCCAAGCCAGCTGTTGTGGCGACAACTCTGCCACGGCCTGCTGCAGTTGGCCGATCTGCTGGTCATTAAGCGGACTCGCCAGCGCAGAAAGTTCCTTAAGTAACATGTCACGACATTCCTTTATTATTGCGTGAGCATAGATTAGCTATTCGCCGTAATAACTAGAAAGAATAGAAATGCATGTTTTATAACCTTGCGTTAGATCACATGGTCATATAGAAATGTATCGGATTCACTGACCAACTGAGATCTATGGGAATTCGCGGGTAAGGAGAAAACCGGAGTAACACTAGGTACAGTTCATAGAAAGCTTGGCAAAAGATATTTGCTAGAAAGGAACCTTACGGGTCAATCAAGCGTCGACGATTCGTACCTGATGAAAACCGACATCCAATGCGTTTTCCGTCGCCATATCGACGTCACCAAAGCATTGTTCAATACCGTTGCCATCTGTTAAAGGGACCAATCCACCACGGGCATGGCGAAATTCGACAATCCATCCATCACTGGACAGAGATGGCTCGACTACGGCCTCCACCAGCATTTGCTGAGAATAGAGATTACGAAGTTCTGATTTTGTCATCACGCTTTCCTGCTGCTTTGCCAAATCAAAGCGTTACGCCACCATTAACGTAACAATAACCACACGTTTCGTTAGGAAAAGCATAGACCCGCACAGTACGATGTGCCATAGCAGGATCTATCGATTGTGAAACGTCCCCATTCTAGAGTCTTTTGACCTTCGCTGGTCAACAGACCCGAACAGAAACAGGGTATGCTTGCTCACCCGCGAGGAGATGAACCATGGTCATTTTCAAACGCATCGGTGACACAGGTTTATGCATAACCAAATAGCCGCAATCACGTGCCTGATGCTGAAGCTCTTCACTGCGGTTTGCAGTCACAATCACCGTGGGCACCTTTTGCATACGCTGCTGATTGATGGATTTAGCCAATGACAACCCCGTCATATCATTGTCGAGATGAAAATCCACAATCAGGAGCTCTACCGGACTTTGCACCGTATCACAGCTGATTTGCAGCTCTTCAAGCGAACCGGCACTCGTCACTTCACAACCCCAGCGTTGCAGTAGTTCTTCCATCGCGCGGCAGATATTCGGGTCATTATCAATCACCCAAACCCGTGCTCCCTGAAGCACCACACTGTTATCAGAAACCAGCGATTCCACATTACGAAGGCTTTGTCTTTCGGGCCTACCATAAGGCACCAGTACAGAAAATCGCGAGCCTGAACCCGGTATAGAGTCGACCGTCACTGTATGACCTAACACGCTGGCAATTTTGTCGACAATCGCCAGCCCGAGACCAAGCTGGGTGTGGCTTTCATCCTGTTTGGCGGTAAGGCGTTTGAATTCCTGAAAAATCTCATTCTTTTTGTCTTCCGGAATACCGACACCAGTATCCAGCACTTCAATGCGAAGTCCCTCTTTACAGCGGCGACCGCCAAGCAGGATCTTTCCGCTTAGTGTGTAGCGGAGTGCGTTTGTCATCAAGTTGCGTACAATCCGGGCCAACAGCTGAGAGTCAGTGTAAACATACGCTGAGCTATGCACATAACGCACTTCTACACTGCTACCTTCCGCAGCATGGCTGAAATCATCAGCGATGTTATCGAGCAGGTCGCTCACCGGGAAAGATTGCTTATCAGCCCGCACCACACCAGCATCGAGTTTGGAAATATCCACCAGGGTGGTAATAAGGGATTCCACGTCTTCCAGAGAATGGGCCAGTGAACTCACCAGTTTTCTCGCCGAAGGCGACATACGGTGACTCAACAGAGAGCCGAGATAAAGCTGCGCAGCATTTAGCGGTTGCAGCAAGTCATGACTGATGGCAGCGAGGAACTTGGTTTTGGAGAGATTCGCCCGTTCGGCTTCTTTTTTGGTTTCCAGCAGACGCTCTTGAATGGCGCGACGCTCTTCCACTTCATCCTGAAGCTGATCGTTTAAGGTTTGAAGCTGTGCTGTCCGCTCCTGAACGCGAAGTTCCATGGTTTGGTAGGCTTGCTCCAACTCCTCTGCATTTTGTTTACGCTCTGTGATGTCCCAGTTAAGCACGAAAAGCCCAGTGATTTTTCCATTAGAGGCCTGATTTGGCACATAACTTTTTACAACATATCTCACATCGCCAGATGCGTTGTATTCTTCGATTTCAAACACCACAGACTCGCCATCCAGCGCGCGCTCGACATAAGGACGCAACGCTTCAAACGTCGATGAACGGCGGGAGACCGAAATATGTTTGCCTATCAGCTCACCACGTGGGAAGCCATACCATTCGTCGTAAGCACGGTTAGTGAACTGGTAGTGAAGATCATCGCCAACATAGGCAATCAGCGCGGGCACATTGTCAGTGATCAGCCTCAGCCACTGCTCGGTTTCGCGCAGCTCTTTGGCATCAAGATAACGCTGGGTGATGTCAGTGTATGTATTCACATAGCCCTGATCTTCCATGGCGTGGCTGCGCACTTCAATCACGCGGCCATCAGGCAGGGTTTGCACCCGTATCCCTTCCGGCGGACGTATACCGCCTCGGCCGATACGCCAAAGGGTCACAGGTGACTCTTCGGTCAAGGGTTCAATCTGCGCACCAATTAGTCGTGATTGCTCGAAACCACTCATATCGAGAAAACGCTGGTTAAACACCTGTACTTCACCGTTTTCGCTGACCATCAACACGCCCTGAGACAGGTTGTCTACCATGTTTTGCAGGATGCGGCTTTTCTCCGCCATTGCCGCTTCAAAGCGCGCAGTTTCAGCCAATTTTAGTTGGGTGATATCCGAGTAGAGCATGACCATGCCACCATCGCTGGTCTGGCGCTCTTTGATCTGCAACCAGCGGTCATTTTGCAACTTCAGTGTATGTCCATTCAGGTTTCCAGCCACTTCACGTACGATCAGACCACGGTCTTTGGCAAGTTGCTGGATTTTTTCAGGGGTCAGGGACGGCGTGTTGAGCGAGATGGCATTATCTTGCCAATATCGTTGGAAGCGGCTGTTGGAGTACACCAGCTCCCGGTTAGGATCGTAAAGAGCAAAACCGTCAGAGATAGATTCGATGGCATCGATAAAACGCTGATGGGCCAGCTCTGCTTGTTGGTTAGCCTGGGTCAACTGACGATTGGTGGATTCAATGGAATGCAGCGCATGGTTCAGCTCTTCGGTTTTTTCCCGCACCTGATCGGCAAGTACCACAGAATGCTGAAATGCTCCCCATGCATCAACCTGACCGCTGCCACCCTGCTCTGCCCGCTTTACCAGTGCTTCAATTATTTTCTTTTGGCGCGCGTTCTCTTCCTTCAACGCGGCAATTTGCTGTTCTAGCGACAAATCCTTTTCAGCCACTAATCACCCCGCCTTACGGTCGACTATCACCGGCATTTCCAGCGGTTGAGTAGGTGGTTTACCAATCATCACACCCGTCAGGGTCTGGTTCATATGAATGCCATTGAGCTGTTCACCATAGGTGTTAAAGCCAACAAAATTGAAACGACGAAACATCATTTTGGCCTTATCACGCATCAGCTTCTGCTCAATCTCGAGGCGGCGCAGGAAACAGTCACAGGCCAGTGTGAGTTCCGGTTCACCAATCCGTTCCTGAATCGCGCTAAGCTTGGTTTCCATGTCGGCAAACAGATCACCCGGACGCATGGCGGTCACCACAATGCCATCGTCTACGGCACAGTAGAAATCGAGGCTCAAATCTTCATTCACTTTCTGAATTGAGCGGACGTAATACTGATCGCCAATCAAGACCGCGAGGGGGTGAAGGGCATAGATTTCAGGCCGTAAATCTTCCAGCGAGATACCCGCTTCACGGGCATAGACTTCGGCGGCAGGCTCTGCATTGAACTCGTGAACCCGGCGAGCAGTACAATCGGCGTCCGTCACCACCAACTTACTATCAAGGCTCTGAATATGGTGGGTGGTAAAGACTTCGAACGGACAATGGGTATTGAACATCACCACGATGGCAGACTCGCTGTGAAACGCGCCTTCGCTATAAACATGGGTATTGGCAAGATTGACATCATCCCCTGCTGACCCGCCAAAGTGAGGCAAACGGCCAAGTGCGGTATCTAGAGTCACTAGAAAACGCTCTTCATTCGGCGAGAGACCATCAATCAGGGTTAAGACGAAAGTATTGGTGTTGATTGGGGCTTTGAGATCTTGCTGGCAGGCATCCATCAAATCACTGACACAAAGCTGTGCAGATTGTAGGTCGAAGCCATCAAGTGACACCCGCTGGCCACTGACCTTGAAGTCCCGTCTCGAAAAACCAAGCGCGCTGATGCTGCTCTTTGCATAGCCGGAGGGCATCAGTTCACCAGCAGTGGTGCACCCCATGACCTCACAGTGGGAAAACGCCTGCTTCATCTCCCGTCCGAGGGCATCCAAATCGTACGCGGCGGAACAGAAGAAAAGCACAAAGCCGATATCTTCATCATCAAGCTGCATCGCCAGTTCACGCGCAGCCTTGGTTGCGTCTATCTGGTACGTCGCCGCGCTAAAAATAGCGCGGTGCTGAATAGAGGTTTGAAGTGCTACCATGGGCTCTCCTGCTCACTTTTAAGACAACTTAACATGACACTTTTGGGGAGTGCATATGACTTAAGTTTAATCGCTCGCAGGTCGGAGTAACTTCATACTTAGGAAGGATTTTTACAAAATTGCAAACTTTGCATATCAAAAGTATCAAGAATGTGACACCCAGACCAACACAAATGGAATCAGGGTCACTACACTGAATAGCAAGCAAAACCTTAGGGAATAAGCGCCTTTTCATTGACTCCTCATCGGGTCATTTTTGATGTGACACGCGTCGGGATGGCGGTGTTTGCAGTATTAAAAAGGATTGAATCATGTACAAATTTCTCGTTGCAGACGACCACCCGCTGTTTCGTGATGCATTGATTGCGGTGATACGTGGTCGTTTCGAAGAGTGTGACATTCTGCAGTCGGAAGACATTGAACGTACACTGGATGTAGCTGAGAAAAACCCGGACCTTGACCTTATTCTTCTCGATCTGAATATGCCCGGTATGGCGGGACTCAAAGGGTTACTTGAGCTTCGAAACCAGCATCCCACTATCCCCGTCGCCATTATCTCTGCCGAAACCAACAAACAGATTATCCTGCAAACCATCGCCTATGGCGCGGTGGGCTTTATCGCCAAGAGTGCACCGCGTGAAAAGATGCGAGAAGCGTTCGAACAAATTCTGGATGGGCACGTTTATTTGCCTGCTGATATCATCCGTGCGGAAGGGGAAAGTGAAAACTCTCACCGCCGAAAAGAAGACCCTCAATTTTCACCGGAAATGCTCCATACACTGACACGCCGCCAATTGCTGGTCCTAAAGTCTATGGCGCAGGGTGCAGCCAATAAACAGATTGCATACGATCTGAATATTTCGGAAACCACAGTGAAGTCACACGTATCTGCGATATTAAAAAAGCTTGGCGTACACAATCGTATTCAGGCAGTGGTGGGCGTAACTAATATCGATTTTGACCGCTACCTTAAGCGATGAGATTCAGGCATCAGTGTACGGTAGGATGTTTGAGCGCAGCCAATACACTGGTGGCGAGGTGTGTCAGACTGGCAGGTGTAACTATGCTGAAATCTACTGCCGTTGACTGCCCTACCGTTTCCAGCAACGCGGTGTGGAAACGGGCATGGGATTTCCGGTAACGCGCAGACACCAAACCCAAGCCCCCCTGACAACGCTTTTCCAGATCCTCCCATTCCAAAGGCTCTGTCAGTCCTTCTATTGCATTTAGCAAAGCGATAAAGCTGACGCTGGGGTCACTGTCTGCCACTGTGTCGAACGCGAGTTCATAGGTCATCAAATCAATCGACACCCCAAAGCTGTAACAACGTCCGCCAAGGCGACGTTTTTTCACCATGTCGCTCGCCATCACTGCCTGACCAAAGGTCGCGATGTCGCCTGCTTCCAAGGAGTGGGGAAACGAGAGCGTCACATGCATCGCTCCTTCTTCGTCTTTATGGCTGGCCATGATACTGCCAGCACGAAAGACCGGTGTACTTTGTGTGACGTAAAATTCTATGCCATTTCGGGTGTGCTGCCATTCGCCGTCCAGCACATTGATTTCATCGGCACTCAGGTGGTGGTGCCAGAAATTTCGTAGGACTTCGGCCTGTTCGAGGGATAGATCCACAGTGTACCCCAGCACTAAAGCGTTGGCACAATGCCATTCTCCCATGCTACCCAGTACGGGTTTCCCCTGCATCCATGCCCAACGCAATGTGCGTTGTTGACAGAGGATCAACCAGCGCTCCAACGACGCTTTGGTGTCCTCATCCCGTGCATTACAGCGACATAGGATTGCCATACGTGTAAGTGATTTACAAGGAGAAAGCCACTCTACATTGGCAATCGATGACGACGTATCTTCGAGCAACGGCTCACTGACATCGCCTTTCAGGAAAGAGGGGGCAAACGGGGTCACTGAAAAATCATGGTAAAGCCGCTGAAGACCATCGCCCCAACGCCTGGCCATATCCCGCCCTTGCTGGAGCGAGAAGTAGCCGGATTGCCAACTAACACGCCGTGAAGGCATACGCCTTGCTACCTCCTCAACATGGCGGTAAAGAGCGTCTAGATCGGCGTTGGAATCCAACTGAAAGCGCAAAGTAGGCACCGGCTGAAAGTCGGTAATAAGTGGCAAAAGGGTGGCACCATGCACTTTCATCATCTGCTGATTTCTCAGCGAACAAAGCGTGGGATAAAGCGCCGCCGCCCAATGTGGCGAGTAAGATAAAGTTTCGATAGTCGAGTCTTTGTTCGGGGCGATGTCAGCCAGCAATGAAAGCTCTGGCACTTCCGTCGGCAGCGGTTTTCCAACATTACTGAGGGATTTGGAAATTTGTCGCCAAAGCGCCACCATAGGCCAATTCCCAGATGTCAGGATCACCATTGATTCCGGCCGATAGTAATGATTGTGATAACGCCTAAGATCATTGATATCAAGTAGTGGCACAGTCTCGGGCATGCCGCCATAAAGCGGTGCACGGGGCTCACTCCTCACCGCCTGAGCAGTGGATTGCTGAAAACGCTCATAGCGCATGTATTCACCAAGCTCACGGAAAAGTGCGCCATCGTGGCCACTTTCTTCTTCCCGCACAATTTCATCGTCAAAATCATCGTCGGCAAGCTGCGGAGACAATACGGCGTCCGCCATAAATCCAATGCCACGCAGCACAGAATGGGGGTCGTATCCGGTAAGGTGAAAACGGGTGCTTTCTTTCTGTGTGGTGGCGTTAAATTCGAGCAAGGCCAGTTCTGCACGCAGGGTGAGAAAGGTGTCCGGCTCGGGGTAGCGGGCTGAACCACGAAGTACCATATGTTCCAGCGCGTGAGTGATTCCGCTGTCATCGTCGGCAGGGGTGGGAAACACAATCGCTGCGCTTAACCTGTCCTCTTCTGATGCTGCGTGATGCCAGTGCATGGCACCGCTGACATGACGATATCCAACCCAGCCTGTTTCCAGTTGCTGCTCATCTGGCGGTAACAGCAGCCAGTCCGGCGCAGTGGGATGCGGTTTCGCCATTGCAGTTCCTCACTCATGTGGCTCACCAAACCTCAGGGTTTGACGGACAGAATTATCTGGCTATTCTTCACGGTTCTCGCTAACGCTGCACTGTGGCAGCCCTGATTGGCTTTCGCCACCGCCTCTTCAATCACATGATGATGCGGTGATTTGCTGCATACCGGATCAGCGTTCGCCGGATCGCCAGTCAAAAGCATCGCCTGACAGCGACAGCCACCGAAGTCATTTTCCTTCTCATTACAGCTTCGGCAAGGTTCCCGCATCCAGTCAAATCCACGGAAGTGATTAAAGCTCTCCGACTCCTGCCAGATGTATGAAAGTGAGTGTTCCTTCACGTTTGGATGGGGTAAAGCGAGCATCGCTGCACTGTGGCAAGGCAGGGCTTTACCGTCTGGCGCTATGTTGATGAAAAGATTTCCCCAGCCACTCATGCAGGGCTTGGGACGGGATTCATGATAATCCGGCGTGACAAAGATGAATTTGGGCCCGACGCCTTGTTGGCTATAACGAATCGCGTTCACCTTGGCTTCGGCTTCTTCAATCTGGGTTTGCGATGGCAACAGTGCGTCACGGTTATGCAGCGCCCAACCATAATATTGTGAGGTAGCCAGCTCAACGAAATCCGCTTCCAGTTCAATCGCGAGAGCCATAATCGCTTCAATCGATTCAATGTTCTGGCGGGTAATCACCACATTCATCACCATGGGAAAGCCGTTATCCTTTACCGCTTTAAACATGGTTTTTTTATGCTCGAAAGCATGACGCTTTCCTGCGATGGCATCGCTTAAATCCGGATCAGCCGACTGGAAGCTGATTTGGATATGATCAAGCCCTGCTTCTTTCAGCGCCAGAATCCGCTTTTCATTGAGTCCGACCGCAGAGGTAATCAGATTGGTGTAATAGCCCAGCCCTTTGGCGTGGGCGACTAATTGTTCCAGATCTTTGCGCATCAAAGGTTCGCCACCGGAAAAGCCAAGCTGCACCGCACCCAGTTCCCGACCTTCTTCCAGCACGCGGAACCACTCATCTGTAGAAAGCTCATCGTCAGGATCGCCAAGGTTTATCGGGTTAGCGCAATAGGCACAATGAAGCGGACAGCGATACGTCAGCTCTGCCAATAGCCAAAGTGGCGGATTAACAGGCTTCGAGCCACTTTTTGTCACAGGCGACCTCCACGAACTCGTTTACATCATCTGCCAGATCGACACCGGGGAATTTGTCTTCCAGCCTTGAAATCACTGTTTCTACTGAGCTTGGCGTATCA
Organism: Grimontia sp. NTOU-MAR1; assembly: GCF_035758505.1. Classification (NCBI taxonomy): domain Bacteria; kingdom Pseudomonadati; phylum Pseudomonadota; class Gammaproteobacteria; order Vibrionales; family Vibrionaceae; genus Grimontia; species Grimontia sp. NTOU-MAR1. The sequence continues at coordinate 2,105,063 of NZ_CP142108.1, forward strand.
AATTGCATCAGGATCTCTGCGGCGCTTTCGCTCAGTTTCACCATCCCTTCCGGGTAGAGCAGTACGTGGCAGTCCTGTGCTTTCTCAAACTGCATCCGGAACATGCTGTTACGCTGATAGACGGTATCACTGCTCATGTCGCCTCCCTGCTTGTGTTATCTCTATGTTTTCATTATCTGTCGAGCGCATGGTGCCAGACAGGTTTGTCGGTAATGCCAACATAAGGTGGACGCTCAAATTCGTATGCCATGCTGATGGCATCGAGCAGCGACCAAAGGATATCGAGTTTAAATTGCAGAATGTTCAGGGCCTGAACCTGTTGCTCAGCCGTCTGGAAATGATCAAGCGTAATGGACAACCCATGCTCCACATCGCGACGGGCCTGACTGAGACGCTGGCGGAAATAGGTCAGCCCTTCAGGGTCAATCCAAGTGTAATGATTCGGCCAAGAATCAAGACGGGACTGGTGAATTTCCGGTGCGAACAGCTCGGTCAGTGATGAGCAGGCGGCCTCCTGCCAGGTGGCCCGGCGGGCAAAGTTCACATACGCATCCACCGCAAACCGTACGCCCGGCAGTACCCATTTTTCATCGAGCACTTCTTGTCTATCCAGACCAACGGCTTCGGCCAAACGCAGCCAGGCTTCAATGCCACCCCATGTGCAATCCAGACTCTTGTGACCGTCATGGTCAAGGATGCGCTGCACCCACTCGCGACGGATTTCCGGGTCGCGACAGTTCGCCATAATGGCAGCGTCCTTCACCGGAATAGAGGTCTGGTAATAAAAGCGGTTTGCTACCCAGGCACGGATTTGCGCTTTGGTGCACCTGCCCGCGTACATGGCTTGATGAAAGGGATGGTGAATGTGGTAGTACTGCCCTTTGGCGAGCAGTGCCTGTTGGAATTCATCACGTGTCATTGGCTGTGCCATGGCGCCTCCCAGAATCAAATCTCAATCGTCATGCCGTCGAAGGCAATTTCCACTCCGGCATCCAACACCGCCTGATGCTGCGGCGAGTCAGGATCCAGAATGGGGTTGGTATTATTGATATGAATGAGCACCTTGCGCGGCTTGGTGAAATCTTCCATCAACGCCAACATGCCGTCGTCGCCAGAGACTGAAAGATGGCCCATTTCCGACCCCAGAGAGGTGCCAAGCCCTTCGCGGATCATTTCATCGTCCGTCCAGAGTGTGCCGTCCATCATCACGCAATCGGCATCGCGCATGGCTGCCAACACAGCATCTTCCGGTGCGCCCAGACCGGGTGCGTAAAAGAGCGTGGCCCCCGTTCGGGTATCGACAATCTTCAGGCCAATGTTGTCTCCCGGGCGCGGGCGGTTGCGGTAGGGCGAAAACGGCGGCGCATTGGACGAAAGAGAAATCGGATGGAATTCGAGGTTTGGCACGGAAGGAATGCGCCAGCCTTCCGGAGAATGGATATCGACGGTGCAGGTTTGGTAGCCCCCTTCCCAATGCTTCATCATCGACAAAATCGGATAGCTGGTACTGAGCTCTTCTGCGACTTCCGGTGTGCAGTAAAGCTCGAGCGGTAATCCTTCGCGAAGAATGAGCAATCCGGTTGTGTGGTCAATCTGTGCATCGGTGACCACCACGGCGCTAATGGCAGAGCCTCTTGTGCCATCAGCTTTCGCAAGTTGCGGAGAGGCGTTGATTTGCTGACGGATATCGGGGGAAGCATTAATCACCACCCAATGTTCACCATCATCGCTCACGGCAATGGAAGATTGAGTGCGCGGCTCAGCGCGACTGGTACCATTTCGCACCGACTTGCACATACGACAATGACAATTCCACTGGGGAAATCCGCCTCCGGCGGCTGAACCTAATACAACAATTTGCATCCATTCACCTCGTCGATTGCTATCCTGTCGACAAACAGCAGGGAATTAAAAACGGGATGCCCCTCTGTGAATCAGCGAAGGTGCATCCCGTTTGTCAGCTACTTAGCGGTTACTGATGTAAAGAGTCACTTCAAAACCGAGTCTGAGTTCTGTGTAGCTTGGTTTCTTCCACATACTGTCGCTCCTTGTACCGATACGTCGAGGCACGACTTGCCTCCTGATTTAGCCTATGCACAAGCTCCCGATCTACCAATCCTACTTTGTGATGATTTCTCTCATCTAAGACACTGATTTTATATCTTTGATGAGCCTTGTTGAGTGCTCTCCAAAGGGTCACAGATGGCAACCGGAATCGCCTCGCCCGACGTCCTCGTTTTGCGCCTGCGTTTGCCATATTTATCCGCGACACAACGGGTGTTGTCATTGATAATCGCAAGACAGGAAAAACACTGTATACACTCGTTGTAATCTATCGCGCCATCTTTATGAATAGCGTTGATCCCACAGTGTTTTTCACAAAGCCGACAGGGGCTTCCACACTCTTTTCTTCGGGTCAGCCAACTGAAGATCCTGAGCCTTCCAAGCACTGCTAAACCCGCTCCAAGAGGACACAAATACCGACAGTAAGCCTTGTGGATTTTGGCGCTGATCAGCAGCAGTAAAACCGCATAAATGACAAAGGGGGAGCTGCGCTCAAACATCAGGGTGACAGCAGTTTTAAAGGGCTCAATTTCGGCCATGGTTTCAGCTAAAGAGAGGCTGTAAAAGGACGTTCCCACCAGCACCAAAAGCACGCCATATTTCAGGTAAATCAATCGGCTATGAAGCACGTCATCGACCTTCCATTGTCGGATACGAAGCTTCTCAGCTACCGCTGCCACCAGCTCCTGCATGGCGCCAAATGGGCATAGCCAGCCACAGAAAAGTCCCCTTCCCCATAGAAAAAGGCTGATAAACACGTAACTCCAGAGAATAAACAGCATAGGATCGAGCAAAAAGACTTGGATATCAAACCCTTGCCAGAGCGATAACAGCAAGGTGTAGATGTTCACCACCGACAATTGCCCCTGGGTATAAAAGCCAATAAAAAGAATGATAAAACAAAGAGATACCAATCTTACCGGCGTTAAATATTGACCGAACTTGGCCAGCCTGTGCTGAAAGACAAATGCCCCCGTCAGCAACACCAAATATACCGCTAACACGCTGATTTCTGGTGTTCTATCCAACCAGATACGCTGCCAGAGTGGCAACGGCTTCTCCGGAGGCTCAACCGGGGTTTGCACCGATTTGGGGAGTGAATAATCGGTAGAAACGGTGATTGTTTCCGATTCCAGAAAATTCTTTTTCACCTGAACATTGATTCCAACGGTGATCGGAAGCGAAGGGTCGAAGCCACTTTGGTCTGAAAAGGTAAATATATGGGTAAGCTCGAATGGCGCAAGCGCAACGGAAAAAGCAGGAGGTTGTGCGTGGAACAAATCAGCATCCCGTAGGGCGAGCGGGCTGGCTTCCTGCTTCAAGGTCAGGCGCTGGGGCGCAGTGCCCGCCACAAAGTCTTCCGCCACATGATGATAGCCACCGCGAGAGCCCACCAGCACTGCCACTTCACCCGGCTCCAGTGTTGCCATAATGCGGGCGTATTCCTCCTCCCCCAGCAGATTTTTGCCTATCAGCGGAGGGTTTAGAACTGCAAAGGTTAAATCCAAAAATGGCGCATCTTTGTCTGCGGAGTCTTCTCTTGCCTCGGCGATTTTGTCCGGTGAGGTGTTGAGGACAGTTTCAGCCTCTTCATTCCCCATTTGCCATCGGAACAGCAGGCCTTCGCTTCGAAGATCGTCGAGGGTTTTCGGGTGATAGCTTTCCGTATTCAAAATCGCCTGAGTTGCTGAGCCAAACCCGGAGAGCCGCGACTGCGCCACTTTCCTTGCCGCTGCGATGATGGTGTCGTGCACCACCATTACTGACACTGTCGCCTTGGTGACACCATCAAAGTAAGCGATGTCATCACTCGCGATGCGTTGTTGGTCGCTGCCCACCAGCACCTGTTGTTTCAACGACAATCCCTGATATTGGCTGATGAAATCAATCAGCGGCTTTTCACCCAGGCCATGCAGAAATATCGGTTCGTGGTGACCGAGCAATAACAGCCCCACAATGCGCCCTTCGGTATCAAGCCCTACACGCAGGTTAATCGTATCGCCAGAGAAACCGGGAAAATTGGTGAGGTTATCGGTTTCAAACACATAGCCGATGGGTTGATCGAGTTGGTAGATTTCAGTGACAGGCAGCGCGTCTTCCGAAGCTTTCATCCGGGTGGCGCTGGGAAATAACGACGCGGCTTCCTCACTGACTTCCAACCAAGGAGAAGCTATCGAGAGGAAGGGTAATATCATGAGAAGCAGCCACAAAACCAGAGCACTGCGCCAACGCATGGTACACCTCTATGCTCAAACGCCAGAAAGCGCATGAGAACAACGGTCCTTTGAAAGAAAAAAGCGGGGCAAATGCCCCGCAAAAGCTCTCGCCTCAGGCAGCACCGGGAGGATTAACTGCCTTCGGACAAGCGGATATCGAACAAACGGACTTAGACAAAGCGCGTGTTACTGCTATCGGCTTTCACCTCTGCCGCAACACGCCCTCAGACTTACTTAGAAGAAACCCAATGGGTTGATGTCATAGCTCACCAACAAGTTCTTTGTTTGCTGGTAGTGATCTAGCATCATCTTATGGTTTTCACGGCCAATACCAGACTTCTTGTAACCACCAAACGCTGCATGTGCTGGGTATAGGTGGTAACAGTTAGTCCAGACGCGACCCGCTTCAATTGCACGGCCAACACGGTAAGCACGGTTAATATCTCGAGTCCACAGACCAGCACCCAGACCATATTCTGTGTCGTTGGCTATCGCCAGCGCTTCCGCCTCATCTTTGAAGGTCACCACGCTCACAACCGGACCGAAGATCTCTTCCTGGAACACGCGCATGTGGTTTTCACCTTTCAAGATGGTTGGCTGGATGTAGTAGCCGCCACCAAAGTCTGCCGCGTCACCACCAATCAGCACTTCGGCACCTTCCGCTCGCCCAATATCGAAGTAGCCTTTGATTTTCTCGAACTGTTCGTTAGAAGCCTGCGCACCCACTTGAGTCTCTGTGTCCAATGGGTCGCCGTGCTTGATGGACTTCGCACGCTCAATGACTTTGGCGATAAAGTCTTCATAGATGCTTTCCTGAACCAACAGTCGTGAAGGACAAGTACAGACTTCACCTTGGTTGAAGAATGCCAGCACGCAGCCTTCTACCGCTTTGCTGATGAATTCGTCTTCCTGCTGCATCACGTCTTCGAAGTAGATATTTGGAGACTTACCGCCCAACTCAACAGTGGATGGGATCAGATTGTCAGCCGCGCAACGCAATACGTGGTTACCAATCGCCGTTGAACCAGTGAATGCGATTTTCGCAATACGATCTGAAGTGGCCAGTGCCTGGCCCGCTTCCGGACCCATGCCATTCACCACATTCAAAACGCCCGGCGGCAATAGATCACCAATGATTTCCATCAGCAACAGAATAGTCGTTGGTGTTTGTTCGGCTGGCTTCAAAACAATACAGTTACCTGCAGCAAGCGCCGGCGCTAGTTTCCATGCAGCCATCAGCAGTGGGAAGTTCCATGGAATGATCTGGCCAACTACACCAAGTGGCTCATGGATATGGTAGGCCACGGTATTGGAGTCAATTTCAGCCGCAGAGCCCTCTTGCGCCCTAATCGCGCCGGCGAAGTAGCGGAAATGGTCGACACAAAGCGGAATATCAGCGGCAAGCGTTTCACGCACAGCTTTGCCGTTTTCCCAGGTTTCTGCCACGGCCAAATATTCGATGTTCGCTTCGATGCGGTCAGCGATTTTAAGTAGGATGTTGGAGCGCTCTGTAACCGAAGTTGCCCCCCAGCTTGCTTTTGCAGCGTGCGCAGCATCAAGCGCGAGCTCGATGTCTTCTGGGGTTGAACGCGGGATTTCAGCGATGGGATCACCCGTGCAAGGCGAGGTGTCCGTGAAGTACTGTCCCTTCGTTGGCGGAACCCAATCACCACCGATGTAGTTAGCATAACGCGCCTTAAAGTTAACGACGGCTCCGTCGGTATTTGGTTTTGCGTAAATCATTATCCACCCCTGTTTTGGCGAAATTCCCTTTGTCTTCCCTGACGAGCCGAAAAACGGAGTCAGGCGTTGTAGTAGTAACAGTATGGAATGATCACCAAATCTCTCCATCGCTCCTTGGTTGGCAAAATCTCATACTTTGGAGGGAGGCGATGAGAAGGATAATGTTGCGTTTTGAATAAAGAGGCGCGTTCTGTGCCCTTGATTACCAGTCAAACCGCCATTGGGTGGAGAGTCCGGGGATGTCCAACCGACCGGCGACTTGCTGTTTTCTAGCGCGAAGTTCCAACCAATGCGTCCAGACGTCTTCAACTGGCCAAGCATTTTCCGCCCTGCTTTCAAGTATGAACCTGTCTCCTGCGCTCACCTGTCCTGTTTCTAGTACACGGTAATACCAACCTGTACGTTTTAGGGAGACCAGTAGTGCCATCATATGTCCATTACCAATGTGTTGGTTAAGTTTCCAGCAGGGCATGCGGGGCTGACTGACCTGAATAAGGGCGGTACCGATGCGATAGCAATCACCGATATGTGCGGTGTCATCCATCATTCCTGAAGACGAAAAATTCTCGCCAACACAGGGGGATGAAAAACGCTCCGTAAGGTGCGGCAGGGCTTCAGTGAGGGTTTTATACGTTTCAGAAGGGAATTGGTAAATCGCTTTTTCCGGACCACCATGCACACGGCTATCCGCCACAAAATCACCGAGCAACCCCATTTCAGTTATCTCGACACTGCCTTCGGTTTTGAGCTTTTTGATACCGGTAGCAGTCTTGTTTGGGCCAATCTCAGAACGCGTCGCAATCGCGACTGAAAGCAATTCCATTGATGCCGTCGTATCCATACTTACCTCCAGATACAAGAATGCCGGACACACGGCCCGGCAATGATTTAAACAATAAAAACTTCAGTTTTTCGGTAACTTAAAGGTCCACACCATACCACCTTGGTTGAAGTCTTTGACGCGTTTTGCCACGTCACCACCCCAAAGTGGTACTGCACCACCCCAGCCTGACAGAACAGAAACATACTGCTCTCCGTCCATTTCCCAAGTGACTGGGCTACCCACGATGCCCGAACCAGTGTTGAACTTGTAAAGCAGCTCACCGGTCTTGTCATCGAACGCCATCAAGTAGCCTTCCGGGTTCCCGGTAAACACCAGACCACCGCCTGTGGTCATGACACCGCCCCACAGTGGCGCGTAGTTTTTGTATTCCCAGACGCGCTCACCGGTTTTTGGATCGTAGGCGCGCAGTGCGCCAATATACTCATCATTGAGTGTTCTGATGGTAAAGCCCGCACCGAGGTAAGCCGCACCTTTTTTGTAGGCGACAGGCTCATTCCAGATGTCCATTTTCCATTCATTGGCAGGCACATAGAACAGGCCGGTATCCGGGCTGTATGCCATTGGCATCCAGTTTTTACCGCCGAGGAAGGAAGGCACAGCTTCCACTGTTTTACCCTGCTTCTCGCCAGATGGGTTGCCCGGACGGTTGTCTTTGACATAAAGCGGACGGCCTTTGTCATCGAGCCCCGTCGCCCAGCTGATTTCATTCACAAACGGGAAGCCGCGGATGAAATCACCGTTGGTGCGGTTCAGAACATAGAAGAAGCCGTTACGGTCGGCCGTCGCCGCTGCTTTCACTTTCTTGCCGTTTTCGGTGTAGTCGAACGCAATCAGTTCATTAACACCATCGAAGTCCCAGCCATCATGCGGCGTGGTCTGGAAGTGCCAGACAATTTTGCCATCATCTGGGTCAATCGCGAGACGTGAAGAAGAAAAGAGGTTGTCGCCCGGACGCATGTGTGAGTTCCAAGGCGCAGGGTTACCCGTGCCGAAGAATAAAAGGTCAGTATCGGCATCATAAGTACCGCCTAACCACGGTGCTGCGCCGCCGCTTTTCCAGAGGTCTGCTGGCCAGGTTTTGCCCGGAGCACCGCCCGAGATGCCGTTTTCGGTTTTCTTACCATTTTTCCAGACGTAGCCCATGTGGCCCTCGACTGTTGGGCGTTCCCAGACCAACTTACCGGTTTTTGCGTCATAGGCTCTCACCTTACCAACAATACCAAACTCACCACCTGATACACCGGTGATCACTTTACCTTTTACAACAATGGGTGCTGCAGTGATGGAATAACCATCCTGATAATTATCAACGGTTTTTTTCCAGCGGGTTTTACCGGTTTTCGCATCCAGCGCCACAAGCTTGGCGTCCAACGTACCGAAGATAACCAGATCGTCGTAAAGTGCCACACCACGGTTAATCACGTCACAACAAGGCATGATACCGTCCGGCAGACGTGCGTCGTATTGCCAAAGCTCTTCACCGGTTTTCGCATCAATCGCGAACACGCGGGAATAGGAGCCCGTGATATACATAACGCCGTCTTTCACCATCGGCTGGCTTTCCTGACCACGCTGTTTTTCCCCACCGAGCGAGAAGGCCCACACAGGACGGATTTCTTTGACCGTCTCGCGGTTGATGGTGTCCATTGGGCTGTAGCGCTGACCACGAAGCCCAAGACCATAAGTCACCACGTCCTCTATGGTCTCCTGATCGGCGAGGATGTCTTTGTCCGTGACACCCGCGTAAACGGGCGAAACCGTCATCGCGAGCGAGAGTGCGGCATAGAGTCCGCAACGTTTAAATGACTTAATTGTCATAGGGATACCTCATTGTTGGCTGAATGCTTAGGGTCTGTTGACCTTTGGTGGCTAAATTTTGTTCTAGCCATAAGCGTTTTAGGCGCGGCGAGGTGTGTGTCGCCTAGTCATTCTAAGCAAACACATCTCAACAAAGCATAAAGCGCTTAGGGCAGAACCCTTCGGGCAGCATTTGTGGCGACTTTCTCCTGCGTTATCGGCTTCTCATGTAGGCCAGCTACATTTCGAAGCCTCTGCCTTGCATAAAGTCGCCACAAACTGCTGCAAAAATCATCACCAAAGGTCAACAGACCCTAGGTAAACAAGCTCTGTCGTTTTAGTCGTGCCTGTCCTGCCCCCGCATCGCCATGAGGGAGAGTTCGGTTCGCGAGAGATAACAGGCTGTTTGGAATTACGGTGTTTGTGCGATAGCCCCTTCATCGGCGACATCGGGCTCAGGACGGAAACGTTCAGGGAGTTGGTAATCCACCCCGAATCGTTCACCCCAGCGGAAAAAGTCGCCGTTGTTGATATGGGTCATCACGATATCTTCCAGTGCGTAGGCCAATTGACGGTAGTTCGAATGCACCGCAATGCCGAGTTCCCATTCGCTGCGCCCAAGAAGTGGGAACGCTAGTTCGGTGAGTTGCTCGTTAGCTTGCGGCTTTTTGTTGTTGTGATGAAGCCATTCCAACTGCGAAGCAGTGCCCATCACGATAGAAACTTCACCATCGTTGAGCGCTTGAAAGGCTTCCGGTGTAGAGGGATAAGTGCGGCTTTTTTCGCGGAAACGGCCCCCAAACGCAGTCGTAACGAAAAACTGGGGGACCGTGTCCACTTCAACGCCCACCGGGTGATACATAAAACGGGCGGCGGTTTGCGGTCTTTCAAGCTTGGTAGTGTCGTAGGCCATCAACCAACGCTCTTGTTGATATGGCGCGAACATATGCACCAACTCATGGGCAGGGAGACCAATATCATCGCGTTTCATCGCAAATTCACGGTCGTACGGCACTCGCAACATGACATCTGCTTTCACGCGCTGGCCGTCCTCACTGGTGAGGTTCATCCCTTTCCAAAGGTAATTACGCATATCATCTTCGACCGTTTCATCTGGCGTCATCCAGCGAAGGTCAAGATCGACATCCAGCCCTTTGGCAAGCGCCTTGGCAAGCTCCACATCAATACCCGCCGGATTCCCATTCTCGTCCTTGAACGAGTACGGCGGGAAATCGTTGTAGACGGCAATGGCAATCACGCCACGGGTCTGGATATCATCGTAGGAAAGCGCATGGGATGGCACAGCCAGCGCCATGCACAGCAGCAAGCAAAGTGTCTGAATGGCAGTGACCAACTTCATCCCGTCGCCCTCCTGTTAACCGTTATCCGGTGCCACAGATTCCAGCCAGGTGCGGATCGCCCATAGTGCTTCCTGGTTGAGGTGCTCGGTCATTTTCGGCATGTAAACCGCACCGTTACGAACCGCTCCGTTTTGTACGCGGTAGACATACCACTCGTCGCCATCATAGTCCGGTGCAAGCATGCGTAAATCTGGCGCAATCCCGCCTGAAATACCCTCAAGACCATGGCAGCGTGCACAATTCTGGTTGTAGGCCGATGCTCCCAAGCGCTCAATTTCCACCTTCACATCACCACCCAATTCGCGGTAGGGGTTGGTCTCAGACCAATCATCTCCTAGGGTGGGGATGGTTGAGGTATCGATGGATTGTGGTGTGACATCACCGTGGGCAAATGCCAGTTGGGTACTCAGCACAGAAACCAGCGCCACGGCAGTCAGAATACAGATATTACGTTCAACCCTTTCCACGTCTTTCGACTCCTTAATTTGTCAGCGTTGGAAAAAGTGTATGAGCGACGAGAGTTTGAGGACATGGTACAAAAGCGGGGATATTCCTCATTCTTTGGGAGGATTTTTTAGAAAGTCTCGTTCTTGTTTTTGGCAAATATGCCAGCGCCGCATACAGTAAAAACGTATGCGGCCACGGAGCAGTATTTGCGATGGACAAAGCAAAAAGACAATTTAAAACAAAGCATTACACCAGAATTCTATTAGTAGCACTCGGCTGGCTAGCTTTCTCTGCCTACGCATCAGTTCAGGTGGATGTAGGACTGTTAAGGCTATCTGTTGAAACCACCACTGCTGTTCCTGACTACCTTGCGGAGCCAGAAAACAACGGTGAAGCTGGGGCTGAGCTGGCAGTGAATGATGCTAATGGCACTGGGAAGTTTCTGGGGCAGAAATACGCTTTTCGGGTGGAGACTAACGACGATATCACTACACTCAATACCACCGCGAAAACCTGGTATGACGAAGGGGTAAGATATTTTCTTACTGACCTTGATACGCCTTCTCTACAAGCACTCCGTAAAGCACTGCCGGACGATGCGCTACTGTTTAATATTGGGAACCAGGACGATGCATTAAGACGCGATGTTTGTCTGCCAAACACGCTGCACACTGCGCTCAGCTACACCATGCGCGCCGATGCCCTTGGTCAGTGGATGCGATTACGACGCCTGAACGATGTCTTTTTGGTGTCCGGCACTACCGATGCTGACAATGCCTTCCTTACCACCACCAAGCAGACTCTGAAGAAATTCAACCAGAAAGTTGTGGCAGAAAAAGTCTGGAATTTTGATACGGACCTTCGCCGTACCGCCTCTGCTGAACTCCCTCTTTTCACCCAAGCCAGCGATTACGATCTGGTCTGGGTAATTGACGAAAGTAACCTTTTTGGTCAACACCTGCCCTACAACACTTGGCTTCCCCGTCCAGTCGTCGGTACTCACGGCATGCGTGCTGATGGCTGGCATTTCGTGATTGAGCAATGGGGCGCAATTCAGCTTCAGAACCGCTTTACCAAGAAATTCGACCGCCCCATGACGGCCAAAGACTACGCAGGATGGGTAGCCGTTCGCTCTATCAATGAAGCCGTGACTGTGCTCAATAAAGGCGATGTGGAAACAGTTTTGCCTTTCATCATGAGCGACAAATTCCAACTTGCGGCTTATAAAGGTCGTAAGTTGACCTACCGGCCATGGAACGGTCAACTCCGTCAAACCGTGCCTTTGTTTGACTCGCAAGCACTGGTGGCCAGCGCCCCATTCGAGGGTTTCCTTCATCCCCGCAACGAGCTTGATTCACTCGGGGTCGATGAGGCACAAAGTCAATGCCGCCAGTTTTAACTCTGTTTAATCGAACGACAGCTAACAATAAGGACATCACAATGAATTTTTCCAAATCGATTCTCGCCGTGACCTTCACGGCGCTGTTGGCTTCGCCGCTGGTCTCTCACAGTGCAGCGGCGAAAGAGCTGGCTTACGTGGCAAACGAAAAGGATGACACGGTCAGTGTGATCGACATGGACTCCATGGAAGTGATTGACACTATTGAGGTAGGTGATCGCCCGCGCGGCATTGAACTCAGCAAAGATGGCACTAAGCTCTATATCTGTGCCAGTGAATCAGACACGGTGCAAATCCTCGACCTCGCCACCAATAGCATCATCGGCGACCTACCGTCGGGCGAAGACCCGGAGCTTTTTGCACTCCATCCAGATGGCAGCCGTCTCTACATCGCTAACGAAGACGACGCCCTGATGACAGTTGTCGATATCCCGAGCTCCAGCGTGGTTGCGCAGGTGGAAGTAGGTGTTGAGCCAGAAGGCGTCGCAGTGAGCCCAGATGGAAAAATGGCGATCATCACGTCAGAAACATCGAATATGGCCCACTGGATTGATACCGAATCCAACCAGATGGTGCACAACACTTTGGTTGATGCCCGCCCGCGTTACGCCGAATTTACCCCAGACGGTGAACAGCTTTGGGTGAGCGCAGAAATTGGTGGTACCGTGGCGGTGATCGACACCGACACCAAAGAAATCATCAAGAAAATCGGTTTTGCTCCCAAAGGGGTTCATAAAGACAAAGTACAGCCCGTTGGCGTGAAAATCGCAGCAGATGGTAAAACGGCGTTTGTCGCATTGGGACCAGCAAACCACGTCGCTGTGGTCAATACTGATACCTTGGAAGTAGAGGACTACCTTCTGGTCGGCCGCCGAGTGTGGCAAATGGCCTTCAACGGAGAACAGGACAAATTGCTGGCGACCAATGGCGTAAGCGGTGATGTTTCGATCATTGACGTCCCGAACCGTAAAGTGCTGAAAACAGTGAAGGTCGGTCGCTACCCTTGGGGGGTAGCTGTTGGTCAAGCGGAATAAGGAAAGGTGAGACGCCTGACATGATTGAAGTTACCGGTTTGTCTCACCATTATGGTCCACGGTGCGCCATCAGCGATCTCTCCCTTTCGCTGGGGCGCGGTCTCCACATGTTGCTTGGGCCAAACGGAGCGGGGAAGAGCACCCTGTTTTCCCTGCTCACCCGCCTGACTCCCGTTCAACGAGGCGAGATATCTTTGTTGGGACAAACACCTTCAAGAGAGACCATGGCCAAGCTTGGCATGGTGTTCCAGCAAAGTACGCTCGACCTTGATTTGACCGTAGGGCAAAACCTCAGTTATTACGGCGCGCTTCATGGCTACAGCAAAAAACAGAGCCTCGAAAAAGCAGCGTCCCTGCTGGCGCATTTTTCCCTAAACGACCGCATAAACGACAAAGTCCGCACACTGAATGGCGGTCATCGGCGTCGCACCGAACTTGTCCGTTCATTAATGCATTCACCCTCTATTTTGCTGCTAGATGAACCCACCAGCGGGCTCGATCCCAAGGCACGGGCATCCCTTTCTAACGCTGTGAGAAGTCTTTGCAAGCAACAACCATTGTGCGTGCTGTGGGCAACTCATTTGATTGAAGAAGTCGACGATCATGACGATGTATTGATCCTGCATCACGGCATTTTGCGGGCGCACAACAAGGCTAGTGAGCTCAGAGCGTTGCACCAACACCCGACACTTGCAAAAGTCTTCGCCACCCTGACCTCAGATAACGAGGGGGAGGGTCGATGAGCTATTGGTATGCGTTTGTTGGAATTTGCTATCGAGAGTGGCTACGCTTTTTCTCTCAACGGGCAAGGTTTGCAGCCAGCCTCGTCAGGCCACTCTTATGGCTTGTGGTGTTTGCGGCAGGTTTCAGAGCAGCACTTGGCATTGCCATCATGGAACCTTACGCCACATACATCAATTACGAGGAATATATCCTACCCGGTCTTTGCGCTATGATTTTGCTGTTCAATGGCATGCAAAGCTCACTGTCGATTGTGTATGACCGGGAAATGGGAAGCATCAAGGTGCTATTAACCAGCCCGCTGCCACGTCCTTTCCTTTTACTTTCCAAGCAAATAGCAAGTGCTCTGGTCAGCGTGCTTCAGGTCGGTGCTTTTCTCGTGATAGCAGCGCTATACGACAGGCCATTGGAGCCAATGGGTTATGTGCTGGTGATCCCCGCCCTTTTCCTCGTTGCCCTGATGCTCAGTGCCCTAGGTATCGTCATTGCCTCGCGCATCAAACAACTGGAGAATTTCGCTGGGGTGATGAACTTTGTCATTTTCCCGATGTTTTTCCTTTCTTCAGCGTTGTATCCGCTTTGGAAAATGCAGGAAGCGAGTCTCTGGCTGTATGAAATCTGCCGTTTCAACCCCTTCACTTTTGGCGTCGAACTTATCCGGTTCGCGCTGTATCAGCAGTTGAATGTCACCGCCCTACTGGTGGTGTCCGGCTGTACACTGGCGTTTGTGATTCTCGCCGTCGCCGGTTTCCAGCCCGTTAAAGAACAAGGCAAAACCGGCGGAAAGCCATAAGCCAACCAACAACTGTCTCTAAACAACAGACACAAAAAAACCGCGCCTTTGCGCGGTTTTCTCAACATTTTCAGGGCTTAGAAATTGAACTCTACACCACCGAAGAAACCGTCATTGAAGAACTTACCATCGTTCGCACCGAAGTAGTTGAAGTCGTAATCCTGAACGCGGTAACCCGCTTTGAAGTTCAGGTCAGCTGCGACCAAACCCAGGGTGAACAACACACCCGCTTCTGCATCAACTGTGCTGGTGTCATCATAGCTACCAAAGCTGAAGGTACCGAACAGAGACACAGGCGTTGCTGGAATGCCCAGACGCACGTCAGAGTAAACTGCTGGCTGCCACTCATCGAAGCTACGACCAGTGAAACGGCCATCAAATTTCTGCAGGTTCAGACCGATGTCGAAAGCGATCAGGTCGTTATCCAGAATTTCGTAGTATGCAATCAGGTCATACTGAGTAAAGTCAACATCATACTTCGAAGATTCAACGCCTGTGTAACGGATTTTCGCGTTTGGCACCAGTGGAATGAAGTGTTCGAAAGCGGCGTAGTAAGATGGCTGAACACTTGCATCGTCTGCACGTACTTCGTTGACTTTCGCATCTGCATACCATGCATCGGCGCCAACTTTAGCCCCCAAAAGCACTGCAGCCTGTGCAGGCATTGCGATTACACCGGCCACTGCCAGCGCAGCCAGAGAAAGGTTTAGTTTTTTCATTGAAAGGGCTCCGCCTTACATTCTTTAAGTTTATGGTTTGCGATCACTATATCAAAACCAAGACGAAGATTCCGCACAAACTGCCGGATTTTTATGCGGAATAATCACTCTTATCAAGAAACACAATCAATTAAAGCGCCGTTTAGAAACGGCGCGCTCGATGGTAACGTCGTGACCGTTTGTAGCAGTAATCACGCGCTTGGGTGGCAGTTTTATCACGGCCTTTTAGCAACCAGACAATCACAGCGGCCAGCAAAATCCATGGTAGCATTTTGAATACCAAGCCAATCATGCCTGCCAGTGCCATCACGATAAATCCCACCGCCATCGCAGCGACAATGCCTAAAAAGCTGATACCCGTTGCCAACAGTGCAATGGTAAAACCAACAATAAACAGAAACTCGATCATCATACCCTCCTAAGGTCAGTGACTCTTTCTTGTTTGTATACCCAAACGACCTGGAGATGCTCGCATTCAGAGGTCATCAATGCGTTCAATTCGAGGCAAATTCCACGAGGAATAGTCGCTCTATTTCCGTGGTATTTAACAAAGAAGTGGGCACATTGCAGGCCTCCCTCCGGGCGAGTTGACTGACGCCGTGCTCTTTGTTGTTCCTTTTTGATGGAGATGGCTACACCTGCAAAGGAATGCCGCGATCACAACGCCAGTCAAACTCGCTGAATCCTGCATCTTCAGGTTGTTTGGGTATATTAGTCTTTGCACGAAGCGGGCCAACTTTATCAATCCCTTTTAAAACATACAGATAAAGAAAGATCGCCGCAGTTTGGCTGCGGCGCTTCGTTTATTTTTGGTAAATTTTACCGACTATTGAGTCAAATTTAACCAGACTGACTTACACATCCAGATGCGCAGGGATTTTTGCCAGTGCGGCTTCCAGCACTTCAACGCCTGAGCCTGGTTTGTGGGCGTTTTCACTGATGTATCGACGCCATTGACGTGCACCCGGCATGTTTTGGAACAAGCCCAGCATGTGACGGCTAATATGATTCAGATAAGTGCCCTTGCTCAATTCTACTTCAATGTAAGGGAACATGGCTTTCACAGCGTCACTGCGTTTGATGATTGGTACATCGCCACCAAAAAGGCGGTTATCCACTTCTGCCAGCATGTAAGGGCTTTGGTAAGCCTCACGGCCAATCATGACGCCATCCAGATACTTCAGATGCTCTTCTGCTTCTTCCAGCGATTTGATACCGCCGTTGATCGCCATGGTCAGGTGCGGGAAGTCTTTCTTAAGTTGGTAAACGCGTGGGTAATCCAGTGGCGGAATTTCACGGTTTTCTTTCGGGCTAAGGCCGGAAAGCCAAGCCTTACGCGCATGAATGGTAAAGTTATCGCAGCCGCCTTTCTCGCTCACTGTACGTACGAAATCGACCAGAAACTCATAGCTGTCCTGATCGTCGATACCGATACGAGTTTTTAGGGTTACCGGAATATCGACCACTTCTTTCATTGCCAATACGCACTGCGCTACCAACTCTGCTTCGCCCATCAGGCAAGCACCGAAACGACCATTTTGAACGCGATCAGACGGGCAACCCACGTTAAGGTTGATTTCATCGTAGCCACGCTCAACCGCCAGCTTGGCGCAGGTTGCCAAATCCACAGGGTTTGAACCACCCAGTTGCAGCGCGACAGGATGCTCTTCTTCATTAAACGCCAGAAAGTCACCTTTACCGTGGATAATGGCACCCGTGGTTACCATTTCGGTATACAGTAGCGCATTCTTGGAGAGGATGCGGTGGAAGTAGCGGCAATGACGGTCAGTCCAATCCAGCATCGGCGCAACAGAAAAACGAGCAGTGGAGAAAGTCGGCGTAATGTCAGGCGTAGCCTGTGTTTTCATTGAATTTGTCATACTTATGAATTGCTGCAAATCGCTTTGAATAGTCGCTAATTTCCTTATACAGTACCCCTATAGGTTCCCTCAAGCGGGTAGGACAAATGGCCTCTTTCTCAGTAGAAACTCGCAAACTGGCGAGTGGCGAACTGCGGTTCAAAGCGACGGTTATCGTCAAAAAAAGTGGAAAAATTATACACCGAGAATCCAAAACATTCAGAAAAAAAGCGCTAGCTCAAACTTTCGGTAAGAAACGCGTGAATGAACTGGAAGAAAACGGCGTGAGGAGTACCAAGGCGGTTTCCCTAGGGGAACTGATCGACATGTTCATGCTAGAGGCCGATTTATGGAACAACACAGGCCGCACCAAACGCTATGTGATTCAAATGCTGCGTGACTGCAACATAGCCACAGTGAAAACTGACGAACTGAAAACCAGCGACCTGATCACCCACTGCAAAGAACGCAGAAGCGCGGGCGCTGGTCCCGCGACCATTTATCATGATATCGCCTACCTACGCAGCATCATGAAGAAAGCTAAACCCGTTTGGAACATAGAAGCCAACTATGCAGTGTTCGAAGAAGCGGTGCCAATCCTGATAGACATGAAACTGGTTGGCAAAAGCCAGAAGCGAACGCGACGACCCACAGAAAACGAAATCGACAGGCTAAAAGAAGGGCTGGAAAAGCGCATGGCCTACAGGCCGAACGGCCCTACTCGCATTCCCTTCGTTGATATTCTCGAATTTAGCATTCTTACCTGTATGCGAATTGGCGAAGTTTGCGCCCTCCGCTGGGAAGACCTGAACGAAGACAACAAAACCGTGATGGTTCGAGACAGGAAAGATCCACGTAAAAAAGAAGGTAATCACATGTTAGTGCCATTACTCGGTGGTTCATTCGATATCATCAAGCGTCAAGCACAAAACAGTGATCGTATCTTTCCCTACAACGCCAAAAGCGTGACCGCAGGGTTTCAACGTGTGCGTAACCAACTCGGAATAGAAGATTTACGTTATCATGATTTACGCCGTGAAGGCGCTAGTAGGTTGTTTGAGAAAGGCTATTCCATTGAAGAAGTAGCTCAGGTAACAGGTCATAGAAACTTGAACATACTTTGGCAGGTTTACACGCAATTGTTCCCGCATAAGCTTCATAACAAAAACCTCGCATAAGCGAGGTTTTTTCAGCAAATTAAATGAATTTTCTTGAAGAGATGCACCAAGTCACTCCTTGGCCATACTCATCACAACACGGCCAAGAGTTTTGATTTCTTCTTCTGAGATCTGCATTGCTGTTCCATTAAAATCAATCGACAGGTTTTTACCCGGAAGCCTTTGCGCTTGGTTGATGGTATACACCCCATCTATATCAAAGAGGTATCGACCAGAAGCCACATTGCTGTCTGAAGTATCTATGATAAGAATTAAATCTGAATCTCTTATTACTTCCAGTTTCTCTGGCTCCACATCTAAAAGTTCAACTTGAGAGTTATCCAGGTTAAAACTCCCAACTTCTTTTAAGGCACCTTTCATCAGTTTCTTAAAAGGAACTCGTAATCTTGATTCAGAAAAGTCCCCATAAGGGAAAAGCTCACCTTCCCCAAGAGATAGAGATCTAAGATCAGCGCCGAAGTGCAGACTGGCTCTAAGTAAAAGCTCATATGGTATTAAGCCTCTTTTTCGCCAAGTTGCTATCGTATTCTTAGGCACTCCAAACACGTCAGCTAACTGAATATCCTTCTCTACACCAGAAACCTCCTTCAACTTCTCGATGACATCCTCGCCGCCAAGATAATTGAATGCAGGCACCTTCGCCTCCAACCTCGAACCAACTTTGGTCATAAAAACCCCGCAAAATAGAATTAAGGTCACAAAAACGACAAAAGAAATCATTGTAATTTCTTTTGAACCACACACAGACATTGACAAGATTTCATTTGCGATCCTATTCTTGTCCATATCAGGGCATGCCACGATGTGACAAGTCGCATCAGAAAGCTCTGAGTACCAACAGGAGAGGATATCACTATGAACAAGACCGAGATAGTACGTGAAAGGATGTATTGCACTGTTGCTGAGTTCGCAAATGAATGCGGTGTGAGCAATCGCACAATCGAGCGCAGAATTTCCGATGGAATAATCCCAATCCTTCCTAAGAAGAAGGGCCAAAAGACACTCATCAACCTGCGCTTACTACAAAAACGCGCAGAGCAAGCCGAGTGAACAACTTATTAATGGCTGCGTACAACTTATTCGCAATCGCGGCCATCCTGACCCCTTATGTACTCAAATGAGTTTCAATCATGGTTACAGATAGCTCAATGTGCGACTCACGCGAACGCAAACAAAAGATTTGGGATGAACACTGTTATACGTTTGCGAATAGCACTGATATGACGAATATGGCGCAACGCATCGGCATCACGCCGCAAATGATGCGTAACAAGGTGAATCCAAGCCAACCGCATGAACTGAAAGTGCGTGAACTTATAGACATTACCAACACCGGAAATGAAACCCTTATAAGTGGTCTTTTGCTTGCGTGCGGCATGGTTGGCGCAAAACTGCCAAAAGAAAATGAATCAGCGACACTCGCAATACGAGCCCTGCTCTCTTCAAAACACGCTGGTGAAATTTCAGCGGCAGCACTAGAAAACGCTGGCGCTGAACGCCTACCCCGCACCGAGCGCGAAACCTTGCGCGACGTCGCCCACCGCAGCATCAGAAACATGGTGTTGCTGATATCTGATTTAGAAAACCGCACTGCTGGCATTGCACCCTTCCTTTCCATGTCTATGGAAACGATAGGCAACGGCATGCCATTGCCCGGACTGGCATAAGGAACCAAAACAATGAATACACAATTCGCCCTATTGGCACGTTTTGAAAGCCCGACCATTCCACTAAAGCACGTGTGTGTCGAGTTCTTTGGCATTCAACACAAAACCGCAGAAGCACAAGCCAAGAGCGGAGAGTTCCCCATCCCAACGTTCAAGATGCGCAATTCAGAGCGCAGCCCAACGTTAGTTCACATCGAAGATTTGGCAAAGCACATTGATGCCCAATTGACCAAAGCTCGTGAGGAGTGGGCCTCGGTCAATAACACTGGCGCTTGAGGAGACACTCATGAGCAACGTAATCACACAAACCTGTTCTCAGGTGGATAACATCAACTACCACAATGGCTTGCTGGCCAAAGGGCTAGGTAAAGGCAAATACCGAGTTGTTGATGCGCAGGAGTTTGCAGCAGTATGACTCGCCCAGCAGTGCAAACTACTTATGTTGCTGCCTATGTCAGTAACCAGGGTGGTTTAATTCGAGACAGTAAAACAGGTAGACCTCGTCATCTTCGACTCGGAAATTTTGCAAATATAGAGCAGGCCACAGCGAAAGCCTGCTCGCAGATGGGTTGCATCAGGGTTCGTTCAAAGTATGGTGTGAGTCTGGTTTCCAGAGGCGAAGGTAAAGGAAAAGAAGCGTTTTCCATTCTGCGTGAAGCCGCAGTAAGACAAGAAACCCAAGAAGTGGTTTACCTAGAAGAAGGAACCGAAGCCGCATATGAAGCAGAAAAGCTGGCCCAATTATGGTCCTCTGGTGCTTTGCCCCCCCGTGAGGTTTCCGGCCTTGCCCTTCCGCCGGTTAAGCATACCCTTGAACCGGAGGTTATGAGCGTTACCGAGCGCAAACTTTATGAGGTAAACCCAGACGACCATGACTGGCGTAAGCCCTACTTCGCTGGTTTGCCAGATTATCTGGTGCGATACTTTGCCAATAAATACATCAGCATCTTTAACAACGAAGGCCGCAAGGCGGCAAACGAATTTGTAGTCAAACGAATGGGCGGTGAATTGCAGCGCCGAATTCGTTTGGTGATGAACCGTTACCGCAAACTGCCCACTCTTAAAAAAGTGGCCATACTGGCAGGTGACTATGCCGAAAAACTTAAAGAAGCTGATAAGCATGCCGCTCAGGTAAACCTATTTACAGGCCCACAGAAAGAACGCCTCCCGTTCAATTTCGACACCACAAAAACAAAACCACAGCGTGAAAAATTACTCTGCGAGCTAGGCCGTGAAGAAATCAAAGTATTGGCCTTTAAGCTGGCCAACGTCTGCCAAGAGAAAATGCTCGCATTTGTGGACGCCCTGCAATCAGGTACAGAGCGCCCAAAAGTGATGAAAAAGGCCTACAGAGATATTGCACAGTTTGCGGCTACGCTCGGCATAAAACCGCCCATAAGTAAGAAAAAGCCCTCAACAGGAGATTACGAAAGCGGCCTGCTGAAAATGACCGCTGAAGACTGGTGGGAAGATAGACTAAACAAATCACGCAAGTTCATGCGCGAACACCTCGCCATTGCCATGGGCCAAGTCAGCAACAACGCCAGCCCCTATTGCTCACGAGATTGCCAGTACGAATACGAAGAGCAGAAGAAACGCAATTGGGAAGCCATCGAAGCCACGGAGCTCTTCGACGCAGAAACCGAAGAAACCGTCTCACTGAAAGACATGGTACTGAAGTCAGTGGCAAACCCTGCCATTCGTCGTATGGAGCTCATGGTACGTACACGCGGCTGTGAAGATATTGCCAACCACTTCGGTTTGACTGGCTTGTTCCTAACCCTGACGGCGCCAAGCCGCTATCACAACACATACAAAAAAGGTGGTTTCATTCCACATTGGAGCGGCTCAAGCCCGCGTGATGCACAGCATTACTTGAACCGCACCTGGGCGAAAATCCGTGCAGCATTAGCACGCGCTGACATCCGTTGGTTTGGCGTGCGCACTGCGGAGCCACACCATGATGGTACACCCCACTGGCACCTGTTGTTATGGACAAAGCCGGAAAACGTTTTCCGCGTCACCAAGGTGTTTATCGAATACGCCATTCGAGAGGACAGGCACGAACTGTTCACCCAAAATCGCCTCTTTTATCCAGTGCAATATGCTGGCGTGCCAATGCCACAGGTAGAGCCAAACAGCCGTTTCACCGTTCCAAAAATGCTAGACCACCGCTTTACCAGCAAATTAAAAGGCGTGGCAAATCTGCGCCCAAAGGTGGAGGTCCCCAGAGGCGTCATGCCATATCCATTCACCGATACGCCAGAACTGACCGATCACAACATAGATTACTCAGCCAGGTGTGACGTGAAATTCATCGACCCAGAAAAAGGCAGCGCAACCGGCTACATCGCCAAATACATTTCCAAGAACATCGATGGTTATGCGATGGAAGGCGAAAAAGATGAAGAAACAGGCGAAGACGTCAAAGACACGGCAAAAGCTGTTACGGCATGGAAGGCTCGATGGAACATCCGCCAGTTTCAATTCTTTGGTGGTGCGCCTGTTACCACTTACCGCGAACTACGCCGCTATGCCAATGCAAACAAAATGGCGTTTAGCAACTACCTGGCGCAGCAAGAGCGGAACGATCTGATCAACATACTCGAACATAGCTACCCAGATGATTTCATTGGCCCTCGGCTTAATGCCACCACCGTGGAGAATATGAAAATGAAAACCAAAGACATCTTTATCAGACTGATGGACGCTTATCAGCCAATCCAAGAAAGCGCGAGCGTAACGGGAACACTCAAGGCCGCAGACCAAGGAGACTGGAAAGGCTACGTCATGGGGCAAGGTGGGCCATTTGTATCGCGCGATGCACTTAAAATCCGTAACGATTACGAACAGACGCCGTTTGGAACCGTTTACGGAGAAACAGCATCCAAAATAATTGGCTTTATCGCCGAAGGTGAACACATAAAAACGCGCACCAGAGTGTGGGATATCCGTAAAAAGTCTGACGAGACAGCAGAGGCTCTTGCTCTTTCTGGCGGCTCTGCCGCCTCTCGGAGTTCTGTCAATAACTGTACGCACTCCGTCTTCGAAGGTATTACGAAGCCATTTGATATTGGAGATGATGCGTTAAGCGCATTACTGAAAGGCTCTCGCGTCAGTGTTGGTGGGGGTAGCAGTATCAAAATACGCCAAGTTAGCGAAATGGTATTAGATGACACAGGCCACTACATCACCATAGAGCGCCCCCCACAGCTCATAGAAATTGACGACCGATGCCACCAACAAGACATGAAGGCATTCGATAACGCCCTGTCAGACTTCATTAACTACGGAAAACCGGAAGAAATACCACCGGAAAGACTCAAAAACACCCAACCCGACCTTTCTCGAATTCCCCCAACCTACAGGGACAGTTAAGAATGGACGCTGATTTAGTGGAAAGAAGCAAAAGCTCATGGCAACCCGAAAACAATATGAAAATTAGGAGGCTAGATGTCTATGTCTAATTTAAAAGAGGAAGCGATTTGCTTTGTAGAAGATACACTGGCAGTAGACACCGCCGCAGACATAGAACAAAAACAAAGAATCGCAGAGTACCTGAAAAGGCTAATCAGGGAAGACAATAGGAACGAGCCGCCTTCACCCACACACTGAACACCTCACCCGCCACAAACCGGAACGCGACAGGCCCAGAATTGCCCCACCCCCACAGCAGCTAAGGCCTGTCGCTGTTTTTTTGAAAAACCGCGGAAAGTGGAAGCCAAATTAGTTCAAGCACTTATGCTAGAAATGTTCCCACCCCTCTTGACGAGCCCCTTCGAAATCAGCACATTAAAGCTCTCCCCTTAAACACCTCAAACAGCACATTTTTTCATTTGGGACAAATGTAACCAACGAGGTGTCAATGACCGACAGAACCCAAGCCGTCCTAGATTGGATAGAAGCACGCGCAGCCGAAAACACCGCCAATCAAGACGAAAATATCGTCGTGCCTTACCTTAAATCACTTGTACAGAAAGCCGCGCCTAAAACAGCGCCAGTTGCTTATGAAGGGTCTTGCGAACGGAAGGGGTAACAGAACGGATTAACGCCAGGGCAAGCGCCTCAGTGGTATGGGCCGAAGGGCTGAGCGTATGCGAGAACGCCCGAACCATCACAAACCGATGGCCACAACCACTGCATTCACAATACAAATCTGCCACGTTGGCTGAGAGGCGGTTGGTTTTCTGAATACAGGCGCGTTCCCCACAACTGCAAACAATACGCTTACCCACCACAGAAGCACCGAGTGACGCGCTGGGCGTTGCAGAAGCAGGAACAAAAAGCGAGTGCTTAAAAGACAAGGAAGAAACAAAGGTATGCCCACATTCAGGGTCAATACAGGAGCAAAATAGTGATACCGAGGCGTCGTCTTCCTTTTTACTGCGGCTAATCACGGCACGAGAACCACACTGACATTCAATACGCATCATACCGTCCCCAAGCCACTGACCCAGAGGATGATTATACAACAAACACTGTATTTATGAACAGTAATGAGTAAAAGGTGCTTTCGACCAGATGAGTTGATAGAACTTTATAGAGAGAGGAAAAATAGCCCCTACCTGCTGTGGTACTGGTAAACCGTGCGATCACACTCGCGCATATCACTAGATAATGTGACATATTGCTTGACGCACACTGATAGACACCAAATTTGCCAAAGAAAACAGAGATCATATGCACATTTTATTGGTCATTTTGGTATAGATTTGCATACGTCTCTAAATGCTTAGCTATACCTTTCTTGCTGTTTCAAATTTAAGACCTTCTAATCCCACAAGGATACGAACATGGCAAAAGTTTATTGTACTCCAGACAAATACAGCGAGAACTTCTCTGCACCGGCAGTATATTTGGGCGATGAAACGTGGAGTAAAATCCAAAACCTTAAAAAAAGTAACTTGGGTGCACTGTCTGTGTTTACCCAGAAAGTGGAAAACGAGGATAGCTTTTCGGCAAGCTTCGGTAGTTTGTTCTCAGCCTCCTATGATAGTGATAAGACTTTTCTTACCATCTGCTGCACCGTCTCAGAAAGCTTTGCTAACCCGGTAAGACATGATGGGCCTGATGCCATTCAGTTTGGTTATGGGTTTTACGTTGGTCTCGTCGTAGACGACAAAGACTTCAACTGTGATGGCTTCGGAACCATTAGGGCAAACATCTCAGATCATTCATTTACCAGTGAAGTTCAATTCATTGGGCTAAACACTTTTTTCTCTAACAACGCAGCCGCCAAACTCTGTCAAAGCATCATTCTCGATGGAACTGCCGGCGGTGACAATTCGCTAGATAACCTTGTGGTGGGCTCCACCAATCTAATGAAACTTCTGAACGATGCTCAAGACAATGACGTTAAAATCGACATCGTTTCTTACTCAGAAAGATAACTAAGGATATATAATGGCTAGTGTAAGTGTTATTCCACCAAATCCTACAGATATACCTTCCGAGATCAAATGTCAGGCTATTGCAGATAACATCAAAAAAGATAAAGGCTGGGATATTGAATTTGATATCACAAATTCAGATGCTGAATTCAGTACTGATGACGCAACAAGTAATGAATTAAAGATAGCTTTAACGGCCCGTTTTCCTGAAGACTGGACCTATCTTGCTCTTACCACGCAAGAATAACAAACATCTCAGTTACATTCATCCATGAAACAGCTCAATAAATCCAGCGGCGCCGGTTAACGCTGTCGCTGGCGTCCCCTAATTTGTCCCCCAGACAGAAAAGGGAGATGCGCAACTTAAAATTGCCCCATTCCGTGCCAGCGTCGTTCGACATCATGAATCACATTGAGACGGTTTGACTGACATTTTCTTACCTGTGTAATGTGTTGTAAGTCGGTGGGTACGTGAAATGAAAACCTTTACGGAAACACAGTCGCCATCCTCAAGTCGGCTTTCTTATGATCTACGCCACCGCCTCACATGTATCCCTCTAATGTCATCCACTTTTCGCGGCTTTCTTGGCGGTATTTTGAAAGAGTTTCCGGCATGAATAACCTCTAATCCCCCCTTTGTCTCAGGGACGATTACTGGCAAATATTGTTCTTTGATATCCATCAAGTGGTGCCGTGAATCTATAAATGATTTCAGACAGCAAGTCACAAACGACATTTGGAATTTAGCATTAGTGACATATTCTGCGGTAAGTCTTTTGAAAGATGGGCTTGCTGGACTCATCGCGGTGTATACAGCCCCAACCTGCGGTATCGAGGCAGCGATATACCAGTCGTCCAGTTCTTCTGGGAATCTATCTGTTTCTCGTGCTTTGAAAAGCATCTCAACCTGTTTGATAAGTCGCTCTGTGCACCTGTCGTGGCGTGTAATAGCAATCTGAAGAGGCTGGTCAAAATAGTGGAGTGCTACCTCTACGCGCTTTATATTTTCACGGACTTCTTTCAGCTCTCTCAAACTTCTGTTAAGGCTGTTTATATCTCTAAGTAAGGCTAGTTCCTCTTCTACCCGATCAGAACAGTAGTGAGGGTATGGGTACCCGCTCCAATCGTCATCGTATGGGATAACATGCTCCATACAGTCCATGAAACAAAGCTCCAAATAAGGTGGTTGAGAAATATCCTTCAGATCGAAATAGTGGGCGTTAATCGCAGCAATTTTTCCTTTGTGGTTTGGTAAGTGGCTAGTGAACCAATAAATAAGGGCACCAGTGAAAACGCCGATACAGATATTTTCGGCAAGTACCAAATATTGCTCATAGGCTTCAAGCCAAGTGTTATCGATGTGTTTTTGCAATAAGTAGGCGATGACAACACACATTAATACCGGAACATAAAGGCATAGGTGCATTTTCAGAGACATAGACCACCAAGGACTACCTATGCGATATGCCAACAATTCGGCCTTCCATTCTTGAGGGGTGTCTTTGAGCCGACAATAGAGTGGGTAAACAACTGTCTCGTAAATGACGGCTAACGTTGTAATAACCATCATTACCGGAAAGAATAGAAGTGCCGCTAGCTGCGGCAATATTTGGATATATTTCATGTGTTACTTCATTCTCTCAGGTATTAGCGGCTCAACGTGTTTCTTTATCGCCTTTCTCAGCTCAATACGTGCAAGAGTGAGACTGGCTGCAATTGCAACCGTGTGTGAAAACCCAGAAAGTCGGTATTCCGTAAGTTGGACATATCCTGTAGGGTCACTCTTCATTTTTTCGGCTTTTGTTTTTAAAAGCCAATGAGTAAACACGCGGTGTTCGTTAAATACCATGAGGTTATGTCTATGGGTTTCGTCTTTTATCTGCTCTGCCTCTATCTCAAAGTCTCCGCACTTGACTAGCAATTCATCGACAAGCCGTTCAACAAGAGCAAAGGTATTCCTTACGTCTTGGTCGAAAAATATCACTGAACGGTCAATGCGACTCATGGTTGTTCGAAATTCATTTAAGAGAGTCTGAGTTCCAGTTCTTCCAGTTCCTTCTAGGAAGCGTATGTATTGTTCAGAAAGACCATCGAGAGACCTACTGGGGTTGCGATATTCTTTTGCCTTTTCTGCGGTGTTTTCATCGTGCTTCCAGCCAAAAAATTGCGCCTCTATTCCACAAGGGCTCGATATTCTTAGCAGCTCATGATAGTGGGCCTCATATGCGCTTTTTCGATTGTTTATATCGGTAATATGGTTGGTGAAGTAGTAGAAGATAACCGCAGCGAACACACTGGTCGCAGAGCCTGCTAGAAAGGTCATGGTTGCTGACTTAACTAATTCTTCACCGTAGATACCAAATATTGCCCAAGCAACAAATGCAGAGATTACGGCGATGACATACATAGGCTTTGGCAAGGTGCGTAGATAGAAAGAGCGCATCCATCTTTGGTAAGTAAAGGTCGCCGCTGGTGAGAGAAGTTTAAATAGCAACTTGCTTATGTGCCACAGCAGAAACCCAAACGAAGGTATAGCAGGGATGATTTGAATTGCGGAGAGTTTCATACCTGACAAAGTAGTCCTAGATGTAAAAAAGGGCAGATACTCTAATGGTTTTTTGGCCTGATGTGTAGCCATTTAGCGGGTGAATAGCCAACCACTTGATAGACGTTTCGGGAGTCATCATTTACCCAAAAAATACTTATCCGAAACTAACAGTTTAGTGCGCCAGCTCTAACGAACTTCTGTCCAAAACTTAGCTGGCCAATATCCTACATACCTGCGATCGGCTATAGCCGGTCGCTTCTGCGATTTCTCTCAGGCTAAGGCCTTTATCTCTGTAGTATTTCACTTTCTGGTGCCGTTCGGTGTCGGGTTGCTTGCCTTTGTATTTGCCGTTAGCTTTCGCAGCTTCTATTCCCTGGCGCTGGCGTTCTCTTCTAGTTTCATAGTCCTTTCTGGCCATGGTAGCCATTAGCTCTATCAGCATGTTGTTAATGGCATCGAGCACAGCTTTAATGATGGGGTCATTGTGGGTGAGGGCATTGTTGTCGAGCGCCTGCCAGCTGGTTGGTACGTCCATGCTGACAATGCGTATGCCTTTTTCCTCGATCATGCGCTTGAGCTGTTTCCAGTCGTGGTCGTTAAGGCGGGTGAGGCGGTCGATTTGTTCAACAAGCAGTATGTCGTTTGCCTGGGTGTCGGTTAACAGGCGGTTGAGTTCTGGGCGGTCGAGTTGGGTCCCGCTGATGTTTTCGGTGTAGTAACTGGCAATGCGTTGGCCATGCTCTTGGGTGAACTGGCCGAGGGCGGTTTTTGCGCGTTCGGCATTTTGTTCATCGGTCGAGGCGCGAAGGTAAGCGCGAATAAACATGATTTATCTCCCTGAAGTTGGCCAACGTCGCATTTAGGTGGTCGCAATAGGGAGTGTCGCATTTAAGTGGTCACATTGCCAGTTTTTGTATAAGGGTAGGGTGGTCGCGTTGGGGTATACCTAAAAAATCTTGTTTATGAAAAAAGGGGTTTCCCCCTCTCTAATGCTTTTACTACTTTTGAATTTTTTTTCTGTGATATTCAGAATTATCTAGGTAGTACTTTAAGTCTTCTTCTTGATAGTAATCATGTGCATCAAAATCCTCTTCATCTGTTGCGAGAAGTAGGTCATGTATTACGAAATGATATGTGCCATCTGGCATTAGAAAACCTGAATAAACGACGGCTTCTTTGCTGGTGCACTCCCATTGTGGTTCGTTTTTATCCCACTGCTCTTCACTATCAAAATGCACGTGAGTAAGGTTTTCTTTGACTATTCTAGCTGCCCATTTGGTTGGGTAGTCAAAGACTCTGTCTCTACCGTAAAGGTTATGAATTGATGGGCGCTTTGCCTGAATACCTTCATTCGGTGCAATGAAGTTGTTTGGGTTTTCAGTAAGACTTAGCTGTTTATAATGTTTGAATTCATCAACAACAAACTGTTGGAAGGGGGTCAGGGGATCGAGATCTTCGTCAACGATGATCTTTACATTAACTTTTTTGTGTCCGTTCAATTGCTACAATACCCTTGTGCTTAGACGGGTTTCTACGTTTTCTTGCTTCTTTCAAAGTAAGAAAAGAACCCTTTTGCTCAGTTTTACTGAAAGGTATTTTAACATCACGTCTGGTTACAGTCATCTTTAACCTACTGTATTGTGGTTAGTTTGCGCTTTGACAAGACCACTCATCGCTTCACCAAAGTACTACCCTGTCAAGTATACTAATAATATACACGAAACACTAATAATAGTTGTCAACGGTTGAGTGCAATTCAGATCACCCTTCGGGCAACCATGCTCTATTTCACACGTCTCTCCGGCGGTCGTTCCTCCCTTGTATCGTCGGTTCAACCAAGTCTAACCACACTTCGCAACGTCTTGGCCCATTCGGGTCACGATCAGGGCTAATTAAAGCCAAAGCCTAAAGAAAAGAGCAGATCAAAAGCTTTCACCGTCTGCGCCAAAGTGCTGCTAAGGCGTAGCCGGCGAGCAACGTATCTCCGTTGCATCACTCAGGCTCCACAGCGATGAGGGGGCTGTTGCCTTTTGAAACTGAAGCCATGAATGGGCGTTTTTGCTGTCTGTATGAACGTTTACGCGAAATCAATCCGAGTATCCAGCAAATGGTTTGGGCACTGAATGTGGTGCTTAATCAGCATGGCTGGGCCATTCGCACGGTCGAAGATCTGGAATGTTTTATGGATGCGGCGGAAGCGTGGGGGCAAGAAAATGACTGATTCAGAATATTACCGCACCATCGCGAAAACCATTCTTGGCCAGCTCGGCGGAAACCGCTTTATCACCATGACGGGGGCGCGGCAGTTTGTCGCGCTGGATTCGCCAGGGCTGCAGTTTGATTTGCCGGCGCGGTTTGCGAAAGAAGGCATTAACCGCATTCGGGTGGTGTTGGACCCGTCCGATACTTACACCGTCACCGCGTTTAAGCTGTGCCGCCGGTCGTTTGAATGTCCGGAAATGGGCAGTCAGTCCGGGGTGTATTGCGACATGCTCGAAGGGGTATTCAGTGAGTTAACGGGGCTGAATACCAGGCTTTAATCAGTTACGTAACTTATGCAAATGAAGTAAAGGGCATCACTTACGTAAGTGATGCCTGTTTCTTTTAGCTGCCTTTGAAGCCTGGTAAGCCGTTTGTGTGTCGCCACTTTACTACTTCGTTTACCACGCCTTGTGGGCTATCGTCTTCAATTTCGACAGCGGGGTCCACAATCAGCCCAGCGCCTAATGGATGCCCGACCACATTGTGAAAGTGCATTATCCATTGGTCAGTTTCTTCTTCAGTGCCGTTAGCTTCGTATATATCAATAACGAACTGAAGAAACTCTTCTTCTGTATAGTCCTCAAACTTTTCTTTCTTCATGGGTGATTTATCCATAATGAATTCGGTTGTGATTTTTGGGAGTTACGATTCTAATGTTATCAACGTCGTAGACTGCCCCTCCATGCTGAATCTCTTTTACGTGGTGAAGTTCGAAGCTCGCTTTTTCAAAATGCCACTCTGAAGGGACAGCTTTAGGAGCTCTGCCTTTTTTCAAGTTCCCTTGGTTACCTGGCCTAAATTGGCTGCGTAGCTCTTCATCCGCATAGACCTCTTTCCAAAACGCTTCTCTGAATTTATCAAAGCTAGAGAATTCGCGCCCCCGCATTTTGTCTGCAATTTGTGAAGGGATGGGAGAGCCGAGATCTTTGCCCGCACTTTCTAACCAGATGCCTGTAATGTCTTCGCCTTGTCCCGTTACGCCGCCTGGCTTATTCCTCGGTGAACTAAACACCAGGTAAAGTGGCGGTATGCCGCTGTCTGCCGGAAAGGTAACAATCAGCTCTATGTGTTCGGCTTCTGGGTTGGGGTAGACAAGGGTGGTCAGCTCCTGTCCGTCGTCTTCTATCGGGCGTACCAGTATGTTGCTGATTTCCAGCCCGCTGGTATCGGGGAAGGAGGTGCCAGCAGTGAGCACGTTGTCGCTGTCGTCGGGGAACCAGGTCAGTGTGATCTCTTCATCAACCTTGGCTTCGAACCTGTCTTCGACGGCTTCTGCAGAAATCCGTTTGACGGTATCGCCGTAAGGGCTCCCTTCGCCGGTGTGAATGCCTATCGCCTGCGGGTTGCCGTGCTCGTCTTGGTAGAGCCGGAACCGGACTCGGGTGGTCGCCTCTGGCAGTTGGGCCAGCTCTTCGTCTGTGTAGAGGGTCCCGTCTCCCAGTTGTGCAGGCCAGAACGCGAGGGCGAGAAAGTTGGCGCGTTTGGCGACGCTTTTGGCTATCTCGCCCGTCAGTCCCCAGTTCAGCGGCATCCGTGTTGTGTTGCCGGTGAGCTTTGTCAGAGGCAATCGTCCGCTGGCGTCTAATGCCTGGGCAGGCACCATGGCCGCCATCATGCCGAAGTTGGGCGCTTTCAGTGCTTCTTCGCATGCCTGTGTGTCGCCATAGGGGCGGGTGCAGGATTTGGCGAACACTTTATCGGCCTGTGCCGGTTTACCAAAGTTCTCTGAAATCTTGGTCGGGGCGATGGGCTCAGGCGGGGGATCCGCGACGACGGCCTCGGGTGTATAAGGCGGCTGTGGTAATGGCGGGTTGAGCGAACCGCCGCTGGAAGCGGGTGCGCCTTGTACTTTGGTACGGGACACCATGGCTTGTTGTGCCTGTGGCGAAAGGTGGTTACTGGCTTCTGGGTTGACGCGCCAGGTGGTGTTGCCCATGGTGCCTTTCTGGGCTTGCAGGGCGGGTACATTGGGGGTGTCGTTGAGCAGCACGAGTTGTCCGTCGTAGAGCTTGTTTTTGAAGACATCGATGGCCATGCCGTCGGGGATCACGCGCTCCAGATCGCGCGCGCTCATCTGCTGAAAACCGCCTTCGACTTTGCCAAATTCATACGCCATTAAATCGGTGGCTTTCACTACCCGTAAACTCACAGTCTTCCTTTTCTCTCTCCCTGAGTGCTGGTTGTTATCTTAAAGGAGCGGCCACAGCGCACACAGGTAACTATGCATTTTTTCGAATTTTCATCTAACTATTGAGACAATCTGGATGGAGTGGTTGGGTGTGGTCACTGCTCAATTTTCCCGCTGTCAGAAAAGCTGGATCTTGCCAGTGAGACAGAAAGAGATAGAATCAATACTGTATATATAAACAGTATTATTTAAATGAACGTTATCCCTATTTTTGCCAGTGCCGGTATCACCGGCTTTGAATCTCCGGCGAGCGATTATCGCCAGCTCCCGCTGAGCTTGGATGAGCTCTTGGTTGAGCATCCCAGCGCAACCTTTATTGGCCGTGCTTCTGGGGAGTCGATGCAAGGCGTCGGTATTTTTGATGGCGATATCCTGATCGTTGATAGGCACGTCACCGCCAGGGATGGGGATGTGATTGTGGCCAACTTTAACGGGGAGTTTGTTTGTAAGCTTCTCGATGTGTCCCGCCGTTTGTTGCTGTCGGCCAATGACACTTACGCCTCTGTGCAAATCACCAAACACGACACGTTCTCCATTGAGGGGGTCGTCGTCCGCTCTATCCGCTGTCACCGTGAGAGTCCGTTGTTATGCTCGCGCTAGTTGATGCCAATGCGTTTTACTGCAGTGCTGAGCAGGTGTTTCGGCCAGACTGGCGGGGAAAGCCGGTGATTGTGCTGTCGAATAACGATGGGTGTGTGGTGGCAGCAAACCGTCAGGCCAGGGAACTGGGGGTCGAGAAGTTTAAGCCGTTTTTTCAAATGCGAACCCTGTGTGAAATGAAGGGGGTGATCGTCTGTTCATCGAACTATGAACTCTACGGCGATCTGTCCGACAAGATGATGCAGGTGATAGGTCGCTTTGCGCCTGAGCAACATGTGTATTCGATTGATGAATCTTTCCTGTCGTTTCACCGCTGCGCAGCTATTCCTGATTTACGTTTGCATGCTGAATCTTTGCGTCGGGCGGTATGGAAAGAGTGTCGGTTGGCGGTCGGGGTCGGCATGGGGGAAACCCTGACGTTGGCCAAAGCGGCAAACCATGCGGCGAAGAAGTTAGCCGGTTATGCCGGTGTCTGTGTGTTGGACTCGGAAGCTGAGCGCCTTAATGTGTTGGGGTGCATGGCCGTGGGGGATGTCTGGGGTGTTGGCCGGCGGATTTCTGAAAGGTTGAAGCGTCAGGGCATTGAAACGGCGCTACAGCTGTCTCGTCAGAAACCGGCGTTGATGCGTCGTGAGTTTAATGTGGAAATGGAACGCACGGTGCGGGAGCTGAACGGCGAGGTCTGCAAAGGCTGGGATGTAGCCAGAGCGGATAAGCAGCAGATCTTTTCTACCCGCTCGATGGGGGAGCGGATTGTGGAGCAGGAAGCACTGCACCAGGCATTGTGTAAGCATGCGGGTATTGCGGCCGCGAAGCTTCGGGCGCAAGGGTCGGTGTGTTCAGTGTTGATGGTGTTTGCGGGAAATTCGCCGTATGACGAGAAGCCAAGAAGTTTTAAGCAGCTACACCGCTTTGCCTTTCCGGTGGACGATACCACGGTGATCACGTCGGCGGTGTCGGCCTTGGTGCCGTTGTTGTATGAGTTGGGTGTGCAGTATTACAAGGTAGGGGTGGGGCTATTGGATTTAGCCAGGGCCGAGCATGTGCAGCCGGATTTGTTTGATACCCATCCAGGGAACCCAGCGTTAATGAAGGCGTTTGATGGGCTGAATCAGCGTTATGGTACTGGCACGGTGTTTCTGGCGGCGGAAGGGATTGCGCCTAAGTGGGGTATGCGGAGAGAGTTTTTGTCGCCGCAGTATACGACTCGGTGGGGAGATGTGCCGAGGGTGCGGTGTTGAGGTGGTTTTGGACAAAAATGGCTTAGAGTCGAAACTCGAAGCCATATAGTTCAGATAAGCTGAGGTTGGGGAAAATCTAGGTTACTACAGTCTACGAGTTCGGTGGCTATTCAGTATATATGTCCATGTCAGCTTCACACACTGGTTTGAGACACAAATTTTCCGTTATGACCATTAATACCTCCATTCGTATAACGCCAAATTAAGGTGTGAACAACGCTGACACCTTACCTAAAGCATTGTGCCATAAATACTAAACTGGCTTGAAGTGAAAGCGCCGAGCGTTGTGAATCACTCTTAAATTTATTGTTAGGGCTACGGACCCACGTATGGCATGAATTCATCAACTATAAAAGGAATGTAAGACTCTTCAGCATTAGACAAAACCTGGTTTGACAATGTTGATGCCACGCCAAACTTAATTTCTTTTCCTAAATTTTCGAGGGAAACATAATATGGGAACTGATTTAATGATTCCTCAACAATTTGACGAACGGTAGACTCTTGTACAGACAGCAATTGTTCATATTGTGCTTTGTTAAAATATAACGAAGCTAAGCAGTCAATATCACCAGTCACAACACTCATAGTCGTGTATTCATCATCGGCTAATTTACACATGAAGT
This sequence comes from Grimontia sp. NTOU-MAR1, assembly GCF_035758505.1. Lineage (NCBI taxonomy): Bacteria > Pseudomonadati > Pseudomonadota > Gammaproteobacteria > Vibrionales > Vibrionaceae > Grimontia > Grimontia sp. NTOU-MAR1. Next base: position 2,139,780 of record NZ_CP142108.1, read on the forward strand.
TCGTATGAACAGATGTAGCAATAAATTTGAATCCATCAATAGCACCCAATTTACGAACAAAAATCCCATAATCTGGATGATAATCTAGTAGCTCTGGGTTAGCTTTCACGCCCGGATTAAGTATACGGAAAAGATGCTCCCAATACGTTTCAATATCAGCGAGTTTGAAATGTAAAATAGGGTCGAATTTTTTGACATCGAACAGCACAAACTCACGTCCATTACAAAGAGCATACAAAGGAGCTCTAACTTCTGGATGAATAGCATAGCTATAAGCTTGTTCTACATGTTTACTTTTCAGGATACTTTCATTTGGAGATTTCGCATCCAGTATCCAATATGGACTTGAGTCAGACGTAAACACGTAATCAGGAACTATAGATACCTTCCTCTGTTGCGATCCGATTGCAACGTACGGATGAACTAAAGATTTCGAGCGTATGATTCTTGAGTCACCGGTGACAGAGTATCCTAGCGCTTTGATGATTGGTAACACCAATTCTTCTCTGACTGCATCTTCTTTGAAGTCAGGATCATCCAAGATACTAAAGTCAAAATTACTAAACATCTTCACCTCATTTATTTTCGGGTAGCCCTAACGCTCTAATAATGGGCAAAAAATTGTTGGCTAAAGTGTTGAGGGACGAAAACAGCCAACTGTTTTTTTGTCCCTATTTATTAGCTTGTTATGTGTTTTTTACACCATTATAAAAACCTTCGAATACGGCACACATCCAGAGTAAGATAGCGGCACTATTTACAGGCTTCTGAATGAGCTCACCAACTGAGGTCGTATAAACTTCACCAGTAGAACTAGGCAATTGCAAAGGGTAGCTTTCGTCTTTGGAGTTAGTTATAACCTTTGATAATTTACCAGCCGATTTACTGTCCCAAATGCCTTTGTTATGCATATAACAGTTTCGTATCTCTCTAATTTTTAACAAGTCTTGAACTACAGATGGATCAGCTTTTAGATTAAGTTCAGTAAATGATTGAGGGCTCACATAAATAATTGCGTCTTCTTTTGCAGGATCTATCTCACAAAAGCAATTTCTGATAAAACCCTCAAATGAAGAGTAAAGCAACGTAATAGAGTATTCGAAAATTTTGTGCTGACCTTCGTCAAGCATATACCTTTTTATTTCATCGATATTAGCTTCGATAGCGGGAACATGTTCACCGCCTATTGGTGCTCTTTCTAATACCCTTACACCCATTTGCCCTGAGTCCATAAGAGCTTGAATATGAGGTGGTAAATTAGGAGAAACTGCTCTAAAAGCATTGGTATTAAATAAAACAATTGAACTGGAATAAGCCGTGAAGAATTTCTTAACTGCTTCAACTTTATCTAAAGCGATTTCTACATTATTTTCGAACACCTAACTCTCCTAAACACATAACGTTTGAATAACGGGCGTTTACTAAACAAAACTGATTGAAGCGCTTGAATCACAGCATTTCAATAAAAAAATGCGCCACGAGTAAACGTCCCTCGTTGATTCACTTGTTAAGCTACTTTCCCGCCATTACCGCGGAGGTGACCGTTTCTCCAACAGCGATCTTACAGTTTTCAAACAGCATTCGCTCGAAGGTTTTGACGGTTTCATAAGCAGTTTCTACGTAATCGGGAGTCAAACTGCTATCCCATGGACATTGCATTTGCACACGCAATTCATCTCTAGTTTTTGCGTCTGTAGTAAATTCGATTGGTTTTCCATGAGCGATTGAATCTCGTAGTTCTTTTAGCTCCCAAAGTGATTTATAGACCCCTACGCTTTTATCAAACTCCACTCCTGCAACAGAACAAACCTGAGAAATTTTCACATAGTAAGGCTTACGCTCTTTCCACCCTTTGACTCGCTTAGTGCCGACCAAATTAACAATCGCTTCTACTGAAAATGCCAATGACACAAGACACGACAAACAGTCTAAAGCTACCGCATCTTCTTCATCTGCTGCTACCTTATTGCGAATAGTCTCTCTCTGATAATGCGCAAGATTCATTAAATCGTTATGTGGATACACCCTAACTCGAGCCATATTTACTCCTTGTAGCTTAACAGTGTATTAGATGACCAAATGTCGGAATTAAACACGACATTTTGTCCTTTAATAACAGTACATTATGCCATAACTACTCGTTACTATATGATTTTAAAATCTTTTTTAATCATTTAAGATATCGATTTGTGAAAAAGCTCCAAAATGTCATTTTTCATCAACATGCATTGGATCTCTACGATGCTGTGGTTATCAACAGTAAAAATGTCGGTTCAGATTAGAAAGAATAAGGCCAATCGGGGGAGCTATTATCCGAGCGGAGAAAGAGCCTAGCTCACTTTGGGGCAATTTAGAGTTAGCCATCGTGGCCAACTCTAAAGTGGACAATATGTGCAAATCAATCGCAAAATACATAGTTGGACTCGATACAGCTTTTTCCCCTTTTCTTTGCTTCAATGATTTCATCTTGAAGCAAGTTAAACTTCAACTGAATCTCGCTGTTAGGGTCTTTGTTTTGTTGGTAGATGAAATACCACATGTAAGCCACAGACTCGTCCTTCTCTACACCTAACCCTTTTTTATATAGCCATCCTAAGTTACGTTGAGACAAAAAGTGATTCTGTATGGCCGCTTTGCGATAGTAAATCGCAGCCTGCTTATAGTTTGGCCTAACCCCACGTCCCCTTTCATACATATCTGCTAACCTATACTGCCCTTCAGCGTACCCTTGATCTGCCGCCATTTTGTAGTATTTGATGGCTTCAGTATCACTTTGAGACGGAACCCCGCGGAAAAATACATACATCCAACCAAGATCTACCTGGGCTCTCGGTTCTCCCTGTTGTGCCGCAAGTCGAAACATTCTGACGGCTTCCCTATCATCCCGCTCAACACCACGACCAACTTTGTACATCCAACCCAAGTAGTATTGAGCTGATGGGTAGCCACTTTCAGCTGCTAGTCGGTAATACTTAAGCGCTTCTCTATCACTTTGAGGAGTATCAGAGCCTGTTAAATATGATGTACCAATTTTGGTAAGCTCCTCAGCACTCATATTTTCCATTTTCGATACTTGAAACGAGCTTGAACAAGCGCAAATAAAAAAAACTGTGGTTAAAGAAAGCTTCCTTAACATTTGGTTTCCCATTGTAAATTTGATTTTTGAGGCTTAATCATAGCGCTATATGTGTATATATGGTGATCTGATAATCAAGAAGTTCAGAAACCGCTAATTCTACTTGAGCTAAATATAAGAACTTTAAATTATTTTTCCCAAGGCGTTAGGCATAGGTAAAATAACCCCACTACGCATTATACCCATAGTGTTAAATCACCTTACCCCCGCGAACCACAGCAAACATTGAATTCCGCCGTATAGAAAACTAAACGCATATTCAACCACCCAAACCAGTGATAAAATCCGCCTCCCTTATTGGTGTTAGCGAAGTAGTAATGGAACGCCGAAACGAAGAAACACTCAAAACACACCTTCGCCATGTGGTGAAGGAAGCCCGAATGGCCAACAAACTCACACAAGCCGAGTGCGCTCGTAGGATGGGCATTGCCCGCCAAACCTATTTGGACTTTGAAAACGCAAAGACGCTACCCAAAGTTGACCTTATCTATGACTTTGCCGAACTCACGCAAAGATCCCTCTCCTACTTCCTTCCGCCGCTAGGCGTGACCCTAGAAGGACACATCCTGGTTAAAAGCGAAACCTGGGAGAAAATGAGCCAGCTGAATGAAGAGCTGCGGACTTGTCTGGCAAGATAAACCCACCGCGACCAGCCCGCGCTGAGCGCACTTACAAACACAGCCAATTCCATACCAAACAACATAATAGCTAATAGTAAACTGGGCTGGTTTGATAAAATGGCAACTCAACTACAGGATACGCACCATAATCCAGCGCTGGTAAATGCCAGATAGCCAAGCGGAAAAACACCTACGTAAAACAAAATGACTAGACGCCTCATAAAGAGGCGCTAAATTATTTTACCCCGCCACACCAAACAAATAGTCAGTATGTTACACCCCTCCAAACAATCATCACGTAAAGCGCTGACGTGAACTGTTCTGCTACGTAAAACGCACTCCTCCTCCCCTCCCGCGAGGTTCAGGATCTGAATTTTTTTTCAGTTTTGATTTGTGCAAAAATATACCGCCAACCCGCACGGCTGTTGGGGTTTCGCTGACGATAAGAAATTTCGAAAAATGCGCTTTTTTTCAGTGTTTTTCAGTTTCAAGGATCACCGAAAGCGACGGCGATAAACCTAAGTCATTGATAAAAAACAGAGTGTGCATTTTACGTGGTCAAATTAAAGGATCGGACGATCAAAGCGACGATCAGCAATAAAAGCGGCCAGCCCGCATCAGTACTGGCACCACCGCAATTTTGTTATGACAGAAGAATTTCAAAACGGACGGCATGATGCTCAGGGCAACGACATGTAAAGTCGGGACAAAAAATACCCCGCTTAGTATCGGAAAAATAGTAAGCGAGGTTGAACTGGACTGCAGTTGTAACGAAGTTACAAAACAAAAGGTTAGCAAGCTCATTCAATCTAGTGTTGGATAGAAAATTCAAATGAGCCGTACCCACAGTAAAAAGAGCATTTGATATTGTCGAGATTTCCACCTGAACACCTCGAAGTGTCCACATCAATGACCTTATGAGTAATGTCACTATTACAAAGATTTGCTCACTCCATCGCACTCTAAGCAAAGCCTATAATACATTTCCAAATGCACGTAGCAGGCTGCTCGATGGAGCGATGAGGAAGAGATGAAAGCTAACAACATTACCGGCGTCTTTATGTGTCTTCACTAACTCGTTTCTGCCCCGAAGTGAGCCAGCATCATTTTTGATGAGGTGTTTAAAAGTCTCCTATTCACCCTACTTTTTGTAATCCGAAACGTGCTTTTCCACTGTTGATACACTCAGTTGATGCAAAGGTGTCGCATAATACCGAAGTAAGCCGTTTTGGGGTGTTTTTACAAGCTCATTTTTGACGAACTGAAAAAAGCAAATAAAAACAAAGGGAAAGTCACTCTTAAAATACAGTGACTTGTTATTGGTGGACACAATGGGGTGTTTAAATACACCACTTTGGTGTCCAATACACTGTTATAAACCTAGGTAGGGGATTCCTTTCTCCGTTTACATTAGCCAAGATTATTGCTGTGTTTAGAGTCAGGGTTAGAAACGGGCGTTTTCACACCGTTTATTTTTCGAACATGATATTTGGGGTAGTTGCCGCCTTCAATCGCTTTTACAAATTGAGCGCGACTCATGCTCTCTCCAGAGTAGTTGTCGCGAAATGACTTGTTGCGGCCTGATTTTGATTCAGATATTACAGATACTTTTTTACGAGACATAGTCATACCTTTTTCAGTTAGGTTTCTACTAAGTTACAAATCCATTGCCTAACTAGATATGGTGATCTCCTTATCACTCAGAACAAGATATTGTGGCTACGGGCTTATTTTCAACTTACTGAATGGCTGAAAGTTTCCAGATTGAGATGTGTGCCGCAATGATCGCGTGAATGAAAGTCTTGTAACTGATTAATAATCAACTTCCGGCTTATAACACATATGAGCCCTTCTCCGGTCAATAGGCAATAGTTTTCTTCTGACTGCCCAGTGCAGCCATTTCTCATACTCTAAAGATAACCCCAACAAATAGCCATCTCTTGGTTTATTTTCCACATAAATACAAACGGTTATTGATTGCTCACTCAATAATAAATCAGTCCTTCATGCGATCGAAATCAAATCTGCTTTAATACACTTTATGGTACATTCCCGCCAAAAGTTTTAGACAGTGATGGTGTGTTGCTTGCCGAGAAGCGAAGGGCGGTAGCTTCGAACTTAACGGGCAAGTTGCTCACTGATAAGTTGTTAGTTTCTGGGAGAAGTATGGGAATCTATCAAACGGTCATATTAGGGGTCGTATCGGGAATACTGACAACATGCACTTTGTTTGTGTTCTCAAAGCTCGTGACACTTTGGCTGGTGCCACAATACCAAAAATGGCGCTATCAAGGAGCTGATGTAAGTGGTACTTGGGTTGCTGACCTTATTGAAAACGATACTGGAATAAGAACTAAGCATTCTTTGAGCATAAGGCAGCATGCACACAAGCTGTCAGGTTCATTGCACTTTGAGTATGAGAGTGAAAGCAAATCATTTACTACTGACTTTGAAGTTAGTGGCGAGTACTGGGAAGGCTACTTTATTCTCGTGTTTAAGTCAGTTGATAGAAAGCTATTTTCAAGGGCATCATCGGTTATGAAACTCGTAAATGGTGGTAATGGAATGGCGGGACACTTCTCGTTTAGAAACGTGGATTTAGACATTGTAAACACAGTGCCCTTAGTTCTAACTCGATGCTAAAAAGCGAATAAAAAGGAGGTGTTTACTAATGGCAATATTTTTTCTAGAAACGTTGTGATTCAATCATTTTGGGCTGGTAAACGATCGTTATTCGAACGTTATAACCTTTAAGGGGGGTGAGATGAGTACTGAAAAAATAGACGGAAAATTGTTCAAAAAATACCTTGGTGGGGTTATTGGGGCAGCGCAACTAGTCTCGGGATTCTATGCCTTCGATGGCAATGCATTCACCCCTATCCCTGAGCTAAAAATGCTCAAAGAACTAGAGTCATTACATGCTGAATACAAACAGTTACTTAGCCCTTCACAAGATCTATCAGGAGACAAAGAGTTAGAGTTAGAGTTAGAGTTAGAGTTAGAGTTAGAGTTAAGCAGTGTAGACGTTATTAGCGCCTCAATTACAATTGACTTCAGCAATGGTGTCAGCATTTTGGATAGCAGCAACTGTTCTAGTTTAGCGGACGAGGCTGTCGATAGGTTTTCTGTTAACTTTTCCATGCCATTGAGTGACTACATAGCTGTTGTTATTGGCCCAAAGGATCTACAAACAACCATCAAAAATGAGAAGCATCAAGCAGGCTTGGTTTTCAATAAGCCACCTATAGGTATAGCTACAGTAGTATTTTTTGAAAAAACGTGGTCCGTTGAATAGCAAATACTGTTATAGCACATATGAGCCCTTCTCTGGTCAATAGGCAATAGTTTTCTTCTGACTTCCCAGTGCAGCCATTTCTCATACTCTAAAGATAACCCCAACAAATAGCCATCTCTTGGTTTATTTTCCACATAAATACAAACGGTTATTGATTATTTACTCAATAATAAATCGGCTCTTCATGCGATCGAAATCAAATCTGCTTTTATGCACTTTATGGTACATTCCCGTCAAAAGTTTTAGACAGTGATGGCGTGTTGCGTGCCGAGAAGCAAAGGGCGGTAGCTTAAGTGGCTTTTGCCCCAAAATGAATTAGGGCAATTATTCCATTGATGTAATTTTTTCACAATTTTGCATAACACAATTTATGAGATATTTGGATTAAGGTCGATTAAGTTAAAGTGCCAAAATTCTATGGTTCCACAGTTACTCTAGTTGTGCAAACATCAGTATATTACTAGTCTATTCATTTTAAAAACAGTAGCCTACTAAGATTTTTACTTTTGTAAAGTCAGAAATAGGTTCCTTTTGAAATAGTCCGTTTTTATGATGGCGGTATAATTTGTTAGCATTTAAGGGTAGATAAAATGGAACCAATTACATTGGCAATTGGTGGTGTGTCATACTACGTTGCCGTCAAGTTTGTAGACCAATTTATATCTCAGGAAGGATATGGCTGGTTTCGGAAGCGGTTTTTTCCTAAGGATAGGTATGTAGACAGGCTCTATCAGCTTATCGAGGAAACTGCTTTAGAGTTTGAAGTTGAATATCCAACAGATTTAGACAAAGTTCCATTCTATCAATCTCAGCCATTATTTGACGTGCTAAACGAATATACTTTGTTTAAAGAGTTTCCTGATAAAGCTGAGGTAGTGAATAAGTTTAGTGATTATCCTAGTGTACTTCCCCCAACTCAAAAACAACTTGAACGTTTTTATGAAATTCTAGCACTTAAAATAAACAAGTGTACAACATTAAAAAAGCTCCATATCGAAGAGACTTATAAGGATAAGATATTCGATATCAATGAAGAGCTGATTCAAATGAAACTTCTATTACGCTCTATAGACGAGAAGCTTACGTTTCACTTAAGTGATGATTGGTTAAATGAAAAAAACAGACAGGCAATAGCTGATTTAGGTGGACGATACACACCTGAATTAAACTTAAAGCTAGAAATAGCAAAGATCTTTGATGGTCTTGGGAGGACTCAGAGTTTTTCAGAAATCTTTTATTCATATATAGATAGCTTTCTGATTAAAGGAAACAAGCTCCGTACGTGTGATGAAATATCCTCGCAGCTATCTGTAATATCTAAATCTTTAATTGAAATTACAACCTTATACCAAGCAATTGATTTTTCTATATTAACTAAAATACCAATAGATAAGCTTTGTATCAGTATTACTTCCTGCAACAATGCAGTAGCAGAATCTGAATCGGTACTGTGGAAACTGCGTGAAGAAGCAAAAGCAGCCGGAGAGTCTAATGATTACAGTGGAAAATACTCATCAACTTTAAGGGAACTTAGGGATTTTTATTATGAGTGTAACAAGTTAAGTACTTTCTTAAACTCCATAACAGTAAACTTGTCGAACAACCCGTTTTTACTTCTTGAAGGGGAAGCTGGGATTGGTAAGTCTCACTTACTTGCCGATGTCGTTGAAACAAGAATTAGAACTGGTTCTCCATCTCTTTTCTTATTAGGGCAACAGCTCACTTCTGATGAATCACCTTGGGTGCAAATTTTTAAAAGGTTACAGGTTGATACCACATCCAATGACTTTCTAGAAAAGCTTAATTTATATGCTAAAAAAACCAATAAAAGGGTTTTGATATTTATTGATGCGATCAATGAAGGAAACGGAAATAAATTTTGGAATGACAATATAAATAGTTTTGTTGAAGAAATTAAACAATTTGATTGGCTTGGCTTAATAATGTCAGTTAGGTCAACGTATAAAAATATTACCATTTCTGATGAGAATGTATCACGCAATAATTTTGAAACTCATGAGCATATTGGCTTTAAGAACATTGAACTAAAAGCTGTTAATTTATTCTATGACAATTACAATATAGAGAGGCCCTCTTCTCCCAACTTAAACCCAGAGTTCAAAAATCCGTTATTTTTGAAATTACTATGCGAAGGCGTTAAGAAAAGTGGATTAAGTAAAGTTCCAGTGGGTTTTCATGGGATTTCTAAAATTCTCAGTTTTCACATTGCTGGTATCAACAAGTCGCTTGCCTCACCTAAAAAATACAGTTTCGATTCCAGCTTTCCACTGGTTAGTGATGCATTAAATGAACTAATCAAGATTAAGGTGGGCTCAGGGGCTAAGAGTATACCTCTTAAAGATGCGCATGTTGCCGTCCAGTCTGTTGTTCAAGACTATGTTAAAGATAAAACTTTTCTTAGCGCATTAATAGATGAAGGGTTGTTAACAAAAGGAATTACTCGAAACGACGAAAACGTTGTTGAAGAGGTAGTATATATATCTTTTGAAAGGTTTGATGACCATTTAACGGTAAACTACTTACTTGACTGCGTTGAAAATATTGAAGATGAGTTTAAGGTGGGAGGCCGTCTAAGAAGTTACTTTAAAGAAGAGTATGATTTTTACTACAACCAAGGAATTGTTGAGGCTCTTTCGATTCAGTTACCTGAAAAATATGGAAAAGAACTCTACGAGTTACTGCCAGAGTTCAGTGAGCATGATTACTTAATAAATTCTTTTATTGATAGTTTAGTTTGGAGAAAAATTTCTGCGATAGATTTCGAAAAACTTAAGCCGTTTATAAATGATAACGTACTTCAGTTTAGGGATACATTTAGCCACTTTTTAGAAATACTGATTTCAATTTCAGGTATTGAAGGACACCCATTTAATGCGAACTTCTTACATTATTGGTTATCTAAACACCCCTTGCCAAAAAGAGATTCATTTTGGACTGCTCAATTAAAATATAAGTATAGTGAGGACTCTACATTCAGACATTTAATAGATTGGGCTTGGGGTGACTTTGATAAGAGTTACATATCTGATGATTCAATCGAGTTAGTTGCTACTGCGCTTTGTTGGTTTTTAACTTCAAGCAACCGAGAGTTGAGGGATTGTTCAACTAAAGCTTTAGTTAACTTGTTAGAAAATAGAGTTCCAGTATTGGTTAGGATAATCAACAAATTTTATGCCATAGATGATCCTTATGTTTGGGAGAGAGTGTTAGCTGTTGCCTTAGGTTGTGTATTGCGAACAAAGGATCATAATGAGCTAAGCGCTGTAGCTGAAATAGTTTATACAAAGGTCTTTGATACAGAAGATGTATATCCACACATCCTCTTAAGAGACTACGCAAGAGAGATTATAGAGTATGTTTCACACCTTGGATTGATAACAGAAAATATTGAATTGTCCAAAACTAAGCCCCCATACAAAAGTGAATGGCCTGATGACATACCAACTAAAGATGAGCTGAAAAGTCTTTATTATCAGAAAGACTACTGGGAGTTGTGGGGTTCAGTTATGGGGGGCGGTGACTTCTCTAGGTACACCATCGGCACTAACTTTAATCGTTCAGATTGGTCCGGGTGTAGATTTGGCCAATCCCCTATAAACAGAGAAGAAATATTTAAAAAATTTAAGAGCGACTTATCTGAAGAACAGCTTGGATTATTTAATTCATTAGATCCGATTATTTATACTGAAGACTCTGATGATTTGGTTATAGGTGAAACTATAATCCGCATGAGGAGCGCTTTAGACAGAAAAACAGAAGAAGAACTATTTTCGAATAAATTGGATTTTAAAAAGTCTTTACCAGAAAACACTTTAAATATTTATGAGAGAGATATTGAACCATACCTTGATCATAATAACAATCTATTAGATACAGATGCTCATTTTGATCTTAGGCTAGCTGAATGTTTTATTTTTAATCGCGTTATAGATCTAGGTTGGTCTCCTGATAAGCATGGCGATTTTGATAAAAACATTAGCACAGGCAGGGGGCGGCATGAATCCTATCAAGAGCGAATAGGTAAAAAATATCAATGGATTTCATTTTATGAATTTATAGCAAGGCTTTCAGATAACTACATCCGCTATGAGGGATACGGCAATGAGAGAAAAGAGTCTCCTTATCTAGGTCCTTGGGAACCCTATGAAAGGGATATTGATCCAACAATTCTGCTTAAAAATACCGGAGATAAATGCATACCTCTTGAAGATAAGTGGTGGGTTAGTAAAGAAGCTTTTCAGTGGGATTGTACTTTTGAAGATTGGGTAAAGGATACTTCTACGTTGGATAAGCCACAGGGGTTGATTGAAGTAAAAGACAATAATGGTACTGACTGGCTTGTTCTGGAAAGTCATCCGTCTTGGAAAGAGCCTAAAGAAGTAGGTAAGGAAGACTGGGGACATCCACGGAAAGAGGTTTGGTGTCAACTTAGAAGTTACTTAGTTAAGTCATCTGAATATGAACATTTTAAAAGCTGGGCTGAAAGCCAACATTATATGGGCCGATGGATGCCTGAGAGCACAGATAGATATCAGTTGTTTAATAGGGAGTATTACTGGTCAGATGCTTTTAAGTTCTTTGAATCTGATTACTATAGCGGCTCGGACTGGGTAACAGTTACTGACAAAAAGACAGGAACTAAGGTTGCTGATGTTGGTGTTACTACTATCGGTTATCGTTGGGAAGAAGAGTTTGATAAATCAAAGGCTGAAACTTTAAGTTTTCTAAAGCCAAGCTCTCTAATTTTTGACAATATGAAATTAAAACATGGTTCTCAAGAAGGTAGCTATATCGATGAGGCTAAGAATGTTGTTTGTTTTGCTGCTGAAGCTCTACACGATACAAAAGCACATTTATTGGTAAAAAAAGAACCATTTTTGAAGATGCTAAAGGATAATGATTTGGAGGTTGTTTGGACTTTGTTAGGTGAAAAGGGTGTGATTGGTGGCTCTTTTTCTTCGAACCATAATTATGGCCGTATAGAGTTTAGCGGTGCTTTTTACATTGATGGAGATCACATCGAAGGAAAGCATAAGATTTTCACTACAACCTCTAGTGGATAAGAGAATGTGGCCAGCCACATTTAGGTTGGCCACATGGTAGCAATGCCAAAAGTAATCCGAAAAGTCAGAGTGCTTTATTGTTTGTAACTCGAAATTGTCCAAATCTGAGTCAGCTGCAAAAAATTGGGCTTGTGAAAATATGGGCTCTCAATATGAGAGCCCAGCCACTTATTGCTTCACTTCGCCGCATTTGGCATCGACAACTCGACGGTTACAGGACAATGATCAGATGGCCTTGCTTGGTCACCGCAATACGCACCTCTTCCGTAGTCAGCACCTTTGGCATAAATCTTCTCCGGTGAATCCGTTAACGAAGTAAAGAGACTATCTCCGACAATGATATGGTCGATACCGCGATGACACGAATAGACTTTTTCAACATACCCCTCTTTAGACGGACAGTCATATTTGTACTCACCATCTATCTTCTGCCATTCCAAATGAAGCTTGGCACCTTCAGGAGAATTATCATTAAGCTCATGAAACACTGAGCCAATTTGAGTGTTTGGCAATATAGGATCTGACGGTTTTGAACCATCCAATCGCGCTGTCATTTTGTTGCGGAACTCTTTTACAAAGTCTCTGTTGAAATCTCCCAGCAAAATAAACATCTCTCCATTGGTTGCACGTTGGTCAATCCATGCCTCTAATGCTGGTATCTGGTCACGTAGCATCTGACATCCCTCAATGTTTCGTTCAGAAGCTCCGGTTCTTGGCTGGCTAACGGGGTCTGACCGGCAACTAGATTTGAGATGTACATTAAGTATTTTCACCATTTCGCCATTCACACCCAAGGTCAACTCAAGTCCTGGGCGAGTTCGATAGGCGGAAGGTTTACAACTGGCAGGGTTTTCGAGAATGACCCTATCTTCCTTCCTGCAAACCGATACACTTTCCACCAATGAATATGAGGCGTTTTTTGCCAACGATTTGCGTACTGCATAACCCACCTGCATAGGCACCCCATCGACAGCTTCAAACATCACTACATACTCGTTTTTAGGTAAGATGCTTTCGATAGCCTCAGCGTCACTGACCTCTTGAAAAGCGTATACATCAGAATCCAGTTCGATGGCACGCTCTTGTAGTGCAGCGACTTTCTGTTCAAATGCTTCTATCGTTCTTAGTGGCAATGATTGTTGTTTGGTATTTGCTGGCCAATTTAAACCACTGTGGGCGTTGCAGTAAGTTAAATGACGGGGCTTACCTTTACTCTTGGCAACGTTATCGTCCCAGTTTACGTCATCTCTGCCACAGAACGTTGCCCATTCCTGAAAACGTTCACGGCTCATCATATGTTCAAGGTTCCAAGTGGTGATTTTTAATTTGACTTCTCCACTCCATACACCAAATGTTTCATTTAGGGGCACCAGTGGTGTCATGTCGGTATTGGGCTGAATCCCATTAGCAGACATTGCTCCCATTAAAGCACGGCCAAACAATGTTTCATCGACGACATATGGGTTAACTGTTCCCTGGATATCAGCAATCGCCATTGTTCGTTTGAGCTCTTTATCGTCTACGGGATCCAGTTGATGCCACTTGTAAAGGGTATCGAGTTGATTTTCAAACCAGCGTTCACTGCCAGGAGGAAGGTCGTAAACGGTATAGAGGTATGCCATCGCTCGGGCGACGTTGCCTTTATGATCTTCCCGAGGCTCAAATTTTCCGGTTGTTGATTCACTATAGAAGTCGATGTTTTGAGTTGGGATAGCACTCACGCCATTATCATTCACCCACCACTTTTTGGTTTGATTGTCGGGGATTTCTGCGAAAGGTTTACTGCCGCGCTCTGCATTGACCTTGCTGAAGGTTGGGTAGAGATGATGCAGATCTGATTTCATCATAGATCTGTCTCGGGAACCTTTGAATTTTGATTGAGGCCATGTGTGCTCAGTATTGACGATGTTATGGTTGGGGATAGTCGTGGTCGGAAAATACACACCGGTATATACAAGCTTTACCTGCCCGTTTTCGTTATCAATTTCTGAAAACATTTTTTCACGTGCGTTGCCATAGTTGAGCGTCTTTTGTGGTTTGTAATCACGCTGAAGTAGCTCTAGCAACGCTTCTCCGGTTTGGTCTGAAGCGATCATCTCGGCGTGAAGTCCCGAAGCACATATTGCCATCAGTGAAGCAATAAATGGCCAACATTGTCTGTGTTTACCCATAGAACAATCCTTACTCTAGTTATGAAATAACTCAGCGGTATCTGCCTGCTGAATAGAATAGTGCAGCGATGGGTTAATACACATGACTACAAATCAGGAACTGATTCACATCAAAATGTCTAAGTATCTGTTCTCATGTTTTTTCAAATATAAGTGATATTCCATTTAAAACAGACAATTACAAAATAAGCACTTTATGACCTAATTCACTTCAATCTTCGCCAACTGCAGATAACCAAAAGCAGTTTGACGAAGTAAGCCAACCGAAATGACGTTTCATACTGGATAAAATTTGATCCCTTAAAACTGAATAATCAGGCAAGGGAAATATCAATAAAAAAACAGGCTAAATTGGTTTAGTTCGGCTGAGACAGCGAGAAAGGGTTTTGCCGAGTGGATGAAAGTATCCGCTTGATTCGCATGAACCCAAAGCAATGGAAACACGAGTACAGTGCTTGCCAAAAGGTAACCATCTTGGAGTGCTCTTATCCTCTGCTCAAATACAAAGGACAAGCATTCGTGCTAACAAAACGTTTCAGTTTGAACGCTATGGCAGTATCAGGTGAGGGGAACTAAGTCAGGGGAACTGAGAGGGACTTTACTCAAAGGGATCTACTATAGTCTCCCCTAAAAATTATAAAACAATGATTAAATTAACATATCAGTCCAATCCAGCATCGGAGCCACACTAAAACGAGCTGACGGGTTGGACACACCCTCAGACAGAAAGCCTGATGATGAGTTTTGGATGTCAGTTGTTTCGTTCAGCATGGATAAACCTCATTGAATTTGGTCACGCGAAAGCACCGTCCGATTGCAGTACCTGATAAAAAAGTGTGCGGATTCTACCTTAACTCTGGCATTTGCCCAAGTTGTGAAGGTGCGGCACACCAACATCCCACCTGCCGTCAGAAACAAAAAGGGCATAGCTCAATGCTATACCCTTTATTTCTCAAGGATTTCCCTATCTTCACACAGGGCATCCTTCCAGCTTGTATATCGCATATCCTTTTTCGTTGATCTCACCATCAAATTCGGGCAAGTCAGCAGTGGTATGGCAAAACGCACAGTTGCCAGATTTTACTGTGGCATCCGCCTCACCAATCTCAGCGAGCCAAGCCTTGGCATATTTCACCGCCAATTCGTCGTTTTTCTCTCTCAGTAATACATCAAAGTGCATAATTTTACCGGAAGATGCCGTCGCATAAGTGTCGTACACATGTATTGCCATTTCTATCTCCTTGTTAAACGCTTTAAAAACAGTCACGCAGATCGGTTGAAAAACAACCCTTTAAGTATAATTTGTAATAAGCTATTGATTTAAAATGGAGTACTAGGACTTCAGACTACTATTCATAGTCATGCCTAATTTTCTATTATGAGATCTCGCTCCAATATAGTTCCGTATCGAAACTATATTGAAAATACGTATCCTGCTAGAATTGTCAACTAAGAGTTGTAGTTTCGAATAAAAACTGTCCCCAAACAGAGACAATACATGAGTACCATCAATCCATTAACTGACATCCTGGAACGCATTGTCACTCTGCACCGAAATGAAGTGCGTCTTGTGGGTGTGGAATATGGCCTTCATCCAGTGCACCTTGAGGTGCTTTATTTCCTTTCCCGTTGCAATAAATTCAGTGACACACCTGCTGCTGTCACTGAATTTCTGGGGACCACAAAAGGCACCACCTCTCAATCCATCACCCTGCTGGCGTCGAAAGGCTTCCTGAACAAGGAAAAAGACCCAGATGATCGCCGTGTTACCCATTTGGTGTTAACAGAAAAAGGAAAAGAGGTCGCGAGTAAGGCCATTCCCCCCGTTGTTTTGAAAAATGGATTGGAGCAATTGGGCAACGACAGTGAGGCGCTACGCGAACAACTCGAAACCTTACTGCGAAGCATGCAAAAAGCCACCAACAGTGCTAGTTTTGGGGTTTGCAAAACCTGTAAGTTTCATCAGCCCGTCTCTGATGGTGTATTCTTCTGCAAATTAACCAAAGAAACCTTGGACTTGGAAGGTGGAGAGTTGCTGTGCCGTGAGCACACTATTGAGTGAGACAGTTTGTTGACTTGTGATGAACTACCTAAAACGAGGTGTGTCTCACTAATCGGATGATTGTCTATAATCTACAATTATCTAAAGGCATACTACGGTCACGGCTTGGCGGATGCGTGATTTGTTTGCTGTGATAGAATGTAGTCCTCAGCCTGATTTTTGAGGTCTTATGGCCAATCTTTCACATTTAATTGCCCGGGCTCAGTCACTTTGCGAGCAACGAGGTGTTCGACTTACGACACAACGTGAGCGGGTATATGAGATTATCGTTCAGAGTAAAAGGGCTATTAGCGCCTACGATTTGCTGGACGTATTGCGGGAAACAGAGCCGCAAGCCAAACCACCAACGGTTTACCGCGCGCTCGATTTTTTGCTGTCTCAGGGCTTTGTGCACAAAGTGGAGTCAACAAATAGTTTTATTGCTTGCTGCCTCCCTGGACATGAGCAACATTGTTCACAGCTATTGATTTGTGACTCGTGTGGAGCTGTCGAAGAGTGTCACGCCGATACCCTGTCGACAGCACTGAAGCAAAAGGCCCATCAGGTTGGCTTTGCGGTGAGTCATCACGTTGTTGAAACACATGGAACCTGTCACGCCTGCCAGGTGGCGACACATAAAATGCAGTAGGACGGTAAATAACAATTATGCGCGCTGAATTTGTAAACCCTTTTTTATCTTCGTTGGTTAACGTGCTGACTACCATGGCGCAGTTGGAAATCACGCCGAAAAAACCTCAGCTCAAAACATCTGAAATCGCAAAAGGCGATGTTTCAGGACTGATTGGTATGGTGGGCCCAAAAACCAAAGGCTCTTTCTCTGTTACGTTTGAAGAAAAGCTAGCACTGGAAATCATGAGCCGCATGCTAGGTGAGCGCCCAAGCTCAATCAATGCGGATGTCACCGACATGGTCGGTGAAATCACCAATATGGTGACGGGAGGTGCCAAACGCTTGCTGGCAGAAAAAGGCTTTGATTTTGACATGGCGACCCCGGTTGTTGTGTCTGGCCGCGAGCACACCATCACCCACAAGAGCGATGGCCAAATAATTATCATGCCATTCGAATGTGAGCATGGCCGCGCTTATATCGAAATTTGCTTCGATTAAGCTAACAAATCCAATAAAAACGCCGCATCATCGATGCGGCGTTTTTTGTTTTCTTACGTTCAGAGTTTAGTGTTTATGCACGCCATTGTTTAAACGCGTTGATCAGGCCATTAGTTGAGCTGTCATGGCTGGTAACTTCATCCTGATCTGCCAGTTCGGGCAGAATTTGGTTCGCCAGCTGTTTGCCCAGCTCTACGCCCCACTGGTCAAAGCTGTATATGTTCCAAATCACGCCCTGCACGAAGATTTTGTGCTCGTACATCGCAATCAACGCACCCAAGCTGCGAGGGGTAATTTGCTTCATCAGGATTGAGTTGGTTGGGCGGTTACCTTCAAATACTTTGAACGGTACCAGATCCGCCACTTCCTCAGCCGACTTACCTGCCTCTGCGAATTCCGCCTCTACCTGCTCACGGTTTTTACCGAATGCCAGTGCTTCAGTTTGCGCGAAGAAGTTCGCCATCAGTTTAGGATGGTGATCGCTCTGCGGGTTGTGGCTGATAACAGGCGCAATGAAGTCGCATGGGATTAGCTTGGTGCCCTGGTGGATAAGCTGGTAGAACGCATGCTGACCATTGGTGCCAGGCTCACCCCAGATGATTGGGCCAGTCTGGTAATCAACAGGCTTGCCGTCGCGGTCAACATACTTACCGTTTGACTCCATGTTGCCTTGCTGGAAGTATGCCGCAAAGCGATGCAGGTATTGGTCATAAGGCAAAATCGCTTCTGATTCCGCACCGTGGAAGTTGTTGTACCACAGACCAATCAGTGCCAGCAGCACAGGCAGGTTTTCAGTAAATGGTGAGCTTTGGAAGTGTTTATCCATGTCGTGCGCACCAGCAAGCAACTCAATAAAGTTGTCGTAGCCAATCGCCAGACAGATAGAAAGACCAATCGCTGACCACAGTGAGTAGCGGCCACCAACCCAGTCCCAGAACTCGAACATGTTGTCGGTGTCGATACCAAACTCAGCGACTGCTTCTGCGTTGGTAGACAACGCAGCGAAGTGTTTCGCTACGTGTGCTTGATCTTCTGCTGACGCCAGGAACCAATCACGCGCAGACAGAGCATTGGTCATGGTTTCTTGAGTCGTGAAAGTTTTTGATGCAATCAGGAACAGGGTTGTTTCTGGATTAAGGCCTTTCAGGGTTTCCGCAACATGTGTGCCGTCAACGTTAGAAACGAAGTGCAGGTTCAGACGTGTTTTATAAGCAGCCAGAGCCTCGCTCACCATGTAAGGACCTAGATCAGAACCGCCGATACCGATATTCACGATGTCAGTGATTTCTTTGCCGGTGTAACCTTTCCACTCACCACTGATAAGACGTTCGGAGAAACCTTTCATTTTCTCCAGCACAGCATTAACTGCAGGCATCACGTCTTCGCCATCTACCATCACTGGCGTGTTGCTGCGGTTACGCAGAGCAACGTGCAGCACGGAACGACCTTCAGTATGGTTAATATTGTCACCACGGAACATCGCTTCAATAGCGCCTTTTACTTCCGTTTCATCAGCCAATGCGAACAGTTTGTCCAGCGTTTGCTCGCTGATCAGGTTCTTTGAGTAGTCCAGCAAGATATCGTTGCCGAATTGTATGGAGAACTTATCGAAACGGTTCGGATCGTTGGCGAAAAGCGAGGTGAGGGTCAAATCCTGCGCATCTTCAAAGTGAGCCGTCAGCGCTTTCCATGCTGCGGTTTGCGTCGGATTGATGGACTTCAACATAATTATTGTTCCTTTGTAGACATAGCCTGTTATCGCGGGCACTGCCTTCCCACGGTACAGAGGCAGGCCGCCTTGTTTCGGGGCAGCCTCCAGAATCGCATAATGGTATACCCAAACTTCCTGAAGGTGTAGGTTTCAGGGTACCTGAGTACAAGATGTCACCGACATTAGCTCTAAGTCCTGTATACTTTTAGTCATATCAAAATATCGCCGCCAGGTTACAGGCACCAGGGGCGTAACAGTTTGCCACGAAAAAATTGCTGCAATGTTGCGCTGGGTCAGTGACAACCGATTAACCAACTTGGACTCGCAGCGTCACGCACTCTACCCAAATTTTTTAAAGCAGGTTGTTTTAAATGTGGACACAAAAAACAATTAGCCTACGTCCCCGTGCAAGGGGCTTCCACCTGATCACCGACGAAGTGGTAAAGCAATTACCGGAAATTCGTAGCCTAGAAGTCGGCTTGGTAAACCTGTTTATTCAACACACTTCGGCCAGTCTGACACTCAATGAGAACGCCGACCCAACGGTGAGAAGCGACATGGAGGCACACTTTAATCAGTTCGTGCCGGAGCGCGCACCGTATTACCAGCACACCCACGAGGGCCACGACGATATGCCCGCACACATCAAGGCCTCGTTGCTGGGAGCAAGTATGATGATCCCAATTAGCAATGGAAAATTAGCGCTCGGGACTTGGCAGGGTATTTATCTTGGCGAACATCGTGACCACAGTGGGATACGACAAATAATTGCTACGTTACAAGGTATTTAACACCCAAGAAACTCAAACAAGGCGAAAGTGATAACATCTTAATACATGAATTAGTTTTCATAATTATTCTCACATTTGAATATGCGCCTCCTATAATCTCTAAAGGACTTGCGGGGGTCAAATGTTAGAAAACGTCAAAATCACAAGAAAGCTGCCACTGGTTATTATTTCTTTCGCGCTTTTATCTTCAATTATTACTGGAATAATGAGCTATAAGTTCGCAGCAGAACAACTCATCCTCTCTGCCGAGTCAAAGCTAGTTGCACTGCTCGACTCAAGGAAAGAGTCGCTACTGCTGTACTTTGATACGGTAAAACGCGATCTCTTTATTCACGCCCGTTCACCTCAGACAAGAGATGCGGTGATTGAAATCACTGAGGCATGGGAAGACATTGGGGAAAACCAGGAATCAACCCTTCAATCTCTTTATATCACCGATAACCTGTTCGACGTGGGCCAGAAGGAAGCACTGCTATACGCTGAAGACGGTTCTGCGTATAGCAAAGCCCATAAGAAATATCACTCTTTCTTCCGCAATCTAGCCGCAGAGCATGGCTACTATGACATTTTCCTCGTCGATAGAGAGGGCAATATTCTCTATTCGGTCAAAAAAGAAGATGACTTTGCCACCAATCTTCTCAATGGAAAATGGCAAGACACTCATTTGGCCCGGGCATTCACCATGGTGAACAAAAACCCCTCTGTGGATAACGCATACCTTACTGATTTCGAAAAATATGAGCCGAGCTTTAATCAACCCGAAGCCTTCTTTGCCACCCCTATCCACAGAAACGGTGAGGAGTATATAGGCGCTCTAATCTTCCAAATGCCCATCAAATACATTAATAGTGTCATGCAAGTTAGCGCGGGTATGGGGGAAACTGGTGAGACAGTCCTGATTGGTCCTGATGAATTAATGCGAAGCAATTCCCGGTTTCATGGAGAGAAAATTCTGGAAGCCTCTGTTCATACCAATTCTGCTGCCAAAGCACTAAGTGGTATTTCTGGCATCCAGTTTGAGCAAGATAACAGAGGCGTGGAGGTACTCAGTGCCTTTGCGCCATTTAATTTTATGTCGCTACATTGGGCTATCATTGCAGAGATAGAACGTGACGAAATATTGAGCCCTCTTCGCGTTTTTGTCAGTGCGCTAGCCTTATCTGTGCTAGTAGGAACGGTTGTTATTTTTGTCATGGGTTATTTTCTTGCCTTAGATATAGCAAAGCCAATCGCTGCTATGTCATCAATGATGAACCGCCTTGCTAACAATGAATTGGACATCAATATCTCTGTATCAGAGCGTAAAGACGAAGTCGGTCATATGGCCCAAGCACTAGAGATATTTAAAACCAACGCCATCGAAAAAGATAAGCTGCAAAAAGAACTGACTTACATGGCACACCATGACATGTTAACAGGCCTTCCTACCCGACAGCTCATTACAGATCGCCTGCAAGACATGACAAAAAGTTACAACAAAGAGCATTTCCCGTTCGCGGTTATGTTCGCTGATCTCGATAACTTTAAAACAGTTAATGATACGCTGGGTCATCATATTGGTGATGAGGTTCTAAAGGCGGCTGCCCGTATTTTTCAGGAAGCGTTACGCGATGGTGATTTTGTTGCCCGGATTGGTGGCGATGAATTTGTACTGCTATTCACCAATATTCAAGAAGCAGATGAAGCCATGGAGATCGCAAAAAAGTTGGTCGTTTCCATCGAAACCGGCCTTAAATTAGTTAGCACGACCATCCCAGTGACCTTGAGTCTTGGAATTGCTGTGTGTCCCGACGATGCTGAAGATACCACTTCCCTGATCCGGCATGCAGATGAAGCCATGTACCGAGCAAAGCAGAAAAGTAAAAACTGCTGTAGCCGTTGATAGCGGGCGACAAATATTGCTCCGCCTAAAACGCTTTTCGCG
Organism: Grimontia sp. NTOU-MAR1; assembly: GCF_035758505.1. Taxonomy (NCBI): domain Bacteria; kingdom Pseudomonadati; phylum Pseudomonadota; class Gammaproteobacteria; order Vibrionales; family Vibrionaceae; genus Grimontia; species Grimontia sp. NTOU-MAR1. The sequence continues at coordinate 2,161,681 of NZ_CP142108.1, forward strand.
AGAACAAAATTTAACCACCAAAGGTCAACAGACCCCAAGGCCTATTGACCTTTGGTATAAATCAGGTCAACACGGGAAGTGAGATTGGTGACAAGCTCATAGCCAATGGTGCCTACATGACGGGCGATTTCTTCCACCGGAAGTTCCTCACCCCACAGAGTCACTTCATCGCCCACACGGTCGGTCGCTTCTGGCCCCAAATCAATGGTGATCATGTCCATGGAGACACGTCCCGCAAGTGGCACGCGCCGGCCATTGATCATCACAGGTGTGCCATCCGGCGCAACACGCGGATAGCCATCACCATAGCCAATTGCCACCACACCGATTCTGGTATCGCGCTCTGTCATCCAGCGTCCGCCATAACCAATCGTTTCACCTTTCTTGGCTTCACGCACAGCAATAAGACTTGAGGTCATGGTCATCGCAGGTTTAAGTCCGAAGTCCTTACCGCAGCGCTCTGCCATCGGTGAAATACCGTACAGGCTGATTCCCGGGCGAACATAATCAAAATGGCTGGTTGGCCAAATTAAACTGCCGGAAGATGCTGCCAATGATTTGTAACCCGGCTGACCAGCGGTCAGTTCTTCAAACAGTGCGATTTGCTGCTCCGTGACAGGCTTTTCCGGTTCATCCGCACAGCCGAAATGGCTCATAAAGTTGAGCGGTTTCGCGACATTCGGGCAGGCATTCAGCCGCTCGATAAATTCGGCGACATATTCCGGACGCACACCCAAACGGTGCATACCGGTGTCGATTTTTAGCCAGACATGAAGCGGATGATCAAGGTTCGCTTTTTCAAGCGCTTCCAATTGCTCGATACAGTGAACCGCCGTTTGGAGGTCTTTAGCTTCCAGTGTCGGCAAATCCGCAGAAGAATAAAAACCTTCAAGTAAAAGGATAGGTTTCATAATCCCACCAGCACGAAGGCTCACGGCCTCATCAAGGCGCGCGACACCAAAGCCATCGGCTTGTGAAGACAGTGCGTTTGCCACCGGAAGGAGACCGTGTCCGTATCCGTTAGCTTTAATCGCCGCCCAAGTTCGACTGTTCGGCGCCATGGCACGAATAACGTCGATATTGTGGTTCAGGGCTGCCGTATGGATGATTGCTGTCGCCGCTTTCATAACACCTCGCGGGTAATTCTCAACAAACCGTTTTATTCTTCGTCAAACGCTGGACCCGCGTAGTTATCAAAGCGAGAGAACTGACCCTGAAAGGTCAAACGCACACTACCGATAGGTCCGTTACGCTGTTTACCCAGAATGATTTCCGCAATGCCTTTGAGCGGGCTTTCCGGGTTGTACACCTCATCACGGTAAATAAACATGATAAGGTCCGCATCCTGCTCGATCGCGCCCGATTCACGCAAGTCGGAGTTTACAGGGCGTTTGTCTGCACGTTGTTCCAGCGAGCGGTTAAGCTGCGATAGAGCCACAACAGGCACGTTCAATTCTTTAGCTAGCGCCTTGAGCGAGCGGCTGATCTCGGCAATCTCAAGGGTACGGTTATCCTGAAGGCCAGGCACACGCATCAGCTGAAGGTAGTCGACCATGATCATGGAGAGGCCTCCGTGTTCACGCGCCACACGTCGGGCACGGGAGCGAACTTCCGTTGGCGTCAGACCTGAGCTGTCATCGATATACATATTCTTCTTCTGCATCAGAATACCCATGGTCGATGAAATACGCGCCCAGTCCTCATCATCCAACTGACCGGTACGGATTTTGGTCTGATCAACACGGGAAAGCGACGCGAGCATACGCATCATCAGCTGTTCAGCAGGCATCTCGAGTGAGAAGATCAGTACTGGCTTTTCCTGATCCATGGCGGCGTTTTCACACAGGTTCATCGCAAACGTGGTTTTACCCATGGATGGACGTGCCGCCACGATGATGAGATCCGAGCCCTGCAGGCCTGCGGTTTTCTTGTTCAGATCGGTAAAGCCAGTCGACACACCGGTCACACCGTCTTGCGGCGATTTGAACAGAATTTCGATACGCTCAAGGGTTTTCGACAATACATTGTCGATGTTCTGTGGTCCTTCGTTTTCCGTCGTGCGCGATTCTGCAATGGCGAAAACTTTGCTCTCTGCCATGTCGAGCAAGTCTTCTGAGGTACGCCCTTCTGGGTCATAACCCGCATCTGCGATTTCATTCGCGACGCTGATAAGGTTTCGTACCATCGCACGTTCACGGACGATATCAGCATAAGCGACAATATTCGCCGCACTTGGGGTATTCTTTGCCAGCTCGGCGAGATACGCAAAACCGCCCACATCTTCAAGCTGGCTGTGCTTTTCGAGGTTTTCAGAAAGGGTAATAAGATCCAGTGGCATACCTGCATCGAGCAGCTGTTTCGTGCTTTCAAAAATCAGGCGGTGAGGACGGCTGTAAAAATCGGCAGCAACCACTTTTTCCGCCACGCTGTCCCAACGCTCGTTATCAAGCATCAGGCCCCCCAGCACAGACTGCTCGGCTTCCAGAGAATGCGGCGGTACCTTCAGGGCATCAACCTGACGATCCTTGGGTTTGTTGGAATTAAATTGCTTGCTGCGTTGCTCTGCCATATTACTTATTACCTTGTCGATTCGACCGACATTATACCCAGAACGTCCAGCGAATAACTATCGATAGGCGCTTTGGAGTGACCACGACTTTTTTGCCCACCAATTTAACGTGCCGCTGACGAAATGCAGGATGATTCATATAGAATGTGGCTCCTCCTGTTGTAATGGTAACCTAAATGGCGTCGTCGCTACTGAAACCGTCTCTGTTTTGTCTGGTGGCACTCCCTCTTTGTGCAAGCGCAACCGTACCTGAGCCATGGCAATCAGAAGTGGAACTTGGGTTTCAGGCGCTTTCCGGCAACTCAGACTCCCTAACGATCAACAGTCGTCTAGGGGTCAACTTCACCGAGGGACCCTATCGACACACTTCAGAAGCCAAATTCCTGCTGGTTGAAAAAGACGGTGAAGAAGATAAACGTAAAAGCGAGTTCGAAAGTCAGGCCAACTACAAGTTTGATCCCAAGCATTATGTGTGGGGAAACGTTAGCTTTCTTGACGATAAATACGGCCCTTATTTTAAAGACCTTACTGTCGCAGTAGGAGTGGGTTATCAGGCCATTTGGCAGGAAGATTTATCATTGCTGCTAGAAGTCGGTCCCGGTTACCGTTATCAGTCACCAAACCTGGACGAGCTGGATGATGACGACCTTATTTTGCCATATGACGTGGAAGAAGCGATTTTGCGTGGTCAGGCCGAGCTTTCCTGGCAAATGACAAAGGCCGCGCTGTTTGAAGGTCGCATTACTGCCATCAGCGGGCCAAGTAACACCAGTTTTGAAGCAAGAGCATCGGTGTCCACCAGCTTGATTGACGATCTGGCTATCAAGCTTTCCACCACACAGAAATACATCAGTGAAGTTCCACCGGGTCTTGAGAACCTCGATTCAATCTTCACGGTGAACATGCTTTATAAGTTTTAGGTAAAGCTGACCCAGAGCCTAAGTCCGCTTTTACCCGCATTGCTCTTCCAAATTCCATACACAAAAAAACCGGCCAAAAGGCTAACACCTATCACTTAAGGTTTAAGGTGCTTAGAGCGAACAGGGTAGCGAGTTTTATTAATACGAACGGTCCTCGCTTTGGGCCGTTTTCTTTTTTTGGGGAGTATGTAGCGTTTCACTCTCTCCCGCATGGCTCTTAGCTTTCTCGGGATTGAGCCGGGGGCTGCTATCGCACACCACATCAGCTCATCCTGAATATCTCTCAATGCCATCATAAAACTTATCCGCAATGGCGATACCTGCGCCTCTCTCGCAATACGACTGATTTCCAGACGAACCAAATTGTAAGCTATCAATAGTCCCCAGATTTCTTGTATTACCCCCTCCACAGACTGACTTCGTAGCAGCACTTCATCTTCAAGCATATTGTGCTTTATCTCTCCGTAGCTGTTCTCTATTTCCCATCGCTCAAAGTACACATCCAGTAATGACTGCGTACCATATTCCAGACTCGTTAAGGAGGTGAGGACACCTTTGACGTGATTGGGTTGCTCTGGCTTGGGGGACAGGACAAGGCGGGCTTGCCATTTCTCCGGCAAGCTCGGGTCTTGTTTCCGAGCATGGGCTGACACTTTCATTTCCACTAAAAGGTCTCGCCCTTCCTTATCCAGTTGTTCAATCACTTCATATTGCGTGTTGGATTTTATCGGCGTCATCCAGTGACTCGTCGTATGTTGCCGTTGCCAATTAATCATCAACTCAGCACTGAGGTAACAGCGGTCAAAAATCGTCAGGGAGTGAGCGGGAGCCGAAGCCGCCAGCTGTTTGGCATAAGAGACCTCACCTGTCGAGCTGGGCCCAAAGACAACATCATGTAATAAACGACTTCGCAGCGATGTGAGGGCACATAATCGAACAATCGGGTATTCAGTATGGTGGTTTTCATTGTACTTGATGTATTGGAAGTGCTCCGCAAGACAGGCGGTATCATGGGTGCGGAACTGAGTGCCGTCGACTGAAAGTAAACTTAGGCCAAACCATTTGTCATCGCTATCTTCCTGCTGGGTCCAATGGGCGGCTGTCAGTTTAAAAAGCGCTTCCAAAGGTTGGGCGGTGAGGCGCTTTCTCGCTTGAGGGATAGCACTTGGTGCAACAGAATCCCCTAAGTGGTTGGAAAGCTTGAGGTCTAATTTATCTAAAACTTCCGTGATGGGTTTATCCCGATACAAGCCAATACCGACAATCAACCAAACGACAAGTTCGGCGGGTAACTTACGCCGTCTCATACTGGCTTTGTTGGTCGAATCAAGGGCTTGCTCTATCCATTCGAGCGGGAGTTCTTTTTGGAAGAGAGCCATTGATTCGGGTGCAGCAAACGTATCGACATCAATCAGCCAGTGAGCCAACATAAAAAATACCCTCAGCAATTAGTGTACTGAGGGTATTGTTAACCATCTGTAGGATCGTTCAACTGATCAATGCCTTAACTGATCGGTGTTAGGCCAAAAGGCCGGTTTTTCAAAGCGACGATGTGTCTGAATTACTCAGCAACAACGTTCAGCTTAACAGTAGCGAATACTTCAGAGTGCAGTTGCAGGCTGATTTCGTACTCACCAGTGTTACGCAGCGCACCTTCTGGTAGGCGAACTTCGCTCTTCGCTACTTCAACGCCAGCCGCAGTTACAGCGTCAGCGATGTCGCGAGTACCGATAGAACCGAACAGTTTACCTTCGTCACCAGCTTTAGAAGCGATTTCAACCGCTTCCAGTGCTTCGACTTGCTCTGCGCGAGCTTGTGCAGCTCCAAGAGCTTCAGCAACTTTAGCTTCCAGATCTGCACGACGAGCTTCGAAATGCTCAACGTTAGATTTGGTTGCCATTACTGCCTTACCTTGTGGGATAAGGAAGTTACGTGCGTAACCAGACTTAACAGTTACCTGATCACCCAGACCACCCAGGTTAGCGATTTTATCAAGCAGAATAACTTGCATTATCTATTCCTCTATTAACTTGGACAGTGGCCGATTACTGATGCTTGTCAGTATATGGCAGCAGAGCCAGGTAACGTGAACGCTTGATAGCGCGTGCCAGCTGACGCTGGTACTTAGCACGGGTACCAGTGATACGGCTAGGTACGATTTTACCAGCTTCGGTGATGTAGTTTTTCAGAGTCGCTACGTCTTTGTAATCGATCTCTTGTACGCCTTCTGCAGTGAAACGGCAGAATTTACGACGACGGAAGAAACGTGCCATGGGCTAATCTCCTGATCTTAAATGTCTTTAATATTGTCGGCATGCAACACTAATTTACCTGCGCCATTTCGGCTGGTTTGGTAAGCGAGAAACCCACTCACCTCAATATTGCTGCCTAAAGCTAAATGCTGTGTTTTGCTTTGCGACCCTTGCCCGCTCAATACTACCGATAATCGACAGTAGACTTGCCTTGGCAATCCAGCTTCCTGTTGATCCGAACGATGCTCAATCACAAAGTGACAATGAGGAATGCCGGCAGGACTCTGTTTTCGAATCGGGCCTTGGGTGATAACACCAGCAAGCTCAATCCGATTGGTCATCAAATCAAATTACTCAGCTGCTGCTTCGCTCTTCAGATTGCTGCTTCTGCACGCTCTTCGCGACGAGGTGCGCGCTCTTCTTTAGCCTTCATCATTACAGACGGCTCAGTGATAGCGCCTTTGGTACGCATGATCATGTTACGGATCACAGCGTCGTTGAAGCGGAACGCAGTTTCCAGCTCATCAATCACAGCTTGCTCAGCTTCAACGTTCATCAAAACGTAGTGTGCTTTGTGCAGCTTGTTGATTGGGTAAGCCAGTTGACGACGGCCCCAGTCTTCCAGACGGTGGATCTGACCACCTGACTCTTTGATAGAACCAGTGTAACGCTCGATCATGCCAGCAACTTGCTCGCTTTGATCAGGGTGCACCATGAATACGATTTCGTAATGACGCATTGGTTGCTCCTTACGGATTATTCAGCTTCCACGCTTGGCCCGGTCGTCCAGCGGAAGCAAGGAACGAAAGTAAAAGACCGGGAATTTGGAGGCAGGATAGTACAGAATTGCACCGCTAATAGCAACAAAAAGCACAACGCCCGGAGAAATAAATCACCGGGCGTTGCTTTGTCTGAAAACAGTCTGTCTTGCGGTTACCCGCGGCGCTGACGCACAGCTTCAAACAGACAGATACCGGTCGCTACCGACACGTTCAGGCTTGATACGCTGCCCGCCATAGGAATGCTGATGAGATCATCACAGGTCTCTCGGGTCAGGCGGCGCATACCGTCACCTTCTGCGCCCATCACAATCGCCAGTGGACCTGTCAGTTTCGCATCGTATACATCGTGCGTCGCTTCACCGGCCGTGCCGACAAACCACACGCCTTTTTCCTGCAACGCACGCATAGTACGCGCTAGGTTGGTTACGCGCACCAGTGGCACTACTTCTGCAGCGCCTACTGCGACCTTGCGAGCCGTTGCGTTCAGCTGTGCCGATTTGTCTTTCGGCACGATGACCGCACATACGCCGGCAGCATCCGCATTACGCAGACACGCGCCCAGATTGTGTGGGTCGGTCACACCATCAAGTACCAGCAGCAGTGGGTTTTCTTTGCCATCCAGAATGATGTCGAGGTCGTTTTCATTGTACTGTCGACCTGGCTTCACACGAGCAATCAAGCCCTGATGCGACGCACCTTTGGCTTTGTCGTCCAGTGCTTTTCGACCCATTTCCTGCAGAGTGATACCCAGACGGGTCAACTCATTCAATACAGGCAATACACGATCGTCTTGACGACCTTTCAGCACGAAGACTTCGATGAAGCGGGACGGATCAGATTCTAGTACGGCTTTAACGGCATGGATGCCGTAAATCATTTCATTGCTCATGGATTACTTCTTATTCTTGCCTGCTCTGGCTGGTTTGCCTTTCTGCGCTTTTTTCTTGCGCACCTTCTCAGCCTTGGTTTTCTTCTTCGCCGGGTTTTCGCCTTTGCCGCCTCGTTTGCCAGCAGTCGCTTTTTCGCCACGCTTTCCGGCCGGGGCTTTATCACCCTCACCTTTTGGAATCGCGCCGCGCTTCAGTTGCTGGCGAACAGACATACGCTCTTGGCGTGCTTCAGGATTTTTCCCTGACTCTGCGCGGCCTTTCTTGGCTTTATTACGAGCAGTTTTACCGGCACCGCGGGCTTTACGGGTTGTACCCTCCAGCTCGAAATCGATCATCCTTTCATCAAGGTTGACGGATAATACTTTGACCGTGACCTGATCGCCAAGTCGGAAAATACGACCAGAGCTCTCGCCTACCAGTTTTTGGCCTACCATGTCGTAGTTGTAGTAATCGTTGTCAAGATTCGAGATATGCACCAAGCCGTCAATATGGAGCTCTTTTAAACGCACAAAGAAACCGAAACCAGTGACATTGGCAATGGTGCCTTCCATCACTTCTCCAACGTGATCTTGCATATATTCACACTTGAGCCAGTCAGAGACATCCCGCGTCGCATCATCTGCACGGCGCTCAGTCATCGAGCATTGTTCGCCCATCACATCCATATCATCAAAGGAGTAGTGATAGCCACCGGTTGGTGTCCAGCGATCAGTGTTGCGCCCTTCTTCTTTGGCAATCAGGTATTTGATCGCACGGTGCAGCAGCAAATCCGGATAACGACGGATTGGCGAGGTAAAGTGCGCGTACTGCTTCAACGCCAGACCAAAGTGGCCTGAATTATCAGCCTGATACACCGCCTGCTTCATTGAGCGCAGCAGCATGGTTTGGATGAGTTCCTGATCAGGGCGGCCAGCAATTAAATGTGCCAGTTTGGCGTAATCGGTTGGAGACGGCTCTAAGCCCCCTTCAAGTGTGAGACCCATTTCGCTCAGGAAGTCTTTAAAGCCCGTCAGGCGCTCTTCACCCGGCGCTTCGTGCACGCGATAAAGTGCAGGCTCTTTGGCTTTCTCAACAAAACGCGCTGACGCGATGTTCGCCAAAATCATACATTCTTCGATGATCTTGTGGGCGTCGTTACGCTCAACCGGCACGATGCGCTCAATCTTGCGCATAGCGTTGAAAATAAACTTGGTTTCGACGGTTTCAAATTCAATTGCACCACGCTGTTCACGTGACGCTTTCAGCGCCTTGTACATGCGGTTCAACTCTTCGAGATGTGGAACCAGCGGCGCATAGCGCTCGCGGAGCTCTTCATCACCGTCCAACATCGCTGCCACCTTTGTATAAGTCAGGCGCGCGTGGGAGTTCATCACCGCTTCGTAATGTTTAAAACCGGAAAGCTTACCGGCTTCCGAAATCGTCATTTCGCACACCATGCAAAGGCGATCGACCTGAGGGTTCAGTGAACAAAGACCATTGGATAGCACTTCCGGCAGCATAGGAATAACCTGAGACGGGAAGTAGACTGAGTTACCGCGGTTCACCGCTTCTTTGTCCAACGCAGAGTCCGGACGGACATAGTAGCTCACATCCGCAATCGCGACCCAAAGGCGCCAGCCACCTGACTTTTTCTTTTCACAGAATACGGCGTCATCGAAGTCGCGTGCATCTTCACCGTCAATGGTGACCAGAGGCAAGTCACGTAGATCAACGCGGCCCTTTTTCGCCTCTTCCGGCACTTGCTCAGTGAAACTCTTGATTTGTTTTTCGACGTCTTGTGGCCACTCATGAGGAATGTCATGGGTACGGACGGCAATTTCGATTTCCATACCCGGTGCCATGTTCTCACCCAGCACTTCAACCACACGACCCACCGGGTTGTGTTGACGGGTTGGTCGCTGGAAGATTTCCACCACCACAACGTTACCCATGCGTGCACCTTTACGCTCATCCTGTGGGATCACGATGTCCTGACTGAGGCGGGAGTCGTCCGGCACCACAAAGCCCATACCGTTTTCGACGAAGTAGCGGCCAACAATCTGGCCTTTTCGTTCTTCCAAAACACGCACCACGCGGGCTTCTTTACGACCACGCTTATCAGTGCCTGCTGGTTGTACAAGGATGAAATCACCATGCATCACCTGTTTCATCTGGTGATGTGGCAACAGCCAGTCTTCGCGGTTGCCTTTGCCCTCCGGACGTAGGAAGCCGAAACCGTCGCGGTGCCCGATCACGGTACCTTTAACCAAGTCCAGACGCTCAGGCAATGCATAGCACTGACGACGTGTAAAAATCAGTTGGCCATCACGCTCCATGGCTCGGAGGCGTCGGCGCAAACCTTCGTATTCTTCGTCGCTACGCAGGCCCAGCACCTCAAACAACTGGTCGCGGTTTACCGGTGTGGTAAAGCCTTTAATTACCTCGAGAAGGTGCTCACGGCTTGGCACAGGATTGTCGTATTTTTCTGCTTCACGACCCAGAAAAGGATCGTTGCTGTGTAGGTGTTTGTCCTGAGACATATAAAATTCCCATTAGCGACATGTGTTACTCAGTATATCGCTTTGAATAAAAGAAATTGGGCACCCGCAAGAATTACCGACAAAAACTGGCAGTTCGTCTCAAACGATGAGAATCAGAGCGGGCGAGTGGGGATAAGAAGGTGCTGCAGGTCATCATTGCCTGACACCATGTCATGAAGTGTGTAACGATCCATCTCGTCAAGAAAAGCATCCAAAGCTCTCGCTAGGGCACCTTTTATACGACAAGCTGACGTAATATGGCAGTTTTGTTGCTCGCAATTGACAAGTTGCAAGGGCTCGAGAGCACGGATCACGTCGCCGATAACAATACGGTCTGCGGATTTACCCAAACGGATCCCACCATTCTTACCCCGAACTGCTTCAACAAGCCCTATCTTACTCATACGGTGAACGATTTTGACCATATGATTACGGGACACTCCGTATTTTTCGGTGACGACAGTAATACTGGTCAACTCACCTTCCGGGAGCGTAGCCAGATAAATTAGCGCCCTTAGGCCGTAGTCGGTAAAACTGGTTAATTGCACGTTATCAACTCTCCTTGCGCACAGTGTACTTGGAAAGTAAAAAGCGCGCACTCTCTGATTTTCTTTACTTCTCAGCAACCAAACTGGTCGACTTGAAATCACTTTACCTTTTATCTCAATTTTTGTTGATTTAAACATTTATTTTAGATACAACTTTAAAGGTGCATTTAAGATGAAACTTTAAAAATAAAAAGGCCCTCCATGCTCAACGAGAAAACCATTGAAATTGTTAAGTCCACAGCCCCACTACTTGCTGAAACCGGTCCAAAGCTGACAGCGCATTTTTACGATCGCATGTTCAGCCGACATCCAGAGCTCAATGATATTTTTAACATGAGCAACCAATCTACGGGTGCCCAACGCGAAGCACTCTTCAACGCAGTGTATGGCTATGCAGCGAATATCGATAATCTGCCAGCCCTCCTGCCAGTGGTTGAAAAGATTGCGCAAAAACACGCAAGTTTAAATATAACGCCAGAAATGTACGCCATTGTCGGTGAAAACCTGTTGGCAACTATTGACGAGCTTTTCTCTCCAGGCCAGGAAGTGTTGGATGCCTGGGCTGAAGCCTATGAGGTTCTGGCTCAGGTTTTTATTAACCGCGAAGAAGAAATCTACCAGCAAAACGAAATGTCTAACGGCGGTTGGCGTGGAACACGCACTTTCAGGCTGGTTAGCAAAAAAACTGAAAGTGAATTGATTACCAGTTTCATTTTCGCCCCTGTCGACGGTCAGCCTGTGGCGGACTATGTACCGGGACAATACATCGGTATTTACCTTTCCCCTGAGCAGTTTACCAATCAGGAAATCCGCCAATACAGTTTATCTGGGGCACCGAATGGTGAGATTTACCGTATCTCTGTGAAACGTGAGACGCAAGGAACGGTATCTAACTACCTGCATGATCACCTGAAAGTCGGAGATACAGTTGAGCTGGCGCCACCAACCGGCGACTTCTTTTTCCATTCAGACAATAACGCCCCGGTAGCTTTGATTTCAGGCGGTGTCGGACTCACACCTATGTTGTCGATGCTGGAGTCACTCAGTGGCAAACATGATGCAGCCATCCACTGGCTGCACGCAGCTGAAAATGGTGCACACCTTGCCTTTGGTAATCATATTAACAACTTACTAGGGCAACACCATAACGCCAGACAGGATGTATGGTTCCGTGAACCCTCGAAAGCGGATTTGATAGGTGGGCAATTCGATCACCAAGGCTTGATAGATATCAGTAAAGTCGAAGGATTAACCGAAGATACAAACCGTGACTTCTACCTCTGTGGTCCAGTTGGTTTTATGCAGGCTGTCGCGTCACAACTTGTTGATGCAGGGATTAACAAAGACCGTATTTTCTACGAATGCTTTGGCCCACATAGGGTGATTTAAAGGCTCTCCTAAAAGCAAAATGCCCGCAACTTCAACTGCGGGCATTTTTAATTCTTTTTGGTTATTACCAATAGGTATCACGACGTTTCGCGCGGGCGATGACGTTGCGTGGCATCTTGTCTTCCAATGCGCGTCTTAGCATGGCAATACGGTTGTGTGTGGATGTATCCGCCGTGATGGTGTGGTAAAGCCATCGATAGGCATCCTCGTAATCCAACGGGCTACCATAATCAGCTACTAGAAGCTCAGCCAATTGCAGTCTTGCACGGGTATTCCCCAGAGATGCTGCTTCACGGAGGTAGGGAATCGCGCGTTCTTTGTCCTGCTGCACCAGGGTGCCTTTGGAGTAGTAACGGCCAAGTTGCTCAAGCGCCGCCGGTAGGCCTTGCTGCGCTGCTACCCGCATATAGTAAACGCCAGTTTCGACATCTCTGTCTACACAGACGCCCCAAGCCAACATATCACCATATAGAAACTGGTAAGCCGGAGATTCAACCCGGATAGCACGGGCTTCGATATCTTGCAGGAGCTGACAATCGTCTTCTTTCACCTTCTTGAGGTGCATGTTCGACTCAAACAGACGAATCAATTGCGACTCTTCATACACAGGAAGAGCCGGGCCGACTTCCGCTTTTGCGAAAGGGCTGGCTAACATCATGGATATAAATAAGGTACGCAGTTTCATGCCTTCCCACTATACAGGTGCTGTTCTACCAAACAGGCGAATCATCCGCTCTTTGGTAATGGATACGGTGTGTCTTGCCTAACTTATATCGGCAAGGATTTGCCGAACTTTACCCTTTTTACGGCGAAAAAGTTCCGCTCATTGATATCAACAGTATAGAACTGACCGGGCAAAAAAAAACCAGCCATGGAGGCTGGTTTTCTTGTAACCGGAAGCCGATTAAGACGCGAAAGGATGAACCTTGATGATGGTCTCGTTACGGTCTGGGCCAGTAGAAATGATATCTACAGGCACACCTGTCAACTCTTCGATACGTTTAATATAGTCCAGTGCCGCTCGTGGCAGCTCTTCAATAGACTTAGCACCGAAGGTCTTCTCGCTCCAACCTGGAACAGTTTCGTAAATCGGTGTGATGTTTTCGTACTCGTCAGCAGCCATAGGAGAAACGTTCAGCACAGTGCCGTCAGCTTTCTGGTAACCCGTACAGATTTTAATTTCTTCCAGGCCATCCAGAACATCCATCTTGGTCAGACAGAAGCCTGAGATAGAGTTGATCTGGATTGCACGACGCATAGCTACAGCGTCAAACCAACCAGTGCGGCGCAGACGACCGGTAGTCGCACCAAACTCATGGCCAACAGTACCCAGATGCTTGCCGATTGGATCTTGTTTCTCCTGGCCATCGTACAGTTCAGTCGGGAAAGGACCAGAGCCTACACGCGTGCAGTATGCTTTCGCGATACCCAGAATGTAACCTAGGTGACGCGGGCCGAAACCAGAACCTGCAGCAACACCACCAGCGGTTGTGTTAGAAGAAGTCACGTATGGATAAGTACCGTGGTCGATATCCAGCAGTGTACCTTGCGCGCCTTCGAACATGATCTTGTCGCCGCGCTGACGTGCGTCGTCCAGCTCTTGGGTGACGTCGAGAACCATACTGGTCAGTATGTCAGCTTGCTCCATGACCTTCGCGAGAGTTTCTTCATAGCTTACTGGCTCAGCTTTGTAGAAATGCTCCAACTGGAAGTTGTGCAGTTCCATCACTTCCTTAAGCTTCTCGGCAAACGCTTCTTTATCGAACAAGTCGCCTACACGCAGACCGCGACGTGCAACTTTGTCTTCGTAAGCAGGACCGATGCCGCGACCGGTAGTACCGATTGCTTTCGCACCTCGTGCTTTCTCACGCGCCATATCAAGAGCGATGTGATAAGGAAGAATTAGCGGACAAGCTTCTGACAAGAAAAGACGCTCACGAACTGGAATGCCACGCTCTTCCAAACCGCTCATCTCTTTCATCAGGGCGTCAGGAGAAAGCACAACACCGTTACCGATGATGCATTTTACGTTATTGCGAAGAATGCCAGAAGGAATCAAGTGAAGAACGGTTTTTTCACCGTCAATGACAAGAGTGTGACCTGCGTTGTGGCCGCCTTGATAGCGAACGACGTACTGAGCGTCTTCAGTCAACAGATCAACGATTTTACCCTTACCTTCGTCACCCCATTGGGTGCCGAGAACAACTACGTTATTGCTCATCTTTTCCAGTCAGTTGATGATTAAAACGGGATTCTAGCACCATCGTATAAAGGATGCAGTCATTTTTTGAGCGCCGTCCTGCTTATGGTCATTTGGGTGTCACAGTTTTTTGCTCTTTCGATTTACTTGGACGGCCACATCATATATGCGATCACCGCTCCTGCAACGACTAAACAGCCACCAATACGCCGTAGCGTAGCATCAGGTAACAGACTCATTTCACTGACCATTTTTCGCCACTTTTTCGGTACCAACATCGGCCCCAGCCCTTCAACTACCAGCACTAAGCCCATTGCGAGCCACAACTCAGACCCCATTTTTCACTCTCTTCTATTTGGATAAAAAAAAGACAAGGCGCGGCGCCTTGTCTTTTCTGTTTTGCTGTTTGGCAACGATTAGTTTGCCTTAAAGTTTGGCTCTTTCATGTACTGGAAGAACTCACTGTTAGGGTCCACAACCATGATGTCACCCTTGCTGTTAAAGCTCTTCTCATAGGCTTGCAGCGAGCGCAGGAAATTATAAAACTCCGGCTCTTTGTTGAACGTGTTCGCGTAGATATTTGCTACTTCTGCATCAGCTTCACCGCGTGTAACTCGCGCCGTTTTCTCAGCCTCTGCCAGTACGGTTGCCACTTCCAATTCAGCCTGAGCACGAATAACTTCCGCTTTCTCACGACCTTGTGAACGGTGACGACGAGCTACGGTCTCACGCTCTGCACGCATACGTTCGTATATCGAATCACTGATCTTCTCTGGAAGGTTGATCTTCTTGATACGCATATCAATGACTTCAATGCCGATATCATTCGCACTTTCCTGAACTTCAGTCAGTACGTCTTCCATCACCTGCTCACGCTTCTCAGAGACAATCTCTTTGATGGTTTTGGAACCAATTTCCGCACGCAACCCATCCGCGACTTTACGTTGAAGTAGGGCTTCAGCGGTCAGACGGTTACCACCACCGGTAGACAGGTAGTATTGGCCAAAGTCTTTGATTCGCCACTTGACGTAAGAGTCGATAATCACGTCTTTTTTCTCAGACGTCACGAAGCGATCAGACTGGTCATCCATAGTTTGAATACGCGCATCAAGTAACTGCACACGATCAAACAACGGAAATTTGAACTGAAGACCAGGGCTGTAGATACGCGCCATATCGTCATCGGTTTTCAGTACTCGTCCAAATCGAATCACAATACCACGCTCGCCTTCTTTCACGACAAAGACTGACATCAGACCAACAACGATCGAAACGATAATAAGGGGAATTAATAACTTACGCATAATTAGTATCTCCCCTCACGTGTAGTCGACTGACGAGTATTCGAGTTAGGCGCAACCGACTGAGAAGAACGCTCAAGCTCAATACCATAATCTGCCGCGTTGTCATCGTTAGAAGAACTGCTACGTTGGGCTGGAGTCTGATTCATCAGTTTATCTAATGGTAAGTACAACAAGTTGCCGCTACCTGCTTTAGAGTCGATTAATACCTTACTGGTATTACCGAACACGTTCTCCATGGTCTCAAGATACAAGCGGTTACGTGTCACTTCAGGTGCCGCCTGATATTCAGGCAACAGCTTTTCAAACTGTGCAACGTCACCCTGCGCTTCATTAACGGTTTTCTCTTTGTAACCCAACGCTTCTTTCTTCAGACGCTCCGCACGACCTGTTGCTTTTGGCAAAATGTCATTGCGGTAGGCCTCTGCTTCTTTGATGAAGCGCTCTTCGTCTTCCCTAGCTTTGATCGCATCATCAAATGCTTCCTGCACTTGCTCAGGTGCACGAGCACCTTGCAAGTTAACGTCCACAACAAGAATACCCATGTTGTAGCGATCAATAATTCGGTTGATTTCGACCTCGGTACGCTCACGGATTTGCTGGCGACCCGTAGTCAGGATCTGGTCCATTTCCGCATCACCAATCACTGCACGTAGCGCCGAGTCTGTCGCTTGGCGAAGACTGTCGTCTGCATTTGTCACTGAGAAGAGGTATTTCTCAGGATCAGCAACACGGTATTGAACGTCCATATCAACGTTAACCATATTTTCATCCTTGGTTAACATTTGACCAGACCCGCGTAGAGACCGGATAGCCTGTACGTTTACCGTTTCTACTTCATCGATAAACGTTGGTTTCCAGTTAAGACCAGGCTGAACGATGCGATCGTATTCGCCGAAACGTAGTACAACACCACGCTCTGCTTCACCGATAGTGTAAAAGCCTGAGACACCCCAGATGACTGCACCCACAACGGCAATTACGCCCAATCCAGCAGCACTACTGCCACCAAAAGACGGCCCTTTGCCGCCAAACAAGCCACTCAGTTTGCGGCTTAACTTGCCAAATACCTCATCGAGGTCAGGCGGCCCTTGGTCACGACCACCGCGGTTCCCCCACGGATCTTTGTCCTGACCGCCATTATTTCCTGGCTCATTCCACGCCATTAGAACACTCCATCAGTATGATATGACGATAGTTTTTATACTGTAACAGGCTGTCAGTGGACGATAAAGTCGCCTAACTCACTGCCTTCCCTTTTTTTCAACCTCAACC
Organism: Grimontia sp. NTOU-MAR1; assembly: GCF_035758505.1. NCBI lineage: Bacteria > Pseudomonadati > Pseudomonadota > Gammaproteobacteria > Vibrionales > Vibrionaceae > Grimontia > Grimontia sp. NTOU-MAR1. The sequence continues at coordinate 2,178,326 of NZ_CP142108.1, forward strand.
AGTCTGTTTGAGGTAACCGCACATCGACCAGCAAATGTCCGTCCTGCTCGTATTCTTCATGCGTAATACAGCGCAACTGACAGAATTTACTGTGCATTCTGCCGATAGCTGCTGGTGGAATACGTAAGCGATAGCTTACCATAGTCCCCGCCAGCCTCTCGGTCAGCGCCTCAAAAAGAAGATCTATGCCCTGATCTGCTAGTGCAGATACATAAACAACACGGGGTAAACCTTCTTCATCACGCTCAATGCGCGGCAAGGCCTCTTCCATGTTGTCAATTTTGTTCATCACCAACAGTGTTGGGATTTCATGAGCATCGATTTCTTCAAGTACTACGTCAACCGCTTCAATGTTCTCGCGGAAGCGATCATCACTGGCGTCGATAACATGCAGAAGCAAAGCTGCTTCCTGTGTTTCCTGCAAGGTTGCTTTAAACGCTGCTACCAGATCATGTGGCAGGTGGCGGATAAAGCCAACAGTGTCCGCCAGGATCACATCGCCAACATCTTCCACCTCGATTTTACGCAGCGTCGGATCTAGCGTTGCGAAAAGCTGATCCGCGGCGTAAACCCCCGCTTCGGTGATGCGGTTAAAGAGGGTGGATTTACCGGCGTTGGTGTATCCCACCAGCGAAACGGTTGGTACTTCAGCACGGCTGCGGGCACGTCGGCCCTGTTCGCGCTGTTTAGACACTTTCTCAAGTCTACGCAGGATCGCCTTAACGCGATCACGCAGCAATCGGCGGTCTGTCTCGAGCTGGGTTTCACCAGGACCACGCAGACCGATCCCCCCTTTCTGACGCTCCAAGTGCGTCCAGCCCCGTACGAGTCGGGTGGAAAGGTGGCGAAGCTGCGCCAGCTCTACCTGCAACTTACCTTCGTGAGTGCGGGCACGCTGTGCAAAGATATCTAGGATCAGACCAGTGCGATCAAGCACTCGGCATTTGACCAGACGCTCGAGGTTTCGTTCCTGCGCTGGAGAAAGCGCATGGTTGAAAATAACAATGTCGGCCCCTGTCCATCGAACAGCATCGGCGATCTCGAGGGCTTTACCTTCACCAACGAAGTATTTGGAATGCGGGGACTGACGACTGCCCGTAATGGTTTGCAGTCGACTAACCCCCGCTGACGATACCAGCATTTCAAATTCGCTGAGATCTTCCCATTCGCCTTCTTGGGTGAAGTTGATATGAACTAAAATAGCCTGTTCACCGGCTTCATAACGGTCAAACAAGCGATCAACTCCTTACCAAAGGATTGTTACTCCTCAGTCTTCTCTTGCGGACGTTCATTTGGCGAACGCTCAGAGTTGTTGTGATGGTGGTTCACTGGGCGAGCTGGGACCACGGTGGAAATCGCGTGCTTGTAAACCATTTGGTTTACAGTGTTTTTCAGCAGGATCACGAACTGGTCAAAAGATTCAATCTGGCCCTGAAGCTTAATACCATTTACCAAGTAGATTGAAACAGGTACACGTTCACGACGCAGTGCGTTCAGAAATGGGTCTTGTAGAGATTGCCCCTTAGCCATTTTTAATTTTCCTTATTGGTTTGTAGTTGTATTAGCAACAATAAAATCAACAACGCCGCTTACAACAACCCAAAGTATACCTGTCTCTTCCCAGATCAGGTCAGACACTTTGTGACTGTTTGTAACGATAGCCCGGCATCGTCGCTATCAAGCCATGTCAAATCTTCCCAGCTGCGAAGCCAGGTTATCTGACGTTTGGCTAACTGACGGGTTGCACACACACCACGATAAACTGCATCGTCAAGCGAACAGCTACCCGCCAAATAATCCCACATCTGTCGATACCCAACACATCGAATCGACGGCATATCCGAGTTCAGATCGCCACGATCATAAAGTTTGCGTACCTCCGCTTCGAAACCGGCTTCCATCATTTTTTGGAAGCGCAGCTCTATACGGCGATGCAGCTCTCCCCTTTCCTTAGGGGCTATAGCAAATTGGTGAACCTCATATGGCAATGGTTCACCTTTGGTTTCGGTCAACTCAGTGAGAGTTTTACCCGAAATACGAAAAACTTCCAGCGCTCTCGACAATCGTTGAGGATCATTCGGATGGATCCTCGCACCTGCGACAGGGTCAATCTTGCACAACTCGTCATGCAGTGCCTGCCAGCCCATTTCCCTCGCTTCCTGTTCAATTTTAGCGCGGATCACAGGATCCGCTGATGGCAAAGGAGACAGACCTTCCAATAATGCTTTGAAGTAAAGCATGGTACCACCAACCAAAAGGGGAATTCTCCCTTTTGCGACAATATCTTCCATTTCACGCAATGCGTCTGCACGGAAGTCCGCAGCCGAATAGGCTTCTGACGGATCAAGGATGTCGATCAATCGATGGGGTGCCAATACCAACTCTTCTGCCGTTGGCTTGGCAGTGCCGATATCCATTTCTTGATAGACCAATGCACTGTCGACACTGATGATCTCTACAGGAAACTGTTTTTTCAGGCCAATGGCCAGATCAGTTTTACCTGATGCGGTAGGCCCCATTAAAAAAATTGCCTTCGGCAATGGCTTAGTCATGTTTAAAAGCTTCTATTGCCGCTGTCACGTCAACCGGACGCAACAACGTTGAATAATGCATTGCCAGCCTTTCCTGCCAGCAGTTTTCTAAATCAGCGATCAGTGTAACGGCTTGTGATAGACCGTAAACATCCGTTTTTTGCGTCGCCTGTACGGCCAACCAATTTGCCAGTGATTCAGAAGACAAAGCATCCGACTCACTGGCAATAAATGCCATCATCGCAGGGACAAACTGCTGTAGATTGTAATTCCGTAACGGCTGGCAAACCGCCATCACCATCAACTGAATTGACGACTTTTGACGAAGAAGCATACCAAATTGCTGAAGTAGACTTTCATGTTTCGCAATCAACGCTAATTCTTCCTCTGATGCAGGCAGTGCCTGCGGGATCAATAGCGGTTGCGCTTTCAAGCCTTCGCCCTCTGCCGCAGCCTGAAACTGGCCAAGCATCACCAGGTAAGCTGCTGCATCTAAATCTAACAGTACAATACCCTCCTCACGTTGAAGCATTAAATATTTGGAAGACACTATAGCTAGCGCCTTACCCAAGCCCTTTCCTGCATGTCCAACAGAAACCGGTGTTTTTGCCACCGTTGATGGGATAAACACTGGCGCAGCCTCGGCTACCTGCGTATCCGATGATGGGACGACGGGCGTTGTCATTAGCGCTTCATACACTTTTTGCTCACGCTTGGAAGGCGCACTTTCGCCATATTGCTCGCGGCGTACACTGCTGCCAGACGAAGCTCCCGAAGATGATTGGCTAAAGCCTGATGCACGTGGGCTCTGCCCTGAAAACTGAGGTCGCCATTCCGCGTATTCAGCCTGGCCAGGGTAGTTAGAGTAGGCAGTACCAACAGAGTCCTGACCTTCTACCGAATTGAGGGTTTCAGGTTCTGATACCTCTGGAATAGCTTCAGGCAGGATAGTATTTTGCCCATTGCTGGCGTCACTGACCGACGGCTGTCCAAACTCTAGCGCAGGAGCGTGCTCCGCCGCGACTTGCATCAATGCATCTGCCACGGCCTGATAAATAAAATCATGTACCAGACGCGCCTGATGGAAACGCACTTCGTGCTTAGCCGGATGCACATTGACATCCACCTGATGCGGATCGATATCGATGTAAAGAACGTAAGCCGCAAATTGATCTGGACGCAATGACGCTTCATAGCCCTGACGAATCGCGTGATTGATGAGTTTGTCTTTCATCATCCGAAGGTTCACAAAGCAATGTTGAATATCGTTCTGTGCACGCGCACCTTCTGGCGCACAAATCCAGCCATGAAGGGTTAAGCCCTGATGTTCCAAGCTTACTTCCACTGAGCTTTTCACAAATTGCGAGCCACAAATCGCAGCCAGTCGCTTTTCACGCTGCACATCATTCGAAGCCGCGCGGTACTGGCGAACGACAGCGCCATTGTGGCGCAGTGTGATCGCAACATCAAAGCGGCTCAGCGCAATGCGTTTCAGCAGCTCATCAATGTGACCGAATTCAGTTTTGTCAGTGCGGAGAAATTTGCGACGGGCCGGTGTATTAAAAAATAAATCCACCACTTCAACCGTCGTCCCAACCGGGTGAGCAGCAGGTTTTACCTGTACCGCCATATCCCGCCCTTCTGCATAAGCGGACCAGGCTTCTGATTGGGTGATAGTTCGGGATGTCAAGGATAGCCGGGATACCGAGCTAATACTCGCCAGTGCCTCACCACGAAATCCGAGGCTGATTATGGCTTCAAGATCATCGAGGCAGGAGATTTTGGACGTCGCATGACGGCTGAGGGCCAATTCCAGTTCTTCTTTGGCAATGCCTGAGCCATTATCACGGACACGGATAAGCTTGCTGCCGCCTTTTTCAATGTCGACATCAATACGGGTCGCGCCCGCATCAATGCTGTTTTCGACGAGTTCTTTGACGACAGAAGCAGGCCTTTCAACCACTTCGCCTGCCGCTATCTGGTTAGCAAGGCGTGCAGGTAGGATTTGAATTGCCATGCTTAGCTCCCGGGAATAATCAAGGTCTGGCCAATGGCCAGCTCGTCAGAACGCAATTTATTAGCGCGACGGATACTGTCTACCGTCACTCCATAATTGCTGGCGATTTTACCCAGATACTCCCCACGTTTCACTTTATGCTGTTTATCCTTGGGCTTTATGCCTACAATTTTCAGTTTCTGCCCGATAGCCAATTCATCTGAGCGCAGGCGGTTAGCACTGCGAATGCTGGCAACGCTCACGTCATATTCCTGCGCGATTTTACCCAAGAACTCGCCACGTTTGACTTTGTGAATTACAGTTTTACCTGATGAGACAGTAGGTTTTGAATTGTTAACCGAGGGCTTGGAACCTGACGCCAGTGCACCAACATTGACGTCAGGAACAGTAAGTACTTGCCCCACTCTCAAACTGTTGGACTTCAAGCCATTTGCCGCTTTAATTGCCGATATCGAGCTGCCATATTTTTTCGCAATCACAGACAAAGACTGACCGGAAGTGACTTTGTGTTTGATGCCGTTCTTACGTGCCGCCATCAAGGTGCCGTCTGGCGGGAACTCTTCAAAGTAGGTGAGGATGCCACGATAAACAGCGTTGGCTATTTTCTTTTGGTGACTCGCAGTGTGCAGCAGTTTTTCTTCCTGCGGATTAGTGATAAAGCCAGCTTCGACCAAAAGTGATGGAATATCAGGCGATTTCAGTACTGCAAGACTCGCGTGTTCTGGACTGGATTTGTGAAGCTTTGTCACCTTACCCATTTCATTCAAAACACGAATTGCAACGTCATAACCTTCTTTTTGTGAGTTACTGAACTGCAAGTCCAATACCGCACGGCTAAGGTATTCATCTTGGTTATCATCAAGCAATGCGCCACCACCTAGGAGGTTGGACTGCTCTTCATGCTTCTCAATCCAACGACCGATTTCACTGTTGGCACGGCGGCGGGATAAGACCCACACTGACGCTCCACGAGGCTGAGGTTTATGGAAACCATCAGCATGGATTGAAACCAGTAGATGTGCGCCTTTACGGCGCGCAATATCAGAGCGCTTGTTAAGATCGACGAAGTAGTCACCATTGCGCGTCAATACCGCTTTCATCCCAGGCACTGCATTGATTTTGGCTGCCACCTGACGTGAAATAGAGAGCGTCACATGCTTTTCATATTTACGCCTCGGTCCTACAGCACCTGGATCGTTGCCGCCATGACCCGGGTCAATGGCGATAATAATGTCGTCCGTACCAAACGGTAACGCAGTCTGGGTTTCCGCTGGCGCAGTTGGCTTGGCTGGTTTCGCCACAACAGTTGGCTTTCCGTGTGGTATATCAATAACCAAACGGTGGCCATACTCACCGCCAGGCGCTAGCGGAAATAGGCGGGGCACGCTTTTGCCTTTAAGTTCGAAAACCAGACGGTAAGTGCCCTTGCTCGGTGGGTTACTTTTACGGATTTTAGAAAGGATCTTACTGTCACTAATGTTTTTTGGCAGCTTCATACCCAAAGTAGTGTCCTTCAAGTCCACCACAAGACGGTCTGGCTTTGTCAGAGTAAAATAGCTATAGGATGGCTCTCCAGCCAAATCCATCACTACGCGCGTTTCATCCGGCGCTGGCCAGACACGCACATTTTCTAATGAATTTGCCAGCGCAGGAGAAAGCGCTCCCAGCCAACAGATCAATCCCAGTAACACGCCCCGCCAAAGCATATCGTTATTTCCACTCCAGTTTTGCCAATAACGCTTCACCAACAGGCGTGTTGGCTGTTACCTGCACTGAACGTTGTTCGTCTTTATATTTCAGTGTGATATCAAGATCCGGTTGCGGCAACAAACCTTCACCTTTTTCTGGCCATTCCACCAGGCAAAGTGCTTCAGGTGTGAAGTAATCCCTGATCCCCATGAACTCAAGCTCTTCTGGATCAGCCAGCCTGTAAAGATCAAAATGATAAACCTGCCAGCTATCCAATTGATAAGGCTCTACAAGAGTATATGTCGGGCTTTTTACATTGCCACAATGGCCAAGAGACTGGATAAAACCGCGGGAAAAGGTGGTTTTCCCTGCACCAAGATCGCCGTGAAGATAAATCGTTGTTTGCTGCACGCAAGCGGCCGCGATAGCCGCACCAAAGGCAACTGTTGCCTGCTCATCGACAAGCCCAGCCATAAAATTCTGTGTCATGTTTCTCACTGCTTTTTCAACGGTAACTGTTCTGTCCTACCGCTGTATTTGTTTTATATTTTTTCCAAGAAGCGGAAGCAAATCGCTGGCAATCAGGCCCCGCTCTCGATCTTGTCCAGCTACGTCTGCTGAATAGCTATGTAAATAGGCGCCAAAGTGGGCCGATGCGGAAAGCAAGGGCATTTGTGCCAAGCATCCAGCAATCACACCGGTCAGGACATCCCCCATGCCACCACTAGCCATTCCGGGGTTGCCTGCATCGATGATGCTTAAAGTGCTGCCATCATAAACGATTGTGCCTGCGCCTTTAAGCACCACTGCACCGCCGTAGCGCTTATGCAGTTCTTTGACGGCAGAAAAACGATCACGTTCAATTTCTATTGTGCTGGTTCTTAATAAATTTGCGGCTTCTCCAGGATGCGGCGTCAAAATCCAGTTATCCCTGTATATCGGTGACTCCGCCAGCAGGTTGAGTGCATCAGCATCAACCACCATGGGGCACTCACATGCAACTGCTGCTTCAAACAACTTTCTCGCCCACATACTCTTTCCAAGACCAGGACCAATGGCAATAACATTTGCCCACGCGAAGATGTTGTTAAGCACTTCATTACTTTCATTTTCGTGCCACCATCGTACCATCAGCTCTGGTTGACGGGCCAACAATGCGGGAACATGACTTTCATCAGTTAGGACCGCCACTAACCCAGCACCGCTTCGAAGTGTTGCCTGAGCACTCAGAATAATGGCACCACCCATCCCTTTCTGACCACCCACACACATCACACGCCCTGTATGACCCTTATGTGTGCTGCTTTTACGTTTGGGTTCCAGCTCAGCTGCTTCGGAAAGCATCAGCAGTGTAGACGAAGCAGGAACATTCGCTGCAAACTCTTCACCGATACCCAAGCCGTCATAGAGCAGGTCACCACAATAATCACGCGCCTTGCCAGTGAAGAGACCTTGCTTTAACCCCACAAAGCTCAGTGTACAATCAGCAATGACTGCCTCACCCCAGACATGTCCGGTATCTGCATCCAGACCGCTTGGAAGATCGACCGCGATCTTTGGACAATCGAGCGAATTAATCGCTTGTACAGCCGAAAGATAGAAACCCGATAAATCACGACTGAGCCCGGTGCCAAAAACCGCATCAACCACCAGATCATACTTACCATCAGGAAACGTGCCTTGCACAATCAAACCACCAACAGCCACAAACTTCTGTTGTGCTTTCAATGCATCGCCGCTAACACTAGAGGGGTCGGCTACCGACCAGAGCGTCACAGACATATTGGCTTCAAGGGCCAGCCTTGCAATAACATAGCCGTCGCCGCCGTTATTGCCATTGCCGCAGCATACAAGGATCGACTCTGCATCAGGCCAACGATCTTTCACCACCTCAAAGACAGCAAGGCCTGCACGCTCCATCAAGCTGTACATTTCTACGCCAAGATCTGCTGCAATCTTGTGCTCTCCATCTCTGACCTGATCCGATCGATAAAGTGAGTGTGGTAGACTTGCGCTCATCTTTGTTTTTCCTTGCTGATCTTATGCCTGAATCCCGATCTTCATCGTCGATCAATTTTACCCAACTTGCTGAAAATATCAGGCAATGGGGACACGAACTAGGATTTCAGCATATAGGGATCACTGATGTTGATCTCCGTCAGCATGAAGAACAACTGCAGCGTTGGCTCGATAACGGCTATCACGGCGAAATGGATTGGATGGCGCGCCACGGCATGATGCGTGCCCGTCCACAGGAACTCGTTGAAGGAACAGTCCGTGTAATCAGTGCCAGAATGAATTACCTACCACCTGATGCTGGGTTTGCCAAAACATTGGAAACCCCCTCCCTCGCCTATATCAGTCGTTATGCGCTTGGGCGTGACTATCACAAACTCATCCGCAATCGACTAAAAAAATTGGGTCAGCGCATTGAAGAAGAAATTGGAAAATTCGGCTATCGTCCTTTTGTCGATTCTGCCCCTGTTTTAGAGCGCCCGTTGGCCGAAAAAGCTGGCCTCGGCTGGACAGGAAAGCACTCTCTTCTACTCAGTAAAGACACAGGATCGTGGTTTTTCCTGGGGGAGTTACTTATCGATCTCCCATTGCCGGTGGATGAACCGTCAGAAAATCAATGCGGCAAGTGCGTTGCCTGTATCACCTCTTGCCCAACAGAAGCTATTGTTGGTGACACTATTGTCGACGCCAGGCGATGCATCTCTTACCTGACGATTGAGCTCGATAGTGAAATACCGGAAGAGTTTCGCGAAGCAATGGGTAACCGTATCTACGGCTGTGATGACTGCCAGTTGGTCTGCCCATACAACCGCGAAGCTGACCTAACCAATGAGTCTGATTTTTATGGACGGGAAAGCTTGATTCAAAAGCCTCTTAAAACATTGTTCAGTTGGGATGAAGCGACATTTTTGAAAGAAACTGAAGGCTCTGCCATTCGCCGTATAGGCCACGAAAAATGGCGGCGCAACCTCTCTGTGGCAATGGGGAATGCCCCTTACGATCCAGAGATAATTGAACTTTTGGAATCAGCCAGAGGATTCTCTGCTATGCTTGATCAGCACCTTAATTGGGCGCTGGAACAACAGATGAAACGCCGGAGTGAACATTTTATTGACGTTCTGCCTTCCTCAACCAAGAGGCTGGTCAGAATCGTTCAGAAGGGTTTACCAAGAGATGCCTAAGCGCAATCACACTGTAGTGGAAAGTCACCTATCTGCTCAAAATTAATGCAAAAACAAGACATAGATTCACTTCTTCTGCGAAATGTGGAAAACCTTTTCAGTACGCTATAAAACAGTGCACACTTATAAAGTTAAACACACTCTGTGAATAATCTCAGATGAAAATCACGAAAGGTGATGAAGCTGGGGATAATCGTTTGAAAACAGTGTAAACCGAAAATTTAAAGCCATTAAAAACATAACCTTATAATGAAAATAATTCACAGGAATCAGTTTTCCACCGATCAACATCCGCACAAATAACTCTGAGTGGCATCACATCTTCTGATATTCATCAACGGCTTTACCCACAAGCTAAACATTGTGGATAACTCTGTTAAGAAATACGATAAAAAGCTGCTTAAAGCACAGTGCAGACACATTAACTATAAAAACATATTCAGATTGTATTTGGGCTAGACCTTGCCCGGAGATAATGCTTCACAGCATTAAAGACAACGACCCGCCGTATCCTATAAGTAACTGATACATATAATGCGGAATGTTGGTGCTTACAGATGATGTTCTGTAAGAAATTTGGAGTGATACATGAGGTTCCGGCTCTCAAGGTAAAAGACGTGACCTCAACCTTGGCTTGATACCTGCTGTAGCGCACTTCCAAATGGAAGTTTGGAGCGACACACGAGGTTCGAACTCGTGACCTCAACCTTGGCAAGGTTGCGCTCTACCAGCTGAGCTAGTGTCGCATTCAAAGAGCGTCCGAAATGCTTCGGTAAATTTGAATCAAATGGCTAAATTTGCTTCTTATCGAAAAAACTCGAGTAATACACAAGGTTCCCGATTTTCAAGGCTTAGGCTTGACCTTCGTCTTGGCAGTTTTTCTTGCGTTTTTCACTTCCAAAAAGAAAGTTTAGCTTTTCCACTTAGAACTTAGAACTTAGAGAAAGTGGAGCGACACACGAGGTTCGAACTCGTGACCTCAACCTTGGCAAGGTTGCGCTCTACCAGCTGAGCTAGTGTCGCATTGCCCATCCGACAATTAATCGGAATCACTTCAAATTTTGGAGCGACACACGAGGTTCGAACTCGTGACCTCAACCTTGGCAAGGTTGCGCTCTACCAGCTGAGCTAGTGTCGCATAGATCATCCGACGATCAATCGGATCATTCAAATTTTTGGAGCGACACACGAGGTTCGAACTCGTGACCTCAACCTTGGCAAGGTTGCGCTCTACCAGCTGAGCTAGTGTCGCTTTATCAAAGACATTTGTCTCTGTCAGGGCTGCGAATTATACGAAGAAAAATCACGGATGCAATACTCTGAATACAGAATTTTTGATTTTTCTTCGTATCGGTTATTTTGCAGTCAGATCGTAAAGATCTTGCTCCGATAATAGCGAAGCTCTTCAATAGACTCACGAATATCATCAAGAGCCAGATGCGTGCCCTGCTTTTGGAATCCTGATAATACCCCTGGTTCCCAACGACGAACCAACTCTTTGATCGTGCTGACATCGACAGTGCGGTAATGGAAAAAGCGTTCTAGATCAGGCATGTGTTTGTAAAGGAATCGGCGATCCTGTCCAACACTGTTGCCACAGATTGGCGACACACCCGCTGGCACCCAGTCTTGCAGGAAGGCGATCGTCTGTTTGATCGCGTCTGTTTCGCTTACAGAGCTGGCTTTCACGCGATCCACCAGCCCACTGTGGGTGTGCGTATTGGTACACCACTCATCCATTTTCGCCAGTTCTTGATCAGACTGATGAATGGCGAGCACAGGCCCTTCAGCTAATACATTAAGCTCAGCATCTGTTACAACGGTAGCGATCTCAATGACTTTGTGTACTTCTGGGTCAAGCCCTGTCATTTCAAGATCAATCCAGATTAAATTCTTATCGCTGAAAGACATCCAAATTGCCTATTTTGCAAGTAAACCATGTATCATACTTAGCCTGACATGAAAGCCAACTAAACTAGCGACATTCTCGTGGCAAAAAAGAAAAAGCTCACAAAAGGCCAGTTACGCCGAGTACGCACAAATCAAAAAAAACGCATCGATCGCCAGCAAGAAGAGGTCCAATGGGACGAATCTCTGCTTGAGTCTGCCCGTGAAGGGGTGGTGATCACCCGTTTCGGTCAGCACGCTGACATCGAAGATACTCAAACTGGCATCATCCACCGTTGCAACCTTCGCCGCTCTATCGAAAGCTTGGTGACCGGGGACAAAGTCATCTGGCGTCCAGGTGTGGAAACACTGCAAGGTATCGCTGGCGTTGTGGAAGCTGCTCATGAACGCCACTCAGTGCTTACCCGTCCTGATTACTATGACGGCGTCAAACCAGTCGCGGCCAATATTGATCAGGTGGTGATCGTTTCCGCGATATTACCCGAATTGTCTACGAACATTATAGACCGTTACCTTATCGCCACCGAACAGGTTGGTTTCAAACCCCTTATCGTGATCAACAAGATTGATTTGTTGGACGATGAAGGCCTTGAAATGGTTAAGAATTTCCTCGCTTTATATGCCGAAATTGGCTACGAAGTGTTGATGGTTAGCCAGAAGAACGGTGAAGGCGTTGACGAGCTAAAGGCACGTTTAGCTGATGGCACCAGTATTTTCGTGGGTCAATCTGGCGTAGGCAAATCCAGCCTAGTGAATGCCCTGCTTCCTGAAGTAAATGCCGACATCGGTGAAGTTTCTGAAAACTCAGGGCTTGGCCAACACACCACAACGACAGCGCGTTTGTACCACTTCCCTGATGGTGGAGATCTGATTGATAGCCCAGGGGTGCGAGAGTTCGGTCTTTGGCATTTAGAGCCTGAACAGGTGACACAAGGCTTTAAAGAATTCCGCAAATTCCTCGGTGGCTGTAAGTTCCGCGACTGCAAACACAAAGATGATCCAGGCTGCTTGCTGCGAGAAGCAGTAGAAGATGGCAAAGTCAGTGCAGAGCGTTTCGAGAGCTACCATAAAATCATCGACAGCATGTCTGAGATGAAGGCAAACCGTCAGTTTTCACGCAACAAAGAAAACTGATCCGTTTCGCTCAACTACACATCAACTGGTTAGCGGCCTGTTAATTTTGTAAACTAGGCCGCTTTTTAAATTCCAGGCCCGTTCTCGGGCGCATACGAGTTAGGAATATAACCGTGTCTAACGATTTAAAAATTGGCCTGCAGTACTGCATGCCAAAACACCTGCTGACCCGACTTGTTGGCAAACTGGCAGCAGCTAAAGCCGGCTTTCTGACAACGGCTGTGATCAAGTGGTTTATCCGCCAGTACAAGGTGGAAATGAACGAAGCTAAGAACTCAGATCCGAAAAGCTATCCAACCTTTAATGACTTCTTCGTCCGTGAATTAAAAGACGGCGCACGCCCTCTGAATGACGAAGCAAACGTGATTGCCCACCCTGCCGATGCATGTGTGAGCCAAGCTGGCCCAATTGAAAAAGGCCGTCTGATTCAGGCGAAAGGCCATACCTTTGATGCCTGTGAGCTGCTGGGCGGCGACGCCAAGCTGGCAGAAGAATTTACTGATGGCGACTTCGCTACGCTGTACCTGTCACCACGTGATTACCATCGTGTTCACATGCCATGTGACGGCACACTGCGCCAGATGATTTACGTACCGGGCGACCTGTTCTCCGTCAACCCGCTGACCGCAGAAAATGTCCCTAACCTGTTCGCACGTAATGAGCGCGTGGTATGTATCTTCGATACCGCTTTCGGTCCAATGGCGCACATTCTGGTTGGCGCGACCATTGTCGGCAGCATTGAAACGGTTTGGTCAGGCACAGTTACACCTCCTACTGGTCAAAGCATCCGCCGCTGGGATTACCCAGCAGAAGGCGAGCAAGCCATCACGCTGAAAAAAGGCGAAGAGATGGGTCGCTTCAAGCTGGGTTCAACCGTGATCAACCTGTTCCCGAAAGACGCCATCACCTTTGATGACGCCATCATTCCTGGCAAACCAACCCGCATGGGTGAGGTTTACGCACGCCGGAACAGTGTTGAAGCATCGGCTCAGACAGAAGGCAACGAAGCGCAAACCGCCGAATAAGCATACTGGTAACACAAGCTGTGATTTGTAACGAAAAGGGCAGCTATGCCCTTTTTTGTGCCCAAAGTTTATCCAGACACAGAGTATTTTCTCTGCCACTACGTATCCTTTAGCTCGTACTGAGCGGCATCATGGACAAGGAAGAGCTGAAACTCATCAACTGGGATGTGCTTTGGCTGGTAGCGGGCGGTATCGCGATTGGTTTGGCGATCGATAAGACCGGGCTGACGCTGCGCTGTCTCATGCCGTGGATTACGATGCCTTATCACCACTCGCCGTGGTGCGAACGCTCTCTATGATTTGCTGGCTAATGGCGAATTTCATGTCCAACACTGTCACCGCAAACCTCCTGATGCCAATTGCCGCAGCGGTTGCAATGTCGATGGACAGCCTTGTTTCTGTCGGCAACATTCAGGGGCTTCTTGTCGTCGTTGCCTTCTCTGCATCTCTCGGGATGATACTTCCTGTATCAACACCGCCAAACAGTCTGCCTTACTCCACAGGGCTCATTGAAAGTGAAGACATGGCGAAAGTCGGCACTATCTTGGGTCTGGCTGGCCTTGTGATTGTCTACACCGCTCTACTTATCCTAAACTGATCACAGCTAATTGCGGGGAAGTGAAACACCCACTTTTCCCGCTAAGCTCCAGCAGCTAAACTCGCGCTCCCTCCGGTTTTTTACGTTAAAGGTGTCATCTTGAGTTACGAATGGCTCGCGCTCGGCGCTGCCTTCCTATGGGGTATTTCTAGCCTGATTTCGGTCACGCCTGCGCGTCATTTGGGCAGCTTTACCTATAGCCGCTGGCGGATGGCATGTGTGTCAGTGATGCTGACGACACTGGCCTTGCTTACAGGTGGCTGGGCAACCGTCTCATCCGATATTCTCTGGCCAATGGCACTGTCTGGTCTTATCGGGATCTTTATCGGCGATACCGCCCTGTTTGGCTGTATGAACCGAATAGGCCCCCGACGCTCTGTCCTCTTGTATTCCTGTCATGCGGTCTTTTCTGCCCTGCTAGGTATTTGGTTGTTTGGTGAAACACTAGAAGGGATCCGCCTGTTCGGTGCCATTCTGGTGTTTTCCGGTGTGATGATTGCCGTTTTCTTCCGTCAAAGCGGTAATGCGCACCAATGGGAAGAAACTAAAGGCAATATCTGGGTGGCTGTCGGACTGGGTTTGACCGCAGCGCTTTGTCAGTCGCTGGGTGGGGTCATTGCCAAGCCTGTTTTAACTCAAGGTGTAGATCCGATTGCCGCTTCCGCAATCCGGATGATTGCAGCCTTCCTTGCCCACGGCACACTGATTTTCCTCCAGATACGTGTCGCGCAACCTGTTAACCCGATCAACTGGCATATCTTCGGCATGGTTGTCGTGAACGGCTTTTTGGCAATGGCTGTCGGTATGACCCTGATTATGTACGCGCTGAAATGGGGTGAAGTCGGCATGGTCGCGCTACTGTCTTCCACGACACCGGTAATGATCCTGCCGTTGATTTGGCTGTTTACCCGCGTGCGCCCTGCACCAAGCGCTTGGTTAGGTGCGGCGCTCACTGTTATTGGCGCTGGTCTTATCGTTACCAGTAGCTGATAGGATTCTCAATAAAAAACGCCGCATGATGCGGCGTTTTTTATTGGAGCGGGGTTAAGCTCGCCCGACCGGGAAAGCAATCACCTCATCGATGTGGGTTTTGTCTAAAGCCAGCATGATCAGACGATCGATACCCAACGCAACACCTGCGCAATCCGGCAAGCCATGACGAATCGCTTCAATCAAATGATGATCGATAGGTTGGGCTTGCAGCCCCATCTTTTCGCGCTTGCGGTTATCTTCTTCAAAACGGGCCAATTGCTCGTCGGCGTTGTCCAGTTCATAGAAACCGTTCGCGAGTTCAATACCTTTAAAGTAGACCTCGAAGCGCGCCGCCACGCGGCTATCGTCTTCACACACTCGCGCCAGTGCCGCCTGTGATGCCGGGAAGTTGTAAACGAAAGCCGGAACAGTTTGGCCAATTTTCTCTTCAACACCAACGCTGAATAAGAGTTGCAGCAAGGTATCGCGGTCTTCTTCCGGCTCGGCGATATCAGACAATCCGAGTGATGCAGCTGCGGCCTTTAACTCGTCCATCGAGCCTTCTAGCGGGCAAACACCGAGTACCTTGATGAACGCTTCCTGATACGTCATTCGCTCTGCACCGACAACGCCCAGAATCAGTTGAAGCAAAGCATCCATTTCATCCATCAATGCATGATGGTCAAAGCCCGGACGGTACCATTCCAACATGGTGAACTCAGGGTTGTGGTTTCGCCCTGCTTCTTCGTTACGAAAGGCTTTGTTGATTTGGTAGATAGCACCACTCCCCGCCGCCAGCAGGCGTTTCATGTGGAACTCAGGGCTGGTCATCATGTAAAGCGGGATACCCTTAGCGAAACCTGGGCCAACAAATTCCGTCTTGAAGGTATGCAGATGAAAATCCGTCACCGTCGCCTGACTCATGGCTGGCGTGTCCACTTCCAGCACATCACGCTCGGCAAAAAAGCCGCGAATATCGTTCACCAGTTTGGCTCTGGCTTTCAGGGTTTCAATTTCTGCGGTGGGACGCCATTCAAGGGTCATTGCTATCACTCAATCTCATTATGACTGGCGGCATTTTAGCTTTCGCGAGGCATGATAGAAACCCGTGCTTTTATCAGCCTCAGAAATGCCTTTTCTGCCCTTTCATTCAAGCGACTAAATTAGCGCAATAAAAGCGCAAAACTCCTTTCGATAACCATTCTCATTTTCACCATTTTTCCTTTTTAAAAGAGAGAGTTAAATTGCGTGTGGCGATGACAGATTTTACGTGTCAGAAACAAGAGAGAACGACGCGCAACCTCTGTTTAACAAGGTGATTTCTTCCTGTCTAACGACCTGGGTCACAAATCTACTGCTCTGGCTTTTTAGAAGGCAGAAACTCGGAACAAATACCCTTTCAGGTCAAAATTTACGGGATTTAACTTTAATAAGATGGGGAAAGTTTTTGAGTTAGATGCACGGTTAGCATCTTTAAATTTTTAACAATCCTCCGGAGGATAGCTGTGAAAACCATTACCACAGATATCGCTGTTATTGGCGCGGGCGGTGCAGGTCTTCGTACTGCAATTGCTGCTGCAGAAGCAAACCCAGAGCTGGAAATCGCTTTGGTTTCCAAAGTTTACCCAATGCGTTCCCACACGGTGGCCGCAGAAGGTGGCTCCGCCGCTGTCATCAAGGATGAGGATAGTCTCGACAACCACTTTAACGATACCGTTGGCGGTGGTGACTGGCTATGTGAACAGGACGTTGTTGAATATTTCGTAGAGAACGCGACTCGCGAAATGATTCAGTTGGAGCAATGGGGTTGCCCATGGAGCCGCAAGGAAAACGGTGATGTAAACGTACGTCGCTTCGGTGGTATGAAGGTTGAGCGCACCTGGTTTGCCGCTGATAAAACCGGCTTCCACATGCTGCACACCCTGTTCCAGACATCGATCAAATACCCACAAATCAAACGTCTCGACGAGTATTTCGTCGTTGACCTGCTGGTTGTCGACAACGAAGTACAAGGCCTTATCGCCATTCACATGGCGGAAGGGGAGCTGGTCTGCATTAAAGCGAAATCTGTCGTACTGGCAACCGGTGGTGCGGGTCGTGTTTACAACTGCAACACCAACGGCGGTATCGTGACTGGCGACGGCATGGCGATGGCTTTCCGTCACGGTGTGGCACTGCGCGACATGGAGTTCGTTCAATATCACCCAACTGGCCTGCCAGGCACCGGCATTCTGATGACAGAAGGCTGTCGCGGTGAAGGCGGCATCATCGTCAATAAGAACGGCTACCGTTACCTTCAAGATTACGGCATGGGCCCGGAAACTCCGGTTGGCCAGCCAAAGAACAAATACATGGAACTGGGCCCGCGTGACAAAGTGTCGCAAGCGTTCTGGCACGAGCAACAAAAAGGCAACACCATCAAGCACCCACTGGGTGACGTGGTTCACCTTGACCTTCGCCACCTGGGTGAAGAGTACCTCAAGGAACGTCTGCCGTTTATCTGTGAGCTGGCAAAAGCATACGTGAATGTCGACCCAGCCAAAGAGCCAATCCCAATCCGTCCTACCGTGCATTACACCATGGGTGGTATCGAAACTGATTCCCGCACTGAAACCAGCATTAAGGGTCTGTTTGCAGTGGGTGAATGTTCTTCTGTCGGCCTGCACGGCGCGAACCGTTTGGGCTCAAACTCTCTGGCAGAACTGGTGGTCTTTGGCCGCGTAGCCGGTAAAGGTGCCGCTGACCGTGCCGCTGAATTCAAAAGCTGGGACGAAGCTGAAATCGCAAATCAGATGGAAGCAGTGAAAGCTCGCATCGATGTGCTGATGTCTCAAGAAGGCGATGAGAACTGGGCGGAAATCCGCACTGAAATGGGTCATACCATGGAAGCGGGTTGTGGTATCTACCGCCGCGAAGAGCTGATGCAAGACACAATCAACAAACTGGCTGAGCTGAAAGAGCGTTACAAGCGCATCAGCATCAAAGACAAGGGCAAAGTGTTCAACACTGACCTGCTGTATGCGATTGAAGTGGGCTACGGTCTGGAAGTTGCTGAAGCCATGGCACATTCCGCCGTGCTTCGCCGTGAATCCCGTGGTGCACACCAGCGTTTAGATGACGGCTGCACTGAGCGTGATGACCAGAACTTCCTGAAGCACTCGCTGGCGTTCTATAACCCAGAAGGTGCACCAACGATTAAATACAGTGACGTGAAAATCACCAAGTCTCAGCCAAAAGCACGTCTTTACGGCGCCGCTGCAGAAGAAGCTGAAGCAGCAGCGAAGAAGGCTGAAAAAGCAGAGAAGGAGCAGGCATAATGTCAGCAAACCGCATTCAGAAAGTCAGCATTCTTCGCTACGACCCATCGAAAGATGACGAACCACGTCTGCAAACGTTCGACGTGCCATTTGATGAAACCATGTCTGTACTGGACGCGTTGGGTTACATCAAAGATCACCTGGACAAAGATCTGTCTTACCGCTGGTCTTGCCGCATGGCGATCTGTGGTTCGTGCGGCATCATGGTCAACAAGGTGCCAAAGCTGGCATGTAAAGCCTTCCTGCGTGATTACCCAGACGGTGTAACCATCGAGCCACTGGCGAATTTTCCTATCGAGAAAGATTTGATTGTCGACATGACGCCGTTCATCGAGCGTCTTGAAGCCATCAAGCCGTACATCATTGGTAATGACCGCACACCGGAACATGGCCCGAACAACCAGACGCCTGAGCAAATGGCGCGCTACAAACAGTTCGCTGGCTGCATCAACTGCGGTCTGTGTTACGCGGCATGTCCGCAGTTTGGTCTGAACCCTGAGTTCATTGGCCCAGCTGCACTGACACTGGCACACCGCTACAACCTCGACAGCCGTGATAACGGTGCTGCTGAGCGTATGAAGCTGATTAACGGTGAAAATGGCGCTTGGGGTTGTACCTTTGTGGGTTACTGCTCTGAAGTGTGTCCGAAGAACGTTGATCCAGCAGGCGCGGTAAACCAAGGCAAGATCGCATCGTCACAAGACTTCGTGATCGCAATGCTCAAGCCAGGTGGCTCTGAGAAAGTGGAGGCTTAAGGATGTCTAACCGTAAACCTTACGTTCGTGAAATGAAGCGTACCTGGTGGAAAGACCATCCTTTCTACCGCATGTACATGGTGCGTGAAGCCACTGTGCTTCCGCTGATTTTCTTCACCCTGTGCCTGACTTTCGGTTTAGGCGGTCTGGTCGTTGGCGAAGCGGCATGGAATGGCTGGTTGTCGTTCATGGCAAACCCAGTGGTTATCGCGATCAACATCGTGGCACTCGCGGGTAGCCTTTTCCACGCACAGACTTTCTTCAGCATGATGCCGCAAGTGATGCCTATCCGCATCGGTGGAAAGTTGCTGGATAAGAAAGTGATCGTCCTGACGCAGTGGGCTGCTGTTGCGGTGATTTCTGCTGTCATTCTGTTTCTGGTCTAACCCCGGCATCTGAGGAGATTTAACGTGGTCGATTTGAATCCAAAACGTTCTGACGAACCGGTATGGTGGAGTCTGTTTGGTGCAGGTGGTTCATGGTTTGCAATGATCACCCCTGTGACCATTCTGGTTCTGGGCATTATGGCACCAATGGGCATGCTGGATGCAGAAGTATTGAGCTACGAGCGCGTGACAGGTTTTGTCACTAGCTTCATCGGCGCACTGTTCACCATCGGTACTCTGTCTCTACCAATGTGGCATGCAATGCACCGCTTGCACCATGGTATGCACGATCTAAAATTCCACACTGGCACCGCAGGCAAAGTCGCCTGTTACGCAACGGCATTTCTGATCAACGCCCTGTCTGTTATCTTCATTTTCATGATTTAACAGCCAGTAAAACAAGAAAAAGGGAGCATTCGCTCCCTTTTTGTTTACCTAGGCTCTGTTGAAATAGACCTTTATTGCTGCACTTTCTGCATAGCTTCGGTTTTTTCCATCATTCCCAATGCGCCAAGCCCGGTGATCACATCAAGGTTGGTGGTCATCTTTCCGCCATCACCGCCACCAAAGTAATGCTTTGGCACTTCAACTTTGAAGTCTTTCAGGTTGTGATAAAGCGACGTAGAAATATCTCGGTTAAGCTCTGCCAGATAGACGTCGCGGTTTGCACCATAGGCATCATACTTGGCTTTCAATATGGCCGCCTCCGCTTCACCTTTAGCCAGAATCGCTAGAGCTTCGAACTCCGCAGCCTTCGCGTTAGCTTGTTGAATCGCAAGGTTGGCTTCGGCAATCGCCAGCTCTTTGGATTTCTCCACTTCCGCCAATTGCTTGGTTTTCTCTACCTCAACAATCTCACGTTTGGCAATTTGCTGCGCAACCGCTACCTCTTTTTGTTGGGCAATCACCGCCAGCTCTTTAGTACGCTGTGCATCCTGTACTTCACGGGTACGTTGGATTTCTTTACGAAGCTGCTCGGTTTCTGCTTGCGCCTTCGAGGTTTCCTGCTCCTGAATCGCACGGATACGATCCGCGACCAGTCGTTTCTTATCAGCTAACAATTGGTCTAACTGCTTCTCCGGTTGCGGATCGCCGATGGTGACCTGAGTGACATGAATACCATATTGCTGCAGCGGGTTATCCTGTCGGATTGGCTGACCACTTGCATCACGTACAGGCACGGTTTTCCAGACCAATTGTTGGGTGCGTTGCAGCTTGTTGGCATCAGATTGATCCAAACCAACAGGTGCCAAATCCAACTCTTCCACTTCAACCTGACGACGTTCGGTCAAATAGATCCCTTCACGAAGCTGATCGCCCAGTTTGGATTTGAATTGGTTCAGTCCGCCCTGGAAGAACTCCTCTCCCGTGTACTGGGTTGCCGTGATCACCGTGACGTTTCGTGCGTTTTTCACCAACAAAGCATCAATCAGGTTGCTGTTGTTACGAAATTCTCGGTGCATTTTCTTCACGGCTTCCGGATCGTTGCTTAGCTTAAAGCGGTAAGTCACCGGAATTTGGCCGATGTAAGTATCCGCAAAGCGCACCTGCACCGGATCCAGACGCTGGTAGAAATCTTCACCTGCGTTGTTACCGAATGACACAGTGATCACTTGATCGTACTGCGTGATCTTCGACAAAAACGGCATCCGAAAGTGAATACCCGGCTCGGTAAACACATCCAGTTCACCTGTCATATTGTTCTGATGAACATAGGTGTAACCTGCATCTGTCATCAATACTGAGCTATTAATTGTCAGCCCTAACCCGAGCAGCGGTATACCAATAATCGCTGCTTTTAGACCTGTTCTAGCCAACTGACGTCTTTCTTCCATTTTTAAACCCTGTCCTAGATTTTTAGTGTCCATATTCTTTTCCTTCTTATTTGCTGCTTGATGAATAAAGCGGTATGGCTTTTAGGCCAAAGTGAATAACTAATCATCACCAGCGGGAATAAATGTAACAAAAAATTTATAACAGGAATATTCGAAACATTAGCCTTATTTATTCGGTTTTAACGAAATATAACAACAAGGAATGATAGAAGGATGTTTGCGAAGATAAATTGGAACTTACGGGGCTCTGATACGCAAAAAGCGCCCCGAAGGACGCTTTTCAGCATAGAAGTAATGAATTACTTCACGCGGCTTACGTATTCACCCGAACGAGTGTCAACTTTGATCACTTCGCCGATTTGGATGAACAGAGGTACACGCACAACTGCGCCAGTGATCAGAGTTGCTGGCTTACCACCGGTACCCTGAGTATCGCCTTTCAGGCCTGGGTCTGTTTCAGTCACTTCCAGCTCAACAAAGTTTGGTGGAGTCACTGCGATTGGGTTGCCATTCCACAGAGTCAGAGTACAACGATCGTTCTCTTTCAGCCATTTGATGTTTTCGCTTACTGCTTTCTCGTCAGCTGCGATTTGCTCAAATGATTCTGCGTTCATGAAATGCCAGAACTCACCGTCGGTGTACAGGTAGTCCAGTTCCATATCGATAACGTCAGCAGCTTCAACAGAGTCGCCAGACTTGAAAGTCTTCTCCAGCACTTTGCCAGAAAGCAATTTGCGGATTTTCACGCGGTTGAACGCTTGGCCTTTACCTGGCTTAACGAACTCGTTTTCGATAATGACACAAGGCTCGTTATCGAGCATAATTTTCATTCCGCCGCGGAATTCATTGGTGCTAAAAGACGCCATGTCTATCCTCTTAACATCTTCGAAGTTGTCATAAATGCCGGACATAATAACCCGAAACGCGCCTTCTGTTGAGCAAAACTGGCTCAAAGAAATGGCAAATGCTGTCTCAGATCCTCAAAAGCTTCTGCAACAGCTTGATATAGAGCCTTCCGCCTGGGCGTCTGGCTTCAGCGCGCGCGAACTATTTTCCCAGCGTGTGCCACAAAGCTTCATCAATCGTATGGAAAAAGGTAACCCACACGATCCTCTGCTTCGTCAAGTGTTGCCAGTGATTGAAGAGTTCGAAGAAGTCAGTGGTTTCACCACAGATCCACTTGAAGAGCAGGACAATACGGTTCCAGGCCTGCTGCACAAATACAAAAACCGCGTACTGATGATTGTTAAGGGTGGCTGCGCGATTAATTGCCGCTATTGTTTCCGTCGCCATTTCCCGTATGAAGACAACAAAGGCGGGAAAGACGTCTGGCGCGAAGCGATCACGTACTTACAGCTGCATCCAGAAGTGGATGAAGTCATCCTTTCAGGTGGCGACCCACTGATGGCAAAAGATCACGAACTGCAATGGCTGATTGAAGCCATAGAGTCTGTATCGCATATCAAACGTCTTCGTATCCACACACGTTTACCTGTCGTTATTCCATCCCGAGTGACGTTAGCACTTACTCACATGCTTGAATCATCAAGGCTCGGTGTGGTGTTGGTTACGCATATTAACCATGCTAACGAGATTGACGACGAGCTTCGAGCTTCGATGGCAACGCTGAAGCAAGCAGGCGTTACTCTCTTAAACCAAGGTGTGCTGCTCCGTGGCGTGAATGATTCTGTCGATGCACTGAAAAATCTGAGCAACAACTTATTTGATGCAGGCATCTTGCCGTATTATCTGCATGTACTGGATAAGGTAAAAGGAGCTGCGCATTTTCTGATCGACGACGACGAAGCCAAAAAGCTGATGTCTGGTCTTATCAAAGAGGTCTCTGGCTACATGGTGCCACGCCTGACCCGCGAGATCGGCGGACGCGATAGTAAAACACCACTAGACCTTCACCTTGAGTGGTACTAGCAAGCAATCACCAACTAAAAAACTGCTTGCTTAGCAGTCAGTTGCAAGCAATGATGAAAAGCCCCTCTGGCATTACCTAAGGAGTGACTATGCCTGTAACTGTTCGTCCTGTAGAGCCTCGCGATATTCCTGCCATTCAACAACTTTATGCCTGCCCGAAAGCACAAGCTGGTACACTGCAAATGCCACTACCATCGCTCACGATGTGGGAAAAGCGACTCAATAATATACCGGATGACATTTACTGCTTGGTCGCAGAAGAGGATGGTGAGATAGTCGGCCAATTAGGCTTTGAAGCCAACCATAAAGGGCGAAGACGTCATGTCGGACAATTTGGCATGGCAGTGCATGACGACCACACTGGAAAAGGCGTCGCCAGCGCATTGCTTACTGCAATGATAGACTTGGCGGACAACTGGCTGAACCTGCGCCGAATCGAGTTAACTGTTTATAGTGACAATGAAGCGGCCATTGCCTTGTATCAAAAGTTTCGTTTTAGGCAGGAAGGTGTCGCGATTGATTACGCGTTTCGAAATGGGAAATACGTCGATGCGCTTTTTATGGCACGCCTGAACACTCAATAATCCAAGAAGACAATAGAGATCCGGTCATCCGGATCCTCTTATTTTAATTAATCAACAAACTCCAGTTGATGGAGATCGACAAGCGGTCCCAACTCCAACAACTCCACTTCATTACGCTCTTCAATCCATTCCTTAATTGATTTCCTATCCTGCTCTGTCGCAGAGCCATATCTGAGAGCGGAACCTATAACCAACTCGATATTACTCATACCCCCACCGCCAACAAGCAGGTGTCGGGATTCAGCAAAATCAGCAAGTGACTCGATAAAAACATCCAGCTCCTCATCACTTTCCGTATTCAGCTTCAGACTGATCACAAAGCCAAAAACTGCAAATTCATCCAGATACAGTTTCTTTCTCAATCGCTTAGAACGTTGTGATGGCATGGCTCAGGTTCCTGTCAGATAACAAGTGCTGACAGTGTAGAAGCTAGTCGAGGAGTTGTCGGTAGCAAAGGTTAAAAAACGGGAGCGGTGGTAAATATGGAAAGGGATGCAGATGTAAAAAGCCCTGACTGTCAGGTCAGGGCTTCTTCTGCTTTTTGTCTTCACTTTTTCAAAAAGTGAAAGAAAATTGGAAGCCTGGCGATGTCCTACTCTCACATGGGGAGACCCCACACTACCATCGGCGCTGTTACGTTTCACTACTGAGTTCGGCATGGAGTCAGGTGGGTCCATAACGCTATGGTCGCCAAGCAAATTCTGCTAAGTCTTCACCTTTAAAAAAGGTGAAAACCAAAATCTTGGAAAGCTGTTTGTTATTCTCGTTCTTACACATTCAAGGTTCTCTCTGAGTCCGTCAAAACCCCTTGGGTGTTGTATGGTTAAGCCTCACGGGCAATTAGTATCAGTTAGCTCAACGCCTCGCAGCGCTTACACACCTGACCTATCTACGTCGTCGTCTCCAACAACCCTTTAGAGGACTTTAAGTCCTAGGGATGACTCATCTTGAGGCTCGCTTCCCGCTTAGATGCTTTCAGCGGTTATCGATGCCGAACTTAGCTACCGGGCAATGCCACTGGCGTGACAACCCGAACACCAGAGGTTCGTCCACTCCGGTCCTCTCGTACTAGGAGCAGCCCCTCTCAATCATCCAACGCCCACGGCAGATAGGGACCGAACTGTCTCACGACGTTCTAAACCCAGCTCGCGTACCACTTTAAATGGCGAACAGCCATACCCTTGGGACCGACTTCAGCCCCAGGATGTGATGAGCCGACATCGAGGTGCCAAACACCGCCGTCGATATGAACTCTTGGGCGGTATCAGCCTGTTATCCCCGGAGTACCTTTTATCCGTTGAGCGATGGCCCTTCCATTCAGAACCACCGGATCACTATGACCTGCTTTCGCACCTGCTCGAACCGTCATTCTCGCAGTCAAGCGGGCTTATGCCATTGCACTAACCTCACGATGTCCGACCGTGATTAGCCCACCTTCGTGCTCCTCCGTTACGCTTTGGGAGGAGACCGCCCCAGTCAAACTACCCACCAGGCACTGTCCTCAATCCCGATGAGGGACCTAAGTTAGAACATCAAACATACAAGGGTGGTATTTCAAGGTCGGCTCCACACAAACTGGCGTCTGTGTTTCAAAGCCTCCCACCTATCCTACACATGTAGGCTCAATGTTCAGTGCCAAGCTGTAGTAAAGGTTCACGGGGTCTTTCCGTCTAGCCGCGGGTACACAGCATCTTCACTGCGATTTCAATTTCACTGAGTCTCGGGTGGAGACAGCGTGGCCATCATTACGCCATTCGTGCAGGTCGGAACTTACCCGACAAGGAATTTCGCTACCTTAGGACCGTTATAGTTACGGCCGCCGTTTACCGGGGCTTCGATCAAGAGCTTCGACCGAAGTCTAACCCCATCAATTAACCTTCCGGCACCGGGCAGGCGTCACACCGTATACGTCATCTTTCGATTTTGCACAGTGCTATGTTTTTAATAAACAGTTGCAGCCACCTGGTATCTGCGACTGCCCTCAGCTCTATCCGCAAGGGACTTCACCATGGGCAGCGTACCTTCTCCCGAAGTTACGGTACCATTTTGCCTAGTTCCTTCACCCGAGTTCTCTCAAGCGCCTTGGTATTCTCTACCCGACCACCTGTGTCGGTTTGGGGTACGGTTCCTGATAACCTGAAGCTTAGAGGCTTTTCCCGGAAGCATGGCATCAATGACTTCATCACCGTAGTGACTCGACATCGTGTCTCAGTGTATAGCGTCCCGGATTTGCCTAAGACACCCACCTACGCACTTGAACCTCGACAACCGTCGCGAGGCCCACCTAGCCTTCTCCGTCCCCCCATCGCAGTTATCAGCAGTACGGGAATATTAACCCGTTTCCCATCGACTACGCCTTTCGGCCTCGCCTTAGGGGCCGACTTACCCTGCCCCGATTAACGTTGGACAGGAACCCTTGGTCTTCCGGCGAGGAGGTTTTTCACCCCCTTTGTCGTTACTCATGTCAGCATTCGCACTTCTGATACCTCCAGCAGCCCTTACAGACCACCTTCTACGGCTTACAGAACGCTCCCCTACCCAGATATAAATATCTGCCGCAGCTTCGGTGTATCGCTTAGCCCCGTTACATCTTCCGCGCAGGCCGACTCGACCAGTGAGCTATTACGCTTTCTTTAAATGATGGCTGCTTCTAAGCCAACATCCTGGCTGTCTGAGCCTTCCCACATCGTTTCCCACTTAGCGATAACTTGGGGACCTTAGCTGGCGGTCTGGGTTGTTTCCCTCTCCACGACGGACGTTAGCACCCGCCGTGTGTCTCCCGGATAGTACTTACTGGTATTCGGAGTTTGCAAAGGGTTGGTAAGTCGGGATGACCCCCTAGCCTTAACAGTGCTCTACCCCCAGTAGTATTCGTCCGAGGCGCTACCTAAATAGCTTTCGGGGAGAACCAGCTATCTCCGAGTTTGATTGGCCTTTCACCCCTAGCCACAAGTCATCCGCTAATTTTTCAACATTAGTCGGTTCGGTCCTCCAATTGATGTTACTCAATCTTCAACCTGCCCATGGCTAGATCACTCGGTTTCGGGTCTACGTCATGCAACTCATTCGCCCAGTTAAGACTCGGTTTCCCTACGGCTCCCCTATGCGGTTAACCTTGCTACATAACGTAAGTCGCTGACCCATTATACAAAAGGTACGCAGTCACCTAACACGTAGGCTCCCACTGCTTGTACGTACACGGTTTCAGGTTCTGTTTCACTCCCCTCACAGGGGTTCTTTTCGCCTTTCCCTCACGGTACTGGTTCACTATCGGTCAGTCAGGAGTATTTAGCCTTGGAGGATGGTCCCCCCATCTTCAGACAAGATAACACGTGTCCCGTCCTACTCGTTTTCACGTTAAACAAGCCGTCGTGTACGGGGCTATCACCCTGTATCGCGCCACTTTCCAGAGGCTTCCACTAACTCATAAAACGCTTAAGGGCTAATCCGGGGTCGCTCGCCGCTACTGCCGGAATCTCAATTGATTTCTTTTCCTTCGGGTACTTAGATGTTTCAGTTCCCCGAGTTCGCCTCCACACACCTATGTATTCAGTGTGGGATACTGGCTTATGCCAGTGGGTTTCCCCATTCGGACATCCCAGATTCAAATGGCTGTTACTGCCTTATCTGGGCTTATCGCAAGTTACTACGTCCTTCATCGCCTCTGACTGCCAAGGCATCCACCGTGTACGCTTAGTCACTTAACCATACAACCCCAAGAGGTTTCGCAGGTTTAAACAACCAAGGTGTTCTTATAAGAACATGTTCACCCTTTTTGCCTCTGCTTTTTCTTAAAAAGCGGAAACATAAAGCGATGAACGATTTCGCCGGACTCAAATATTGTTCATCACTTCAGGAGAAGGATGAAACCAAGAACACTTGAATGTGTTTGGTGTTAATTCCGAAGAATCAACATTTGAGAACTTTTACAAACAAACTTCAGTTTGTTTAGTCAGCTTTCCAGATTTTTAAAGAGCATGTGATGTGTTCTAGTGAACAACCACTTTTTAAGAACACTCACCATTCTCTGTTCGAAGAGAAGTGTGCTTAAAGAGTGGTGGAGCTATGCGGGATCGAACCGCAGACCTCTTGAATGCAAATCAAGCGCTCTCCCAGCTGAGCTATAGCCCCGAAAGAATGGTGGGCGATACCGGGCTCGAACCAGTGACCCCCTCCTTGTAAGGGAGGTGCTCTCCCAACTGAGCTAATCGCCCACATCAGTTTTACATCCTCTGTGGAAGAAGATGGTGGGTCGTGCAGGATTCGAACCTGCGACCAATTGATTAAAAGTCAACTGCTCTACCAACTGAGCTAACGACCCAGTGGCGTCCCATAGGGGAGTCGAACCCCTGTTACCGCCGTGAAAGGGCGGTGTCCTAGGCCTCTAGACGAATGGGACGCACAGTGTCTGGCATTGGGATGCCAAACCACTCTTTACTTTTTCAACCTATACAATCTGTGTGGACACTGGTATCAATAGTATCGTTAAGGAGGTGATCCAGCCCCAGGTTCCCCTAGGGCTACCTTGTTACGACTTCACCCCAGTCATGAACCACACCGTGGTAAACGCCCTCCCGAAGGTTAAGCTATCTACTTCTGGTGCAGCCCACTCCCATGGTGTGACGGGCGGTGTGTACAAGGCCCGGGAACGTATTCACCGTGGCATTCTGATCCACGATTACTAGCGATTCCGACTTCATGGAGTCGAGTTGCAGACTCCAATCCGGACTACGACATACTTTCTGGGATTCGCTTCACATCGCTGCCTCGCTGCCCTCTGTATATGCCATTGTAGCACGTGTGTAGCCCTACTCGTAAGGGCCATGATGACTTGACGTCGTCCCCACCTTCCTCCGGTTTATCACCGGCAGTCTCCCTGGAGTTCCCGACATTACTCGCTGGCAAACAAGGATAAGGGTTGCGCTCGTTGCGGGACTTAACCCAACATTTCACAACACGAGCTGACGACAGCCATGCAGCACCTGTCTCACAGTTCCCGAAGGCACACCAGAATCTCTTCCGGCTTCTGTGGATGTCAAGAGTAGGTAAGGTTCTTCGCGTTGCATCGAATTAAACCACATGCTCCACCGCTTGTGCGGGCCCCCGTCAATTCATTTGAGTTTTAATCTTGCGACCGTACTCCCCAGGCGGTCTACTTAACGCGTTAGCTCCGAAAGCCACAGTTCTAGACTACAGCCTCCAAGTAGACATCGTTTACGGCGTGGACTACCAGGGTATCTAATCCTGTTTGCTCCCCACGCTTTCGCATCTGAGCGTCAGTCTTTGTCCAGGGGGCCGCCTTCGCCACCGGTATTCCTTCAGATCTCTACGCATTTCACCGCTACACCTGAAATTCTACCCCCCTCTACAAGACTCTAGCCTGCCAGTTCAAAATGACTTTCCCAGGTTAAGCCCGGGGCTTTCACATCTTGCTTAACAGACCGCCTGCATGCGCTTTACGCCCAGTAATTCCGATTAACGCTCGCACCCTCCGTATTACCGCGGCTGCTGGCACGGAGTTAGCCGGTGCTTCTTCTGCCGCTAACGTCAAACACTGCACGTATTAAGTACAATGCCTTCCTCACGGCTGAAAGTGCTTTACAACCCGAAGGCCTTCTTCACACACGCGGCATGGCTGCATCAGGCTTGCGCCCATTGTGCAATATTCCCCACTGCTGCCTCCCGTAGGAGTCTGGACCGTGTCTCAGTTCCAGTGTGGCTGATCATCCTCTCAAACCAGCTAGGGATCGTCGCCTTGGTGAGCCTTTACCCCACCAACTAGCTAATCCCAACTGGGCCCATCCGGTAGCGAGAGGCCATAAGGTCCCCCTCTTTGGTCCAAAGACATCATGCGGTATTAGCCACCGTTTCCAGTGGTTATCCCCCTCTACCAGGCAGGTTCCCAGCCATTACTCACCCGTCCGCCGCTCGCCGCCCAATAAATCATCCGAAGAATCTTTATTGTCGCTGCCGCTCGACTTGCATGTGTTAGGCCTGCCGCCAGCGTTCAATCTGAGCCATGATCAAACTCTTCAATTAAAGTTTTTGGCTCGATGAAATACTGTTGTTGTTTTGTCTCCGCTTTTTAAAAAAGCAGAAGCAAAACGAATTGACTGTGCCGATATAACCGAAGTTATTTCGTTTGGTCACTCAGTAAACATCGATAAATCTTTTGTCTATCAATCACGAGTGCCCACACAGATTGCATAGGTCAAATTGTTAAAGAACTTTGACTTTCAAGGCCTTAGCACATTGCGCTTCAGCAAGTAAGGCCGCGAATCTTACGCGATTCTACTATCGAGTCAAGAAAAAACTTTCATATTTTTTCATCCTAAGATGAAGAGTAAAAATCTTTTTTTGACTTCGCTCACATTGTAATCAGAGGAGCGAAAGAAAAGCCCGTTGCACTCAACGGGCTTTCTCTAAATTGGAAGCCTGGCGATGTCCTACTCTCACATGGGGAGACCCCACACTACCATCGGCGCTGTTACGTTTCACTACTGAGTTCGGCATGGAGTCAGGTGGGTCCATAACGCTATGGTCGCCAAGCAAATTCTGCTAAGTCTTCACCTTTAAAAAAGGTGAAAACCAAAATCTTGGAAAGCTGTTTGTTATTCTCGTTCTTACACATTCAAGGTTCTCTCTGAGTCCGTCAAAACCCCTTGGGTGTTGTATGGTTAAGCCTCACGGGCAATTAGTATCAGTTAGCTCAACGCCTCGCAGCGCTTACACACCTGACCTATCTACGTCGTCGTCTCCAACAACCCTTTAGAGGACTTTAAGTCCTAGGGATGACTCATCTTGAGGCTCGCTTCCCGCTTAGATGCTTTCAGCGGTTATCGATGCCGAACTTAGCTACCGGGCAATGCCACTGGCGTGACAACCCGAACACCAGAGGTTCGTCCACTCCGGTCCTCTCGTACTAGGAGCAGCCCCTCTCAATCATCCAACGCCCACGGCAGATAGGGACCGAACTGTCTCACGACGTTCTAAACCCAGCTCGCGTACCACTTTAAATGGCGAACAGCCATACCCTTGGGACCGACTTCAGCCCCAGGATGTGATGAGCCGACATCGAGGTGCCAAACACCGCCGTCGATATGAACTCTTGGGCGGTATCAGCCTGTTATCCCCGGAGTACCTTTTATCCGTTGAGCGATGGCCCTTCCATTCAGAACCACCGGATCACTATGACCTGCTTTCGCACCTGCTCGAACCGTCATTCTCGCAGTCAAGCGGGCTTATGCCATTGCACTAACCTCACGATGTCCGACCGTGATTAGCCCACCTTCGTGCTCCTCCGTTACGCTTTGGGAGGAGACCGCCCCAGTCAAACTACCCACCAGGCACTGTCCTCAATCCCGATGAGGGACCTAAGTTAGAACATCAAACATACAAGGGTGGTATTTCAAGGTCGGCTCCACACAAACTGGCGTCTGTGTTTCAAAGCCTCCCACCTATCCTACACATGTAGGCTCAATGTTCAGTGCCAAGCTGTAGTAAAGGTTCACGGGGTCTTTCCGTCTAGCCGCGGGTACACAGCATCTTCACTGCGATTTCAATTTCACTGAGTCTCGGGTGGAGACAGCGTGGCCATCATTACGCCATTCGTGCAGGTCGGAACTTACCCGACAAGGAATTTCGCTACCTTAGGACCGTTATAGTTACGGCCGCCGTTTACCGGGGCTTCGATCAAGAGCTTCGACCGAAGTCTAACCCCATCAATTAACCTTCCGGCACCGGGCAGGCGTCACACCGTATACGTCATCTTTCGATTTTGCACAGTGCTATGTTTTTAATAAACAGTTGCAGCCACCTGGTATCTGCGACTCTCAATAGCTCTATCCGCAAGGGACTTCACCATGGGCAGCGTACCTTCTCCCGAAGTTACGGTACCATTTTGCCTAGTTCCTTCACCCGAGTTCTCTCAAGCGCCTTGGTATTCTCTACCCGACCACCTGTGTCGGTTTGGGGTACGGTTCCTGATAACCTGAAGCTTAGAGGCTTTTCCCGGAAGCATGGCATCAATGACTTCATCACCGTAGTGACTCGACATCGTGTCTCAGTGTATGGCGTCCCGGATTTGCCTAAGACACCCACCTACGCACTTGAACCTCGACAACCGTCGCGAGGCCCACCTAGCCTTCTCCGTCCCCCCATCGCAGTTATCAGCAGTACGGGAATATTAACCCGTTTCCCATCGACTACGCCTTTCGGCCTCGCCTTAGGGGCCGACTTACCCTGCCCCGATTAACGTTGGACAGGAACCCTTGGTCTTCCGGCGAGGAGGTTTTTCACCCCCTTTGTCGTTACTCATGTCAGCATTCGCACTTCTGATACCTCCAGCAGCCCTTACAGACCACCTTCTACGGCTTACAGAACGCTCCCCTACCCAGATATAAATATCTGCCGCAGCTTCGGTGTATCGCTTAGCCCCGTTACATCTTCCGCGCAGGCCGACTCGACCAGTGAGCTATTACGCTTTCTTTAAATGATGGCTGCTTCTAAGCCAACATCCTGGCTGTCTGAGCCTTCCCACATCGTTTCCCACTTAGCGATAACTTGGGGACCTTAGCTGGCGGTCTGGGTTGTTTCCCTCTCCACGACGGACGTTAGCACCCGCCGTGTGTCTCCCGGATAGTACTTACTGGTATTCGGAGTTTGCAAAGGGTTGGTAAGTCGGGATGACCCCCTAGCCTTAACAGTGCTCTACCCCCAGTAGTATTCGTCCGAGGCGCTACCTAAATAGCTTTCGGGGAGAACCAGCTATCTCCGAGTTTGATTGGCCTTTCACCCCTAGCCACAAGTCATCCGCTAATTTTTCAACATTAGTCGGTTCGGTCCTCCAATTGATGTTACTCAATCTTCAACCTGCCCATGGCTAGATCACTCGGTTTCGGGTCTACGTCATGCAACTCATTCGCCCAGTTAAGACTCGGTTTCCCTACGGCTCCCCTATGCGGTTAACCTTGCTACATAACGTAAGTCGCTGACCCATTATACAAAAGGTACGCAGTCACCTAACACGTAGGCTCCCACTGCTTGTACGTACACGGTTTCAGGTTCTGTTTCACTCCCCTCACAGGGGTTCTTTTCGCCTTTCCCTCACGGTACTGGTTCACTATCGGTCAGTCAGGAGTATTTAGCCTTGGAGGATGGTCCCCCCATCTTCAGACAAGATAACACGTGTCCCGTCCTACTCGTTTTCACGTTAAACAAGCCGTCGTGTACGGGGCTATCACCCTGTATCGCGCCACTTTCCAGAGGCTTCCACTAACTCATAAAACGCTTAAGGGCTAATCCGGGGTCGCTCGCCGCTACTGCCGGAATCTCAATTGATTTCTTTTCCTTCGGGTACTTAGATGTTTCAGTTCCCCGAGTTCGCCTCCACACACCTATGTATTCAGTGTGGGATACTGGCTTATGCCAGTGGGTTTCCCCATTCGGACATCCCAGATTCAAATGGCTGTTACTGCCTTATCTGGGCTTATCGCAAGTTACTACGTCCTTCATCGCCTCTGACTGCCAAGGCATCCACCGTGTACGCTTAGTCACTTAACCATACAACCCCAAGAGGTTTCGTAGGTTTAAACAACCAAGGTGTTCTTATAAGAACATGTTCACCCTTTTTGCCTCTGCTTTTTCTTAAAAAGCGGAAACATAAAGCGATGAACGATTTCGCCGGACTCAAATATTGTTCATCACTTCCTAAGAAGGATGAAACCAAGAACATTTGAATGTGTTTGGTGTTAATTCCGAAGAATCAACATTTGAGAACTTTTACAAACAAACTGAATCAGTTTGTTTAGTCAGCTTTCCAGATTTTTAAAGAGCAATGCGATGTTCTTTCGAAGCACCACTTTCTAATCACACTCAATGAATGCGTTTAATAAGTGGCGTCCCATAGGGGAGTCGAACCCCTGTTACCGCCGTGAAAGGGCGGTGTCCTAGGCCTCTAGACGAATGGGACACATCGTTTCTTTACATTTCGACCGTAGCAATCTGTGTGGACACTGGCATCAATAGTATCGTTAAGGAGGTGATCCAGCCCCAGGTTCCCCTAGGGCTACCTTGTTACGACTTCACCCCAGTCATGAACCACACCGTGGTAAACGCCCTCCCGAAGGTTAAGCTATCTACTTCTGGTGCAGCCCACTCCCATGGTGTGACGGGCGGTGTGTACAAGGCCCGGGAACGTATTCACCGTGGCATTCTGATCCACGATTACTAGCGATTCCGACTTCATGGAGTCGAGTTGCAGACTCCAATCCGGACTACGACATACTTTCTGGGATTCGCTTCACATCGCTGCCTCGCTGCCCTCTGTATATGCCATTGTAGCACGTGTGTAGCCCTACTCGTAAGGGCCATGATGACTTGACGTCGTCCCCACCTTCCTCCGGTTTATCACCGGCAGTCTCCCTGGAGTTCCCGACATTACTCGCTGGCAAACAAGGATAAGGGTTGCGCTCGTTGCGGGACTTAACCCAACATTTCACAACACGAGCTGACGACAGCCATGCAGCACCTGTCTCACAGTTCCCGAAGGCACACCAGAATCTCTTCCGGCTTCTGTGGATGTCAAGAGTAGGTAAGGTTCTTCGCGTTGCATCGAATTAAACCACATGCTCCACCGCTTGTGCGGGCCCCCGTCAATTCATTTGAGTTTTAATCTTGCGACCGTACTCCCCAGGCGGTCTACTTAACGCGTTAGCTCCGAAAGCCACAGTTCTAGACTACAGCCTCCAAGTAGACATCGTTTACGGCGTGGACTACCAGGGTATCTAATCCTGTTTGCTCCCCACGCTTTCGCATCTGAGCGTCAGTCTTTGTCCAGGGGGCCGCCTTCGCCACCGGTATTCCTTCAGATCTCTACGCATTTCACCGCTACACCTGAAATTCTACCCCCCTCTACAAGACTCTAGCCTGCCAGTTCAAAATGACTTTCCCAGGTTAAGCCCGGGGCTTTCACATCTTGCTTAACAGACCGCCTGCATGCGCTTTACGCCCAGTAATTCCGATTAACGCTCGCACCCTCCGTATTACCGCGGCTGCTGGCACGGAGTTAGCCGGTGCTTCTTCTGCCGCTAACGTCAAACACTGCACGTATTAAGTACAATGCCTTCCTCACGGCTGAAAGTGCTTTACAACCCGAAGGCCTTCTTCACACACGCGGCATGGCTGCATCAGGCTTGCGCCCATTGTGCAATATTCCCCACTGCTGCCTCCCGTAGGAGTCTGGACCGTGTCTCAGTTCCAGTGTGGCTGATCATCCTCTCAAACCAGCTAGGGATCGTCGCCTTGGTGAGCCTTTACCCCACCAACTAGCTAATCCCAACTGGGCCCATCCGGTAGCGAGAGGCCATAAGGTCCCCCTCTTTGGTCCAAAGACATCATGCGGTATTAGCCACCGTTTCCAGTGGTTATCCCCCTCTACCAGGCAGGTTCCCAGCCATTACTCACCCGTCCGCCGCTCGCCGCCCAATAAATCATCCGAAGAATCTTTATTGTCGCTGCCGCTCGACTTGCATGTGTTAGGCCTGCCGCCAGCGTTCAATCTGAGCCATGATCA
Source organism: Grimontia sp. NTOU-MAR1 (assembly GCF_035758505.1). NCBI lineage: Bacteria > Pseudomonadati > Pseudomonadota > Gammaproteobacteria > Vibrionales > Vibrionaceae > Grimontia > Grimontia sp. NTOU-MAR1. The sequence continues at coordinate 2,213,775 of NZ_CP142108.1, forward strand.
AACTCTTCAATTAAAGTTTTTGGCTCGATGAAATACTGTTGTTGTTTTGTCTCCGCTTTTTAAAAAAGCAGAAGCAAAACGAATTGACTGTGCCGATATAACCGAAGTTATTTCGTTTGGTCACTCAGTAAACATCGATAAATCTTTTGTCTATCAATCACGAGTGCCCACACAGATTGCATAGGTCAAATTGTTAAAGAACGTTGACTTGGTAGCTTGCTCTGCGAGCCGCTTGCCGTGTCGATGTGGCGCAGTATAGGGACTTCGAAATTTGGCGCAAGTGGTTTTTTGAAAATAATCACACTTTCGCGTTCAAGTGTTCAAATAACGCCCAAAAACAGTATTTTTGTATAAAAGATGAACAGATTTTTTCAGATCTTTGATGATCAGGATCAGAGGCCACGATCCAGATTTCGACAATATGTCGTTTCAATGACTGTTTTGTTTACCGCAAGACTATTCAGTAAAGCACAAGCTGAGAAATCCGCACGGTTATTTTTGACTCATTTGTGTAAGTCGCTAGCCCAGTAAATACGCGGGATGCGTTAAGACACTCTTTAAAAACAAAAAAGCCCGCTTGCGCGGGCTCTTTCTATTTCGCATTGAAACGGGATGATTACATCATGCCGCCCATACCACCCATGCCGCCCATATCAGGCATTGCTGGGGCATCTTGTTTTGGCAGTTCAGTTACCATTGCTTCGGTGGTGATCATCAGACCTGCTACAGAAGCTGCGAACTGAAGTGCTGAACGGGTAACTTTAGTTGGATCCAGGATACCCATGTCAATCATGTCGCCATATTCGCCAGTCGCTGCGTTGTAGCCGTAGTTGCCTTCACCACCTTTAACTTGGTTAGCTACTACTGAATCTTCGTCGCCTGCGTTCAGCGCGATTTGACGGATAGGTGCTTCCATCGCACGCAGTGCAACGCGAATACCTACGTTTTGTTCTTCGTTGTCACCTTGCAGGTCAACAACTTTGCTTGCTGCGCGGATAAGTGCAACACCACCACCAGCAACCACGCCTTCTTCAACAGCTGCGCGGGTTGCGTGCAGTGCGTCTTCTACGCGGTCTTTCTTCTCTTTCATTTCAACTTCTGTTGCTGCGCCAACTTTGATTACCGCAACACCGCCTGCCAGTTTCGCAACGCGCTCTTGCAGTTTCTCTTTGTCGTAGTCTGAAGTTGCATCTTCGATTTGCTGACGGATTTGAGTAACGCGACCTTGGATAGAAGCTTCGTCACCCGCGCCATCGATGATGGTGGTGTTTTCTTTAGTAATAGAAATACGCTTCGCCTGACCAAGATCTTCCAGCGTCACTTTTTCCAACTCCATACCGATCTCTTCAGAGATAACGGTACCCGCAGTCAGTGTCGCGATGTCTTGCAGCATTGCTTTACGGCGATCGCCGAAGCCAGGTGCTTTAACCGCTGCAACTTTCACGATGCCACGCATGTTGTTCACAACCAGTGTTGCCAGCGCTTCACCTTCTACGTCTTCTGCAATGATCAGCAGTGGACGTGAAGATTTCGCTACCGCTTCCAGCGTAGGGAGCAGTTCGCGGATGTTTGATACTTTCTTATCAACCAGCAGGATGAATGGGCTTTCCAGATCAACAGAACCAGACTCTTGGTTGTTGATGAAGTATGGAGACAGGTAGCCACGGTCGAATTGCATACCTTCAACCACATCCAGCTCATCTTGCAGAGACTGACCTTCTTCAACAGTGATAACACCGTCGCGGCCTACTTTTTCCATCGCTTCTGCAATGATGTTACCTACGGTTTCATCAGAGTTTGCAGAAATAGTACCTACCTGTGCGATAGCTTTAGTGTCGTTACACTCAACAGACAGCTCTTTCAGTTGCTCAACGGCAGCTGTTACTGCTTTGTCGATACCGCGCTTCAGGTCCATTGGGTTCATACCTGCTGCAACAGCTTTCAGGCCTTCAGCTACGATTGCCTGAGCCAGTACAGTTGCCGTAGTCGTACCATCACCCGCTGCGTCGTTTGCTTTAGACGCAACTTCTTTAACCATTTGAGCGCCCATGTTCTGGAATTTGTCTTCCAGTTCAATTTCGCGTGCGACAGACACACCATCTTTAGTGATGGTTGGTGCGCCGAAAGACTTATCCAGAACAACGTTACGGCCTTTAGGACCAAGGGTCACTTTTACAGCGTTTGCCAGAACGTTTACACCTTCCAGCATTTTCGTGCGTGCATCATTGCCAAATTTAACGTCTTTAGCTGCCATTTCTCTCTTCCTTTTTAAATCTGTTCTTCAGTGATGAAATAGAAATTACTCAACGATAGCCATGATGTCGTTTTCTGACAGAATCAGGACTTCTTTACCGTCGATTTTCTCAGTCTTAGTGCCGTAGCCTTCTGAGAAGATCACAGTGTCGCCAACTTTAACGTCCAGTGGTTGCACATTGCCGTTTTCAAGAATACGGCCCTTACCTACCGCTAGCACAACGCCACGCGTAGATTTTTCTGCAGCAGAACCAGTCAAAACGATGCCACCAGCAGATTTTGATTCAACTTCCTGGCGTTCAACGATTACTCGATCGTGTAGTGGACGAATGTTCATTAGTCGTCTCCTGAATAAATGTAGTGATCCATGTGATAAATGAAGTGGAAACTGCCACACAATGCAGGTTCCGAATTTCTGAATCCCTGATAGACAGCGTCTAATCAAGGATTAAGTCAATTTGCGTATAACGTGGGGATGGGTCCTATCGATCCCAAGGGGTGATGTGCAAATTTTTTCTATTTTTTTACTCAATACCTTTTGCTCCATCACATTCTATGAATTAGGGTAGCCGTGGCTTAGCAAACATAACGATATGCAACCTTGGCGTATTGTTGACTTCCCTACGCTACCTCTTATAGAGATTGGAATGAAGGACAAACACGGCCTGCTTTCTGGCCCCATTGACCAAACGCTCAAAAACATGACCATCCCTATGGTGTTTGGCCTTGTAGCGATCCTGGCGTTTAACCTGGTCGATACCTTTTTTATTTCCTTGCTGGGCACAGAAGCATTAGCTGCGGTAAGTTTCACATTCCCGATCACCTTTGTGTTGAACTGCATCACCATGGGCATTGGTGTGGGTGTCTCTACCGGAGTTGCCCGTTTGCTAGGCCGAAGCGCTCAAATTGAGGCTGCCCGCCTATCAGGGCATGGTTTGATGCTCGCGGTCATTTTGGTGATTGCAGCAAGCGCATCGGGTCTGGTGACGATCAATCCCTTATTCCGGATGCTTGGTGCGCATGAAAACCTGTTGCCACTGATTCATGACTACATGTCGGTGTGGTATCTCACTATCCCTCTATTAGTTATCCCCATGGTAGGTAACTCCGCCATCCGTGCCACGGGTGACACCAAAACCCCCGCCAAAATCATGATAGTGGCCGGCTTTATTAATGGTCTTCTCGACCCGCTGTTAATTTTCGGGCTGGGCCCAATTTCCGCGCTGGGTGTAAAAGGCGCGGCAATTGCCAGTGCGATCAGTTGGGCTGGGGCATTGGTTTGTTCGCTGTATGTGCTGATAAAGAGGGAAAAGTTACTGGCTTGGCCGTCACCAACGAAAATTGTGCAGGATTGGAAAGATATCCTCGCCATTGGCACTCCGGCTGCGCTGTCCAATGCGCTGAACCCAATTTCCGGTGCGATTTTGATGGCCATGCTCGCAGCACAAGGTACTGCGGCTGTTGCTGCTTATGGTGCAGCGCAACGGGTGGAATCTTTGCTGCTAATCGTGATGATTGCACTGACCTCAGCCCTAACGCCTTTGATGGCACAGAATTTCGGCGCCAATAACCCAACACGCTCATTCGAAGCGCTATTTCGGGCGATGCGTTTTTCTATCATGTTCCAGTTCATCGTGTTTCTGGCCATGGTGCCACTCAGCGTGCCGATTTCCGCTATCTTCAGTCAGGAACCTGCCGTACAAAACAAGCTGTGGCATTACCTGATTGTTGTACCTGTCAGTTACGGCATGCAAGGTGTGATGATGATGCTGGTCAGCGCATTAAACGCGATGAAAAAACCGGTTCACGCCTTTTCGATGAACCTGATTCGACTGTTTGTGTTGTTGCTTCCTATGGCTTGGTTTGGCAGCCTAATTGACGGTACGGAAGGGATGTTTATTGGCATTGCTGTCGCCAATGGCATCACGGGGATTTTTGCCTACCTTTACGCCGTGACGCTTCGTAAGCAGATGAACCTTGAGCCCCTCAAGCACTGACCGGATTAAGGTTCGCGAATGGCTCTTGCCGGATCAGCATCGCTTTTCTCCAACAAAGCGTCCAATGTACGAAGAAAACTCTCGTACTCTTTTTCTGAAATGCCATCTAACATCGCACTTTCCCACGCTTTTGCTTTCGGCAATATGGTGAGATACAGCCCTTTCCCTTCATCTGTAAGATGTATATAGGCGGCGCGCTGATCAGCTTCATCTTTGACTTTCACCACCAGCCCTTTTTCCTCTAACACCTTTAACGTGCGTGAGACCCGAACCTTATCCATACTGGTTTCCGTCACCAAAGATTTGGCATTGAGACCATCTTTCGCCCCCATTGAGGCGAGTATCCGCCACTCAGGACGACTGATCCCAAACTCAGTTTCATAAATCCGAGCCAAAGAATCCGACACATGGGCAGCAGCTTTTACCAGCTTATAGGGCAAAAAGTCATCCAGATAAAACGGTAGAGGTAACGCCATCAACATACTCCTTCAAACACTTAACTCACTTCCCATGCGCCAGCGCACAAAACACCCACATAAGTTGCCATTTTGTTATCAGTGCAGCTAGACTAAATTTAGTTTCAAATGAAACTATAATTCAATTCCTCACTCATTGCATAGTTCAGGAGGAGAAATGCGAAAGTGGTTTTCATTTCCTATCGTGGAAGGCAAAGCATCACATCAGGCTCACTGTGATTTGCCCGATGGCACCTTTGAGCGTGAATGTGGCAAAGAGGGGTTCTTTGGTCCTGCCACACACATGTATCACCAACATGCCCCGACCGGTTGGACAGAATGGGAAGGCGATCTCCGTCCTCATGCGTTTGATACCAACAAAGTCAAAGATGTTGGTGATAACCCGCTGACTGCACCACTTTTGCTCTCCAATGCCAATGCGAAAGTCAGGATCTGGCGCTGCGACACAGCGATGGAGTATCTGGTACGAAATGGTGACGGGGACGAGTGCCTGTTTATCCATGAAGGCTCCGGTTCACTTTTCTGTGATTACGGCCACCTGCGCTTTCGCGATGGTGATTACCTGATCTTACCGCGCTCCACCAATTGGCGTATTGAGCCTGACTCTGCCGTTACTGTGCTAATGATCGAAGCCACTCATGGATCTTATATGACAGCAGAGCGTGGGATCGTCGGCGATCATGCTGTGTTTGATCCGGCTGTGCTGGAATACGCCAAGATCGATGATGCTTTTATTGCGCAGCAACAAGACGAAAAATCGTGGCTAGTGCACCTGAAATCCCGTAATGCAATGAACCGCATTACCTACCCATTCAATCCACTTGATGCCCTTGGCTGGAAAGGGAACCTCACCGTATTCCGGCTAAACTGGCGTGACATCCGACCGCTGATGAGTCACCGCTATCATCTGCCGCCTTCGGCGCACACGACCTTTGTCGCCAATGGCTTTGTGATTTGTACTTTTGTGCCAAGGCCGATTGAATCTGACCCCGGTGCGCTCAAGGTACCCTTCTATCACAACAATGATGACTATGATGAAGTCATCTTCTATCACAAGGGCGAGTTCTTCAGCCGCGACAACATTCACCCCGGCATGGTGACTGTGCATCCTTGCGGCTTCCCGCACGGCCCGCACCCCAAAGCATTTGCGGCTGGCGCTAAAGCCACCAAAAAAGAAACTGATGAAGTCGCGGTGATGATTGATACCCGCATGCCGCTCGATTTGGGCGAGGCAGCGAAACAAACCGAACTCGATGATTACGTCCTGTCCTGGCGCACGCCGCCCCGTGGCGAATAGATCGCAGACATTAGATTAAGGAGTAGATGATGAAACTGGCTTCCCTAAAACACCGCCGAGATGGAAAACTCATCCTGGTCTCACGCGATCTGACTCAGGCAGCAGATGCTTCTGATATTGCACTCACCCTACAGGATGCACTGGATGAGTGGGATACCCTTTCGCCGCTTTTACAGGCTCGTTATGACGCTTTGAATGATAATAATGTCGGCGAGCGCTTTCCTTTTAATCCCGCTGATTGCGAATCTCCTTTACCACGCGCATTCCAGTGGGCGGACGGCAGCGCTTACGTGAATCATGTCGAACTGGTGCGTAAAGCCCGTGGGGCGGACATGCCGGAAAGCTTCTGGACTGATCCTTTGATGTATCAGGGTGTTTCTGACAAATTTATCGGCCCACGCGATAGCATTGAACTTTGCGATGAAGCCTGGGGCTGTGATTTCGAAGCCGAAGTCGCCGTGATCACTGATGATGTCGCCATGGCGACGCCAAGTGAAAAGGCTGGTAGCCACATCAAACTACTGATGCTGGTGAATGACGTCTCGCTTCGAAACCTGATCCCAAGTGAGCTTGCCAAGGGCTTTGGTTTCTTCCAATCCAAACCAGCCTCTTCATTCTCTCCGGTAGCGGTGACACCCGATGAGTTGGGTGAAAGCTGGCAGGAAAACAAAGTGCATCTGCCCCTGGAAGTATTCCTGAATGGCGAACAATTCGGCGCACCCAATGCCGGCGTGGACATGACGTTTGATTTTGCAGAACTCGTTGCCCACGCAGCCAAAAGTCGTCATTTAGGCGCAGGCACCATTATTGGGTCAGGAACGGTATCAAACCTTGATCGATCAAAGGGTTCCTGTTGCATTGCAGAGAGACGAATGTTGGAAATTCTGGATCTTGGGTCACCGAAAACGCCGTTTCTACTCTATGGTGATAAGGTCAGTATCGAGATGCATGACAAGGAAGGTCGTTCAATCTTTGGCAAGATTGATCAGGAAGTTGTCCCGTATAGTTAATAAAGGGAACGCACGCAGTGAAGCTTTATGACTACAGTAAATCCTCGGCGTCATACCGTGTTCGCATTGCGCTGAATCTCAAGGGGCTGAATTATCAATCACAGGCCGTCTCTTTGCTGGACGGCGATCAACGTGGCGACAATTATCTGGCCCTGAACCCTACCGGGCTGGTACCGACACTGGTTGATAACGGTCAGGTTCTGACCCAGTCGCTGGCGATCATCGAGTATCTGGAGGAGGTTTACCCTTCTCCTTCGCTGTTGCCTGCAGACCATGCAGCCCGGGCGAAATGCCGCGCCATCGCGCTCGACATTGCCTGCGACATCCATCCGCTCAACAACCTTCGGGTACTCAAACACCTCACCGGCTCCATGGGCCACAGTGAGGAAGAAAAACTGGACTGGTATCTGTACTGGCTAAAAGCCGGATTGACGGCGGTCGAAAAAAAAGTGGAAAGTACACAAACGGATTTCTGCTGTGACGACATTCCCACCCTCGCTGATATTTGTCTGGTTCCTCAACTGTTTAACGCCCGCCGGTTTTCACTCGATCTGACTCCTTACCCGACACTGAAAGAAATAGAACAGCGCTGCCAAGAGTTACCCGCCTTTGAGCACGCGCACCCAGACAATGTTTAGGAGACAGCATGTCAGAGCAGCCTCTTTGGCGACCCAGCGCATCGCGCATCGCCAATGCCAACCTCACTGACTTTATCAATGAGGTCAACAGACAGTACGCGCTAAGTCTGACCAACTACGACCAACTCTATGACTGGTCGGTCAAACACTGTGAGGCGTTTTGGGAAACCCTATGGAACTTTGCGAGCGTGGTCGGTGAACGCGGGGAGCGCGTTATTAGTCGCCCGGAAAACGACCCGAATAAAAACAGTATCTGGTTCCCGGATGCCGAAGTCAATTTTGCAGAAAACGTGATGCAATGGGTGAAAGACATGCCCGAAAAAGACGCCATCGTGTTTTCTGGAGAAGACGAATCCGCTGTTCGTCTGTCATGGGCAGATCTTGAACGTCAAGTCAGCTGCATCGCAGCTTACCTAAAAGAATGCGGTTTAGAAAAAGGTGATGTGGTGGCAGGTTATCTGCCGAACATAGCAGAAACCGTGGTCGCCATGCTGGCGACGTCTTCCCTTGGGGCAATTTGGACCTCGACCTCACCGGATTTTGGTATCGACAGCGTCCTCGATCGTTTCGGTCAGACCCAACCCAAAGTGCTTTTCACCACCGATGCTTACCACTACAACGGCAAAACCCACGACAACCTGACCAAAGCACGCACCGTGCGTGAAGGCGTGGAAAACATCACCCACATGGTGGTGATCCCGTATGTAGGCGGCACAGCACCCAACAGCGATGAAACCTGCTGGAAAGCCATTATTTCAAAGCCTGCTGAGCCACTGACGTATACCCGCGTGGGCTTTAACGACCCCATGTATGTGCTTTACTCCTCCGGTACCACAGGCAAACCAAAGTGCATCATCCACAGTGTGGGCGGCATGCTGCTCAATCACTTGAAAGAGCACCAACTCCATTCTGACGTGAAATGCGGCGACAAGGTTTTCTACTTCACCACCTGTGGCTGGATGATGTGGAACTGGCTCGCCAGTGGCCTTTTGAGTGGCGCGACGCTGGTGCTGTTTGATGGTTCACCGTTTTATCCTGATGCGGGTGTACTCTGGCGTTTGACCGACACGCAGAAAGTCACGCTTTTCGGCACGTCCGCCAAATACCTCGAAGCGCTGGAAAAGCAAGAATACAGCCCAATGGACGAGCATAGTCTTTCGTCGCTCCGCGCACTTTGCTCAACAGGCTCAGTGCTTGCACCTGAGCAGTTCGACTGGGTCTACAGCCACATCAAACAAGACTTACAATTAAGCTCCATCGCAGGTGGCACAGACATCTGCGGTTGCTTCGTGCTCGGCAGCCCGATTTCCCCTGTTTACCGCGGCCAAAGTCAGGTTCGAGGGCTGGGGCTGGATGTCGAAGTCTTCAACAATGAAGGCAATCCGGTTCAGGGTGAGAAAGGCGAATTGGTGTGCTGTAACAGCTTCCCCAATCAGCCGGTAGGATTTTGGAATGACAACGACGGCACCCGTTACCACAAGGCTTATTGGGACAAGGTTGAAGATACCTGGTTCCATGGGGATTATGTCGAGCTCACCCACGAAGGCGGTATGGTGTTCTTCGGACGTTCAGACGCGATCCTGAATCCAGGTGGCGTGCGCATCGGTACCGCAGAGATTTACCGTCATGTGAATCAGCTTGATGAAGTACTCGATTCTGTCGTGATTGGGCAGGACTGGATGAAGGATGTCCGTGTGGTGCTGTTTGTGAAACTCAAGCCAGGCATCGATCTCAACGACAATCTGGAGCGCAAAATTCGCAGCACCATCCGCACCAGTTGTACGCCGCGCCATGTGCCGGCAAAAATTATTCCTATCACAGACATTCCGCGCACCAAATCAGGAAAACTCGCCGAACTGGCAGTTCGCGATGTGGTTCATGGCCGCGCGGTCGCTCAGCTTAGCGCGCTGGATAACCCAGAATCGCTGGAACAATACAAAGAGCGTCCTGAGCTGCAGGAATAATACCAATCACAGTAGGTAGGTGATCAGAAATAGCGCAGGAAAAATGCTCGAGAACAAGGCGAAAAATTTCGATAAGTAGTTATTCTACAATCAAATTTATCAACGCTGTAATCGAGCATTTTAACAAGCTAGGATGAGCAGATATTTACTACGATTGGTATAAGCCAAGCGAAACCACAACGCAAAACGCCATCCCGAAGGATGGCGTTTTTTTTAATTTTCGTGGCATCAGTTCAAGCGATCGCGATCTTCATCTTTTCGCTGATATTCACCTTCGAAGGTGTTGCCACCATCATTCGAACCTTGGTGAGGGCCGCGGTTAAACGGGTCTTGTCCGCCAAATGGCCCCTGACCTGGTTGACCACCAAACCCACTTTGAAACCCAGCGACTTTCACCTTGCTCATAAACTGTTTTGCCAGCCAAGCTCTCGGCCAAGGCAATAACACCGCCATACCCATAGCATCGGTCATAAAGCCGGGAGTCAGAAGCAGCACGCCTGCCACTGCCAGCATCACACCTTCAATGATTTGCTGTGCCGGTAACTCGCCCTGATTCATGCGCTGCTGCACTGTCATTAAGGTTTGCAGTCCCTGACTGCGCACCAATGAAGCCCCCACAACAGCGGTCAGTATAATCAGCGCTACCGTCGGCCAAAGTCCCAACACGCCACCGATCTGAATAAACAGAGCAATTTCAATCACAGGGACAGTAATGAATATCAACAGCAAAATTGGAAACACAGCAAAACCTCATATTCGTGTCGAACCATCATAGTAACACTGGACTCAATGATTGCATCGACAGCGTCGTTATTTCCCCTCATTAAAGGAGATCTGTTTGTAGCTTGGTTTTAAACAATGTACGCGGATATTGTACAGAATTTAACTGTATCAATACTTTTCGGCTGACAGATAAAACAATAGGAAACAAAGACAAACAAACCGTCTAACGATCTGGATCACAGTTCTATGCAAATCGTTCCACTTTGCTTTGATTGGTGATCTTTCTCATGTTTTTACCGCAACGGAGGAGTAGAATTATCCAGCATAAACCGGGTGTAAAACATCGATCACCCAGCCAAAATCTCTGATGAATGGACTCTACAGCGAAATTGTTGGCTACAGAATAACCAATATAAATTTCATTTAGGGCCAAATCATGTCTCAGACGATTGATTTCGAAAATAACCTGACCAACCCTCTTTTGGCGACCCGTATCGAAGAAGATTTGCTTGGCGAACGCCATGTACCGTCTGGTGCGTATTACGGTATTCATACCCTTCGTGCTGTTGAGAACTTCAATATCTCCCGTACCACGATTTCTGATGTACCAGAATTCGTGCGTGGCATGGTCTTTACCAAGAAAGCCGCTGCGATGGCGAACAAAGAACTGGGTGTTATCCCTGCTGAAGTGGGCGATTACATCATCAAAGCGTGTGATGCGATTCTGGAAACAGGCAAATGCATGGATCAGTTCCCATCGGACGTTTACCAAGGCGGCGCAGGCACTTCCGTGAACATGAATGCGAACGAAGTGATCGCGAACCTGGCACTGGAACTGATGGGTAAAGAAAAGGGTGACTACGACGTTGTTAACCCTAACGACCACGTGAACAAGAGCCAGTCGACCAACTGTGCTTACCCAACTGGTTTCCGTGTTGCGGTTTACAACAGCATCCTGAAGCTGATCGAATCAATCGACTACCTGCAAAACGAATTCGATGGTAAAGCAACAGAATTCAAAGGCGTACTGAAAATGGGTCGTACCCAGCTTCAGGACGCAGTGCCTATGACAGTAGGTCAAGAATTCCACGCGTTTGCAGTACTTCTGAAAGAAGAAGTGAAGAACCTGAAATACACCGCAGAACTGCTTCTTGAGGTGAATCTGGGCGCGACCGCTATCGGTACAGGCCTCAACGCTGCAGCAGGTTACCAACAACTGGCGGTTCAGCGTCTGGCGGAAGTGACGGGACTGAACTGCACCCCGGCAGAAGACTTGATTGAAGCGACTTCTGACTGTGGCGCTTATGTGATGGTTCACGGCGCACTGAAACGCCTGGCGGTGAAACTGTCGAAGATCTGTAACGACCTGCGTCTACTATCTTCTGGTCCTCGTGCTGGCTTCAACGAAATCAACCTGCCGCAAATGCAGGCGGGTTCTTCTATCATGCCAGCGAAGGTAAACCCGGTGATCCCAGAAGTAGTTAACCAAGTGTGCTTTAAGGTGATCGGTAACGACACCACGGTGACCTTTGCGGCAGAAGCTGGTCAGCTGCAGCTGAACGTGATGGAGCCAATAATTGGTCAGGCGCTGTTCGAGTCTATCGAAATCCTGTCTAACGCCTGCGTAAATCTGGGTGAGAAGTGCATCAACGGCATCACGGTTAACAAAGAAGTCTGTGAAGCCTTCGTTTACAACTCCATCGGCATCGTCACTTACCTGAACCCGTTCATTGGCCACCACGAAGGTGACATCGTCGGTAAGATTTGTGCGGAAACCGGTAAGAGCGTTCGTGAAGTGGTCTTGGAAAGAGGATTGCTAACGGAAGAACAACTCGATGATATCTTCTCCGTCGAAAACTTGATGCATCCGCAATATAAAGCGAAGCGCTATAACTAAGCGTCGAAAGAATGGGTACTCACGATGAGTACCCTTTTTTAGATTTTCTGCCCAGCTGTTTTGAACATCTGGGCTTTAAAGCCCAAACGTAGGTACTTTTTTACATTCACTGCGCCCTAAAAACCCTATTTTTTACAAGGCAATGAACTCCATGAGACAGTGACTCCGTTTGGTTTTTATTTTTTGTTTTAATAATCTGAACAGGAGTTACCCATGGTAGCAGTGGAGTTGTTCGTCGTTCTTGCGTTCATCTATCTGGGCGCACGGATTGGCGGTATTGGTATCGGCTTGGCCGGTGGCGCGGGTGTTGTTGCTCTGTCCTTATTTTTGGGAATGCCAACGGCGCAAAGCTATATTCCTATCGACGTTATCTTGATCATCATGTCCGTGATCACCGCAATTGCAGCGATGCAGGCTGCAGGTGGTATGGACTGGCTGGTTGAAAAAGCCGAAGATTTTCTTCGTAAAAACCCTAAACAAATTACCTTCTACGCACCGATCGTCACTTATCTGATGACGCTGATGGCAGGTACTGGCCACACCGCGTTCTCAACCCTTCCTGTTATTGCAGAAGTGGCGAAAGAGCAAGGCATCCGCCCATCACGTCCACTTTCTATCGCGGTTGTTGCGTCTCAAATCGCGATCACGGCGTCTCCAATTTCTGCTGCTATGGTGTTCTTCTCTGGCATTCTCGAGCCTTTGGGTATCGGCTACCTGACTCTGCTGGCTATTTGTATTCCAACTACGTTTGTTGCCTGTATGGCAGGCGCATTTGTGGCGAACTTCCTGGGTTGTGAGCTGAAAGATGACCCTGTTTACCAGGAGCGTCTGGAAAAAGGTCTGATCAAACTGCAGGGCACCACCAAGCGTGAAATCGCACCTACCGCGAAGAAAGCAACATACATCTTCCTAGGTGCCATCGTGCTGGTCGTGGCTTACGCCGCAGCGATTTCAGGATCAATAGGCCTGATTGAAAACCCAACGCTGGGTCGTAACGAAGCCATCATGACCTTCATGCTGGCAGCGGCGGCGCTGATTGTTGCAACCAGCAAAATCGACGCATCGAAAATCCCATCTGCACCAACTTTCCGCTCAGGTATGACAGCGTGTGTGTGTGTACTGGGTGTGGCTTGGTTAGGTTCAACCTTTGTGAACGCGCACGTTGAAGGCATCAAAGAAGTCGCGGGCACCTTGCTGTCTGACTACCCATGGATGCTGGCTATGGTGCTGTTCTTTGCTTCGATGCTGCTCTACTCACAAGGTGCGACGACGGTTGCCCTGATGCCTGCGGCGCTGGCAATTGGCGTTGCCCCTCTGACAGCGATTGCTTCATTTGCGGCAGTGAGTGCACTGTTCGTTCTGCCAACTTACCCAACACTGTTGGCCGCGGTTGAAATGGACGATACAGGTTCAACCCGTATAGGTAATCTGGTCTTCAACCACCCGTTCTTCATTCCAGGCGTGGTCACCATCGCCACTGCTGTTGTGCTGGGCTTTGTGGTAGGCGGCATTGTGTTGTAAGCCAAAGTAAGACGATGAAAAAGGACGCTTTGGCGTCCTTTTTTATTATGCGATCTTCGTTGGAAACGAATTCGGGCATTCCCGGTCTCAGTGATATAGTTCATTCAATTTTTAAGAAACCGTTTTGATGAAGGTTATGTCCAAAACAGGCTCACGACTTTTTGCGATTTTTGCGCTGGCGCTGATAAGTGCCCTTCCCGCCAAGGCGGAATTTACCCTTTTCAATTCTCCGACACCGGCAGCGGGCAGTGCGCCTGCGTTCGTTCCGGTGGATCAGGCATTTCCTTTCAACTTTACCCAACAAGGCGATCGGGTTTATCTCGATTGGCAGGTTCTGCCTGGGTACTACCTCTATCAGGACAAGATAGAAGTTGTTTCCAGTGAAGACGCCAGAATTGGCGCGCTGGATATGCGTCAGGGACAGCCTTACGAAGACGAGTTCTTCGGTGAGGTCTCGATTTACAAAGAGCCGCTGACGGTATCAGTACCTTTGCTTGAAGCGACGGATAACTCGCTGCTGAAAGTCACCTACCAAGGCTGTGCAGAAGCGGGCTTCTGCTATCCGCCAGAAACCGTCACCGTCCCATTAATCGCAGTAGCCGCTGGCAGTGGAGCGCCACCAGCATCTGATGTTAGCGCACCTGTTGAACCCGCAAAACCAGCCTCCACAGGCTCAAGTTCGTCTTCCACAGAAGTAAGCAGCCTCGCCGATAACTGGTGGCAGCCGTTACTGTTTTTAGGCTTGGGCATTGGTTTGGCTTTTACACCATGTGTGCTGCCGATGTACCCGATTTTGACCGGTATCGTACTAGGTGGCGGTAAGAAAACTCATGGGCAGACCTTCCGACTTTCCATGCTTTATGTACAGGGTATGGCACTGACTTACACCCTGCTGGGACTGGTTGTCGCTTCGGCTGGCTTACAGTTTCAGGCGGCTTTCCAACACCCTTATGTGTTGATAGGCTTGAGTGCGCTCTTTGTGCTGCTGGCGCTGTCGATGTTTGGCGTGTTTAACCTGCAACTTCCGGCCAGTCTTCAAACCAAGCTCAGTGAAATGAGCAACCAGCAAAAAGGCGGAAGCAACCTTGGTGTGTTCACCATGGGCGCGATCTCCGGGTTGATTTGCTCGCCATGCACTACAGCGCCGTTATCCGGAGCACTTTTGTATGTTGCGCAAAGCGGTGATCTTCTGACAGGCGCAGTGACGCTCTACGCGCTGGCATTGGGTATGGGCATTCCGCTGATCATCGCAGCGATGTTTGGCAACAAACTACTGCCAAAAGCTGGCGGCTGGATGGACAGAGTCAAAATCTTCTTCGGTCTGGTGCTCTTAGCTGCGCCTATCTTCCTGCTGGAGCGCCTGCTGCCTGAAAGCGTCAGCGTGTGGCTTTGGGCAGCATGGATGTTGATATCACTCGGCTGGTTGTATCACATCAGCCGTACACTCCAGCCAGGCAAGCTCGCCAGTGCACTCGGGATTATCGCGATCCTCGGCCTGAGTGGTGGTGCGGCTTACACCTATAACGCAGTATTTACGCCTGCTGCGAAAGCCGAAGTGCCATCGGTCGAGTTCATTAAGATTGCCAATATCGACGATCTAAACCGAGAGCTCGCGGCAGCCAAATCCGCAGGCAAGCCGGTGATGCTGGATTTCTATGCCGACTGGTGCGTGGCATGTAAGGAGTTTGAGAAGTACACCTTCCATGATGCGAACGTAGCTCCAGAGCTGAAAAACTTCGTTTTACTGCAGGCTGATGTGACGGCCAACCGTCCACAGGACATCAAAATGCTGACTTCCCTTAACGTGCTGGGCTTACCCACTATCGATTTTTGGGATGCCAACGGGAATCCACTTCCTAATGCGCGTTTGACCGGATTTATGGAGGCTAAACCCTTCCTTTCCCATCTTGAGCAAAATCAGTTGATTAACAAACAAGGCTGATTGCATACAAACTTGATCGCCCCGACATTGCCAACAAATGACGGGGGATCAAGCTCTTACTTCCTACCTATGCAAATTGAACAATCACCACCCCGGTGTTAGCGTTTTTGTTAAAGAGGTATGAACGAAATCGCCATGGACGCCCAATACACCATTGTCATCGCTGACGACCACCCTTTGTTTCGCAATGCACTGTTCCAATCTGTGCATATGGCGATCAGTGGTGCCAATTTGCTGGAAGCCGACTCGCTTGATAGTCTAACCGCCCTATTGGAAAAAGAACCCGACATTGATTTACTGCTGCTTGATCTGAAAATGCCTGGAGCGAATGGTATGTCCGGTCTTATCCACCTTCGCGTCCAATACCCAGAGCTACCTATCGTGGTGATTTCAGCTAGTGAAGAGGCCAGCGTAGTCCGTCAGGTGAAAGCCAATGGTGCGATTGGTTTTATTCCGAAATCCAGCGACATGCGCGAGCTGATTAATAGCCTCAACCATGTTCTTGAAGGCGAGACGTGCTTTCCTTCCGGTATCGACTTCAGTGATGACAGCGATGAAGAGTCGCTGATGGATAAGATATCTTCTCTCACTCCTCAGCAATACAAAGTACTCAACATGCTCAATGATGGCCTGCTTAACAAGCAGATTGCCTATGAACTAGATGTGTCTGAAGCAACGATTAAGGCTCATATGACAGCCATTTTCCGTAAACTCGGTGTGAAAAACCGCACTCAAGCGGTCATTCTCTTGCAGCAAATGGACCAAGATGCTTAACGTCTCTCCGCACACTTAAATCGAAGATTTTCTCAATCCCCTTCAGGCGATGTTCAGTCAACTCGTGTACAATCACCCCTCATGGTTCGTCGCCCTGACGAGACCCGATTGACCTTCTCTTGGTTCCAAGGAGGCCAACATGTTAAGCGCACTTATCACCCAATTTGTTGTTCTATGGGCTGTTATCGATCCTATTGGCTCAGTCCCTGTCTATCTATCACAAACCAGCCATATGACTGAAAAGCAACGGCGAATCGTGGCTTTGAAAGCCGTTGGTATTGCAACGCTGATACTGCTGTTCTTTCTGATTGCCGGTCAGTTTTTGCTTGAAGCAATGCAAATCCCTTTACCAGCCTTTCAGGCGGCAGGTGGACTTGTATTATTGCTGTTTGCCTTGAGTATGATCTTTGGTGAGAGCAAACCCGATCAGGAAAC
Organism: Grimontia sp. NTOU-MAR1; assembly: GCF_035758505.1. Classification (NCBI taxonomy): domain Bacteria; kingdom Pseudomonadati; phylum Pseudomonadota; class Gammaproteobacteria; order Vibrionales; family Vibrionaceae; genus Grimontia; species Grimontia sp. NTOU-MAR1. The sequence goes on from NZ_CP142108.1 coordinate 2,230,702, forward strand.
CAAGCTATGCAGTCACTCACTCTCACATTCTGATCTGGCTGAAGCAGCGGTATATCCTTTGGCGGTCCCTTCTATCGCCTCGCCAGGTGCAATGATGGCGATTGTCATGTTGACCGACAATCACCGTTTCGCCGTGATGGAACAGGTCGTCACCGCAGGCCTTGTGCTACTGGTATTAATCGTCACTTTATTGCTGCTTTTCAGCGCTGGATTTATCCATCGAATCATCGGCCGCGTGGGCGCTTCGATCATAAGCCGCGTTATGGGTCTCATCCTTGCAGCCGTTGCAACAAGTAATTTGCTTCAAGGCATACTCGACTTTTACACCTTAGCCTAAAGCCTATTAGACCTTGGTCTATCTTAACATCTCATTAACACAACACTTTCTTGTCTCAAATCACATAAACCCCCTAGTAGCAGAGGGTTAGCCTCATTTTTCAATCGACTAAAGTTGCAGTGTCTCCTTGTGCCTTGGCTGCTATTGTCAAATCGTAACAATCCGTTAACTCGTCACTTAAGGAGATGGTGATGTCTGAGGAACAGAAACAAGATAACGCCAAAGCCTATTGGCAAAAAAACGTCAGGTTGATGATTTATCTACTTGCCGTTTGGTTCGTGGTGTCGTTTGGATGCGGCATCCTATTTGTTGATCAACTCAACGAAATTCGTATCGGCGGCTACAAGCTAGGCTTCTGGTTCGCACAACAGGGGTCAATTTATACCTTCTTGGCCATCATTTTTGTTTACGCCTTTCAGATGCGCAAACTCGATAAAGAGTTTGGCGTAGATGATGACGAGTAAGGAGCAGTAGTCATGGATTTGAAAACCGTTACTTACCTTGTCGTAGGTTTCACATTCGTTCTCTACATCGGGATCGCAATTTGGGCCCGCGCAGGTTCAACGAAAGAGTTCTATGTTGCAGGCGGTGGTGTAAACCCTGTTGCAAACGGCATGGCAACGGCAGCGGACTGGATGTCTGCAGCTTCATTTATTTCAATGGCAGGTCTGATTGGCTTTATGGGATACGGCGGTTCTGTATTCTTGATGGGCTGGACAGGTGGCTACGTACTTCTGGCACTGCTGCTTGCGCCTTACCTACGTAAGTTCGGTAAGTTTACTGTTCCAGAGTTTATCGGTGAGCGTTTTTACTCGAATACAGCACGTGTGGTCGCAGTTATCTGTCTGATCATCGCATCGGTAACTTACGTTATCGGTCAGATGAAGGGGGTGGGCGTCGCATTCGGTCGCTTCCTGGAAGTTGACTACGCAACAGGCCTGTACATCGGTATGGCTATCGTATTCATATACGCAGTACTTGGCGGAATGAAAGGCATCACCTACACACAGATTGCTCAGTACTGTGTACTCATTCTGGCATACACCATCCCAGCCATCTTTATCTCGCTGCAACTGACTGGCCATCCTCTGCCACAAATTGGCTTAGGCAGCACCATGACCGGCACGGATACCTATTTGCTTGACCGGCTCGATCAGGTGGTCTCTGAACTTGGGTTCACTGAATACACCACATCAGTACGCGGTGACACCCTTAACATGTTCGTTTACACCATGTCACTGATGATCGGTACTGCAGGTCTGCCACATGTCATCATCCGCTTCTTCACAGTACCAAAAGTACGTGATGCACGTATCTCTGCAGGTTGGGCGCTGTTCTTCATCGCAATTCTTTACACCACTGCACCAGCCGTTGCGGCAATGGCACGTCTGAACCTAATGGATACGGTGAACCCTGCACCAGGCCAGCACCTTGCGTATGACGAGCGTCCTGACTGGTTTAAGAACTGGGAAAAAACTGGTTTGCTTGGCTTTGATGACAAGAACAACGACGGCAAGATCAACTACACCTCTGATAAAGCAACGAATGAGCTGAAAGTTGACCGTGACATCATGGTTCTGGCGAACCCTGAAATCGCGAAACTGCCAAACTGGGTTATCGCGCTGGTTGCAGCGGGTGGTCTGGCTGCTGCACTATCAACAGCTGCAGGTTTGCTCCTGGCTATCTCGTCGGCGGTGTCCCATGACTTGCTGAAAGGGGTCTTCAGGCCTGATATTTCAGAGAAGAACGAGCTCATGGCAAGCCGAATAGCGATGGCGGTGGCGATTGCCTTTGCTGGTTACCTGGGTCTAAACCCACCAGGCTTCGCAGCCGGCACGGTGGCCCTCGCCTTCGGCTTGGCCGCCTCCTCTATCTTCCCTGCACTGATGATGGGTATCTTCTCTAAGACCATCAACAAGGAAGGTGCGATTGCCGGTATGATTGCTGGTATCAGTGTGACACTGTTCTATGTCTTCCAGCACAAAGGCATCCTGTTTATCGCTGACTGGAAATACTTGGAAAGCTGGGGCAGCAACTGGTTCCTGGGCATTGAGCCAAATGCATTCGGTGCGATTGGTGCGCTCGTGAACTTCATTGTTGCTATCGCGGTATCCCGCGTAACAACTGAAACTCCACAACACGTTAAAGATCTGGTTGAGCATGTACGTATCCCTGGCGGAGCGGGCGAAGCGCAAGACCACTAACCACTGACGCTGAGCGCTTAGATAAGAGCGTCACGTTAACGCTAAAAAGCCCCGCTCAGGGGCTTTTTTTATCCTCAGGGGACGACCTCACTATGGTATGTTACCCCTTAGCCCAAGGACGAAAGCGAACTCTTTATCATGTTAAAAAACAAACACGTAATTGCCGCCATGCTCGTGGCACCGATTCTGGCCTTGATTGCCTACTTTGGCGTAGATTTAGCAGTCAGTGAAAAGCCCCATGCTGCCAAGGAAGGAGAAACCTATAAACTCGCTGCTGACTCAAACTGTCGATACACTAGTGGTATCTGCTCTCTGGAAAACGGCGACTTCAAAATCAAGCTTCGTTCAGAAAGCCTGTCTGACAGCGAAGTGGTCTTGAAGCTAACATCAGAGTACCCACTGGAAGGCGCAAAAATCAGCCTGATCCAGAAAGAAGGTGACCGTTCAAACCCGGTCGATATGGATGCTAATGGCACAAACGCCAAAGAGTGGTGGGTAGACCTGCCAGCCCCCAACTCAGAAGACAGTGAAATCCATCTGGTGGTGAAATCAGACGGTACCTTGTATTACGGTGAAACCACCGCTGTGTTCGTAGAGTACAAAACCCTTCTTAATAAGGAGCAGCAATAAGCCACTCCTGCATATCTCAAATCAGTTTTATTAAGTGACAAGATAGAGTTTGGTGGCGGCAAGAACTTCCGCCACTCTCACTTCATGCTCTTGCTCTGACAGCCAAAACGTCACGTCTACCCAACCGTCAGTACCCATCATATCAATCTCAACAAGCTGGATTTCCCCGGTCAATGGGACCCAGGTGCCTTCGACCCGTACCAATCCCACTTCAGTATCCAGCCTTGGAATCGTAAACGCTTCCATATCAGCTCACTCCTTGTTGAAGCAGCGCTCTTAATTTCAGCGGTTTCACCGGCTTGGCGATATAACCAAAGCCAAGTTCCCGCACCAGATTTCTTGTTTCTTGTGTTCTGTCGGCAGTGATCACTGCACCGACGAAATCATCACCCAGCATTTCCCGACAACGTTGCAAAACATCGAGTCCCGTCAGTTCTGGCGCCAGATGGTAGTCGCTGAGAATGGCATCAGGCCGCAGGCCTTGTCCAATCAGCGCAACCACACCATCAAGGTCTTCTGCCACATCGACTTGGCATCCCCACCGCGTCAGGAGACTTTCCATGCCTGCGAGGATGTCCTTTTCATTATCTATACAGAGCACGCGAACCCCAGAGAGTGGCTCACTATTTTTGCCCTTTTCTTCATGCTCAACGCCAGTGTCACAAACCTGAGGCGCTGATTCGATGCGGGCTGTAATGGAAAAAACCGTCCCTTCTCCCGGCCAGGAGCGGAGGCTCAGAGGCTGATGTAGAATACGACTGATCCCGCGGGCAATCGCCAATCCAAGTCCCAGTCCAAGCTCTGCACCTTTGCGATCAATGCGGGTAAATTCGTTGAAGATATCCTGCTGCATCTCTTGCGGAATACCCGGGCCGTTATCCCATACCTCAATTCGGCACTGGGAACCATGACGACGCGCGCCCAGCAGTACCCGACCATTAGGGTTGTAGCGGAAAGCATTGGTGAGGAAATTCTGCAATACGCGGCGCAGCAAACGTCTGTCGGAGCGAATTCGAAGTCCGGTGTGTTGGACCCGAAAATCGATACCCTGGTCATTGGCAATCACGCCAAACTCTGCGGCCAGCGTCGAGAAGACTTCATCCAACTCGAAGTGGGTAATTTTGGCTTTCATCTTGCCCGACTCAATACGGGAGATATCCAGCAAATCACCGATAAGGTCTTCTGCCGCACCCAATGCACTCTCGATGTGACCCGCCATTTTTTGGGTCTCTTTTTCTTCGGCCATTTCATTCAGGGATGATGCAAAAAGGCGTGCGGCATTCATCGGTTGCATCAGATCGTGACTGACCGCAGCAAGCAATCGGCTTTTCGATTGCGATGCCTGCTCGGCTTTGGCGGTGGCACTGATAAGGCGTCGGTTAAGGGTTTCGAGCTCTTTTGTGCGCTCAACAACCCTTGCCTCCAGCGTTTCATTGGATTGCTTCAACGCTTCTTCCGCATCACGGAAGGCGGTGATGTCGGTAAAACTCATGACAAACCCGCCACCTGGCATTGGGTTACCCTGCACCTCAATCACACGGCCATCAGGGTGAACACGTGATGAAGTATGCGGCGAGCCCTTACGCAAATAGCCAACGCGCTTTTTCACGTGCTCTTCAATATCACCCGGACCACACAAACCGCGCTCGGCGTTGTAGCGCACCACATCCGCAATCGGCCTACCAACCTGAATTAAATCTGGCGGGAAGTTAAAAAGCTCCACATAACGCTGGTTCCAGGCCACCAGCCGGAGCTGTTTATCTACCACGGAAATACCCTGACTGATGTGCTCGATTGCGCCTTGGAGCAATCCCCTGCTGAAATCGAAAAGCTCGGAGGCTTCATCAACAATGGTGGCGATTTCCTCAAGCTGCATGTTCCTACCCTGCAACGCGGAGGTCAGTACCAGCTTGGCAGAAGACGCACCGAATACACCAGCCAATACACGTTCGGTGTGACGGATAAGCGCCGCGCTTGCCTGTTGCTGCGGCAACAATACTTCGCCACGCTGCTCACCGAAGGTGCGGAAAGTCTGGCGCATACGGGTACGGCCAACAAAGCGGGCCGCCAGCATTTCAAGTTCTGCTACTGTCACGCGGCTTTGATACAGGCTGGAATCGTCCCCTTCAGGCAATGGTGTACCTACAAAACTAGCTGCTTGCAGGCGCTCACTGAGTGAAGGCCGGGTTGCCATCGACACCAGCACAAAGCAGAAGGTATTGACCATCACACTCAGGATCATGCCCCAGTTCACCGGACTTAAAGATTGGAAGAACGGGATATCTGGCGGCGCCAGAATCCAAAGCACCAGGTTGGTGTCTTCGTTACCTGCCAACATACCCGTCTGCATCATCAAGGTCATCAGCCAGACAATGAAACCGGCGAAAAGCCCAGCATACACGCCTTTTTTATTGGCCTGACGCCAGTAAATTCCCGCGACAAGCGGCGGCGCGAACTGGGCAATTGCAGCAAAGGAGAGGAAACCAATCGCCGAGAGTGACGGCACTTCCAGGATCAGTTGATAGAAGCCCCAGGCACCAATGAGCAGCAGGAAAATCAGCGCGCGACGCACGTTCAGCAAAAGGCCGGAGAACTGGGTAAAGTTGCGATTCGACACCCGCATTCGGCGAAGCAGTTGTGGCAAAACCAGATCGTTCGACACCATGATAGCAAGGGCGATAGTGGAAACAATCACCATACCGCTTGCCGCCGATGCACCACCCAAAAACGCCAGCAGCGCAATGCCCTCGCTTCCGGTGGAGAGCGGAAGCTGGATAACATGGGTTTCAGCAGATACTTCCGGCAGGAAAGCTTGTCCTGCATACGCTAATGGCAGAACAAAAATGCCCATTAATAGCAGATAAAGCGGGAAAACCCAGCGTGCGGTGTGCAAATCCTGTGCACGGGCATTTTCCACCACCATGGTATGGAACTGGCGGGGTAAACAGATGATTGCCGCCATGGTTAGCAGGGTATGTACCAGCAATGCCCCCCAATCCGGAGAACCTACAACATTGGCTTCTTTTAATGTTGGCAGCGGTCCTGGCGCATCCAGCAGCAAGCCCACAGCAAAGAAGCCCACAACCAAAAAGGCCACAAGCTTAACGATGGACTCAAAGGCCACCGCCATCATCATGCCGCGGTGGTGCTCGGTAGAATCAATATGACGGGTACCAAAGAGGACAGTAAACATCGCCAGTGACATGCAGACCAGCCAGGCAATTTGCCCCTCATTGAGCCCAGCACTCTCACCGATATCCGGCGCAATCACATCCAGCCCCATGGTGATCCCGCGAAGCTGCAGCGCGATGTAAGGCAGAATACCGACCACCGCAATCACGGTAACCATCACCGCCAAGCCTTGGGATTTCCCGTATCTGGCAGCAATAAAGTCGGCAATCGAGGTGATGTGTTCCCGTTTGGCAATCAGAATAATCCGGGCGAGAAACCGCCAGCCAATGGTAAAGACAAGAATGGGCGCAAGGTAGATAGGCAGAAATGACCATGGCTGGCTCGATGCCTGCCCGACAGTGCCAAAGAAGGTCCAAGATGTACAATAAACGGCGATAGAAAGACTGTATATCCACGGACGCCAGCCACGTAGCCAGCGCGGCCGACTATCGCCATACCAGGCGATAAGAAACAAAACGCCCAGGTACGCCAGTGCCACCGGCACCACTATCCATCCCGCCGACATAATCCCTTCCATGACAAACTATTAACTAGAGTCTGTTTAACATGCTCTCAGTTGTACAACAACGCGCCACTTTATCTCCGTGAGCGAGCTCTAAATGCGTACCACAAATTCAGGACCTTACTGCTTCTTCCACAGTGTCGGTTTTCAATGTCAGAAGGAGAACAGGCAAGCCAAGAAGCGCCATTGCATAGAAACTGCCTCCGCCTAACTGTTCGTAGAGCTCACCAGCGACCACAGTAAGAAGCGCCATGATTACGCCCATAGGGATTGCACTATACAGAGCCTGCAGTGCCATGACTTTATCGCTCGCTTGCTGTTGGATATAACGCATCGCGGCAATATGGGCGGCACCAAAAGTCAGGCCATGGAGTGACTGCGCGGCAAAGAGCACACCGAGATCAGTGCTCCAAGCCGTTAAACACCAGCGCAGAATCACCGCCAGCGCTGCCAGCCGAAACAGTGATTGCACCTGCCAACTTCCGAAAAACTTAGCGGCCAGTGCAAACATCATCACTTCCACCACCACACCAAAGCTCCATAGGTAACCCACCATCACATCGGAAACGCCTGCCTGGGTCCAATGAATCGCACTGAATGCATAATAAGCGGCGTGGCTGCCTTGAATGAAGGAGACGATAGCAAGAAACACCAACACTGGTTTCACACGAAGCACCTGAAGCAATGGCATTCTGACCATCGCTTGGGTTTCTTCTTTCGCGGGTAGTTGCTGAGGCGAAGACAGACTCCAACACCAGGTCAACAGCAACGCCCCAGCAGCGAGAGGTACAATGATTGGCGGCCCAAAGCGCTCCACCAGCATACCCGCCATCATAGAACCAATCACAAATGCTAGTGAGCCCCAAAGCCTGGAACGGCCATAATCAATCAACTTCCTGCGGTTGTAATGATTGGCTAATGCATCCGACACCGGAATAGACGGCCCAATCACGCTGTTAATCAAAATAGAAAGCGCGGTCAGCCAGAGTAAATCCGGCGTTGCCATCAAATGCAGAAAGCCAATCACTGTGGCTAGAAATGACAGCCACCGAATAGCGGGAAGTAAATGTTCGGGTAAGTAAAAACGGGGGTGAGAGTGAGGTTCACCACAAAGCGCGCCATGACACCCGCGCCCAACACAATGCCAATGTCATCTGCAGAGAGGCCAAGCCATGCCAGCCATACTGACCAAAAAGGCAGATAAACCCCAAACGCAAAAAAATAGGCACCATAATAGATGGATAGCCAATGGTAGGGGGTGGGACGGGGGTAACTCATTCTGGCGCATCCTTTCTGCCGCAACGAGGGTGGCTATTTTGACAGCGATTCATCCAAACTTATAGTCTCAACTTAGCATGGATTAATAGACTAAAGTCGGCTGGCAAGGTGGATTGCCGTGCGACACACTGGGAGTTGCAAAGACGCGCAGCGCGCGTGGTTAATAACACGGAGTTTGCCGCCATGCCTGAACCGTTCGACACTTCCTCTCCCCCGTTTGACCGCCTTGATGCAAAACAAGCCAAGCACCTGCTGTCCTCATTGGATGTCGCCTATTACCGCCGCGGTGATGTGCTGATAGAAAAAGGGGAAGGCAATGATGCCCTTTATATCGTCATCAAAGGACGCGTTCAGGAAGTCAATCCTGATACCAAGGAAGTGCAGGCGCAGTATATTAAAGACGATCTGTTTGACGCCCGAGCGCTGCTGAAAGGCCATTCACACCACAGATACCGTGTGGTGGAGGACACGCTTTGCTATGTGCTGCCCAAAACCGTGTTTCTCGAACTCTATGGCCAAAACCAGTCGTTTGCTGACTACTTCAATACCAGTTTCAGTAAACGAAAACGCATGCTGGAAAAGGCACAACAACAGCAGAACCTTGCCGAATTCATCCTGACTGAGGTGGATGAAACCAACATCCAACCCATCATGACCATGCCCCATGGCACCTCGATTCGGGAAGCGATATTGAATCTTCGCCGTGAGCGTCAGGACTGCGCACTGGTCGCCCTCGAAGCTAAGCCGCACGATATCGGCATCATCACCCGAACCAACTTGCTGCACGCATTGGTTGAGGATGGCTGCACTTTAGAATCTTCCATCGGTGAAGTCGCCACCTCTCCGGTCATCAGCGTCGAGATGGGCGAGTACCTGTTCAACGTAATGATCCTGATGACCCGCGATCGGGTAAAACGGATTCGCGTCACCGAAGATGGCGAGACGGTCGGCATGCTGGATATGACTCAGGTACTGAGTCTTTTCTCAACGCACTCTCACGTGCTCACGCTGCAAATCAACCGCGCACATTCGATTGAGGAACTCGCGCTCGCAGCCAATAACCAACATCAGCTCGTCGCCAATCTCACCAACAACGGCATCCACACCCAATTTGTCATGGAGCTGATTTCCGCCGTCAACGAACAGATCATCGAAAAGGCTTTTCGTCTCACCATTCCAGAAAGCTTCCACAATCAATGCTGCCTGTTTGTGATGGGCTCGGAAGGTCGTGGTGAACAGGTTCTAAAAACCGATCAAGACAATGGACTTATTCTTGCTGACGATGCCGATTGGCCCGACGTTCATCATTACATGGAAAGATTCAGTGAAGTGCTGAGCCGTCTAGGCTACCCGCCCTGTCCCGGCAATGTCATGGTTAACAATCCACGCTGGGTGAAAACCCAATCTGAGTGGATAAAAGCAATGGTTTCCTTCAGTAAGATTTCTGACGAACGCACCCTGATGGACTTGGCCATCATTGCTGACAGTCATGCTGTGGCTGGCAACAAAGCGTTGCTGGAACCCGTCCTGGAAAAGCTCCATGCTTCGCTCAAAAACAACATGCTGACGCTCAATACCTTCGTCCGTCCCAGCCTTGCGTTCCGTGTTCCTCTGACGCTTTTCGGTAGCCTAAAGGCGGATAAAGAAGGATTGGATGTAAAAAAAGGGGGTATTTTTCCGTTGGTGCATGGGGTTCGCACCTTGGCGCTGGAAAAAGGGCTCTCCGAAACCAATACCTTTGAAAGACTGGATGCACTGGTCGAATGCAAAGCATTGGATCAAGAAACCGCCAACAACCTCTCTGAAGCTTTAAAGCTTTTCGTGAAAGTACGCTTGAAACAGCAACTCGATAGCGATGCCAGTACAGGCAACCAGCTCGATGTCACCCACCTTTCTCGTACTGAAAGGGATTTGCTGCGCGACTGTCTGGGTGTGGTGAAGAAATTCAAAGAGCGACTGGCTTCGCACTATCAGGTGAGGGACTAGCATGAACCTGCTGGAAAGACTCTGGCTCAGATGCAAGTGGCGCGACAGCGAGTATGCTCGACTGTTTTCTTCACCTAGTGATGAAGACTTGGTCTCATTGGATTGTGAAACCACCAGCCTGGACCCACACAAAGCTGAGCTGGTGACTATCGCTGCAACTAAAATCCGCGGCAATAAAATTGTCACCAGCGAGCCTTTCACCATTTCCCTTCGCGCGCCCAGCTCTCTGAGCGCACAGTCGGTGAAAATTCACGGCATCCGACATCAGGATCTGAGCGATGGCGTGACGGAAAAAGAGGCCATGCTCAAACTCATCGAGTTTATTGGTAACCGGCCGATTGTTGGGTATTACATCCAGTACGACAAAGCGATCCTTGACCGCTATGCCAAAAAGCACCTTGGCTTCAAACTGCCCAATAGCACAATAGAGGTGAGTGACATGTACCGACGGAAACTCGAACACATTCTGCCGAATGCTTATTACGACCTGAGTATGGAGGCGATAGGACACCACCTCGATCTTCCCCTTTCCGGGCGGCATGACGCACTCGATGATGCCATTAGTGCAGCACTGATCTACGTTCGACTAAAGTACGGGGATGTATCAATGCCCACTTATTGATAATTTCCCCGCAACCCACTGCATGTAAATGAGAGCAACACCTCAGTGTGATTGTCCAAAGGTCACAAAACCCATAGAAAACGGCCTCTTCATCCTAAAGTCTAATTGTCGAGAATCCCTAACTGTCCGACCTTAATGGAACAAGACCGCTAGACCGGACCCTATATACTAATTCGTCGTGGTCGAATATTTGACGATGCCAGACAGCATCACGCAGGAACACAAGGAGAAAGATAATGAGTGAGGTTCACCTGCATCCGGTTATGCCGGAAATCGAAGCCAAAGCGCACGCAAACAACGACACTTACCGCGAGATGTATCAGCAGTCTGTTGTTAACCCAGAAGGATTCTGGCGTGAGCATGGCCAGATCGTAGATTGGATCAAACCTTTCACTAAGGTGAAGAATACCTCTTTTGATACCGGCCATGTCGACATCAGATGGTTCGAGGACGGTACGCTAAACGTTTCTGCCAACTGTATTGACCGCCATCTTGAAGCAAAAGGTGATCAGGTTGCCCTGATTTGGGAAGGCGATGACCCAAATGACGACAAAACCCTGACTTACAAAGAACTACACACTGAAGTGTGTAAGTTCGCTAATGCACTGAAAGGCCAAGGCGTGCGCAAAGGCGACGTCGTGTGCCTATACATGCCAATGGTAATGGAAGCCGCGATTGCCATGCTGGCATGTACTCGCATTGGTGCCGTTCACACCATCGTATTCGGTGGCTTCTCTCCAGAAGCACTCGCAGGCCGCATTGTTGACTCCAACGCGAAACTGGTAGTCACTGCCGATGAGGGTGTACGTGGCGGCCGCGCAGTACCTTTGAAACAAAACGTGGATGCAGCGCTTGCAAACCCTTCGGTCACGTCAGTTGAAAAAGTCGTTGTTTACCAACGCACTGGTAACAATGTTGAGTGGAATTCTGGCCGTGATGTATGGTGGCACGAAGCAACCGCAGTCGTGTCTGATAACTGTGAACCGGAAGAGATGAACGCAGAAGACCCAATGTTCATCCTTTACACCTCAGGTTCAACCGGCACGCCAAAAGGTGTTCTCCACACCACAGGTGGTTACCTGGTTTATGCGACCATGACCTTCAAGTACGTCTTCGACTACCAGGAAGGTGAAGTCTTCTGGTGTACCGCAGATGTGGGTTGGATCACCGGTCACAGCTACCTGATCTACGGACCACTGGCGAACGGTGCCAAAACCATCCTGTTCGAAGGCGTACCTAACTACCCATCAACTGCCCGAATGAGTGAAGTGGTTGATAAGCATCAGGTCAACATCCTGTACACCGCCCCAACCGCAATCCGCGCCCTGATGGCGAAAGGTAACGAAGCGGTTGAAGGCACCAAGCGTGATTCGCTACGCATCATGGGTTCAGTGGGCGAACCCATCAACCCAGAAGCATGGGAGTGGTACTATAAGACAATCGGTGACAGCAAGTGTCCTATCGTAGATACCTGGTGGCAAACCGAAACCGGCGGCATCCTGATCACTCCGTTACCTGGTGCAACCGCGCTGAAGCCAGGGTCGGCAACTCGCCCATTCTTCGGTGTACAACCAGCACTGGTTGACAACATGGGCAACATCATCGAAGGAGCAACCGAAGGTAACCTGGTTATGCTCGATTCTTGGCCAGGCCAAATGCGCACCGTTAACGGTGACCATGAACGCTTCGAGCAAACCTACTTCTCAACCTTCAAAGGCATGTACTTCACTGGTGACGGTGCTCGCCGTGACGAAGACGGTTACTACTGGATTACAGGTCGCGTGGATGACGTGCTGAACGTTTCCGGACACCGTATGGGTACCGCAGAAATCGAATCGGCATTGGTGGCATTCGACAAGATCGCAGAAGCGGCAATTGTAGGTGTTCCACACGATATCAAAGGTCAGGCTATCTACGCCTATATCACGCTAAATGCAGGCGAAGTACCAACTGCTGAACTGACCAAAGAAGTGAAAAATTGGGTACGTAAGGAAATCGGTCCTATCGCAACACCGGATTTCATCCACTGGACAGATGCCCTACCGAAGACCCGTTCAGGCAAAATTATGCGCCGAATCCTGCGTAAGATTGCGACTGGCGATACTGGCAGTCTGGGTGATACCTCTACGCTGGCAGATCCAAGCGTGGTAGATAAACTCATCGCAGAAAAGTCCAGCGTGGTATAGCCCACCTTCCTGCTCAATCTCTAAGGGCCGCTAAACGCGGCCCTTTTTGGGTCCAAGTACACAGCCATTGCATGGGATGAAATCAATGTAGCTATCAAGTTATCTTGCTTCCAGAATTGGTGACACACATCGTTCCAATGTAATAACCAAACCATTGTGTCATAGCGCTTCTGAATCACATTCCCCTCCCAAATAATCCGAGGCATTACATCGACTAAACGCTCTCATTGTCGGATCTGTGGCTTATTAGTCGAGGGTTTTGTCAATTAGGTTTCGGGTACTGCGGTACTATTTCCGTAAACAGAATGACACTCCCTTATAGCGTCGGAATAAGAGCCACATTGGGCAAAAAAGGGGCTGCTGACCTTTTTGTGATGATTTTTGCAGCAGTTTGTGGAGTTTTTATGCAAGGCAGAGGCTTTGATGTTTAGCTAGCCTACATGAGAAGCTGATAACGCAGCAGAAATTTCCCACAAACGCAGCCCGAAGGGTTCGACTGCGCGTCCCGCACTCTAAGCGTTTTATGCTTTGTTGAGGTTTATTTACTTAGAATGCTAGGCAACACACACCTTGCCGCGCCTAAAACGCTCATAGCTAGAACTAAATTTAACCACCAAAGATCAACAGCTCCTGGTATGAACGTTGTTCCCAATTGGTAACCGCAACCTAACTAATTAATATTTAAATGATTATTTCCCATTATCTCACTTTAAAGACACCCGGGTAGTAAAAGGGGCCTGTAAAATGTTCAGGCGAAAAAGACACGTTTAAAACGCGGGATGAGATCTGCCTAACAGTTCCACCGGCTCAACTGGTCATTTCGTGAACTATTGCCACGAAATTTCTGTCGTAACTGCGTAACCTGTACGCGGGATTGCCAGATTTTGTCTGATAAGACCAGTATTTTGCTGCCATTTGCGGTGAATTCTCTATAATTGCGTTTCAGTAAGTGGCGGGAGTGCCATTTTTCAGGTTCTCGCACCCTCTGGTGCTAAAAAGCAGAAGTTAACGCCTTTTCGCAACAAGAACAGGAACAAAGCGATCAATATGACGACAAATCGCAAAGTTTTACTTATCAACGGTCCGAACCTAAACATGCTAGGGGTTCGTGAACCTGGCCACTATGGACAGACTTCGTTGGATCACATCGTCGCCGATCTGACGACATTAGCAGCATCTTTCAATATTCAACTTGAACACGTGCAGTCCAATGCGGAACACGTCCTGATTGATACCCTCCATCAGGCAATGGGAAAGGTTGATTTCATCATTATCAACCCAGCTGCGTTTACGCACACCAGCGTGGCGCTGCGAGATGCCATTCTCGCTGTTGGCATTCCTTTTATTGAAGTGCACCTTTCAAACGTTCACGCCCGTGAACCATTCCGTCATCATTCTTACTTCTCCGATAAAGCAGAAGGTGTGGTTGTCGGACTGGGCGCTGACGGTTACGAATTTGCTCTACGTGCGGTCGCTAAGCGTCTGCAAGCAGAGAACAACTGAACAATAATTTCAAAGAGATAGACATCATGGATATTCGTAAAATCAAAAAACTGATTGAGCTTGTTGAAGAATCTGGCATCGCTGAGCTGGAAATATCTGAAGGTGAAGAGTCAGTACGCATTAGCCGCGCAACTGCGCCAGTCGCCACTCAGGTTTACGCAGCACCTGCAGCCGCCGGCTCCAGTAGCGGCACCAGCAGCTCCTGTGGCGGCTCCGGCAGCAGCAGAAGCACCAGCAGTTGAAGCAGAAGTTGCGGGTCACAAGGTTCTATCTCCAATGGTGGGTACTTTCTACCGCTCTCCAAGCCCAGAAGCGAAGTCTTTCGTTGAAGTGGGTCAATCAGTAAATGTTGGCGATACCCTTTGCATCGTTGAAGCGATGAAAATGATGAACCAAATCCAAGCAGACAAAGCGGGTGTAGTGAAAGCTATCCTGTGTGAAGACGGCCAAGCAGTAGAGTTTGACCAAGCTCTGGTCATCATCGAGTAATCGAGGACAGCTATGTTAGATAAAATTGTCATCGCTAACCGCGGTGAAATTGCGCTTCGCATCCTTCGTGCGTGTAAAGAGCTCGGCATCAAAACGGTTGCCGTTCACTCCACCGCCGATCGCGATCTGAAGCACGTATTGCTGGCAGACGAATCTATCTGTATCGGTCCTGCATCAAGCGTTGAAAGTTACCTGAACATCCCACGCATCATCAGTGCTGCAGAAGTGACTGGTGCGGTGGCTATCCACCCAGGTTACGGCTTCCTGTCAGAGAATGCAGATTTTGCAGAGCAGGTAGAGCAATCAGGCTTCATTTTCGTCGGTCCTCGCGCTGAAACTATCCGCCTGATGGGTGACAAAGTGTCTGCCATCAACGCGATGAAAAAAGCGGGCGTACCTTGTGTACCAGGTTCTGATGGTCCACTTGACGACGACGAGTCTAAGAACAAGGCTTTCGCAAAACGCATCGGCTACCCTGTGATCATCAAAGCATCCGGTGGTGGTGGTGGTCGCGGTATGCGTGTGGTTCGTTCTGAAGCAGAACTGACCGACGCTATTGCCATGACCCGCGCAGAAGCAAAAGCTGCCTTCAACAATGATATGGTTTACATGGAGAAATTCCTGGAAAACCCACGTCACGTTGAAGTGCAGGTTCTGGCTGATGGTCAGGGCGGTGCGATTCACTTAGGTGAACGTGACTGTTCGATGCAGCGCCGTCACCAGAAGGTTGTTGAAGAAGCGCCAGCACCGGGTATCACTGCTGAAATGCGTAAGTACATCGGTGAACGTTGTTGCCGCGCATGTCTGGAAATCGGCTACCGCGGTGCAGGTACGTTTGAGTTCCTGTACGAAAACGGTGAGTTCTACTTCATTGAGATGAACACCCGTATTCAGGTTGAACACCCTGTGACCGAAATGGTCACTGGCGTTGACCTGATCAAAGAGCAGCTTCGCATTGCCGCTGGCCAGCCTCTGTCATTCACGCAAGATGACATCCAAATCCGCGGCCATGCGATTGAGTGTCGTATCAACGCCGAAGACCCAGAGCGCTTCCTACCAAGCCCAGGTAAAATCGATCGCTTCCATGCGCCAGGCGGCATGGGTGTGCGTTGGGAATCTCACGTGTACTCAGGCTACTCTGTGCCTCCACACTATGATTCCATGATTGGTAAATTGATCTGCTTCGGTGAAAACCGTGACGTGGCCATTGCCCGTATGCGTAACGCCCTGCAGGAAACCATCATTGATGGCATCAAAACCAATATTCCTCTTCAGCTGGAAATCATGAAAGATGAGAACTTCCAGCATGGTGGTGCAAACATCCACTACCTGGAGAAGAAGCTGGGCATTCAGAAGTAATTCTGAGAAAGAGCCAAAAGGTCGCGTTTACGCGGCCTTTTTTGTTTTTAGTGCCCTAACCCTGCACGTATAAATCTGTCACATTCTCCGTGGTTTTGTCACAATAGACCCCTTATCAACACTCTCTTATCGCGTTAAGTAAGAAGGCTCTAATGAAGACACTTAGCAGCCGATACCGCCAGGCTCACAAGGAAGCCAAATGGGCGATTGCACTCGCACTCGCGTATTTTGCATGGTGGTACGGATTTGCCTATGGTCTGGCCCCAGAAGGAATTGAACAGACTCCCCCTACGCTCTATTTCGGTTTGCCACTTTGGTTTTTAATGGCATGCGTTATCGGCCCCCTTTTATTTACCCTGCTGTGCGCACTGATGGTGAAATTCCTCTACAAAGACATGCCACTCGACATCGAAGAGGAAGCGTCCGATGAATAGTCAGCTTCTTATCCCGATGACGTTGTATCTGGTCGCTGTATTTGCGCTGGCCATTTATTCGCGCAAACAAGGGGATCGCAGTGGCGGATTCCTGAATGAATACCTGCTTGGTAGCCGAAGCATGGGTGGATTTGTGCTGGCGATGACTCTCGCGGCCACCTATGCCAGTGCGAGTTCTTTTATCGGTGGGCCCGGTGCGGCTTACAAAATGGGACTCGGCTGGGTGTTACTGGCGATGATCCAGTTACCTGCTGCATGGCTGACGCTCGGTGTGCTCGGAAAGAAGTTCGCCATTGAGTCCCGTAGTCACAATGCGCTCACTCTGAATGACATGCTCTATGCGCGTTACAAAAACCGTGCTGTGGTGATTTTCGCCTCTCTCGCTTTATTGCTGGCCTTTTTCGGCACCATGGTGGTTCAGTTCGTTGGCGGCGCACGCTTGCTGCAGACTGTTACCGGGGTTTCCTATACCCACGGTCTGATGCTGTTTGCCTTGACGGTGGGCGTTTACACCACCATCGGCGGATTTCGCGCTGTCGTCATGACCGACACCGTGCAGGGCATCATGATGATCATAGGCACTATTGCGTTGCTGGTTGGCATCATCCACGCAGGCGGCAGTCTGGGTGAAATGATCACTGAGCTTCATGCTATCGATCCTGCACTGGTCACACCGTATGGCCCCAACAATTTCCTGTCAGAGCCGTTTATGTTGAGCTTCTGGGTATTGGTCTGTTTCGGTGTGATTGGCCTTCCCCATGCGGCGGTGCGCTGTATGTCTTACAAATCCAGTAAGTCTCTCCACAAAGGCATGGTGCTCAGCACAGCGATGGTGGCGCTATTGATGCTTGGCATGCATTTGGCTGGAGCGCTGGGCCGTGCGATTGTTCCGGAAATTGATAACCCGGATCAGATCATGCCGACCCTGATGATGACGGTTTTGCCCCCTGTCGTTGCCGGTGTGTTTCTGGCAGGCCCAATGGCGGCGATTATGTCGACCATCGACTCGCAACTCATTCAGGCATCCGCAACGCTGCTGAAGGATTTGTATCTCAACTACATCAACCCCAATGCCGCCAAAGCGCCGGATGCAGAAAGCAAATTACCCAAACTCTCTTTATGGGTAACGGGGATATTCTCACTGCTGGTATTTGTCGCGGCCACCAACCCACCTGACATGATCATCTGGCTGAACCTGCTCGCCTTTGGCGGTATGCAGGCGGTGTTCCTGTGGCCGCTGATACTTGGCCTTTACTGGAAGAAAGCCACCGCTTCAGGCGCGTTAGCATCCATGATTACTGGCCTTGGCAGCTATGCCGCGCTTTCGACCTTTAAACCGGACATGAGCGGCATACACGCCATTGTGCCTTCACTGGCCATCAGTCTGTTTGCCTTCCTGCTTGTTAGCGGTATGCAGTACACGAAGACACGCCAAGCAACCGCATAACTTCTCAGGGCAGCATTCGCTGCCCTTTTTCTTCCTTTCTTAACCCTGACCGTGCTAGGGTCTGTTGACCTTTGGTGGTTAAATTTTGTTCTCGCTATAAGCGTTTTAGGCGCGGCGAGGTGTGTGCCGCCTAGTCATTCTAAGCAAATACACCTCAACAAAGCATAAAACGCTTAGAGCAGAACCCTTCGGGCAGCGTTTGTGGGGAATTTCTGCCGCGTTATCGGCTTCTTATGTAGGCTAGCTACACATCGAAGCCTCTGCCTTGCATAAAATCCCCACAAACTGCTACAAAAATCATCACCAAAGATCAACAGACCCTTAGGCTATGCGGTCTGACTACTTTTTATGCTAGACTCCGCGCCTTAAAATCGTCGTTAAACGAAGAAGTGAAGAAACCATGCCTTGGATTCAAATCAAACTGAACGCAACCGCTGAAACCGCTGAAGCCATTGGTGACATGCTGATGGAAGAAGCTGGTGCGTTGTCAGTCACTTTCCTTGATGCCAAAGACACCCCAGTGTTTGAACCTATGCCGGGTGAAACCCGTCTGTGGGGCGAAACCGACATCGTCGCACTGTATGACGCAGAAACCGACATGAATGCAGTGGTGGCTATCCTGAAAAACAGCCCGCTACTGGAAGAAAACTTTACGCACAAAATTGAACAGTTGGAAGACAAAGACTGGGAACGCGCTTGGATGGATAACTTCAAGCCGATGCGTTTTGGTCAGCGTCTTTGGGTTTGCCCAAGCTGGTGCGATGCACCAGAGCCAGAGGCCGTCAATATCATGCTTGATCCTGGCCTGGCGTTCGGCACCGGTACTCATCCAACGACAGCACTCTGTCTCGAGTGGCTGGATGGCCTGGACTTGTCTGGCAAGACGGTGATCGACTTCGGTTGCGGCTCAGGCATTTTGTCGCTGGCAGCGCTTCTGCTGGGCGCAGAGAAAGTCATCGGTATCGATATCGACCCACAAGCACTGCAAGCATCTAAAGCCAATGCAGAGCGCAATGGCGTCGCAGATCGCCTTGAGCTTTACTTGCCTCAAGATCAACCAGAGAACCTACAAGCCGAAGTCGTGGTTGCCAACATTCTGGCAGGTCCACTTCGTGAACTTTCTCCAATCATCAAAAGCCTGATCGCACCGCAAGGTGTACTGGCGATGTCCGGTGTATTGGATAGTCAGGCTGAGTCTGTTGCCGACTGTTACCGCGATGAACTCAGCGTTGACGCGATTGTCGAAAAAGAGGAATGGTGCCGCATCACTGCGTGCAGAGCCTAACTCAGTGATAATTGAACAATTTTTGTACTAAAAAATTGAATTATCTGGATTTTTAAAAAATCAAGGCAAAACGCTCAAATATTGGCCTTTTCAGAGCAGGAAAAAATGCGTAAAATGCGCGCCCTTGCTGACATAGAAGGTATCCCCTTGCAGATCGGACCATACAAACTGGAAAACCAACTTATCGTGGCGCCTATGGCAGGCGTGACTGACAAACCTTTCCGCGAACTCTGTTTGCGCTACGGGGCTGGCATGGCGGTAAGTGAAATGATGTCCTCCAATCCGGCGATGTGGCACACAGCCAAATCTAAAAACCGGATGGTCCATCTCGATGAAAAGGGGATCCGTTCTGTACAGATCGCTGGTGCTGAACCGGCACTGATGGCAGATGCCGCAAGCTTCTGTGTTGAAAACGGCGCGCAAATCGTCGACATCAACATGGGCTGCCCGGTAAAGAAGGTCAATAAGAAACTGGCTGGCTCAGCACTGCTGACCCGACCGGATATCATTGAGCAGATCCTGAAAGCAGTGGTTTCTGCAGTGGACGTTCCCGTTACACTGAAAACCCGGACAGGCTGGGATCCGGACAACAAGAACTGTGTCCAGATCGCCAAAATGGCCGAAGACTGTGGCATTCAGGCGTTGGCCCTTCACGGTCGCACACGCGCTTGTATGTATAAAGGGGAGGCAGAGTACGACAGCATCAGAGCGGTCAAAGAAGCTATCACTATCCCGGTTATCGCCAATGGGGATATTGATTCGCCTCAGAAAGCCAAATTTGTGCTGGATTACACAGGTGCTGATGCCTTAATGATTGGTCGCCCTGCACAAGGGCGTCCTTGGATTTTCCGTGAAATCCAACATTACCTAGCCACGGGTGAAGCACTTGATGCGCCACCGATGGAAGAGGTAAAAGCAATTTTGTTGGGCCATGTTCAGGGGCTTCACCAGTTTTATGGTGAACTCAAAGGACTACGTATCGCGCGTAAGCACGTGAGTTGGTACCTGAAAGAACATGACCAAATTGGCGATTTTCGCCAGACTTTCAACGCAATCGAAGACGCTCACGAGCAGATCGATGCGCTGCAAGATTACTTCGAAAACGTTGCATAAATACGAGAAGAGCTGACAGAGTATGTTCGAACAAAACCTGACTTCAGAAGCATTGACAGTGACTACTGTGACTTCACAAGATCAAATCACCCAGAAGCCACTGCGTGACTCAGTAAAAGCCTCCCTGAAAAACTACCTAGCGCAGTTGAATGGCCAGGAAGTCAATGACCTGTACGAGCTGGTACTGGCAGAAGTTGAGCAGCCACTGCTGGACACCATCATGCAATACACTCGCGGTAACCAAACCCGCGCAGCAACCATGATGGGTATCAACCGTGGTACTCTGCGTAAGAAACTGAAAAAGTATGGCATGAACTAAGTTCTGCTAACTTAACAGTTTTCAGTAAAAGCCAGGCTGCAAAGCCTGGCTTTTACATTTTCAGCCTCCGCACGTAATCGCAATGCCCCTCTGATGCATCTTCAGGTTGTTTGGATATATACTCCCTGCTGACTTTGCAGCTTTGTATCCAGCCGCACGATAGATTTTTTCGGGAGAACACCATGGCTCAGGCTAACGCCTCAATTAGCACCTCAGACAACAAACCGGGCATCTTGCATATTTGCCTGTCAACAGGCTGGGGTGGCCTGGAAATGTACCCATCACGCATGGGTAAAGAGTTTATCAATAAAGGTTACCGCGTCTTTGGTCTTGCTTCGGAAAACTCCCGTGTAGCCAACGCGATGAAAGATGCCGGCATGGACATTTTTACCGTACCGAAGAAAGCTACGCTTTTCGGTCCAACACTCTTTAGTCTCAATAAATGGCTAAAAGCGAACAATGTGCAGATTGTGCATTGCCACAAATCCGGCGACATCCTAGTTTCTGCACTTCTAAACATGCTGACCCGTCGCTACACCCTGTTTACCGAACACATGGGTGTGAAACGACCGAAAAAAGACATCTATCACCGCTGGGTTTACCGACACGTGGAACAGGTACTGTCGATCAGTAACGAAACCTATCAACGTAATATCAAGGCACTGCCTGTAGCAGAAAGTAAAATCGAGCGGCTCTGGCTAGGAACGCGTATCGATCAGAAACAGTTTAGCAAGGAGAACCGCCCTCACCTGTTAGCCGATGAATATGGGCTGTCTCATGACACGACCTTTATCGGTTCAGTAGGCCGCATCTGTGATGGCAAAGGTCAGGCAGATTTGTTGGCAGGCTTTGAACTTATCGCGGCCGATTACCCGAACGCCCATTTAGTGCTGATTGGTGGACTGAACCCCGATGAGGGCGCAGACGAAGCCTTTTCAAACCAACTACAGGAAAAGGTGAAAGCCTCTCTTTTTGCTGATCGGGTGCACCTGGCCGGTTACCGCAAAAACGTACCTACCCTGTTGGAGGAAATTCAAATTGTCTGCCTGCCGTATTGGAACGAAGCATTTGGTCTGACCGCCATTGAAGCCATGGCACAGCACTGTGCCTTAGTGGTTTCCAACACAGGAGCGCTACCAGAAATTCTTGAAGAGACAGGGGTGTACTGCACGCCAAAGGATACAGCGTCAATCGCTATAGGGCTTAAACGCTATCTGGATGACGAGTCATTGCGTGAATCGAACGCTACCCGCGCTTATCGCCGCGCGCTGGAGCATTTTTCCATGCAGGGGCATGCGGATAAGCTAGAGAGTATTTACCTTTCTAGCCTCTCTTAATCAGATATCTCAGTGACGGACAAACCTATCCAAAAAGGTTTGTCCGTCAATGACATCATTAGTCCTCGAACAAATGAGTACCGTGCGTTAAAGCTCCACCGGCACGAATAGCCGCCGTTAGTAAGACAACTTCAGCAAACTCTTCTTCGGTCGCTCCCGCTTTTAGAGCTGCATTCTTATGCGCTTCAATGCAATAGGCGCATTGAGTCGTTAACCCAACAGCAATAGCCATAAGTTCTTTGTATTTTTTAGGGATAACACCATCTGCGAGTGCAAGGTTGTCATATGCCCAAAAGGCATCAGTGGTTGGTTTAGCGTGGTCTTTTAGCTTAGATAGCTTCTTCAGGTTTTCCATCTTGTGCATGGCACATCTCCTTCTAGCGACGAGCGAACGTTCCTATAGACATTTCGCCAGTGTGAATGTCCAGACACGTTACGCCAGAGAGGAAGATGTGACCACGAGGTTTAATTTTACAAAACAGAAAGGTTTTATTTATCGCTATAGATATTCGCAGAAATACGCGGTATTTTGCTCAACTTTCACCTGGAATGATGATTCACCCGGGACTTCGAAGTCATCGCCAGCACCGTAGGTTTCCCAATCGATATGACCTGGCAGCTTTACCGTCAATTCGCCTTTCACCACGTGCATACGCTCAGGAGCTGCGGTACCGAAGGTGTATTCACCCACTTCCATCACGCCAATGCTCAGTGGGCCTTTGTTTTCAAAGCTGATGGACTTTACGCCACCATCAAAATATTCGTTTACCTTTAACATCTTTGTCCTTTATTACTTGTGATATACCCAGTCGACAGCAAGATGCTTGTATTTCAAGGCTCTGGAGCCGGGGTACCTATCCTTTCGATTTCCCTGACGCTATCACACTCTTATCATGTTCCCAAACCTTATTTTGGTTACCACTGGTCGCTGCATCCAGTTTTTACGTATTCCCGTTTTCGAACATGGATTTGGTGCGTGCTTGTGCCACACTACTACCCAAACGACGTGAATTAAGGAGAGAACAATGTCGCAAACCCATTTTAAAGGTGAACCTTTGCCACTCTTAGGCACCTTGCCGAAAGTCGGTGGCCATGCCCCGGATTTCTCGCTCGCTGCCGGTGATTTATCTGAGCTTACACCTGCTGCCCTTCGCGGCAGTAAAGTGGTATTGAATATCTTCCCAAGCATTGATACTCCAACCTGTGCTGCCAGTGTGCGTGCATTCAACGAGAAAGCGGCATCAATGAAAAACACCAAGGTGGTATGTGTGTCTGCCGACCTACCATTCGCCGCCAGCCGTTTTTGCGAATTGGAAGGTCTGGAGAACGTCCAGCATGCATCAACGTTCCGCGACCCATCCTTCATGAGAGATTACGGCGTAGCCATTGCAGAAGGCCCCCTGGTTGGCTTGGCGGCGCGCGCGGTAGTTGTACTCAATGAAGAAGGTGTAGTACTGCATGTTGAGCTGGTGAATGAACTCTCCGAAGAGCCTGACTATGCAGCTGTGCTTGCAGAACTTGCACAGTAAACAAATCAGAAGAAGGCCCCGTGCCTTCTTCTTTAATATTTTATCCTCTCACTACTTACTCTGACGCTAAAGCCTCTAAAATCGAACAGTGACTGGCGTCATCGTCCACGTGACCACAACATGCATCATTGATTCTTTTTAACGCGATGCGAATCTCAGTCAATTCAGCAATTTTCCCATCGAGCTCATCGAGCTTTTTCTGGGTGATACCTTTCACTTCAGCACAGCTGTGTTGGGTGGCTTCCAAGCGTATCTCAAGCAACTCCTGAATTTCTTCCAGCGTCAGTCCAATACGTTTCCCCTTGATAATAAAATGTACACGCGACACCGCATCCTCATCATAAAGACGGTAACCACTTTCACTTCGGGCAGCTGGCTGCAGTAGGCCAACTTTTTCATAAAACCGCAGCGTATCGCCCGATACACCTGCACGCTTGGCTAACTGCCCGATTTGTAACATCTTCATAGATACCCTCTCGCGTATTTTTGTGACAAAGCCACAAAAGCAATCGATTGCGTCAATAAATTAGGTTAGAATGTGCGCCAATTCAATCAAGGCTTCGCCTTAGCGGGTATTTGGCAAAGCGGCTCTCAAAGCGGCGGTTTTGCCAAATATCCTATCCCCACATTTAAAGAGATGGTAGCAATGGAAAACGCTCGTCCTATTCGTCGCGCATTGATTAGCGTATCTGATAAAACCGGCATTGTAGAATTTGCCAAAGCTCTCGCAGAAAAAGGTGTCGATATCCTATCGACTGGTGGTACCGCTCGCCTTCTGGCAGAGCAAGGTCTGGCAGTAACTGAAGTATCTGACTACACCGGTTTTCCGGAAATGATGGATGGGCGCGTAAAAACCCTACACCCGAAAGTACACGGTGGCATTCTGGGTCGTCGTGAAACAGACGATGCAGTAATGAACGAGCATGGTATTTCACCTATCGACATAGTTGTTGTGAACCTATACCCATTTGCGGAAACCGTCGCGAAAGAAGGCTGTACGCTGGAAGATGCGGTTGAAAACATCGATATCGGTGGCCCAACCATGGTTCGCTCTGCGGCGAAAAACCACAAAGATGTCACCATCGTGGTGAATGCCTCTGATTACGGCCGCGTGCTGGCTGAGCTTGATGCCAACAACGGTTCACTCTCACTACGAACCCGTTTCGATCTAGCTATCTCTGCATTCGAACATACTGCTGCGTACGACGGTATGATTGCTAACTACTTCGGTACCATGGTGCCGTCTTACGGCGACAACAAAGAAGGCGATGAAAAGTCGAAGTTCCCACGTACCTTCAACCAGCAGTTCATCAAAAAACAGGACATGCGCTACGGCGAAAACAGCCATCAGGCTGCGGCTTTCTACACCGAAGCCAATCCGGAAGAAGCGTCTGTCTCTACGGCTACCCAGCTTCAGGGTAAGGCACTGTCTTACAACAATATCGCAGATACCGATGCCGCACTTGAATGTGTAAAAGAGTTCATCGATCCGGCATGTGTGATCGTTAAGCACGCCAATCCATGTGGTGTAGCACTGGGTGATAACATCCTTGAAGCTTACGACCGCGCTTACAAAACTGATCCAACCTCAGCGTTTGGCGGTATCATCGCGTTTAACCGTGAACTGGATGCGGAAACCGCCCAAGCCATCGTTGACCGTCAGTTTGTAGAAGTCATCATTGCACCAAGCGTGTCAGACGCAGCGGTAGAAGTGGTTAGCGCGAAGAAGAATGTTCGCCTGCTGGTTTGCGGCGAGTGGAGCGCACAGACCACTGGCTTTGACGTGAAACGCGTTAACGGCGGTCTGCTGGTTCAGGACCGTGACCAAGGTATGGTCTCTCTGGATGACCTGAAAGTGGTCTCCAAGCGTCAGCCTTCTGACGCGGAACTGCGTGATGCGCTGTTCTGCTGGAAAGTCGCGAAATACGTGAAATCCAACGCGATTGTTTACGCGAAAGGTAACATGACTATCGGTGTAGGCGCAGGCCAGATGAGCCGCGTTTACTCGGCAAAAATTGCGGGGATCAAAGCTGCTGACGAGAATCTGGAAGTGGCAGGCAGCGTGATGGCGTCTGATGCATTCTTCCCATTCCGTGATGGTATCGACGCCGCTGCAGAAGCTGGCATTACCTGTGTTATCCAGCCAGGCGGTTCAATGCGTGATGACGAAGTGATTGCCGCTGCTGACGAGCACCGCATGGCGATGGTCTTCACTGGCATGCGCCACTTCCGCCACTAAGCATTTTTCACAGCCCAGAGTTACTCTGGGCTGCTTTGATTGAAGGATTCAAAATGGACGTATTGGTTATTGGCAGCGGCGGCCGTGAACACGCTCTGGCGTGGAAAGTCGCACAGTCTGCAAAAGTTGAGACCGTTTTTGTCGCGCCAGGTAACGCAGGTACCGCGCTGGAGCCAAAACTGGAAAATGTCGCCATTGGCGTCGAAGACATCTCAGCGCTGGTTGCTTTTGCTCAGGATAAAAATATTGGCCTGACCATTGTCGGCCCAGAAGCACCACTTGTGATTGGTGTGGTTGATGCTTTCCGTGAAGCTGGCTTGCCTATCTTCGGTCCAACCGAAGCTGCTGCGCAGCTGGAAGGCTCAAAAGCCTTCACCAAAGACTTCCTTGCCCGTCACCAAATCCCGACAGCCGAATACCAGAACTTCACCGAGATTGAGCCTGCACTGGCGTACGTGCGCGAGAAAGGTGCACCTATCGTCGTGAAAGCTGACGGTCTGGCAGCAGGTAAGGGCGTTATCGTTGCGATGACCCTGGAAGAAGCAGAAAACGCGATTCGTGACATGCTGGCGGGTAATGCCTTTGGCGATGCAGGCAGCCGCGTGGTTATCGAGGAATTCCTTGATGGCGAAGAAGCGAGCTTTATCGTCATGGTTGACGGTGAAAACGTCTTGCCAATGGCCACAAGCCAGGATCACAAGCGTGTCGGTAATGGTGATACTGGCCCAAATACCGGTGGTATGGGCGCGTACAGCCCGGCACCTGTTGTAACCGCAGACATCCACGATCGCGTGATGAACGAAGTGATTTACCCAACCGTTCGCGGCATGGCGTCAGAGGGTCACCCATATACAGGCTTCCTCTATGCAGGCTTGATGGTGATGGCTGACGGCACACCGAAAGTGATTGAATACAACTGCCGCTTTGGCGACCCAGAAACCCAGCCAATCATGCTGCGCCTGCAATCTGATCTGGTTGAACTGTGTGAAGCTGCGGTAGCAGGTAAGCTGGATACCGTAGAATCCAAATGGGACCCACGCGCATCCATCGGTGTTGTACTGGCAGCGGGTGACTACCCTGCGTCATACAACAAAGGCGATGTCATTTCTGGCTTACCAACCACTGAGTTGGATGCAGCGAAAGTGTTCCATGCAGGGACGGCAGAGAAAGACGGTAACGTTGTGACTGCTGGCGGCCGTGTGCTTTGTGCAACCGCAATGGGCAACACCGTTTCAGAAGCGCAGAAACGTGCTTATGAGCTGGCCTCACAAATCAGCTGGGATGGCATGTTCCACCGCGATGACATTGGCTACCGTGCGATTGCACGCGAGCAGGGCGAATAATCCCTAAAGCTCAAATGCTGCCCTAAAACGTCAAAACGCGCCAATCGGCGCGTTTTTTCTTTCTGGGTGATGCGAACTTTAGAACTCCGGTCTTTCGAAACAATCCGCACTGTCGTTATCCAGCACGATAATGGTTTCTGCCGTATTGGTGTTGCGGCCGACTTTGCCGACAGCCGCGATGAAATTATCTTCTTTCTTCAGCCTGTGCAGTATGTAATCCGGAAACTCAGCACTGAACTTCAGTGTTTTTACATCACCAGATCCACACTCTTCAAACACACCTTCATTCCAATAGCCCTGAAAGAAGTTTTTGTTGTTCTTTCCTAGTGCCTGAGCGGTTTCTAAAGCCTTTTCCGCCTGTTTGTAATAACGCACCAGCTCAGTACTTCTAATAGGTAACAAGGCGCCACCCAGACGATACTGCTGATATACTGCCTGCCCTTCCGAATCGTAACGGATAAGTACCGACTGGTGTTTCAATTCACCATCAATCAAGGTATTTCCTTTGCGCTGAATTTCACGCACCACGCCTTTGCGCCAGCGATATTCAGACGAATACTGGCCATTGTCACCCATCATCACAAGCTCAGTGAGAGTTTCAGGAAAGCGTTGACCTTGATCGAGCCAGAAAATACTGGTGGCATCGCCCTGTACAATGGCAGTGACGGTTTGAACAGGAGGTTGGATTATCTCTGTCGAGCTACAGCCCGCCAAAGTAAGAATAAGAGGTGAAACAAGGAGAGACGCTTTAATGCGCATAAATATCCGCCAAAACAAGAACTGCCTCGGCGGAGTATCAGTTACTTAACTGCGTCTTTAAGCGCTTTGCCTGCAACAAACGCTGGAACGTTTGCCGCTGCAATTTGGATTTCCTGACCAGTTTGTGGGTTACGGCCAGTACGCGCAGCACGGTGGTTAACTTTAAACGTACCGAAACCGATCAGTTGAACCTGGTCACCGTCTTTCAGTGCACCTTCGATACCCGCCAGAGTTGCTTCTAGTGCAGCTTTAGCTTGTGCTTTAGACAGGTCTGCTTTTTCAGCAATCAGGTCGATCAAGTTGGTCTTGTTCATTAGGTCTTCCCTTCTTAGGTTTTCTTGAGACAAGTGAACTCTAATTCAAAAGAAGCCCGACTGGCAAAGGTTTGTGGTGCTACAAGTGACTGTATGCAGAGTCTTTAACCATAAACTGAGCGCATCCTCACAAAATATTGGGTATATTTTGGCGGCAACTCTTGTATTTACTGCCCTCAGACCCGATCTTTGGCGCTACTATTGGCCCTGTTTATTACATTTACGCTGGAAAACGATGATCCTGCTATTCATGTTTGTGGCACTTTCTATAGGTGTCTCATTTATCTGTTCGGTGCTCGAAGCGGTGCTTCTGAGTATTACCCCAAGTTATCTCGCCCAAATGCGACAGCAAGGGCATCCAGCTGCCGGACGTCTGTCCTCACTGAAAGATGATATCGACCGTCCATTAGCTTCTATTCTGACCCTAAACACCATTGCCCACACCGTGGGTGCAGCAGCATCCGGTGCGCAAGCTGCCAAAGTCTTTGGTGATGCCTGGTTGGGCGTGTTCTCCGGTGTGCTGACGCTAGCGATTCTGGTGTTGTCTGAAATTGTGCCAAAAACCATTGGTGCTACCTACTGGCGTCAATTGGCTCCGGGCGCAGCTACCGTGCTTCGTTGGATGGTATGGGCATTAACCCCTTTCGTTTGGGCTTCGGAGCAACTGACCCGTCGACTGGCGCACGGTAAAGAGCAACCAAAGCTGCGTGATGAAATCTCTGCGATGGCTATGTTGGCGAAAGAAAGTGGCGAGCTGGAAGATGACGAGTCCACCATGCTGACCAACCTACTGAGCCTTCGTGACGTGCCGGTTACCAAGTTGATGACGCCACGCCCTGTGCTGTTCCGCGTTGATGCGACCATGACCATTGAGGATTTCCTGCGTGAGCACCATGACACGCCGTTCTCCCGCCCGCTCGTTTATGCCGAGTCACGTGACAATATTCTGGGCTTTGTTCACCGTCTTGAGCTGTTCTCCGCCAGCCAGCACGGCAAGGGTCAAAAGCAACTTGGCAACCTGATGCGCCCAATCCCAGTGGTTCATGATTCCACTATCGTGCCGAAAGCCTTTGACCGTCTGATGGCTCAGCGCTCTCAACTGGCGCTGATTGTTGACGAGTATGGTGACGTTCAGGGCATCATCACGCTGGAAGATATCTTCGAGCACCTGATGGGTAAAGAAATCATGGATGAGGCGGACAAGACTTCAAACATGCAGGCACTTGCCCATGAACGGTGGGAAGACTGGAAAGAAGCCCATGGCGTGATTGAAAGCAAAGATGATGACGAGGAAGAAACGATAAAAGCGGCTGAAGAGTCAGTAGAAGCCTCAGAAAAAGAAGGCAC
This sequence comes from Grimontia sp. NTOU-MAR1, assembly GCF_035758505.1. Lineage (NCBI taxonomy): Bacteria > Pseudomonadati > Pseudomonadota > Gammaproteobacteria > Vibrionales > Vibrionaceae > Grimontia > Grimontia sp. NTOU-MAR1. The sequence goes on from NZ_CP142108.1 coordinate 2,260,456, forward strand.
CTCTGAAAAAAACAGCGAGGACGGGACATCGACTTCGCCGAACGATGAAGAGAAAACCTCAAAGTAATCGACACCCAAAGAAAACGGGCCATCAGGCCCGTTTTTTATTTTGTCAGTGCCATGCTGGCTTAGAGTGATAAACCGAGGTTGCTCACGCCTTCTTCACGCAGTTCATTGCGAATGCCGCGAATCATCTCAACATCACGCTCTTCTGCTTCTTTCAGTGCACGGAAGATCGTCCACTGCATGTCCCACTCGGCACAGACAGATTCCATTTCTTTCTGGTTCTCGTTCGTCACTTCAACGCCGGTTTGCGCTTCTTCAAGCTGCGTCACACTTGCCACTGATTGCTGACTAACTTTCAGTACAGATTCCAGCAACAGGTCGCGGTCCAGTAACGTGTGGATCAGCGTCGACATCGACACACAGGCATCAATCGCTGGGTAAACCAGATAAATATCGAATTCTTCCGTGGTCGGGATCAGCTCTTCCAACTTCTCCAGTTGACGCTCAAAGTTGATTTTGGCGTTCTTAACCGTCAGCACTTCCCATACTGCATCCAAAAGCTGGCGGAAAGCCTGAGGCTCCGCAAACTCAGTCTGTTGGCAAAATGCCGCATAGTTGGGATACATGCGCTCCACCAGCGCTGCCATAAAAGTGATATGCTGCCATGAGTCGAGTTTTTCGAGTCGCAGCTGGATCGGATTCTGTAACATGGTCTGCCGTCTACAGTGATTGCCGACGTGTAATGCCGGATAGGATTTCCGCGCAAGTGTACTTTATATACTGCAATAGCAAAAGGAACAGATTTGAACCATCTTTATCTTTGCTCAGCCCAACAAAAACGTTATCTGGCGTTATTGGAAGACGCCGCACTGCCTGATCTTCAAATCACCGAAGATATTAGCAAAGCCAACATCATCCTCGCCGACCCACCTAAATTCGCGCCGAAGCTTGAAAAGGCAGAGAACCTTCAGTGGTTGCAGTCGACCTTTGCGGGTTGTGATGCCCTGTTGACCAAGCCCAAAAGCGACTATCAGCTTACCAATGTGCGTGGGGTTTTCGGCCCCTTGATGTCGGAGTATGTTATCGGTCAGCTTCTGACATTAACCCGCCATTTTGCCCATTACCGCGATGCACAGCAGGAAAGCAAATGGTCACCAGTTCCTTATCAGGGTCTGGCCGGAAAATGTATGGTGATACTTGGGACAGGCTCGATTGGTGCGCATGTTGCTAAGACCGCACGTCATTTTGGGATGCAGGTGATTGGTGTGAGCCGCTCCGGAAAACCCGTAGAAGGGTTCGATAAGATCATCACCAACGCCAACATAACACACGCTTTTTCCAAAGCAGATGTAATTGTCTCAGTATTGCCTTCCACACCGGAAACCAAAGGCTTACTCAACCGGGTTACACTGTCTACTTGCAAACAAGCCATTCTGTTTAACGTTGGCCGCGGACCTGTGCTGGAAGAAGAAGGGCTCCTCGAAGCTATCGAAGGCGGAAACATCCAGCATGCGGTGTTGGATGTATTCAGCAAAGAGCCGCTCGCACCTGAGCATCCGTTTTGGACGCATCCTTCCATTACGGTCACGCCTCATATCTCAGCCGAGAGCTTCCCGGAGCAAGTGTTTGGTATTTTCGTCGAAAACTACACACGCTGGCTAAATGGCGAGCCATTGAGCTACCAGATGGACTTCTCGTTGGGGTATTGATGACAGACAAGCCGTTGGAAATCTTGTTGAAAGAGGTGCAAGAGTGCCGCCACTGCGAAGCCCATTTACCATTGGGGCCGCGTCCTGTGGTGCAGGCTGAGTCTTCAGTAAGGTTACTCATTATCGGTCAGGCACCGGGAACCCGCGTGCATGATACGGGAATTCCGTGGAATGACCCCAGCGGTGATCGGCTGCGTGAATGGCTTCAGATGGATAAAGAAAGATTCTATGACCCTGCTCAGGTCGCCATTATGCCGATGGGGTTTTGCTATCCGGGGCGCGGCAATTCCGGCGATCTGCCGCCAAGACCCGAGTGCGCACCCAAGTGGCACGCTGCGATTAAGTCCCACCTTCCCAATGTGGAACTGACCCTGCTGATTGGCGATTATGCACAGCGCTATTATCTGGAAGGGAAACCTAAAACCCTGACTGAAACGGTGAAAGCCAACGCTAACTGGTCACCGGATTTTATCGCGCTACCCCACCCCTCTCCCCGCAATAATCTGTGGCTGAGGAAAAATCCGTGGTTTGAAGTGGAGATCCTGCCCATCTTGAGAAAACGTATTGATCAGCTTTTCTTATGACAATCAGCTTTTTTCTGAACTCCAAATGATATCAAACAGCCATCAACATTTAATTGCATGATTTTTAATTCATTAATTGGCGTGTACAGCTTTATGAGGAATTTCTCTGGTGAACCTGATTTGTACGATTTCGCTAAAATAACGAAGAAATTTCGTTCCTCAATAATTTGATCAGCATTTTAAAAGTCAAACAGCTTTAACCTGTACGCCATTTTTGCAACGAAAGAGCGATCAAGCTAATTATATGTTTTTAAATGAAATAAATATTATGTGTAGTTTTATTAGAAAAATTTTCGACGAACCCTGTACAGGACGGCAAAAACGAAAAAGGCCAGCATCTGCTGGCCTTAATAAACGTATACTGTGTTACTTGTGGTAAGGCTTGGAAAGCTCGTGTACCGCATCCACAAACACACCTGCATTTTCAGGCGGCACATCCAAGTGAATGCCGTGACCCAGGTTGAACACATGGCCAGTGCCGTTGCCGAAACCTTCCAGAATCGTCGCCACTTCCTGACGAATACGCTCTGGTGATGCGTAAAGCATGGATGGGTCCATGTTGCCTTGCAGCGCCACTTTGTCACCGATGCGGCGTTTGGCGTCAGCCATATCAATGGTCCAGTCCAGACCCACACCATCACAGCCTGTTGCCGCAATTTTCTCAAGCCACATCCCACCGTTTTTAGTGAACAGGGTGACTGGTACGCGACGGCCATCGTTTTCACGGATCAGGCCATCAACAATCTTGTGCATGTATTGCAGCGAGAAGTCGTTGTAATCACGCGGGGTCAGCACGCCGCCCCATGTATCAAAGACCATTACTGACTGTGCACCCGCTTTGATTTGCGCGTTCAGGTACTCAATCACGCTGTCTGCCAGCTTATCCAGCAGCAGGTGAAGGGTTTGTGGCTCGGCGTACATCATCTTTTTGATTGTGGTGAAAGCTTTTGAGCTGCCGCCTTCAACCATATAAGTCGCCAATGTCCATGGGCTGCCAGAGAAACCAATCAGCGGCACTTTACCTTCCAGACCTTTGCGGATAGTGCGAACGGCATTCATCACATATTGCAGTTCACCTTCTGGATCTGGCAGACCGATTTTTTCTACGTCAGCTTTACAGGTGATTGGGCGCTCGAATTTCGGACCTTCGCCAGTCTCGAAGTAAAGGCCTAGACCCATCGCATCTGGAATGGTCAGAATATCGGAGAACAGGATAGCCGCATCCAGATCGTAGCGGCGCAGCGGCTGAAGGGTCACTTCACACGCCAGCTCTGCATTTTTACACAATGACATAAAGTCGCCAGCTTCCGCGCGGGTTGCCTTGTACTCAGGCAGATAGCGGCCAGCCTGACGCATCATCCATACCGGCGTGTAATCCACCGGTTCCTTTAACAGCGCACGCAAGTAACGGTCATTCTTTAGTTCTGTCATTGTCTACATCCTGCAAGTTTGGTGACCGTATTGTAACACCCTCGGGGTACAACAAAAGACACCCTTTGTGGAGACGATCATAAATATCGTCTCTAGTGATACGGTATATTTGCCGGATCTTTAATGACATGTTAAATAATTGCACAAATAACAAAATGTCTGACAGACACTACCCATAATCGCATCTTACACCCGCCTCCCTACGGCGGGTTTTTTTTATCCTGCGAAAACACTGGCCTTACCGCGTATTTACTGGGGTGATGCTAATCAGCAAAAAACAGGCCAAAAATCAATAAACGCCAATGATCGTCAATGCTCGCCATTTTTACCGCCATTTTTACCGCCACTTTTTCGGCGCGGTTTGTAGCGCGTTAATCAGATGTTATTCAGCCTGGCTATTGGGTTAAGCGAAACCGCCTGTTGCAAGTGATCGGGGGAAAAGTGCGCATATTTCATGGTCATTTGGATATTCGCATGGCCCAAAATACGCTGAAGGGTGAGGATGTCGCCGCCATGCTGCATGAAGTGGCTGGCGAAGGTGTGGCGGAAAACGTGAGTCTTCTGGCCGTCCGGTAAACGTGGGAACAATTTAGCCAACCGCTTTTCCAGCATTTTGCGCACTGGCTGAACAGGCAGGCCGTATTCTTCGTCGTATCGAATCAGCTCTAAATACAAATCTTCGCTGATTGGTACCGTTCGGTTTTGTTTGGTTTTGGTTTTCGTGAACGTGAGTTTGAACTGCGAAACCTGTGATCGGGTTAAGTTCTCAATCTCGGAAATACGTGCGCCGGTTGCCATGCACAACTTGCACACCAAAAGATAAGAGGCTTTATAAGTCGCCTTTTCAAAACTGCCAAGTAGTTGCCGGATTTCATCTTCAGTGAGATAAGTCATTTCGGCTTGGTCACTTGCCAGTTTCTTCACACTCGCCAATGGGTTTGGGAAGTGCCATTCATCCGCACCAATCAGGAAATTAAACACCCCTTTCATTAGTGCCAGGTCAACGTTATGTGTTGCTGCAGCGGCTTGTTTGTCTTTGCCATGCTGCGCGGCATAACGGTTCACCCGTTCAGAACGCCAGTGTAGGTAATCTTTCGCCGTGAAATTCTTCGCAACCGGATTGCCCATTTCTTCAATGGCAAAACACAGGCGGCGAAAGCTGTTTTCGCCGCTGGTTAAGTGCTGACCGTGAAGCCGAAACCACAACGCCGCCAAATCATGCAGCGTGCGAAGTTCCGGCTTTTCGCCAAGCCAAGGTTTGGTGTCCACCTCTTTCAACGTGTAGCGTTCAAACGCCACCGCTTCACCTTTTGTGGCAAAGCGCTTGCGCACCCGCTTACCGCCGGCACCGTGGATGTAAACCTCACACAACCACGGTTTAGAGTTGCCGTCTTTTAGCTTTCGGACAGACACTCCAGCCTCACTAAGCTTTCGCCATACTCATCGCAACACGGCCAATCACCTTGATATCATCTTCACCTACATCAACCAAAGATCCATCAAAATCAACAGATAACTTTTTGCCAGGAAGACGGCGAACTTTATTGATGGAAAACACACCATCAACATCAATGAGGTAAAAGCCTGATATTGGTGAAGTCTCGGAAGAATTGATCAAATAAGTGGCTTCTTCAGAGAACAAAGCGAAACAATTTTCACGTGTTAGCCCTTCAGTGAGAAAAGCCCTATCCAAAGAAACAGACTTCATTTCTTCGATCTTGCCGCTACTAATTCGTTTAGCACTGAGAATCTCAGAAGGTGAGTACTCAGATTTCAGTGAGAAAGACTCTCCTTTACCAAGCGCCAAATATTCAATGTTTGCACCGGTTGCTATGCAAGCTCTGATAACTAGTTCGTACGGGACAAGGTCTCTTTGCTTCCAAGTACCAATAGTACCTTTAGGAACACCGTATACATCGGCAAGTTGAAGATCGATGTCCACGCCCGACACTTCTTTCAATTTATCTACGATATCTTTCCCTCTGAGATAATCAAAGGGTGGTATTTTCGCTTTTAACCTACCCACGCTTCCTCCACGCAGTCAATACAGAACAAAAAAATGATCAATGTCACAAATTGGACTTCAATAAGCCCATGGTTCGCTTTTGACTTATTTATTAACTTGACCTAGTTCGCTAATGCGATCTAGCATCAATTCTAATGACACGAGAGCACCCATTACGCCTCAAGATCATTCATAAGCAATCAAAACAACCTTGGAGAATAACACGATGACTTCAATTCAAATAGCAATCGATGCCCCCTACGTTACTAAAGCCGAATACCTGCGCCGCAGTGGCATGTCTTCTTCCACATTTGACCGCAAGAAAAACAAAGGCGAAATCATTGTGGAAGGCAAAGAAGTCGCTGGCGGTTCTGTGTTGGTGAACATGGTGGCAATGGCTCGCCGTGCTGCAGAGCAAGCCGCATGACACCAGCTAACAACTCAAATGAAAGGCTGAAATTCAACAACCTACCTCTGTGGTACAGAGTCTTCGGATTTACAGTCATCTTTTTGCCTTACGCACTCTATTGAGTATTTATGATGGTGCAAATTAATCAAATATCCGGTTTACCCAAGAACGAATACAGCGGATGGAATGCTGCTTGTATTGCGTTTTCCAAGCTGCGTTTAACTAGTGGGTTGGAACGTGAAATGGGTTTGAGCGATGGCACCTTGCGAAATCGCCTCAACCCAAACACCACAAACGCAAACCTCACAGTTAAACAACTTATTGAAATCACCAACCGCTCTGGCCACACCGAGTTGATTGATGGTGTTTTGCAGAGCGTCAACATGGTTGGTGCGCCCCTAAATGGCTCCGACAAAGAAACCACACTGGCAATTCAAGCACTGAAAGCCAGCCAGTTTTCTGGCGAGTTGGCGCAAGTCGTTCTGCAAAACGCCAACGGCAGCCGCCTACCGCGCACCGAGCGTGACCGCATAAGAAACATTGCGAGTGCAGGTATTCGCAACTTTGTTTCTGTGATCAACACCATCGAAACCAAAACCGCAGGGATTCAGCCGCTTCTCGCCATGAGTGTAGATGTTGCAGCGGGCTTCCCCCTGCCCGGCATCGCATAAGGAGTCCGACCCATGAGTAACGCAATTGCACTAACCAGTCAGCCGCACAACCTAAGCCAAGTACGTGCAATGATTGAGCAAGCCGCCAACGCAGACACTCGCCCAGCGGCAGATAGCATTTCCGCTGCAAAAGCACTATTCACTAAAGGCCACAAGCAAAGCCAAATCGAACTCGTTTACAACGGCCTCGCCGCCAAACAACGTGCGCTGATTCTGTTGGCAGGTGGCGCCGACCACAACCTTCGAGATACGAACTTCAAAAACCTCGACGATCTAACACGTGAAAAAGTGCGGCGTGGATTGAATGAGTTTTCAAGCGTCATTCGCCGCTTTAACAACGCCATAGGTCACATCGAAAGAACCCTTCCCTCAGATTTTAGATAACGCTAGCCACCACCCTTGGCCCTTCGTGGGCCCTTTTTTTATCCGTAAATAGAGGCAGACATCATGAAAGAAAACCGAGTGAAAGACCTAAAAAGCGCGATAGATGGACTGATTTGGTTAAGCGCAGAGTCAGCACAGCATCAGCCCCGCCGCTTTCTGGTTGATGTGCACGTGTCGTCAAGTTGCAAGACCGCAACGGTTGAGATTTTGGACGCGCAAACTGAATCCATCATTTACCTGGATTCGAGCGATGGTAAACCCTTCACCGCTGAAACCATCCTAGCGATGGAAGACCGCTTGATCGAGAAGTTAGCAGACCTAAAGAAACTGCAGGAGATTGCAGAGTTATGAATACGACAAAACAAGTGCAGAAATGGATTCAGACGTTTTTCCCTCAACAAGGAGCCCTAGAAAAACTGGGCTCTTGTTTGGGTGTAGCAGCAAGAAAGGCAGAGCTGGAACCGCACAACTTTGAGGCCATTGAAGAAGACGTTAAGCGTTTTTCTCTGAGTGAAAAAGCGCATCAAATCCTCGCTGCGTCTTAGTTTCAGCAAGGCCAAATTTTTTTAGGTTCTGGTCAAGGCCCACGTAGTCACCCAAGCCCTCGACCGAAATGGAACGATAAACCTGCCCCTGATTGTTAAGAATGCCAACGCGGTATTCGGGGCCGCCATAAGGGTTTTCAGGTTGGCGAGAAATCCAAGTAGTTAGTTTCTCGTCAATATCCAAAGGTTCGTGATTATCAACTCGGTTGGTCTTCATGTTTCCTCCAAGAGATTAAAAGTAACGCCCTAATTTTTGCAAAAAACCAAAAGAGACAAACAGGTTTTATTCGAGAAACGACATGGTTGCTGCGTTGGCAATTCAGTACCACCAACCATGGCCCGCGTATTGGTTCAGGCCAATAGCGCCCGCTCAATGATTCAGGAGCAAGCAGCATGATCAATTTCCTCGCCATATTCCTCAACAACGACGGCGCAATTGTTCGCGACAATGACACCGCCGAAGTGATGAACATCCAACTGGGTGAATTCGACTCCAAAGACACGGCGATTCAACAGGCAATGGTGCAGCTTGGCTGCGTGAAAGCCGTGAATAACGTGATCCTCAAAGGCCAAAACAAAGGTGGTTTCATGGTGGTTGATGCGCAGGAGTTCGCCACAGTATGACCCGCCCTGCAACCCCACTGGCGATTCCGGGAACCGCCGCCGCATACGAAGCAGAAAAGCTGGCCCAACTATGGGCTACTGGTGCTTTGCCTGCGCAACAGGTTTCCGGCCTTGCCCTGCCACCGGAAAAGCACGCCATTGAACCGGAGGCAATGAGCGTCACCGAGCGCAAACTTTACGAAGTAAACCCAGATGACCACGACTGGCGAAAACCTTACTTCGCTGATTTGCCAGATTACCTGGTTCGCTACTTTGCCAATAAATACATCAGTATCTTCAACAGTAAAGGCCGCAGGGCAGCAAACGAATTTGTAGTCAAACGAATGGGCGGTGAGCTGCAGCGCCGCATTCGTTTGGTGATGAATCGCTACCGCAAACTGCCCACCCTGAAAAAAGTGGCGGTACTGGCAGGTGAATATGCCGACAAACTTAACGAAGCGGACAGGCACTCCGCTCAGGTAAAACTGTTTACAGGCCCACAGCAAGAGCGCCTGCCGTTTGATTTCGACACCGCTAAACCAAAACCACAGCGTGAAAAGCTGCTGTGCGAACTCGACCGTGAAGAAATCAAAGAAATGGCCTTCCAAATGGCATATGTGTGCCAAGAAAAAATGCTGGCCGAAGTCGACGCACTACCATCAGGTACCCAGCACAAAGAAGTGGCTAAACAAGCCTATGAAGTGTTGGCAAAGTTCGTGGAAAGTCTAGGCATCAAGCCACAACTCACCAAAAAGCGCCCAACGGTTGAAGATTACGAATGCGCCTTGGTGGCAACCTCTGACAAAAAGTGGTGGGAAGGCCGCCTGAAAAAATCCCGAAAATTCATGCGTGAACACCTCGCTATTGCCATGGGTCAAGTCAGCAAAAACGCCAGTCCCTATTGCTCACGTGATTGCCAGTATGAATATGAAGAACAGCGCAAACGCAACTGGGAAGCCATCGACAGTAGAGAGCTGTTCGACGCCGAAACCGAAGAAACCGTCTCGCTAAAAGACATGGTGCTGAAGTCAGTGGCAAACCCTGCCATTCGTCGTATGGAGCTCATGGTGCGTACACGCGGCTGTGAAGATATTGCTAACCACTTCGGTTTGACTGGCTTGTTCCTAACCCTGACGGCGCCAAGCCGCTATCACAACACCTACAAAAAAGGGGGGTTCATTCCACATTGGAGTGGCTCAAGCCCTCGTGATGCACAGCATTACTTGAACCGTACCTGGGCGAAAATCCGCGCAGCATTAGCACGCGCTGACATCCGTTGGTTTGGCGTGCGCACTGCGGAGCCACACCACGATGGTACACCCCACTGGCACCTGTTGTTATGGACAAAGCCGGAAAACGTTTTCCGCATCACCAAGGTGTTTATCGAATATGCCATTCGAGAGGATAGGCACGAACTGTTCACCCAAAAGCGCCTCTTTTATCCAGTGCAATATGCTGGCGTGCCAATGCCACAGGTAGAGCCAAACAGCCATTTCACCGTACCAAAAATGCTAGACCACCGCTTTACCAGCAAATTAAAAGGCGTGGCAAATCTGCGCCCAAAGGTGGAGGTCCCCAGAGGCGTCATGCCATATCCATTCACCGATACGCCAGAACTGACCGATCACAACATAGATTACTCAGCCAGATGTGACGTGAAATTCATCGACCCAGAAAAAGGCAGCGCAACCGGCTACATCGCCAAATACATTTCCAAGAACATCGATGGTTATGCGATGGAAGGCGAGAAAGATGAAGAAACAGGCAAAGACGTCAAAGACATGGCAAAAGCCGTTACGGCATGGAAAGCTCGATGGAACATCCGCCAGTTTCAATTCATTGGTGGTGCGCCTGTTACCACTTACCGCGAACTTCGACGCTATGCCAACGCCAACAAAATGGAGTTCGGCAACTACCTGGCGCAACAAGAACGCAGCGACCTGATCAAGTTGTTGGAAGAAAGCTATTCACAAAGCTTTGTTGGCCCGCGCCTGAATGAAGTGGCCGTGAAGCACCTGAAGATAAACACCAAAGACCTGTTTGCCCGTCTGATGAATACCTACATTCCAAATACAGACAGCAAAGGCGTAACGGAAACACTGAAAGCCGCAGACCAAGGTGACTGGAAAGGCTACGTCATGGGGCAAGGTGGCCCGTTTGTAACACGCGATGAACTGCAAATCCGCAACGATTATGAAGTGACGCCGTTTGGCTCTGTCTATGGTTACGCCGTATCAAAAATCATTGGCTTTATCGCCGAAGGTGAGCACATAAAAACGCGCACCAGGGTGTGGGAAATCCGCAAAAAGTCAGACGAAACAGCGGAGGCTCTTGCTCTTTATGGCGGCTCTGCCGCCTCTCGGAGTTCTGTCAATAACTGTACGCACCCCGTCTGCGAAGGTATTACGAAGCCATTTGATATTGGTGAAGATGCGTTAAGCGCATTACTGAAAGGCTCTCGCGTCAGCGTTGGCGGGGGGAGCAGCATCAAAATACGCCAGGTTACCGAAATGGTATTAGATGACACAGGCCACTATATCACCATAGAGCGCCCCCCACAGCTCATAGACATTGACGACCGATGCCTTCAACAAGACATGCAAGCGTTCGACAACGCCGTGGCCGACTTCCTCAACTTCGGAAAACCGGACAAAATACCACCGGAGCGACACAAAAACACCCAACCCGACCTTTCACGAATCCCTCCAACCTACTGGGACGATATCGAATGGCCGCTGATTTAATGGGAAAGGATAAAGAGCCGCATGAAGAGTGCACATATTCATGCGGTAATATTCATGATGTTAGGTGGATTTAAAAGTGGTAATTCAGCCCAAATGATATGGCGTCCAGATCTACGTCGGTATTGCCAACATATTCGATGCTAGTTGTCATATAACTAGCTGTCAGACTTACGTTCTCTGTCAGTCCATAGTTTGCTTCTAACCCATAGCTGAACGCACTTTCAGTTTCCTCTGCAAAAATAAATCGCGGTTCGTTTCTTAGGTTCAAAAATGTGTTGTAAGAACCAAAGCCTATTACACCTGCAAGGGAAAAGTCTGAGTGGCCAAAATAGTATGTCGGTTTTAAGTTAAAAATAAATGCTGTAGTGTAAAATTCAATGCTACCGGAAAGACTGTTGTCCTTGAAAAACTCGCTTGCTTGCACGTTAGAAGTGCCAAAGTCTGCATATGATAATTCTCCAGCTAAGTAAAAATTGTCGTTTACTGGATATAAATAACCAACATTTAAAGCGTATCCTGTTTCCCTAGATAAGTCGGAAGAGACCGTATCATCTTTGTATGCATAGTCTGTCGACATTAACTCAACACCCGCATAAAACCCCTTATACTTTTCAGCTGTAACATTCTCTTCAGCTAAAACAGAAAAAGGTAATGTGCTTAGAAGAATTATTGGTGCGAACATTTTCATGATTAAATTCCTTTTCGCCTTTGTAAAAAACGAATTTAAGCATGTCTCACCTTGGTGAGAGTGTCTTCTTTTCAATACATTCTGATTTTATATATCTTAGGGTTGAATCGAGCACTGACAATGAAGTTTGAACGACCCACATTCAATTCAATCGCCCCAACCTGACCTCTCACGTATCCCGCCAACTTACTGGGATGACGAAGAATGGCCGCTGATTTAACTCTGTTCTTGGTGTGTTCTTCTGGGGTCGGGTATGACTGTCAAACCCTGAATCGGTTGCGCAGGCCAAGACCGATTAAAAAGAGCGCAACAAAACTCCCCAAGCTGAACAAGGCCGATAACGGCGCGTAACCGTCACTCATTTCGAGAGCAGCGGACGCGGCCCTTCCTTCGATGACGATACCACCGATAAACGGTAGTGTTTTACTGATTGTCAGGGTGATGACGTCCCTCCAGGGCATACAACCCCACGGATGCGACGAAAAGAAAAAGGTCAGCCAAAATAAGCCCATCATCATCGAGAGCAGCAGTAAAGCCGGTCGCTGAATAGACTGTCCGTATTCGCTGAGCCAATCAAAAAACCAACTTGAAACATCCCATTGTTTCCGCTTTATACGCATTTCATCAGCATGGAATCTAAGTGCTGACTCATGATCTTTATTCGCTTCTGCCAGCTCTTTCAATCTCGTGAGTCTTGGTAGATCCTGCATATCTCTGGATTCATTAGGATCTCGGGAGCGGACGCCTTTGGGTCGGCACTTGAGAAATGAAATATCGACATGGTGACTGGTTTTGGTATTGATAAGATCAGGGACACAATTGACTTCGGCAATATCTTGATTTTCATCAGCGAAAGACAGACTAAAAGGGCCATCGAACGAGGCTTTTTTGAACGAAAACGTCTTGCACTCAGGGCTGAGCTCAACGGCTTCAAATTGCGTATCACCCTGAAACTTTGCAAGGTTGAAATCGACTTTACTGCCAGCAAACTCGGCCCGATAAAAGCTAACGTCCCCTTTGCCGAACTCGACACTACTAAAGCTTACTTTCCCGTCGCCGAACTTGGCCTCCCAAAAGTATACGTCCCCGTCGCCGAACTTGGCATCATCAAAGGCTACTTCCCCGTCGCCGAACTTGGTCTCCCAAAAGTGTACGTCCCCGTCGCCGAACTCGGCCTCCCAAAAGGATACTTCCCCTTTGCCGAACTTGGCCCTAACAAAGCCTACTTCCCCGTCGCCGAACTCGGCCCTATGAAAGTTTACGTCCCCGTCGCCGAACTTGGCATCAACAAAGACTACTTCCCCTTCGCCGAACTTGGCAAAACTAAAGTCTACTTTCCCGTCGCCGAACTCGGCATAATAAAAGCCTACTTTCCCGTCGCCGAACCCGACCCCAGTAAAACTTACGTTCCCTTTGCCGAAATCGGCTCCAATAAAGCTTACGTCCCCTTCGCCGAACTTGGCAAAACTAAAGTCTACTTCCCCGTCGCCGAACTTGGCCTCACGAAAGCTTACCTCCCCTTTGCCGAACTTGGCCTCACGAAAGCTTACCTCCCCTTTGCCGAACTTGGCCTCAAAAAAACTTACGTCCCTGTCGCCGAACTCGGCGCGATTAAAGTTTACTTCTCCGCTTGGAAAATGAAATCCTTTAAAGTTGAATCCCTTTCTTTGGTTTTCAAATTCATCTATCCATTCCGTCACATCATCATCGCCAAATGACACATTGGAAAAATCGATATCGGCATCAGGGTTGTCTGCCACCCATTTATTCCACTCGTCTTTACCTTTCTTCCAGAGGGCTTTGGCGTCTTCGCCTTTGAGTACGACCCTGTCAGTCATGGATGAGTCTCCTTTTATATAAGTGGTAAGGCTGGCTAGTACTCTTTATTGGGCATGCTATACCATTAAATTGCTTCAGCACTTTCTTTTGATGAGACTTTGACCTCGATAAATATCAAGCGAAGTACATCAGGCTTATTGTGTGATGAAAGAGAAAAGAGGCGTTTGGAGCCTCTGAACACTAGTGCGGATTACAGACTAACTGTGGAATAGATGCCAAATGGCAGAAACGGTGGGGTATCACGGCTAATATTTTGAAGAATCTGGGCGAAGATACTGAAAACGCGACTAAGTTTGTCCTCGAATGCACATTGTCAGATATTAAAATTTAAGGGGACTAGTAGCCGTCTCTATCGCTCTGCTTTCTCTTTGGCGATCAGCTCAATCAGGGAAATAAATGTCGAATAATACCTTTCTGGCAATTTGCAGATAGCGGCCCGTACATCTTCAGTGACTAAACGCCGTTGTTGTCGTTCGCCGTCCGCCACATCCGCCAGCGTCAACTTGTAACAGTCCATCAACTGTCTTAAATGCTTCATCGTCATCGAGGTTTCACCCGATTCAATCCGTCCCAATGTCTTCAAAGACAATTCAGGACAGAACGCGGCCACCTGTTGTTGCGTATACCCCATTTGACGTCTTACTGCTTTCAAATATACAACAATCGGGTCCATCTCATACCTAAGAATATTTATATTTTTCATGTGGAAAAAGAGACTAATCTGACTCACAAATACTGCTAATCGGCCACATATGACAGCTCAATTCCTCATTCTCAATATAGCCATTAAATCCCATTAACGAGACATAAAAAATGAAGAATATTACAAATGCACCAGAGTGCATTTCGATAGGTAAAAAATAAAAAACAGTAATCAACGAATCAGATGGAAGGTGACTGACTATGGCGTTATTACATGAACTTTCAAAGCAGTGGGTTAAAGACAGGTTTTATGAACATACCGACGGCGACCCTATCCATGAGGATGTCGTTGTGTTGGCATATCTGATTTTGTTGATCGATTTTGATGAGAGAGAAAGCGATTTTCTCAATATCAATAGTGAAGACTTTGACGGGCCAGAGGAAACAAACGTCTAACGCCTCAACGTGAAGTTAGAAAAGCGAAAGTTGCTGTTTTAGCTCGCGTCTCGCCGACGGTGGGATTGACCGGATGAGCGCCACCGCCAATTCGTTGGTGGTGAGTGCGGAAGGTGAAAGCGTGTATGCGTAAGCCCGGTACATCACAAAGCGGTGGCCGCAGCCAGAGCAGTGGCAGTAAATGTCGCTCACATTGATCGAAAGGCGGTTAGTTTTCTGGATGATAGCTTTGCTACCGCACCCGCAAAAAATCCGGGCTCCCTTGACTGAAGCCCCCAAAGGTTTACTGCTTGGTAAACTCAGGGAGTGTTTAAAGCCTAAGCTTGTGACAAATGAGTGCCCACACTCAGGCTTCTTACATGAACAGTAAAGTAGTGTTTTATCAGTATGTTCTGGTTCACTTCTACTAACCACAGCTTGCGATCCACATGAGCAATTTAGACGCATATATACCTTCCTAACTATATTAAGATCCAATGAAAACAAACTAAAATCTACCAGTTAGTGGCCTCATTCCATATCTGGAAGTATGGTTACTATGAAAGTTTAATATTTAACCCCACTTAAACTAAACTTGCCAAGCTCATCCTGATAGTGCTTTGAAGGTTATTCTTTATTTAGAATAAGGTTTCTACATGAAGAGAAATTTCATCATCATCTGAATCTGAATCATAAAGAGAAAATAATTCCTTCATCTTATCTTTGCTTAAGTATTTTTGAAATATTAAACTTTCTCTACTCTCTAATTCCAACTCCCAAATGGGGTTTGATTTCTCTTTGAGTTTCACATAGTCACTAATAAGCATCCAATCTCTAATCATACCATATGTTGTAGTTGACAAATCTAACTCCAGCATGAATTTTTCATAATTATCAGGTATGATTGATTGTAAACCCTGAAGTGTATTTATACCAAAATCGTTAAGTTCTTTTAGTAGTTCAACATCCATTTTCTCGTTATAGAAATCAGATATATAAAAGTCTATAGATTTTTTATAATTACTCAAAAAGTTAGAGAGAGTAATTGAGTTTAGCTCAATATTCAACTCTCCTTTTTCTGTGTTTTTATTAGATTCTAATCTGTATTCTTCGATACTTGAAGCCAATTCATCAAAGCCCTTATCTGCAATTTCTAACATTCCAGCATAGAGATAAAGCTTACGCTCTATTGCTCTGGGTAGTTTTCCGCTAAATTTATAGTTTCGGTCGTGAGCAAGTTCCGCCCAAGCATGTTGAAGTACTGTTCTAACCTGAAACTCAAATTTTAGGCCTTTAAGGCTTTTAAATTCAGGTAATTTTACTCTTTGTTCACCTAAATCACATACATAGTGTATAGAACGATATCCAATTTGATCAGTGGCTAAAAGTTCTTGTTTCGATGAACTGTTTTCTATATCTACTTGGAAGGATTCTCTAATTATCTTAGATACTCTTGTTATATCGGATTCGAAGTACATAATTACTCTTATTCCGGAAAGATCTGTTAATTGTTTTTCTGGATTATTATATGATTTTCTCTTTATTTTCTCTTTAATGCTTTCTTTGTCCTTTGTTCGTCCTGTTACCGCAAGGTGGTCAATTTTATTTTCTTTTAATAAGTTCTCAATAATATTGATAACATGCTTTGTGAGAGACTCATGTTTTGGAACTATTTCATCAATCCACATATCGATGTCTTTTTGACTTTTTTCATTTGAAGCTTTAGTCATTTAATATATGCTTTGGTAGTGATATGAGCTGTATACTCTATATTAAGTTTAGTAAGTCTGCATCTTTTTTGGTGAGAAGCCTCTACAGGGTGATTAATCTGATATTGATTGTAAACAACTTAAAAATCCTATTCAAATGTGAACCCTATCGAAAAATCTTTTATTTTTTTTATTTCTGCATCACTATTTATCTCATCCATCATGATTTCGCATACAGGGATGATCTCGTCTCTGAGATATTCGCGTCCCACTTTTTCAGGGTCGCCAAAACCTGCGGTGTTGGTAGGCACAATGCCCCCTTTCCCCGGTGGGAAGCGGTGACTCACCAGAATGTCCTGTGCGGTGATGTTCTTAATGCTGTCGAATTCATCGCGGGTGGCGATATCCCCAACCGGGATAAGTTGTATGCCTTTTTCATGCCCGTTCGGGATATTGATAAACATCGACCGAAAGTTGCCCACGCCTTTTGAGCTGGCAATTTTCTCTTTGAGCATCTCCTCGTCTTTACTGCTGAGACGGGGGTCGGTGGAGTAGAAGATAAACCCCATATGGGCGCCGTTTTTGTAGTAACGGCGGCGGAACAGGGTGGCGTCTTTGTTAAGCAGTGAACTTTGCAAGCCCCCCACATAATCAGGTACGCCATACACTTGCTGTTTCGGGTCATACTGCGCCAGCCAAATCACGTCTTTGGCTTTGTACAGCCGCTTTTGATCATCACGCTCTAACAGCCAAAAATCACCATTCTTTCGTTTTCGAAGGTACATCGACGGAAGCGGAAACAATCCAATCACGCGTCCCAGTCGGTCACGCAGTTTCAAAAGGGCGCCATGGCCAAACTGGGTGTAGTCTCGGGCAAAGCGCTGGAAGTGATTACGGCGCATGTTCCCACCGCCTGTAAATCGGCTTGCCACATAATTCGAGCGCGCGATCAACAAGCTGCCGTGATAGGCGTTGGCGTGGGCCAGTTGTGCCAGCCCTTCGGGGTTGATGGGGGGCTCCCAGTAATCTTCGGTGTCGTTGTAAAAGAGTTCACTGTAATTGGTTAGCCAACTGCTGGCGTCCACGGTTTCAAAACCGGTATCCAGACTGTACACACTGGCCGGGGCGGCGTGTTCTTCGGTTACGGGGAAAGGTGCAGTCATCGTTATCGCCCAAATGCATAAGTGGAGGTTCGTTCGGCGTCCGCCGTATTCAGCGGCTCATTAATCAGGGCATGCGCTATCGCCCAGAACGCATCAGCATGCCCGGTGGTGTCGCTGCGCTCGGCCTTAAATGTCATCATGTTGCCGCTGCTGCTTGGCACGCGTTTGATGGCCATAAAGGCCATGGCAATGTCTTTGTGTTCGGCATCCCACTGCACGCGGCCCGCGTCAATCACATCAATCATTTTCAGCACCAGACGGTTTTTGTTTTCGTTGCTGTAGTGAATGGCGTGCGCCTCACGCGGGTGATTGGCGCTCACCAAATCCCATACACCCGCCCCGATGCCGGTGGTATCGATGCCGATATAGGTCACGTTGAAGCGCTGGAACGCATCATCAATCTGGCTGGCCTGGTACTGGAAGTTGAGCCCTTTCCAATAGTGCTTTTCCAGCACCCGGAACAACTCAGCATGGGTTTTTGGTGGCGCCACCACCACGAGGCAGGCGTTGTCGCGGGTCCGGCTTGGGTCATAGCCCAGCCACACTTCCTGGTTGGCATAAGGTCTCGCCGTATCGGGGGTGACATCCTTCCAGTGGCTGGTGTCCACCATGGCCCGTTCGAGCTTATGGAACTGGAACACCGAGGCGTTATCGTCGACAAACACACACATGAAGAGGTTGGAAAAATCCGACGCGCTGTATTCGTCGCGCAGCTCCTCAATATCAAAGAGGTCGCAGCCCCCTTGCTGCGCATCTTCGATGGTCACGACAAGACGCCATTGCCTGTCCGGGCAGAGTGCTCCACCGTGTCGGAAATCCTCAAAGGAAGGAAAAGACACCGATTCACGGTGGGCTTTTCCCTTGCGCCAGCTGTCACCGGTCCAGAAGGGGTAAGCCTGGTGCGCCTTGCTGGAGGGCGTCGAAAAGTAGGTCTTACGCCACTTTTTATGCGTCGCCATCGCGGACGCCAGTTTGTTCAGCACATCAAACTTGGGGATCCAAAAGTATTCATCAATGTAGACATGGCCATGAAAGCCCTGAGAGGTACTGCTGTTGGTCGAGCAAAAGCGAAGCTCGGCGCCATTACTCAGCACGATGGGGTTCCCGGACAACTCGATGCCGAGGAACTCACGCGCAATATTGATGATGTAGCGCCGGAAGATTTCAGCCTGGGCACGGGAGGCAGACAGGAACACCTGGTTATCGCCGGTGAGGATCGCATCTTCCAGCGCTTCACAGGCAAAGTAGTAGGTCGCACCAATCTGGCGGGATTTAAGAATGTTTCGGGTGCGCCGGTGCAGGTTTTCACGCATCAGGATCTGGTAATCGAAGAAACTCGCATGGAGGGCGTTAAAGGCGTCAGCGGTCAGCCCGCTCACATCATTTTTGACCTTCCTGCCTTTCTTCTTTTTCGGGGTGTGACTGCGCTCTGTGGCCTTTTGGCCGCTGTGGCTTTCGCCCCCGGACGGCATGGCAGCCTGCTGGCGCTGCCTTTTCAGCTTCACATGCTTTTCAATCAGCATGTCGAGTTCTTTTAGCTGGGCAGGGCTTTTTTCGTCTTTGTCCGTCAGCAGCACAATACGACGCCCAATCGCGTCGTCCACTTCTTCTTCGCGCAGCAAATCACGCCAGCCGTATTTATCCGCCCAGTGGTAAACAATGCGGGTGTTTGGCAGCGTCAATTCATCGGCAATGTCCTGCGGCGTGTGGCGTCGCAAATAAAGGCGTTTTGCCGCTTCTCTGATTTCAGGTGAGTAAGCCATGGGCGCAGTTTACGCAATGTGTACGTACACCTACGCCTGCCAAAATTCGGCTGAATTCGGATTTCGGTCATATCCGAATTTTCAGGAATGGAACCAGATGAAAGCCCGCCATTAACGCAGTAACTTTCCCATCAATTCGAACGCATTTGACATTCACGGCAGGGAAACACAACCGCATGAGCAAGCAATCTGGCTGGGTCATCATTGCAACGGCAGGCGCCACCGTAGACGGTCGCACCATTACCCCGTCATGGATTAAAGACATGGCGGAAAGCTACTCGGTAGACGAATACGAGGCAATGATTTGGCCGGAGCATTTCCGCTCTCAATTTTCACCCTTTAAGGGGAAGAACTGGGGAACCGTGGATGAACTGAAAGCAGAAAAGAGAGGCGGAAAACTGCGCCTGCTTGCCAAAATTACCGCGAATCAGTACCTCATTGAGGCCAACAAAGACGGCCAGAAACTCTTTACCTCTATCGAACCGAAATTGAACTATCGCGGAACAGGCAAGTGCTACCTGATGGGTCTCGCGGTGACCGACTCCCCGGCAAGCGCCGGCACCACCCGCCTGAAGTTCTCCATGGGCGACGAAAACTGCGAACACGAGTACAGCCAGTTGGAGCCGCTTTTGTTCCTGGATACTGACGCAGAGCAGAACGACACCGACGGCTTCTTTAAAACGCTGGCGGCAGGCATTGCCAGGTATTTGCCGCAGTTCAGCGAACTCCCGACTGACACCACACCACCACCCGAGGACACCGACGTGACCGAAGAACAACTGACGGCCGCACTGCAAAGTGCGCTAGCACCGTTCAACGCGCGCCTGGACGCTATCGAGCAAACGTTTTCCGCCCCGCCCGAAGGCGAAGACACCCAGCCCGACGGCGACAATGGCGACAACAATCAAACCGCGCCAACGGTTGAGCAATTCAGCTCGGCACTGGCCGATGCGCTCAAACCGCTGACGGAAAAAATCGACGGTTTGAACACGCAATTTAAAGCACTTTCTGAAGAAGCGCCGGGGCAACGCCCAGCCGGTGAGGGTGCAGAATCATCAACGGTGGAGGCGCTTTAAATGAGCTTGAACCAAACCGCATTGCAGTATCTGGCCGATTATGACAACGCGCTGATGCAATCTTACGGCACCACCGATCCTTCCCGGCAGTTTTCCATTACGCCAGTGATTGAAACCAAACTTCGCCAGGCGATCCTTCATTCGGTGGCCTTCCTGAGCATGATCACCCACAGCACCGTGGACCAAATCAAAGGACAGGTGATTGATGTGGGCACCGGCGGCCTGTTAACCGGCCGTGTGAAAGATGGCCGTTTCCGTGCGGGCCTGAGCCACGATGGCAACACTTACGAGTTGGTCGAAACCGATTCGTGCGCAGTCATCAAATGGCAAACCATGACCCAATGGGCCAATTCAGGCAGTAGCGGCGAATTCATTAAATTGATGAACAACGCCGCCACCCGGAACTTTGCCCTCGACATGTTGCGCATTGGCTTTCACGGCAAAACCGTGGCTGAGACCACCAACCCTGACACCAACCCACTCGGGCAAGACGTCAACAAAGGCTGGCTGCAAATCGTCAAAGAGAAAGCCGCCGCCCAAGTGTTGGCTGATGCCCTTTTAGATCCCAAAGGGCAGGCGCAAGACAGCTACAAAAACTTGGATGCGCTGGTCAATGACTTGGTGAGCACCACCATTCATGAAGTGTTTCAGGAAGACACCGATTTGGTGGTGTTAGTGGGCCGTGATTTGGTCTCCGCCGAGCAGCACCGTTTATTGAGTGCGGCCGATACCCCGACCGAGCACAAAGCCGCGCAGTCATTGGCTACCACCATTGACGGCAAAAAGGCCTACACCCCGCCGTTTTTCCCCAAAAATGCGCTATGGGTGACCACCCCAAAAAACCTGCAAATTCTCACCCAGCGCGGCACGCAATGGCGTAAGTCACGCAACGAGGAAGACCGCAAACAACACGAAAACTCCTTCCTTCGCATGGAAGGGTATGGCGTGGGCAACTTCGACAAATTTGCGGCCATTGAAGCCGTCAGCGTGGCGGGGGACTGAGCATGGCCAGCCCGTTGAGACGACAGCGTGATGCGCTGATCGCGAACACACTGCTCAAGGCGTCGCCGACAGCCTATGCGTCATCACCGGCAGCGCTGACGCTGCCCCTGATGGAGCTTGAAGCCGACAAAGCGACCCTGAAAAGTTTTAACGCCATTGCGGACAAAATCGCGCACAAGCGCACGGTGCTTATCCCGAAATACCGCCCGATGGCCGACGCCTTTTTGAATGCGGACGACGTGCACGATAACCCGGTATTCACCCACGTGGTGCTCTGGCTGTTTGATGTGGGGGAAATCAACACCTTCATTGAATGGTGCTTTGTGGCGATTGAAAAAGGCTTGCCGTCGCCGTCCCACATCAAGCGTGACTGGCCGACCTTTTGTGCCGACAGCGTGTATGACTGGGCGCATTCGCAGGCAGAGAAAGGTGACAGCATTGAGCCCTATTTCTCGATGGTGTTTGAGCAGGTCCGCCACCACTGGCGCCTGCACGAAAAAGTGGTGGCCAAGTGGTACAAGCTGGCAGGGCTGCAACAACTGCGCGATGACACCGGTAAGCCCAATGTCACCGCCATTGGCGACGTGGAAAGGCTCAAAGAAGCGCTGGCCCTGCTGACCGAGGCGCATGAGTGTTACGACAAAATCGGCGTCACTGACTTAATTAAAAACCGTATTCCGGCACGCATCAATGCGCTGACGGCGGAAACCGACTCCTGACCCCCCGCGTGCTTCGGCTGGCGAGTCGGGCTGCCGTAAGGCAAACCCAATGACGTTGACCTAGTGGGTAGAAGCACACCGATTTGAGGAATAGTGAAAATGAAACGACTGCTATCCGTCTTGCTCGTTGTTCTGACTTTGGTCACGGCGCTTGTTGGCGAGCATGTTGGCCTGATTAACGAAGGCGTGATGAACATCGGCCTGTTTGTCGGTTGGTGTTATGCACTGGTCTTTTTGTTCGCGTTTCTGGTTTGCATCAGTAACGACGGACTAATCAAAGAGATGGCTAAAAAATTCTCTGCGAAACCCAAGCGGCCTAAGTGGATGACGCGGATTGAGGTTTTCTCATTGTATGCCATTTCACCTGCACTGGTTTTCTTCAGCTATTGGTCAACAGCCATTCTCTGGACGGCGTTGTTGTGCGCCGCCCACTTGCTCGCCTACTTGATCGTCAATGAGCTCAAGAAACTGGAAGAAACATCAGCGAAGGAAGAGCAGACAGTATGAGCTTTGGCGGCAACTTACCCCGGCATCAGTCCACCTTTATTCCCGGACAAGGGTGGCCCTACTTTGATACCCAGGACTTTCGCACCATGCGCCGTATCCCCCCGGTTTTTGACGAGCAAAGCATCATAGCGGCGCTGGAAATTGCGGTGATGGCGGTGCAGGCACAGTTACCGCCACTCAATGGTCAGCGCCTGTCCGGGGCAGAAAGCACCTTGTATCTGCGCGCGGTCTTTGCCCGCGCACATGCTGATTTGTTGCCGGAGTTTGCTACCCAGAACCGACGGGATGAAGCGCGCAACACCGCAGAAGATTTGGCCGAGCAAGGGGATCGTTTCCGCGCCCAGAGCAACCGCGATATTGCCTTGTTGCTGGGCCTGAGTGAAAACCGGGTGGCGTTGATCTGATGGGACATTCAAACGTGACGCCTTATCACCAAACCCACCTGGAGCACCTGACGGATTACATGTGCGCGCACATGTCCGGGGTGGTGCTCGCCAACAAGATTGATGCCTGGCAGGAAAACGCGCAGCTCACCGTCTCCGGGGAAGATCTCGGGAACGGCGGTTTTTTGATGGCGCAGTGGCAGTACCAGGCGGTGGTCAGCATTGAGGGGTTTCCCCACAAAGCCATTGACCCGCGTTACCTGCTGGCGTCGGTGGCCTGTTGGATAAGTGAGTTTGACCCGGACCGCAGTCAAAAAGGACTGGCCGACCCGTCAGTCAGTGTGGATGTGCTGGACGATGGCAGCGTGGACGTGGCCATCGAGCTCGAACTTTGTGAAGACATACAGATGGTGCCGGACAGCGAGGGCCATATCCGCTATCAGGGGACACAGTACCGCGTAGAGGCGGTGCCCATCTGGACAGCAGAAGACGTGGAAATTCGCTATGAAACCGGTCATTAGCCTCAACAAACGCGACGCGCTGAATGGCAAGGAAAAGCTGGCCCTGCTGGCCCTTCCACCCAAAAAACGATACTGGATTCTGAAAACGCTGGGGCGGTGGGAAAAGGCCAACGTCAGACAACGCATCCGCCAGCAAAAGGACATTCACGGAAAGACACTGACGGCCAGAAAAAAAGGGCGAAAAAAGATGTTCCGCCGCCTGGCAAAGGGGCTGGAGCCCTACGTCAGGCAAGGCGGACAGGTGCTGGATCTCACCTGGCGCAACCGGATGGTAGGAAGAACAGCGGCCAGGCACCACACCGGCCAAACACAGAGGATGAGCGCCAGACAACTGCAGCGGCGCTTTGGAAAACCAGACTATGACGCCCCAGCCACCAAAGGCATGGCGCGCACACTTCGGGAACTGGGCTACAGCATCCCGACAAAGAGCGGCAAAGGCCGCAAAAAGCCAACACTGGCATGGATTCAACAGAACCTGACGCACGGCAAGGCGGGAGCCATTATCCGTGAACTGAGCGGCAAGCCTCAGCAAACGCAGTGGGATATCCCGCTGGATAAACGCCAGATTTTAGGCAGTCCACAACCCGACGTTAACCGCCAGCTCATCAAGATTATCGGGCAGGCACAGAAAAGGACATAACCATGGCATTGGGACAAGTCGAGGTAAACAACCTCAACCTGGGACAAGGCGGGATCCCCGAGATAGAAAGGCACTTTCTGTTTATCGGCACCACGTCAAAGTCAGCCCTTCAGGGCAAAGTCACCCGCATTGACGCCACCACCGACTTAGCGCCCCTGATGGGCAATGATGCGCTGGGCGACAACGTGAAGGCCGCGCAGGTCAACGGCGGGCAGAACTGGACCGCGGAAGTCTTCGGCCTGAATGGGGCAATAGACTGGGAAGAGGCCGTTGACCTTGCCAACGCGTCCGGCTCGTTTGAAGCGGTGGTCCTGGTTGATGAAACCACGGACAAGCTGGCCTTTAAAACCATGCAGGCGAAAACGGCTGAGCTTATCAACAAGCTGGGCCGGTGGTGTTTCTTTCTTGCCGCGGTGCCGGGTATCGACGCCAGCGCACAAACCTGGTCAGAGTATGAGACGGCGACCATTGCCCTGCAGGCTTCTATCGCGGCCAACATGGTGGTGGCGGTACCGCAGCTGCATGGCAATAACGCCGGGGTACTGGCCGGGCGTCTGTGTAACCGGAGCGTGACCGTTGCTGATACCCCCATGCGTGTGGCCACCGGTCCCGTGCTCGACCTTGGCGCCTCTCCCAAAGACAAAGACGGCAACGCCCTGAGCCTCGCGACCCTTGGCGCACTCTCCCGCGAACGCCTCAGCGTGCCGCAGTGGTACGCCGATTACGAGGGCATTTACTGGGCCGACGCCTCCACACTGGAAGCCAAAGGCGGCGATTACCAGTTCCTTGAATACATCCGGCCGGTGCACAAACTCAACCGCCGTGTGCGTATTCAGGCTATCCGCCGGGTCGGTGACAAAATCCTGAACTCGACCCCGGCCTCCATTGAGCTCAACAAACAGTATTTTTCCAGGTACATGCGTGAAATGAGCAAGGGTATCCAGTTGGGTGACATTCAGTTCCCTGGGGAAATCATGCCTCCGAAAGAGGGCGACGTGACTATCCAGTGGCTGACCAAAACCAAGGTCGCTATCGGGCTAATTGTCACCCCGCACAACTGCCCGAAACACATTGTGGTGAATATCGCCCTCGACCTGTCCAACCAAGCGGAGGGGTAACCCATGCGTATATCCGGTAAGAACCTCAAATTTATGATGGGTGACCTGAAACTTCAGGCCCAAAAGTGGACGCTCAGCATCACCGATAACAGCGCCGTCACCAAAACCAATGGTGTGCCTGATGATTACGTGGACGGCGACGTGGACGCCAGCGGCGAGCTGGAGCTGGTGACCAGCCAGTTTAATTTGCTGATGCTGGCCGCCAAACAGGCGGGCTCCTTCCGGGGGCTACCCACCTTCGACGCCATGGGATTTGGCCAGACTGACCGCGACACGCTCAAGGTCGATATGTACGGCATCAAGCTGAAAATCTCCGATTTGATTGATGCGGACAGCAGCGGCGGCAACGCGCTGGTCCACAAAATTCCGTTTGATATCACCAGCCCCGATTTCGTCCACATCAACGGTGTGCCTTACCTGCGCCCGGATGAAACCGTGGACATCATCGGGTAACAGCGTATGCCGGATTTATTCGACCATGCCAGCGGCATCGAAACCCAGTTCACCGAGGTGGCGCTGGCCAACCAGCTGGCCGCCAGCGCCAGGGCAAAAGCGGCGCCGGTTTATACCCACACCGAATGCGCAGAGTGTGGCGATACCATCCCGGCAGCGCGGCGTAAGCAGGTACCTCAAAGCACGACCTGTACCCACTGCCAGCAGGCACATGAAATCAGGGTCCGCCGCCTCGGCGGACGGTAACAAGGGAAAACACCATGGCTTATCAACTTGGAAAACGGTCACGTCAACGCCTGGCCAAACTGCATCAGGATTTACAGCGCGTGATAGAGCGGGCCATTGAGATTGTGGGCGTCGACTTCACGGTAATGGAAGGGCTGCGCACCCTGGCCCGTCAGAAAGTGCTGGTCGAAAAAGGCGCCTCAAGAACCTTTAACAGCCGACACCTTACCGGCCATGCCTGCGATTTGGGCGCCTGGGTCGGGGGAAGTGTACGCTGGGATTTCGGGCTTTACGTCAAGATAGCCTATGCCGTGAGGCAGGCCGCCAGGGAGCTGGATATTCCCATTGTGTGGGGCGGCTGTTGGACAGTCATCAACGACGAAGCGGATTTAGAGGACGCTATCGCCCGTTATGTGGCGCGCAAAAGGCAACAAGGGAAAACCCCGTTGCTTGATGGCCCCCATTTTCAACTGTGCCGGAAATGCTACCCGGCGGTGACGGGAGAGGCCGCGTGATGTGGGAGACAGTCAAACGCCTTCTGGGCAGTGCAGCGCCTTTAATTGGTACCGTTATCGGTGGTCCGGCTGGCAGCGCGGTGGGCGCCATGGTCGCCAGTACCCTGGGTGTAGAAGCGACACCGGCCGCCATTGAGGCTGAGCTGAAAGCCAACCCGGATGCCCTGTTAAAAATTAAAGAGCTGGAAAGTGAAGAGCGTCTGCGGCTCAACGACCTCGCGTTCCAGCATGCTGCGCTGGAAAGCGAAGAGCGCAAACTGGCGATGACCACGCAAGCGGCCACCCAGCAGGCGGAGCTTGCCAGCAATGATGCGTATGTGCGCCGCTGGCGGCCAACGTTTGGCTATGCCATGTGTCTGGCCTGGTCGCTGCTGTTTTTCGGTCTGGCCTATGCCCTGGTGTGTCACCCGACGCAGGCCGCTGCCCTCGTGAATGCGGTGGTCGCCTTAACTCCCCTGTTTACGGTGGCACTGGCGGTGCTGGGTATCAGTATTCATAAACGCAGCCAGGACAAACAGGTGGCAAAGGGGCTTTCCCCGCCTGGCCTGTTTGGCCGCCTCAACCCCACGAGCAAGGAACACTGAATGGACGATGTTCGCCTATGGCTCGCCGTGGCCACGTTTCTTCTCGGACTGATTGGGTTTGTGTTTACCCGCGCGGAAAAATCGGCCCATTCCGCCCGTGAGCTGGAGCAACGCACACACAAAAATGAGCTGGCCATTGTCGAGCAGCGGGCCGATGCCGCCGAGAAGTACGCCACCAAGCACGATGTGAGTGAGTTAAAGGAATTTATCACCGGGCAGTTTGCCCGCCTCGAAACCAAATTAGACAGAGAGAGAAAGTCATGAATGAAAAAGGCATCGAACTGACCGTGGAAGGGAAAGACATCACCTTTTCCCCCTCCCCGGAAATCTACGGGCAATACATCGGCGCCGTGGCACAGGGAGATATTGCGGATGCAGCACATAACTTTGTCATGCAGTCGGTCAACAGTGAGGACAGCAAAGGGGCACTGCGCCAGCTGGCGGCAGACAACCCCGGCGCCATGATGCAGTTAGCCAGTGTGGTGATGGCGCAATATGCGCCGAAGGTGTCAATCACCATAAAAAAATAGAAGACCTGGTGAAGTCGCACGAGAGCAGCGACTTACTCCAGATGTATGCGTGGCGGCGAAAATGGCTGCCCCATGAAACCGATTCAGAGATGAACCTTGCACGGGCTGTGTTCCTTGAAACGCAGTACTGGAAAAACACCGGCATGGCCACGGCCAGCGCCCTGGGAGCCTAACCACTTATGTCATTGCCTGAACCACTGCGCTTTACCGTCGGCCTGATTGACCAAATCAGTCAGCCGCTGGGGAACATCCAGCGGCAGTTCAGCGCGATGTCAAAACACTACCGCGACGGCACCCACACCATGGTCGCAGGCGCCGCCGGGGTGGCCGGGGCAGGCATTGCGCTGCAACAGGCCCTGCAACCGGCGATTGATATGGACAGGGCACTGGGCGAGGTGAAATCGCTCGGGGTCGCGGATGCCCATCTCCAGCACCTTGCCGACACAGCCCTGTCGTTTTCTGTCGAATACGGCAAATCGGCGGCGGAATTTGTGGCCGCCTCCTATGACATTCAATCGTCCATGGAAGGCATCAACCCGAGTCAGCTGGCCAGCATCACTCAGGTGGCGGCAGTGACCGCCGCGGCGACCAAGGCGCAGACCTCAACCATTACCGATTACTTCGGCACCATGTATGGCATTTTCAGTGACAATGCCAAAGCCATAGGGCAAGACGCATGGGCGGAGCAACTGGGCAGCTATACCGCGCTGGCCGTGCAGAAATTTAAAACCGATGGCATCAAGCTGTCCCAGTCCTTCAAGCGTCTGGGGAACGATGCCACCACGGCGGGGGTAAGCCTTGGCGAGCAGTTTGCCGTGCTGGGGCTTTTGGGTAACCAGATGGAAGGCTCGGTGGCGGCCACCAAATACCAGGCATTTATTGCCAAGGTGGCCGGAGCAGGGGAAAAGCTCGGCCTGAAATTTCTTGACAGTAATCACCAGCTCAAAGACACCGCCAGCATCATACAGACCCTTCGCCAGCAGTACGGCAGCACACTGGATGCGATGGAAAAGCTGGAGATTGAAAAAGCCTTTGGCGGTAAACAGGCCATGAGCTTTATCAATACCCTCTATGACCGCACCGGAGAGCTGAAAGGGGCGATTGATGACTTTAGGCAGGTAAAGGGGCTCGCGCTGGCCCAGCAGATGGCCGGGGCCATGACCGACCAGTGGGAGCGCATGGAGGCGGGTATTTTCGCTATCCGCGCCGCCATTGGCAGCGCCTTGCTGCCCTCTTTGCTTCCCCTGGTGCAGTCTCTTGCCGACGGCGCCATGCAGCTGGTGCAGTGGACACAGGTCTTTCCGAAAATCACCAAGTGGCTGGGTTATGCGGCGCTGGGCTTCTTCGGCCTGGTGGCGGCAGGCGGTGTGCTCACCATCATTACGGGGGCGATGAAAATGCTATGGGCGACAGTGATGCTTGTCGGTACGCCGTTAATTAAAGGGTTGGGCTTGGCTTTTGGTGCACTTTCCAAAACGCTGGCCTTTGCAAAAGGCGCTTTCCTCGCGCTCAACATTGTGATTGCGGCCAACCCGATTGTGTTGATTGTCGGTGCCTGTGTGGCGGCCGTCGCGGCGATGGGTGCGCTGACCTACTACTGGGACGACTTGAAAGCCAGCTTTGGTGATACCGCCTGGTTTGATGCCATCACTTTGCTTTCCGCCCCCTTCCGCGCCGCGTTTCAGGCCATTTACGGTGGCTGGCAATGGGTCACCAGTGGATTCACTGACGTCACCGCCTTTGAGGGTTTGTTTGCCATTGGTGATGAACTGAAAGCGGTATTCACCAGCCTGTTTGACTGGCTCAGCAGCGGATTCAATGCGGCCATGGAATCGGTCAAAGGGCTGGTTGATTGGATCCCGGGCTTTGGCAGCGACGAAGAAGCACCGGGGCAAAAAATTGATGCAGTTCGCCAAGCCACCCCACGTGCGCCGGTTCAGCAAGGCGGCGTGGCGCGTCAAATGGCGACCTACAACCAAGGCCGCAGCACCCACTATGGTGGCGTGAACATCTACGCGCAGCAGGTCAACAGCCCGCAAGACCTTGCGCATGAATTGGAGATGGCCGCGCCATGAGTTACCGCTATCAGGACATATTGATTAAAAACGGGGATGTGGTGCTGGACGACGGCCGCAACCCGGTGCTCATCCAGGATGCGCAAGTGATCGCTCAAGACATCAAGCACGCGATTATCGAAAGCGGTTTGGCCGTGGCCCTGATTGGTGACACCTCGCCGTCTGGCCGGGCTGACATCAAAAAGCAAATTGAACTTCTGGTGGAAGAAGAAACACGACTGGTGCCAGGCACGGTGACATTGGAAGAGCCCAAGCTGGGCCTAATTTGGATTTTTGCCGACACCCGCGAATTTGGCCGACTCGACGTAGAGGTAAGCAATGTCTGATATTCCTAAGCCGGACTATAAGCAAATCGTCAAAGACGCAGGCATTCCGACCGACCCGGCAGGCTGGCGCAAGGTGCTGAAAGAAGAAATGGAAAAAGCAGGGAGCGTGATCAACAACGACAGCCGCTTCTCGCCTTTCTGGCGCATGATTGAGCAAGCGGTGATCACCTGCACGGTGTGGTTGGTTGAAAAGCTGCTGATTGGCTTTGTGTTGCCAAACATGTTTTTGGCGACGGCGTCCGGGCAGTTCCTGAAGCAAAAGGCATGGGGCGTGGACGTGACCCCCAAGCCCGCCAATAAAGCCAAAGGCAATCTGGTGTTTCAACGGGCCGCCCTTCAGGGGCCTGCCTTGCTCATCCCGGCGGGCACCTGGGTGCAGACCGATATCATCAACGGCAAAATCTACCGCGTGAAAGTGCAGAAAGACACCGTGATGCCTGAGAACGCCACTACCGTGGAAGCGGCAGTGGAAGCGGAAGCGGCGGGCGCAGCCTATAACCTCGGCGCCGGGTACTTTCATGTGTTGCCGACGCCCCCGCCGGGCATTGCGGCGGCGGCCAATGAGGAAGACTGGCTGATGGTGGCGGGTGCAGACGAAGAAAACGAAGATGAGTTGCGCCTTCGCGTGCGCAACCAGTGGTCAGCCGTGGCGCAATGGCACATTGATGCGGCTTACCGCGCCATTCTCACTGAAGTGAAGGGCATTCAAACCGACAACGTGTTTTTTGAACACGGTGCGCCCAATGGCCCCGGTACCGCCAACGCCCTTATCCTGTTAGACACCGGAAACCCCGCCCCCGCGCTGATTGCGACGCTGCAAGCGCGGATTGATGAAGGCTTACACGGCCACGGTGATGGCTTGACGGTGAAAGCGATGCCGGAAACGCATCATGACATCTCGGTGTCTGTGTGGCCGAAGCCTGAACTCACCGATGCAGAGCGCGGGGCCCTGCAAGCACAGGTGAGGCTTATCACTGGATCCGCATTCCGGGAAAACCTTGATTACACCGTGACGCGCACTCAGCCGGTTGGCCGCTTCAGCTTTTCCCGCCTGGAAGGCGAGTTGCACACCCTGTTGCCGGGTCTCGAATCGGTGAAGTTTGCCGAGGACGACATCATCAGTCACCTGACCATTCCACGTCTTGGCGCGCTGACCGTGAATTTACAAGGCTAACCGCATGAAGCTGCCAGACATCAAATTCAAGTACTGGATGGGCCGCGAAGGCAGCGAGCTGGTGAAGTTTGCCCGCGCGCTCAGGCACTACTGGCAAAAAGTCGATGACGCATTGCGCCTGCCTCTCACCCAGTTTGATGCACTCACCGCCCCCATTGGCGTGGTCAAACTGATGGCGTGGGAGCGGGACATTACCCCGCTGGAGCGTGAAGACGAAATGATTTTCCGCATACGTGTGGCGAATGCCTACCCCTTCGCCCGCCACGCTGGCGAAACCCGTGGTTTTCGAACCATGTTCGCCAAACTGGGGGTGGATTGGGTAGACATCCATGAACGTGAAGACCCGGTGCAATGGGATGTGGTCACCATTGATACCGCAGACGGGGAACTGGCGCAAAAGGGCTGGCTGATGAATGCCATGATCCGCCAATACGGGCGTACCTGCCGCCGCTATCAATTCAATGTGACCTATCCGGTCGCACTCCGGGTACATGGCGGCGCCTTCGGTCACCGCTTTGACCTGGCTTCCGCCCACGCGACCGACAGCGTATCCATCAACCTGCCACCTCAGCCTGCTGAGACCCGGCAACAGCTTTTCATTGCAACACTATCGCAGCCAGAAGGGGGCGAGACATGAGCCAGACGGCGATCCCGTTAGGGTTTGAACAGTATCTACAGAACAAAGTGTTATTGGGCGAGCCCACTGACCTCAATGAAATCATTTTTGCCTACATCCCGGATTTGGATGCTAGCCAGACGATTGACCGCACGGTGACACTGCCGCCACAAGGTCAATGGGTTCACCAACAGGATGTCGAACAAATCGGCAAATCCGGCAGCAATGCCGTGGTGTATTCGGTCGTGATACCGGGCAGTACGGCGCCGTTCACGTTCAACGCCATGTTCTTGCATGACAAAGCGGTCCCGGACAGTTGTGCCATGGTCGTATACAAGGCCACCGAAACCAAAGAGACGGGCATGGCGCTCACCAAATCCTTGCTGATGCAGTTTGATGGTGCGGCGAAAGCGGCCAATGTGACGGTGGATGCGGCGACCTGGCAAGTTGACTATCATGCCCGTTTGAAAGGGATGGACGAAGACCACCGCCTGCACTGTCTCGATAACTATGGTCATACTGCTTTTCTTGATGGATTTGAGGTGACACAGCATGCCAGTGATGCCACCAAATACCTGATCTCGCCGGGGTTGGCATATCTGGGCGGGCTGAGAGTACAAGCCGGGGTATTGCAGGTACTCACGGTCACAGAGACACCGGTCACCCTATGGTTGGATGCATACAGGGACGGGACCGCCACATCGGCATGGGCCAACACCGCTGACATAAGGTTATCCGCCGACCCATTGACCGATTACGCCGATGGGAATGGAAGGCCCCATTATGTTTGTCCGCTGGCCATGCTACATGACGACGGCACCATAAAAGATTTACGCGAGGTGCGGGAGAGCAGCAACAGTTGCCCGGTAGGGGCGCCTTTACCCTGGCCTACTGATGAGGCCCCGGAAGGGTTTGCCATTATGAAGGGGCAGGCGTTTGACAAACAGACCTATCCTAAAACCGCGCAAGCTTACCCCCTGGGTGTGCTGCCTGATATGCGGGGGATGGCGGTAGTCGGTAAAAAAGAGACTGACACGGTACTGGCGTTTGAATCCGACCAAATCAAAAGCCATGGACACCCTAACTCAACGGTCAGCAGTACCGACATCGGTAATAAATACACCACCGTCGGTGGTAACCACAGGCACCACACAAGGGGGGGCTATCAAGGTGGCTATACCAGCAGCTACCACAACGCCGATGCTGCCGGAGGCTCACACGGCAACGTGCTTTATAGCAGCACAACGGGGAACCACAACCACATTATTAACGTCGGCAGCCACAGTCACACGGTCAATATCGCCGCGCACGGCGGCGCAGAAAATACCATCAAAAACATCAAATTCAACTGGATAGTGAGGCTTCAGTAATGGCACGTTTTTTTGAACACACCCAAAGCGTGAGGGTATCGCGTCATTGTCCAAAAGGATGGTGGATGGAAAATGTCACAGAGCACGTCGTCAAAGGGACTTGCCTGGGTCCCGATTGTACCCAGTCTGTTTTCACCCCGAGCGCAGAAGGGAAAACCGCGCGTTTCGACGTCAAAACAGAAAGGTGGTCTCCTGAAATTGACGATGCCACCCTGGTGCCTTTTTATTCGGTGGATGGCGTGCGTTACTTTGTGGATGAACCCGATGGTGCTTTTCCTGAATGGGCAATCTTTGAGGTCCCGCCAGTCTATGAACCACAGACGCAAACCGTTCATCATGATGGTAAAAAATGGCGGGTATTGGACATAAAAACAGGCGCACGTTACTGGGACAAAGAAGGACGTGAACAGGTGGTTGCTGAGCCCGGTTTTGTGCTTCCTGACGATCACACATGGGAAGCGCCACCTCATGTGGAAGAGGGGTTTGCCGTGGTACTTGAACACGGCAAATGGCGCCTTGTTGAAGATTACCGCGGCCAAATTCAGTATCAAAAAAATGACGGTAGCGTCTCGGAAGAAGTCACCGACCTCGGACCGATAAAGCAAGGATGGACCCTAAAATCACCGAACAGTCCCTTTGATGTCTGGAAACAGAACCGTTGGCAATACGACAGGGAGAAAGAGCGGCCAGCCAAAGCGGTCAATGAGCGACACTGGCGCAACGGGAAGCTGACATCCATCATACAGCGCCTTGAGCAATATGAACGGGACTTGCGTGTCCCTGAAGCCTACCGGACCGGTGCGCTGACCGGAAGTGACTACGAAAACCTGTTGGCCGACCGCAAGGCATTATGTGATTACCCGGATAACCCGGATTTTCCGTTTGGTGAACGACCGGCCCTGCGCTCTGATGGCAAAGGCGCACTGAGTTAAGGGGCAAACATGCTGAATCTTTCCGGACAACGGGTCCCGCTGAAAGGACTCAAGGTCACCGCCCGCCAGCAACTGGCCGGACAGGACATGTCCGGTAGTTCGGCAGCCACTGACCAGGCCGAAACCGGCGATAAAACCAAAGTGTTGGCGGTGACCGGTACCATACCGTTTAAAGCGGCGCCTATGTTAAACCAGCTCTTCACCCTGGCAGGGGCAAAAGAGGCCGCTGCCAGGGTGGTATACCGTATTACCAATCCAACGGCCGATGCGCTCAAAATCCGTCAGGTGAAATTTCAGGGCACCCTGACCGCACGGGAAGACATGACGCTGCGGCAATGGGTGGTTGCCTTTGAACTGGTTGAACACCTCAGCGTTGCTGAGCGCACCGAAAAGCGCGAACCGCCAACACCCGCGGCGCAGCAAAAAGCCACCGGCATGACGACACCCACTACTACGCCGACCGCCTCTGACGACGTGCCACCGGACACTGACGTGGAAATGACCGGCTTTATGGGCGTGCTGCACCAAATTGAAAACGCATTACCATGAATAGCCCCAGATTTCGCCTCCAATGCTGGAAAGGCAACACACAAACCGAGGTCAGCCAACATCAGTTGGCCTTTTCTGAAAATGCGCCGGGGCGGGCGCAACTCACGATCAAAGGTGATGCGGACCCAAAACAAATCGTTGCCATAGATTTGGGCTGGGGTGATTCCGTTAAGCGGGTATTCACCGGCTACATTGAGCGCGTCTCACCGGGCAAACCGGGATATGTACAAATCTTCTGCCGCGAGCTAGCCGCCGTGCTCTATCACCCATGGCATGTGGTTATGCGTCATCCCACATTGGCGGGCATCCTGAGCAACCTGTCACAGCAAACGGGCTTGCAGTTCGTCTTTCCTGATAACGCCTACAGCCAAACGGCGATCCCCTGCTTTTACTCAACGGGGAACGGCTACCGCCTGTTAGATGACCTCGGTCAAGCCTTCAACATCCCTGACTACATCTGGCAACAGCAAGGTGACGGCAGGATTTTTGTGGGAAGTTGGGCGGACTCCTACTGGGCAGACAAAGCCGTTGACCTGCCAAACAACATCATGAACCCGAACCAGGCACTGAAAAAAGCCACCCTGCCATGCATTCCGCACCTAAAGCCGGGCGTGATAGTCAATGGCCGAAAGCTGGCGAGTGTCGAACACACAGGAACAGAGACGGTTATCCAATGGACATAAAAGCGATAAACCGGATCATTTTACGCCTGTTCCCGGAATTCACCGGCAAATGGCATCTGCCACACGCCGCCAAAGTCGTGGCCCTGACTGAATTGCCCAATGAAGGTGATTTATCAGATCGCTTTTATCCGCACTACGCTGCAGACGTGAAGCTGCTGGACAGCAAATTCATGGAGCGTGAAGACATTCCAACCCTTCAGGCTGTGCCGCTGCCCGTGCCAGGCATTGGCGAACACGCCGGAAGGTTAGAGCCGCCCGCCATGGGCGCCATCGTCGAAGTCGCGTTCTTCAACGGCGAACCGGATAAGCCTTTTATCCGCACCGTGTTGCCACTGGGCTGGAAGTTGCCCGCCATCAAAGCAGGGGAAAGCCGGTACCAACAGCGTCCGGGGGTTTACCAACACGTGGACGACCAGGGTAACTTTAGACACATCACCGATAAGCTGGCCCAACTTCATTGCGACCTGCACGAAGTGCGCGCCAAAACAGAGCAAGACCACCGCGCCCCAAAGACATGGCTTGGCTCAGAAGGCGAGAATGTACTCAAGCTGCTCAGCGAACTGATGCAAGTGGTCACTGATTTGTCTGATACATGCGCATCACACACGCACCCACATTCATGGACAGACCCCGGAGGCTCGGGAACGACCAGCGCACCTGACCAATCAGCCGATATGGCAGGCCACGGTGAAGCATCAACAGCCCTAAAAGGTAGGCTGGATCCCATCACCAAATAAACCCACGTAAAACAAGCCACTCAGGGCGCCCACACAAGGGCGTTTTTCTTGTTCCGTCCAGTGATACCAAACCCATCACGAACGCATCACCACGCGCCAAACAGCCGCCATGTCATCTGCACACGTAAACCTTCCCGCCACGTAAAACGCACTCCTCCTCCCCTCCGGCGACGCTGGCGATCTGATTTAATTTTCAATTTTGATTTGTGCAAAAACATACTGCCAACCCGCACGGCTGCTGGGGTTTCGCTAACGATCAGGAATTTCGAAAAGTGCGCTTTTTTTCAGTGTTTTTCAGTTTTAAGGATCAACGAAAGCGACAGGTGATAAACCTAACCTATTGATAAAAAACAAAGTGAGAATTTTACGTGGTCAAATCAAAGGATCAGACGCTCAAAGCAACGATCAGCAATAACGCGGCCAACCCGCATCAGTACTGGCACCACCGCAATTTTGTTATGACAGAAGAATTTCAAAACGGACGGCATGATGCTCAGGGCAACGACATGTAAAGTCGGGACAAAAAAAGACCCCGCTTAGTATCGAAGAAATAGTAAGCGAGGTTGAACTAGTCGGTAGTCGTACCGGAGTTACAAAACAAAAGGTTAGCTAGCTCATTAAATCTAGTGTTGGATAGAAAATTCAAATGAGCCGTATCCAAAGTAAAAAGAGCATTTGAAATTGTCGAGATTTTGACCTGAACACCTCGAAGTGCCCACATCAATGATCTTATGAGTAATATGACTATTACAAAGTTTTGCTCACTCCATCGCACTCTAAGCAAAGTCTTGAATGCATTTCCAAATGCGCTTTGTAGACGGTTCGATGGCGGGATGGGTGAAGAGATGAAAACTCGCGACATTATAAGTGACTCTATGTGTCTTCACTAATTCGTTTCCGACCAATTCTTTGCTTGCGAAAGTCAAGGATATCAGTCTTACTTTGAGAGTTTTCGATAAATTTATAATGCTCTATGTGAGGTGCGTACAAATAAAGCATTTGGATATCTAATAAATTGTAATGCAATATGTATCATTGCATTTGATTGCATTTAAATGAATCGATAGGTACTATCCATTGCCATAATTTAAGCGAGTAATGAATGGTATAAGAGAGTGATAGAATTTGTCGAAGAGCCTGCCAAGAAATCTATAGGTGCAGTGTTTGATACTGTTAACAAACGAACTGAAGCACTAGATATACTAAATAAATACAAAGACGCCAATAATCAACTTGTACGAAGTAGCGTTGAAAACGTTCAGATATTAGGTATGTCAGAGCCTGTAAAGTTAACGGATATTTATTCGACAACTAGGATATCTACTAGTATTCATCGGCGCTTATATAGTACCGAGTGGGCTGAGCTAGACTCTCTAGAATGGCATAAAAAGAACGGAAAACACAAGTCAACGATACGTGCTGATGAATATATAGAAAAGCATGATCGTATTGTGGTTTTGGCAGGTCCAGGTTCCGGTAAAACAACGCTGTTGAAATATACAGCGCTCTCATACGTTGATAAAGAGTTATTCTCTAAATCGAAGTTAGAGACAAAGAAGGTTCCATTTTTTCTTTCGCTTCCTGATATAGTGGAAACAGAGAGCAATATAGAAGAATATTTGTCTAACAAGTTAAAGATTAAAACTCATGAATATGCTTCTGAATACGTTAGGCGACAATTAGACAAAGGTAGGGCTGCTGTATTGTTGGACTCATTAGATGAAGTCCCACAGGCAAAGCGAAAGCGAGCATATGATTTAATTGAAGAATTTTCAGATCTCTATCCAAATGCAAAGATAATAATAACATGTAGGGTAGCTGACTATGATGTGACTTTAGAAGGTTTCTATGAGGTTGAGATATCTAGGCTCACCGAAGCGGCAATTAATAAAATAATTAAAGCCTGGTTTAAAGGACGCCCTAAGAAATCGCGTGAATTGATTAATCATTTGTCTGTTGATAAAGATGTTTACTCATTAACTGAGACACCACTTTTATTAAGTTTACTATGTATACAATATTCAAATGATTTGAATATCCCAAATAGAAAAACAGAATTGTATAGTAGATGTATAGATGCACTTCTCCGACTGTGGGATACTAGCAGGGGATTTCGGAGAGATACAATTTTTTCATCTTTAACGGACGACCGAAAAGAAAAGCTCTTTGCAGAAGTTGCGTATCAGTTCATTTGTAATAGAAATGAAACTTATATTTTCCAAAATAATGATCTAAATGAAATTATTTCAAAATTTATTGAGCGATTTGGTCTTAATGGGAATGACTCTCAGAATATTATTGACGAGATAGAATCACATCACGGAGTTCTTGAAAAGTATAGTGCAGAGTCTTATTCTTTTAGTCATGTTTCGTTTCAAGAATATTTTGTTGCCGCCGCCTTAGTTGCTAAAAGACAGGAGTTAAGTTTTGTAAAACGAAATGTAAACAAGTCAAAGGCATCTTCTATTATAGTATTTATGGTTTCCTTAATGGAAGATCCTTCACCAATCCTGAAGTTTTTAATGACTAAGTCAACTCTCAAGGGTATTAAAACATATCCAGCAATGAGCTCTAGGACTGAGGTACTAAGTTTACTTTATCGATGTATGAACTCCGGAGTTGCTATCTGTCCAACATTGCGAGATTCAATCTATACACATATAGCAAGATCCCAAATAGATATCTCAAAAATATATAGAGACGCTAGTACATATCCTATTGCTAAATTGGAAAATGACGGCGTTAGTCATACGTTTTTCTATACTGAAACTACAAGAAAAACATTGGGTGCTGCACTACTGTCTTATCGAAAGTTGTCAAATGAAATACTGTTATCTCCAAATAAACGCTATGCTGAGGCGGCTATAAAAGTTATCGACGAATATGAGATGGGTAATAACAATATCGTTACTTTGTGTGTAAAAACATGTGTACTTGTCCCGCTTTCGGGGTCCGTACCTGAAAATGTACTGGTGAGACTGGAAGCTCTCGGTGAAAAACTCAATAAAGATGATTTATTACGTCGTTTGGTTGAGGTAAATACGGATAAGCTGAAAAACGTGTATATCGACGCTAGCGAATAGTTATATTATAAATAAAGTGTCGCATAGCCGACACTTTTTTTTGGGGTTGAACAAGCATATTTTTGAGGCACGATATAATCAGTTACCCAAACTCAAGTTATTCGACTTATGCCCCTATGAGTATGGCTACTAGTTTATTTCTATCCATACTCGTGTCGGTTTTCTTATTCCTAATAGGATAATTACCCAAAGTGATTCTAGTAGAAAGCATATTAGATAACTAAAGGTAACTAAAACTACCGCGAATGGGAGTTTAACCTTACTATAAACTAAGGCTACAACAGAGACAGAGACAGAGACAGAGACAGTGACTATAAAAGTTGGTGAGTAACATTCACCAACTTCTAATATTCAACGAATTTTAAAGAATTTATTAGTTTCTGAGAGTTCTAAAATCACATCATTTTCTTTATATTTATTAAAGCATGGGTTTGATAATTTATCACTAAGTACAGAAACAATATACTGTCCATTAAGCTTATTAGCTTCGGTAAAGATATCATTTATCTGCTTTGAATCTACATCTTCAATTGAGTCATGAATAATAAAAGTGGCTCTGTTGATTTTTTTCTTATTGACAAAATTTATATAAGCAAAGTCGAATGCACTAACTTCACCTTTCTTTTTCCCGCCTGTAGAGTTTGGTGTTATATTAGCTATATCAAACTCACACTTTTCAGAATCTAGGTCAAAGTTAAGATCAAAAATATATCTGTCTTCATAGAAATCTTTACTTAGTTCACCAAAGTAACTATTAAAAACCTCAATATTATCATTCAAAATTTCAGAGTTTTTGAAAATTTCATTTACAATTACTTCCTTATCTTTTTCTAGTGAGGAAATATCATTTTTTGTATCCTCAATCTT
Organism: Grimontia sp. NTOU-MAR1; assembly: GCF_035758505.1. Classification (NCBI taxonomy): domain Bacteria; kingdom Pseudomonadati; phylum Pseudomonadota; class Gammaproteobacteria; order Vibrionales; family Vibrionaceae; genus Grimontia; species Grimontia sp. NTOU-MAR1. The sequence goes on from NZ_CP142108.1 coordinate 2,300,471, forward strand.
CTTTATAAGAACTTCTACACTAGCTATTTTCTCTCTCACGAGAGATAGGTTATTATATATTTCACCAATAGATTTGAGAGTTTCAGGTTTACTCACCTCTTTGAATACTCTCGACTCAGATAACTGAAGAGCATTAATTTTACTTTTAACCGACTTAGAAAGCTCTTCAAATTTAAACAAATCATTCTCTATTAATTTAACTTTATTTGATATTACTTTATTATGAAAGACCATTAGGTCTTGATATGTCCTTTTTAATTTCTTATTTAAAGATATACCAGCAAAATTATAAATTTCATATATTTCCTTCCCATCTACAGAAGAAGCATTACTCTTCAATTTATCAATACTTTTTATTAGATAACTAACTCTTGTTTCATAGTTTGAGTATTTAACTGTTAATTCCGATATTTCTGACTGAATACTAACTAGTTGTTTTACACCTTTCTCTTGGCTATCAGTGAAATCAAAGTTAGAAATTTTTTTAGTGAGTTCCTCTTTCTCTTCTTCTAAAGGTTTAAGCATTTTTTGTAATGCACTTTCTTTATTAGGTTTTCTATATGCTGATAAATCTTTCTTTCTTGTTGTAATCCTTCTATTAATTGCACCTTTTTCTTTAAGAAGATGAAGATCCTGAAAGCCAAATAGAAATAAGTATAACTGATCATATATATCAGGTTTTGTGTTTGTATGTAAGAACCTTGTAGTATTTTGCATTTTATCATGAGTATTTCTTATAAACTTATGGCTGAGGTTTCTTATAATTGGTTTATCACCTATAAACCCAAATACTTGTTCAGATATCAATTTTGTATATTCGTTCTTACCTACTTCATCTTGACCGATAAAATATAGTTTAGCGCTATCCCCTCTAGATAGAAATCTACCAAACAAGTATTCACGATCATCAAAGCCAGTCACACTCAAACGTACAAAAATTCTATTGTTATCAATAAAATCAACTATTTCTGTAATAAGTTTTCCAAATTCAGGTGCTTGATATATATCTTTACCGTCAGACAAAAAAATGTAGTCGACTAATCTAGATAAAGTTGACTTTCCGACACTATTTCCACTACTTAATGAATCAGACTCTTCATTAATTATAAGATTAACCCCATCTTTAAAAGTTATCTCTCTTATAATTTTATTATTTTTGTATACCCACAAATTATTTAGACGCATACTTTATTATTCCATCATCATCTAGATTTATTGCTTCAATAGCATATAGCCAGTCTAAAGAAAAAGTAAAAACTTCGTAAGAGATATCAAGTTCTTTAGAAATATGATCGTATATTTCCTCAACATTAAGAGGTTTATCATTGTTCTTCGACATTAAATTGAGAATATGAGCACCAATGTTTATTGGATTTATAATAGGGTCTGAATCAATTGTTAGCATTAGGGTTCTCTAAAACTATACATTCAATTATGGAGTAACTGGTTACTAATTCAATTCCCCATGAAATATCTTCATCAAAAAATCCTTCTCCAAGATCGGATGAATTACGGACGAAGGTCTTTGCTCTTTTCATAATGTCTTCAATAACAAAATCAGCTTTCTCTCTTAGTTTTACCAAATCAACTGGACGTGTCGATATTTTAAATTTTGCTAATGACTCTCGATAGAATATATTCATTTGTCGCTTTAATTTTGTCGTTCCATTATTTATGTCTTTATTCAACTGAGTCATTGATGAATCAACCAAAATTGAATTATCTATATAGCTATCTACCAACCATCTATATATAAATAATTGGTTATGAGTGATTTTATTAAGGATTTCTGCCGGATCTCGTTTTAGATCTTGCCTCTCTTCGCTTCCAGATGCAATTATCTCAATTAGCTTTCCAAGTACAGTAGATCGACGGACCTTTGTGTCTGTATTAATTTCAACAGGAGCTAGGTTATTGTCAAAGACTATATCACCCATATTACCCTCCCATATCAATAGTTACAGGACCAGAATTCTCTTGAAAATACTGAGATCTATCACCTTGAGAAACAGTATTTTTATTTAGAATATTTTTCACTTTAATTTTCAACTCACGGTTTTCTGTTAATAGAGTGACGTTATGTTTTTGTAGCGTTACAACTTCTTTTTTAACGACTGACTTCGTATAAGCCTGATGAATAGCTATGCAGGCAGCAATAAGTGATAAAACGTAACCCACAGCACCTACGACTGGATTTTCTAGTATTTGAGTTAGGAACTCCATATACACCCCTAAATAAAACTGGTTGCTATTAAATTGAATGCATTTTACATAACTAATTAGTGATGTAAAATTGAAGAAGTAGGGCATTTCAATATTTTTAACCACCAAATTTTACCTAAAAATAGTTTGCCGAGCTGACCCATCCAAACTGTCGCTTCATACGTGATAAGGTTTAATCACTTCAAGATAACTAGGTAGGAAAAATCTCAATGCAAAAGGAAAAGCCGATACAGGCTACATTGGTTGAGTTCGCCTGTGACTGTGGTGGAGGGTTTTACCGTGTGGATGAAAGTGTCCGTGTGATTCACTCGAACCCAAAACAATGGAAGCACAAGTGCAGTGCTTGCCACAAAGAAACGTACTTCACGTTCCCTTATCCCATGGTCAAATACAAAGGCCAAGAATTCGTGCTGGCTAAACACATCCGATTTGAAGTGAATGACTAGCCAAAATAAAGTATCGCCACTTTATCGCCATTCGACTATATTAAAATTTATAAGTCACTAAAAATAAAAGGTTAAATATAATAGTGTCTATAATCGCATCTTACACCCGCCTCCCTACGGCGGGTTTTTTTTGCCTATTACCCCCCTCCCTGTTGCGACACCTGAAGCGCGACACCTGTTGCATTTTGCTTCATCACCCTGACTAAGAAACCTATTAACCGATTGATTTAAAACAACACTCATATTGGCACTTTACTTGCTAAAGGCGACCAAACCTATTGCAAAGGATGCAAAGTGATGACAAAAAATGCCACCTACTCATATTGGCTTGCTCTCCCCCTTCTATTCCTACTGGCCATTTATTTTATTCCACCGGCTAACGCTGCAACATCAGACAGCGACTGGCCAAAATACCATCGACTGGATAATGGCTGGCGATACAGTCCTTTGTCAGACATCAATAAAGCCAATGTGGACAAACTCAAGGTGGTATGGATTCACCAGCCCGGGGACATCCAACATGGCTTACAGGCCACCCCTATTGTCCTTGATGGTGTCATTTATTACGTGGCAGCCAATAACAATGTCTATGCCGTGGATGGCGAAACAGGCGAAACACTTTGGCACTACCAGCCTGAACTCGACCCTATTGTGACCAGAGTGTTTTATCAAGCCGCCAGCCGCGGTGTGACGGTAGGGCATGGCATGGTTTATCTTGGCACTCTGGATGGACGTTTTATCGCCCTCAACCAGAAAACGGGTAAGCCCGTCTGGAAGCGCAAAATTACGGACCTGAAATCCTGCTACGGTTGCCTGTTTTCATCACCACCACAACTGGCGGGCGAGGTGCTGTATGGCGGAACAACAGGCGGCGACCAGCCTCAGCGGGGAAAAATTTATGCGGTCAATGCCCTGAACGGCCAACCGCTTTGGGAGTTTGACACCATCAGTGATGATCCTGAAAGCTGGCCGGGCGACACAGGAAATGTCGGAGGCGGCGGAGCGTGGATGCCGGGTGTGTACGACGAGAAAACCGACCTCATCCATATTGGTACCTCCAACGCTGCCCCGGATTTTTTTGGTGAGGTGCGCAAAGGCGACAACAAATACACTGCGTCCTTACTGGCGATTGAAGCCAAGACCGGGAAGTTGAAATGGTTCTTTCAGGAGGTTCCCCACGATGTCTGGGACTATGACTCGGCGTATGAAATTGTCACCATTGAACACGAAAACCGGGATGTCATTTTCCATCTCAACAAAGGAGGATTCGTTTACGTTCTGGATAAAAAGACTGGCAAGCCTATTAATATCTGGCCCCTTTCACAAACCTACAACTGGGTCGAATCAGTCAATCCAAAAACCGGAGAGTTGATAGGTCGCAACGAGCCTAAACTGGGTGAAGAAAAAGTTCTCTGCCCTTACCTTCTCGGTGCGCGCAGTTGGAACCACGGTGCCTATAGTCCGAAAACTGGGCTCTGGTATACCAATGCAATGGAAGTCTGTAACAAGATCATCGCCGCAGAGCAAAATCCCGAGAAAATTGGCATATCAGGTCTCTATCTGGGTGTTTCCCTGCTGGAAGCCGTAGCCCCACCGAATCAAAAAGCCAGTGCCCGACTCGATGCCCGCGACCCCATCACGGGTGAAGTCCGTTGGAGTGTTAATTATCCCATTCCTGGTTTAGGCAGTGTTTTAGCCACTGCAGGCGGGTTGGTTTTTAACGGAGATGTGTTTGGCAAAGTGTTCGCTTATGACGCTGCTAACGGTGATGAGTTGTGGTCTTTCAACACAGGGTCTGGTATTCGCTCAGGGATAATCAGTTACGGAAAAAATGGAAAACAATATCTACTCGTGCCAAGTGGCTTTGGCTCCCACGCCCCAGGCTTTATGGCAAGTGCGTTTCCTGAAGTCTCCGGCCTGCCCGGCGGGGCGGCGCTCATCGCATTCAGCATCGACAAATAAGGAGAATTTGCGATGAATAGGCCATTTACTTCCAACGCTCTAGGGCAATGTTTAGCAGTGATAGGACTGGTATTGATGCTGCTCCTATCCAATGAAGCAATTGCTGTCGCCGTACCAATCACACAGGAATCACCACTAAACATCCCCACCTCTCCTGCTGAAATAAAGCAAGGAGAAATCCGCTTCTACCAGAATTGTGCCTACTGCCATGGCGCAAAAGGAATTGGCGGGAAGTCTAAAAAGCTGCAATGCCGTGACTTTGAGGGTGATTACTTGTTTGACACCATTTCAAATGGGCTCCGAAGGGGCAGTCAGTTCATGCCCCCTTGGGCCGATACGTTTTCCGAGTCTGAACGGCTGGAGCTGGTCGCGTATATTCTTTCACTTCGCACTCTTGAGACCTGCCTGTGAGTCCTGAATCTAGAAAGCATTTTGTTTGGCTGATAATAAGTGGGCTATGGGCGATATCGCCCATAGCCCGTCCTTTTTCCCTTCAGGAGTCAGTGCAGCAAGCAGGACTCCTTACCGTCTGTGCCTCCCGTGAGGCTCTCCCACTTTCTGGCGAAGACAGCCCCAAAGGCGCATTCATTGAGATTGCCGAAGCGGTGGCCAAAGCATGGCATGTATCCCTGTCCGTTGAATGGATCTGGGCAAGGTATCAGATACGAAAGTCCGACTGCCAATTGATACTCGGTGTTGCGCTGGCACAAAATCCACAAACCCATGCCCGCTTTGCCCCAGCGCTACTTGAGCATAATCTTGTTTGGGTGCAGGCTGTGCCGAACTCCTATGAACTTGCCTCACTCCCAGACAACCTGAGAGTTGCAGTCTCTTCAGGGTCAGCCGCCCACAGGAAAATGCTGGAGCATCTGCCAAACAGTCAACTCAGGGTAGGATTCGGCAATGACCAAGATATGCTGAGCGCAGTTACGGCTGGTGACGTGGATATGGCTATCGTCTCGAATCTCTCGTTTTCATGGTTTATCCATCGGTTGGGCAATAATAAGGAGCGGTTACGCGCTTCGCCATTTCCTGATACTGAGCAGGTCATTTCATATCCCATGACCATAAGTATCCGCCATGCTGACTCGCTGGACGAGTCAGATGTTCGTGAAGTGCTAGAGAATTTGGAAGAAAGTGGCACGCTAACCGAGATTTTAAGCCAGTATGGTCTGACATTGAGCCCAAGGTTTTCAGACGCCAATGCCAGCCTCCCCCGCCAATATCAGGAACCTATTGGGAAGTCGCCTCGCCACAACATCATTACTGGTCAATAACGTTGAATTAGCGTTTCCCTTGCGGTTGGTAGTGACGCTCGATTCTCTCTTTTTTCATCCTGCGATGGATGGTGGATCGATCCACTCCCAAAGCACGGGCAGTTTCTGAAATGTTCCAGTTGTAGGCTTCCAGTGTTGCCAACAGCTCTTGGGTGACCGAGGAAACACACTGTGGCCGCCCTAACCCTGTTTTAATCTCTTCGGGTAAATGCTCTGGCTGGATTTCACCCTCAACACAAAATGCCAACGCGAAGCGGAGCGTATTCTCTAGCTCCCTGATATTGCCCGGCCACGGGTACTTTTCAAGCAGATCGCCCGCCAGTGTTGAAACGTGTACTGGCTTATCTGTCAGTCCCGTTAGAATCTGTCCCACCAACCACAATATATCCGAGCGCTCACGCAGGGCGGGAATTGTAAGGGTCGCTCCGTTGATGCGATAGAAAAGGTCTTCCCTGAAACTGCCATTACTTACCAGATCTGGCAAAGCTTTATGGGTAGCTGCAAGCACCCGGAAGGAAACAGGGATCGCTTTGGTCGCCCCCACTGGAAGCAACTCTCTTTCGGCGAGAACCCTGAGTAATCTTGCCTGAAGCGACAAGGGCATATCCCCAATTTCATCCAAAAACAGGGTGCCGTTGTTGGCCTGCTCAATCACCCCTCTTTTGCCTTTGCTGCGCGCGCCGGTAAAGGCACCGTCTGCATAACCAAAGAGCTCGCTTTCAATCAGACTTTCGGGGATCGCTGCACAATTGATGGCAATGAAAGGGCCGGATTTGCGTGACGAACTCTCATGAATGGCTTTGGCCAAAAACTCCTTCCCAGTGCCGGTTTCCCCGTTCAGCAGAAGTGGCAAGTCCGACATTGATAGCGTGGTCGCTTTGATTGCCAAATCCGCCATCTTGGCATCATCACCATAAAGCGATACCAAACTGCCACTCACGACTTTTTTACGCCGCTGTATTGAAGAAGGCTGCGGGGCTATAGCATGGGCAAACCACAAATCACCATGAATGGTGGCCAGTAGCCTCTCTTCCGTGGGAAGTGCCCGGCTGAGCGCGGGAAGCTCATTGATATCGAGATTGAAAAAGTCCGACAGCAAACAGCCTAACAGTGCATGTGGTTGCCGCCAGTTGTTGCCTTTAATCCGCGAAAGCAGGCGTTGGGTGCTATGTGTCATCCCAATAATCCGGCCTTCCGCATCCACCGCCATCGCGCATTCAGGATCGACATCCAAAAACGCCGGAGATTGACTGAGCCGGATTATCCAGTCCCGCCTGAAGGTATTCATCAACGACGCCATCTCGATGCGACGCGTGCAGGAAGTGACAAGCTGCAAGGTCAATGCCTGGCTGGCTTTGGGCTCAGGGCTTTGGAGCGCAGAAATATCGAGCACAGCAGCCAGTGAACCGTCTACATCGTAAATCGGCGCAGCCGTGCAGGAGAGTGACGAATGCGTGGCATCAAAGTGATCGCTCTGATGCACCGTCAACGCTTCCCCGGTGTAGATACAGGAGCCCACGCCACAGGTTCCTGCCCGCGCTTCAGACCACTCTGCCCCAAGGTAAAGCCCGGCTTTTTTGAGCTCCCAAGTGAGCGATGCATCACCCTGATAATCGACAGTGACTCCCTCAGCATCGGTCAGCATCAACACATATCCGTGATCCGCCACCTGATGATACAAGGCATCGAGTCCGTACTTTGCCGTGCGAATTAGCTTATCGAGCCTTTCCCTATGCTCCTTGAGCTGAGTATGGGGAACAATATACGCCTCCTGCATCACCACAGGATCAAGGTGATAATCGTCGATACACCGTGTCCAAGACGTGGCAATAACATCGTCACGGGATGTTTGACTGCCTTCAATAACGCTTTGCACTTCCTTGATGTGTTCACTGACTCGCATAGTGACTGCCATATGCTACCGCTCCTGTCATTTGATTGATTATTAACCAACAACAAAACAGTCATACAACTCTGTACAACGATAAAGCCGACTTTCATGCTCCGGTTTCTCACTCACAACACAGAATTTGTTTTCCTGTGACATCCACTACCTGATAACGCCCCACCTGTTGCACGCAAGCGCATCAGCGCCACACATCACCGCAAGAATAAAAACAGTAGGGCATTGATATTTATTAATATTTTCCCTCTCCATCACTTGGCACGTATTTTGTTTAGTCCCTTACACCAGCCAAGAGTAAGGAGTAGCTGTGACTGGATTGACGGTAGGGATCATTGCCAATCCCATTTCTGCCCGCGACATTCGCCGGGTGATCGCCAAAGGCGCCAACCTGCAGCTCACTGACAGAGCAAACATGGTGCTGCGAATTCTGGCAGGACTCGCTCAGAGTGACGTTGAGCATGTGGTGATGATGCCGGAACGGGCAGGCCTTAGAACGCATATAGAACGTGGATTGCATCAAGCTTCGCTGGATAACTTTCGGATGCCAGATGTCCGTTGGCTCTCCATGCCTGTTTCATCCACGGCGCAGGATACACTCGAAGCCAGCCGCGCAATGCGCGAGCTCGGTGTTTCCGCGATTGTCGTTCTTGGCGGTGACGGTACTCACCGTCTGGTGGTCAAAGCCTGCGGAAGCATTCCCATCTCCGGCGTTTCAAGCGGGACCAATAACGCCTTTCCTCCGCTGACAGAACCCACCATCACTGGCATCGCCACAGGTCTTGCAGTATCAGGAAAAATTCCTCCATCACAGGCATTTGAAGCTAACAAACTACTGGAAATCATCGTCAACGAGACCCGTGATATCGCCCTTGTCGATGCAGCCGTCGTTCAAGAGCGTTTTATCGGTGCGCGCGCCGTCTGGCGACCAGAAAGCCTTCGGGAACTGTTTGTTACCTTTGCCGACCCCTCACTGATTGGGCTTTCTTCCATTGCCGGATTAATCCAACCTATCACCCGAAAAGCGCCTGTAGGCATGCACCTTACGTTTACCAGTCCACAAGAAGCACTTTATTCCGTCAATGCGCCACTCGCTCCGGGATTGCTGACGCCAGTTCATATCGGGCACACCCAGCATTTTGAACCCGATTTACTCATTACGCCTGTCAGCCAGCAGGGCTCTTTCGCCCTCGACGGCGAGCGGGAACTGCCATTTGGCCCTGACGATCAAGTTTCGGTCAACCTCAAACATGACGCTTTCAACACGGTCGATGTACCGCGCTGTATGGCCTTTGCTGCTGAGCATGGCCTGCTTCGCTTTCCATCGACACACCACAACAACAACATCAAGGAGAAACTCATGAGTGATAATCCATTTCCACTCTCTCGTGAACAGTTGCTGGACGCATACCGGATGATGAAAACCATCCGTGATTTCGAAGAGCGCTTGCACGTCGATTTTTCCCGTGGCGACATCCCGGGTTTTGTCCACCTCTATGCGGGTGAAGAGGCCACGGCCGTTGGCATCATGATGCATTTGAATGACAACGACCGCATAGCCTCGACCCACCGCGGGCATGGCCACTGCATCGCCAAAGGCGTCGACGTGCACGGCATGATGGCGGAAATTTATGGCAAGGAAACCGGTTCGTGCCGCGGTAAAGGCGGCTCAATGCACATTGCGGATTTATCCAAAGGCATGATGGGTGCCAACGGTATTCTAGGTGCAGGCTCTCCGTTGGTATGCGGCGCAGCACTTGCAGCAAAACATCTTGGCCACGGCGGTGTGGGCATCAGTTTTACCGGTGATGGCGCATCCAACCAGGGCACCTTTTTGGAAAGCTTAAACCTTGCTGCCGTTTGGCAACTCCCCACCATTTTTGTGATTGAGAACAATGGCTATGCGGAATCTACCTCAGTGGACTGGGCAGTAGCCTGTGACTCCTATGTTGACCGCGCAACAGGCTTTGGTCTGCCGGGCGTCACTGTCGATGGCACCGATTTTTTTGCTGTTTATGAAGCCGCAGGAGAAGTCATTAGACGAGCGAGAAACGGCGGTGGCCCTTCGATGCTGGAATGCAAAATGGTGCGCTTCTTTGGTCACTTTGAGGGGGATGCCCAGACCTACCGCGCTGACGGAGAGGTCGAAGATATCCGCACCAACCGCTGCTGTCTGAAACTCTTCCGCCAACGTGTGGAAGAAACCGGTCTTATCAATGCAGAAGAATTCAACGCCATTGACAGCGAAGTCGCATCACTTATCGAAGATGCGGTTTGTGCTGCAATTGATGCACCACAACCACCAGCCAGTGCCCTGCTGACCGACGTTTACGTCACCTATTCAGAATAACAAGGAGAGTGATGATGGCCAGAACACTATCAATCAAGGATGCAATTAACGAAGCGATCGATCAGGAAATGTCCCGCGACCCCAACGTTATCATGATGGGAGAAGACATTGTCGGCGGTACCGGCGCACCGGGTGAAGACGATGCCTGGGGCGGCGTACTCGGGGTGACCAAGGGGCTTTATGCCAAACATCCTAACCAAATGATGGATACGCCTCTGTCGGAAAGTGCCTATGTGGGTGCTGCCATTGGTGCTGCTACCTGTGGGCTCCGTCCGATCGCAGAGCTGATGTTTATCGATTTTATGGGCGTCTGTTTCGATCAGATTTTCAATCAAGCCGCCAAGTTCCGCTATATGTTCGGAGGGAAGGCAGAAACGCCAGTTGTTATCCGTGCCATGTGCGGCGCTGGCTTTAGAGCTGCAGCACAACACAGCCAGATGCTTACGCCGCTTTTCACCCATATTCCCGGGCTAAAGGTGGTTTGTCCGTCGAATGCCTACGATGCCAAGGGTCTCCTTATCCAGTCCATCCGAGACAATGACCCGGTTATCTTCCTTGAGCATAAAAATCTCTATGCCAGCGAATCTGATGTGCCGGAAACGCCTTATGCCATACCCTTTGGCGAAGCCAATGTGCTTCGTGAAGGTAAAGACGTCACCCTGGTTTCTTATGGCCTGACGGTCAACCGCGCTCTGGAGGCGGCCAAACAACTGGCGAAGCAAGGTGTACAATGTGAGGTGATTGACTTGCGCACTCTCTCGCCGCTGGATATCGATACGGTCATAGAAAGTGTTGAAGAGACAGGCCGTTTGGTGTGTATCGACGAAGCCAGCCCACGCTGCTCAATCGCCGCAGATGTTTCTGCACAGGTAGCTGAGTCGGCCTTCTCATCACTGAAAGCACCAATAGCCATGCTTACCCCTCCCCACACGCCAGTACCTTTCTCCCCTTCTCTGGAAGACATCTATGTACCGACCGTTGAAGACATCGTCAGTGCAGTAAACAAAACGGTGGGAGTAAATGCATGAGTAAGAAAATCACACCTGTCGTGATGCCCAAATGGGGGCTTTCCATGAAGGAAGGCACCCTCACCGAGTGGCATGTTGACGAAGGGGATACCATAGAAGTGGGTCAGGTGATCATGGATGTGGAAACCGATAAAATTGCCAGCGAGGTGGAAGCGCCGGATGCAGGGCTCTTGAGACGCAAGGTCGCTGAGGAAGGTGACGTCTATTCGGTTCAGGCCCTACTCGGTGTACTTGCGCCATCAGAGGTGACAGACGAAGAAATCGATGCCTATGTCGCCGCCTTTGTTCAGCCCTCCTCCGAAGACGGAGACGAGGAAGAAGCGACCTCATCCTATGCTTTTATAGAGACCGATGCAGGACGTATTCGCTACAGTCATGTGAATGCCGATGCCTCTGGAATACCTTACGTACTGATACATGGCTTTGGTGGCGACTTGGACAACTGGCTGTTTAATCTGGATGCTCTTGCCGAAAAAGCGCCTGTGTTGGCGCTCGATCTTCCAAATCATGGACAGTCAGCGATTTCAGTAGATGTGCAGTTTAGCGATCTCATCAACGCTGTCGTGACTGTGATGGATAGACTCGATATTGAGGGAGCCCATTTAGTCGGACATTCGATGGGCGGGCTTATCAGTGGTGAACTCGCGAGGCTTCATCCCAAAAAGGTCGCTTCGCTCACTTTGATTGGCAGCGCCGGCCTTGGGAAAGACATCAACAACAACTACATCCGCGGCTTTGTCGATTCAGAAAGCCGGAAAACCCTAAAACCTGTCTTGCAGCTGCTTTTTGCAGACAGTAGTTTGGTCACGCGAAATCTGGTCGATGATGTGCTCAAGTACAAACGACTGGATGGTGTGAAGGCATCACTGAGCGTGCTAGCCGATCAGCTTTTTGTGGATGGCACCCAAAGCGCTGTTCTGGATTTAGATGCGATCCCGTCACCGCTTGTGATTTGGGGGGAGTCGGATGCGGTTATTCCTGCTTCGCACGCTTCGAACATCAGCAATGCAGAAGTGCACGTTTTCACCGACGCTGGACATATGGTGCAGATGGAACAGGCCGCAGCCGTCAATAGCCTGATCCTTGCTCATACCCAATAGCGCTTCAGCAATAACCTAAAAGGGATGCGCTGCATCCCTTCCGCTATCCTTTCACAGCCTCAATCAGCCGTCTTGCAATGGTACCTTCCGGTGCCACCAGCGGCAGGTCATCGACATCAAACCACTGCGCGTCTGTAAGCTCTTCATAATCTGGATTAATCTCACCGCTCTCATAGTCTGCGATAAACCCCATCATCAGATTGGAAGGAAAAGCCCAAGGCTGACTGTCAAAGTAGCGGATGTTACTGACTTCTATTCCTGTTTCTTCCATCACTTCACGAGCAACGCATTGCTCCAACGTCTCTCCCGCTTCCACAAAGCCCGCAATGACTGTGTACATTCCGTTTTTATGTCGCGGGTGATGGGCCAACAGAATTTGTCCTCCCTTTTTTACGGCAACAATCACACAGGGAGAAACTCTGGGGTAATGCACGGCGTGACAAGATGGACATAACATTGCAGGATGGGTCGCATCAAAGTGATTCTGGAGACCGCAACGGCTACAAAACTGCTGTGTATTACGCATGTAATCCAATTGGATTGCCTTACCTGCAAGATTGAACAATTCACTGGGCAGATGTAACAAAGATCGCAAACTGTCCAACTCTGTTTCAGCTGCATTGTGATGCTCATACGCATACACAACCTCATGCTCATCGTAGCGACCTATCACATAGCTTGCCTTAATCCATTTATCCAATTGATTTTTCGAGATAAGTGGCAGGTTGTGATCTGCCAACCAGAGTTGTCCATTGGTTACATAACACAGATATACAAGATCTTTTTGATTAGACATAACAACACTTCGCTCCTTGCTTAGCCGGGCGATTTGGGGCACTCTAAAATCAGTAACCTGATGTTAGACAATTGATGGCCTGATTGATATGGCTGTAATCCTATAAAAGCGCTCAGGTGCGCTGATCATGAGGAACGTGGTCATGCTTAACAAACTCGAAAAAGCACAACAGCAGTGGGGCGGTTACAGTGATGTAATCGACTACTGGTTGACGTTAAGGCAAGAGCTGCTGGTCCAGTACTGTAAAGTAGCTGGTCTTTCCGGTAATAATAAAAACTGCCTGCCAACAGAAGAAGAATTGAACCATTTCTGTGAGGCCTTGGTGGATTATATTTCCGCTGGGCACTTTAAGATCTATGACATGGTCATGGAGCGTTGGAAAGCGACTGGCTTCTCCACCAATGAAGAGATAGATAGCCTTTACTTTCATATTGTCGAAACGACAGAGCCTCTTCTGAACTTCAATGATAAATACAGTGGCTTTGTTCTGGATGATGATAATTTCGCAGGCTTTGACGACGATATTTCCACCGTCGGCGAAATCATGGAAATACGCTTTGAAAAAGAGGACATGCTGATCCAGCTGATTGCGGATAGTCTCGCGATCCCTCCTGGCGCTTAATATTCAAGTTTTCAGGCCTCCCGGTTGATGATGATACCCATCAGCCGGTTTTCTAGACCTCGCTTCTCGCTTCTCGCTTCTCGCTTCTCGCTTCTCGCTTCTCGCTTCTCGCTTCTCGCTTCTCAAATAGCCTCTAACTTACTGAAAATTTGCCAATAAAAAAGGCACCCCGAAGGATGCCTTTTACCAGTCATGGCACGAGATTAGTTCTCGTCGCTCAGACCTGCGTTCAGCAGTGCTGCCAGATCCTGAGAGGCTTGTTCAGCATCGATTTGCGGAGCTACGGGCTCTTCTACCACATTGCGACGCGCTTGGCGCGACTTGTGGTATGCGAAACCGGTACCCGCAGGGATCAGACGACCAACGATAACGTTCTCTTTCAGGCCGCGCAGTTCGTCGCGCTTGCCAGATACAGCTGCTTCGGTCAGTACGCGGGTCGTTTCCTGGAACGATGCCGCAGAGATGAACGATTCAGTTGCCAGCGACGCTTTGGTGATACCCAGCAGATCGCGCTCGAAGCTTGCAGGCTGTTTGCCTTCAGTTTCCAGCATACGGTTCGCGATAGTGACGCGAGAGTATTCTACCTGCTCGCCTTCAAGGAACTCAGAGTCGCCTGAAGACAGGATAGTTACCTTGCGCAGCATCTGACGAACGATAGTCTCGATGTGCTTGTCGTTAATCTTAACGCCCTGCAGACGGTAAACATCTTGTACTTCGTTAGTGATGTACTCAGTTACCGCACGCACGCCACGAAGACGCAGAATATCGTGTGGAGATTCTGGACCATCGGCGATGACGTCACCTTTCTCAACCTTCTCACCTTCGAATACGTTCAGCTGACGCCACTTAGGAATCATCTCTTCGTATGGAGAACCGTCAGTTGGCGTGATGATCAGGCGACGTTTACCTTTGGTTTCTTTACCGAAGGAAACTGCACCCGTGATCTCTGCCAGAATTGCAGGCTCTTTAGGCTTACGAGCTTCGAACAGGTCCGCAACGCGTGGCAGACCACCGGTGATATCTTTCGTACCGCCAGATTCCTGAGGAATACGAGACAGAGTATCACCCACGCCTACGTTTGCACCGTCTTCCAGCTGGACAATTGCTTTACCAGGCAGGAAGTATTGTGCAGGCATATCAGTACCTGGGATCATCACAGCGTTACCAGATGCATCAAGCAGTCGAACGGTAGGACGCATGTCTTTACCCGCTGACGTACGCTCTGCAGCGTCCAGAACTACCATTGAAGATAGACCGGTGAGCTCATCCGTTTGACGTTGAACGGTAACACCGTCAATCATATCAACGAACTCGATACGACCTTCTACTTCAGTGATGATCGGCATGGTGTGCGGATCCCAGTTAGCCACGGTTTCGCCCGCGTTAACTGCATCACCATCCAGCTTGCTCAGCACACAACCGTAAGGCAGCTTGTAGCTTTCTTTGGTACGGCCAAACTCATCAACGATAGTCAGCTCAGATGCACGTGAAGTGATCACCAGCTTGCCAGCGTTGTTGGTAACGAACTTCGCATTGTGCAGGTGCATAGAACCGTTGTTCTTCACCTGAATGCTGCTTTCTGCTGCCGCACGAGATGCCGCACCACCAATGTGGAACGTACGCATCGTCAGCTGTGTACCTGGTTCACCGATTGACTGTGCAGCGATAACACCAACAGACTCACCGTGGTTAACCAAGTGACCACGAGCTAAGTCGCGACCGTAACAGTTTGCACAACAACCGAAGTCAGTTTCACAGGTTACGACAGAACGCACTTTCACCTGGTCAACAGAGTTCTGCTCCAAGATGTCACACCACTTCTCATCAAGCAGGGTGTTGCGTGGTGCCA
Organism: Grimontia sp. NTOU-MAR1; assembly: GCF_035758505.1. Lineage (NCBI taxonomy): Bacteria > Pseudomonadati > Pseudomonadota > Gammaproteobacteria > Vibrionales > Vibrionaceae > Grimontia > Grimontia sp. NTOU-MAR1. The sequence goes on from NZ_CP142108.1 coordinate 2,316,027, forward strand.
GTACTTCGTCAGAACCTGGCTTGAGTACGTCTTCTGCAACCACACGGCCCAGAACACGCTCACGCAGTGCTTCTTTAACGTCACCACCTTCGATAACTGCCATCATGTTGATACCTTCTGAGGTACCACAGTCAGTTTCAGTAACCACAACGTCTTGAGCTACGTCTACCAGACGACGGGTCAGGTAACCGGAGTTCGCTGTCTTCAGTGCGGTATCCGCAAGACCTTTACGCGCACCGTGCGTCGAAATGAAGTACTGAAGTACGTTCAGACCTTCACGGAAGTTCGCGGTGATTGGCGTTTCGATGATAGAGCCATCTGGTTTCGCCATCAGACCACGCATACCCGCCAACTGACGAATCTGTGCAGCAGAACCACGAGCACCTGAGTCGGCCATCATGTATACACTGTTGAACGACTTCTGTGCTTCTTCTTCACCATCGCGGTTAATCACGGTGTCGAAAGACAGGTTATCCATCATCGCTTTAGCAACTTGTTCGTTTGCTGCCGCCCAGATATCGATAACTTTGTTGTAACGTTCGCCAGCAGTAACCAAACCAGACTGGAACTGCTCCTGGATCTCAGCAACTTCAGCTTCTGCCGCTTCGATCAGGTCGTATTTCGCCTGTGGGATAACCATGTCATCGATACCAACAGATACACCAGACAATGCCGCGTAAGCGAAACCGGTGTACATGATTTGGTCAGCGAAGATAACGGTATCTTTCAGACCCAGTGCACGGTAACAGGTGTTCAGCAGGGCAGAGATTTGCTTCTTGCCCAGCGCCTGGTTAACGATGCTGTATGGCAGGCCCTCAGGCACGATTTGCCACAGCATTGCACGACCAACAGTGGTGTCCACCAGCTCAATTTTCTCAGAGCGGTTACCCATTTCGTCGAACAGCACTTCTTTGATACGAACCTTAACGCGTGCATGCAGTTCTGCGTTACCGGTACGGTATGCTTTTTCAGCTTCCGCAGGGCCAGACAGGTAAAGTGCTTCACCTTTCGCGTTAACTTTCTCACGGGTCATGTAGTACAGACCCAGTACAACGTCCTGAGAAGGTACGATGATTGGATCACCGGACGCAGGAGACAGGATATTGTTGGTCGACATCATCAGAGCACGCGCTTCTAGCTGTGCTTCCAGTGTCAGAGGTACGTGAACAGCCATCTGGTCACCATCGAAGTCGGCGTTGTATGCCGCACAAACGAGTGGGTGCAGTTGGATTGCTTTACCTTCGATGAGCACTGGTTCAAACGCCTGAATACCCAGACGGTGAAGTGTCGGTGCACGGTTCAGCAGTACTGGGTGTTCACGGATAACCTCATCCAGAATATCCCAAACGACCGCTTCTTCGCGCTCTACCATCTTCTTAGCCGCTTTGATGGTGGTCGCCAGACCACGAGCTTCCAGCTTGCCGTAGATAAATGGTTTAAACAGCTCAAGTGCCATCTTCTTAGGAAGACCACACTGGTGCAGACGTAAGTATGGACCAACGGTGATTACCGAGCGTCCAGAGTAGTCTACACGCTTACCAAGCAGGTTCTGACGGAAACGACCTTGCTTACCTTTGATCATGTCAGCCAGAGATTTCAGAGGACGCTTGTTCGAACCAGTAATGGCACGACCACGGCGACCGTTGTCCAGCAGGGCGTCAACTGACTCTTGCAGCATACGTTTTTCGTTACGTACGATGATGTCAGGTGCAGCCAGATCCAGCAGGCGTTTCAGACGGTTGTTACGGTTGATAACACGACGATACAGATCGTTCAGATCTGATGTCGCGAAACGACCGCCATCCAGTGGTACCAGCGGACGCAGATCCGGCGGCAGTACTGGAAGAACAGTCAGGATCATCCACTCAGGATTGTTTCCAGACTGCAGGAATGCTTCAACAAGCTTCAAGCGCTTGGTGATTTTCTTACGCTTGGTTTCAGAGTTGGTTTCTTCCAGCTCTTCGCGCATCAGTTCAGCTTCAGCTGCCAAGTCCATATTCGCCAGCAGGGCTTTCACTGCTTCGGCACCCATACGAGCGTCGAATTCATCACCCCATTGCTCCAGCGCGTCCAGATACTGCTCTTCAGACAGCATTTGGCTACGCTCAAGATCGGTCATGCCTGGTTCGATCACAACGTATGATTCGAAGTACAGAACACGCTCGATGTCACGCAGAGGCATGTCCATCAGCAAACCGATACGGCTAGGCAGTGATTTCAGGAACCAGATGTGGGCAACAGGTGAAGCCAACTCAATGTGACCCATACGCTCACGACGTACTTTGGTCTGAGTAACTTCAACACCACATTTTTCACAGATCACGCCACGGTGCTTCAGGCGCTTGTATTTACCACAAAGACATTCGTAGTCTTTTACCGGGCCAAAGATACGTGCACAGAACAGACCGTCACGCTCAGGCTTAAAGGTACGGTAGTTAATGGTTTCTGGCTTTTTCACTTCACCAAAAGACCATGAACGGATCATGTCTGGTGAAGCAAGACCGATTTTGATTGCATCAAATTCTTCGGTCTTGTGCTGTGCTTTCAGAAACTTAAGTAAGTCTTTCACATTCGGCTCCTGTGAGGAGTTGACCCATAAAAGTGCAGACACTCTGCACTTTCATATTGATACCGGAAATTCCCTTTGTATTTGAGATGCAGCCTTATTGCTGCATCTCGTTTTACACTGGGAAGTGCAAATAAGCCTGGGCTTACTCGTCTTCCAGCTCGATGTTGATACCCAACGAGCGGATTTCTTTCAGCAATACGTTGAAAGATTCCGGCATACCCGGTTCCATGCGGTGATCGCCGTCGACGATGTTCTTATACATCTTCGTACGACCGTTCACGTCATCCGACTTAACAGTCAGCATTTCCTGCAGGGTGTATGCTGCGCCGTATGCTTCCAGCGCCCACACTTCCATCTCACCGAAACGCTGACCACCGAACTGAGCTTTACCACCCAACGGCTGCTGAGTAACAAGGCTGTAAGAACCGGTAGAACGGGCGTGCATCTTATCGTCAACCAAGTGGTTCAGTTTTAGCATGTACATGTAACCAACAGTTACAGGGCGCTCAAACTTCTCACCAGTACGACCGTCGAACAGGTTCAGCTGGCCAGATTCTGGCAAGTCACCCAGTTTCAACAGTTCTTTGATTGCCGGCTCTGGTGCACCATCGAACACAGGGGTTGCGATTGGCAGACCGCTTCGCAGGTTCTTGATCAGCGTATGCACTTCTTCGTCAGTCAGCGTACTGATGTCCACTTTCTGACGCGTGTCACCCAGATCGTAAACCTTCTGCAGGAACTCACGGAATTTCGCCAGTTCTTGCTGCTCTTTGATCATCTTGTTGATCTTGTTACCGATACCTTTCGCCGCCAGGCCAAGGTGGGTTTCAAGGATCTGACCGATGTTCATACGAGACGGTACACCCAGTGGGTTCAGTACGATATCTACTGGCTCACCAGTTTCGTCATACGGCATGTCTTCTACAGGGTTGATCTTGGAGATAACACCCTTGTTACCGTGACGACCCGCCATCTTATCACCAGGCTGGATACGACGTTTAACAGCCAGGTATACCTTAACAATCTTAAGGACACCCGGTGCCAGATCGTCACCCTGAGTGATCTTACGGCGTTTGGTATCGAACTTCTTATCGAAGTCAGCTTTCAGCTCGTCGTACTGCTCAGCCAGTTGCTCCAGCTGAGTTTGCAGTGCTTCGTCGTCAAGAGTCTGAGAAAGCATCGCCTGACGATCCATGTTCGCCAGTTTGTCTTGGCTGTAACCAGCATTTGCCAGTACGCCACGAACACGTGCTACCAAACCACCTTCCAGAATAGAGAACTCTTCTGTCAGGTCCTTCTTGGCTTCTTTCAGCTGCATTTCTTCGATTTCAAGCGCACGCTTGTCTTTCTCTACACCATCACGGGTAAATACTTGTACGTCGATAACCGTACCAGATACGCCGTTAGGAACACGCAGAGAAGAGTCTTTCACGTCAGACGCTTTCTCACCGAAGATTGCACGTAGCAGTTTTTCTTCTGGAGTTAGCTGAGTTTCGCCTTTAGGCGTCACTTTACCTACCAGAATGTCGCCGCCTTTCACTTCCGCACCGATGTATACAACACCAGATTCGTCAAGCTTAGACAGCGCAGCCTCACCCACATTAGGGATGTCAGCAGTAATTTCTTCGCTACCCAGTTTAGTATCACGCGCCACACACTGGAGTTCCTGGATGTGGATGGTAGTCAGGCGGTCTTCCTGTACTACGCGCTCAGATACAAGGATGGAGTCCTCGAAGTTGTAACCGTTCCAAGGCATGAACGCGATACGCATGTTCTGGCCAAGTGCCAGTTCACCCAGGTCAGTCGAAGGACCGTCTGCCAGTACGTCACCGCGCTGCACAGGCTCGCCTGGCATCACACATGGACGCTGGTTGATACAGGTGTTCTGGTTAGAACGGGTGTACTTCGTCAGGTTGTAGATGTCGATACCTGCTTCGCCTGGTACCAGCTCATCTTCATTAACCTTAATAACGATGCGTGATGCGTCAACGGACTGAACCATACCGCCGCGTTTCGCAACAGCTGTTACGCCCGAGTCAACCGCTACTGCACGTTCAATACCAGTACCTACAAGCGGCTTATCAGCGCGCAAAGTTGGTACTGCCTGACGTTGCATGTTCGCACCCATAAGTGCACGGTTAGCATCGTCGTGCTCAAGGAACGGGATCAGAGATGCCGCCACCGATACAACCTGGTTGGTTGCAACGTCCATGTACTGAACATGGTCACGTGGGTGCAGACCTGATTCACCTTTCTGACGAGCAGTGATCAATTCATCTGTGAAAGAGCCGTCTTCGTTCAGCGCGGCGTTTGCCTGCGCGATAACGAACTGACCTTCTTCGATCGCAGATAGGTAGTCGATGTCATCGGACACTTTACCGTCAACAACTTTACGGTAAGGCGTTTCCAGGAAGCCGTACGGGTTAGTACGCGCAAACGCTGAAAGCGAGTTGATCAGACCGATGTTTGGACCTTCAGGCGTTTCGATAGGACACAGGCGACCGTAGTGGGTTGCGTGCACATCTCGAACTTCAAAGCCTGCGCGTTCACGCGTAAGACCGCCTGGACCCAGTGCAGAAATACGACGCTTGTGCGTGACTTCTGACAGCGGGTTGTTCTGGTCCATAAACTGTGACAGCTGAGAAGAGCCAAAGAACTCTTTAACCGCCGCAGAGATAGGCTTAGCGTTGATCAGATCCTGTGGCATCACGTTATCGAGATCACCAAGGCTCAAACGCTCTTTAACCGCACGCTCAACACGCACCAGACCTACACGGAACTGGTTCTCAGCCATTTCACCAACAGAGCGGATACGACGGTTGCCCAGGTGGTCGATATCGTCCACCTCACCGATACCGTTACGGATATCGATCAGCTTGCGCATCACTTCAATGATGTCATCATGGCTCAGTACGCCCGGACCGGTCATTTCTTCACGAGTCAGGGAGCTGTTGAACTTCATACGGCCTACCGCAGACAGATCGTAACGATCTTCTGAGAAGAACAGGCTTTCGAACAACTGTTCTGCTGCTTCACGCGTTGGTGGCTCACCAGGACGCATCATGCGGTAGATTTCAACCAACGCGGTCAGACGGTCAGTCGTGCTGTCGATACGCAGAGTATCAGACATGTACGGGCCGTGATCCAGGTCGTTGGTGAACAGGGTTTCGATCTTCTTGTGGCCAGCCTGAGACAGAAGCGCCAGAGTTTCCAGGCTCAGCTCTTGGTTTGCACCCGCGATGATCTCACCGGTTTCCTCGTTGATGTAGTCACGTGCGGCAACTTTGCCGACGATGTACTCAACAGGGACGTCAATTTGTTTCACGCCGTCTTTTTCGAGCTGGCGAATGTGGCGCGCAGTGATGCGGCGACCTTGCTCGATGTATACCTTACCGTCAGCTTCAATATCGAAGCTCGCAGTTTCACCACGAAGACGATCAGGTACCAATTCCATTACCAGTGACTTACCCTGAACTTCGAAAAAAACCTTCTCGAAGAACATGTCCAAGATCTGGTCGGTGGTGTATTCCAACGCACGCAAGATGATCGATGCAGGCAGCTTACGACGACGGTCAATACGTACGTACAGCAGGTCCTTAGGATCGAATTCAAAGTCCAACCATGAACCACGGTATGGAATGATACGCGCGTTATACAGCACTTTACCTGAGGAATGGGTTTTACCCTTATCGCTGTCGAAGAAGACGCCCGGGCTACGATGCAGCTGGGATACGATAACCCTCTCAGTACCGTTAATAACAAAGGTACCATTGTCCGTCATGAGTGGAATTTCACCCATGTAGACTTCTTGCTCTTTGATGTCTTTTACGGTGCCAGCAGGTGCATCTTTGTCAAACATCACCAGACGCAGTTTAACGCGCAGTGGTGCAGAGTAAGTTACGCCACGGATCTGACATTCTTTAACATCGAAAACTGGCTCACCGAGACGATAGCTAACGTATTGCAGCTCGGAATTGCCGTTGTAGCTCTGAATTGGAAAGACAGAGCGAAAGGCAGCTTCAAGACCGTATTGCCCTTCTGGATCCTGCTCGATAAACTTTTCAAAAGAATCAAGCTGGATCGACAGCAAGTATGGCACGTCCAGAACTTGAGGACGCTTACCAAAATCCTTACGGATACGCTTTTTCTCGGTATAAGAGTAAACCATAGGGTTCCTCAGCTCGCTGATAAGTGACCCAAACTGTCCAGACTGAGGGACAGTAACTAATAACCACCGTTTACTGTAGGAACATCAGAGGGTTAATTCCGATGTATTTGCATGGTCAGCAGTGACTAAACGGGGTGCAAAATTCACCACTGCCCTACAGCGCAAAAAGGCCGGTGGCTATTTAGCCACCAGCCATTAGCCTTTTCAGGCTAAGAAGCTAAGCAATAATTACTTAACTTCAACAGAAGCACCAGCTTCTTCCAGATCTTTCTTCAGAGCTTCTGCTTCTTCTTTAGAAACAGCTTCTTTCAGAGGTGCTGGAGCGCCGTCAACAACTGCTTTCGCTTCTTTCAGGCCCAGACCAGTCGCGCCGCGAACTGCTTTGATTACTGCAACTTTGTTTGCACCAGCAGCAGTCAGGATTACGTCGAATTCAGTTTGCTCTTCTGCAGCTTCACCAGCAGCAGCGCCGCCAGCAACAACTGCTGCAGCAGCAGAAACACCGAACTTCTCTTCCATAGCTTCGATCAGTTCAACAACTTGCATTACAGACATTTCTGCAACTGCGTCTAGGATTTGCTCGTTAGTGATAGACATAACAATTCTCTTTAAAGTCAACAATTAGTTTAAATAGCAACCAGTAAAAAGCAATGCGAATTACGCAGCTTCTTTCTGATCGCGAACAGCCGCGATAGTGCGAACCAGCTTGCCAGCAGACGCTTCTTTCATGCACATCATCAGACGTGCGATAGCTTCGTCGTAAGTTGGCAGCGTTGCCAGTACGTCAGCGTTAGTCAGCGCGCCTTCGAATGCAGCAGCTTTGATCTCGAAATCTTTGTTCTCTTTCGCGAAGTCTTTGAAAAGACGCGCTGCAGCACCTGGGTGCTCAGTAGAGAACGCAATCAGTGTAGGACCAACAAAAATGTCTTTCAGACATTCGTAGTCAGTACCGTCTACTGCACGACGAGCCAGTGTGTTACGAACAACTTTCATGTAAACACCCGCTTCACGCGCTTGTTTACGAAGAGAAGTCATCGCGCCAACTGTTACGCCACGAGAATCAGCTACAACTGCAGACAGGGCACCGCTGGCAGCTTCGTTGACTTCAGCAACAATTGCTTTTTTGTCTTGAAGATTTAATGCCATTTGGATTTGCTCCTGGATTGTTTTTACACCACTCGCTGCTTCACAGCAGGAGAGTAATTACGGCGCAGATCCAAGAAAGAAATATATCTATCATGTTCCTGGCACCGTCTACGTAGGTAACGATTAAGTCGTACTTATGTAAGACGCCTACGGTCTTGGACGAAGTTCGGCAAGCCGAACTTAGCCATAAATTTGAAGCGACGAACTATACAGCAACTCATCGCCTCAAGCAATTAGTTTGATTGTGCGTCCAGAGTGTTCTGGTCAACCGCAACACCTGCACCCATAGTGGTAGAGATGCTTACTTTCTTGATGAAAGCGCCTTTTGCTGAAGAAGGCTTAGCTTTCTTCAGAGCTACCAGCAGAGCTTCCAGGTTACCTTTCAGCTTGTCAGCGTCGAAGTCAACCTTACCGATGGTGGTGTGGATGATACCGTTCTTGTCGTTACGGTAACGAACCTGACCAGCTTTAGCGTTCTTAACTGCTTCAGCAACGTTAGGAGTTACAGTGCCCACTTTCGGGTTTGGCATCAGACCGCGAGGACCCAGGATAGTACCCAGTTGACCTACAACGCGCATTGCATCTGGAGATGCGATAACTACGTCGAAGTTCATTTCGCCTTTCTTAACTTGCTCAGCCAGCTCTTCCATACCAACGATGTCAGCACCAGCTTCTTTAGCAGCGTCAGCGTTCGCACCTTGAGTGAATACAGCTACGCGGATGTCACGGCCAGTACCGTGTGGCAGTACAGTTGCGCCACGAACGTTTTGGTCTGATTTACGTGCATCGATGCCGAGGTTAACAGCAACGTCTACACTTTCAACGAATTTAGCAGTAGCCAGTTCTTTCAGAAGAGCAACAGCTTCGTTGATGTCGTACTCACGAGTCACATCAACTTTCTCGCGGATTACGCGCATGCGCTTAGTCAGTTTTGCCATTGTCTTAACCCTCTACTACCAGACCCATTGAACGAGCGGTACCAGCGATTGAGCGTTTCATCGCTTCAATGTCTGCACCAGTCATGTCTTTCGCTTTAGTTTCAGCGATTTCCTGGATCTGAGCGTCAGTAACAGTACCAACTTTCTCAGTGTTAGGACGGCCTGAACCAGACTTAATACCCGCTGCTTTCTTCAGCAGAATTGCTGCAGGTGGAGTCTTCATTTCGAAAGTGAAAGAACGGTCGCTGTATACAGAGATAACTACTGGAGTTGGCAGTCCTTTCTCTAGAGATTCTGTACGTGCGTTGAACGCTTTACAGAATTCCATGATGTTCACGCCGTGCTGACCCAGAGCAGGACCAACTGGTGGACTTGGGTTAGCCATACCAGCTGCAACTTGCAGCTTGATGTAAGCTTCTACTTTTTTAGCCATTACTAAATACCTAAATTTGGGTTCAAACGTCTACTTTCGACAAGCAGACTCCCCGTTTAACAAAAGGGCGCGAAATTATATTCAAATTTCGCGCCCCTAGCAACTGTTACCGAGCAAAAAATGATCAGGATTTTTCTACTTGGCTGAATTCCAGTTCTACCGGTGTTGCACGGCCAAAGATAGAGACTGATACCTTCAAGCGGCTCTTTTCGTAATCGACTTCTTCTACCACACCGTTGAAGTCCGCAAATGGGCCTTCAGTCACACGGATAACTTCACCCGCTTCATACACAGTTTTGTGTACTGGCGACTCGCTAGCCTTCTCCAGACGGTTCAGGATTGCGTCCGCTTCTTTGTCAGAAATCGGCGCTGGACGATCTGGTGTACCGCCGATGAAGCCCATTACACGTGGTACGCTGCGCACCAGGTGCCATGACTCATCGTTCATCAGCATCTGAACCAAAACATAACCAGGGAAGAACTTACGCTCGCTCTTGCGACGCTGGCCAGCGCGCATTTCGACTACTTCCTCAGTCGGTACCAGTACTTCACCAAAGAAGTCTTCCATCTCGTGCATTTTGATATGTTCTTTCAGCGACTTCGCTACACGGCCTTCAAAGCCAGAGAAAGCCTGAACAACATACCAACGTTTTTTTGGAGCTTCGCTCATGTAGTTAACCTCACACGCCAGTGAATAGGCGGACCAGACGGACCATGATTCCGTCGATGCCCCACAGGATGAGCGCCATGACGACAGTGACAGCCAGAACGATGAGAGTGGTCTGCAAAGTTTCCTGGCGAGTAGGCCATACCACTTTACGCACTTCCATACGCGATTCACGTGCAAAGGTGATCGCTGCTTTACCTTTGGCAGTCAGTGCGGCAACACCACCAGCGGCGGCAACCAACACAACTACAGCTGCAGCTCGTAGCACGACAGACATATCACTGTACAGGCTATTTCCCACTACCGCTACGGCCAATAAGGCAAAGACCACAACCCATTTCAGGGCGTCCATTGACCCGGTTTGGGCTTCAGCATTCGCTTTCATACATTCTACCTGTAACTAGTCTATTTCATAGACGACAACAACCTCGCGTCAGCGAGGTAAAAGAACAAGGAAAATAGCTTTAGATTCATATGACCGTCTATTTTCTTATCCCTAAAACAATGTTCACTGCGGCAAATCGGTGAAAAAAAGTTCAATCCAAAGATTTGGCGCAGAAAAAGGGCATCAAATGATGCCCTTTTTGCTAGTGCGTCGTCAAATCTTATTCGACGATTTTAGCAACAACGCCCGCACCAACAGTACGGCCGCCTTCACGGATTGCAAAGCGCAGACCTTCGTCCATCGCGATTGGTGCAATCAGAGTTACAACCATTTGGATGTTGTCGCCTGGCATTACCATCTCAACGCCTTCTGGCAGTTCGATAGTACCGGTCACGTCAGTCGTACGGAAGTAGAACTGTGGACGGTAGCCTTTGAAGAACGGAGTATGACGGCCGCCTTCGTCTTTAGACAGAACGTATACTTCTGACTCGAAAGTTGTGTGAGGAGTGATAGAACCCGGCTTAGCCAGTACTTGACCACGCTCAACTTCGTCACGCTTAGTACCACGCAGCAGAACACCAACGTTCTCACCTGCACGGCCTTCGTCAAGAAGCTTACGGAACATCTCAACGCCAGTACAAGTAGTAGTGGTAGTCTCTTTGATACCAACGATAGCAACTTCGTCACCTACGCGAACGATACCTTGCTCAACACGACCCGTTACAACAGTACCACGGCCTTGGATTGAGAATACGTCTTCGATTGGCAGAATGAATGGCTTGTCGATCGCACGCTCTGGCTCTGGAATGTAAGAATCCAGTGCTTCTGCCAGCTCAACGATTTTCGCTTCCCACTCAGCTTCGCCGTTCAGTGCACCCAGTGCAGAACCTTGAATGACTGGGCAGTCATCACCTGGGAATTCGTACTCAGACAGCAGTTCACGAACTTCCATCTCAACCAGCTCAAGCAGCTCTTCGTCGTCAACCATGTCACACTTGTTCATGAATACAAGGATGTATGGAATACCAACCTGGCGACCCAGCAGGATGTGCTCACGAGTTTGTGGCATTGGACCGTCAGTTGCCGCAACAACCAGGATACCACCGTCCATTTGCGCAGCACCAGTGATCATGTTTTTAACATAGTCAGCGTGTCCTGGGCAGTCTACGTGTGCGTAGTGGCGAGTTGGAGTATCGTACTCTACGTGTGAAGTAGAGATGGTGATACCACGCTCACGCTCTTCTGGCGCGTTATCGATTGATGCGAAGTCACGCGCTGAACCGCCGTAAGTTTTAGACAGTACAGTACAGATTGCTGCAGTCAGAGTGGTTTTACCGTGGTCAACGTGGCCGATAGTACCAACGTTAACGTGCGGTTTCGTACGTTCAAATTTTTCTTTAGACATGACAGTCCCTCTAAGCACGGTATTTTGGTGGTTTAACGACCACACATACAACAAACGGATTTTTGTTGAGCATATGACAAATGGCTTGAAGTAACTTTGGGGAGAAAGAGTGGTGCTGATACCCAGATTTGAACTGGGGACCTCACCCTTACCAAGGGTGCGCTCTACCGACTGAGCTATATCAGCACTATAAGATTGGAGCGGGCAGCGGGAATCGAACCCGCATCATCAGCTTGGAAGGCTGAGGTAATAGCCATTATACGATGCCCGCTTTCAGTTTCTCGTAGAGCTATTCAAACTATTTGAAATAATGGTGGTGGGAGAAGGATTCGAACCTTCGAAGGCGGAGCCGTCAGATTTACAGTCTGATCCCTTTGGCCACTCGGGAATCCCACCAAATTGTTCTTTTTTGTCGTAATGGTGCCGGCTGCCGGAATCGAACTGGCGACCTACTGATTACAAGTCAGTTGCTCTACCAACTGAGCTAAGCCGGCGACAAGTGCTGCGCATTCTATTCAATGATTTTTAACGTTGCAATAGGTAAATTGAAAATTTCACCTAAATAAGATCTTATGGAGCATTAATTCACCAATTTTCTCCGTTTTTTAGCTAGATGGCGCAGCGTTAAATTCCCTCCATACTTCCACAAAACGCATCGATAAGGTATTGTCGCTCTCCTTAACACACAGATTCATCCAGAGCATGAGTGATTTACTAACTCCATATTTGTCGTTCGACCGTGAGCAATGGTCAGAATTGCGCGACTCAGTGCCAATGACGCTTGACGAGACCGATCTCGAAAAGCTCCGTGGTATTAACGAGCATTTGACGATGAATGAGGTGCGGGATATCTACCTCCCACTTTCGCGATTGCTGAATTTGTACGTCAAGGCACGAAAAGGCCGCACCCAAGTCCTTGAGCACTTTTTGGGGCAAAAAGACAATAATGTTCCGTATGTAATTGGTATTGCTGGCAGCGTAGCGGTGGGAAAAAGTACAACTGCACGTTTGCTAAAAGCACTACTGGAACGCTGGCCTGAGCACCCAAAAGTCGAACTCATCACCACTGATGGCTTTCTTCATCCAAACAAGACCCTCAATGAACGCGATCTGATGAAGAAAAAAGGGTTTCCTGAGTCTTACGATATCAGAGGGTTAGTGCAGTTCGTTGCGGATGTGAAGTCTGGAAAATCTCGGGTAGAGGCACCTGTCTATTCGCACTTGGTGTATGACATCACTAAAGATACTAAAGTGGTGCAGCAACCGGATATTTTGATCGTTGAAGGCCTGAATGTACTGCAAAGTGGCATGGATTACCCACACGACCCACACCGTGTTTTCATTTCAGATTTTCTGGATTTTTCTATCTATGTCGATGCTGATAGTGAATTGCTTAAGACTTGGTATATCGAGCGCTTTATGGCTTTCCGCAAAGGCGCATTCCAGAATCCATCTTCCTATTTCCATCACTACACCAAGCTTTCTCATGACGAAGCTGTTGAGACGGCATCGGGCATTTGGGAAGAGATTAACGGCAGAAACCTGGAAGAGAACATCCTTCCTACCCGCGAGCGTGCTGGTTTAATCCTTCAGAAAGGTGCTAACCACGCGGTTCAAACCGTTAGGGTCAGGAAGTAGTTCAGTCGTCAGCGCGCAAGCTGATTTCGCCGCCAAGGTAAGGAGCGATACCGTTTTCGGTTTCCAGCAGTAGTGCCCCTTGCTCATTGATCCCACGCGCAATTCCCTTAACAACACGCTCTCCCAGCAATAATTTTACGGACCTGCCCTGAAAGTTGTCGTAGATATCCCAACGTGGCACAAAACCTGACATTCCGGTTTCTTCATATTGGTTAAGCGCTTCTGTTACGCTATTTACCAAAGCTGCTGCTAAAACGTTTTTGTCGGGGAGTGGATGGCAAGCATCCTGAAGATTTGCCCAGCTTTGATCCACCTCATCCGTTTCAGGCATTGAAACGTTCAGCCCCATACCAATAACCAAATGAGCGGCATCACCAGCCTGGCCTGTCATTTCGACCAAAATGCCTGCAAGCTTTTTGTCATTCCAATAAAGGTCATTCGGCCACTTTACTTTTACGCCTTCTGCCCCCAACTTCTGCAGGGTTTCAGCCATGGAAACACCTACGACAAGGCTTAACCCCATTGCAGCTGCCATACCAGCATCCAATCGCCAATACATGGAAAGATAGAGATTCGCGCCAAACGGAGAAAACCACGACCTGCCCCGGCGTCCACGGCCGGCTTGCTGATACTCAGCAAGACAGGCAGAACCAGATTCCAGTTGTCCGACACGTTCCAAGAGATGCTGGTTCGTAGAGTCAATGACCGGGATAAGCTCAAACGCAGGTACGTTCAACTGGGTTTTCAAAGTGCTTTCATCAAGGAGATTAAGCGGCGATGGTAGGCAATAACCTTTCCCCTGAACGCGAAAAACATCCACACCCCACTGATGCAACACCTTGATGTGCTTACTGATTGCTGCACGGCTCATACCTAGCTCTTCACCCAGTTTTTCGCCAGAGTGGAACTGGCCGTCTGCCAGTATCTTAATAAGGGCTAGGCGCGGCGTGTTATCTAACGCTGGCATACCGCCTCCAACGTGGTTTCTGCGGTAGCATCCATAAAACGTACCTCGTGTTCTAACAAGACTCCAAAACGTTGGTGAACGGTATCAACCACTTCTTTCGCAAGAGTCACGACATCGCTGGATGTTGCACCACCACTATTTACCAGCACCAATGCCTGCTTATCATGAACGGAGGCGCCGCCAACTCTTTTTCCCTTTAAGCCACACTGATCGATAAGCCAGCCCGCAGCAAGCTTCACCTCGGAACTCGACACTTCAAACAATGGCATCTTTTCATTATCAGCTAAGAGAGATTTTACCTGTGTCTTAGGCACAACTGGGTTTTTAAAGAAGCTCCCGGCATTTCCTAACAGATTAGGGTCAGGCAGTTTTTCACTTCGAATTTCGCAGACTTTATCAAACACCTCTTTAGCAGAAACGTCATTCTTAGTCGCCAAATCGCCCAGCGCCCCGTAACCTATTATGGGCTTCCAAGCTTTAGATAACTGGAAGCCTACTGCAAGAACAATGGCTTTATCTTTGAGTTCACGCTTGAACACCGAGTCCCGGTAACCAAATTCACAGGCCCCTGCTCCCATGCGAATGAATTCGCCGGTTTCAAGCATCAGGACGTCGACATATTCGCACCGCTCATTCAACTCAACACCATAAGCACCGATATTCTGGATAGGCGCAGAGCCTACAAGGCCGGGGATCAGCGCAAGATTTTCAAGCCCTGGCATACCCTGTTCAACTGTCCATTTTACCAATTGGTGCCAGTTTTCACCGCCAGCCACATGAAGATGCCAGTGCGATCCCGTCTCTTCAATATCAACACCCTTGAGGCGATTTAGTACAACGACCCCATCAAAGTCTTCACAAAACAGAAGATTACTGCCTTCGCCTAAGATGATCTTTGGCTCGTCAGCATAATCGCGCCAGATCGTGATAAAATCATCTGCGTTTTGCGCTTCAATAATGGCTTTGGCCTGAACATCAATACCAAAGGTATGAAATGGTTTAAGCGATGTAGTAGACAGGATATTCATTCGGATCGCAGTTTCGTTTTGATAAAGTCTTAGCAATGTATACTACCCCATCCACCTTGAATTCACAGTGATTTGATAACCATGGCCGACACCAGATATACCCTTCTCGACCCACTCCGTTTTCCACTGGTGGCTCGTTTTTACAAAATACATTATCCAGCAGGGAAGCCGAAGAAAGACGAAATCATTTGGACTGCAGAAAACAGCAGCGGCCTTTTTGGTTCAGTCAGGTTCCGACAATTTGCAGATTTCCAACTACTGACTGGCATGCTTATCGCTCCCGAGCAACGAGGGAAAAAGCAGGGAGAAGCTTTCCTCAATGCCGTTCAGACTCAGATTCAGACCAAGGCTTGTTATTGTCTTGCGTATCGCTATTTGGAAAACCTCTATAAAGAGGCTGGATTTGAAGTGATAGAGGTCAGTAATCTGCCCGAAGAATTACGTGGCCGATACCAAAGCTACTGCAACAGTGGTAAAGATCTTATCCCTATGGGTCACAACTCAATGTCACAGTTGTAAATCGAGATAGCTGACGCATCGATATCGCTGGAAATTGCACAATTTCTGGTACAATACAGGGTTTGATTTGCATTAACACGACCCAGTGTCGAACTTAATGAGGCAACAATGGTTTCAGCTACTGCAAATAAGCAGTTGATCGATCAGCTCCCGAAAATTGCGCACCGCCCAGACCAGCTAGAAACACTGCTGGATGCGAGCACCTTCAGGGAGCGCCTGCTTCACGAGATAGCACACGCTAGACATCGTATTTACCTTGTTGCGCTTTATCTGCAAGATGACGAGGCGGGCCGTAATATTCTTGATGCGCTCTACGAAGCAAAACATAAGAATCCAGTTCTGGATATCAAAGTGCTGGTTGACTGGCACCGTGCTCAGCGTGGCTTGATTGGCGCAGATAAGTCAGACGGGAACGCGGCACTCTACCGCGAATATGCAGAGAAATACCAATACAAGATTGATGTCTTGGGTGTACCGGTCAGAAACCGGGAAGTCTTTGGCGTGCTGCACCTTAAAGGCTTTGTCTTTGATGATACCGTTATCTATAGCGGTGCCAGCTTGAATGACGTCTATCTTGCTCAGCACGAGCGCTATCGCTACGATCGCTACCATGTCATCAACAGCAAAACACTGGCTGATTGTATGGCGGGTTTTATCGGCAATACTCTGGTCGCCAGTGATGCAGTGACCTGCCTTGCACAACCTAATCGCCCGGAAGTGAAGGTGCTCAAGCCTGCAATCCGTGACCTACGTGCGCGTCTCCAAGCCGCAAGCTATAGCTTCATCTCGCAACACATTAATGACGATCAAGTTGGCCTAACGCCAATGGTGGGATTGGGTAAGCGTAAGAACTTTCTTAATGTGCAAATTTGCCGCCTGATAGCCAGTGCTGAAAGCGAGCTCATTATTTGCACGCCGTACTTTAATCCCCCGCGCAGTGTAACCAGAGAGATCCGAAGTGCACTGCGCCGTGGCGTAAACGTCACAATTATCGTTGGCGACAAAACGGCGAATGATTTCTATATTCCACCGAGTGAGCCGTTCAAAACAATTTCTGGTCTGCCTTACCTTTATGAAATAAACCTGCGTAACTTTGCACGTCGTAACGAGGCTGCCATCGCAAAACGTCAGTTAAAAATTCACCTTTGGAAGCATGATGACAACAGTTTCCATCTAAAAGGGATTTGGGTAGACCGCTCTTACATGCTGCTGACAGGTAACAACCTTAACCCTCGTGCATGGAAGCTTGATCTAGAGAACGCTATTCTGCTTCACGATAAACGCCGTTTGCTTGAAGCAGAAGCACAAAAGGAAATCGACAAGATCTTGGAGCACACTCAACTCATTGGCAGCTATAAACAGATCGAAAAGTTAGAAGTGTACCCACCTCAGGTGAAGAAACTGCTAAAGCGTATTAAACGTGTCAAAGCAGACCATTTGCTGAATCAGATCCTGTAAGGAGTCAGAAGTGATAGCATCTATCGATGTTGACCCGCAGAAAACCTTTACGCCTATTTGTCCAGGAGAGTTACCCGTAGATGGTGGTGACAAAATTGCTCCCGCACTCAATGAGCAAGCCAAGAAAGCCAGCTTTCGAGTTCTTACAAAGGATGCACATCCTGTTAATGCGGTATGGGTGGTCGACAGTCACAATAAGATGTTAGCTCCTTTGGAACATGCCAATGCAGATCTTACTTGGGTATCCCATGCAGTGCCTGGTACAGAAGGCTTTGAAATTATACCGGGGCTCCCTGACGTTACTGAATATGATCATGTTATTTGGAAAGGTGTTGAGCCTGACTTACACCCATACGGAGCCTGTTTCCACGATATTCAGGAAAAGCTCAGCACCGGTCTTATCGAGTGGCTGAAAGCAAAAGAAGTCACCACTGTATTAGTCGGTGGTCTCGCTACTGACTATTGCGTTAAAACCACTGCCATGCAATTGAAGATGTATGGTGACTTTGATGTTTGGGTTAACCTGGAAGCTTGTCGAGGCATTACTGAAGAAACAACTGAAACTGGCTGCGCTCAAATGCGTGATGCCGGTATCCATGTTATAGCAACGCTGGAAGAATTCAGGGCATAACTCACTCATTTAGGCACAAAAACACCACCTGATAGGGTGGTGTTTTTGTGCCTATTATTTGAAAGCCCCTTACCAGCCACAACTGATTGGTCAGTAGACATGCACCTTCTGCGGGTATGGAAGTTGTCTGTAATTGAGGTTAAAAACGGGGACGGTGATAGGTGTGGAAGGATTAAGATGCAAAAAAGCCCTTACCGTCAGGTCAGGGCTTCTTCTGCTTTTTGTCTTCACTTTTTCAAAAAGTGAAAGAAAATTGGAAGCCTGGCGATGTCCTACTCTCACATGGGGAGACCCCACACTACCATCGGCGCTGTTACGTTTCACTACTGAGTTCGGCATGGAGTCAGGTGGGTCCATAACGCTATGGTCGCCAAGCAAATTCGTTGCTAAGTCTTTACCTTTAAAAAAGGTGAAAACCAAAATCTTGGAAAGCTGTTTGTTATTCTCGTTCTACACATTCAAGGTTCTCTCTGAGTCCGTCAAAACCCCTTGGGTGTTGTATGGTTAAGCCTCACGGGCAATTAGTATCAGTTAGCTCAACGCCTCGCAGCGCTTACACACCTGACCTATCTACGTCGTCGTCTCCAACAACCCTTTAGAGGACTTTAAGTCCTAGGGATGACTCATCTTGAGGCTCGCTTCCCGCTTAGATGCTTTCAGCGGTTATCGATGCCGAACTTAGCTACCGGGCAATGCCACTGGCGTGACAACCCGAACACCAGAGGTTCGTCCACTCCGGTCCTCTCGTACTAGGAGCAGCCCCTCTCAATCATCCAACGCCCACGGCAGATAGGGACCGAACTGTCTCACGACGTTCTAAACCCAGCTCGCGTACCACTTTAAATGGCGAACAGCCATACCCTTGGGACCGACTTCAGCCCCAGGATGTGATGAGCCGACATCGAGGTGCCAAACACCGCCGTCGATATGAACTCTTGGGCGGTATCAGCCTGTTATCCCCGGAGTACCTTTTATCCGTTGAGCGATGGCCCTTCCATTCAGAACCACCGGATCACTATGACCTGCTTTCGCACCTGCTCGAACCGTCATTCTCGCAGTCAAGCGGGCTTATGCCATTGCACTAACCTCACGATGTCCGACCGTGATTAGCCCACCTTCGTGCTCCTCCGTTACGCTTTGGGAGGAGACCGCCCCAGTCAAACTACCCACCAGGCACTGTCCTCAACCCCGATAAGGGGCCTAAGTTAGAACATCAAACATACAAGGGTGGTATTTCAAGGTCGGCTCCACACAAACTGGCGTCTGTGTTTCAAAGCCTCCCACCTATCCTACACATGTAGGCTCAATGTTCAGTGCCAAGCTGTAGTAAAGGTTCACGGGGTCTTTCCGTCTAGCCGCGGGTACACAGCATCTTCACTGCGATTTCAATTTCACTGAGTCTCGGGTGGAGACAGCGTGGCCATCATTACGCCATTCGTGCAGGTCGGAACTTACCCGACAAGGAATTTCGCTACCTTAGGACCGTTATAGTTACGGCCGCCGTTTACCGGGGCTTCGATCAAGAGCTTCGACCGAAGTCTAACCCCATCAATTAACCTTCCGGCACCGGGCAGGCGTCACACCGTATACGTCATCTTTCGATTTTGCACAGTGCTATGTTTTTAATAAACAGTTGCAGCCACCTGGTATCTGCGACTGCCCTCAGCTCCATCCGCAAGGGACTTCACCATGGGCAGCGTACCTTCTCCCGAAGTTACGGTACCATTTTGCCTAGTTCCTTCACCCGAGTTCTCTCAAGCGCCTTGGTATTCTCTACCCGACCACCTGTGTCGGTTTGGGGTACGGTTCCTGATAACCTGAAGCTTAGAGGCTTTTCCCGGAAGCATGGCATCAATGACTTCATCACCGTAGTGACTCGACATCGTGTCTCAGTGTATAGCGTCCCGGATTTGCCTAAGACACCCACCTACGCACTTGAACCTCGACAACCGTCGCGAGGCCCACCTAGCCTTCTCCGTCCCCCCATCGCAGTTATCAGCAGTACGGGAATATTAACCCGTTTCCCATCGACTACGCCTTTCGGCCTCGCCTTAGGGGCCGACTTACCCTGCCCCGATTAACGTTGGACAGGAACCCTTGGTCTTCCGGCGAGGAGGTTTTTCACCCCCTTTGTCGTTACTCATGTCAGCATTCGCACTTCTGATACCTCCAGCAGCCCTTACAGACCACCTTCTACGGCTTACAGAACGCTCCCCTACCCAGATATAAATATCTGCCGCAGCTTCGGTGTATCGCTTAGCCCCGTTACATCTTCCGCGCAGGCCGACTCGACCAGTGAGCTATTACGCTTTCTTTAAATGATGGCTGCTTCTAAGCCAACATCCTGGCTGTCTGAGCCTTCCCACATCGTTTCCCACTTAGCGATAACTTGGGGACCTTAGCTGGCGGTCTGGGTTGTTTCCCTCTCCACGACGGACGTTAGCACCCGCCGTGTGTCTCCCGGATAGTACTTACTGGTATTCGGAGTTTGCAAAGGGTTGGTAAGTCGGGATGACCCCCTAGCCTTAACAGTGCTCTACCCCCAGTAGTATTCGTCCGAGGCGCTACCTAAATAGCTTTCGGGGAGAACCAGCTATCTCCGAGTTTGATTGGCCTTTCACCCCTAGCCACAAGTCATCCGCTAATTTTTCAACATTAGTCGGTTCGGTCCTCCAATTGATGTTACTCAATCTTCAACCTGCCCATGGCTAGATCACTCGGTTTCGGGTCTACGTCATGCAACTCATTCGCCCAGTTAAGACTCGGTTTCCCTACGGCTCCCCTATGCGGTTAACCTTGCTACATAACGTAAGTCGCTGACCCATTATACAAAAGGTACGCAGTCACCTAACACGTAGGCTCCCACTGCTTGTACGTACACGGTTTCAGGTTCTGTTTCACTCCCCTCACAGGGGTTCTTTTCGCCTTTCCCTCACGGTACTGGTTCACTATCGGTCAGTCAGGAGTATTTAGCCTTGGAGGATGGTCCCCCCATCTTCAGACAAGATAACACGTGTCCCGTCCTACTCGTTTTCACGTTAAACAAGCCGTCGTGTACGGGGCTATCACCCTGTATCGCGCCACTTTCCAGAGGCTTCCACTAACTCATAAAACGCTTAAGGGCTAATCCGGGGTCGCTCGCCGCTACTGCCGGAATCTCAATTGATTTCTTTTCCTTCGGGTACTTAGATGTTTCAGTTCCCCGAGTTCGCCTCCACACACCTATGTATTCAGTGTGGGATACTGGCTTATGCCAGTGGGTTTCCCCATTCGGACATCCCAGATTCAAATGGCTGTTACTGCCTTATCTGGGCTTATCGCAAGTTACTACGTCCTTCATCGCCTCTGACTGCCAAGGCATCCACCGTGTACGCTTAGTCACTTAACCATACAACCCCAAGAGGTTTCGCAGGTTTAAACAACCAAGGTTGTTCTTATAAGAACATGTTCACCCTTTTTGCCTCTGCTTTTTCTTAAAAAGCGGAAACATAAAGCGATGAACGATTTCGCCGGACTCAAATATTGTTCATCACTTCCTAAGAAGGATGAAACCAAGAACACTTGAATGTGTTTGGTGTTAATTCCGAAGAATCAACATTTGAGAACTTTTACAAACAAACTGAATCAGTTTGTTTAGTCAGCTTTCCAGATTTTTAAAGAGCATGTGATGTGTTCTAGTGAACAACCACTTTTTAAGAACACTCACCATTCTCTGTTCGAAGAGAAGTGTGCTTAAAGAGTGGTGGAGCTATGCGGGATCGAACCGCAGACCTCTTGAATGCAAATCAAGCGCTCTCCCAGCTGAGCTATAGCCCCACACCGATACTTAGCTATTGACCAACCGCTTTCAAAACAAGGGGTGAAAGAAGGACGTTTAGTTCGCTAAACGACGAGTTTCACAACGCAGTGTTGGAAGTGGTTGGTGGGTCTGAGTGGACTTGAACCACCGACCTCACCCTTATCAGGGGTGCGCTCTAACCACCTGAGCTACAGACCCATCTAAGTATGTTCTTTTTCTTTTTGACCGTAGCAATCTGTGTGGACACTGGCATCAATAGTATCGTTAAGGAGGTGATCCAGCCCCAGGTTCCCCTAGGGCTACCTTGTTACGACTTCACCCCAGTCATGAACCACACCGTGGTAAACGCCCTCCCGAAGGTTAAGCTATCTACTTCTGGTGCAGCCCACTCCCATGGTGTGACGGGCGGTGTGTACAAGGCCCGGGAACGTATTCACCGTGGCATTCTGATCCACGATTACTAGCGATTCCGACTTCATGGAGTCGAGTTGCAGACTCCAATCCGGACTACGACATACTTTCTGGGATTCGCTTCACATCGCTGCCTCGCTGCCCTCTGTATATGCCATTGTAGCACGTGTGTAGCCCTACTCGTAAGGGCCATGATGACTTGACGTCGTCCCCACCTTCCTCCGGTTTATCACCGGCAGTCTCCCTGGAGTTCCCACTCGAAGGCTGGCAAACAAGGATAAGGGTTGCGCTCGTTGCGGGACTTAACCCAACATTTCACAACACGAGCTGACGACAGCCATGCAGCACCTGTCTCACAGTTCCCGAAGGCACACCAGAATCTCTTCCGGCTTCTGTGGATGTCAAGAGTAGGTAAGGTTCTTCGCGTTGCATCGAATTAAACCACATGCTCCACCGCTTGTGCGGGCCCCCGTCAATTCATTTGAGTTTTAATCTTGCGACCGTACTCCCCAGGCGGTCTACTTAACGCGTTAGCTCCGAAAGCCACAGTTCTAGACTACAGCCTCCAAGTAGACATCGTTTACGGCGTGGACTACCAGGGTATCTAATCCTGTTTGCTCCCCACGCTTTCGCATCTGAGCGTCAGTCTTTGTCCAGGGGGCCGCCTTCGCCACCGGTATTCCTTCAGATCTCTACGCATTTCACCGCTACACCTGAAATTCTACCCCCCTCTACAAGACTCTAGCCTGCCAGTTCAAAATGACTTTCCCAGGTTAAGCCCGGGGCTTTCACATCTTGCTTAACAGACCGCCTGCATGCGCTTTACGCCCAGTAATTCCGATTAACGCTCGCACCCTCCGTATTACCGCGGCTGCTGGCACGGAGTTAGCCGGTGCTTCTTCTGCCGCTAACGTCAAACACTGCACGTATTAAGTACAATGCCTTCCTCACGGCTGAAAGTGCTTTACAACCCGAAGGCCTTCTTCACACACGCGGCATGGCTGCATCAGGCTTGCGCCCATTGTGCAATATTCCCCACTGCTGCCTCCCGTAGGAGTCTGGACCGTGTCTCAGTTCCAGTGTGGCTGATCATCCTCTCAAACCAGCTAGGGATCGTCGCCTTGGTGAGCCTTTACCCCACCAACTAGCTAATCCCAACTGGGCCCATCCGGTAGCGAGAGGCCATAAGGTCCCCCTCTTTGGTCCAAAGACATCATGCGGTATTAGCCACCGTTTCCAGTGGTTATCCCCCTCTACCAGGCAGGTTCCCAGCCATTACTCACCCGTCCGCCGCTCGCCGCCCAATAAATCATCCGAAGAATCTTTATTGTCGCTGCCGCTCGACTTGCATGTGTTAGGCCTGCCGCCAGCGTTCAATCTGAGCCATGATCAAACTCTTCAATCAAAGTTTTTGGCTCGATGAAATACTGTTGTTGTTTTGTCTCCGCTTTTTAAAAAAGCAGAAGCAAAACGAATTGACTGTGCCGATATAACCGAAGTTATTTCGTTTGGTCACTCAGTAAACATCGATAAATCTTTTGTCTATCAATCACGAGTGCCCACACAGATTGCATAGGTCAAATTGTTAAAGAACGTTGACTTGAAGAAGCGTCGCTTCTCACCGTCAGGGCTGCGAATTTTACGCTGCCGGGCGATGAAGTCAAGAAGAAATTTTGAGATTTTTCAGCGTTGCTTTCGCAACCCTCAAAACACCTTATTGACTTGCCTCTCGGGCCTCTCGGGGTGAATTTCCCTCCGAAGCGGGCGGCCATTTTACTGATTCGAAACAGCGCGTCAAGCGTTTATTTCAACTCAATTTTTGAGGCCTTCGCCGTACCGATTTGAGTGGGCGTTTCCGCTGTGGGAGCCGCTCTCCGTGTCGGTGAGGCGGCATTATAGAGACTAGGATCACATTGGCAAGGGTTTTTATTGGTTTTTTTTCCGATTGAACACAATTCAACCTAAACTTTGAAAAACACAACAAATTGCAACATTAGATAGCCGTCACATTCACTTACTAGCAATAAGAACTCAATATCCGTAATATCAACCCGACAATTGTATTTATTTTAGTCAGCATTGATTTCAATTCTTCATGCTATTTCTTCTAACCGACGTTTACTTTAGACGATTACTTTAGACGATTATGAAAACATCTATCAGCTTGCTTATTACTGCAGCCATTGCATTGCTTGGTGCATTGCTTTTAAACAACTCTACTTTAATTGCCAGTACTGGTTATGCATTTGCTCTTGGTGCTATTACAACAGGTATTGCCATTTCTCTTTTTTCTACTAAATCTTCAAGCGATATTTCAGACTCTACTCCTTCTACTAGCAAAACCATCTATGTAGGTAACCTTCCTTACCGTGCTAATGAGAATGACGTAAAGGAATTGTTCTCTAAACATGGTGAAGTATTTGCCGTACGCTTGATGAAAGATAAGCGTACAGGGAAGCGACGTGGCTTTGGGTTTGTCGTGATTGCAGCGGGAGATGCCCCTGAAGCAATAGAGGCATTAAACAATAGTGAATATGGAGAAAGGACGCTAAAAGTTAGAGAGGCGAATGATCCTAGAAAATCGGAGCGCGGTTAATAGTTGCAAAACCCAACTTTACCAGTTCCTGATTTAGCGCTTCCTCTTCTTTAACTGGAGCACTGCTAAAAACAAAATGTTTAGCTTTGCTGGGGGAGGTCTTTTGATCTCCCTCTTTTAATAATGTCACTACACGATTTGCTATTGCGCTTCCTGAATCAATTACCAGACACTGTTCGCCCAGAATGTCTTCAATTTCTTCTTTGAGTAATGGGAAATGCGTGCATCCTAATACAATGCAGTCTGTTTTATTAATAAACGGAGCCAATACTTGTTTTAATAATTGCTTATCAATAGGCGTACCACGTAATTTCCCCTCACCCATTTGTACTAGCTCTGTTGAGCCAACCATTTCTACTTGGCAATCGGGCGCAAATTCTTTGACCAGTTGATGGGTATAGGATCGTCTTACCGTAGCTGGCGTTGCTAAAAGACCGATACATTTAGATTTACTTAACATAGCAGCAGGTTTAATTGCAGGAACAACACCAACAACCGGAATACTCAGTAATGAGCGGAGATGTGGAAGCACCAGAGTACTGGCCGTGTTGCAGGCGATAATCACGAGTGCAATATCATGCTCATTACAGATAGCTGACACCATGCCACACACACGTTGGACAAGCACATCGTCCGCCAGCTCTCCATAAGGAAAAGCTGCATTATCGAAGGCATACACGACATGCTGATCCGGCAATTCCTGAGCCACTTCCTTATAAACAGAAAGCCCACCCACACCAGAATCAAAAATCAGCACACTCTTCACGCTATAACCCTTCGTTATCTACTTGCGACGCAATCATACTTTGCGCGCCATCGAATTTGAATCTTTCAACTAACGAGATGATAGCTGAGGTGATGGAATCTCCCCTCTCGCTGAAAGCCTGTGATCTCGATATCGAGTGGGTATTGAAAGCAAGGCGCATCCGTGACAATAGTGTGGAACTCTCCGTCTTCACCGCAAGGGTCACAACCCAAAAGTAAGTCAGCAATCAATGCTGAGTTGTAATCTCTTCCGAGGTACTTTCCGTCCAACTGAGAAGTATCAACAGTCGACAGTGTCGTCTTGATTCCGGATGAAATAATTTCGTTTGCAAGCACAATGCTTTCATCACCCAACAAAGGAAAAATGCATTGCCAGCCCTGAGGTTCAATATAGCTTCTGCGGTATTCTTCTATGCCATTACAGAACATATCGCCGAACGCTACGGCATCCACATTGAGCCCACTACCGCGTATACCTTCGACAACCCTCTTCTGATAAACATCATTGGGAGGAAAAACTTCGCTCAGTTCGATAAGCACCAGAGGCAATCCAATACTTGCTGCCTGCGCTTTGACAACCTTGATGGGCGTGGCCTGGAAAGGAACAGTGCCTGCTACGTAAGTGGTATAAAGCCCGACAACTTGATAACGATCGTCTTCTAGCAGTCGGCACAGTGTCAAGGTTGAGTCCTTACCGGATGACCAACTGACAATGACGCGTTTTTTCATAAGTGTTCCTGAAAGTAAAAAGCCGCCCTTTGGCTAACACCTATCACTTAAGGTTTAAGGTGCTTAGAGCGAACAGGGTAGCGAGTTTTATTAATACGAACGGTCCTCGCTTTGGGCCGTTTTCTTTTTTTGGGGAGTATGTAGCGTTTCACTCTCTCCCGCATGGCTCTTAGCTTTCTCGGGATTGAGCCGGGGGCTGCTATCGCACACCACATCAGCTCATCCTGAATATCTCTCAATGCCATCATAAAACTTATCCGCAATGGCGATACCTGCGCCTCTCTCGCAATACGACTGATTTCCAGACGAACCAAATTGTAAGCTATCAATAGTCCCCAGATTTCTTGTATTACCCCCTCCACAGACTGACTTCGTAGCAGCACTTCATCTTCAAGCATATTGTGCTTTATCTCTCCGTAGCTGTTCTCTATTTCCCATCGCTCAAAGTACACATCCAGTAATGACTGCGTACCATATTCCAGACTCGTTAAGGAGGTGAGGACACCTTTGACGTGATTGGGTTGCTCTGGCTTGGGGGACAGGACAAGGCGGGCTTGCCATTTCTCCGGCAAGCTCGGGTCTTGTTTCCGAGCATGGGCTGACACTTTCATTTCCACTAAAAGGTCTCGCCCTTCCTTATCCAGTTGTTCAATCACTTCATATTGCGTGTTGGATTTTATCGGCGTCATCCAGTGACTCGTCGTATGTTGCCGTTGCCAATTAATCATCAACTCAGCACTGAGGTAACAGCGGTCAAAAATCGTCAGGGAGTGAGCGGGAGCCGAAGCCGCCAGCTGTTTGGCATAAGAGACCTCACCTGTCGAGCTGGGCCCAAAGACAACATCATGTAATAAACGACTTCGCAGCGATGTGAGGGCACATAATCGAACAATCGGGTATTCAGTATGGTGGTTTTCATTGTACTTGATGTATTGGAAGTGCTCCGCAAGACAGGCGGTATCATGGGTGCGGAACTGAGTGCCGTCGACTGAAAGTAAACTTAGGCCAAACCATTTGTCATCGCTATCTTCCTGCTGGGTCCAATGGGCGGCTGTCAGTTTAAAAAGCGCTTCCAAAGGTTGGGCGGTGAGGCGCTTTCTCGCTTGAGGGATAGCACTTGGTGCAACAGAATCCCCTAAGTGGTTGGAAAGCTTGAGGTCTAATTTATCTAAAACTTCCGTGATGGGTTTATCCCGATACAAGCCAATACCGACAATCAACCAAACGACAAGTTCGGCGGGTAACTTACGCCGTCTCATACTGGCTTTGTTCGTCGAATCAAGGGCTTGCTCTATCCATTCGAGCGGGAGTTCTTTTTGGAAGAGAGCCATTGATTCGGGTGCAGCAAACGTATCGACATCAATCAGCCAGTGAGCCAACATAAAAAATACCCTCAGCAATTAGTGTACTGAGGGTATTGTTAACCATCTGTAGGATCGTTCAACTGATCAATGCCTTAACTGATCGGTGTTAGCCCTTTGGCGGCTTAGTGAACCTTAGAACTGATATGTACCAGTTACATAGAACGCTCGCTCACTTCTAGGATAATACCCGTCATATTGAACGTACGAAGCGTATTGTTCATCAAACACGTTCTCTAGACTACCTGACAAAGTCAGAGATTCATTAATGTTGTAATTAACTGCTAAGTTTACTAGCCAGTATGCACTAACTTTCCCCGACGAATTTGAATAGTCACCCGCTTGGTACATTGATCCCGTATAGACCGCGTCAGAGTAAACATCCACGCTATCTGTAATGAAGTAGTTCATCCCGACTCTTGCAGTATGATTTGCTACCCAAGGAACATCTTTGTCTTTATCCTCGCCTTCGGTAACTTCCGCATCAACAAAACTGTATTCAGCAGAAACAAGGAAGTCTTCATTGATGTAATAGTCACCATAGATGGAAGCGCCATTTCGTTCAGATGCATCAGCATTCACGTTTGCACCATTAAACAGCCCCCCATTTGGTGGAGCTGCACTACTCAGAAAAACAATTTCATCTTCTAGTTGTAAATTGAACACATCAATACGGATTGAATAATCACTGTCAGTGTAGTGCCACCCCAACTCATTGGATAAACCTGTTTGCGGTTTTAATCCGACTACATTTGCTGGTGTGTATGCTTGCTCTGATATTTTCGCAAAGCGGAAGTTGCTCTCGGTACGAACATATACACGAGACTTTTTAGAAATCTGGTAGTTAAGCGCCAGCTCATACGCATTAGCGTCATCTTTAAGTTTAACTCCATCAGGGTATACAGCCTGATCGTTAAGATCATCTTTTACACGTCCATAACGACCGCCTACAGTGAAAACCAAGTCCTCAATTAGCGGATATTTATACTGCGAGTAGACATTAAGGGTTCTCTGCTCGATATCTCTGTCAGTAAACGAACTTTTATAGTCATACTCAGCCTTACCTGCATCTACACCAAAGAGGAAATAAGCTTCTCCCGCAGATGTATCATGCTTTCCTTCAACTTGGCTTGATAAGAAAGCCTGACCACTATCTACATTTGTAGCTCCACCCCAAATAGCACCATGCTCAGTCGTATCATCAATGATAAATTCATTTTTCAACAACCAGTCGTCACTTAAAGCTAGGTCAAAGCCTAAGCGTGCAACACGAGTGTAGGCATGACTGTAGTCATCTTTATTTGAAGGGTTAACTTGAGTTGGATCGGTTTCAAACTGCTCTTTTGTCAGGCTTCCGGCATACTCTCGTTCGGTATCATAGTAGCCAAGTTCCAAATAAGCTTTTCTTGTTGTGTTTTCATAATCAACACGGCCCATCAAAGCCCCATTCTGGCTGGCGTTGTGCTTACGATAGCTGTCGGAGTTATCTTGAGTCGCAGAGAAACGATAACTCGTCTTGTCGTTAATTGCGCCAGATGTAGCTACATTCGCATTTACAGAGTCAAAACTTCCATAAGAAGCACTCACTGTGACTCTGTCGTCTTTAGAAGAGCGGGTGACAATATTGATAACGCCACCCACAGCTTGATCGCCGTATAGAACACCTGCACTACCCGATAAAATTTCAATACTTTCGATATCGTTTAGCTGAATGAAGTTCAGGTTTGGTGAAGTAAGATCCAGAGAGTTGAGTCGACGTCCATCTAACAACACTAAAACATTGTTAGCGGCCTGCTCACCGCTCAAGCCACGGAGTGAAAATGATGCTCCACTGTTTGAATCAGATACCTGAATACCAGCACGCCCCTTGAGTAAGGCTTCGAGCGATTTAGCATTGCTTTTTTCGATTTCATCACGAGTAACAACTGTTACATTAGAAGGGATGTCTGCAATGGAGTTTACGAATTCGCTGCGAGCGAAGACAACCATCGTATCGTCAACAGAGGAAGTAGTAGATTCGGCGTGCGCAAACGCAGCCCATAGCAGCATACCTGCCGCAAGTAGCTTTTTAGACATATCAGATCCAAATATCGCGTGTATCCAATGATGTCAGGAGATCCTGAAACCATATTGTGACCCAGCTGATATTCGGACTTGGAGACTACCTACAGTGACGACTTCCCACATTAAAATGCAGTGTCTGGCTTTCGCCGTGTCACTTTCGTTTCTCTTTACCGCTGCGCGCCAGTTCCGGATTCACACCGGATTCCCAGCTGGAGTGAAAGCGCGCAGATTATAGAGAAATCAGCGCGCTATTGATACACAGATATTGAGAACTCAATCTCATTCGTCTGGGAAATGGGTGAATTGTGCTTGGCAGCGCATTCAGTAACTGAGACTAACAAACTCCACTTCTTCCACATCTAACTTCATCTTGATGTACACCGTCAGCACAAAGAAGAAGTTGGCAAGCAGGTTGGCGAAACGGGGCAGTACAGGCTCAAAGGTCACGCCTGATTC
This sequence comes from Grimontia sp. NTOU-MAR1, assembly GCF_035758505.1. Classification (NCBI taxonomy): domain Bacteria; kingdom Pseudomonadati; phylum Pseudomonadota; class Gammaproteobacteria; order Vibrionales; family Vibrionaceae; genus Grimontia; species Grimontia sp. NTOU-MAR1. The sequence continues at coordinate 2,346,160 of NZ_CP142108.1, forward strand.
ATCTAAGCGGTGAAGTAAGCGCACGGTTTTCTTTGATCCCGTGCGGCACTGATGTAGCGCCATTACACCAACCGGACCTCTTGGCAGCACAAAGCGGTTAATACGGCCACGGCTCAGTTCGTTGTAGTAATCATATCTGGCATGCAGCAATTCCAAGTCTTCATCAAAGATGGCTGTCTTCCCACGCACCGAACCATTGAGGTGATAGATTTTCGGGTGAAGGGTCTCGAGATCTTCCCGCACATCATCAAAACCTTCCGGCAAGGTTGCCAGTGCCATCCCCACCAGACTGCAAAGCTCGTCAGTGTGGATTTCATAGTCGCAGGTCAACGCCGATTCATAGATAAACGGATAACAAATCTCTTTGCGGTTCTTTGGTTTTCGAAAGCTCATGACAAGGCTCGGTGTGATTAAAGTGTGCCAATATTATCCCAAGGCGCAGGTTTACGCTTCTACTGGCGAAAAAGTCAGCGAAAAGGCTGGACAATATGGTTCCGCTACTTACAATTTGCGCTCATTTTTAGTTATGCAGGTTAGGTAATATGAGCAATACCCTGATTGACACCACCCAATATCAGGCGCAGTTGGACGAGAAAATCGCGCGTATGCAAGGCGCGTTCGCCGAGTTCAATGCTCCTGAGCTGGAAGTGTTTCCGTCTCCAGACAAACATTACCGCATGCGTGCGGAATTCCGCGTCTGGCATGAAGGGGATGACCTCTATTACATCATGTTCAATCAAGAGACTAAGCAGAAGTACCGTGTGGACCAGTTCCCGCAGGCAAGCCGCATCATCAACGATCTGATGCCACTGCTGGTTGATGCTATCCGTCCGATTCAAAGCCTGCGTCGCAAACTGTTCCAAGTGGACTTTCTGTCTACCCTGAGCGGTGAAGTACTGGTTTCGATGCTTTACCACCGTCAGCTTGACGAAGAGTGGGAAGTGAATGCGCGCATGCTGAAGCAACGTCTGAACGATGAAGGCTTCAACCTGAACCTGATTGGCCGGGCGCGTAAGCAAAAGATCGTGATTGACCGCGATTACGTGGTAGAAAAGTTAAACGTTAACGATCGCACCCTGACCTACCAGCAAATTGAAAACAGCTTCACCCAACCAAACGGGAAAGTGGCAGAGAAGATGTTGGAATGGGCTGTTGACTGTACCCATGACAGTACAGGCGATCTGCTCGAACTCTACTGCGGAAACGGTAACTTTTCGCTGGCACTGGCAGACAACTTCGATCGCGTGCTGGCAACAGAACTGGCTAAACCTTCTGTTGAATCTGCGCAGTGGAACATTGCAGCGAACAAGATCGACAATGTCCAAATCATCCGTATGTCTGCGGAAGAATTCACGGAAGCGATGGAAGGTAAACGCGAGTTCCGCCGCTTGCAGCAAGCTGGTGTGGATCTGAAAAGCTACAACTGCAACACTATCTTTGTCGATCCACCACGTTCCGGTATGGACGAAGGTACTTGCCGCATGGTGCAGGCATATGACCGCATTCTTTATATCTCCTGCAATCCGGAGACACTGAAAGAGAATCTGGATATTCTGTCAGAAACACATCGCATCACACGTTTTGCGCTGTTTGACCAGTTCCCTTACACACACCACATGGAAGCGGGTGTTCTACTCGAGCGCAAATAAAACGCTGAGAAAAAAGGCGCCTAAGGCGCCTTTTGTGTTTTTGTTGTCAGCATTACTCTTCGACTGGCGTTTCTTCTTTCTTGCCGCCGACACTCAGCCAGCCCATCTTGAACGCCACCCAGAATATCAACAACATGGTCACGATGATGGAGAAGAAATTACCGCCCAACTCTGGTACCTGCATGCGTACAAACGCTGAGTAACCAAACGCACCAACCAGAAAACAGGCAAACGCGATGAGCGGTGTGCCGTCGGTCAGTGGTTGATTAACATGCTGCTGGTAGAAGCAGTACACCGCCAGAACAAAGGCGATGATGGGAAAAATGGAGAATGCAACGCTGTCGATGAAAAGCGTTGCCAGTGATGCGCTACCACATAGACCTGCGATCACTGCGAGAAGGAGAAATTTACGCTCTGATTGGTGATTCTGTTCCATATTACTTACCTGCCTGAAGACAACTTATCCTTGAGAGCATTGCGTACGCGTTCTTTGCGGTACCAGTATGCGCCTTTCGCGATAATGCGCAGCTGGGTAACAAGACGTTCCGCGAGTTCAGCACGTGCACGCTTGTCCAAATCCAGCGCTTCTGCGCCAGAGCTGAATACCAAAGTGACACATGCCTCTGCCTGATTATAGGCTTCATCTCGGGTCGATCCGCCTGTCGCTTGGAAATATTCCGTTAGCTCAGCGATAAAGTGTTGAATTTCTCGTGCGACGGCTGCGCGGAAAGCCGCAGAGGTACCTGAACGTTCACGCAATAGCAGCCTGAATACATTGGGGCTGCTTTCGATAAATTCCATGAAGGTTTCGACTGACGTTCTAACAACACTGCCTTCGGTAGCAATACGTTGACGAGCCTGTCGCATCAGCTGACGCAACAACAAGCCACCTTCATCCACCATGGTCAGACCAAGTTCGTCCATATCCTTGAAGTGACGATAAAACGATGTCGGTGCAATACCGGCCTCACGTGCCACTTCGCGTAAACTGAGACTGGAAAAACTTCGGTCTGCGCTGAGTTGGCTAAAAGCCGCATCAATCAGCGTTCGCCGGGTTTTTTCTTTCTGTTGAGCTCTAATTCCCATCGTCAGTGTTTTACCTCATGAAATCTAACCGCAAACTATACTCGGTTTTTATAGTGAGTTCAGTGCTTATACTCCACTTTCCGAGAAGCGAGATCAGATCACCTATGTTTCGTGCAATTAACATCATAAACGGCCTGTTTTTACGTTAAGTAGCGTGATCACCTACGCTGAATAAGAGCGAGTTGATTCTCGCCACGCCCTGTGAGCGCTACACTTAGCCCGCAATCCTTAACATAATGAAAACAAAAGGCCACACGGACATGAGCAAAGCGACTCCTACATCGTCTAACCATTTTGATGTCATCGTAATAGGCAGTGGCCCCGGCGGCGAGGGCGCTGCCATGGGTCTGACCAAGGCGGGTTTACGCGTCGCGGTGATTGAAAAAGAAGGCACCGTTGGCGGCGGGTGTACCCACTGGGGCACCATTCCATCCAAAGCGTTGAGACACACCGTCAGCCGTATTATCGAATTCAACCAGAGTCCGATTTATACTGGCGACAATAAGCAGGTACACAGTACCTTTTCTGCCATTCTCGGTCATGCCCAATCCGTTATCGGCAAACAGACACGCATGCGTCAGGGCTTTTATGACAGAAACCTCTGTAGCATCATTCACGGCAGTGCCAAGTTCAGTGGCACGCACGAAATTGAAGTAAAAGCCGCGGACGGCAGTGTCGACAAATACACGGCAGACAAATTCGTTATCGCAACCGGTTCACGCCCTTACCGTCCAAAAGATGTCGACTTCAGACATCCACGTATCTACGACAGTGACTCTATCCTCTCGCTGCAGCACGACCCTCGCCACGTGATCATTTACGGAGCCGGTGTTATCGGGAGCGAATATGCGTCTATCTTCCGTGGTCTTGGTATAAAAGTGGATTTGATCAACACCCGAGACCGTCTGCTCTCGTTCCTTGACAACGAGATGTCAGACTCGCTTTCCTACCACTTCTGGAACAGCGGCGTTCTGATCCGTAACGATGAGACCTACGAGAAAATCGAAGGTACCAAAGACGGCGTTATCCTGCACCTACAGTCCGGCAAGAAGATGAAAGCCGACTGTATTCTGTTTGCCAACGGCCGTACCGGTAATACTGATGCGCTGAACCTGAAAGCCGTCGGTTTAAAGGCAGATTCACGTGGCCAGCTGAAAGTGAACGATAATTACGGCACCGAAGTAGAGCACGTTTATGCTGTTGGTGATGTGATTGGTTATCCAAGCCTTGCGAGTGCAGCTTACGATCAGGGGCGAATCGTCGCTCAGGCAATGGTAGAAGGTCAGGCCAAAGGCCGCCTTATCGACCATATCCCAACCGGGATTTATACCATTCCGGAAATCAGCTCCGTGGGTAAAACCGAGCAGGAGCTAACCGCAGCAAAAGTGCCGTATGAAGTGGGACGCGCGCAGTTCAAGCATTTGGCGCGTGCACAGATTGCAGGTATGGATGTGGGAAGTCTGAAAATCCTGTTCCATCGCGAAACTAAAGAGATCTTGGGGATCCACTGTTTTGGTGAGCGTGCGGCGGAGATCATCCACATTGGCCAGGCGATCTTTGAGCAAAAAGGCGAAGGAAATACATTGGATTACTTCATCAATACCACCTTCAACTACCCGACCATGGCAGAAGCCTACCGCGTAGCAGCATTGAACGGCCTTAACCGTCTGTTCTGATTTGCTAACAGGCAATAAAAAACGGAGCTTCTGCTCCGTTTTTTTATCTCTGAACGATGGCGAAAACTGGTTGCGTTAACCTTCCAATCTCACAATCTGTCGCCAAGGCAGCTCGGTGTCACCCAGTACAATGAAATTAGGGTTTTCCAGTGAATCCCGCTCGTTGTAGGAAAGCGGTGAAAGCGTCATATCCAGAATACGTCCGCCCGCCTCTTCCACGATGCATTGGGTTGCCGCCGTGTCCCATTCGCCGGTTGGGCCAAGGCGAAGGTAACAATCCACTGCGCCTTCTGCCACTAGACAAGACTTAAGCGCCGCAGAACCTAAAGGCACCAAGTCATAATTACGGCTCGGTTCAAGGCGGTCAGTGATGGCTTTGATGTCCTGGCGGCGGCTGATCGCAATCGACAGGGAAGCTAATTCGTCTTCATGCTTGAGGATAGACAGACGGTGTTTTTCACCATCCGGCATTACTTTCCAAGCACCATGACCTTTGGCTGCGTAGTAAGATACTCCTGACACCGGGCCATACACCACGCCCATCACCGGCTGGTTGTTTTCCACCAGCGCGATAATGGTGGCGAAATCGCCACTCCCAGCAATAAACTCCTGTGTGCCATCCAGCGGATCCACCAGCCAGTAACGCTCCCAGTTGCCACGTTCGGCGAACGGAATCGATGCATCTTCTTCTGATAACACAGGAATATCCGGGGTTAACGCACTCAGACGTTCAGTCACCAGTTTATGCGCAGCAAGATCGGCACTGGTCACCGGTGTGTCATCGCTTTTAATGTTCTTTTCAAATTCACCGCGCTGATAGATGTCCAGGATCACCTGACCGGAAGCCCGGGCAATCTCTATCACCGGCTGAAGCAGTTGTGACAGCTCCATGTAACACTCCTCTTGGGCTCTCACACTACGACTTTGTCCAATAGCCTTTGGTCACGAAATGATCAGCGGCCGGAAAGCTCTCTCAAGGCCAACAGTAATGCGGTAATACTGCGTGCTTCCCCAAAATCGACGTGAGATAACAATTCTTCTGCCTGCGCGACGGGCCAACGGACCAATTCCAATGGCTCAGGTTCATCGCCCTCGAGCTTCTCTGGATATAGGTCCTGCGCCAACAACAGGGTCATTTTGCTGGAAAAGTAAGACGGTGCGAGCACCACCTCTTTCAGCGGGAACAATTGATGGGCACCGAAACCGATTTCCTCTTTGAGCTCTCGGTTTCCCGCTTCTAAGGCGGTCTCACCAGGATCAATTAGCCCCTTTGGAAAGCCTAGTTCATAACGTTCAGTTCCGGCAGCGTATTCACGTACCAGCAGCAAATCGCCATTTTCAGTTATCGGCACGACCAATACGGCATTGCGGCCACTTGGTTTCATGCGTTCATAAGTGCGTTCTTCACCGTTACTGAACTTTAAATCCAAGGCTTCAATCTGAAACAGACGCGACTTGGCAACGACCTTGGCGTGAAGGATTTCAGGTGGAATGTGCTTTTTCATGCTAACTCTCCCGAGAAGGCATTAACCGCTGAAACTGAGGCGATAACGGCCTTCACTGTCCGGATTGCCCAAAAAGCCAAGTTGGCCACGCATGCTTTCCGGAAAAGCGTCACCCGGCGCAAACCAGCCATTCAGGCTGTAACGTTGATCCGGTGACAGAAAAATATTGAACTCGGTTTCAATCGCGTCAGATGCACTGTCGCCATCCAGCACCAACTGGCCTTCATTGCAGGACAATTGCGCCACCACCAAACCGGGATCAATCGTGCCAATTGGCGAGTCGACATTACCCTGTGACCAGGCAAGGTTACCGGCGAGGGCTTCGCAGAAAGGCTGCTGACCAAACAGGTAATCGCGTACAGTTAAATCAAACTGTCCCGATAGACTAACAGGCAATGGAGTCGGAAGAAATGATTGCACAATATTGGCCGATGCCGATAAAAGTAGGTTATTGGCGTAGATACCACCCAAGCTGTAGCCCACGTTTCCGCGGGCAGATAACCCCGGCGTACCGGAAAGGCGAAGATCGACATCCGCTTTGCCAGCAAAGAGCTTCAGGGGGTTGAATTGCCACTTCAGTCTCCCCATCGGCTGCCCCTGCCATGAGAACTTAGCAGCGGAGCCATTCCATAAGGTGCCGGAAATACCACTCAGTTCCAGCCCTTGTGTCGGCGGAAGCTGGCGAACCACCAAATTGGCCGGAATATGCACAATCGCGCTCCCGACCAGAACCACAAGGAAAAGCAAGCTCCAAAGGATCACTCGTTTCATTTTACCCTCTTCCCAACTGCAGTCGTTTTACTTCAACAACACCCTGGGTGTCGGTTTTACCAACATCAATAAACTTCACTTCCACACCGTGGTTAGTGGAGAGAAAATCGAGCCAGCTAATGAGTGAATTGAACGGCATCGGTTTCAACCACACTTGAATCTCTTCCCGTTGCGGCTGCAAACGGACAATTTCCAGGTTGTAGCGTTTCACCGTAGTGGTCACAGACTGATTAAGTGGTAACGCACTCACCTGACTGCGGTTTCCGGTTGCACGGCGAAGACCGTCAATCTCAGCGGCTTTGCCGTTTACCCAAGTCAACAGATTACGCTCACTGACCAGCCGCTGCTGTGCCTGCTCTGCGCGCACTTTAAGTGGACTTACGACACCCCAGTACATGATACCCAGAACTAATACTGCACTTGCCACACTGAGCAAGCGCTGTTCGCGACGGGATAACCCTTGCCAATAGGCGATCAGTGCTTTCATGATGGTTCCTTACGCAATACAAAGGCGCCAGTGACGGTTTGCTGGTCGCGGCTTAATTGCCCCAGCTCCGTGTTGTATCTGCTCGACAAGGCTTCACGCAATTTTTCGAAATCCCCAAAATCTTTTCCACGCGCATTGAGGCGAAGCTCCCCTCTATCCTGATCGAATCGCATTGCATCTAGCTGAATGCCAGGTGCGGATTCCAGAAGCGGACCTAATTCCGCCATCCATACCATCACACCAGACTGGGTCCCTGCACCAGAGAGTCTATTCACCTCACCTTCTAAGATACGACGCATGTAGCTTGTGGTTGGGATACGCTGGTTTTGTGGCAACAGCGCACGCACTTTGGCTTCACTTAGCTCGCGATATTGCGCCGCCTGTGATTCCATCTGGTAAATATCTGCAACCTCCTCGCCACCCAACACTGCCAGCAATACCGCAGCCGCGATTGCCGCGCCACGCCAAGGTTTGAGGTGTTTATAGATTTGGTTTTGTGGTTTGTAGCGTCCGGCCAGCAGATTATAACGGCTCTGCATTGCCTGTTGTGCAAGCAATAGCATCACCAGCTCACAAGGCTCAGCTTTCCATTTGTCGCCCATGTCTTCCGGCACATCAGAATAGCTGTAAACGGTTTTAATGCCGCCTTCTTCTTGTGCACTGTCCAGGCTTTGTAACCAAACAGGCAACCAACCTTCTTCCGCTGAACTACCCTCAGTTTCTCCGGTACGCAACAGCCAGCGATGATTGAGGTTCGCCGCACTGTAGCCATCGTCATGCAGCGGTAGACAGAGGCAATCCGGCACCAGTTTACGGACGTGCAAGTTGGCCTCCGACAAGTCGTCCAGCCAACGTAGCAGCACTTTGTGCTCAATGACCGCTACGTTAGCGAGCTCACCGCTTTTACCCAGTAGAGTGATATGAACCTGATCAACATCCTGTGCCAAATCATCTTCTAAAAGGAAAGGTAAAACCGTATCGAGCTGGCGCTCACTGCCCGCGGGGATAGTCGCCGTAGTCAGCGTCATCGCAGCACTGTCAGCCAATGCGACCACGTCCCGGTCAGCCGCATAATCTGTCAGCTGTGACAAGCTTTCGGCTTCGCCAGAAGCAATCACTTCCTGCTGGGCTGGCGACCAGACCAGCCAGGGGATCGACTCCTGCGGATCGCTGTTAAGCCTGATTGTCAGGATCTCGCTCACTCTTTCCTCCAAAGCGACGACGGATAACGTTAACCTCGCCGTTGTCATCCCTCTGCAGCAAAGAACGCAGTCTGAGCGTTACGCTACCGAGGGTAATTTCTGTGTCTAATTCAAAGTAGCGGCTTCGCACATCCAGATATGGCTGCAGGCGCCCCCTTTCTTCCTGTTCAATATCGGCCAGCAACGGCTCAGCCATAAAACTGGCCACATCTGGCCAGCCATCAACGGCGTTTCTTCCGTTTATCAGTTCTTTTGCCTGCTCCTCAGAGAGGCTCGGGTGAAAGATGGCACTTAGAATAGGAGCATCTTCCTCTGTCAACGTATTCACATTCACCACAAGCTTGTCGCTCGGAATAGCGCAAAGCAGCGGGCTGACTTTATCAAACACTTCTTGCGTCACACCATTGATGGCGCGCCACTCGGAAATATCCGCAATAAAACTGTTTGGCGCCACATGCGGCTGTGGACGCGCTTCGTATTCACTGTCTTCCACACCGAGGGGAGATTGAACATTGGTATCAGTATCAATAAATTCCCAGGTCGCTGCGGCTGCCGTTTCCGCCTCAAAGCTGTCGATACCCTGCGATTCAATCAACTGCTGGAATGACACCACTAGTTTCGGGTTAGTGCCGTTTTCCGTCGGTTTGACACTGCGAAACCCATTCACGTTAAAACACGCCTGCTGATCATAGACATTACCTGTCGCCTGACCACCATCGAGCGGATAGACCTGATCGCGCACAGCCCATGGTTGGCTCAGCGTCACTGTGTCTTCGCTATCGAAGCTTTGCTCGATACCATAGCGCGCCAGTGACTCAACAGACTGCGTGAACCAGTAGGCCTGCTGATAACGCACCTGACTTTCCGCACGGTTGAAATTCACAAACATGCGGCCAGACATGCTTACCGCGACCGTGGTCATCAGTGCCATAATCAGCAACACCACCAAAAGCGCAACGCCACGCTGCGATTGACCGCGCATCACGGCGTGTTCTCCGTAGGTGGGGAGATGGTCTGTCCCGGTAGCAAATACACTCGGGTTAGTTCACCATAACGTTCCGTCTCCATCACCACCCGAATCGCTTTAGGCATTTCTAGCGGTGTGTCCCAATTTTTTTTCCAACCGTCACTTCCATTGACTTCAAAGTGAATACCTGTGACCCCTTCCATCAGCGGCATAGAGGCTGGTTCTGTCGCTGAGCTGTCATCCGGGTACATCCAGCGGATACGTTCCAAGGTGTCATCCTGAATGCGGTAACCCACTTTTACCACTTCCCCACGGGGAAAAAGCTGTTGAGGATTGATCCAACCACCGCGGACAAAGCGGATACCCTGGGATTCGGAGTCCAAAAAGTCATCACCAAATTCCAACAAGGTTTCTTTGGCTTCATCGCCACCATTTCGGTACTGACGCGCCAACATCTGGCGAAAATCACTGTCCATGATCAGAAGCGTCCGTTGCAGGCTTTTCAGCGCATTGCCCACTTCTTCTGTCTGTATATTGCTATTGATGACATTACGGAAAATCTGGTTCGCCGCCACACTCAGGGTGGCGAAAATCATCAAAGCTAACAGCACTTCAATCAGGGTAAATCCCCTTACTTTTTTAGTTCGCTGGTACATAGGTCCTTACCGTCACCAGAGAGCTTTGTCGCCGCTCATCACGCCACACAATCACATCGACCGCGCGCAACAAGTTATCTGAAGTCGCAATGGGTTTGACTGTCCAGAACCACTCACGCCCCGCCATTTCTGACTTACCATTTTTTGCAGAGGAAATCGGTTTGTCTTCCAGCACAAACAGTGCCAATTGATTATCCGCCACCATAGACGCGAAAGTTTTCTCTTCCAGTGCACCTAGCGAATTTACATGCTGACCAGTCGCATTAAGCACCGCCATAGCCGCCACAGCAAACACTGCCATTGCTACCAAGACTTCAATCAGGGTAAAGCCGCGATGCTTTATCACTCTTTATCCTCATTCAAGTTCTTTACTTCAAATGTTGCTACGTCATTGCCTTTTATCTGCCACAGGCGCTTGTCATCCGCCACGATAGTCAGGGTAAAGGGAATGATCTCACCGTTCCCCATAAGCAACACTTGCGGCTGAGGCGGTTTGCTTTCCTCATCGGCAAACATCTCTTCATCAAACAGGCTTTCTCTGTCGAACAAGCGGTCTTCTTCCGCCACAAAGCCACTGACTTCCAAATCAAGCTCCAACCCTTCAGGTAGAGTAACCGACGTGACTTTTCTATCCTGTTCCATCGGCACCCAGTCTTCACGAGTCAGGCGGAGCAGTTGATAGCCGTCTTTGTCCACATTGAGTCCAAGAGTTTGCCCGGTCAGCAAGGACTGTTCAGTCCAAAGCTGAATAAGCTGGAAGAAACGCTGTGCTTCTTCTTTAGCATCATCATTTTTGTTCTGCGGAAGGTTGGGCACCACGATCACAGCGCTTATCGCTAATAACACCATCACCAGCAGTATTTCCAGCAATGTGAACCCGGTCGGGCGCCTTCTTCTCACGATTAATTAATGTCCAGCATGTTCCAGTTGCCGATATCCTGATTCACGCCGTCACCGCCTTCTTGACCATCTGCACCCAAGGTAAAAATATCTACGGTGCCGTGCTCTCCTGGATTCAGGTACTGGTATTCATTACCCCAAGGATCTTGTGGTAGACGCTTGATGTAACCACCTTCACGGTAGTTGCGTGGCTCTGGCGACGAGCTGGGCTTTTTCACCAGTGCGTCCAGACCCTGATCGGTCGTTGGGTACACGCTGTTATCGAGACGGTACATGTCCAGCGCACCTTCCAGCGCACTGATATCCGTCACCGCTTTTTGCTGATCGGCTTTGTCTTTATTCCCCAGCAGGTTTGGAACAACCAAACTTGCCAGTACACCCAAAATAACGATAACAACCATAATTTCCAGCAGGGTGAAGCCCTGTTGACGACGTTGCATTTTCTATCTCTCCTGAAAGAATGCTGCTTGGCAGCGAGTTGGGGTTATACGCCCACAATATTGTTGAGCTGAATAATTGGCATTAAGGTTGCCACGACAATAAACAACACGATACCGGCCATCGCGATGATGAGCGCCGGACCAAAAATACCCAGTGCGATATTGACCTGGGATTCGAAATCTCTGTCCTGATTGTCTGCGGCGCGAGTCAGCATCTGTTCGAGCTCACCACTTCGTTCACCACTGGCAATCATATGCAGCATCATGGGTGGAAAAAGTTTCGATTTTTCCAGCGATACCCTAAGGCTCGCCCCCTCCCGGACACGATCTGACGCTTCCAGTACTTTGCTCTTCACCCAGGTGTTGGTCATCACATCTGCCGCGACTTTCATTCCATCCAGCAAAGGAATGGCACTTGAAGTACAAATCGACAGTGTGCGGGCAAAGCGCGAGGTATTTAGCCCCCGGGCAACCCGTCCAACCACCGGCATATTTAATACACTTCTGTCCCAGCCAAGGCGCCGGCTTTCGTTCCGAAGCAGCGCCCGGAAAAGCACAAACAACGCAAGGCTGACACCCAAAACCAACAGTCCCCAATTGGTGACGAAATCACTGGCTGCCAACAGTACTTTGGTAATGTTTGGCAGCTCCGCACCGGTTTGTAGGAATTGGCCCACAATGTCCGGCACAACGGTCGCGAGCAAAAAGGCTACGATGCCAATAGCCGCGACAGTCAGCACCATGGGATACACCATGGCCTGGATAAGCTTATTTTTGACCTGCTGGCGATTTTCTACGTAATCAGCAAGACGTTCCAGCACAGGGCCTAAGTGACCGGATTTCTCACCGGCAGCAACCATGGCGCGGAACAGTTGGTCAAACACATGAGGGTAATCACCAAAACTGTCAGAAAGTGTATAGCCTTCAACGACACGCGCACGCACACCGGTGAGCATGTTCTTCAAACGCTGCTTTTCAGATTGCTCGGCAACGGCCTTGATACACTCTTCCAATGGCATACCCGCCTGAACGAGCGTCGCAAGCTGACGAGTCAGTAATGCCAGTTCGTTGGTGCTGATACCACGTTTGAAACCTACCGAAGCTGATTGCTTTTGCTGCTCTTTCTCTTGCGTCTGGGCCACTTCCATTGGCACCAGCGATTTTTCACGAAGCATCTGACGCGCCTGACGGGCTGTGTCAGCTTCAATAACGCCTTTAACGGTGCGGCCTTTGGCATTTAACGCTTTGTATTCAAACGCTGCCATCAGCCCTCCCTGGTCACACGCAGGACTTCTTCGAGCGTGGTCTCACCCCGACGCACTTTCATCAAGCCATCAGCGCGGATGCTTGGGGTAGACTCGCGAACATAACGCTCAATCGCCTGCTCACCCGCTTCGTTATGGATAAGCTCTTGCACTTGAGTATCAACCACAAGAAGTTCGTGGATACCGGTACGACCGCGATACCCTTTGTGGTTGCACTTCTTACAGCCTTTAGCTTTATAAAGTGTCAGCGATTCACTTTCCGGCATTTCAAACCAGGCTTTGCTCTGGGCATCAGCTTCATAAGGTTCTTTGCAGTCTGGGCACAAGGTACGAACCAATCGCTGCGCCAGCACGCCAAGAAGTGAAGAGGATACTAGGAACGGCTCAATGCCCATGTCACGAAGACGGGTCACGGCACCGACTGCGGTATTGGTGTGAAGCGTCGACATCACAAGGTGACCCGTCAACGATGCCTGCACCGCAATTTGCGCAGTTTCAAGGTCACGGATCTCACCAACCATCACCACGTCCGGGTCCTGACGCAAGATAGCGCGAAGGCCACGGGCAAAGGTCATATCAACTTTGGTATTCACCTGTGTCTGGCCGATGCCATCGATATCAAATTCGATAGGGTCTTCGACCGTCAGAATGTTTCGCTCCGCACTGTTAAGCTCGGTCAGGCCAGCATAAAGCGTGGTCGATTTACCCGAACCAGTCGGACCGGTCACCAGCAAGATACCGTGCGGACGCTTGATAAGATGCTGGAAGTTGTCATGCACCGCTGGGGTCATGCCCAAGCTTTCTAGATCAAGCTGGGTTGCGTTTTTATCGAGAAGACGCAGTACCACGCGCTCGCCGTGGGATGACGGCATAGTCGATACACGCACATCAACAGCACGGCCACCAATGCGCAGCGAAATACGACCATCCTGAGGCACGCGTTTTTCCGCAATATCCAGTCGCGCCATGACCTTGATACGTGATACCAAAAGCGGTGCCAGTTTGCGACTAGGGCTCAATACCTCACGCAGCACACCATCCACGCGGAAGCGGATAGACAGACTCTTCTCGAAGGTTTCAATATGGATATCCGAGGCTGTTTCTTTGATCGCCTCACCGAGCATGGCGTTAATAAGTTTGATGATCGGCGCATCGTCTTCTGACTCCAGCAAGTCCTCACTCTGTGGCAGCTCTTCTGCCAGCGCAAAGAAGTCGTCACTGTCTGCACCGATGTCTTCCATCAGCTGTTGAGCTTCTGATGAATCACGCTGGTAAAGCTGGGTCAGCTTTGGCTCAAAGTCTTCCGAGCGCAGTTGAACTGGCGTGAAGCCATGACCCAAAACCCGACGCACTTCATTGAGCACAGCAGGCTTTGGCTGATCGCGGTAGTAGAGTAGAAAACCGTTCTCTGTTCGCTCCACCACGACGCCATGGCGCTTGGCAAAGCCAAACGGCAGCCGTGTGGCTGCCATTGGGACATTAAGGTCCTGAACCAGTTCTGCTTCCGTTTCCTGAGACAGCATTTCCATGGCCTTACCTCAGCTCAGCCATGATGGCGCGCACTTCCGCAGGCATGGTCAAATCAGAGCCAAACTCCGGTAATACTGGCGTTTTCACGCCAGGCATCAACTTTACTTCTTCCTGTGCGCGGAAAATCTGCTCTGCACGGATGTAGTTGTATTTGCGTTGCGTGATGCCATCTGCGGTCAGACCGGTGCGGATGATAGTCGGCTTGATAAATAGCATCAGGTTACGCTTGGTTTTTCCTGACGATGTAGATTTGAACAGGTGGCCAAGAATTGGGATATCACCCAGCAAAGGTACCTTCTGCTCGCTCTCGTTGGTTTGCTCGTCAATCAGACCACTCAGTACAATCATCTGCTGATCAGCAGCCAATACCGAGGTATTGATTTGACGCTTACCAAAGCGGATATCGACGGCGCCGCTTGCACCCAATACGTTCGAGATTTCCTGTTCGATGTTGAGCTGTACGGAATCACCTTCGTTGATTTGCGGGGTGATCTTGAGTTTCACACCGACATCTTTACGCTCAACCGTCTGGAATGGGTTGTCGTTGTTGGAACCTGTGGCAGAGCCAGTCACAACCGGTACTTCCTCACCCACGATGAACGAGGCTTCTTCGTTATCCAATACCATCAGGCTTGGCGAAGAAAGGATGTTGGAATCACTGTTGGTTGATACTGCAGTCACCAAAGCAGTCCAGTCACCAAACACCACACCAGCAGCCAAGCCACTTACACCGCCCAGCACTTCAGCAATCGCCGTAGGGTCGCCGGATTCTGTGATTGGCACTTCCACCAGATTGTTGTTGCTGTCAAAGCGCGATTCTGTGGTTGTGGTGTCTTTCGCTTCTTCCTGCGCAGCCAAGTAGTTAGTGATGGGTACGCCGGTATTACCAAACTGGATACCACCACCGTCCAGTGACCCCCACTGAATACCGAGATTTGCACCGTCGCTTTCTGACATTTCGACGATCATCGCTTCAATCAGAACTTGGGCACGGCGAATATCCAGCTGCGAAATCACACCTTCCAACGCACGCATAATGTCTGGTGGCGCAGTAATAACCAATGAGTTTGTGCCTTTATGCGCAGAAATCTTTACGTCGCCACCCACGCTGGTAGCAGCCTTCTGACCGCCCTGTTTCTCAGCAATCAAGTTTTCAGATACGCCCTGAAGCACATCAACCACGTCTTCGGCCTTGGCGTAACGCAGATAAATAACGCGGTTGTTACCAACGGTTGCCATTTCACGGTCAAGCTGGGAAATCAGACGGCGGATGCGATCGCGTACCTGCGGTTCACCGGAGATCAGTACGGAGTTGGTGCGCTCATCGGCAACAAAACTTGGCTGCAATAGCGCTGGGGTGTTCTTGCCGTCGCCTTGCTTATTCAAGCTTTCAACAATGCGCACCATTTCTGATGCCGAAGCATGCTTGAGGTTAACCACCTCAACTTCTTTGTTACCCGCCTGGTCAACGCGCTCGATGATATCTGCCAGCCGGTTCACCACCGCTGCACGACCCGTGATCATGATGACATTCGCCGGGTCATAGTGAACCACGTTACCAGCACCGGCGTTATCAATCAGCTGTCGCAGTAGCGGTGACAATTCCCGCACAGAGACGTTTTTCACTGAAACAACACGGGTGACAACCGCATCGCCTTGAATGTTGTCGTTATCACCCACAACTGGAATCGCTGATTGCTTTGCGTCTTTGTCACGCACCACTTTCAACACACCGTTTTCCATTTCAACTACTGCAAAGCCATAGACAGACAGTACGTTGAGGAAAAACTGGTAGTACTGATCTTCATTCAGCACATCGTAGCTGCGCACGTTCACTTTGCCGCGCACCGCTGGGTCAACAATGATGGTCTTCTCGAGGTTGCGTCCTACAATCTCGATAAACTCCTGAATATCTGTTCCCTTAAAACTGGCACTGAACTCGGCAGCCCAAGCTCCCATGCTCTGCATGGCGAGCACACCTGCAACTAACCAGGTTGTTTTACGTTTTTTCCACGTATTCACTTCGTTCTCCGTTTCCTGTCCAGTTA
Source organism: Grimontia sp. NTOU-MAR1 (assembly GCF_035758505.1). Classification (NCBI taxonomy): domain Bacteria; kingdom Pseudomonadati; phylum Pseudomonadota; class Gammaproteobacteria; order Vibrionales; family Vibrionaceae; genus Grimontia; species Grimontia sp. NTOU-MAR1. The sequence continues at coordinate 2,362,342 of NZ_CP142108.1, forward strand.
CAGACCGATATAAATTTCGTGCAATTGACCGTCACGTTGGACGGTAAGGCTGATCTCTGAGGCATCAGACAAGCTTTGCCAGATACGGTTCATTTCCGCTGGGTTAGTCAAATCCGCCCCATTAATACCCACAGCGATATCACCGGCCTGAAGACCCGCCTGTTCGAACAGCCTGCTGTCCCCACCAGGCCCCAAACGATAACCCACCAGCCCCTCTTCATTTCTTTCCTGCGACAGAGTGATGAATTTGAGCAGCGACTGTGGATTGTTCATAATTTCCGCTTTCACGTTACTCAGATCTGCCTGTCCTGTGTTTTGTGGAATAGTCGGCTTTGCTTTTGCACGGGTCGGCACTGGCGAGGAACTGGCTTTGTTATAATCTACACCTGCCAGCATCAATGCTTCATCGCGACCGTTGTTTCTGAGGATAACGCGATCATTGAGGACCTGACGGAGAATAACCCGCGTCCCCTCTATCGCTTCACCAATGCCGTAGGTTTTTTGCGAGCCACGGTTGGCAATCACAGCCAGGCCGCGATCCGGCTCAGAACTTGCGACCAGTCCCACCAAGGTTAGATTCAAGCGGGTACGCGGGGCATCAACAACGGGTTCAGGCTTTTTCTCAACAGGTGCAGCTTTGGCACTGTATCGGCCAAAGAAGTGGCGGTTAACCAATTGGTCTAGCTGATAGGCAGGACCCTGTGTACTGACACTTGCCACCGCAGCCGGGGTATCAGAAACATCTTCCGGTGCAGCGTTTGGTACCCAAACCCACACCAATCTTCCCAGCGTCCAAGCCAGTATCAACACCAGTAAACACGTCACCCACTTCGCAAGAGAAGCGGGAAACGCCTTTCCAAGTTGCGGTTGTGCCAAAACGAGCGAGCGCTTTATCCCAAAATTCGCAGACATGCTTTTCCTGTTACAAACATCGGCATTTCATTGCCATTCAGTCATTTGCCGTATTTGGTACCTGACGGCACTTTAATACAAGAATATAAAATTGACTGTTCAATTTACCTGTTTTCTTTTCCATTGCCGATAAGTGAGAGCCCTTTTTTGTCTGAATGATTCCATTGCGGCTTGAAAGTTAGACGAATGAACACCATATAAGAGCTCTAATTGTGATGCTGATCGTATTCAGCAAACGTGATAAGTTTAGCCCCCTGAATGTAAAGGAGTGTCTAGTGGGCTCGAAACACAATCAATTTGACCAAGATTTGCAGGTAAGGCTGGATAAGTGGCTTTGGGCAGCGCGTTTTTATAAAACCCGTACCATAGCGAGAAATATGATCGATGGCGGCAAGGTCCACTACAACGGTCAGCGGTCAAAACCGAGCAAACTGGTAGAAATTGGTGCCGAGATCAAACTGAGACAGGGTTTTGATGAGAAAATCATCGTCGTTGAACAATTGAGCGAACGTCGCCGAGGTGCACCTGAAGCTCAAGCCCTTTACCGAGAAACTGATGAAAGCCTGTCGCGCAGGGAACAACGCAGCTTAGAGCGCCAGCTTAACGCACATAACCCAAGTCCAGATCGTCGTCCCGACAAAAAGCAGCGACGCGATATTATCAAATTTAGAAACAGTAACGATTAACGCCGGAGAAGTTATCCCATGGCACAAGACAGTCTGCACCGTTATTTGTTCGATGGCGTCTCCGTACGCGGCGAACTGGTTCAACTTTCTGATTCATTCCAACAGCTGACCGGCAGCAAAGACTACCCGGCTCCAGTCAAAGATCTGCTAGGCGAGTTGATGGTCGCAACCAGCCTGCTGACAGCAACACTGAAGTTTGAAGGCAGTATCACGGTACAAATCCAGGGTGATGGACCGGTATCTCTCATTGTTATCAACGGCAACCATAATCAAGTACTGCGCGGCACTGCGCGCTGGAACGGTGAACTGCCGGAAACCGCAACGCTGCCAGAGCTGATGGGTAAAGGCCACATCGTGATCACTATTGAGCCGGAGCAAGGCGAGCGATATCAAGGCATCGTAGGTCTGGAGGGGAACACGCTGCAGGAATGTCTCGAGGATTACTTCGCACGTTCAGAGCAATTAAAGACACGTCTGTGGCTGCGTACTGGTGAAGTAGAAGACAAATCGAAAGCAGCTGGTATGCTGCTGCAAGTCTTGCCAGACGGCATCGGCAATGAAGACGATTTCGATCATCTAGCGAAGTTGACTGAAACGGTCAAAGACGAAGAACTTTTCAATCTAGAAGCGGAAGAAGTGTTATACCGTCTTTACCATCAGGAAAATGTGAAAGTCTACGAGCCGAAAATTGTGACATTCAAGTGTTCATGCTCGCGCGAGCGCAGCGCTTCAGCCATTGCTGCAATTGAACGTCAGGAAGTTGAAAAAATGGTCGCTGAGACCGGAAATATCAAACTTCACTGCGACTACTGCGGCGCTGACTACGAATTTGATTCCGTTGATATTTCAGCAATTTTCAACCAAAACGGTCCCTCTTCAGAAGCCGTGCATTAATAATTCTCTCAAATAATTAATGGTCAAAAAACCCACAAAAACCGGCTTTTTCGCCGGTTTTTTCACCTATCACTTCTCTTTTTCAAAAAAAATACGCCGCATTCTAACTGCTTAATTTTGTACAAATAATAACCACTTCCGTATGGCACATGCGCGCAACATGGCGGTAATATTATAGGTACAGACTGGTTAAGACCATTACAAACGCTTAATTTGTTTGTGGTTATTTTTTGAGTTAACTCTCTGAATTGGCTAATTCAGGTTGCTAGCATGGACGACAGTTACACTACATCTTACCCAAGGAGCACCTATGACTGTCATGAACGTCGAAAAAAAGGTTGCAAATAATATCGATTTGTCAAAACACGGCTTGTACGATGTTAAAGAGATTGTTCGTAACCCTACATACGAACAACTTTTCGTCGAGGAAACCAAGCCGGAACTGGAAGGATTTGAGAGAGGCACTGTGACTGAGCTGGGCGCAGTGGCTGTTGACACCGGGATTTTTACCGGTCGTTCTCCCAAAGACAAATACATTGTGCGCGACAATACTACCCAAGACACCATGTGGTGGTCAGATCAAGGGACCAACGATAATAAACCGATCGACCAACACGTCTGGGAAGACCTCAAATCCCTCGTTACCCGCCAGCTGTCAGGCAAACGCGTGTTTGTGATTGATGGTTACTGTGGCGCTAACCCTGATACCCGACTGAGCATTCGCGTGATCACCGAAGTGGCCTGGCAGGCACACTTTGTGAAAAATATGTTTATCCGCCCAACAGAAGAAGAGCTGGAAAACTTTGAACCTGATTTCGTGGTCATGAACGGCGCGAAGTGCGTCAACGAGAAGTGGCAGGAGCATGGTCTGAACTCCGAAAACTTCACTGTCTTTAACCTGACTGAGCGCATGCAGCTCATCGGCGGTACCTGGTACGGCGGTGAGATGAAGAAAGGAATGTTCGCCATGATGAACTACTTCCTGCCGCTCCAAGACATTGCATCTATGCACTGTTCTGCCAACATGAACAAAGATGGTGAAGTAGCGGTTTTCTTTGGTCTGTCAGGTACAGGCAAAACCACACTGTCTACCGATCCGAAACGCGCACTGATCGGCGATGATGAGCATGGATGGGATGATAACGGCGTTTTCAACTTTGAAGGCGGCTGTTACGCGAAAACCATCAAGCTGTCTAAAGAGGCCGAGCCAGACATTTACAACGCGATTCGCCGCGATGCACTCCTGGAAAATGTCACCGTTCGCAACGACGGCTCCATTGATTTCGACGACGGTTCTAAAACAGAGAATACCCGTGTTTCTTACCCGCTTTACCACATTGAAAATATTGTGAAGCCGGTTTCGAAAGGCGGCCATGCTAACAAAGTAATCTTCCTTTCTGCGGATGCGTTCGGTGTACTTCCTCCGGTATCCAAGCTGACACCGGAGCAAACCAAATACCACTTCCTGTCTGGCTTCACTGCCAAGCTGGCAGGTACTGAGCGAGGTATCACTGAGCCAACCCCAACTTTCTCTGCTTGTTTCGGTAATGCGTTTCTGACGCTGCATCCAACCAAGTACGCGGAAGTGCTGGTGAAACGTATGGAAGCGGCAGGTGCAGAAGCCTATCTGGTCAATACTGGCTGGAACGGTTCTGGTAAGCGTATTTCAATTAAAGATACCCGTGCGATCATCGACGCGATCCTTGACGGCTCGATTGAAAAAGCAGAAACCAAAGTGGTGCCAATCTTCAATCTCGAAGTGCCAGTGAAACTGCACGATGTTAACCCTGACATTCTGGATCCACGTGATACCTACGTTGACCCTCTGCAATGGGAAAGCAAAGCACAGGATCTGGCAAAACGCTTTGTCGATAACTTTGCGAAATACACTGACACGCCAGAAGGCGAGGCATTGGTCAAAGCAGGGCCTCAGCTCAGCTAAACAACAAATACCAAGATTCAAAGCCCCCCCCAACTTCGGGGGCTTTTTGTTTTGTGGTTTGCAGGACAATATCTAAATTTCTTCACTGCCTTGGTGTTGAAACGGATTACTGCTTGAATAACGTCAATTTTTACGCCAACCTCAAAAGAATCGCGGCGTAACACGCTGCACCTTACACGTCGGATAACTGAAGAGAGTAGATCGCCAAATGCGTGTCCTTGCCAAGCTGTTTGCCTCGCTTGTCATCATTACTTTTGTCGTATTGGGTGCGCTTCTCATCGTTCTCAACACTAATTACGGCCTGCCTTTGGTGCAGAAAGCTGTCAGCACGCTTACTCCCTATTCCCTGCGCGCAAACTCTCTGGACTACAACTTACTGGCTCCTCTTTCTCTCTCATTGAATGAGCCTGAACTGATTGAGTTGGAAACCGAGAACACAATTTATCAAGCAGGGTACGTTTCAGTAGCACTGTCACTTTGGGATTCACTTGATGGTTCACTTTCCTTGCAAAGCGCGGTGGTTCGTAGAGCCAAAATCAATCTGGCCGACAAAGCAGCCTTACCGGCTTCGCTTTTAATCAAACATCTGGCACTAGATGATGTCGCCTACCAAAGTAATACGTTTGCTTTCGATCATGCCGACATTCAGGTCTCCAACTGGCGCAACACACAGGATAAATGGGGAAGCTGGCAGGGCCAGTTCCAGTTGTCTGCACCTTCGCTCTCGATCGATGGCCAGACGCTTTCCAACCTTCTGCTCGACAGTGAACTCATCGATGGAACGTGGGAAATTTGGGGGCTGTCGTTTAACAGTGAGTTTGGCAATATTACAGGCAGCGCGACAGTCGAAGATCGGAAAGTAATGCTCCACCAACTCACATTGAGTGATGCCCGAATTGAACCTTCGCGTAGCCTCTCCAATCTCACAGCGATGTGGGGCTCGTTAAGTGAAGACTACGACATTGCCATCAAACGCCTCGATCTACTGGATGTCAGTGCGTCGGTGGATGATTTCACACTGGAACACCTCAATCTTTCAGCACAGTCGGTTAACCTACTCAACGGCGAACTGGCATGGGCAGCCAACGATGCGTCATCACTGCTCTCTTTCAATGCCAATCTGATCAACTTCGACAAATGGCTACTGACTGATGTCCTTGCAGAAATGTCGCTCTCCCCATCGCGCATTGAGGTTGGCGCCTTTTCTTCCAAGATTGATGACGAGGGCTACATTTCGTTTGCCGGGGATATGACGCCTGCCTCGTTATCATTGCGGTCACTGGTACTTAATGGTCTGACTCTGGAACTGGAAAGCGGGCTTTCTAAGACGCTGTCCGCGCAGTGGGAACGTTTCGACAATATCCGCGTTGGCAGTCTGTCCATCAGACACACCAATGTCACTGCACCGAACCCTGAATTCCCGTTGCAAGTGATTGGATTGAATCTGAAGGGCAAAGACTTACTGTTGAGGCAGGCAAGCCATAATGGCATGTGGCGAGGACAACTGACTGGCAGCGCAAAAGCAGCCAGCGTCAATCGTATTCTGGTTTCCTCACCTTATGCAGCGATGAGCGTCGAGGACGGCTTATGGCAACTTGATCCACTCAGCCTGACCTTCCAGCAAGGTCAGTTGGCAGCCAAGGCCAGTGTCGACTTCAGTAGTCCTAGCCGTCAGTGGCACTTTGAGGGTACAGGCCTCAGCCTTCCGACGTCTTTGTATTCACGGTGGCTAGGTTTAAACCTGCCGCTTGAAGGCGAACACGATCTCACTGTGCATATTTCCGCACTGGGAGGCGACACAGATAGCTTGGCTTACAGTCTGACCGGCGATCTTAAAGCCACGCCGCACCGCACCGTGATGCAAGTTAACGACGGAGAATCTTTCGGGCAGTCACTGATGATGCTGTTTTCGAAGAAACTCGAGGGTGCTGAGCACGTTGATTTTCCTATCAATGTAGGTGAGGTGGTTATCGCCGCAGATCGTGGCCGGATAGGACTGGCACCGACCAGCCTGGAGCAGGGAGGAACACTTTCCACGCTATCCGGTCAATGGGATTTGGTCTCAGGTGAGGGCAACCTCTCCCACACAAACCAATAAGAACAGCTTAGGGTCTGTTGCCCCTTTGGCTCAGCCAAACAGCAAAGTCTGGCTCTCAATGGTATCTGCGGCCTGATCCTGTTCGGGTACCAGCATATAAGTGCCTGAAAACGTCCCTGCTACATCATCCCCGCTGTAGAAAGTCACTTCTAGTTTGACTCTGGCTTTACGACCATTTTCGAGACGATCAAGGTCACCACTGAGCCCATCAAGAGACACGACAGCGCGCGGTCGCTCCAGAATTGGCTGTCGGTAACGAATGTGACTGTCTGCCAGTACGATACTCGCAGAGAGCTGACGCTCTTTCATCAACAACCACACCATACCCCAGCCTGCCAGAGTCGCCATACTGAAAACACTGCCAGCAAACATAGAGTCATGGGGATTGAGGTTGGCGTTTAACAGCGCGCAGATTTCAAAGCGGTACCCAGTAAATTGGCTGATACGGATACCCATTTTATCGCTGATCGGAATTTGCTGCTGCCATCGCTGCTGGAGCTCATGACACCACTCAGGGCGGCGCACCACGTCAGACATCATATCCAGCGTTTTCAGCATCTGCTGGTGACGCACAGGGCCACGCTCTTCGCTCAGCTCCCCTTGGTTCACAAAGCCGTTTTGACTGTAGAAGCCAATGGCATCCTCTCGGGCATTACAGACCAACCGTTTCGCCCCCTCCTGACGAGCTAACGATTCCAGCGTCATGAGAATAAGTGCACCTAAGCCCCGCTGACGGTACTGGGGAGCCACGGCCATGTAGCGTATTTGGCCATCGTTATCCGGCGTAAGATAAAGGCGGCCGATAGCAATAGGCTCGCCTTTGGCATCAACAATCACGCGGTGGTGTGAGCCAACATCATAGGCGTCGCGCTCAGAGCCTTCCGGCAGACGCCAGGGTTCACGAAGCATCTTCCAGCGAAAATGAAAATACGCCTGAAGTTCATCATCCTTGGTAGGGGTGATTAACCGAAACATCCCGTTTCTCTCCTCGTGAACCCAATTGGGTTGTTAAACCTGCAGCCAGAAAGTCACTGGTCCATCATTCACCAGGCTGACTTTCATGTCTGCTGCAAACACACCATTTTCTGTTTTGACACCACTTTCGCGGCAATATTGCGAAAATAACTGATAAAGACGATCGGCTTCCGCCGGAGGCGCACCATTAAAGCTGGGACGCATCCCTTTGTTGGTTTCGGCTGCCAGTGTGAACTGGGAAACCACCAGCACATCACCACCTGCCTGCTGCACATTAAGGTTCATCTTGCCGTTTTCGTCTTCGAAAATACGGTAACCCAATACCTTTTCATACAGGCGATGCGCTTTCTTCTCATCATCGCCTTTTTCAACACCCAACAGCACCAACAGCCCTTTACCAATCGCACCAACAGTGCGACCGTCAACCACGACATTGGCTTCGCTGACTCGCTGGATAAGCGCAATCATAACAGCTCCTTTCTTATCATCTTAATTGTCAGTAAGTTGTCCTGGTTCCGTTTCAAGTGAAATACTCCACATTTCTCGCTCGCCGAGCGATGCGGTAATTTCTGCGCCAATCAACACAATACACCAGCTGAGATAGACCCAAACAAACAGCAAAGGTACCACAGCCAACGCGCCATATATCAGCTCATAGGAAGGGAAGTTTGTGGCATAGAAGGCAAAGCCTTTCTTGCTGAATTCAAACAGCATAGCTGCCGATATCGCCCCGGCAAAGGCATGCACGAGACGCACTCTGCAATTGGGCACCAAGGTATAAAGCCCAAGGAAGGCCAATGCGGTAAAGAAGAAAGGCAACCATTTCAACAAAGTCGGCGCCCATACATCTGCCCCATCCAGGTCCAGCAAGTTCAGCGAACCAAGGTAGGAGCTGACACCCAGGCTACTACCCACCAGCACAGGGCCAAGTGTCAGCACCATCCAGTAGATAGAAAAAGACACCACAGGCGCGCGCTTATGTTTTATTCGCCAAATGTAGTTCAGACTCTTATCGATAGCAGAGATCAACATCAATGCCACCACAAACAGAAAGGCCACACCGACAGCGGTCATCTTACCTGCGTTTGCGACAAACTCATTAAGGTATTGCTCAAGAGCGTCACCAGAGGCAGGCACAAAGTTATGCAGAACAAAAGTGCGAATCTGATCACCCGCTTCAGCAAACCCCGGGATCAAAGATAGCGCTGACAATACCACAGTGATCAGTGGTACCAGCGACAGCAAAGTGACATATGCCATGTAACCGGCAGTCACTGTCAGGCGGTCATGAAGAACACGACGGATGAGATGCCTTGCGAAGGCGAACAGAATTTGCCCTGCCTTGGGCAATGAATGCTTGAGTCGTTCCAATGCTTCAACCATAGTCTTTATTTAGAAAATTAATCATACACGAAGGAGTGTACCGTGCGCCTCATCTCCACCCTGCTTTTGTTTTTTACGCTGGCTGGCTGTCAGTCAGCCTATTACGCCACCATGGAAAAGGTCGGTGTACATAAGCGTGACATCATGGTCGATCGCGTTGAGTCTGCTTCCGATGCTCAGCAGGAAGCCAGCGAGCAGTTTACCAGTGCGCTTGATGCGCTCACCACTCTGACCAACTTCGACGGCGGAGAGTTACAAACAATGTTCGACACCATCAACGAGCAGTACGAAGACAGCGAAGCGGCCGTGGACAATGTACATGAGCGCATCGCAGCCGTTGAAGATGTGTCTGGCGCCCTGTTCGATGAATGGCGCGAGGAGCTTTCCCTCTATTCCAGTGCAACACTGCGCCGCGACAGTGAACGTAAACTCAAGGCAACCGAGCGCAGCTACGGGCAAATGTTATCTGCAATGAAAAAAGCAGAAAGCAAAATGGAGCCTGTTCTCGACACACTACGCGATAACACTCTGTATCTAAAACACAACCTCAACGCTGCCGCCATTGGTGCATTGAAGGGTGAATTTGCAGGTTTGGAAAAAGAAATTAACCATGCAATCAAGGATATGCAAACCGCTATCACAGAGTCAGAGCGCTTCCTTGCAACCCTCAAGAACTAAGAGAAATATCCCAGCCGTCTCAGTTATTTTCTCGTAGTTGAAACAGGCGATGTGAGACAAACTACCGTAAGGTGTGCCCAGGCAATTTACTGCCTGCATTCAACGGTATTACCGTTTCTCAACTTGGAGGAGAAATTATGAGCATTATTTCTTGGATCATTCTTGGCTTACTCGCAGGTGTTCTCGCGAAGTGGATCATGCCAGGAAAAGACAGTGGCGGTTTCATTATCACAACCCTTCTGGGTATTGCTGGTGCTGTGGTTGGTGGCTGGGTCAGCACACTGCTGGGCATTGGTACCACAACAGGTCTTAGCATTGGCGGCATCGTGATGGCAACAGTAGGCGCACTTATTCTGCTGTTTGTTTACAACAAGTTCGTCAAATAACGCAGAAGAACAAAAAGCGATAGAGACAAAAAAGCCTCCCATCCGGGAGGCTTTTTTACGTTCCTAAGAAGGCTTACTTGCTGCCGCGGCTTGCGCGCTTACGGTCAGTTTCAGTCAACAGTTTCTTACGGATACGGATGCTTTCTGGGGTCACTTCTACCAGTTCGTCGTCATCAATGAACTCCAGTGCCTGCTCAAGCGTGTACTTGATTGGTGAGGTCAGCACCTGCGCGTCATCAGTACCTGATGCACGTACGTTGGTCAGCTGCTTACCTTTCAGGGCGTTAACGGTCAGATCGTTGTCACGGCTGTGAATACCGATAACCATACCTTCGTACACTTCAACACCGTGACCGATGAACAGACGACCACGTTCCTGCAGGTTGAACAGAGCGTTCGTCAGGGCTTTACCTGCTGCGTTTGCAATCAGTACGCCGTTGTTACGCTGGCCAATGTTACCGCCTTTGTGTGGACCGTAGTGATCGTAAGTGTGGTAAATCAGACCTGAGCCAGAAGTCAGGGTCAAGAACTCTGTCTGGAAGCCAATCAGGCCACGAGATGGCATGATGAAGTCCATACGTACACGGCCTTTGCCGTCTGGAGACATGTCTTTCAGCTCACCTTTACGCAGGCCGATTTTCTCCATGATACCGCCCTGGTGCTCTTCCTGAACGTCAATGGTCACAGTCTCAAACGGTTCCATCAGCTGGCCGTCTTCTTCGCGCAGAATAACTTCCGGACGAGATACGGCAAGCTCGAAACCTTCACGACGCATGTTTTCGATCAGGATAGACAAGTGCAGTTCACCGCGACCTGAAACGCGGAATTTATCCGGGTCTTCTGTTTCTTCAACGCGCAGTGCAACGTTGTGAACCAGTTCTTTCTGCAAACGCTCAAGGATGTTACGTGAAGTCACGAACTTACCTTCTTTACCTGCAAAAGGAGAGGTGTTCACCTGAAAGGTCATGGTCACCGTTGGCTCGTCAACAGACAGCGCTGGCAGCGCTTCAACCGCGTTTACGTCACAAATGGTGTCAGAGATTTTCAGCTCACCTAAACCTGTGATTGCGATGATGTCGCCCGCAGCGGCAGATGCAACATCATGACGCTCAAGGCCCAGGTAACCCAGCACAGTACCAACTTTACCGTTACGGGTTTTACCGTCAGCACCTATGATGGTCACTTGCTGGTTAGGTTTTACAGAACCACGGGTCACGCGGCCAACGCCGATAACGCCGACATAAGAGCTGTAGTCCAGCTGAGAGATCTGCATTTGCAGAGAGCCTTCGGTATCAACTTCTGGTGCTGATACGTTATCAACGATAGCCTGAAACAGTGGTTCCATGTTCTCGCCAGTTTCGCCTTCTTCCAGCGTCGCCCAGCCGTTCAATGCTGATGCGTAAACCACTTGGAAGTCCAGCTGCTCGTCAGTTGCACCCAGGTTATCGAACAGATCAAACACCTGATCCATTACCCAGTCAGGACGTGCTCCAGGGCGGTCGATTTTGTTGATAACAACGATTGGCTTCAGACCGTGTGCGAACGCTTTTTGTGTGACGAAGCGGGTTTGAGGCATTGGGCCATCAACGGCGTCAACGATCAGAAGTACAGAGTCAACCATCGACATGATACGTTCCACTTCGCCACCGAAGTCGGCGTGTCCTGGGGTATCTACGATGTTGATGCGGTAATCATTCCAGTTAATCGCGGTGTTCTTCGCCAGAATGGTAATGCCACGCTCTTTCTCGATGTCGTTCGAGTCCATGACGCGTTCTTCGTGCTCGCCACGGGTTTCCAGGGTGCCAGACTGCTGAAGCAGTTTGTCAACCAGGGTGGTTTTACCGTGGTCAACGTGCGCGATGATCGCGATGTTTCTTAGTTTATCTATCTGTAGAGTAGACATGGGTTCTCTTTCACTCAAAAAAGATGTGCCGCCAAAAGCTCCGGTATTGCCGAAAGCGCTCACCGCCACTGATTAAAAATCCGGCCGTAATTTACCAGATTTTTATTGAAAACCCACGAAATATGTGACTTAGGATCAATTTATATTCGTTCTGCCTTGTTACCGACACAAAAACAACGCTCAGGAGACGGCTCTACATCCCTTACCCTGCTCCATCTACGGGCGATCAGTGCGCAACATCTGGGCAACATCTGGGGTAATTACGATGCATCGGTTTTTTTTCTACTTTTTTCACAGCAAAGAGCCGGTTTTCGATCCACCTCACACCTCCAACATTGTCTGTTCTTTCCATCCTCTCAGTCGTTGACAACCACAACGAACCGCTGCTGAATGAGTTGATTGGCACGCAATCCTTCCCAATTGCACCATATTGGTGCGGACGCGCACCAAAAGTGATCGATAATACGCACTTTTTTAAGTCATCATCGTGTAAACACGGGAAATGACAGGGATTTTAAACTTGGCACACTTTTCGCTTCAGTGGAGCCAGACCAACTTTTTGGTGAAGCGCATAGACGCACCTTCACCAAGTTAGAGAACAATGACACCGGAGGTTTATTCACATGTCAGTAGAAAACGTACTCGCCTTAATCCAAGAGCACGAAGTTAAGTTTGTTGACCTGCGCTTCACCGATACCAAAGGTAAAGAGCAGCACATCTCAATCCCAGCGCACCAGATCGACGCAGACTTCTTCGAAGAAGGTAAAATGTTCGACGGTTCTTCTGTTGCAGGTTGGAAAGGCATTAACGAGTCAGACATGGTAATGATGCCTGATGCGTCTTCAGCAGTACTTGACCCATTCACGGAAGATGCAACGTTAAACGTGCGTTGTGACATCCTTGAGCCGGCAACCATGCAAGGCTACGACCGCGACCCACGCTCTATTGCGAAACGCGCTGAAGACTACATGCGCTCTACCGGTATCGCTGACACAGTTCTTATTGGCCCTGAGCCAGAGTTCTTCCTGTTTGACGATGTGAAATTCGCCACTGACATGTCAGGCTCTTTCTTCAAGATTGACGACGTAGAAGCAGCATGGAACACAGGTTCTGATTTCGAAGGCGGTAACAAAGGTCACCGCCCAGGCGTTAAAGGCGGTTACTTCCCAGTAGCACCAGTTGATTCATCTCAAGACATCCGTTCAGCAATGTGTCTGGTTATGGAAGAGATGGGGCTGGTTGTAGAAGCACACCACCACGAAGTAGCAACTGCAGGTCAGAACGAAATCGCAACGCGTTTCAACACCCTGACCAGCAAAGCAGATGAAATCCAAATCTACAAGTACGTTGTTCACAACGTAGCGCACGCATTTGGTAAGACTGCGACCTTCATGCCCAAGCCACTGGTTGGCGACAACGGTTCAGGTATGCACGTTCACCAATCTCTGGCGAAAGACGGTCAGAACCTGTTCGCTGGCGATAAGTACGGCGGCCTGTCTGAAACTGCACTATTCTACATCGGCGGTATCATCAAACACGCTCGCGCAATCAACGCCTTTGCAAACCCTGCAACCAACTCATACAAGCGTCTGGTTCCAGGTTTCGAAGCACCAGTTATGCTGGCTTACTCTGCACGTAACCGTTCCGCTTCTATCCGTATCCCAGTGGTACCAAGCCCGAAAGCACGCCGTATCGAAGTTCGCTTCGGTGATCCAGCAGCAAACCCATACTTGGCGTTCTCAGCAATGCTGATGGCTGGTCTTGACGGTATTAAGAATAAGATCCACCCTGGCGATGCAATGGATAAAGACCTGTACGACTTGCCAGCAGAAGAAGCAGCAGAAATCCCAACTGTTGCTGAGTCTCTGCAGCAAGCTCTGCAAGCACTGAGCGACGACCGTGAGTTCCTGACTTCAGGCGGCGTATTCTCTGACGACTTCATCGATTCTTACATCGCACTGAAATCTCAGGACGTTGAGAAGGTGAATATGACGACTCACCCACTGGAATTCGAACTGTACTACTCAGTGTAATTCAACGAATTTTATAACAAATCAAAGGGCTCGCTCACAGGCGGGCCCTTTTTCTATTGTCTGGATTTCTCCCCCACGGAAAATAGGTTTGTTGGCACCTCACCAGAAACTCAAGGAATTCATGATGCGCAAAATCGGTATGCTCCTTTTTGGTGCGCTGTCTGTGTCCGCCAGCGCGGGTGATTATTACCGCTGGGTTGATGAAAATGGCACTCTGCATTTTAGCGACTCCCCACCATCAGTCGGCCTAGAGCTTGAAGTAGAACTAAGCACTATCCCTTTGCCCTCTCAAGGCTCATCTATTGTGGCATCGCCAACCTCTCCGGAAGCACCACCCGCACCAGGTGCCCCTGAAACACCGCCGCTGGCCAGCTCAATTTCCCTGCTAACTCCGGACGACGAGGCCACCGTCCGCAGTAACGAAGGCAACATCACCCTGAATATTTCCACCGATCTTCCGCTTGGGAGAAACCAATCCATCCGAGCTGTGGTTGATGGGAAAAAACAGCCTGCCTCAAAAGGTGCATCTCTCACCTTAACGAATGTCGATCGAGGTACCCACACCATAAAGGTGCAATTACTACAAGATGGCAAGGTAATTGCAGCATCCCATTCAGTTACTGTGTATCTGCATCGGGCAACCAAGAAGAAAGTACTGCCTCCGGGCAAGCCAACCCCCAGATAACATAGGTTAAGAAGCTATTTGGCAGCGCTACTATAGAAAGCGGTTTTTCTTCGCTGCACAACAACGCACTATCGAGTAAACTGAATTGCACCAATATGGTGCAATCAAAAAGGAAGGTAATGTGGCCACGCTGACTGAAACTGTTATGGATAACCTGATCACTGCAGTATTAGTGCTCGATAACGATCTTGTTGTCACCTACGCTAACCCCGCGGCAGAACAATTGCTCTGCCTGAGTGCACGCCGCTTACTCGAACATCCTTTTCCTGATCTGCTACAGCACTGCTCAATCGATCTCGGTCTCGTTAAAGAAACGCTTTCTGGTGGTCAGGGGCTGACAGACAGCGATGTCACCATTGTTGTTGATGGTCGCCAGCGTAAAGTGGAGCTGAGTGCAAGCCCTTTGCTATGGGAACGTAGTCCCTCCATGCTGATTGAAATCAAAGCCATAGGCCACCAGCAGCAAATCAGTAAAGAACTACAACAGCAGGCACAGCAACAGGCAGCCAAAGAGTTAGTGCGCGGCCTTGCACACGAAATCAAAAACCCGCTCGGAGGTCTTCGCGGCGCAGCACAGCTTTTAGAGAAAATGCTGCCAGACCCAAATTTAGGGGAATATACCCGCATCATTATTGAGCAGGCTGATCGCCTGCGCAATCTGGTGGACAGGTTACTGGGACCACAAAAGCCCGGTCACCGCCAACAGGAAAACATTCACGTGGTGCTTGAGAAAGTCCGGCAGTTGGTGGAACTCAGTGCGGGCAAGGTCAAGATTGAGCGTGACTATGACCCCAGCTTGCCGGATATAGACATGGATCCTGAACAAATGGAGCAGGCCATTCTCAACGTGGTGAATAACGCGGCACAGATTCTGGACGACAACCCGAATGCCGAAATCACCCTCCGTACCCGTACCGAGCATCAGGTGGTGATCAGCGGTAAACGCCACCGTTTGGCTGCACGTATCGATATTTCTGACAATGGTCCTGGCATTGCCCCTGAGCTCCAGGACACCTTGTTTTATCCCATGGTGTCAGGTCGTCCCGGAGGCACAGGGCTTGGACTATCCATTACCCGAAACCTCATAGATCAGCATAAGGGCAAGATTTACGTTAATAGCTGGCCGGGACACACCACTTTCACCATTTTGTTACCAATTCGTCGCTAAGGGGAGAATATGAGCAAAGGACTAATCTGGGTCGTCGATGACGACAGCTCAATCCGCTGGGTACTGGAACGCACCCTGAGCGCAGCCGGGCTTGCCTGTGAAACGTTTGCCGACGCTGATAGTGTGCTGGATGCATTAAACCGGGAAGTCCCGGATGTACTTGTCTCCGATATCCGCATGCCGGGCACCGACGGCTTCACCCTGCTAAACCGCCTACAATCCGAATACCCGACACTGCCAGTGATCATTATGACGGCCCATTCTGACCTGGACGCTGCCGTCAGCGCCTATCAGAAAGGGGCATTTGAATACCTGCCAAAGCCGTTTGATATTGATGAAGCGGTTGCTTTGGTTGAACGTGCTGTCTCCCACAGCCAAGAGCAGAAACGACAGCGTTCACCCAAAGAAACCATGGAAGCGGCACCAGAGATTATTGGTGAAGCACCTTCTATGCAGGAAGTTTTCCGCGCCATTGGCCGCCTTTCCCGCTCATCGATTTCAGTGCTTATTAATGGTGAGTCCGGTACGGGTAAGGAGCTAGTTGCCCATGCATTGCACCGCCACAGCCCTCGAGCTTCAAATTCCTTTATCGCACTGAACATGGCAGCAATCCCCAAAGATCTGATTGAATCAGAGCTGTTTGGTCACGAGAAAGGCGCCTTTACCGGCGCTAACAATGTGCGTCAGGGCCGCTTTGAACAGGCCAATGGTGGCACCCTGTTTCTGGATGAAATCGGTGATATGCCGCTCGATATCCAAACTCGTCTGCTGCGTGTACTGGCTGATGGCCAGTTCTATCGTGTGGGTGGTCATCAGGCCATCAATGTGGATGTCCGCATCATTGCTGCGACCCACCAGAACCTTGAAAAGCTGGTCACTGAAGGGAGCTTCCGTGAGGATTTATTCCACCGCCTGAACGTGATTCGCGTTCATCTGCCACCGCTTCGAGAGCGCCGTCAAGACATCGGTCAGCTTGCCAAACACTTCCTCAAGCGAGCCTCTGATGAGCTCGATATCGAAGTCAAATCGCTCCACCCTACCACACTGGATTTGATGTCTGGCCTTTCATGGCCGGGTAATGTACGCCAGCTTGAAAACACCTGCCGATGGCTGACGGTAATGGCGAGCGGTAAAGAAATTCTGCCGGAGGATTTGCCACCGGAGCTGATGCAGCCCGAATCAATGGAAAGTACCGGCGAAGGTGACAGCTGGCAGGCCGCGCTGTCCCAATGGGCTCGCCTTTCGCTGGGTAATGGTGATGACAACCTACTGCGCGAAGCATTACCTGAGTTTGAGCGCATCTTGCTGCGTGAAGCACTCAGTCACACCCGAGGGCACAAACAGGAAGCGGCAAAGCTGCTCGGCTGGGGACGTAATACTCTGACCCGTAAGCTGAAAGAGCTTCAAATGCCTTAGATCTTCAAAGCGGCCCACCATTTAAACAAATTTAGTAAACAACCATTTCAAAACCGCCTTTTTAGGCGGTTTCCTTTTACTGCACTACTGACGACCTAGTTTTTAGTCCTTATACTTGCCAAAAGTTGATTTAAGGATATTCACATGATCGCAACCCACCTTCCTCTGACGGACCTGCACCGTCACCTTGATGGCAATATTCGTATTAACACCATTCTGGAGCTGGGTCAGAAGTTCGGCATGACGCTTCCTGCTGACACTATCGACGCACTCCGCCCACACGTTCAGGTTATGTCTAACGAGCCGGATTTGGTTGGTTTCCTGTCCAAGCTGGATTGGGGTGTCGCTGTACTGGGCGATCTGGATGCGGTTCGCCGTGTTGCCTATGAAAACGTCGAAGACGCACTGAATGCACGCATTGACTATGCAGAGCTGCGCTTCTCGCCTTACTACATGGCGATGAAACACCAACTGCCAGTGAAAGGTGTAGTAGAAGCTGTGATTGATGGCGTTCAGGCTGGTAGCCGTGACTTCGGCGTGAAAACTAACCTGATTGGTATCATGAGCCGCACTTTTGGTGTGGAAGCCTGCATGCAGGAGCTGGATGCGCTGTTGGCACTGAAAGAACATCTGGTTGCTATCGATTTGGCTGGTGACGAACTGGGCCAGCCGGGTCACCAGTTCAACGACCACTTTGCCAAAGTACGCAAAGCTAACCTGAACGTGACTGTGCACGCTGGCGAAGCGGCTGGTGCAGAAAGTATGTGGCAGGCAATCAATGAGCTGGGCGCAACCCGTATCGGTCACGGCGTGAAAGCCATCGAAGATCCATCTTTGATGGAGTTCCTGGCGAAGAACCTTGTCGGTATTGAGTCCTGCCTCACCTCTAACGCACAAACCAGCACCGTAGCTTCACTGCAAGCACATCCGGTGAAACAGTTCTTGGCACAAGGCATTCTGGCAACGTTGAACACCGACGATCCTGCGGTATCAGGTATCGAGTTGCCTTACGAGTACGAAGTGGCGGCACCGCAGGCTGGCCTGAGCCAAGCGCAAATCACTCAGCTTCAAGCGAACGGCATGGAAATCGCGTTCCTGTCTGATAGCGAAAAAGCGGAGCTGAAAGCTAAAGCGGCATCGCGCGGCTAATCCGTTCAACTGAAAAATATCCTGAAAACACCGGCAAAAGCCGGTGTTTTTTTGTTCAAAACTCAAGTAGAATGCCGCCGAATTTTAAGCAACCAAGGTCAATGCAAAGCCTTTGCTTTGATAATCCTTGGTTGAAAACCCATATTTACGCCGGATGAGAAGTATCATGTTCGACGCACTGTTAACCGCAAATGAAATTGTTGCTGCAGGCCCAGGTCAACTAGCAGCGGCAGCACTGGCTGTGGTGCTGGCTATTTTCAGCATCGGCAGCGGCGCATAACGCCCCATCAACAGCCAACAAAAAAGCCGCTATCAGCGGCTTTTTTCGTTTCTCGTGGCTTAAGACAGCATTAAATCACACGGGAAAACTGCTGCTGACGCGCTCTTTCACGCAAGTAAGTGTCAAAGCACATGCAGATGTTGCGAATGAGTAGGCGCCCTTTCAGCGTCACTTTAATCGTATCCGTATCGATGCTCACCAGCTCATCATCGACAAAGCACTGCAGTAAATCCAGATCTTCAGCAAAGTGAGTGTCGAAGAAAACACCGAACTCGCGTTCAATCGCACGCTTGTCCAGGGTGAAATTGCAGATCAGCGATTTGATGACTTCGCGGCGAAGCAAATCATCGCCATCCAGCATCACCCCTTTCCACAGCGCATGGCGTTGCTCGTCGACCTGACCGTAATATTTCTTCAGCTCTTTCTGGTTCTGTGCATAGCAATCACCAATCATGGAAATCGCTGACACACCCAAGCCCAGCAGATCGCAATCGCCTTGGGTGGTATAACCCTGGAAGTTTCTATGGAGGATGCCTTCACGCTGCGCTACCGCCAGTTCATCATCCGGCAAGGCAAAGTGGTCCATACCGATAAACTGGTAGCCTGCGCCAGTCAGGGTGCTGATGGTTTGCTCCAGCATCGCCAGTTTTTCCTGTGGCGATGGCAAGTCGTCTTCTTTGATTTTTCGCTGCGCGGCAAACAGTTGTGGCAGGTGCGCATAGTTAAAAACAGACAGACGGCCCGGTTGCATGGTCAGCACTTGTTCCAGCGTCTTGGCAAAAGTTGCACTATCTTGGTGCGGGAGGCCATAAATCAGATCCAAATTGGTCGAGCGGAAGCCCAACTCTTTGGCGCGCACCACCATGGCTTTAATGAAGTTTTCATCTTGCTCACGGTTCACCGCTTTCTGAACTGTCTTATCGAAATCCTGAACACCAATACTCAAACGGTTGAAACCTTCAGTACGCAGGTGGTCGAGTATGTCAAGTTCAATCTCACGCGGATCCACTTCGATACTGATTTCTGCATCGGCATTGAGACGGAATTCTTCACGCAACAGGGACATCAGACGGGAAATCTGTTCCTTGGTCAGGAAGGTAGGCGTGCCACCGCCCCAGTGCAGTTGAGTCACGTTGCGATCGCGAAGCAAGTAAGCACGTTGACGGATTTCCAGCTCCAGCACGTCAAGATACTGATCCGCTTTGTGTGCATGACGGGTGATCACCTTGTTACAGCCACAGTAGTAACAAAGGGTGTGGCAGAAGGGGATATGCACGTACAACGACAGATTGCGATCCGGGTATTGGGTACACGCCATATCAAACTCAGCTGCGGTAAAAACCTCGTGGAATTCCAGTGCGGTTGGATAAGAGGTGTAACGCGGCCCTGAGTAGTTATACTTCTCGATCAGTGCCTGATCCCAGATAATTTGCTGCTTAGACATGTATGTTCCCGCCAAAATGAACAACCGGAAAGTGTAAGTTGGCTAATTCTGCCACACTCTCCGGCTGCTAAGAATTGTTCCCGCACAAGGAACGGGAAAATTGTTGATCAGATCGTACCTTTAAGGGCTGAGCAGTTAACTCGCCAAAGTACGCACTGGCGTCATTTTCGCGCCAGTAAATGCGAGGATTTCCTCAAGCTCAGTATGAATGGCCTGCTGCAGTCGGGCTTCCGCCTTCATGCGCTCCATGTCATGGCGCATGCGTTCACGCTTTTCGATCTTCTTACGCGCATCGCCGCGTGGCATGTCTTTGACTACGTCATACAGCTCGTAAAGTGCTGGGAAGCGCTCTGGGAACTCCACGCGCTTTTCTCCCTGCAGGTGATCCATGATCATGTAAAGACGGATAGCCGCTTCTGACAGGTCGCACTGCTCTTGCAGTGTCGCCATGGCAATCACATCTACACTCTCAATGATTTTCTCGTTACGTTGCTTGATAGCCGCGTTCATCGCCTTTTCCTGCATTTTGGTTTGATGGCGAAGTTTCGACAACAACCAGCCTGCATACACAGCTAAACCGAGAATGATGGCACCACCGAGTGCCACAACACCTATAGGAAGAGTTTCCAACACTTACTCCTGGTCAAATTTGAAGTTTTCAAACTCCGCCAGCAAATCATCATCGCCGCGACGTTTGTTTTTCTTCGGTGCTTCTTCCGCTTCAGGCTCATCATCTTCGAACAGGCCCAGTTGCTTCATTAACACCTCAATGCGATCCAGCTTCTCATCAACATATTGCTGAAGACCTGCGCCCAAGCTATCACCGTTTTCAATACGATCGAGAAGCACATTTAGTTGCGCATCATTTTCCAACATTTCCAATTCCTGCTCAGCGCTCAGTCGACGGGCCTTCTTCGCTTCAGCTGATTTTGGATGTGGTTTGGCTTCTACCACCAATTGGATAGGCTTTTTGCTGCCCAGACGCGGATCGCGCTGCGCTTGCGCCTGACGCTGTTGCGCGGTTTTGCCTTCCGAGTGGCGTGAGCCAGACTTCAGACCTTTACGCTTGCTCTTACGTTTGCGTGCCAGCGCAGCAATGTCTTCTTTGGTCAGCGACTTCTCGCTATATTGCGCAGGGCCTTCAGAGCCAGCTTTGCGGGCTTTTTTCTTGCGGGTCATTCGTTTTTCTTCCTCAGTAAAATTACGTCGTTACCAACAAAGTCCACGTCAAGACCATCACGCTCGGCCAAAAAGCGGAACGTTTCGCGACTGAAAAAACTCACGTGGGTTGGGTCATTTTTGTAATGCCAGCTTTTAAAAGCTGGAGCATCAATAACGAGCTTGGTCATAATGGCTAACCAGCCTCCCGGCTTGACCAAGTTCAGCAATTGTCTCCATTCCCTGTGAGGCATATAAAAGTGTTCAATGGCTTCTGTACAGGTCACGAAATCATAAGTGGTGTCCAACGCACTGAGGTTGGGCGCAAAATACGGATCGTACACAGCCATTTGGTGTCCGGCTTCTTCAAGCATGGCAGCCAGAGCAGGCCCCGGGCCACATCCAAAGTCTAAACCTTGCTTTGCACCATCACCCATTTTTTCCATAAGCGGTGTCGCGAGACGGCTTAGGAAACGTCGATAGCCTTCATCTTCCACGACATTCTCATGTTTGTCGTAAACGGCTTTTTCTTCCTCCGGTGATAACAGGCACTCAGGGTCTGCAAAGACCAGGTAGCATTCCTGACAACGGAAGTAACGGCGACGTCTATCCTGCTCGAAATCGGCTACATCAGCAGATCTACATAGAGGGCATTCAAGGGACATGGGGGTTTCTACACCAAATTGAATGGCGGGAAATGTAGCAGAAAGTTGAATAAGAAAAAAGCGACAGGCAAAGCCTGTCGCTCTATAGCGTTCTAATGAACGGATTTACCGTTTTCATCCCTAACAGTAACACCACATCCCGGTGAATAAGGGTCCTTCTAAACGCGGGCGTCCTGCCGTTTTTATTTGAGTTATTACTCGCAACGTCCTGTCGTCATCACCGTCCTGGTGTGTGTCCTAACCTTTCATCCTAAAGGTGATCCATGCTGAGTGTGTATCCTTCACACTTTTGAATGCCGTCCTGACAACATAACGTCCTGGTCTCTGGGGCTTTCCTAAGCCAAAGTCCGTTTGAATCCTTGCCGCAGCCCTGCGAAATCGTCCTGATTGTCCTTTCCGTGTCGTGCTCCTGTCGACATGAATAAGTTTACGCTTTCCCACTTTTCAAAACAGGCGGTAACTCACAATTCAAACAATCATCAAATGCACTTAAATAATATCTTTTTGAAATATAGAAGAAAAAAATAAAAACCAGCAAGTATTTAAGCACCTTTCTCTATAAAGAATGGTCGATCACTTACAAGATCATGGGAAATAAAAGAAACCCAAATGAAAAAAGGCAGCGAATGCTACCTTTTTGACGTCTTATTGTGCAATCTAGCTATTGCACAATCTGTTAGTGCAGACCACCAACATAATTAGAGATAGCTTCGATTTCTTTATCTGACAGCTTTTGCGCCACAATACGCATCATGCCATTGAGGTCATTGTTACGCTGACCATCCCGAAACGCCATCAGCTGAGCCTTCATGTAATCGGCATTTTGTCCGGAAATCTTCGGGAAACCTGACAACGCAGTACCATTACCACGAGGACCGTGACAAGCGATACATGCAGCGATACCGCGTTTTTGGTCACCTGCCATATATAGTTCTCTACCAATTTCGATAGACGATTCCGGCGTCGTACCCGGCTTCGCTGTTTGTGATGTGTAGTATGCCGCCAAATCTGCCATGTCCTGCTCAGACAGTGCAGCCACCATGCCAGCCATCACGGCATTGTTACGACCTTGTTCACCGCCAGTCGTCATACCTAGCTTGAACTCTTTGAGCTGCTTAAGAAGGTATTTTTCGTGCTGACCTGCAAGGCTAGGGTTGGCGGGAATGACGCTGTTACCGTCTGCACCGTGACAAGCGGCACAAGTGGCTGATTTTGCTTTACCTGCTTCTGCATCGCCTTGTGCAAAGGCAGTAAAGCTCGCGAATAAAGTGAGTAGTAGCGCTAATCTCTTCATGACATTCCATTTATAATTATCAAGCTTCCAATACCACGATGCCCACGCCATCATGATACAATCATCGAGCAAAAACCGAGCACGGTCATTTTACACAATTTCACATAAAAGTAATCAGTCGACTACATAAAGTCGAGACGGAGTTAACAGTGAATCCTTCACTCAACTATCGAAACACCCACTTTATTACCAGTGCGCCAGATATCAGGGCTTTACCTCATGATACTGGCATCGAGATCGCATTCGCAGGTCGTTCCAATGCTGGTAAATCTAGCTCAATAAACAGGCTTTGTGATCAAAAAAGCTTGGTGAAAACCAGTAAAACGCCGGGTCGCACACAATTAATCAACCTGTTTAAAGTGGATGAGGGATGCCACATTGTTGACTTGCCGGGTTACGGCTACGCGCAAGTGCCGCTGGAAATGAAGCTAAAATGGCAGAAATCTCTGGGCGAATATCTGCAAAAGCGTAACCAGCTTAAAGGCCTCGTCGTGCTGATGGATATCCGTCACCCACTGAAAGAGCTGGATCAGGATTTGATTTTCTGGGCGGTAGACAGCAACTTGCCGGTGCTGGCACTGCTAACCAAGTGTGACAAGCTGAAAAGCGGCGCGCGCAAAGCAGAGCTTTTAAAAGTGCGTGAAGCAGCCAAAGATTTTGGCGGTGATGTAGAAGTCGAGCTTTACTCATCATTAAAGGGTATTGGTGTCGATAAACTGCGTAAAAAGCTGGATGGTTGGTACGCACCGGCACTCGAAATCCCACAAGAGTCTGATCAGCAAGATACTGAAAACGACGAGGCTTAATCTGTCAGGACGCTGAAAATAAAGACCCCACCATGTAGGTGGGGTAACGGGAGAGAAATAGGAGGTTTTTTTTAGTCGTTATAAAGCTAGTGTCAGTGATTTTCCCCACCCCCGCAAGTTCGCCCCGCCCAAACTATTGCCATATTTGCCTCAAAGCGCAGGCAATTCATACCCATCAAATTTCAACCTAATGATTTCTATTCACTTTATTCTTATTTGCAAAACTTATTTTTTAAAAAGAAATATCATCCATATCGTATAAATATCAATAGATAGAATCTTGGAAGTGAGTTACAGGATTGATTGGATAAAAAAAGAACGAATCGATCGCTCAATTCGGTCAGAAATAACGTGTGAGTCGCCTATCGTAAGTTGGATTGCAGACCACTCAGACACATCAAGAACAAGAAGCAGTGGTCATTATAGCGCCAACACTCTTAAATTAAAGTATTTACTCTAATGGACGGTAACAAAATACAAATACGCCAAAATGAACAACAATAAATAACTGTATTAAAAGGGAATATTAAAATAATTACAGGAAAGAGAAAGGATAGGAAAAGCACAATAAAAAATGCCCCGGCTGACATTTGTCAACCGGGGCTGCTGAATCAGCTAAATCCAATAACGTGAAACAAAAGGTCTGAAAGATAGAACATCTTACCTCTGTACCCTACGCCTCTTACTGTATATCAAATGGCCGATTAAGAAAACCCTTTACGTAGTTTTTTTTCATCAAATTATAAAAATGAACACCTGATGTATTCATATTGTTTCATTTAAGAAATAAAAAAGCCCGCAGTAGCGGGCTTTTTTCGCGTTAAGTTTTAAGTATTTGTGCGAGTCAGGTCGGAATTAACCGCCTGATTTAATGCGCCTGATCCCAGTTTTCACCGCTACCAGACTCAGCGACCAGCGGAACTTCCAGCAAAGCAGCCGATTCCATTAACTTACAAACCTGTTGCTCAATGTCAGAAAGGTGTTCGGTATCTACTTCCAATACCAATTCATCGTGTACTTGCATGATGAGCGCCACACACCCCTCAGGTTGGGTTTGAATCCAGGCATCCACCAAAATCATCGCGCGTTTGATGATATCTGCTGCCGTTCCCTGCATAGGAGCATTGATTGCAGCGCGCTCTGCCCCTTTACGACGCATGGCATTACTGGATTTGATTTCCGGCAGGTGAAGACGGCGGCCAAAGATGGTTTCTACATAGCCCTGCTCCGCAGCCTGCAGTCGGGTGGTTTCCATGTATTGGCGCACACCTGGGTAGCGCTCGAAGTAACGCTCCATGTATTGCTGCGCTTCACCACGCGGAATGCCGAGCTGTTTTGCCAGACCAAACGCACTCATGCCGTAGATAAGGCCGAAGTTAATGGCTTTCGCACGGCGACGCATTTCAGAGGTGACATCACTGATATCAATCCCCATCACTTCCGCAGCCGTTGCCGCATGGATGTCTTTGCCGTGACGGAAAGCGTCAATCAGAGCTTCATCACCCGACAGGTGCGCCATGATACGAAGTTCGATTTGCGAGTAGTCCACTGCCAGAATGGTCTTACCTACCGGTGCGATAAACGCCTGACGGATACGACGGCCTTCTTCATTGCGAATAGGAATGTTCTGAAGGTTCGGATCGGTTGATGACAAACGACCCGTTGCCGTGACTGCCTGATGATAAGAAGTGTGCACACGGCCAGTAGCCGGTTTCACCATCTTCGGCAGTTTATCGGTATAGGTGGATTTCAGCTTCGCCAGTCCACGGTATTCCAGAATACGTTTTGGCAGCGGGTAATCCAACGCCAGCTCCTGAAGCACTTCTTCATTGGTAGAAGGGGTGCCTGATGGTGTTTTCTTCAACACTGGCAGACCCATTTTCTCGAACAGGATCGCCTGAAGCTGCTTGGGTGAACTCAGGTTAAATTCTTCACCGGCAATCTCATAAGTTTCCTTTTCGAGCTCATCCAAGCGAATCGCAATTTCCTGAGATTGCTTCGCCAGCATTTCCGCACTGATCAACACACCATGGCGTTCAATACGCGACAGTACTGGCACCAACGGCATTTCATACTGTTCGAAAATAACTTTCAGTTTCTCGTCATTGTTGAGCTGTGCCATCAGGGCATTGTGCAAACGCAGGGTAACATCAGCGTCTTCTGCTGCGTAAGGAGCCGCCTGATCCATTTCAATCTGATTGAACGTCAGCTGCTTCTTGCCCTTACCGGCAATCTCTTCAAAGCTGATGCACTTGTGCTGCAGGTAGCGAAGTGCCAGGCTGTCCATGTCATGCTTACCTGCCACGCTGTTGAACACGTAAGATTCCAGCATGGTGTCGTAAGCAATACCTCGCATCGCGATGTCGTAACGTGCCAACACGCTCGCATCGTATTTCAGGTTCTGGCCAACTTTCAGCGCACCGGCATCTTCGAGCCAGGCTTTCATTTCTTCCAGCACCCAGTCTCTGTCCAGCTGCTTCGGCGCATCCAGATAGTCATGAGTCAGCGGCAGGTAAGCCGCTTCACCCTCAGCAACGGCGAAGGAAATGCCTACCAGGTTGGCTTCCATGTAGTCCAGGCTGTCGGTTTCGGTATCGAAAGCCACGACATTGGTTTTCTTCAGCTTTTCCATCCAGCGCTGGAAGTCTTCTTCTGTCAGGATGGTTTCGTATTGGCTGCGATCAATCGCAGCGGCTTCGAATGTTGCTTCTGCTTTGGCAGATGATTTCGCTGATGAAGCGCCAGAAGCAGCGCGCTCTGCGACGGCATCAACACCTGCGCTGCCACTTTGGGCTTCTGCCAGCCAGCGCTTGAAGTTCAGTTCAGTGAAAAGCTCAACCAGCTTGTTGTTATCCGCCGCGCGGTTAATCAGCTCTTCCGGCTTAAACGGCAGCTCACAATCAAGCTTGATAGTCGCAAGCTGATAAGAGAGGTAAGCATTCTCTTTGTTGTCTTCTAGCTTCTTCGCCATGGTTTTTGAGCCACGGAAGCTAAGGTCTGTAATCTTATCAAGGTTGTCATACAGCGCATCCAGACCACCGATACCGGCGATCAACGCCGTGGCGGTTTTCTCACCCACTCCCGGTACGCCCGGGATGTTGTCGACTTTATCGCCCATCAACGCGAGGTAATCGATAATGTGCTCTGGGCCAAAACCGTATTTGTCATGCACGCCTTGTGGCGTCATGATCACATTGGTCATGGTGTTGATCAGGGTGACGTTTTCATCCACCAACTGCGCCATGTCTTTATCACCGGTACTGATAAGGATTGGCATGCCTGCCTTAGAACCTTGCACCGCTAATGTGCCGATAACATCATCCGCTTCAACGCCTTCAATCACCAGCATCGGGAAGCCCATGGCTTCAATGATTTGATGCAGCGGAACAATTTGGCTGCGCAGATCATCCGGCATTGGCGGACGGTGCGCTTTGTATTCCGCATACATGTCATCACGGAAGGTCTTGCCTTTGGCGTCAAAAATCACCGCCACATGAGATTGCGGATACTGTTTCACCAAGCTGCGCAGCATGTTCACGACGCCATAAACGGCACCTGTTGGCTCGCCATTGGCATTGGTCAGGTTGGGAGAAGCGTGGTACGCGCGGTAGAGATAAGAAGAGCCGTCGACCAGGATCAACGGGTTATCAGAAGTCGTCGCCATAACGTTATAAGCTAACCGGAAAATGATTGATGGGTAAGGATGCCACGAGTTCCAGAGTCTGTTAACCCGAGATTTAGGTCTTCGGCTCACTAATGCCAAGGCGATCGCTTTGGGTTTGCAGCATTATTCCTTTCTATTTCACTGACTTTCCCACCCTGTGCATAAGCCTTATACACAACTCATTCACCAAATTATTCTGTGGATAAGTTTGTTGGTATTTATTTTAAGGTCTTTAGATTACATTTGGGATACCAGGAAGAAAAGAAATTTATCTATTACTTTTTAATCACTTAACCATGTTCCATTGATCAGGATCAGGATCGATCGCTGATCATCGACTGTGGAAAAAGAAATTAGCAGCATGATCGAGTTATCCCGAATAATTTTCCTTTATCGATCTGTGAGGATGTGATCCGGTTTGATTTAAATCCCTACCAATTTGCTCATAAACTAGCCTAGCATTGATGGATCGACAGGCCAGAAACATAAACTCTGCCTGTTCAAAAAAATGACGATGAGGATGCACTTATGAAAAAAGTGGCAGTGATTTTGGCTGGTTGTGGTGTTTACGATGGTGCGGAGATCCATGAATCCGTTTTATCCCTGCTGGCGATTGAACAGGCTGGCGCTTCCTGGCATTGTTTCGCGCCGGATATGAACCAACACCATGTGATTAACCATGCAGCGGGAGAAGAATCCGGTGAAACACGCAATGTCCTTGTGGAGGCAGCGCGCATTGCCCGAGGTGATGTTAAGCCGCTCAGCGAGCTCAATGTAAATGAGTTTGATGCCCTACTGCTACCCGGCGGATTTGGCGTTGCTAAGAATCTGAGCACTTTTGCCACCAGCGACGCAGACATGGACATCGAGAAAGAAGTGCTTCGCGTGTGCAAGGCGTTTGCCACGGCGGAAAAACCGGCTGGCTATGTCTGTATCTCTCCGGTGCTGATCCCGAAAGTGTATGGGCCAGGCGCAAAAGGCACCATAGGTAACGATCCTCAAACAGCGGCGGCTTTCAACGCCATGGGCGGTGAACACATTGATTGTCCGGTAGATGACTTCGTTCTGGATCAGAGCCGCCGTTTGCTATCGACACCAGCATACATGCTGGCGACGTCAGTCAGTCAGGCTAATGCGGGGATCGCTAAGCTTGTCAGGAAACTGGTCGAATTGGCGTAATGTAGGGTAAGGCCTACTGACCTTTAGTGATAGATAAGAAAAAAGCGACGCTTTGAGCAAAAGCGTCGCCTGCATCAGGGTCAACTGCACAACGTAAGCAGTTTCATGCAAAAACATATACTGGAAGCAATGTGAGCAATGTCGTGTGTCCGAAAGTAAGTTTCCCACTTGCCCTCGGACAAGACAAATAATAATCATTCTCATTACTATTTAGCAAGCGGTATTTTGGTTATTTTTTGTCTTCATGCCACAGGTGTGATTTTCTTCACAAAATGGAGGCGATATTTCGCTAATGCCTCTTTTTTCTCCAAATGTTCGATCTGGTAGTGATTGTTAAGCAGCAAACACAGCATGCCCGCAAAGCAGTTGCGGGACTTTACCCTGAGGCTGGTATACCCATGCTTCGACACCCAACGCTCCTGCGCATGCAATAACGCCTGTGCGATACCATGTCGACGACCGGCTTTAGTGACACCACCCAGCCAACTGTAAAAACACTCGTTATCTAACTGATAACCAATTTTAACGCCACAAAGTTCGCCGTCGATATCAGCAACCAATACCAGTGAGGGCTTATCACCAATACGTTTTTTTAACGACGCTAGGGTTTCCTGATGGGCAAACTCATCAATCTGGCTGAGCACGTTTACAGCTTCCGCCAGCGTGCCTTCTCGAATGATCATGAGAAATTCCTTGAAATAGTCAGCGCCAAGACGCTCGTGATTCGATTATAGCGCTTGGAGATAGGACATAAAAAAGCCGGTCTTTCGACCAGCTCTCTTTCCCTCAATATTCTGCGTTTATTTCGCGGTTAAACCAGTTTGGTTTCAATGGCTTCGTTCACACAGGTAATGCGGCTGACAATGTAGTTCAACAGCACACCGTACATCGGAACGAACAAGCCTAAGCTAATCACCAGTTTAAATGCGTAATCGACCAGCGCGATTTCCACCCAGTTCTCCGCCATAAACGCATCCGGGCTGTTGTAGAAAGCAATCGCAAAGAACGCCAGGGTATCAATCGCGTTACCAAACAGCGTTGAACAGCTTGGTGCCACCCACCATTGCTTGGTTTGGCGCAGACGGTTGAACACATGGATATCGAGGATTTGTCCCAGCAGGTAAGCCATAAAGCTTGCTGCAGCGATACGTGCAACGAACAGGTTAAACTCAGTCAGATGACCCAGTCCCTGATATTCGCCTTGGTAGAAAAGAACCGACAGTACATAAGAGATCAGCAACGACGGCACCATGACCGCGAGAATGATCCTGCGCGCAAGGCCCGCACCAAAGATGCGAACAGTTAGATCAGTCGCCAGAAAAATGAACGGGAAAGTAAACGCACCCCAAGTGGTGTGAAACCCGAAAACGGTAAATGGCAGCTGAACCAGATAGTTACTGGATGCTATGATAACCAGATGGAAAACCACCAGGAAAGAGAGGGCTTTGCGCTGTTGCGCGGGCGTAAAAGTGCTCATTGTGAACCTTTTTGTCATTGGGGGCGAGGGAACCCAAATTACCAACTCACCAGATTCTGTGATCTGGCTCCTATGAAGGTGGCGAATTATACATCAATTCCGGCGAATGCCAACTGCTACAAATTGCGAAATTCGAGGCGAAGATTAGCCAAGCTGTTTCGACAGCCAGTTGTTCATAAAGGCGAGCTCTTCGTCACCCTCTGCGCTTAACTTTTCCAGCCACACGCTGGCGCTGTAATGCTCTGCACGCAGCATAAATGCCACACCTTCAAAGTCGATAAGCCAGCTCAGTAAATCCGCATCGGTTTGTTTTTCAGTGACCTTAGCATCAATCAGTTGGCAAAACGCCATCAGATGTTTCTCGGCGTTGTCAAAATCCAGCGTATCTGCAGCCAGCACCAGACGACCTGCTTCGCTGTCGTAATGAGAAAGGCGGAAGGTTAGGTTATACATAACTCGTTTCATCGTCATTGAGAGTGATATGGTCTTCAATCACATCGAGGAATACGTTGCCGTATTTTTCGAGCTTACGCTGACCCACACCGTTCACCGCCAGCAGCTCACCTTGTGAGGTTGGAATCATCTCCGCCATCTCAATTAAGGTGGCATCGTTGAAGACCACGTATGGTGGGATATCTTCTTCATCCGCAATCGCTTTACGGAGCTTGCGAAGCTTGGCAAACAGTTTCTTGTCGTAGTTACGCTTACCAAGCTTGTCAGCTTTGCTACGTGGCGAAAGCCCCAGCCTCGGCACCGCAAGCTCAAGGGCAATCTCCCCACGGAGCAACGGACGCGCTTCTTCGGCTAACTGCAACACTGAGCTGCGGGCGATATTCTGCACGAGATAGCCGCGGTGGATAAGCTGGCGAAATATACTGACCCAATATTCATGACTGAATTCTTTCCCCAAACCATAGGTGCTAAGTTTCTCGTGTCCGTGTTCCTTAATACGCTGATTCTGCATCCCACGCAGCACTTCGACTGTGTAGCTCACACCGAAATTCTGGTTCACGCGGTATACACAGGACAAGGCTTTTTGCGCTTGCTCGGTGCCATCAAACAGCGTGGGAGGGTCAAGGCAGATATCGCAGTTGCCGCATGGCTTCTCGCGATACTCGCCGAAGTAATTCAGCAGTACCAGACGGCGACAAGTCAGCGCTTCGGCAAATGCGCCCATGGCATTGAGCTTGTGGCTTTCTACCCGCTTTTGCGGACCATCCGGTTTTTCTTCCAAGCATCGGTGCAGCCAACCAATGTCCGACGGGTCATAAAACATCACCGCTTCCGCAGGCAGACCATCACGCCCGGCGCGACCCGTTTCCTGATAATAGGATTCAATATTTCGCGGAATGTCGTAATGCACAACAAAACGCACATTGGGTTTATTAATACCCATACCGAATGCCACGGTAGCGACCACTATCTGCACGTCATCACGCTGGAACGCTTCCTGAACCCAGGCGCGCTGCTCGTTGGTCATGCCAGCATGGTAAGCCGCGGCGCGGATGTTGCTGCCGATGAGCTTTTCCGCCACCTGTTCCACACGTTTACGGCTGTTGCAGTAAACAATACCGCTCTGGCCGGACTGGGTTGACAGAAACTGTGTCAATTGCGCAAGAGGCTTGTGCTTTTCCACCAAGGTATAGCGGATATTCGGGCGGTCAAAACTGCCGAGATAAATGTGCGGGTCTTTGAGAGCCAGACGCTGGCAGATGTCCTGACGCGTGGTGTCATCTGCCGTCGCAGTCAACGCCATCACAGGTACATCAAGGAAATGCTGTTTCAAGCTGCCAAGCTGGGCATACTCAGGGCGAAAGTCGTGTCCCCACTGACTAATACAGTGTGCTTCATCGACCGCGATCAGACCTAGCTTCACGACTTGGAGGCGTTCGATGAAATCACGCATCAGAATACGCTCTGGCGATACATACAACAGCTTGAGCGAGCCATTGCGCAGCGATTGCCACGTAGCCGATTGCTCATCTGGATTCATCGAAGAATTAAGACATGCTGCCTGCACGCCGTTTGCAAGCAATTGATCAACCTGATCTTTCATCAAGGAGATCAGCGGCGAGATCACGATGGTGAGGCCATCGCGAACCAACGCAGGGATCTGATAACAGAGACTCTTGCCACCGCCTGTTGGCATGATCACCAATGAATCACGCCCGCCAACAGCGGCATCAATGATTTCTTTCTGACCGTCGCGGTAACTGTGATAGCCGAACACTTCCTGCAGAACAGTTTCGTCGTGCGCCAGTGGTGGTGTCATTTCGGCCGAATCGGTAACGGTCATAGAGCCTCTCATCATGTAGTAGCCGCTCATTCTAAACGCAGCGGAGCATGGATAAAAGGTCAACGACGACGAACTGTCAGTTCAATTTTTCTCAACAGAAAAGGTGTGCTTCAAAAAGGGAAGTCCATATACTGGCCAAAGCAGCAAAAACTTTTATATATGATGTGTATGCTGGACTTTAACCGGAAAAACCCACATCAAACCTTTATTTTTCGCTGCACGCACCGCCATCAGGCGGTTTTTGCTCTTTAGCGTTTGTAGATGTAGAGATTTCGCAGTGAATGATGCGCAACAAACCCGCCGCGGCGTCATGCTAGCGCTGGGCGCTTATACCATGTGGGGCGTGGCTCCGCTTTACTTTAAGGCTCTGACTGATGTGCCACCAATGGAAGTCTTAGTGCACCGCGTAATTTGGTCTTTTTTCTTCCTGGCCCTCATTCTTCATGCCAGTGGCGGCCTCGCACGCGTAAAATTGCTGTTGAAAGACAAGAAACGTCTTGGTCTTCTGACGATTACTGCTGTAGTGATCGCCGCCAACTGGCTGATCTTCATATGGGCGGTGAAAAATGACCTGATGCTCGATGCCAGTCTCGGCTACTACATCAACCCACTGATCAATGTGGTACTTGGAATGTTCTTCCTTGGTGAGCGTTTCAGAAAGCTACAATGGGTTGCCGTAACCCTGGCATTTCTCGGCGTGGCCATTCAAGTCATCACCTTTGGTTCTTTGCCTTGGGTTGCACTTGTGCTGGCATGCAGCTTTGGCTGTTACGGTCTACTGCGTAAGAAGATCAACGTTGATGCTGCTACCGGGCTTTTCATTGAAACCCTGGTGCTGATGCCGGTGTCACTAATTTATATTTTGTTTATCGCCAGCAGCAGCACCTCAGACATGATGCAAAACAGTTGGGGGTTGAACCTACTTCTGATAGCTGCAGGTGTGGTGACGACATTGCCACTGCTTTGCTTTAACGGGGCGGCGACAAAATTGCGTCTCTCGACATTGGGCTTTTTTCAGTATATCGGCCCAACCATGATGTTCATGTTGGCCGTTGGCCTCTATAACGAACCGTTTACGACAGATAAGGCGACCACTTTTGCCTTTATCTGGACGGCACTCGCGATCTTTACTTTCGATGCAGTGAGACAGCGAAATAAACAGCGAGCGAATCGCTAAGCATTTAAAACGGCACGTCGAGGTGCCGTTTTTATTTCCTAAAAGACCTCACGCTATCTTGCTGCTACATCGGGAAAAATTAGACTTATTGCCTCGATAATCCGACACTCTTCTCTTCCTTTTGCGGACTATACTCAAAGTCCAACTCTTTGGGCGTTAAAAGGAATTACAATGAAAAAACACCCTACCCTATTTCTTTCCACGCTGGCACTCAGCCTTACACTCACTTTTCCTGCCGCTGCCACATCGGAAGGCCAAACCACAGATGCGATTGCACCTGAGCTTGCGACCGGCAGCGTGATGCGCAAAGCCGTTAAAGGCAAAGAGTGGATGGTAGCTTCTGCCAACCCCCATGCCAGCAGAGCCGGTGAGGCCATGTTGCGTGCAGGTGGCAATGCCATCGACGCCATGGTGGCAGTTCAAACAGTATTGGGTTTAGTCGAGCCACAAAGCTCCGGCATTGGCGGTGGCGCACTGCTGGTGTATTGGGATAGTGATACACAGGCACTCACCACGTTTGATGGACGCGAAACCGCACCAAAAGATGCCACTCCGACCCTGTTTCAAAATGAAAATGGCGAGCCGCTGAAGTTCTATGATGCTGTGGTCGGTGGGCGCTCTGTCGGCACACCGGGTACCCTTCGCCTGATGCACGACACACACGCCAAATTCGGTAACCTTTCTTGGCGTGCAGTGCTGACGCCAGCCATCGAACTTGCCGAGAGCGGCTTTGAAGTATCCCCCCGCCTGGCTGGCCTGATTGAAGGTGATGCCGACAGACTGCGCCGTTATCCATCCACCTATCAGTATTTCTTTGACGATAACGGCAACCCTCTGACCGTTGGTCTCCGACTGGTCAATCAGGAATATGCCAACACCTTAAAACTGGTCGCTCAGGATATCGACAATTTCTACGAAGGTGAGATTGCCGACGACATTGTGGCGACGGTACAAAACGCCGCAGGTAATCCCGGTATTTTGAGTAAAGAAGATCTGGCGGATTACCGCATTGTGGAGCGTAAACCTGTCTGCGCGCCTTACCACCAGTACCGTATTTGTGGCATGGGGCCGCCAACGTCAGGTGGTATCACGGTAGGACAAATTTTGGGGGTTCTGAGTCACTTCCCGATGAAATCATTGGGTAAAGACAACCCGGAAAGCTGGCGCTTGATTGGTGATGCCTCACGGTTGGCGTTTGCAGATCGCGGCCGCTACATCGCCGACAGCGACTTTGTGCCAGTGCCAACCGAAGGCCTGCTGGCTCCGGAATACCTCAAAGCCCGCGCCGAGCTGATCCCAGCGGAAGGTGCCATGAAAGAAGTTAGCCCGGGTGAGCCCAATTTCAGCCACGCCAGCGTTACACCAAAACTTGCCGATGACGAGTCTATTGAATTGCCCTCCACCAGCCATTTCTCGATTGTGGATAAAGACGGCAATATCGTTTCTATCACCACCACCATCGAAAACGGGTTTGGCTCGCGCCTGATGACACGAGGCTTTCTGCTCAACAACGAGCTCACAGACTTCTCGTTCAAAACCCACGCCAACGGCTACCCGATTGCCAATCGCGTTGAACCGGGTAAGCGCCCGCGCTCATCCATGTCGCCGACCATCGTGATGCGTGATGGCAAACCTTACATGGCTGTTGGCTCACCGGGCGGTAGCCGCATCATTGGCTACGTGGCTAAAACCTTGGTCGCACACCTCGATTGGGGTCTAGACATCCAATCTGCCATCGACCTACCTCACCTTGTAAACCGTTTTGGCACTTACGATCTTGAAGCCGGGACGGACGCAGAAAGTTTCAAGCCTGCGCTTGAAGCAATGGGATATCAGGTCAATATTCGTGACTTAACCTCGGGTATCCACGGTATCGTTATAGACAGTGGCGCCTTGGTAGGC
Organism: Grimontia sp. NTOU-MAR1; assembly: GCF_035758505.1. Lineage (NCBI taxonomy): Bacteria > Pseudomonadati > Pseudomonadota > Gammaproteobacteria > Vibrionales > Vibrionaceae > Grimontia > Grimontia sp. NTOU-MAR1. The sequence continues at coordinate 2,397,992 of NZ_CP142108.1, forward strand.
GGAGCCGACCCAAGGCGCGAGGGTTTAGTTGTGGCGGATTGAGGCCAGGAGCAAAGAATGTTGCGTAAAGTGAATATGATTGCGCTGTGTACCCTTTTGGGTGCAGCGAGTATCCCGGCGCAGGCGACCGACTTAGGTAGCCTGCTTGGCAGTGCCGAGAAAGAAGCGTCGAACCTATTGGAAGGCGTAAGCAGCGAAACAGCGGGCAACCCGCTGACAGAATTGCTTTCGACTGACCTCGGGGTCAACGACAAACAAGCGGCAGGTGGTACCGGTGCTCTGCTGGCGATGGCTTACCAAACGCTAGGGGAAAACCAAAGTAGCGAGCTGCTGAAAATGGTACCGGGTATGGATTCACTAACCAGCATGATCCCGGATGATTTGGGCAGCAACCTGTCTAACATGGAGTCAGTAGGCAAAGTGTTCAATATGCTGGGAATGGACTCAGGCATGGTGCAGAAATTCGCGCCTGTGATTTTGAAGCACCTGACAGGCGCTGGCGCGAGTGAATCGCTCATCAGCGATCTGGCCAGTGTCTGGGGCACGCCTGCTTAATCCTAATTATCGGCACGCCAAAGACAGAAAGGGTGGCTCAATGCCACCCTTCCTTTTTTGCTCTAAACCCGAATTACATTGCTTCAAGCTTGGCATATTGAGTCACCAACCACTTGATGCCTTCTCCGTTAAAGGCCACCTGCACCCGGCTCTGTTGACCGCTTCCTTCAAAGTTTATGATGGTTCCCTCACCGAATTTCGGGTGCTGCACACGCTGTCCAAGCGAGAATCCGGTCTGGTTAAAGTTCTCTTGGGTCTGGGTTTGTGAGAAGCGCCCACTTGCTGAAGCAGGACGCGATACTTTCGCGCGCATTCGCACTTCTTCCAGGCAATCTTCTGGCAGTTCACGGATAAATCGCGACGCTTTGTGGAACATGTCCTTACCGTAGACACGGCGCATTTCCGCGTGGGTGATATAGAGCTTTTTCATCGCACGTGTCATGCCGACGTAACAAAGGCGACGCTCTTCTTCCAATCTTCCGGCTTCTTCAGCCGACATCTGGCTTGGGAACATGCCTTCTTCCACACCCACCATGAACACCATTGGGAACTCCAGGCCTTTGGCACTGTGCAGTGTCATCAGCTGCGCCGCATCGTCAAACTCATCGGCCTGACCTTCACCGGCTTCAAGCGCGGCATGAGAGAGGAACGCCGACAGTGGCGACATTTCTTCCTGCACCTCTTCTGGTACTTCAAACTGACGGGTTGCGGTGACCAGTTCTTCAAGGTTATCAATGCGTGCCTGCGCTTTTTCACCTTTCTCTGCTTCGTACATAGCGCGAAGACCAGAGTGCTGAATCACGTAGTCCGTTTGCTGGAATAGCGCCATTTCACGGGTGTCATCTTCAAGTGCATTCACCAGCTCGACAAAACGGCGCAGTGAGTTTGCCGCGCGGCCTGCCAACACCTGCTCTTCAAGTAGCTGGTTACTCGCTTCCCACATAGTTGCACCACGATCGCGTGCAGCAAGACGGATGGTTTCGAGTGTGCGATCGCCAAGACCACGCGCTGGCGTATTGACCACACGTTCGAAAGCCGCATCATCAAAACGGTTACCAATCATACGCAGATATGCCAGCGCATCTTTGATTTCCTGACGTTCGAAGAATCGCATACCGCCATAGATGCGATATGACAGGCCCACTTGGATAAGAGCTTCTTCGAGCACACGGGATTGGGCGTTGTTGCGGTATAGAATCGCAGTGTCATTCAGCGCACCGCCTTCGTCCTGCCAGGCTTTGATTTTGCCCACCACGAAACGGGCTTCATCTAACTCATTAAACGCACTGTATACAGAAATTAATTCACCTTCCTGACCCTCCGTCCACAGGCTCTTGCCCATGCGCTCGGCGTTGTTTTCAATCAGGTGGTTAGACGCCTTCAGGATGTTACCAGTCGAGCGGTAATTCTGCTCAAGACGAATAGTTTCCGCCGCTGGGAAATCCTGCAGGAAGCGGGAAATGTTCTCGATTTTGGCGCCGCGCCAACCATAGATGGACTGGTCATCATCACCTACGATCATCACTTTGGCACTGTTGCCCGCCATCATACGCAGCCAGGCATATTGGATGTTGTTGGTATCCTGAAACTCGTCCACCAGAATGTGCTGAAAACGCGCTTGATAGTGCTCACGGATATGCTCTTTATCACGTAGCAGCTCGTGGCAACGGAGCAGCAATTCCGCAAAATCCACCAGGCCTGCACGGTCACACGCTTCCTGATAGGCAGCGTAAACACGCAGCCAGGTTTTCTCTACCGGATCAAACTGGGCATCAATGTGATGCGGGCGCAGGCCTTCGTCTTTCTTGGCGTTGATATACCAAGAAGCCTGACGCGCAGGCCAATGTTTTTCATCCAGATTCTGCGCTTTGATCAGGCGACGAAGCAGACGCTGTTGATCGTCTGAGTCCAGAATTTGAAAGTCCTGTGGCAGGTTCGCATCCAGATGATGGGCGCGGAGAATACGGTGGCACAAACCGTGGAAAGTACCACACCAAAGACCGGAAGCTGTACCCTGCATTAATTTCTCAATGCGCCCACGCATTTCAGCAGCAGCTTTGTTGGTAAAGGTGACGGCCATCACCGAAAATGGCGAGGCATACTCAACCTGCATTAACCAAGCAATACGGTGAACAAGTACCCGTGTTTTACCACTGCCTGCGCCGGCCAGAACCAGATAGTTGCCAAGCGGAGCGGCCACCGCCTCGCGTTGTTTGTCATTCAGACCGTCAATCAGGTGGGATACGTCCATCGTTCATTCACTGGTTATTTATACACTGGTTGAGGATTATATACCCAAATCACCCCAAGATGCATGTCGCAGCTTGGCCTTCGTCTGCTTTTTGAATCCGAGTCCATTCCATACGCTTCACCTCTTAGATACAAAGCATGCTGGGCTTTTACTGTCTCCCATACTCTCCCTAAAAAAATCCGTTATTTTTAAATCATAAAATTCATGAGGTTATACCTAGACTGGCCTCTTAGTCGAAAATTAAGCACAAAAAATAACCGTGATTGCGAAAGTTTTTGGGCGAGACACCTATCCTTTTGGAAGAGCACTGAGTAATCAACAGTGCCACAGGGGTCTTCCCAATTAACTTATTGATTATCTTGATGACGAAAGTCTGTAAAGAGAGGAACTACCATGAAAAAGACCAATTTTGCTGTCGCTGCTGCTGTTACTAGTCTTCTTGCTGTCGGTGCAACTACCCTGACAGCTACTCCCGCTCAAGCAGCAGAGAAAGAAAAATGCTACGGCGTAGTGAAAGCCGGTAAAAACGACTGTGCAACGAACAACAGCTCTTGTGCAGGTACATCTACTAAAGACTCACAAACTGATGCATTCGTTGTCGTACCAAAAGGTCTGTGTGAGCGTCTGGTTGGCGGTTCAACCACTTCGTCTTAATTGGCACTAAAGGGTCCCGGTATGGAAAAGGTATCTCCTTGGGTGGGCGTTGGACTGAGACAGCCACACCACGATCACTTTCTTAATCATTCCCCGGATATCGGATGGTTAGAAGTACACAGCGAGAACTTTTTCCTGCCGCATTCTAAGGCCTTTGAGGCGCTGCACACGCTGCGGCGCCACTATGACATCAGTTGCCACGGTGTAGGTTTGTCACTGGGGTCTGTCGATCCTGTGAACAAGCACCACCTTGGCAAGCTGAAACATCTGGTCGACACCCTCGACCCCCTCTTTGTTTCCGACCATTTAAGCTGGAGTTCGGTCGACGGCGAATACTTCAATGACCTGCTGCCTCTGCCGTATACAGAAGAAGCGCTGGAGGTGTTTTGCCGCAATGTCGACGCGACGCAAGATCATCTGAGCCGCCAGATGCTGGTCGAAAACCCATCGAGCTACTTAAGTTTCAGTCACTCCACCATTCCTGAGTGGGAGTTTCTCGCCGAAGTGGCGAGGCGCACTGGCTGTGGTTTATTACTCGATCTGAATAACATTCATGTCAGCGCCTTCAATCATGGCTTTGATACCGACACTTACCTCGCGGCAATTAATCCTGAGTGGGTACAGGAAATTCATCTGGCCGGCTTTACCGTGAAGCAGTTAGACGAAGGGGAAGTCTGGATTGATACTCACAGCCAACCCGTGTCTGAGCCTGTGTGGTCGCTTTATGAAAAATGGATTGCCGAGCACGGCGCGCGCCATACCTTGATTGAATGGGATCGCGATATCCCCACGCCGGACGTTTTACTCGGTGAAGCAGCAAAAGCCGATCGCATCGTCAAAGCCCTCTCGCCATCCGTGAAGGAGGCATCATGAGCGCACCTAGCCTTGCTTCGCTGCAGCATCAATTTCGCGATGCCCTGCATTATGAGTCACACGATTTACCTGTTGCAGAAGGCGTGACAGAGCCTGAAGCGCTGATACAGGTTTACCGCAACAACTTTGTGATGACCCTGACTGAATGCCTCGAGAACATTTACCCCGTCGCCAATGCTCTGGTGGGTGAAGAGTGCTTTCAGGCCATTGCCCGTCACCACGTACTTGGCACCACCATGGATAACGCCTGCGCCGATCGCTATGGCGCCGGGTTTGCTGACACCATTCACGCGCTGCCCAACATCATCGAAGCCGTGCCGTATCTGGCAGATATCGCTGAGATTGAATGGCATATCCAATGCGTGAACAGAGCGCCATTGCCTGAGGCTTTTCCGGTCGAGGCCTTATCAGAAGTACCACTGGAAGATTTTCCGCGTATTCAGCTGACGCTTTCTCCGGCTTCCGCTGTGATGAAAAGTGACTTCGCTATCGCCACACTTTGGCAAGCGGTCAGCAATCAGGATGAGGAAGCCTTGAATCAGCTTGATTTGATGAGTCCAGAAGCCCTGTTGGTGCAGAAAGATGACGAAGGGATCAGTGTCACCACTATGAGCGATGAAGAAGCCTCGCTGATACTCGCTTGCAAAGATTTCGCGTTTGGGGAGATTGACCCCGAGCTTTTGCCACACATTTCCGGCGCCATGCAACGCGGTGTATTCAGCAGCTTTGCACTGGCCGGTGATTAACAAGAAAAAGGAAATCGCACATGTTCGCTGTGATCAATAAAATCGACGACTTGATGGAATCTGCGCTTAAGCCTTTGGTTCCGGTTCTTCTGCTGGTTAGCCGCCTTTGGGTAGCCTGGGTATTTTTCAAATCCGGCCAGACCAAAATTGCCAGCTGGGATAGCACCCTGTTCCTGTTCGAATACGAATATCAGGTACCGTTTCTTCCTTGGGAAATGGCGGCCTACCTCGGTACGGCGGCGGAACTTATTTTGCCTATCTTCCTTGCATTTGGCTTGCTCACCCGCCCAGCCGCTTTTGCCCTGTTTGCGTTTAACATTGTTGCCGTGGTGTCTTATCCGGCGCTGTGGCCAAAAGGCTTTTTCGACCACCAGATGTGGGGCGTGATGCTACTCGTCACCATGATTTGGGGGCCAGGCATGGCTGCGGTCGATAACTGGTTGAAGAACCGTAACTAACTGAGTGCGAGCAGCTCGGAAAGGTCGGAAACTTCCACATCCGGCAGTAACGAAGCGCGCCGCTGCAATGTCAGCGGCGTTTTTGTGTCGTTAAACCAACACGCTTTAAAGCCGGCCAGTTTTGCCCCGCGTACATCGGCTTTGAGGTGATCGCCAACATGGAGAATGGTATCTGCGGGAATATTCAGGATGGATTGCGCCTTGGTAAACAGTGCGCCGTCAGGTTTCGCTGCACCGTCCGGCCCTGCCTGAAGCACGTGTTTGAACAGCGGCGTCAGGCTCAGCTTGTCGCAATCAACATTCCCGTTGGTGATCGCCACCAGCGGATAGCGCTCAGCCAATTCACCAATAATCTGCATCGCGTCTTCCGGAACAGTAAAATTACTGCGCTCATGAAGGAAAAACGCTACACCATCATCGGCGAGAGATTTGGCGTCAGTCTCACTCAGGCCGCAACGTAAAGCTGCCAAGGTAAGTTGGGCACGACGGATTTCGGTGACAAACCCCACCAGCGAGGCATTCGCTGCAATCACTTCTGCGCGCATCATCTGCCACTGCGGCCAGTCAAAATTGACCATCGCAGGACAACGCGCTTCCAGCCAATCCAGCAACATTTGCTCTGCACGGATAATCACTACCCGGTTGTCATACAGGGTGTCATCCAAATCAAACGTCATGGCAGAGACAGGTTGCCAGCGACGATAGAACTTCATGCGCGCTCCTTACAGTGAGTAGTACGGTTAGTCGTCGTTTTTACGCTTACGTGCTCTAGGGTGGGCGGCGTCGTACACTTTAGCCAGATGCTGGAAATCGAGGTGGGTATAGACCTGAGTGGTAGAGAGGTCAGCATGGCCCAGAAGCTCCTGCACTGCCCTCAAGTCACCGGAAGATTCCAGCATGTGCGTAGCAAAACTATGACGCAATTTGTGGGGGTTGATATGGCTGCTGACCGCCTGTTTCTGTCCCCATTCCGCCATACGTTTTTGCACGCTGCGTGGAGAGATTCGGTTTCCCAGCTTCGATAGGAAAAGGGCATCTTCCGGCCCTTTAAGCAGTTGGTTACGTACTTTCAGCCAGTTGAACAGCCATTCTTTCGCCATACCGGTAAAAGGCACAACGCGCTCTTTGTCGCCTTTACCGATGACACGTAAATCACCCTTTCGCATCGCCACATCGCGAACGTTAAGACCAATGAGCTCTGACAGACGGAGTCCTGCGCCGTACATCAGCTCCATCATGGCGCGATCGCGGACAGCTAATGGGTCATCTGCATCCACCGACAGCAACTGATTCACTTCATCGACATCAAGGTTCTTTGGCAGCGTGCGACCTTGCTTGGGCGCTGCGACGCCTTTCGCGGGATTCGCCGCCAGTGCGCCGTCTGACACCATAAAATCAAAGAAGCTACGAAGTGCTGACAGGCGAAGCGCAATGCTGCCCGCTTTCAGACGTTCGCGCTTAGCTTGAGCGGCAATCTGGCGCACCCAGGCGGCATCGACATCCTGCCACTTGGTCACGCCTGCACCCACCAGGAACTCTGCACTGGCGGTCAGTTGTTGGCGATAATTATTTTCGGTATGGCGACTTAAGCCCCGCTCACGGATCATGAAATCAAAGAATCGCGCCAGCGGTTTTTCGATGCTGGCAGGCAAACTCATTCGTTCGCCTGCCATTTGGTGAGGAGGATGGCGATGTGCTCGGCGATCTGTTCGACAAACAGGGTATCCATGCTTGGCTGGAAGTGACCGCCATCTTGGCTGGCAAAAGTCAGGAAACCGAGCTCTTTGCCTTTAAACACTGGAACCAACGCATAAGAGCCGAGTTCAGGGGCTTGAGTAACGAAATGGTCGCCATCGACTTTGCGTAATCTACCAAGGTAGATGCGCTGACCGCAGAAATGCGCGGCTTTCACCGCATCCACACTCTTGCGGTGCAATGGATGGTGTACACCGTTATAGAGACGAAGGTTCACAACCAAGTGCAGTGAGTTGGCTAGCTCTCGCAAGGCTTTGTGAATATCGTCTTCACTTTCTGCCACAAACAGCGCCTTGTGCGCATGAGAAAAAGCGCGAAACAGGTTCTCATTACCTGCCGCGATGCTCATCAATTGGGTAATGTCTTCTTCAAGCTCGACCACGCGCTCACGCAAACGGCCGAGTTGGATTTCCACCAGAGATACCGCACCACGCTCAGCATGAGGCACTCTCAGTTGTGCCGCCAGTTCAGGCTGGCGATTGAAGAAATCTGGATTGTCTTTCAGAAAAGCGGCCACGGCTTCTTCGGTCAATGCCTCAGCCAGTGGCCCTTTGAGCTTGGAAAGCTCCGTCATACTGTTATCTGTCCATCATATACGTGTGAAGCTGGGCCCGTCATATAAAGCGGATGTCCCAAGCCTTTCCAGCGGATTTTCAGCTCGCCGCCCGGCAGATACACTTTTACCGACTCATCAAGCAACCCCTGCAAAATACCCACAGCGACTGCTGCACAAGCACCACTGCCACACGCCTGAGTTTCGCCCGCACCGCGCTCGTAAACGCGAAGACGGATTTCGTTGCGCGACACCACCTGCATAAAGCCAGCGTTAACACGCTCAGGGAAACGCTCGTGGGATTCCACCAGCGGACCTAGGCCTTCCACGTCATAGGTATCGACGTCATCGACCACGGTGACGCAATGCGGGTTGCCCATACTGACCGCGCCCACAAACAGGGTTTTATCTTCTACACGTAAAATATAGGTTTTTTCTTCAGCGTTTGCGCGGAAGGGGATTTTAGACGGCGCCCAAATAGGTTCACCCATATTGGCAGTAACCAGTTCGTCACTGTCCATCTTGAGTATCATCTTGCCGCCTTTGGTGCTGACCTGAATTTGGTTTTTGTTGGTCAGCCCTTTCATCCGCACAAAACGGGCAAAGCAGCGCGCACCATTGCCGCACTGCTCCACTTCGCTGCTGTCAGCATTAAATATCCGGTAATGGAAGTCACTTTCCGGATCATACGGTGGCTCAACCACCAACAGCTGATCAAACCCCACGCCGGTATTTCTGTCCGCCAGACGGCGGATCATATCCGGAGAGAAGTATGTATTTTGCGTCACACAGTCAACGACCATAAAATCGTTGCCGAGACCATGCATTTTGGAAAATTGTATCTGCATCCGGATCCTTTTACTCAGGCAGTACCTGTTCGAATTCCCACAGGGATTCCAGCGGCTCACGCTGACGCACCAAGTGGGATTGGTCGCCATCTACCATCACTTCTGCCGCGCGGCAGCGGGTGTTGTAGTTCGACGACATCACAAAGCCGTAGGCACCTGACGAACGCACCGCCAGCAGGTCACCCGCTTCGAGCACCAAAGAGCGATCTTTACCGAGATAATCGCCAGTTTCACATACCGGACCAACCAAATCATAAGTTTTGGCTTCACCCTGACGTGGCTGCACAGGAACAATGTCTTGCCAAGCCTGGTAAAGCGCAGGGCGGATCAAGTCGTTCATCGCTGCATCGATGATGGCAAAGTTCTTCTGCTCATTATGCTTGAGAAACTCAACCTTGGTCAGCAACACACCTGCATTGGCGGCAATCGCGCGACCAGGCTCAAACACCAGTTCAATCTCCTGATGGTTCGACAAACGATCAAGCAAGGCTTTCGCATAGTCAGACGGCTCTGGTGGCTTCTCATCGCTGTAAGTTACGCCCAGACCACCGCCTACATCAAGGTGATCGATAGCAATGCCATCCTGTCCCAAGGCATCAATCAGCGCCAGCAGGCGATCGGTTGATTCGATAAACGGTGCCAACTCCGTCAGCTGTGAACCGATATGACAGTCAATACCATGTACAGAAAGATGTGGCAGGCTATTGGCATACTGATAGACCTCACGAGCTCTATCAAACGCGATACCAAATTTGTTTTCTTTCAGACCGGTAGAAATATACGGGTGGGTTTTGGCATCCACATCCGGGTTGATACGCAGGCTGATTGGTGCCACTTTCCCCAGCTCGCCCGCCACTTTGTTCAGGCGATCAAGCTCGGCTTCTGATTCGACGTTGAAGCATTTAATACCGAGCTCCAGCGCGCGCGCCATTTCCGGCTCGGTTTTACCTACGCCAGAAAACACCACTTTCTTCGGGTCACCGCCAGCCGCCAATACCCGCTCCAGCTCGCCCTGAGAAACGATGTCAAAGCCTGATCCCAGACGCGCCAATACATTCAGTACGCCAAGGTTGCTGTTTGCCTTCACGGCATAACAAATCAGGTGCGGGTGGTCACCCACAGCTTTATCAAACGCATGCCAGTGACGCTCAAGCGTCGAACGCGAGTAAACATAAAGCGGTGTACCATATTGTTCTGCAAGCTGCGCCAGTGGCAGCTCTTCTGCCCAAAGTTGCCCGTCATCCTGATAATTGAAGTAGTCCAACGTTGTCCTTCCCTGTCCAAAGTTTTATGGCTGAGTAGATTCCTGAGTATCCTGCGGCGTTTCCGGATTTACCTGCTCATTTTGGGCGGGTATATCTTCAGGAAAGTAGAGAGGTCCTTGCTGACCGCATGCCGAAATCAGGGCTACTGTTGCCAGTGCGGCAAGTTTCAGGGCTAATCGCATCATTTATGCCAGTGATCTAAAAGTTAATGCCCTCTATAATCGCATCAACGCACTGAAAAGCAATAGGACGACTAAGAATGAACACAAGCCAATACCATGAACTGGTTGACGAACAATGGATGGCGATTGAAGACGGCATCGACGAGAGTGGCGCGGATATCGATTACGAAACGAATGGCAATGTGCTGACACTGGATTTTGAAGACCGCAGCCAGATCATCATCAACCGCCAGGAGCCGATGAAAGAGATTTGGTTGGCATCACGCTCAGGCGGCTTCCATTTCAGCTATCAGGACGACAAATGGCTGTGCAGCAAAAGTGGTATCGAGTTTATGGACATGGTGAAGCAAGAATGTTCCAAACACGCTGGCGAGAGTGTGGATTGGTAGAAAGCAACTTTATCTGAAGGTGCATCAAGAAGGGCTGACAGCAACTGGTGCCAGCCTTTCTTATTCGAGATTAATCAGCGGGACGCGTATTGGGCAGCGTCAGTATTCGCATCAGCACGTTGCCATTGGCGGTCACTCTTGTAAGGAATCACTTGAGCGCGACCATCAGCCTGGTGAATGATGTCGTAAAACTGCGGCAGATTGAAGTTCACCGCTTTACCGCCAAAGTTCGTTGTTTCCTGTGCTGAGGTGTAGAAACGGTTCACACCCTGCACCATTTCCTCTTTGTCACCGCTGCACTGACGGTAAACTTCCACGCGGTTATTTTCATCCAACACATAGATGTGGAAGCCGTCGTTACAATCTTCAAAGAAGAACTGGATAAGACCTTCACTGGCGTATGCGTCAACCACTTCCGGCGGATGAATATCGGCGTCTTTGTCCAATACCACTATCGGTGAGCCGTGAACCTTGTTGGTCGAAATGGAACGGTAGAACTCGACGGAGTTTTCGAGTTTCTGGACTGACACACCGCGACGCTCAAAGAATAAGCCAAAGGTTTGGTCCGCGACTCGAATCGCTTTAAATCGGCGACGTTTCTCCTGATCTATTGGTTTCAGGCGCATGTCGATGCATTCTGCAACCAGTTGGTAAACTAGGTTACGAATCAAACCACGCATCTTGCCTGCATAGCAGAACACATCCACCGACTCTGGCGGAATGGCATCCTGATGCATTTTACCCAGCAAAGTTTTCAATACGTCAAGAATCGCGTTTTCACCCTTGAAGTTCAGGGTACGCACTTCGTTCCAGCTATTGCGGTAAACCAAATCGACACTGCCAACCAAACACTGCTGCTCAGCACCATAGCTGAAAATATCCGTGTTTTTGAAATCGAAACGCACCGCAGGCTGTTTAAGCTCTGTGGTTGGGTCGTTTTCAAGGTTGATAAACAACGCCAGCTTACGCACTTCACAAGGGCTCGACAGCGCCTGCAGTGAAGGCTGCGGACGACGTACAGAGAAGGTGTTACGAAGGTCACTGACCAGTTGGTAAAGCTTGTCGATGTCGACCTTGCTGTTACGTGCCACGGAATGCAGGCGGCTAGATTCAGTCAAAAGGCCATTGAAATACGCCCATGCCACCAGCTTTGAAAGGTAGCGGTTATGTTCGAGCGGCGAACGGCCAATGATTTCCACTGGCTTCAATGATTGTTTATACAGATACCAACCCGGCGGATTACTGCGACCTTCCGTCACCTGAATAAAGCTCAGGTCCGCTTCATGCAAATCCGGAGACAGTTGCGGGTTAAGCAAGGTTACTTTACCCGGTAATACCTCAAAAGCAGCATAGAGCTTACGTGCCAGAATACTGATATCTTCAGGGCTGATAGCAGAAGTAATGTCATTGCGGCGCGCGAAACGGATAAGGTTTCGATAGCTCAGCATCAAGGCTTCAAGTAGCTCGTTATGTGCTTCTTTAACCTCTTCCACTTTCCAGTTACGGCGATTATCCAGCCGCGCGATGTCTTCCTGTGACCAGCCCCATTCACGGGTTAGGATACACAGTACTTCTCGACGCCATGGCACAGAACCTGGGCCAGGCTCACGGGTTAGTTTCTCGTGGGTTTTGAGGTAGAAGCAGCGGCGCACCAGATCAAGACGGCGGTGGTCATCGATACGCTCAAGATAACGGGTCACTTTCTCCAGCATAAGGTAATACGCGTCAGACTGATAAACGTCCAACATGCCAGAGAAGAAACGGCGTTTGCCGTCGACGCTCAAAAGCTGGGTTCCCGGGTACTCCCAAGAGTAAGCTTCAAGCAAGATTGCTTTCAGTACCGACTTATACGGTGAATCGATGCTTTTATACAGTTGCCAGAGGCTAGAGCCGAAGTATTCTTCAGCCGGGATCGAAGGCAGGCCGCCAAAATCCACCCAGTCGTTGCGCTCAATGGCACCACTGGCAATCATCTCCCCGACGTAATCTTCGTAACAACCTTCCATCTCTGGAGGTACCAGATACCAAAGAAGATGCTGTCCAGCCAGATGCACGGCGGAGCGGTAAAATTCATCAAGTAGAAGATAATGTTGGGTCGAGCCACAGTTTTCCGTGGTCATCGCCTGCGCCATGTTCTGGCGGAAACGTTGCTCGCAAATCACAAAGAAGTTCACTTCCACACCCTGAGACATCGCCCAGTCGGAGATCAGTGAACATTTGGCGTCAAGCATGTCACGCTCATCATGCCCCACCCAATCCTGTACACAGACCCAAATATCCAGATCACTGGAAAGGCTTTGACCCATCGATGCGGTACTCCCCATAGAAAACAGGCCTTTAATAGGATGCTCTTGGGAGAATGGCTTGGCTGGTGAAGGGGTATTCAGTGTGAGGGCACAATCGTTGATAAAATCTTGCTGGACGGTAGAGAGAGAGAAATTACAAATACCATGAACGACATTACGCTCGAGATAACCAGGGACCGCAGGATGGTTAAAGTGCAGCAAGGCAGGCAATACGTTAAAGACGTTAACGGCCTGAGAGTGCATAGCGCTTCGGGCGCGCTCCAACCTAACGTGGTTGAAGGCATTAAGACGCTCTAATTGCTGATCAACATAGTTTTGCAAGATAAACATCCAAAGTTGCCGACATCCTAGTCAACGAAATGGGAGCAGAATCAAAGAGACTTCGTTGCCCATGGATAAAAACGTGATCAATCTAACAGTTTTTCTTTGGAGCGTAAAGCGAGCAATGACTCATCATTTTTACGTCACTTTGCTTACTATATGAACAAAACTGTGAGAGAGACAACGCTTTATCTCAAATTTGATTCGAAATAAGGTGAAGCACGTTGGGTTTTACCCCTGTGAATCGCCCTAATAATATGATCCATGTCACATCATAATAGCCGAAGCCGCGTAGATTCGCACCTTTTTATCTCTGCACCTGAAGTTCTCAAGAAATAACAAGGGGTGGTAGGATTAGCGTAATCAAATCAAATGGACGTAACTATGACTTCAACACCCATCCGCATCGCTACTCGCCAAAGCCCGCTCGCCCTGTGGCAAGCCGAATTTATTAAAGCCGCACTGGAAGAAACCCATCCAGGTTTAGCGGTGGAACTGGTTCCTATGGTGACCAAAGGCGACATCATTCTCGATACACCTCTGGCAAAAGTTGGCGGAAAAGGGTTGTTTGTAAAAGAACTGGAACAGGCAATGCTGGATGGCCGTGCAGACATTGCGGTCCATTCAATGAAAGACGTGCCGGTAGAGTTCCCTCAAGGGCTTGGCCTTGTCACTATCTGTGAACGTGAAGACCCGCGTGACGCCTTTGTCTCCAACAACTACGCCAGCATCAGCGAACTGCCGAAAGGCGCAGTCGTAGGTACGTCGAGTCTTCGCCGCCAGTGTCAGTTACGTGCCATGCGCCCGGACTTAGTGGTGAAAGATCTGCGCGGTAATGTCGGTACCCGTCTTGGTAAACTGGATAACGGTGAATACGACGCCATCATCCTTGCGTCAGCAGGTCTGAAACGCCTAAACCTGCACGAACGTATCCGCAATGAAATTGAGCCGGAAGAAATTCTGCCAGCAGTTGGCCAGGGTGCGATCGGTATTGAATGCCGTCTGGATGATGAACGTGTTCGAGCGCTGTTGGAGCCGTTGGCGGATGCCAACACCACCTACCGCGTGCTGTGTGAACGTGCAATGAACAACCGCTTGATGGGCGGGTGTCAGGTGCCCATTGGTAGCTACTCAGAAATCCACGGTGACCAAATCCATCTGCGCGCACTGGTAGGCGAGCCGGACGGCAGCAAAATCGTCAGTGGTGAAGTGACAGGCCCGCTCGAAAAAGCGGAAGAGCTGGGTACTGGCCTTGCTGAACAGCTGCTTGAAGATGGTGCGCGCGTGATTCTGGAAAAACTGTATCAGGACGAAGTATGACCGTACTGGTGGTGCGCCCCGCACCCGCCTGCTATGAACTTGCCGAAACGCTGAACCAATCAGGAATAAAGGCGCTTCCCGCGCCTTTGTTGTCTTTTTCTGCAGGAAATGACCTCTCCTCACTGGCTCATAGTCTTAATACACTTCCACCATATAGCGCTGTCGTGGCGGTGAGTCCCCGCGCGATTGAATACGCCAACCAACAAATTCAGGACGAAAACACCGCTTGGCGTGACGATCTGCATTATGTCGCAGTCGGAGAAAAAACGGCGCAAGTCTGGAGAGCGAAAGGCGGTGTGAAGGTCACCCAACCAACGACGGAAGATAGTGAAGGCATGTTGTCCTTGTCCGTCTTTGAAAATCCAGAGAATCTCCAGGTGGTGATCCTGCGTGGCAACGGTGGACGAGCACTTTTGGGCGATACCCTAACAAATCTCGGTGCCAAGGTGCGCTATTTTGAAGCCTATCAACGACATTGGACCAGTGAGCCCCTATCATCACTAGCTACGCAATGGCGGGCGGAAAATGTCGACACTATGGTCATCACCAGCGGTGAACAACTTTCGCTTTTGTGCCAGACAATCTCAGAGAGTGACCAGCAATGGTTACGAGAATGCCATATACTGGTGCCTAGTAAACGGATTTATAATCAAGCAATTGGCCTTGGTTTTAATGCAATTAGATGCGTAAACAGCGCCTCCAATCACGCCCTGTTTCACGCGTTAAACGAGATGATTAACTCGGGACATTCGGATGACAGACAACAATAAGATATCAGGCACGGATAAAGACACGTCGGCGCCAGCATCCCCTACCGGCAAGGAAACGCCATCGTCTTCCAAGCAAAGTGGTAAGCCTTCCGCGACCGACAAGTCTGCTGCAAAATCCAAGCCTGCTGATACGCCGGCGAGCGACAATAACACTCCACCCCCCCAGGTGGCCAAAGAGAAAAATAGTGGCAGCAAGCTCTCTATTGTTGCCATTTTATTAGTGATCGCACTCGGCGGTGGTCTTTACTACCACGGTCATCAACAAAGCCAGCAACTCACCGCTAATATCTCTGCACTAACAAGTGAAATTAGCGCTCTAAAATCCGCCCTGGCTGACAGCGAAAAGCAAAGTCAGGAAGCAGTGAAGCAAGCCGTACAAGATACTCAAGTACTGATTACTCAACAGGATACGACGATAAAGAGCCTCCAATCCGCGCTAGCTGACGTGAAAGGCCGGCGTCCGAATGACTGGCTGTTAGCCGAAGCGGATTATCTGGTGAATCAGGCGGCGCGTAAGCTGTGGCTGGAACACGATGTGCTGACGGCAACCACGCTGATGCAAAACGCAGATCAACGTATTGCCGAGCTGAATGATCCTTCACTGACCCCAATCCGCCAGGCGATGGCAAAAGACATTCAACAACTGAAAGCCGTGAAGCGCATTGACCGCGACGGTATCGTACTTCGCTTAAACTCGCTGCAGCAGGAAGTGGATAAACTGCCGCTGGCAAATGCCATTATGCCCGAAGCAGAAGAAGTGGCGCCGCAGCAGGTCTCCGGTAATGTGGATGACTGGCAACAAAACCTGAAAGCCTCATTCAGTGATTTCGTCAGTGAGTTCATCACGTATCGCAAACGTGAAGGTAATGTGGTGCCGCTGCTAACACCAGCGCAGACTTTCTACCTGCAGGAAAACCTCAAGGCGAAACTGGATCAGGCGGTGACTTCGGTATATCGCGAGAATGGACGTCTATATGCAGAATCGTTGAAAACCGCGAAAGCATGGGCTGAGCGCTTCTACAATCAGGACGCAGATATCACCAAGAGTTTTATCGCTACCCTCACCAACCTCAGCCAGCAGACTATTGAAGTCAGCTACCCTGAAGCATTGAAAAGCCAGGCGCTTATTAGCGACATGCTGACTGACCGCCTTCGCCGTAATTTGGCGCCAAAACAAACCGGGGAGAATAACCAATGATTAAAATTCTCCTGCTGGTTATCGCGCTTATTGCAGGCCTGATTGTCGGGCCGGATCTGGCGGGTAATCAGGGTTATGTGCTGATTTCAGCGGCCAACCAAACCATCGAGATGAGTGTCTCTACCCTCATTATTCTGGTGGTCTTCGCGTTTGCTGCGCTGTTTATCCTTGAGTGGCTCATACGTAAGCTCTTCTCGCTTTCAAGCTCCACCCGCGGCTGGTTTTCCGGCCGCAAGAGCAAGAAAGCCCGGGCATTGACTAATGATGGTCTCCTGAAACTACTAGAAGGCGACTGGAAACAGTCCGAGAAGTTGGTAATGAAAGGGGCAGCTCACAGCGATGCACCCTTGCTGAATTACCTCGCAGCGGCAGAAGCTGCACAGGGCCGTGGTGACGTCGACAGTCGAGACCGTTACCTCCAACAGGCGGCAGACTTCGGGACAGATCGCTTAGCGACCTCATTGACCCGTGCCAAACTGCAGTTTCGCCAAGGTCAATATGAGGAAGCACTGGCCAGCCTACAAGGCTTGGTTGATGCCAATCCGCGCAACCCGATTCTGCTGAACCTATTGAAAGACACTTACCTGCAACTTCAGGACTGGCAGGCACTGATCCGCCTGATGCCCTCACTGAAGCGCGTGAAAGCCGTGACTAACAGTGAAGCGGAAAATCTGGAGCAGAGAGCCGAGTGTGGTCTGATGGCGCACATTGCGACCCAAAAAGGCAGCGATGGCCTTCTTGCACACTGGAACAGCCTCAGTCGTGCAGCGCGTCAGCAACCTAAGCTGATTGCCTGTCTGGTGCAGCAGCTGATTTCACGTCACGCAGACTCAGAGGCTTACATCATTCTGCGTGAGAACCTGAAAAAACACCCGGATGAAACCCTGATTTCTCTGGTGCCTGAGCTGAAGCTGCCTGACTATCACCCAGCCATTCTCAAGCTTCAGGATCTGCTGCGCTACAACGAGAATAACCCGGTGACCCATAGTGCATTAGGCCAACTTTACTTCCGCGAAGGGAAATGGGCTGAAGCTCGAACCCATTTTGAAAAAGCGCTGGAAATCCGCCCAGACGTGACCGATTACGCCTGGTTGGTAGACACCTTGGAAAAGCTCAACGAATCCGGTGCTGCCAACAGCCTTTCACGCGAAGCACTCAAGCTTGCGCTACCTCACAAAGAGTGAAACATTTCATGCACAAAAAACGCCCGAAAGGGCGTTTTTTTATTCACGACGTCTACAGTCAGATCTAAAAACAACCCAAGTTGTTTCAGGCTGTTAATAATGATTAACTGCTATTTACCAGCCATTGTTAAGACAAAGTAGCTGTTATCAAATAAGGGCGTAACAAATTATATTTTGCCGGTTTCAGTTGTTAATCAATTCGTGGGCTTTTATCAGTCAGTGCGATCAACAATTGGCATCGGCTTTGCCAATCCTTTTTGATAGTGAGCCCGCCCATCATGGATATGTTACCTTGGATCCTGGTATCAGGTCTGTTGGTTTCAGTTGTTACTGGTCTGCTGACAGTTCTACTGGTTAAAGGTATGGAGTAATCCGACCCTTGCACCCCACGCCTCTGTTTCGGAGGCGTTTTGGTTTCTGGTGGAGAGGACTATCGCATAGCTGCCTTCACATAAACGTCAAAGCGGTTCTTCTTGGTTTCAATTTGGGTAGAAGGCGTTTTGCCAGCCAAAAACTCCGCATAATCCGGGCGCTTGACCACGACACGCTTGGTTGCAAGTGTATAAGCTGGATCATACAGCCCATCAGCATCATCATCCGACCCGACCAGCGACTGGAAGACTCGCATTTCTTTTTTCACCAATGCCGACTTCTTCTTGTGAGGGTACATAGGGTCGAGAAAGACTACATCCGGGCGTACCAGACTTTCGTCATCGACGAGGTTCATCAAGGCATCATGGCTTGAAGCGTGTAGCAAAGACATACGCTCACTGACCCATGAACCAATTTCCGAATCAGCTTTGGCACGGGCAAGGCCATCATCCAGCAGCGCCGCAACCACAGGATGACGTTCAACCATCTGTACCTTACAGCCAAGAGACGCCAGCACAAAAGCATCGCGCCCCAGCCCTGCAGTCGCATCCAGCACCGTTGGCATCGCCCCTTTGTTGAGTCCCACCGCTTTGGCGATCGACTGCCCTTTACCGCCTCCGAATTTCCGGCGATGGCCAACAGCACCGCCCACCAAATCGACAAAAACCGCACCGAGCTTAGGCTCGTCCAATTTTCGAAGCTCCAATTGGTTTTCGGTCAGTACTAACGCAAATAGGGCGTTCTCATCGTGGGTCAGTCCCCAATGGTTGGCAATCTCGTTAAGGATGTCAGCGCGTTCTGGCGCTTCGCAGGTTAAAGCTATCTGCACCTGGGTTCTCCGGCGTAATATTCGCCGAGAGTATATACCCAAACGACCTGAAGATGCAGGATTCAGGTCGTTTGAGTATATAACGAAAGGCTAAGGTTCTAGGAGAAATAGAGAATTGGCTGAGACATCCTGTTAGAGCACCGCTTCTTTTTCACTGGCTGCCGCTTCAAGAATAAGCTGCTCCATCGGTTTCGGCACGCTGAAGAAATAGCCTTGCGCATAATCGACACCAAGTGAGCGTAAGCGCATCAAGATGGCATCATTTTCCACAAACTCTGCCACGGTTTTCTTGCCCATCTGAGTCGCCAGTTGGTGAATCGCCCGCACCATCACATAGTCAGTTTCGTCTTCGGCAATATCCCGAACAAACTGACCATCAATCTTAATGATGTCGACTGGCAGACGCTTGAGATAACCAAATGAAGAAAGGCCAGAGCCGAAGTCATCCAGAGCGATAGTACAACCCAGTTGTTTGAGCTTTTTGAAAAGCTCAATCGCATCACTGAGGTTACCAATCGCTGCTGTTTCCGTGATCTCAAGGCTAATCGATGTACTTGGAATAGTGCTGGTTTTCAGTGCTTCAATGAGGAACTGGATAAAGCCTTCATCACTCATAGAGCGGCCGGAAAGGTTAATCGAGACCATCCCTACCGAATCAACATATTCCGGATAACGTTCAAACCAACCCAAGGTTTTCTCTATCACCCGTTTATCAATCAAGTGCGCCATGTTGTAGCGCTCGGCAGCAGGTATAAACTGTCCCGGAGCCACATTCTCACCTTGAGTGTCACGCATCCGCACCAAGACTTCGAAATAGAGCTTCTCTTTCAAATGGGAAGTAACGCTGACAATCGGCTGGGCATAAACCTCAAAACGGTCTTCTGCCAATGCATCATGGATTTTGCTGACAAAGGACATTTCACGCTCGTGGCGGCGAAGTTCCTGATCATCTGGGCGATAGAGGTGAACCCGGCTGCGGCCATCATGCTTGGCGGCATAACAAGCTGTATCAGCCTGAGCATGCACTTGTTGAGGCGTGCCCGCGGTTTTATCCAACATCCGGATACCGACAGAACACCCCAGAGCCAAGCGGGTATTCTTCCAGTAAAAGTCGAGTTCACTTAGGGTATCGAGAATTTTTCTGCCCTGATCCAGCGCGTCCTGCTCATTGCAGTCATAGCAAATCACTGCAAACTCGTCACCGCCAAGACGCGCCAGTGTCGCACCAATAGGCAGCAACTCGCGCAGAACCTGCGCCGTTTGTTTGAGCGCCTCATCACCCGCCTCATGCCCCACGGTATCATTAATCACGCGGAACTGGTCAAGATCGATATAGAACATGGCGTGCACCGCGCCGTTTTCAGTCAAGGTACCCAGTACATCAACCAATCTGGCTTCAAAGTAATTACGGTTCAGCAAACCGGTCAGGAAATCATGTTGCGCCTGATAACGAAGCTGTTGCTCCATGCGACGGTTTTCCGTGATGTCTTCCCCCACCAGCAACAGTTGTGATTGCACCTGAGTCGAACGGATACTTTCCCGAATCCAGCGCTCTTTGCCATCATTGGTGCAGTAGCGGATCTCACGGCGGCGGATCCCGAATTGCTCCCGATCCTTGCCGTTCAAAAGGCTTCTTGGTGGTGGGCTACCATCAGCATAAAAGTCTGTCACCTTGTGTCCGAGCATATGGCGTTTAGAAAACCCCAGCCATTCAGTGGTGCATTGGTTCACTGACTGAATACGAGATTGCTGATCGATCGTCAGTAGCATCACAGGCTGCTGCTCATACAACATGCGATACTCAACCTCACTTCGCTGAAGCTTCTGTTCTGCCAATTTTCGTTGGCTAATATCGCGGGCTTCAAACAGGATTTGTGCGTCGGCATGGCTGTGATCTGGTAAGGCTTTCAGCGCCACATCCAAAATCACTTCATTTTGTTGCTCGGAGAGAAGGCATACCTCAAAGCGGCTCGCCTGCCCTTCAATTAAAGATTCAAGGTGAAGCTTAAGCCTGTCAGCACAGAGCCATTCCGACCAGCGCCATAGTGGCAAGAAACCGCGGTTGGTAAATTCAGGAAACAAACGCTGGAATGCGCCGTTGGCGGAAACAACGCGTCCCTGATAATCCAACAACGCAATATATTGGTGACTTTGATCAAAAACGCCTTTGAACAGTGCCCGGCTTTGTGCCAGTGCCCGCTCACCCTGTTTCTGGCGGTTCATGTGTTTGGTGAGAATGCCAATGATCACCATGGCAATAAACATAATGGCGAGACTACTCAACACTGCATCGCGATTGGCTTGCCAGAAGGGTGGGGGCTGGTTGTTGACGGTGGCTTGAGGAAACTGTCCGATGTCTATTTGACGCTTTTTTGCAGCGTCATATTCAAAGATAAGCTGATTGGCGTCGGAAATAATCTGCGGCATTTCGCCACTGTTTAGCGTTTCAATCAGTAAGCCTGCCTGCACCTTGCCGTGATGCTCGCCATCCACCATGATGCCTCCGACAATACCGTAGGGCAGCATAAAGCTGTTAGCGCCATAAACCGGTACCGTTGCCGCTTTGGTGACCTTGGTCAGCAAATCGCCATGTTCCATAAAGTCGCCATTGGCATCTTTGAAGAAGGAGACAAAGAGAATGACATCGCCTTCTTCCAGCCTCGCACTCTGCGCCACCAACTGCTCAAAACTCACTTTGTGCATGCGTCGGATCTCAACCCCTATATCCTTAGCGCTGTCCAACTGGCGTGAGATAGCCTGCCAGTAATGGCGGCTGGAATAAGCATCATCCAGTGCAAGCCAAACGCGTTCAGTTTCAGGGTGAAGGTTTTTAATCAATGAGACGTTGGCGGGCACATTAATCAACTCTTCTACGCCGCCGAGCATATTAATGTTCTGATACGGTTCTAGACTGGCACTGTTCAAACCGGAAAATACCACAGGCACATTGCCAATTTCCTCAGAGAGTTCGTTGACCAGCCAAAGCGCGGCATTATCTGTGGTTAGCACAGCATCGTAGCGATGCTCTTTAAGGCGAGCCAGATAGAGACGCTTCAATTCTTCATGATAATTAGGGGATTGAATGCGTTTGGTATCGAGATAGGTGTGCTCTACAACAATGTCCTGCTCTTCAACACCCTTTTCGATTCCGCGTACAATGGATTCCGTCCAGAAAAAGTCCGGATGGTAGGAATGAATGGCGAGAACCTGATAGGCTGCTAGTGCTGCGCCGCTTTGAAGAAAGAGAACAGTAACAAAAAGCCACTTAAGTATTTGGCGCATAGAATAAAGTAAAGTTGTCTTAATTCTGTATCAGTTGTACCACACGGTATTGGGAAGGCTATCAATTGGTCAAGTTTCATGCACGGAAACTGCGGGTAACATGGAGTTTAGTGAATCGCTATGAATGAGATTGCAAAATTAGATGATTTAGATCGCCAAATTCTACGAACCCTGATGGCGGATGCCAAAGTGCCCTATGCGGAGATGGGGAAACGTTTTTCTGTCAGTCCAGCCACAGTGCACGTGCGGGTTGAAAAGATGAAATCGGCGGGCATCATCACCGGCACCGAAGTCTTGGTGAACACCAAAGCGCTCGGCTACGACGTGTGTTGTTTTATCGGTATCAACCTCTATGCCGCACGGGACTACCACTCGGCGCTGGAAAAGCTTCAACAACTTGATGAAGTGGTGGAAGCCTATTACACCACGGGCGCCTACAACATCTTCGTCAAACTGATGTGCCGCTCAATTGAGGAGTTGCAATACGTGCTGATTGATAAACTTCAGGCCATTGATGAGGTGCAGTCGACGGAAACCCTGATCTCACTGCAAAACCCCATTAAGCGGAATGTCGCGCCTTAATTAAAAACTCCATCGTCCAGAGACAAAAATGCCAGCAAATCGCTGGCATTTTTTCATCGGAGGTCAGCTTATTCAGCCTCTTCCTGATTCGGCAGATCAGGGATTTCCATCTGCTGCTCTTCGGCCAGCCAACGCGCCACGTCTTTGGCAAAGTAAGTCAGGATGCCGTCTGCACCTGCCCGCTTAAAGCACATCAGCGATTCCATCACAGTTTTACGCTCGTCGAGCCAACCATTAATAGACGCCGCTTTTTGCATCGCGTACTCACCGGAAACCTGGTACGCAAACGTCGGTACCTTAAGCTCCGTCTTCACGCGGCGAACGACGTCAAGGTAAGGCATGCCAGGCTTAACCATCACCATGTCCGCGCCTTCATTCACGTCCATCGCCACTTCATGGATGGCTTCGTCGCTGTTGGCAGGATCCATCTGATAGGTTTTCTTGTCGCCGCCTTTTAAGTTGGCAGTAGAGCCGACCGCATCGCGGAATGGGCCATAGTAAGCCGACGCATACTTCGCTGAGTACGCCATGATTTGGGTGTGAATGTAACCCGCTTCCTCCAGCGCTTCCCGGATAGCACCGATGCGGCCGTCCATCATATCTGACGGTGCCACGATATCTGCGCCAGCTTCCGCATGGGAGAGCGCCTGTTGAATAAGCACCTGGGTGGTTTCGTCATTCAGTACGTAACCGTCTTCGTCGGTCAGACCGTCCTGACCTGAAAGGGTGTATGGGTCAAGTGCGACATCAGTGATCACGCCTATTTGTGGTACGTGCTCTTTCAGCAAACGCACGGCGCGCTGCACCAAACCTTCCGGGTTATGCGCCTCGTCAGCGGTTGCTGATTTGAACTCTTTCGGCACCACGGGGAACAGGGCAATCGCAGGCACGCCCAGTTTTGCCAGATATTCTGCTTCGTACAGCATGAGATCGATGGACAAACGCTCAATGCCCGGCATTGACTCTATCGCTTCACGACGGTTTTTCCCCATCAGAATGAACATCGGGTAAATCAGATCGCTGGCGGAAAGCTGGTTTTCCGCCATCAGGCGGCGGCTGAAATCATGTTTGCGCAGACGGCGCATACGACGGGCCGGAAACGCGCCCTGAATGGATACGGTCACGGTATCCTCCTTAATCCAAGTGCTTGAGCTTTGACAGCATCATAGCGGTTACAGTCCAAAGAATCGACGGGTGTTGAGGGTGGTTTGTGTGATCAACTGCTCAGTGTCCTGCTGACGTAATGCAGCAATTTCTGATGCAATATGAGGCAAATAGCAGGGCTCATTGCGACGGGATTTAGGTTTTGGCTTGAGATCCCGTGGCAAAAGATACGGTGCATCAGTTTCAATCATCAGCTTGTCATCAGGGATGAGTGGCACAATGGCACGCAAGGCTTCACCGCGCCTTTCATCGCACACCCAGCCGGTAATACCAATATAAAGGCCAGCTTCCAAGCATGCTTTCAGCTCATCCTCCGAGCCCGTAAAGCAGTGCAGCACGGCACCCGGCAAATTATCAATATAAGGCGTCAGAATGGCCATAAAGCGCTCATGGGCGTCACGACAATGAAGAAACACAGGCATGTTAAGCTCAACGGCGAGTTTAAGGTGCGCCTCAAACACAGCCTCTTGCTGCGGCCTTGGTGAAAGGTCGCGGTTAAAGTCGAGCCCACATTCACCAATGGCAACCACCTGAGGCTGATTGGCTAAAGCCCGGATAGACGGTAACTTCAAATCGTCCACAGTTTTGGCATCATGGGGATGAACGCCGACCGTGGAAAACGCAAAACCAGGCATAGATGCTGCCATAGCGGCGGCATCTGGGCTGGATTCCAGATCCGTACCTGTCAGCACCATAGCACTGATACCGGCTTCTTTAGCGCGCGACACAACGCCTTCTCTGTCTTTGTCGAACTGGCTGCTGGTGAGGTTCACCCCAATATCAATCACGCTCAATCCTTTTCATTTGATCTGAATAAGAAAAAAGCCAGTGTATCACTGGCTTTCCGGTTCAGCACACGCTCAGGTTAACCCTGGCTTTGCTCTTCATTCTCTTCGTTTTCTTCGCCGCGCGGCTTATAGAAGCGTGAGAAGAATAGGCCGATTTCAAACAGCAGACACATAGGGATCGCCAGAAGCGTCTGCGAAATAATGTCTGGTGGTGTCAGCAACATACCAACTACAAACGCAGCCACGACGATATATGGGCGCTTCTTGCGCAGATCATCAGGCTCTACCGCACCCGTCCAAGTCAGCAGCAAAATCGCTACCGGAATCTCAAACGCCAGACCAAAGGCCATAAACAGCGCCAGAATGAAGTCCAGATAGCTGGCAATGTCTGTGGCTATCTGAACATCTACCGGGGCAATCGAGGTAAAAAAGCCAAATACCAGCGGGAAAACCACGAAGTAGGCAAATGCCACACCGCAGTAAAACAGCAGTGAGCTGGAGGCTAACAGCGGGAATATCAGACGTTTTTCATGTTTGTACAGGCCCGGGGCAATAAATGCCCAAACCTGATAGAGGATCATCGGTACTGCAACAAACACCGACACCACTAAGGTCAGCTTGATGGGCGTAAAGAAGGGCGAGGCCACATCCGTCGCAATCATGCTGGTACCTTCCGGCAACTGGGAAACCAGTGGCTCGGAAATGAAGGTGTAAATGTCGTTGGCAAAGTAAACCAGCGCCAGAAACACCACCAGCACAGCCAGCAATGCACGCAGCAGACGATCTCTCAGCTCGGTAAGATGGCTGATGAGCGGTTGGGTATCTTCAACAGATGACATAGTTTCTCGACAAAAACTGAAGCCCGGATAAAACCTTACTCGGTTTTATCCTTGGTTGGGCTGGAAGCATTGGCAGCGTCTGCTGCAGGCTCACTTTCGCTTTTCGGTGCGTAAGGGCGCTGAACATCTTCCGCTGCTTTTTTAAGCTCATCTACAGACTGTTGCAGATCTGGTGACAGGTTTTGCATACCCATCTGCTCGGCTTTTTTCAGGTTATCCTGAAGCTCCTGGATTTTCAGCTCTTGTTCGAGCTCATCTCTCACGGAGCCTGCCATTCTGCGCGCAGTACCCACCCATCGGGACACGTTGCGGATGGCCACAGGTAAACGTTCGGGGCCGAGCACCACCAGACCGACAACGGCGATCAGGATCAGCTCCCAAAAACCGATATCAAACACGGATTATGCCTGCTCTTTGTCTTTCGCTTCGCTTTTTTGAGCTGTGTTGCCGCCTTTCTCTTCCAGTTTTTCCTGGCCGAAATCAGCATCTTTTTTGTCTTCGTCAGACATGGCTTTCTTGAAGCCTTTTACCGCCGAACCCAAATCGCCACCGATGTTACGCAGCTTTTTGGTTCCGAACAGAAGAATAACAATGACTGCTACGATCAGCAGTTGCCAAATACTAATACCACCCATGCTAGTGTTACCTCTGCGTTATGTGGTGAATAAAAAAGTAACCGGAGTTTATCCCCCCAATGTTACAACTTATTTCTTTAATTTCACTTATTAAATGCGCGCCATGCGAATAACCAGCTAAACAGCGCGGTGCCACCGGTCAACTGAGGTAAAAGTTCTACCTGATTGCTATACAGTATGGCAGAAGTCACCAGCAGCGTAGCGCCAACGCCCATCAGGAAACGGGCTCGGTTTTGCTGCTTACGCGCCAGCATAAATTCGCGGTACATGGCATCCATTCTCAGGTTAACCTGACGGCCTTGCTTAAGGCTGTCGTAAACCAGCTCTGGTAGCTCGGGCAGTTTCTCCGCCCAGAACGGCGCTCTTTCTTTGATGGCGTTGATCACAGCCTGAGGACCGACCTGACGTGACATCCAATCTTCAAGGAACGGCTTGGCGGTATCCCACAAATCCAGTTGCGGATAAAGTTGGCGCCCCAACCCTTCCACATAAAGCAGTGTTTTTTGCAGCAGAACCAACTGAGGCTGAACTTCCATGTTGAAGCGGCGCGCAGTATTAAATAGATTCAGCAGCACATGCCCAAATGAAATATCGCACAATGGCTTTTCGAAAATTGGCTCACACACGGTACGAATAGCAAATTCGAACTCATCGACATTGGTATCATGCGGCACCCAGCCTGAATCAACGTGCAGTTCGGCCACCTTACGGTAGTCACGGTTGAAGAAAGCGAGAAAGTTTTCCGCCAGATAACGTTTATCTTCACGGTTCAGCGTACCAACAATGCCGCAATCCAGGCCAATCCACTGCGGGTCTTCCGGGTGCTCATAGGAAACGAACACATTGCCCGGATGCATGTCTGCATGGAAGAAACTGTCGCGGAACACCTGGGTGAAGAAGACCTGCACGCCGCGCTCAGCCAGAAGCTTGAGATCGGTGCCGTTGGCTTTCAGCCCCTCGATATCAGACACCTGAATGCCATAGATGCGCTCAGACACCATCAGGCTCGAGCGGCAGTAATCGCTGAACACTTCCGGCACATAGAGAATATGATCGTTTCCAAAGTTGCGGCGAAGCTGAATCGCATTGGCCGCTTCTCGCATCAGATCCAGTTCATCAAGAAGAGTCTTTTCATACTCACGCACCACTTCCACCGGTTTTAAGCGTCTTGCTTCCGGGAGGAAACGCGCCACCAAACGTGCCATGCGATACATGAGTTTGATGTCGGCCTGAATGACAGGAAGAATGTCAGGGCGAATCACCTTTAACACCACCTCGCGGCCGTTTTCCTTCAAGGTCGCAGTGTGGACCTGTGCAATGGAGGCCGATGCCAGCGGAGTATCGCAGAAATCGTCAAACCAGTTTTCCAGCGGACCACCAAGGGCTTTTTCCATTTGCGCTTTGGCAAGCTTGCCATCAAACGGCTCAACCTGATCTTGTAGCAGAGCAAGCTGGTCAGCAATTGCAGGCGGAAAAAGATCACGGCGTGTCGACATCATCTGGCCGAACTTGATCCACACCGGACCCAACTCTTGAAGTGCCAAACGCAGGCGCTCACCGAGTTGCTTGTCCGGATGTTGATTCTTCATCCAGAACAGCAGTTTGCGCATCAATTGCGGGCCACGGGTTATCGGCTGATCCGGCAACAGCTCATCCAGCCCGTAACTTAGCTGGACTTGAGTAATTTTGTAGAGGCGGCGGATTTCGCTGGGTGTCATGCGCTTTCCACCTCAGCCAATTTCTTTTCGAACCCTTCAAGTCGTGCTGACAAACGGGAAGCCTGACTTTGGACATCATCGACCTGATCGGCAAAGTAGGCCACTTCCAGCGCACCCGGCGCCAGTCGCCACTCTTCGACCACCAACTCGCCAACATACCGCTGATTACGCTCGGTCATCTGCTTGAGAAATGCCAATCCTTGCTGGGCACCACGAACCAGCGTGTGAGCAACCACATCACCGGTGTAGTGCGAGAGCCATTCTGCGATATCCGGGTTAAGACCATTGAGAAGGCTGGAAAAATGCTGGGCGACATCAATATCACCGTCCAGATGCAATTTGTCTTCTTTGATGAGTTTGGTCAGGTTGGCTTTGTCTTTCAGATGTGGCACGACGGAAATGGCCAATGCCAAGTCGCAATCTGCTTCACCTTCAAAATCCGCCAGCACATCGATTTGCTGGCTGAACACAAACACCAACTGCTTATTGATGTCCGTCAGGCGCACACGCAGCACTTTGCCTTTAAGCCTCGCCAGTCGGCGTTGGCTCTCTACATCCTGCTTGAGCAGGGTGTTTAAGCTGGTTTCAACAACGGCGGTGACTAATGGGTCGAATGGCATTCCCAACCCCTTAGAATTTGTAGCCGCGGTGCAGGGCAACAATACCACCGGTCAGGTTGAAGTATTTGGTTTGCTCGAAACCTGCTTCTTCCATCATGCCCTTCAGAGTATCCTGATCTGGGTGCATGCGGATAGATTCTGCCAAATAACGGTAGCTTTCGCCGTCATTCGCTATAATTTCGCCTATTTTCGGCAATAGGTGGAACGAGTAGGCATCATAGACTTTTGACAGCGGCTCAACGATTGGCTTGGAGAATTCCAGTACAAGCAGACGGCCACCCGGTTTCAGTACGCGGTACATTGAGCGTAGTGCTTTGTCTTTGTCAGTGACGTTACGAAGACCAAAGCCGATGGTGATGCAATCAAAGTGGTTATCAGGGAATGGCAGCTCTTCCGCGTTCGCCTGCACATAATTCACGTTGCCGACGATACCCAGATCGCGCAGTTTATCGCGACCGACATTCAACATGGAGTTATTGATGTCTGCCAACACCACCTGACCTTTCTCACCCACGATGCGGGAGAATTTAGCCGTCAGGTCGCCAGTACCACCAGCCAAGTCGAGGACATGATGACCTGGACGCACGCCGCTGCAATCAATGGTAAAGCGTTTCCAGATACGGTGAATACCCATGGACATCACATCGTTCATGATGTCGTACTTTGCCGCCACATTGTGGAAGACGTTGGCAACCATACCGGCTTTCTCATCTTTAGCGACGGTCTGAAAGCCAAAGTGGGTGGTATTCTGTTCCGCGTCTTGCGTCACGCCCTGTGTCATATCTGTCATTATTAACCCCTGAGTAACACCGGGCCGGAAAAGAAGAAAACGCCCGATATTTTTGCGCTTAGTGTACTTTACATACTCAAACAACCACAAGAAACGCTTAATGTGCCAAGTGAATGTCCGTTTACTCCTTTGAGACAGGTAAGGTAACAACATCATCATTCTCTTCCGTCGTATCTCTTTTCAGCATAGCCGGACTGATATCACGCTTCACTTCCACACCCAGCGTTTTAAAGCTCTCCGCCTGACGCAAAATATTGCCACGCCCGCTGGATAGCTTATTTACGGCGCTTTGATAGCTGTCTGACGCTTTATCGAGTGCCGAGCCCATGGCTTCCATGTCCGACACAAACAAACGAATTTTGTCGTAAAGCTTGCCTGCTTTTTCTGCTATCACACGGGCATTCTGGTTCTGATGTTCAAAGCGCCACAGATTATTGATGGTGCGGAGTGCCACCAGCAAAGTGGTTGGGCTCACCAACATGATATTGTGATCCAGCGCTTCACGGATAAGGGAGGGCTCAGCCTCGATGGCAATCTGGAATGCAGGTTCAACAGGAATGAACATCAGCACATAATCGAGGCTTTGAATGCCATGAAGTTGATGGTAGTCCTTACGACCAAGGCCTCGGATATGACCGCGAATGGCGGCAATGTGCTCACGCAGTGCGCTGTCTTTATCCACCAGTGATTCGGCGTGGTAATAACGCTCATACGCTACCAAGGCCATTTTGGCATCAATCACCACATCCTTTCCTTGCGGTAGGCGTACGATGACGTCCGGCTGGTAGCGTTTACCCTGCTCGTTCTCAAGGCTGACCTGAGTCTCGTATTCATACCCTTCACGAAGGCCGGATTCTTCCAGCACACGGGCAAGAACCACTTCCCCCCAGTTACCCTGCTGTTTGTTGTCGCCTTTGAGTGCCTGAGTCAGGTTCACTGCTTCTCGGGTCATGGCTTCGTTAAGCTGCTGGAGGTTTTTGATTTCATGCACCAGGGTGTGACGCTCTTTGGCCTGTTCGCCAAAGCTGTCACTGACTTGCTTACGGAAACCTTCCAGCTCGTTTTTCAAAGGACTCAAGAGAGATTCGAGACTCTGACGGTTTTGTTCATCCACAGTGCGGGTTTTGTGGTCGAAGACTTTGTTGGCTAGCGCCTCGAACTGAACACGAAGACGCTCCTCCGCGCCTTCAAGCAGTTTGATTTTCTCTTCTGCAGCCTCTAGCTGCTCTTCGGTACGGGTTTGCTGCTCGCGAAGGGTCAGCTCCAGTGCCGCTTTAGTATCACGAAGGTTCTCAGCGGTATCCGCCAATTGGGCTTTTTCGGCGCGCAGGGTTTCCATCTGGCGCAGCTTTTCTGCCGCTGCCGCGAGCTTGCCATATTGAGTGCGAAGCTCAGAGCTTAAGCGATCACGTTCCAGATCCATGCCATCAAGCTCATCCTGCAAGCTCTGGTTTTCGTCCTTCAGCCGACCAATCTCAGACTGGCTGTGCTTTTCATCAGCTTCCCGCAATTGCTCATGCAATGCCTGCAGGCTTTGTTTTGCCATACGATGGTAAAACAAAGCCAATAACGCCGTGACACCTGCGCCAGCCCCTGCTGCCATCCATATCAGACTGTCTGAAAACAGTGCTTCAAGCTGCATGCCGATACCCTTTTATTTCCAATACGCTAACTGTATTGAAGGCTAATCAGACACTGGATAAATGTCCAGCTTTTCTATTCAGCAGATCTTACTCTAGACTGCCGCATTCTCTCCTTCATTTTTTATAAGTGATTCTCCTATGAACGACCGCCTTGCGATTGGCTACGGATTGGCTGCGGTGCTCCTTTGGTCGACCGTCGCGACGGCTTTTAAAATCACCTTAAGCTACATGACTCCGATTCAGATGCTGGCTGCCGCCAGTGTGGTGTCGGCACTTTCTCTGGCTGCGGTCGCAAGCTTTCAGGGCAAATTGCACCTATTGACGTCTACTTTTGCCAAACGACCGCTGTATTACCTGCTGCTCGGGCTTATCAACCCGCTGATTTATTATCTGGTGCTGTTCAAAGCTTATGATTTGTTGCCCGCTTCCCTCGCGCAGCCACTGAACTATAGCTGGGCGATCACCCTGACGCTGATGGCAGCGTTATTCTTAGGCCAGAAAATTCGTAAACAGGATTGGATTGCAGCTGCTCTGGGTTACGCCGGTGTGGTGGTCATTGCCACCAAAGGGGATATTTTCGGCCTGCAATTCGACAGCCCATTAGGTGTAGGGTTGGCACTGCTTTCCACAGTTTTGTGGGCAGGTTACTGGATTTTGAACGCAAAAAACCAAGCCGACCCAGTGATTGGGTTGCTGCTTGGTTTCTTACTTTCTTTGCCGTTTTCGATTGGACTTAGCCTATACACCAGCGACTGGAGTGGCATTCCATGGCAAGGCTGGGCGGCGGCGACCTATGTTGGTCTGTTCGAGATGGGCATTACTTTTGTGCTTTGGCTTAATGCCATGAAGCTTGCCACCAACACCGCCAAGATCAGTAACCTGATCTTTATTTCACCCTTTATTTCGCTGATCTTGCTGTCGCAAATTATTGGAGAACAAATTCATCCTACGACCTTAATCGGTCTGTTGATGATTGTTGTCGGTTTGCTGATTCAGCAGCGAAAAGGGAAAATGAAATAATCAGGCGCTACGCTGCGCGAGATAGTCGCGCAGCTCATCGACAGAAATACCGTCGTTTGCCAGCTCTTGCGCCAATTCCAGCACACGCTCACCTTTGCGATCATCAATCACTTTATTGAACTGGTGTACCAGCTCGCGAAGACCACTGATTGGCACCTGACGCGCTGCTCTTTTTACGCGCTCTTCACTCATGCCGCTCAATTCAGTGAGCAATTTACCGAACATCATTTTTTCCGGAGATTCTTCTAGCATCTCCAGATGACGAGCTAATTCAATTGTCGACATCGACATAATATTTAACTGCCTGTGTATGTATTTACGAAGGAGTGTGCGAACAGCCTTTGATTTGGCTAGCACCCCGAAATCGGGAAGATCTGAGAAATTCGCACACTAAATATACTTCTCAAGCCAAATAAGCAACAAAAAAATACCCGCTAATGAGCAATTAACGGGTAAATGGTGGAATAACGGTTGTCGAGACCGTCGCGCTTTTCGCGTCTTATTAGTGAATTCGCTAAGTTTTACGCTTCTGCGGTATGCCAGCGTTTACCTTTCGACGACCACAACAGCAAAAGGCCTGGTGCCAACAGTAACATGTGAAAGACCAGAAGGTGTGGCTCAGAAAGACCTGCGCGTTGTGTCAGGCTGACCAGCACACCTGCACCACTCATCTGGAAAAGACCCAGCAAAGCGGCTGCCGTGCCCGCGCGTTGGCCAAACGGCTCCAGCGCTTTACCCGCCGCAGAGCCCAGAATCCAGGCAAAGCCAAATGATGACAGGAAGACAGGCACCATAAAGGCCCAAGCCGCTTGTGTGGTGCTGAGTACTGCCATCAGGCCACCTGCAAACACCAATAGCAGCATGCCAGCATTCAGGGTTTTACGGCTGCCAAATTTGTCCATCACTTTAGGCGCCGTCATGGATGCCGTAATGTTCAGCACTGCATTGACACCAAACCACAGGGTGAACTGCTCCATGGTTAGGCCAAGGCCATTAATCAGGCGAACCGGTGCTGAGGTGACGTAAGCCAAAATAACCGACATCGCCAACATGCAAAGCACCGCGTGATACACAAACACAGGCTCTTTCAAAACCTGCCAGTAACGCGAAGGGCTCAGCAGTTTGCCGCTGCTGTCCGTGTCTGCCGGACGGGTTTCACGGAACAGGGTCAATACCAGCACTAAGGCCACCAGCGCATAGGCCATCATAAAGCTGAAGTTTGAACGCCAGCCAAACTGCGCCGTCAACCATGCGCCCAAAAGCGGTGCCAGTGCAGGAATGAAACAGATAGCGCCGTTAAGATAGCTGATCATCTGGCCGCTTCGCTTGCCGCCAAAACTGTCACGCACGGCAGCGAATGCACACACAGAAGTTGCACAAGCGCCCGCACCTTGCATCAGACGGGCAAAAAGCAGCGCATCCAGCGAACTTGCAACCCAGGCAAAGCCCGAGCTCAAGCTGTAAATCACAATACCGGCTATCGCGACTGGGCGGCGACCATAACGGTCTGCTAAAGGTCCAGCCAGAAGTTGGCCAAGACCCAGACTCACCATAAACCAGGAAATGGTGTCCTGAATTCGGGTAGAGGCCACATCAAACTCTGCCGCCATCAGTGGCATGGCAGGCAAGTAAATATCGATTGCCAGTGGGCTGAACAGTACAAGCAGTACCATGAGCGCCACAAGTCGGCTATCAGGCTTGGAAGAAGGGGTAGACATAAAGAACTCCTGATGATTTGAGGCGAAGTGTAGTGGGATTTTGATATGAACAAAAATGGTTTATATTCAGGTTAGACATTCCCATCAGGAATAACATTTAATGAACCTCAACCAACTGCTGCGTTACGATCTCAGCCTGCTTATCTGTCTTCATGTGTTACTGGAAGAGAGCAACGTCACCCGGGCAGCGCAGCGTCTTCATCTCAGTCAATCCGCGGTCAGTAAAAACCTCGCCAAGCTTCGCGAACAGTTTGATGATCCCTTGTTTAACCGCACTTCCCGAGGCCTTTACCCAACGCCGAAAGCCTTGTCCTTAAAGCCGGGACTGAAAAGCCTGCTAGGGCACATTGAAGGGCTGACAGTCTCGAATGAATTCAACCCGGCAACCAGCGATCGCCGTTTTCACTTCTCACTGGTCGAAAGTGCCTATCCCCTGCTGCTTCCCCGATTTTTAGGTGAAATCCTCGACGCAGCTCCCTCTATCACGCTGGATACTCAGGCATGGAGCGGGCAAACTTTCGACGCCATGGCACGTGGTGAGGTAGATTTTGGCATTACGGGAAAAGACCTTAACCCTGCTGACGCCATGCTGACGATGATGCCGCCGAAAGGCATCATCTATGAGGAGCTTTATCAGGATGAGCAACGGGTGATAGTGAGAAAAGATCACCCCGTGCTAAATGAAGAAAAATGGGATTTGGGTACCTATCTGAAACAGCGACACGTTCAGGTCAGGTGTGATGGCAGCGATCGCTGGCTGCTTGACTATAAACTTGCAGAGCGGGGCATTGAGCGAGACATCGCGATGTATGTGCCGGATTTCAACAGCGCTGCGAGCCTTTGCACCCATACCGACCTGGTGTTTACAGCACCGGCGCATTTTGCAGCTGCCGTCGCTAAGCAACTCAATTTACACGTGTTGTCATTGCCAACACCTTTACCGCCCATGGCATATACCCTGTTCTGGCATCAAAGTCAGCAATCCGATCCTGGTCATAGCTGGTTACGGCAGCTGATTATTTCACGTTGTCGACATATGACAGAAATTGCAGCGGCAGATGAAAACAGATAGCTTAGACAACCAAAGACCCCTATACGATCACCCAAATAAGGACGAAGAATGCACGCTATCATTGCGCAGCGCGTCGATGCATTGAGACGCTGGCTGGAAGAACAGGCACTGGACGCTCTGATCATTCCTCATGAAGATGAATTTCTCGGCGAATACATCCCCGAGCACAATGAACGCCTCCACTGGGCGACAGGTTTTACTGGTTCAGCGGGTGCGGCTGTTATCGCGGGAGACAAAGCCGCGATGTTTGTTGATGGCCGCTACACGGTACAGGTACGCAAGCAAGTTCCTGGTGACATTTTCGAATACCGTCATCTGATTGAAGAGCCCGCTCTGCAATGGCTTCAAGACAACCTGCCTAAAGGTAGCAAGGTGGCCGTTGACCCACGCCTTCATAGCGCGAACTGGCTGGCATCTGCGGAGAAACAGGTCGAGGGTAAGCTGGATTTGGTATGTGTAGATACCAACCCGGTCGATAATACATGGCATGATCGTCCTGCCCCTCTGCTGACCAATGCAAGGCTGATGGGCACCAACATTGTGGGTCAAAACAGCGAAGATAAACGCCGTGAAATCGGTACTGCGATTGCTAAATCTGGCGCTGATGCAGCGCTTTTAAGTCAGCTCGACAGCATCTGTTGGCTTCTGAATATCCGTGGTGGCGATGTATCACGTCTGCCTGTGGTGCTGGCCAGCGCTATCGCCAATGCCAAAGGCGAAGTCACCCTGTTTATCGACCCTGCGCGCCTGCCAGAAGGTTTCTCTACACATGTGGGCGAAGGCGTATCGGTCCAATCTCCAGAAGCACTGGAGTCGGCTCTGGCTGAACTCTCGGGCCAATCTGTGTTGGTCGACCCGCAAACCAGCAATGCCTGGGCAAGTCAGGTACTGAATCAAAACGGTGCTATTATCGTTCACGCTGCAGATCCATGCATGCTGCCAAAAGCAGCCAAAAACGCGGTCGAAGTTGGTGGTATGAAAGCAAGCCATGTCCGCGATGGCGTGGCAGTCAGCCGTTTCCTTGCCTGGCTGGATAAAGAGGTCGCTGCAGGCAATCTGCCAAACGAAGCCGAGCTTTCTGACAAGCTATACAGCTTCCGCGAACTGGATAAAACACTGGCAGATTTGAGCTTCGATACGATCTCAGCAGCAGGTGGCAATGCAGCTATGTGCCACTACAACCACCTGAACCAGCCTGAGCCGGGCGAGCTTGAACTGAACAATGTGTATCTGGTGGACTCAGGCGGTCAGTATCCGGATGGCACGACAGATATCACCCGCACGGTTGCGATTGGTGAATGTGCCGATGAAGTGAAGCAAGCTTTCACTCTGGTACTGAAAGGCCATATCTCTCTGGCAACGGCGCGTTTTCCGAAAGGTACCGCTGGTAGCCAACTGGATGCGCTGGCGCGTCAACACCTGTGGGCAAATGGCTTCGACTACGACCATGGTACAGGCCACGGAGTAGGTCACTTCCTGAGTGTCCATGAAGGCCCGCAGCGTATCTCCAAAGCCCCTAGCACAGTAGCACTGCTGCCGGGCATGGTGCTGTCGAACGAGCCAGGTTATTACCGCGCCGACGCCTTTGGTATTCGTATCGAAAACCTGGAGTTGGTGGTAGAAGTGCCAACCCAGGGCGACATGACTGTGCTTGGTTTTGAGTCATTAACCCGCGCTCCAATTGATCGCCGCTTGGTGGATGTATCACTGCTGACTTACAGCGAGATTGCATGGTGGAACGATTACCACCAGAAAGTGTGGCAGGATGTTAGCCCATCACTTGAAGCTGAGGACTTGGCGTGGCTTGAACAGGCAACTGCTCCAATTTCAAATTAGTAAAGTTTAAAAGGGCTCTTTCGAGCCCTTTCTTTACAAGTTTGTAGGAGGGCCTTCAGCACATCTATCAGCGTTATAAAACTCATAGCTTCCGCCTCGACCTTTTGCCCAAACATTCACTATAAAGCCGCGATCAATATACCACTCCAGCCACTCACATGCAGTTTCGTAACCATATTGTCGCATACCAATTTTATCCCACTTGTAGCCACTTTGAATTTGATGGCTCACGACAATAAATCCATCATCATCCACAGTTACTGCATCGTACTTGGACAGGGAGCGTTTCGCTGACTTAATATCAAACTCGCTCGCTGAAGGCTTGTAAGGGCTTGACTCAATTGTCGATGTGCACGAAGCGACAATAAAGGCAAAGGACATAGATAGAACTACTTTTTTCATTATTATCTTCCTTGATAACCAACTGAAAATCTTTACCAGTCTAGCGCGGTGAAACCCCTTAGCCACATAAAAGTCAAGATTTTTACAAACCATCTTATATTTGAGTCAAGACTATTAAGGACACTATCGTCTCATCCAGAGTATCCCTGCTCCCAATCCTTCCAAACCACTTCAAAGCCCGCTGCTTTTACTGCATTAGCTACAGCACTCGCGCTACGTTCGTCCGAAACCGAAAACTGCTCCAGTTCAGGCTCATCATCGGCGTAACCACCAGGCTGGGTTTTCGAAGCTGCTGACATCGAGGTGATCCCAAGTGGCAGCACTTTATCACGAAATTCAGGTGACTCTCGGGTCGATAGAGAAAGCTCCACTTCTGAGTTAAGCAACCTATAGGCACAGATAAGTTGAACCATCTGCCTATCCGTCATCACCGACTTTGGCTGCACAGCACCTTCACAAGGACGGAGCCTTGGAAAGGAAATCGAGTAACGGCTTCGCCAGTAAGTGCGCTCCATGTACTCAAGGTGACTGGCGACAAAGAAGCAATCAGTTCGCCACTCATCCAGTCCAATCAGAGCACCAATGCCAATCTTGTCGATCCCTGCCTGGGCAAGCCTGTCAGGGGTATCAAGGCGGAAAGCAAAATCCGTCTTGTTACCACGCAGATGATGTTCGGCATAGGTCGAGCGATTATAGGTTTCCTGATAGACCATCACTGCGTCTAGACCCAGACCTTTAAGCTCAGCATAGTCTTTCGTTTCCATGGGTTGTACCTCCATGGCGAGATAGCTGAAATGATGCTTAATAGCAGGCACTGAGGTTCGAAAATAGTCCATCCCCACTTTGGTTTGATGCTCACCCGTCACCAAAAGGATGCTGTCAAAGTTCATTGCTTTAATCGCTTCGCACTCTCGCTCAATGTCATCCAGCGACAAAGTGCGTCGCTTGATACGGTTTTCCATTGAAAAGCCACAATAGGTACAAGCATTGGCGCAAAGGTTCGACAGATAAAGCGGCACGTAGAAATTGACCGTATAGCCGAATCGACGGCGGGTCAGCGCTGCAGCTTGCTGGGCCATCGCTTCAAGGAAGGGCTCCGCAGCGGGCGAGATCAGCGCCTTGAAGTCTTCCAAGTTCCGCTTTGGCTTAGCCAATGCCCGCTGAACATCCGCTTCCGTTTTGCTGTAAATCGAGAGACGGATATCATCCCAATTGAGCGTCTGCCAATGATCAGAAAAAGCCATATCTCCTCCCGTCACGCCAGCTCATCAAGAAAAGCGGTGAGTGGACTGGAAGCGACGGCTTGTTTTGCCTGACCTGCTAAGCCTGACTCATACGCCATGCGTCCTGCTTCTACAGCTAACTTGAATGCCTTAGCCATCGCGACAGGGTCAGCTGCCGCAGCAATGGCCGTGTTAACCAGCACCGCATCTGCACCTTTTTCCATCGCTTCAGCGGCATGGGAAGGGGCGCCTATCCCAGCATCTACCACCACTGGCACTTTGGCCTGATCGATGATGATGTCAAGAAAGTCTCGCGACGCAAGGCCTTTGTTGCTGCCAATAGGCGCACCAAGCGGCATGACAGCCGCACAACCAGCTTCTTCCAGATGCTTACAAAGCACAGGATCGGCGTGGCAATATGGCAGCACCACAAACCCCTCTTTGACCAGTGCTTCAGCCGCTTTCAATGTTTCAATCGGGTCAGGCATCAGGTATTTGGGATCAGGATGAATTTCAAGCTTCAGCCAGTTCGTTCCCAACGCCTCACGTGCAAGCCTTGCCGCAAAAATGGCTTCTTTCGCCGTCTTTGCCCCCGAAGTGTTAGGTAACAGATTCACGCCCGACGCAATCAGCGGCACCAGAATGTCATCATCACGCTTTTGGATATCGACACGTTTTAGCGCCATGGTAACTAACTCGGAGCCACTTTCGGCGATACTCTCTGCCATCACCTGGGTACTTGAGAACTTTCCTGTTCCGGTAAACAGGCGAGAGGAAAAAGTTTTATCTGCAATTTTCAACATGGTTAACCTCCAGCAATGGCCTGAAACATAGCGACCTGAGTACCCTCGGTCAGTGGTGTAGATTGCCACTGGCTGCGGGGGATAATTTCACCGTTCAGAGCGATCGCCACAGACTGTTCAGGCAGAGATAATTCACTCACCAATGCCAGCAAATCGCTGGCAGTTTTTGGCGAGTAGGCTTCATCATTAAGCCAGATCTGCATGTGAGATCTCCTTATTTAGAAGTGTGCGAGGCTTACAAATGGCGCACTCAGGATCGCGAGCAATCAGCATCTTTTTGAGCGATAGTGACAGACCATCAAACTGGAAGAAGTTAGGTGACACCCTCTCTCCTATCAGTAGCTTCAGTGCTTCTAAAGCCTGAAAGTTTCCGATAATACCCACTACTGGCCCCACGACACCTGCACTCTGACAGTTTCGCGATTGCGCATCCTGATGGGAGGGAAATAGGCAGTGATAACAAGGTGAGGAAGAGGCTCTGAAATCGAAAGTCATCAGCTGACCTTGCCAACCAATACCAGCACCGGCAATCAATGGCTTGCCCAGTTTCAGACAGGCGGCATTCACCGCCTGCCTGGTTGCCATGTTGTCACTACAATCAAGCACGATATCGGCAAGGGAAACTTCAAGTTCCAGCACCATTCCATCTAGCTGACGAGTGACGGGACGACATTGGATGAGGCTATTCAACGCGTTGAGTTGTTCACTCAGCGCTTTCGCCTTACCTTTGCCCAAGTCCTTTTCACGATAAGCAATCTGCCTCGGCAAGTTTGAACGCTCCAGCACATCACCATCAGCCAGCACTAACTGTCCGACTCCTGCCCCAGCCAAATACTGTGAAGCCGCAGTTCCAAGACCACCACACCCCACTATCAGTACTTTGGCTTGGGAAAGTTTCAGTTGCGCCTCTTCGCCCCAGTTATCCAACATGATTTGGCGACTGTAACGGTCAAACTCATAGTCTGACAGACTAGCTTTGTTCGACGACGATACGCTCATTTCTCGCCTCCTCTGTCAGCACCTCAGAGAATGATTGAAGCGTTGCCGCCAAGTCACAGGACTGGGTGACCGCCCGCACAACGGCGATCGCATCCACACCGCTTTGCCAGACTTCTCGGGCTTTAGCGAGATCAATGCCACCAATAGCCACTGTCGGTACTTTCCCTGCTACTGTCACTAAATGCTTCGACAACTGCGCTACGCCCTGGGGTGGAGTGGGCATCTGTTTGGTTGGTGTTGGGAAAATATGGCCGATAGCTAAATAGCTCGGGTTAAGAGATAAGGCCAATTCCAGCTCATCAGATGTTCGGGTGGACACACCAAGGCGAATGCCAGCAGTAGCTATCGCATCCAGATCCGCCGATTTCAAATCGTCCTGACCCAGATGGATCCCATATGCGCCGGCACCGAGAGCCTTTTCCCAGTGATCATTGATAAATACCTGAGCCTGACAAAGACGGCCGCAAGCAACAGCCTCTTTGATCATGGCATCAAGGTTAGGATGATTGGCATCTTTAACCCTAAGCTGAACCGTACGCACACCAAAAGCCAGCAAACGCTTCAACAGAGCAATATCATCAACCACCGGATAGAGAGGGCCAATGCCCCCGTCCATCCGTGGAAACACGGGAGAGGTGTTCATAGCACCTCCTACGCTTTCTGGTGGTAGAGTTCGCTGCCTTTAGCGAGAAATTCCGCTGATTTTTGCTTCATGCCTTCAAGGGGATCTTCCAGCATTTTCACTTCGATGCCTTCGCCTAGCTCAAGGTCTTTTGCATAGTCGCGAACTTCATGACTGATTTTCATTGAGCAGAACTTAGGGCCACACATGGAGCAGAAGTGCGCCACTTTGCCCGACTCCTGTGGGAGAGTCTCATCGTGATAAGCGCGCGCAGTATCTGGGTCGAGCGCCAGATTGAACTGATCTTCCCAACGGAATTCGAAGCGCGCTTTAGACAGCGCATTGTCACGTACCTGAGCGCCAGGGTGTCCTTTCGCCAAATCAGCCGCGTGAGCACAGAGCTTGTAAGTAATCAGGCCGACTTTCACATCATCTTTATTCGGAAGCCCTAAGTGTTCTTTCGGTGTCACGTAGCAAAGCATGGCACAGCCAAACCAGCCGATCATCGCCGCACCAATACCTGAAGTGATGTGGTCATAGCCAGGAGCTACGTCTGTCGTCAAAGGTCCAAGGGTATAGAAAGGTGCTTCATGGCAATGCTCTAACTGCTCTTCCATGTTTTCTTTGATCATGTGCATTGGCACGTGGCCAGGGCCTTCAATCATTACCTGAACGTCGTACTCCCAAGCTACCTTGGTCAAC
Source organism: Grimontia sp. NTOU-MAR1 (assembly GCF_035758505.1). Lineage (NCBI taxonomy): Bacteria > Pseudomonadati > Pseudomonadota > Gammaproteobacteria > Vibrionales > Vibrionaceae > Grimontia > Grimontia sp. NTOU-MAR1. The sequence continues at coordinate 2,439,279 of NZ_CP142108.1, forward strand.
TCACCAAGAGTACGAAGTTCTGAGAACTGGGCTTCGTCGTTAGCATCAGCAATAGATCCCGGACGCAGACCATCGCCCAACGACAATGCCACGTCATACTTCGCACAGATTTCACAAATCTCACGGAAGTGGGTGTAGAGGAAACTTTCCTGATGGTGTGCTAAACACCACTTGGCGATGATAGAGCCGCCACGGGAGACAATGCCGGTAACACGTTTAGCTGTCATTGGTACGTAGCGCAGCAGCACACCAGCGTGGATAGTGAAGTAATCAACACCCTGCTCTGCCTGTTCAATAAGGGTATCGCGCATCACTTCCCAAGTCAGGTTTTCAGCGATACCATTTACTTTCTCGAGTGCCTGGTACATAGGAACAGTACCGATTGGCACAGGGCTATTTCTCAAGATCCACTCGCGAGTTTCATGGATGTTTCGACCGGTCGACAAATCCATGACCGTATCTGCGCCCCAGCGGGTAGACCACACCAATTTCTCGGTTTCCTCTTCAATCGATGAGGTGACTGATGAGTTACCGATATTAGCGTTCACCTTCACCAGGAAATTGCGACCAATGATCATTGGCTCAGATTCAGGGTGGTTAATATTGGAAGGAATGATCGCGCGGCCTTCCGCAACTTCTTTACGAACAAATTCCGGCGTAATTTCTTTTGGAAGGTTAGCACCAAAGTTCTGACCCGGATGCTGACGGTTCAGTTGCTCATCTGCATATTGCTGGCGACCCATGTTTTCACGAATCGCGATGTATTCCATTTCAGGAGTAATGATGCCCCGACGTGCATAGTGTAGCTGGGTAACACACTGCCCATTTTGGGCTCGACGCACGGACGGTAGATTACCAAAGCGAAGCTCATCCAGTGTGTCATCATCCAAACGTGTCTTGGCAAAGTCTGACGTCACTCCATCAAGGAGTTCAGTATCACTACGCTCTTCTATCCAGCGTTCTCGTAGCTTTGGCAAACCCGCATAGATGTCAATTTCGTAGTCTGGATCGGTATAAACACCCGATGTGTCGTAAACACGAACTGGCTCATTTTCTTCAAACTGGGGATTATCTTTAGTGCCACCAATGAGGCTTGGTGCTAGGGAGATTTCACGCATGCCCACCCGAATATCTGGACGGGAGCCCTCTACATGAACTTTAAGAGAATTAGGAAATGGTTGTACCGACAGGTTGTCGATAAAGGCTTTTGCTTCGTTTCTGGCTTGTTTACGGTTCGACATAGCATTACTCCAATATATTTTTGGGAATAAATGCTTGCCGGATTTGCTGAGCAAGAGGTGTGGCGAAACTTATAGATATCAATATCCCAGAACACCACAATTGTTGTTCTCTTGTTCCCTTCGCAGGTATTAGCCTGATCAGGTTCAACGGATCCTGCTTACGCAGTCTCAGCCAAATGGCACTCCGACAAGTATCAGTGAACGAGTATAGGGAATGCTTTCCGTTATCTCAACCACTCAAAGTGATTAACCGCGCATTAACAACTGAAAGCCTGCCCAGGCAGCAAAAATGCAGATAACGACATTAAGCACAACATTCAGGCCCACTTTGAACCACTCGCCTTGCTGTAACAACAGAACATTGTCCATCGAGAAAGTCGAGAACGTAGTGAGCGCTCCAAGAAAGCCCAGTCCGATGAGATGCCGCCATGGGCCAGGGGAAAATACCTCTTGTTCCAACGCTGCAACTAGCAGCCCCATTAAAAATGAGCCCACGACGTTAACCGTCAAAGTGCCATATGGGAATCCACGACCTAGTAATACAACACAGAGTTCAGAGATCAGGTATCGTGAGCAAGCACCGAAGGCGCCGCCGATAGCTATGTAGAAGAGTAAAACCGCTTGATTCATGGCGTTCAAACCCATGCCATCCAGAAAACCAAGCTGACATGATACGCCTTAAAACTCATATTCGCTAAGGCGATATCTTAGCCAGTTAAAATGTTGAACTGAAATGTGGGGACATTAGATACGCAAAACCTCAGCATTTCTGCTGAGGCTTCGAATTTGGCAGGGGTGGAGGGATTCGAACCCCCAACACGCGGATTTGGAATCCGCTGCTCTGCCAATTGGAGCTACACCCCTGTACGCGCGCTATTCTAATGGTTCTCAATCAAATAGCCAGTAATGATTGGGGAAAGCTAAACCAAATGAGCAGATTTCATGCAAAATTATGATTCTTCAGCAAGATTTTTCTGCTTGTACTTATTAAATACCAGCAATGCGATAACTGCCGGCCCTGCAACCAAAGCTGCAATAGCGCTACAAAGCAGAGTCATTTGAAGTAAAGCTGCTAAATCATCCATCTGGTGATTCCTTTATCCCTGTTAGATAAACCGATAATACCGCGATGTTATATAAAAAAAGTCTCAATAATAAGAATTTCGGATTGATACTCCATCCATTGCATAAATAAAAGTGAGAGAAATAAACAATGAACACTCAGTGTATGCATTTCAATGCATTATATGTAGATTTTCGATATATCAACTTATTACCCAATGCCCGCTCATTAATTTTGGTCAGGCTTGTATTTTGAACTTAAGACAGAAATTGAGTGTCTTATTTGAGTATGACAAATAGCAAAAAACCCCAGCCTTTCGACTGAGGTTTCTCTAAGAAGTGGCGGAGCGGACGGGACTCGAACCCGCGACCCCCGGCGTGACAGGCCGGTATTCTAACCAACTGAACTACCGCTCCACACTTAAATTGGAAGCCTGGCGATGTCCTACTCTCACATGGGGAGACCCCACACTACCATCGGCGCTGTTACGTTTCACTACTGAGTTCGGCATGGAGTCAGGTGGGTCCATAACGCTATGGTCGCCAAGCAAATTCTGCTAAGTCTTTACCTTTAAAAAAGGTGAAAACCAAAATCTTGGAAAGCTGTTTGTGTATTCTCTACACATTCAAGGTTCTCTCTGAGTCCGTCAAAACCCCTTGGGTGTTGTATGGTTAAGCCTCACGGGCAATTAGTATCAGTTAGCTCAACGCCTCGCAGCGCTTACACACCTGACCTATCTACGTCGTCGTCTCCAACAACCCTTTAGAGGACTTTAAGTCCTAGGGATGACTCATCTTGAGGCTCGCTTCCCGCTTAGATGCTTTCAGCGGTTATCGATGCCGAACTTAGCTACCGGGCAATGCCACTGGCGTGACAACCCGAACACCAGAGGTTCGTCCACTCCGGTCCTCTCGTACTAGGAGCAGCCCCTCTCAATCATCCAACGCCCACGGCAGATAGGGACCGAACTGTCTCACGACGTTCTAAACCCAGCTCGCGTACCACTTTAAATGGCGAACAGCCATACCCTTGGGACCGACTTCAGCCCCAGGATGTGATGAGCCGACATCGAGGTGCCAAACACCGCCGTCGATATGAACTCTTGGGCGGTATCAGCCTGTTATCCCCGGAGTACCTTTTATCCGTTGAGCGATGGCCCTTCCATTCAGAACCACCGGATCACTATGACCTGCTTTCGCACCTGCTCGAACCGTCATTCTCGCAGTCAAGCGGGCTTATGCCATTGCACTAACCTCACGATGTCCGACCGTGATTAGCCCACCTTCGTGCTCCTCCGTTACGCTTTGGGAGGAGACCGCCCCAGTCAAACTACCCACCAGGCACTGTCCTCAACCCCGATAAGGGGCCTAAGTTAGAACATCAAACATACAAGGGTGGTATTTCAAGGTCGGCTCCACACAAACTGGCGTCTGTGTTTCAAAGCCTCCCACCTATCCTACACATGTAGGCTCAATGTTCAGTGCCAAGCTGTAGTAAAGGTTCACGGGGTCTTTCCGTCTAGCCGCGGGTACACAGCATCTTCACTGCGATTTCAATTTCACTGAGTCTCGGGTGGAGACAGCGTGGCCATCATTACGCCATTCGTGCAGGTCGGAACTTACCCGACAAGGAATTTCGCTACCTTAGGACCGTTATAGTTACGGCCGCCGTTTACCGGGGCTTCGATCAAGAGCTTCGACCGAAGTCTAACCCCATCAATTAACCTTCCGGCACCGGGCAGGCGTCACACCGTATACGTCATCTTTCGATTTTGCACAGTGCTATGTTTTTAATAAACAGTTGCAGCCACCTGGTATCTGCGACTGCCCTCAGCTCCATCCGCAAGGGACTTCACCATGGGCAGCGTACCTTCTCCCGAAGTTACGGTACCATTTTGCCTAGTTCCTTCACCCGAGTTCTCTCAAGCGCCTTGGTATTCTCTACCCGACCACCTGTGTCGGTTTGGGGTACGGTTCCTGATAACCTGAAGCTTAGAGGCTTTTCCCGGAAGCATGGCATCAATGACTTCATCACCGTAGTGACTCGACATCGTGTCTCAGTGTATAGCGTCCCGGATTTGCCTAAGACACCCACCTACGCACTTGAACCTCGACAACCGTCGCGAGGCCCACCTAGCCTTCTCCGTCCCCCCATCGCAGTTATCAGCAGTACGGGAATATTAACCCGTTTCCCATCGACTACGCCTTTCGGCCTCGCCTTAGGGGCCGACTTACCCTGCCCCGATTAACGTTGGACAGGAACCCTTGGTCTTCCGGCGAGGAGGTTTTTCACCCCCTTTGTCGTTACTCATGTCAGCATTCGCACTTCTGATACCTCCAGCAGCCCTTACAGACCACCTTCTACGGCTTACAGAACGCTCCCCTACCCAGATATAAATATCTGCCGCAGCTTCGGTGTATCGCTTAGCCCCGTTACATCTTCCGCGCAGGCCGACTCGACCAGTGAGCTATTACGCTTTCTTTAAATGATGGCTGCTTCTAAGCCAACATCCTGGCTGTCTGAGCCTTCCCACATCGTTTCCCACTTAGCGATAACTTGGGGACCTTAGCTGGCGGTCTGGGTTGTTTCCCTCTCCACGACGGACGTTAGCACCCGCCGTGTGTCTCCCGGATAGTACTTACTGGTATTCGGAGTTTGCAAAGGGTTGGTAAGTCGGGATGACCCCCTAGCCTTAACAGTGCTCTACCCCCAGTAGTATTCGTCCGAGGCGCTACCTAAATAGCTTTCGGGGAGAACCAGCTATCTCCGAGTTTGATTGGCCTTTCACCCCTAGCCACAAGTCATCCGCTAATTTTTCAACATTAGTCGGTTCGGTCCTCCAATTGATGTTACTCAATCTTCAACCTGCCCATGGCTAGATCACTCGGTTTCGGGTCTACGTCATGCAACTCATTCGCCCAGTTAAGACTCGGTTTCCCTACGGCTCCCCTATGCGGTTAACCTTGCTACATAACGTAAGTCGCTGACCCATTATACAAAAGGTACGCAGTCACCTAACACGTAGGCTCCCACTGCTTGTACGTACACGGTTTCAGGTTCTGTTTCACTCCCCTCACAGGGGTTCTTTTCGCCTTTCCCTCACGGTACTGGTTCACTATCGGTCAGTCAGGAGTATTTAGCCTTGGAGGATGGTCCCCCCATCTTCAGACAAGATAACACGTGTCCCGTCCTACTCGTTTTCACGTTAAACAAGCCGTCGTGTACGGGGCTATCACCCTGTATCGCGCCACTTTCCAGAGGCTTCCACTAACTCATAAAACGCTTAAGGGCTAATCCGGGGTCGCTCGCCGCTACTGCCGGAATCTCAATTGATTTCTTTTCCTTCGGGTACTTAGATGTTTCAGTTCCCCGAGTTCGCCTCCACACACCTATGTATTCAGTGTGGGATACTGGCTTATGCCAGTGGGTTTCCCCATTCGGACATCCCAGATTCAAATGGCTGTTACTGCCTTATCTGGGCTTATCGCAAGTTACTACGTCCTTCATCGCCTCTGACTGCCAAGGCATCCACCGTGTACGCTTAGTCACTTAACCATACAACCCCAAGAGGTTTCGTAGGTTTAAACAACCAAGGTGTTCTTATAAGAACATGTTCACCCTTTTTGCCTCTGCTTTTTCTTAAAAAGCGGAAACATAAAGCGATGAACGATTTCGCCGGACTCAAATATTGTTCATCACTTCAGGAGAAGGATGAAACCAAGAACACTTGAATGTGTTTGGTGTTAATTCCGAAGAATCAACATTTGAGAACTTTTACAAACAAACTGAATCAGTTTGTTTAGTCAGCTTTCCAGATTTTTAAAGAGCAATGCGATGTTCTTTCGAAGCACCACTTTCTAATCACACTCAATGAATGCGTTTAATAAGTGGCGTCCCATAGGGGAGTCGAACCCCTGTTACCGCCGTGAAAGGGCGGTGTCCTAGGCCTCTAGACGAATGGGACACATCGTTTCTTTACATTTCGACCGTAGCAATCTGTGTGGACACTGGCATCAATAGTATCGTTAAGGAGGTGATCCAGCCCCAGGTTCCCCTAGGGCTACCTTGTTACGACTTCACCCCAGTCATGAACCACACCGTGGTAAACGCCCTCCCGAAGGTTAAGCTATCTACTTCTGGTGCAGCCCACTCCCATGGTGTGACGGGCGGTGTGTACAAGGCCCGGGAACGTATTCACCGTGGCATTCTGATCCACGATTACTAGCGATTCCGACTTCATGGAGTCGAGTTGCAGACTCCAATCCGGACTACGACATACTTTCTGGGATTCGCTTCACATCGCTGCCTCGCTGCCCTCTGTATATGCCATTGTAGCACGTGTGTAGCCCTACTCGTAAGGGCCATGATGACTTGACGTCGTCCCCACCTTCCTCCGGTTTATCACCGGCAGTCTCCCTGGAGTTCCCACTCGAAGGCTGGCAAACAAGGATAAGGGTTGCGCTCGTTGCGGGACTTAACCCAACATTTCACAACACGAGCTGACGACAGCCATGCAGCACCTGTCTCACAGTTCCCGAAGGCACACCAGAATCTCTTCCGGCTTCTGTGGATGTCAAGAGTAGGTAAGGTTCTTCGCGTTGCATCGAATTAAACCACATGCTCCACCGCTTGTGCGGGCCCCCGTCAATTCATTTGAGTTTTAATCTTGCGACCGTACTCCCCAGGCGGTCTACTTAACGCGTTAGCTCCGAAAGCCACAGTTCTAGACTACAGCCTCCAAGTAGACATCGTTTACGGCGTGGACTACCAGGGTATCTAATCCTGTTTGCTCCCCACGCTTTCGCATCTGAGCGTCAGTCTTTGTCCAGGGGGCCGCCTTCGCCACCGGTATTCCTTCAGATCTCTACGCATTTCACCGCTACACCTGAAATTCTACCCCCCTCTACAAGACTCTAGCCTGCCAGTTCAAAATGACTTTCCCAGGTTAAGCCCGGGGCTTTCACATCTTGCTTAACAGACCGCCTGCATGCGCTTTACGCCCAGTAATTCCGATTAACGCTCGCACCCTCCGTATTACCGCGGCTGCTGGCACGGAGTTAGCCGGTGCTTCTTCTGCCGCTAACGTCAAACACTGCACGTATTAAGTACAATGCCTTCCTCACGGCTGAAAGTGCTTTACAACCCGAAGGCCTTCTTCACACACGCGGCATGGCTGCATCAGGCTTGCGCCCATTGTGCAATATTCCCCACTGCTGCCTCCCGTAGGAGTCTGGACCGTGTCTCAGTTCCAGTGTGGCTGATCATCCTCTCAAACCAGCTAGGGATCGTCGCCTTGGTGAGCCTTTACCCCACCAACTAGCTAATCCCAACTGGGCCCATCCGGTAGCGAGAGGCCATAAGGTCCCCCTCTTTGGTCCAAAGACATCATGCGGTATTAGCCACCGTTTCCAGTGGTTATCCCCCTCTACCAGGCAGGTTCCCAGCCATTACTCACCCGTCCGCCGCTCGCCGCCCAATAAATCATCCGAAGAATCTTTATTGTCGCTGCCGCTCGACTTGCATGTGTTAGGCCTGCCGCCAGCGTTCAATCTGAGCCATGATCAAACTCTTCAATTAAAGTTTTTGGCTCGATGAAATACTGTTGTTGTTTTGTCTCCGCTTTTTAAAAAAGCAGAAGCAAAACGAATTGACTGTGCCGATATAACCGAAGTTATTTCGTTTGGTCACTCAGTAAACATCGATAAATCTTTTGTCTATCAATCACGAGTGCCCACACAGATTGCATAGGTCAAATTGTTAAAGAACGTTGACTTGAAGAAGCGTCGCTTCTCACCGTCAGGGCTGCGAATTTTACGCTGCCGGGCGATGAAGTCAAGAAGAAATTTTGAGATTTTTCAGCGTTGCTTTTGCAACCCTCAAAACACCTTGTTGACTTGCCTCTCGGGGTGATTTTCCCTTCGAAGCGGGCGGTCATTTTACTGATTCGAAACAGCGCGTCAAGCGTTTATTTCAACTCAATTTTTGAGGCCTTCGCCGTACCGATTTGAGTGGGCGTTTCCGCTGTGGGAGCCGCTCTCCGTGTCGGTGAGGCGGCATTATAGGGAGGTCTGAAATTCTGGCAAGGGCTTTTTTGAGGTTTTTTATGAAAAATGATGCGTTCGATTACTTTTCGCCCAAAACGGCATTAAAGTGCATTGAAACGAACAAGAATTGCACTCTTTTCCGCATCAAGATAGTCTGTTTTCAATCATCCTTATTTGGAATTCTCTATGTCTTCTGTACTTCGCAGCTATAAAGGTATCTTTCCAACAGTCGGTGAACGCGTTTACCTCGACCCTTCTTCTGTATTGGTTGGCGATATTACCCTTGGAGATGACGCAAGCATTTGGCCTTTGGTTGCTGCCCGCGGTGACGTTAACCATATCCGTATAGGCCAGCGGTCTAACATTCAGGATGGCTCTGTTCTTCATGTCACCCACAAGAACAAAGAGAATCCAGGAGGCTATCCGCTGATCATCGGTGATGACGTGACTGTCGGACACAAAGTCATGCTGCATGGCTGCACTATCGGTAATAAAGTGCTGGTCGGCATGGGCGCGATTGTTCTCGATGGTGCTGTAATAGAAGATGAAGTCATGGTGGGTGCGGGCAGTTTGGTTCCGCCTGGTAAACGTTTAGAGTCTGGTTTTCTCTATGTGGGCAGTCCGGTAAAACAAGCGCGCCCTTTGAAAGAAGCAGAACGCGCTTTTTTGCAGAAATCGTCTGATAACTATGTTGTCACGAAAAATGAGTACATCGCAGAGCTCGAAGGTTAACGCACCCAGATCTCACCGGACGCATTGAAGTCTTCCTCTTCAATGGCTTCTTCTGCTAACTCTTCCAGATCGAAGCGATTCCCGGCAAACGCTGCCAGAATCGCTTCTTCTGTATTCAAAGCTACTCGCTCTCTCTTTTCCAGATCAACAATCGAGATAAAGCAGGCAATCAAGGAGCCTGCTTGCTGCGCATCAAAGCGGACAGCGCATTTTTCAGTATCGACCTCTTGGAGGTCAGGGAAAAGGATGTTCTGGTTCATCTGCACTTCATCTATTCAGCAAGATTACGGCGAAGCTCTCTCAGCACCTGTCCAGTTCCCGGCCTGATACCACGCCAAATCGTAAAACTCTCCGCCGCTTGTCCCACCAGCATACCCAATCCATCAATCACACGAGCGGCACCGTTATCCAGAGCCCACCGGTTACTGCTGGTCACGCCTGAACCATATACCATGTCATAAACCACGGTTTGACTGCCAAACACAGTCGCTGAGATTTGTGGGTGTTCTCCTGAAAGGCTGGCAGATGTGGAATTCACCACCACATCAAACTCTCCTTCCAGCGATTCAAAGCTGGTTGCCGACACACTGCCATTATCCGCAAATAGTGATGCCAGTATCTCGGCTTTACTTGCAGTGCGGTTAGCAATCACCAGTTGTGCAGGCTCGTGAGCCAGTAAGGGAAGAATCACTCCCCTCGCTGCGCCACCTGCACCAAGCAATAAAATTTTAGCGCCTTCGAGTTGGACATGGTGACTCAGCAGATCTTGCACCAGGCCTTCCCCGTCTGTGTTATCGCCGAGTATGCCGCCATCATCGAGCTTTTTCAGTGTGTTCACCGCCCCAGCGAGCTTAGCCCGCTCGGTCAGCATGGTCGCCAACTTAAACGCCTCTTCTTTAAAAGGCACAGTGACATTGCATCCTTTGCCGCCACTGTTAAAAAAGGCAGCTACCGCTTCCTCAAAACCACCGATTGGCGCTTCGAGCGTTTCATAATTCATTGCCTGCGCAGTCTGGCGCGCAAACAAGGTGTGTATAAAAGGAGACTTACTGTGTGAGATCGGGTTGCCGACAACGACATATTTATCCACGACTTTGTTTTCCTTGAATTACCATTCCCTTGGTTTCAAAAACTCTTTGTAGAGCTTCTCTTCAGCAGACCCTGGCTCAGGCTCGAATCCATACTCCCAGCGCACCAGTGGTGGCATAGACATCAGGATTGATTCTGTCCGTCCGCCGCTTTGCAGACCAAACAGAGTGCCACGATCGTAGACAAGATTAAACTCAACATAACGCCCGCGGCGATAAAGTTGGAATTCACGCTCATGTTCACCGTAAGCGGCGTCTTTGCGTTTCTGCACGATCGGAAGGTAAGCGTCGAGGTAACCTTCACCCACGGCTTTAATGTAATCGAAAGACGCGTCAAATCCCCACTGGTTCAAATCATCGAAGAAAAGACCGCCGACACCACGGGTTTCGTTACGGTGAGGAAGGAAGAAATAACGATCACACCAAGCTTTGTGCTCGGCATAAACATCTGCACCGAAGGGAGCACAAATAGACTTCGCCGTCTGGTGCCAGTGAACACAATCTTCTTCTACCGGATAGAAAGGCGTGAGATCGAAGCCACCACCAAACCACCAAACCGGGGCTTCCCCTTCTTTTTCGGCAATGAAGAAACGGACATTGGCGTGGGAAGTCGGAACATTCGGGTTTTTAGGATGCACCACCAAAGACACACCCATGGCTTCAAAGCCTCTGCCTGCCAGTTCAGGGCGGTGCGCCGTCGCCGAGCCCGGCATTTTGTCCCCAAACACATGGGAGAAATTCACGCCAGCCTGCTCAAATACATAGCCATCGCGAAGCACCCGGCTTTTACCACCGCCGCCCGCAGGTCTCTCCCAGGCATCTTCCTCAAATGTCGCACCGCCGTCTTCTTTTTCCAGCGCCGCACATATCATGTCCTGCAACGACAGCAAAAAGCGCTTAACCGCCTCTTTATCAACCTGCTGAGGAAGGTTCTGATTCTCCACGTGATTTCCTTGTACTTTTATTTAGCCCTGACGAAGCACCTTACCAGAACGCGCATCTCGGATCTCGGTGGGCTTATCACGTCCGCCAATTTTTCCTTCTAAAACATTCGGCACACGGCTACCCAATTGCTCTACCACTTCCGCCAAACTGCGACACGGCTCTTCACCGCTGAGGTTTGCACTGGTTGAAGTGATGGGTTTGCCATAAGAAAGACACAGCTCGCGGACATCCGGATGATCGGAAACGCGCACAGCGACAGTATCAAACTGCCCAGTCACCCAGTCGGTGATCTTCTTGCCAGCTGGCATGACCCACGTAACAGGACCCGGCCAGGTTGCTAAAACATCGTCTTTCACTTCTTCGCTCAGGCTATCGAAGTCAATGTACCCGTCTAACTGGGAAAGCTCTGCTGCGATCAGAATGAGGCCTTTGGCCTTATCACGCTCTTTTACATCTAAAAGCGCCTGCACAGCGGCTGGGCTATCTGGGTCACAACCCACACCAAATACCCCTTCTGTGGGATACGCGATAACTTCCCCGCGCGTCAACGCTGCCACGCATTGTTCTAAATTCGCCAATGCTCTTCTCCTGCCTCTACCCGAAAAATTCGGCTTACTATGACCAACTTTACCCGACGTTCTCAACACTTTTGTCACAAATCGAAACAGACTTTCTATCAGCCCCATTTATATCAGGCATCCAAACAGCAGCAAACAGACTGACGCAAACGTTTTCCTTACCGCTTTTTGCCGATATAATGCGCCCACTTTCCATGTTTCAGCGGTTAACGAGCATTTACAGGAGTTACTATGAAAGTCGGCATCATCATGGGTTCTAAGTCAGACTGGCCAACCATGAAAAACGCAGCAGATATGCTGGATCACTTCAGCGTTGCCTACGAAACCAAAGTGGTTTCCGCCCACCGCACTCCTGGCCTGCTCGCAGATTATGCCAGCGAAGCTGCTTCACGTGGCCTGAAAGTGATTATTGCTGGCGCAGGTGGTGCTGCTCACCTACCTGGGATGACCGCTGCATTTACAAGCCTTCCTGTACTGGGTGTACCGGTTCAGTCAAAAGCACTGAAAGGGATGGATTCGCTACTTTCTATCGTTCAAATGCCAAAAGGTGTGGCAGTCGGTACGCTGGCGATTGGTGATGCGGGTGCCGCGAATGCCGGTCTGCTTGCAGCGCAAATCTTGGCCACCAATGATGCAGAACTGATGGCGAAGGTCGACGCTTTCCGTCAGAACCAAACAGACACCGTTCTCGCTAACTCTGACCCATCGGTAGATTAATCATGAATGTGCTGGTTCTCGGTGCCGGACAGCTGGCACGTATGATGGCGCTGGCAGGCGCCCCCCTAAATCTTAAGATTAGCGCGTACGATGTGCGAAGCGGCAACCTTGTACACCCAGTCACGCTGGAAGTACTTGGGCAAGGTCTGGAAAACGGAATTGCCGATGCGGATGTGATTACTGCCGAGTTTGAACACATCGCGCCGGACGTTCTGGACGTCTGTCAGGCCAGCGGTAAGTTCTACCCCGGTGAAACCGCCATCCTGACCGGTGGTGACCGTCGCCTGGAAAAAGCATTGCTGGATAAAGCAGGTGTAGCCAATGCCCATTATCAGGTGATTGAATCCCGCGCTGATTATGACAAGGCAATCGCCAACATTGGCCTTCCACTCATCCTGAAAAGCGCCCTTGATGGCTATGACGGCAAAGGCCAATGGCGCCTGAAGCCAGATTCAGATATTGAATCAGTGTGGCAGGATATCGACCAGTTCCTCAAAACCTCTCCACAAGGTGCGCGTCAGTGTGTGATTGCCGAAGAATTTGTGCCATTTGACCGCGAAGTGTCATTAATCGGTGCGCGCAATGCCAAAGGCGATTTGGAAATTTACCCACTGACCGAGAATATCCACACCAACGGTATCTTGAGCGTGTCGGTGGCAGCCGGTGACAATGATGCAGTACAGGCGCAGGCTGAAGCCATGTTTAAAGCGGTGGCAGACACACTGGATTATGTCGGCGTACTGGCGATTGAATTTTTTGATGTCGGCGGCAACCTGAAAGTAAACGAGATAGCGCCGCGCGTGCATAACTCCGGTCACTGGACACAGCAAGGTGCTGAGGTCTGCCAGTTTGAGAACCATCTTCGCGCAGTCTGTGGCTTACCGCTTGGCAGTGCCAAACGCATCCGTCCGACTGCGATGATCAACATCGTCGGTGAAGTGACTGTCCCGACAGGTGTCATGGGACTGGCGCATGTGCATTGGTACGACAAAGCGCCGCGACCGGGCCGTAAAATTGGCCACATCAACCTGTGCGCAGGCAATGCAAAGGCGTTAGGTGAAGCACTTCAAGAAGTCGCCAAACACATGGACGACACTGAGTTTCCCGCCCTTCAAAGTGCCGCAGAAACATTAAGCTGAATGAACCAAGCCCAAAACGAGAAAAGCCGCTGCTAGCGGCTTTTCTTTTTTCTAAAACCAAACAAGTCGACTTTGGGTCATTGCCCCTGTTTGTGTTGACACTTTTTATCCGCACAGACTTTCACGATGCCCGCCGCCAGTTTTTTCTCCAGCAGAAGCGGATATCCGCAAACCTCACAGTTGCCCTTGATGGGCTTAAGGTTCACGGCGAATTTGCATTTCGGGTAAGCGTCACAGGCATAGAAGGCTTTACCAAAACGCGATTTCTTCTCGTGAAGTTTTCCTTTGCGGCACTCAGGACAGCTGATGTCCATAGTTTCCGCTTCAGGTTCCTGATCGCGCTTTTCGATATGTTGGCATTCCGGATACGCCGAGCAGCCGATAAACATACCGAAGCGCCCTTGGCGGAGCACCAACTCGTTGCCACATTCCGGACACGGCATGCCAAGCTCTTTAACTATGTGTCCGTCATTGTGGTTCAGTGACTCGATGAAATCACAAGCCGGATAGCCAGTACACGCTTTGAAAGGGCCACGTTTACTGTGTTTGATAACAAGAGCGCTGCCACATTGTGGGCAGCGCTCTTCATTTTCCAGCGCATGTTCATGAGCGCTGAAAAGGGAATCGTCAATTTTTCCAGCCAAAACAGACCAACCTCAAATCAGTGAAGGTATTCATCTTCCGCTGTGCTGTAAAGTAACTCTTCCATTTGATCGTACGCGCTCTCGTTACCGGGCACGTTAAACAGCACCATCAGGATCACCCATTTCAGATCTTCCAGCACAAATTCCTGCGTATCGAGCTCCATAACACGGTCAATCACCATTTCACGGGTTTCAGGACTCAATACACTAATTTGCTCGAGGAAAGTCAGAAAACCTCGGCTCTCAGTATCCAGTCGATCCATCTCTTTCGGAGTGTAGATACGAACAGAAGTGAGCGCACCGCCAGTAAGGTATGGGGTTTTGTCGGCGTCTTGAAGTAGCGCCAGCTTTTCAAGCCAGTTCAGCGCTTTGTATATATCGTCTTGATGAAATCCAGCTCTGGAGAGTTCATCAGCCAGTTCGTCCTGATCCACCATCAACTCAACATCGCTGTGGATATAGGTTTCAAACAGGTACATTAAGATGTCCATCATGGCTATCCCCTCCTCGTTCTGACATAACCACCGGGTACCGCTGTTACCAGCCCCTGTAGCTCAAGTTCTAACAACTGCATCATGATTTCGTGAACGGGTTCATCGCAGATCTCTGCAAGCACATCGACACATCTTGCTTCATTTCCTACGTTAGCCAACAGTTCAGGAAATGGCAATTCTTCTTGCAAAACTTGGGCCTGAGCGACCTCCAACTGGTGGTTAATTGCGCAACCGGCCAATGCGCCAACCTGCTCTAAAATCTCGTCTACCGACTCCACCAGAAAAGCACCCTGCTTTATCAAGCCGTTACTGCCTTTCGCATGCGGGTTATGGATAGAGCCCGGTAAAGCAAAGACATCTCGCCCTTGTTCAAGCGCCAGCCTAGCGGTGATCAGCGAACCACTCTTCATTGCTGCCTCCACCACCAGCACTCCTGCAGATAGACCGCTGATAATACGATTTCGTCTCGGGAAAAATGCTGGTTTTGGCGGTGACCAGGGCCAAAGCTCTGACACCAGAGCACCATTATCCCTGATATCGTCAGACAGTTGACGGTGTCTGGCTGGATAAATTTTCTCAAGTCCCGAGCCCAACACAGCAATAGTTTTCCCTTTGCCATCGAGTGCACCGCGGTGAGCACGACCATCAATCCCCAGAGCTAACCCGCTGGTTACAACCACATCATGGGCTGCCAGCTCTTTGGCAAACGCATGCGCCAGTGACAAGCCATCATTGGATGCATGACGACTACCGACTATCGCGAGTTGCGGTAGTGACAGTATATGGGGATCACCATCGACAAATAAAAGAGGGGGCGCGCCACTAATTTGCTTCAACAGGTAAGGATAGCGGGAATCAGTCAGGGAAATAATGTGCCTGCCCGGTGCTGATGCCCAGGTCAGGCATTTGTCGATGATGGAAAAGTCAGGTTGCCGCAGCGCCTGTATCTGAGTGGACTTTAAACCAAGTGCGGCGAGTTCTATCTCCTCAAGCGATTCCAGTTTATGCGGTGGGTGCCGACTGATGATCTTACTGACTGCCTGACTACCGAGGCGGGGAACGGCGGCGAGCCTAAGCCACCACTCAAGCTCGCGAGACATCTTATCCTTCCGCTGCGATGACTGGCATGTCCGCTTTCAGCGGCTTATCAGCTTCCACCACCATAGCAAGGCTAAAGAAAGGATAACTGCGGATAACCAACAGGGTGCCTGTCGATGTTGATGGCAATATTTTCAGCACGTCGCCGCTCGCATTGTCGATGTCGCTGTCGTAGCGCATATCACCCTTGGAGCCTTTCATTGCCGCGCCCGGCACCACCACAGACAAGGTATGCCCTTCATTCAGGCCGTCCTGCTCACCCAGATCGACCACCACGATTTGGCGGTGTCCGACATAGTTACTGCCATAAAGGTGCCCGATCATCCTGCCTTCAACACCATCAGGTGCGGGTTTGGGGTGGAAAATCTCTCCGGTTTTCGCACCAAGCGCAGGCAATAGAATATCGTTAGGTTTGATTTCCTGGTTTTGGCGGGTCAGCTTCATCTCAGCAATATCATCGAGCGAGCGCACCAGCTTGGCTTCACCGACTTTCTTGAGGCTTATCATGCGAATCATTGCATCACCCTTTTCCCGCTGGAAATCCGTCACAGTGCGATAAATAAACCACTCTTCACTGTCTAAAGACTTATCAACAAAAAACGGCGTGCGTTTAGAGATGTAACTCCATCCTTCCTGCGTGCCCAATACTCGCGGAGCGAGCAAATACTCACGCTCATGAATGAGGGTGTCATAGGTCAAGAATTGGCGCAGAACCGATGGTGAAGTGCTGTTGATAGGGGTCGAGTCAGTACGGTTAGCCCCTGCCGTATAAGAGAGCGCAGGTTTGCCATCAAGCCAGCTCAGGCGAAGTTTGTCGCCCGGATAGATAAGATGAGGATTTTTGATTGCCGGATTGTGTTGCCAAAGCGTCGGCCAGTGCCAAGATTTTTCAAGATAAAGACCCGCAATATCCCAAAGGGTATCGCCTTTTTTCACTATATAGTTTTCAGGCGCATCAGCGCTCAAACGCACTTCTGACGCAGCTATCACGCCTGGCAGCCCCAGCGCCAGACAAAAAATGATAAGCTTTTTAAACATCCCTTGTCTCCAAAAGCGTACTTTCGATTTGGATGCTGTCATTTGAATAGCAAAATGTCTAGAATTAGCCCAATTACCGAAGCCGGATACGGCGCAGTTCAACATATTTAAGAGACGTTTATGAGTGTATTACAGGTTTTGACCTTCCCGGACGATCGCCTACGCACGGTGGCGAAACCGGTAGAAAGCGTCACACCAGAGATCCAGACTATTGTTGATGACATGCTGGAAACCATGTACGACGAAGAAGGCATTGGCCTTGCTGCTACCCAAGTGGACATCCACCAGCGTATCGTCGTGATTGATATTTCAGAAACCCGTGATGAGCCTATGGTGCTGATCAACCCTGAAATTCTTGAGAAGCGCGGTGAAGATGGCATCGAAGAAGGTTGTCTGTCTGTTCCTGGTGCACGCGCACTGGTATCCCGAGCATCTGAAGTGACAGTGAAAGCACTGGATCGCGATGGCAACGAATACCAATTCGAAGCGGATGATCTTCTGGCTATCTGTGTTCAGCACGAACTGGACCACCTTGAAGGCAAACTGTTTGTTGATTACCTGTCGCCCCTGAAGCAACAGCGCATCAAACAGAAGCAGGAAAAAATCAAACGCGCTAACCAAAAAGCCAGCTGAGGTTTCCTTGAGCGACTCATTGAAAATCGTATTTGCCGGTACGCCGGATTTCGCCGCCCGTCACCTGGCGGCGTTGTTGTGTTCACACCACGAAGTGGTAGCAGTTTATACCCAGCCTGACCGTCCGGCGGGCCGTGGTAAGAAATTGACTGCCAGCCCAGTCAAGCTACTGGCGCAGGAACACAACATTTCTGTTTATCAACCAGCAAGCCTGAAAGCGGAAGACGCGCAGCAAGAGCTAGCTGCCATTGGTGCGGACATCATGGTTGTAGTGGCATATGGCCTGCTGCTACCTAAAGTGGTGCTAGACACACCTCGCCTTGGCTGTATCAATGTTCACGGTTCTATCCTGCCACGCTGGCGTGGCGCTGCACCTATCCAACGCTCAATCTGGGCGGGCGATGCAGAGACAGGCGTCACCATCATGCAGATGGATGAGGGTCTGGATACCGGCGATATGCTGAAAATCGCAACCCTGAACATCGACGCCAAAGAAACCAGTGCCACGCTTTATGAAAGACTAGCGGATATGGGCCCTGAAGCCTTGGTGGAATGTCTGAATGATATCGCTTCTGGCAAAGCCGTTGCTGAAAAGCAGGACGATGAGCTTGCCAACTACGCGAAAAAACTCAGCAAAGAAGAAGCACAAATCGACTGGACCATGAGCGCAGACGCGATTGAACGTTGCATCCGCGCTTTTAACCCATGGCCGATGAGTCACTTCCCTGTGGCGGACAACAACATCAAAGTCTGGGATGCCGAGGCCGAACCGGAGGATAGCGGCAAAGCGCCAGGCACCATTTTGTCAGCGGACAAGAAAGGTATCCGGGTGGCAACCGGAGAAGGCGTGCTGCGCCTGACATCCATCCAGCCCCCGGGCAAAAAAGCCATGAGCGCGGCAGACATTCTGAACTCCCGCCGCGACTGGTTTGAACCTGGCACCCAACTGTAATTGAGAAGGCCAGCTTGCTGGCCTTTTTTAGTGGCTCGCATTCACGTGAGCAAACACTGAGGTATATTCATGAACGTTAGAGCTGTCGCTGCACAGGTTATTTATCAGGTTGTCGACCAAGGACAATCCCTGTCAGCCGCCCTGCCGCCTGCCCAACAAAAAGTCGCCCCGCGCGATGGCGCCCTGCTGCAGGAGATCTGCTACGGTGTGCTGCGCTGGCTGCCGCGTCTCGAATCCATCACCCAATCTCTGATGGACAAGCCACTTAAAGGCAAGCAACGCGTTTTCCATCATTTGATTTTGGTTGGCCTGTACCAGCTCAGCTATATGCGTATTCCAGCCCACGCGGCGGTTGCTGAAACCGTGAATGCCACCAAGGTGTTGAAAAAACCTCAACTCCGTGGCCTTATCAATGCCGTGCTACGTAATTACCAACGTAATCAGGAAGCTTTAGATGCCGCCGCTGTTGCGCACGACGCCGGTAAGTACGGTCACCCTGGCTGGTTGTTGAAACTGCTACAAAAAGCTTATCCGGAGCAATGGGAGCAGGTGGTTGAAGCTAACCATGAAAAAGCGCCGATGTGGCTGCGTGTTAACCGCACTCACCACACCCGCGATGCTTACAAAGACCTTTTGGATGGGGCAGGCATTGAGACCGCAATACATCCTGAAGCGGGAGATGCACTGAAACTGGCAACGCCTTGTGATGTCACTGCCCTACCAGGCTTTTCAGAAGGCTGGGTCTCCGTGCAGGACGCTGCCGCGCAGCTGTCGGTTGACTACCTCCAGCCTCAAGCAGGCGATCTCATCCTTGATTGCTGCGCTGCGCCAGGCGGGAAAACCTGTCACATCCTGGAGCACGAACCAACCGCAAAGGTTGTTGCAATGGATGTGGATGCCACCCGTCTTACCCGCGTGGAAGAAAACCTAAAACGCCTGAAGCTCGACGCGCAGGTGATTTGTGGCGATGCCCGCACTCCAGGCGAATGGTGGCAGGGTGAGCAGTTTGATCGTATTCTGCTCGACGCACCTTGTTCGGCAACGGGTGTTATTCGCCGCCATCCGGACATCAAGTGGCTTCGCCGCGCAGACGATATCGACCAGTTAGTGTCGCTGCAGTCTGAAATTATTGATGCAATGTGGGCGCAGCTGAAATCTGGTGGTACGCTGGTCTATGCGACTTGCTCGGTCACCCCGCAAGAAAACGCAGAGCAGGTGAAAGCTTTCCTCGCCCGCGCATCAGATGCGACATTGGAAACCGGCACACCTGAGCAACCGGGCCGACAAATCCTGCCTGGTCAGGAAGACATGGATGGGTTCTATTACGCTGTCCTCAAAAAAGCGTAATGGAGATAGCGCGGGCAGCAACCACGGCCCGCGACAACAATAAAAAATTGAACCGAGGTTCACGCAGACGTTATGAAAATCATCATCTTGGGGGCTGGACAGGTCGGTGGCACACTGGCTGAAAACTTGGTGGGCGAAAACAACGACATCACCATCGTCGATAAAGACCCCGAGCGACTCAGAGAGCTGCAGGACAAATATGATCTTCGTGTGGTGCAAGGCTACGCCAGCCATCCCACCACACTGCTGGAAGCCGGCGCACAGGATGCCGACATGCTGGTCGCTGTGACCAACTCCGACGAAACCAACATGATCGCCTGTCAGGTTGCTTTTACCCTCTACAACACGCCCAACCGTGTAGCCCGTATTCGAAGCCCGGAATACCTCGCCACTAAAGACCAATTATTCCAGACCGATGCTTGCCCGGTTGAATACCTGATTGCGCCGGAAGAGCTGGTGACCCAGTACATTCAGCGTCTTATTGAATACCCAGGTGCACTGCAGGTGGTGAACTTTGCCGATAACCGAGTCGGTCTGGTTGCGGTTAAGGCCTATTACGGTGGTCCGCTAGTGGGTAATGCGCTGTCAGCCCTTCGCGAACACATGCCACATGTCGATACCCGCGTGGCGGCGATTTTCCGTCGTGATCGCCCTATCCGTCCGCAAGGCACGACTATTATCGAGGCGGACGATGAAGTCTTCTTCGTGGCAGCAAGTAACCACATCCGCTCAGTGATGAGTGAACTTCAGCGCCTTGAGAAGCCTTACAAGCGCATCATGATTGTCGGCGGCGGTAACATTGGTGCTGGTCTTGCACGAAGCCTTGAGCGTGCATACAGCGTGAAGCTGATTGAGCGCAACCCAAGACGCGCAGAGCAACTGTCAGAAATCCTCGAGAACACCATTGTATTCTGCGGTGATGCGGCGGATCAGGAACTTCTGAGCGAAGAGCATATTGACCAGATTGATGTCTTCATTGCTGTGACCAATGAAGACGAAGCCAACATCATGTCTGCGATGTTGGCCAAACGTTTGGGTGCCAAGAAGGTGATGGTGCTTATACAGCGGGGGGCTTACGTCGACTTGGTGCAGGGCGGTGTTATTGATATTGCAATATCTCCGCAGCAGGCGACCATTTCAGCTCTGCTGACCCACGTACGTAAAGCCGACATCGTGAACGTTTCTTCGCTGCGCCGCGGCGCAGCAGAAGCGATTGAAGCCATTGCACATGGTGATTCCAACACATCGAAAGTAGTAGGGCGTGCGATTGGCGACATTAAGTTGCCACCAGGTACCACCATCGGTGCGATTGTAAGGGAAGAGGAAGTCCTGATCGCGCACGATAAAACCGTTATTCAACAGGACGATCACGTAGTGATGTTCCTGGTGGATAAGAAATATATTCCGGACGTGGAAAGGCTGTTCCAGCCAAGTCCATTCTTCCTCTAAAGATAAAACGCATCACAGTGTATGGTTAACTTCAAACCGGTACTGTTCGTCATAGGGCTGGTCTTATCCAAGATCGCCCTATTTATGTATGTACCCACCCTAACTGCCTTTTTCACCGGTACCGCCGGCTTTCTCGACTTTGGTCTTTCTGTCATCATTACCCATGTCGCTGCGTTTGCTTGTCTGACGCTCGGAAAAACCGAGGACTTCCGGCTAAACGCCCGCGACATGTTTGTTATCACCACCATGGTGTGGCTAATTGCCAGTGCCTTTGCAGCGCTACCTTTTGTCTTCATTAATCACATAAGCTTTACCGACGCCTATTTTGAAACCATGTCCGGTATTACCACCACGGGTTCTACCGTACTAAGTGGCCTTGATAATATGGCGCCGTCGATTCTGCTTTGGCGCTCCATACTTCAGTGGCTTGGTGGTGTTGGGTTTATCGTGATGGGTGTCGCCATCCTGCCGTTTTTGAACGTCGGTGGTATGCGCCTGTTCCAGACCGAGTCTTCCGATTGGTCCGCAAAATCCAGCCCACGTACCAAAAACGTTGCCATCAGTATCATTAAGGTTTACGTCTCACTGTCAGCACTCTGTTTTGTCGCCTACTGGCTGGCGGGCATGACGGCGTTTGAGGCGGTAAACCACGCCATGACAACGTTATCGACCGGCGGCTACTCAACCTCAGACAGCTCAATGAACCATTTCAGTCATGCCGCGCACTGGGTCGCCACCTTGTTTATGTTCGCAGGTGGCCTGCCATTTCTTCTGATGATTAACGCGCTGCGCCGACGTGAGCCGAGCATGCTGGTGAACGATGCACAGGTGCAGGGCTTTACCTATCTAGTACTAGCAACGGCGCTAATGGTGTCGCTCTGGCTGGTAATGTCCAAAGACTATGCGGTGATGGACGCGGTGAGGGTATCACTGTTCAACATCGTCTCGGTGGTGACAACAACCGGGTTTGGATTGGATGACTTCACCGCCTGGGGGCCTTTCGCGTCGGTGATTTTTGCTTTTATGTTGCTGGTGGGTGGATGCTCAGGCTCTACGGCGGGTGGCGCGAAAATTTTCCGTTTCCAAATTGCGTTGGCTTTACTGAAAAAACAAATCCAGCAACTGGTACACCCTTCAGGCGTATTCATCCAACGCTACAATAGCCGGCCGGTCAATGAGGACATCGTTCGCTCTGTGGTGGCCTTCGCGATCACTTACATCATGACCATTCTGGTGGTTGCAATGATACTCGCCGCCACTGGACTTGATGGCATTACCAGCCTGACAGGGGCAATGACAGCTGTGGCAAACGTGGGACCAGGGATGGGGTCCATCATTGGGCCAACAGGGAATTTTGTCGGATTACCTGATACTGCCAAATGGGCACTCAGTATTGGCATGTTGATGGGAAGACTAGAGATTCTGACCGTATTGGTTTTACTGTTCCCCATATTCTGGCGCGACTAGTCACGCCCATTGTTTCACACGGGCTGCACGTACCAGTAAATGGCGAAGAAGTGCAGCACCGTGCCGCCCAGCACAAACAGGTGCCAGATAGCATGGTTGTAGGGAATGCTTTGTTTCACGTAGAAAATCACGCCCAGCGAATACACCAAGCCGCCCATCCCTAACAATACCATTCCGGCTATCGGCATCACCTGCGCCAACTGATAAACCACCACCAGAGACAGCCACCCCATCGCCAGATACGTCGCCAGTGACAACGATTTAAACCGGTAAACAAAGGCAATTTTCAGGATCACCCCGACCAGCGCGATCCCCCAAATCAATGCCATTACCCAGTTTGCCAGCGGCGTTCTGAGGCTTATCAGCATAAAAGGCGTATAGGTGCCCGCGATGAGTAGATAGATAGCACAGTGGTCAAACGTTTTGAGTGCACGCTTCGCACCGGCAAATGGAATCGCGTGGTATAGGGTGGATGCCAGATAAAGCAGGATGATGCTGGCGCCATACACACTGTAGCTGGCAATACTGAGCGCATCGGCATGCTCACCGACAGCTTTCACCAAGAGCATCACTAACGCCACGATGCCAAAAATCACACCCAGGCCATGGCTAACACTGCTGGCAATTTCTTCTTTCACCGAATATTGAGGCGCAGAAGCCGCTGTTGTCATGCGACAGTCTCCCTAATTGCTAACGCATTTGATCAGTTCAGCGGCGAGTATGACATATTTAAGCTTACACGTGTAAGCTTAAATTATTGCGAGATTTGCTTCAGCAATGTTTTAACCTCATCAGCGACTTCCTCAACACTTCCTGCAACTGTTAATTCACGGGAAAGTGTGTTGGCCCCCACAAAACGACCCACTGCAGCACCTATGCCTTCACCCTGTCTGCCAAAGGTCATGGCAAGATGAAGCGCATCTTCCGCTCTTGCCGCCACCAGCGTCATGTCCCTGAACACGGATTGATAAGGCTCCGAAACTGGCGCCCACTCGAACTGCTGCTCAAAGGGTATGGGCTGTCGCTCGACTTCTTCGTTTTTCACCTTTTCGATACGAAATCCTGAATCCTCAAGCGCGGAGAAAGCCGCATCTAATTGGATATCCGGTTTCACCGTCAACTCGGTTTTCGATGAGGGGTCTTTACCCATCGGAATATCGAGGCTCACTTCAAGCCAAATTTTGCCATCCCCCATCGACAAAGGTGTATTCAGCGGAAGAGTCATTGTTGATTCAAAGTGCTGGGGTTTGCCAGGTTCGGTATTAAATGCATCCGGAAGTGACCATTTTGCAAGCACGTGGCTTTTACGCCGACGTTGCTTTTTCCTACCCTGTTCACCTTGAGCTCTGAGCTCTTCCCATCCCATGTAGTCACAGCAAACCCTGAGTTCAACCTTATCCACCTGTTGGACAACATCTCCGCCTGTTACCGTCACCAACACCCTGGTTTGTTCACCCTGTATCAGTTTCGTGGAACCAAGTTCAACGCTCACACCTGCACTGCCAAACCCTACTTTCGCCAGTGTTTTTTTAAACCATCCCATGTTTTTCATTCCTTTTTTTTGCATACAGGCAATCAACGAAGTCTAGACACCAAACAATGACTAAGCTGTCACAGCAACGCGCTAAATTCAGTCTAAGATTAATAAACTGGTAATGTACGGCGGTCTTGCCTCGAAAAATGACGGAGAATAAGTCAGCCATGTCAAAAGAGATTTTTGCGCAAAGTTCTGGATATTTGAAGAAAGTTGTTCCCCTTCTAATGAAGTACCAAGTTCCCGCAACACCACCTAATTACGCGCTTTGGTACACCTACGTCGCTAATGCCGATATCGAACTTTCCAAAAAGATTGATGAATCTATAAAAGAAACAGGGACGTTAAGTCCCACACTCAGTGAAGAGCTGTACAACGATCATGTCGCTGACGAGAAGGTGAAAGATGTCGACGAGTTCCAGCGCGGACTTCAAGCGCTGGCTCTTGAAATGAGTAACACCATGGAAGATACGCTGAAAGACACCGCCACTTTCCAAAGCACATTAGACAAGACTTTCTCACAACTTGCCCGTGTTGGTGAAGAAGCCCTGTCGATGGAAGAAACCGTTGCCGTGGTCAGAAAAGCCGTGAAAGGCTCCAATGAACTGCGTCAGTCGACTAATTTCTTTAAAAGCCAGTTAGCTGATGCACAAGAAGAGATATCCCGACTTAAGGAAACACTGCAGCAGGCCAACGAAGATGCTCTTCACGATGCACTCACGGGTATCTACAACCGTCGCGCCTTTGATACCGAGCTAGAGTCTTTGGCTACCAGTCCGCCACCGAAAGGCTTCAGTCTGTTACTTTGTGATTTGGACCACTTTAAAAGTTTCAATGATACCTACGGCCATTTGATGGGTGATCAGGTGTTAAAACTCACCGCTAAGCGCCTCTCTGATTATTGCCGTGACGGAATACATGCTTACCGTTATGGTGGGGAAGAGTTTGCCTTGCTTGTACCCAACCGCCCACTGAGTGGCGGATGCCGCGTTGCTGAAACCATCCGAGCCACCATCGATAAACTTGCGATTAAAGATAAGAAAACCGGCAAGAAACTCGACAGTATCTCGGTCTCTATCGGTGTCGCTGAGTATGAAAAAGGCGAGAGTATCCGAAACCTCATCAGCCGTGCCGACGCCCAGTTATACGAGGCCAAAAACTTGGGTAGAAACCGTGTCATGCCCGTGATATAAGGGCGAGACAATCAAGTGTAAAGGCGAGTTTACTCCGCTTTTTTTCTACGCGAATTATTTTTCCCGCTGCTGCTTTTTTCGGCAATTCTTTCCTGTTATTATCCGCGCAAATTCGCACTTCGCGAACCCCAGAGTGAACACGAAGTAAGGCTAGCAGCCATCGGAAACCCTGACGCCACTCTGTAAGAGAACCCTGTCATGGATGCGCAACCAATGAGAACCTTAAATGCGCCCTGTTACTGTCCATCCTGTTCGTGTTACCCGCACTCCTTCCCGCATGCGCGCTCACTTTTTTGCGCCAGCGTTCAAAAGCAAAACCAACACTGACCTGAAAGGTACTCCAGATCTGAACCTGATGCGTCCAACACCTGTCATGGTTGAAATGCCAAAAGGTGAAGCGGCTTAATTGACCCTTGCTGTGATTGGTCTGCCCGTCTGAATCTGGTACTGTAAGATGATAAGTCACATAAAAAGTAAGGCCAAAATCCGGCCAGTTGGAGTCTTCAAAAATGAAATGTCATCGCATTAATGAACTTATCGAACTGCTTCATCCTGAGTGGCAGAAAGTGCCTGAACTGAACCTGCTCCAAATGATCGTTAAGTTAGCTGAGGAAGCCGGCTACGAAGGTAAGCTGGAAGACCTGACCGATGACGTTCTGATTTATCATCTGAAAATGCGTAACAGCCAGAGAGATGACATGATCCCAGGTCTTGCAAAGGACTGCGAAGATGACTTCAAAACGGCGATTCTGCGCGCACGTGGCATTATCAACTAACGACTGCGCAATAAACCAGACACAAAAGCGAAGCTTCAGGCTTCGCTTTTTTATTTTCAAAACAATTGGCTGTTACACGTCAGTGGTGTGATTGTCCGGTTATTTTCCCACCATACGCACAGAATTCATCTCTCCTCCTCAGATATAATCTGGCGTCTATGATTGAAGTGATAGTTAACTATCAGAGTGTTGAGTGTTAATCGATGAAAGGCACTGACAATGTATCAGTGTCAGCAATGTTCGGGAAATCCCGTTAGCCCAAGGAATGCAGCTGTCATGAGCAACGATAAAATTGACGTCAAAGACGTCCCCCCCAAAGAGTTCAACCCTAAAACCCATAAAAATAGTGGCGATCGTTTTAACCCAGGTAACCGCATCTATGTGCGGGCAATGACCGGGGTATACCAGAAGCTTCGCCAGAAAATGGGTTGGTTTTTTATGCTGTTGTTCGTGCTGACGCCATGGATCCCATATGGCGACCGCCAGGCGATCCTGATTGATATCGGCAAACAGCAGTTCAACTTCTTCGGCACAACGCTTTGGCCTCAGGACCTGACCCTACTCGCCACCCTGTTTATGATCGCCGCCTTTGGCCTTTTCTTCATCACCACTTTTTTAGGGAGGGTCTGGTGTGGGTATCTTTGTCCGCAAACAGTCTGGACCTTTATCTACATCTGGTTCGAGGAAAAACTCGAAGGGCCGGCCAACAAGCGGAAGAAGCAGGACTCCCTGCCAATGAACAAAGAGCTTTTGCTCCGGAAAACGGCCAAGCACATCTGCTGGTTTGCGGTAGCACTACTGACTGGCCTCACCTTCGTGGGCTATTTCGTTCCAGTCAAAGAACTCTTCATTGACTTTTTTACCTTCAACAGCAGTTTCTGGATAGCTTTCTGGGTATTGTTTTTCAGCGTCTGTACCTATGGAAACGCTGGTTGGATGCGCTCAATCATGTGTATCCACATGTGCCCTTACGCGCGTTTCCAGTCCGCCATGTTCGACAAAGACACCTTTATCGTGGGTTACGACCAAAAACGTGGTGAAGCGCGGGGCCCAAGGCCACGGAAAAAAGATCCAAAAGAGCTGGGCCTTGGAGATTGTATCGATTGCAACCTGTGTGTTCAGGTATGTCCAACAGGTATCGATATCCGTGATGGCCTTCAATATGAGTGCATAAATTGTGGAGCATGCATCGATGCCTGTGACGAAACCATGAGCAAGATGAACTACGCCAAAGGCCTTATCAGTTACACCACTGAGCATAAACTTGAAGGCCATAAGGTCGATGTCGTCAGACCAAAGCTGATTGGCTATGGGGTTGTAATGGTGGCGATGCTTGGGCTGTTTGTCATGCTGTTTTCCGCGGTGCAACCGATGGGACTGGACGTTATCCGTGACCGCACACAGCTGTTCAAAACCAACAGTGAAGGCCTGATAGAGAACACCTACACACTGAAAATTCTCAACAAAACCCAATCACCGGAAACCTACTCGCTCACCGTGAAAGGTTTGGATGATGTGGAATGGTATGGCAAGCAAGAAGTCACTCTGACCGCAGGTGAGATTTTCACCCTGCCAATCAGCCTAGGTGTAGACCCTTATGAGCTGAGTACGTCGGTCTCTAACATCACCTTCGTGCTGGAACGCCAATCGGGGGATGATAAGAAGACCATAGAAACAGAAAGCCGCTTTATCAGTAAGATGTAGTGCACTTTCCCGAAAAAACGGACGCCATCTGAGCGTCCGTTTTTTATCTTCGGCGGCAAACTCTGCTACCATCACATCCCACACACTTTAACGTAGCCAACCCTATGAGCGACGCCCAATTTAGCTATGAACATCTCACGCCAGACACCTTGCTCAATGCACTGGAGTCGGTTGGCATTCGCCCGGAATCAGGCCTTCTGGCATTGAACAGCTACGAAAACCGGGTCTATCAGTTTCAGGATGAAGAACGTCGTCGACTGGTAACCAAGTTTTACCGGCCACAGCGCTGGAGCCGTGAGCAAATCCTCGAAGAGCACGCCTTTGCCGATGATCTGGAGCAGTCTGAAATTCCAGTCGCCACACCAATGAGAATTAACGGGGAAACTTTGTTTAACTTCGAAGGCTACCAGTTTGCAGTTTTCCCAAGTGTCGGCGGCCGAACGTTCGAAGTGGACAACTGGGACCAGCTTGAAATGGTGGGCCGCTTTTTAGGTCGTATTCACAAAGTCGGCGCCAGTAAACCCTTTGTACACCGCCCGACCATTGGTCTGGATGAATACCTCTTCGCGCCGCGTAAAGCGTTGGAGAATTCAAGCTTCATCCCCATGCATCTCGAAAATGCCTTCTTTGCAGATCTAGACCGCCTGATCAGCGTACTGAAGTATCGCTGGAATCCAGATGTGAGCACCCTGCGGTTGCACGGTGATTGCCACCCCAGCAATATTCTCTGGCGAGATGGCCCCATGTTTGTGGACTTGGATGACGCAAGAAACGGTCCTGCGATTCAGGATATCTGGATGCTGCTCAACGGGGACCGACACGATCAGCTCGCACAACTTGATACCATTTCCGAGGCATATTCAGAATTTCACGATTTTCCCGCCAATGAGCTGCAACTTATTGAACCATTACGCGGTCTGAGAATGGTGCATTACATGGCATGGCTGGCAAAACGCTGGGAGGATCCGGCATTTCCGCGTGCATTCCCATGGTTTGCTGAGGCAAAATACTGGGAAAATCAGGTACTCGCCTTTAAAGAACAATTGGCCGCCCTTGAAGAACCGCCACTCACACTGGTTCCTCAATGGTAAGCAGCCATCAATAACACTCAGGGAGAAAAGACGTTATGTTGAAAAAAATGTTGGCTGTAGTTGCAGCAGCAATGTTGGCCTTTTCGGCGCAGGCAGCGCGCTTCAACGCGGGTGAAGACTACCAGATGCTGGATCTGCCAAAGAGCGATACACCCAGCGTGGTTGAGTTTTTCTCATTTTATTGCCCACACTGCTTTAAAAGCGAACCACTGATGCAAGAGCTGAA
The DNA here is from genome assembly GCF_035758505.1 of Grimontia sp. NTOU-MAR1. NCBI lineage: Bacteria > Pseudomonadati > Pseudomonadota > Gammaproteobacteria > Vibrionales > Vibrionaceae > Grimontia > Grimontia sp. NTOU-MAR1. The sequence goes on from NZ_CP142108.1 coordinate 2,468,472, forward strand.
GAAGAACATTCCAGATAATGCTAGCTTCACCAAAAACCATGTGTCATTCATGGGTGGCAATATGGGGAAAGCTCTGAGCAAAGCCTATGCAACCGCAGTGATGCTGGATGTGGAAGACAAAGTTGTGCCTGTAATTTTCAACCGTATCCACCTGATGCAGAAGCCACCGCGCAATGAAGAAGAGCTTCGCCAGATGTTTATCGATGAAGGCGTGGACGCAGACAAGTTTGACGGCACGTTCAATAGCTTTGCAGCGAATGGTATGGCAAACCGTTTTGATAAAGCGTTCCAGGAATCAGGCCTTCGTGGCGTGCCGGCACTGATTGTAAACGGCAAGTACCACGTGACGCCAAAAACTGTGAAGACCAAAGAAGATTACTTCGCGCTGGTTAACTTCTTGCTGACACAGTAAGAGCTAACAACATGAAAAAAGGGCCATCAGGCCCTTTTTTGTTATCTATGATTTTTTTCAACTTTAACTTTCTAAACCGCGCTTTTCCGTCGCTCTGGGATATCCACTTCAGGCTGCTCATTCCCATAGATTCCATCTAGTCTGACATCTTTATCTCCCCAAACATCATTGAGCCACTGATGGAAGCGGCGCTTGAACACTTTGTCGTTGAAGTAATCGCCTTTGACGCTTTCATCCACTGGAAGCGTATCGATGCGCACCACAATCTTTTTCATCTTCCCGCTCAGCAAATCTTTGAAAGGAAGTGCACGGTTATCGGGGTACGCCACCGTGACATTGATGATGGCATCAAACTGATCGCCCATTGCGCCAAGCGTATAAGCGATGCCACCTGTTTTAGGTGGCAGTAGGTTGTTATATGGCGATCGAGTCTGACATTTCTTGTCATCGGTAAATCGAGTGCCTTCAACAAAGTTCACGACCGTGGTTGGGGTGTAGCGGAAACGCTCACAGGATTTTCGGGTAGTTTCCAGATCACTACCGCGCTTTTCAGGATGCTGTAACAGGTACTCGCGCGAATAGCGCTTCATGAATGGCATATCAACCGCCCAGCAAGCCATGCCGAGAAAAGGGACGTACAGCAACTGCTGTTTGAGGAAAAACTTCGCCATCGGAATGCGGTTTCTGAATACTGAAAAAATCACCACGATGTCCGTCCAACTGAGATGATTACAGATCAGCAAGTACCACCCATCTTTTTTCAGGGTCTCTCCTCCCTGAATGTCCCACTCAACATCAGAAGTGAAGCTCAGTAGTTTATGGTTTCCGGTCGCCCACGCCCACATCATACCGTTGCAAAGTCGGGTTACGCAACGTTGCAAAGCCGGAATGGGTAACAACATTTTGATCAGGGCAAAACAGCAGATCAGCACTGACCAAAACGCAGTATTCAAGCAGACCAGAAATGAGTTCAGATAAAGTAACAATGTCTCGATCTCGCGTTATATTCACTGAGTTGTCATTCAATGGTCATAATACGACGCAGAAATAAAAAACACCATTCAGTTACAAGTGGTCACATCAGTCTATCCGTGTCACTGACTGGGCTAACTCGCCAGTGATGTCAGCTGTTTAAGAAGCCTATCCATCGAGCGGTATCCCAACGCCTCGGCCAAATGACCACGTTGGATATTTGCCTCACCGGACAAATCCGCAATAGTGCGTGCCACTTTAATGATACGGTGGTATGCGCGAATAGACAGCCCTAATCGATGCAAAGCAGTTTCCAGAAAGTCCGCGTCTGCTTTATCGAGTGGACAGTAGGTTTCAATTTCTCTGCTGGACAGCAGGCTGTTAACTTTACCTGCCCTTTTTAGCATCACAGCTCTTGCCCTTTCTACCCGCGCTTTTATCACTTCCGTCGGTTCGCCGCGGTCGCCGCCTTCAGTTAACGTACCTCGCGGTAGGGCTGGGATTTCAATCGAGAGATCAAACCTGTCCAGGAAAGGACCTGATAAGCGGTTGAGATAACGAAGCGTCGCCTGTGGATTAGATCGCGCCAGCTGACCTTCATAGTGCCCGGTCGGGCTGGGGTTAAGTGCACCGATAAGCTGGAATCGGGCTGGAAAGCAGGTTTTACCGTTGGCGCGAGAAATCACGACTTCACCGGACTCCAAAGGTTCTCGCAATGAATCCAATACTTTTCGTTCGAACTCGGGCATCTCATCGAGAAAAAGCAAGCCGTTGTGCGCCAGCGATATTTCGCCCGGTTTTGGTGTGCTTCCACCACCCACCAATGCAGCCATTGAACTTGAGTGGTGTGGGGTGCGAAAAGGCCGTTTGCGCCAGTTACCTTCGTGCAAAGGCTTTTCTGTCAGGGAAGTGATCGCCGCGGTTTCGAGTGCTTCTTTGTCACTCATTGGCGGTAACAGATCAGCCATGCGTGAAGCCAACATGGTTTTTCCCGTCCCAGGAGGGCCAAGGAACAAAAGGTTATGAGAGCCTGCTGCCGCAATCTCCAGCGCACGTTTTCCCTGCTGCTGCCCGATAATATCCTGCATACAACGTCCAGCTGTATTCGGCGTCACTTCATCGCCCTCAGGCTCTTTGAGCATCAAGCTACCCTGTCCGCTTAGGTGACGGCAAACGGAAATCAGATCCGGCGCGGACACATGAATATCTCTGCCAACCAGCGCCACCTGTCCGCCGTTTTCATCTGGTACCACTAGGCTTCTATTCGCTTCACGGCATGCTACGGCAGCAGGCAAAGTCCCTTTTACGGCACGAAGTTGACCGGAAAGGGCCAACTCTCCGGCAAATTCATGACTATCAAGCTTGATCATCGGAATTTGACCGGAAGCGGCCAAAATACCAAGGGCGATGGGTAAGTCAAACCTGCCACCTTCCTTGGGTAAGTCTGCCGGGGCAAGATTGACCGTGATGCGTCTTGCTGGAAACTCAAAGCCCGAGTTCACGATCGCGCTGCGCACCCTGTCGCGGGCTTCTTTGACGGTGGTTTCGGCTAGGCCAACTAGCGTGAATGCAGGTAACCCATTGCTGATATGGACTTCGACAGTCACCTGTGGTGCTTCGACGCCGACACAGGCGCGACTTTGGATAATGGCAAGATTCATAGGGCGTAATCAGTAACTATTTATCTATCAATAAGTTATTTGCATAAACTATTAGTATTACTGCATTACGAAGCGGAAATTGGAAATTCGAGCCACTTTTTGCTTGTCATGCGACAGAAGTCTGTGATACCACTATGAGCAGACAACAACTGTGCAAACAAACGTTGACATAAACATACAGCGCCGACACAAACGGCGCTCAAAGAGACAAAATGAATCATCTATCTCGCGCCCTAGTCATTATTATTTCAATTATCGTGGTGGTACTACCGCGAGGGGCAGCGACAGCTAGAAGATAGCAAACAGACATCGCAACAGCCCCCGCATCGAAAGGTCCGGGGGCTTTTTTCACATTTGGACGTGCGATTGCAAAACGCAAAAGGAAAAAGCGGTATGGGATCATATCAGGAAGCAGAGCAAACAATCTCCCAGTCGGGATTTAACGGGGGTCGACAATGACAGGTGCACAAATGGTCGTTGAAGCCTTGCGAAAACAGGGTGTAACAACACTCTTTGGTTATCCTGGCGGTGCTATTATGCCCGTGTATGATGCCCTTTATGACGGTGATGTCGATCATGTGCTTTGCCGTCACGAGCAAGGCGCAGCCATGGCCGCTATCGGCTACGCACGCTCCACCGGCGGCGTCGGTGTGTGTCTTGCCACTTCCGGTCCAGGCGCCACCAACCTTATCACTGGCCTTGCAGATGCCATGATGGACTCCGTGCCCGTCGTCGCTATCACAGGTCAGGTTGCCAGCCCGCTAATCGGTACCGACGCCTTTCAGGAGGTTGATGTCCTCGGTCTTTCCCTTGCCTGCACCAAACACAGTTTTCTGGTGACCGACACATCAAAACTCGCTTCCACATTGGCAGAAGCTTTTGTGGTTGCTAAAGAAGGGCGCCCTGGCCCCGTGCTGGTGGATATAGCCAAAGACGTGCAGCTTGCCCAAGTCGAAGAAGCCTTTACGGCTATTGTAAATCAGCCTTCTGCGCCAGAAGTGTCGCAAGCTTCGTTACAGGAAGCCAATGCACTGATCGCAGAAGCCAAGCAGCCGATGGTATATGTCGGTGGTGGTATTCAACTGGCACATGCAACCGACACCCTTCGCCAGTTTTTAAATCACAGCCAAATACCAGCCACCAGCACCTTGAAAGGGCTTGGCTCTGTTGACAAAGATTACCCGTATTATCTCGGCATGCTTGGTATGCATGGCACCAAAGCGGCGAATCTGGCGGTACAGCAATCTGATTTATTGATTGCCATTGGTGCACGTTTTGACGATCGTGTCACTGGCAAACTGGATACCTTCGCGCCTAACGCTAAAGTGGTTCACATCGATATTGATGCTGCGGAATTCCACAAACTTCGCCGCGCCAACGTCGCACTTCGCGGTGAGTTGAATACCGTGTTGCCACAGTTGGGTGAGCCTTCAGATATCCAAGCGTGGCAAGACAGCGTGCTGAACATGAAAAAGGACTTCGGCTGGCGATATGACCACCCGGGGGATCCAATTTTCGCGCCACTGCTCCTTAAACAGCTCTCTGACATGATGCCGGACTCCACCGTCGTCGCCACCGATGTGGGCCAACACCAAATGTGGGTGGCGCAGCACGTTGAGCCACGTCGCCCAGAAAACCTCCTAACCTCCGCAGGTCTTGGCACCATGGGCTTTGGTTTACCTGCTGCTATGGGTGCCAAAATGGCCCGTCCTGATGACGAAGTTGTATTAGTTTCTGGAGATGGTTCATTTATGATGAACATTCAGGAGCTTGGTACCCTGAAACGCCGTAATATTCCGGTTAAGATGGTGCTGCTGGATAACCAGCGCTTGGGGATGGTGCGTCAATGGCAGCAGCTTTTCTTTGAAGAGCGCTACAGCGAAACCAACTTATCGGATAACCCTGACTTCGTCACACTGGCTTCAGCCTTTAATATCCCAGGGAAGACCATTACCCGTAAAGACGAAGTCATCCCTGCTCTGCAGGAGTTACTGGCAAGTGACACAGCCTACCTGCTGCATGTTGCTATCTCAGAGGAAGAGAATGTATGGCCACTGGTTCCACCCGGTGCCGCTAACCAGGATATGTTGGAGCGCACATGAGCCAATCACACACCCTATTAATCAATGCCGACGACCAACCAGAATTGCTGGAACGTCTGCTGCGCATTGTCCGTCACCGTGGATTCCGGCTGATGAGCCTAGATATGCATCATACCGATGACACCAATACGGTTGAAATTACCCTGCAAGTGAAGAGCGATCGTCCTATCGCCAATCTTCAGAGCCAGTTAGACAAATTATGGGATGTCTCACGTGTACGTCTGCTCCCGCTAGAACAACAGTAATGCGTTATAAGGATTAATAAGAATGGCAAACACAGCGGATTATATTTGGTCAAACGGCGAACTGATCCCATGGCAAGATGCCACAGTTCACGTGCTGACCCACGCCATGCATTATGGCACTTCGGTTTTTGAAGGGATTCGTTGCTACGACACCCCGAATGGCCCAGTGGTCTTCCGCCACCGCGAACACATGCAGCGCCTGAAAGACAGCGCAAAAATCTACCGCTTCCCTATTCCTTACTCAGTCGAGGAGCTAATGGAAGCATGCCGTGAAACACTGCGCACCAATAACCTGAACTCTGCTTACATCCGCCCGCTGGGTTTTGTCGGTAACGTTGGCTTGGGTGTATGCCCACCACCAGACACCAAAATGGACCTTATTATTGCTGCCTTCAGCTGGGGCACTTATCTCGGCGAAGATGCGCTAGCCAACGGTGTCGATGCCATGATTTCAAGCTGGAACCGTGCCGCGCCGAACACTATCCCAACCGCAGCCAAAGCAGGTGGTAACTACCTGTCGAGCCTGTTAGTCGGTGGCGAAGCCCGTCGCCATGGCTACGCTGAAGGTATCGCCCTGAGTGTGGATGGTTACCTGTCGGAAGGTGCCGGTGAGAACCTGTTCGTGATAAAAAATGGCGTTATTTCAACACCACCAGCGACCAGCGCCATCCTTCCAGGCATAACCCGTGACTCCATCATGACCATCGCCAAAGACATGGGTTATGAAGTGCGTGAAGAGAACATCGCGCGTGAAGCCCTCTATCTGGCTGATGAAGTTTTTATGACGGGCACAGCGGCGGAAATCGTTCCGGTTCGCAGCGTAGATCAAATCACTGTGGGTGAAGGCAAACGCGGCCCAGTCACAGAGAAAGTACAAACCGCCTTCTTTGGCCTGTTTAACGGCCAAACCGAAGACAAATGGGGATGGCTGGATCCGGTCTCTCCGGACACCAAATAAGCAGTTTTAGAGGAATAAGGAAATGCCTAAGTATCGTTCAGCCACCACCACTCACGGCCGTAATATGGCGGGTGCCCGCGCCCTTTGGCGTGCAACCGGCGTAAAAGATGAAGATTTCGGTAAGCCTATTATCGCCGTGGTTAACTCTTTCACCCAGTTCGTACCAGGTCACGTTCACCTTAAAGATCTAGGCCAACTAGTAGCGAAAGAAATCGAAGCCGCAGGCGGCATCGCAAAAGAATTCAACACCATCGCCGTCGATGACGGCATTGCCATGGGTCACGGTGGTATGCTTTACAGCCTGCCATCACGTGAGCTGATTGCTGACTCTGTGGAATACATGGTGAATGCTCACTGTGCTGATGCAATGGTGTGTATCTCCAACTGTGACAAGATCACTCCAGGAATGTTGATGGCGGCAATGCGCCTGAATATCCCAGCAATTTTCGTGTCGGGCGGTCCAATGGAAGCGGGGAAAACCAAGCTTTCGGATCAGATTCTGAAGCTGGATCTGGTTGATGCCATGATTCAGGGCGCCGATCCAAATGTGTCAGACGAGCAAAGCGAGCAGATCGAGCGCTCAGCGTGTCCAACCTGTGGCTCTTGTTCAGGTATGTTTACCGCGAACTCAATGAACTGTCTGACCGAAGCGCTGGGACTCAGCCAACCGGGTAACGGTTCCATGTTGGCAACCCACGCCGACCGCGAGCAGCTTTTCATCACGGCTGGCCAGCGCATTGTAGAGCTGACCAAACGCTATTATGAACAGGACGATGCATCGACCTTGCCACGTAATATCGCGAGCAAAGCAGCGCTTGAAAACGCCATGGCATTGGATATCGCAATGGGAGGATCGACCAATACTATCCTTCACCTGCTTGCGGCAGCGCAGGAAGGCGAGATCGATTTTGATATGACTGATATCGATCGTCTTTCCCGTCAGGTTCCACACCTGTGTAAAGTAGCACCATCCACGCAGAAATATCACATGGAAGACGTTCACCGTGCTGGTGGTGTCATGGGTATTCTGGGCGAGCTGGACCGTGCTGGCCTTCTGAAAACTGACGTACCAAATGTGTTGGGCGAGACAATGGCCGACACCTTGGCGAAATACGATATCGCTGTAACAGACAATGAAGCGGTGAAAACCTTCTACCGCGCTGGTCCTGCCGGTATCCGCACCACCAAGGCATTCTCTCAGGATTGCCGCTGGGATACGCTGGATGACGATCGCACTGAAGGTTGTATCCGCACGAAAGAAAATGCCTACAGCCAAGATGGCGGCCTTGCTGTACTCACAGGTAATATCGCTCTTGACGGCTGTATCGTGAAAACAGCGGGTGTGGAAGAAGAAAATCTGACCTTCCGCGGTCCGGCGCATGTTTTTGAGAGCCAGGAAGACGCTGTCAACGGTATTCTCGGCGGTGCAGTAAAAGCCGGTGAAGTCGTGGTTATCCGCTACGAAGGGCCAAAAGGCGGTCCAGGCATGCAGGAAATGCTCTACCCAACAACTTACCTTAAATCCATGGGCTTGGGTAAAGCCTGCGCACTAATTACTGATGGCCGCTTCTCAGGCGGTACCAGTGGCCTGTCCATCGGTCACGTTTCTCCGGAAGCTGCAAGCGGCGGCACCATTGGCCTGGTGAAGCAGGGCGACATCATCGCTATCGACATTCCAAACCGATCTATCGTGCTGGAAGTAGACGAAGCAGAACTTTCTGTACGTCGCACCGAGCAAGATGCGAAAGGCTGGAAACCTGAGTCACGTGTGCGCGAAGTGTCGTTTGCATTGAAAGCGTATGCCAGCATGGCAACCAGTGCTGATAAAGGTGCTGTGCGCGATAAAAGCAAGCTGGAGGGGTAATCATGAGTCAGGCCCGCCAACAACACAGTGAACCTGCGCCGCTCAGCAACGCCGACTACCTGCGTGATATTTTACGCGCACCTGTGTATGAGGCAGCCATTGTCAGCCCATTGCAGGATATGCCGCGAATTTCGCAGCGTTTAGGCAATACCATCCAGCTGAAGCGTGAAGACCGCCAGCCGGTGCATTCATTCAAGTTGCGCGGCGCCTATAACATGATGGCGCAGTTAACTGAAGCTCAGCAAAAAGCCGGTGTTATCGCCGCTTCTGCAGGTAACCACGCGCAGGGCGTTGCTCTGTCCGGCCATAAGCTGGGTATCAAAGCCACCATCGTGATGCCACGCACCACACCAGACATCAAAGTGGCGTCAGTGTGCGGCTTTGGTGGCAATGTGGTTTTGCATGGCAACAACTTTGATGAAGCCAAAGCCAGAGCGGTAGAGCTATCAGAAGAACACGGCTACACCTTTGTACCACCTTTTGATCACCCGTTAGTGATTGCGGGTCAGGGCACCATGGGCATGGAAATGCTGCAACAGAATGGCCATCTGGACTATATCTTCCTGCCTGTGGGCGGGGGAGGTATTGCCGCGGGCGTAGCAGTTATCGTGAAACAACTGATGCCACAGGTCAAACTCATTGCCGTAGAAGCGGAAGACTCTGCCTGCCTGAAAGCTGCATTGGATGCTGGAGAGCCTGTCACTCTGGATAATGTTGGCACCTTCGCAGACGGTGTGGCAGTCAAACGCATTGGAGATGAGACCTTCCGTCTGTGTCATGAGCATCTCGATGACATCATCACTGTGTCGAGTGACGAAATCTGTGCAGCTGTGAAAGATATCTTCGAAGATACCCGTGCGATTTCTGAACCTGCTGGGGCTTTATCACTGGCAGGTCTGAAAAAGTACACCGAACAGCAACAGCTCAAAGGCAAGAAGATGGCTGCTGTGCTTTCCGGCGCCAACACCAACTTCCACAGCCTGAGATACGTCTCTGAGCGCGCCGAACTGGGCGAGAAACGTGAAGGCCTGTTGGCCGTCACCATTCCTGAACGTACAGGCGCTTTCCTCGAGTTTTGTAAGATACTAGGAGGTCGCGCAGTGACAGAGTTTAACTACCGTCATAGTGACGATACGCTGGCAAACATCTTTGTGGGTGTGCGTTTGCAAAATGGACAGGAAGAGCTCGACGGCATCATCACCGATCTGCGAAAAGGTGGGTATCCTGTGCAGGACTTGTCTGACGATGAAATGGCGAAGGTCCACATCCGATACATGATTGGCGGACGCCCAACTAAGGCGATGAAAGAGCGTCTATATAGCTTTGAGTTCCCGGAATACCCAGGAGCCCTGCTACGCTTTCTCAACACGCTGGGAACGCATTGGAACATCAGTATCTTCAATTACCGCAATCACGGCTCTGATTATGGACGCGTGCTGTGTGGCTTTGAACTGGATGACAAAGACATCTTGTCGTTTACCTCGCACCTGCGCGAACTGGGGTATGCCTGGAAGGATGAGACGGATAACCCATCCTATAAATTCTTTCTGGCTAAATCCCAGTGAATAGCTTTACCAAGAAGACAAAAAAGCCCAGCATTGCTGGGCTTTTTGTTATTTTTACTTATTGATCTCTTTCCAGCGACGTCATGTTTATCATGTACTGTGCCAGTAGCAATGCCTGATCCATCACGAGGTTGCGCGCTGACTCCGGTAGCTGACTGAATAGCGCCAAAAGGGTATTGAGATCATCCCTGTGTGTAAACGCGATGTCGCTTCGCGTGCTTTCGCCGTACAAAAACCAGTTTAATGGACGGCCGGTTACATCAGCGATGATTGCCAGAGAAGACACTTTGGGTTCCGTTTTACCGGATTCAATATCTAAATAGGTCTGACGGGCAACATCTAAATGCTGTGCCATCTCCACCTGTGTGATATCCCGATACTCCCGCGCTTCCCTAATGCGCTGTGCAACATGACCTTTGACAATAAACATCGCTTGCCCCACAACTCGGCGCCTAGGAACAGATTGATTAGCACTGTTCACAATGACGCACTTTACTGCTAGAACTGCATTATGCACAGGGTCGTTTTCTACACATACAAAGCGTTGTTGAAGTGTGAAACAGGGCTGCTCTTGCCTAAACCAGATGACAAGGAAAATCCGCAATACCTATTTTGGCAGGCAAGGTTCTACCGAGCTTGCCAAGTAAGTAAGTGCTTAACTTCTTTGCGCTGATTTCGAGTAATTCACCAAGAATGATGCCATGTTTACGCTCTGATTTAGAATAGCAGTACGAGCCTCATGAGGCAGCTTGGAGAAATGTTCCAGCAAGCGATTAACATCCTGTTTGTACTGCACGTCGTGTAGTTCAACATCAGCATCACCATAAACGAACCATACCAATGGACGTTCAGTAATTTCTGCAATTTCTGATAACATTCTGACACGTGGCTCGGTTTTACCCGTTTCAATGTCCAGATATGTTTGGCGAGCTACTTCGAGTAGTTTGGCCATTTTCACCTGAGTGATCCCTTTCCACTCACGTGCTTCTTTGATACGTTTTGCTACTTGTGCTTTCGAGTCGATCATACTTCACTCCCTACGACTTACAGCTATCTGTTATGTAGTTGTGCTGTTTATCGACAATATGCACAATGCAGGCCAACTATTTGGGCATCGAATAATGCATTTAATATCAATTACTTATTTTTACATAAAATTGACATGTTAACATTTCTGGACTCAGTGTCTTATTATGACTGCGAAATGATTTGCAAAATGCAAATGAGACAGAGTCACCGACAGTTGCAAAAAGCAAATCAGACAGATCCTGTACTGTATACAAGACATAAAAAGGAGCCATACGGCTCCTTTTCGGTTTTTACTTCTCACTAATAAGCGGTTTTATTCCACTGTTACAGCCTTAGCAAGGTTTCGAGGCTGGTCGACATCTGTCCCTTTAATAAGGGCGACGTGATAAGACAAGAGCTGCATTGGCAAGGTGTAGAAAATAGGGGCACATACTTCATCAACATGCGGCATCGCCACGATAGTCATGCCTTCACTCTCTTCAAAGCCTGCATCTTTATCTGCAAACACATAAAGCTGCCCACCACGAGCACGAACTTCTTCAATGTTGGACTTGAGCTTTTCCAGCAACTCATTGTTCGGTGCCACCACAATCACCGGCATGTCAGCATCAATCAGTGCCAATGGGCCATGTTTAAGCTCACCTGCTGCGTAAGCCTCTGCATGGATATACGAGATTTCTTTCAGCTTCAGTGACGCTTCCATAGCGATAGGGTAGTATTCTCCTCTACCCAGAAACAATGCATGGTGCTTGTCCGCGAAATCTTCCGCCAGCAGTTCAATCTCTTTATCATACGCCAGCGCTTGCTCCATGGTCACCGGCAAGCGGTTCAATGCCTCTATGATGGTTTTTTCTCTCCCTGCATCAATGTTGCCTTTCTGTTTTCCCACTGCCGTCACCAACATCAACAATGTCGCCAACTGTGTAGTAAATGCCTTGGTAGATGCCACACCAATTTCAGCACCTGCGCGGGTCATAAACGCTAAATCGGATTCACGAACCAAAGAAGAGCCAGCCACATTACAAATGGTCATTGCGCCCATAAAGCCCCGCTCTTTGGCTTTACGTAGCGCGGCCAGCGTATCCGCGGTCTCTCCGGATTGGGAAAGGGTAATTAACAAACTGTTAGGACGGGTAGCAAAATTTCGGTAGCGAAATTCAGAAGCTATCTCAACATCACAACTCACACCAGCAATGTCTTCGAACCAGTAGCGGGCAACCATACCTGCATTGTAGGACGTACCACAGGCGACTATCTGGATGTGCTCGGCGCGCGCGAGAATATCTGCCGCGCCATGACCAATACTCTCCACCAGCACGCTGTTGCCATCAATGCGTCCTTCCAGGGTGTTGATAAGTGCTGAAGGCTGCTCAAAGATTTCTTTTTGCATGTAGTGGCGATATGGGCCCTTGTCAGCGGCATCATGCTCGATCGAAGACTCGTGTACCTGACGTTCAACACGCTCGCCATTCACATCGGTAATGCTGACTTCACGGCGGGTGATTTCCGCCACATCACCTTCTTCCAAGAAAATAAAGCGGCGGGTCACGTTTAGCAGCGCCAGCTGATCAGACGCCAGGAAGTTTTCGCCGATGCCAAGACCAATCACTAGTGGACTTCCCGAACGAGCAGCGATAAGCCGCTCTGGGTCACGTCTATCCATTACCACAGTGCCATAAGCGCCTTCCAGCTGTTTGACCGTGCGTTGGAAGGCTTCCATAAGGCAACCTTCCTGGCCCAATTCCCAATCCACAAGGTGGGCAATTACCTCAGTGTCAGTTTGGGATGTAAAAACGTAACCGCGGCCTTTAAGCAGCTCTCGGAGCGGTTCATGATTTTCAATAATGCCATTGTGAACGATAGCAATGTTATAACCCGACATGTGTGGGTGAGCGTTTGCTTCGTTTGGCTCACCATGGGTTGCCCACCGAGTGTGAGCAATACCGGTACCACCAAGAACTGGCGTTTCGACTAGAGCTTCCGCCAGATTCTGGACTTTGCCCAATCGGCGCAGCCGACGCAGTTGTTGTTCGCTGTCAGTCACCGCTAGACCCGCAGAATCATAGCCGCGGTATTCAAGTCTACGCAAACCTTCGAGTAAGATTTCAGCAACGTCCCTTTGCGCAACCGCGCCAACAATTCCACACATATTTTTCCCCGTATTTAGTCTGAGGCGCAGATCACCTCTGTGCCCGTCTCTTCAATAGCGAGTCTGGTGGTAGTATCAAGCTTACTGTCGGTGATCACTGTAGTGATAGCATCCCATGGCAATTCAAGGTTCGGAATTTTGCGGCCGATTTTATCGGATTCAATCAAAACCAAAACTTCCCGAGACACTTCCGACATGACCCTGCTCAGGCCGACAATTTCATTAAATGTTGTCGTACCGCGATTAACATCTATGCCATCGGCACCAATGAACAGCTGGTCAAAGTCATACGCACGCAATGCCTGCTCTGCGACCTGCCCCTGAAATGCTTCAGAGTGAGGGTCCCAGGTGCCGCCTGTCATTAGTAGCGTCGGCTCGTTTTCCAACTCCTTAATGGCCTGCGCCACATTCAGGGAATTGGTCATCACCACCAGACCACGCTTTTGATTAAGAAGCGGGATCAAAGCTGCCGTCGTTGAACCACTGTCCACCACAATGCGATTATGGTCGCGGATCCGGGTTGCCGCCATTTTTGCGATCGATAACTTTTGCTCCGAAACTTTTACTGCGTTTTCCGAAACCATTTCATGAGGAACCGGCACTGCTCCGCCATAACGACGCAGCAGAAGTCCATTTTTCTCAAGTTCAGCAAGGTCTTTACGGATCGTTACCTCTGATGTTTCAAACAGTGTTGAAAGCATATCTACGCTGACTTCGCCCTGCTCAGTCAGCATGGCAACAATCGCATGGCGACGTTGTTGAGTATTACGTTTCGACATGTAACCACCAAACTTTCGTTTCGAAAGATAATATAAACTTTAAATCAAAGATCAAGGATGAAATGCAATACATATCACTTTGAGCATGATCTGCAACACAGATTGAGAATTATACAGAGAGTTATACCAATCACAGTAGTTAGGTGATCAGAAATAGCGCAGGAAAAATGCTCGAGCACAAGGCGAAAAATTTCGATAAATAGTTATTCTACAATCAAATTTTTCAACGCAGTTATCGAGCATTTTAACAAGCTAAGATGAGCAGATATTTACTACGATTGGTATTACGCACTGAGAGCGCGAGAAATTGAAGTGAGAGAATGGGTTGCAAACTACAGATAGAAAAAAAGCAGGCTAAATAGCCTGCTTTCAATCATGGTGCGGAAGGAGAGACTTGAACTCTCACACCTTGCGGCGCCAGAACCTAAATCTGGTGCGTCTACCAATTTCGCCACTTCCGCAAATTGTTTTACCTAACCCATCTTGTTGAAGGCTTAAGTGATGTTTGGTGCGAAGGGAGAGACTTGAACTCTCACGTCCGTAAGGACACTAACACCTGAAGCTAGCGCGTCTACCAATTCCGCCACCATCGCAATTTTTTCGCCTGATATTGAGTTTATAACCCGCAGACACTGGTAGTGTGTCTTATCTGGCAGAAAGTCAGAGACTTTCGAAATAAGTGGTGGCTACGACGGGATTCGAACCTGTGACCCCATCATTATGAGTGATGTGCTCTAACCAACTGAGCTACGTAGCCAACCTGAAATATGGCTGGGGTACCTGGATTCGAACCAGGGAATGGCGGCATCAAAAGCCGCTGCCTTACCGCTTGGCGATACCCCAACAGCAACCACACTCGAAAGCATGATCTTTAAATAATGGTGCGGAAGGAGAGACTTGAACTCTCACACCTTGCGGCGCCAGAACCTAAATCTGGTGCGTCTACCAATTTCGCCACTTCCGCATACCTAATTGTTCATCTCACCTCTGGAAAGGAAGAGATGGCGCGTCCGGGAGGATTCGAACCTCCGACCGCCTGGTTCGTAGCCAGGTACTCTATCCAGCTGAGCTACGGACGCGTTGTTGGCTGGGGTACCTGGATTCGAACCAGGGAATGGCGGCATCAAAAGCCGCTGCCTTACCGCTTGGCGATACCCCAACAGAGGCGCGTATAATATTGCGGATTCAGAGGAGCGTCAACCCCCTATTTTTCGTTTGATGACGATTTAATCGCTTCAATAAAAAAACACCGCCTTTACGATGTTTTTTTACGCATAACAAGTGTTATTTCTGCTTAACAGGTCTCTTCCAGCCATCAATTACACGTGCTTTCGTGCGGGTAATAATGAGTTGGCCCTCTTCCACGTTACTGGTCAGTGTCGTACCTGCACCAATGGTCGCACCTTTTTTGATGGTCACCGGTGCCACCAGCTGACTATCAGAGCCGACAAACACGTCATCTTCAATCACGGTCTTGTGCTTATTGGCACCATCGTAGTTACAAGTAATGGTGCCCGCACCGATATTCACGCGCTCACCGATTTCCGCATCACCAATGTAAGTCAAATGATTCGCCTTAGAACCTTTGCCAATACGTGCATTTTTCACTTCGACGAAGTTACCCACATGTGTATCTTCCACCAGCTCAGCCCCCGGACGCAGGCGCGCAAAAGGACCGACTGTGCAGTCCTCACCAACGGAAGCACCTTCAATCACGCTGTATGGGCGAACAATAGTGTTGTCATCGATTTCACAGTCTTTCAGTACACAGCCAGTACCAATGACCACGTTGTCACCCAGAGTAACTGAACCTTCAATCACCACATTGACGTCAATTTCGACATCAGTACCACACTGTAGCTGACCACGCAGATCAAAGCGTGCCGGGTCACGGAGCATCACACCACTTTCCAACAACTTTTCTGCCTGAGCGGCTTGGTAAGCGCGTTCCAGACGTGCCAGTTGGATGCGGTTGTTGACGCCTTCTACTTCAATCGCGCTTTCCGGGTGAACTGCTTCGACAGCACGGCCTTCATCGTGGGCGATCGCAATCACATCCGTCAGGTAGTATTCGTCCTGTGCGTTGTCGCTTTTCACTTCGTTCAGCCAGCGGCGTAGATCACGTCCGGTTGCGACCATCACTCCAGTGTTTATTTCTTTGATCAGTTTTTGCTCTTGAGTGGCATCTTTATCTTCCACGATCGCCACCACAGGTCCGTTACGGCGAATGATACGTCCATAGCCGGCTGGCTTATCCAGTACCACAGTCAGCAATGCAATGCCGCCATCAGGCTGTGCATCCAACAGGTTTTCGACAGTTTGCTCTGAAATCAACGGCACATCGCCATATAGAATCAAAACCTGTTCATCATCAGCAAACTCAGGTGCAGCCTGATTAACCGCGTGTCCGGTACCTAGTTGTTCTGCCTGAAGGACCCAGTTTACCGGCTCTTCTGCCAGCGCTGCTTTCATGGCACCTCCACCGTGACCATAAACAAGGTGGACGTTTTTTGCGCCTAGTGAAGAGCAGGTATCGATAACGTGCTTAGCCATAGGTTTGCCAGCAAGGGTATGCAGTACCTTTGGCAGGTTGGAGTACATACGGGTTCCCTTACCCGCAGCCAGAATCACAGCACTGAAATTCATGGAGAATTGTCCTTGGTATTGAGGGTCTACTTCAAATAATGGCGCTTATTGTAACGGTTCGCTTTGTAAAACGGGATTCAAACCTATAAGAAATTCATAAATTTCCGTCATCTTGTAGCAATTTTCAGGCGATACCTCGCAGATAATCACTTAAGAAAACCCACACATAAATTCACATCAACTAATTGATAATTAACTCATAAAAACTGAACATATCTTTTTCTATCATGATTTAAAGACCGAAAAATTAGGCGATTTAAAAACGAGAAAAACAAGCATAAAAAAGGCGACCTCTCGGTCGCCATTCAGTCTTTGGGTGATACCTGGTACTCAGCGTGCCTTTTTGGTCAGCTCGATAACTCGTAGCTGGGCAATCGCCTTGGCCAGATCACTGGCCGCCTGAGCAAAGTCCATATCGCCATGTTTGTTGAGGATACGATCCTCTGCACGGCGCTTCGCTTCTTCTGCCTTGGCCTGATCCAGATCGACGCCGCGAATTGCGGTATCTGCCAGCACAGTGACTGCGCTTGGCTGCACTTCGAGCATACCGCCAGAAAGATAAATCACCTCTTCGTGGCCATGTTGCTTAGTAATGCGGATCATGCCCGGCGTGATAGCGGTCAGCAGCGGGGTGTGGCTTGGGTAAATACCCAATTCACCTTCGCTACCCGTTACCTGAATTGCTTCAGCACGGCCAGAAAACAGTTGTTTCTCTGCGCTTACTACATCCAGGTGAAAGGTCATCGCTGCCATGTCGCCTCCTACCAGCTATTACAGGTTCTTCGCTTTTTCCAGTACTTCTTCGATACCGCCACAGTACAGGAATGCCTGCTCAGGGATATCGTCGTACTCACCGCTCAGCAGACCTTTAAAGCCTGTGATGGTTTCTTTCAGCGAAACATAAACACCTGGCTGACCTGTGAAGACTTCTGCTACGTGGTAAGGCTGAGTCAGGAAACGCTCAATCTTACGTGCACGGGCTACTGCCAGTTTGTCGTCTTCAGACAGTTCATCCATACCCAGAATCGCGATGATGTCTTTCAGCTCTTTGTAGCGTTGCAGTACAGACTGCACACCACGTGCAACATCATAGTGCTCTTGACCTATAACCAGAGGATCCAGCTGACGTGACGTCGAATCCAATGGGTCGATTGCTGGGTACAGACCCAGTGCAGCGATGTTACGCGAAAGTACAACGGTCGCATCCAAGTGCGCGAACGTGGTTGCTGGAGATGGGTCAGTCAAGTCATCCGCAGGTACGTATACTGCCTGTACAGATGTGATAGAACCACTCTTGGTCGAGGTGATACGCTCCTGAAGAACACCCATCTCTTCTGCTAGTGTAGGCTGGTAACCAACCGCAGATGGCATACGACCCAGCAGTGCCGATACTTCGGTACCTGCAAGGGTGTAACGATAGATGTTATCGATGAACAGCAGTACGTCACGGCCTTCATCACGAAACTTCTCAGCCATTGTCAGGCCAGTCAGTGCAACACGCAAACGGTTACCCGGTGGCTCGTTCATCTGACCGTAAACCATCGCTACTTTCGATTCTGCTGGATTCTCAACGTTTACAACGCCCGCTTCCTGCATCTCGTAGTAGAAGTCGTTACCCTCACGAGTACGCTCACCAACACCTGCGAATACAGACAGACCAGAGTGTTGAAGTGCGATGTTGTTGATAAGCTCCATCATGTTAACGGTCTTACCAACACCTGCACCACCGAACAGACCGATTTTACCACCCTTCGCGAATGGACAAACCAGGTCGATAACCTTAACGCCGGTTTCCAGCAGTTCGGTTGCATTTGATTGGTCTTCGTAGCTTGGCGCTTCACGGTGAATAGAGTAACGCTCTTTCTCACCGATATCGCCACGCTCGTCGATTGAGTCACCCAGTACGTTCATGATACGTCCCAGGGTCTCAGTGCCTACTGGCACTTCAATCGGCTTACCAGTATTTTCTACTTCCAGTCCACGACGCAGACCATCAGACGAACCCATTGCGATGGTACGAACGATACCACCACCAAGCTGCTGCTGAACTTCCAGCACCAGACGCTCGCCTTCACGTTTCACGTTCAGGGCGTCATATACCTGAGGTACAGACTCCTGTAGAAACTCTACGTCGACTACCGCACCGATGATCTGAACGATCTTACCTGTAGCCATCGTTATTCCTCTAAAATAGTTCGTTGGCCCTTGCCTTACACCGCAGCAGCACCGGAGACAATCTCCGACAACTCTTGGGTAATTGCAGCCTGACGGGCTTTGTTATACACCAGTTGCAGTTCATCAATCAGATTCCCTGCATTATCTGTTGCAGCCTTCATCGCAACCATTCGCGCTGCTTGTTCACACGCGAGGTTCTCTACCACGCCCTGATATACCTGTGATTCAACATAGCGAACCAATAGGGTGTCCAGCAGTGGTTTAGGCTCAGGCTCATAGATGTAATCCCAAGCATGGTTGCGCTGCATCTCTTCGTCTTCCGACTTAGGCAAAGGCAGCAATTGATCGATCACTGGATCCTGCGTCATGGTGTTCACAAACTTGTTGTAAACCAGATACAGGCGGTCCAGTTGGCCTTCATCATATTTCTTCAGCATCACACCGACGGTACCGATCAAGTCTTCCAGTGAAGGGCTGTCACCCAGACCAGAAACTTGCGCGGATACGTTGCCGCCGTAGCTGTTAAAGAATGCAGTGGCTTTAGAGCCGATCAGTGCAGTTTCAACTTCTACACCTTTTTGGCTGTAAGCCTGCATATCTGTGATGGCACGTTTGAACAGATTGATGTTCAGGCCACCACACAGACCGCGGTCTGAAGATACGATGATGTAACCGACGCGCTTGGCTTCACGCTCTTCCAGATAAGGATGGCGATACTCAAGTTTACCAAGTGCGACATGACCGATCACTTTGCGCATAGTAGTCGCGTATGGACGGGAGGCTTCCATGGCGTCTTGCGAACGACGCATTTTAGAAGCGGCAACCATTTCCATCGCTTTGGTGATCTTCTGTGTACTTTTTACACTTCCGATCTTGTTACGAATTTCTTTTGCGCCGGCCATCGTTACTCTCCGTTATTAGAAGGCCGCTGAGCGGCCTTCTACGCATTACCAGGTTTGCGTTGCTTTGAAGTCTTCAACCAGCTTAACCAGTTGCGCTTCAATGTCGCCGTTGTAGTCGCCAGTTTCATCGATCTGTGCAACCAGCTCAGCAAACGTACCTTTAGCGTATGCAAGCAGAGCAGATTCGAAATCAGCCAGTTTGGTCAGCTCAATGTCTGCCAGATAGCCTTTTTCCGCAGCAAAAATCATCAATCCCTGCTCAAACACAGACATTGGTGCGTATTGCTTCTGCTTCATCAGTTCAGTTACTTTCTGACCGTGATCCAGCTGCTTCTTGGTTGCCTCGTCCAGGTCAGAAGAGAACTGAGCAAAGGCTGCCAGTTCGCGGTACTGAGCCAGAGCGGTACGAATACCACCAGATAGCTTCTTGATGATCTTGGTCTGTGCTGAACCACCTACACGAGATACTGAGATACCTGGGTCAACTGCCGGACGGATACCTGCGTTAAACAGTTCCGATTGCAAGAAGATCTGACCATCGGTGATCGAGATAACGTTGGTTGGTACGAACGCAGATACGTCACCCGCTTGGGTTTCAATGATTGGCAGCGCGGTCAAAGAACCAGTTTTGCCAGTCACTTCACCATTGGTGAACTTAGCAACATAATCAGCGTTAACACGCGCAGCACGCTCCAGCAGACGAGAGTGGAGGTAGAAAACGTCACCTGGGAATGCTTCACGGCCTGGTGGGCGACGTAGCAACAGAGAAATCTGACGGTAAGCAACAGCTTGCTTAGACAGATCATCGTATACGATCAGCGCATCTTCACCACGGTCACGGAAGTATTCACCCATCGCACAACCTGCGTAAGGCGCAAGGTATTGCAGTGCCGCTGCTTCAGAAGCAGATGCAACAACAACGATGGTGTTTTTCAGTGCGTCGTGCTCTTCCAGTTTGCGAACCACGTTAGCGATGGTTGACGCTTTCTGGCCGATAGCAACATAGATAGAGTAGATACCAGAGTTTTTCTGGTTAATGATCGCATCGATTGCCAGCGCCGTTTTACCGGTCTGGCGGTCACCGATAACCAGCTCACGCTGACCACGGCCGATTGGGATCATTGCATCAACTGCTTTGTAACCGGTTTGTACTGGCTGGTCTACCGACTGACGAGCGATTACGCCAGGTGCAATCACTTCTACAGGAGAAGTCAGTGCTGCGTTGATAGGACCTTTACCGTCAATTGGCTCACCCAAGGTGTTAACCACACGGCCCAGTAGCTCAGGACCTACTGGAACTTCAAGAATACGACCAGTACCGGTTACCTTCATGCCTTCCTGAAGGTCGGCATAAGGACCCATAACAACCGCACCTACAGAGTCACGCTCAAGGTTGAGCGCGAGTGCGAAACGGTTGCCAGGTAGTTCAATCATTTCACCTTGCATAGCATCTGCAAGGCCATGGATGCGAATGATACCGTCGCTGACTGACACGATGGTACCTTCGTTGCGTGCTTCACTAACAACGTTGAATTTTTCAATACGCTGTTTGATCAGATCACTAATTTCCGTGGAATTAAGTTGCATGCTCCAATTCCCCAAATCAAGACTGCAATGCATCGCTCAGACGGCGCATACGGCCGCTAACTGAGTTATCGATGATCAAGTCTCCAGCTCGAATCACAACCCCGGCAACCAGGGTCTCGTCTACACTACAGTTCAGCTTCACTTTTCGCTCAAGGCGGGCTTCCAGTTTGCTTTCAATAGCATCCAGTTGCGCTTGTTCCAGCGCGACAGCAGAGGTGACCTCGACGTCAACTTGCTTTTCTAATTCACGGCGAAGTGCCATGAACTGGACAGTTACTTCCGGCAACGCTTTTAGGCGCCCATTTTCAGCCATCACCTTCACCAGGTTCTGGCCGAATTCATTGAGCTGCTCACCGCACACTGAGAGAAAAATCTCAGTCAACTTTTCAGCTGAATAAGAGCCATCGAGAAAATCTGCGATGGTTTCATTGCGGGCAACTTCAGCAGCAAAAGCCAGCATTTCAGACCATTGGTCCAATTCGCCTTTTTCTACTGCCAGATCGAAGGCTGCTTTAGCGTAGGGGCGTGCGATGGTAGTCAGTTCAGACATAGCTGCCCCTCCTTCTTAAAGTTCTGCAGTGATTTTATCGAGAATATCTTTATGAGCATTTTCGTCGATTGAACGCTCAAGGATTTTCTCAGCACCGATTACGGCCAGAGTTGCAACTTGTTTGCGCAGTTCATCGCGGGCACGGTTGCGCTCAGCTTCCAGTTCAGCCTTTCCTTGGTTAAGGATATTTTCACGCTCAGAAGATGCTTCTTCGCGGGCTTCATCAAGAATTTGTGCTTTACGCTTATTCGCCGAATCGATGATCTCAGTTGCAGCGCGCTTTGCTTCTTTCAATTGATCAGAAGCATTAGCCTGGGCCAAATCCAGGTCTTTCGCGGCACGCTCAGCCGCCGCAAGACCGTCAGCAATTTTCTTCTGACGTTCTTCAATCGCTTGCATGATTGGTGGCCACACATACTTCATGCAGAACCACACAAACATGGAAAACGCGATCGCCTGGCCGATAAGAGTAGCGTTCATATTCATAACTGCTTCTCCATCTCCCAATAGTTAACTACAGGTATAATCAGGCGACTTAACCCAGCTGACCAACGAATGGGTTTGCGAAGGTGAACAGCAGTGCGATTACGATACCGATCATTGGAACCGCATCCAGCAGACCAGCGATGATGAACATCTTAACTTGCAGCATTGGAGCCATCTCTGGTTGACGAGCCGCACCTTCAAGGAATTTACCGCCAAGCAATGCGAAGCCGATCGCTGTACCCAGGGAAGCAAGACCTACAATGATGCCAACGGCAATTGCAGAAAAGCTCAATAAAGTTTCCATCACTATCTCCAGTTTCTTGTTGTCGGCTTATATGCCGGAAGGTCTAACAAAGTTGCTTACTAAAAATCTTTTATTAATGCGAATCTTCATGTGCCTGAGACAGGTACACAATGGTCAACATCATAAAGACGAACGCTTGGATGGTAATAACCAGAATGTGGAAGATTGCCCACGGTAATGAACCCAACCATTGCGCCCACCACGGCAGAAGAGCCGCAATAAGGATAAATACCACTTCACCTGCAAACATGTTACCGAACAGACGCATGCCGAGTGAGATTGGTTTCGCCAGTAGCGATACCACTTCAAGCAGCAGGTTGAACGGGATCATAAGTGGGTGATTGAACGGGTGAAGAGCCAGCTCTTTTGCAAAGCCACCTAGGCCTTTGATCTTGATGCTGTAGTATATCATCAAGAAAAACACGCCCAGCGCCATTGCCAGTGTGATATTTACATCAGCTGTTGGTACGACCTTCATATAAGGAATACCAAGCTGTTCCGCTGGATAAGGAATAAAATCGATAGGAACAAGGTCCATCGTATTCATCAGAAATATCCAAACGAAAATGGTCAGAGCCAAAGGCGCGATCAGTGGATTCTTTCCATGGAAGGTTTCGCGAACGTTTTCATCAACGAACTCCACCAACATTTCCACAAAACACTGAAGCTTGCCTGGAACTCCTGTTGTAGCTTTTTTCGCTACTGCGCGGAACAGCCATAGAAAGCCGATACCGATGGCAATAGAGAAAAACAGGCTATCAATATGCACCGACCAGAAGCTACCTTCCTCCACCAGACCAAGCTTGTCAGAAGACAGGTTGGTTAAGTGGTGGGAGATATAACCGGAGGGTGTAAGCGCTTCACCTGGCGCAGCCATAACTCATCCTATTTGTTGTTGTTAATGAATAAAACTGGCGCGAGGATATTAATTCCAAGTACCAGCAAATAGGTCAGTTTGAGGGGAACAAGTTCCACCTCGGCATACAGGTAAACAACGGAAAACAGCGCGACGGTAAGTAGAATTTTAAGCACTTCCCCGCTGTAGAAGGATGCCACAACGAGCTTTGCTGCTCTCGCTCCACTAAAGAGGAATGCACACAATGCAAAGGCTGCGTTGGCGATTACGAAAATGCCACCGCCTATGAGTGCGGAAATTCCCCAGTCGACATTGATGGTGGTGACCATCAAGATTGCCGTTGCTAACACGACGCACGCCTGTAACAGCAGCAACCTTTTCGCAAGCTTGCGACCTGGTCGCGTGAGCGTCGATACCATGTATTCGTTCCTCGATTCCTTTCCTCTTAGCACCTTGTCGTGCTGGGAAAACTGCGAAAATTATACGGCTCGCCCTTTTGAATGCAATCTCATCACATCAAAAAGGGAAACTAAATTTTACAACAGGGTAACCTGATCACAGTAAGCAAAAATATGTAACAAAAACCCAACGCGTCACGTCACAGTTCCTCACCTAGAATTGCAAGAATTTGCATAAGTTTTTCGTTCTGATCAAAGCTGATAACCAACTTACCACTACCACTCCTGCTTTGGGACAGACTAACAGATGTGCCTAGCTTGTCCGTCAGCCTATCCTGTAACGCCACCAATTTTGGCGATACGGGTTCCTGTGTTTTTTCTACCGCCGGGGTCAGGACTTTTTTGACTAAGGCTTCGGTCTGCCTAACTGTGAGTTTTTTATTGACGGAGACCAATGCAGCCTCGATCTGTGCATTGCCGTCTAATGCCAGCAAAGCACGCGCATGACCCATTTCCAACTGACGTCCAGACAACAGTTTCTTTACGCCAGCTTCAAGGCCGTTCAATCTCAGCAGATTACTGATGGTAGTACGGGATTTGCCCAGTGCTTCGGCCAGTTGTTGGTGGGTGAGAGAGAAGTCATGGATCAAACGATCTAGCGCCTCCGCTTCTTCCATGGCGTTAAGATCTTCACGCTGGATATTCTCAATCAGTGCGATGGCGCTCGCAGCTTTGTCATTTAGATCTCGGACCAGACAAGGAACATGGGTCAAGCCAGCGATTTTTGATGCTCTGAAACGGCGCTCACCGGCGATAATTTCGTACTGTTTGTCACCGAGGTGACGCACAACCAAAGGTTGGATAACGCCTTGTGCGCGAATAGACTCCGCCAGCTCTTCCAATGCTTCCTGCGCCATATCCTGACGAGGTTGATACACACCAGGACGCAATGCCGCTAATGGCAAATGCTGCAGCTCACTGTTGTTAACGGCTTCCTGAGTATCGTTATTCAGATCGACACGCGCTTGTGCCCTGGCACTGGTGGCCAGTAGCGCATCGAGTCCTTTACCCAATCCACGTTTGGTAGCGTTCATTCACGTTCCTTTAAGACGCGTTGGCAACAGCCTGCCTGGCCTGCTCTTCCCGTCGCAATATTTCACCGGCTAATGCCAAATAGGATTTGGCACCGCTGGAATATTTGTCGTAGTACATGGCAGGTTTGCCGTGACTAGGCGCTTCAGCCAAACGGACGTTACGCGGGATAACTGTACGGTAGACCTTGTCTCCAAAGTGTTTTTTGATCTGTTCAGACACTTCTGTCGCCAGACGATTTCGCGGATCGTACATGGTTCTGAGCAAGCCTTCCACATGCAAGTCAGCGTTCACTACGCTTGCAAGCTTACTGATGGTGTCCATCAGTGCGGTCAGGCCTTCCAATGCAAAGTATTCACACTGCATCGGCACCAGTACGGAGTTTGCCGCCGTCATGGCATTGATTGTAAGAAGGTTAAGAGAAGGGGGACAATCAATGAAGATGAAATCATAGTTTTCACGAATGTCGGCTAATGCGCTGCGCAGCCTCACTTCGCGGGCAAACACTTCCATGAGTTTGATTTCTGCCGCAGTAACATCACCATTGGCCGCTATCAAGTGATAACCGCCCGTCGTTTCTGTCACCACCACATCGTTAAACGGGGTCTCTTCAACCAGCAAATCGTAGGCAGTGGCATGAACGTCGTATTTATCCACACCACTCGCCATGGTTGCGTTGCCCTGCGGGTCTAGGTCAATTACCAATACCTTACGCTGAGTCGCTGCCAGCGAAGCAGCCAGGTTGATACAGGTCGTTGTTTTACCAACGCCTCCCTTTTGGTTTGCTATAGCAATGACTTTTCCCACAAGACGACCTCGCCTAATAATCCTATCTAGCCAAGACTACTAGATGACGTTGACCTTCCAATCCCGGAACAGTCAAAGGTTTGATATCTGTCACAGAACATCCGGCAGGAAGTTCATCAATTTCGACTTGATCCACTTGTCCCTTCAGAGCAAGAAACCTTCCTTGCGCTGAAGGCAGGTGATGACACCAGTTTACCATGTCACTCATAGATGCAAATGCTCGGCTTAATACGCCGTCAAATCCCTGTTCAGGTTGAAAATCTTCTACGCGGCTCTGTACCGGCGTGACATTGGTGATTTTCAGCTCATGAAGAACCTGACGGATGAAACGGATGCGTTTACCAAGACTATCGAGCAGCGTGAAGGATTTTTCCGGATTAACGATCGCAAGCGGGATACCGGGCAATCCAGGACCTGTCCCCACATCAATGTAACTTTGGCCATCGAGGTGCTGACTCACCACGATGCTGTCCATGATGTGTTTGACTATCATCTCATTTGGATCACGCACTGAAGTTAAGTTGTACGCTTTGTTCCATTTGTTGAGCATTTCAACATAGCCAATCAGTTGGGCTTGTTGCTCAGCAGGGATATTCATCCCTGCCTGTTCAATCAGTTGTGCTAGACGTTGTTCCACAGAAACTCAGGCCCCTTTTTTCAGCATGCCTTGTTTTTTCAGATGCACCAGCAGTATAGAAATTGCTGCTGGCGTAATACCGGAAATACGTGACGCCTTGCCAATGGTTTCTGGCCGACTGTCTTTCAGTTTTGCCACCACCTCATTCGACAAGCCTTTGATTTGTGAGTAATCCATATCCATTGGCAAGCGGGTATTTTCGTGACGGATAGATTTTTCAATCTCGTCTTTCTGGCGGTCGATGTAACCAGCGTACTTCACCTGAATTTCTACCTGCTCAGAAGCTTGAATGTCTTCATGCGCTGGCGAGAATGGTGGAATTTTCACCAGATCGTTGTAAGTCACTTCCGGACGACGCAATAACTCTTCACCGTTTGCTTCACGGGACAACGGCGTTTTAAGGATCGCGTTCAGTGCTTCAGCGTGCTCTGAAGTAGGGTGGATCCATGAACTGCGAAGACGCTGCGCTTCCTGCTCCATGTTTTCCAGTTTCTGGTTGAATCGGGCCCAACGTTCATCGTCAACCAGACCGAGCTCTCGGCCAGTTTCGGTTAAGCGCATATCCGCGTTATCTTCACGTAGCAACAGGCGATATTCAGCACGGGAAGTGAACATGCGGTAGGGTTCTTTGGTGCCCATGGTCGACAAATCGTCGATAAGCACGCCCATGTAAGCCTGATCACGGCGAGGACACCAGCCCTCTTTGTCCTGAGCAAACAAGGCGGCGTTTGTTCCTGCGAGCAAGCCTTGTGCTGCAGCCTCTTCATAGCCAGTTGTACCGTTGATTTGACCGGCAAAGAACAGGCCTTTTATAAACTTGGTTTCAAAAGTCTGTTTCAGATCTCGCGGATCGAAGAAATCATACTCGATTGCATATCCCGGACGGATCACACGTGCGTTTTCGAAGCCTTTGATCGAGCTAATGATCCCCATCTGGACGTCAAATGGCAGGCTGGTAGAGATCCCATTGGGATACAGTTCATTGGTCGTCAGACCTTCCGGCTCAACGAAAATCTGGTGTTTATCCTTGTCCGCAAAGCGCATTACCTTGTCTTCAATTGACGGGCAATAGCGTGGGCCAATACCTTCAATCACACCGGCATACATAGGACTACGATCTAGATTACTGCGGATCACGTCATGCGTTTTTTCATTGGTGTAAGTGATGTAGCAAGGGACCTGACGAGGATGTTCAAACATATGGCCCATGAAAGAAAACACAGGGCATGGGTCATCGCCATGTTGAGTTTGCATCACACTGAAATCAACCGTACGCGCGTCAATACGTGGTGGCGTACCGGTTTTCAATCGGTCAACACGGAATGGCAGTTCACGGAGGCGATCAGCCAGCGCGATCGAAGGGGGATCGCCAGCACGGCCACCGGAATAACTCTCAAGACCAATGTGGATTTTTCCGCCGAGGAACGTACCTACGGTCAATACCACCGATCGGGCACGGAATTTCAGGCCCATTTCGGTCACAACGCCAATAACTTGATCCTGTTCAACGATCAGATCATTCACTGCTTGTTGGAACAACATCAGATTTGGCTGGTTTTCCAATGCCTCTCGGACAGCCGCTTTGTACAGTGCACGGTCTGCCTGTGCTCGGGTAGCACGGACAGCAGGGCCTTTCGATGCATTCAGGGTACGGAACTGAATACCACCTTTGTCAATCGCACGCGCCATCAGACCGCCTAGTGCGTCGACCTCTTTCACCAGATGTCCTTTTCCGATCCCGCCAATGGCAGGGTTACATGACATTTGCCCCAATGTATCGATGTTGTGTGTCAGCAGAAGGGTTTGCTGACCCATACGTGCAGCGGCCAGTGCGGCTTCCGTACCTGCATGACCACCACCAACAACGATGACATCAAAGTTATCCTGGTAAAACATGGTGTGACCTCAATAAGGAATGTGTTGATCGGTTGATTGAGCAAAAGAGGATCATTCTACCGCTTTTCAGAAACGGAGAGAACCAAAAGTGTGATCTTTGATCGAGGGTGTGTCTATTAAAATATATAAAGATCTTTATATAGATCTTTATTTTGATCTCTTATTATGGAAGACGATCCTTGTGGGTAACTGATAAATGATCAACATGATCATGCGTTTAAGGAGGATCATTTTCTGTGTGTTTGCTTGGATCTAGTCTGGTACTGCTTGGGATCAAAATGGCATGTTATCAACAGGCGGGGAAATAGAGGAAAGTTGTTATTGGGATAACTATAGGTTAATCACCGATTAGATCTATAGTTATCCACAATGTGAAGATCACATTTTTGAATAAATTTTCTGTCTATATACCGCTGACTTATTCACAAAATGCCGATTTGTTCTGGGATAGCCATGATTCGGCTGCTTCTTCAGGGAGGGGGTGCTCAAGAATATCTATCTCCAGACGCGGGACGATAGTCTGGGCTCCTAACCCCTTTAGCAGTTCATCTGCTTGAATGCCGGCACCGCAAAACGTGTCGTAGCTGGAGTCCCCAATCGCAATCACTGCATACTTCAGAGCGCTCAAATCCGGGGTGCTGAACTTAAGGGCCGCCATCATTGGTGCGAGGTTATCAGGATAGTCACCGGCACCATGGGTTGATGTCACCAGCAGAAGGCTGGAAGCTGCTGTGACATCGGTAATTTCCCCTTCATTGATCACATTCACTGTGACGCCTTCTCGCTCAAGAAAATCGGCAAGATGATCGCCTACATATTCGGCGCCGCCCAGTGTGCTGCCTGTGATCAGAGTTAATTCAGACATAAGCTTGTTCTCTAACGGATTATTGATGGCCGTTAGTATTGAGTGGTGAGATGTTATACGTCAAGTCAGCTTGGTTGGTAGTGTTCGTTGCGATAAAGGGCATTTTTCCCTTTAGGTGAAAGGGTTTGTATCTTGTTTTTGCCACGTTTTTTGGCATTGCTTACGGCACTAAAAGCAGTGTCAATCAGTT
The DNA here is from genome assembly GCF_035758505.1 of Grimontia sp. NTOU-MAR1. Lineage (NCBI taxonomy): Bacteria > Pseudomonadati > Pseudomonadota > Gammaproteobacteria > Vibrionales > Vibrionaceae > Grimontia > Grimontia sp. NTOU-MAR1. Next base: position 2,497,599 of record NZ_CP142108.1, read on the forward strand.
GGAATCCCGCCAGACAGCTTTCGTTGGATGTGGTCACCCCGAGGCTTGCGGTACGTTTTACGGCCGTGTTATCGAGCAAAACCACACTGCGCCCGATGACCAATTTCAGTTGCTCGGCCACACGGACGGCTTCATTGGAGGAAGTGTTTCTCAATAGAACGGCGAAGCTATCTGCACATAGACGTCCAATAGGGGTGTCGGGTGGTAATTGTTCCCTTAATAAATTGGCGATGTGGACAAGTACCTGATCACCTGTAGGCCTTCCATGCATTTCATTGATTTGTCTGAAGTCATCGAGATCGATGGCGATGATAGATAGGGGCTCTCCCCGCCTCTGTGCCTGATAGAAAAGCTCATCAGCCTGATTATATAAACTTTGGCTATTTGCGGTTTCTGTCAGAAGATCTTCGTGCACCAGTTTTCTTGATGATTCATCAATATTATGAAGATCCACAAGGTAAAAATCGGTTAATGCCACGGAGGCAAGTACCAGGATCAGAATGACACACAGGTAAGCCGCTCGGGCATCGGTGTCTGTCAGCGCTAGAACGGGATCCGCAGAAGGAACTGTTTTTGCAAGGAAAAGTAAGAAGATAGCGATAAGTGATAAGCCGTAACGGGGCAAACGTTCATTGGGGTCAAATACCAACATAACGGTGGTAGGTACTACCAGCAACAGCAGTTCGGTTTCAAAATTGGCCGACAGTACGAATAGGGGAAGGAAGAGTTGCTGTAGGAAAAAGGTCACGAATATCCAATATTTCGCCATCCATAGAATACCCTCCCGGATCAGTAAAAAAGAGATCAGGTAGAGTGTGGCAAACAAGCCGTTTAATACCGCTGCGCTGGCACTGCCAAAGGCGAACCAGAATAAGGCTGAGAAAAGCAGCGTGCCACCTGCACAGAGGCAGGTAAGCAGATTCACCATACGAAGGTGATGTATCTGTAGTTTATCGCAGCGTGTTATACCCAAGTTAAGAATGGGGTTGAGGCTGTTTATCATCGCTTTAGCTGGTAGAAATGAGTTTGAAACAAGTGTAGCAAAATCGGGATGATTCGAAGGTAAAGAAGCCACCGGAAGGTGGCTCGAAAGCATTATTTGCCTATACAGAATGAGCTAAAGATCCTGCCGAGAAGATCGTCTGAGCTGAATTCTCCGGTGATCTCTGAAAGATGCTGCTGGGCAATGCGGAGCTCTTCCGCGAGGATCTCTCCCGCCATGTAGCCCTCGAGCTGATCTTTCCCGATATCGAGGTGTCGAGCGGTTGCATCCAGCGCTTCCAAGTGGCGGCGACGGGCCATAAAACCTCCTTCTGTCGCGCCGGAGAAGCCCATACAGGCTTTCAGGTGCTCACGCAGGGCATCGATACCAGCTCCTGTCTTCGCGCTTAAGCGGACAAGGGTAGGCTGGCTGGCATGGCAAATTCCCAGTATTTCTCCTGTCATTTCTGCCTTGTTGCGGATAACCGTCATACCGATGTTGTCTGGAAGGCGGTCGATAAACTCCGGCCAGATTTCTTCCGGCGATGTTGCGTCAGTCGTGGTGCCATCTACCATAAAGAGCACGCGGTCCGCCTGTGTAATTTCATCCCATGCGCGTTCGATACCAATACGTTCCACTTCGTCGGAAGCATCACGTAAGCCTGCTGTGTCGATGATGTGCAGCGGCATGCCATCAATGTGGATATGCTCACGGAGCACATCACGGGTGGTGCCGGCAATGTCAGTCACAATGGCGCTTTCTTTACCGGAAAGGGCATTGAGCAGGCTGGATTTTCCCGCATTCGGACGGCCGGCGATCACCACTTTCATGCCTTCACGCATGATAGCGCCTTGGTTTGCGGCTTTACGCACATCATCCAGTGAGCGGATGATGTTGTTGAGATCCGCGGCGACTTTGCCGTCAGAGAGAAAATCGATTTCCTCATCCGGGAAATCGATCGCCGCTTCCACGTAAATGCGTAGATGGATCAGCGCTTCCACCAGCGTATTAACTTTGCCCGAAAACGCGCCCTGAAGGCTTTGTAGCGCGCTTTTGGCCGCTTGTTCTGAGCTAGCATCAATCAAATCTGCAATCGCTTCTGCCTGCGCGAGATCGAGCTTGTCATTCAAAAAGGCGCGTTCGGAAAACTCGCCAGGACGGGCAGTGCGAACACCGTCGATATCTACAATACGCTTGATCAGCATATCCATGATGACTGGGCCACCATGGCCTTGCAGTTCCAGCACATCTTCACCGGTAAACGAATTCGGCGCCTGAAAGTACAGGGCAATCCCCTGATCAAGCGCGTTGCCCTGTTCATCGTTAAACGGCAGGTATTCAGCGCGTCGTACTGGAAGTCCACGTCCGGTGACCGCCAGGGCAACTTCTTTGGCTTTTGGGCCGGATACGCGGATGATACCCACACCACCGCGTCCTGGTGGTGTCGCCTGAGCAACAATGGTGTCTGAGTGAGTCATTAAACTTTACCTGCGGTTTGAAAACGTTGCTTAGTGTATACCAATTTTATCTGACCGCCTGTCGCGTCTTCAGAAAGAAGAAAGGCGGCCAGTTGGCCGCCTTATCAGTATCTAGTGCGATTAGGTGCGGCTGTGAAGGCCTTTTTTCTCCAGCGCACGGTAAATCATGGTCTGCTGAATGAGGGTCACAATATTCGATACCAACCAGTACAGTACCAGACCTGCCGGGAACCACAGGAAGAACACGGTGAACATCACTGGCATGAAGTTCATTATCTTCTGCTGCATTGGATCAGTCACAGTGCTTGGGCTCATCTTCTGGATGAGGAACATAGAAGCACCCATCAGCAGTGGAAGCACATAGTACGGATCCGGTGCTGACAAGTCTTGAATCCAAAGCATGAACGGCGCGTGGCGTAGCTCTACCGATTCCATCAATGCCCAGTAAAGTGCGATGAAGATAGGCATTTGTAGAAGCAGAGGTAAACAGCCGCCCAGCGGGTTTACTTTCTCTTTTTTGTACAGCTCCATCATTTCCTGGCTCATGCGCTGGCGGTCATCGCCGATACGCTCACGCATTTCCTGCAGTTTTGGCTGCAGCATGCGCATTTTTGCCATCGAGGTGTACTGCTTCTTCGTTAGCGGGTACATTGCGCCACGTACGATGAAGGTCAAAATGATGATTGCGACACCCCAGTTGCCTACAAAGCCAAATATCTTAGTCAATAACCAATGCAGTGGGCTTGCGATAAACCACAGCCAGCCATAGTCAACGGTCAGGTTAAGGTTAGGTGCCACTTCAGCCATTTTATCCTGAAGCTTGGGACCGACCCACAGGGTCGCGTCCAGTTGTGCCGTTGAACCTGCAGCTACCGTGGTGGTTGGGTAGCGAACACCGATAAAGCCCTGGCCGTTGCTGGTGCGGGTGTAGAGGTTCGCTTCACCTTCTGAATGTGGGATCCAGGCTGCAACAAAGTAATGTTGCATCATGCCTGCCCAACCTTGATTGGCGATAGTCAGGTTCAGGTTTCTGTCCTTCATATCGTCAAAGCTGTATTTCTCGTATTTCGCATCGTCAGCCGAGTACACACCACCGCGGTAGGTAGGCATGGTCAGGCTGCCGCCGTCATCCAGCAGGTTTTGTTTTAGCTGCGCATACATTTGTACTGTCGCTGCTTTGCCGCTTTGGTTGTCTACCGTGTAGTCAACGTCAATCGCGTAGTTGTCGCGTTTCAGTACAAAGGTTTTGGTGAAGGTAATGCCGTTTTTCACCAGTTTCAGAGGAACACGCAACTCATCCTGGCCATCAGCCATCACAAAATCGGTACCGTTTGCTGTGAACTGTGCACGGCCATCAAGAGTATCGATACCATCAGGACCGATCAGGCCGCTTTGAGCAACGAATACGTGATCTGGCTGGTTTTTGAGCATCACAAACTTGTCAGCAGAATCGAACTCTGCGTCGTAGTTGTTCAGTTCAGCACGAAGAATGTCACCGCCTTGTGTGTCAACGGTCAAAGTCAGTACGTCACTTTTGATGGTGATCAGCTTGTTTGAAACTGCGTCCTGCGTCAGAGGCTGAGACGCATCTGAGCTGGCAGGTACATCACCACTGTGTTGTGCTTGCTGTGTTACGCCCTGGCCCTGTGGTTGAGGGTTGGTTGCTTCCGTCCAGTTGAGATACAACATGAAGGATACAAACATTAGGGCAATCAACAGGATATTGCGTTGAGAATCCATTGTTAATTGTCTCGATTTTTAGGATGACGCGGGGGTACAGGATCATACCCACCATGATTAAGAGGGTGGCATTTTAATAAACGTTTGCTGGCGAACCAACACCCTTTTATCACACCGTGACGGTTGACCGCTTCTATGGCGTATTGGGAGCATGTCGGCGTGAAGCGACATCGGGGCCCCAGAAGTGGGCTGATGAAGAGTTGATACCCGCGAAACAGTCCAGTGACTATTTTTTTCGCGGCGGTCGAGACAAACGTTGCCATAACTTATCGAGCAGCTGACTCAGTTCTTCGTTACTGAGCTCATTCGCACTTTTCTTTGCTATCACAACATAATCTTTTGCCATCAGCGAGTGCTGGTTGAGACGAAAACTTTCACGTACCAGACGTTTAAAGCGATTTCGGTCAACGGCAAGTTTGATTTGTTTTTTTGGAACTGCTTGGCCTAGACGTGGGCGTCCAAGTTTGTTGTTACGAGCAAGAATGGTTAAGTGTGGAGAGCCAGCGCGGTGAGGTTGCTGGAAGACGAAGTTGAAATGTTCGGGAGTTAACAGACGTAACTCCCGAGAAAAAGCTAGCTTATTCACAAATCGCTAAGGATTATTTTGAAAGCTTGCTACGGCCTTTCGCACGGCGAGCGGCGATAACCTTACGACCGTTCTTAGTTGCCATGCGCGCACGGAAACCGTGAGTGCGCTTACGCTTTAGAACTGAAGGTTGAAAAGTGCGTTTCATGGTTTCTACCTTAATTACTGATCAGTTTTTAGGTTTGTTAACCCGACGTGGGACAAAGGTCCGACGCCTCTCAACAAAGAGGGCGGATTGTAATCACTGACTGACTTATAGTCAATGTTAAAACCACAGGTGGTTTTAATCCGAATCTCTCAGGGCGCGCAATTATACGTGGTCGCCTGTTAAGCGCAAGGATCCTTTGCCGATCTTATCTACATTTCCTTGTGTATTTCATGTGCGATCGTCAGGGATAACCCAGTATAGGGTGTGCAAATTTGATCAGGATGAATTTTTTGAGAACATCGATCATCCGTGACGTTTTACGGAGTGGGGGAGTCAACGCTGTGATCGGATCATCGGATTTTTGAGCCAAAATCGGATAATTTTGTGAGTAAGTGGGGTGTTAGCTGTGCCGATCTGCAAACTAAATGTGCGATCTGTGTGTATAACTTAGATCTTATTCACTGCAAAAGGGATCTCTTCGCTAGCGATCCTCCTCGTACAAGTATAAACTTACTTCCCTTTTCATTAATAAATAAGTGTGGAGTCAGACGTGTCATCTTCGCTTTGGTTGCAGTGCCTTCAGCGCCTTCAAGAGGATCTTCCTGCAACAGAATTCAGCATGTGGGTTCGACCGCTTCAGGCGGAGTTAAATGACAATACCCTGACTTTGTTCGCGCCAAACCGTTTTGTACTGGATTGGGTTCGCGATAAATATCTAAATAGTATCAATCAGTTACTGAATGAATTTTGTGGTAACGATTTGCCTGTCCTGCGCTTTGAAGTCGGCAGTAAACCGGTGGCCCCGGTTGCGCCGCCAAGCCAGCCTGCAGCACCAGCCCCTGTCGCACCGGCCGCTAAACCTGTTGGGCGTATCTGGGAGCCCGCACCTTCTCCTGTGCAATCAGATGTGAATCACCGCTCTAACGTGAATCCGAAGCACAAGTTCACTAACTTCGTAGAAGGTAAGTCGAACCAACTGGCATTGGCAGCAGCTCGCCAGGTCGCAGATAACCCCGGTGCGGCATATAACCCACTTTTCCTTTATGGCGGCACAGGTTTGGGTAAAACCCACTTGTTGCACGCTGTAGGTAATGCGATTTCTGATCGCAAAACCGATGCGCGTGTGGTGTACATGCACTCCGAACGTTTTGTTCAGGACATGGTTAAAGCGCTGCAGAACAACCAGATTGAAGAGTTTAAGCGCTACTACCGTAGCGTTGATGCGCTGCTTATCGATGATATTCAATTCTTCGCCAACAAAGAGCGCTCACAGGAAGAGTTCTTCCACACCTTTAATGCGCTCTTGGAAGGTAACCAACAAATCATCCTCACCTCTGACCGTTATCCAAAAGAGATCAGCGGTGTGGAAGATCGTCTGAAATCCCGTTTTGGCTGGGGTTTGACCGTTGCTATCGAGCCACCAGAGCTTGAAACCCGCGTGGCAATTTTGATGAAAAAGGCGGAAGACCACAATATTCGCCTGCCAGACGAAGTGGCGTTCTTTATCGCTAAACGTCTGCGCTCAAATGTTCGAGAGCTAGAAGGAGCGCTGAACCGCGTGATAGCGAATGCTAACTTCACCGGCCGTGCTATTACGATCGATTTTGTCCGTGAAGCCCTGCGTGATTTGCTGGCGCTTCAGGAAAAACTGGTCACCATCGACAACATCCAGAAAACCGTCGCCGAGTACTACAAAATCAAAATGGCGGACCTGTTGTCGAAACGTCGCAGCCGCTCTGTGGCACGCCCACGCCAGGTGGCGATGGCACTGTCAAAAGAGCTGACCAACCACAGTTTGCCGGAGATTGGCGACGCATTTGGTGGCCGCGATCATACTACGGTACTTCACGCATGCCGAAAGATTGAACAGCTGCGCGAAGAGAGCCACGATATAAAAGAAGATTATTCCAACCTGATCCGGACTTTGTCGTCTTAATATGAAATTTACAGTTACCCGTGACCAATTCTTGAAACCCCTGCAGCAGGTGTCTGGTGCATTAGGGGGACGACCTACGCTGCCTATTCTTGGCAATATCCTGCTGAAAGTAGAGTTCGGACAACTTTCCATGACCTGTACGGATTTGGAAGTTGAGCTGATTGCTAATCTGCCGCTGGAAAGTGAAGCAGAAGATGGGGCAGTGACCGTTCCATCTCGTAAGTTTTTAGATATTTGCCGTGGTCTGCCAGACAGCGCACCTATCAGCTTTACGCTCGAAGGTGATCGCGCAGTAATCCGTTCAGGCCGCAGCCGTTTTACTTTGTCGACATTGCCAGCTGCTGACTTCCCGAATATCGAAGATTGGCAGAGCAACGTGGAGTTCACGGTGCCACAAGGCAAGCTCCGCCAGTTAATTGAAAGCACTGCATTCTCCATGGCTAATCAGGATGTCCGTTATTTCCTGAACGGTATGTTGCTGGAGACTGATGGCACTACACTTCGCTCTGTGGCCACTGACGGTCACCGTATGGCGGTAGGTACAACTGCGCTCGACAATGAACTGGCTGGCCAACAAGTGATTGTTCCGCGCAAAGGCGTGACTGAATTGATGCGCATGCTGGATAACCCAGAAGCGCCAGTGACCATACAGATTGGCAGTGCCAACATCCGCGCTCAGGTGAACCAGTTTGTGTTCACCTCTAAGCTGGTGGATGGTCGATTCCCTGATTACCGCCGTGTTATGCCGCAATCTTCCAACAAAATCATGGAAGCAGATTGTGACGAACTGCGTCAGGCATTTTCACGTGCAGCGATTTTGTCGAATGAGAAATTCCGCGGTGTGCGCTTGAACTTGAGCTCAGGCCAGCTTCGTATTTCTGCGCATAACCCTGAGCAGGAAGAAGCGGAAGAGTTTGTTGACGTTAATTACGATGGCGAAGACTTGGAAATCGGATTTAACGTCAGTTACGTGCTGGATGTATTAAATACGCTTAAGTGCGAACAAGTACGCTTTTCGATGACAGATGGTACCGCGAGTACACTGGTAGAAGATGTCAGTAATGATGACGCCATGTACGTCGTGATGCCTATTCGTCTGTAATATGGCGCTATCCCGACTCTCTATCCATGATTTGAGAAATATTGAAGCCTGTGACCTTAGCCTGTCATCAGGCTTCAATTTTCTTGTAGGGCCTAACGGCAGTGGAAAAACCAGTGTGTTGGAGGCGGTTTACTATCTGGGGCATGGCCGTTCGTTTCGAAGCCAGCTGACCGGAAGGGTGATCCGACACCAGCAAGACAGATTAGTTGTACACGGTCGCGTGCAAGCAGGTGAGTCCTTACTACCAGTAGGACTCCAGAAAAACCGCGACGGTTCGACAGAAGTGAAAATTGGTGAGGAAAAAGGGCAGAAGCTGGTGCAGCTTGCCGAAGTCTTGCCGATGCAACTGATTACCCCGGAAGGGTTTGAGCTGTTAACCGGTGGTCCGAAATTCCGCCGGGCATTTATCGACTGGGGTGTGTTTCACGTGGAACCCCAGTTTTACCCTGCGTGGTCTAGGGTGAAACGGCTTACCAAGCAACGCAATGCGCTGATGAAAACAGCGCGTAACTACCGTGAGCTTAGTTACTGGGATGCGGAATTAGCGCCTTTGGCCAACCAAATTGACCAGTGGCGTAAAGACTACATTGAAAAGCTCTCAGAACGTGCTTCCAAGCTATGTGAAGCGTTTCTGCCTGAGTATGAAATCAAACTCAACTACACGCGTGGTTGGGATAAAGAGACAGATTACGCCGAGTTGTTGCGCGAGAACTTTTTACGCGATCAGCAACTCGGGTACACGGTCAGTGGTCCTCACAAGGCAGATCTTCGCCTTCGCGTGGGCGGCACCCCGGTGGAAGATGTACTTTCCCGTGGGCAGTTAAAGTTGATGGTTTGTGCACTTCGTTTAGCACAGGGCCAACAACTGACCGAAGACAAACAAAAGCAATGCATCTATTTGATAGATGACTTTGCGTCCGAGTTGGATAGCCAACGACGGGCGCTATTGGCTGAGCAGTTAAAAGCCACAGGTGCACAGGTATTTGTAAGTGCCATTAGTGCCGATCAGGTCGCTGAAATGTGCGACGAAAATAGTAAGATGTTTCATGTGGAAAACGGTAAAATAGCCGCAGAATAAAATTAAGCGAGAGTAACTCAATGTCCAACAATTACGATTCATCGAGTATCAAGGTACTCAAGGGTCTGGATGCAGTACGAAAGCGTCCGGGGATGTACATCGGTGATACTGACGACGGTACCGGTCTGCACCACATGGTCTTTGAGGTGGTCGATAACTCTATCGATGAAGCTCTCGCTGGTCACTGTAATGACATCGTGGTCACCATCCATGAAGACGGTTCGGTATCTGTAAAAGATGACGGTCGTGGTATTCCTGTCGACATCCACGAAGAAGAGGGTGTATCAGCAGCGGAAGTTATCATGACGGTACTTCATGCCGGTGGTAAGTTCGATGACAACTCGTACAAAGTCTCCGGTGGTCTTCACGGTGTAGGTGTTTCGGTAGTAAACGCCCTGTCTGAGAAGCTTGAACTGACCATCTGGCGTCACGGCAACATCCACCAGCAAATCTACAAAATGGGTGTGCCTGAGCAGCCTCTGGAAGCGATTGGTGATACTGAAGAAACTGGAACCCGTATCCGTTTCTGGCCAAGTGACGAGACTTTCTCTGACACTACATTCCATTATGACATTCTGGCTAAACGCCTGCGTGAGCTATCATTCCTGAACTCTGGCGTGTCTATCAAATTGATTGATGAGCGCGAAGAGAATAAGCAAGACCACTTCATGTATGAAGGTGGTATCCGCGCATTCGTAGAGCACCTCAACCGCAACAAAACACCTATTCACCCAACTGTGTTCCACTTTGAACATGAACGCGAAGATGGTGTGTCGGTAGAAGTGTCAATGCAGTGGAACGATGGTTTCCAGGAAAACATTTACTGTTTCACCAACAACATTCCTCAGCGTGATGGCGGTACTCACCTTGCCGGTTTCCGTGCAGCTCTGACCCGTACGCTGAACTCCTTCATGGACAAAGAAGGCTATTCGAAGAAAGCCAAAGCAGCGACTTCTGGCGACGATGCCCGTGAAGGTTTGACTGCCGTTGTGTCTGTGAAAGTGCCGGATCCGAAATTCTCAAGCCAGACTAAAGACAAACTGGTTTCTTCAGAAGTCAAGTCTGCGGTTGAGTCAGCAATGAACGAGAAACTGTCTGAGTTCCTGATTGAGAACCCACAAGACTCGAAGATCGTTTGTAGCAAAATCATTGATGCGGCGCGTGCGCGTGAAGCGGCACGTAAAGCACGTGAAATGACCCGTCGTAAAGGCGCACTGGATTTAGCTGGCCTGCCAGGCAAGCTTGCAGACTGTCAGGAAAAAGATCCTGCACTGTCTGAACTCTACATTGTGGAGGGTGACTCTGCGGGCGGTTCCGCGAAGCAGGGTCGTAACCGTAAGAACCAGGCTATCCTGCCACTGAAGGGTAAAATCCTGAACGTTGAAAAAGCGCGCTTTGACAAGATGCTTTCTTCGCAGGAAGTCGCAACGCTGATCACTGCACTAGGTTGTGGTATTGGCCGCGACGAGTACAACCCTGATAAGCTGCGTTACCACAGCATCATCATCATGACCGATGCGGACGTCGACGGCTCGCACATCCGTACGCTGCTGTTGACCTTCTTCTATCGTCAAATGCCTGAGCTGATTGAACGCGGCTATGTCTACATTGCTCAACCGCCGCTTTACAAAGTGAAGAAAGGTAAACAAGAGCAGTACATCAAAGATGATGAAGCGATGGAGCAATACCAGGTATCTATCGCGCTGGAAAACGCTTCACTCTTCGTTAACCAAGATGCACCAGCACTGAATGGTTTGGCGTTAGAAGAGCTTGTTAAGCAGTACAACGGTGTCATGAAGCTGATTAAGCGCATGAACCGTCGTTACCCATACGCGATGCTCAACGAGCTAGTTTACCAACCGCGTCTGAGTGTAGATACGCTGAGCAACGAGGGTGAAGTACGCGCCTGGATTGGTACGCTGGTGGATGTTCTGAATAAGAACTCGACCGGTGAAAGCCAGTACCGCGCTGAGGTGAAGTTTGATGAAGAGCATCAGGCTTACCAACCAGAATTGATTGTTCGTACCCACGGTGTCGATCATGAGTATCTCATCAGCTACGACTTGCTGAACTCAAAAGAGTACGGACGTATCGCTGATCTGGCAGAAGCACTTGATGGTCTCCTGGATGATACTGCGTACATTCAACGTGGTGAGCGTAAGCAACCTGTTAAGAGTTTTGCAGATGCACTGGCTTGGTTGATTAAAGAATCTAACCGTGGTCTTAGCCGTCAGCGCTACAAAGGTCTGGGTGAGATGAACCCTGATCAACTTTGGGAAACCACCATGGACCCAGAATCACGTCGTATGATGCGCGTGACCATTCAGGATGCGGTAGCAGCAGATGAGCTCTTCACGACATTGATGGGTGATCACGTTGAGCCACGTCGTGCGTTTATCGAAGATAACGCCCTGAAGGTTGCCAACCTCGACGTGTAACCACGTGATTCTACGTAAAATCTGAGTACCAAACGCCGCATTAGCGGCGTTTTTTTTACGTAGCGTGACGTATCTGTTTAAGTTATTGAATTATAAAACTTTAAGCGTGTTCAATAATACTGTTTATCAATTCTTCATGAATGGCTAAAGACGGATTCTGATAAGACGCCAAGTTATCTTCTAGGTTGTCATTTACCACCACCAGAACGTGATTCATCGAATCGGTTAATCTTAGGGTTACTTGTTTTTCGTTATCCGTATAAAGTGCAAGCGCATCTTCTTTTGTCACTTGTAAATCATGCTCCCCTTGAACAATTTGAGTTTTACCTTTTCTTTGGGATATTAGAGAGCAGGGATCCAGTCTCAGTAAGGATTTCATATAAGCCTGGGCTGAGGGTCTAAATAGCTGAAATAGGCTCTCGCTGATGTGAGTGACGTTTTCACCGTATTTTAATGCATCGATAATGGCTTCGGCTTCATTAACAAGTTGGGGAGCTCGCGCTGAAAGTTGTTCCAGTATGATTTGGTCTATTGGGCGACCCGGTGTGGCGACGAGCACAAGCGTATCAATGTCTGTTTTCAGTCCGGCAGCCAGACCGATGAGCCCGCCTTCACTATGACCAATGACACCCACTTTAGATGTTGGATATTTTTTTCGCAGCCAATCAATCACGTAAACAGCGTCATCAATATAGGTATCAATGGTGAGGGCTTCTTCTTTTAACCCGTCTACCTTACTTTCACCGACACCTCTTTTGTCATAGCGGTATGAAGCGATGTTTAGTTGAGAAAGGGCTTGTGCGAGCTTTTTGTACGTGTCCGTTATTATCGATTGTTGATTACCATCTCTATCCGTAGGTCCACTTCCGGCAATGATCAAATACACTGTTTTGCCATGTTGAGAGGATTCTGGTTCGACTAAAGTTCCTGTCAGAACTCCAACTTTCACATCAGTTTCTGCCACACAATTTGCTTTATTCACTGTCATTGAATCCTCCCAATCGGTGTTTCACGTGAAACACTAGCGGTTAAATTCAAATGACTAAAGAACACGTTTTGCTGTTTGCGAGCAGATTAGTGAGTCCAATTATAAGATGAGCACAAAGAAGCCCAGTCGATTTACCAACTGGGCGATGTTTCACGTGGAACCTTTGGTGGAGAATTAAGACTCAGCGTAAGCCTTTTCCACTTCCTCTTTAAGTATCTCGATACCCCGCGCAATGGCGTCGTCATCCTGAACATAGTTCATTCTTAGGCATTCACGGGTATGATCCCAATCCAGGTCTGAACCAATAAAGAAGTATTCGCCAGGTACAATCAGTAAACCGCGTTGCTTTAGGCGCTGGTATAGTTCTTTGGTGCTGATGGGTAGCCCCTCAAACCATAGCCAAAGGAAGATAGCACCTTCTGGTTTGTGTATTTTGAATCGGTTATCAGGAATCGCTTTTTGAAGAAGCTCGATACTACGTTTGGCTTTCTTCTGATAGAAGGGCTTAATGACGGTTTCACTGAGCGACAGTAAGTCGCCGGTTTTAATCATCTCAAGTGCGAGTGCAGGGCCAACACCACAAGGTGACAAGCTGACAATGCCATTGATGTTGGATAGGGCAGTGATAATGTCTTCCTGCGCAATGATGATGCCGCAGCGTACACCTGGTAAACCTAACTTTGATAAGCTTGAACACAGGATAGTGTTCTCATTCCAGAAAGGCTTCACATCTTCGAAGATGATGTTAGGGAAGGGGACGCCATAAGCATTGTCGATGATGAGGGGAATATTGTTCGCTCGTGCCAGCTTATCAAGCTTTGCGATCTCTTCATCAGTAAGTACGTTTCCGGTTGGGTTTGTTGGTCGTGAGGCACAAATAGCCGCAACTGACTCGTCAATTTCCAGCGCATCAAAATCTACATGGTATTTAAACTGGCGGTTATCCAGATGCTCGATAGTCGGTTTGAAGCTGGTAAAGATATCAGGGTCCAAACCCGAATCGGCGTAACCAATATATTCAGGTGTTAAAGGCAGGAGGATCTTCTTAAAGCTGCCGTCATCATACTGCCCGCCGAAAAGGTTGAAGAGATAAAAGAAGGCGCACTGACTGCCATTGGTCAGCATGATGTTTTTAGATGTCACCTGCCATCCAAATGTCTTATTCAACATCTCTGCCAATGCTGCGATAAAAGCTGTTTTCCCTTGCGGGCCATCGTAGTTTGAGAGTGCTGCGACAAGAGAGCCATCATCTAGCATCCGTCTACTCAAGTCTTCAAAATGCTCAAGCATTTCAGGAATCGCCGCTGGGTTGCCACCACCAAGCATAATGGCATCCGGGTTTCTTAGTCCGTCATTGAGATCGTCCATCAACTGTGTGATGCCGGAATGCTGAGAAAACTTATTTCCAAACTTAGAAAACTGCATAGCGCGAAACCTATTTAATCCTTTGTTCCTTCAGGTTAGTCGACAAACCATAACTGATTCATTGCACAAAATGAATGCAATTTCTGCTTTCTTTTTAACATGTAGCGGACGGCGGAAAGGTTGTCGTTTCAGATAAGGGAAGGAGGGAGTTTAGAAAGCGTTTCGAGAGATGTTCCACGTGAAACATGCAGACAATTTAAGATTAAACAGGGTTGAAGATATCGCTTTAGAGGCTATGAATGAGGCTGGTGGAAAGACTTTTATATCGATACAAAAAAGCCCCGTTCAAACGGGGCTCTTGATTTACTTTTCTTGCCGAACTTATTTCTGAAGCAGAGAGATATCTGCAACATTCATAAACTGGCCTCGCAGGGTATTGAGCAGTGCCAGACGGTTCGCCTTCAGCGCTTCGTCTTCAGCCATTACCATCACGTTGTCGAAGAAGGTATCAACAGGTTCGCGCAGGTCTGCCAATTGGGTCAGTGCAGCTTGGTAATCACCAGCGGCAAAGACAGGCTTCAGCGCTTCAACCATTGCGGTGACTTTTTCAGCCAACGCCTTTTCTGCATCTTCAACCAACAGCTCACTGTTGATGGTGTCAGACAATTCGCCGTCGTATTTTGCCAGGATGTTACCAACACGCTTATTCGCAGCCGCCAGAGACTCAGCAGCATCCAGTGAACGGAAGTGCGTTACAGCTTTCACGCGCTTGTCGAAATCAGCCGGTTGGGTAGGGTTCATTGCAAGCACGGCTTGGATGGCATCTACGCTATGGCCTTCGTCCTGATACCATGCACGGAAACGACCCAGCATGAATTCGATAACGTCAGCTTCAACCTTATCGTTAGTCAGACGGTCGCCGAACAGCGATTTGGCTTTGGCAATCAGATCGGTCAGATCCAGATCGTAACCGTACTCAACGATAATGCGAAGGACACCCAGAGAAGCACGACGCAGCGCGAATGGGTCAGAACCTTTTGGTGCCTGGCCAATACCGAAGATACCTACGATGGTATCCAGCTTGTCTGCCATCGCCAGTGCTGAAGAAACACCATTGCCTGGCAGTTCATCACCTGCGAAACGCGGCATGTATTGCTCATTCAGGGCAACGGCAACGTCTTCTGCTTCGCCATCATGACGCGCGTAGTGCATACCCATCACGCCCTGAGTTTCGGTGAATTCGAAAACCATGGAGGTCATCAGGTCGCATTTCGCCAGAAGGCCTGCACGTTTTGCTTTTTCGACGTCAGCACCAATCTTGTCAGCAATGTAGCCGGCAAGCTCAGTGATGCGGTCTGTCTTGTCTTTGATGGTACCCAACTGCTTTTGGAAAATAGCCGTTTCCAGCTGTGGTAGACGGTCAATCAAAGGACGCTTACGGTCGGTGTCGAAGAAGAACTCTGCATCCGCAAGACGTGGGCGAACCACTTTTTCATTACCTTCGATAACGTGGCGAGGTTCCTTCGATTCGATGTTTGATACGAAGATGAAGTTAGGCAGAAGCTGCTTGTCTTCGCTGTAAACAGGGAAGTACTTCTGGTCGCCTTTCATGGTGTAAACCAAGGCTTCTGAAGGAACCTTCAGGAACTTCTCTTCGAAGGTTGCAGTCAGTACCACTGGCCACTCAACCAGAGACGTGACTTCCTCAACCAAATCATCTTCCAGATCAGCAATACCACCCACCAGCTCCGCTGCCTTTTGGGCATCAGCGATGATAGTGGCTTTACGTGCTTCGTAATCGGCAATGACTTTACCGCGCTCTTCCAGAATCGCTGGATACTGGTCAGCATTGTCGATAGTAAATTCCGCTTCGCCCATGAAACGGTGACCACGGATGGTACGCGCTGAATCAACACCCATGATGGTGCCTTCAATCAGCTCGTCACCCAGCAGGATAGTCAGGGTCTTCACCGGACGGATGAACAGGGTATCTTTGTCACCCCAGCGCATTGGCTTCGCGATTGGCAGATTCGCCAGCGCTTTGTCGGCCAGCGCAACAACGATGTCTTTGGTGTTATGGCCTTTAACTTCTTGCTTGAACAGCAGCCATTCACCTTTATCAGTCACCATACGATCGGCTTCTGATACATCGATACCACAACCACGCGCCCAACCTTGTGCGGCTTTGGTTGGGTTGCCGTCTGCGTCAAAAGCGGCAGAGATGGCAGGGCCTCGTTTCTCAACCATCTTGTCAGCTTGTTGGTCAGCCAGCGCAGTGACTTTCAGTGCCAGACGACGAGGGGTTGCGTACCAAACTACACCCTCGTGGGTCAGTTCAGCGTCTTTCAGCTCTTGCTCAAAGTTTGCTGCAAATGCTTCTGCCAGTGTACGAAGTTGCGTTGGTGGCAGCTCTTCAGTACCCAGCTCAATCAGGAAATTGTTCGCCATCTTACTTCTCCTCACCCTTTTTACACATTGGGAAGCCAAGAGCTTCACGGGATGCGTAGTACGCTTCAGCAACTGACTTGGTCAGGTTGCGGATACGCAGGATGTAGCGTTGACGCTCGGTCACTGAGATAGCTTTGCGTGCGTCCAGCAGGTTAAATGCATGGCCTGCTTTCAGGATGCGCTCATACGCTGGCAATGGCAGAGGCTTCTCTAGTTCAAGCAGAGATTTACACTCTTTCTCGCACTGGTCGAAGTAAGTGAACAGGAAATCTACGTCAGCGTATTCGAAGTTGTAGGTCGATTGCTCTACTTCATTCTGGTGGAAGATATCGCCGTAGGTTACTTTGCCAAATGGGCCTTCGGTCCATACCAGATCGTAAACTGAATCGACGCCCTGGATGTACATTGCCAGACGTTCGATACCGTAAGTGATTTCGCCGGTAACAGGCTTACACTCAAGACCACCTACTTGTTGGAAGTAAGTAAACTGGGTGACTTCCATGCCGTTCAGCCAAACTTCCCAGCCAAGACCCCAGGCACCCAGCGTCGGGTTTTCCCAGTTGTCTTCTACGAAGCGGATGTCATGAACTTCAGGGTCAATACCCAGCACACGCAGCGAACCAAGATACAGTTCCTGAATGTTGTCTGGGGACGGCTTCAGGATGGTCTGGAACTGGTAGTAGTGTTGCAGACGGTTAGGGTTTTCACCGTATCGGCCGTCAGTTGGACGACGAGAAGGCTGAACGTAAGCTGCTGCGATTGGCTCTGGACCAATTGCACGCAGACAAGTCATTGGGTGAGAGGTGCCTGCACCTACCTCCATGTCGAGCGGTTGTACGATGGTACAACCTTGTTGGGCCCAGTAATCCTGCAGCGCGAGGATCATGCCCTGAAAAGTTTTAACGTCGAATTTTTGCATCGTCAGGTTCGCGCGATTTAATGAAGTGAAAATAACACGCGATTATAGCGCGCAAGGCTTGGGATAAGTAGGGGTAATGGCGGTTTTTTGTCCTTTGGTTTCAAAGGTGGCGAGCGGGGTCGAAAGGTAAAACGGGCAGAGGTTGTATTCCGTCAGGCGTTGAGGCTAAAATGCGCTCGCTCTTGGGGAGTAGTCTCTCGCGCCAGCGAGGCCATTATCAACATATTTGAAGCTCAATCTTCATGGTAATGGCGACACACGATAGTGGGTTTGACGAGACCAATGACACTTTACGCGAACCGGGCGGGGCGCGTGGGTTGTCATGGTTTTCGAATAATAATCCTCGCCCTGGAAAACAATAATGAGCGTGTTAGCGATATCTATTGCCACCGTTGCGTTGGCAGAAATTGGTGATAAAACCCAACTCCTTTCCCTGTTACTGGCCAGTCGATACCGAAAGCCAGTGCCTATTATTCTTGCGATATTTTTCGCCACAATCCTTAACCATGCGGTTGCTGCTTGGCTGGGTGTGGTTGTTGCCGATTATCTTACCGAAGATGTCTTGCGTTGGGTGCTGATCGTCAGCTTTGCGGTGATGGCAGTATGGGTGCTAATCCCTGACAAACTCGATGATGAAGAAAGTGTGTCAAACCGGGGCCCGTTTGTGGCGAGTTTCATCGCGTTCTTTATTGCGGAAATTGGCGACAAAACCCAGGTGGCTACAACTGTACTCGGTGCTCAAAATGCTGAAGCGCTGACCATGGTTATTATTGGCACGACTATCGGTATGCTGCTGGCTAATGTCCCGGTGGTATTGCTGGGTCACAAGGCAGCAAATGCATTGCCATTGAACGTTGTACGGTATGTGACGGCAGGGTTGTTTGCGGTACTCGCGATCGGTACTTTCTTTATGCGATAAGAAACATAACCAGACGCCTGAATGTGTGATTTCATCAGCAACCTCTCCGACGGTTCCATGGTAGTTTGGCGTTAGTGTCATCGTGATTAAGGAGCGTGTTATGGACAGGTTTCTGGCGATCAGCCCTAAAAGCCAGATGTGGCTGTTCCACTTTGCACTGGCGCTGAATATTCTTGGAATGGTGTTAACTGATATGTGGTTTCCTATGGTGGTTGGCGCAATAGTAACCACTTACTTATCGATTGATGCTATGGTGAGGGTGCGCTACGTATTACCAATGAAAAAGGCCGTGCGGGAACTGGAGCATGAAAACGCCACGCTCAGGCGGAAAGTGAACGACGTTGAGCAAGCATCAGATTACTGACAGACACGAAAAAGGCAGCCTTGGCTGCCTTTTTCATTTCCGTTCGTTTGTCCGTTCAGAAGGTCTTAAAGACCTTTCTTGATCAGATAGCGGAATGGGCTTGTTTCTGACTCATGGGCAACAAGGGTGTGGTCCATAAAACGGCAGAAACTTGGGATGTCGCGTGTCGTGGACGGATCGTCCGCCGTCACCAGCAAGGTTTCCCCCTCCGCCATGTTGCGGATTGTTTTTCTTACCATCATGACCGGTTCCGGACAACGCAGGCCTTCTGCGTCTAAAAAGTGATCCGGATTTTCAAATTCTGAACTCATCTGCATTTATCACATTGAAAACGTCGACCCGATCATACTTATGAAGACTAAATATTCAACAGGGGTTGGTTTTGTAAAAAACATGTGTAACTTAATTAACAAGTTGTTAACGAATGATGTTCAAACGAACGTGAACATGGCGAAACAGCTAGGCTAACTCACTCATCGACTACACTCACACCCAGTTTTCTTGGGCTTCCCCGCTTTAATGCGGGATTTTTTTTATCTGGCGTTCGCCAAATATCAATAAACGCCTTTCTTAATCACCCTTATCGGTGACCGGCATGCTTATAATGGCAACGTTACCACTCTTTGGGCATGTTATGGAACTTGAAGATATCTACCGCCGCGACTTAAACCTGTTAATAGCGCTTCGTGTGCTGTTGGAAGAAGGTAGCGTGAGTAAAGCGGCTATCCGTTTAAGCCTTAGCCAGTCAGCGATGAGTAGGGTGCTGGGACGATTGAGAAGCCTTACAGGCGATCCCTTGTTTACCCGGCATGGACAACAGCTGATCCCAACCCAAAGAGCGTTGGAGTTGAATGCTCAACTGACAGCGCCACTAGATACACTTCGTCATGTCCTTTCGCCTGAAGAGTTTGATCCGGCCATGTGTGGGCAGTCTTTTAAGATCGCGACGACTGATTACGCTATGCAAACCATTTTGCCATTTGCATTGCCGCGTATTTATGAGGAAGCGCCAGGTTTGTCACTGGAGTTCGCCCCTTTGCAGCATGACCAGTTAATGCGTCAGTTAACTTCGGAAGGTTGCGACATGGCGATTTGCCGCCCGACAGGTCCCGTTGACCCGCTTCAGTCTGACAGGTTGGGACTGGTGAGCGTATTTTGCATGGTGTCGAAACATCACCCTTTGGCCGATAAAGCGCTGACGCTCGAAGACTACATGGCTTACCCACATGCAGTGATTGCTATCAGTGACGGCGTGAAAGCGCTGATCGATGAAGCGTTGCGTGGACACCCAGAGCCGAAACTGGCTCTACGTGCTTATCACCTGGAAGCGGCGGTGGCGATGCTGGATAGCCTGCCACTTATCATTACCGTTCCTGCTGACTTGGCGTATCTCGTGGGTGAAAAACACGATTTGGTGATTAAACCATTACCGTTTGAATTTAAGCCGTTTGATTACTCCCTAATTTGGCACCCAAGGACGGAGCATTCTGCGGCGCAGGTATGGCTTCGAAACTTGATTAAAGAAGAGTGCAGCCGCCTTATCGATACACGGATTAAAGACATGGGGTTTGTTTGACCCTATCAAACAAAAAACGGAGCCGATAGGCTCCGTTCTTTTTATACCGCAAAGAAGGCTTACAGCTTGATCACCACACGGCCAGTGATTTGACCATTGGTGATGGCTTCTGCTGCGTCTGGCACTTCTTCCAGCGAGATTTCGCGACAGCCGTTATCGTAGTAGCTTGCTGGCAATATCTCAGAGATACGCTGCCACGCTTTCTGGCGACGCTCGAAAGGCGCGTATACAGAATCCACACCCAGCAGTTTCACGCCGCGTAGGATAAATGGCATGACTGTGGTTGGCAGATCGAAACCTCCTGCAAGACCACATGCTGCGACTGCGCCGTCGTAATCAACCTGCGCCAGCACTTTTGCCAGCATTTTGCTGCCAACGGTATCTACCGCGCCTGCCCAAATTTGTTTTTCCAATGGACGAGCTGGTTCTTCAAATTCGCTACGCTCTACCACGCGCGACGCGCCCAGAGATTTCAGCCACTCACCGTTCTCGCTTGAACGGCCTGTTACTGCTACCACTTGATAACCCAGTTCAGACAGCAGCGTCACCGCCACTGAACCGACACCGCCACTTGCGCCTGTCACCAGGATTTCACCTTTCTCTGGTGTGATGCCAGCATCTTGAAGTGCCTGTACACACAGCATGGCTGTCAAACCCGCAGTACCGATTTTCATTGCCTGATCGCCAGAGAGCTTTTCTGGCAGTGGAACCAACCAGTCAGCTTTGAGGCGCGCTTTTTGTGCCATGCCACCCCAATGGGTTTCACCAACGCCCCAGCCAGTCAGTACCACTTTCTGTCCGGCGGTAAAACGTGAATCTGAAGATTCTGACACTGTCCCTGTCAGGTCGATACCTGGGACCATTGGGAACTCGCGACAGATCTTGCCCTTGCCTGTAATAGCAAGGCCATCTTTGTAGTTCAGTGAGGAGTAATCCACGTCGATCAGCACATCGCCTTGTGGCAGTCGGCTTACGTCGAGTTCTTGAATGCTTGAAGTGGTGATTTTGTCAGCTTGGTCCAGTACCAGTGCTTTGAACATGGGATGTCCTCCGGAAAGGGGAATAAACGTATGAAATACAGTGTAGAACCAAAGTGGTCATGAAAATAATGAAACTAAATCATGATTAATATGCGTTATGCGCATGGCTCTATAGCAATGCTTCGCTACAAATAACAAAGCCGGGTATTAAACCCGGCTTTGATGACGACACGTTTTTGTTTAAACGCGCTCAAACACCGTAGCAATACCCTGGCCTAATCCGATACACATGGTGGCAAGGCCCAGCTCGACATCATTGTGCTCCATCAGGTTGATAAGCGTAGTAGAGATACGTGCGCCTGAACAACCCAGAGGGTGACCCAGTGCGATCGCGCCACCGTTGAGGTTCACTTTTTCGTCGACTTTATCCAGCAAGCCCAGATCTTTTGCGCAAGGCAGTGACTGTGCAGCGAAGGCTTCGTTGAGCTCAATCATGCCGATGTCATCAATACTCACGCCTGCACGCTTCAGTGCTTTTTGCGTTGCCGGTACAGGACCATAACCCATGATAGAAGGATCGCAGCCTGCGACTGCCATCGAACGCACGCGAGCACGAATAGGCAGACCGAGCGCTTTGGCTTTGTCTTCGCTCATCACCAGCATGGCTGCCGCACCATCAGACAGTGCGGAAGACGTACCTGCGGTTACTGTGCCGTTGGCTGGGTCGAATACAGGGCGCAGGCCTGAAAGGGTTTCCACTGTGGTTTCCGGACGGATAACTTCATCGTTTTCCATCAGGAACAGTCCGCCTTTCTCATCATGGCCTTCGGTAGGCATGATTTCGTTCTTAAAGCGGCCTTCCACGGTGGCGGCATATGCGCGCTGGTGGGAGCGGGCAGCAAAAGCATCTTGCTGCTCACGGCTGATACCATGGATGCGACCTAACATCTCTGCGGTCAGACCCATCATGCCGGCGGCTTTTGCCACAGACTTGGAAAGACCCGGGTGGAAGTCGACACCGTGGGTCATTGGAACATGACCCATGTGCTCAACACCACCAATTAGGCAGACATCAGCATCGCCCACTTGAATGGCACGCGCGGCATCATGCAGTGCCTGCATGGAAGAGCCACACAGACGGTTAACCGTAGTTGCGGCTACTGTGTGTGGAATGCCAGCGAGCAGCGCTGCGTTACGGGCAACGTTGAAGCCTTGTTCCAGTGTTTGCTGCACACAGCCCCAGTAGATATCCTCGATTTCTGTTGGATCTAATTGTGGGTTACGTGCCAGCAGTGATGCCATCAGGTGCGCTGACAAATCTTCCGCACGGGTGTGGCGGAAAGCACCGCCTTTGGAGCGGCCCATCGGGGTTCGAATACAATCGACAATCACGACGTTTTTCATGTTGTTTTCCCTCTCAATTCCTTGTGGTTAGGCAGACTGTCGTTGGGCATCGAAATACCCTTCGCCTTTGGCAGCTTTGTCGCGAAGACCTTGTGGCACTTTATAAGCAGGGCCCAGGTTGGCCAGTTGGTCAGCCATAGCAACATAGTTTGCCAGTCCAATGGTATCCAGATAGCGGAATACACCGCCTCGGAATGGAGGGAAGCCAAGGCCGTAAACCAGCGCCATGTCTGCTTCCTGAGGAGTCGCGATAATGCCTTCTTCCAGACAACGCACTACTTCGTTGATCATCGGCACCATCATGCGGTTGATGATCTCTTCGTCGCTATAATCGGTTGCTGAACCGAGTACTGATGACAGCAGGCCTGCGACATCGGCATCCACGTCTTTCTTAGGCTTGCCTTTACGGTCGACTGAGTATTTGTAGAAACCGACGCCATTCTTCTGACCAAAGCGCTCGGACTCAAACATCACATCGACAGCATCGCGGTAGCTTTTCGCCATACGTTCTGGGAAACCTTCTGCCATCACAGCCTGTGCATGGTGTGCAGTGTCAATGCCTACAACATCAAGTAGGTAAGCAGGGCCCATTGGCCAGCCGAACTTCTTCTCCATCACTTTGTCGACTTTGGTAAAGTCAGCACCGTCACGAAGCAGCATGCTGAAACCGGCAAAGTAGGGGAACAGCACGCGGTTTACGAAGAACCCTGGGCAATCGTTGACGACAACAGGGCTTTTACCCATCTTGGCGGCATATGCCACCACGCGTGCCACGGTTTCTTCTGAGGTATCCTTACCGCGAATGACTTCTACCAGTGGCATGCGGTGCACGGGGTTAAAGAAGTGCATGCCGCAGAAATTTTCTGGTCGCTTGAGCGATTTTGCCAACAGATCGATAGGAATCGTGGAGGTGTTGGAAGTCAGCACTGCACCTTCTGGTAGCAAGGCCTCCACTTCGCTCAGTACTGCCGCTTTCACTTTCGGATTCTCTACCACGGCTTCAACAACCACGTCAGATTGCTCGATACCTGCGTAGTGAAGGCTAGGGGTAATAGAGGCAAGTACCTCTGCCATTTTCAGACCGTTAAGACGACCCCGCTCCAATTGCTTGTTCAGCAGTTTGGAGGCTTCTTTCATGCCGGTTTCAAGCGAGGCCTGGCTAATGTCTTTCATCAGTACCGGCACACCTTTGCTGGCTGACTGGTAAGCGATGCCGCCACCCATGATGCCTGCGCCCAATACAGTGCCACGCTCAGTTGGCTTGCCTTCTTTAGCGGCTTTCTTGGCTTTGGATTTCAGGTACTGATCATTGAGGAAAATACCAACCAGTGCCTGAGTGACATCGTTCTTCGCCAGTTTGACGAAGTGTTTGTTCTCAACCAACAAGGCACCGTCGCGGTCGGAGCGTGACGCTTCTTCAATCGCCACAACTGCAGTCATAGGAGCTGGGTAGTGAGGACCTGCCACACGCGCCACCATGCCTTTGGCCATGGTGAAGCTCATGGTGGCTTCTATCTTGTTCAGTTGCAGTGGCGCTTTTTTCTGTGCGCGACGTGATTGCCAATCCAACTTGCCTTCAATGGCTTGCTTAGCAAGGGCAATCGCAGCATCACGCAGGTCATCCGGTGCCGTCACGGCATCAACCAGACCGATTTTGAGTGCGGCATCGGCTTTGCTTTCTTTACCAGCGGTGATGAGCTCCATCGCGGTATCAGCACCCACCAGACGAGGCATTCGCACGGTTCCGCCAAAGCCCGGCATGATGCCAAGTTTGGTTTCTGGCAGGCCGATGCGCGCGGTGGAATCAGCAATACGGAAATCAGTAGCAAGAATGCACTCGCAGCCACCACCTAGCGCGAAACCGGAAATGACGGAAACGGTAGGGAAAGGCAGATCTTCGAGTTTGTTGAAGATATCGTTCGCGTGCGTGACCCAATTTGAGAGCTCTTCCTCTGGCTTGGCAAACAGGCCAAGGAATTCAGTGATATCTGCGCCTACGACAAACGCTGGTTTGGCAGACGTCAGCAGCAGGGCTTTTACGTCGGACTTTTGCAAGAGAGCATTAAGCGCCTCGTTGAGACTTTCCAGTGTTGCAAGGTCGAATTTATTAACAGAGCCGGGTGCATCGAGGTTCAGCTCCGCGAGGCCATCTTCTAGATAGCGCACGGACAGGGTGTCACCTTGGTAAATCATGTTCTATCTCCGTATTGCCAGATCTTTGTCTGGTTTGGTTTACCTTTAGGTAGAGGGTAGTCGTTATAGTCAGCTTTAGTCTGAGCCGGGCTGAACAAAAAGGCAATAGAAATGTTAAACAGATGTTTGAAATTTGTGTTTAAACTATCTGTTTGAATCTTGCGTTCTCACTATTTCAACGAGTTAGCGCTTTTGCTGTGTTACGATTTTCTTGTGTTAAAATCCCGCGCCTTTTCAATTTATGGTGACTCGCATGAATATCTCGCCCTATCTGATCCCGTTATCACCCGTGATATCGGAAGAAGAGATAAAGAAGAGCCGCTTTATTACCTATCTCGCCCATACGCCAGGCATCGAAAGTGCCAAAGCGTTTGTGGCAAAAATCAAAGCGAAGCATGCTGATGCACGCCATAACTGTTGGGCATTCGTTGCTGGGCGTCCTGAAGACTCGATGAGTTGGGGCTTTAGTGATGACGGAGAACCTTCCGGCACGGCCGGTAAACCTATCCTTGCGCAGCTATCTGGCAGTGGTGTGGGTGAGGTCACTGCAGTGGTGACGCGCTACTATGGTGGTATCCGGCTGGGGACTGGTGGGCTTGTCAAAGCTTATGGTGGCGGTGTGCAACAGGCGCTACTGCAACTGGCAACGAAAGAGAAGGCGATTACGGTTCAGTTCACAATAAGCTGTGAATACCCTCACATTGCCTTGATCGAATCGATACTGGCTTCCCATAACGCGGTTCAGGTTAATACTGAATTCAGCCATAATGTGGAGATGACAGTGGAATTGGATGCACGGAGTGCCGAACAGATCGCAGCGGAGATTTTTAATCGCTCCCGCGGTCAGGTTAGCGTGGCCGGGCTTGATAAAAATACATAATTCAGGCTCACCCCTGAATATAAGGATGAGCCGTCCAAGGCTATGCAATTTCGTTCAATTATCCGGATTGTCGGGCTTCTTCTTGCCCTTTTCAGTATCACCATGCTGGCGCCAGCCGTGGTGGCATTCATTTACCGCGATGGTGAAGGTTTCCCTTTTGTTCTCACTTTCTTCCTTCTTCTCGCGGGCGGTGGTCTTCTTTGGTTTCCTAACCGACGTTTCAGACATGAATTGAAAGCCCGTGATGGCTTTTTGATTGTGGTGCTGTTCTGGACGGTAATCGGCAGCGCGGGGTCTATTCCGTTCATGCTGTCAGAACAACCCAATATGTCGGTAACCGACGCCTTCTTTGAATCTTTCTCAGGTCTTACGACGACCGGGGCAACGGTGATGGTGGGGCTCGACAACCTGCCAAAAGCGGTACTGTTTTATCGTCAGCTTCTGCAATGGTTCGGGGGCATGGGTATCATTGTGCTCGCAGTCGCCATTCTACCAGTGCTTGGTATCGGTGGTATGCAGCTATACCGTGCTGAAATCCCGGGCCCGGTTAAAGACAGCAAGATGACACCGCGTATTGCAGAAACGGCGAAAGCGCTTTGGTATATCTATCTTGCGCTGACCGTTTCCTGCGCATCGGCTTACTGGCTGGCGGGGATGTCGGTATTCGATGCTATCAGCCACAGCTTTTCTACAGTCGCGATCGGCGGATTCTCAACCCATGATGCAAGTATCGGCTATTTCAACAGCCCGGCGATTAACTTCATCACAGTGTTCTTCCTCTTTATTTCAGCGTGTAATTTCTCGTTACACTTCGCCGCTTTTGCCAGTGGCAAGCTACATCCCGGTTTCTATTTCAAAGACCCAGAGTTCCGTGCGTTTATAGTGATCCAGCTTATCTTGCTGGCGATTGTGTTCGGCATGTTGATCAACCATGGCACTTACGAGTCTGAGTTCGAAGCTTTTAACCAAGCCATCTTCCAGACAGTATCAATTTCCACGACAGCGGGTTATACCACGACGAGTTTTTCTGAATGGCCATTATTCCTGCCGGTGCTTTTACTGTTTTCCTCTTTTATAGGTGGTTGTGCAGGCTCAACGGGTGGCGGTATGAAAGTGATCCGAATCCTGCTGCTGTCACTGCAAGGTTCTCGTGAACTGAAACGTCTGGTGCACCCAAGGGCGGTGTACACCATCAAAGTGGGCAACAAAGCATTGCCTCAACAGGTGGTGGATGCAGTCTGGGGATTCTTCTCGGCCTATGCACTGGTATTTGTCATCTGTATGCTAGGGCTTATCACGACAGGTATTGATGAGTTAACTGCGTTCTCTGCGGTTGCAGCAACCCTTAACAACCTTGGTCCTGGTCTCGGTCAAGTAGCGGTTCACTTTGGCGATATAAATAGTGGCGCGAAATGGGTACTGATAGTCTCCATGCTTTTTGGACGTCTCGAAGTGTTCACCTTACTGGTTCTTTTCACGCCGACCTTCTGGCGTAGCTAACAGCTTTTATAGGAATAATGATGAAAAAGGCGCTTTTACTTCACTCAAGCCGTGAAGGACAGACAGTAAAGATTCTTCGTTCTATTGAAAGCGAATTGGCAGGTAATTACGAATGTGAGCTGGTGGACCTGCACGACATGCCGAAGCTGAATTGGGCAGAATATGATAAGGTACTGATTGGTGCGTCAATTCGCTATGGTCACTTGAATAAGAAGCTGTACCGTTTTATCGAAAACAACCTCTCTGCGCTCAATGAAAAGAAAGCTGCCTTTTTCTGCGTAAATCTGACAGCTCGCAAACCTGGTAAAGACACACCGGAAGGTAGTGTCTATATGAAGAAGTTCAGAAAGCTGTCGCCTTGGCAGCCAGAACTGCAAGATGTGTTCGCCGGTGCGCTCTATTATCCCCGCTATAAGCTTTTCGATCGTGTCATGATTCAGTTCATTATGAAGATGACAGGTGGCGAAACTGACCCAACCAAAGAAATTGAGTACACCAATTGGGATAGAGTGAAGAACTTTTCAGAGCGATTTCGTTCACTTTAATGCTGTTTTGGGCGAAAAGTAATCGAACGCATCGTTTTTCATAAAAAACTTCAAAAAAGGCCTTGCCAGAATTTCAGACCTCCCTATAATGCCGCCTCACCGACACGGAGAGCGGCTCCCACCGCGGAAACGCCCACTCAAATCGGTACGGCGAAGGCCTCAAAAATTGAGTTGAAATAAACGCTTGACGCGCTGTTTCGAATCAGTAAAATGGCCGCCCGCTTCGAAGGGGAATTCACCCCGAGAGGCAAGTCAACAAGGTGTTTTGAGGGTTGCGAAAGCAACGCTGAAAAATCTCAAAATTTCTTCTTGACTTCATCGCCCGGCAGCGTAAAATTCGCAGCCCTGACGGTGAGAAGCGACGCTTCTTCAAGTCAACGTTCTTTAACAATTTGACCTATGCAATCTGTGTGGGCACTCGTGATTGATAGACAAAAGATTTATCGATGTTTACTGAGTGACCAAACGAAATAACTTCGGTTATATCGGCACAGTCAATTCGTTTTGCTTCTGCTTTTTTAAAAAGCGGAGACAAAACAACAACAGTATTTCATCGAGCCAAAAACTTTAATTGAAGAGTTTGATCATGGCTCAGATTGAACGCTGGCGGCAGGCCTAACACATGCAAGTCGAGCGGCAGCGACAATAAAGATTCTTCGGATGATTTATTGGGCGGCGAGCGGCGGACGGGTGAGTAATGGCTGGGAACCTGCCTGGTAGAGGGGGATAACCACTGGAAACGGTGGCTAATACCGCATGATGTCTTTGGACCAAAGAGGGGGACCTTATGGCCTCTCGCTACCGGATGGGCCCAGTTGGGATTAGCTAGTTGGTGGGGTAAAGGCTCACCAAGGCGACGATCCCTAGCTGGTTTGAGAGGATGATCAGCCACACTGGAACTGAGACACGGTCCAGACTCCTACGGGAGGCAGCAGTGGGGAATATTGCACAATGGGCGCAAGCCTGATGCAGCCATGCCGCGTGTGTGAAGAAGGCCTTCGGGTTGTAAAGCACTTTCAGCCGTGAGGAAGGCATTGTACTTAATACGTGCAGTGTTTGACGTTAGCGGCAGAAGAAGCACCGGCTAACTCCGTGCCAGCAGCCGCGGTAATACGGAGGGTGCGAGCGTTAATCGGAATTACTGGGCGTAAAGCGCATGCAGGCGGTCTGTTAAGCAAGATGTGAAAGCCCCGGGCTTAACCTGGGAAAGTCATTTTGAACTGGCAGGCTAGAGTCTTGTAGAGGGGGGTAGAATTTCAGGTGTAGCGGTGAAATGCGTAGAGATCTGAAGGAATACCGGTGGCGAAGGCGGCCCCCTGGACAAAGACTGACGCTCAGATGCGAAAGCGTGGGGAGCAAACAGGATTAGATACCCTGGTAGTCCACGCCGTAAACGATGTCTACTTGGAGGCTGTAGTCTAGAACTGTGGCTTTCGGAGCTAACGCGTTAAGTAGACCGCCTGGGGAGTACGGTCGCAAGATTAAAACTCAAATGAATTGACGGGGGCCCGCACAAGCGGTGGAGCATGTGGTTTAATTCGATGCAACGCGAAGAACCTTACCTACTCTTGACATCCACAGAAGCCGGAAGAGATTCTGGTGTGCCTTCGGGAACTGTGAGACAGGTGCTGCATGGCTGTCGTCAGCTCGTGTTGTGAAATGTTGGGTTAAGTCCCGCAACGAGCGCAACCCTTATCCTTGTTTGCCAGCGAGTAATGTCGGGAACTCCAGGGAGACTGCCGGTGATAAACCGGAGGAAGGTGGGGACGACGTCAAGTCATCATGGCCCTTACGAGTAGGGCTACACACGTGCTACAATGGCATATACAGAGGGCAGCGAGGCAGCGATGTGAAGCGAATCCCAGAAAGTATGTCGTAGTCCGGATTGGAGTCTGCAACTCGACTCCATGAAGTCGGAATCGCTAGTAATCGTGGATCAGAATGCCACGGTGAATACGTTCCCGGGCCTTGTACACACCGCCCGTCACACCATGGGAGTGGGCTGCACCAGAAGTAGATAGCTTAACCTTCGGGAGGGCGTTTACCACGGTGTGGTTCATGACTGGGGTGAAGTCGTAACAAGGTAGCCCTAGGGGAACCTGGGGCTGGATCACCTCCTTAACGATACTATTGATGCCAGTGTCCACACAGATTGCTACGGTCAAAAAGAAAAAGAACATACTTAGATGGGTCTGTAGCTCAGGTGGTTAGAGCGCACCCCTGATAAGGGTGAGGTCGGTGGTTCAAGTCCACTCAGACCCACCAACCACTTCCAACACTGCGTTGTGAAACTCGTCGTTTAGCGAACTAAACGTCCTTCTTTCACCCCTTGTTTTGAAAGCGGTTGGTCAATAGCTAAGTATCGGTGTGGGGCTATAGCTCAGCTGGGAGAGCGCTTGATTTGCATTCAAGAGGTCTGCGGTTCGATCCCGCATAGCTCCACCACTCTTTAAGCACACTTCTCTTCGAACAGAGAATGGTGAGTGTTCTTAAAAAGTGGTTGTTCACTAGAACACATCACATGCTCTTTAAAAATCTGGAAAGCTGACTAAACAAACTGATTCAGTTTGTTTGTAAAAGTTCTCAAATGTTGATTCTTCGGAATTAACACCAAACACATTCAAGTGTTCTTGGTTTCATCCTTTCCTAGGAAGTGATGAACAATATTTGAGTCCGGCGAAATCGTTCATCGCTTTATGTTTCCGCTTTTTAAGAAAAAGCAGAGGCAAAAAGGGTGAACATGTTCTTATAAGAACACCTTG
Organism: Grimontia sp. NTOU-MAR1; assembly: GCF_035758505.1. NCBI lineage: Bacteria > Pseudomonadati > Pseudomonadota > Gammaproteobacteria > Vibrionales > Vibrionaceae > Grimontia > Grimontia sp. NTOU-MAR1. The sequence goes on from NZ_CP142108.1 coordinate 2,527,930, forward strand.
GTTGTTTAAACCTACGAAACCTCTTGGGGTTGTATGGTTAAGTGACTAAGCGTACACGGTGGATGCCTTGGCAGTCAGAGGCGATGAAGGACGTAGTAACTTGCGATAAGCCCAGATAAGGCAGTAACAGCCATTTGAATCTGGGATGTCCGAATGGGGAAACCCACTGGCATAAGCCAGTATCCCACACTGAATACATAGGTTGTGGAGGCGAACTCGGGGAACTGAAACATCTAAGTACCCGAAGGAAAAGAAATCAATTGAGATTCCGGCAGTAGCGGCGAGCGACCCCGGATTAGCCCTTAAGCGTTTTATGAGTTAGTGGAAGCCTCTGGAAAGTGGCGCGATACAGGGTGATAGCCCCGTACACGACGGCTTGTTTAACGTGAAAACGAGTAGGACGGGACACGTGTTATCTTGTCTGAAGATGGGGGGACCATCCTCCAAGGCTAAATACTCCTGACTGACCGATAGTGAACCAGTACCGTGAGGGAAAGGCGAAAAGAACCCCTGTGAGGGGAGTGAAACAGAACCTGAAACCGTGTACGTACAAGCAGTGGGAGCCTACGTGTTAGGTGACTGCGTACCTTTTGTATAATGGGTCAGCGACTTACGTTATGTAGCAAGGTTAACCGCATAGGGGAGCCGTAGGGAAACCGAGTCTTAACTGGGCGATGAGTTGCATGACGTAGACCCGAAACCGAGTGATCTAGCCATGGGCAGGTTGAAGATTGAGTAACATCAATTGGAGGACCGAACCGACTAATGTTGAAAAATTAGCGGATGACTTGTGGCTAGGGGTGAAAGGCCAATCAAACTCGGAGATAGCTGGTTCTCCCCGAAAGCTATTTAGGTAGCGCCTCGGACGAATACTACTGGGGGTAGAGCACTGTTAAGGCTAGGGGGTCATCCCGACTTACCAACCCTTTGCAAACTCCGAATACCAGTAAGTACTATCCGGGAGACACACGGCGGGTGCTAACGTCCGTCGTGGAGAGGGAAACAACCCAGACCGCCAGCTAAGGTCCCCAAGTTATCGCTAAGTGGGAAACGATGTGGGAAGGCTCAGACAGCCAGGATGTTGGCTTAGAAGCAGCCATCATTTAAAGAAAGCGTAATAGCTCACTGGTCGAGTCGGCCTGCGCGGAAGATGTAACGGGGCTAAGCGATACACCGAAGCTGCGGCAGATATTTATATCTGGGTAGGGGAGCGTTCTGTAAGCCGTAGAAGGTGGTCTGTAAGGGCTGCTGGAGGTATCAGAAGTGCGAATGCTGACATGAGTAACGACAAAGGGGGTGAAAAACCTCCTCGCCGGAAGACCAAGGGTTCCTGTCCAACGTTAATCGGGGCAGGGTAAGTCGGCCCCTAAGGCGAGGCCGAAAGGCGTAGTCGATGGGAAACGGGTTAATATTCCCGTACTGCTGATAACTGCGATGGGGGGACGGAGAAGGCTAGGTGGGCCTCGCGACGGTTGTCGAGGTTCAAGTGCGTAGGTGGGTGTCTTAGGCAAATCCGGGACGCTATACACTGAGACACGATGTCGAGTCACTACGGTGATGAAGTCATTGATGCCATGCTTCCGGGAAAAGCCTCTAAGCTTCAGGTTATCAGGAACCGTACCCCAAACCGACACAGGTGGTCGGGTAGAGAATACCAAGGCGCTTGAGAGAACTCGGGTGAAGGAACTAGGCAAAATGGTACCGTAACTTCGGGAGAAGGTACGCTGCCCATGGTGAAGTCCCTTGCGGATGGAGCTGAGGGCAGTCGCAGATACCAGGTGGCTGCAACTGTTTATTAAAAACATAGCACTGTGCAAAATCGAAAGATGACGTATACGGTGTGACGCCTGCCCGGTGCCGGAAGGTTAATTGATGGGGTTAGACTTCGGTCGAAGCTCTTGATCGAAGCCCCGGTAAACGGCGGCCGTAACTATAACGGTCCTAAGGTAGCGAAATTCCTTGTCGGGTAAGTTCCGACCTGCACGAATGGCGTAATGATGGCCACGCTGTCTCCACCCGAGACTCAGTGAAATTGAAATCGCAGTGAAGATGCTGTGTACCCGCGGCTAGACGGAAAGACCCCGTGAACCTTTACTACAGCTTGGCACTGAACATTGAGCCTACATGTGTAGGATAGGTGGGAGGCTTTGAAACACAGACGCCAGTTTGTGTGGAGCCGACCTTGAAATACCACCCTTGTATGTTTGATGTTCTAACTTAGGCCCCTTATCGGGGTTGAGGACAGTGCCTGGTGGGTAGTTTGACTGGGGCGGTCTCCTCCCAAAGCGTAACGGAGGAGCACGAAGGTGGGCTAATCACGGTCGGACATCGTGAGGTTAGTGCAATGGCATAAGCCCGCTTGACTGCGAGAATGACGGTTCGAGCAGGTGCGAAAGCAGGTCATAGTGATCCGGTGGTTCTGAATGGAAGGGCCATCGCTCAACGGATAAAAGGTACTCCGGGGATAACAGGCTGATACCGCCCAAGAGTTCATATCGACGGCGGTGTTTGGCACCTCGATGTCGGCTCATCACATCCTGGGGCTGAAGTCGGTCCCAAGGGTATGGCTGTTCGCCATTTAAAGTGGTACGCGAGCTGGGTTTAGAACGTCGTGAGACAGTTCGGTCCCTATCTGCCGTGGGCGTTGGATGATTGAGAGGGGCTGCTCCTAGTACGAGAGGACCGGAGTGGACGAACCTCTGGTGTTCGGGTTGTCACGCCAGTGGCATTGCCCGGTAGCTAAGTTCGGCATCGATAACCGCTGAAAGCATCTAAGCGGGAAGCGAGCCTCAAGATGAGTCATCCCTAGGACTTAAAGTCCTCTAAAGGGTTGTTGGAGACGACGACGTAGATAGGTCAGGTGTGTAAGCGCTGCGAGGCGTTGAGCTAACTGATACTAATTGCCCGTGAGGCTTAACCATACAACACCCAAGGGGTTTTGACGGACTCAGAGAGAACCTTGAATGTGTAAGAACGAGAATAACAAACAGCTTTCCAAGATTTTGGTTTTCACCTTTTTAAAGGTAAAGACTTAGCAGAATTTGCTTGGCGACCATAGCGTTATGGACCCACCTGACTCCATGCCGAACTCAGTAGTGAAACGTAACAGCGCCGATGGTAGTGTGGGGTCTCCCCATGTGAGAGTAGGACATCGCCAGGCTTCCAATTTAAGTGTGGAGCGGTAGTTCAGTTGGTTAGAATACCGGCCTGTCACGCCGGGGGTCGCGGGTTCGAGTCCCGTCCGCTCCGCCACTTCTTAGAGAAACCTCAGTCGAAAGGCTGAGGTTTTTTGCTATCTGCGCTCCCTGAAAAGTGCTTCACACCTTGGGTGAGGGCACTGGCCGTGCGCAACTAGGCATCCCTATTGAGTCCTACCTGCTCCGCCTCTTACTAAGAAACCTCAGGCTGTACGCCCCGGTCGAGTGACAGAGGTTTTTCTATCAACATCATATGTGCAACCTCCTAATGAGTATCTGTATTAAAGGCTCCTGTTTAGAAGATGATGCCTACACGTGCAATGATCCCTGCGACCATGGCCAAATACATTAAAAACCCTAAGCCATTACCTACCCATATCGTTGGGTTCTTGTGGTAAAGCCCATAAATGGTCCAGAGCATGGCAATAAAAGAATAGAGCACCCAGGTTGTCAGGGATAACCCTGCGGCGTGCTCACTGTGTGAGAAGTAGAGTTTATAGATTTGAGGTAACGTTGCTAAAGGACTGACCAAGCCCATCACGAGCATCAAAGGTTCCAGTGCCTTCCCAATCTTTTCAACTACGCTCATTGCTCACCTCACTTGTGTTAATTTTTAGTGAGGATAGTCAGGAGATATGCCTGTTGCTGCTCTTCGAGATACCGATGCTGAGACAGTATCGCAACTAGATCGTTTTCCCTTCTGCTACGTCCCATAGCGCTTTAATAAGCGGGTTATCTATTTGCGATCGTAGACAGCACACTCCTAGCTCGAATGGCTTGATGGGGGCTAGCTTGAGCTTTTCGATTTTATCCCTGACAGGACTGTTATTGATTACCACATCCGGCGCAATTCCCACACCGCATCCAAGCGCTACCATGCTCACGATGGCTTCATGGCCGGAAACCTGCGCGTAGATATTGGGTTTGATTTTCATCTTTTTAAACCAGGTGTTCGCGCGCTCTCTGGCAGTTCCTGCTTCCGGCACGATAAATGGAATAGAAGACCAATCAGGATCTTCACTTTGCAGGGTATCGGCGAAACTGCTGACACCTGCAGGTGCGATAACAGATAGCGGGATATCACTGATAGGCTCAAATGAAACTTTAGAAGGAAGCTGTTCAGGCAACGCGGATATTGCAATGTCGGCTTCATCAGAGAGTACTTTATCTATCGCCTGTGCCGGGTCTCCGGTAGATACCTTAAGCTCAATAAGTGGGTGTCTTAAGCGAAACTCTGATAACAGCTCAGGTAAATGGCTATAACTTGCGGTGACTGAACAGAACAGCCTTATCTCGCCGACTAGCTCATTCCCTGAGGTATTAAACTGACTCTGGTATTGCTGCCATTCAGACAGAATTCTCATCGCGACAGGTAATAGCTTTTTCCCCGCCAGTGTTAGCTCTACGCTTCGGTTATCCCTCAGAAAAAGCTGCTGTTCAGCTTCCTGCTCAAGCTTCTGTATTTGTCGGCTTAGCGCTGAGGGACTGATGTGCATTGCCGCGGCTGTTTTGGAGAAACTTTTACTGTCACATAGGTGTATGAACAGCTGAAGATGTTTGATGTTCATCGCTTAACTTCCATGTTGCAAAAAATGCAATTACATGTTGTGAATATATCACTTTAAGCAACTAATTACCTGATCTATGATGGGGGCAATTCGATGCAACAGATTGTCATTTTCGCATCGCCAAAGGACAAAATTTTTTCACGGAGTATTCGACATGTCTAACTATTTCAATACCTTGAACTTGCGTGAGCAATTAGCTCAGCTGGGTGTTTGCCGTTTTATGGATAAAGCGGAATTCGCCAATGAAGCAGATTACCTGAAAGGCAAGAAGGTTGTTATCGTGGGTTGTGGTGCACAGGGCCTGAACCAAGGTCTTAACATGCGCGACTCGGGTCTGGACGTGTCTTACGCTCTGCGTCAGGCTGCGATTGACGAGCAACGCCAATCTTACAAAAACGCGAAAGAAAACGGCTTCAACGTAGATAACTACGAAAACCTGATCCCTCAGGCTGATCTGGTCGTTAACCTGACTCCAGACAAACAACACACTGCAGTTGTTAACGCTGTGATGCCTCTGATGAAAGAAGGCGCTGCGCTGGGCTACTCACACGGTTTCAATATCGTTGAAGAAGGTATGCAGGTTCGTAGTGACCTGACCGTTGTGATGGTTGCTCCTAAGTGCCCAGGTACTGAAGTGCGTGAAGAGTACAAGCGTGGCTTCGGTGTTCCAACACTGATGGCAGTTCACCCAGAGAACGATCCAAAAGGCGAAGGCCATGAGATTGCAAAAGCATGGGCAGCTGCAACTGGTGGTCATCGTGCAGGCGTTTTAGAGTCTTCTTTCGTTGCGGAAGTAAAATCTGACCTGATGGGTGAGCAAACTATCCTGTGTGGCATGCTGCAGGCAGGCTCTATCGTTTGTTACGAGAAGATGATTGCCGACGGTATCGATGCGGGTTACGCGGGTAAACTGCTGCAGTTTGGTTGGGAAACTATCACTGAAGCACTGAAGTTTGGCGGTATCACTCACATGATGGATCGCCTGTCTAACCCGGCAAAAGTAAAAGCATTCGAACTATCTGAAGATCTGAAAGACCTGATGCGCCCGCTGTACAACAAGCACATGGACGACATTATCTCTGGTCACTTCTCATCAACCATGATGGCTGACTGGGCGAACGATGACGTGAACCTGCTGGGCTGGCGTGCAGAAACTGCTGAAACGGCATTTGAAAACTACCCAGAAACTGACGCGAAGATTTCTGAGCAAGAGTACTTCGACAACGGTATCCTGATGGTTGCGATGGTTCGCGCGGGTGTTGAACTGGCGTTTGAAGCTATGACTGCATCAGGCATTATCGAAGAGTCTGCATACTACGAGTCACTGCACGAGCTGCCACTGATTGCAAACACCATCGCACGTAAGCGTCTGTACGAAATGAACGTGGTTATCTCTGATACTGCAGAGTACGGTAACTACCTCTTCGCTAACGTTGCAACGCCGCTGCTGCGTGAGAAGTTCATGCCGCTGGTTGGTACTGACGTGATTGGTAAAGGGCTGGGTGAAACTGGCAACCACGTTGACAACCAAACGCTGATCGACGTGAACGAAGCTCTGCGCAACCACCCAGTAGAGTGGATTGGTCAGGAGCTGCGTGGCTACATGACTGACATGAAGCGCATTGCAGTGGGTGACTAATCACCGCAATAGATAAATACGAAAAACCCGGCAATAGCCGGGTTTTTTTATGTCTTTCGTTTTGCGTTTAAGCGTCAGACTTCTCGTTAAGCTTCTGCTCAAACTCAGCCAGTTTCTGTTCCATTTCAGTCAGCTTTTGACGGGTACGAAGCAAAACCTGCGTCTGAACATCAAACTCTTCGCGACTGACAACATCCAGTTTAGCCAGCTGTGATTGGATCACCTCACGAACCTTCTGCTCAACATCATTACCCAGGTCTTTTACCGGCTTCGGCATAGACTCATGGATTTGCTTGGCAATTTGCTCCAACTTTTTTGGGTCGAACATGCGTTACTCCTTATTTTGATGCCGTTATTCTAAGCAACACCTGACCTTTTGTCGAAAGTGTCTTATCGCAAAAGACTACTACTCATTACGCTGAAAAAAGAAAAGGGTCTCAATCGAGACCCTTTACGATATTGGAAGAATATCAGTGCGCGGGTTTTTCCTGCGCTGAAACATCCAAATCTTCTTCAAACTCTGGCAGTGGCTCGTGCTTGCTCGCCAGATAGGTGTAGATCACCGGTAGTACAAACAGGGTGAACAGGGTACCAATCGCCAGACCGGCAACGATCACGATACCGATACTGAAGCGCTGTGCGGCACCTGCACCGGTGGCGTACATCAGCGGGATAAGACCTGCGATCATCGCTGCTGTGGTCATCAGGATTGGACGCAGACGCACTTTCGCGGCCTCCATAACGGCTTCCATCTTATTCATACCACGATGAAGCTGCTCTTCTTTTGCCACCTCACAGATAAGGATACCGTGCTTGGTGATAAGACCGATCAGCGTGATGAGACCTACCTGAGAGTAGATGTTCATTGATGCTGCGCCCCAAGCGAGGGCAATCAATGCGCCACAGATAGCCAGTGGTACAGAGACCAGAATCACCAGTGGATCACGCAGCGATTCGAACTGAATCGCCAGAACCAGGAAGATCACCGCCAGTGCCAGCATAAAGGTACCTACCAGTGCGCTACCTTCCGTCACGAACTGACGGGCTTCGCCGAGGTAATCGTGTTGGTAACCGCGGGGAAGTTTCTCTGCTGCGATATTCTCAAACCAGTTGATGGCATCGCCCATCGCAACGCCTGGCGCTGCAACGGCACCTATGGTTGCAGAGTTCAGCTGGTTGAAGTGAGGCAGGGCGCGAGGTTCGGCTACCACATCAATGGTGATCAGTGAGCCCAATGGCACAGCTTCACCGTTCGCCGAACGTACGTAATAACCTTTGATGGACTCTGGGTTCAGCCGGTACTTACGCTCAACCTGAGGGATAACCTCATAGGAACGGCCATCCAGATCGATACGGTTCACGTAACCGTCAGCCATCATGGTGCCTAAGGTGATACCGATGTCCTGCATGGTCACACCGTATGCGCCAGCTTTGTCTTTGTCGATGTTGATTTTCATCGTCGCCGAATCGAAGTTCAAATCCATGTCAGAATAAACAAACATAGAGTTGCTCTTCACCTCAGACAGTACGTCTGACGCTACCTGGAACAGGCTCTCGAAGTTGCTTGGTGTGGTGATGACGAACTGGATAGGCAGACCGGAAGACGCACCTGGAAGTTCAGGCATCTGGAAGGCAGTCACCGCCATACCCGGGATGTCTTTCACTTCCTCAGTCATACGCTTCACGATGTCTGCCTGGCTGGCTTCACGTTCACTCCAAGGCACCAAAGAGGCGATACCAAATGCCTGATTGGACTTTGGCACACCAGAGAATACCTGCGAGAAGGCCACTTCTGGCTGATCAGCCAGTTTCTGGTTAACTTCCGCCATGGTGTTCTGGATGTAATCTAAGTTTGCTGTCGATGGCGCTGTACCCATCATCACCAGCACGCCTTTATCTTCCGCGGGTGCAAGTTCACTAGGAATGAACTTGAACAGCAGTGGCAAGCTGACAAACACGATCACCGCGAAGGTAATGATGACAGGACGAACCTTCATCACGCCGCCCAGCATGCGGGCATAGCCCTCGGTCATGCGATCAAGGAAGTGATGCACTTTCGCTTCGAACTTGCTTGGCTGCTCGTTGGCTTTCAGCATCTTCGAACACATCATCGGCGACAGGGTCAGCGCGATAATACCGGAGACAAATACCGCACCAGCCAGCGTCAGGGCGAACTCTTTGAACAGCGAGCCAGTAATTCCCCCCATCAGCGCGATAGGTGCATATACCGCGGCCAGCGTCAGTGTCATCGAAATGACGGGCACGGCAATTTCGCGAGTACCGATGATGGCGGCGCGGAATGGGGATTCCCCGAGCTTGATGTGTCGGTCGACGTTCTCCAGAACAACGATGGCATCATCCACCACCAGACCGATAGCCAGTACCATCGCCAGCAGTGTCATCAGGTTCAGAGAGAATCCGAACAGCTCCATCATCATGGCCACACCGATCAGTGATAGCGGAATAGTGATGATTGGGATGAGTACCGCACGGAATGAGCCCAGGAACAGGGTGATCACCACCAGTACGATAAGTGCTGCTTCGATGATGGTTTTCACTACCTCGTGAATCGATTCGTTGATGGCAACGGTCGAGTCATAAAGTACGTTCATCTTGATGGTGCTTGGCATGTTGCGCTCAAGCTCTGGGAGCTTCTCAAGCACATCTGCCGCGATGTTTATTGGGTTGGCGGTTGGTGCGGCGTTAATGGCTGCAACCACAGCTTCTGAGCCGTTTGCTGTCGCACGGTAAACGTCATGACTCTTCTCAAGTGACACTTTCGCAATGTCGCCCAGACGAATGACCTGACCTTTCTGGGTGGCAACAACCAGTCGTTTGAGCTCTTCGGTGTCAGAAACCTGAGTGTTTGCCGAACCGTTGTATACCATGTAAGTACCGATGGACTGACCGGTCGCAGACTGGAAGTTGTTGGCGTTCAATACGCCCATTACATCCGTTGCTGTCAGGTTGAAGGCCGCCATTTTCGCCGGATCCAGCCACACGCGCAGCGCGTACTTCAGACCACCGTACAAGTCGATACTTGCTACACCGTTTACGGTAAACAGTTGAGGCTTGGTTACACGTTCCAAGTAGTCAGTGATCTGGCTGGAATCGAGCTCTTCCGACGTAAAGCCGATGTACATTACTGCGGTAGTCGAACCGGTCGACATTGACACCGACGGGTCTTCTGACTCGCCGGGCAGCTGTGCACGTACCGAGTTCACCTTCGCCAGAATGTCAGCAAGCGCCGCATTTGGATCGGTATTGAGCTTCATGTACGCCGTAATGGTCGATTTACCCAGCACCGATTCCGAGGTCATGAAATCGATGTTGTCCGCCTGTGCGACGGCCTGCTCAAGTGGCGTAGTAATAAAGCCCTGAATGAGGTCAGCACTCGCACCATAGTAACTGGTGGAGATGGTGACCACCGTATTGGTCATGTCCGGGTATTCCCGCACCTGCATCTTGAACATCGACTGCAGGCCAAGCAGTGCGATCAGAAAACTGATCGACACCGCCAGTACCGGACGCTTGATGAAAATATCAGTGAATTTCATAGCGGCCTCTTAAAGTTGTGGCAGCTCTGCCGGTGGGTTGAGGGCATCACTTTCCACAACACGTACTTTCGCACCGTTGCTAAGACGCACCTGACCGGAAGTCACGACTTTGTCACCTGGCTCCAGACCTTCCAGCACGTGCGCGATGTGATCTTTACGCTCACCGACTTTCACAACTTGCTGATAGGCTCGGGTTGCGCCGTCTTCCTCACGCAGTACATATACGTTCTCACCGTAGAGGGTGAAGTTGATGGCAGTCTGATCGACAACGATTTGATCTTCAAACGTCGGCAGAATGATATTTGCACGGGCAAACATACCTGAGCGCAGTTGGCCGTGGTTGTTTGGAATGTCTGCTTGTACCTGGATTAGACCACTCTGAAAGTTAACTGCAGGCTCGATTGCGCTTATCTTGCCGGTAAATGGTGTATCTGGGTAGGCATCTACCGAGATATCAATTTGTTGACCCAGCTTGATTTTCGCAATGTCGGTTTGTGGCACAGTAAAGCGCAGACGCATGATTGACGTGTCTTCCAGACGTACGATTTCTGTGCCTGGTTGTAAGTATTCACCTAGGAAGACGTTGCGCAGACCGACGACACCATCAAATGGTGCATCAATGGTACGGCGATCAATCGACGCATTTAGACTTTCAATATCAGCTTGTAGTGAACGGAAATTCGCTTCGGCTTCATCCAGAGCTTCTTTAGAAATTGAGCCTTTACGGAACAGGCCTTGGTAGCGCTTGAACTTCGCTTCAGCAGCAGGCAAGCGAGCTTGGGTACTCTTTAGGTTCGCGACTTCTACTTTTGAGTCCAATGCCAGCAAGACATCACCTTGTTTGACGGCCTGACCGGATTCAAAGTTGATGTTTTCAATGACGCCGCTAACTTCTGTAGTCAGGGTAACACCCTGGTTCGGTTCGATAAAACCAATTGCCTCAATGGTAGGGATCCAATCGACTGAAACCATTTCCACGGCGGTGACCGGGAATTCCGGCTCAGGCATGTTTGCCATGTATTCGGCAATTTTCTGTTGCTTGAACATGTTAAAGCCAATCACGGTGCCGAATAGCAAAACCGCCACGACTAACATGACTACAAACCATTTCTTCATTTAGATTGCTCCGATTATCTATGAAGGCAGATAGCATCCCAGCAAGCGTTGATAGTATCCTCGATTGCTGATTCATCTAGTTCTATAACCCCTCGTACCTGCTTGCGTGCAAGGCAAACAGCTGGCTCGATACCAATGCCGGAAAGCACTGAAGTCGAGAGGGGTTTAAACGTTCCGTCTGCAATTCCTGATTCGAAAAACTGGTGGATAGGACCAAAAGCTTTTAAATCTAATAGGCGTTGTTCACCGTTTCTCTGATAGGGCAGACTGTCAAATTGTTCCCGATTGATTGCGTTATCGTCTCGGCGAATGGTTAGGTGCCAAGCATTTAGCCAAAGCGTGACGAATTGTTGTTTTAACGGCTTATCCGCATCATGGCCTTCCAACATCTTGGTGGCACATTGCTGAACCACATGATTTCGGAGTTGGCTTAATAAGTCGTTTTTATCTGAAAAGTAACGATAAATGGTGCCAGCGGCGACGCCGGCTTCCTTGGCCACCATTTGCATCGATAGGCGGTCGAAGCCATGTTTAGCCAGTAATCGTTCCGTAGCTTCCAGGATCTGTGTTTTCTTATCAGACATAACACAGTGCTCCAGTGAATGAACGTTCATTCATTGTATTAATTTTGTTACACGCTGCCAACTCTTTCCTTTCAATCCATGAAAGACGAACTGCGCTGTTATTCCGTCTATACCCAAACGACCTGAAGACGCTCGCATTGAGGGCTTCCCTTCGGGCGAGTTGAATCCTGCATATTCAGGTTGTTTGGGTATACAATGCACCTGCTAGATGTCGCGTGAATGAACAGAGGAACCTCATGAAACTTAATCCAGCTCAGAATGACGCTGTCCACCATGTCTCTGGGCCCTGCCTGGTGTTAGCTGGTGCGGGTTCCGGTAAAACACGTGTGATCACCAATAAAATTGCTTATCTGGTTCAGCAGTGTGGCTACAAAGCGCGTCATATTGCTGCGGTAACCTTTACCAACAAAGCGGCGCGGGAAATGAAAGAGCGTGTCGGTCAGACGTTGAGCCGCCAGGAAGCACGGGGATTGATGGTTTCTACCTTCCACACCCTCGGCCTGAACATCATCCGTCGCGAATATAAAAGCCTGGGGTTGAAAGCGGGCTTCTCGTTGTTTGATGACCAGGATCAGATGGCACTTTTAAAAGAGCTAACTGAAGATGAACTCGATGGCGATAAGGATTTGCTAAACCAGCTGCTGCATACCATCTCCAACTGGAAGAATGACATGCTGACGCCGCAGCAAGCGGAATCTGCAGCAATGGGGGAGCGCGACCAGTTATTTGCCCATTGCTATGCCATGTACCAAAAGCAAATGAAGGCTTACAACGCGCTGGATTTTGATGATTTGATCCTGATGCCAGTGATCCTGCTGAAAACCAATCAGGAAGTGCGGGAACGTTGGCAAAGTAAAATCCGTTACCTGCTGGTGGACGAATATCAGGACACCAATACCAGCCAATATCAGCTTGTGAAACTGCTGGTGGGTGAGCGAGCCCGTTTTACCGTGGTGGGTGATGATGATCAGTCTATCTACAGCTGGCGTGGTGCGCAGCCAAAGAACCTCTTGATGCTGAATCAGGACTTTCTAAGCCTCAAAGTCATCAAGCTGGAGCAAAACTACCGTTCAACCAGCCGTATTCTGCGTGCGGCGAATATCCTTATTGCCAACAACCCGCATGTGTTTGAGAAAACGCTGTTCTCCGCGTTGCCAGACGGTGAAATGCTCAAAGTACTTAAAGCTAACAACGAAGAGCATGAAGCAGAACGTGTGGTCGGTGAGATCATTGCGCACAAATTTATGAACCGCACGGACTACAAAGATTATGCGATTTTGTACCGTGGTAATCACCAGTCGCGCCTTTTCGAAAAAGCGCTGATGCAAAACCGTATACCTTACAAGATCTCGGGTGGCACCTCATTCTTTGCGCGCGCAGAAATCAAAGACATCATGGCGTATCTTCGCTTGCTGACCAATCAGGATGACGACAATGCATTTCTGCGCATTGTGAATACGCCACGTCGCGAAATTGGCCCAGTGACACTCGAAAAGCTTGGAACTTACGCCAACATGCGTGGAAGGAGCTTGTTTGCAGCGAGTTTTGAATTAGGGCTTCAGGAGCACCTGAATGGTCGTGGTCTGGAATCTCTGCAACGTTTTACCCGCTGGATTGTCGAGCTTTCCGATCAGTTTGAGCGTGGCGATGCGGTTGATGCAGTGCGCTCATTAGTGCGTGACTCGCACTACGAAGACTGGCTCTATGAAACCTCGGCCAGCCCTAAGGCAGCAGAGATGCGGATGAAGAACGTCTCCGATCTCTACAGCTGGATTGTGGCGGACTTGGAAGGTGACAACTACGACCACGAAGTGAAGACGCTTCGTGAAGTGGTTCAGCGTCTGACATTGCGTGACATGATGGAGCGTGGCGAGGACGATGATGACGCTGATCAGGTGCAGTTGATGACGCTGCATGCTTCTAAAGGTCTCGAGTTCCCATATGTGTATCTGGTAGGGATGGAAGAAGGTTTCCTGCCTCATCAGTCGAGTATTGATGAAGACAATGTTGAGGAAGAGCGCCGTCTTGCCTACGTGGGCATTACCCGCGCGCAACGCGAGATGACCTTTACACTTTGTAAGGAGCGTCGTCAGTACGGTGAGTTGATAAAGCCTCTTCCGAGCCGTTTCCTTGAAGAGTTGCCATACGACGATGTGGAATGGGAAGAAAAGAAAAAGCCACAGACACAGGAAGAACGGATGGCAAAAGGGCAGGCAGCAATCGCCAATCTCAGAGCAATGCTTAAAAAAGACTAAAGAAAAGCCGGATAACTCCGGCTTTTCTTTTATGCATCGAGAGCTTCTTCAGCCGATTCGTTCTCGTGCAGCTTACGGATCACTTTGGCTGGCGTGCCACCAATCAGACAATCTTCCGGCATGTCTTTGGTGACTACTGAATTGGCTGCGATCACTGAGCGAGCACCAATGGTCACGCCCTGGCAAATTACTGTATTGCCACCCACCCAGACATCATCACCCACCACGATCGGCTTGCAGAAGGTTTCCCATTTGCGTCGACTGCGGTAATCCATTGAGTGGCCGGCAGTGTAAAACTGGCAGTTAGGTCCAATGAGCACGTTGCTGCCAATGGTAATTGGCGCACCATCCAGCATCATCGCACCCATATTGATAAAGGTACTGGGACCGATATGGATGGTTTTGCCAAACTCGCAGTGGAAAGGCGGTATCACCATTGAGTCATAACCCAAACTGCCAAACAACTCTGATGCAATATCGAAAGACTGATCAACCGGGAGAGCGTTGTAGCGTTGAAGGAGTTCGAAGGCTTTCGAGCGAATCAAATCGATCATCTCATCGTACCCATTATAGGCGAGGCCTTGGGTCATTTTTTCAAATTCGGTCATCTTAGGAACAGGAAAGAGGAAAACACGCGTGAATGATGGGGGATGTAGCGGGGGAATTCAGTGTCCTTGCTTCCAGACTGATAAACAGGCATCAAAAAAGCGGCTTGAAAGCCGCTTTTTCACACAATCTGGATGTTTTACAGAGACAGCATGTGGTCGATAGCAGCCACGATCTCGTCGTCAGAACAATCCATGCAGGTTCCACGTGCAGGCATGCCGTTGAAGCCTTCGATGGCGTGCTTGTTCAGCGTGTCACGCCCTTGTGCAAGACGTGGTTCCCAAGCTGCTGGGTCGCTAACTTTTGGTGCGCCCGCGGCACCCGTCGCGTGACATGCCATACAGTAGGTGTTGTAAACGGAATCGCCAGTACGTGGGCCTGCTGGTGCAGCAGCAGTCTCAACAGGCGCTTCGCCATCCAGGTAAACGGAACCGACTGGTGCGATGCGTTCTGCAATGGCTTCTTCTGACATGTCAGCAGCGTGCGCTGTGCCCATCAGAAACAAAGCGGTGACAGCAGATACTGCTAAACGACGTAAAAAAATTCCCTTTGCGCTCACTGTTTCACTCCCAATATCTTTTTGGTTCCGAATCATCGGACATTTTTTATGCGGTTAGATATTTTTATCACAATTGTCAGGTCGGATCGGCTAACTGGGTCGACCTTTCAGCAATCGTGACAATCTTAAATACGAAGTATGGACGAAATAAGGTTAACTCCGTGTAAAGATTAAGTGATTATAGCGCTTTAGATTGTTGCGTGAAACCGTTATGATGTCGCCTGCCTGCACTGTTTTTGGCCTGATCGGATAAAAATAAACCGTTCGAAAAAAAAATTAAAAAAAGTGCTAGACGGCAGGAGGCGATATCCGTAATATGCGACTCCGCCGACAGGGGCAAGCGCCCGTAGCTCAGCTGGATAGAGCGTTGGCCTCCGGAGCCAAAGGTCGCAGGTTCGAATCCTGTCGGGTGCGCCAGTCCGGAAAAGAAAATTTGGCGAAATAAAACAGTGGTGGCTGTAGCTCAGTTGGTAGAGTCCCGGATTGTGATTCCGGTTGTCGCGGGTTCAAGTCCCGTCAGCCACCCCACTCGGTGAATAGCGCAGTTTGGTAGCGCATCTGGTTTGGGACCAGAGGGTCGGGGGTTCGAATCCCTCTTCACCGACCACTTTCAGAGAGCCCGCTAAATCAAGCGGGCTTTCGTCGTTTTAAACAAAGGTAGAGATTTTACTCGCCCTCATATTGTCGGGAATACCACCCCGGAAAAAAATTGGTGAAACAAAACAGTGGTGGCTGTAGCTCAGTTGGTAGAGTCCCGGATTGTGATTCCGGTTGTCGCGGGTTCAAGTCCCGTCAGCCACCCCATTCGGTGAATAGCGCAGTTTGGTAGCGCATCTGGTTTGGGACCAGAGGGTCGGGGGTTCGAATCCCTCTTCACCGACCATATTCAGAGAGCCCGCTCAATCGAGCGGGCTTTTTCATATCTGATGTTTGGGTTGTTCCACCCATGGTTGGGTCGAAGTGTCGAACCATTTTGAAGAAGCCCCGCTGGAATACTAATCCCATCGAAACCGTCTTCATCGACCGTATTCAGAGAACACACTCACCCTGGCGGGCTTTTCCGATTCTGTACTATTTTCTCTACATCTATTAAGACGTAAACGTATCAGTATTAAAGTTCTATTAGCTCATGTTTGTGGGGGAAGAGGGCTTCATTTAAGCGCGAGTCTCCATTCTCAGGACATTAAGTGGTCTTATTCGCGTCAACTAACTTTAAATTCTGGTCAGAAGTGCGGCTCTTTTTTTGGTTTCCTTCACACTCTTGATTTAAATGTGAGCGTGATTCATCTCTGAAACGCGTGAATTGTTACATTTTCTTTGTTACTGGTTGCATAGCTAGCCATCTGGGTGCCTTCTGTAGTCTCTTGATTGGAATACTGCCTTTGGCTTGGTAACTACACGTAAAGTAAGGCCTAATTCTCACATGTATGTTTGTCTGATGATTTTATATTAATGAATATTTATTCGAGAAAATTCGCTTGTTATGGCAAATAGTTTCATCGTGTTGATTTCTAGTAAAACATTTGCCAGATTGTAATGCGCTTATTTAGCCTGTTTTGTTGATGTTAAACAGGGATTGTTTTCCGGCAGGCACGGAATTGTGCAGTACCAAGGGTCTGGTCAATGGCATTATTGGAAGTGAAAAACCTCCGTATCGAGTATCCATCTCG
The DNA here is from genome assembly GCF_035758505.1 of Grimontia sp. NTOU-MAR1. NCBI lineage: Bacteria > Pseudomonadati > Pseudomonadota > Gammaproteobacteria > Vibrionales > Vibrionaceae > Grimontia > Grimontia sp. NTOU-MAR1. The sequence goes on from NZ_CP142108.1 coordinate 2,544,681, forward strand.
TCATGGTGTGTTTGCAGCAGTGAAAGATCTCTCCTTTTCTATCGAAAGGGGAGAGATAGTTGGTGTGGTTGGCGAATCTGGTGCAGGGAAGTCGACGGTAGGCAATGCCGTCATTGATTTGTTGAGTCCTCCCGGGCATGTTGCCAGTGGCGAAGTATTCCTTGATGGCGAGAAAATCTCTAGGCTGGCTCCCGATCAAATTCGTCGCTATCGCGGCGCAAGAATTGGATTTATCTTTCAAGATCCAATGACGTCACTCAATCCGCTCTTCACTGTTGAGCAGCAACTGGTCGAAACCATCACCGTTAATCTTAACGTCAGTGAAGAAGAGGCCAAGCAGCGTGCTTTGGCGCTGATGGAGCAAGTGGGTATCCCCGAAGCCCACAATCGCATTAAACAGTATCCTCACCAATTCTCGGGTGGTATGCGCCAGCGGGTAGTTATCGCTATTGCATTGGCGGGAGAGCCTGATCTCATTATTGCTGATGAGCCTACCACTGCGCTGGATGTATCGATTCAGGATCAGATCTTAAACCTCATCCGTACCCTATGTGTTGAGAAGAACGTGGGTTGTATGTTAGTGACTCACGACATGGGTGTCGTTTCCAACGTAACTGACAAAATCGCAGTCATGTACCGTGGTGATTTGGTGGAATTTGGTGAAACCGCCAAAGTGCTTAACAACCCGGAACATCCATATAGCCGCAGCCTGATTTCTGCTGTTCCGCGCTCTGACATCAAGCTTGATCGCTTTCCGCTCGTGAGTTACATCGAAGAAGCGGTAGAGATGAAGCCGCTGGATGTAAAAACTCATTGGCTGGGACAAAGTCAGGACGAGCGCGAATATACGGGCTCTTTGCTGAGAGTCGAGAACGTGAATCTGCGTTTTGTTACCAAGGACTCTTTCTTCGAAGGTCGCCGCGAATACGTACAAGCGTCTAATAATGTCAGTTTTGAAGTCCATGAAGGCGAAACATTTGGTCTCGTGGGCGAGTCCGGCTCAGGCAAATCAACCATTGCCCGTGTGATTGCCGGTCTTTATCCACCTAACTCCGGTAAAGTGTGGTTTGAAGGCATCGATCTGACCTCTTTGAAAAATGAAGCGCAGCGTCGCCCGATGCGTCGTCAGATGCAGATGGTATTCCAAAATCCTTACTCCTCGATGAATCCGCGCATGAAAGTGCAGGACATCATCGCCGAGCCTATCCGTTTTCACAAACTGGCTAATGAAAACCAGACCCGCCAAATTGTCGGAGATCTGCTCGATCACGTCGGTCTTGGCAGAGGAAGCGGTATCAAATATCCCCATGAATTCTCAGGTGGTCAGCGCCAGCGTATTTCTATTGCGCGTGCACTGGCAACCCGTCCACGCCTTTTGATTTGTGATGAGCCGACATCAGCATTGGACGTATCGGTACAAGCGCAAATCCTGAATCTTTTGAAAGATCTGCAGCAGGAATTGAACTTGACCATGCTATTTATCAGTCACGATTTGCCGGTGATAAGACAAATGTGTGACCGCATTGGTGTGATGCAAAAAGGTACTCTACTTGAAGTAGCGCAAACGGAAGCGTTATTCAAATCGCCTCAGCATGAATACAGCAAGCAGTTGATTTCTTTGATGCCTGAATTCAGAGGTATGAGTGCTATCTCGGTGTAAAAGATTAGTTTTACCATCGACGAGAGGATAATGTTGTGTTCGTTGGTGGTTCCAATTTGCAATACACAACATAACGGGAGCCCTAGTTCCCAGCATAAGGAGTCATGCAATGAAAACCTTCAAAAGTAAAATCGCGCTCGCGATAATGGCGGCGGGCATGAGCTTTGCTGTTTCTGCGGCAGATATTACTGTTGCTTACGCAGCCGACCCAGTGTCACTTGACCCCCATGAGCAGCTCTCTGGCGGTACCCTTCAATTATCCCACATGGTCTTTGACCCACTTGTCCGCTTTAGCCAGTCGATGGGATTTGAACCACGCCTTGCAGAGTCTTGGGAGCGTGTTGATAACGAAACTATGCGCTTTAATCTGCGCAAAGGCGTGAAGTTCCACTCCGGCAATGGTATGACGGCCGATGACGTAGTTTGGACATTTAACCGCCTGAAGTCTTCGCCTGACTTCAAGGGTATTTTTGCACCGCTGGTATCTTTGACCAAAGTGGATGACTACACAGTAGAAATCAAAACCGATGGTACATACCCGCTGATCGAAAACGTGGCGACCTACATTTTCCCGATGGACAGTAAGTTCTACACGGGCACCACTGCTGATGGTAAAGACAAAGCGGAAGTGGTGAAGCACGGTAACTCTTTCGCGTCGACCAATCTTTCTGGCACAGGTCCTTTTATTGTTAAATCCCGCGAGCAGGGCGTAAAAGTTGAGTTCGAACGCTTTGCAGATTACTGGGACAAAGATTCTGGCGGTAACGTTGAAAACCTGACTTTGGTGCCAATCAAAGAAGATGCGACCCGCGTAGCTGCAATGTTGTCTGGCGATGTTGATATGATTGCTCCGGTTTCACCGAACGATTACAAGCGCATCGAGAACGCAAAAGGTGTGGATCTCTACACCATGCCAGGTACCCGCATCATCACCTTCCAAATGAACCAAAATAGCAACCCAGCGCTGAAAGATGCACGCGTGCGTCAGGCTATCGTTTATGCGGTAAACAACGAAGGTATCGCGAAGAAAGTCATGAAAGGCGCGGCGACAGCTTCTGCTCAGCAGAGCCCTCCAGGCTATGCCGGTTACAACGAGAATCTGAAACCTCGTTACGATCTGAAAAAAGCGAAACAGTTGATGGAAGAAGCGGGCTATGGTGATGGGTTCAAACTGACCATGATGGCGCCAAACAACCGCTATGTGAATGATGACAAGATTGCACAAGCTACGGCGGCGATGTTGTCAAAAATCGGCATCGATGTTGACCTGAAAACCATGCCAAAAGCGCAATACTGGCCTGAGTTCGACAAGTGTGCAGCTGATATGATGATGATCGGCTGGCACCCGGATACGGAAGATTCCGCAAACTTCACCGAGTTCCTGGCGATGACCCGCAATGCTGACACTGGTAAAGGTCAGTACAACTGTGGTCACTACAGCAACGCTGAAGTAGACAAACTGGTTAATGAAGCGAACAAAGAAACTGACCTGACCAAGCGTAACGCGATGCTGAAGAAAGTAGAGGAAATCCTCTACAACGATGCGGCGTTCGTTCCTCTGCACTGGCAAGATCCTTCTTGGGCAGCGAAAGAAAACGTAGAAATTGGTCCAATCATCAACGGGATGAACTTCCCTTACTTCGGTGATCTGGTCGTTAAGTAAAACCGTCGACCGCTTTTCCGCCGGGTATTCCTCATATCCGGCGGATAAAAAAACGTAAAATGGAAACGGCCTTTATGACCACCTATGGGATGGATCAGGCCGTTTCTTTCAGTAGGAAAGGAAAGCCCTACTGAAAGATTTTAAAGCAAAAATCTTCAAGGAAAGTGAAGGGGCTAGGAATGTTTACCTTTCTCGTCAAGCGCCTGTTTCAGGCGGTGATAGTGATGTTTGTGATCAGTCTGGTGGCATTTGCCATCCAGGATAACCTTGGCGATCCGTTGCGTGAAATGGTGGGTCAGTCTGTATCAGAGTCAGAAAGACAAGCCCTACGCGATGAGCTTGGATTGAACGACCCTTTCATCGAAAAGTACTCACGTTTTGTCGGCAATGCGCTGCAAGGTGATTTGGGTACCTCATATTTCTTTAAACGACCTGCGGTTGACGTCATTCTCGACAAACTCGTTGCCACCTTAGAGCTGGTGATCGGAGCCACCATTATTATTGTCGTTTTCTCTATCCCGTTGGGTGTTTACTCCGCGATTCACCCAAACAGCGTCTTTACCAAAATCATCATGGCGGGAAGCAGCATCGGTATCTCGATACCTGTGTTTCTAACTGCCATCATGCTGATGTATGTCTTCTCCATCGAGCTTGGCTGGCTGCCCTCGTTTGGACGCGGTGATACGGTCAATGTGTTGGGGTGGGAGACAGGCTTCCTGTCATTAGATGGGCTTTCACACCTTATTCTTCCAAGTATCGCGCTGTCTTCCATTATGTTGCCGCTGTTTATCCGCTTGGTGCGTTCTGAAATGCTTGAAGCTTTGAGCACCGAATACGTGAAGTTTGCCCGCGCTAAAGGCTTGCCGGAAAGAACCGTGCAGTACAAACATGCTCTGAAAAATACCATGTTGCCGGTCGTGACGGTGGGTGGTGTACAAATAGGTACGATGGTGGCCTACACCATTTTGACGGAAAAAGTATTCCAGTGGCCAGGTACCGGTTTTCTGTTCCTCGAAGCCATTAACCGTGTCGACACGCCGCTCATCACCGCGTATGTCATTTTTGTCGGTTTGCTGTTTGTAGTCACTAATACGCTAGTGGACTTGTTGTACGGCCTGATTAACCCAACGGTTAACCTGACAGGCAAGGGGGCATAATTATGACCAATGTGAATACCAAGGTGCCTTCGCGCTGGCAGCAATTTTTAGAATCAGACTTTTTCTACTTCTTCAAACGCGACAAAGTGGCGATGTTCAGCTTCGCCGTATTTTTATCGTTTGTACTGGCCGCAGTTTTTGCGCCATTGATTGCGCCAAGCGATCCTTATGACTTGGCATCCATCGATATTATGGACTCTGAACTTCCACCTAATTGGCTGGAGTTGGGAGATGAGCGCTTTTTGCTGGGTACGGACAACCAGGGACGAGATATCCTCTCAACCATTCTCTATGGCCTGCGTATTTCTCTGATGATTGGCCTTGGTGCAGTTGCGTTGCAGTTGCTGTTAGGCATTGTGATTGGCTTGAGTGCCGGTTACTTCGGTGGCCGTATCGATAGCTTCCTAATGCGTATTGCTGATGTGCAACTTTCTTTCTCTACCATGATGGTGGCAATCATTGTATCGGCGATTTTCAAAGCCAGTTTTGGCAACGATTTCTACAGTGAGTACGCCATTTTGATGCTGGTAGTCATTATTGGTATCGCCGAGTGGCCACAATATGCCAGGACCATTCGAGCATCAGTGCTTGCTGAGAAGAAAAAAGAGTATGTTGAGGCGGCGCAAGTCATGGGCTTTAAAGCGCCACGCATCATGTTCAGGCATATTCTACCTAATTGCTTGTCGCCAATTTTGGTGATTTGTACGGTACAGGTGGCTAATGCCATTATGTCGGAAGCGGCGCTCTCCTTCCTTGGATTGGGGATGCCTGTAGATAGACCATCGCTGGGGTCGCTGATCAGTATCGGCTTCACCTACATCTTCTCGGGTGCTTGGTGGATCACCGCCTTTCCAGGTATTGTGCTGGTTGCGTTAGTGCTGGTCATCAACCTTCTAGGTGACTGGTTGCGCGATGTCTTCAACCCGAAAATCTACAAAGGTTAACGGAATGAGAAAAGGCAGCATCACGCTGCCTTTTCTGTAATTTATTCGTTATTTCGCTCGTTTCACGCTAGGCTAACTATCTGAACTACATAAACTCCTGACGGGATGTGGTGCAATGCTTTTAAGGTTTTTCAGCATTTTAGCTATCTCATTGCTTGGTGTTCTTTCCTTGTCTTCAGCAAAGGCTAAGGCCGCTGATGCATGCTCGTCTGTTGAAAGGCAGGGGTGGCAAGTCGTAGAGCAAAGCTGTCAGGTTGGTGCAGGGCTCTGGTCAAAACGACCGCTCAAGAACGAAGGTAGGTTTTGGGTGCAATGCGGGGTGGTCAGCCAATTACCTAAACCTTGGTTTGCAAAAGAAATCGAAGCCGTGCTTATGCAGGACAAACTGGTATTCCGACAGGAAGATGATAAATACCGCTGTCTAGTTGGTCCCTTTGAGCGCTACCCTGAAGCTGAAATCGTCAAGGATGTTATGACGCAGCGGAAAGTATTTGCTTCTGCGTTTATTCGTGACGTATCCCTTCCTGAACAAGTAGCCAAGGTTAGTCAAGTTGATAAGCATAAGAAGAAAACGGCTGCTCAGAAAATCGCAAAACCCACCCAAAAGTTGCGACGCTACATCGATGTTGGTGAACTGAAAAGCCCGATGCCGGAAATCGGTGAACCACGCTACAGTGACAAACAAAACACTTGGTGGCGCGCCACGCTCAAAGAAGCGAATCAGGTGTGTCACCAAGATGGAATGCAGTTGGTGTCAGAGGCTAAGCTGAAAGCTCTGTCATCAACGTCCGACTGGAAAAACACCTACCCGAGTCGCTTGCCTTATTGGGTGTCTGAGATGCGTGCGTTTGACGTGGTTATGGGTATCTCCATGCCCCTTACCATTGAGTCTGCTTTGTTGGTGTTGTGCGAACCTTAACTCCATGAAATAGCGCCAATCTCCCAGAGTTGTGAATCCTGCTGTAGAAACAGACGCTAAATCCCTTCTCGAAGCGTTCGCCTCGTAACATGGGCATGAAAGCACACGTTTTCGTTATACGGCAGTAAAAGGCTATCATTCATGCGTTCCCGCAGGTTCTCCATTCTGAATATCTTTCTTTTGAGTATTCTTCTTCCCAGTTCATCTGCGTTTGCCCTTTCTAATATTAATGGGCTTTGCCTGGGCTCAACATCGCCTGAAGGCTACAAAATCGTTGATGAAAGCTGCCCTATCGGTGACGGACTATGGGGTCGAAAACCCAGCAAGAAAGGTGCATTATGGGTGCAGTGCGGCATTTATGCTGAACTGCCCGAAAAGGGAGAGGTGGCCAATGGAGCACTGTATCGTAAAGAAGGCGACCAATACCGTTGTTTAGCAGGCCCGTTCGCGTCGTTTGGTGAAGCGATTAATGCAAGAGATAAACTTCGGACTCATTCGGAAACGGCCGACGCATTTATCCGTCAAGTGGGGCTTAAAGCCAGTAAGCAAAAACAGCCATCAAACCATTCCTCGCGAGCCTCAAAAAACAGTGTTGTAAGGCAACATGAGCAAGTGTTAGGCCTATGGACACCAAAGCCACAGGGAATGGATGCCCGTTATACCGTTAATCGCCAAGACTGGTGGCGTGCCACCTATCAGGATGCCAATAATGCGTGTCGTCAGGCAGGCCGGACGTTAGTCACGGCACGAAGCATCAGAAAAGCATTATTAAAGCAACAGGGCGCAGATGCACTACCAGATATCTATCCCTATTGGCTCGGCAATGGACATGTTTACGATATCAAGCTGGATATGTCGTTCTTAGCGATATCAGATACGCTGACGCTGAATGTGTTGTGTGAGTAACAAAAAAAGCCCCGCAACAGCGAGGCTCTTTTGAGGCGTTTGCGATCAACGCATAGTAACAAATTCCTCGGAACCCGTTGGGTGGATCGCCACAACACTGTCGAAATCTGCTTTGGTGGCGCCCATCTTCATCGCAACGCCAAAGCCTTGGATCATTTCGTCCACGGCAAAACCGATAGCATGCAATCCAACGACGGTCTCTTTTTCACCTGCGCACACCAACTTCATTCTTGATGGTTGGCGATGCTGAGTCACAGCGGTATACATCGCAGTGAAGCTCGAGCTATAAACCTTCACACTTTCTTCGCCATACTGCGCTATAGCTTCGCCTTCAGTGAGGCCGATAGTACCGATTGGTGGGTGACTGAAGACCACGGTTGGGATCAGGTTATAATCCATTTTGGCATCGGCTTTACCATTGAATAGGCGCTCTGACAGTTGGCGACCGGCTTTAACCGCGACTGGCGTGAGCTCGACACCGCCTTCCATAATATCGCCCACACAATAGATGCCTGGTACGCTGGTATTCTGGTACTCATCCACCTTGATGTAACCGCCGTCATTGGTTTCAACACCTGCTGCCGCCAGATTTATTTTCTCGGTGACTGGATGACGGCCGATTGCCCAGATCAGTAAATCAGTGTTGTGTGTTTCGCCACTTTCAAAATGCAGGGTCAGTGAGCCATCAGACTCTTTGACCACTTCCTTTGGAATGGAGTTGGTGTGAAGCGCTGGGCCTTCTTGTTCCATTACTTCAACGATGGTATCGATGATCATTGGGTCGAAGCTGCGCAGCGGCGATTCTTTACGCACAAATAGATGAGTATCAGTGCCCATTGCATTTAATACACCGGCGATTTCGACTGCGATGTAACCTGCACCAACAACCGCAACGCGCTTTGGCTGCTCGCTCAAATCAAAGAAGCCATTTGAATCGATGCCGTACTCTGCGCCTGGAATATTTGGGATGGTTGGTGAGCCGCCAACAGCAATCAGGATATTGTCTGCGGTGTAATGCTCACCATTCACTTCTACGGTCTTTGCGTCAACAAACTTACCGAAGCCTTCAATCACTTCGATTTTGTTCTTGCCCAACACGTTTTCATAAGAGGTGTGGATGCGGCCAATGTAGGCTTCACGGTTTTCAACCAGTTTGCCCCAGTTAAATTGATTTAGCGTTGTATCAAAGCCGTAATCGGGACCATACATTTTTATCGCTTCGGCGACTTGTGCACCATGCCACATCACTTTTTTAGGAACGCAGCCGACGTTTACGCAAGTGCCGCCAAGATGGCGTGCTTCTATCACCGCAACTTTTGCACCGTACATTGCCGCACGGTTTGCAGATGCGATACCGCCACTGCCGCCGCCGATACAAATATAATCAAAATGCTTGGCCATGAGTTTCTCCGTTTGGTTATTCTTAAATCCCGTTGAGCGGGGAAGTATTAGCATCCCCTGATAATATCAGACCTTTCAAGATCCGTATGTTATTCAGACACTACCCATTGTACAAATTGGTGGCCTGTCTCGGGTGCAATTTTACTTTGCAGCCAAGGTAGAATTTCTTTCATCTGTGCTTCCAGCGTCCATGGCGGATTAATCACAATCATGCCGGACGCTGTCATGCCGCGCTCTTCACTGTCTTCCGCTACACCCAGTTCGATTTGCAGGATTTTTCGGATGCCGAGCTTTTCCAGACCTTTAGTAATGAGATCGATATTTTTGCGGTAAACCACCGGATACCAAATCGCATAGGTGCCAGTTGCCCAGCGTCTCGTGCTCTCATCAATCGCTTCCACCACGTCTTGATACTCGTGCTTCAACTCGTAAGGTGGGTCAATCAGAACCACACCACGACGCTCTTTTGGCGGCAGACTGGCTTTTAACCGCGCATAACCGTCTTCCTTGTACATTTTTACCTGACGATCACCACGGAACTCCTGAAGCAGAAGAGGGAAATCACTTGGATGAAGTTCAGTAAAAATAGCACGGTCTTGCTCACGCAGGAGGCTTCGGCCGACTCTCGGTGAGCCTGGGTAGTAACGCAACTTGTTACCCTGATTCAGCGCGCGGATGGTATCGAGGTAAGGCTTGATTGCTTCAGGTGCATCATCGCTTTCCCAAATCAGTCCAATACCTTCTTTGTATTCACCGGTTTTCTCAGCGCGCTCGTCAGATAAATCATAGCGACCCGTACCACTGTGGGTGTCGTGGTAGACGAAAGCTTTGTCTTTTTGCTTAAGCGATTCAATGATAAGACTTTGAACTATGTGTTTGAGCACATCCGCATGGTTGCCAGCGTGGAAGCTGTGGCGGTAACTGAGCATGTTTATATCCGGTGAATATGAGAAATAGAAGACCATTATCTCCTATTGGGAGGTGTGATGCAGCCTCAGCATTGAAAACGCGTCTGATTGACGCCATAAATACAGAGTCTGAGAAATTAAAGGAACTGACAATGTCCAACCCGCTGCTAACGTTTACTGATTTGCCTCCCTTTTCTGAAATCAAACCGGAGCACGTGCAACCTGCCGTCGAGCAGGCGATTGCTGATTGCCGCGCTGCGATTGAAGCGGTACTGGAAAACAACACGGATCCAAGTTGGAACACTATTTGCGACCCACTGGCAGAGAGCGATGACAGGCTAAGTCGCATTTGGTCACCAATAGGCCATATGAATGCCGTGGTGAATAGCCAGGCGCTGCGTGAAGCCTATGAAGCGTGTTTGCCACTGTTGTCTGACTACTCGACCTGGGTCGGTCAGCACAAGCCACTTTATGATGCGTACAAGGCTATCAAGGCGCATGATGATTTTCAGTCACTGACGCCAGCACAGCAAAAAACCATTACTGACTCGCTGCGCGATTTCGAGCTTTCTGGTATTGCGCTGTCCCCAAAAGAACAACACCGCTTTGGCGAGATCAGCAAGCGACTGTCTGAGCTTTCTTCGACCTTCTCGAACAATGTGCTTGATGCCACCATGGGCTGGTCCAAGCACATCACAGATGTCAGTGAACTTGCGGGGATGCCGGAGTCTGCACTGGCAGCTGCACAGGCCATGGCTGAAAGCAAAGAGCTGGAAGGTTATGTGCTGACGCTGGATATTCCGTCTTACCTGCCAGTCATGACGTACTGCGATAACCGCGAGCTTCGCGCAGAAATGTACGAGGCTTACACCACCCGAGCGTCCGATCGAGGTCCAAATGCTGGCAAGTGGGACAATACCGACCTCATCAACGAAACCCTATTGCTGAAAAGTGAGATTTCCCGTCTGCTGGGCTTTGCCACTTACAGTGAACTCTCGCTGGCAACCAAAATGGCGGCCTCTACCGATCAGGTATTGACCTTCCTGAATGAGCTGGTGGAAAAAGCACGTCCACAGGGTTTGAAGGAATTCGATACCCTCAAGCAATTCGCGAAAGACAACTTTGGCGTTGAAACGCTTGAGCCATGGGATGTGGGTTACTACGCTGAGAAACTCAAGCAACATCAATACAGCATTTCTGATGAAGAGCTGCGTCCGTACTTCCCTGAAGACAAAGTGGTTGCAGGTTTGTTTGAAGTGCTAAAGCGAGTGTTTGGGATGGATGTTAAACGTCGTGACGATGTGGATGTTTGGCATGAGTCTGTCTCTTTCTACGATATCTTCGATGCGAAAGGCGAGCTGCGGGGCAGCTTCTACCTCGACCTTTATGCCCGCGAGCATAAGCGTGGCGGCGCATGGATGGACGAATGCCGCGTGCGTCGTGTGACCGAATCCGGTGAGCTTCAAAGCCCAGTGGCTTATCTAACCTGTAACTTCAACAAGCCAGTCGGTGATAAACCAGCGCTGTTTACCCATGATGAAGTGGTGACTTTGTTCCATGAATTCGGTCATGGCATTCATCACATGCTGACTAAGGTTGATGTGTCGTCGGTATCTGGCATCAACGGTGTGCCTTGGGATGCGGTTGAGCTTCCAAGCCAGTTCCTCGAAAACTGGTGCTGGGAAGAAGATGCGTTGGCGTTTATCTCCGGCCACTATGAAACTGGTGAGCCGTTGCCTAAAGAGATGCTGGATAAGATGCTGGCGGCGAAGAACTACAACTCTGCCATGGGTATGTTACGCCAATTAGAGTTTGGTCTGTTCGACTTCACCCTGTTTACCCGCTTTGATGCAGAAGAAGGCGCGAAAGTGCTGGAAACGCTGGCAGAAGTGAAGAGTCAGGTAGCAGTTGTGCCTTCTCCGGATTGGAACCGATTCCCACACTCGTTCAGCCACATCTTTGCGGGTGGTTACAGTGCGGGTTACTACAGCTACCTGTGGGCGGAAGTACTGTCTTCAGACGCGTTCAGCCGCTTTGAGGAAGACGGTATCTTCAACACACAAACCGGTCAGTCATTCCTCGAGAACATCCTTGAGCGAGGCGGCAGCGAAGAGCCAATGGAGCTGTTCAAACGCTTCCGTGGCCGCGAGCCATCACCGGATGCACTGCTTCGCCACAGCGGGATTGGCGTTTAACTCGCTAACACTACACCCAAAAAGAAAAAGCACGGTTTCGACCGTGCTTTTTTGTGCCTTCAGCTTACTTACGCGATAGTCAGTGGCCAGTGATTATCGCTCTGGCGCTCTGCTTCAAGCGTCAACTCAGTCGCCATCAGCACATTTGTGTTCAGCCAGTTATCAGGCAGCGTCAGCTCAAGCGTATCGCCGTCGGTTTTTAGCGTGAAAGCAGGGATCGCTTTGCTGTCACGACGATGGCAGAGGATCACGGACAGGCGCAATAAACGCAGCAGGCGGTTGGCGCTGTTGGGGGAAATCGCACTTTGCGGTGCCACTGGAACCAGTTGCTCGCGATAGTGCCGCAGCACTTCTGCCAGCAGTTTTTTCTGCGCGCGGGTAAAGCCGGGCAGGTCGAGGCTATCGAGCAGGTAAGCGGCATGCTCACCGTCCTTTTTAAAGCCTATGCTCATACCGATTTCATGTAGCTTCGCAGCAGCATCAAGCATCAGGGGGGCGACAGGTTCTGCAATCCAGCCTTCACCGCATTGTTGCAGCAGGCTTTGGGCTGTTTTCGCGACGTTGTCTGCGTGGGTATCGTCCAACTGGTAGCGAGACTGTATGCTCTGAATGGTACGCTTTCGGATGTCCTGCTCGGACATTGTATCCATCATGCCATACACCAAGCCTTCCCGCAGCGCGCCACCAGCCAGCGTCATTGACTCGATATCTAAATCCTCAAATATCGCAATCAGGATAGAGAGGCCGCTTGGGAACACTAAAGCACGTTCTAACGTCAGGCCGTCGATATCGAGCTCTTCTACTTGCCCAAAGCCGATCGCCTGCTTGCGAAGGCGGTGGAGCTTCGCCAAGGTGATGGTTTCATCCATACCTTGCGCAACCATGATCTCCTGCAAGGCCTGTACTGTGCCGCTGGCACCTACACAGACATCCCAACCGAGTTCGCGATAGCGTTTGACGATAGAGGAGAGCACGGCTTTCGCGTCTTCAATCGCGAGATTGAAACTCTTTTCGGTGAGTGAGCGATCTTTGAAGTGCTTCTCCAGCCATGTTACGCAGCCCATATCCAGGCTGGTCAACGCCGCAGCATCAAAGCCTTCACCGATAATCACTTCGGTACTGGCGCCACCGATATCTACCACCAGACGTTTGCCTTTACCGCCTGAGGTGTGTGCCACGCCCTGATAGATGGTGCAGGCTTCTTCTTCACCGGTGATCACACTGATGGAGTGGCCAAGAATTTGGTTGGCATGCTTGATAAACACATCGGCGTTTTTGGCGCTGCGGAGGGCGGCGGTAGCGACGATGCGGATATTGTCTGAAGGAATATCCTGAAGGCGCTCAGCGAACAATGAAAGGCAGTCCCAGCCGCGCTGCATGGCTTCGTCACTGAGATTCAAATTGCTGTCGAGGCCGGAGGCCAGGCGTACTTTACGTTTGATTTTTGCCAACGTTTGCACGCTGCCCTGAACTTCACGAACAACCAGCATGTGGAAGCTGTTTGAACCGAGGTCAATGGCAGCGTACAGGGGCGAACGCGCGTTTTCCATGCTCTGTGGTTACCCCTGATAAATTTACGCTTTGTTGGTCGACGGGCGACGACGGCCGCGGCCACGTGATTGCGAGCCAGATTTGCCGGAGGTGTTACGGCGGCTGTTTACCTGGCGTGGGCGATGTACCTTGATAGGTGCAGGCAGATCAGTTAACAGGGCATCTTCGTTATATTCAGATACCGGAATGGCATGGTCGATGTATTCTTCGATCGCTGGCAGGTTCACGGCATATTCTTCACACGCGAAGCTGATAGACGCACCACTTGCACCAGCACGACCGGTACGGCCGATACGGTGAACGTAATCTTCACAGTCATCTGGTAGGTCGTAGTTGAATACGTGGGTTACCTGAGGAATGTGCAGACCACGGGCAGCAACATCGGTTGCAACCAGAATGTCTACATTGCCTTTTGTGAACTCTTCCAGAATCTTAACGCGTTTCTTCTGAGGAACATCGCCAGTCAGCAGGCCTGCACGCAGGTCGTCGGCTGCCAGATGACCCCAGATGTCTTCACAGCGATGCTTAGTGTTTGCAAACACGATTGCACGTTCTGGCCACTCTTCCTCAATCAAGGTTTGCAGCAGGCGCATCTTGTCGGTGTTCGACGGGTAGAACAGTTCTTCCTTAATACGGTGACCAGTCTTTTGCTCAGGTTCAACGACCACGTGCTCAGGGTTGGTCATGTGCTCAAACGCTAGTTCCTGCACGCGGTAGGAAAGGGTCGCTGAGAACAGCATGTTCAGACGGTCTGCCGGTGCCGGCATACGGCGGAACAGGAAGCGGATGTCTTTGATAAAGCCCAGATCGAACATACGGTCGGCTTCATCAAGCACGACGGCTTGAATACCACGCAGGTCAATCACGCGCTGTTTGTAGAAGTCGATAATACGGCCACAGGTGCCGATTAAGATATCGACACCTTCTTCAAGCACTTCTTTTTGCTTCTCATACGCTTCGCCACCGTAGGCAAGACCCGCAGTCAGAGAGGTTGAAGCCAGCAGCGGAGCAGCATCGTTATAGATCTGGATCGCAAGTTCGCGCGTTGGTGCCATGATGATAGCGCGCGGACAGTTTTTCTTGCGGTCGGCAGGTGCCTCCGTTGTCAGCAAATGGTGGAAAGTCGCAGTCAGGAATGCCATCGTCTTACCTGTGCCCGTCTGGGCCTGTCCTGCAATGTCTTGGCCGGTGAGCAGGACCGGCAATGCCAGAGCCTGGATAGGGGTGCAATTATGAAACCCTTTTTCTTCCAAACCCTTGATAACATCGGCGTGAAGACCGAAGTCGGCAAATTTCTGCTCTGTGAGATGCGTCATTTTCATCCGCATAGAATATCAGCTTAGGCTTGCAATACGATAGTGAATACATTCAAATAGTGCGATGATTTACTGGTTGGTATATCACCAGTGACAAAAAATAATCATTGGAGTGAAAGATGAGCGACAAGATTTTGCAGCTGACCGACGACAGCTTCGACGCAGATGTTATCAATGCTGCAGGCCCTGTACTGGTTGATTTCTGGGCAGAGTGGTGTGGTCCTTGTAAGATGATCGCCCCGATTCTTGACGAGATCGCTGACGAATACGAAGGGAAGGTCACTATTGGTAAACTGAATATCGACCAGAACGCAGGTACACCACCTAAGTTCGGTATCCGTGGTATTCCTACTTTGCTGCTGTTCAAAGACGGTGGCGTAGCAGCAACCAAGGTTGGCGCTCTGTCTAAAACTCAGCTGAAAGAGTTCTTGGACGCAAACCTGTAATGTGACACAGAAGCCGTGACCATCCCCGGACACGGCTTAATTCTTTCCGTCACCTAGACAGCTTTCCAATCTGGTGCTAACTTATTGCACGTAAATCGTACATTTCTGTTCATTCCTCGATCACACCCTTGATCGCTAAACCCTAACTAACTCAGACTTCAAATTTGACTGACAAGACACCTACCACTATGAATCTTACCGAACTGAAGAATCAGGCCGTTTCCGAGCTTGTAGCCTTAGGCGAAAGCATGGGCCTTGAGAACCTCGCCCGCCTCCGTAAACAAGACATCATCTTTGCCATCCTTAAGCAGCACGCGAAAAGCGGCGAAGATATTTTTGGTAACGGTGTGCTGGAAATTCTTCAGGACGGTTTCGGCTTCCTGCGCAGTGCAGACAGTTCTTATCTGGCTGGTCCGGATGACATTTATGTGTCTCCAAGCCAGATTCGCCGTTTCAATCTGCGTACCGGTGACACCATTTCAGGCAAAATCCGCCCACCGAAAGACGGTGAGCGTTACTTCGCCCTGTTGAAAGTGAACGAAGTTAACCACGACAAGCCCGACAATGCCCGTAACAAGATCCTGTTTGAAAACCTGACTCCACTGCATGCCAACGAGCGTATGGTGATGGAGCGTGGTAACGGTTCTACCGAAGACATTACAGCGCGTGTGCTGGATTTGGCATCGCCAATCGGTAAAGGTCAGCGTGGTCTGATTGTGGCGCCGCCAAAAGCGGGTAAAACCATGCTGCTGCAAAACATTGCGCAGAGTATTGCTTACAATCACCCAGAATGTGAGCTGATGGTACTTCTGATCGATGAACGTCCGGAAGAAGTGACCGAGATGCAGCGTTTGGTTAAAGGTGAAGTGGTTGCCTCAACCTTCGACGAGCCAGCAAGCCGTCACGTTCAGGTTGCTGAAATGGTGATCGAGAAGGCGAAGCGTCTGGTTGAACACAAGAAAGACGTGGTTATCCTGCTCGACTCCATCACTCGTCTGGCGCGTGCATACAACACCGTAGTACCAAGCTCAGGCAAAGTACTGACCGGTGGTGTGGATGCCAACGCATTGCACCGTCCGAAGCGCTTCTTCGGTGCGGCACGTAATGTAGAAGAGGGCGGCAGCCTAACTATCATTGCCACCGCACTGGTTGATACTGGTTCGAAGATGGATGAAGTTATCTACGAAGAATTTAAAGGTACAGGTAACATGGAATTGCACCTGTCCCGTAAGATTGCTGAAAAGCGTGTCTTCCCAGCGATTGACTTCACTCGTTCAGGTACCCGTCGTGAAGAGTTGCTGACCAAGCCTGACGAGCTTCAGAAGATGTGGATCCTGCGTAAGATTGTTCACCCAATGGGCGAAATCGAAGGCATGGAGTTCCTGATCGATAAGTTGGCGATGACCAAAACCAACGACGAGTTCTTTGAAGCGATGCGTCGTCAAAAATCATAAGACGCGCCAGGCTTTCCAAAAAAGCACCGCTAATGCGGTGCTTTTTTATTCTGCTCACGAAGACTCTTTGCTCTATTTATAATCTTATTGGTTGCTAAAACTGAAACAGATCATCAGAATTGAGGCAAAATCGCCAACCAGTCAGCGAAAATGGATCAGCTGACGCAGGATTTCCGGGATGAAACGAGTACTGATTTTATTCGCTGTTATGTTGCCAACCCTGTTGCTTGGGGTGTCAAGTGCTGTGACGCTTTCTCCCAACGACGTGGCAGCACACATGGCCGATCCTGCCTCCGTCTCCAAAATCCTGCGTGCCACGAAATTGTTCGATGAAAACGATATCGATGCGCTTAAAACGTACCTGGACTCCCTGCCTGAACTGCAAAAAGAAGAAGCCTTGACCGTTCTGGCTCGCAGGGCGCTCGATTTTTCAACCATGACGCCAGAGCGTGAAAAGTTCCTAGTGACCATCAGCAGGCAGCAACCTAAATACCTAGTAAAAAGTCAAGGTGATGGCTTTTGGGTCACCATGCCAGCGTTCAACTACGCTGGTGAAGCCAAGTGGGTGCTCAACCGCTGGCAAATCAAGCTGATGCAGGATGAAGCGATACGCCTGCTGAACTACAATCAGTTGAACCTTTCCAAGTGGCTCTCTTTCTCTTCCAACGATTATGCACTGCGCCGTGAAGCGATAGTGACCCTTGTGCCAACGCTAAACAAAACCATGCTAGATAAGCTGGTGGCTTTGTATCTTGATGATAAAAACATGGTATGGAGCCCTGATAACGGGCTTTTGGCAGCGCTCGCTGAGAATACGGATGATGTCAAACTGTACGATCTACTCTGGCTACGCCGTACTGATAGCTATAGCTTAGCGGCGCTACAGAAGCTGGAAATACCCCCTATCACTGCTAAACATATCCAACTGATGATCGCCGCCACTGCTAATCCCGTACTGGCGGAAACTGCCATACGTCAGTTGGCCGGATTGAATCCTTTGCCTCAAAACGTCAAAGACTTCCTGCAAAAACAGATTGCTGATCGCCAGCGTGGAAAAGATATTGCAGCAATCATTGCGCAGAAAGGTCACAAAGAGTGGCTGCGTGAGTTGGAAGCTCAGTCTTCGGGAGTGATCCGCAGAAATATCCGCAATGGACTCGAACAGGTAGAAGGCTAATTACCTTAAGGATTCTTACATATCCGCCTGTTCAGGTTTCATCGGCTCGTTATAATCGAACCAATACACCTCAGCCGGGAAGGTTATGAAATATACTGACTTACGCGTTTTTATCGACCATCTAGAATCAGTGGGCGAGCTTAAACGTATCTCTCACCCTGTCAGTCCGGATCAGGAGATGACAGAGATTGCTGACCGCGTTTTGCGCGATGGTGGCCCTGCGCTCTTGTTTGAAAACCCCATCGGATATGACATGCCCGTACTGGCCAACTTGTTCGGCACGCCGAAGCGCGTGGCGATGGGTATGGGACGCAGTGAGGTCAGAGAGCTTCGTGAAGTCGGCAAATTGCTGGCCTACTTGAAAGAACCCGAGCCGCCAAAGGGCTTCAAAGACGCGATTGAAAAGCTGCCTGTATTTCGTCAGGTGCTGAACATGCCTGCGAAACGTCTTCGCAAAGCACCGTGTCAGGAAGTGGTGTGGCAGGGCGATGAGGTCGACCTCGATAAGGTGCCAGTGATGAGCTGCTGGCCGGGCGATGTCGCACCATTGCTGACCTGGGGGTTAACCATCACACGCGGTCCCAACAAAAAGCGTCAGAATCTTGGAATTTACCGCCAACAGAAAATCGGTAAGAACAAAGTCATTATGCGTTGGCTCGCACACCGTGGTGGGGCGCTTGACCTGCGTGAGTGGATGGAAACCCATCCAGATAAGCCATTTCCGATTTCAGTCGCTTACGGTACGGACCCAGCGACCATTCTCGGCGCGGTGACCCCGGTGCCGGATACCCTGTCTGAATACGCGTTTGCTGGCCTATTGCGTGGCAGTAAAACCGAAGTGGTGAAAAGCCTGAGTAACGATTTGGATGTACCCGCGAGCGCGGAAATCGTCATGGAAGGCTACATCGACCCGAATGAGTTTGCGGATGAAGGCCCTTACGGCGACCATACCGGTTACTACAACGAGGTTGAACGCCATCACGTGTTTACTGTGACTCACGTGACCATGCGCCAGAAGCCGATTTACCACAGCACATACACCGGGCGTCCGCCAGATGAACCTGCCGTTTTGGGTGTGGCACTCAACGAAGTGTTTGTGCCTATCTTGCAAAAGCAGTTCCCGGAGATTGTCGATTTCTATCTACCACCGGAAGGCTGCTCCTACCGCGCTGCAGTGGTGACCATGAAGAAGCAGTATCCAGGTCATGCCAAGCGCGTGATGATGGGCGTGTGGTCATTCCTTCGTCAGTTTATGTACACCAAGTATGTGATTGTTTGTGATGAAGACGTGGACGCGCGCGACTGGAACAGTGTGGCTCATGCGATGACGACCCGCATGGATCCGGTGCGCGATACCCTGATGATTGAGCATACCCCGATTGATTCCTTGGACTTCGCATCTCCTGTTGTTGGCTTGGGCTCGAAAATGGGTCTGGATGTCACCAAGAAGTGGGAAGCTGAGCTTTCAGGTTATGCTAATGACGACGCACGTGTTGCGGACAGCGAAGAGATTGAATCCCGCGTTGCGGCTCTTAAAGCAGCACACAGTGCACTGACAGATGTCTACCTGCCGCCGGAAGCCCATGCAAACGGCATGGTGATGGCGACCATCAAGAAACAGGCGGTTGGTGATGGCCCACGAATCATTGAAGCGATTTGGAATTCGCTTGGGGAAGTGGCGGATGTGAAGTTTGTGATGGTGTTTGATGAGGAAGACGTCAACATCCGCGACTGGAACGATGTAATTTGGGCAATAACCACCCGGATGGATCCGGCTCGTGATACCCTGTTGCGCGCAAACGCGCAGGATGATGAGTCACAGGCTCTGCGTCCGGGGTCTAAAATGGGATTAGATGCGACCAACAAATGGCCGGGTGAATCGGTTCGTGAGTGGGGAACGCCAATCAGCAAAGACCCGCTAACTGTCGCGAATGTTGATGAAATGTGGGATAAACTGGGTCTCTAGAACATGTATGCGGTACACCTGATGCCTGCCGGAACGCAATTTTCCGTATCCGGACACCAGACATTATTACAAGGCGCGCTCGACGCAGGGGTACCTTTTCCTAACCGTTGCCAGATTGGGGCTTGTGCAAGCTGCCTGTGTCGGCTGGTTGAAGGCGAGGTGAGATATCATCTCGAACCAATGCTGACTGAACAGGAAAAACAACAAGGCTGGATCTTTGCCTGTCAGGCCATTCCATGCAGTGATCTGGTGGTTAGTTTTGAGGAAAGCGATGACTATTAAATGTGAAGTTACGTCAGTGTCGTCACTGACCAATAACACTTATCGAATTTTATTGAAGCCTGAACAGCCAGTGAGCTACAAAGCAGGTCAATACCTGTTGGCGGTGATGGGCGAGAAAGACAAGCGTCCGTTCTCGATTGCAAGCAGCCCATGTCGCCAGAACGGCCATGAACTGGAACTGCACATCGGTGCGGCAGAAGAAAATGCCTACGCGATGGATGTGGTGAAAGCGGCTAAGGCGACATTGGAAAAAGGCGACAACTCTTTTGTGATTGAAGCGCCACACGGTGATGCCTGGCTGCGAGAAGAACGCCAGCGCCCGTTGGTCTTGATTGCGGGCGGTACGGGCTTTTCTTACGTACGCAGTATGGTTGACCATTGCCTGAGCCAGAACTTTGCGCAGCCAATCTTCCTGTACTGGGGTGGCCGCGACGCGAGCCAGCTGTACGCCAATGACGAAATGGAAGCACTGGCACTGAAGAACGGCCTCCTGAACTACATCCCGGTGGTTGAAAAGGCGCCGGAAGCCTGGAATGGCAAAGTGGGCAACGTGCTTGAAGCCGTGATGGAAGATTTCGTATCACTGTCTGCGTACGATGTTTACATTGCTGGCCGATTTGAAATGGCAGGCGCTGCCCGCGAGATGTTCTGTAACGAACGTGGCGCAGAGCGAGACCACCTGTTCGCGGATGCTTACGCCTTCCTGTAAGCGCTGAAACAGAAGATAACCAAATAGCAAAACACCGCCAGATGGCGGTATTTTTTGTTTATAGGCTTGGAAGAATTAGGCGGCCGCTTCGATTTTCTTTTTCACCCAGGTTTCATTGAGCCAAAGTGACGCCAGAATCACCACGCCGCCAAACGCTAATGTCATCAGGTCAGCATCGCGGTTCCAAATCAGCACATTCACAATGATACCTGCCGGCACCAACACATTGTTCATCACGGCCAGCGCGCCTGCATTCACAATGGTCGCCCCCTTGTTCCACAGGAAATAGCCTAAACCGGAAGCGATAGTGCCAAGGTAAATCAGAATACCCCACTGCAGGTTGGTGGTGGGCAGTTTGTCGGTGCTGCCAAGTAGCAGGAATGCGGGCAGGGCAACACACAGGGCGCCAAGGTAGAAAAGACCAAACACAGTACGCTGAGGCACCTCAATCTTGGTACGCTCCATTACCACCTTGTAGCCGACCTGACCAATTGCAAAACAGAGATTTGCACCCTGAACAATTAGGAAACCCAGCATAAAGTTCGGGTTCACCGAGGAAAACTTGATCACCACCGCACCTAACACCGCCAATGCCGCTGTAATCAAATACCAAGGCGAAAAACGACGATTCAGCAAATCGTAGGTGAGAGTGACATAAACAGGTGTGAAAACCGTGAACAGCAAGACTTCAGGTACAGAAAGGAAGAGGAAAGATTGGTAGTAGAAGCAGTACATCAAGCCAAGTTGAATGCCGCCGATAGCCATCAGTTTTAACATCAGTGGTTTAGGTATGCCTTTCAGGCGGAGGAACGGTAGGAAAACCAATGCAGCCAGAGCCACACGGGTGACAACCGAGAACCAGGCGTCGACCTGCCCGGCGAGATACACGCCAATCAAACTGAATGAAAATGCCCACAGTAGGGTGACAAACGATAGATACCCCATTTCCTTTCCTTAAAATCATTAAAATTGCCGCCAATTCTAATGAACTTGGCGGCAATGTGTAGCGATGTTAAGCTGGACGGATGAGCGCTGTGATCAACTTGGCAGCGGCACCATCAACATGTCTACCGGTGTTTTGTTAATAAGCTGTTTGGCTGATGAGATGAGTGTGCTCCAGAAATCCTGATGGTGGCCACACAGCACCAAATCAATTTCATAGTGGCTGATGGATTCAGTGATCTCTTCCGCAAGATCACCACTAGCAACCAGCGTATGCGCCACAGGATACTCTGCATACCGCGCGAGCGCATTCAGTTGAGATTGTGCTTCATCGATAATACGGTTGCGGGTCTCCACCAGATTCACATCAATAAGGCCGGTATAGAGCTGCGCATAGTTCACATCAATATGAATGAGTGAGAGTTTTGCCCCCAAAGGTGCTGCCAATGCCGCCCCTTTTTGCACTAACACCTCACTGTCAGAGGACAGATCCACCGCCACCAAAATGTGTTTATAGCCCATAGCCTGACTCCCATTAAGTCAATGATTACAGATGAAAACTACCACTGTCTCTGTGCGAAGACTGTTGCCTGGATCTCACTGCCGATGTGCTTTTTAAGAGGCTGCTACCAATACGGTTTTTTCCACGACTAAAAACACTCGCCTAAAAGACAGAATAGCTATCAGACTGATAAAAAAGAAAACAATCGCTGTTTGGGGAGCGCTGCCCCAGCGCAAAGAATATGCAGTTTGGGTTGGCGTTTTCGGCATCAAATCTATACTTAAAGTAAACGCGGGTCCGAAAAAAAAAGCGTCAGGGTGACGCGTGATAGCAAAGCGTAAGCCATGAACCTTGATGAATGATGCGCAGGCAACAACTCATTACTGAGATTTTAAGCCATCTGGCGTCAAGCATACGTATCAAACAATTCTAGTCTGATCTAACGTTTTGCGATGTCATTGTGCAATTAAATTAATATCAACAATGCATAGTGAGTGATTAAACGAAAATTGTATTAGGGGAAGACGGAAAGACCCTGTTCTTCATTGAGTTTTACCGACAGACGCGGTGCTTAATAAACTGCCTCTGTGATGGATAACCCCGAAACGGGTTCTAGCCATCAGAAACACTGGGAGATGAACCATGAGCGGAGACGCCTTAATTATTGCGATTTTTTTCGTCACACTGGTTAACATCCTGCGCTATCTAAGCTCGCTGCGAACGCTGCTGGTGATGATGCGAGACGCCAATCCGTTGTTGTATCAACAGGTAGCGCGGGGAAATAACTTCTTTTCGCCACAAGGCGATATCAGCCGCCAAAAACGCCTGTACCACTACATTCGCAGTCAGGAATACATGCATCACCATGATGATGCGTTTATTGCCAAATGTAATAAAGTCCGTCACCTATTCATTCTTTCTACGGCGCTGGTGCTCTCACTGGTTATGTCCCTCTTTTTTGTGGCATTTGCAGGACTTTGAATCGCGAAAACCATCACAAACTCAATTCTTATAAAACGTTGGCAGATGTCGGCGTTTTTTTTGTTAACCTTCTGACTTAGTAGATACAAAAAACGTCGGAGCAGGGTTTGGACAGATTTCTTGCGTGGTGGCAGCAAAGTGCCAAAGGATTGGATTTTAACTGGCTGGAGCATATCGGCTTGATGTTGGGCGCAGCAGCAATCGCCTGGTTGGTTTGGCGACTGGTGCTCAGCAAGCTGATGGAAGTCTCAAAGAAAACCCGCACCCAGTTGGACGAAATTGTCCTGAAGGTCATTAGTACGCCAGTGAGCGTATTTATCTGGTTATGGCCAACAACCTTTGCGGTTGGCAGCTTGATGGATGCCAGTACCAATGTCGGTACAGATTGGCTGACCATATCTCGACGGGTGCTGGTGATCGTGTTGATGCTCTGGGTGATGCTGCGTTTGGTGAATGCCATTGAAGCCTATTTATCCCAGTCGGATAAACGCGACCAGACCACAGTATCCGCGATCGGCCATGTAATGCGCCTGTTGCTCGCCTTTATTGGTGTACTGACGCTGCTGCAGGAGTTTGGCATCAGCCTGACTGGTCTTCTCACCTTTGGTGGTGTCGGTGGTCTGATTGTTGGTCTGGCAGCGAAAGATTTGCTGTCAAACTTCTTCGGTGGCCTGATGATTTACTTTGACCGTCCTTTTAATGTCGGCGACTGGATTAACTCTCCGGACAGAAACATCGAAGGCACGGTTGAGCGTATTGGCATGCGCATGACCATGATCCGTACTTTTGAAAGCCGCCCTATATACGTGCCGAATTCGGTGTTCAGTAGCATCGTCGTACAAAACCCATCAAGAATGCGTAACCGCCGCATCAACGAAACCATCGGCATCCGTTACAAAGATGCCGACAAGATGGGGGCAATCGTCGCTGATGTGAAAAAGATGCTGGAGACCCATCCGGACATCGAACAGAACGCGACACTGATGGTGAATTTCAATGCCTTTGCGGGTTCTTCGCTGGAGTTTTTCATCTACACCTTCACCAAAACCATCAACTGGGCGCGCTACCACGAAGTGAAACAGGACGTAATGCTGAAAATTGTCGAGATTGTTCATGCACATGGGGCTGACTTTGCCTTCCCTACCCGTACTATCGCGTTTGACCGTGATGATGGTATGGAAGCGCAGATCCCGCTTGATCCTGAATTGGCGCCAGCACCGGACAAAAACTAGACTGGCTCCAAGGTGCTCGGGCGGCTACAATGCCGCCCGATTTCGTGTAATGGGCAATAAAGATGAAGCAGTATGATGTAGTGATCATTGGCGCAGGCGCAGCGGGCCTGATGTGTGCCGCGCAGGCAGGTAAGCGTGGTCGCAACGTGCTGGTGGTCGATAACGGCAAAAAACCGGGTCGTAAAATCCTGATCTCCGGCGGTGGCCGTTGCAACTTCACCAACTATGATGTCTCAGCTGCTAACTTCGTCTGCCGCAACAAGCACTTTCCGAAATCTGCACTGGCACAATACAGCCAGTGGGACTTTTTCTCCATGGTTAACGAATACGGAATTGCGTGGGAAGAGCGCGAGCACGGCCAGTTGTTCTGTATCGACTCTGCCAAAGACATCGTTGAAATGCTGCTGAAAGAGTGCGACCTACCGACCGTTGAACATCGTTACCGCTGCGATGTGCATTATATCGAAAAGACCGAAGACAGCTTCATCCTGAAGCTGGATACGGATACCGTAAGCTGTCAGTCACTAGTGGTGGCAACCGGTGGTCTTTCCATGCCGAAGCTCGGTGCAACGCCACTTGGCTACCAAATTGCTGAGCAGTTTGGGCTGGCACGCATACCGACCACTGCCGGTCTGGTGCCGTTTACCCTGCATGATAAAGACAAAACGGCGTTTGCTGATTTGTCCGGTATCGCGATTCCGGTGACCATTACCACCGAAAGCGGCGTGCTGTTTAAAGAAAACCTTCTGTTTACCCACCGCGGTTTGTCTGGCCCTGTGGTCCTTCAGGTCAGTTCTTATTGGACGCCGGGGGAGAAGGTCAATGTCAACCTGCTGCCAGATTTAGACGTGGTGGAAACCATCAAAGCCATGCGCGACAAGCATCCATCACAGAGTCTGAAAAACAGCTTGGCGCGATTACTGCCAAAGCGTCTGGTGGAAGCCATGATTGAGCGTGGCGACATTCATGATAAGCCACTTAAACAGCTAAATCCGAGAGACATTACTGCACTTGGCGATTATCTGCATCAGTGGCACATCGCACCAAATGGTACCGAAGGCTACCGCACAGCAGAAGTGACGCTGGGCGGCGTGGATACGGACGAGCTTTCATCGAAAACCATGGAAACCAAGAAGGTGCCTGGCCTGTATTTTGTTGGTGAAGTGATGGACGTTTCCGGTTGGCTCGGTGGATACAACTTCCAATGGGCCTGGAGCTCAGGCTGGGTAGCTGGACAGCACGTTTGATGAAAAGGCGCCGACGGCGCTTTTTATACCTCTGAGCCAAACCATGAAGACATGGAGCCGGCGATTTTAGACGCGCTGGTTAAATTTGGGTGGTGTATCGCACCTGCAATTGGGTAACTATTCTTCCTTTGCTGAAAGCCTTTATCCTCGCTACTTTAAAGGCGAAAAGGATCACAATGATGCGGGCAGAGAATGGTGATAAATCGATAATTGCTGGCTTTTGGCGCACGAGTGTTTGGGGGCTTTCCGACCAAGCGTTGAACCGTTTTATCTGCGAGCTCATTGATATTGGTGTGACTGATTTTGATCATGCTTATGTTTATCGCAGTGAAGAAAGCTTTGGTGAAGCGTTAGCGCTCTCACCGTCATTACGAAGCCGGGTTAACATCATTACCAAGTGCGGCATTCGAGGTTTAGGCAACGGTGCTCTTGATGCCCGCAGCGTCAGCCATTACGACTCTTCCAAAGAAACTATTCTGTCGTCGGTCGATCATTCGTTGAAAGCGCTTAAAACGGATTATGTCGACACCTTGCTTTTGCACCGTCCAGACTACCTAATGGATGTAGAGGAAGTGAATCATGCATTCAATACACTCAAGCAGCAGGGGAAAGTCCGTCAATTCGGTGTGTCCAACTTTAGCGTGTCTCAGTTCTCTCTATTGCAAGATGCACTGGATGTTACGTTATGCACCAATCAGTTTGAGTTTTCTCCTTTTCACACAGAAGCGCTGGATAGCGGCCTTTTTGATCAATGCTCCCAAAAGCGTATCCGCCCAATGATCTGGTCTTGCTTAGGGGGAGGCAGATTATTTGAGCCAAAGAATGAGGTCACTAAGCGGTTATCCGAAGGGCTGACAGAGGTGATGGAAGACGTTGGTGTCTCCTCGCTGGCTGAGCTTATCTATGCTTGGGTATTGTCGATACCTAGCCAGCCAAGAATCATTACCGGCTCTGGAAAAATAGATAATATTCGCCCTTTGGTAGAGGCCAGTAAGGTCTCTCTCAGCAGGGAGCAATGGTACCAGATATGGACCGAAGCTGTCGGACACAGCGTAAAATAACTAAAGGCGCCAATGGCGCCTTCGTTGTGTTTATCTAACGCAAAAATAGCTTCAACATTATCTTTTGCCACCATTTACCATAGGGTGGTGCCAGCAGTTTGCCGGGATTAAGTTTGCCACGCTGGAATACGGTTTTTGCGTGGCTGAAGGTACGGAAGCCTTCGATACCATGATAATGCCCCATACCAGATGCACCAACACCACCAAATGGGGTGTCATCCACAGCAACTTGCATGATGGTGTCATTCACTGCGATGGAGCCTGAATGGGTGTAACGGATGGTGTGTTGGATGAAGTCCGAATCGAAAGTCATCAGGTACAGGGCTAATGGGCGAGGCTGATGGCGAAGTGTATTAAGCACATCATGCACATTCTTGTAGGTGATGATTGGCAGTAGTGGACCGAATATCTCTTGCTGCATGATGGCGCTATCCTGTGACGGGTTGATTACCAGATGAAGCGCCATTTTACGTGATTCTGGTAACATAGCAGGGTCGGCCAATGGGATAGTGGTAATGCCCCGCTCATCGGCATCTTCCATCAAATCTGTTAGACGTGAGAACTGGCGGTTAGTGACGATAGCGGTGCGATCATCACTTTGAATGCCTTTTGGATAGGCTTCGTTCCATTTCACTCTTAGCGCTTCGACAAACTCTTCCAGATTATCTTGCGGTACAAACACGTGATCCGGTGCCACGCAGATCTGCCCTGCATTGAGGTTTTTACCAAACAGCAGACGCTCGGCTGCGAGAAACGGATCAATATCTGGCCCAACAATCACGGGTGATTTGCCGCCAAGCTCCAGCGTTACGGGCGTTAGGTTTTCCGAAGCCGCTCTCATCACTTTCTTGCCGACTTCTGTAGAGCCTGTGAACATCAGGTGATCAAACGGCAGTCGGGTAAAAGCTTCAGCGACTGAGACATCGCCTTTGACGACACAGACTTTGTCTTCATCAAACACTTCGGCCAGAAGCGCTTTGACTGCCTGTGCGGTCAGCGGCGTGAATTCACTCATTTTGAGCATCACGCGGTTTCCTGCCGCAATTGCAGTCATCAGAGGAATAAGGCTCAGGGTGATGGGAAAGTTCCAAGGAACGATAATGCCGACCACGCCAAGTGGCTGATAATGCACTTCGACTTTGGCAGGGGTTAGCAGTAATCCGGTAGAACGGCGCGACGGTTTCATCCAACGTTTCAGTTTGCGCTTGGTGTAATGCAGCATCTGGAAGCAAGGTAGGATGTCTGCCATCAGAGAATCGGTACGACTGCGATGCCCGTAATCCTGAGACAGGGCATCGACGATGGTGTCAGCATGCTTTTTTAATGCCTTTTGAAGATGCTTCAGATCCCGGATGCGCTCGGCATAGGCAGGGTAGGGATCTTGGGTAGTCTTGGTGACCAGTTTGGCAAATTGCGATTCCAGTTCGCTGATCTGCTGCTCAGCAGGGATACCAGTTGTCATCGAAACCACAGTCATCAGAGCATCCTCAATATCAAATAACTTCCTTAACATTAAGGTCTGACCAGACTCTGTGCAAGTCTTGTTATCACGGCTTGCGTGACGAGCCTAGGTGCCTAAAATCCGCTTCGCAGTAACCGTGGTTGCGTAGGGGCCGGCGTTAACGGCGGAGCAGCAACAGCAAGGGTATTTTGTTTAACCGGTGGTATTGGAGGTTGACGAGACTATGGCGATTTCGGGGAGTGAAGTGTTTTGCCGGTGATCACGCGCCAGAAGTATGACGATTTTGATCACGCCATGACGATTCTGAACGGTGTAAGCTTAGGGTTGACGTCAGCACTTTTCTCCAATGATTTATCATGAAGGGTGACTCGTGCATGCTCCACATTAACCACGGAGTTTCCTTGATAAGTGCGCACCGTTTGTTGTGTTTCACGATCGTTGCACAGCACCACAATGAGGTGATCCATTGTCGTTAACTAACTGGTTTCCTTTTTTACGTTGGGGCTCAACCCTGACAAGGTCGAGTGTTCGGGCAGATGTTGTGGCCGCGCTAACCGGTACTGTGCTTGTCCTGCCACAAGGCGTCGCTTATGCCTTAATAGCAGGACTACCGCCAGAGTACGGCTTGTATTCGGCCATCGCTATTCCGATTGTCGCCGGGCTTTTTGGCTCGTCCTTTCATATGGT
The DNA here is from genome assembly GCF_035758505.1 of Grimontia sp. NTOU-MAR1. Taxonomy (NCBI): domain Bacteria; kingdom Pseudomonadati; phylum Pseudomonadota; class Gammaproteobacteria; order Vibrionales; family Vibrionaceae; genus Grimontia; species Grimontia sp. NTOU-MAR1. The sequence goes on from NZ_CP142108.1 coordinate 2,573,449, forward strand.
ATCAGGGCCAACAGCGGCACTTTCCATTGTTGTGATGAGTGCTGTCAGCCCGCAAGCTGAGGTTGGAACAGAGCACTATGTGGCTCTTGTAATTACGCTCAGCTTTTGGGTCGGCATTGTTCAACTTACGATGGCCAGTTTAAAGTTCGGCTTTATCGTTAATTTTGTTTCCCATACGGTGATCGTTGCATTTACGGCGGGCGCTGCCGTTCTTATCGCGGCAAGTCAGGTCAAGTATCTATTGGGTGTCCCAGGCGACGATCTTGCTGACGGTTCATGGTTAGCTTTGTTGAAAGATGCGGTGGACTGGCCTTCTGCTTTGATTGGTGTGTTTACACTGCTATCGGCACTTGGGATAAAGCGTTTTTTTCCGCGTTTGCCTCATCTGTTGATAGCCCTTTTATTGGCCAGTTTCATCGCGTGGTGGGCGAAACTGGAGATCCCGATGGTGGGCGAAATTCCAGCGGGGTTACCACCGTTATCAACGCCACTATTTTCTTTGTCTTTGCTTGAGGAAATATTCCCCAGTGTGATCTCTATTGCGCTTCTCGGGTTTCTTGAGGCGCTGGCGATCAGTCGGGCCATTGCGTTGCGGTCCGGCCAAGCAATAGATGGCGAGCAGGAGCTGGTAGGTCAAGGCTTATCCAATGTGGTCGGTAGTTTCTTTTCTTGTTACCCCGGTTCAGGATCATTTACGCGTTCCGGAGCGAATTTTGACGCCGGTGCGACATCGCCACTGGCAATGATATTTTCCGGTTTGCTGTTAATTCTGGTATTGATCTTCTTCTCATCGGTAACTATTTTTCTGCCTTTAGCCGCAATGGCAGGCTCCATCCTTTTGATTGCCTGGAACCTGCTGGAGTTCAAGCAAATTCAACACGCCGTCGCGGGAAGTTGGGAGGAAAAAGCGGTATTTTCGGCCACTTTTATCTCGACCTTGCTGTTGAAGCTTGAGTATGCAATCTATGTCGGTATTGCCGTGTCACTGCTGTTTAGCCTGCGTAGATTCTGTCAGCCAAGGGTGGTCATACTGGCACCCTCTCCGGGACACCGCCGGAGGAAGTTGCTGAATTACAGAAGTTATGGCTTGGCTCAGTGTCCCCAGTTGTTGATTTGCCGTATTGATGGGGCGATATTTTTTGGCTCAGTCAATCACATCCGCAAAACATTGGAAGACGCCATTCAGGGGGCGCCGCAGACGTCTCATATTATTGTTGTGTGTAAGGGGATCAGCTTTATTGACCGAGAGGGCGCGTTAGCGATACAGCGGCTTTGCGATGATTTCAGCGCGAGGGGGATTGAAGTGGCTCTGTGCTCGTTAAAAGGAAAGACCCGTTCTACATTGGCTAATGAAATCGAATTGGACGTAAAGATGGTGGATAGTATGTTTGAATACCCCAACCAGGCCATTGCCTCTAGCTTTAAAAAATTGAATCCCGAGGTATGTGAAAAGTGTACCCATAAAGTATTTGATGAATGTTCGCCAACCGATCAGCAGGCGCTCATTCACATTGCCAAGCTTTAAATAGGCACTTGCAGTATGTTTCGTGTTCTATCTGCTTCAAAGAATTGCATAAATTTATCAAAGTATTCACCAACTGCCGAAGCATTTTCGGTTTCTCCCATGGCGTCCATCAGCATCATGCCGACTTCGCAGGTACAAAGGGAACCTTCCGGCTGATTGCGGCGCAGGGCATAGCGGGTGCTGAGCCCTTCAGGCAGTGTCATCATAGGCACATCTTCAAGCCATGGGCTTTGGCGCAGCATCTTCCGCGCCTGCTGCCAGGTCGCATCGATAATAATGAAGTGAATCGGCTTGGCTTCCGGTTTGGACGTCGGCCGGCTGACTGCTTTTTCGAGCACAACAGCCCCTTCACCGGGAAATACCAGATACGGCAGCGCAGCCGGGTCGGCAAGCAGCGTGAGTAATTCCAATGGCGGTGCTTTGCGTTGCCAGACGTGGCGTCTGCAATGCGGCAGCGCATTTTCCAGCAGCTGACCGGTATTGGTGGCGCGCCCGGTTTCTGTTTCGTGCATTAATAGCTCGATACGCACTTGGCTATCAAGCTTTGGGACGGCTTCACACAGGCAGTTGTAGTGAAAACCGCAAGATGGGCAGGGCGTTGGCTTGTCTGCCATTCGGGATACCTTTTCCATTTATTTCAGCTCTACACCTTCTTGCTGAGGATAAATGCCGTCAGCGAAAAGGTAAGGGTCGGCGCTGTCAGGCAACAGCACTTCCGGCGCTACTGAAGGGTTACCCGGATAGCGTTTGCCATTAAATTCCAGCACGCGGGAAGAGGCTTTTGCACCGCCTCCGCCAACTGGCATGATGAGATCGTGCCAGCCGTTGCTGGTGGATTGGCTCATTTGAAACGGTAGGTGAACTAGCGTGATGCGGCTGTTGAAGCGCCAGATATTGCTGTCATTGTTAAACACCAAAAGGGTGCAGCCGCCTGTGCCACACCAGTCGGTGAATATCATCAGCTCATCCTGCAAGTCACCGTTGAGATCCTGTGTCAGCCAGCGGTAGCGGGTGCCCACCGCCTGCTCGACACCTTCTTCGCCAAGATAAGCCTTAAAAGCCGCATCAACTTTTTCGTTGAAGGTGGCAGAGCCTTCCACACCACCGGAAATGACAGGCTGCTGGTTGCCGACCATCAAAGAGAGCCCGAGGCCATCTGGTCCCGGGCTGTATTCGCGGCCGTTGATGATTTCTTTTTCGGCTTTCAGGGTAAAGCCGCTGCGGGTGAAAAGGCGCTCACTGACCAGATATTGTCCCTGATGGCGGGTCATCATCACCTGAACCGTGTTATCACTGACCTGTTGCCAGATACCCGTTTCTATAACGGCATCTTCGCCTGCCTGCTCATAGCGGGTTGTGGCCGTGTGGTCGGGATTGAGCACCAAGGTGGTAGTGAGTGACTGGCCGCCGAGCTTGGTCGTGCCCTGATAATCACCGACCCAACCGAGCGTCGGATCGTCTGCCGAGAGCGTGGCGCAGCCAGACAGGGTTTTGTTGCCTTTGGCGAAGGTTGAGCCCCAGCCGTAAATGCTATCGCTCATTGTGTCATTGCAAAGCGCTGGGTGAAGCGTGAGGGTTGCGCCATTGGCCTGATAGATTCGGGCTCCTGAAGAGATATCGCGCGCGGTCAGGGTGAATGTCTCCGCCTCATAGCCGAGTTGTTGGTAGCTAAGTGTATTGCCATTTAAATACACTGACCAGAACGGCTCATTGCCGGATGCCACGGTGCGGTTTCGCGCTTGGTTGCAGCCATCGATTTCTGCCGACATCAGGTTTAGTTGAGTCACCTTGAACGTCGCCGGGTAATCTGCCGCAAAGCCATCCATCGCGGGTTTTACGAATTCGCCAATCACTTCGCCATACACACTTTGGTAAGGCTCCATAGTCAGAGATTGTCCCTCTTTGTTGAGCAAGTCCGGCAGTTGCAGCCAGTATTGAGTGTTGCTGCCACATGGGGTGATGGCGCGGACTTCATGCCCGAGGGTGACTTCACCACGCAGCATAAAGCGCTGGGGTTGAATCCCTGCCACTTTGGCAATCTCCTGCTGCGGGTTTAAATCGTCAGAGTTACCGAGTTCGACCGGGCCTGATGGTGTTTGGCTGCAGGCAGAAAGCAAGGCGGCAGCGGAGAGCAGACCCAGCACGTGGGAAAGGCGGCGTTTTTGGATAATCAACGGAGATTCCTCTTCTCATTCAAAGCCCAACGGGGTACAACTTTGGAAAAACCAAAAGCTGAAACGGGGAAATTATGGCGTATTGGCTGATGAAAACCGAGCCCGATACCTTTTCTATAGACACCTTAAAACAACAAAAGGTCTCTTGCTGGGAAGGTGTGCGAAATTATCAGGCACGAAACATGATGCGTGATGGGATGAAGCTTGGCGATAAAGTGTTTATCTACCACTCGTCTTGCAAGGATGTGGGTGTGGTGGGTATCGCGGAAGTAGTGAAAGAAGCTTACCCCGATCATTTCCAGTTCGACCCGGAAAGCGCGTATTTTGATCCCAAAAGCTCGCCGGACAATCCCCGTTGGATCATGGTGGATGTGGAATACCGCCAGCACCTGAAATATGTCTCTTTGGCGCGCATCAAAGCGAATCCTGCACTGGAAGAATTGCCACTGGTGAAAAAGGGAAGCCGTCTCAGCATCATGCCGGTGACAGACGCGCAGTGGGATGAAATTATCGCAATGTCGGAAGGCGGGTTTAAGCGTTAAATAAGAAAACGGCAGCGAGGGGGAGCGCTGCCGTTTGGCTATCTACTTAGCGGCGTTGTTAGCCCAGTAGATGAGTTTCCAGGTAACGGGCAACCGCTTCTTCGGCGTTGCTGCCAATCACTTCATTGTCTGGCAAGGTCGCTTTCACACGTGGGTGTGCCGTTTCCATGATGAGGCCTTTCTTCGCAGCACTCAGCATTTCCACATCATTCATGCCATCACCAAACGCGATGCACTCGTTTAGGCTTAAGCCTTTGATTTCTGCTACCGCTTTCAGTGCTTCACCTTTAGAAACACCAGATGCCATTACTTCCAGACAGAAAGGGGTTGAGAAAGCCACACTGACTTTATCGCCGAAGGTTTCGATGAACTTTTGCTCGTAACCCATCAGGTATTCGTGGTCATGACGGATGAAGAAGATTTTCGCCACGTCATCAACCGGTGGGTTTTCCACATCGAACGCTTTGAAGCTGAAGCCTGAATCTTTGTGGTATTTCGCCAAGTCTTCGTCAACGCGGTTCAGTAACCAGTCATTTTCGCGGTAGATATGAATCGTCACGGTTTCGTCGTCTTTCACCATTTCCACCAGTTGAGCAACCAGCGCAGGGTCGACGTTACGGCTGAAGATCAGTTGATCGTTTTCGTCATGCACGCGGGCACCGTTAGAGGTGATCATGCAAGCTGGAATACCAACGCTTTTGCGGATATGTGCCACATCGATGTGGTGACGGCCAGTGGCGAACACAAAGTGCTCCCCTTTTGTATGAAGGCGCTGAAGCACGTCGCGGGTAAAAGGCGCGATGGTGTGTTCAGGAGTAAGTAGAGTACCGTCGAGATCAGATGCAACGATTTTGTACATGGATACCTCAATAGGAGAGAAGATGTTTTTAAGCACGTCTCCAGTGTATCCGGAAAAAGGGGAAATAAAAGGGATCAAAATACCGGCCAGTTTTTCCGCTTTCAGGGAAATTGGCCGGAGAGGATCACGCCGTTTGATCGAGAGATGTTTCTTCGCTGAGGGCGTTAAAGAAATCCAACGTCAGGGTCAGCGATTTATCACGGATAACATCACGCTCGAACAGCAGCTCATGGCGGGAGTCAGCAAGAATTTCGAACTGGATAGGTAAACCTGCCGCCTGACGTTCACGGTGAAACTGGAATATCACGCCATTGCAGACAATCTCGTCGCGGGCAGCTTGCATCAGCAGGATCGGCATATCAATGGCGGTGGCAGTTTTCACGGTGCGCTCACAGGCATCCATGCTTTGCCAAATCCACTGCGCGCTCGGGCCGCCCACTTTAAGTGTCTCATCACTTTCATACAGTTCGCGGAACCATTGATAGCGCGCTTCAGATTGCGTCAGCAGGTTGTGTTTGAAGGGCTTTGCCCAGTATGGCACTTGTCCCGGCGCGAAACCGGCAGGGTGCTGGAGTTTAGACAGAACTTTACAAAGCGGCTTGGCCGCAATTTGCAGAGGGCGCGACAAGTTTATGCCGAGCATGGGTGCGCTGAGCGCAATCGCATCAATGGCATTGGGTTTACGCGCAGCAAAAAGCACAGAAATAGCGCCACCCATAGAATGGGCGAGGATCATGCGCTGGCTATGGGTTTTGGTGGTGACAACTTCATTGATAAAGGTATCGAGGTCGTCAACGTAATGGTCGAACTCCACCACATGGCCTATATCTGAACCTGTCACCAGACGCTGGCTGTAACCCTGACCGCGATGGTCATAGCTGTAAACATCAAACCCTTGGTTGAAGAGGTCGAAGAAAATTTCCTGATACTTCGCCACACCTTCAATACGGCCATTGACTACCACAATCGCGCGGGTGTGCTCGGGCTTGGTAAAGGCACACCAGTTCAAACGCAGGCCATCATGGCCGACGAATTCACCGTGCTGACGGTTCGCCCAAAACGGGGCAATCACCTTTTCCATGGTCTCGGTTAGCGCATCCTCGCGGGAAAATAAAAAAGGGTGTTCAATTGGCATGTGGGATCCGGCGTTGTTTTCTTATTAGCATATCACTTAATGGTAAACAGGCCTGAGTTTATGGCGTTTTCACTCAGAGTTAGTAAAGGATTCTATCAGTGGGTGAAACGTCACGCACAACTGAAAATAAAAACAGCCGGTAAAGACCGGCTGTTTAGGGAGAAAAATTTCAGACTTACTGCTGGAAGTTGAAATAGGTCTCAGCGCCCGGACCGACCGGGAAGCCTGCCACGAATACCCACAGGTAGAAGAACACGCTCCAGCCCGCCAGGAACACCAGTGTGTATGGCAGCATGGTGGCAATCAGGGTACCGATACCCAGGTCACGCTTGTATCGCGCTGCGACCGCCAAAATCAGGCCAAAGTAGCTCATCATTGGGGTGATAAGGTTGGTCACCGAGTCACCGATGCGGTAAGCCGCCTGAATGGTCTCCGGCGCGTAGCCAACCAACATCAGCATAGGGACGAAGATTGGCGCGGTAACTGCCCATTGTGCTGACGCCGAACCCAGAGTCAGGTTGATGATGCCGCACATAATGATGAAGGCGAAGAACAGCATTGGGCCTGTCAGACCGATGCTTTGCAGGAAGTCTGCACCACCGACCGCAATCACCTGACCGAAGTTAGTCCACTTGAACAGGGCAACGAATTGCGCCGCGAAGAACACCAGTACGATGTATAGACCCATGGCGCTGATGGATTTCGCCATCGCATCGATAACGTCGCGGTCGTTCTTCATGGTGCCCACAGTCTTACCGTAAACAAAGCCAGGAATCGCAAAGAACACCAGAATGAAGGCCACGATGCCTTTCAGGAACGGAGAGCCTGCTACTTCACCGGTTTCCGGGTGACGCAGGATACCCCACTCAGGCACGATGGTCAGCGCCAGCACGGCTGATACTGCCAGTGCAGCGATGCCTGCGTTGCGCATACCGCGCTTTTCAATCGCAGTGACTTTGCCCGCTTCTTTGGCTTCGAAATCTTCCGCAGCCATTGATTGGTCGTATTTACCCAGCTTCGGCTCAACGATTTTCTCGGTAACCAAGGCACCCAGAATAGTGATGAGGAAGGTGGAGGCAAACATGAAGTACCAGTTTGCTTCAGGGCCAACCGTGTAAGTTGGGTCAATCATCTGCGCCGAAGTTTCAGTGATGCCTGACAGCAGTGGGTCAACCGTACCCAGCAACAGGTTCGCTGAATAACCACCGGATACGCCCGCAAATGCCGCAGCCAGACCTGCCAGTGGGTGACGACCTAAAGAGTGGAAGATCATCGCTGCCAGTGGGATCAGAACCACATAGCCAAGCTCAGAAGCTGTATTGGAGATGATACCTGCGAATACCACGGTCAGGGTGACCATGCGGCGTGAAGCGCCCATCACCATAGAACGCATGGTGGCAGACAGCAGGCCTGAGTGCTCAGCAACTGCCACACCCATCATGGCAACCAGCACGGTGCCCAGTGGGGCAAAGCCGGTGAAGTTTTTCACTAGATTGGTAACGATAAGTTGCACGCCTTCAGCGTTCAGCAGGCTGTTGACGTAAATCATGCCATCGGCAGCGCGGCCTGCAGCGCCTTCTGGACGAGGGTCAGCGACAGAAAGGCCAAAATAGCCTGCGATGCCTGATGCAAAGAAAATGACCACACACAGAATGGCAAACAGGGTTACCGGGTGAGGAAGAAGGTTACCAAGGAATTCGACGGTATCGAGAAAACGGGAAAAAAACGACTTGTTCTGCTTCCCGCCAGATTGTTGTTGCGAAGCTGATGACTGCATCAGATCCTCCATGTCATACAACGGTCCATTTAATTGAAAAGCATCCTAGGTCATAAAAATGTCATTTTGCAATACTTAGTGCCATCAATCATGACTTTTGCAGGAATAAAAGTTAAAAATAAATTAATAAGTGGAGGTTAATATTGTTTGTTTTATATTCGGATTGATGGAAATGTCACCGACGGTTAGTGTGGAAATGAAACATGCAGAGAGAACATAAAGTTTGAGCAGCCAAACCCAGAAAAAAGTCTTTTATATTGAGCTGTTGCGGGTGGTCGCCGCGGTGGCGGTGATCGCCATTCATGTATTGGGGCCTTATCGCTACCTGATGGGCGAAATCGCGCAAAGCGACTGGGTTTCCGCGATAGCCATTAATGGTGCAAGTCGCTGGGCTGTCCCGGTTTTTATCATGATTACCGGTGCATTGTTGCTTTCAGACACCCGTCCATTTTCGCCGGGATATTTTGTCCGTCGACGGGTCATGAAAGTGTTCGTTCCGTTTGTTGCATGGTCGGTTTTTTATGCGATCCTAGCTGGGATTTCGTTACAAAATGTAAATTGGTCGGAAACCGTTCAGCGGTTAACCTTTTTTCCAACCAAAGAAACTTACTATCACTTAGGTTTTTTCTATTACTTTATTCCCCTTTACCTCTTGGTGCCGATATTACGTCCTGTTGTTCAACGGGATGATCCCCGACTTTTCTATGCCCTTCTAGTTTCTTGGCTTGTGCTGAGTGCTGCACGCCTTACTGGTATTTCCCTGGGACTGGTGGAAGATTTTGTGCTCTATGGTGGCTATCTGCTGCTGGGTTATGTGCTGCACCAAAACAAACTGCCGTTGAAGTGGTTGCTGTTTATCGGGATCACCGCTTTGGTGGCAACCGAATACACAGCGATTTTTGAAAGTGTCTCAAATAATCGATACACAAGTGCAGGTTGGTTTTCCTATAAAACCCTGAACACGGTATTAATAGCAGGGATGGTGTTCGGGCTTTGTCAGTATTGGGCCGAGCGGGTATCTGAACCTATACAGCGAAAAGTCGCGGCAGTCAGTCGCCATTCCCTGGGAATCTATCTCGTGCATCCTGTCTTTCTTTGGCCGGTAAGGGAATTGACGTTTACGCCCGGAATGACATGGCTGACCATCCCCTTGGTGACACTGGCCGTGTTTGTGTTGTCTTACATGGCCAGTGTGGGATTGTCGAAGTCGCGTTTTACGTCATGGCTGGTGCCATAAGACGAAGGCTTTAGTGGCGTTGTAGCTTGGCGAAGTGGATAAATTCGGCGCCGCGATAGGTCAGGGTGCCGCAATCGCCGGGCTGAAGGGCATGGTAGTAATGAATACCCACCTGAAATTCGCGTTTTGGCCCACCTTCCATTGGCTCGACATAGATCCAGTATTCTTCCGGGTCTTCATGTTGCTGCGGATTAGGAATGGCGACAGATTGCTTGTCGAGAATGCGGATATCAATAGAACGCTCTTCCGCCCCCTGGCCCAGCATGTGCTTTTGCATGGTCAGTACAAAGTAAACACCAGCGATCACCGCCAGGGCGACCACGAGCAATATCACAGAAATAGGCACGTTATTCTCCTTTGGCCGGCCATTATCGGTCGGCAATGAGTCTACTTCACAGACTCATTTAGCAAACCTGATGAGCGGAAATTTCGTGATCCACTCCACTTATCCTGCTCAGCATTGGCGCTAATGTAAACAAAGTTAAAGTGCATTCTCACTTTTGGTGTTATGACGTAAGCTAGTGATATGAGGCGCACTATTTACAAAAAGGAGGCCTGCATGGATGAAATTTCCATTGTCGTGAGACAGAGTCGGCGTCTGGAACGGCTCCTCAAAGAACACTACCACGCAGAAGGCCGTGGACTGCATGAACTGGTGAGCAGCTGTCAGGAACGTCTGCCACACGATGTGATTGCTAAACTTCGCTTTATTGCTACCATCCGCAACAAAGCCGTGCATGAAGATGGCTATGAAGTGGATGACATGCGCGGGTTCATGAGTGCATGTAAGCAGTGCGAGAAAGAGTTACTTCCCCGTAGCAGCCGCACCATCTGGCGCATTGCCCTGTTCCTCATCTTCGCTGTGACGGCTGGGGCGGTCTGGTTTTATATTGAAAACTGGCGACATATCGTCGGGCAGTAACGGCAGCATTATTCACTAAGGCAATGTTTTTATTGACTTTTTATTTTTATCGAGACTAAAAATTACGCTCAAGCACTTACCACTTTCAGTGGGCATTACATTGGGAGTAAGTGTGCTTTTGATGCCTTGTTCGCTTTCTGAGACGTGTGCGGTGGACAATAAATCCTGCATCTCTAGACTTGGTTGGCTCGCCATTTAAGGGAATGATTCATGTTGAGTTGGGTTGCCGTCTGCTTTTCCGGCCTATTGCACATTAATGCCGCGTACAAAGGGCCTCAATGGCAGTTTTATCTGTTCAAGCCCCTTACGATCGTCTTGATGATGTTGATTGGTGTGATAGGCGGTGAAGCGAGCAGCTATACCTATCTGATCCTTGCTGGGCTGGCATTCTCGCTGGTCGGTGATATTTTCCTGATGTTGCCAAAAGATCGGTTTATTCCCGGCTTGTTGAGTTTTCTGGTGGCGCACATCCTATACAGTGTTGCTTTCTGGCAGCAGTTTGAAGGCCCAATGGTCTGGTGGTTGCCCTCCCTGATTGGTGCTGCGAGCGTCATTATTTTCCTACTACTTCTACCAAACCTCGGTCCGTTGCTTATTCCTGTAGGCGTTTACATTGCGGTGATTGCTCAAATGGCTTGGGGGGCCGGTGAGTTCTGGATGAGCGCCCATACGCAGGCGGCGGCTCATGCTTTCGGCGGTGCGCTGTTATTTATGGTGTCTGATACTGTATTGGCATTTGACCGACTTAAAGGGCCTTTTAAAACCTCGGTGCTTCTAATCATGAGTACTTATTTTTGCGCACAAGGGCTGATCACATTCTCCATATTGTCGTAGGAGGCAAAGATGCCCTGGGTTCAGGTGTATAGTGCGAGCAATTCACTTGAGGCGCACAGCCTCAAAGGCATGCTGGAAAGTATGGGGATTGAAGTGGTGCTGAAAGGGGAATCCCTTTCCAGTGCGACGGGAGAACTTCCTTCTGATGCCATTGCAGTGACGCTTTGGGTGGATACCATGCGCGAGCAGCAAGCACGTCAAGCCCTTATTGACTACGAAGCGCAGGCCAAGCAAGTCTGGTTTTGTCACGCTTGTGGAGAGGAAAATGGCGGCAGCTTTGAGATTTGCTGGCAGTGCAGCACACCACGCAGTGAGCTCTAGCTGATTAAGCTTTGCTCTATATCAAAAATTGCTGTGAGGGCATGTGTTTCTATATGCGCAATTTGTTATAGAGAGGAGTCAACATGCCTGCATCAATTCATGTTCATGAGATCCTGAATCACCTCAAGCAACAACCAATGTCCGAACAGGCACTGAGTCATTGGGTCGATGGGCAGTGGGGCGAGAGTGCGCGATTTCATACCTGTAGCCAACAAGGGCTCTCTTTCAGCGAAGTGCTGCAATTTCTGCGTCGTCGCAAAAAAATCGTTGAAGACATGGGTGCGATTTCGGTCAATGAAGCGCGGGTCTGCAATCACTGAACTGCGGTGAAATGACGTAAAAAAGGCCTCTAATGAGGCCTTTTTCATCTTATTATTTCGTGTTGTCGCCAACCATGTACTTACGGCGGATATCGAGCAGGGCAAAGATCCCGAAAAATAGGATCGACCACTTCTCCCATTTCGTCATATTAATCTTGTCGCCGAAGGCACCGATGAAGATCAGCATTTGCAGGCCGTGCATACAGAACAGGAAAGCGGTCATGATGTATAGCGCGATCGCTGCCACACCCGGAAACGGGTGCACGATATTGGCGAACAGAACAAACCAGACAAAGCCGATGGCCGCTTTTGCTAACAGGATGAGTGCTTTCATTTTTCCTCTCTTTTATACATCCGGAAACTGACTTGTCCGGCATGTTTTTCCTTAATCATGTCCCAATGATTCGGCACAACCGGTTGTCCCAGTTCTTTTTCCGCCTCAATGTAAATCAGCGCGTTGTGGCTTAGCCACCCGTTCTGTTCAAGTTTGCTGATAACGTCACTCAGCAAGTCTTTACGAAACGGCGGGTCAATGAAGACTACATCAAACGGCTGTCCTTCATTGGAGAGATACGACAATGCATCAGTATTGTGCACCGTCGCGTTATCCGCTTTCAGCGTATTGAGATTCTGACTGATTTGGCTCGCTGCGCTTTTGTCCAGCTCCAGCAGTGTCACTTGCTCTGCCTGACGGGAAAGGGCTTCTAACCCTAAGCCACCACTGCCGGCAAACACATCCAGACAGCGCGCTTCATAGAGATCTGCGGCCAGCCAGTTAAAGACTGTTTCTTTCACACGATCTGTTGTAGGGCGCAGGCCTTCCACGTTTTTTACCGGCAATTTGCGACCACGCCACTTGCCGGCGATGATGCGGACAAATCCCGATCCGCCTCCTGCATTTGCTGCTGAAGCATTACCGCGACCCGTGTTTCGGTTCGCAGGGTTTTTAGGGTTACGTCGTACCATAGATTTTTTGACCGCTAAGAAGGTGTTAGACTATACACGTTCGGTAACGGCTCTGCATTTTCCCCAATCTTATTCAGTTAGCGACGTAAGGGCTTTGGCCACTTTCGCCGGGGTTGCTGCGTCGAGAAAAGGTATGCATTTACCCGCCGTTACCACACTGCATTGACTTAGGCGCAGTGTTCACAGTTTTAGATCAGCTCGCTGTTATCGCGCCGATTGTACCAATCAAGCTTTAGGATTTGCCAATGGCAGAAAAAAAGAAACGCGGATTTATGTCCTGGCTGGGTTTCGGCCGAAAAAATGACGAACAAGAAGATCAGCAAAAAGTCGCAGAAGAGGCGCGCTTAGCGGCAGAAGCTGAAGCAAAAGCGCAGGCGGAAGAACAAGTCCGTTTAGTCGCAGAAGCCGAAGCAAAAGCAAAAGCACAGGCGGAAGAGCAAGCTCGTTTAGCGGCAGAAGCTGAAGCGAAAGCTCAGGCGGAAGAACAAGCCCGTTTAGTCGCAGAAGCCGAAGCAAAAGCACAGGCGGAAGAGCAAGCTCGTTTAGCAGCAGAAGCTGATGCGAAAGCACAGGCGGAAGAACAAGCCCGTTTGGCGGCGGAAGCTGAAGCAAAAGCAAAAGCACAGGTGGAAGAACAAGCCCGTTTGGCGGCAGAAGCTGAAGCGAAAGCGCAGGCGGAAGAGCAGGCCCGTTTAGCAGCAGAAGCTGAGGCGAAAGCGCAAGCCGAAGAACAAGCCCGTTTGGCGGCAGAAGCTGAAGCGAAAGCGCAAGCCGAAGAACAAGCTCGCTTAGCGGCAGAAGCTGAAGCAAAAGCGCAGGCGGAAGAACAGGCTCGCTTAGCGGCAGAAGCTGAAGCGAAAGCACAGGCAGAAGAAGAAGCCCGCTTAGCGGCAGAAGCTGAAGCAAAAGCACAGGCGGAAGAACAGGCTCGCTTAGCGGCAGAAGCTGAAGCGAAAGCACAGGCAGAAGAAGCAGCCCGTTTGGCGGCAGAAGCTGAAGCGAAAGCGCAGGCGGAAGAACAAGCGCGTCTTGCAGCGGAGCAAGCGGCTCAGGCTGAGCAGGAAAAACCCAAAAAAGAAGGTTTCTTTGCGCGCCTGAAACGCGGTCTTCAAAAAACCAAAGTCAATCTGGGTGCAGGTTTCTTTGGCCTGTTCAGCGGTAAGAAAATTGACGATGAGCTTTTTGAAGAGCTCGAAGAGCAGCTGCTGATTGCTGATGTGGGCATGGACACCACCACCAAGATCATCGACAGCCTTACCGACAAAGCGTCTCGCAAAGAGTTAAAAGACGGTGAAGCGCTTTACGGCATTCTCAAGCAAGAAATGGCAGACATCCTGACCAAGGTAGAAAAACCGCTGGACGTTGAGAAAAAAGATGGCCCATTCGTCATCTTGATGGTTGGCGTGAATGGTGTGGGCAAAACCACCACCATCGGTAAACTTGCCAAGCAATTCCAGCAGCAGGGTAAGTCAGTCATGCTCGCGGCAGGGGACACTTTCCGCGCAGCCGCAGTCGAACAGCTGCAAGTATGGGGCGATCGTAATAACGTTCCTGTGATTGCACAGCACACAGGTGCGGACAGTGCATCAGTGATCTATGACGCGATTGAAGCTGCAAAAGCACGTAATGTGGATGTGGTGATTGCCGATACCGCGGGTCGTCTGCAAAACAAAGCTAACCTAATGGAAGAGCTGAAGAAAATCGTCCGCGTGATGAAAAAGCTCGACGAGAATGCGCCGCATGAAATCATGCTGACCATTGATGCAGGCACTGGCCAAAACGCGATTAGCCAAGCGCGTCTGTTTAACGATATCGCACCGCTTTCCGGTATCACCCTGACCAAGTTGGACGGAACGGCGAAAGGTGGCGTGATCTTCGCGGTGGCTGACCAATTCAACATCCCAATCCGCTTTATCGGTGTGGGTGAAGGCATTGATGATCTACGTCCGTTTGTGGCGGAAGACTTTATCGAAGCTCTCTTTAGTCAGGAGGACTGATAGGCGTGATCCAGTTTCAGCAGGTAAGTAAGGCCTACCGTGGTGGGCAGCAGGCACTGCAAAAAGTGAGTTTTCACTTACCCAAGGGTGACATGGCGTTTTTGACCGGTCACTCGGGTGCGGGGAAAAGTACCCTGCTGAGACTGCTGTGCGCGATTGAACGGCCAAGTGACGGACAAGTTCTGTTCAATGACCATGATATCTCACGTATTTCGCGAAAAGACATTCCTTTTCTGCGCCGTCATATTGGTGTGATTTTCCAGGATCATAAGCTCCTGATGGACAGAAGTGTGTTCGACAACGTGGCATTGCCGCTACGCATCGAACAGGCGAGTGAAAACGACATCAAAAAGCGTGTCTCGGCTGCTCTGGATAAAGTAGGTTTGCTGGATAAGGCGGCTTGCTTACCTATTCAGCTTTCCGGTGGTGAGCAGCAACGTGTGGGTATTGCCCGCGCCGTGGTGAACCGTCCTATGGTGCTGGTGGCTGATGAGCCAACGGGTAACCTGGATGCGGATTTGTCACAACAAATCATGGAACTGTTTCGCCAGTTTAATCAGGTCGGGGTGACGGTATTGATGGCCACGCATGATACGTCGCTGCTCAACCGCTATGACATGCGACGTTTTGAACTGAATCAGGGCCATCTGTCGGAGGTGGCACGTGGCTAATTTCATTTCTGTGCACAAACAGCAGGGCGGTCAGGCGTTTCGCGATTTAATGGCGAAACCTCTAGGGAACCTGCTTACGGTTCTTGCTCTCGCGTTTTCACTGGCACTGCCAGCCACGCTGTTTATGCTGGCGAAAAACGTTGTTGCAGTGACGCAAGAGTGGCAGGCTCCCAACCAACTAACGGTCTATCTGAACCCAGTGTCGGAAAGCCGCGCGGAAGCTTTTGGCGAAGAACTTGCAGCCTGGTCTGAAGTGGCGACTGCTGAATTTGTTTCGCCGGAGCAGGGATTAACCGAGCTTCGACAGATCCAAGGGTTTGAAGAAGCCGTCAGCCTCTTGGATGATAACCCGCTGCCTGCGGTGGTGGTGTTGACACCTGCTACTGATGACGCGGCGGCTGTAACGGCCCTTGCGGCTAAACTGCGCGCGACATCCGACGTGGAGGAAGTGCGTCTCGATAGTGACTGGCTGCAGCGTTTGTCTGCTATTGAATCGCTGGTACTGACATTAACTTGGGTATTCTCCGGTCTATTGCTAATGGCAGTGTTCCTTATTATCGGCAACACTTTACGCTTGCAGGTACAGAGCCAGAAAGAAGAGATTCAGGTGATGAAACTGGTCGGCGCAACAGACAGTTATATTCTGCGTCCTTATTTGTACACTGGCGTTTGGCTGGCTTTGGCGGGAGCTATTGTTGCTTGGCTGGTGACAATGGTGAATAGCCTGCTGATGGATGCAGCCGTAGCAAAATTGGCTACATTATATAACAGCGGTTTCAGGCTCTCTGCTCTGAGCTTGGAAGAAGGTTTGATTTTGCTGATGGTATCTGGGCTGATTGGACTTCTGGCTGCCAGATTGGCTGCAGCAAAACATATGAGAGAGATAGAACCTGTCTGATATTTGAACCTATCAATTAAAAGCAGGTCACAAAATGGTGCCTACTTGCAGTTTTTTTGAACTCGAGTAGAGTATCTCATTCGCTTCGAAAGCGAAGAATGGTTCGATAAAGTCGAAAAGAGGTGAAAATGACAACAGAGATGTATGCACTGGCCCCCATCTCCCAAGATAGCCTTGATAGCTATTTACAGCAGGTAAACGGCTACCCAATGCTGTCTGCGGACGAGGAGCGTGAGCTGGCAGAACGTCTTCACTACGAGGAAGATCTGGATGCGGCGAAAGGCCTGATCCTGTCTCACCTGCGATTTGTTGTTCATATCGCCCGTGGTTATTCCGGTTATGGATTACCCGTGTCCGATTTGGTGCAGGAAGGTAACATTGGCTTGATGAAGGCAGTAAAGCGTTTTAACCCAGAAGTGGGTGTGCGTCTGGTTTCCTTCGCTGTTCACTGGATCAAAGCTGAAATTCACGAGTACGTTCTGCGTAACTGGCGTATTGTGAAAGTTGCGACGACCAAGGCGCAACGTAAGTTATTCTTCAATCTGCGAAAGTCTAAGAAGCGTTTGGGTTGGTTCAACGCCGAAGAAGTTAATATGGTTGCAGAACAACTGGGCGTTGATGCGGCAGAAGTGCGTGAGATGGAATCCCGTCTTGCCGCACAGGATGCTGGGTTTGACGCTGGTGCAGATGATGATGAGCGCGAAGGCGGTGCAATTGCTCCTGTCTTCTATCTGGAAGATAAAGGCTCGGATGTCGCCACTAATCTGGAATCACAAAACTGGGAAGACCACGCGAATCGTCGTCTGGCGCAAGCTATGTCCGGACTTGACGAGCGTAGCCAGCACATTATCCGTTCACGCTGGCTGGATGATGACAACAAAGCTACCTTGCAGGAATTGGCTGATCACTATCAGGTATCTGCAGAACGTATCCGTCAGCTTGAAAAGAACGCGATGCGTAAACTGAAAGAATCGGTTGGCGACGCCTTGTGATTGCCAGAACAATAAGTTGAAGAAAACCGGCAACTTGCCGGTTTTTTTGTGCATGAAATTCCCCCCAAAATACCCTGCAAGAAATGTTTTCCACAGTTTTATTACGATCAACACTACATATAGTGGATCCGGCTTTCAGAACATACTTTATCAACGCAATCCACAGTCTTTTCCACAGGTGGCGAAAAAGCATACAAAGCCCCTGCATTCTCCATGGCATGGAGAAGAAAAAAGTCATGTACAATGCAGTTTTACGTGCCCAGAAGCTAGGCTAAGCTGGGATACGTATGTTGATCTGGTTAAACGGGAGTGGAATAACCCATGGAACAATTTGCGCATATCTCAGTAACGGACGCTTTGGCGATGCTGGAAAGTGATGATCATCACGCTGTGATGGTGGATATCCGGGATCCTCAGTCATTTCAGTTATCTCATCCACAGGGCGCATTCCACCTTACCAACGATTCTATTGTGCAGTTTATGAATGACGTGGATTACGAACAACCTGTACTGGTGATGTGTTACCACGGCGTGAGTAGTCAGGGAGCGGCGCAATATTTGATTAACCAAGGCTTTGAGCAGGTATACAGTGTAGACGGTGGATTTGAAGCTTGGCATCGACAGTCCTTGCCGGTGGAATCGGGCATCTGATTGCAAACAACAAAGAGGCACTATGATAAGGCTGACTGCACTTTCCAACCCCCGAGCCGCGCAGGCTTTTATCGACTATATGGCATCAAGGAATATCTCAATTCAGATGATGCCGGAAGGGGAAGGGCTGTTTGCCTTGTGGCTGGTTGATAGCCAATACCAGATTGAAGCTGAAGCTGAACTCGCTGCTTTCCTTCAAAACCCGGACGACGAGAAATATCAGGCTGCGTCCTGGAACATGGCCGAAAGCCGCACTGCTAAGTTTTTCTACCCACGCCAGGGTCTGCTTACTTCACTCAAACAAAATGCGGGGCCTTTCACGCTCTCCATCATGTTGGTGTGTATTGTGGTGTATGCTGGACTGACTTTGGGTTTCGGCAATGATGTTTTCTCTCTACTTCACTTCCCGGCGACGGACGATCAGCAATGGCAGCTTTGGCGATTGTTCTCCCACGCTTTGCTTCATTTCTCCGCGACTCACATTGTTTTCAATCTGCTGTGGTGGTGGGTGCTCGGCGGCAAAATCGAAAAACACAGTGGTAGCGCCAAGCTAATGCAGCTTTTTCTGCTTACAGCACTTTTCTCCGGCCTTGGTCAGTACGCCTTTGAAGGCCCCGCTTTCGGTGGAATGTCCGGTGTAGTTTATGCGCTTTTGGGATACTTGTGGTTAATGGGCACATTAGCCCCAGAACGTGGGCTTTCCATTGAACCTGCCTATGTTGGCTTTATGCTGCTTTGGCTTGCAGTGGGTTTTTTCGAACCCTTTGGTATGGCAATTGCCAATATGGCACACCTTTTCGGTTTAGTGTCAGGCTGTGCACTTGGAGTCATAGATGCCAAACTGCGAAGAGCGAGGTAATGTGAGCTCTGCTCATCCTTGAACTGGCCTGATTGGCATTCCCAGTGTAGCCACGTAAACTGTGGGTGGTTTTTACTTTTTCGCAGGGGATGCCGTGAAACAGACATTACGCCACCAGGAAATACTCGATCTTGTTCGAAGCAAAGGATACGTCAGCACTGACGATCTGGTGGTTCACTTTGATGTCAGCCCCCAGACTATCCGACGTGACCTTAATGAACTTGCAGCCGAAAACAAAATCCGTCGCCAACATGGTGGCGCGACAATCCCTTCCAGCTCGGTAAATACGGCTTACGACGCCCGTAAAGCGATGCAGCAGGAAGCCAAAAACAAACTGGCACAGGCACTGGTGGCTCATATTCCTGATGGAGCGACTTTGTTTATCGACATTGGTACCACGCCGGAGGCGGTCGCACGCGCACTGCTGAACCACCAAGATCTGCGCATTGTGACCAATAACCTCAATGCCGCCAGTATCCTGATGGCGAAAGAAGATTTCCGTATCATCATGGCCGGTGGAGAGGTGCGTAACCGCGATGGTGGGATCATGGGAGAGGCGACGCTGGATTTCATTTCCCAGTTCCGGCTGGACTTTGGGATTCTGGGAATAAGTGGTATCGATCACGATGGTAGCCTTCTGGATTTCGATTACCATGAAGTGAGGGTGAAGCAGGCCATCATGGAAAACAGTCGTTCTGTGATGCTGGCCGTTGACCACACCAAATTTGGTCGAAGTGCGATGGTGAATCTCGGGGACATTTCACAGGTTGATATGCTGTTCACTAACGCGCCATTACGAGAAGCCCTGCATGCACGGTTGCAAGACTCTGAAACACAAATAGAAATAGTTGATTGATTTTCCTTTTCGATGATGAAACCGCCTGATGGCGGTTTTTTTATACCCTTAATGCGCGACTTTCTTCATTTTGTTGTTGGGAGTGGCGATTTTTTATACTAGAATGCTCGAAAACGAAAGCAAAATGTTCGTATGAGCGTGAGGGTGTGATGAGACAGGAAAATAAAAATCAAAATAACGACGTTTTGGATGTAATTGTTGTCGGCGGTGGTATTAACGGTGCGGGTATTGCCGCAGATGCCGCTGGTCGTGGTTTAAGTGTGGGCCTGTATGAAGCGGCTGACTTTGCCTCTGCGACGTCTTCAGCAAGTTCCAAACTTATCCACGGTGGCCTTCGTTATCTCGAGCATTATGAATTTCGTTTGGTCAGTGAAGCTTTGGCCGAACGTGAAGTGCTTTTGAAAAAAGCCCCATTCCTCGCTTGGCCGATGCGTTTTCGTTTACCGCATCGCCCGCACCTACGTCCTGCCTGGATGATCCGTATTGGTTTGTTTATGTATGACCACCTTGGGAAGCGCACAACCTTGCCAGCGAGCAAAGGGATACGTTTTGGTGAGGATTCTGTATTGAAGCCGGAAATGACAAAGGGCTTCGAATACTCTGATTGCTGGGTCGATGATGCGCGATTGGTGATCCTGAATGTCATGGACGCTGCTGAACGCGGTGCGGAAGTGCGTAACCGTTGTAAGGTCGTCCGCGCAGAGAGAAACGGCGAAGTATGGGACGTGGACATCCTCGACACACTGACTCAAGAAGTGTTCGGCCGCCGGTGTAAAGTGTTAGTAAACGCCGCCGGTCCCTGGGTGAAATCGTTCTACGACGACAGCACGTCGTTGAAATCTCCTCGAGGAATTCGCCTTATCAAAGGCAGCCATGTTGTGGTGCCACGTGTCCATAACGAAGAAGCGGCTTACATTCTACAAAACGAAGACAGCCGGATCGTATTTGTGCTGCCTTATCTAGATCGCTTCTCTATCATTGGTACGACAGACGTGGAATACAAAGGTGATCCGCGAGATGTTGCTATTGAACAAAAAGAAGTGGATTACGTGCTGAAGGTCTACAACCAGCACTTTAAACAACAGTTGAGCGCGAATGACGTGGTGTGGACATACAGTGGCGTACGTCCTCTTTGCGATGATGAGTCCGACTCACCGCAAGCGATCACCCGTGATTACACGCTCGACTTGGATGAAAATGGCGGACAAGCACCCATGCTGACCATTTTCGGGGGTAAACTGACCACCTATCGGAAACTGGCGCGTGCAGCAGTCAATAAACTTGAACCCTTCTTCCCAGAGATGGGTAAAGACTGGACGGCGGATCAGGTACTGCCGGGTGGCGAGGATATTTCAGGTTTCCACGACGTGGAGCAACGCTTGAAACGCGAATGTCCGTGGATGGACGACTTTACTGCCAATCGTCTTGCTATCACCTATGGTAGCCGGGTTTGGGTGTGGCTGAATGGTGCCAAAACTGCCGCAGATTTGGGTATAGACCTTGGGGAGGGCTTAACCGAGCGTGAAGTCGAATATTTGATGGCATCAGAATACGTGCAGGATGCAGAAGATTTGTTGTGGCGTCGCACCAAACTGGGACTATATCTTTCCAAGACACAGCAACAGCAGGTGGCTGATTACATTAGCCGAAGCTTATCCATGCCATTGGTGGATGAAGCGGCGAGCGCTTGAGTTTAGAGAAAGAATTACGAGAGGGCGGCTAACAAGCCGCCTTTTTGCTAATAGCAATTACTGATATAGGTATTTAGTAAATAGCAGATCAGAAAGCATTTTTTGATTGGTTTCCGCTAGAAGTACCTCGTTCACGCGCTCCAGACACTCTTTGCGGATGGATTCGCGACCGGAAAGAGACTTCACTCTTACTTCGTTTTCCTGACTCAGCACTTCAATGATGGTGTCGCGGATCAACGGCTGGTGATACTCCAACATCTGGAGCAGTGAAGGGTCGTCCACCATCAGGTCAACGCGGACATTGATGAATCCAAGTTTGCGTCCTTCCGTAATAAAGTTGGTAGTAATCTCTGGCTCAAGCGTAAAATAGCTGAACTGCGGGGCATTCTCTTCCTCTTTCGCCAGCGTTGGAAGGGAACACAACAGAGACACAATTAAGGCGAAAACAGCAGTGATATTTTTTTTCATGGTTTTTGCCAAACCCCGGATTTCATCAATCTCTTATGTTAGTTTAGCTGCGCGTTTAGAGGCACAGCTTGTACAATAGCGCAATATACGTAAGCCACTTAAAGTCTGGGTCTCTTAGTGGTTTACGTATATTAATACTAAACACTATTGGCCGATTCGGCGAAAGTTTTGTGGTTTTTTTGCTCTTCGGCTCAGGATAACATGTCAGAATTCAAGGAATTACACTTACAAGCTCTCATGAATGCAAGCTGGGAGGAACCAGACTGGCAAACGCTGGAAACGACCCGCGAAGGGGCGTGGCTATTGGAACGCCACTCGATGACTGAGCGGTTGAAAGCGCACTGTCGTACGCTGACAGTAGAGCTACTGGGCTTACACGAAATAGAACAATCAGCCCTGGCTGAAAATGAACTTAGTTTGTTAGGTGAAGAGCCTTGCATGGTGCGTGAAGTGGTGCTGTCAGGAGATGGGAATGCTTGGTTGTGTGCCCGTACTTTGGTGCCTAAATCAACCCTGACAGAAAAAGAGCAGGACATTGCAGATCTTGGCGCGGTGCCTTTAGGGCAGCGCGTGTTCAACCAGGCAAATGCCCGCCGCGATGCGATTGAAGTTGCTACCGTGGTGGTGGAAGGACGGTCCCTGCTGGCGCGTCGTTCGCGTTTGTGGGTCAACGAAAAGCCGATGCTGGTTTCTGAGCTGTTTTTACCGGATGCACCGGTGTATCAGGAGGAAGGCTGAATGGATGTAGCCAAGGCGAGAGCATATTGGCAATTAACGCGAATGGACAGGCCAATTGGCAGCTTGTTGCTATTGTGGCCAACGCTGTGGGCATTGTTTCTGGCAGCCGATGGAGTGCCTAACCTACATGTTCTGATAGTCTTCGTGCTTGGCGTTATCATGATGCGCGCAGCGGGATGTGTAATTAACGACTTCGCTGACCGCAACTTTGATGGTCATGTGAAACGTACCCAAGCTCGTCCACTACCTTCAGGGTTGGTGACCGCTAAAGAGGCGCTAGCGCTGTTTGGTTTGCTGATTTTAGGGGCATTCCTGCTGGTTCTGACGCTGGATCCACTGACCATTAAGTTGTCAGTGGTCGCCGCACTTTTAGCATCTGTCTATCCTTTCATGAAACGCTATACCCACATGCCGCAGTTGGTACTTGGCATGGCGTTCAGTTGGGCAATCCCAATGGCCTACGCAGCACAGTCTGGCGAATTGCCGCCTGTGGCGTGGATGTTATTTCTGGCCAACGTGCTGTGGACCGTGGCTTATGACACTCTGTATGCCATGGTCGATCGTGACGATGACCTGCTAGTCGGAATCAAGTCCTCTGCGATTCTTTTTGGCCGTTATGACAAGATTGCCATTGGTATCCTGCAACTGGTGACGATCTTGCTGTTGGTGCTGGTGGGTTATCTCAGCGGGCTTTCACAAGTTTATTACTGGTTCCTGCTGGCATCGTCGGCATTGTTTGTTTATCAGCAATGGCTTGCGCGCGGCCGCGAACGAGAGCTTTGTTTCAAGGCATTTTTAAACAACAACTATGTTGGGATGCTAGTATTTATTGGCTTAGCGCTTGCTGTGTTAATCAAATAATACAAAGTATAGCCGAAACAAAAAACTCGCCATTTGGGCGAGTTTTTTGTTTCGGCGAACTGATTATCAGCTTTCTGATGGCTGATTCAGGATAGCCTGGATGGTCAGTTGTACTTCCGGTGAAATCAAGCCAAACACACATTCACGGAGTGCTTCTACGCGGTCTGCACGTGCGTGGTCATCGTCATTTAGATAGCCCTGCTCACGAAGAGAGTTCAGCAGGATCGCGAAGACACCCTTGTCGAAGAACTCCGGGGCGTTGATGCCGTGTAGACGACTTAGGCGCTGTGCCATCATCTGGCTTTGTTGCTCCAGATCGGACTTCGAAGTATCCGGCTCATGGCTGAACAGGGTTAGAGTGATCGCATAGCGCTGCAGGGTCTCAGCGATGGTGCGACCCAGTAACTGAAGTTGGTTGAGCTTGCAGTTGTTTCGGCTGATGGTGTTATCGTCAATGGTAATAAGCGACTGACGCTCAAGTTCTATCAGGGTTGCATCGATGTAGCTTTGTAGCGCAGCATCATCAAAGCTCATGAATAACTCAGCTTTCAGCAATGGGTAAAGCTGGCGAATTGAGTCCATCAGATTTTCACGTGAAACACTGGTCTTGAATACCAGCATCTGCGCGATCAGCGATGGTACTGCGAACAGATGAATGATGTTGTTGCGGTAGAAGGTCATCAGGATGGCCTGTTGACGGTCCAGGGAAATCACTTCACCCAACGAGTCTTTTTCAACCACGAACTTATTCAGACTCAGCGCGTGTTCGACCAGTTCCTGCGCGGAATCTGCTGGTACTGTACTGGTCGATGAATACGGTACCTGGCGAAGCAGTTCGAGATAAATGGTAATTTGTTCTTCTAGCGCTTCACGGCTTAGAGCACTCTGACGGGAAGCCAGAAGCGCCGTAGCAGACAGGGTCAGAGCGTTGGCAGCAGCTGCATCGTTGATTTTAGTCATCATACGCTCAGCGAGGCCGTTAACAGCTGGAAGCAGCCAGTCAGGGCGCTGAGGTTCAATAGGATCGATATCCTTTTGCCAATCCGGTGCTTTTTCATTCAGAAAGTGGTTCACCGAAATAGGTTCGCCGAAGTTCACGTATCCCTTACCATAGTTACGCAGCTTTCGAAGAATACCCAGTATCTGGCCGAAGCTTTCTTTCTCTTTGCGCTTACCTTGTAGCTCTTTAGCGTAAGTACTTACTTCCATCACGTGCTCGTAACCGATGTAGACTGGCACCAGTGTCACTGGGCGCTTGAGACCTCGCAGCATGGCTTGAATGGTCATTGCCAGCATGCCGGTTTTTGCCGGAAGCAAGCGACCGGTTCGCGAACGGCCACCTTCAGAGAAGTATTCTACCGAGTAACCTTTAGCGAAAAGCTCTGCCAGGTATTCTCGGAATACGGTGGAGTAAAGGCGATTGCCTTTAAAGGTACGACGTAGAAAGAACGCTCCACCACGGCGGAAAATCGGGCCTGCTGGGAAGAAGTTCAGATTAACGCCCGCAGCGATGTGCGGGGGTACCAGCCCTTCTTTGTAAAGCACGTAAGAAAGCAGCAGATAGTCCATGTGTGAGCGATGACAAGGCACGTACACAATTTCATGACCATCTTGCGCCAGCTTACGGACACGCTCGGAGTTATTGATATTAAGGCCTTGATACAGCTTGTTCCAAAGCCAGGTCAGTATGCGATCGGCATAGCGGATAAGGCTCGGCGAGAAGTCAGCGGCGATTTCTTCCATCATTTCGATGGCTTCTTTGCGCACTTTCTCTACCGGAACATCACGGCTTGCCGCTTCATCCTGTACCGCTTTATCAATGGCTTTGGAAGCCAACAGGCGTTTGAACAGCAATTGACGATCAGGCAGACCAGGGCCGGATGCCGCCATTTTCTGTCGTGAGAAATGAATTTTCGCCACACGCGCCAGTTTGTTCGCGATGGTAGTATCAGTGCCGTGCTTGTCTGCCATGTAACGCAAGGAAACTGCATTACTAAAGCGAACCATGCTGTCTCGGCCAAGCGTTAAAATGGTGTAGCACTTTTGCAGGCCGTTCATCGCCTGCAGTGCAGGTGCTGCAGGGCGTGATTCATTGCCCGGATCGCGGTTCCACACCACAGACGCTGGCACCATTTGGATGTCGAGTTCAGTGTCACGCTTGTGAAGTTCGAGCCACTCGGTGAACAGTGCGATGGAATCAGCCGGGATAGGATCGCTGTCTTTAAACATGCGCTTGCCCTGAGAAATGAACACATAACGTGGCAGGCTTTTTCCACCTAGCTCAAGCGGCTCAAGGGGATCGGGCAGACCCAGCTGCAGACAACTGCTGCGAAGTGTCAGCAGATCAGTATGAGAGCGAAATGGCAAAACATAAACCATAGGACGGGACAAATCCAGGTCCAGTTGGTTTATGGGGTCAGACGGTATACTGATGGTTTTCACCAGCACCGACAGCGGTAAATTCAATAACTTCTGATAGATTGATTGGCAAGCAGACATCTGAATCGCAGCCTCTTATATTTAGTGCGTGGCAAGTCTAGCAGAAAACATCTCCGAACTTGCAGGGAAATGACACCAATACGAAGGCTTATGTCATGGATGAGCCAAGTTCTGGCGACCTGAGCAGTCTGGGCAGTCAGAAAAATGTGAGCTAAATAGGGCCTTTATTACAGATTGGTGCAAAATCCGCCTTTTCAAGCGGTTAAACACTGGATATACTCACAGTTAACTGTATAAAAAGACAGGTCATGATATGAAGCCGTTAACCGCAAGACAACAGCAAGTCTTTGATTTGATCAAAGCAAAGATCGAGGACACCGGCATGCCACCAACGCGTGCTGAGATCGCGAGAGAACTGGGGTTCCGCTCCGCCAATGCAGCTGAAGAACATCTGAAAGCGCTGGCGCGTAAAGGCGTGCTTGAAATCGTGCCTGGTGCATCGCGTGGCATCCGCTTACTGGTGGAAACTGAATCAGCAAACGACGACGACGGTCTTCCTTTGATTGGTCGCGTCGCTGCCGGTGAGCCTATCCTCGCGCAAGAGCATGTAGAAATGCACTACCAGGTGGACCCAAACCTGTTCAAACCAAATGCTGACTTTCTGCTACGTGTTAGCGGCATGAGTATGAAAGACATCGGTATTATGGACGGTGACCTGCTAGCAGTTCATAAAACACAGGATGTGCGAAACGGTCAGGTGGTCGTTGCCCGTGTTGAAGATGATGTGACGGTGAAGCGCCTTGAGCGCAAAGGTAATCAGGTACTGCTTCATGCTGAGAATGAAGAGTTTTCGCCTATTGTGGTCGACCTTTCCCAACAGCATCTCACCATCGAAGGTATCGCTGTTGGTGTGATTCGCAACACAGACTGGATGTAACCCACCGACTTCGCGTTACAAGAGTTAAAGAAACAGGCAGCTTCGGATGAAAAGTCCGTGGCTGCCTTTCTTTTTACGGATCTTTCGTACTACAAGCCGCTTATCCTCTGCATTTTTGCACACCCGCAATTCTTTGTTCCGGGTGGCCACTTTCCACAAAACTTTCGGTAACCCTTCTTAAAATAAAGATATTTCTGCCTTGAATTTTAGCGGTTTTTTAAGAAAAGCGGCACAAAATCGTTACGGGTGAAACAGTTGTCTTTATCTCGTAAATTCGTGGCTGGCATCATGTTTCAGCGCATTTTGCTGCTCAAATTTTGTTCTTTCCACGTTCCTTGCCTAACTTTATTTGTAAATAGAGTGTTAATCGAACTTTTATTTTTTATCCATTTACATTTTGCACTGCGAAGTGACTTTGAGGAGGGAACCGGTGAAGACTCGCCAGCTTCTATACGCGCTCGCAATTTTCTCTTCGTTTGCCGCTAATGCAGCAAACGAAGCGTCCTCGTTTAACTTGACCCCTGGCGTCACAGAGATCAGTGAAAAGGTGTATGGCCTTCATATGACGATTCTCTGGATCTGTGTGGCTATCGGTGTTGTTGTTTTCGGGGCAATGTTTTGGGCCATTATCCATCACCGTAAATCGAAAGGTGCAGTAGCAGCGAATTTCCACGAAAGCACCAAGGTGGAAATTCTCTGGACGCTGATTCCTTTTCTGATTCTGATAGGTATGGCTGTACCTGCAACCAATGTGCTTCTGGCAATGGAAGACCCGTCTGACTCCGAGCTGACTATTCAGGTGACTGGATCTCAGTGGAAATGGCATTACCGCTATTTTGACCATGACGTGGAATTCTTCTCTTTGCTGGCGACATCGGCTGCTCAAATAGATGGTGAAGCGACTAAGCGCGAAACTTACCTGCTGGAAGTTGATCGACCCTTAGTGGTACCAACTGGTAAGAAAGTGCGTTTTCTGATCACCTCTGAAGATGTTATCCACTCTTGGTGGGTGCCAGATTTTGCGGTGAAGAAAGACGCTAACCCTGGCTTTATCAATGAGGCTTGGACGCGTATCGACAAGCCGGGCATCTACCGCGGTCAATGCGCGGAGCTTTGCGGCAAAGACCATGGCTTTATGCCAATTGTTGTGATTGCCAAGCCTGTCGACGAGTTTGAAGCCTGGGTCACGGAAACTGCAGCCGCGCAAGCCAAGGTGAAGGAAGAAGAGCAGAAACTGCTGGCGATGAACATGGACATGGACGAGCTGATGGAACTGGGTGAGGAGGTTTACAACTCACGCTGTGCTGCTTGTCATCAGGTCAATGGCCTGGGTCTCCCAGGTGTATTCCCTGCACTTGCTCAACAAGGCATCTCGGCTGACCCTAATAAGGTGCTCGACCACCTCAATATCGTCATTCACGGCAAGTCAGGGACTGCCATGCAGGCATTTGGCGCGCAGCTTGGCCTTAAGGAGCTGGCTGCGGTCATCACCTACGAGCGAAATGCTTGGGGCAACAACACGGGTGATGCCATTCAGGCGTCTCAAATCAATGCTGTGCTCAACGGTGACGATCTTTAAGGAGAAATCGCAATGACGGATATGACGCCTGATCAGGTCGGTCACGATGATCACGACCATGATCATAAGCCCCGAGGGTTGATGCGTTGGCTGTTAACGACCAACCATAAAGACATCGGCTCAATGTATCTGATTTTCAGCTTCACCATGTTTTTACTGGGTGGGGCAATGGCATTGGTTATCCGGGCGGAATTGTTTCAGCCTGGCTTGCAACTGGTCGACCCCAACTTTTTTAACCAGATGACCACAGTTCATGGTCTTATCATGGTGTTTGGTGCAGTGATGCCAGCCTTTACCGGATTGGCGAACTGGATGGTGCCGATGATGATTGGCGCGCCGGATATGGCGCTACCCAGAATGAACAACTGGAGCTTCTGGATTTTGCCGTTCGCATTTTTAATGCTCATCATGTCACTGTTTATGGAAGGAGGCGGTCCAAACTTTGGCTGGACCTTCTATGCGCCGCTCTCTACCACTTACTCACCAGACAGCACGGCATTGTTTGTGTTTGCTGTTCACATCATGGGTATCAGTTCCATTATGGGCGCGATAAACGTGATTGTGACCATCATGAACCTACGTGCTCCAGGCATGACCTACATGAAAATGCCGCTGTTCGTCTGGACTTGGTTTATCACTGCGTTTCTATTGATTGCGGTGATGCCAGTGCTTGCTGGTGCGGTCACCATGGTGCTCACTGATAAGTATTTCGGCACATCGTTCTTCGATGCCGCCGGTGGTGGCGACCCGGTCATGTTCCAACACATCTTCTGGTTTTTCGGACATCCAGAGGTGTACATCATGATCCTGCCAAGCTTCGGGATTATCTCTGCTATCGTGCCAGCGTTTGCCCGCAAACCACTGTTTGGTTATGCCTCCATGGTATACGCGACCGCATCGATTGCAGGCCTGAGCTTCGTCGTTTGGGCTCACCACATGTTTACAACCGGGATGCCGGTGTTTGCTGAACTCTTTTTCATGTATTGCACCATGCTGATATCGGTGCCCACAGGGGTGAAAGTGTTTAACTGGGTGGCCACGATGTGGCGAGGTTCTATGACCTTTGAAACGCCCATGTTGTTCGCGCTCGCCTTTATCGTGTTGTTTACGATAGGGGGCTTCTCTGGCTTGATGCTGGCAATAACGCCGGTGGACTTCCAGTATCATGATACCTACTTCGTGGTGGCTCACTTCCACTACGTTCTGGTGTCCGGTGCCATCTTCTCCATCATGGCAGCTGCTTACTATTGGCTGCCAAAATGGACAGGGCACATGTACAACCAGACTCTGGCCAACTGGCACTTCTGGTGTTCACTGATTTCCGTGAACATCCTGTTTTTCCCAATGCACTTCCTGGGACTTGCAGGCATGCCACGTCGTATTCCGGATTATGCCCTGCAGTTTGCTGATATCAACGCGATAGTGAGTGTAGGTGCATTCCTGTTCGGATTTTCCCAGCTCATCTTCCTTGTGCTGTTGGTGAAATGTATTCGTGGCGGTGAGCCTGCACCAGCGAAGCCGTGGGATGGTGCAGAAGGATTGGAGTGGACAGTACCTTCTCCAGCGCCTTATCACACCTTCTCAACGCCACCGAAAATCGATTAAGGGATAGTGTATGGCAGAGCAAGAACAACAGACACAAAACACAGGACGCTCAGCTGCGAAGCTGGCGGGCTTGGCTGTGCTGATGTTTGGCTTTGCCTTCGCATTGGTCCCGCTCTATGACGTTTTTTGCGATATCACTGGGATTAACGGTAAGACCAGTGATGTTGCTGCGACGGAAAGCAATCAGGTGGACTTTTCCCGCACTGTGACTGTTGAGTTTGTTGCTTACATTAATCCCGGTCTTGGCTGGGATTTTGTGCCTGAGGTGAAGAAGCTCACTGTGCATCCTGGGGAAACGCGAACCATTGCTTATCGCGCGACCAACAATACGAGCATTAATTCGATAGGACAGGCAGTGCCTTCGGTCACACCAGGTCTGGCAGCCCAGTACCTAAACAAAATTGAATGTTTCTGCTTCAACCGCCAGCCCCTTGAAGCAGGAAAAGACGCAGAGCTTCCTCTGGTGTTTTATGTCGACCCGGAGCTTCCGGAAGATATCAGCACCTTGACGCTGGCATATACCCTGTTTAGCGCTAAGACTGAGCCTGTGACTCAGTAAATGCAGTGAGGTCATCATGACAACAGATACCAGTACAGATGCCCAGTACGAAAACTACTACGTACCCGCGCAGAGCAAATGGCCGATTGTCGGTGCTATTGCGCTGTTCTTTATCGCGATGGGCGCAGGTTCAACAGTCGCCGGATTATTCGGTGGTAATGGTCCATGGATGCTGCTGATAGGCACCGGCATATTAATGTTTATGCTGTTTGGCTGGTTCCGGGATGTGATTCATGAATCTATGGGCGGGATGTATTCAGCACAAATGGACAGATCCTTCCGTCAGGGCATGAGTTGGTTCATCTTCTCGGAAGTGATGTTCTTTGCCGCTTTCTTTGGTGCATTGTTTTACGCCCGAATCATTGCTGTTCCTTGGCTGGGAGGGGCAAGCAACAATGCCATGACGGCGGCGGTGCTGTGGCCTGACTTCATTCCAGGCTGGCCTTTGGTGAAAACACCAGATGGCACAGAAACCACGGCCATGGGAGCTTGGGGTTTACCGCTAATTAACACCATTATTCTACTCACTTCATCTGTCACGCTGCACTTTGCGCATGTGGCGATGGAAGAGGGTAACCGCCAACGTGTCAAACAGTTTCTTGGTGTTACGGTGCTTCTGGGGTGGATATTCCTCGGGCTTCAGGTAGAGGAATATGTCCACGCATACCAAGAGCTAAACCTACGACTAGATTCGGGGATCTACGGGAATACCTTCTTCCTGCTTACTGGTTTCCATGGCATGCACGTTTTCCTTGGGTCCATCATCCTTTTCATTGTTTGGCTTAGGGTACTGAAAGGTCACATGACCCCTCAGCACCATTTCGCCTTCCAGGCAGGTGCTTGGTATTGGCACTTCGTGGACGTGGTATGGCTGTGTCTGTTCGTGTTCGTCTACATCTTGTAACGAAACGAATTAGTATGGGCGGCTGTTGGGTTCAATCACTCCGGTCGCCAAAGCAACCAGCAAGATGACAAACGCAATCACTGAGAACAACACGCGACGCCCCAGAAAACGTGACATGGGAACGTCGGATTGACCCTTAAGCATAATCGGCAACGCTCGAAACAAGTTAAAGACGATAAAGACCAACAGGCAGATAAGGATCCCTTTGAGCAGCATATTGCCTCCTGAGAGTCAAAAAGGTGACCGGATGTCTTCTTCCAACATACGGCAAATAAGACGGATTGGTTTTCTTGTATTTACTCTGGCGATGACAGCGCTATTGGTCAAGCTGGGGATGTGGCAAATGTCCCGCGGGGCAGAAAAAGAAGCTTTGTTGTCTCAACTTGCAGAGCGCTCCCAACAGGAAGTGACCGCCTTGGCATCTTTGCCACAGGAATTGAAAGGGACACGGGTCAAGCTAGCTGGTCAGTTTGATACATCGAAGAGCATGCTACTCGATAACCAAACCTTTGAAGGCCGGGTGGGATACCGCTGGTTTTTACCTTTCAGAAGTGACAATCAGTGGCTATTGGTAGAGCTGGGTTGGGTGGCCGCTCCGGCAACAAGAGAAACACTACCTGGTCTTCCGACACTGGACGGGAGCTATTCGGTCAGCGGCACTATCGACTTCCCCTCTGAAAGGGTGGTGCTGGCACAAGTGGAAACAGAAGTCGGTTGGCCCCAACGGGTTCAATCGATTGATATCAAAAGTCTGGAACAGGCTTCCGGGCTTTCCCTCAAACCCTGGCTTATCCGCGGAGATGTGATAAGTGACAGCAACGGAGAGAGCTTCAGTACAGGTGCGAAACCCATCTGGGAGCCTGTCGTGATGAAGCCGGAAAAGCACTATGCCTACGCCATGCAGTGGTTTGGATTGGCGCTGGTAGTAGTGATTGGATTTGGGCTTTGGTGGAGGAAAGGACGCATATGAATGGGAAAAAAGCGCTGATACTGGTCACCGTGATTTTTGTTCTGCCGGTTCTGGCTGCCAAATTGGTGTTGGACTTCGGTTGGTACAACAAAGGTGTGACGAACAACGGCGAGCTTATCGCCGAAGAAGTGAGGGCTGACTGGCTGTCACACAATGGGCAATGGCGTTTGGTCTACTCTTACCCCAGTGCCTGTGATGAGAAGTGCGAGAGTGCGTTGTTTCAACTTAATCAAATCCCGGTCGCGGTTGGCCGAGAGCGTGAACGGGTTGCCAGCATTCTGCTGACGCCGGAAAGCTCGGCAGTGGAAGAAGGCACCAATGTCACCCGCCAAAACATCGATGTGACGCAACAACAGACTATGTCGTCGCTGCCCTTTGCTGACAACGCGATTTATCTCGTCGACCCCCTGAATAATCTTATTCTTGCCTATCCGGTGCCAGCTGACAAATCAGCACAGGTGGCACAAAGCAAAGGACTGCTGTCCGATCTTCGAAAACTCATGAAACTCTCTAAAGTCGGGTAAGGGAGGTCGCGATGGAAAAAGATAAACGCTATCTCGGACTGATTTACGGTGCACTGGCCTTGGCTTTGGTCGTGGTTGCCCTCGGTGCATTTACCCGCTTGACAGAAGCTGGCTTAGGGTGCCCGGATTGGCCAGGGTGCTATGGCTTTCTGACCGTACCGCAATCGGCGGAGACAATTGCCCAAGCCACAGAAGCCTTCCCTCATGCCCCTGTTGAAATTCAAAAAGCCTGGAATGAAATGATCCATCGCTATGTGGCGGGAACGCTCGGGTTAGTGATTGCTGCCATTGCTTTTCTGGCTTGGCGTCGCCCTGACCGTAACCGTGTTTTGCCGAGCGTGCTGCTCGCAGTGGTGACCTTTCAGGCGGCTCTGGGTATGTGGACCGTGACCATGAACCTGATGCCGATTGTGGTGATGGGGCATTTGCTCGGTGGTTTCACAACTGTCACCTTGCTGTTCATGTTGGCGCTGCTGGAAAGACGGCGTATTAAAGAGCCAACACAGCTAGAGGTGGGGGCGAAAGACCTTTCTGCAGGTGGGAAACTCAAGGCATTATCAGTCGCAGCGCTTCTGGCGGTGGTGATGCAGATTGCGCTCGGCGGCTGGACATCAGCCAACTATGCAGCTCTCGTTTGCACCCAATTGCCCGTTTGTGAAGTCGATTGGGCAGAGAAATACGACGCCTCGGCGTTTCACCCCATCAGCCCGAAAAACGAGACTTACCAATATGGTGTGCTGAACTTCGATCAGCGCGTCACGATTCATGCTACCCACCGAATCGGTGCCATGGTGGTCACTGCGCTCATTTTACTGCTGGCGTTTGCAGCCAGAAAACCGCTTGGTGCCAGCACATCGCTGCTTCTCCTAGGTGCGCTAGGTATTCAGATAACGCTTGGCGTTACCAATGTGGTTGCCTTGCTACCGCTGTCTGTAGCGGTAGCACACAATGTTTGCGGATTGCTTTTACTTTTAGTGACTGTCAGGACGGTGGTAGGTGTGTTTGCACCTGTTTCATTGACCGCTGCACAGTCGTCTTTGAGAGATACAGGGAGGTTAAGCCATGGCTAAATTCAACACGCCCTCGCTGGCAAACAGCGCCCCGAATACTGAAACCGCTCAATGGCGGGATTATCTGGAGCTGACTAAGCCCAAAGTGGTAGCCATGCTATTGCTGACCGCCATGGTGGGAATGTGTTTGGCGGTGCCGTCTTTGCCTCCTGCCCACGCCGTGATTCTCGGGCTGTTAGGGATTGGTATGCAGTCGGCTGCTGCTGCGGTGTTCAACCATGTGATTGATCAGCGTATTGATCGGCAGATGCAGCGGACCATTCATCGCCCCGTTGCGAAAGGCCGGGTAGGTACGTCACAGGCGTTGGCCTTTGGTGGTTTGCTGATGGTCGCTGGCTTTACGCTCCTTTGGGTATTGAATGCACTGGTGGCATGGCTCACCTTTGCCAGTTTGATTGGCTATGCGGTGGTCTATACCGTTTGGCTGAAGCACGCGACACCGCAGAATATCGTGATTGGTGGTTTGGCCGGCGCGATGCCGCCTCTGCTCGGTTGGGTGGCGGTGACAGGAACGCTTGACCCACATGCGCTACTGCTGGTGATGCTTATTTTTACTTGGACGCCTCCGCATTTCTGGGCGCTTGCCATTCATCGTGAGAAAGATTACGCCAAAGCTGGTGTACCTATGCTGCCGGTGACCCATGGCGTGGAATTCACCAAGACCATGATTTTGCTCTACACCCTGCTTTTGGTGGTGGTGGGTCTGTTGCCTTGGCTAGCGGGAATGAGCGGGCTGATTTACCTCTTCGGTAGTTTGGCGCTCAATCTCGGCTTTGCCTGGTACGCGTGGCAGTTGAAATTCCATGACCGCAAAGGGTTGGCTTGGCAGACGTTTAAATACTCCATTTGGCATGTGTTTGGTTTGTTTGTGGCTTTGCTCGCTGATCATGCGTGGCGTGCGATAGGATAGTTGCGAGCCCAAAGCAAACAGTGAGCAGGGATGATGCTTTCCTATCTTCAATTCTCAACGCCGCGGCTGGATGTCGCGGCGTTATCGTCTTTTTAGTCCAGACATTCTGATACACTTCTGCCACTTACTCTCTATCTGTCGATAACCACAGAGCCAATTTATGCTGTCAGCGCTGAAACAAAAAGCCCTTCACGTGCGTGTTTTCTCGCTCGCGTTCCCCATGGTGCTCTCGAACATTACCGTGCCTTTGCTGGGACTGGTGGATGCGGCCGTGATTGGCCACCTCGATCATGCCTGGTATCTCGGTGGTGTGGCGGTCGGCAGTACCATGATTGCGGTAACTTTCTGGCTACTTGGTTTTCTTCGCATGGCTACCACAGGGCTTACCGCGCAAGCTTATGGTGCGGACGATAAAGCGGGGCTGGCGAATGTGTTTCTCCAAGGCATCTCTCTTGCCTGGCTGCTGGCGCTCGCCATTATCGCCATGCATCCGTTGATTGCGGATTGGGTGTTTTCCTATAGTGACGCGAGCGAGGAAGTGAAGCGCTATGCCGATCAGTATTTCTCTGTGCGTATCTGGAGTGCGCCAGCCACGCTGACCAATCTTGTGATCATGGGTTGGTTATTGGGAGCCCAGAACGCGAAAAAGCCAATGATGTTACTGATTGTTATCAATGTCATCAACATCGTGCTCGATGTGCTGTTTGTCGTGGGTTTTGGCTGGAAAGTGCAGGGCGCTGCAGCAGCCAGTGTGATTGCCGATTACAGCGGCATGGCTCTGGGCTTGTACTTTGTGGCGCAGCGCTGGAAGCAAGAGATGTTGTCTGCCCCATTGGCGCAGTGGAAAAAAGCCTATGCGGGCATGAGACGGCTTTTAAAGCTGAACCGGGACATCTTCCTTCGAAGTCTTTGCCTGCAACTGGCCTTCACCTTTATGACGTTTCAGGGTGCGACACTGGGCGATAACGTGGTGGCAGCCAATGCGGTGCTGATGAATTTCCTAATGTTGGTCTCTTTCGCAATGGACGGCTTTGCCTATGCCATGGAAGCCATGGTAGGGAAGGCAATTGGTGCCCGAAATAGAAACGAGCTGATGGACTCACTGACAGCCACCACCTTCTGGAGTCTGGCGATTTCGCTACTTATCACCGCCGCTTTCCTGCTTTGGGGCGAGCAGATTGTCGGAATCATTTCTGATATCTCAGAAGTTCGTGAACAGGCCTTTGTGTATCTGCCTTGGCTCATTGCTATGCCGCTGGTGGCCATGTGGTGCTTTCTGTTAGATGGCGTGTTTATCGGTGCGACGCGCGGGCGTGAAATGCGAAACACCATGTTTGTCGCGATGGCAGGTTTTTTTGTGATCTGGTGGCTGCTGAGCGGCTGGGGCAACCATGCGCTTTGGGCGGCGATGCTCGGCTTTATGGTGCTGCGTGGACTAACGCTGGGGGTGCTTTTCATTTATCAGTGGCGGAGGGATACCTTCCTGGCCGCCAATGACTGAAAATAACAAAGGCACCTTCTGGCGCCTTTGTTATTTATGTTTTGGAGCCGTAGCTCTTAGTAGTAAGAGTGATCGCCGTGTGCGTGTTCAGTGACGTCACGAACACCGTTAAGCTCGCCGCTGAACTCTTCCAGCAATTGCTTCTCGATGCCGTCTTTCAGGGTAACATCAACCATTGAACAGCCGTTACAACCACCGCCAAATTGAATCACTGCCACTTTGTCTTCAGTGATTTCAATCAGATTGATGTGACCACCGTGACCAGCCAGCTGAGGGTTAACCTGAGTCTGGATAACGTACTCAACGCGCTCCATCAAAGGTGCATTATCAGACACTTTACGCATTTTCGCGTTAGGTGCTTTCAGTGTAAGCTGTGAGCCCATTTTGTCAGTAACAAAATCAATCTCTGCATCTTCCAGAAATGGAAGGCTCAGTTCATCTACGTATGCAGAAAAACCATCGAATTTGAGTTCGGTATCAGTCGCTTCCACTGCATCCTGAGGGCAGTAAGAAACGCCGCACTCTGCGTTTTGCGTGCCAGGGTTGACCACGAATACGCGGATGTTTGTCCCTTCCGGCTGCTGCTCAAGCAGTTTACCGAAATGGCTCTGTGCACTTTCAGAAATAATAATTTGTGACACGGCTTCTTACCTGATTTATCCAGTATTTGTTTACATTGTACGCTTGTTTTTGTTCTCTATCACCCCTCAAGCTTCGAGGTTACTTTTCCCTCACTTTTCATTTAAGAAGCATTAGGTGGTGTGCGGCAAAGGCAATACACATCAATACGTTCAGCACCTTGGCGCCTGAGCAGATGGCATAGCTGGGCGATCGTTGCACCCGTGGTGACCACATCATCAACCAAGGCAATGTGTGGCGGCAGTTTCCCTTCGATAGAAAATGCATGCTTTAAGTTTGAAAGACGGGATTGTCGATCTAATCCCTGCTGTTGGCGAGTGGCACGAATGCGTTTTAAGACATTGGGCTCAGATTGAACCTTAAGTTGCTGTGCGAGTTCTGCGGCTAATACGCTACTGTGATTAAATCCCCGCCAAAGTCTTCGTTTCCAATGCATGGGTACGGGAAGCAGTAGAGGCGCAGGTGATTCAATCTCTGTCGCGAGCAGTTTAGCGAGGGCAGGGGCAAGCCAGTAATGTCCTTGATACTTGAAGCGGTGAAGCAGCTTGTCATAAGGAAAGGCATAGGCACCGACACAGACCAAACTGTCCCACGGCGGCGGTTTTTTCAAACATCTGCCGCAGCTTTCAATCACGTAAGGCGTGGGCAAACCGCAATGCAGGCAGCGTGGCTGACGGGGCAAGCTGGCGTGACAGGCATGACACCAAGGATAATCATGCTGCCCCAACCTGTGGTGGCAAAGCTGACAACGTAGCGGCAAGGCACGTAAGATAGTGCTTAACATCAAGGACATGCTTGTTGATAAACGAATTTAGGTAGTGTAAATGACGACTTCTCTGTACTGGCACACGGAAGGCCAGGGTTCCGATCTGATTCTCATTCATGGTTGGGGGATGAACAGCGCCGTATGGCAAAATATCCTGCCCGCTCTCACCCCGCATTACCGTGTTCATTGTGTTGATCTGCCGGGCTACGGTTTCAGCCAACCGACAGACGCCTTTTCTTTAGAGGAAATGGCACAGTGTTTGCTTGATAATTCACCGCAGGAATCTGTTTGGGCCGGTTGGTCTTTGGGGGGAATGGTTGCAACTCAGGCTGCACTGCTCGCACCGGAACGTGTGAAAGGTTTAGTCACGATTGCCAGCTCACCAAGATTTGCTGCAGAACATGGATGGCGAGGGATAAAACCCGAGGTGTTGCAAGCCTTTACGAAGCAATTAGCCGAAGACTTTCAGACGACGGTTGAGCGTTTCATGGCGCTTCAGGCAATGGGAAGCCCAACAGCAAGGCAGGATATTAAGTGGTTGAAACAGGCGGTCCTCTCTCACCCGTCTCCTCAACCAGAGGCGCTTTGCGCTGGCCTTGGTATCCTTGCTAACGCTGATTTGCGGCCGAAGTTACATGATATTTCAATGCCTTGGCTCAGAATGTACGGTCGGCTGGACGGCCTTGTGCCTGTAAAAGTGGCGCAGGAGTTGGATGTTCTGGCACCGCGTTCACAGCGGCAAATCTTTGCCAAAGCGTCGCATGCACCGTTCATTTCTGATCCCGGCCATTTTTCGCAAGAGCTTTTAAGGTTTTGCGGACAATGTTTGCCGTCCTGTTGATGGAAAGTAGTGAGATTAAGTGAATTGGAGCTAAATTTAATACTAAAGCTGCCGATACTTTAATCAAGTTACTTGCTATGGCATCAGGAGAGACCATAATGAATATAGGTAACGTTGGGTATTCTCAGCACGCTTATGCTAAGCCGATGCAGCCAAATCAGGCAACAAAAGGCAATGAAGCACAGGCAGCACAGGCAGCACAGGCAGCACAGGCAGCAGAGGGTGCCAAGCAGTCTTACGAGCAGGTCGCGAAGGAAGTGTCGGACGGTAAGGCTGTAAACAAAGCAACGGAAGCCGAAGGCACGCCAACTTCGTCTAAAGTTGAGTCTTTCACCTACGGGGCGCTCGGTATGGACCATCCCGAAGAAGTGAAAAGCAACGATGATGCTGCGTATTCCGCCGGTCAGGTGCTTTCTGCACTGGGTACTATTGGTGGGTTGATCGCTGTTTTGGTCTAGTTTCGCTATAGAGATATAGCACGCGCATTCGCGGGGATCACCCCGCCTATGCTCGCAGGCGACGCGCCTTCGGTCGGTGTTGGGAGACAACATTGGCATGAACATTTCGCCCGCAAACGTCAGCATTCCAGCTGTCGTACCGTCAGTCAACCCGCCAACGGAGCAAGTTGCGCGGGAAAATCGCGTGCGCGAAAAAATCGTCCCTCCCCGTCAGCCAAATGCCAGTGCGGAAGAAAAGCCAGTTACTCAGGAGGAGAAGCAACTCCGTAAGCCATCTTGGGATCCATCAGAACACCCTGATTACACCGATGTTATCAAACAAAATCCCCGACAGTTTGAAGGGAGTGGGTTTGCTGCACATGAAACCTTAAGCCAACTTTCCGCCATGCTTTCAAGCGGCTCTTACGTGCCACAGAATGAAAACGGCTACGCCATGCGTATTAAGTTGCCTAAGGAAATTTTGGATAAAATCGACGAGTTGAAAGCTTCCCAGCGGACGGGAGCAGTTGTCGCCATGCGTTATCAGCAGTCTTCGGCCGCCAATCTTCCATCTGAAGTGCTAATCGTCATTTAACGGCAAGTTCAGGCTCAACAAATAAGAAAATAGCGCACTTGAGCGCTATTTTGGGTTTTGGCTTATTAATTTCGCTTTGCTTTTGCAAAGGCATCAGCGAAGGCGCCACCGAAGCTGGATTGCTGACCGCCACGGTTATCACGTCGGTTATTGTCATTTCGGTTATTCCCGGCAAAGCTTCGATTTTGAGTGCGAGCTCGTGATTCGCGGGTAGGTTTGTTGTCAGCACCTGGCTCGTCACTTAGGCGCATCGAAAGACCAATACGCTTACGCTGCAAGTCCACTTCCATCACCTTTACTTTCACCACATCACCAGCTTTGACGACTTCACGAGGATCAGAAATGAACTTGTCTGACAGTGCGGAGATATGCACCAAACCGTCCTGATGAACGCCAACATCTACAAAGGCACCAAAGTTAGTCACGTTGGTGATCACGCCCTCCAGTACCATACCTGGGATCAGGTCTTTCACTTCATCGACGCCATCGGCAAAGGTGGCTGTCTTAAACTCAGGGCGTGGGTCTCGGCCAGGTTTTGCCAGCTCTGCCAAAATGTCAGTCACGGTAGGTATGCCAAAGGTATCATCGGCGTAGTCTGCCGCTTTCTGCGCGAGCAGGAAGTCGTGGTTGCCAATCATGGCATCAACACCTTTACCGGACTTCTCGGCAATACGTTTGACCACCGGATAAGCTTCAGGGTGAACGGCAGAGCCATCCAGTGGGTTTTTACCCGTCATGACACGAAGGAAGCCAGCACACTGCTCAAAGGCTTTCGGGCCAAGACGCGGCACTTTCAGCAGGGTTTTACGATCTTCAAAGCGGCCATTTTCGTTGCGGAAGGCCACAATGTTGGCTGCCATTGTCGTTGAAAGGCCTGCCACGCGAGTCAGTAGCGCTGCAGAGGCGCTGTTTACGTCAACACCCACCGCGTTTACACAGTCTTCCACGACAGCGTCCAGACGCTTGGCAAGCTGGCTTTGGCTAACATCATGCTGGTATTGACCCACACCGATAGATTTCGGATCGATTTTCACCAATTCAGCGAGTGGGTCTTGCAGACGACGGGCGATAGAAACTGCACCACGAAGTGATACATCAAGGCTCGGGAATTCAGTCGCCGCCAGTTCAGACGCAGAATAAACCGATGCACCAGCTTCACTGACCATCACGGTTTGGATTTTCTCGCCTGCATCTTTCAGCATGCCTGCGACAAAGGCGTCGGTCTCACGGGAAGCTGTGCCGTTACCAATCGCAATCAAATCCACACTGTGTTTTTTCACCAGCGCCATCACTACGCGTGCAGATTCTACAATTTTGTTTTGTGGTGGCGTCGGGTAGATGGTGGCGGTATCCAGAAGCTTACCGGTGTTGTCGATCACCGCGACCTTACAGCCGGTACGAAGACCTGGGTCAATACCCAAGGTACAGCGAGGACCCGCAGGTGCAGCCATCAGCAAGTCTTTCAGGTTGTCTGCAAACACTTTGATGGCGTCGTTTTCGGCTATCTCGCGCAGGCTACCCATCAGCTCGGTTTCCATGTGCATTAAGATTTTAATACGCCATGCGAAGCTCACTACCTGTTTGCGCCAACGGTCGGCGAGTGCAGAGTCAATGGTCACACCATAGTGATCACTGATGATGGTTTCACAATATGAGCCAGTGGATTTTTCATCCTGACCTGGATCGGCATTCAGTGACAGTTGCAAAATTCCTTCATTGCGGCCTCGGAACATGGCAAGTGCGCGGTGCGAAGGCACTTTGCTGAGCAGTTCATCATGGGCGAAATAGTCTTTAAACTTCGCGCCTTCTTCCTCTTTACCGGCTACCACACGGGCTTGAATTTCTGCGCTTTGGTTCAGATGACGGCGAATTTTATCCAGAAGTGCTGCATCTTCGGCAAATTGCTCCATCAAAATCGCGCGGGCACCATCGAGCACGGCTTTGTTATCGGCAAAGCCTGCGTCTGCATTGAGGTATTTCGCGGCTTCGGTTTCCGGGTCATTATCCGGTTGTTCCCAAAGTAGGGTCGCCAGTGGCTTGATGCCGGCTTCAATAGCGATTTGACCTTTGGTGCGACGCTTGGGTTTATAAGGCAGGTACAAATCCTCGAGACGGTTTTTGCTGTCTGCGCCCAGAATGTCTTTTTTCAGTGCATCAGTCAGTTTGCCTTGCTCATCGATCGATTTCAGGATCACCTGGCGGCGCTCTTCCAACTCGCGCAGGTAGCCCAAACGGGATTCAAGGTTACGCAACTGGGTGTCGTCGAGGCCGTTGGTCACTTCCTTACGGTAACGGGCAATAAAAGGGACAGTATTGCCGTCATCCAGCAAGTTCACTGCCGCGATAACCTGTGCATCGCGTACATTCAGTTCCGTCGCGATCTGTTGATAGATTGAAGTTGTCATGGTGTTCCTTTTATTCATTGTCACGCCGCTGCGTAACCTTACTGTTCGTCTCGCTGGTAGCGGATGCTGTTGACGTACCAGACTTTCGGCCCTTCCGGCGTGGTCACGATGGCTTCATCATCCACTTCTTTTTTGATCAATGCGCGAGCCATGGGGCTGTCGATAGAAATGTAGTCCTTGCGGCCGTAAATTTCGTCGGGACCGACTATACGGAAGGAGAGGGTGTCACCATTTTCGTTCTCTATATCGACCCAGGCACCAAAAAATACCTTGCCGTCCTGTTGGGGGCTATAATCGACCACACGCAGGATTTCGAGGCGTTTTCTGAGGTAACGGACACGACGGTCTATTTCTCGCAGCAAACGCTTGTTGTAGGTGTAGTCTGCATTCTCAGAGCGGTCGCCAAGGCTGGCGGCCCAAGAGACAATCTTGGTGATTTCCGGGCGGCGCTCTTTCCAGAGATAATCAAGCTCTTGCTTGAGTTTGTTGTAGCCTTCCCGAGTGACCAAATCGGTTTTTTTCATTCTGTTTTCCGAGCGATTGTTTCGTATCACGGCAAGAGTTATAACCGCTTTGGAGCCATGATTAAAGCGACGCAGTGCGGCAACGTTAAGCTGAGGCACGAATTTCGCGCTGAATTTTCTGGGACAGGGTTACAACTGGTAACAGTTTTTCTTCCCATTGCACCCTGCTCTGATGTTTTATAACAGTGTCAGACTTTATTATTGGTGGTATTTCCACCGTCTGGAGAGAAAGGTAAGTCATGCAAGATAATCATAAGATCCTGGTTGTTGACGATGATATGCGTCTACGCTCGTTGCTTGAGCGCTATTTGTCTGAGCAAGGTTTTCAGGTACGCAGCGTGGCGAATGCTGAGCAGATGGACCGTTTGCTTTCGCGTGAGAATTTCCACCTGATGGTGCTGGATTTGATGCTTCCAGGTGAAGATGGTCTGTCTATTTGTCGGCGCCTGCGCCAAGCAAATAATCAATTGCCAGTTCTGATGTTGACGGCAAAAGGCGATGAAATTGACCGCATCGTGGGTTTAGAGGTAGGAGCGGATGATTACTTGCCCAAGCCTTTTAACCCGCGTGAATTGCTGGCCCGTATTCGTGCTGTGCTTCGTCGTCAAACGGTTGAAGCACCAGGCGCGCCATCAAGTGAAGAGAAAGTGGTAGAGTTTGGCCAATTCCGCCTAAACCTCGGTACACGTGAAATGTTCCGTAATGATGAGCCATTAACACTCACATCAGGCGAATTTGCAGTGCTGAAGGCGCTGGTGACTAATGCTCGCGA
The DNA here is from genome assembly GCF_035758505.1 of Grimontia sp. NTOU-MAR1. NCBI lineage: Bacteria > Pseudomonadati > Pseudomonadota > Gammaproteobacteria > Vibrionales > Vibrionaceae > Grimontia > Grimontia sp. NTOU-MAR1. The sequence goes on from NZ_CP142108.1 coordinate 2,616,720, forward strand.
ACCGATGTCCCGTGACAAGCTGATGAACATGGCGCGAGGTCGAGAGTATTCTGCGATGGAGCGTTCTATTGATGTTCAAATCTCTCGACTTCGCCGCATGATTGAAGAAGATCCAAGCAAGCCACGTTATATCCAGACTGTTTGGGGTTTGGGATATGTGTTCGTACCGGACGGAGAAGCCTAATTAATGCGCTTCTCTCCACGCAGTAACTTTGCTCGTACGCTCGTGGTGCTGGCTGGCCTTCTTATTGCCAGCCAGATCTTCTCTTACCTCACTGTCTTCAATTACGCCCTGCTACCGAGCATCAAACAGTTCAACAAAATCCTCGCCCATGAGATTGAAGTCATGTTGGATGACGATTTGTTGTTGTCGAACGGTAAGGTTTATCACATGGATGAGCTGTTGCGCCGTCAGCTGCTTGAGAAGCTCGGTGTCACCATGCACGAAGCAGACGAGCAGACGATGATGGAGGAGTTCGACAATGCTGCTTCTGTGGATTACCTCAGTGTAGATATGTCGGAAAAGCTTGGCGCCCCAACAGAAGCGCGTATCAGCCTGGAGTCTAAGAACTATGTGCTCTGGCTGGAAAGCGAGGCTTTCCCTGGCTATGTGATGCGTATACCACTGTCAGAGCTGCATCAGGATGATTTCCAACCTCTATTCTTCTACTCCATGTTTATCGCTTTACTCGTAATTGGTGGAGGGTGGTTATTTATCAAAGTGCAAAACCGGCCACTGGCGACGTTAGAGAAAGCGGCTCTCGAAGTCGGGCATGGAAAATTTCCTGAGCCCTTGCCTGAGCGTGGTGCGTCTGATATCCGCGCTGTGACCAAAGCATTCAATCAGATGAGCGAAGGCATTCGTAAACTGGAAGAAGACAGGGCGTTGCTGATGGCGGGTGTCAGTCATGATCTCCGTACACCGCTGACCCGAATTCGTCTGGCCACTGAAATGATGTCGCCCAAAGACAGCTATCTCGCTGAGAGCATGATTAAGGACACAGAAGAGTGCAATGAAATCATCAATCAGTTTATGGACTATTTGCGCTCCTTGCAGTTGCAGGACATGACGGAGGTTGATCTCAATATTGTGGCGGAAGATGTGTCTGTAGCTGATGGCGCGACGGGGCATGAGCTTGAAGTGTCTAAAGGTGAACTGGTCGGTAAGCTTGATGCCAATGAAGTGGCTATTCGCAGAGCGGTGACCAATCTTGTGGTTAATGCGGTGCGCTACGGTGGTGGCTGGGTAAAAATCAGTACCGGTACTTCGGCAGACCGCCGTCATCAGTGGATTGCAGTGGAAGACAATGGTCCGGGCATAGCAGCAGATCAGATTGAAACTGTGATGCAGCCATTTACCCGCGGTGACACCGCACGTGGCAGTGAAGGCACCGGGCTTGGACTTGCCATCGTCAAACGTATCGTTGAGCAGCACGACGGTGCGCTGAAACTCAGTCAGCGCTCGCAAGGTGGACTGCAGGCTCAGATAGTGCTGCCGGTGATCAAGCGCCAGTCCAGAAAGCGTCGCCAATGCTAAAACGAAAAAACGTGAATACCTCATCCATGTTCTTTGTTGTTTTTATATGAAGTTAAACCCATAAAACTGTCTCATAATTGAATCATCTGCTAATACTGTAATAAAATGCCGATACAGCAGAGATGAAATATGAAGATAGTCATCGACCCTCAGGATCCGTCCCCTAAATTCAAACAATTGATGACGCAAATACAGCGTCAGATTGTTGCCGGGGCACTGATACCCGGCGAAAAGTTGACTTCGGTCAGAAAGTTAGCCGCAGAGCTGAATATCAACCCGATGACCATTTCCCGTTGCTACCAGAGCATGGAAGAAGATGGCTGGCTGGAGCGCAAACGGGGTGTAGGTATGATTGTCGCGCGGCAAGGACTGCAAGGCAGGATGGAAAACCGCTTTGGGTTTATCGAACCCAGACTGAAAGCCCTGATTGATGACGCCCGTGAAGTGGGTTACAGCAAGTCAGAAGTGATGGCGTTGGTGATGCAGTATTGGGAAGACTGACTAACAACATTGGTTGAATGGAGAAAGGGCGGATATCCGCCCTTTTTTATGCGTTGCTGTACTTGTCGTTGTTACCAAGCCAGCGGGTGATAATGGCCTTGGCGTTGTCCGGATAGTTCTGGTGCAGATACAACGCGAGCTTCTGCACTTCAGGGATGAGTTTTTGATCGCGGACCAAATCGGCAATCTTAAACTCTGCCATCCCAGTTTGTTTGGTGCCCAATAGCTCACCTGGGCCACGAATTTCCAAGTCGCGCTGAGCAATCACAAAACCATCACTGCTTTCACGCAATACACCTAAGCGCTGGGTTGCGGTCTTTGATAGCGGTGCGTGATACAAAAGTACACAGTGGCTGGCGACGGAACCACGCCCGACACGGCCACGAAGCTGGTGAAGTTGCGCCAGACCGAGACGCTCTGGGTTTTCAATAATCATCAGGCTGGCGTTTGGCACATCCACGCCGACTTCGATCACGGTAGTGGCAACCAAAAGATGAAGCTCACCGGACTTAAACGCCTGCATCACTTCCTGCTTTTCTGCCGCTTTCATCCTGCCATGTACCAGACCGATTTTTAGATCAGGCAGGGCACGTGCTAAATCATCTGCAGTTTCTGCGGCAGCTTGCGCTTCCAACACTTCAGACTCATCAATCAGGGTGCACACCCAGTAAGCCTGACGTCCTTCTTCCAAACAGGACGCATGGACGCGATTAATGATGTCGATACGTCGGGTATCCGGCACAGCAACGGTTTGAATTGGTGTACGTCCCGGTGGCAGTTCGTCGATGATGGAGGTATCGAGATCGGCATAGGCGGTCATCGCAAGTGTACGAGGGATAGGTGTAGCAGTCATGATGAGCTGGTGAGGATGAATGCCTTGCTTCATCCCTTTCTCGCGAAGTTTAAGGCGCTGGTGGACGCCAAAGCGATGCTGCTCATCGATGATGACGAGCGCAAGCTTGTCGAACTCGACATGCTTTTGGAAAAGGGCGTGGGTGCCCACCACCATTTTTGCTTCGCCGCTGGCGATTTTGGCAAGCTCCTCTTCTTTGGCTTTGCCATTCAGTTTGCCGGCGAGCCAACCAACGGAGATACCCAGAGGTTCCAGCCAATTGGCAAAGTTAATCGAATGCTGCTCAGCAAGGAGTTCTGTCGGTGCCATCAAAGCAACCTGATAACCTTGCTCTATAGCCTGTAATGCAGCGAGAGCAGCCACCAAGGTTTTGCCGGAGCCAACATCACCTTGTACCAGACGCATCATTGGCTTTTCCAATCCCATGTCGCATTCAATATCTGCCACCACGCGGGACTGCGCGCCCGTTGGTGTAAATGGCAAGGACTCCAATAGCTTTGGCTTTAGCACGGTAGAAGGTGGCAGAGAAAAGGTTGGATCTTGCTGCAATTTGCTGCGAACAGCGAGCATAGATAGGTTTTGTGCCAACAACTCTTCGAGTATCAGGCGCTTTTGGGCAGGATGTTCACCTTTCTCCAACTGAGTCACCGAAATATCCGGTGTCGGACGATGCAGGATTTTCAGGGCATCACGCAGGGTGATTTGCCTGTCGTATAAGCCTTCCGGCAACAGTTCCTGCACAGCAGCACCATCAAGTAGCTCAAGCGCTTGATCGGTCAGGTTTCTCAGCGTCAGCTGGCGAAGGCCTTCTGTCGTCGGGTAAACCGGGGTCAGGGTTTCTTCCAGCGAGGGTTCGGTGGGCTCAGAGAAGACTTTGTATTCAGGGTGTATGATCTCAAGGCCACCCTGACCACGTTTGATTTCACCATAGGCTTTCACACGCTTGCCCTGTTCAAGGCTGTTTTTCATTGCGGCGTTGAAATTGAAAAAACGCAGTGTGAGCGAGCCGTTACCGTCAGTAATTTTCACCGTCAGCATGCGGCGGCGGCCAAAGACAGTGTTGTTGTTGACGACTTCACCTTCAACGGTGGCATGCTGCCCCGGCATCAGGCTCATGATAGGCCAGATACGTGTGCGGTCTTCATAGCGGTAGGGAAGATGAAACAGCAAATCCTGCACCGTGAAAAGCCCCAGCTTTTCCAGCTTCTCTGCCATTTTGCCGCCGACTCCCGTCAGCGAGGTAACGGGAACGGCATCCAACATTGACGCGCGCATGGTGTGTCCATCTCTCCTAAATTAATACAATAGCAGGCTTATTTCGCTGCCTGCATCTTGGCCCACCAGGCTTCATCGGCAACGATTTGGCCTTCTTCATCCAAATCTGGGTAAGGCAGGCCTTTACGTTTTGCGACTTTTGCCAACACAGGATGACCACGTTCAAAGATGATGCGGTCAACTTCCGCTTGTGGGATCAAAGTGCGTGTATGCTGGTACATGCCTGCGTTTTGGCGTTGACGCTGTGCTTCATACAAAATCAGCGCGCTGGCGACCGAGACATTCAGTGACTGTACCATACCTATCATGGGAATAATGATGTCTTGATCAGCCAATTCAAGCGCTTGCTTGCTGATGCCTGTCTTTTCCTGACCCATTACGATGGCAGTCGGTTTGGTGTAATCAATATCACGAAAATCAACGGCGATATCAGACAGGTTGGTCACCAGTATCTGCATGCCTTTGGCTTTCAGGGTTTCAAATGCTTCTGGCGTATTGTCATGGGTGACAACGTCCACCCAGTTTCTTGCACCTGCAGAAGTGCCACCCAATGCGCGCATTTTGCTGTCTTTTGGCCAGACAGCATGAACCTGATGGACACCGACAGCGTCAGCAGTGCGGATAATGGCGGAGATGTTGTTGGGCTTATGGACTTCTTCCATGCACACAGTAAGGTCTGGCTGGCGGGTAGCCAACACTCCATGGATGCGTGCAAAACGTTCTGGTGTCATGGTTTTTTCTCGTTTATAAAAACGCCCGCAAAGGGCGGGCGTTTGTGTTTGGTGCCTGGGTTTTAAATCAGTTTTTCTGACGGCTGACTTTCACCACATTCGGCATGATACGGATGCGGCGCATAATGTTTGCCAGATGGACACGGTTTTGAGTCGTGAGCTTCACGTAAATCGTGTACAGGCGGCCATCACGCTCTTCCGTGGTCAAACCTTGAATGTTAGAGCCTGTTGCTGCAATCGTGTTGGTCAAATCGGCTAGTGCGCCTTGGTGATTAAGCATGTCAACGCGAAGTGCGGTGGCAAAATCCTGATCAATGTCATCACCCCATTCGACAGACATGTATTTGTCTGGTTCCTGGCTGTAACCACGGATGTTGGCACATTCTTCACGGTGGATGACCAGTCCTTTACCTGGGCTGACGTGACCTACGATATGATCGCCCGGAATAGGACGACAACAGTTCGCGTAAGTCAGCAAGATACCTTCAGCGCCACGGATTGGCAGGCATCCGCCTTGCTCTTCCAGGCTGTCGGCATCACCGAGCAGGCGTTTGGCTATCACCACACTCATCAACTCACCGGAACCGATATCGGCCAACAGATCTTCCTTGCTTTCAAGCTTGAGATCGAGCAAGACCTTGTAGATGTTTTCCTGCTCGATGTCCTGAACATTCTTCTCACCAAGGGCGTGGTTCAGAAGACGGCGACCCAGAATCACAGACTCTTCACGGCGCTTGGTTTTCAGTACCTGACGAATCTTGGTACGTGCGCGGGAAGTCACCACATAGTTGAGCCAAGCTGCGTTAGGACGCGCGCCAGGGGCAGTGATGATCTCAATGGTCTGGCCGTTTTTCAGCGGTTGGCTGAGCGGGTAAGACTGACGGTTCACCCTCGCGCCGACGCAAGAGTTACCGACGTCAGTATGTACAGCGTAAGCGAAGTCTACAGCGGTCGCGCCAACAGGCAGCTCAACGATGCGGCCTTTCGGTGTAAACACGAACAGTTCATCCGGAAACAAGTCTGATTTCACGCTCTCGATAAACTCAAACGAGCTACCGGCGCTTTGCTGAAGTTCCAACAGGCTTTGCATCCAACGCTGTGCGCGTACCTGCGCGGTCGTACCACCGCCGCCAGCACGGTCTGCACCGTCTTTGTATGCCCAGTGCGCTGCCACACCCTTATCCGCCATCTGATCCATGTCTTCGGTACGGATTTGTACTTCAACAGGGACACCGTGAGGGCCAATCATAGAGGTATGAAGCGACTGATAGCCGTTTGCTTTCGGTACCGCGATGTAGTCTTTCATGCGGCCTGGACGTGGCTTATACAGATTGTGCATTTGCCCGAGCACGCGATAACAGGTATCCACCGAATCGACGATCACGCGGAAGGCATAGAGATCCATGATGGTGTGGAAACGCTGCTCTTTGTTCTTCATCTTGTTATAGATGGAGTACAGGTTCTTCTCGCGACCTAGCACCTTAGCATTGACACCTGCATCTTGAAGGCGACCCTCAATTTCGGCGTGGATTTTCTGGATCATCTCTTTGCGGTTGCCACGCGCGTGAATCACCACCTCGCGCAATACGCGGTAGCGGGTTGGATAGAGGGCTTCAAAGCCAAGTTCTTCCAGTTCCACTTTGATGTTGTGGATACCCAGCCGGTGCGCCAGTGGAGAGAAAATCTCTAATGTTTCACGGGCAATGCGGCGGCGTTTGTCCGGACGCAATGCACCGAGCGTACGCATGTTGTGCGTACGGTCAGCGAGTTTGATGAGGATAACGCGGATGTCATGGGCCATGGCCATGATCATTTTACGGAAGTTCTCCGCCTGCGCTTCCTGACGGTCACGGAATTTGAGCTTATCGAGCTTGGAGACGCCATCAACCAGATCGGCGACGGTATCGCCAAAACGTTGCTGTAAATCTTCTTTGGTGACGTCGGTGTCTTCAATCACGTCATGCAGCAGGGCAGCCATCAAGGTTTCGTGATCGAGGCGCATCTCCGCAAGAATACGGGCAACAGCGATAGGGTGGATGATGTATGGTTCCCCGCTTGAGCGGGTTTGCCCTTCGTGGGCATCTCGCGCGACCAAATACGCTTGCCGGAGTGCCTCTAAGTGCGACTCCGGCAAGTATTGTGCTGCGACTTCTTTCAGGCTATCGAAGAGATACAATCTGCCTGTTTCCCTGAAGTTAGATTAGCGAAGAGTACCTGTGATGGTGCTTACAGCAGCCATTTCTGCAGCTTCTTGTTCTTGCTGCTCTTGGCGCTCGCGTGCATCCAGGATCTCTTTAGTGATCAGGCCTTCCTCAATTTCGCGCAGAGCGATAACAGTTTGCTTATCGTTCTCTTCCTGAACCAGTGCATCTTTAGCACCAGTTTGCATTTGGCGTGCGCGGCGGGCCGCTACCAATACTAGGTCGAAACGGTTGCCAATTTTTTCAACAGCGTCTTGAACGGTTACGCGTGCCATGAAGAACTCCAGTAAGTAATAAAATCAAAATGACCGAAAATTATACAAAAGCGGACTAGCCTAAACAACAAACATCTTTCAATAGAAGAAGTTTATTAGTCCAGCAGCCTATCAATCATGTCGTGGTGGCGACTGTATTGCTTGTCTTGCTTCATCCGCTCGGCGCGAAGGATGGCTTTGATGTCCATCAGGGCCACATCGAAATCATCGTTCACGATAACGTAATCATACTCGTTATAGTGGGAGATCTCAGAACGGGCTTCTTCCATGCGTTTAGCGATGACCTCATCAGAATCCTGACCGCGCGCATTCAGGCGTCGCTCAAGCTCTTCACGACTTGGCGGCAAAATGAAGATGCTTTTTGCGTTCGGCATTTTCTCGCGAATTTGCTGAGCACCTTGCCAGTCGATGTCGAGGAAAATATCGACGCCTTTTGACAGCATTTCTTCAATCCACAGGCGTGATGTGCCGTAGAAATTACCGAATACTTCGGCGTATTCTAGGAAGGCTTTTTGTTCGATCTGCGCTTTAAAGTCCTCAACTGACAAGAAATGATAGTGAACACCGTTCTCTTCGCCCGGACGAGATGCACGGGTGGTGTGAGAAACAGACACTTTCATGTCGTAACGAGGATTGTCTTTAAGTAACGCGGCAATCAGGCTTGATTTACCGGCACCACTCGGCGCTGAAACAATGTAAAGCGTACCTTGGCTCATGGTCTTTATCACTGTGAGGTTAAAGGTCGCGCAGGTTACCATGGCCCGCGCAAAATTTGAATTCCACTTTTAGGATAACCCATTAATGGCAGCAATCTAAAGCGGGAACAAAAAGCCCGGCACAAAGACCGGGCTCTTCAGCTTTTCGTATTGATTACTCAATGTTCTGGATCTGCTCGCGCATTTGCTCAATCAGCACTTTTAGCTCAACGCCAGAAGCGGTGATATCCGTACTGATGGATTTTGAAGCCAGCGTGTTCGACTCGCGGTTGAATTCCTGCATCATGAAGTCCAGACGACGACCACAAGCGCCACCTTTTTTCAGGATCTTCTTGGTTTCTGATACGTGGGAGTCAAGACGGTCAAGCTCTTCTGCGACATCAGATTTCTGAGCTAGCAAGATGATTTCCTGCTCCACGCGGTTGGCGTCAAGTTCAACTTTTGCTTCTTCCAGCTTGGTCAGCAGTCGCTCACGTTGCCACTGTAGGATTTCCGGCATTTTCACACGTACTTTCACCGCTTCAGCAGCAATGCCTTCTAGACGCTGTTCAATCAGCGCTTTCATGTTGTCGCCTTCGCTGGCGCGGGCAGCGATAAAGTCATCAATGGTTTTGTCGAAACCTTCCAGCAAGGCTTTGTTGATCACATCCATGTCCTGCTCTGGGGTTTCCATCACACCCGGCCACTGCAGTACCTGGAAAGGACCAATATTGCCCTCGCCGGACATTTCTTTGATCCACTTCGCCGCGTGAATCACCTGTTTTGCCAACTCTTCATTGATTTTAAGCTCAGTGTTAGCTGACTGATTGGCTTCAAAGCGCAGGTTACATTCCACTTTGCCGCGGGCAAGACGGGAGCGGAATCGCTCGCGAATGATAGGTTCAAGGCCACGGAACTGCTCTGGCATGCGGATATAGGTTTCGAGGTAACGTTGGTTAACCGAGCGGATTTCCCAAACGGCTGTGCCCCATGTGCCCTTGATTTCCCGGCGGGCGTAGGCAGTCATACTGTGGATCATTGAAGTTCACTCATCGATGAAAGTTGTGATGATTATACGCAGTCGCTTCCTTTTATGTCAGCAGCATGACGGGAAACAGAAGAAAAAAGCTGACAAGACCGCATTGTATTAGCGTGTAAAAGGTGAAGTCGTTATAATCGCCGGTTAACGAAATTCAGCATTTATAAACAGGTGAGTCCTATGCGTCCTAGCGGCAGAGAAGTTGGTCAAATTCGTCCAGTCACAATTACCCGTCATTTTACCGCCCATGCGGAAGGTTCTGTGCTGGTAGCGTTTGGTGATACCAAAGTTATCTGTACCGCAAGTGTTGAAGAAGGCGTGCCGCGTTTTCTGAAAGGGAAAGGACAAGGTTGGGTCACCGCTGAGTACGGCATGCTACCACGTGCGACCCACACCCGTAACCGTCGTGAAGCGGCAAATGGTAAGCAAGGTGGCCGCACCATGGAAATCCAGCGCCTGATCGCCCGAAGCCTACGTGCTGCCGTGAACCTTGAGAAGCTGGGCGATTTCACCATCACGGTTGACTGTGATGTGATTCAGGCTGACGGTGGTACCCGCACAGCATCGATTACCGGCGCGAGTGTAGCGATGGCCGATGCATTGAACAAGCTGGTGAGCGAAGGCAAACTGGCGGGGAACCCAATGAAGGGTCATGTTGCTGCAGTCTCTGTGGGTATCTTTGAAGGGACGCCAATCTGCGATCTGGAATATGTGGAAGATTCAGCAGCAGACACGGATATGAATGTCGTGATGCTGGAAGATGGCCGCATGATTGAAGTGCAAGGCACTGCAGAAGCAGAACCGTTTACTGCCGATGAGCTTAATGCCATGTTGTCTTTGGCAACCCAAGGCATTCAGGACATCGTAGCGATTCAGAAAGCATCGTTAATTGATTGATGAGAAGGCGGCTTCTATTGGAGCCGCTTTTTTTTACCTAATTTTGAGTGAGGCGGATGCGCCTCAGGTAAAACCGGCAAGCTAGCCGACTTTTGTTCGACAGGAGAGAAAATGAAAGCCTATCAGCGTCAGTTCATCGAATTTGCACTGGAAAAAGAAGTCTTGAAGTTCGGTGAATTCACTTTGAAGTCAGGTCGTAAGAGCCCTTACTTCTTTAATGCCGGTCTGTTCAACACAGGCAGGGATTTGGCGCGTCTGGGCCGTTTCTATGCCGAAGCGCTGGTTGACGCAGGTATTGAATACGATCTGCTGTTTGGTCCCGCGTACAAAGGTATTCCCATTGCGACCACTACAGCGGTTGCGCTGGCTGAACACCACGATGTGGATACGCCTTACTGCTTTAACCGTAAAGAAGCCAAAGATCACGGTGAAGGTGGCAACCTTGTCGGCAGTGCGCTGGAAGGCCGTGTGATGCTGGTAGATGATGTGATCACTGCAGGTACGGCAATTCGCGAGTCGATGGAAATCATTCAGGCGAATGGTGCTGATTTGGCAGGTGTGTTGGTGGCGATTGACCGTCAAGAGCGCGGTAAAGGCGAGCTTTCAGCGATTCAGGAAGTCGAGCGAGACTTTGGTTGTCAGGTGGTTTCTATTATCAGCCTTGGCGATTTGGTGACGTATCTGGAAGAGCAGGGCGGTAACCCAGAACAATTGGATGCAGTAAAAGCATATCGCGCGGAATACGGTATCTAACCTGTTCCACAAAAACTTAAAGGCTGCATAATGCAGCCTTTAGGTTTTTAGCGGCTCAATCAGTTCAGTTGAGCACTCAACAGTTGCCAGTATTGGTCAAATTCTTCTGTTGGTGCGTATTTGAAGTTTGAACGCACGAATCGGTTCAGACTACCCTCCACTTGTCCAAGGAGTTGCGCAGCCAACACGGTCTCATCAACCGTGAAGCCTTTACCTTCACGTAGACGGCGTTCACGAAGTACCTGACGCAGTTGGCTCTCGATTTTTTCGAACAGTTGGTTGATGCGACCTTGCAGTCTGTCCTGCTCAAACATCAAGGCATGTCCAGTCATGATCCGTGTCAGTCCTGGGTTGCGCTCACCGAAAACTAACAGTAATTGAAGGATCAAGCGTAGACGTGTCATCGTATCTTTTTCATCGCTTTGGATACGGTTGATGCGGGTGATCAGTGACTCTTCGATAAACTCAATCAAACCTTCAAACATACGCGCTTTGCTTGGGAAGTGGCGGTATAACGCGGCTTCAGAAACGCCTACCTGCGCAGCAAGTTTAGCGGTGGTAATGCGTTGACTGCCCTGAGTGGACTCCAGCATTTGAGCCAGGGCCTGGAGGATTTCCTCTCTGCGATTCTGCTTTTTTTGGCCAGCCATGAATAGATGGTTCCTTTATTGTTCTTGGGGTCACTGACCCGAAATCTAGGCTGAAGAGGCGCTATATTAACGATGGCCTCTCTGTATTAAAAGAATAATGCACCTTGATTGCAGGTGAAGCCTACAGTAATTCCCGAAACCGTGAATACGGCATAAAAAACGCCACACTCATGTGGCTTTTTTCTGACTTTTTACCGCGTTATCGCTGTTATTTTGTACCTGAGTGTCCAAATCCTCCGGCACCACGTTCGGTCGCGTCGAAGTCTTCAACGATATTGAATTCAGCCTGTACAACTGGCACAAAAACCAGTTGCGCAATACGCTCACCTGATTCAATGGTAAAGGTTGTATTGCCTCTGTTCCAGCATGAAACCATGAGTTGGCCTTGATAATCTGAATCGATTAGGCCAACCAAGTTACCCAGCACGATGCCGTGTTTATGGCCTAGACCTGAGCGAGGGAGGATAGTGGCTGCGAGAGAAGGATCGGCAATGTGGATTGCGAGACCGGTTGGCAGAAGCGCAGTTTGGCCTGGCTCCAGTGTCAGCGGAGCATCCAGTGCGGCGCGAAGATCCAAACCTGCGGAGCCTTCTGTGGCGTAAGCTGGCAGTGGAAATTCGTTGCCGACGCGTGGGTCGAGGATTTTCAAATCGATTTTTTTCATAACCTAGTTCCGCTGTGTACTTATTTGATGGTGTAGAGTGCTGTAATTTCGCTGACAAGCTGGTTGCCAATGTCTGATTTGCTTGCCAGTGGCAGTGCTTTGTCGCCTTTTGGCCAATAAAGGTGAAGTGCGTTCTGGTCGCTGTTAAAACCTTGTCCTTCCCGGGAGACATCGTTGGCGCAAATCAAATCCAGATTTTTCTTCTGAAGTTTACCGCGTGCGTACTGCTCCACATCCTGGGTTTCAGCAGCAAAGCCGACGGTAAAAGGACGATTCTCTTTCATGGATGCAACGGAAGCGACGATATCGGGGTTTTTGACCAGCGAGATTGTCATATCATCTTCGCCATCTTTCTTCTTCATTTTTTGGTTGGCCACATTGGCCGGTTTGAAGTCGGCAACGGCGGCGCAAGCAATGAAAATTTTATGCGTAGAAGCGTGAGCATGGACAGCGTCGTACATTTCTTGGGCACTTTCTACGTTTACACGGCGAACGCCATCCGGAGTAGGAAGATTCACGGGACCACTGATTAGGGTGACGTTGGCGCCTCGCTTTGCAGCAGCAGCAGCAATCGCATAACCCATTTTGCCTGAGCTGTGGTTAGTGAGGTAGCGAACCGGGTCGATAGCTTCACGCGTTGGTCCTGCAGTAATAAGAAACGAAGTGCCTGTGAGTTCGTCCTCAGTGAAGTACTCTTCAATAAGAGCGACCAATTGCATAGGTTCCAGCATACGGCCAGGACCAATATCGCCACAGGCTTGTTCGCCGCTGGCTGGCCCCCAGATTGGGTAGCCGCGTCGTTTCAGGGTCGCCATGTTTTCCTGCGTGGCAACAGCATGATACATTTGCTGGTTCATGGCTGGCGCAATCGCAACTGGCGCATCAGTTGCTAAACAAACTGTGGTGAGAAGGTCGTTGCCCATTCCTGCAGAAACACGTGCAATTAAGTCTGCTGTGGCTGGTGCCAACAACACCAAGTCTGCCCATTTCGCAATTTCGATATGACCCATTGAAGCTTCAGCGGCAGGATCGAGAAGACTGTCAGACACTGGGTGGCCCGAAACCGCCTGCATAGTTAGCGGCGTGATAAACTCTTTTGCCGCGTGGGTCATTACGATACGAATTTCTGCGCCACGTTCAATCAGGCGGCGTGTCAGATCCGCACATTTATAAGCCGCAATACCGCCGCCAATACCTATAACAATCCGTTTGCCCGAAAGGGTCTGAGTAGTTTTCTGAACCATAACTAAACTAGCCAATGCTTAATTAGTGGAAAGATAACACAAAAGACCAGCCTAGCGCCTATTCCGCTCCTCTGAATGTGAAAGTGGATGTATCACAAGTCGAAATGTAATTGTGCGTCTAGATACTGAAGGCGTAGAGATGCTTTGGTCGCATGTTGATATTCCTTAAGTTGACGATTTTTCAAAGGCAACTGAGGCTCTTATCTTTTCGTGGAATAGTGAACGTCATGTCTTTAAAAAATATGCCTGAAGAATGTCGACCTCGGGAGAAGTTGCTGGCGAGGGGTTCCGAATCTTTGACCAATGCTGAACTTCTGGCTATTTTCCTGCGCACTGGCGTGAAGGGCATGAATGCGATTGAACTGGCCAGCTACCTTTTGGAGGACTTTGGGTCACTGCGGGGATTGATGCAGGCTGAACTGAAACAGTTTAGCGAACGCAAAGGGTTAGGATCTGCAAAATATGCACAGTTACAGGCAGTTCTTGAACTCAGCAAGCGTCATCTTGGTGAGATACTGGCAAGAGAAGATGCACTTTCTAGCCCGGCGCACACAGCAAGGTATCTCTCTGTTAAATTACGCGATCGCCCGCGTGAAGCCTTTTTGGTGTTGTACCTTGATAATCAAAACCGTCCGATAAAGGACGAAATTTTATTTGAAGGCACGATCAATGCGGCGGGTGTTTACCCAAGAGAAGTGGTAAGGCGGTGCCTGGATTTAGGCGCCAATGCAGTGATTCTGGCCCATAACCACCCGTCAGGGGTTGCTGAACCCAGTGCTGCGGACCGTCACATTACGAACAGAATCGGCGATGCATTAGCTTTAATGGACATTCGATTGCTCGACCATATGGTGATTGGGGACGGGGATGTGGTATCTTTCGCCGAGCGTGGTTGGATTTAAGAGTATTCACTTACTCTGGTCGTCTTTAACACCTTCTCTCTAAATCGGTAGAAAGCTGCTTACATGGCGTTTTTTCTGGGGACGAGTGAGGTTTACCTCAGGTCAACGCCACCTAGGTTGCTAAAAAACGATCAAAAACTGTCAAAAGGATCTGCTCGGGACTTGAGCAATGGAAAGACAGTTAGTATAATGCGCCACCTTTGATAGCCTTGACGTAGAGCCTGACCTTGTTTGCAGGACTGGCGGACAAGGTTGATATCGAGCTGAAACGATTTGGAGAGACATTCATGTCACGAGTATGCCAAGTAACTGGCAAGCGTCCTGTAGTTGGTAACAACCGCTCTCACGCTAATAACGCCACCAAGCGTCGTTTTCTGCCGAACCTGCAAACTCATCGTTTCTGGGTAGAAAGCGAAAACCGCTTCGTTAAACTGCGTCTTACCCCTAAAGGTATGCGCATCATCGACAAGAAAGGTATTGATTCTGTTCTGGCAGATATCCGTGCCCGTGGTGAGAACGTTTAAGAGGACTTAAAGAATGGCTAAAGGCATTCGTGAGAAGATCCGCCTGGTATCATCTGCTGGTACTGGTCACTTCTACACTACTGATAAAAACAAACGTAACATGCCGGGCAAGTTCGAGATCAAGAAATTTGATCCAGTTGTTCGTCAACACGTTATGTACAAAGAAGCAAAAATCAAGTAATTGGTTTTCGCCTCTGATAAAGAACCCGGCTTTGGCTGGGTTTTTTTATATCTGTAAATCAGTGGCTTCGACAGACATCCAAACAGCTTGATGACTTTTGAATGCGAGTATTTTTAGTCTGTTTAGGTGTACACTGAGAATGACGATTGAAGATACTGAGAGTGAGTGATGGCTACACCGTCCCGCAGAACATTCAACAACTTCCTTATCTTGGGGATTTTGGCGTTTATTACACTGATAAACCTGCCAACCTATCTCAGAAGCCAACTGGCAGAAAGTGAGGCCGAACAACCGGTTGAACAAGTCCTTCCTGATGGGATTATTGCTTTGATGCCATCCGATGTGGAAGTCAAAGCGCTGCGCTTTCCAAAATTTACCCTCACCAATGCCATGCCATGGCAAACCGATACAAAGCTCTCTATCTCAGCCACTGAGTTAGCAAACCGATGGATTAACCTGTCTGGCACAGAAATCGACACGGACACCTACAACAAGTTAAAACCAGGTCTTCGTGATCCGGCGACTTTGGTGGTGGATAGAGGTGAAGCTGTTGAGCCTTTGCGTCTGACCTATTATCAATTGCCTCAATTCTGGCTCATTCAAAACTGGGAAAACCGTTGGCTTGCGGTCTCAGTTGATCCAAACTACCTGTTCCCATTCGCCAACCAGAATTAGAAGGATGCCAGAATTACCGGAAGTTGAAGTGAGCCGTATGGGTATTCAGCCCCATGCGACAGATCAGGTCGTCACCAAACTGGAAGTCAGACAGCCCAAACTACGTTGGCCTGTCCCGGACACCTTATTTGATATCGAAGGCCAGACAATTCGTGCAGTGAAACGCCGCGCAAAGTACTTGATACTGGAAACGGATATTGGCTATGCGCTGGTGCATTTAGGAATGTCAGGCAGTTTACGTGTACTGTCGCAGGCGACAGCGCCTGATAAGCACGATCATGTTGATTTACACCTCTCCAATGGAAAAGTGATTCGCTACAACGATCCACGCCGATTTGGCGCCTGGCTTTGGCAGGAAAAGGGCGGTGATCACCCTGCTTTGGAAAAACTCGGTCCCGAGCCACTCACTGACGCGTTTACCGGTGAGTATCTGTTTGAAAAGGCGCAGGGGAAACGTACGGCGATTAAGCAATTTATTATGGATAACGCCGTCGTTGTCGGGGTGGGGAACATCTACGCCAATGAATCCCTGTTCACCTCTAGAATCCACCCACAGCGTCCAGCGGGACAGCTTAATCTTGATGAAGCTAATACACTGGTGGCTGATATCAAAGATGTTCTGGCAACCGCCATCAAACAAGGTGGCACGACGCTGAAAGATTTCACTCAAGCTGATGGCAAGCCTGGCTACTTTGCGCAAGAGTTGTTGGTGTATGGCAGGCAAGGTAAGCCGTGCCCAGAGTGTGGCACTGAGCTTGAGAGCGTGAAGATTGGGCAGCGAAATACGGTGTTTTGTCCCGAGTGCCAAAAATAACTAAGCCCGCTTGAGCGGGCTTTGTCGTTGTTATTTCTTCAGTTGAGATTTCAATGCTTCGAGCACTTTGGGATGAACAAAACCACTGGTGTCGCCGCCATGAAGGGCCACTTCTTTCACTAGTGTGGAAGAGATAAACGAGTTTTCTTCAGAAGGCGTGAGAAACACGCTTTCCAGCTCCGGCATCAGACGGCGGTTCATGTTCGCCAGCTGAAACTCATATTCGAAATCGGACACTGCACGCAATCCGCGTACCAGAATGTTAGCGTTGTATTGCTTGGCAAAGTCCACCAATAGGCCGGAGAAACCCACCACACTGACATTGTCGAGATGCTCGGTTACCGCTTTTGCCAATTGGACACGCTCTTCAAGATCAAACAGGGGCTTTTTGCTTGGGCTAGCAGCGATACCCACGACGACTTCATCAAACATCGAAGCCGCACGCTCAACCAAATCAACGTGGCCATTGGTAATCGGATCAAAAGTACCCGGATAGATCACGCGGGTAATGGCTTTCTTGCTCACAGTCGTATCCTGCAATTTTCTAAACTGGCGACATGCTATCAAAAACTCGTGGAATTTGATTCCCTACTACAACCCAAGATGATGAAAATACCAACAGATCCGACACTTTTTCTTTCCATCCAACGCTTAGCGACAAGCCGTTCATCAGGTATGATCGAGGGATTCTTGGCGTTAGGTAGCGATAATGAAAAAAATCCTTGTCATCAGAAACGATAAAATTGGCGACTTTATGCTGGCATGGCCGGCATTTGCCATGTTGAAGCAATCTATGCCAGACGCAGAAATTACCGCTTTGGTGCCGTCCTACACCAAAGCGTTAGCTGAGCTTTGTCCTTCGATTGACAAGGTAGTGGTAGATTGTGGCAAGAAAGCGGGTAAGCTGAATAAGAAAGAGCTTTTCAGCCAAATTAAAGCCGAGCAGTTTGATGCTTCAATTTGCCTGTTTTCAGACAGCTACAACGCAACGCTGGTTTGGAAAGCGGGAATACCTTTCCGATTGGCACCAGCGACAAAAATATCGCAGTTTCTTTACAATCACCGCGTGACGCAGCGTCGTTCACAATCGGCTAAGCCTGAGTTTGAATACAACCTCGATCTCGTGCGTGCTTTCCTCGCGAAGCTGGGCGTGGAGGCGAAAGAAGTTAGTGCGCCTTACCTGTCTTTTTCGCACGAAACACTGTTAACGCAAAAGCAAAAACTTTCAGCGATATTAGGACTCAGCGCCGATAAACCTTGGCTTTATGTACATGCGGGAAGTGGTGGTTCAGCGAATAACCTGTCATTGAAACAGTACACAGATTTAGTCGTTGGTGTTGCCTCAGATAAAGAAGTTGAAGTGGTGCTTACCGCAGGGCCAGGGGAAGAAGAGAAAGCTGCGGAATTGCAATCACTGCTAGCGGAAAAGTCGGTTCACGCTGGTGTTTATGACAAGAACGACGGCTTACAGGATTTCACCCAATCCATCGCATGCGCAAATGCATTTATTGCAGGTTCCACAGGGCCTTTGCACATAGCAGCCACGGTTGATGTGCCAACCATCGGCTTTTTCCCTGCTAAACGCAGCGCCACACCACTTCGCTGGAAGCCAATTAACAGTGAAGGGCGCCATATTGCGTTTGCTCCGCCAGCAGCGAAAGACAAGGAAGAGGCGGCAGACATGTCTAAGATTGCAATCGAAGCCATTCTGCCAGAAGTGAAGAATTTCTTGGGACGCGTTATTTAGCGGCGCGACTGTCGTTAGCCCGAATCCATAAATCAGCGTATTTCACAAAAGTGGAGTGCGCTGAAAGCACAGCAATTAAAAAACCCTGCTTGCCATCCAAGAAACCACGTTTCAGCACATACATCTTAAGAAAACACCCCAATGCATGAAGAATTCCTTGGCTGATACTGCTTTTCTTTCCCCGAGCCTGGCGTCCGTCTGCCCATGACTTGGCATAGAATGCAGACTTCACCAGATACTGGTGCAGATCCCGATAAGAGTAATGCAGCATATCGCCATTAAGTGTTTGCTTGGTGGAGCCTTCCGGCTCAATGATTTTCTCGTGCACCAGTGCGTCGTTGTAGCCAGTTAGCTCGCGAGGATACAGGCGCACAATTTTGTCGTACCAACCCGAGTGTTTGAGGAACCGACCAAAGACCCACGTCGTACGGCGAAGAATAAATAGCGTGTTTTGCGGTGGGTCGGCAAGTACGTCAAGAATACTGTTTTTAAGCTCTTCAGTGATCACTTCGTCAGCATCAATCGCCAGTAACCAATCTTTGGTGGCATGGCTCTGTGCGAGCTGCTTTTGCTTACCAAATCCAGGCCACTCAGCGTTCACGAACACCTTAGCGCCCACGGCTTCTGCAATAGCTACGGTGTTATCTGTGCTGCCAGAATCGACAACAATGATTTCGTCCACCCAATCAAGAGAAGCGAGGCATTCAGGCAATATCTGCTCTTCGTTTTTGGTGATGATAATCGCGCTGATGGTGGCGCGCTGAGCCTGGCTCATAGCAGTTCCTCTTTCTCGGTGACTTCATCGAATCGAGCTATCACCGACTCAATCGTAATGCGTTGCATGGCGTCCTCGTCTTTCACTCTGGTGCGCCAGGAAACTTCGTCGACAGTTTTACCCGCCTCCGCTTCAATAGCTTCGGCATAAGCACTGACCACATAGTGTCGCCAGTTATAGGGGCCGGTTCGGGCTGGATTGTGATGGGCATAGAGCCCAATCACGGGTGTACCGACGGCATTGGAAAGGTGAGCCGGGCCACTGTCGGGTGCCAGTACCAAAGAAGCATGTTTTTCCAGTGCCAGTAGTTGGAGCAGGGTAGTTTTGCCAATGAGGTTTTTCACGGGCTGCGATAGTTGGCGCTCAATTGCCTTACCCAACTCAACTTCAACTTTTCCAGGGCCACCTACGAGGATAACGTCAAAACCCTTGCGTAATGCGTGCTCGATGACACCCGCATAGCCTTCTGCGGTCCAGTTTTTGAACGCCTTACTGGCCGCAGGTGCCACTACCAGAGTGGGTTTACCGCTCAATTGATCTTTCGCCCAAGTGAGCTCCTCATCAGCAATGGGTAATGACCATGTTGGCGTTTGGGGCTGGATCCCCAGCGCCTCAGTGAACGCCATAAAACCATCTAGTACATGCAGTGATTGGGGTGATGGCACTTTGGTATTGGTAAAGAGGGATTGAAGGTCGCTAGCCCTTACTTTATCGAAACCTAGTCGGTATTTAGCTTTGATACCGATGGAAATTAAGCTGGCACGAATGGCGCTTTGCATGTGCAGAAGTGCATCAAACCTTTGCCCTTTCAGGGATTGCCAAACCGCTTTCATACCCTTGAATCCCTGCTTCTTATCAAAGGCAATAACAGTGACATCTGGCAAAAGAGGCGTTAGCAAAGCGGCCTCTGCTTTACCCGCTATCCAGGTGATTTTGGTATCGGGCCATTGAGATTGAATGGCCTGAACGGCAGCCATTGCGTTGCATACATCACCAATCGCTGAAAGACGAAGGACACAAAGGGACTGAGGTGCGGTGGAAAAAAGGGCCATGATGCTGCTTATGTGGTTATCTTGCCTGAAATTATGCAGTTGCCGATCTGCAATGTAAAATGCCTTCGATGAGAATAGGCTGATTAATGGGAGCGCCTGTGGAATTGCTGGCTGATAACAATATCCGTGTTTGGTTCGACGAGGCTTTGCTGCAAGAAGATGCATTGAAAAGTTTCGACATTGCTTTTTGGCAAGATAAAGGCGCGGTGATCGGTTCAGCCACAGGCCGCGGTACCACTTGGTTTGTGAAAACGAAAACCGTTCCGGCTGCGCTGCGTCACTATCGCCGCGGTGGGCTATTTGGCAAGCTAGTCAACGACAGTTATTTCTTTACTGGATGGGAAAGTACCCGCTCTGCTGCAGAGTTTAACTTGCTCCATTACTTGCGCGAACGGGGCATTCCCGTGCCACGTCCTTTGGCGGCAAGAGCGATAAAAGACGGGCTTACCTACCAAGCCGATATTCTGGTTGAAAAGATTGAGGGTGCGAAAGACTTGGTTGATGTGCTGAGTGCCTCTCCGCTCACTGAAGATAAGTATCGCGACATAGGAAAGCTAGTTCGAAAGCTCCATGATGCAGACGTTTGCCACACTGATCTGAACATTCACAATATCCTGCGCGACGACAAAGGCGCTTTTTGGTTGATTGACTTTGATAAATGCGGTCGTCGCTCAGGAGAGGGCTGGAAAGCCGCAAACTTAAGCCGTTTGCAGCGATCGTTTCGTAAAGAGGTGGGTAAACGCCAAATCCAATGGCAGGAGTCAGACTGGCAGTTTTTGCTTCAAGGCTACGGCCATTAACTTTCAATCCACTGGCTAACAGTGTCGAGCGTTTTCGAGACAGCGCCTTTGTTCTTCTCCATCACTGATAATGCAGCTTTGCCGGCTTTTTCACGCTGTTCATTGTTATTTAGCAGCGAGACAATCTGAGCTGCTATCTCTACTGGGCTTTCTTTGACCGTGCATGCACCGACATCGATAAGTTGCTCAGCAATCACTCGAAAGTTGAAGTAGCTGGGGCCAGTTACCAGCGGCTTGGATAGCGAAGCCGGTTCCAAAAGGTTATGCCCGCCAACTTTATCGCCAATAAGGCTCCCCGCCATAAAGGTCACATCGCTTGCCGCAAAGAGGTTCATCATTTCGCCCATCGTATCGCCAAGGTAAACCTGAATATCTGGGCTGACTACCTGTCCGAAGCTACGTCTTGCCAGTGAAAACCCATGAAATTCGATGAGGGTTGCGACATCACTAAAACGCTCAGGATGCCTTGGAACCAATATCATCAGAGTATCAGGCTGGCTCTCAAGCACTAACTTGTGCGCGTGTAGCAATATTTCATCCTCGCCGGGATGTGTACTCGCGGCAATCCAAACGGGTCTTTGGGCAAGCTGTGATTTCAGCTCAGTGACCGCGGGTGAGTTGATGTCAAAGTCTGGCAAATCGAATTTGACCGAACCGGAAACAGAAACGTTATCTTTGCTAGCACCAAGCTCGACAAAACGTCGGGCATCATCGTCGAATTGGCAGAGAATATGATTAATACTGTCAGAAAGTATTCTAAATAGCGCTTTGATTCGTTGGTAACCGCGTTTTGATTTTTCAGAAAGGCGCGCGTTCATCACAACAACGGGAATACCCGCTTTTTTCACTATGGTCAGAGTGTTAGGCCACAGCTCGGTTTCCATGATCAGCATGATTTTTGGGTCAACACACTTGATAAAGCCCTTAACCGCAATGCTAAAATCGATGGGCATGTACCTATGCTCTATACCTTCAATCTTCGAGGCAATTTCTGCACCTGTCGCAGTGGTAGTAGTCACCAGAATGGCTTCATTGGGATAGCGTTTTTGTAGTGCTTGAATGACGGGTTTAGCGGCAATCACTTCACCGACAGAGACAGCATGGATCCAAATGGGCTTCTCCCCGTTTAAAGGGGGCGTGCGTCCAAAATGCTCAACCCAACGTTTGCCAACTTTGGGTTTTCCATCTTTGGCGCGGTATAGGCCAAAGAGCAGAAACGGAGCGGCGATAAGCAATAAAAAAGTATAGAGAAAGCGCACGGCTGAGCCTTTTTTGAAAATTGAAAGGCTAGTGTACAAAGGGCTCTCTTAAGAGAGAACCCCTTCTCGAAAACTATCGTTGTCTTGTTAAACCTTCCTGGGTGAGAAGCACTTCGACCTGTTCGGCATAATCGACTTTGTGGGTGTACTTTTCGCTGTCGCATGCGGCAACAAGATTCACAACAATGAAAATAGCAGCCAGCCCAATTAAACCTCTGGAAAAGCGATCAGGCATGTCGACACACCACTTTTCAGCGGCGACTAGAATCGGAATTAACGCTATAGGGAAGGTGAGTATCAGGTGCCAATACGAGAAAGTGATCGGTGATAGCATCGCATTGATGATGATAGCCAGCACAGTGGCTGCAGCATAAAGCAATAACCATTGCTGTAGCCCATCAATTTGGACGTTTCTTTTCAGGTAGGGTTTGATGGACTTCCATGCCCGCCAGTTGGCTTTAGCTGCGATCAAGACAGTCATTGCGCCAACGGCATACAAAATAATCTGCCAAAGATACTGAAAAACTAATTGAAGCCAGCTGACCGTTGTTAGCCAGTCAAACGAGGTATCGGTAATGATGCGGTTTGAAAATAGGGTGGAAGCATATCGAAGCCAATAAAGCACCGCTTTGAGAACAGGATAGACATGCACCAATCCTTAGCCAATGTAACGATCACTTTCACGGCTGAGTTCATCACTGGCAGTATATGCCTGAAAGTAGGGGATAAGGGAGGCCAGAATGACTAAGCCCGCTGTAATAACGCCCCACCAATTCGGGTGTGACATCCTCCGATAAAGTAAACAGCAGGATATAACAGCAAGAACAGGCCAAGAGTAGTGGAGCTGCATTGCTCCGCCAATTGCCAGTACATGCAGGAAGCTGAAGGTAAAACTGGGTTTATCGCGAAGCTTGAACGCGGACCAAAAATGCAGCGCTGTAAAAAAACAAAGGTATGCCGGATTATAAAGCTGACTGTCGTACAAGAGCCAGGGGTTTAGCCAATAGGCCACCATAAAGAGAAGGCGTACCTGTTGACTGAAAACGGCTTTGATCACTGCGTCAAACATCAGGTAGGACAATATCCTGAGACCAATAAGCACAAGCATTGGAGACCAGGGGCTATCCCAGAACAGAAGTGGGCCGCCAACTATCCATGCAGACAGTGAACCAGGGACATTACCAACAGCGCTAGCGGCATTGCCAAAGGCTAGCCATGTGTCCTGATAAGCCCCCAGATAGCCTTTGTGTAGCATTTGCCACTGATCACCTGTCATGATTTGGTGTTGGGCGTAGAGCAACGCGAATGCAAAACCAATAGCAAGACCAGCGAGCCTGGCAGCAATATTGTATTTAATGAGATATGAGCTATTCATTGTTTTTGTTCTTCAATGCTGTTTTCGCGGTACGTCCACGCACGGTGGATTGCATAAGTAATGAGCGGGATCAGAAACACAACAATCAGGACGTTAAGATAGTTATTCGTGCCAGAAAATAATTCACTGATGAGTTGTGAGATTAAGAGCGCAGAAAACTGAACAATGAAAAAACGCGTTATATTTTGAAATGATAAGTTTTTTTTGAAGACATACAGGGATTGCATCACATACGACAAACTAAAAGCACAGGCAAACCCAAAGAAGTTGGCCACAAAAACTCCAGAAGAGGAAAAGTGGATCAGGGCAAATGCGACACAAATGTGTGTCAGTGTCGCAATCCCACCTGTTAGCGCAAAACGTACGATATGGTAAGACAATAGTTTTTCAATCATCTGATTTCATTGTCTTTTTGAGAGTCTTCATCGATGATGTAGATAGGGCGGCGTTTAGATTCCATATATAGGCGCCCGATGTATTCTCCCATCACGCCTAAACCAATCAATTGTATCCCTCCCAGGAACAGCACCGCAGTTAACAGAGAGGCATAACCTGGTAAATCAACACCAAACATCATAGTTTTGAACACAATGATGCAACCGTAGGTGAAAGCTATTGAAGAAAAAAGCACCCCAAGATACAGCCAAACTCTGAGTGGTGCAGTACTAAAACTGGTTATCCCCTCGAGAGCAAAATTCCATAGGCGCCAGCCGTTAAAGCTACTTTCTCCTGCTGCTCTAGGCTGACGGATATATTCGATAACAGAAGTGCGGAAGCCTACCCAAGAGAATATCCCTTTCATAAATCTTTGGTTTTCTGGGAGTTGCTGAATGGCATTAACAACTTTTCGGGATATGAGGCGGAAATCTCCCACATTGTCGGGTATTTCGACATCCGCAATTTTGCTGTGAAACTTATAGAACAAGTTTGCCGTTATTTTTTTGCCCAGGAATCGCTATTCCTATCTATTCTTTTGGCAACAACCACATCAAAGCCTTTCTCCCACTCACAGATAAAGTCGAGAATAAGCTCAGGTGGGTCTTGTAAGTCAGCATCTATAGGAATAACGGCGTCGCCTTTAGCGAATTCTAGCCCCGCGGTGAGTGCTGCTTCCTTTCCGAAGTTTCGGGATAGGTTTATGACTCTGATTGATGGGTGTTCATGGGCGAGTTCATGTAAGACATTGAGTGTATTATCTGTACTTCCATCGTTAACAAACAAAAGCTCAAAGTCATATGAAGTTTCACTGATGATAGAGAAAATCTGGTCAGTAAAGGCTTGCAAAACTTCTTGCTCATTGTGGCATGGGCAAATGATGGAGACTAAGGGATGGTTATGCGTGTCTGGCTTATTAGTATTTTCACTAACCATATTGGCACCATCCCTGATTGTTAAATTGCTTTCCCTTTGAAATATTGTACTTCTTTTGGAGGAAACAGCTTATTGAGGAGTCGATTAACTTTGCCTTTAATACTTTTCTCTTTATAAACAGTTGGCAAGTTTTCTAAATCAACTTCTTGAAGTCTTAACAAATCTTCTGTCATTCCTGAGTTGGAGAGCTTGGAATACATGAAAAACTCGATAATTTTTGCGTTCCATGCTTCCTTGTTACCCCAATAGTGACCAATTTGCATTTCTGCAGCTGTTAGCTTGGTTGAATGTGCAAGTGCAACCGAGAAAGCGAACTGTTCGACCAAACGTCTAGTGCAATCGGTTTGGCAAATTTCATCACAAATAGAAATAGCATGTTCAATAATATCTTGAGCATGATTTCCACTCAGGGCGATAACACCAGCGTTCCACATCTCGGAACTTTCATCTATCTTGACTCCTGCAAAGGTACGTCCAGCGATCGACCGCCACATTTTGTTGAACGTATTGCTCGTGCTGCCAGCAAGCTTCCCCTCTTTTTCGTGCATAAAAGAGAGGTTGTCATCTAGCCCTTGCTTGATGACATCTAGACCCTTTACATAAAACGTATCTGAATCGACATAGAGTAAATCCTTGCCAGAATTCTTCTTCGCTGCGGCTTCAATGGCTTTCATTTTTATGCGCCAAAAGAAGTCATGTTCTCCGCGCCAGTCATTCATGATGTCATCGTTGATTTCAATGATGTCGACTCTTTCATCAAAGTATGCGTAATACTGAGGGCGATCGGTAACCACACATACACGTGAAATCAAATCACTTTTCAGGAAAGTTAAAATGGCAAAAGAAGCCTGATAGTGATTTTCTAACCGGTCGCCAAAGGTTAAAAGCGTAAGAATCATGTCTGGTTCCTTAATGCAGTGGTTGAAGTTGCTTCTGGCAACAAACCAGTTGATGCCATGATATCCAGTATTTGCGTTGTGGTAGGTACAGAAGCATCTGCATTCATCGCAATGTAATGGATTGGTTCGTATCGTGGTGTATAACGGAAAGGAACTGTCGCATAGAAAATTCCCACAGTTGGGGTGTGGGTCGATATGGCAACATTCCTGACGCCGGTATCTGGGGCCACTACCATGGTTGCACCAGCGCAATATGCCAGTAACTCATCAAGTGGCAAGCAGGGTTGAACTTTGAAGTTTTTGTACTTTGACAGGTCCGAAAGATACTCACCCTTTTCATTGTCTTTTACACCCTCAAGGAAAACATGCTCAATATTCGGGTGCTTCTTTATCGCGGCTTCTAACAGTGTTTTCATTTGGTCATTCTGCAACACTTTTCTTGGTTGAGACGCGCCGTTGAAGTAGACGATATACGGGGTCTTTTTATTCACCAACTCTTGATGGTCAGGATAGGCAAAGTCCAAGCGAAGCGCTGGGGTATGACCAAGTAGGCGCAGCATATCCAGCATAGTTTCAACCTCTGGGCTGAAATCAGAGCGCCATACTGCAGCATTGTAGAGTTTTCCATGAAGCCAGCTTTTATATGGAAAGCCTACCTTGAGCTTGGCTTTGTTTAGGATGTTGACCCAATAGGAGCGGTTCGTGCAAGCAAGGTCAAAGATGATGTCTTGATCGCCAACTTCTTTAAAGTTAGCCATCTTGTCGGAGAATGAAACCTGCCCCTTTTTGTCTCGCCCATGCAGCACTACGGTACGATCTGCTAAATCAGATGGCATTCCATATTG
The DNA here is from genome assembly GCF_035758505.1 of Grimontia sp. NTOU-MAR1. Lineage (NCBI taxonomy): Bacteria > Pseudomonadati > Pseudomonadota > Gammaproteobacteria > Vibrionales > Vibrionaceae > Grimontia > Grimontia sp. NTOU-MAR1. The sequence continues at coordinate 2,643,254 of NZ_CP142108.1, forward strand.
GTATGTAGAAAGGGCCACTAGAGTGATTTCGGCATTGGGAAAGAATTTGCGAGCTTCCACCAGAAATGGTCGAGTAATCACCTGATCGCCCAGTGCAGCGTGCCGAATTACCGCCACTTTCTTTATCGTGTTTGGATCAAACTCGTTGTTCAGGTAGTACTTCGCTGATTTGGAGGCGTAAGCCCCTTTTTCAAAGCAGGCATGTTTAGATGAAATTTTAGGTTCGCTGAATTTCATGATGTTTCCGTTTGCGCGCTCGATGTTAGGGACAGGTAAGCATCCCAAACCATGTTAGGGGAAAGTTCTGTCAGGCATTTCAAGTGGTTGAATTGGCACTCACGCTTGAAGCAAGGTCGGCATTCAATATCAGTGTTAACCATGACCACATTATCTGAGAGTGGAGGTGTGTACTTGGGAGAACTAGAACCATAGATGGCAACAATGTTTACACCTACAGCAGCGGCAACATGCATCAGACCAGAGTCGTTAGAAAATACGGTGTGGCATGCTGCGAGCAAATCAACTGCATCTACAAGAGCGGTTTCCCCTGCCAAGTTGAAGCAATGTTTTTGAGTCTCTTGTGGAAGTTGACCAATGATAGTTTGAGCAACTTCTCTATCTTTTGGGCCGCCAAACAAGCATATCTGATTGCCTTCCTCGATGAGTTTTTTGGCTACATCCGCATAATGAGAATCAGGCCAGCGTTTCGCTGGTCCAAACTCAGCACCCGGGCAAAGGCCGGCAATTTTTTCATTTGGATTAATACCAAACTTGGCTAAACAAGCAGCCTGGTTTGATTCTTTCACTGTCAGCAAGGGGTATGGAACGCTTTTCAGCTTAACGTCATTTAGCAAGGAGGCTTTTGAGTGGGCGAGTGCCACGTAGCGCTCGACCATATACTGAAAAACCTTGCGATCAGGGCGTAAATCATTAAGTAGGCCATAGCGCATTTCGCCTTTCCAGCCTGTGCGCAGGGGAACTTTGGCAAAAAGTGGTATTAGTGCAGATTTTGCGGAATTAGGTAAAACAAAAGCGTGATCGTATGTTTCAGAACGCAGTGATTTACCCAGTTTCCAACGGGTCATCAAACTAAATTCACCGTGCCCCACTGGCATCTCTATCGCTCGATTTATCTCAGGCATGCGCTCAAGAATGGGTTTACACCAAGCCGGGGCAAGTACGTCTATTTTTGCATTTGGGTGCTGCTCGATCAGTCTTTTATATAGACTTTGAGACATCACCATATCGCCGACCCAGGAAGGGCCAATAACTAATATTTTCATGGCTAGTAAGTCAGTTTCTCGTCCCAAATGATATCGCTTTTGACAGTTCGTGCTGGATTGCCTGTCGCAATGCTGTTTTCCGGGACTGATTTGGTTACTACTGAATTGATGCCAACAACACTTCCACTCCCAATGTTGCTGCCCTTTAGGACAACAGCGCCGTCAGCCAACCAAACCCGATCGCCGATTTGAATATCTTTGGCGTAGTTGATACGACGGTTTTCTGAAAGGATATCGTGCCCATCACTGGTCATGACTTTGACATTCCTGGAGAACATACAACCTTTGCCAATGCGAAGGCTTGTGTTGTTTTCACGTGCTGATAGGTAACAGCCTTCGCCTATCACGCAATTTTCACCGATAACCAGTGTGCAGTTTCTACCGTCAAGTTCGATTTGTACGCCTTTCAAATTAGCACCATCTTTGATGACTAATTTATTACCGGAACCTTTAATCGATATCTGACATTGACGAATACGGGTGCTCGGGCCTAATTCAATTTCATTCCCAGCCTTTATTTTGACTTTGTTGCGAATGCGGAAAAGGATGTTTGGCACCTTGCCTCCGGAATGGTGGATGAGTTGATCAGTAATTCTGGCTGCCGTCTGGTCTAGACCTCAGCAAATTCATAATCCACATATACTGGCCAGAGTCGTTTTCCAAAAACTGTTCAATGCGTTCGTTCATCATGCGCGCATCCGTTTCTTCGCTACCTGATGGGAACGGAGCCAGTGGCGGTTGCACAATCACCTCAAAGTTTCCGGTTTCTCGGTTATAAACAGGCATCAGTGGAACGATTTTCGCGCGGCTCAATGTCGCAAGCTTGCCTAAACCAGACAGTGTTGCTTTCTGTGCGGCGAAGAAAGGCACAAACACGCTGTAATCCGGGCCATGATCTTCATCCGGCAGATAGTAGCCAAGGTAGCCCTCTCGCACGGATTTAATAAAGGGCTTAATGCCATCTGCACGCTCGTGAGTGCGACCACCATATTTCAGGCGCTGCACGTTCATCAACCAGTCTGCCACTTTGTTCTTTTGTTTCTTCACCATGGCTGCGACGGGTAGGCCGCGCGAAGCCAATTGAACCGCGGGGTAATCAATCGCCCAGCTATGAGGTACTAACAGAATGACTTTCTCGCCGTTCTCAACAAGCTCTGTCACGATTTCCTCATTGCGGAACAAAGTACGCTTTTCCAAGTAACGCTTGCTGCGCATCATAATGGTGGCGAAGCCCAAGAGAACGCATCCCGCATTAATATAGCTTTGCTCTAGAATGGTGAAACGCTCTTCGTCGGTTTTCTCTGGGAAACATTGTTGAAGGTTGATCACCGCACGCCTTTTGGCGCGGTTGTTCATTCTTACCATACGTTTGGCGAGAAACTCAGCGAATTTGTCGCGAAGTCTGAATGGCACAAAGGCCATGATGGCAGCAAAGAAAATACCCAGCCAGGTACCCCAATAGCGTGGGTGCAGAAACGCCCATTCAAAGGTTGGTAGGTAAGAGCTATTTTTCAGATCTTGGCTCATAGAGTCGGAACTACAGAAATCGAACTTAGGAAGAAAAAACGGGTGACGTCGTTATTCCACCCGTTTTCAGCTAATTACTTATTCAAAATCGCCATGTACTCGGCAACACCTTCCGCAACGGTTTTAAACGCGTCTGGATAACCGGCTGCGCGAACTTTGGTGAGATCTGCCTGAGTGTAAGACTGGTAGCGGCCTTTCAGGTGATCTGGGAATGGAATCTCTTCTACTTCGCCTTGACCATGGTGCTTGATGACGGCTTCAGCGACCGCACGGAAAGGTTCTGCACGGCCAGTACCACAGTTGAAGATGCCTGATTGACTGTTTTGCCAGAACCAGATGTTCATCTTGCACACGTCACCCACATAAACGAAATCACGCTTAAAGGTATCACTGCCTTCGAACAGTTTCGGGTTTTGACCGTCTTTGATTTGGTTGTTCAGGTGGAATGCCACAGATGCCATGCTGCCTTTGTGGTTCTCACGTGGGCCGTATACATTGAAGTAACGAAAACCAGTAATTTGAGACAGTGTTTCTCCGTGTGCCTCTGCGTCAGCCCAAATGCGACGAACATAGTTATCGAACAGTTGCTTCGAATAACCGTAAACGTTCAGTGCACCCTCGTATTGTGGCTCTTCGATGAAGTCGTGGTCGCGGCCGCCGTAAGTTGCAGCCGATGATGCGTACAGGAATGGAATTTCGCGCTCAAGACAGTAATGCAGCAACTCTTTTGAATACTCATAGTTGTTGAGCATCATGTACTTGCCGTCCCACTCAGTAGTTGCAGAGCACGCACCTTCGTGGAATACCGCTTCGATCGGACCGAAATCGTCACCCGCCATGATTTGTGCGATGAAGTCTTCTTTGTCCATGTAATCAGCGATATCCAGGTCAACCAGATTCACGAATTTCGTGCCGTCTTTCAGATTATCAACTACCAGAATGTCGTTGTAACCTTGTTCGTTCAGCGCTTTAACCAGATTGCTGCCGATCATGCCGGCGCCGCCAGTCACTATAATCATATCTTTACCTAAATTCTGTTGACCTGAATTATGAGAAGACCCCACCAGTTATTCAGTGAGGCTATGGTAATATTTCCCTTTCTGGGCTTGAGGATAGCAGTTTAACCATGAAAACCCGTGATCGCATTATTCATTCAGCGCTGGCGCTCTTCAACGAGCAGGGTGAGCCAAACGTCACCACTAACCATATTGCTGCCGATCTGGGGATCAGCCCGGGAAACCTGTATTACCACTTCCGTAATAAGGAAGAGATTATACACAGTATTTTCGATCAATACGCGCTCGATCTTTCGACAGGTTTCCAGCCGGAAGTCCCAGCAGAATCTGACGAACAACGGCTGCTTGCATACCTTGATGCCACCTTCCAACTGATGTGGCGATATCGTTTCTTCTACGCCAATCTGCCCGATATCCTAAGTCGCGATGCCGAGCTTCAGAACAAATACCTGGAAGCGCAGCAGGCATTGAAAGCCAATCTCTTTGCAATGTTAAGCCGCTTTCGTGAAACGGGGTGGCTGGATATGGACGATGAAGCGCTGCAATCGCTCTGTAGCACGCTGAAACTTGTCGCGTCGAGTTGGATATTCTATCAAAGTGCGCAGTCACCGCAGGCGAAAGTGACGCCAGTGGTGATTTATCAGGGCGTGCTGCAAATCCTCAACATGGTGTCACCGATGACGACCGAGAAAGGTAGAGCAGTAGTATCAGGTTTGATAGGGCACTACCGCGAACAGATGGAAAGCACCAAGGCGGCTTCCGACTCAGCGTGATCGAGCACAATAAGATGTACTAATTCAATAGACGCGACCTTCCCCAGAACTCTATCATCTACACTCTTTCTAATATGTCATACTGTAAGCTGGGTGTTATTTAGACACTTTAGCTTTCAGTGGTGCAATAATCATATTGATATCAACCTGTTCCTGTTTCCATCGACGGAGTAAGCGATGACTGCCGCTTTTTACCAGCAAATCCGCCAGCAGCTTGAAGAAGTAAAAGCTGAAGGCCTGTACAAAGATGAACGTGTGATCACGTCAGCCCAAAAGGCGAACATCTCAGTAACGTCCGGTGACGAAGTACTGAACTTCTGTGCCAACAACTACTTGGGGCTGGCTAACCACCCTGCGCTGATTGAAGCGGCAAAAGCAGGGATGGATGAGCATGGCTTCGGCATGGCGTCTGTGCGCTTTATCTGCGGCACCCAAGACTCGCACAAGGTATTGGAAGAAAAGCTTTCTGCCTTCCTCGGCATGGAAGACACCATCCTTTACTCTTCTTGCTTCGATGCCAACGCTGGCCTGTTTGAAACCATTCTGGGTGCAGAAGATGCGATCATTTCCGATGCGTTGAACCACGCTTCTATCATCGACGGTGTGCGTTTGTGTAAAGCGATGCGCTTCCGCTATGCCAACAACGACATGGAAGAGCTGGAGCAGCAACTGATTGCGGCGAAAGAAAAAGGTGCTCGCAACACACTGATCGTGACAGACGGTGTGTTCTCGATGGACGGTGTTGTCGCAAACCTGCCTGCTATCTGCGATCTGGCAGAAAAATACGGCGCATTGGTGATGGTGGATGACTCTCATGCCGTGGGCTTTATGGGCGCAAACGGTCGTGGTACCCACGAATACCATGACGTGATTGATCGTATCGACATCATCACCGGCACTTTGGGTAAAGCGATGGGCGGCGCGTCAGGCGGCTACACGTCAGGCAAGAAAGAAGTGATTGACTGGCTGCGTCAGCGCTCACGTCCTTACCTGTTCTCGAACTCACTGGCACCAGCGATTGTTTCAGCTTCTATCCGTGTGATTGACCTGCTGGCAGAAAGCGGTGATCTGCGTGACAAGCTGTGGGACAACGCCAACCATTTCCGTGCCCGTATGAGCGAAGCGGGCTTTACGCTGGCAGGTGCTGACCATGCCATCATTCCCGTGATGCTGGGTGATGCAAAAGTGGCGGGCGAATTTGCAGAGCGCATGATGACAGAAGGTATCTACGTAGTCGGTTTCTCTTTCCCTGTAGTACCGAAAGGTCAGGCGCGTATTCGCACCCAAATGTCAGCGGCACACAGCCGTGAGCAACTGGACAAGGCAATCGACGCCTTTATCAAAGTCGGCAAAGACATGGGTCTGATTGGATAAGCAACGATGACGAACAAAATGAAAGCACTGGCAAAACTGAAAGCAGAACCAGGGATCTGGATGACAGAGACCGAGCTGCCAGAGCTGGGCCATAACGATCTGCTGATCAAAATCAGCAAAACCGCGATTTGTGGTACCGACGTGCATATCTACAACTGGGATGAATGGTCACAAAAGACCATTCCTGTACCTATGGTTGTGGGGCACGAGTACGTAGGCGAAGTGGTTGGCATCGGCCAGGAAGTGCGTGGTTTCGCTATTGGCGACCGCGTTTCTGGTGAAGGTCACATTACCTGTGGCCACTGTCGTAACTGCCGTGCTGGTCGCACGCATCTTTGCCGCAACACCATTGGTGTGGGCGTAAACCGTGAAGGTGCGTTTGCCGAGTATCTGGTGATCCCAGCATTCAACGCATTCAAAATCCCTGAAGACATTTCAGACGATTTAGCTTCTATCTTCGACCCATTCGGTAACGCGGTTCACACAGCGCTGTCTTTTGACCTTGTCGGTGAAGATGTCCTGATCACCGGTGCTGGCCCAATCGGTATCATGGCGGCGGCGGTTGCGAAACACGTGGGCGCCCGTCATGTGGTGATCACCGACGTGAACGAATACCGTTTGGAGCTTGCCCGCAAGATGGGTGTGACCCGCGCGGTGAATGTGGCAGAAGAAAAACTGGAAGACGTGATGTCAGAACTGGGCATGCGCGAAGGCTTCGATGTGGGCCTTGAGATGTCCGGTAATCCGTCTGCGTTCAACTGCATGCTTCAAACCATGAACCACGGTGGTCGCATTGCGCTGCTGGGTATTCCTCCGTCAGACATGGGTATCGACTGGAATCAGGTGATTTTCAAAGGCCTAGTGATTAAGGGCATCTATGGCCGTGAAATGTTTGAAACCTGGTACAAGATGGCAAGCCTGATTCAGTCTGGTCTTGATTTAAGCCCGATCATCACGCACCACTACAGTGTGAATGATTTCCAGAAAGGCTTTGACGTGATGTGCTCTGGGCAGTCGGGTAAAGTTATCCTCGATTGGACAAAGTAATCATCGTCTATCGCTTGAATTTTAAAACCCGCTCCGGCGGGTTTTTTATTGCCTGAGTGCCAGTGAGATTGGCACCAGTTCTACTTCTTTTTGAAGCTCAGGAAGTTGTGCTTGTAAGGTTTCCAGCGTTACAGGGAAGGGGTGGGCAATCACCACAGCAACACCGCGGCGTTTGGCTTGTTGTACGGCAAGTTTGAGCTGGTTTTCGATGAAAGCTTCATTAGGGAAATGGTCAAGAAACACATGACGGCGATTGGTGGCGAGACCATGTTCGCGGGCTATCCGCTGGGCAACGGTTTTTGGCGTGGTGCGGCTATCGATAAAGCCAATCTTACGCTCTTCAAGAAGCTCCATGATCCAATGCATGGGCGCCTTGTGTTGGGTCAGCAGGCTACCCATATGGTTATTAACAGCTACAACTTGCGGAACGCGATAAAGCGCTTCTTTGACCGAGCCCTGCATTTCCTTTTTACTCATGGCAAGCGTCAGTGAGTTAGGCTCTTGCGGCGTGCCATCGGGGCTTTGCATTGGAAGGTGAAGCAAGACCTCGCGTTGTTGACTCAGGGCAGTCAGTGCAACCGCAGTATCGAATTCGGTGAAGGGGATGATGGAGACACTGATTTGCGGCGGCAGGGCGGCAATCTCCCTTGGTATCATTTCGTAGCCAAGGTCATCGATAATAAAGGCGATTTTAGGTTTGGCTGCGACGGGCGCAGCCAGAAAGAGAAGGAGTAAGGTGGTAACAGCAACAATCCTTTGCATCTGAAACCTACAGGGCCTTTACCGTGTCAGCCAGGGGCTGGGGTTGGTGGCATTACCTTTGCGCCGGATTTCGAAATAGAGCGCCGAGGCATCCTGACCGCCACTGTTTCCGACAAGGGCAATCGGGTCACCGGCTTTGACGGTATCACCGACATTGCGCAGCAAAGCCTGATTGTAGCCGTAGAAGCTCATGTCCCCTTTGCCGTGGTCGACCACCACCATCAAGCCATAACCGCGTAGCCAGTTTGAAAGCACCACAGTACCATCATGTGCGGCTCTGACTTCGCTGCCTTCTTTTGCGGCGATAACCATGCCATTCCAGCGCAGTTGTCCGGTTTGCTCAGTGCCATATCGGTGCAGGATTTTCCCTTTTACTGGCCACTGCATCTTGCCTTTGTACTTACCGAGACCATCCATTTTGACTTTAGCTTGCTCTGCGGCAATGCGGGCTTGTTCAGCAGCGCGTTCAAGTTCTACTTTCAGACGCTTCTCGTTGTTACGAAGCTCAGCGAGGTAGCCCTTGTCACTGTTGATTTCGCGGCGGATAGCGCCTGCTGTTTTCTTCTGAGCCTGCTGCTCTTTCTCCAGCTTAGCTTTATCAGCGGCAAGCGATGCAATCAGTGTCTTCTGCTTTTCAGTTTGCTGTTGCAGGGCGCGGCGTTTTAGCTGTAACTCGGTATCGGTAGCTGCGAGTTCGTTGATAGCATCCGTACGAGCTTTGGAGAGTTTCTCTGCATATACCGTCATGCGATCCATGTCTGCGGCGTCTTCACCACTTAATAGCGAATTCAGTTGGCTGTGTTGACCTTGTCGATACTGGCTGTTTAATAGCTCTTTCAAAAGCTCCATCTGGCCCAGCTTGAGCTGTTCAAGACGTTGGCTTTCGCGGTTTAGCGTAGCGATATCTTTTTCGATAACGCTTAAATCAACATTGGCATCGCGCATCTGTGTTGCTATAGCGGCGATGGATTGCTCTTGTGACTTGAGATCGGATTGCAGCGTGTTGAGTTTTTTCGATTTGGAATTGAGCTGCTGTTCCTGACGGGAGATTTCACTTTTCATGCCAGAGAGCTGCTCGTCACTGGCGTGAGAGAGTGTGCCGATAAGCAGGCACAACAAAACGCCAGCGCTTATGGCACTGGCGCGCAACAATTTTAAATGGCGCAACGTTCTTCCCTTCATGGCACGCAGTATATCAATCCGATCTGGAGTTGGCATTACTCTGCCTGTCTCAGCATCGCAAGTTCGAGAATAAAATCGGTGAAGTTTACTTCCTCTATTTTAAGAGAAAATCAGGAAGTGAGTTGTCAGAACTGCATAAAAAAACGCGCTCCGAAGAGCGCGCTTTTCATCACTGAAAATGGTGGCTAATTATTTAACAACGAACAGTGGTTTACCGGTCATGTCAGCTGGCGCTTCAACACCGGTCAGTGCCAGCATAGTTGGAGCCAAGTCAGATAGTTTACCGCCGTCGACCAGGTCGATGTCTTTGCTGCCCGCATAAATCAGTGGTACTGGCAGGTTAGTGTGCGCAGTGTGAATACCACCGGTTGTTGGGTCAACCATCATTTCCGCGTTACCGTGGTCAGCAGTGATCAGCAATTGACCATCAACTTCTTTGATCGCTTCAACAACACGGCCAATGCAGTGGTCGATAGCTTCAACGGCTTTCACTGCCGCATCGTAAACGCCAGTGTGGCCAACCATGTCACAGTTCGGGTAGTTACAGATGATTTGGTCGAACTTGCCGCTCTTGATCGCGTCAACCAGCTTGTCAGTCAGCTCTTCAGAGCTCATTTCTGGCTGCAGGTCGTATGTTGCGACTTTCGGAGAGGCAACCAAAGCACGCTCTTCGCCTTCGAATACGGATTCAACACCACCGTTGAAGAAGAAAGTGACGTGTGCGTATTTTTCGGTTTCAGAAATACGCAGCTGAGTTTTACCTTGCTTAGACAGCCACTCACCCAGGGTGTTAACCAGGTTTTCTGAAGGATAAGCACATGCGGTGTCGATGTCTGCCGCGTATTCTGTCAGCATCACGAATTCTGCCAGATCAGCAACTTTGTTACGGGCGAAGCCGTCAAAACCAGGCATGAATGCGCGGGTGATTTGACGCGCGCGGTCAGCACGGAAGTTCATGAAGATCACTGAATCACCGTCGTTGAAAGACGCAACAGACTGGCCTTCAGTGCGGATTTCAGACGCTTGAACGAATTCATCGTTTTCGTCACGCGCGTAAGCCGCTTCCAGCGCTTCTACTGCAGAGCCGTAAGTGAACGCGCCTTTTGCTTCAACCATCAGGTCATAAGCTTTTTCTACGCGATCCCAGTTGTTGTCACGATCCATGGCGTAGTAACGACCTACGATAGATGCGATACGGCCTTTACCCAGTTTCGCGAACAGGGCATCGAAACGCTCCAGTGATGCTTTAGCGCTACGAGGTGGGGTATCGCGACCGTCTAGGAAGCAGTGTAGGTATACTTCTTCAGCACCACGCTGAACCGCCATTTCAACAGCTGCTGCAATGTGGTCTTCGTGGCTGTGAACGCCGCCCGGAGACATCAGACCCATAATGTGAACCGCTTTGCCTGCTTTCGCTGCTTTGTCGATAGCACCGGTCAGTACTGGGTTATCGAAAAACTCACCATCTTGGATTGCTTTGGTGATTTTAGTCAGGTCCTGGTAAACGATGCGGCCCGCACCAATGTTGGTGTGACCCACTTCTGAGTTACCCATTTGACCGTCTGGTAAACCAACATCCATACCTGATGCTGAGATCAGGGTACTGGTACCCGCCATCAAGCCATCAAGAACAGGTGTATTCGCATTAGCAACTGCATTGTCGCTGTTGTCTTCGCGGTAACCCCATCCGTCCAGAATAACGAGTGCCAAAGGCTTCTTAGCAGACATACGGTGTCCTCTTTATGTCGATTTCAATATTCGTGAATTAGCGTAACTTTACTACATTTTATTGGTTAAGCAGTAGGCAAACTTTTTCGCTAAATCTTCAACAAAAACTGTAGTGGGAGATGTCGGGCCTTGTTTTTACTGGTTTTAGGTGGTGTCTTACCTTTTTGAGCGGATCTCGATTGTGAAGATCGCCGAACAAAATTTTGTAGTAAGTAAACAAATCAGTCGTTTACTTGTCGTTATTAAACAGCTCAACCGGCCTAAATATGTTCTGTATTGGCATTCTCCCTATTTGATAAACATTGAGGCGAATGTGATCGATTTCAAGCTTTTTGATTCTGTTGTCAGTGAGCAGGGGCATGGAAATCCAAGCCTATGCTGTATTTGCAGAGTTTGAAGGTTATACTCGGGGTCGATTTTTTGTGCCGACACTTAGTAGAAGCGAGCCATGCAGCAGTTTATTGAATTTGTACAAGCTAACTTGATCTTGTCCCTGGTGTGGGTGGGTCTGGTTGTTGCGCTGATCTTTTCAGTCATCAAACAGAAAACCGCACTTTATAAAATTATCACACCAAGCGATGCGACCATTCTGGTAAACCGTGAAAAGGGTGTGTTTGTCGATGTTCGTAGTCGCGATGAGTACCGCGCGGGTCACATTGCGGGCGCACTTCACGTTTTAGCGAAAGATATCAAAGCGAACAACGCCGCTGAGATTGAAAAACACAAGTCTGACCCAATTATTTTGGTGTGTAAGACTGGCCAAACGGCGACTGAAAGTGCCAATGCACTGGCAAAAGCAGGTTTCGAGAACGTGAACGTTCTGAAAGATGGCCTGATTTCGTGGAATGAGGCGAATCTGCCACTGATCCGCAGCAAGAAGAAAAAGTAACCACGCAACAGGTTCACTATTCTGAAGGCAGCTCAGTGAGCTGCTTGGATCGTTTTAAAATGCGTGAGAGCATTTGTTTAAATAACAAGGATTTATCACTATGGCTGAAGCAGCAACCAACCCACAAGCGCAACAGAACTTCGCGATTCAACGCATCTTCCTGAAAGATGTTTCTTTCGAAGCGCCTAACTCTCCAGAAGTGTTTCAGCAAGAGTGGAACCCAGATGTAAACCTGGACTTGGATACCCAAAGTCGTGAGCTGGGTGAAGGTGTTTATGAAGTGATTCTGCGCCTGACTGTAACCGTGAAGAATGGCGATGAGAACGCATTCCTGTGTGAAGTTCAGCAAGGTGGCATCTTCTCTGTAGACGGTATGGAAGCCCCTCAACTGGCGCACTGCCTGGGTGCATTCTGCCCGAACATTCTGTTCCCATATGCGCGTGAAACTATCTCTAGTTTGGTAGTGAAAGGTACCTTCCCACAACTGAACCTGGCGCCGGTTAACTTCGACGCACTATTCATGAACTACCTGCAAAGCCAACAAGCGCAAGAAAAAGACGGCGCTGACGCGTAATAGTAATTTTAAGGTCGACACATGACAGATATCGCCAAGGCCAATGTGGCTATGACCGTACTGGGCGCAGGCTCGTACGGCTCGTCTCTTGCAATCTCACTGGCCCGAAACGGTGCTAACGTGGTGTTGTGGGGACATGAGCCCAAGCATATGGCGCAGCTTGAAATTGATCGCTCAAACGAAGCGTTTCTGCCGGGTGTCGCATTTCCCGACTCACTGATTTTGAGCGCTGATCTTGAAGAAGCGATTCAGGCCAGTCGGGATATCCTAGTGGTTGTGCCAAGCCATGTGTTTGGCTTGGTGCTGGCACAGGTGAAACCTTTCCTGCGTGATGATCAGCGTATCTGCTGGGCGACCAAAGGCCTTGAGCCAGAAACCGGTCGCCTTTTGCAGGATGTCGCGCGCGAGCAATTGGGCGAAAATATACCGCTGGCCGTATTGTCTGGACCAACGTTTGCCAAAGAACTGGCGGCAGGTTTGCCGACGGCTATCTCTGTTGCCTCTCCAAACGCAGAGTTTTTGGCTGAGCTGCAGGAGAAAGTGCATTGCGCGCGTTCATTCCGGGTTTACGCCAACAGCGATTTTATCGGTATGCAGCTTGGTGGCGCGGTGAAAAACGTGATTGCGATTGGCGCGGGAATGTCTGACGGCATTGGCTTTGGTGCCAACGCCCGCACAGCACTGATCACCCGTGGTTTGGCTGAGCTGACACGCCTTGGTGTGGCGCTGGGCGCAGAGCGCGAGACCTTTATGGGCATGGCGGGCTTGGGTGATCTGGTATTGACCTGTACCGACAACCAATCCCGTAACCGCCGTTTTGGCCTGGCGCTGGGTCAAGGTAAAGGGGTTGATGAAGCGCAGGACGAAATTGGTCAGGTGGTCGAAGGCTACCGTAATACCAAAGAAGTTCTCGCACTGGCAAAACGCACTGGCGTTGAGATGCCTATCGTCGAACAGATTTTCCAGGTACTGTACGAAGGAAAAGATGCTCGACAGGCCGCACAGGATTTGTTGGCGCGACAGCGCACCTCCGAATGATTTATCTGCTTAGTCGGGTCTAAGAAACGCGGGGCTAAGGTCTCGCGTTTTTATTTTTGCGACAAACAGCATGGAGAAGGTCAATCTAACCGCAGACTGATTGGTAGTGTTGGGTTGTTTGACGTTCTATGTCACACTTAGGTCAATGTTTCGCCGGAACACCTTACGGAGAAAGAGGTGGACGCAGGGGCACAGGGCAATGTTACGACAGCAGATATGGGTAAAATGATGCAAATGATGTGCGGTGAAGGTCGCGATAAAAAGTGCCAGCAAGAGAAAGTCTGGAAGGCCATTAAGCGTGAGGCAAAAGAGCACTCGGAGCGCGAACCCATGCTCGCGAGCTTCTTCCACGCCACCATCATTAAGCACGATTCACTCGGTGGTTCGCTGAGCTATATTCTGGCCAATAAGCTCGCTACGCCTAGCATGCCTGCTATGGCGGTCCGTGAAGTCATCGAAGAGGCGTATGCTGGTGATAAACGTATTGTGGAATCGGCAGCCTGCGATATTTGTGCGACTGTGGAACGTGACCCTGCCGTTGAGCTCTACTCCACGCCATTGCTTTACCTGAAAGGCTTCCATGCACTGCAGGGTTTCCGTGTTGCTAACTGGCTTTGGCATCAAGGTCGTCGCGAGTTGGCGGTCTATCTGCAAAACCAGATTTCCGTCGCTTGTCAGGTGGATGTTCACCCGGCGGCGCGGATTGGCCGCGGTATCATGTTTGACCATGCGACGGGTATCGTCGTCGGTGAGACGGCTGTGATTGAAGACGATGTTTCCATCCTTCAGGACGTGACCCTTGGCGGTACCGGTAAAGAGTCTGGTGACCGTCACCCGAAAATCCGTACAGGCGTTATGATTGGTGCCGGAGCTAAAATCCTTGGCAATATCGAAGTAGGTGAGGGGGCGAAGGTCGCTGCTTGCTCGGTTGTCCTCATCTCTGTTCCGCCGCACACTACGGCTGCAGGCGTGCCAGCCAAGATTGTTGGTGCGCCCAGTAGTGATAAGCCTTCTTTTGATATGGATCAGAAGTTCAAGTGCGGGCAGAGTTTTAGCGAAGGTGACGGTATTTAAGCGCTGAAACCTTTTAAATATGCGATAGCAGATACAAAAAAACGGAGCCATTTGGCTCCGTTTTTTTTCGACAACCGCTGGATTAGAACAGCTTGGTTGCTACGTCGTACAGGTCCTGACGGAATGGACGGCGCATGTTGTCGATAGCATCGATGATATCGTGGTGAACCAGCTCTTCACGTTGAATACCCACGCAACGGCCACCTTCGCCTTGCATCAGCAGGTCAACCGCGTAAGCACCCATGCGGGACGCCAGAATACGGTCGAAAGCACGTGGCTGACCGCCGCGTTGGATGTGGCCCAGGATGGTCGCACGAGTTTCACGGCCGGTTTCTGACTCAATGTAAGCTGCCAGCTCGTTAGTATCCGTCATCAGCTCAGTAATCGCGATAATAGCGTGCTTCTTACCTTTGTAGATACCTTCTTTGATCTTGGAAACCAATTGCTCTTTATCCAGACCAATTTCAGGAGTGATCAGGTACTCACAGCCGCCTGCAATCGACGCAGCCAGAGTCAGGTCGCCACAGTGGCGGCCCATCACTTCAACAATAGAAATACGCTGGTGAGAAGAAGACGTGTCACGCAGACGGTCAATCGCTTCAACAACGGTATTCAGTGCAGTCAGGTAGCCAATGGTGTAGTCAGTGCCTGGAATATCGTTGTCGATAGTGCCCGGCAAACCGATACATGGGAAGCCCATCTCAGTCAGCTTCTTCGCACCCATGTAAGAACCGTCACCACCGATAACAACCAGTGCGTCGATACCATGCATCTTCATGTTCTGGATTGCCTGCTCACGCACCTTCTCGTCTTTGAACTCAGGGAAGCGTGCAGAACCCAGGAAAGTACCGCCTTTGTTGATAATGTCTGAAACGCTGGTGCGGTTCAGTTTCTCGATGCGATTCTGATGCAGACCCTGATAGCCGTCGTAAATACCGTAAACTTCCAGACCTTCGCTCAATGCGGCGCGAACAACGCCACGAATCGCTGCATTCATACCCGGGGCGTCACCGCCACTGGTCAAAACACCAATTTTACTAACCATGGTTACCCTCTGACTTTGGGAATTGAAATTTCAAATCCATTTACCGCATGTCGAAACTGCCATCCCACCCCAGCTTTCCGGTGAAAGTCTTAGCAGGTAACGCGGGTTTGCCCCAACACACGAGACGTGCCAGTTTAGCTTGCTGACCTCGCCTTTGAAACTGTAACTTTCCTACTTATGAAAGACTATTACAATTTTGCTAACGTTTTTCGTTGATAAATATCAGTAACCGTTGCAAATATTCGTGCGCTCGCGTGTATTAAATTTGTTCACGCGGTGATTTTCCTACGATTGAGACCGGATCCTGATGGATCAAGATATCTGCTCCCGGGTAGGCAACCTCCAAGCGGTCTTCCACCGCATCGGCAATCCGGTGCGCATCAACCAGTTTGAGGTTGTCATCCAACTCAAGGTGAAGCTGGATAAAGCGTGTCGCGCCTGCCTGACGCGTACGCAAATCATGCACGCCTTCCACACCCGGCACTGTCGATGCCAGGGTATAAATCTTCTTCTGATCTTCCACAGGAAGTTGGTGGTCAAGCAGGGA
Source organism: Grimontia sp. NTOU-MAR1 (assembly GCF_035758505.1). Lineage (NCBI taxonomy): Bacteria > Pseudomonadati > Pseudomonadota > Gammaproteobacteria > Vibrionales > Vibrionaceae > Grimontia > Grimontia sp. NTOU-MAR1. The sequence goes on from NZ_CP142108.1 coordinate 2,659,113, forward strand.
CTGCACCGCTTGGTTCGCCATTTTGAAGGCGCTGATCAGAATGAAAATGCCGATACCGATAGCGAAAATCGCATCTGCCATTGGGAAACCATACCAAGCTAATCCCAGAGCCATGATAATGGCAATGTTCATCAGAAGATCTGATTGATAATGGAGGGAGTCGGCAGCAATTGCCTGACTGCCGGTCTTGCGAACGACCCACTTCTGAAACAACACCAAACCACCCGTAATCAAGGTGGCGATACCACTTATGAGTACGCCGGCTTCTGGGTGATGCAACTCGGTGGGCTTAAACAGACGCTCAATGCCATTGAGCAGTAGGAAACAGGCTGAGCCAACAATAAATGCTGATTGGGCGAGGGCGGCGAGAGACTCGGCTTTGCCATGTCCGAACCTGTGTTCCTCATCGGCGGGTTGTAGCGCATAACGCACCACCACCAAGTTGGTGATCGAGGCAAGAAGGTCAATCAAGGAGTCGACTAAGGATGCCAGCAAGCTGACCGAACCTGTGTACCACCAAGTGAAAAGCTTCATTAGAAGGAGGAAAGTGGCGGTAATGGTCGCTGCCCAGGCAGCAGTCTGAACGAGTCGGGCGTATCTTTCGGTCATGAGCATTATCAGCGTGATTTAAGTATGTGCAGTATAACGCTTTTTTAAAACGAATTAACGCATTGCTCAATTGCTCGATAGCACGGCCCTTAAACGCTGAATGCCGGCAAGCGCCGGCATTCAGGGGAACCTATTGGTGTTAAAGGGCAATTAGCCGCGTTTCTCCATGCGTTTTTGCATGCGCTCAGCCATTTTCTCCATGTTTTCTTTTACCTGAACTTTTTGCTCAGGGGTCAGAATGGTCATCATTTCGTGCTGGCCTTTCATCATGGCTACACGGCGCTCAACTTGTTGGTCGACCATCTTCTCTGCCAGTGCACGCACCGCTAGTTCGTCGAAGTTGTCTGCCAGCATCAGCGCTTGCATTTGTTGGCGGTCAGCCATCATCTGAGTGCGGAATTCGCCTTTGCTCGTCTTCATATCTTCGCGTTTTTGTTCACGCAGTGTTTTGAGTTCCGCTTTTTGCTCGTCGGTCAGGTCCACGCCACGCAGCAGGTGTTTACCCATCATGCCTTTACCGCCGTGCATACCTTCACCATCGTGATGTTTGCCGCCAAATGCAACGGCAGACATTGAGCCGATCATCAGAGGCAGGGCGATAACAGTTGCAGCAATACGTTTTGAAAATTTCATGGTGTTCTCTCCGGTTTTTGTTGTGTCGCTTGATGGGAGTAACTTTATCCACTGGGATGTAAACCGGTGTTCTGCCTACGTAAAGCAATGTAAAGGCGGGTAAACCTAAGACTGACACATGGAATCAGCTCGATGAATGGCAGATACTAGCCTTAACAAATCAGTATTAGGCACACACCATGGCAAACATTCTTCTTATTGATGACGACATTGAATTGACCAGCCTGCTTCATGACTTACTGGAGCTGGAAGGCTATCAGGTGGATATCGCCAATAACGGTCAGGAAGGTCTGGATAAGATCAGTGAAAGCACCGATTTGGTGCTGTTGGATGTAATGATGCCGGTATTGAATGGCATGGAAACCTTGCGCCGCCTCCGTGATATCTGGGAAACTCCGGTATTAATGCTGACCGCTAAAGGTGAAGAGATTGACCGTGTGATGGGGTTGGAACTTGGCGCGGACGATTACCTACCCAAGCCATTCTCTGATCGCGAGCTGATTGCCCGCATACGCGCTATCCTTCGTCGCACTGCGAAAAATGGTGATGGGAAGCGCGCAGATGATCCTCAGGACAAGTTGGAATATCAGGATATCTTGATTTATCCGGGCAAGATGGAAGTGTACTGCCAGTCTCAGTTAATTGAGATGACAGGGACAGAAACTGCCTTGCTGGCTTATTTGATTAAGCAGCCGGGCATTGTAGTGGCCAAAGCTGACATCAGTCTGAATGTGCTTGGAAAGCGTCTTGCCCCGTTTGATCGGGCCATCGACATGCATATTTCTAACATCCGTAAAAAATTGCCTGAGCGTGAAGACGGTAAACCCCGCATTAAAACCCTGCGTGGCCGTGGCTATTTGCTAGTGGAGGCGTAATGAAGCTGCCTACGATCAAAAGTCTGTATGGCCGTATCTTTGCCATTTTCTGGCTGACGCTTTTGTTGGTATTGATTGCGGTTTTGGCGGCACAAAACAGCGACCCACGCCAGCAACATACCTTACCGACAGCTGTGAAAGCTGAGTTTGCGCAACTCTCAGAAAAAGTATCGGCTGAGGTGTCACGTATGCATGGGACACTAAAACAAAAGCTGGTCAGGCTACAAAAGAAACAACCAGACCGCAAGCCTGTGAAGTTTTACTTCACCACACTTGACGGCGAATTATTGGAAAGAGGACATCATGGCAGCGGCCGGATGCTGAAGAATTTCACATCGCTGGCTGACGACCCAGAAGATCCGATGCAACGCCTGTATGGCCGCTGGATGCTGGCAGGTCCTTTTTTGATTAATGATGGTAGCGAACAGGCGTTGATGTATGTCGGTAAGCTCTGGCGTGAGAAGCCGCCATTTTATGTGCAAATCCTCGACAGGCCATTTCAGCTGCTTCTGGTAACCATGGTGGTGAGTACACCTTTGTTGCTTTGGTTGGCATGGGCGGTGACACGTCCAGCTCGTCGCCTACAGGCAGCGGCAGAGCGTGTAGGGGAAGGGCGCTTTGAAACCGACCCTTCTTTGGAAAAAGGGCCGCGTGAGTTCGTGCAGGCAGGTGCAAGCTTTAATCAGATGGTGACAGCACTGAATCAGATGATCAGCGGTCAACAGCGATTGCTGTCAGACATATCCCATGAGCTCCGCTCTCCTCTGACCCGACTGCGAATGGCGAATGCACTGGCAATTCGAAAGCAGGGCGAAAGCCCGGATTTAACGCGTATTGATACCGAAGCCGAACGTATGGAGCAGATGATCGCTGACTTACTTTCTCTGTCCCGTATGCAGCTCAACAGCCATGCCGAACGGGAAGAGTTTACCCTTACAGAGCTTTGGGAAACCCTGCTACAGGATGCCGAGTTTGAGGCGGGGGAGAGCGGAAAAATACTGGTGTACAACACGATTCCTAAGGCGAAAATAGAAGGTAATGGAAACCTCTTGTGTAGCGCGCTGGAAAATGTGGTGCGTAACGCCATCAAATACGCGGAAACAAAAGTGGAAGTGTCTTTCTCGCAGAATGGCAGAGATTTGACGGTCAGCGTCAGTGACGATGGCGAAGGCGTACCGGAAGATATGTTGGGTGATATTTTTCGCCCGTTTTACCGCGTATCGACCGCACGTGACAGACAAAGTGGCGGTAGCGGTTTGGGGCTTGCGATCACTGACAGTGCCATGCGTCAGCACAATGGCAGTACAAAAGCGAGCCTCAACAGTCTTGGCGGCCTGACTATTTACATGACACTGAAAGCGTTGAATTAAAAGAATTGTCATTAAATTTTACGGCAAACCTCTCAAAATTTAAACATTTTGCTAATCTTATTAATAAGTTTGATGTGGAGAGGTGTGCTCTCTCCGCAACCAATGCAGTACAAGGCTTAGCGGAGAGGCTACTTATGTCAGCAAAGAAAATGACGATCAGACAGCGTCTAACTATGTTCGTTGCTCTAGTGTGCGGAATACAGTTTATTGTAGGGGCGTTTGTTTTTTATAAATTGGCTTACATTGAAAGTCATATTCAGGGCGTTGCTTACCGCGATATCCCGATCCTTGAATCGCTCAGTAAAGCGACAGAGCATCAGGTAGAACAGCGGGTCCACTACAATAAAGCGTTTAGATTTGCTCTGGAGATTGGAAAAGACCCCAACGCTCAGGAAAACTATAATAAAGAGAAAGCCTATTTCTATAAATGGGGCGACAAAGTCACAGAGGATTTTACAAAGGTCGGATCGCTCCTCAGTGTAGCCTTAACCAAGGGCACTGCAGAAGAACAGGTAGCCTTTACTGAGGCTAATGAAAAGTTTGATAATATCAAAGCATTACATACTAAGTGGATGGTCCACGTCGAAGATGTGTTTAGGGAACTTGACGGCCTTCATTACCACGAAGCTGAAGTCTTGGATGTGATGGTTGGCGAAGAAGCAGAGACAACCACAAAATTGGTAGATAGCCTGCTCGATGATGTTGGAAAATTCACTGAGACTGCTGTAATCGATATTGAAAAGAGGGCTGTCACTTTGGAATACACCATTATCGGGGCTGTGATTACCGCGCTGATCGTGGCCATTACTATTGCGAGGATAATCCTCGCCGGGATTATCCGAGGCCTTAATAAGGTATCCGCAGCGTTGTTAGTGCAGGCAGAGGGTGACTTCAGTAAGGCAACTGTGGTTGATGAGTCGGGTATCATCGGCGAGTTGCAGCAGAATCTGGAAGGTACGCGCCAGAGCACCAATGGCATGATTGCTAAAGTCGCACAGGAAGTGTCTGATGCAGTCAGCCTTTTGAACGATGCAGCGCAGGCAGTTAAGAAAAATTCGGATGCACAGAGCGGCGAAATTATGCAAGTCGCTACGGCGGTGAACGAAATGTCCGCCACCGCGCAAGAAATTGCTAACAACGCGACCCAAACACAAGATGCTACAGAGGAAGCCTCAGGTAAATCGTCTGAGTGTATGCGCATCAATAATGAAGCCGTCAGCCAGACTCAGCAACTGATTGAAAGCCTGACTCAAAGCAGCGCAGCACTGACCGAGCTGGAAAAAAACAGTGCGAACATCACCTCTGTACTGGATGTGATCAAAGGGATCGCTGAGCAAACCAACCTGCTGGCGCTGAACGCTGCCATCGAAGCAGCACGTGCCGGTGAGCAAGGCCGTGGCTTCGCCGTGGTCGCCGATGAAGTGCGAAGCCTGGCACAGCGCACCCATGACTCGACCTCTGAGATTGAAACCATGATCGTGCAGCTCACCAGTGTGACCAAAGATGCGGTTGATACTATGCAGAAAAGCTGTGAAATGGGTGATAAGACCATCGAGCTTTCTCACCAATCAGCTGATTTCCTTAATCAGTCGAGCGAGGCGACGTCTCGCGTTACCGATATGAACCTACAAGTTGCCAGTGCTGCGGAACAGCAAAATGGCGCCGTAGAAGATATCAATGTGAATGTGAGCAAGATCAGCGAAATGGCCGATAAAAGCTCCCATCAGGTGGCCAGCTTGGTCAATGCCACCGATAAACTCAACGCGATTGCGAAAAACCTTCGTGTCTCGGTGGGGATGGCTGCTTCGTAAAGCTCTAGTTACTCGGAACATAATGCAGGCTCAGGCCTGCTTTTCTTTTTATAGCCCACCCTCAAAGCCAAGCTGTCGCCATGCTTCATAACAAATCACGGATACCGAGTTTGCCAGATTAAGGCTCCGGCTTTCTGGCACCATAGGAACGCGGATAAGGTGCTCGGGGGAGAAAGCATTACGGACATTATCTGGCAGGCCGCTGGTTTCTGAGCCGAACAGAAACACGTCGCCCGCTTGATATTTGACATCAGAGTGGGGGCGGCTGCCTTTAGTGGTGCAGGCAAAGATACGCCGCTCTCCCATGGCTGCCAGAAACGCCGCATAGTCCGGGTAGCGAGTCACATTGGTCAGGTCGTGGTAATCAAGACCAGCACGACGCAGTTTCTTTTCTTCGAAATCAAAACCCAGTGGTTCAATCAAATGAAGTTTGCAGCCGGTATTGGCCGCGAGACGAATGATATTACCCGTGTTCGGGGCTATCTGGGGTTCATGAAGCGCAATGTGAAACATGGAAGCAGGCTCGCCAACAAAATGAAAAAATGCAGTATAACGGGGAAAAAGCAGAAACAAAAAAGGAGAAGCCTTGGCTTCTCCTTTCGGTTCAGAACAGGTCTGAATTACGCTTTTGCTGCCGCCGCTGCTTTCGCGATAGCTGCAAAGCTTTCAGCGTTCAGTGCTGCGCCACCAACCAGAGCACCGTCGATGTCCGGTTGTGCGAAGTACGCTTCTGCGTTCTCAGGCTTAACAGAACCGCCGTATTGAATCACAACGTTCTTCGCCACGTCTTCGCTCTTCGCTGCGATGTGCGCGCGGATTTCAGCGTGGATGCGCTGTGCATCTTCTGCAGTCGCTGCTTTGCCGGTGCCGATTGCCCAGATTGGCTCATACGCGATAACAGTACCGTTTAGTGCTTCAACGCCTTGGGTGTTGATGACTGCGTCAAGTTGACGAGCACATACAGCAACGGTTTCGCCCGCTTCGTTTTGTGCTTCAGATTCACCGATACACAGAACCGGAACCAGACCGTGCTCTTTCAGGAATGCAAATTTCTTCGCCACGTACTCGTCAGATTCTGCGTGGTAATCACGACGCTCTGAGTGGCCGATGATGATATGAGTTGCACCGAAGTCTTTCAGCATTTCCGGAGAAATGTCGCCAGTGAACGCGCCGCTAGCATTAACGTCGACGTTCTGAGAGCCCAGCAGGACCTTGCTTTCTGCTTTGCTCAGCAGTTGCTCTGCCAGATCCAGGTACATCACTGGTGGTGCAATTGCTACGTCTACACCTTCAACGCCAGCAAGTTGTGCGTCCAGACCTTTGATCAGATCCGCTACCATGGCTTTACTGCCGTTTAGTTTCCAGTTACCCATTACCAATGGACGGCGCATAGGGAATTCCTCCGTAATCCAATTATCGAAATTCAGTTTCGGCAACGATAACAGCACCGCTGTCAGCGTTTCCTGTCCAAAATCATAAATGCCATCGTTTGTACTCGTTTTGCGCGCAAATGTGAACCTTTGAGTAACAAAATTTCGTTATAAATTTTCGGATTAGCGCATGTGCGTGAAAGACGGCGTGGTGTGATCTGAGGAGAATATTCTTCTCTCTAGTAACAATCGCCCTAAATGCTGCGGTAAAGTGGCTCATTATCGTAACAAGGAGTGAGTTATGCCTCATATTGTCATGGAATATAGCGACCCGGTTTCAGAGCGGGTCAGCATTGGACAACTCTTGGAAGATTTACATCAGATAGCGATTGGCAGCGGTATCTTTGATGTCAGTGACGTCAAATCCCGTGCTTATGCCTGCCATGATTGGTTGATTGCGGATAAGGATGATCAGGAAAACTTTATCCATGTCACCTTATGGCTATTAGATGGGCGTGATGAAGAGCAAAAGCGCAACCTCAGCCATGCATTTTTAGATGTGATGCAGCAGCATGCGCCGGAAGTGGCCAGCTTAAGTGCGGATATTCGGGATATGGACAGACGTTGGTACGCGAAAGTGGAACGCTGAGAGTGAAGGCAAAAAAGGCGGCGGTGGCGAACCACCGCTCAAAAACTGAGTTAGCCTTCAATCGCAACGGTTGCTTCGTTACGTTTCGGGTGCAATGTAGTGACGGTTGCGCTTCGCTCAGTTAAAGCTTGTGGGTTATTGATGGCTGTTGAGAAGCGATCAAACTGACGCATCAACTCTTTCATCAACAACGCATTAACATGGTTTGGGTTTTTGCCCGACGCGATTACGCGGTTGATATGACTCATCTGGGCGCGCAGTTTTGGCTGCATGCTTTCACTGGCGCTTTCAATGATTTCTTCGCTCATCTCGATCCTCAATACTTCCAGCGCTTGGGGATCGTTTTCTGCTAACGCTTTTAATTCGTCAAATGAAGGCAACGTTTTCATGGCATTACTCCTCTGGCTGCGCATGACTTACCTTTGACTATACGGTTAAAAAATGAGCGATCAATCACACTAATGTCTCATTAATGAGACGATGACTGTCGGTAGATAGGGTGTGTTTTGAGTCTGATACAGGTAATTAATTGATTGCGACCCAAAACACGGCATACGGTATTTTTAAGTCTCAATAATAAGAATTTATGTAAAAGAGGGTGATTTTTTCTTTGCGAGGGAAAAGTGGGCGATTTTCCCTCTGAGTAAGTCTGAATGCGTCCAGTGGTCCGGTTTACCAATATTGCTCGGTGGTGATGTTTCCGGGTTTGCGGCGCAGGTTTTTCTCCAATCCTTTTTCAATTAGGATGGCACGCACGTCTTTTACCATCTGTGGGTTGCCGCAGAGCATCACTTGGCTTTTCTGCTGTGTCATATGGAGGCCGACCATGCGTTCCAGTAACCCGTCTTCTAGCGCATGTGTAATGCGTCCGGATAATGCTCCAGCCTTTGGCTCGCGGCTGACAAAAGGCTGCACAATGATTTGATCGCTACGCTTTTGCTGCAATTCGTTGATTTCGGCCTGATAGCTAAGGTCAGCAGAGAAACGCACGGCATGTACCAGTACCACTTTGCGAAAACGCTGCCATACCTCGTCTTGTTGCAAGATAGACAGGAATGGCCCTATAGCGGTACCTGTGGAAAGCATCCATAAATCATCGCCTTCAGGGATTTCTTCCAGCGTGAAAAAGCCACTGGCTTCCTGAGTAATCAGCACGGAGTCGCCGGTTTCCAGTGCGTGCAAACGGGGAGAGAGCAAGCCATCGGCTACTCGCGTGGCGTAAATCTCAAGGTATTTGCTGTTGGGGGGATTAACGAAGGAATAGGCGCGTTGAATGATTTTACCGTCGATTTCCAAACCAAGTTTAGTAAATTGTCCGGCAGTGAAGGCGTCGACGTTAGCATCGAGGACAAGGCTGAAAAGATCTTTACTCCAGCGACGATTTTCAATAACTTCGGCTTTGATCCAAGTAGCCATGCAACCCCCTCATTTAAATTTAGTTTTCTATGCGCATTACTCTCGTGCTTGAACTTTGTATGTACAACGACGCTGTCCTTCAATGATGTGTTCTTCTCGGGAGACCTGATACTCGTCGCCCAGTACCGTCCGGAAGATATTCTTTTCTGATTTACAAAGTGCCGGGCAACGCTTGGCAGCCTGACAGATAGGACAGTGATTCTCGATTAACAGGAAACCATCATCGATTTCCTGGAGCTCGGCCATGTAACCTTCGCTCTCTCTAAGATACGCCAAGGTTTCAAGTTTAGCCTTTAAATTATGGCAATCTTTGAGCGCGTCGCGGTAATGCTGCAACGTTTTTTCTTCACGTTGCTGAATGACTTTTTTTAGTCCGGCTTCGCCAAATAAGGATTCCACTGAGTCGATCACTGAAATAGCAAGATCACCGTGACTGTCTGCAAAACGGCGATGGCCTTCTGCCGTCAGTGACCAGTGGCGCGTCGGACGGCCGACTTTGACACGAATGTCACTAAAATCCAACAGGCCTTCATCTTCCATTGCTTGAAGGTGTTGGCGAATTCCCATGGTGGTTAATCCCATTTCGTCTGCCAGCACTCGCGCACTCACTGCGCCTTCACGTTTTATCTTGTGCAGGATTTTATCGACTGTTTTCATCGCATCTTCGTCACTGATTTGGATACATCATTATGCGTGGATGAAGGTAAATAAAGCAATGTCTTTACTTATTTAATGCTAATTCGGTGTCATAAGCGCTGAAACTTTGATATGACTGAGGGCTTGTTCTGACTCAATGTCGTCAAATTGAGAAGCACTGTCACATCCTTAAAAATCGTCCTCTAAAGTCAACTGATCACATAAGGTCATGGCGCGAAGGTGTACATCCCTGTCTAGACTCTCCCGAAGATTCCGAGAAGCAGTTTATCTGTTCTCAGCTTTTGGCGGTCGCAGGAGGTCGCATGACGGAGAAAAAAGCCTTCCCTATTAAAAACCTTGTCATCCTAGCTGGGATTGCCGCGATACTGGTGATTGCCGCCTATTTCTATATTCGTCATCAGGAGCAATATCCCAGCACTGATGACGCCTACATACACGGCAACATACTTTACATCGCACCGCAGATCAGCGGGCAGTTGACGGAAGTGAATGTGGTCGATTTTGACCATGTCGATCAGGGGCAGGTCATTGCCCGCATAAATCCTGCACCTTACCAGGCAAGAGTTGAGCAGGCGAAGGCAGCATACGAAAGCGCAGTTGCTGCCAACAAAGCGACCAGTGATGCGATTGTCGGTGCGAGTGCGCAGATACAGTCTGCCTCCGCGCAACTGAATGATGTTGAAGAGAAGTACCGACGCAACATGGCACTGGTAGAGCGAGGTGTGCTGCCAAAGCAATCCGGTGACGATTTGAAAGCGGAACTGGCAGCGGCGAAAAACAACCTTGATGCCGCGAGGGCGAGAATGTCCCAGCTTATCAGTGAGCAGGGGGCATCTGGCACTGAAGCTCCGGCGGTACGGCAGGCAGCTGCGGCACTTTCAGAAGCCTCGCTTAACCTTTCTTACACCACCATTATTGCGCCCACTTCAGGTACTCTGGGTGATGTCAAAGTGCGCCCCGGTAGCGTCGTTGCACCTGGGCAGTCCTTAATGCCGATGATAGAAGACAATTCCTTCTGGGTTGAGGCTAACTACAAAGAAGATGCTTTGGGTTATATCCAACAGGAAATGACGGCGTCGATTGTATTGGATATGTATTCCGATGTGACATTTAAGGGCGTGGTACAGGCTATTTCACCAGCCAGTGGCACCTCTTTCTCTCTGTTGCCACCAGAAAATGCCACCGGGAACTGGGTGAAAGTGCCACAGCGTTTTCCCGTGCGGCTGACCATAACGCGCGATGCTGATGAGCCAGCGTTGCGGGTGGGCGCCAGTGCGACAGTAACCATTGATACCCTTGTGAAGACGAAAGCCAATGACAGCCAGCAGTGATACCGCTACCCAGCCGATGGAGGCGGGCAGTACCAGGTTGATGGTCACGCTGGCGGTGATGCTTTCCGCCATTATGGTGCTGCTGGACATGACTATCGCCAATGTGTCGCTGCCGCACATGATGGGCGCGCTGGGCGTAACCTCTGAGCAGGTCACCTGGGTGCTGACCTCTTACTCAATGGCAGAAGCCATCTGTATTCCGCTGGCGAGCTACCTCAGCCTGAAATTTGGTGTGCGTAAGCTACTGCTGGTATCGGTAGCGGGCTTTATCGTTACATCTGCTTTGTGTGGACAGGCGGACACCCTGACTGAAATGATCATCTTCCGCATTATGCAGGGCGCGTTTGGGGCGGCGGTGATCCCTCTTTCGCAATCTATCATGGTGCAGATTTACCCCAAGGAAGAGCGCGGCAAAGCGATGGCGCTGTTTTCCGTCGGGATTTTACTTGGCCCTATTCTTGGTCCCACCGTTGGCGGACTGATTACGGAGAACATGGATTGGCGATGGATTTTCTACGTTAATCTGCCTATCGGGGCGTTGTGTTTGTCACTGCTCTATTTCTTTGTACACCTCGATGGGCGCGGTAAAACCACTGTCGATTGGCCGTTAGTATTTGGTATGGCCATTGGCATTGGGCTTTTGCAGATGGTGCTAGAGCGTGGTAACGAGGATGGCTGGTTCAGTTCAAACACTATCTTGTTTTCGATGGTGATTGCGGTGTTGGCTTGGGCGTTTTTCCTAGTGCGCTCGTTCCACACTAAAGGCGAAATCGCGCCAATGTGGCTACTCAAAGACAGAAACCTATTGCTGTCATGCATTGTGATGACCGGCTTTTCGATGGGCATGTTCGGTATCACCCAACTGCAGCCGATGATGCTTGAGCAGTTGTTGAATTACCCGGTTGATACAACAGGCTTTGTGATGGCACCGCGGGGGCTGGCATCAGCAATTGTGCTGCTGTCTATCTCACGGATTATTGACCGTCTGGACCCGCGGATGCTGATTGTCATTGGACTGGTGTTGAATGGTATTGGTAGCTTTATGATGATGCGCTATTCGCTCGATATCGATATCTATTGGGTGTTGCTGCCGAGTATTATTCAGGGTGCCGGGATGGGTTTGGTGTTTGCGCCACTGAGCCAATTGGCATACGCGACGCTGGCGCCGAATCAGGCTGTGGGCGGGGCGGTGGTATTTAATCTTTGCCGCACATTGGGAGGCTCTTTTGGTATCTCGATCGTGAATACCTACTTCAGCCGGATCCAGCAAAAAGAGTGGAACGCACTGGGAGGCGGGATCACGCCCGAAAATCCCGTGGTTCAGCAATTTGCGGCAGCGCAGGGACAGTCGGTCACGGATCCTGGTTTTATCGCGACGGTGACCAACATGCTTCACCAGCAATCAACGTTACTCGCTTTCGTTTACACTTTCGGCTTTATTATGGTGTCGTACTTTGTTCTGGTGCCTTTGCTGGCGCTGTTCAAGCGTGGTGAAAAAAGAGAAGGCGATATGCCCAGTGGTCACTGAGCTTTCTGGCCGATAATAAAAAGCACGCCGAAGCGCGCTTTTTATCTCATTCATACGGCGATTATAGGATATTTGCTTTTACCGCGTCGTCTTTACGATCCAGATAGTGGATAGACTTGATACGACGGATGGTGCGGCACTTACCGCGGATCAGTAGGGTCTCTGTGGTCGCGATGTTGCCTTTGCGGGTGATGCCTTCCAGTAGGTCACCTTTGGTGATGCCAGTGGCTGAGAAAATCACGTTGTCGCTGCTCGCCATGTCTTCCATCTTCAGGCAGACATTGGTTTCGATGCCCATCTCTTTGCAGCGCTCGATTTCCAGTTCACCCATGCGTCGGTTTTCATCGTTGTCTTCTTTTACTTCGTGACGAGGAAGAAGGCGGCCGTTCATGTCACCGCCCAGTGCGCGGATAACCGCGGCTGACACCACACCTTCCGGTGCGCCGCCAATGCCGTACATGACATCCACTTCACTGTCTGGCATACAGGTAAGAATAGACGCCGCAACGTCGCCATCAGGAATGGCGAAAACTTTAATGCCCATTTGTTGCATTTCGCGGATGGTGTCGTCGTGGCGCGGTTTCGCCAGCGTGGTCACGACCAGCTCATCCAGTGATTTACCCAGTACCTTGGCAATGTTGATCAGATTGTCGCGAAGCGGCAGTTCAATGTTGATGACGCCTTTGGCTTCAGGGCCAACCACCAGTTTTTCCATGTACATGTCCGGGGCTTTCAGGAAGGTGCCTTTCTCGCCTGCTGCCAATACCGCTAATGCGTTGGACTGGCCCATGGCCGTCATACGGGTGCCTTCTATTGGATCAACGGCGATATCTACGGCATCGCCGCCCAGCCCTACTTTCTCACCAATGTAAAGCATTGGCGCCTCATCGATTTCGCCTTCACCGATAACGATTTCACCTTTAATCTCGGTCTTGTTCAGCAGAACGCGCATGACCTCGACAGCGGCGCCGTCAGCTGCGTTTTTATCACCGCGGCCCAGCCACTTATAACCTGCCAGTGCTGCGCCTTCTGTGACGCGTGAAAAAGCCATCGCTAAATCGCGTTTCATTCTAACTCCAGAGAATTTTATACAGGGAAGTAGGGCGTTGCCGATGCCAAAAACGACAACGAAAAACTCGGCGCGGATTCTATCATAAGGAAAAAGTAAACGTTTGCGTTTTTGAGAGTAAAAAGCGCCTTCCCAGCGGAAAGGCGCGAAAACAAAAGGTTATGGCTGTTCCCAGCCTTTGGAGCATTCTACGGCACGTTGCCAGCCGCGGTGGCGGCGTTCGCGCTTACCGTCATCCGCGCAAGGTGTGAAGACGCGGTCAATCTGGGCTTTGTCTTGAAGTTCATCAATCGAACCCCAGAAGCCGACTGCCAGGCCGGCAAGATACGCCGATCCCAGAGCGGTGACTTCCGTGACTTTCGGGCGCTGCACTTCAGTGTTCAACACGTCAGACTGAAACTGCATCAGGAAGTTATTTGCTACCGCGCCACCATCGACTTTCAGAAAATCGAGTTTGATGCCGGAGTCTGCTTCCATTGCGGTCAGTACATCGAGAGACTGGTAGGCAACACTTTCCAGAGTCGCGCGGATGATGTGGTTGGAATTCACACCCCGTGTAAGGCCAACGATGGCACCGCGCGCGTATGGGTCCCAATGTGGTGCACCCAAACCGGTAAAGGCAGGTACCACATAAACTCCGTTGCTGGTGTCGACCTTGGTGGCGAAGTATTCAGAATCGCTGGCATCGGTAATGAGCTTCATTTCATCACGTAGCCATTGGATGGAAGCGCCGCCCATAAACACGGCACCCTCAAGCGCATAAGCCACTTCGCCTTTCGACCCACAGGCTAATGTCGTCAGCAAACCATTGTGAGAGGTGACTTTCTCTTTGCCCGTGTTCATTAGAAGGAAACAGCCTGTGCCATAGGTATTCTTAGCCTGACCGGCTTCTACACACATCTGGCCGAACAGCGCGGCTTGTTGATCACCGGCGATCCCTGCGATCGGTACGCGAGTGCCGCCTTTACCACCAAGGTTAGCCTGACCGTAGACCTCAGAGGAGGATTTGACTTCCGGCATCATGGAAAGTGGTATGTCGAGCGCCTTTAGAAGGGCCTCATCCCATTCGAGTGAGTTGATATTAAACAGCATGGTGCGGCTGGCATTTGTGTAGTCAGTGACGTGGACACGCCCCTGAGTCATCTTCCAAATCAGCCAGGTATCGACAGTGCCAAACATCAGGTCGCCGTTTTTCGCGAGCTCGTGCGCGCCATCAACATGGTCGAGAATCCACTTAATTTTGGTGCCGGAGAAATACGGGTCGACAACCAAGCCAGTGTTGTCACGAATGTACTCTTCATAACCGTCGGATTTAAGCTGCTCACAAATCGGTGCGGTGCGGCGGCATTGCCAGACAATGGCATTATAAATCGGCTTTCCGGTGTGGCGATTCCAGACAATGGTGGTTTCACGCTGGTTGGTAATACCAATGGCGGCGATTTCATCGGAGCGTATTCCCACTTTGCCCATGGCTTCGACCAGTGTTGAGGTCTGGGTGGCGAAGATTTCCAACGGGTCATGCTCAACCCAGCCGGACTCAGGGTAGATTTGGGTGAATTCGCGTTGGGCGACCGTCACGATATTGGCATCGTGGTCAAGGATAACGGCTCTGGAGCTGGTGGTTCCCTGATCGAGGGCGACAATATATTTCGGTTCGGTGCTCATGAAATCTCCTCGCTGTTTTCTTAAAGCATAGTGTTTATCGTCCGGGACCATTAGCGGAACCGGGCATCATTACTTTATCTGCGAAACAGTTTTCGGAAAGTGGCTGACGAATAAAATGTGCGTTCGCTCATTATTTGTCCGTTTAGTGAGCGTTTTCGCGCATTGAATACTTAGAAATGAGAAAGAAGAGTGTGAGATTCCCAAAAAAGAAAAAAGGCTGACACAAAGTGTCAGCCCGGCCGAGTTCGGCAAGTCTTGGAGTAATCCAAGAGAGATACGATCGCCATTACACTACCACGACAGGAGTGAATAAAAATTGCGTGTTGTCGCATTTTTAGTCATTTATGTGAGTGAGTAAGCATAATCATGGGGAATCAAAGGGTTAGAAAGTTGCGCAAATGGTGATTTTTTGTCCGCTTGTGACCGAAATAGGAAATCCGAAGGTGCGGCTGATGTCATGCGCAGTTAGAATAGCTTTTTGGGACGCACAAGGCGTTGAAGCCAGAGATGGCAAGTCTTGGCGAGAGAATTGATAAGTTGGAACACATAGGTGGCCTTGATGTCATTGGAAATTTTAGAGCAGCTTGAAGCCAAGGTTCAGATGGCAGTAGACACAATTTCTCTGCTGCAGATGGAAATCGAAGAACTGAAAGAGAAGAACGAATCACTGAGCAGTGAATCAAACACAATCCGTGAAAGTCGTGAAGCGCTGGAGCAGGAAAATGCTCGCCTGAAGGCTGATCAAGAAGCATGGCAACAACGTATTCGCAGCCTGTTGGGTAAAATCGAAGAAGTCGAATAAGCCAAAACAAAAACAGAGCCTGAAGGCTCTGTTTTTCTATCTGCGAGAAGTGTAGGCTCACTCGATATCAATCGCTTCCTGGGACAGGATAACGCCAGTGCTATCGGCATAGAGGTGGTCTTCCGGCAGGAAAGTCACACCGCCAAAGTTTACCGGCACATCAACTTCTCCAATGCTTTGGCTGTCTGCTCCCACTGGAATTGATGCCAGTGCCTGAATACCAATATCAAGCTCGTCAATGGTGTCGACGTCGCGCACACAACCGTAAATCACAATGCCTTCCCAGTTGTTTTCCGCTGCCATCGCAGCAATGTCTGCATCAATCAATGCACGGCGCAGAGAGCCGCCACCGTCGACCAGCATCACACGGCCTTCGCCGTCTTGCTCCGCCACTTCTCGAATCAGTCCATTGTCTTCAAAGCACTTGATGGTTGTTACCTGACCACCAAAGGAGCTGCGGCCACCGTATGAGCTCATCATCGGCTCAAGAACATCAACCTGATCCAGGTACATGTCACACAGTTCGGAGGTATTGTATTCCATAGTCAGACTTCTCTTAGGCAATTGGGGCTGAATCGTTGTGGCGCCAAGGTTGGGCTTCGCGTCACCCTCAGCAAAAAGTATACGACAAGCTAAGGCTTTGCAATGACTCACGGCACAATTCATCAGGCCGCCAGTCATCATGTTAAATACTGTATCAACTAATTAAGATGCCAGCCGCAAACAAGGCATTGGTCAGCAACGCCACTTTGACAATGTCACCCATCATCGGACGCAGGGCTTCGCCATCTGGTGATTGCCGCACTGCCAGGCTATGTTTAGCGGCCATTGGCAGCGCCAATAGGAACAGCCAGCCTGACCAACCCACAGGTTGAAGCAGCGAAAAGAGGGCAAAGCATATAAATGCAGTGGCGAGCAGCACTTGATGATAAGCTCGGCCCCATTTGGGCCCCATTCGGACTACCAAGGTGTGTTTGCCGCAGGCGCGGTCATTATCTATATCGCGCAGGTTGTTGATGTTCAGTACGCCCACCGATAACAAACCACAGGCTGTGGCTGGAAGTAGCACGATAGAATTCAGTGTGCCAGCTTGCAGGTAATAGGTACCTGCCACGCCGAGCCAGCCAAAGAAAATAAGCACTGAAAAGTCGCCAAGACCCCTGTAGCCATAAGGTTTGTTCCCCACGGTGTAGCAAATGGCCGCGACAATAGCGAGCGCGCCGAGGCCGATAAAACTGAGGATATCTGCGGTTTTGTCGAATGCCGTTAGTACCAGCGCTGCACCCACTAAGGTGGTGATTAAAATATTGAAAAAAATGGCTTGTTTCATTAAGGCTGGCGTGACAAGACCTTGCTGGATGGCACGTTTTGGGCCAAGGCGGGCATCGTTGTCTGTGCCTTTGATGGCATCACCGTAATCGTTGGCAAGGTTCGACAGGATCTGCAGAAGCAGCGCGGTCACAAGCGCTAATACCGTGAGGGTGATGGAAAACTGTGAGGTCTGCACCGCTACAGCACTGCCACACAGAATACAGGCTATCGCCAGTGGCAAGGTTTTCGGACGGGCGGCGTCGAGCCAGATTTTGAAAGTAGATGCGGACATATAGCCTTGGCATTGAATGATTTAAAGCAGATCACATTATTGGCGTTTTTGTAACGGGGGGCAATGCTAATCCTGAATGCGGTGTTTCCAGATACGAGAAAGGGCAGCGATATGCTGCCCTTTGAGTGGTTTAGCCTGGGCTATTAAAGGATGAAGCGGCTCAGATCTTCGTCGTCAACCAGCTCTTCAAGATGGCTGCGGACGTATTCTGAGTTGATTTCGAAAGATTCACCGCCACGCTCGCTTGCGTCGAAGGAGATTTCATCCACCAGACGCTCCATCACAGTGTGAAGGCGACGGGCACCGATGTTCTCGGTTTTCTCGTTCACACGCCACGCTGCATTGGCGATCTCTTCGATGCCATCTTCAGTGAAGGTCAGGTTCACTTCTTCTGTACCCATCAGCGCAGAGTATTGCGCCGTCAGGGACGCATTAGGCTCAGTCAGAATGCGTTTGAAGTCAGACGCAGTCAGTGCTTCCAGCTCAACGCGGATTGGCAGACGGCCCTGAAGCTCTGGGATCAGATCAGATGGAGACGCTACCTGGAATGCGCCGGATGCGATGAACAGGATGTGGTCTGTTTTCACCATGCCGTGCTTGGTTGAGACAGTGCTGCCTTCAACCAGTGGCAGCAGGTCACGCTGAACACCTTCACGGGAAACGTCTGGGCCTGAGCTTTCGCCGCGCTTACAAATTTTGTCGATTTCGTCGATGAACACGATGCCGTTGTTTTCCACTGACGCGATGGCCTGATCTTTCAGCTCTTCCTGATTAACCAGCTTCGCCGCTTCCTCTTCGGTTGCCGCTTTTAGCGCATCTTTCAGTTTCATCTTACGCTTTTTCGCAGTCGTGCCACCGCCCAGATTCTGGAACATGCTTTGCAGCTGGTTGGTCATTTCTTCCATACCCGGAGGCGCCATGATTTCCATGCTCATCTGCGGAGCCGCCAGATCGATTTCGATTTCTTTGTCGTCCAACTGGCCTTCACGGATTTTCTTACGGAAGCTTTGACGGGTCGCTGAATCTGCTTTTGGCTCTTCATTCTGGCCCCAAGCATCACGTGGCGGTGGAAGCAGTACATCGAGAATGCGCTCTTCTGCCAGCTCTTCAGCACGATATTTTACTTTTTCCATCGCTTGCTGGTGGGTCATTTTGATCGCTACATCCGTCAGATCACGGATGATGGTTTCCACTTCTTTACCCACGTAGCCTACTTCGGTGAACTTAGTGGCTTCGACTTTGATGAACGGCGCATTGGCCAGCTTCGCCAGACGACGGGCAATTTCGGTTTTACCGACACCGGTAGGGCCAATCATCAGAATGTTTTTTGGGGTCACTTCTACACGCAGATCTTCATTGAGCTGCATACGACGCCAGCGGTTACGCAGAGCGATAGCAACGGCGCGCTTGGCTTTGTCCTGACCGATAATGTGTCGGTCAAGCTCGGAAACGATTTCACGAGGGGTCATTTCAGACATGCTTTGGATCCTGTCTTAATAATCGAGTTCTTCAACGGTGTGGTGCTGGTTGGTGAACACACAAATGTCACCCGCGATGGTCAGTGATTTTTCTGCGATTTCACATGCGTCCAGCTCGGTATTTTCCAGCAGTGCGGTTGCTGCTGCTTGAGCAAAGTTACCACCCGAACCGATCGCAATCAGATCGTGCTCTGGCTGAACCACATCACCGTTACCTGTGATAATCAGCGACGCCGTTTCGTCCGCTACCGCCAGCAGGGCTTCAAGGCGACGCAACGCGCGGTCAGTCCGCCAGTCTTTGGCCAGTTCCACCGCCGCTTTGGTTAGATGACCCTGATGCATCTCCAGTTTGCGCTCGAAGCGTTCAAAAAGGGTGAATGCATCAGCAGTACCACCGGCAAAACCTGCCAGTACCTTGTTGTTATATAAACGGCGAACTTTGCGGGCATTGCCTTTCATAACCGTATTACCCAGTGACACCTGGCCATCACCGGCGATCACTACTTTGCCGTTGCGGCGAACAGAAACGATAGTTGTCACGGAAGAACCTCTACTTTTCTCTCTGGTTATTACCAGTATGGGTTGTTACAGCAAAGGTGGGGACGGAGATAAATAAATTCAAGGGCAAAGCCGTCGAGAATACGGGTTTGCCCTTCAAGTGTTTAGAATCAGTTCAAGTGGCTGGAAATCAGTTCCAATACCAGATAGCACAAGGCTCAATACCTGCTCGTCGCAGCAGGTTGCGGTCCCGTTCAGCTTCCCGCTTCATCGGATAAGGTCCGAGCACGACACGGTACCAAAGGCCTTTCTCGCCCTGGCTGGTTTTGATGTGGCTTTCTAAACCCTGAAAGGCAATCAGCGCTTTACGTTCGTCAGCCTGACTGGCACTACGATAGGCGCCACACTGCATCAGATAGGGACGGATGGAAAGTTCAGGCTCGTTGGCTTCAACTTTCACTTCTTTGTTTTCGAGCTCTTCAATGTAGCTCCACTTTTCCTCAGGTTTAGGCGGGATCACCTTTTCTTCTCTCTTCTGAGGTTTTGCAGCGGGTTTCACCGTTTTATTTTCAACCACGGTTTTTTCAGGTGGTTCGCTGGTGGAAAGGTAGTAGAGACCATAGCCAAAGCCCACCACCAAGATCAGAGCGAGAAAGGCCCATTTAAAGGGAAACGCCGGTTTAGGAGGCTGTTTTTTGGAGTTTCGGGTTGGTTTACGTGATGTTTTACCACGCTTGACATAATCTCTGGTTGCCACTGATTTTCGTGTCTTTTCTGCTCAATTAAGACTATATGGTACTGGCTCGCGAACCTGCGCGCCAGTACCAGTCTGACTCGACTAGCGTGATGGTGGTGCCACACTCTCGCGGATAACGAGTTGGGCATCAAGAAGGCGTGAACCTGCTTGCACATCATTGCCTTTGAGGATTTTCAGCAGCATCAACATCGCCTGACGGCCGATATCGTAGCGAGGCTGGGAAACCGTGGTCAGGGCGGGGTCACAGTACTCCGCAAACTGGATGTCATCAAAACCGACAATCGAAATGTCATGTGGGACTCGGAAGCCCAGTCGCTTCGCCTGTTGCATGGCACCAATCGCCATCACATCTGAATGACAGAAAACCGCAGTCGGTGGCGTTGGCAGCGAAAGCAGGGTGGTCATCGCTCGTGCGCCGGCAGCAAAGGTGAAATCCCCGGTCACTGTGTAGGCTGGATTAATGGTTATGCCACCTCGTCGCAGTGCTTGTTGGTAACCCTGAACGCGGAACTGAGTCAGTGCTGCATCAGGATCGCCGGTGATCTGAGCGATCTGCTTGTGGCCTACTTGAGTGAGGTAGTTCACCGCTTCAAATGCTGCCGTCAGATTATCGATGTGGACGGTGGGAAGTTCCAGTTCCGGTGCATATTCACAGGCCATGACTAAAGGTGGCAGGTTTTTCTGCTCCGGTTTGCTGACGTCAAAAGGAAGATCAGTACCTAAAAGTAGCATGCCGTCAGCTTGCTTGGTGAAGACCAGATTGACGAACGAACTTTCGCGGCTTTCCTGTTGGCCGCTGTCACCCAGCAGCACGAGATAACCGTGCTCCATTGCCGCCTCTTCGATGCCGCGAATGATCTCTGTGAAGTAGGGATCACAGATATCAGGCACGATAGCCACGATGGTTTTTGATTCATTGCGACGTAAGTTTCTTGCCAGCGAGTTGGGGCTGTAGCCCGCTTCCATTACTGCTTGCTCAACTTTTTTTCGGGTAGACGCAGAGACTTTTTCCGGGTTCATCAGCGCGCGAGAAACCGTCGCCGTAGAGACGCCGGCCAGATGGGCAACATCCTTCATTGTCGCCATAGTGTAATTCCTCTTTATCGTTATGATTGGCGATGCTTCCCAGATGACCGGGACCTTCAGCAACGGGACAATTTTTGTCCACACGTCCTATCTTAATCCGATGGAGATGTATTAAACATGGTCATGTTAACAGTAATTGCAAGAATACCGTGATCTCGGTCGGTTTAAGTGAATGAAATTGCGTTCAGCTCATATCTTGCGGCTCGATATCGAGTGACCAGCGGACTTTTTTAGAAAGCGGTAACTGTCGAATAGCCAGCAGTGCCATGGTTAATCTTTGCTGTAAAATCTTACGGTTAGGCGCCTGGAAAACCAACTGCCAGCGAAAACGTCCTGCCCGGCGGTGCAATGGCGCTGGCGCGGGGCCCATGACTGCACATTCATCTTCTGGGATTGGTGATGCATCAAGTACGGTTCTCGCCTGATGCAGAAACTGCTCCACTTCCCCACTGTGGTGAGATTCGGCGCGGAGCAGGGCGAAGTAGCTGTAAGGTGGCAGATGTGCCATTTTGCGCTCATTCAGCGCTTCAGCGGCAAAGCTGTCGTAGCCTCTGTGAATGAGCGACTGCAAGAGTGCATGTTCGGGGTGGTGGGTTTGAAGCAGCACATAGCCTGGTTTGCTGGCACGTCCGGCGCGGCCAGCCACCTGAACAAACAGCTGTGCCAAACGTTCCGGTGCACGGAAATCGTTGCTGAACAGCGCGCTATCTACATCTACTAAGGCTACTAAAGTGACATCGGGGAAGTGATGGCCCTTCGCAAGCATCTGGGTACCAATCAGTATTTGGTATTCTTTGTTGTGAATAGCAGTGAGGTAGGCTTCAAGCGAGCCTTTACGACGTGTGTTGTCACGGTCGATTCGGATGGTTTTGAATTCTGGAAACAGGGTTTCCAACTGGGTTTCCAGCTGCTCGGTGCCTACGCCGACACTGATCAGTTGTGTGGAGCCACAGCTTCCACATTGGTGCGGAATAGGGCGTTGCGATCCGCAATGGTGGCAGCGCAGTTCATTGCTGTTCTGATGCAGGGTGTAATAGGCGTCACAGCGTTTACATTCGGCCAACCAGCCACATTCATGGCACATCAGCGCCGGGGCATAGCCGCGGCGGTTTAAAAACAACATCACCTGATTACCTTGGGAGAGGTGCTTTCGCATCTCGGCAATCAAAGGAGCGGATAGCCCAGCTTCTAGATACAAACCTCGGATATCCAACACGCCGTTTTGGGTTTTCAGCGCATTTCCAGCACGGACAGATAAGATCAGGTGATGGTACTTGCCAGTTTTGGCGTTGTGCAGGCTTTCAAGGCAAGGGGTGGCAGAACCGAGCACTACAGGCACATTCTCTTCATGGCCACGCATCACGGCCAGATCGCGGGCATGATAACGGAAAGAGTCCTGTTGTTTGTAAGAGGCGTCGTGCTCTTCGTCGACAACGATAATGCCGAGCGACTTACACGGCGAAAAAAGAGCGGATCGGGTACCAATAATAATGGCGGCTTCATTATCACGGGCAGCCAGCCAGGCGTTGAGGCGCTCGGTGTCATTAAGCCCGGAATGCATCACCACAACGGGTACATTGAAGCGGCGTTTAAAGCGATTGATGGTTTGCGGCGTTAGGCCAATTTCAGGAACCAATATCAGCGCCTGCTGACCTCGCTTTAACACGGGCTCTAAGAGGTTCAGGTAGACTTCTGTTTTCCCCGAACCTGTGACGCCCTCTATTAAATAGCAAGCAAATTCCGGATTGGCATTGATAGTAGCAACCGCCATGGCCTGCTCGCTGTTAAGCCTTGGTTTGTCTTCCACTACCTCATAACGTTGTTGCCAGGGCTTGGCGCGCTGCTCTTTCACCGCTTCAATCCAGCCTTTTTCTTCCACCGCTTTGAGAATGGTGGCGCTTAAGTCTTCTTCGAGCAGATCGCTGTGTGTCATCGCACCCTGGCGTAATAAGGTTAGAACGCGTGCCTGTTTTGGCGCACGGGTGAGGGCTGACAATGGTTGGTCTTTCCCGGCTTCTGTCAGTTGCCAGCACTTCTCGCGGTCTTTGACCGCAGGCTTGCCTTTTCGCAGCGCGCTCGGCATGACAGTCGCCAGTGCATCACCCAATGGATACTGGTAATAGCGACTTGCCCAGTTCAATACCTTATATAAAGAGGGTGTCCATAGTGGGGTGCTATCCAAAACCACATTGATGGGTTTGATTTGCTCGAGCGGAAATTCTGAGGTGTTGGTCAATACGACGACAATGCCCACTTTATATTGCTTTCCAAACGGGACACGCACGCGACCCCCCACAACCGGCATTTCATTGGTAATGCGATAGTCGAAGGTTTTATGAAGCGGAACGGGTAGCGCCACCTGAGCAATCGTCGGGGTCATTGTGCGATAAGGTCTTAGAATTCAAATAAGGTTGGCGACAGTGTACCCATGCTGCTGGCGGGCGAAAAGTACAGGGTGAAGATTCTTTGGCACTGTCCATTGAGAGTACATGGAAATGAATTGAACAAAAAAGTTGCGATCGCAGGTCACCTTGATTAGAATCCGCGCCTTACAAACAGTTTGTTAACGACGTGTGGTGCCCGATAGGCTCGGGAGAGCGACACGGCCTTAGATTAGAGGTAATCCCTATGAAAGCTGGTATCCATCCAGAATACGCTGCAGTCACTGCAAAATGTTCATGTGGCAACACTTTTGAATTCAAAACCACTCTGGGTAAAGACATCAACCTGGACGTATGTGACAAGTGTCACCCATTCTACACTGGTACTCAGCGTGTAGTTGACACCGGTGGCCGTGTTGACCGCTTCAAGAAACGTTTTGGCGTTCTTAGCAGCAAGTAATTGCGAATTAAATAAAAAAGGGTGCGTAAGCACCCTTTTTTTGTTGCCTGATACAGCTTGTAAGACCTTTTACATCCTTCAGTATAGGTAGACTATTACAGTTTATCCAAGCGAGTTTTGCCAACTTGGTTCAATCCTTACTGGCTCTGGCTTTCGCGCTGCGTTAACATTTTAAATTCCTTTATCTTCCACCCAATGATCTGAAAGTGTCATAAGAAATAACGACACTTGTCTTTTATTTGAGTCCGCTAAACTCAATAGAGGGATAATTCATTGCCTGTGTGGAGATACAGG
Organism: Grimontia sp. NTOU-MAR1; assembly: GCF_035758505.1. Classification (NCBI taxonomy): domain Bacteria; kingdom Pseudomonadati; phylum Pseudomonadota; class Gammaproteobacteria; order Vibrionales; family Vibrionaceae; genus Grimontia; species Grimontia sp. NTOU-MAR1. Next base: position 2,683,455 of record NZ_CP142108.1, read on the forward strand.
CAATGAGCGGGGATATGCAACCTGGATGAACATTGGAATGCGCATATTCCTTCACTTGCTGATTGTAATGCCCAGCTTGCGGGAAAGCAGTCAGCAAGATAATGGGGCAGGCAGAGGGCCCTTTATTATATTTAGCCAATAACAATTACAGTCAGGAACAATACATGTCTGAAGACAAACGCCAACAGGCGCTGGATTATCATGAGTTTCCAGTGCCGGGCAAAATCTCCGTAGAACTCTCCAAACCCGCGGATACGGTAGAAGATCTGGCGCTGGCATACAGCCCGGGTGTTGCCGAACCCGTCCGAGAAATCGCACAAGATGCCGACAATGTTTATAAATACACTGCAAAAGGCAACATGGTTGCAGTGATCTCAAACGGCACCGCGATCCTAGGTCTGGGCAACCTTGGCCCGTTGGCATCCAAGCCGGTGATGGAAGGTAAAGCACTACTATTCAAACGCTTCGCTGGACTCGACTCCATCGACATCGAAGTGAAACACCGCACTATCGAAGAGTTCGTCGATACGGTCGCGAACATCTCCGACACTTTCGGTGGTATCAACCTTGAAGACATCAAAGCGCCAGACTGCTTTGAGATTGAAAAGCAGCTCATCGAGCGCTGTCATGTACCGGTATTTCACGATGACCAACACGGTACCGCGATTGTGACTGCAGCAGGTATGTTGAACGCGCTTGAGCTTCAGGGCAAAGACATCAAAGAGTCAGTCATCATCTGTCTGGGTGCAGGCGCCGCCGCGGTTGCGTGTATGGAACTGCTCATCAAATGTGGTGCACAGCGTGAGAAAATCTACATGCTGGATCGCAAAGGCGTGATTCATACCCGTCGTGATGACATCAATGAGTACAAGCAACTATTCGCCAACAACACCGACAAGCGTACGCTGGAAGACGTGATTGAAGGCGCGGACATTTTCCTCGGCGTATCCGGACCGGATCTGCTGCCACCGGAAGCGCTGAAACTGATGGCGGATAAGCCAATCGTGTTTGCGTGTTCAAACCCGGATCCGGAAATCAAACCGGAGCTGGCACACGAAGTGCGAGATGACCTCATCATGGGTACTGGCCGTTCAGACTACCCTAACCAGGTAAACAATGTCCTTTGTTTCCCATTCATTTTCCGTGGAGCACTGGATGTTCGCGCCAGCCGTATCAACGACGAAATGAAACTGGCAGCGGTAGAGGCAATTCGTGCGCTGGCGAAAGAGCCGGTACCCAAGGGTGTATTAAAAGCGGCACGTGTTGATAAGCTGCAATTCGGTAAGGAATACATCATTCCAAAACCGATGGATCCACGTTTGCTGCCACGCGTAGCTAAAGCTGTTGCACAAGCTGCAGTGGACTCAGGTGTTGCGCGTATTGACATGCCAGAAAATTACATGGCAGATAAAGAAGCTTAATCGCCGCTTTATCTGAATGAAAAAACCAGCCGATCGGCTGGTTTTTTGTTTGAATATTTTCACAATACTAACGAAATCAATACTCTTCTTCGTTAAACTCTATACCAAGCTCTTTCATAATTCGCTTGACTTCGGCTGGCACGCTATCGCTTTTGTCCTTGCGAATATCGTCGTCTGTTGGCAGTGGTTGACCGGTGTAGGCATGAAGAAATGCTTCGCACAGCAATTCACTGTTGGTGGCATGGCGTAGATTGTTAACCTGGCGACGGGTACGCTCGTCGGTCAGGATTTTAAGCACTTTCAGCGGGATAGAAACGGTGATTTTCTTGACCTGCTCTTTCTTTTTACCGTGCTCGGCGTAAGGGTTAATATATTCGCCATTCCAGTCTGCCATTGTTCACCTTCTGTAGCAGTTTAGGGTCTAAAATTGCTGCCAACGCGGGAAACAAGGTACCCAAGTTGGATGAAACCCAAATTCTAGCGATATTAACTGCTACATGTAAAGACATATGGACGTCTAGAAGTGTTGACGTCTCTATCTTGAAAAGGTTAAGGTTGACCAAATACCAATCAGGTCAACGACAGACCTAAGATTGAGCTGAATACGATCATTTTTTCACAGGGAAGCACGCCATGAGCGACAAGAAGTCCGCAACCATCGCAGTCCGCACCGGTATCACTACAGATTCACAGCACCACGCCGTTGTGCCTCCACTGTATCTTTCTACTAATTACGAATTCCCTGAGTTTGGTGAAGTGCCCACTTATGATTACGCCCGTGGTGGTAATCCAACCCGTTCTTTACTGGAAAAAGCGCTCGCCGATCTGGAAAACGGTGCTGGCGCGGTAGTGACCAACTGTGGCATGGCAGCAATTAACCTTCTGCTTTCACTGGTTACTCCTGAAGACCTGATAATCGCGCCGCACGATTGCTATGGGGGAACTTACCGCTTGTTCGATTCCCGAGCAAAAAGGGGCGCGTTCAGGGTGGAATTTGTTGACCAGACTGACGCGGTTGCGCTGGAAGAGGCATTGGCGAAGAACCCCAAACTGGTGTGGTTGGAAACGCCGTCCAACCCACTGCTGCGCGTGGTTGATATCGCAGCGATCTGTGAAAAAGCCAAAGCAGTTGGTGCATGGGTAGGGGTCGATAACACCTTCCTGTCTCCCGCTTTGCAGCAGCCACTAAACCTGGGTGCGGATTTCGTGGTGCACTCGACCACCAAATTTATCAATGGTCACTCTGACACCGTAGGTGGCGTAGTGGTGGCAAAAGAAGCCGAGCTTTATGAAGAGCTGAAATGGTGGGGTAACTGCATTGGGGCCACCGGGAACGCGTTCGATAGCTACATGACATTGCGCGGTCTTCGTACTCTGAACGCAAGAATGCGTCAACATGAAGAAAACAGTGCACAAGTGTTGGAATACCTCAAGCAGGAGCCGCTGGTTAGTACTATCTACCATCCGGCGTTGCCAGCCCATCCGGGCCACGAGATTGCGAAGAAACAACAATCAGGTTTTGGCGGAATGTTGAGCTTTGAGCTTAAAGGCGGTGAAAGTGAGCTGAAACTTTTCCTTTCCTCCCTTAAGCTGTTCACTTTGGCCGAATCATTGGGTGGTGTGGAAAGTCTAGTGACGCATCCCGGCTCAATGACACACCGTGCCATGTCGGACGAAGCGCAGGCGGAAGCAGGTTTGGCGGCCACCTTGCTTCGCCTGTCTATTGGCTTGGAAGACAAAGCTGATCTGGTCGCTGACCTCAAACAAGCATTTGATAAAGTAAGAGAGAGCCAGTAATGAGTGCGGTTGAAGTCGTATCCCCTCAGCAGTCGCAGTCCCGTCAGTTACATAAGTTTGGCGGTAGCAGTCTTGCTGATCCTGATTGTTTCCGTCGCGTTACGCGTATTCTGGCGCAATACAGTGGTGAGACAGACATTATCGTGGTGTCAGCCGCCGGGAAAACTACCAACCGTCTGATTGAATGGCTGGATTTGCTCAGCAAAGATGGTCGGCTGGCCCATGAAACGCTGCAAACTTTACGTAAATACCAGCAGGATCTGATTGAAAACCTGATTGAAGGTGAGCAAAAGCAATTGCTGGTGGATGCACTGTATGAAGACTTCAGTGTGTTGGCGCAGACTGCAGAAAACCCGCTGACTGATGCACAACGCGCTTGGGCTCAGGGCTTTGGCGAAGTCTGGTCAGCGAGGCTATTGTCAGCACTTTTAACCCAGCTTGAGCTGCCGGCCGTGAAGCTCGATTCCCGCTCATTCCTGCGGGCAGAACGCGGCGCACAGCCAGAAGTGGATCGCGCGAGCTCTTGGCCACTTTTGAAAGAACAACTGATTCAACATACCAAACGCCGGATTGTGATCACCGGCTTTATGGCGCGTAACACCGAAGGTGATACTGTGCTGCTTGGGCGCAATGGCTCGGACTATTCCGCAACCATTGTCGGTGCGCTGGCGGATGTCAGCCGCGTGACCATTTGGAGTGATGTAGCTGGTGTGTACAGCGCAGACCCGCGTATCGTCGGTGATGCCTGTCTGCTGCCGCTGCTGCGTTTGGATGAAGCCGCCGAACTGGCTCGTCTTGCTGCGCCCGTGCTGCATACCCGTACGCTACAGCCAGTGGCGCAAAGCTGTATTGACCTGAATCTGCGTTGCAGCTATGACCCAGAGTCAGGTTCAACCCGTATTGAACGTGTGTTGGCATCTGGTCGCGGTGCGAAAATCATTACTTCGTTGAGTGATGTCTGCCTACTTGAGCTGGACGTGCCCCGTTCGCACGACTTTGAAACTGCCCACCGTGAAATTGAACGCCTGCTGACCCGAAACCAAATCCAGCCATTGGCATCGTCATTCAGTGCTGACCAGCATCGTATCCAGCTCACCTATACAGGCGAAGTGGTCAACAGTGTATTAGAACAACTGCAAAACGCTTGTATTCCTGCAGACATCCGCCTACGTGAAGGCTACAGCATGGTAGCTGCGGTAGGAGCAGGAGTGACTGCTAATCCTGTGCATTGCCATGGTTTTTACCAACAACTGCGTAGCCAGCCAATTGAGTTTATCTGCGAGTCGGGTTGTGGCCTCAGCATTGCCGCTATTTTGCGTAAAGTGAACACTTCGGCATTGGTGTCAGACATTCACCGTGCGTTGTTCCAGGCTCAACGTCGCATTGGTCTGGTACTGTTAGGCAAAGGGAATATCGGTAGCCGTTGGCTGAATTTGTTTGCCGAACAAAAAGTGGCGCTGGAAAAACGCCATGGCATGAGCTTTGAACTGATTTCGGTCCAGGACAGTGATAACCAGTGGGTCGATTTCGACGGCATTGACGCTAACACCGTGATGACCCGATTTGATGAAGTTGCCAAACCCTATGAAGGGAGTGACTGGCTGACAGCACTGCTCAACCATCCTTACGATGACATCGTGGTGTTGGATGTGACCGCGAGTGCACCGTTGTCTCTGCAATACACGGATCTGGCCGAACACGGCTATCATCTTATATCTGCTAACAAAGTGGCAGGCTCCGCGAGTGGTGAGTTGTATCATCAGGTTCAGGACGCATTTGCGAAAACTGGCCGCTTTTGGTTGTATAACGCGACGGTAGGTGCTGGCCTGCCAGTAAACCACACTGTGCGAGACCTTCGTGAAAGCGGCGACCAAATTATAGCGCTATCGGGTATTTTCTCGGGAACGCTGTCCTGGCTCTTCCAACAGTTCAATGGTGAAATTAAGTTCAGCGAGTTGTTGGAGCAGGCTTGGCAGCAAGGTCTGACTGAGCCGGATCCTAGGGAAGATCTGAGTGGTGCGGATGTGATGCGCAAGCTCGTGATCTTGGCACGTGAATCTGGCCTCGATATTGAGCCAGAGCAGGTTGAGGTGCAGTCTCTGGTACCTGAATCACTTTCTGCGCTGTCGTTGGATGCATTTTTAGATAACAGCTCTCAGCTTGATGAGGCGCTCGAAGATTGGCTTGAGCAAGCTAAAAAAGAGCAGGGCGTCCTTCGTTATGTGGCAAGACTTTCCCGTGATGGCAAAGCGCGTGTCGGTATCGAAGTACTGCCTGAAGAGCATCCACTCGCCAACCTGCTTCCTTGTGACAACATCTTTGCTATTGAGAGCCAATGGTACCGTGAAAACCCATTGGTTATCCGTGGTCCAGGTGCGGGTCGTGATGTGACCGCAGGAGCATTGCTCTCTGACTTGAATCGCATCGCATCTTTGTTGAAATAGTCGGAAAGTGAAGGGAAAAAGCGGAGCTGGGTCTCCGCTTTTTTGTACCCTATGTATTCGGGCAAAGTGTACACGCCAATTTTTGACTGCTGTGCTTGAGAGACTTACATGATCAACATGAATAAAATTCAAGTTAAGTAAGTTGACTTTAAATTGTTCGCAATTCAATATCTAGACATATAGACGTCTAAATGGATGTCAGCTTTAAAGGATTTCTTCGGTAGAATGTTGCCGAGGTAGGGAGACGTTATGGGATACTCACACGCCAGCCATTTGGATGCACTTAATCAAAACCTTTCTGATTTGAACGGCGATATTAACGTTTCGTTTGAATTCTTCCCACCAAGCTCTGAAGCCATGGAACAAACCCTTTGGGCTTCGGTGCAACGCCTGAAAACCCTTAAACCTAAATTTGTCTCGGTCACTTACGGTGCAAATTCTGGTGAGCGGGACCGCACCCACGGTATTGTTAAAAGTATCAAGCAGGAAACGGGTATTGAAGCTGCGCCCCATCTTACGTGCATCGATGCGAGCCGTGATGAGTTGCGTGAAATCGCGCGCGACTACTGGAACAGTGGTATTCGCCATATTGTTGCTCTGCGTGGCGACCTTCCAGAGAAAAGCCAGAAGCCTGATATGTATGCGGCGGATCTGGTTGAGCTTTTGAAAGGCGAAGCGGATTTTGATATCTCTGTTGCTGCTTATCCGGAAGTGCACCCTGAAGCGAAAAGCGCCCAAGCAGATCTGATCAACCTTAAGCGCAAAGTGGATGCAGGTGCAAACCGAGCGATCACCCAGTTTTTCTTTGATGTGGAAAGCTACCTGCGCTTTCGCGACCGCTGTGCTGCAGCTGGCATTGATGTTGAAATCATCCCGGGTATCCTGCCCGTGTCTAACTTCAAGCAGGCGTCGAAGTTTGCCAACATGACAAATGTGCGGATTCCAGCATGGATGCACAAGCAATATGAAGGTCTGGAAGATGATGCGGTGACCCGTCAGATGGTAGGTGCGAGCAACGCTATCGACATGGTACGTGTGTTAAGCCGTGAGGGTGTGAAGGACTTCCACTTCTATACGTTGAACCGTGCAGAGCTGACTTATGCACTTTGCCATACGCTGGGTGTTCGCCCTACCGTATAAACTAAGGTTCAATGAGTCAGAAACAAAAAACCGTCGCAATGCGACGGTTTTTGCTTTCCGGAAAGTCCCTAATGAGCTGCGACTTTCTTGCCCATCGACATGTTTTCCATGGCGTTGAGTTCAAACAGGACTTCCTCTGCCCAGGTCAACCATGCTTCCTTGCGAAGAATGTTGCGGCGCAGTGTCAGTCGCTCCAAACGGCCTTCACGAGTCAGCAGAGCGGTGTCAGCATAATTACTGCGCTCCATGTCTCGGTACTGACTTAGCTGCAAGCGGCTTTCGTCCATGAGTGCGTGCATGTGCTCGATCATTGGGGTGGGGTCGAATATGCTGCACGTTAGAAGTTTTGCAGAAACCTCGTCACGGTCAGTGGGATGTTTGGCCGGCATTAAGAACCACTCATAGAGGCTCTGTCTGCCGATGTCCGTGATAGAGTAGACTTTTCTGTCCGGTTTACCATCCTGCGGTTCTAAACGGCAACTCACTGCACCCATATCGGCAAGTTTATTGAGTTCACGATAGACTTGTTGGTGGCTGGCTTTCCAGAAATGCCCGATAGCATTAGAAAACTCTTTGGTTATATCGTAACCAGTTGCATCACGATGGCTAAGCACCGTGAGTATTACGTGCGGTAGTGACATCTCTTCTATCCAAAATCTTAAAAGGCGATCCTTAGCCCTGGGATGCCGCTCTTTGGCGAATTTATTTTTTCCACAACACTGGACAGGATCGACACGTTTTTAGTTGACGAACACACTTTGCCTCTTGCCAACAATGCACCGAAAATACGCGGTGCGAAAAGCTCAGTGTGAAGACACTTAAACGGTTATTTATACTTCGGTGTTTGCCTATACCTTTGTCACGATAACGTCACGAACAGGCAAGAAAACATATTAATAACATTATTAATGCAACAACAATCGAAAAAGACTCTCGAAAAAAAAAAAAGGCTGCAACATGGCAGCCTTTCTTAATTTTGATTCAATTTCTCATTTATCCGGTATTTCGCATGCCAGCAGCAATACCTGCGATAGTGACCATCAACGCTTCATCCAGTTCAGTATTTTCTTCTTCTGTAGCACGTGTACGGCACAGAAGCTCAGCCTGAAGCATATTCAGCGGTTCAACATAGATGTTGCGCAGCCGGATAGATTCGGCGCCCCAAGGGTTTTGCTCCATCAAGTGGTCGCTGTTCTCAACCATTAGTACAGCTTTGATGTCTTGTGCCAAACGGTCGCGAAGCTCGTCACCCAGTCTCCAAAGGGATTCATCCACCAGTTTCTCGTCATAATATTGAGAAATAGATGGGCTGGTCTTGGTGAATACCATCTCCAGCATACCCAGACGGGTTGAGAAGAATGGCCACTCGCGACACATTTCTTCAAGGAATTTCAGGTGACCGTTATCGATAGAGAACTGAATCGCCTGACCGGCACCCAACCATGCTGGCAGCAGCAAACGGTTCTGGCTCCATGCGAAAATCCATGGGATTGCGCGAAGGCTTTCCACGCCGCCATTCGGGTTACGTTTAGATGGGCGGGAACCCAATGGCAGTTTACCCAGTTCCAACTCTGGTGTTGTCGCTCGGAAATAAGGAACGAAGTCTTCGTGACCACGAACGACGCCACGGTAAGCTTCACAGGAAACTTCGCTTAAGGTTTCCATCAGGTCGCGCCACTCCTGCTTAGGTGCTGGTGGTGGCAACAGATTCGCTTCCAGAATTGCACTGGCGTACAGATTGAGGCTCTGAATGGCAACATCCGGCAGACCCAGCTTGAAGCGAATCATCTCGCCCTGCTCGGTCACTCGAAGGCCGCCTTTCAGGCTGCGTGGTGGCTGGGACAGCAGTGCTGCGTGCGCAGGTGCACCACCGCGACCAATCGAACCACCACGGCCGTGGAACAGCACCAGATCGACACCGGCGTCTTCACACAGCTCTACCAGTTGTTCCATCGCTTTATACTGGGCCCAACCTGCTGCCATCACACCCGCGTCTTTGGCGGAGTCTGAGTAGCCAATCATGACCATCTGGAAGTTTTGGATAAAGCCGCGGTACCAATCGATACTCAGCAGCTGGCTGATCACTGACTTGGCATTGTTGAGGTCTTCTAGGGTTTCAAACAGCGGACAAACGTCCATACGGAACGGGCAGCCAGCCTCTTTTAGAAGAAGGTGAACCGCCAGCACGTCAGACGCTGTGCGCGCCATCGAAATCACATAGGCGCCCAGTGCTTCTCGAGGCTGCTGCGCAACGATACGGCAGGTATCCAGCACTTCCTGCACTTCATCAGAAGGCTCCCAATCACGTGGCAGCAAAGGACGCTTAGAGCTCAGCTCACGGATCAGGAAAGCTTGCTTGTCCTGCTCGCTCCACTGGCTGTAGTCTCCCATGCCTAATGTGCGGGTCACTTCAGACAGCACATTCGCGTGTCGGGTGCTTTCTTGGCGGATATCCAGCTTAATGAGGTTAACACCGAAGGTGCGGATACGACGCAGTGTATCAAGCAGCAGACCATCAGCGATAATGCCCATGCCACATTCATGTAGCGACTGGTAGCACGCGTGCAGCGGTGTCCAAAGTTGATCAACGTTGGTCAGAATGTCTTTTTCATCACTGCGACGGCCATGGATTTGTGCATCCAAGTAATCCAGGGTATTGGTCAACGTCTGACGTAGCGATTTTAGAATTGCACGGTAAGGTTCGTGCTCGTCACCTGCCATTGCTCTGACGACATCATTACAACGGGTCATGGACAGCTCACTGATGAGCTCCTGAATGTCACCAAGGTAAAGGTCGGCCGCTTTCCAACGGGATAGTAGCAATACTTCGCGGGTGACTTCAGATGTCACGAATGGGTTACCGTCGCGGTCTCCGCCCATCCAGCTTGAGATTTGGATTGGAGAGGCCTCAACCGCCAGTCCTCGGCCAAGATGACGCTGCATCTTCTGGTCGAATTGGCGCAGGAACTCTGGTACAGCTTCCCACAGGCTGTTTTCAATAACGGCATAGCCCCACTTTGCTTCATCGAGCGGGGTAGGACGTTGTTGGCGGATAACGTCAGAGTGCCAGGACTGGGCAATAAGCTGCTCCAGGCGAAGTTCTGCTTTCTCTCGCTCGCTTGAAGAGATGTCTCCCAATTCGAGGTTAGACAGACACTTGTTGATTTGAACCAGCTTATGAATGGTTGTACGACGCGCAATTTCAGTTGGGTGGGCTGTCAGTACCAGCTCGATCTTGAGGTCATCAACGGCCTTGTCGCGTTCGCTGTCTGAGACATCTGCACTATGAAGGCGCATAAAGAGATCATCGAGTGAGTCTGGATTACAAACTTGCTCTTCACAATGACGCGAAACAGAATGGTATTGCTCTGCGATATTGGTGAGATTGAGGAATTGACTGAATGCACGTGCTACTGGTAGCAACTGATCGTTTGGCAGGTTTTGCAGTACATCGATCAGTTTGCCGTGATCATCTTTATTACCCGCGGAGGCAGATTTAGAGAGTTGACGGATCTCTTCTACCTTGGCCAGCAACTCTTCACCATGGGCATCTTTAATGGTGTTACCCAGCAGGTGGCCGAGCTTACTGACGTTGCTCTTTAGAGCGTCGTACTTTTCATTCATAAGGCATCCGTTTCGTAACTTTGTTACATCCTAGTTGCAATCGTATGGCTCAATCTAGCCAATGTGTGGCATAAAGGTCAATCACCCATCGTGTTATTTCATCGCATTTCTTTGTCTATCCCTTGAGCAATAAGGCATTAAGGTAGTTGTAACAAAATTACATTCAAACTGAAGGGTAGGGGCGAAAAGCGCAGCCTGTCGCAGGTGAATGATTTTATTTTAAACAGACTGTTGACATTAGTCATTTATCACGCTAAAAAGCACATATAAATTCATTTAAAATGAATAAACAATTATAATTCGCCAAAAAAGCTCATGGAAGCAGCGAAAAGGTACGATACGAATATGGATAAGTTCTCAATTTCCCTTCTCCAGCGACGACGCCGACGTTAAGTAACGTTGGGCGTATCTGCCCCTCCTGCAGCTGAGCGAGCTGAATGTTCCATCATTCAACCCAAAGAAATAAATGGATTCTTCATGTTAAAGACAGTGATCGTCGGTGCAAGTGGATACACAGGTGCCGAGCTGACCAAAATGGTATTTCTTCACCCTGAACTTGAGTTATCAGGCCTGTATGTCTCTGAAAACAGTGTGGATGCGAACAAATCTATCGGTGATTTGCATGGCGCGCTAAAAGGCCTGGTCGATCTACCACTTCAACCGCTTAAAGATGTCAGTGCTGTCGCGAAAGCAGCAGACGTGGTGTTGCTGGCAACAGCTCATGAAGTCAGTCACAACATTGCACCAACCTTCCTGTCTGAAGGCTGTAAAGTGTTTGATTTATCGGGTGCTTTCCGCGTTCAATCTAACAGTTTCTACACCGACTACTACGGTTTCGAGCATCAATATGGCGAGTGGCTGGAAAAAGCGGTTTATGGTTTAGCGGAATGGAACGAAGCAGACATTGAAAAAGCAGATCTTGTCGCGGTTCCAGGTTGTTACCCAACTGCGTCACAGTTGGCATTGAAACCACTGCTGGATGCTGGGCTTATCGACACCCAACAGTGGCCAGTGATCAACGCGGTGAGCGGCGTATCAGGTGCAGGTCGCAAGGCCTCAATGACCAATAGTCTCTGTGAAGTAAGCCTTCACGCTTACGGTGTATTCACCCACCGCCACCAACCGGAAATTTCTACCCACTTGGGTTGTGATGTGATTTTTACACCGCACCTTGGCAACTTTAAGCGCGGAATTCTAGCGACTATCACTGCCAAACTGGCAGAAGGCGTCAGTGAAACACAGGTAACAGAAGCGCTGGAAAAAGCATACGAAAACAAAACTTTGGTTCGTCCATTAGGCTCGGGTCAAAGTGCGAAGCTGCAATCTGTTCAAAACACCGGATTTTGCGATATTGGCTGGTCAGTGAAAGGCCAACACGTGATCCTGACATCAGCAATCGATAACTTGCTGAAAGGTGCCGCCAGTCAGGCGATGCAGTGCATAAACATTCGCTTTGGATTCTCGCCGCTCACGGCGATTGTGTAGGAGAGTGGCAATGAGTTTACGTCCTTTGGTAGTCAAACTGGGTGGTGCAGCGCTGTCTTGCACAGAGACTCTGGATAAATTATTTGCATCAATCAGCCAGTATCAGGCGTCTGCGCATCGCCAATTGGTGATTGTTCATGGTGGGGGCTACCTCGTCGATGACTTGATGAAAGCGCTGAACCTGAAAGTGGAAAAAAAGCAGGGTTTGCGAGTCACTCCAAAAGATCAGATTAATGTGGTCGCGGGCGCACTGGCGGGTACAGCCAACAAACTGCTGCAGGGCGAGGCAATCAAATGTGGCATTAACGCAGTCGGTCTGAGTCTGGCTGACGGCGGCTTATGTAAAGTGACCCAACTTGACCTTGATCTTGGCAATGTCGGCAAGGCAACACCGGGTGATTCTTCCGTCGTACAAGCGATTTTGTTAGCAGGCGCAGTGCCAATCATCAGCTCTATCGGTATTGATGTTGAAGGTGAATTGATGAATGTGAATGCTGATCAGGCGGCGGTGGCAGTCGCGGCTGCGTTGGATGCTGAACTGGTTCTACTGTCAGACGTGAGTGGCGTACTCAATGGCAAGGGCAAGCTCATGCCAACGCTTGATGAGAAATTAGCTGATGAATTAATTGAAAGCGGCGTGATCACCGACGGCATGATCGTCAAAGTGAAAGCGGCGTTTGAAGCGGCGAACGCGTTGGGGCGTCCTATTCAGGTCGCGAGCTGGCGTTACCCCGAGAAGCTTGCTGAGATGTTCGGCGGCAGCAACATCGGTACCCGTTTCACGGTTTAAACAATACAGAATTTATTAGTCGTTACCGCCTGTACTGACCGTCAGAGCGGTGAACATGGAGAAGTTAAAATGAGCGATATCAAAAAGGTAGTACTAGCATACTCTGGCGGTCTTGATACGTCTGCGATCATTCCTTGGCTGAAAGAGAACTATGACTGTGAAGTCGTGGCATTCGTTGCCGATGTGGGCCAGGGCGAAGAAGAGCTGGTTGGCATTGAAGAGAAAGCGATCGCTTCAGGTGCGTCAGCGTGTTACATCGCTGACCTGAAAGAAGAAATGGTTGCTGACTACATCTACCCAAGCCTGAAAACCGGTGCTGTTTACGAAGGTAAATACCTGCTGGGGACGTCAATGGCACGTCCAATCATCGCAAAAGCACAAGTGGAATGTGCTCTTGAAGTCGGCGCGGACGCACTGTGCCATGGCTGTACCGGTAAAGGTAATGACCAGGTGCGTTTCGAAAGCGCGTTTGCTGCGCTGGCACCGCAACTGAAAGTGATTGCACCTTGGCGTGAGTGGGACCTGCGTTCTCGTGAAGCCCTGCTGGATTACTTGGCAGAGCGCAACATCCCTTGTACTGCAAGCCTCGAGAAAATCTATAGCCGTGATGCAAATGCATGGCACATCTCTACCGAAGGCGGTGTATTGGAAGATACCTGGAACCAGCCAAACGAGCTTTGCTGGGTATGGACTGTGGATCCAGAGCAGGCACCTGATCAGTCTGAAACTGTATCTCTTCTGATTGAGAAAGGCGAAGTGGTTGCGGTTGATGGTGAGCGCATGAGCCCATACCAAGTGCTGACGACGCTGAACGAGAAAGGCGCGCGTCACGGTGTAGGCCGTATTGATATCGTAGAAAACCGTCTGGTCGGCATGAAATCCCGTGGCTGTTACGAAACCCCGGGAGGCACCATCATGATGGAAGCCCTGCGTGGTGTTGAACAACTGGTTCTGGACAAAGATTGCTTCGAATACCGTGAAGAGATTGGCCTGAAAGCGTCTCACCTCATCTATGATGGCCGTTGGTTCACGCCGCTATGTAAGTCACTTCTGGCGGCAGCAGAATCACTGGCTGAGCCAGTAAGTGGTGAAGTAGTAGTGAAACTGTACAAAGGACAGGCTACAGTAGTGCAGAAGCGCTCGCTCAACAGCTTGTACTCCGAAGAATTCGCGACTTTTGGTGAAGATGACGTCTACGATCACAGCCATGCTGGTGGCTTTATCCGTCTCTACTCGCTGTCGAGCCGTATTCGTGCGCTGAACGAGAAAAAACAAAAATAAACAGCAGCTGGAAGCAATAGAGTTTTAAGGAGAAGTAAGTATGGCGTTATGGGGCGGAAGGTTTAGTCAGGCAGCAGACACGCGGTTCAAGCAGTTTAATGATTCGTTGCGTTTTGACTATCGCCTCGCGGAGCAGGACATCGTAGGTTCAATTGCCTGGTCAAAAGCACTGCGCTCAGTGGGCGTATTGTCTGAGATTGAGCAGCAACGCCTCGAGCTCGCACTGAATGAAATCAAGCTGGCTGTGATGGAAGATCCAGAGCAGATCCTGCGCTCTGACGCTGAAGACATTCACAGCTGGGTCGAGCAGCAACTGATTGCCAAAGTGGGCGATTTGGGTAAAAAGCTGCACACCGGTCGTTCACGTAACGATCAGGTCGCCACTGATCTTAAGCTTTGGTGTCGTCAGCAAGGCCAACAGCTTCTCCTTGCACTCGATAAACTGCAAAACCAGATGGTGAAAGTCGCGGCAGAAAACCAGAACACGGTGCTGCCGGGTTATACCCACCTTCAACGTGCACAGCCAGTGACTTTTGCACACTGGTGTCTGGCTTACGTTGAAATGTTCGAGCGTGATTACTCGCGCCTGAGCGATGCATTGAACCGCTTGGATACCTGCCCGTTGGGCTCTGGTGCGCTGGCAGGTACAGCGTATCCGATTGACCGTGAAGCACTGGCTCACAGCCTGGGTTTTCGCCGTGCAACCCGCAACAGTCTGGACTCTGTTTCTGACCGTGACCACGTCATGGAACTGATGTCTGTAGCGTCGGTGTCTATGCTGCACCTGTCGCGTATGGCCGAAGATCTGATTTTCTATAACTCTGGCGAGTCCAACTTTGTTGAACTTGCAGATGCTGTGACATCAGGTTCATCCCTGATGCCACAGAAGAAGAACCCGGATGCGCTTGAGCTTATCCGTGGTAAGACGGGCCGCGTTTATGGCGCCATGTCTGCGATGATGATGACAGTGAAAGCACTGCCGCTCGCCTACAACAAAGACATGCAGGAAGACAAAGAAGGGCTGTTCGACGCGCTCGACACCTGGTTTGACTGTATTGAAATGGCAGCGCTTTGTTTTGATGGCATCAAAATCAACAAAGACCGCACGCTGGAAGCGGCGATGCAAGGTTATTCCAACGCGACTGAGCTTGCGGATTACCTGGTTGCCAAAGGCATTCCTTTCCGTGAAGCGCACCATATCGTAGGTGTGGCTGTAGTCGCCGCCATTGAAAAAGGCTGTGCTCTGGAAGAGCTTTCTCTTGATGACATGAAGCAGTTCTCGCCAGTGATTGACGAGGATGTTTATCCCATCCTCACCATTGAATCCTGTCTTGAGAAGCGTTGTGCGCTGGGTGGCGTGGCGCCGAATCAGGTGGAATATGCCATTAGTCAGGCAGAGAAGCGTTTGGAAAAACGTTACTCGCCAAGCGTGAAAGTACGTGGCGCGCGTCTTACTGACCTTGATGCGATTGAAGGCATGGTGGTTTACTGGGCGGGGCTAGGTGAAAACCTGCCGCGTGAACGTAATGAACTGGTTCGTGATATTGGTTCGTTTGCGGTTGCTGAGCATCAGGGTGAAGTGACAGGTTGTGCATCGCTTTATGTTTATGACTCGGGTCTTGCGGAAGTGCGCTCTTTGGGGGTGGAAGCTGGCTGGCAGAATCAAGGGCAGGGCAGCGCGATTGTTCAACATCTGCTGAAAAAAGCGAGTGGCATGGCCATCAAGAAAGTGTTTGTGCTGACCCGTGTACCAGAGTTCTTTATGCGTCAGGGCTTTATTCCAACTTCTAAATCTTTGCTGCCTGAAAAGGTGATGAAAGATTGCGACCGCTGTCCACGCCTTCATGCGTGTGATGAAGTGGCGCTAGAGTTTACCTTTGATCAGGACAGATTGATTGCTAAAGCCAACGTGGCGTAAACAGGTATAGCATTGATAAAAACCGGCTCAGGCCGGTTTTTTTGTTTGGGTAAGTCACTCTTTTGGCTTGGGTACATTCATCCGAAACGGCATAAGAATGAGGTGAAGGGTGAGTAAAATAGCGCTGGCACCTGCACCAAAGAGCAGGGTGATGGACTCTATCGATTTCGGTGTGTCACTGAACCCGATAAACCATATCGGCCAAAGCACCAGATTCATCACAGCAAGTTGAGTCATGCAACGTTTGCAGCGGCCGAGTTTGGCGCGAATAGTGAGAGAGGCGTCTTTGCAGAATCGGCAACTCATGGATATCAAGCCCAAAAACATCAATTCGTTGCAGCCTACAAAGAAAAAAGCCCTCCGTAAAGGAGGGCAAACCACAAACTCTTGGGGGAGTTACGTGAACGTGCAAGTTATGCAAGCAAGGGGATTAACACTGTTATTGGTATTTGGGTTTAACAGCCTGGACCACAATCCAGGCAGTGTTTGATCATCTCAGGACCTAAGTGCAGCTTGGCGTTCAGGTCACGCAGTGCGGTACGCACGCCTTCTTCAATCACTGGGTGATAGAAAGGCATATCCAGCATTTGTGAAATGGTCATTTGGTTTTGGTGTGCCCAAGCCAGCAGGTGCGCCAGATGCTCTGCATTCGGGCCCATCATCTCTGCGCCAAGGAAGCGACCAGTACCCTGCTCGCCATAAACGTGCAGCACACCTTTGTTTCGCAACATGACGCGTGAGCGGCCTTGACCTTCAAACGACACTATACCGGTTTCAAAACAGCCACAGGTGCCAAGACGTGCGGTGATTTCTTTGTAGGTTTCACCCACCATGGCAATTTGTGGGTCAGAAAACACGGCTGCAATCTTGCTTCGGCGCAGACCGGCTCGGATATCTGGGAATCGACCTGCGTTGTCACCAGCGATTCGACCCTGATCGGCTGCTTCGTGAAGCAATGGGATCTGGTTGCTCGCATCTCCGGAGATGAAAATCGACGCGACGCTGGTTTGCATGGTGTACGGGTCAGCCGTTGGTACACCGCGTGCATCGAGTTTCATTCCTGTGTTTTCTATGTCCAGCTTGTCGACGTTAGGACGACGGCCGGTTGCTGCCAGCACATAGTCGACTTCCATGCGTTGTTCCTGACCTTGTTTGTCGAGGTAACGGATATGGACTTTCTCGCCTTCGTGCACCATTTCTTCGACTTTAGCGTCAGCGTCCAGGTAGAACTCTTCGTTGAAGGCTTTATCTGCGTAAGCCATCACGGTTGGGTCAGTTAACGGACCTACTTGACCGCCAACACCGAAGACTTTCACTTTTACGCCAAGGCGGTGCAGTGACTGACCCAGTTCAAGACCGATAACGCCAGGACCAAACACAGCGACAGATTCTGGCAAATCATCCCAGTCGAACACATCATCGTTCACAATCAGACGGTCACCCAAATCACTCCAAGGCGCTGGCCAAGTTGGACGTGAACCTGTTGCAATGACAATGCGTTTCGCTTCAATACGGGTGTGGTCGTCCACAGCTAAAGTATTGTCATCGACAAACTTGGCATAACCGGCAATTTTGTCTTCCGCTGGGATTTCATCAACGCCTTCGAGCACAAAGCCAACAAAGCGGTCACGTTCGCGTTTGACACGATCCATCACCTCTCGGCCATTGATTTTGATTTCACCTTGAGGGTATATGCCAAAGCCTGGTGCTTTTTCGATGTGGTGAACGGCTTCAGCAGCGGCAATCAGAAGCTTTGATGGCATACAGCCAACGCGCGCACAGGTCGTGCCATAAGGACCGCCTTCGATGATCACAACATTGTCGGTGTGTGCTTTGGCTGCGCGGTAAGCACCCAGACCTGCGGTTCCTCCACCAATGACAGCGACATCTACATTCAAGGTTTTCATTGTTATTCTCCAGCTAAATCCGGTGACAAGCGTCAATAATGTTTGGAATTAAGTAGGGCAGCCTAAGCTGCCCTTTTCGGTGTTATGCGAAGTACGCTTCCAGCTCGTCGCTGCTACCGATGTGCTTACCGCCAATGAATACTTGTGGCACTGTAGCGCGACCGCTTATTGCTCGCAGGCTCACAGTGGTTGCATCCTGACCCAGCACAATCTCTTCAAACTGTAGCTTGTTGTCGATCAGCAGTTGCTTCGCTTTCGCACAGAAAGGACAACCTGGTTTGCTGAATACCGTAATTGATTCTTGCAGTTTATGGTTTGGTGCAATGTAGCCAAGCATGGTGTCTGCGTCAGAAACTTTGAACGGGTCGCCCGGCTCGTTTGGCTCGATGAACATCTTTTCTACCACGCCGTCTTTCACCAGCATGCTGTAGCGCCATGAACGCTCTCCAAAGCCCAAATCGTCTTTCGCTACTGCCATGCCCATGCCGCGAGTAAACTCTGCGTTACCGTCAGGGATGAAGGTGATGTTCTCTGCGTCTTGGTCCGCTTTCCACGCGTTCATTACAAACGTATCGTTCACTGACACACAAAGAATGTCGTCAACACCGTGCTCCTGGAACACCGAATGCAGCTCGTTATAACGAGGCAGGTGTGTTGAAGAGCAGGTTGGAGTAAAAGCACCTGGCAGGCTGAACACAACCACCGTTTTACCGGCAAATAGCTCGTCGCTGGTCACATTAACCCACGCATCACCCTTGCGAGTTGGGAATGTAACGCTTGGTACTTTCTGACCTTCTTTGTTAATAAATTCCATGGTAATACCCCTTAAATAATTTTGTTTTCAGTTCTTTAATCCGGTGTTCCCGGTTGATGTGTATATATTAGAGGGAAAGAGGTGGATAGTTCTAATTGATTAGGTTTATCATTTCAATAAGTGAAATCTATCAAAGAGGTTCGGTGTGAATATTCGCGATCTCGAATACCTAGTGGCTCTATCAGAACATCAGCACTTCAGAAAGGCAGCGGAAGCCTGTTTTGTCAGCCAGCCCACTTTGAGCGGTCAGATCCGTAAGTTAGAAGATGAGCTTGGCGTGGTGCTGCTGGAGCGCACCAGCCGGAAAGTGCTGTTTACCGATGCAGGCATGCAGCTTGTCCGGCAGGCACAAAAGATCTTGATGGAAGTAAAAGTGCTGGAAGAAATGGCAAGCCAGCAGGGTGAAGAAATGTCAGGTCCACTGCATGTGGGCTTTATCCCTACCGTGGGGCCATACTTGTTGCCACATATTGTGCCAGCGGTAAAAGACGCTTTTCCTGAGCTGGAACTGTTCCTCCACGAGGCGCAAACTCATCAGCTCGTGCAGCAACTGGAAGAGGGCAAGCTGGATTGCATTATTCTCGCCTCGGTAAAAGAGACGGAGCACTTTAAAGAGATCCCACTCTATCTGGAGCCGATGCTGCTGGCGCTGCCGGAAGGTCATAAGTGGTCCAAGGCGGAAACTGTGCCGATGGACGACCTTCGTGGTGAAACACTGTTGATGTTGGCTGATGGGCATTGTCTTCGCGATCAGGCAATGGGTTTTTGTTTCGCGGCAGGGGCGAAAGAAGATTCACGTTTCCGTGCGACCAGCCTAGAGACTCTTCGCAATATGGTGGCGGCAGAGACAGGGATTACCTTGCTGCCGAAGCTTTCGGTACCGAAGAGTATGCACCGCGATGGAGTGGTGTATGTAAAAGCCGTAGACCCAGAACCACAGCGTTTGATCACGCTGGATTACCGCCCAGGTTCACCACTGCGTGCACGTTATGAGAAGCTGGCGTCTGTGATTTCGGAAGTAATGAAAGGGACATGTAACGCGATTGGTTAATCGAACCACAGATAAAACAAAGGCGCCAGATGGCGCCTTTGTCGTTTCTTATCTTTTTAGAAAAGTTCTTCGCCTTCCGACTCGTAGATATTCCCGCTGCTGGCTGCAGAAGAAACGTAGTCGGTTGGCTCGCTGCCTCTCTCGAAGTACTCGAACATTGAACTCGCATCATTCTTGCGGGTCAGCAGGCCGGTATCACGGTCAATACGGACTTTCACGATGTCTGATGGCACCATCTTGCGCTGTTCTGGGACATCGACCAATGCATCAACCATGAAATCTATCCAAGCGGGTTGCGCGGTTTTCGCCCCTGCTTCCGCACCGGAAATTTGGGCATTATCCAAGTTGGCATTACGCGAGGTTTTACCCAATTCGCGTGAGTGGTCATCGAAGCCAACCCATACTGTTGCGACCAGACCCGGTGCAAAGCCACTGTACCACGCATCTTTGGAATCGTTAGTGGTACCCGTCTTACCGCCGATATCGCGTCGGTTAAGAGGCTTCTGCGCGCGCCAACCAGTGCCATTCCATCCTGTGCCCTGACGCCAGTCCCCGCCACCCCAGATGTTGGCTTCCATCATTTCACGGGTCAGGAAGGCATTTTGCTCACTGATGACCTGTGGAGCGAACTCCGGCTCGTTTTCCATCGCTGCGGTTTCGTCCAGCAGGTTTTCTTCTTCCATCAAATTGTCGGAATTGAGCTTGGACGCTTTGTCGTCGCAATTTTCGCGGCAAATAGTCTGAGGGTGAGCGGTATATACCAGCTTGCCAAACGGGTCTTCAACTTTGCTGATGAAGTAAGGCTTAAGATAGTAACCACCGTTGGCAAAGACACTAAAGCCCTGTGCAACTTGCATCGGTGTCAAGCTGCCGGCACCCAGAGCCAAGGTTTCAGAACGCGGAAGTTCCTCGTGCTTGAAGCCAAAACGGGTCAGGAAGTCGATAGTCTCATCCAAACCCACTTTACGCAGCACACGGACAGCCATAACGTTTTTAGACGTTGCCAGACCAATGCGAGCTCGGGTCGGACCAATGTAGGTTGGTGGCGAGTTCTTTGGACGCCATGCGGTGCCTTGGCTTGAGTCCCACTTATTGATTGGGGCGTCATTAATCAAGGTTGCCAGTGTTACGCCCTGGTCGAGCGCAGCCGAATAGATAAATGGCTTAATAGCAGAGCCTACCTGACGAACAGACTGGGTGGCGCGGTTAAACTTGCTATGAACGAAGTTGAAACCGCCAACCAGCGCTTTGATTGCGCCGTTTTCAGGTGACATGGCCACCATAGCGGTGTTGGCGTCTGGTACCTGGCTCAGTTGCCATGCGTCATCGACCTTGCGTACCCAGATTTGTTCGCCGGCTGCCAGAATATCTGCTGTCTGTTTCGGCGCAGTGCCTTGGCGGGTATCTGTTCTATAACGGCGTGCCCATTTCATACCATCCCAAGGCAGGGTGGCGGTTTCGCCGTTCTGTAGTTCAACTTCAGCTGTTTTACCGTCAACTTTGATGACAACGGCTGGGTTGAGCTCACCATAGGTGGGTTGCTGTTTGAGGTGCTTGGCAATCTTCTCAGCATCCCATGGTTCAGCACCATCTTTCCATAGCGTTGCCACTGCACCACGATAGCCATGACGCTCGTCATAGGACAGGAGGTTATTGATAGCTGCTTTCTCAGCCGCGTTTTGCAAGCGAGAATCCAAGGTGGTGTAAACCTTCATGCCTGACTCATAAACGTCTTCACCGTACTGCTCAACAGCCCAGGCGCGTGCCATTTCTGCCATGTAAGGTGCTTTCAGTTCGATTTCAGCGCCGTGATAGCGGGAAACAATAGGTTCGTTTCTCGCCTGCTCGTATTCAGATCGGGTGATATAGCTTTCATCCAGCATTCGCTTAAGCACCACATTACGGCGGTGGGTCGCACGTTCTACCGAATAAATCGGGTTCATTGTAGATGGCGCTTTTGGCATACCTGCAAGGGTGGCAAGTTCACTAAGAGTAAGATCTTTAAGGTCTTTACCGAAATAAACACGTGCGGCCGCACCAAAGCCGTAGGAGCGGTAGCCCAGGAAAATCTTGTTAACGTAAAGCTCCATGATTTCCTGTTTTGTCAGCAATTGCTCGATGTGGATCGCGATAAATATCTCTTTGATTTTACGCATAATCTTCTTTTCGTTAGAAAGGAAGAAATTACGCGCGAGTTGTTGGGTAATGGTACTCGCACCCTGTTTGGCACTACCTGACATGGCGACCACGATAGCTGCACGGGTGATACCGATAGGGTCGATGCCCGGATGGTCGTAGAAGCGGCTGTCTTCAGTTGCGATCAGTGCGTCAATCAGATCTTTGGGGATGTCGTTGTAAGTGACTGGAATACGACGCTTTTCACCAAATTGGGAAATCAGTTTTCCGTCTGCGCTGTATACCTGCATCGGGGTTTGCAGTTCAACATCTTTGAGTGTGGCAACATCTGGTAATTCCGGTTTTAGGTAAACGTAAAAACCAAAAATTGTACCCACTCCAAGTAATATGCAAATTATTGCAAATATAAGCAGTCGCTTAATGAACTTCACTTGATATTTCCCGTAAGTTTTCAGTCGAGTCGTTCAAACAATTAGTGACCGTAGTATAAAGAGAACTGAACAAAAAATAACGAACCTGCGGAGAGAACTTTCAAAAAAGTTACTTGATGCTGACTTTTAAGAAGGTGGCATTTCAAATGTTTGCTGGGAAAACCGCTATGGGGATCGATATTGGCACGCATTCTATTCGTGCTGCCATGATCCAAAAACGTGGCAAAGCTTTAAGGCTGCAGGCTCTCGTTGTTGCACCGCGACAATCCTCTTCTTCCTTAGATGACTCTCTTAAATCGGTAAAAACGCAGCTCCGAAAAGCGTGCGGTATGCCTTGGAACTGGCCTCAGGAACAGATCATGGGGGTTCCGCAAAGCAGTGTAGCAATGAAGAGATTCCCGACCGCACTCGATATCCCTGAACAAGAACAATACGTGCAGGTAGGGCTGCAACTGAGTGAGAGTTTGGGATTGCCGATGGACGAGCTGCTCTATGATTTTTGCCCGTTGCCCGAAAATGACGGTGTTGAAGTTTATGCCTGTCGCAAGCCCATGTTGAGAGAGACGCTGTCAGGATTGAAGGTCGCAGGCTTTTCACTATCGGTCATTGAACTCCAAACCCATGCTCTGATGCGTCTTTACAAGCAGCATATGACGTCCCGACCTGATGCTGGTGCCTCTTTGATGGCGGATGTTGGGACGGAACGTTTACAAATCTGCTTGGGAGATGCAAAAGACGGACGCTTCTACCGCGAACTACCAGTGCCATTCGAGCAAAGTGATTTAACTACGGAAGACCTCAGGGCATATCACACTCAGCAACTTGCCGAGACGATTCAGCGCCAGTATCAACTGGCTTCCACTCAACTTCAGGGTACGCAGGTATCTACCGTTTGGTTATCGGGGGATGGGGCGAAAAATATCGATATTTTCAAACTGGAAAGTACGCTTGGTTGGCGGGTCAGGGCGCTGAACCCACTTCAGGGGTTGAGCTATTCGCCAAAGCTTGTCGATAGCCTAAATGAGTCGGCTGGTGCTTGGTCGATATCTATTGGACTGGCGCTGCGTGGAGTGATGGATGAATACTAGTATTAACCTGCTTCCCTGGCGTGAAATGAAGCGTCAGGCAACGCGCAGACGCTTTCTAAACAAATCTGTATTGGTCTTAATACTGGTTTCCTTGTGTGTAATTGGTGGTCGTTGGTTGGTTCACAACCAGCTCACCATGCAAGAGGCAAGAAACGCGCGCCTCCAGCAGGAAATAAATCAGTTGAATGTGACTCTCAGAGAGTTTGCCAAGCGCGAAGTGGAACGCGATGAGCTTCACCGTCGTCTGACCTTGGTCAACTCTCTGCAAAAACAGCGCAACAATGCCACCTTGCTCTTCAATCTACTACCTCAAATTACACCAGACGGCGTGGTTTTGGACAAAGTGTCGATGACCGCGGGGACTGTGACGATTGAGGGGCGCAGCAGGGACAACGCTAAGCTCGCCAGTCTACTGGCTTTGCTGGAGTCTGATTCTGGTGCCAAGAATGTGCAAATCCATTCCATCATCAACACTAGCGTGAAATCGTCTTCGGTCTCCAAGAACTTCCGTGCAACGTTTGACCTCACCGATTATATGACGCTCGATTTGCCAAAGGAGGACCACCATGGCCGCTGATTGGCGCGATTGGGAAATCGATGAAATCCCCGAGTGGCCAGCGAGTGCGCAGAATATGTTGTTAGGGGTACTGGCCATTGTTGTATTGGCGGCAGCAATATTTTTTGCTGTTCTTCCTGCTCAGCAAGAAGTTGAGCTCGCCAAACAAGATGAAACGCTACTTCGGACTCAATTCCGAATGAAGGCTGAACAAGTGGCAGCGCTTCCGAATGTCGATGTACAGGTTGAAGAACTGCAGCGTTTTTATCGTCACCTGACCAAACAATTACCTGCAGAAGATGAGCTTGCTCTCTTACTTGCTGGGATCAATGACACTGGACTTCAGTACAACCTCAATTTCGAAAAGCTGAACTGGAACAAAGGACAGCATGTTGGCTGGTTGTATCAAGTACCTTTAGATATTGAGCTGACGGGAGAATATGCAGATATGGGCCAGTTCTCGGCTGCACTCGCTCGCTTGCCACGTATCGTCGCACTGCAGGATTTCTCGCTGTCACGTGAGAAGGATAAATCTGATCAACTGCGTTTCTTGGTAGGCGCACACACCTACCGCTATGAGAAGCAAGAGGAGGTGTCGCAATGAGATACCAAGTTGCGATGATGAACGTGATCCTGCTCTCTGGCTGTATGCATGAGCCCAAAACGCAAGACCTCGAACGCTTTATCGTCCAGACCTATGCGGCAGCGGAAGTGATAGCAACACCGCTTCCGCCTGAACCAACCTACTTCCCTACGCCTTTTGACCCGGGTATCGATACCGATCCTTTCGTACTGCCAATAGCCATGGAAGAAGAAAAGTTGGTGAAAGGGGATTGCTGGCAACCAGAAGACCTTCCCGGCAAAGACCCGCTTGAGAGCTACGAATTATCGTCACTTGAATTTAAGGGTGTGATTGGCCTGCCAGGGAGTTATTGGGCGCTAGTTTCCGCGCCGGATGAAAGTATTCACCGTGTTGGCTTAGGACGCATGCTCGGCAATAACCGGGGTCGCGTTGACAGTATTAGTCAACACACACTCTCTATCACAGAACACCTACCTGACGGACTTGGCTGTTGGCAGGTACGTAACGTTAGATTGGCACTCAACAAAAACTAAAAAGGGTAATTCATGATAAGCCTGAGGAAAGGATGCCGGCGTCTATGTCTGAGAGCGGTTTGTCGCAGCCTGATGGTGGTAGTCACGTTAGTGGCGGCACCTTGGTCGCTTGCGGCCAATCAGCTTCAAAATATCGACATAAAAGCAGGTGAGAATGGAAAAACGCTACTGACGCTTTCGCTTGAAGACAAGTCTGTGGTCACTAATTTCAATAAGAATGATGGTGCATTGTCGATCAGTCTGAAAGGGACATCAGTAGAAGACAATCTGGTAGGGGTTCGGAGCCTTCAGGATATCGGAAAAGCGACGGCCAAGTTGGAAGTCCAGCCAGTTGATGATGATGTTGAGCTGACCGTCCTAACGGAAGGGTACTTTGGCTATGACTACTACCAGAACAGTAATGTATTGACGGTTGAAATCTTCCCATTTGCCTCTCTTCCTTCTGCAAAAAAAACTAGTGCGGATAAAAATAAGAAAAACAAAAATATCTCCATCAATTTCCAGGATATTCCGGTACGTTCTGTGTTGCAGATGGTGGCCGAGCACAACGGCTTCAACCTGGTTGTATCTGATTCCGTGCAGGGTAGTCTCACCTTACGACTGGATGATGTTCCATGGCAAAAAGCGCTGCAGACTATTTTGAATGTGAAAGGTCTGGATAAGCGACAGATGGGGAACATCCTGCTTGTTGCACCAAAAGTAGAGCTGGATGAGCAGGAGCGCCTTGTACTTGAAAAACGTCGTCAGGAAAGGGAGCTGGCGTCACTGCGCTCAGAAGTGATTCAGATTAAGTATGCCAATGCCGTCGACTTGAAAGATATGATTGGTGGGGGGAGTAGTGGTGAAGAAGATGATGAAGGTATCAGTCTGTTGTCTGAGCGCGGGAGCATCGCAGTTGATCCCCGCACCAATTCTCTGGTGATCAAAGACCTGGCTGACAATATTGATGTTGTAAAAATGATGATTGAAGCGCTGGATATTCCTGTCGATCAGGTCGAAATTGAAGCACGCATCGTTACCGTCGATGAAGGAACGCTTGAAGAGATAGGTGTGCGTTGGGGAGTTAACAGCCAGAATGGTAATTTCACAACGGGTGGCTCGATTGAGGGTAACTGGCAGCATTCTGACCGGATAGATTTTGGTGCAGACAATGAGCCTGACGAGTTGATCCTGGATGACCTACTCAATGTTAATCTGGGAGCTGTCAGTCCAAATGCTTCAAGTATTGCTTTCTCCGTGGCAAACCTTGGTAAGGATTTGTTGCTCGATCTTGAGCTGTCCGCGTTGCAGGCCGAGTCTCGTGCTGAAATTATCTCCAGCCCTCGTCTTTTAACCACCAACAAACGCGCTGCTTATATTGAGCAAGGTACGGAGCTGCCTTATCTGGAAGCTTCATCAAGCGGCGCGGCGGCTGTGTCATTTAAAAAGGCAGTACTTAGCCTATCGGTGACTCCCCAAATCACCCCAGATAGCAGATTGGTTCTAGATCTTCAGGTCACACAGGACAAACCGGCAGGTACCGTCAAAGCTGGTACTGGTGAGGCAATGGCGATTAATACCCAGCGTATTGGTACACAGGTACTGGTGAATGACGGGGAAACCGTCGTACTTGGTGGCATTTACCAACACGAAATGATGGAAGGCGTGGATAAGGTGCCATTGTTGGGTGATATCCCAGGCCTTGGCCAACTCTTTCGCCGCAACTACGAAACCATGGGTAAACGCGAATTATTGATCTTCGTAACGCCGAGGATTATGACACAGTAACTTAATGTAATTCATTCGGTTAGCATCACCATTAATCTGAATGTTTGCGAAGGGAGAGGGGCATGAAAAATGTAAATTTCTGGCCTTTTCTCGCCCTCTTGAGCATGAACTTGGAATTTAAAGGCGAGGCGGAACGCATTTTAAGTTGCCAAACGCCTGCCCGACCTGAGATAATTTTTGGTCTGATCACGAATATACTGTGAGGAATTTGGCGCCTCGGGCTTTCTGATAGCGAGCCTGCGGGCGGTGTTGTTTTCATTAACCGCGCGTAAACTGCTTAAAATGGCTGAAAAACGAAATATCTTTCTTGTAGGTCCAATGGGGGCTGGCAAAAGCACAATCGGTCGACACCTGGCACAACAACTACACATGGAATTTTTCGACTCTGACACTGTGATCGAAGAGCGCACAGGTGCAGATATTGCATGGGTTTTCGATGTTGAAGGTGAAGAGGGATTCCGCGTTCGCGAAGAGAACGTCATCAACGACCTGACTGAAAAACAAGGTATCGTTCTGGCAACCGGTGGTGGTTCAATCAAGAGCCGAGAGAGCCGTAATCGTCTGTCTGCTCGTGGTATCGTGGTTTATCTTGAAACCACCATTGAGAAACAACTGGCACGTACTCAGCGCGATAAAAAACGTCCTTTGCTGCAAACTGAGCAACCACGTGAAGTATTGGAATCACTGGCGGGCGAGCGTAATCCTCTGTATGAAGAAATTGCAGACTATGTAGTGCGTACTGATGATCAAAGCGCCAAGGTTGTGGCAAACCAGATCATCGAATTGCTGGAAAATCACTAATCAATAAAGGAACTCCATGGAAAGGATTGACGTAAGCTTAGGCGACAGAAGCTACCCCATTTCTATCGGTACAGGATTACTGTCCGATCCCGCGTATTTTTCTGAAGCTCAAGGACGTCGAGTGGTGGTGGTCACCAATGACACCATCGCTCCGCTTTATGCGGACCTTCTTTTGGATACCTTGAACAAAGCTGGTGGTGAGCCAGCTTTGTTGACCCTGCCTGATGGCGAGCAATACAAAACCCTCGATACCTTTAACACCATTAATACCTTCCTGCTCGAAGGCAATTACGGCCGTGATGTGCTGATTGTTGCTTTGGGCGGCGGTGTGATTGGTGATGTGGTCGGTTTTGCCGCAGCTTGTTATCAGCGTGGTGTGGACTTTATTCAGGTTCCAACCACTTTGCTTTCCCAGGTAGACTCTTCTGTAGGTGGTAAAACCGCAGTGAATCACCCTCTGGGTAAAAACATGATTGGTGCCTTCTACCAGCCAAAAGCCGTCGTTATCGATATCGATGTGATGCAAACCTTGCCGCAACGTGAGTTTGCAGCAGGCATGGCGGAAGTCATCAAATACGGCATCATTGCCGATCCAGAATTCTTCGTTTGGTTGGAAGACAACTACCAGCCACTCAACGCCTTGGAGGCTGAAGCCTTGGTGTATGCCATCAAACGTTGCTGCCAAATCAAGGCAGATGTCGTGGCAGAAGATGAAAAAGAATCCGGTGTTCGCGCTTTACTGAACCTCGGGCACACTTTCGGGCATGCGATTGAAGCAGAAATGGGTTACGGCAACTGGTTGCATGGCGAAGCCGTTTCTGCGGGCACTGTGATGGCGGCGGTCACCGCAGTCCACCAACAATTGCTGACACAAGAAGATGTTAGCCGTATCACTTCCTTGCTCGAAAAAGCCAATCTTCCCGTGAAAGCACCCTCAAGCATGGGCTATGATGCGTTTATTAAACACATGAAACGCGATAAAAAAGTGCTTTCCGGGCAACTTCGCTTTGTGCTTCCAACATCGATTGGTACCGCAGAGGTCGTTGCAAACGTGACTCCTGAAACGCTTGCTGAGGTCATCAAGACACACTAAGCGGGTTTGTATATGACAGGCTCCCATGAAATGATTGCATTGGATCTGGATAGCCAGGTCCAACTTTTATCTAGAATTCAATTTCTTACCAGATTTAGCTCCAACCTCGTTCAGGTCACTGGTGAATCGGGGGCGGGCAAAACGTGGCTCAGTGAACGATACCTCGAAAACTGGGCAAACGAACCTATCCAATCTCTTCTAATCTGTAATCCAAGCCAGCAGGATGCCCAACATCGTGCCATTATTCTCAGGCAAATCGTGCGTGATGGTGTCTTCAATGAGCAGGATTCGATGCTACAAAGCCTTGATTACATGCTTGAAGGGCGCAGCGTTCATGCCTTAGTGGTGATTGATGATGCCCAGCGACTAAGTGCTAACCTGATTGCCGAGCTTTGGGCATTGGTGACCGAAGCGCAGCAGCGTGATAACTGGCAGATCAATATTCTGTTGTTTAGTCTACGTGGCAAGCTTAACAAATGGCTTCATAAAGTGTCCTATGGTCAGGGCGTGAAACCATTAGAGCTGGAGATCAGTCCGTTGGCTGATAATGAACGCGAAATGTTCATCGAAGTGATGATGGTTAGTCGTCAACTTGATGCTGCCCAAAGACGCGCGCTAAAACAAAAAGCGGCATCATTGCCTTCTTTACCCGGAGCCCTTCGTGGGCTGGAACAGCAGGAGACCGCTGCAATGGAAGAAAAGAAACGTCGTTCGCCCCTCCCTTTGATTTTGTTGGTGGTACTGCTTTTAGCATTGGGCGGTGGTTTGGTGTGGTGGGCGCTTAGCTCGCAAGCCACGACAGAAGAAATGGCTGACTCTCCTTTGCCGGATGGCGTGAAGGAGCTTTCTGCCATTCTTGATGAGAAAGAAAAAGAAATGGCCGCTCAGCAGGAAGGGGAGGGAAGTGGTGAACAAGCCCTGAACTCCAATGCTGAAGTGAGTGATGACAACGTGGCCTTGCCGGATAGTCCATCTGTAGAGGGTATGACAGTAGGTCGCCGTGATGAAAATCGCCGTATCGTCGTGCCTGACCGTGTGGTCGATGCCATCATCGATGAGCAGGCTGTGGGAGGGGATGGTACTAACGTGGTTGAAGAGCCTCTTATCCCAGAATTGGCGCCGCCAGCCGAAACCACAGTGCGTGTTGAACCAACACAGCCAGAAGCGACAGTAGAAGTTGTGACTGAAGAAACTGAAGCGCTTGCGCCATTGTCACCACCAGCATCAAATGCTGATGTCCCTTTGGCGAACCAGTTGCTATTGACCGTTCCAGAATCGCGCTATGCCCTCCAGCTTGCTGCATTACAGTCCAAACAGGCTGTGACTGAGTTCCTTCAAGAATATGCGATTACTGATCGTGCGCTGGTGTATGAAACCCGCCGAAACGGTGAACCTTGGTTTATGGTGCTGTTGGGTGATTACCAATCGGTGGCTGATGCACGCCGCGCAGAATTGCAGCTTCCTGCCAATATTCAGGCGCTGACACCATGGGCTAAATCTTTCGTTCAGATCCACAAAGAAATCGGACTGGTTAACTAACCCGCCTTGATGAAGACAGGGCACGAATTTACGCTGATTGATGGCTAAAAATGAGATACAATCCGCCACCTTTCGAGCAGCAGTGGTGGTGGATACACATTAATGAAAAAGCATCGTGCCTTTCTTAAGTGGGCTGGAGGTAAGTATTCTCTGGTCGACGATATCCGCAAGCACCTGCCGGGAGAAAAAAAGCTGATTGAGCCATTTGTTGGCGCAGGTTCTGTATTTCTCAATACAGACTATGACCAATATCGTCTGGCTGACATCAATCCTGATCTCATTAATCTCTATAATCTTCTCAAGCAGGAGCCAGAGCGTTACATCGAAGACGCCAAGCGCCTCTTCACGCAAGAGTACAACCAAAAGCCTGCGTACCTCGCTATCCGTGAAGAGTTTAACCAGAGTAAGGATCCTTATCTTCGTTCCCTTTACTTCCTGTATATGAACCGCCACGGCTTTAACGGCTTGTGTCGATATAACAAAAAAGGTGGCTTCAATGTGCCTTTTGGTTCTTACAAGAAACCTTACTTTCCTGAAGCTGAGCTCGAGTTTTTCTCTGAGAAAGCAAAGAAAGCGACCTTTGTGTGTGAAGGGTATCAGCAGAGTTTCAAAAGTGCCCGCCGTGGTAGCGTGATTTACTGCGATCCACCTTATGCGCCTCTGTCGACGACGGCCAACTTCACGACCTATGCAAGCGGCGGCTTCAGTTTGGACGATCAGGCATTGCTAGGTGAGTGGGCCCGTAAAGTGAGTATCGAGAAAAACATTCCGGTGCTGATTTCAAATCACGATACCGCACTGACCCGAAGCCTGTATCATGGCTCTCACTTCAATATGGTGAAAGTAAAACGCACTATTAGCCGCAATGGTGGTGGGCGTAACAAAGTGGATGAACTGCTGGCACTGTTTGCTCCTGACGTATCAGAGCTTCTTTAATTTGGCGTGATGAGCGAAACCAAGCCCATTAACCCCAGCACAAACACAGCGACAAACACAAAACCGACAATGATATAAGGCACCATACTGGCTTGCTGAAAATCCCGTTGTCGGTTTTTGTCTGACTGCACGCCAAACATCGCCGCAAACACGCTTTTGACCACATCCGCCATGCCCACTTTTTCCTGCTTCGCTTTTTCGTTATCCATGAGTTATCTTCACCAGTCATGTTGATTAGTCCCAGCTTATAACAGGCTTAAGCTGGCCGTCTGTCCCAGCTTCAAAATTCAGAGGTTATGGTTTGAATCAGAGGATCTGATAAGACAGACGCCATGCAATCGGGTAGAATTGCGCCAAATTTCAGGTAATCGCTACGCCCGTCAACTGGGTACTTTACATTGAGGCTATAGGATGAAGGATTTTCTCATTGCGCCGTCGATCCTCTCGGCGGACTTTGCACGTTTAGGTGAAGACGTTGAACGCGTGTTGGCAGCAGGTGCTGACGTGGTGCATTTCGACGTGATGGACAACCATTATGTACCGAACCTCACCTTTGGTGCGCCAATCTGTAAAGCGCTGCGTGGCTACGGCATTACTGCGCCAATCGACGTTCATCTCATGGTGAAGCCGGTTGACCGTATTATCCCTGATTTTGCCAAAGCCGGTGCCAGCATGATTACCTTCCACGCGGAAGCGAGCGAGCACATTGACCGCAGCCTGCAACTGATTAAAGAGCATGGCTGTCAGGCAGGTTTGGTGTTTAACCCTGCGACCCCACTGCACTATCTTGACCACGTGATGGACAAGCTCGACATGATCCTCCTGATGTCTGTGAACCCGGGGTTTGGCGGCCAATCCTTCATTCCTGAAACCCTGAACAAACTGCGTGAAGTGCGTCGTCGTATTGACGAAAGTGGTCGCGACATCCGCCTCGAAATCGACGGCGGCGTGAAAGTAGATAACATCCGCGAAATCGCAGAAGCGGGCGCTGACATGTTTGTGGCGGGCTCAGCAATCTTCGGTCAGCCTGATTACAAAGCCGTTATCGATGAAATGCGCGCGGAACTGAGCAAAGTAGGAAAATAAACCGTGACGGTAAACTTTGACGATATCAAATACATTGCCTTTGACCTTGATGGAACCTTGGTAGACAGCGTACCGGATCTGGCGGAAGGTATTCGCATGGCATTGGCAGATCACGACCTCCACACAGTGACCGACAATGAAGTGCGAAACTGGATTGGCAACGGTGCAGAAATCATGCTGAAGCGTGCCCTGAGCCAGAATGTGACCATCAAACCCGACATCGATGAAGCACTCTATCAGAAAGTCCGTGAACGTTTTGACTTTCACTATGCTAATAACGGCCACGACAAAACCATCGTCTACCCGGGCGTAAAAGAAACCCTGGCTGAACTGAAAGCGGCGGGTTACACCCTCGGCGTTGTCACGAACAAACCTTATCAGTTTGTGCCAGAGATCCTGACCGACCTCAATCTGGCGCAGTTCTTTACTGACGTGATCGGTGGCGATTCCTTGCCAACCAACAAACCGGACCCAGAAGGCCTTTTTAGCCTGCGCGACAAGCACAGCCTGAGCAACGAAAACATGCTGATGGTGGGCGATTCGAAAAACGATATCCTCGCCGCGAAAAATGCAGGTTACGTTTCTGTAGGCCTGACTTACGGATATAACTATGGTGAGCCAATCAGCGACAGCGCTCCGGAATTTGTGGCTGACCACTTCAACCAGCTTTTAACGGTTCTCAGCACCGAAAAAACAGCGTAAATTAAAGCTTCGACTTATTTCTCGAAATGACAGCCAGCAGCAATGCTGGCTGAATTGACTGACAGGAACAAAAAGAACATGAGTAATCCTACGACCAAACCCATTGTACTTAGCGGTGTTCAGCCATCAGGCGAACTCAGTATCGGCAACTACATTGGAGCTTTGCGTCAGTGGGAGCAAATGCAGGACGATTACGATTGCCAGTACTGCATCGTAGACCTGCACGCGATCACTGTTCGTCAGGAAGCGGAAAAACTGCGTGAAGCAACGCTGGACTCGCTGGCGCTGTGTCTGGCTGTCGGTGTTACCCCAGAGAAAAGTAACCTTTTCATCCAGTCACACGTACCAGAGCACGCACAGCTGGGTTGGGTTTTGAACTGCTACACCCAAATGGGTGAGCTGAACCGTATGACCCAGTTCAAGGATAAGTCAGCACGCCATGCGGAAAACATCAACGCTGGCTTGTTTGGTTATCCTGTGCTGATGGCCGCTGACATTTTGCTGTACCAAGCGAATCAGGTGCCAGTCGGTAACGACCAGAAGCAGCACCTAGAACTGGCTCGCGATATCGCGACCCGTTTCAATAACGTGTATGGCGAGGTATTTACAGTCCCAGAACCATACATCCCACAGGTGGGCGCACGTGTGATGAGCCTTCAGGATCCGACCAAAAAGATGTCGAAGTCTGATGACAATCGCAACAACGTGATTGGCCTGTTGGAAGACCCGAAAGCGATCGCCAAGAAAATAAAACGTGCAGTGACTGACTCAGACGAGCCACCACGTGTGTTGTTTGATATCGAAAGCAAGCCGGGTGTTGCCAACCTGATGGGGCTGATGTCTGTCGCGACTGGCAAAACCTTGGCAGAAATCGAAGCGGAATACGAAGGCAAGATGTATGGTCATCTTAAGACAGATACAGCCGATGCAGTGGTTGCGATGTTGGAGCCGGTGCAAACCCGCTATCAGGAATTCCGCGCTGATCGTGCTTACCTGGATCAGGTAATGAAAGCCGGTTCAGAAAAAGCGTCTTCACGCGCTGCTGAAACACTGAAAAAAGTGTACGAAGCAGTAGGCTTTGTTGCTCGCCCATAATCATCGCTTAGAATGTTGGAAAAAGCAGCGAGAAATCGCTGCTTTTTTTATTTTCGCCGCCATTTCCTGCACGTTCGCCTTCAATTCCTCCTCCTAATCGTAATTTTTGTTGTTATCCGAAATTGTTGATTTCTGAACGCTGTCCTAATTGTTGACCTCTATGTCAGCATTGATATACAAACTTGGGCTTCCCATCACGTAAATGACATGTCGAGATGTTAAATCATTTGCACTGTTTATGACTTCAATCGCAATAAGGACAGCAAATGAAGATCTTTACATGGAGCCCTTTGGCTCTGGCTCTCAGTGCAGCGCTTCCTGCCAGTGCTGACATTCTCATCACGGAATATGTCGAAGGCTCCTCGAACAATAAAGCGATAGAGCTTACTAACACGGGTTCAGGGGATGCTTCTCTCGACAACCTCTCGCTCAGACTGGCTTTCAACGGTGCCACCATCTTTGGTAACACGATTGCGCTTTCAGGCACTCTGGCGGTAGGTGAAAGTTATGTAGTTGCCAACAGCAGTGCGACAGCTGATGTTACCGGTGTTAGCCAGCAAACTACTGGTTCCCTCTCTTTTAGTGGCAATGACGTGGTGGCCTTGGTCGATGAAAACGATAACGTGCTCGACAGCCTCGGGCAGCTAGGCAACAGCAGCAACTATGGCAAAGATGTCACGTTGCGCCGCTTAGACGGCAGCACCGGTCGCACAGATGCGTCTTCGGCGTTTGACGCCTCAGTGGAATGGCAATCTTTCGCACAAAATACCTTTGGCGGTCTGGGTTGTAGCGGTGTTGACGCTTGTGATGGCGGTGGTGGAGGTGGCGGCACCTTCAGTTGTGAAGGTGAGACCCTCACACCGACTTATGCGATTCAAGGCAGTGGTGATCGCAGCCCACTGGTACCAGATGGCAGTTTTGAAGCTGAGGGTACCTACTATGTCGAAGGTGTGGTAACAGCGGTTACCGAAAGCCTTTACAAAGGTTTCTGGCTTCAGGACGCGAACGGTGATGGCGACAACGCAACCTCAGATGGTCTGTTCATCTTTACGGGGGATGCCCCTCAGGGTATTGAGCCTGGCATGCAGGTTTGTGTGGCGGGTACAGTCAAAGAGTTTTTCAATCTTACTCAACTGGATGCGTCCAGCAAGCAGTGGGAAGTCATTGATACCGTAGGAGAGCTTCCTGTCACTGATTTGGTAGTAGAAGATGGTGAAACGCTGGATGTAGCGCTTGAACGTCATGAAGGCATGAAAGTCCGTCTGACGCAGGAAAGCGAATTGGTTGTTACCCGTAACTTCGGGTTTGATTACGATGCTTTCCGGAACAACATGGTGCTCTCACACGAAGCGCCCAACTTCAAACCGACTCAACTGTATATCGCTGGTTCTGATGAGGCGGCAACCTTGGCAGCAGCCAACGACGCAAACCAACTGTTCGTGGAATCAGACCGCAAAGCGCCGAATGGTGTTGTGCCTTACTTCCCGGGCCTTGATGCTGATCAGGGTTATATCCGCATTGGCGATACGGTCACTAACCTTGAAGGTGTGATTGGTTACAGCTTCAGTGATTACCGTCTGGTGGTGACCAACGAACTGGTGGCAAGCGATTTCGTGCGAGATGAAGACCGAACTGCCGCTCCGGAAGCGTTTGAGGACACTAACCTCAAAGTGGCCAGCTTCAACGTGCTGAACTATTTCACCAGTGCCAGTGCAATTGGCGGTGACCTGAATGTGACCTGTGATGATCAGGCGGATGCAGATGCGTCGCGGGGTTGTAACCGTGGTACGAAAGATGCGGCGGAGTTTGAGCTTCAGCGTGCGAAAATTGTCAATGCGTTGACTGCTATGGACGCAGACATCATCGGTTTGATGGAAATCGAGAACAATGGCTTCGGTGAAAATGGTGCGCTCGCCAATTTGGTCAATGAGCTGAATGCCCAGTTTGCCGATGAGGCTACCCACTACACGTATGTCATCCCAGCAGAGGCTGATCTGACGGAAGGTGCTTTCCTTGGCGGTGACGCGATTCAGGTGGCATTGATTTATCGTCCGGCAAAAGTATCACTTCAAGGCGATGCAACGGTTGTCCGTATGCCAGAGCAACATATCAGTGGTGAAAACCCAGATGGTGAAACTCGCCAGTTGGATAAATTCCAGCGTGATAGCTTGCTGCAAACCTTTGCTGTGAAAGATCAAAGCCTGTCAATTGCGGTCAGCCACTTCAAGTCTAAGGGGTCAGGTTGTTACGAAGATTGGGTCGCCGGTGAATTTGACGATGACCCGACAGACCTTCAGGGTCGTTGTAACGAGTTCCGTGTTTCTGCAGCAGAAACGTTGGGCAAGGCACTGGCGGATATCGGCGGTGACATCATCGCTTTGGGTGACTTCAATGCTTACGGTCAGGAAGATCCGATGCGCGTGATGACCGATTACGACGCGAACACTGCTGAGCGTAAGATTGTGACTGCAGCAGGGACTTCAATTGCTGGTGAAACACTGGATGAAACCGCAAGAGAAGTGGGCGACGGTTTTGGTTATATTAACCTCGCAAGCTATAAGCTGGGTGACGAAGCATTCTCTTATACCTTCGATGGAGAGCTGGGCAGTCTTGACCATGCGGTGGGTAATGCCAGCGTTCTGGAGAAAGTCGCTGGTGTGGAAGACTGGCATATCAACTCGGTGGAAAGCACACTGTTTGAGTATTCAGGACGCTTCACTGGCGATTTGGTCAAGTCAACCAACCCGTACTCGTCGTCAGATCATGATCCGGTGATTGTCAGCCTTTACTATCCAGACAAGCCACAGAAGTTTAAGCTTCGCTTCAAGAACAAGAGCATCTTCTGGGTTCAACCGACGGTGAACGGTTATGTGGATAAAGATCGCCCATGGCTACGTTGGAAAACCAACCGCAAATACACCCAAAAAAGTGATTTCCTGAAAGACCTTGGCGTCAGCTACGGCGACACAGTGGAACTGGGTTACCGACTCTGGGGTATTATTGACATTCCATGTGGAGAAGTAGCACTGGAAAAAAATACACGCGCAGTGTTTAAAAGATTCCAGTGTAAGATCAAATAAACTTCAACTTATCCAGCCACAGGCTCCCGCGGGAGCCTGTTTTTTCCGCCCTTTTAATGGGTTGCCCGAAGAATCTAGACTAAGCTTTAGAAGTGTCTCAATAACAAGGCGATGTCTTGTATTTGTGATGTCATGTGTCAGGCACCCAAGCGTTTCCGGTTGTCTGGGCATTGGTGAGGCATCACCTTTTTGGCTTCGGAAGCTTTCATGTCGATCATTGAATCATTGTCGATGTTTCTCTTGCCTACGGCGAACGAACAGTTTCTGCCGACGGGCTATATAGATCCATGGCTGCAGTTACTGGCAGCCATGGCGGCGTTTATTGCAGCCGCCATGAGCTTCATTCACCGGCCGCTGGAAAAGCAGAAATTGCCATGGCTGAAGATTTCGCCTGTGCTGGTGAATGCGCTGACCCTGACTGTCAGCATGTCTTTGGTACATGTTGTCAGTGTGACGGCCAGTCCGACTTACCAATCTCTTGGCTTCCAGCCTTCGTTGCTCTACCTGCCTTTGTTATTGACGTTCGCACTCAATTTCTCAGCCCTTCGGATGATCTCATTTGTTAAAAACAGCCCATTTCGCATGCTAATGGCATCGGGTCTCATCATGATGGCACTGATACTGCAAAATCTGATGGCATATACCGGGGTGAACCTTGCATCCATTTCCCAACTGGATGCGGCCATATACAGCCTTGCTGCGGTGATAGCGGGATTCTTGGTCACAGTGGCAATCTTGAGCCGGTTTGCTGCTAAGAAAACTGGGTTTTGGGACAAGAATCTGACCTCAGGCCTGTTGAGTGGAGCCTGTTTTACTGTGGCGTCGCTGATAATGGCTACTGCGTCAACTGAAACTGTGGTGCTGTCGCGTCAGCCTCTTCGTGATGAACCTTTTTTGTTTTCCATACTGGATGTGATGCTGGTTCAGGCTTTCTTGGCCATGTTCGCTATCGTGTTTAATCAACTGGCGAACGCTTGGCTTTGCAGTCATGCCGAAGCACGTTTGTTCAGTCAGCGCGAGGAGCAGTTGACGTCTATCCTCCAAACGGCGACGGAAGCCATCATTGCCATCGATCGAAAGGGGAATATTACCTATTTTAATCATTCTGCAGAGCGGATTTTCGGCTGGCACACGTCCGAAGTGCTGGGAAAAAATATATGCCTGTTGGTGACAGATGAACATCAGCATCGCCATGACATCTATATTCACAACTATCTGGAACGGCGAATGACGTCGGATATTGTTGGCT
Organism: Grimontia sp. NTOU-MAR1; assembly: GCF_035758505.1. Taxonomy (NCBI): domain Bacteria; kingdom Pseudomonadati; phylum Pseudomonadota; class Gammaproteobacteria; order Vibrionales; family Vibrionaceae; genus Grimontia; species Grimontia sp. NTOU-MAR1. The sequence continues at coordinate 2,721,802 of NZ_CP142108.1, forward strand.
CGGTACGAGAAGTGATGGCTAAACGTCGAGATGGATCTGAGCTTCCTGTTAGACTCTCCATTGGACATCATGACTCACAAGGTCAACACGAATTCGTTGCCGTGATTTCGGATATCTCCGAGCAGAGGAGTATGGCCTGGGCGCTGCGGGAGAATGCTAAGCAGTACCGCGCGCTAGTCTCTAACTTGCCATGTATAGCTTTTAGAGAAATGACTGGAGCGACGCGCCATATCGTGTTCATCAGTGACGCAGCAAAGTCGCTTACGGGCTACAGCGCATCAATTCTGACCGGAGAAAATGGCGTCTCTCACTTTGTGGACCGTATTCACCAGGGTGACACCGCAAGCTATCGTAAAGTGCGAGAACTCGCCTCCCGCCGTCATGGGAAATATGATTGCGAATACCGCTTCCTGACCCGTGATGATGAAAAGAAATGGTTCTGGGAAATTGGACATAGTTATCGGGCAGAGGACGGCAGTACTTGGATTGACGGCGTCATTATCGACGTGACTGAAAAGCATGAAGCTGAACAAGAATTCGAAGAAAAGATGCGTCTTGCTGAAAAAGCCACCCAGTCCAAAGCTTCTTTCCTTGCCAATATGAGCTATGAGTTCCGCTCGCCGATGAACTCTATTCTTGGGTTAACGGAAGTGCTGATTGAGGAAGCGAAAACCCCCTCACATCGCCATCATTTGGAGGTGATTCGCGAGTCCGGTAACAGTTTGTTGAAGCTTATCAACGATATTCTCGACACGTCCAAGTTGGAAAGCCAATCCCTGCCACTCGACATTGCAGACTTCTCGTTGGTACAGCTTTGTCGTCAGATAGAGTTTATCGCCCGCGAGACAGTTCAGGCCCGAGATCTTCATGTGAGTCTCCATTATAACGATGCGCTTTGGGAGCACTATGTTGGTGACTCGCGCCGTATTAAGCAGTTGCTGCAAAATCTAATGCGCAGCGCGTTGACCAAAACAGAAAAAGGTAATGTTGCCCTTCATGTGTTGCCCACCAATGATGTAGTGAGGTTTGCGGTCGCCAGTTACGCACACAACCAGAAGACGGCAAGGGTGGATGAAGCCTTGAACACGGGGCAGACACTCTCCGCAACGCTGGTGACTCAACTCATTGAGTTGATGAGTGGCCACTTATGGTTTGATGGCGAGTCGATTCATGGCTCGGTGGTGTATGCCGATTTGCCACTCATCCCTGCGCAAAGCTCCAAAAGAATTGGAGATGAGCCTTCGCTGAGTTTTGCACTTCCCGCGCTGGAGGTATTGGTTATCGATGATGTGCAGCGCAACCAGCAGGAACTTCGGGACATGCTGCTGAGGCAGGGGGTGAAAGTGCTGACTTTCACTGATATGGAGTCAGCCGAAGATGTTCTGAAAACCCAGGCCGTCGACATGGTATTTCTGGATGCCTATCTCAGTGACGAGCACTATCCAACACCGCAAACCCTGCGAAGCTGGTCAGCGGTGTGCCGGGAAGAACCGCTAAAGGTAGTTGCTATGAAACTCGCCGTTGACCCGACGACAGACTGGCAGGCATGCGGTTTTGATTTCTCAATCGACAAACCTTTTATTGGCAGTGACATCTTCAGCATGTTGGCGAAATGCTACGGTGGGGAAGAAGCAGACAATATCGCTACGCTTAATCCACCAAACGAGAATGTCGACTTGTTTGACGATGCCTGGGCACTCCAGCATTGGCCAACGACAGACATCCTGTTGAGTGTTATTCGCGAGTTCTATGCGTCTTACAACGATCTGCCGGACATTATCCGACAACTGTTGAAAGAACAGCCAGAAGCGCTGGCTCCGTTGCTGAAACAGGCAAAAGAAGCGGCGAAATGTATCGGCTTTCCAGTATTAGAGCTGCGCGTGTCAAAACTTCTGAGTTATCTGGAAGCAGGGGATGTGGTGAAAGCTGAGGCCAAACTGGAATTGCTGCGCCACACTCTGGAAGAAACATTTGACCGTGCGTTAGCCTACCTCGGGGTCAGAGCGCATGAACTGGAAGACAACACCCTGATCAGCAAAATGCCTCAGGAAGTCTTCGAACGTAAAACTGAAATGTTCGTCAGCAAGCTCGCAGAAGGGCAATACGACGACGAGCTTTATAAAGAACTGGTGCCGAGAATGGCAGGATTTGTGTCCCCGCCGTTGCTTTCACAGTTTGTTGCCTCTATTGAAAATTTCGAGCTGGATGAAGCATACCGCTTGATTCTGACCGTGACTGAGCAAATGCCGACGTCACAGAATACGGGAGTACAGGGATATGGCGTATAAAGTGCTTGTGGTCGATGATGAACCCAGCAACCTTCATGTGATGCGCACTATCTTGCAGGATCAATACACGCTGATCTTTGCCAAGAGCGGAGAGCGTGCCATAGAGCTGACTATACAACAGCGACCGGATCTTATCCTTTTAGATATCATGATGCCGGGAATGAATGGTTATGAAGTTTGCCGCGCGCTGAAAAATGAAAAGGCCGTCAGTCACATTCCCATCATTATTGTGTCTGCACTTGATGAATACCAAAGCGAGGTAGAAGGACTAAAACGCGGAGCAGCAGATTTCCTGATAAAGCCGGTTTCGCCTGAGTTGGTAAAAAGCCGGGTGGCAAATCTGCTGGGAGAAGCGCGAGCCACCATTATGCAGGAAAACTACCAATTGGTCATAAATCAGATAGCTGCAGTTGCGGCCCTGCATAACAACTACGTCGAAATCTCTGCGCCGCGTATTGCTAAATTCTGTGAGTGGTTGTCGGTAAAGTACGGCCTCACCAAATCTAAGGCTGAAGATGTCGGCCTTGCTTATCCGCTTTGCCAGATAGGAGAGTTGTGGGATGACGGCGGGAACAACACGACAGCGGAGAGCCGCAGCTTATTGCTGCTTTCAGAAGCTACGAAAGGTTTTGCCTGTGTAGCGGTCACACTTCTGACTTACAAAAACACGCGATGGGACGGTTCTGGCTTCCCGGAAATTGAGGCAGATAAAATCCCTGAAGAGTGTCGGGTTGTGACGGTGGCTGAAGCGATTGATCGGGAAATCGAGAGTCATGAAGGCAGTGTATCAGACAGGGTGAAAGGGGCGATTGAAACTGTTTCACAAGAGGCAGGAACGCTTGCGGACCCCCGGCTAATCCACATCCTTGACGAGAATAGCGATGAACTCAGCCATCTCTATTTTGACTGGTTGTCATCGCCTTGGCCAACGCCCATTCTTCCTATCAACGAGTTCTGATGCAGTGCGAATAAGCCTGTGTTAGCATTTGCGCCCAGTCCCGCTGATGTTGTGCGGGCAGGACGTGATGGGAACGATTGTGCTGCTGATTATTGATAATTACGACTCTTTTACCTACAACCTATACCAGTACTTTTGCCAGTTGGGTGTCGAAGTAGAAGTGCACCGCAATGACGCTATCACGCTCGCTGACATCGAGGCCATGGCTCCCTCGCACCTAGTCATCTCGCCAGGACCCTGCACGCCGGACGATGCTGGTATCTCACTTGAGGCTATCAAACATTTTGCCGGAAAACTGCCGATTCTAGGCGTGTGTTTGGGGCATCAAGCCCTGGCTCAGGTTTTTGGTGGCAAAGTCATTCGGGCAAAACAGGTGATGCATGGCAAAACCAGCCCAGTGATTCATCGAGATGTTGGCGTATTTCAGTCTCTTAATAACCCGTTAACGGTCACGCGCTACCATTCTTTGGTGGTGGAGGCCAAATCACTGCCAGACTGCTTTGAAATCACTTCGTGGACAGAAGTAGACGGTGCGTTTGATGAAATCATGGGGATCCGCCACAAAATGCTCGCGCTTGAAGGGGTTCAGTTTCATCCGGAAAGCATTCTGACTGAGCAGGGCCACCAGCTTCTTCAAAACTTCCTCTCTCGCTATTGAATCCTTGGCTGGTTTTCTGTGCTCAGAACCCGTGTTGAAAGCTGATCATTGTCACTGTTTTTACATTTTCGTTTCGCCGTTTCCCAACTGTTAACAGTGAAACCTTATTCACTCCCTTCGCGCCATCTCTCGTTTATTTCCCAACAGGAAAGACAGTCTTACCGCTTGTTCTATTAATCATTTACCCTTCTTCACGCATAAATATGGCACTTGTGTGAATTTCCCATAGTTTATTGCACTAGATTATAAAATTTTCTGCTATTGATGTGGTTAATAGAATGTAAATACTATGCTTATAGCAGAATCGACAGAAGGATATGAGCGATGACAGCCGAACATAAAGTAGAACGTAAATTGTTCGATGAAGTAATGGTGCCATGTTATGCACCCATGGATATGATTCCAGATAGAGGAAAGGGTGCGCGTATTTGGGATCAGGATGGTCGTGAATACATCGATTTTGCTGGCGGTATCGCCGTAAGCTGTCTGGGTCATTGTCACCCGGTGATGGTCGACGCATTGAAAGCACAAGCCGAAAAACTTTGGCACCTGAGTAATGTCATGACCAATGCCCCAGCACTTCGTCTGGCGAAAAAGCTGACCGAAGTGAGCTTTGCTGAGCGCGTCTTTTTCGCCAACTCTGGTGCGGAAGCCAACGAAGCAGCTCTGAAATTGGCACGTCGCTGGGCAGTGGATGTGCACGGCCCAGAGAAGAGTGAAATCATCGCCTTCACCCAAGGTTTCCACGGACGTACATTCTTTACCGTCACAGTGGGTGGCCAGGCAGCCTATTCTGATGGCTTTGGTCCAAAACCGGGCGATATTAGCCATCTGCCATACAACGATTTGGATGCACTGGCAGCGGCTATGTCAGATAAAACCTGCGCTATCATGATGGAACCGCTTCAAGGTGAAGGCGGTATTGTTACGCCAGCCCCTGAATTTGTTCAAGGCGTTCGTGAGCTGTGTGACAAACACAATGCCCTGCTGATTTTCGATGAAGTTCAGACGGGTAACGGCCGTACAGGCACTTTCTACGCGTATGAGCAAACAGGTGTGACGCCAGACATTCTGAGCACCGCCAAATCGCTCGGCGGCGGTATTCCAATTGGTGCCATGCTAACCACAGAGAAACTGGCCGGTCACATGAAAGTCGGTACTCATGGCTCCACTTACGGTGGTAACCCACTGGCGTCTGCGGTAGCAGAAGCCGTGGTGAACGAGGTGAGTAAGCCGGAAGTATTGGCTGGTGTCAAAGAGCGCGAAGGATGGTTCCGTGAAGGGCTGGAAGCTCTGAATGCCAAATATAACATGTTCAGCGAAGTTCGCGGCAAAGGCCTGCTGATTGGTGCTGCTCTCAACGAAGAGTGGAAAGGTCGCGCCCGTGATGTATTGCTGGCTGCTGGCGAAGAAGGTTTGCTGGTATTGGTTGCCGGTACCAATGTGGTACGTATGACCCCATCACTGGTCATCACGAAAGAAGAAGTAGAAGAAGGTCTAGCGCGACTGGATCGCGCAATGGCAAAACTGACGGCTGTATGATCGCCGACGTTTTGACCACCCATTGCACCAGGAGGAAGTAAGATGCTGGTAATTCGCCCAATCAGAGAAACGGACTTTGATGCCTTGATGCTATGTGCTGAGGAATCCGGACATGGTTTCACTTCTCTACCAGTGGATGAAACACTGATCAAAGGTCGTATTGACCATTCCGTTGAGAGTTTCGCCCGTAACGCGCAAGCACCGGGTATGGAAGGCTACCTCATGGTAGCGGAAGACACCGAAACCGGCGAAGTGGCAGGCACCACCGGCATTGAAGCGGCTATTGGGTTGGATAACCCATTTTACAGCTACCACATCAGTAAAATCGTTCACCATTCACGTCGTCTGGATGTTCACAACGTGGTGGAAGTGTTGACCTTCGGGAACAACTACACGGGGGCGACAGAAATTTGCACCCTGTTTCTGCGCCCGGAGTTTCGCCAGGGACTGAACGGTAAATTACTGTCCAAGTGTCGTTTCCTGATGCTGGCTCAGTTTCCTGAAAAATTCTCTGACGTCATCTTCGCGGAAATGCGTGGTGTATCAGATGAAGATGGCAACTCGCCGTTCTGGGCTTGGCTTAAAGAACATTTCTTCTCGATTGATTTCACGTTGGCAGATTATCTGACGGGGACTGGGCAGAAAGGCTTCATTGCCGATCTAATGCCTAAGCTGCCCATTTACGTGAGTCTGTTGAGTGAAGAAGCGCGTGAGGTGATTGGTCAGGTGCACGAGAAAACCCGACCAGCACTTCGCCTTCTTGAAAAAGAGGGGTTTACCTGCCGTGGCTATGTCGACATTTTCGATGCTGGCCCAACAGTAGAGTGCCTTCGTCAGAACATAGACTCTATTCGTCGTTCATTCACCGCTAGAGTGAAGATCGCCGAGCACAGCAGTGCACAGGATTACCTGATTTGTAACAGTGACTTTGAAAACTTCCGCGCCACCGCAACGAAGGTTGGTGTCGATGAAGAGCGCAATGAAGTGCTCATCAGTAAGGAAGTGGCAGAAGCGCTGTTTGTACAAGATGGAGATACGGTCCGTCTGGTGTCGGTTTAGGAGAGACGATCAATGACACAATGGATTGAGAACAAAGCCATTGAGGGTAAGGGCGACGTCTTCGAATCGCTCAACCCATTTAACAGCGAGGCGATCTGGTCCGGCAAAGCGGCCACGCCTGAGCAAGTAGAAGCGGCAGTTGATGCAGCACGTTGTGCGTTCATCAGTTGGAAAAAAACGTCGCTTTCAGAGCGCCAAGCGCTGGTGGAGCGTTTCGCGGAAAAAGTAAAAGAAAACAGCGAACACCTTGCGAAAGTTATTGCGGAAGAAACTGGTAAACCGCTGTGGGAAACACGCACTGAAGCGGCGGCCATGGTCGGTAAAATCGGTATCTCACTGCGCGCCTATCAGGAGCGTACCGGCGAGCGCGCAAAAGATGTAGCGGGCACACAAGCAGTGCTGCGTCACCGTCCATTGGGTGTGATGGCGGTATTTGGCCCATATAATTTCCCGGGCCATCTGCCAAATGGTCATATCGTTCCTGCATTGCTTGCGGGTAATACCGTGGTGTTCAAACCATCAGACTTGACGCCGAAAACGGCCGAAGAAACCCTTAAGCTCTGGATTGAAGCGGGTCTGCCTGAAGGCGTGATCAATATGGTCCAGGGGGGCCGTGAAACCGGTGAAGCATTGGCACAATCCAAAGGCATAGATGGGCTGCTGTTTACTGGCAGTGCCAACACCGGCCATATTCTTCACCGTCAATTTGCAGGTCAGCCGGGCAAAATGCTGGCGCTCGAAATGGGTGGCAACAACCCAATGGTGATTTCAAATGACTATGGCGAAGTGGATGCCACGGCATACACTATCATTCAGTCAGCCTTTATCAGCGCAGGTCAGCGTTGTACCTGTGCCCGTCGACTTTATGTGCCGAAGGGTGACAAGGGCGATGCCTTGCTTTCCCGTTTAGTCGAGATGACCAAGAATATCCGTGTCGGTGGTCAGTTCGATGAGCCAGCGCCGTTTATGGGTGCGCAGATTTCTATTCGCGCCGCAGAAGGCATTCTGGCTGCACAGGCAAATCTGGAATCTCTTGGCGGTGAGCTGCTGCTAAAAGCGGAACTACTGCACGATGCCGTTGTTTCTCCGGGCATTATTGAAGTGAGTGAAGTCGCTGAGTTGCCAGATGAAGAATACTTCGGTCCACTGCTTCAAGTAGTGCGTTATGACTCTCTTGAACAAGCCGTCGAGCTTGCCAATGACACCCGTTACGGCCTGTCAGCGGGCTTGGTGTCAACCGATGATGAAGAGTGGGATTACTTCCTTGACCACATCCGCGCGGGTATCGTGAACCGCAACCGACAGCTGACAGGCGCAAGCGGGGATGCACCGTTTGGTGGGCCTGGCGCTTCAGGCAACCTTCGTCCAAGTGCTTACTACGCAGCAGACTATTGTGCCTACCCGATGGCGTCCATGGAAGGTGAAGATGTTTCACTACCAGCACAGTTGAGCCCAGGGCTCTCACTTTAATATTCCGTAATAACAAGCATTCAGGAGGATGTGATGGAACGCGTTCAGGCTTTATTTGACGGACTTTGGCAAGACTACACCGCACGCCTGTGCCCTTCAGCAGCAAAGGTGCATCAGTTGCTGGAAGAGGGGGCACCTCTGCTGAATGACCACATTGCACTGCGTACGTTTGCGCTACCAAAAGTGGGCCTCGACCGACTGGCAGCCCCTTTTATTGCAATAGGCTATGAGCCAAAAGGCGAGTATGAGTTCAAAGCCAAGAAGCTGTTTGCGCGCCATTTCGAGCATCCTAACCCAGATGCGCCCAAGGTCTTTATCAGTGAGCTGTTGGTGGGGCAATGTTCATCTGAACTTCAACTGGCTGTCCGCTCGCTGGTGGATCAGGTCGATGAGGACGCCTTGAATGACCCTGCTTTCCTTTATGGTGGTCGCTTGTGGGATATCGACTTTGATACCTATAAGAAGCTGGCCGCTGAAAGTGAATATGCAGGTTGGCTGTCAGCACACGGGTTTGGTGCTAACCACTTTACAGTCAGTGTGAATCAGCTGAGCACGCTCGATACCGTGAAAGGTGTGAATGACCTACTGCGCCAGTCTGGCTTTGCGATTAACGAGTCTGGTGGAGAAGTGAAGGGGAGCCCTGAAGTGTGCCTTGAGCAGTCTTCGACCATGGCAGACAAAGTGAATGTGGTTTTCAGCGACAGCGAACAAACCATTCCTGGTGGTTTCTACGAATTCGCCAAGCGTTACCCGCTGGCAGATGGTTCGCTATACCAAGGCTTTGTTGAAGCGTCAGCAGATAAAATCTTTGAAAGTACTGATCAGTAAACGCCTTGGATGTAATGAGCCAGCCTAGGATGTCAGTGAGGTTGGCCACTCATCATTGGAAGTTGCATCAAGTCGATGCATCTCTTCGCCCAGCATACACTGGATATGATAGTGGGATGGATCACTGAATCCAGTCATTTCTGTGCTGAGATTCCCTGGTGTAACGGGGATTGGCGGTTGCTGTGTTGATGATGATAAGTGCTGGATTTCCATGTCCATACCGATATTTCCTAACAGAAATGATGCATACAGATGCATATTAATATATACATAACTTGCATTGAAATTTAGCACTGAATAGTGACATTCGCAGGAAAATTGGCATGATCATGATCACGATATAAACAAAAAAGCCACCGAGGAACCGGTGGCTTTCTCTTATATAGGGTGCTTTTAGCGAGTACCGTATACCACGATAGTTTTACCGTGAGCAGAAATCAGATTCTGCTCTTCCAGCATCTTCAGGATTCGGCCAACAGTTTCGCGTGAACAGCCAACGATTTGACCAATTTCCTGACGGGTGATCTTGATTTGCATACCGTCTGGGTGGGTCATTGCGTCTGGTTGCTTCGCTAGATTCAGCAGTGTCTGGGCGATACGGCCAGTAACGTCCAAGAATGCCAAGTCACCGACTTTCTGGCTTGTCACTTGCAGACGGCGAGCCATCTGAGAAGACAAGCGCATCAGGATGTCTGGGTTAACCTGGATCAGCTGGCGGAATTTCTTGAATGAGATTTCTGCAACTTCACATGGAGATTTTGCGCGAACCCAAGCGGTACGCTCCTGATCTTCCTCAAATAGGCCCAGTTCGCCAATGAAGTCGCCCTGGTTGAGGTAAGAGAGGATCATCTCTTTGCCTTCTTCATCTTTGATCAGTACTGCCACAGAGCCTTTTACAATGTAGTACAGCGTCTCTGCTTTCTCACCCGCATGGATAAGGGTACTTTTCGACGGATACTTATGAATGTGGCAGTGTGAAAGGAACCACTCTAGTGTTGGGTCTGTTTGAGGTTTTCCTGGAACCATATATCTCATTTCCTCTGCAGTTGTTGCCTGATGAGTCTTCCTTAGCCCACCGTCCTGCGGCACAAGTCCGTTGGATAGCATAAGGTTTAGGCAGTCAGGCTACAAGCTCTCTGTTTGAGTCATTGAGTTTATCCTTTTTCCAGCACGATTTCTTGATTTTGATATGGACTTAGGCCCCTATTAAACGCTAAAAACGTGGAGAAGATCACGACCCTGAAAGTAATTGGAGGTAAGAAATGCAAGCAAGCGTCAAATGGTGTGGTGGTGAGACCTTCCTTGGACTGTCAAATTCTAGCCATAGTGTTGTGATGGATGGAAACGGCGGTAAAAATGCCCCAAGTCCAATGGAAATGGTGCTGATGGGTGCTGGCGGATGCAGCTCTGTCGACGTGATTGCAGCATTGAAAGAAGGTGCACAGCAGGTGGTTTCTTGTTTGGCTGAGCTTAGTGCTGAACGTCGTGAACAGTCGCCAAAGCTATTCACCAAAATTAACATCCATTTTGTGGTAACGGGCAAAGCGCTTGATGAACATCGTGTAGCAACTGCGGTGAGAGACAGCCTAGAAAAATACTGCTCAGTTTGTTTGATGCTCGGGGCAGGGGTGACAATGACCCACTCTTACGAGATCATCGAAAGCTCATGAAATTCTGGCATTAAGTATATGGTCCGGTGATGAATGTACGAAGGAGGGAGTTCCCCTCCTTATTAGTTTATCTGTGGTGTATCTAGATCTTCGGACAGTGCTGTTTGCACGTCTTCTGCAACGTTGACCTCTATGGTGAGAGCGGGATGATCTGCGCCTGCGGTTAATGCCTCGCCACGCTTGAAAGCGCTTATCATGCTTGGTGTTAGCTCAAACCGCATGAAGTGCACACTGGAGGTTTTCTCTTCGTTATCGCGCTCAAGATCCTCATCGCAGATGGGGTAAACCTTCGCGTCGTCGCCGACTCTCAGCCAGACCTTATTTTCTACGCCAATGAGCTTGGAGAGTTCTACTTTTCTAATTTCAGGATCAGCATACTCGATCATCATGGTCGCTTTGAGATTGCTGCCATCAGGGATGAGCGGGTTGTATGCATCCAACTCTTCTTTAATGCCCTCCGGCTCGAAGATACGCTCAATACGCAGCATTTCCTGAATTTGGTATTGGATAGTCTGACGGTTTTCAAAAATCAGCCTTGCATGTTTCCCAAGCATTACGAAGCGGTGCTTTTTGTGCTCCATGATTTGGTGACGGAACTGAGCACGGGCACGGGCATAGTCTTCTAACGTCATCAGATCGTCCGCAGTCAATTTTTCCATGGTTTTCGCTCCCTGTTATAGGCCATAGGCCTTCCTCAATAAGGTCATGGGGTGAATGGGTTTTTCCACCTCGGCGAGTTTGGCAATATGCGCGCCAGCCATTGGGCAGTCACTGGCAAAATAATCGGCGTTTGCTTGCTTCACTTTCTTCGCTACCGGACGACCGATTTTTACTGCTTTGTCATGGGTTTCCACTTTGACTGCATAAGTACCATCGTGCCCAGAGCAACGCTGCTCTGGAGCGACCTGGGTATCAGGCACTAAGCGCAGGAGCTCTGCGGTTTTAAGACCAATGTTTTGTACTCGCAGGTGACAGGCGACGTGGTAACTGATGTCACCGAGCGGGGTATCAAACTCTATGTTGAGCTTACCTGCTTTGTGGCGAAGCATAAGGTATTCGAATGGGTCATAGAATGCATCACGGACCTTGGCGACATCCGGATCATCAGGGAACAAGAGCGGAAGTTCCTGCTTGAACATCAGTACGCAAGATGGCACTGGCGCAATAAGGTCGAACCCTTTTTCCAACATGGCCAGAAGCTGCGGAATATTTTCTTCTTTAGCGCGCTGCACGCTTTCAAGATCACCTAATTCCATCTTTGGCATGCCGCAACAGCGTTCTTTACCCACCACTTCGATATGGATGTTGTTCTTCTGGAAAACTTTATAGAAGTCTTCCCCAAGTTCTGGGCTGTTGTAGTTTCCGTAACAAGTAGTGAACATGGCGACTTTGCCCGTGGTTTCACCAGCCGGTTCCGCCGATATGGTTTTCGCCATCGGGGCGACACGTTTACGCATGGTTTTGCTGTCGTATTTCGGCACGATCGCGTCTTTGTGAACGCCAGCTTTTTCTAAAATACCGCGAAATGTGCTGTTTTTGTTCATGGTATTGACGGTGACATCGACAATTGGAATGGTCGCCACGCCACCGACGAAATCTGTGCTGGACAGCAGCTTGTCCCTTAACGATGCACCTTCTTCATGGAACTTGACGGCTTTGGCACGCAACATCAAATGTGGGAAATCAATTTCCCATTCGTGCGGCGGCACATAGGGGCATTTGGTCATGTAGCACATATCGCAGAGGTAGCATTGGTCTGCGACTTTCTGGTAATCCTTTTTGTCGACCCCGTCGACTTCGAAGGTTTCTGATTCGTCGATAAGATCAAATAGGGTAGGGAAGGAATCGCAAAGGCTGACACAGCGACGGCATCCATGACAAACATCAAAGACGCGCTCCATTTCCGCTTCGAGCTTTTCGCGATCGTAAAAATCTGGGGATTGCCACTCAATGGCGTGGCGTGTGGGGGCTTCAATGCCTCCTTCGCGTTTTTCTTTCATGACGTGTCCTGCTACTGGCTCTGCCAAACTACGTGGCATCAACTGTACGTTGGCGTCACATGCGCCTGTCGGTTAAGTAAGGGCGGAAAACCGCCCTTCGAAGCGACTAGCTGTCGAGGTTATCGAGTGCTTTCTGGAAGCGATTTGCATGACTGCGCTCTGCTTTAGCGAGTGTTTCAAACCAGTCAGCGATTTCATCGAAACCTTCGTCGCGTGCCGTGGCAGCCATGCCCGGATACATATCGGTGTACTCATGGGTTTCACCGGCAATCGACGCTTTGAGGTTTTCTACGGTATTACCCATAGGTAAACCCGTGGCAGGGTCGCCCACTTCCTCTAGGTACTCTAGGTGCCCGTGTGCGTGACCGGTTTCACCTTCTGCGGTTGAGCGAAAAACAGCGGCGACATCGTTGTAGCCTTCAATGTCTGCTTTTGATGCGAAATAGAGATAGCGACGGTTTGCCTGACTTTCACCGGCAAAGGCGTCTTTTAGGTTTTGCTCGGTTTTGGTTCCTTTCAGTGACATGGCTCTGTCCTCTTTTATGACATTGTCTTGCTTCTATTGGTTAAAAAATAACCAATACACTTAAGTTAAGGACAGGTTCGTTATTCGGTCTAATGAATAAAAACGTAATCTGCCATCGTATTTTTCGATAACAGATTACGTCTTCAAATTAAGGGAAGAGGAGAGTGTTAGCTGATTTTGCCGGTTTCAATGAGCTGCTGAATAAGAGGACGAATAATTAGTTCCATGGCGAAACTCATCTTGCCGCCCGGCACAACCAGGGTGTTATGACGGGACATAAAAGATCCTTGGATCATTGAAAGCAAGTAAGGGAAATCGACTTTCTTGATGCCGCGGAAACGGATCACCACAAAACTTTCATCCAGGCTTGGGATGCCTTTTGCGTTGAGTGGATTCGAAGTATCTACCGTTGGGACACGCTGGAAATTGATATGGGTTCGGCTGAACTGCGGTGTGATGTAGTTCAGGTAGTCGTCCATCGAACGAACAATGGAATCCATCACCGCTTCGCGAGAATGCCCACGGTCGCGGGTGTCGCGGACAAACTTCTGGATCCACTCCAGGTTTACGATTGGCACCATGCCAATCAGCAGGTCGACGTGCTGGGCGACGTTAATCTCGCCTTCTACCACACCGCCATGAAGCCCTTCGTAGAACATCAAATCAGTGTTTTCCGGCAAGTCCTGCCAAGCAGTAAAGGTTCCCGGCATTTGGTTGTAAGGAACGGCTTCGTCAAAGGTGTGAAGATAGCGACGGAACTGGCCCGTGCCTTCCTCACCGTATTCCTTGAAGAAAGATTCAAGCCTAGGAAAGTCGTTGGCAGTGGGGCCGAAGTAACTGATATGACGGCCCTGTTCTTTGGCTTTACGGATTTCCACGTCCATTTCAGGACGGGTATACCGATGAAAACTGTCACCTTCCACCCAGGCAGCGCTAATCTTCATCATGTTGAAAATCTTGCGGAATGCATCTGAAGTGGTGGTCGTCCCTGCACCGGACGAACCGGTAACTGCAATAATGGGGTGCTTTGCAGACATGACAAGCCCTGTCAATTTAGAAATATGGCAACAGTTAACAGGGTCTCGGTGGCTTGGTCAAGCGATGGGTATTAGGCAAGTGATCGCACAGGTTTGATATCAACCGTTTCATGCAATTCCGAAAATACCACAACTACTTCTTTGTTTTTGAGCAGGCTGAAGACTTGTTCTACCTTATCGTCAAAACTTGCTTCCTGCTCCCCATAATCCGTGCCTTCACGCAGCACAAAGTGCTCAACTAGGTTTCTCAGGGTCTCTTCGGGGATCTCTTGCCATGGAACGATCATGATGGCTTTACCTACTACAAAAACGGTGCCGGAAGGTGGCATTAAACACGATATCAGTGCTGTTATCGTGATTGAACATATTCTCTAAAGCCACCAATTCTATCGCACTGTTGTCAAAAAGGTAGCGGTAACCCAGCGCAAATTCGTGCACCAACGCATTAAGCTCACCAAGCCCTGCCTTGTCTGCCTTGCCTAGCGATATCAGGTATTCGCCAATTAATTCGTGGTGTTCAAACCATTGGTATTGATAACTGACCCCTGCGTTAATGCCCCAGGGTTTAATATCAACAAAATGTTGCTGTTTGTCAGGCCGGTGGATGAGTGACACCATAGCGGTCAGACGGTGCTTCTCTCTTTGGTAGCCATAGTTGAGCTGAGCGGACTGCTCGAAGGATGTGTTGTGAAACACGCCATGGTTGACCCGGTTGAAGAACAGGGTAACACCCGTACTTATGGCGTGGTGCACGTCTTCATAAAGTGTCTGCTCGCCATACAGATTGATAGCGCTGAGTAAGGGATCGCCGTTGAAGTTTTCAGCTGGTGCATCCATGGTACTGGGTACATAGATATAGAATCTGTCCTCATCGACTTCGGTGCGCCCATTTTGGTCGATGCCAAAGATGCTGTGAAACTTTTCCGTCAGGCCATCTAATCGGTTGTTGGCTGCATAGCGGTATTGCAGCCAAACCCCGACCCGTTTTCCCTCGTCCAGTGCGTGAACAAAGCCAGCCATAAACTGGTTGTGGTAGTAGTCGAAGTTGTATTCCTGTGAAGGTGCCCAAACACTGCCAATGGCGGCCGAGGCAAAGACATCCGATTCTCCCGCTTTCAATTGAAAGGGATCTTGGAGTATCGGTGTGAGCCCAGTGGTTTGCAGCGGTGCCTGACTTTGGGCAATCAGTGGACCAAAGTGCAAAGGGTCTGTTTTTTCTGCCTGAATAGTGAAGGGTAGCCACAAAAGCAGAATTACAGCGTTGCGAGATATTGCCATCATCCACCTCTCTCGCCCTGCTTTCTTGGTGTTATGACGCCGTTATCCGGCGTTAATTTGCAGGGCTAACCAGTGTGGTACCTCTCTTTCTAACCAGAAGTCTGGCGCTTGCAAGGTACCGGAGACAAACCCGACGTGACCGCCATGTTCGGTCAGGTGATAGTCAATGTTGCCCGGGAGTGGTGATTTTGGGATCACCGCTTCCGTCATAAAGGGATCATCTTTAGCATGGATCACTTTGAGCGGAGTCGCAATTTCCTGCAACACACCTAAACCACTGCATTGGCGATAATAGTCTTCAGCATCATTGAATCCATGCAGCGGGGCCGTGACGGTTTGGTCGAACTGATACAGGTTCGATATCATCACTTTCTCCCCGCTTTTCCAATGTCCGATTTGCGGATGACGTACAAGCTTTTTACTGAGTGTGCGGTTCATTGAGCGAAGTAGATACGCTTGATAGACGCGGGAAAACCCCTGGCGAATGCGGCTGGAACAGGCAGCCAGATCCAAAGGTGGACTGATGACACATCCTGCTTTAATGATGGGATCGTCTTTAAACTCTGCCAGATAGCGCACCAGCATGTTGCCACCGAGGGAAACGCCGGTAGCGACTTTGGCGTTTTCAGGGAATCGCTGTTTGAGGTACTCGAGGAAAAAGCGCGCATCGCCGGTTTCTCCTGAGTGATAGCTGCGTGGCATTTTGTTCAATGAACCGCTGCAACCGCGAAAGTGCATTAAAACGCCGACCCAGCCTTGTTGCTTGAAGGCGTTGAGTAAACCGTTAGCGTAAGGGCTGTAAAAGCATCCGGCAAGACCGTGAAACAGCACCACGATAGGTTTGTCACCGACAGTTGTCGGGTCTTGTGTCCAACTGATATCCAGAAAATCCCCATCCGGCGTTTCTAAGCGTTGCCAGACAGGTTCAAAGACCGCTTTCCTGCGCAAAAAGCGCGGAAGCAGGGTTTGGACATGTGGGTTCTTGCCGCCTTTCATCGGCACGAAAGGCTTGCTTGCTGTTTGTTCCATTTCTCTCTCTTACAACGCAAATTCAGTCAGTGGTGGATTCGCCAACAGCTTGGCGAGCTTCTCGCAGCCCTGTTCAAGTAACTCACGACTAGGTGGGGCGCTCACAGCAATTCGCACCGTCGGTGGTGCGGAATATCCTGCGGGGACAAACAGTTCTGACGATTTCAGCTCTAGACCTTCTGCTTTGCTCGCCGAAAGAAACTCACTGAGAGACCAACCTTCGGGCAATGTTAGCCAGCCGTGAAATGCGTTAGGGTGGTAACGCATCGACTCAGTACCAAGATAGCGGGTGACGATTTCCCACCGTGTTTCCATTTCAGTACGAATGGTGTCAAGGATCTGGTTTGCTGAGCCATTCTCCAAAAGGATTGATGCCATGGCGGTTAAAAGCGGGCTGATCATCCAGCTGTGGTTTTGCAGTGCGTTAACGAAGTGGGGATAGATGCGTTCCGGCAGATGCAGGAAGCCCAGACGAAGACCGGGCGCCAGTGTCTTCGCCAGCCCACCGATATATATCACATTGTCAGGCGCCAGATTGACCATCGGTGAAGGCCGTTCACGGGGAAGCAGGCCATTGATGTCATCTTCCACGATCATCAGTTGCTGTTGTTCACACACCTCGATGAGTGCCTGTCGGCGTGCTTCACTCATGGTCGCTGTCGTCGGGTTTTGCAGAGTTGGCGTGAGGTACACCAATCTCGCCTGATATTGCTGGCAGGCTGCGCTTAAGGATTCTGGCAACATGCCTTCATCATCCATCTCTACGGGCTTCACCGTGAGTTGCAGCTGTCTGGCAAGACTAAGTAAACCGGGGTAAGTGAACTTGTCGGTAAGGATAGTATCCCCGGCTCGGCAGAGGGTCATCAGGCAAAGCTGCATGGCATTTTGCGCGCCGGAGCAGAACAGCAAGCGCGACGGATCGGCGTTCACCTTATGCCCATTCAACCAGTCGGCCAGAATTTCACGGTGACGCACAATGCCGGAAGGAGGCTGATACAGCATCAGACTGTTGAGTTCCTGCGGGTGGGCAGCAAGTTGCTCCAATGCTTCTGCGAAGAGATCGGCACGGTTAATCGTTGGCGGCACGTTGTAGCCAAAGCTCAGCACATCTTGTCGATCAGGATCGGAAAAAGACCAAAGTGGGCGGTTGTTCTCGCAAATGTAGGTGCCTGCACCGACTTTGGCTTCGACAATGCCTCGCCGCTCCGCTTCTGCATACGCGCGGGTGACTGTTCCTACCGTGACTGACAACGCATCCGCCAGCGCACGGTGGGTAGGTAACTTGGTGCCGGGTGCCAGTTCTTTGGTCGCCACTTTCTCCGCTATGGCATCGGCAATCTGCCGATATATGGGAGCCCCGGATTTGTCTAATGCAATATTGATGATTGTCATGGTGACAATAAACCTTTTGATCGCTTTTTTGATCCCTGTTAGCGTGAATATTGAACAGTAAATAGGTCAATTTCAATTTTTAACTTGAATTGTATCGATACAATGTGAGCAGGGAGACAATTCATGATGGAACTATCTTTTCTGGCGACACTGGCGCTTTTTGCGGCGACCATGACGGGGACGCCAGGACCAAACAACATGATGCTGACAGCATCGGGAGCTAACTTTGGATTCAGACGCACTGTGCCTCATCTTATTGGTATTTCCCTTGGTGTTGCGTCTTTAATTGGCGTGGTTGCAGCAGGATTGGGAGCGGTGTTTCAACTCTATCCTTGGGTACAGGAAGGGATGAAGCTGCTGGCCAGCGCTTACCTGCTTTATCTGGCATGGCGCATTGCCAAGGCGGGGGCACCTTCTGAAGATGCTTCCAGCGATCGCCGGCCGATGACCCTGATGGAAGGAGCATTATTTCAGTACGTCAATCCCAAGGCGTGGGCAATGGCGGTGAGTGCGGTGGGTACCTTTACCTTAGCGGGCGGAGACTATTGGATATCTTCCATGGTGATTGTCATTACTTTTCTCATAGTAGGCTTGTCTCTGACATCTATTTGGGCGGGCTTTGGCGTCTGGGTGGGGAAAGTGCTGTCTTCAGAAAAAAGCTGGAAAGTGTTTAACCGCGTGATGGGCACCCTGACCGCATCCTGCTTAATCTTTATTTGGTTGTAAGCAGGGAGTCTCGTATGTCTGTACTTAATTTTTCTTACGCCACCATCAAAGATGCCGAGAAATTCGGCGAGTATGTGTTAGCGGCCAAAGTGCTGCTCGACCAAGCTGGTGTGGAAGTGGTGGTTCGAGGAAATTGCGTGGGGGCTTTCCGGGGTGACAAAGCGGAAGAGCATGTCACCGCCGTTTTTCGCTATCGGGATGTTGAAGCTGTCGAACGTTTTTACGCTTCTCCGGCGTATCTTGAATTGGTGCCACTTCGTGATGAAGCCTGTGAGATGACGATAGTCCTTTACGACGAGCAGGTATGAAGTCCTTTCATCAACGCGGGATAAAGGTAATGTGCATCCCCATCTAACTGCGAACAGTACATCTCCAGAGAGGAAGAGGCGTTTTCTTCCCAAACTTGCTGGTTTATACAGGTGAGCAATTCCTGCTGCTGGAACTTCTCTAATGTCAGCTCATAGTTAAGCATTTTCTGGTAAGCCCCGCGTGAGAGCTGCGGTTTGAGATCGCGCCGTATCAAGCGATAGCGCGTGAGCAGGGTTTCTGACTGAACCAATGATTGGCGCAGTTGAGCGAGTGATGAGGCCGAAAGGGAAAACCCGGCGTCTTCCAGCCAGGCTAATAGCAGCGCGAGATTCACATTGCCTTTGAACTGATCCTGAAGTTTAAGGCAGGCGTGTTTGACCTCTTGCTGTCCGTAATGATGCAGACAAAATTGCCACAGCCCATCGGCTGTGGCTTGCTGTTTTAGCGGCCTTGGAACTCCGCTTCCATTTGCTCCAGTTGTTCCTGAAGATCCATCCATTCCAGTTCGACCTCTTCGAGCGATGATTTCGCGTCTGCCTGCTGGCGTAGCAATTCGGTAAGTTTCTCTTTGTTGGACGCTTCATAAATAGAAGGTTCCGCCAGTTGAGATTCTACTTCAGCAATTGTTGCAGAATACTTTTCAAGTTTTGTATCCAGCGTGTCAATTTTCTTGCGGATAGGCGCAGTCTGCTTGCGAAATTCTGCTTCCAGACGTTTTTGTTCTTTACGTGCTGCTTGAGTATTTGCACCTGCGGGTTTGGCGTTTTCTGCCTGCTCCTGACGACGCTCAGAGCGCTGCAATTCATTCAGCCACTGATGGTAATCATTCAGGTCGCCATTGAACGGCTCAACCTTACGGTCATGCACCAGATACAGATCGTCAGTGGTTGCACGGAGCAGGTATCTGTCGTGGCTCACGATAACCATGGCGCCTTCAAACGATTGCAGTGCCATCGTCAGTGCAGCGCGCATGTCCAGATCAAGGTGGTTGGTAGGCTCATCGAGCAGCAACAGGTTCGGTTTTTGCCAGACAATTAATGCCAGCACCAGACGTGCTTTTTCACCGCCAGAGAAAGGCGCAATCACATCCAGCGCTTTATCACCATGGAAGCCAAAGCTGCCGAGGTAATCGCGAAGCTGTTGCTCTGTCGCTTCCGGTGCCAGACGCATCATGTGCTGGATGGCCGTTTCATCATCACGTAGCGTTTCCAACTGATGCTGGGCAAAGTAACCAATCTTCACACCCTGCGAATAACGCAGCTCACCAGCCTGTGCGGGTACTGTGCCGGAAAGCAGTTTGATGAGCGTTGATTTACCTGCGCCGTTACGGCCAAGCAGACCAATACGGCTACCTGGCACCAGATTCAGGAAGATTTTTTCCAGAATCATGGTGTCGCCATAGCCCGCGCACACCTCTTCCATCATAAGAATAGGATTAGGCAGGGCAGACGGCTCGCGGAATTCGAAACTGAACGGGTTATCAAATTGTGCTGGCAGCATTTTTTCCATGCGCTCGAGCGCTTTAATCCGGCTTTGCGCCTGACGGGCTTTACTGGCCTTGTAGCGGAAGCGGTCAATGTACGACTGCATGTGCGCCATTTGCTTTTGCTGCTTCTGGTACATCGCCTGTTGCAGGATAAGCTTTTCTGCGCGCATGGTTTCGAAGGCAGAGTAATTTCCCGTGTATTCGTTCAGCAGGTCGTTTTCGATATGGATGATGCGGTTAACCACGGGGTCAAGGAAATCGCGGTCATGGGAAATGAGTACCAGTGTGCCGCGGTAGTTTTGCAGCCACTTTTCCAGCCACATCACGGCGTCCAAATCCAAGTGGTTGGTCGGTTCGTCGAGCAGCAGTAAGTCTGAGCGACATAGCAGTGCCTGTGCGAGGTTCAGACGCATACGCCAACCACCGGAGAACTGGGTGAGGTTCCAGCTCATCTGGTCCTGACGGAAGCCAAGACCGTCCAGCAACTCTGCCGCGCGGGCGCGAATGCTGTAGCCGCCGACGGCATCAATTTTGTCGTGAAGGGTGGCGACCTTGTGGCCGTCATCCGCTTCTTCAGCAGCACGAAGGGCCTGCTCCAGTGCGCGGTATTCGCGGTCCCCGTCAATCACATATTCAATCGCTTCACGTTCCAGCGCCGGGGTTTCCTGCGCTACCCACGCCATTTGCCAGCCGCTTGGGAAGTTACAACTACCCGCATCAAGGGACAGTTCGCCTTTTAGCAAAGCAAACAGGGTCGATTTACCGCAGCCGTTTTTACCGACCAGACCGACTTTGTCTCCCGGGTGGATAGTGGCAGACGCATTGTTGAGCAAAGGTTTGCCACCACGAAGTAGCTGAATATCAGAAATAGTGATCATGACTCTTGGCGGCTCCGGCCGCAGGAATGTGGGGTCGAAAAACTGGCGCTGTTATATCACATGGCGGCGATTTACTTAAGAGAGGCGCAAAAATGGGCCATAGCAGAGCGATGAAATGCGGGATGATTTACCGTATGGTTGAAGGATGACGCTCAAAGCCGCAGAGTCTGCGGTTTTGTGTCAGAATAAAAAGACTATAAAAAATACTGTGTTACCTCTTCGCTCTTCAAATTGGGCGTTGGAAAGCTTACAAGGATTTTGCCGCCAAATGGGAACCCCGACAACATCGTTATTCAAATCGAAAGTACTGGTGGTGTTTGCTCACCCAGATCCATATGAATCTATCGCTAACAAGCGGATGATTGATGCGGCCCGTCAGTTTGAGCATGTCAAAGTGCATGATCTCTATGCAGCCTATCCTGACTTTATTATTGATGTTCACCATGAGCGTGAACTTCTTCTAGAACACGATGTGATTGTGTTCCAGCACCCGCTTCAAATGTATTCCTGCCCCTCGCTCCTTAAAGAATGGATTGACGTGGTACTCGGTAAAGGCTTCGCCCATGGTGGTGGTAATGCGCTCGCCGGGAAGATTTGCCGCTTTGTTATCACCACGGGTGGTGCAGCGGAAGCTTTCAGCCAAACTGGCTATAACAAGTACAGTATGGAAGAGCTACTACAGCCGTTTGAACTGACTGCTCTCCTTTGCCAGATGCGTTGGGTTGATCCGCTGGTACTACACTGGGCACGCCGTGTGACGGATGAAGACAGGGAAGCCCACGCTGAACTCTATGCGGACTGGCTCTGTCACCCAGTATCGGAGGTGGTGTAATGGGGCAAAACTACCTTCTCGATGCACTAATATTCCTTGCCGCGGCGGTCGTGGCGGTTCCTCTTGCCCAGCGTCTTGGTATTGGCTCTGTGTTGGGGTATCTGATTGGCGGGGTGGTAATTGGTCCCTGGGGGCTTGGTCTTATTACTGATGTGGAGGCCATACTGCACTTCGCCGAGCTTGGTGTGGTGTTACTGCTGTTCCTTATTGGCCTGGAACTGAACCCAAAGAAGCTATTGCAGATGCGACGGCCGATACTTGGTTTGGGTGGTTCTCAGGTCTTTATCAGCACCGTAGTAATTGCCCTCATCGCCTATTCTTGGGGTGTCGGTCGTGTTGATGCCTTGGTTGTTGGGATGGGCTTGGCGCTTTCATCGACCGCCATCGCAATGCGTATTATTGAAGAACAACGCCTGATGCGCAGCGAAGCAGGGCAATCAGGTTTTGCGGTGCTGTTGTTCCAAGATATCGCAGTTATTCCGATGCTGGCGATCCTTCCTGCCATGGCTGGTGGTGCAGGCGGCAGCTGGCTAGATGTTGGTATCATGTTGGGTGCGATATTGGTGCTCTTGGTCGGTGGCCATTACCTGTTGCGTCCATTACTGCGTTGGGTCGTGCTCAGCCGCGTGAAAGAGATGTTCACTGTCACGGCTCTGATGCTGGTGATAGGTATTGCCATTGGCATGCAGTCACTCGGGCTTTCTATGGCACTTGGTACTTTCCTTGCGGGTGTACTGTTGGCGGAGAGTGAATACCGCCATGAGCTGGAAATTGCCATTGAGCCTTTTAAGGGATTGTTACTCGGTCTTTTCTTCATCGCAGTCGGTATGGCGGTAGATCTTGGGTTATTGCTCGAATATCCGCTAGAAATTTTATCTGCGGTCGCAGCCTTGATTGGCGTGAAAGCTGCCATTATATATGGGTTAGCCCGAGTCTTCGGTGGCAGCGAAAAATCCCGCAGTCACGTTGCTTTGCTGCTTAGCCAGGGCGGAGAATTTGCGTTTGTTCTTTTCACTGCCGCGCGCAGTGAAAACCTGCTTACACCAGAGCTCAACGCTTTCCTGCTGGTG
This sequence comes from Grimontia sp. NTOU-MAR1, assembly GCF_035758505.1. Taxonomy (NCBI): domain Bacteria; kingdom Pseudomonadati; phylum Pseudomonadota; class Gammaproteobacteria; order Vibrionales; family Vibrionaceae; genus Grimontia; species Grimontia sp. NTOU-MAR1. The sequence continues at coordinate 2,744,838 of NZ_CP142108.1, forward strand.
GTAGTGAGTCTGTCTATGATGACGACGCCGATATTGCTGATGCTGCAATCCAAATGGTTTGCCCGTACCATGAATGCGGAAGCCGAGATGCCAGCGGAGGAGCGATTCAATCACGAAGGAGCACGCGTTATCATCACAGGCTTTGGCCGTTTTGGTCAGGTGGTGGGGCGACTGCTGTTCGCCAATAAAATCAAGCTGACCATCCTAGAACGGGATCCTTCCCAAATCGCCTTGCTCCGTAAATTTGGATACAAGGTGTATTACGGAGATGCCACACAGCTTGATTTACTCAGAGCGGCAGGCGCGGCAACGGCAGAAGCGATTATTGTCTGCGCGGATTCGCCGGAAGAGGTGATGGAAATTGTTGAACTTTGTCAGCAACATTTCCCGAACTTGAAGGTGCTAGCAAGGGCTAGAAGCCGTGTTGAGGCGAACCAGTTGCTCGATCATCACGTGGTGGGCTTTTCCCGCGAAACTTTTTTAAGTGCGCTTGATTTAGGTAAACAGACATTGATCGCACTGGGTATGCACCCGTATAAAGCCAAACGCGCAGAGGCATTTTTCAGAAAACTGGATGAGATGCGATTACACGAGATGCAGCCCCACCATAGTGAAGATTCCATGGCTGCATCCCGTACCAAAGAGGCACGGGTGGAGTTAGAAGAGCTATTCGACCTCGAAATGAAAGGGGATACTGAACGTCACCAGAGCTGGAACCGGGATAGTTAGCCCTTTAATCATTAAGTACCAAGGCAAGGAAGTACATGGCCAAGAAACGATTTATCGCTGGCGCAACCTGTCCCTCTTGCAGTGCAACGGATACGATGCGTTGGTGGCAAGAACACCACGTAGAGGTAGTGGAATGTGTGCAGTGCGGTCATACCGACAGGCGCTCACCGATGTCTGCGGAAGAGAAGCAGCCTGTCGCGCAACAGCAGGATGCTCAGGTAATAGGGATATTTAAACCGCAATAACGAATCCCATAGTCGAAGTCAGTTTATTTATGTATTATCGGCGCCGAAATGAGCAGGTGTCGCCGTGTCGACACCCTTGAACCGCTTCCGGAGTTAAGATGAAAATCACTAAAGACGTGGTAGTAAGCATTGCTTACCAAGTGAAAAATGAAGACGGCATCGTGGTTGACGAATCAACCAAAGAAATGCCACTGCAGTACCTGCAAGGTCACAACAACCTGATCGTAGGCCTGGAAAATGCACTGGAAGGTCGCGAAGCTGGCGAATCTTTCGAAGTGACTGTTGCGCCGGAAGAAGCGTACGGCGAATACCTGGATGCAATGGTTCAGCGTGTACCTGCTGACGTGTTCCAGGGCGTTGACGAAATCGTTGTTGGTATGCGCTTCCTAGCGGATACTGACCAAGGCCCAATCCCAGTTGAGGTGACTGATGTTGACGGCGATGAAGTCGTGGTTGACGGTAACCACATGCTGGCTGGTCAAACCCTGACGTTCAATGTGGAAGTGGTTGAACTGCGTGCGGCGACGGAAGAAGAAATCGCACACGGTCACATCCACCAGTCTGGCGGCTGCTGCGGTGGTAACGACCATGACGACGAAGGCGGTTGTTGTGGCGGCGAAGACAAAGGCGACGACCACGAATGCTGTGGCGGCGGTGGCTGCGGCTCTCACTAAGCCTAGACTTGCAGCTATTTCTGGCTGCAGAGTCTGAAAAGAAAGCGCTAATCGATCAGTCGGTTGGCGCTTTTTTATTATGCAATTTCATATTAATCTCATCGGATATCCACTCTCACTTCGAAAGGAATCATCATGACACGCCCCTTTTCTATCGCCATACACGGTGGTGCTGGCACCATTGAACGCCGTCTGATGACGCCAGCGCTGGAAGCTGCTTATCGTAAAGCACTGGCGCAGTCAGTGATGGCAGGGTATGCCGTGCTGGAACAAGGTGGATCTGCGGTTGACGCGACAGTCGCCGCTGTGACAGTGATGGAAGACAGCGAGCTTTTCAACGCAGGCAAAGGGTCGGTACTTACACATGACGAAACCGTTGAGATGGATGCTTCGGTCATGGATGGCAGAAACCTTGAAGCCGGCGCGGTAACCCTGATTCGTCATATCAAAAACCCGATACAACTTGCCCGTGATGTGATGCAAAAAAGCCCCCATTCGATGTTGTCGGGTGAGGGCGCGGAGTCCTTTGCGTTCAAAGCGTGCGGCTACGAGTACGTCGAGCAGGATTACTTTTTCACGGATCGTCGCTACAACGAGCTGAAAACGATGAAAAAAACCGGCGGCGTTGCATTGTCAGAAGCCCGCTATCCGGATGAAAAGAAACACGGTACTGTCGGTGCGGTGGCGCTCGACAAAGAAGGCAATCTGGCCGCTGCAACCAGCACGGGCGGACTCACCAACAAGCGCTGGGGCAGAGTCGGTGATACCCCAATCATCGGTGGGGGCAACTATGCCCGCAACGGTAATGTGGCGGTTTCAGCAACCGGTATGGGCGAACTTCTGATGCGCTGCACAGTTGCAGGCGATATTGCGGGACGCATGCAATATGGTAAGGCATCTATCGAGCAAGCTTGCCGCGATGTGATTCATGGTGATTTCCTGAGCCTTGGCGGAGAAGGTGGTGTGATTGCCATTGATGCTGACGGACAGGTGAATTTCGAATTAAATTGTCCGGGCATGTACCGCGCAACGGTGAACGAGAAAGGTGAAGCGTTGGTGGCTATTTTTGCGGACGAAGAGCTTCAGATCCTAGGAGCTGTTGACCTTTGGTGATGATTTTTGCAGCAGTTTGTGGGGGTTTTATGCAAGGCAGAGGCTTTGATGTGTAGCTGGCCTACATGAAAAGCTGATAACGCAGCAGAAATTCCCCACAAACGCTGCCCGAAGGGTTCGACTGCGCGTCCCGTACTCTAAGCGTTTTATGCTTTGTTGAGGTGTATTTGCTTAGAATGACTAGGCGGCACAGACCTAGCCGCGCCTAAAACGCTTATAGCGAGAACAAAATTTAACCACCAAAGGTCAACAGCCCCTAGTAATGCGGTGGCGGTGTTTCTTCCGATATGCTGGCAATATTTGCCGGCTCCATCGCTTTCAGCTTGGTTACCAAAAAGGTTATTTGCGTTGCCATCTTGTCGATGGCTTTTTGCTGCTGGGTGATCGCATCATTCAGCTCTTCAATCGTGTGCTCCTGAAAAGCCTGTTTGATCTCCAGATCGTCAATTTGTTTCTGCAGACGCAGTTCTGTCTCGGTCATTTTGGTATCTCAAATTACTCTGCTATCCACGCCTGAGCGATACCGGCGGAAGTGCCGGAAATCACGCGACCAGTTGGATCGATGGCGACATCATACACGACTGCACTGGGTGGACGCGTATTTTGTTGCTCTTCCGCCAGCCAGCGGCCCAGGTTATCACCGCTTTCTACATCCCAAAACTCCACTCGCCGCCCTGGTGTACCGGTGACCAGTTTGGTGCCATCATCAGAAAAACGTGCAGCTGAAAAGTTGGGATGGCGGTGGAACATATTGAGCTCGGTTTTCGGCTCGCCCGTCGATAAATCCCAGATAATAGCGGTGTCGTCACCATCGGCTGAAAAAGCAAACTTACCAGTGCGGTGAAGCTCTACGCGGGTAATGCGGTGTTCGTGGGGAAACTCATTAAGGATTTGCCCGGTCTCGGTGCTCCAGAAAAAGGCATTGTGGTCGTTACCGCCTGACATGGCGAATTTTCCATTGGGTGCTAGCGACACACTGTTCACTTTATCTTGATGGGCAAGGAACTCTAAGCGTCTTCCAGTGCCTAAGTCCACGAAAAGGGCTTTGCCATTCGAAAGGGCAAGCAGGACTTTTTCGCCGTTATTGCTGATATCAACGTCGCGGATGACGCCGTCGGAAATCGACCACAGACCTTCGGCTTGTCCCCATGCCAAATCCCATACTGCAAAGTTTTGTGAGGTGGCAGTAATGGCATAGCGGTTGTTGTCAGAGATTTGGCTGACGAGCACGGTATTTTTATCCGGGTCCTGATCGCCGAATTCGGCCAGCTTCTTGTTCTGCACCAGATCCCATAAATCAATGCCTTGGGAAGTGGATGCAATGAGTGCGAACCGGCCGTCGCGGCTAAGGCTGAAACTGGTGACACCGTCCGGATCGAGCGTCCAGCGCTGGGCTTCATGGGTAGAGTGAAAGCAGCCGTAAAGTGCTAACAGTGTCAGAAATAAGCAAATTGTGCGGACGAATTGTCGCATTGCCCTTGTGTTCCTTATCTTGGACCCCTATAACGTCGAGTATATTGATCGTTTCGGGCTTTCGCATCGTTATCGCGTAAGCGAGTAAAAGAAATGTGGGTTTTATACCAACGGAGTCACTAATGAAATCAGTTTTTAAAATGTCGCTGCTGGCAGCCACTGTTGCACTGGCCGTCGGTTGTCAGGAAGAAGCGAAAGACGAAACCGCAAAAGTTGAAGCACCGGTAGCGGTTGAGACCGTGGCTTTTGCAACAGAAGATGACAAAGCGGCATATGCGATTGGTGCGTCGCTGGCGCAGTACCTGAAAGCCAATCTGGACCAACAGGAAGAGCTGGGCTTGTCATTGAGCAACGATTTGGTTCTGCAAGGTGTGCAGGACGCATTTGCAGACAAATCAAAGCTGACTGAAGAACAAGCGCAGTTGGCGTTGCAAGCCTTGGATCAGCGTGTTGCCCAACTGGCTCAGGACAAAGCACAGGAAAAAGCAGCAGAAGCAGTAAAAGCGGGTGAAGACTTCCGTACACAGTTTGCAAAGACTGAAGGCGTTAGCACCACAGACTCCGGCCTGATGTACCTGGTAGAAACAATGGGTGAAGGCGACAAGCCAGCAGCTGAAGACACTGTTGTGGTTCACTACAAAGGCACCTTGACTGATGGTACCCAGTTCGACAGCTCTTACGACCGCAACCAGCCAGCGACTTTCCCGCTGAACCGCGTTATTCCGGGCTGGACGGAAGGTGTTCAGTTGATGCCAGTGGGCTCTAAATTCAAGTTCGTTATCCCGCCTGAGCTGGCATACGGCTCTCAGGACACGCCGGCGATTCCTGCCAACTCGACCTTGGTGTTTGAAGTTGAGCTGTTGGAAATCAAAGGTAAAGGCGAAGAAGCGAAAGGTTAATCCTAACGCTGCACCTTTGCTTACAAAGAGAACCCCGGCTTTTGTCGGGGTTCTTTTATTTTCTTGACCTAAGTCTGTTAGACTTATCGCTAGATTTTAAAGTTTGTAGCTTTCGTTTATCTTTGCCTGCGGTAAACGAAATCCATCACAAAGGAAGATAAACCTGTGGTATCGACAGACAGCTTTGGTGCGGACGTGATCGTCGAAAGTGATTTTATCGAAAGTAATCCTTTTACTGACACTGATCGCGTGATATTGAAATCTTATGAAGCCGTGGTAGATGGTCTTGCAGCCCTGATTGGTCAGCACTGTGAAATCGTGTTGCACTCGCTGGAAGATTTGAACACCTCAGCTATCAAAATTGCCAATGGTGAGAACACCGGCCGCCAGGTGGGTTCGCCTATTACTGATCTGGCACTGCGTATGCTGCGTGATATTGAAGGATCTGAACGAAACTTCTCACGTGCTTACTTCACGCGTGCTAAAGGCAATACCCTGATGAAATCGATCACAGTAGCTATTCGGAATGCGGACAATCGTGTGATTGGTCTTTTGTGTATCAATATCAACCTAGACGCGCCGTTCTCTCAAGTGCTGCAAGCTTTCATGCCAACGGAAGAAGCGCGCCAGGCCGTATCTTCCGTGAACTTCGCCAGCGACGTGGATGAGCTGGTGGACCAAACGGTTGAACGCACTATCGAAGAGATAAATGCGGACAAGTCAGTATCGAATAATACTAAGAACCGGCAGATTGTGATGGAGCTATTCGACAAGGGTATTTTTGATATTAAAGACGCCATCAATCGCGTAGCGGACCGCCTTAATATCTCTAAGCACACGGTGTATCTCTACATCCGTCAGCGAAAAGGTGAGGATGGCGAAAAATGAGCCTGAGTTATGTGCTGGTCGTGAATGGTCCGGTATACGGACGCCAGTCATCACTGACCGCGTATCGCTTTGCCAAAGCGCTGACTGAAAACGGACACACGTTAACGCGTGTGTTTTTTTACCAGGACGGCGTGTCTAACGCTTCTTCGTTAACAGTGCCGGCCAATGATGAGTTTGACTTGGTCGCCGCCTGGCAATTGCTGTCAAAAGAAAGTGGCGTTGAACTGGAAACCTGTGTTGCTGCGGCACTGCGTCGCGGTCAGGTCAGTGAAGAAGAAGCCAAACAGCATGCACTGGTCTCCTCTAATATGGCAGACGGCTTTTCCCAAGCTGGTCTTGGCGCACTTTCAGAAGCCTTGTTGACCGCTGACCGCGTTATTCAGTTCTAGGTGCTGTTATGAAAAAGTTAGGTTTTGTTTTCTCTTCTGCACCCCATGGAAGTGCTTCTGGCCGTGAAGGGCTGGATGCAGTGCTGGCAACTTCCAATTACAGTGAAGACTTGGTGTTGTTTTTTGTCGGTGATGGTGTGATGCAACTGCTGGCAGATCAAAAGCCGAGTGATGTACTGAGCCGCGACTATATTTCTACCTTCAAAATGCTTTCACTGTGTGACGTGGAAGAAATCTATGTTTGTGCAGACTCATTGGCTGATCGTGGACTGAGTGAGCATCCGCTTGTTATTGAAGTAGAAAAATCCTCATCAACAGACATTGCAGCCTCACTGGGCCGGTGCACCAAAGTGCTCCAGTTCTAAGGAATAACAATGCTTCATACTGTGAATACCTCCCCTTACGCGTCATCAGCTCTGGCGAATTGTCTGCGATATTCTGAGAAAAACAGTGAGATCCTTTTACTCGAAGATGCAGTTGTCGCCGGGATCCTTGGCGGGCAATGGGTGGAAAAACTTATTTCATCTGGACGCAGAATTTATGTGCTTCAGGAAGATGCTATCGCCCGTGGCATCGAGCAGAAAATAGTATCACAATTTGAACTTATTGATATGGAAGGGTTTGTCGAGCTGACGGCCCGGCATGTCACGCAAATGAAATGGTGATTTAGCTGTCTATCTACTAGCGTAAAAGCTTGGGAATGTAGCGGTTATAAAACGAACAACGCAAAGATCGTTGTATAAATCTTGACACCCAATTTGACGACGCCTAAAATTTCGCGTCCCTACTTTTGTGGGGCATAGATTTTTCACACTTATACGTAAGTAATATCAGGAGCTATTTAATGGCAACTATTAACCAGCTGGTACGCAAGCCACGCATCAAGCAAGTTGCAAAAAGCAACGTGCCTGCGCTGGAAGCGTGTCCGCAAAAACGTGGTGTATGTACTCGTGTTTACACCACTACTCCTAAAAAACCTAACTCGGCATTGCGTAAAGTTTGTCGTGTTCGCCTGACCAACGGTTTTGAAGTGACTTCATACATCGGTGGTGAAGGTCACAACCTGCAAGAGCACTCAGTTGTTCTGATCCGTGGTGGTCGTGTTAAAGACCTTCCAGGTGTGCGTTACCACACCGTTCGTGGTGCACTTGACTGTGCAGGCGTTAACGACCGTAAACAAGGTCGTTCTAAGTACGGTGTGAAGCGTCCTAAGTCTTAATGGAATCCGTTAAGTAAGGCCAAACACTAATTAATTTGTAATTTTGAAAAAACTGAAAAGTTTTGGATAAAACCTGAAGAAGACAACGGAGAATTTCCATGCCACGTCGTCGCGTAATTGGTCAGCGTAAAATCCTGCCGGATCCTAAGTTCGGATCAGAGCTGCTGGCAAAATTTGTAAACATCGTAATGGTTGACGGTAAAAAGTCGACTGCTGAAAAAATCGTTTATGGTGCACTGGACATCATGGCAGAACGTTCTGGTAAAGATCACCTGTCTGTGTTCGAAGCCGCTCTTGAAAACGTACGCCCTGCGGTAGAGGTTAAATCTCGCCGTGTTGGTGGTTCAACTTACCAAGTGCCAGTAGAAGTACGTCCTGTACGTCGTAACGCTCTGGCGATGCGTTGGTTGGTTGAAGCTGCGCGTAAGCGTGGTGAAAAATCTATGGCTCAGCGTCTGGCTAACGAAATGCTGGATGCATCTGAGAACAAAGGTACTGCTGTTAAGAAACGTGAAGACGTTCACCGTATGGCAGAAGCGAACAAAGCATTCGCTCATTACCGCTGGTAATACCTTTTTAGGCGCGACCTCGGTCGCGCCTAAACCACACTCTAAGGATACCCTTAGTAAGAGGATACTACTGTGGCTCGTAAGACCCCTATTGAGCGCTACCGTAATATTGGTATTTGCGCACACGTAGACGCAGGTAAAACTACAACAACAGAGCGTATCCTGTTTTACACCGGTCTTTCTCATAAAATTGGTGAAGTGCACGATGGTGCAGCAACCATGGACTGGATGGAGCAGGAGCAAGAGCGTGGTATCACCATCACCTCCGCTGCGACTACAACTTTCTGGCGCGGTATGGATGCGCAATTCCCTGAGCATCGCATCAACATCATTGATACCCCAGGACACGTTGATTTTACCATTGAGGTAGAGCGTTCCCTACGCGTATTGGATGGTGCAGTAGTTGTATTCTGTGGTTCTTCCGGTGTTGAACCTCAGTCAGAGACCGTTTGGCGTCAAGCTGACAAATATGAAGTTCCTCGTATGGTTTTCGTCAATAAGATGGACCGAGCAGGCGCAGATTTCCTGCGTGTGGTCGAGCAGATTAAAGCTCGACTGGGCGCAGCCCCAGTGCCAATTCATTTGAATATCGGCGCTGAAGAAGACTTCCGCGGTGTTATTGACCTTATCAAAATGAAGGCGATTAACTGGAGCGAAGCTGACCAGGGTATGAGCTTCACGTACGAAGACATCCCGGCAGACATGCAAGAGCTGGCTGATGAGTGGCACCAGAATCTGGTAGAAGCCGCTGCTGAAGCAAACGAAGAGCTGATGGACAAGTACCTCGAAGAGGGTGAACTGACCGAAGCTGAAATTAAGCAAGCTCTGCGTGAACGTACACTGAATAATGAAATCGTACTGGCGACTTGTGGTTCTGCATTTAAGAACAAAGGTGTTCAGGCGGTTCTTGATGCTGTTATTGAGTTCCTTCCTTCCCCTGTTGACGTAAAAGCGATCAAAGGTGAAGACGAAGATGGCAACGAGATCGAACGTCACTCTGACGACAACGAACCGTTTGCAGCTCTGGCATTTAAGATTGCTACAGACCCATTTGTGGGCACTTTGACCTTCCTGCGTGTTTACTCAGGTGTGGTCAACACTGGCGACACTGTGTACAACTCAGTGAAGCAAAAGCGTGAGCGTTTCGGCCGTATTGTTCAGATGCACTCAAACAAGCGTGAAGAAATCAAAGAAATTCGCGCGGGTGACATTGCAGCGGCCATCGGTCTGAAAGACGTCACTACAGGTGACACCCTGTGTGCGCAAGAATCAAAAGTGGTTCTTGAGCGCATGGAATTCCCTGAACCAGTTATTCAGATCGCTGTAGAGCCACGCTCTAAAGCAGACCAGGAAAAAATGGGTATCGCGCTGGGCAAACTGGCGGCAGAAGATCCATCATTCCGCGTTGAAACCGATGACGAGTCAGGCCAGACCCTGATCTCAGGTATGGGTGAGCTTCACCTGGACATCATCGTTGACCGTATGCGTCGTGAGTTCAGCGTAGAATGTAATGTAGGTAAGCCACAGGTGGCATACCGCGAAACCATCCGTGGATCGGCTGAAGTCGAAGGTAAATTCGTCAAGCAGTCTGGTGGTCGTGGTCAGTACGGTCATGTTTGGCTGAAACTGGAGCCAGCTGAGAAAGGCGAAGGTTTTGTCTTCGTCGATGAAATCGTTGGTGGTGTGGTACCGAAAGAATATATCGGCGCTGTTGCTAAAGGTGTTGAAGAGCAGATGAGTAGCGGTGTACTCGCTGGCTACCCAGTACTTGATATCAAAGCAACGCTTTTTGATGGTTCGTACCATGATGTTGACTCCAACGAAATGGCGTTTAAGATCGCTGCATCTATGGCATTCAAGAAAGGTGCACTTGAAGCGCAACCTGTCATTCTTGAGCCAATGATGAAAGTGGAAGTTACCACTCCAGAAGACTGGATGGGTGACGTAGTGGGCGACCTGAACCGTCGTCGTGGTCTGATTGGCGGTATGGATGAAGGTCCTGCCGGTTTGAAGATCATTCGCGCGCAGGTGCCACTGGCTGAGATGTTTGGTTACGCAACTGACTTGCGTTCAGCGACTCAGGGCCGCGCATCTTACTCTATGGAATTCAGTGACTATGCTGATATTCCTAAGAACATCGCTGATTCAATCATCGCAGAGCGTTCTTGATTGATAGGTGGTTTTAATGCTGGCATTATTGGCCCGCATTAATAAAAACTTCTGATCGCACTCACGACGGTGAGTGCGGCTCACAACTAGGAAGGAACACGATCGTGTCTAAAGAAAAATTTGAACGTACGAAACCGCACGTTAACGTTGGTACTATCGGCCACGTTGACCACGGTAAAACCACTCTGACTGCAGCAATCTGTACTGTACTGTCTAAAACTTACGGCGGTTCAGCGCGTGACTTCGCATCAATCGATAACGCGCCAGAAGAGCGCGAGCGTGGTATCACTATCTCTACTTCACACGTAGAGTACGATACTCCAACTCGCCACTACGCACACGTAGACTGCCCAGGACACGCTGACTATGTTAAAAACATGATCACCGGTGCTGCGCAAATGGACGGTGGTATCCTGGTTGTTGCGGCAACTGACGGTCCAATGCCACAAACTCGTGAGCACATCCTGCTGGGTCGCCAGGTTGGTATTCCATACATCCTTGTATTCATGAACAAGTGTGACATGGTTGACGACGAAGAGCTGCTTGAGCTGGTTGAGATGGAAGTTCGTGAACTGCTGTCTGAGTACGAATTCCCAGGTGATGACTGCCCAGTCATTCAAGGTTCTGCACTGGGTGCACTGAACGGCGAAGCTGAGTGGGAAGCGAAAATCGTTGAGCTGGCAGAAGCACTGGATTCATACATCCCAGAGCCAGAGCGTGCGATCGACAAGCCATTCATCCTGCCAATCGAAGACGTATTCTCAATCCAGGGCCGTGGTACTGTTGTAACGGGTCGTGTTGAGCAAGGTATCGTTCGCGTAGGTGACGAAGTTGCTATCGTTGGTATCAAAGACACTACTACTACTACTTGTACTGGCGTTGAAATGTTCCGTAAGCTTCTGGACGAAGGCCGTGCAGGTGAGAACGTTGGTGTTCTGCTGCGTGGTACTAAGCGTGACGAAGTTGAGCGTGGTCAAGTACTGGCGAAGCCGGGTTCTATCACTCCTCACACTAAGTTCGAGTCAGAAGTATACGTTCTGTCTAAAGACGAAGGCGGCCGTCATACTCCGTTCTTCAAAGGCTACCGTCCACAGTTCTACTTCCGTACGACTGACGTGACCGGTACTATCGAACTGCCAGAAGGGGTTGAGATGGTAATGCCAGGCGACAACATCCAAATGGTTGTTGAGCTGATTGCACCAATCGCGATGGACGAAGGCCTGCGCTTCGCTATCCGTGAAGGTGGCCGTACCGTAGGTGCGGGTGTTGTTGCTAAGATCCTTGCTTAATTTTTATTAAGTTTCGATTAGCACAATGCTAGAAAAAGGACGCTTCGGCGTCCTTTTTCATTTTTAGAAAGCTAGTATTTGTAAGGCACCGCTAAGAGAACAGGTGCTTTCATCCCTACAGTGATATTCCTTCAAATTCTTTCTTCATCCTTTTCTCTCATTATTCGTCAATCAATCGAAGAAACGAATTGGTAATACTAACAATTCTCGTTTATATTGTTATTAGTATCATTGAGGAAGATATAAAGATGTACGTTTGCTTGTGCCACGGGATTTCTGATAAGACGTTGAAGAAACTTGCTTATGAGCAAGGGGTCGATGACATACGCGAAATCAGAAAGCTAACTCCCTTGGGCTCACAGTGCGGCAAGTGCATTCGTCCTGCAAAGGAAATCCTTCAGGAAGCGGCGTTGAATCCTCTCTATAAGAAAGCGGGTTAAACTGCTTTTCTAATATCTGATATTGACGACTCTTCATTCGGTTCTACTGTTAATAGACGCCGAAGAGGAGAGTTTGTTATGAAGTCTGATCCAAAAATTATCCAACACCTCAATAAAATCCTAGGCAACGAGCTTGTCGCTATTAATCAGTATTTTCTTCATGCCCGAATGTACAAAGACTGGGGATTGAAAGTGATTGCTGACAAAGAGTACGACGAATCGATAGACGAAATGAAACATGCTGATGATCTGATTGAGCGTATTCTCTTCCTCGAAGGTATTCCGAACCTGCAAGATCTGGGCAAATTGCGCATAGGAGAAGATACCAAAGAAATGCTCGAGTGTGATTTGGCACTGGAAATGGATGCTATCCCAGATCTGCGCGATGCTATCGAATACGCTGAAAGTGTTCGTGACTACGTGTCGCGTGACCTGTTTCAGGATATTTTGGAAGACGAAGAGGAGCATGTAGATTGGTTGGAAACCCAATTAGGTCTGATCGATAAAGTGGGTATTCAGAATTATAATCAGGCACAAATGATTGAATGCGAAGACTCTTAAGCAAAGATTTTGAATATGAGAAAAGGGAGCCCAAAAGAGGCTCCTTTTTCGTTAAAGTGACACAGCCAGAGACCGCTATTTTACTCGCGTGCTTATCCCCTGATTATTTTTTAAACGCCGCTTGCAAAGAAAATTGTGATCTGTATAATGCCCGCACTGCCTGAGACATTTGCTCTCTACTGTGCAGTTGTGAACCAATGAGCACAGGAGGAAGACCCTTCGTAGTAGGTGAAAGCCTGATATGGTCGGTAATGTATACTCCGCTTATGTTCGCAGTCATATAAAATGGCTGACAATGTATCAGATATTGATACTACGGTTTCACATAAATCAATCGGCATTCCCTCGTATTTTTGAGGTCGAGTGGCGATATTGTTTGTGTAATTTTTTAATTTGGAGCTCTGTCTAATGCAGAACCAACGTATCCGTATCCGCCTGAAGGCTTTCGATCACCGTTTGATCGACCAGTCTACTGCGGAAATCGTTGAAACCGCTAAGCGCACTGGTGCGCAGGTGAAGGGTCCAATCCCTCTGCCAACTCGCAAAGAGCGCTTTACCGTTCTTATCTCTCCGCACGTAAACAAAGATGCGCGTGACCAGTACGAAATCCGTACTCACAAGCGTCTGATCGACATCGTTGAGCCAACAGATAAAACTGTTGACGCTCTGATGCGTCTTGACCTTGCTGCGGGCGTTGATGTTCAAATCAGCCTGGGTTAAGAGGGGAGCTAATAATGATTGGTCTAGTCGGTCGTAAAGTGGGCATGACTCGCATCTTCACTGAAGAAGGCGTTTCTATCCCTGTAACCGTTGTAGAAGTAGAAACTAACCGTGTTACTCAGGTACGTACTCCTGAAGTAGATGGTTACTCTGCTATCCAAGTAACTTCAGGCGCTAAGAAAGCAAGCCGCGTAACTAAGCCAGAAGCTGGTCACTTTGCGAAAGCAGGTGTTGAAGCTGGCCGTGGTCTGTGGGAATTCCGTCTGGAAAACGGCGAAGATTTCGAAGTAGGCGCTGAGCTGAACGTTGATCTGTTTGCTGAAATCAAAAAAGTAGACGTTACTGGCACATCTAAAGGTAAGGGCTTCCAAGGCGCTGTTAAGCGTTGGAACTTCCGTACTCAAGATATGACCCACGGTAACTCCTTGTCTCACCGTGCTCCTGGTTCTATCGGTCAATGTCAGACTCCAGGTCGCGTATTCAAAGGCAAGAAAATGGCAGGTCACATGGGTGCTGAGCAGGTAACTACTCAAAACCTTGAGATCGTACGTGTTGACGCTGAGCGCAAACTGCTTCTTATCAAAGGTGCAGTACCAGGTGCGACTGGCAGCAACGTGATCGTTAAACCAGCCGTTAAAGCGTAACGTCGAGGAGATAGTAATGGAATTGGTAGTGAAAGGCGCTGACGCGCTGACTGTTTCCGAAACTACCTTCGGGCGTGAGTTCAACGAAGCTCTGGTTCACCAAGTAGTAGTTGCATACGCAGCTGGTGCCCGTCAAGGTACTCGTGCGCAAAAGACTCGTTCAGACGTATCAGGTGGCGGTGCTAAGCCATGGCGTCAGAAGGGTACTGGTCGCGCTCGTGCAGGTACAATCCGTAGCCCAATCTGGCGCTCGGGTGGTGTAACTTTCGCTGCGCGTCCTCAGGACCACAGCCAGAAAGTTAACAAGAAAATGTACCGTGGTGCTATTAAAAGCATCCTGTCTGAGCTGGTTCGTCAAGAGCGTCTGATCGTTGTTGATAACTTCTCAGTAGAAGCACCAAAAACTAAAGAGCTGATCGCTAAGCTAAAAGAGCTTGAGCTGTCTGAAGCTCTGATCGTAACTGCAGAAGTTGATGAGAACCTGTTCTTGGCAGCGCGCAACCTGTACAAGGTTGATGTTCGCGATGCAGCAGGCATTGACCCAGTTAGCCTGATCGCTTTCGACAAAGTAGTTATGACTGCAGCTGCAGTTAAGCAAGTTGAGGAGATGCTGGGATGATCACTGAAGAGCGTATCCTGAAAGTTCTGCGTGCTCCGCACATCTCTGAAAAAGCAACCATGGCTGCTGAGAACGGTAACACTATCGTTTTCAAAGTAGCGATGACTGCGACTAAGAGAGAGATCAAAGCAGCAGTTGAGAAACTGTTCGAAGTTGAAGTGAAGTCTGTAAACACTCTTATCACTAAGGGTAAGACCAAACGTCAAGGTATGCGCCAAGGCCGTCGTTCAGACGTGAAAAAAGCGTACGTTATCTTGAAAGAAGGTCAAGACATCGACTTCGCTGGCGGCGCTGAGTAAGACGGAGGAGTAACAGAAAATGGCAATTGTTAAATGTAAGCCTACTTCACCGGGTCGTCGTCACGTTGTTAAGATTGTAAACGCTGACCTGTACAAAGGTAAGCCTTACGCACCACTGCTGGAGAAAAACTCTAAGTCTGGTGGTCGTAACAACAACGGTCGTATCACTGTACGTCACATCGGTGGTGGGCATAAGCAACACTACCGTGTAATTGACTTCAAACGTACTAAAGACGGCATCCCAGCGAAAGTTGAGCGTCTGGAATACGATCCAAACCGTAGCGCGAACATCGCACTGGTTCTGTACGCAGACGGTGAGCGTCGTTACATCATTGCACCTAAAGGCCTGAAAGCTGGCGACCAGATCCAATCTGGTTCAGATGCTGCGATCAAAGTAGGTAATAGCCTGCCAATGCGCAACATCCCAGTAGGTTCTACAGTTCACAACGTTGAACTGAAGCCTGGTAAAGGTGCTCAGCTGGCTCGTTCAGCTGGTGCATACGCACAAATCGTAGCTCGCGATGGCGCATACGTAACTATTCGTCTGCGTTCTGGTGAGATGCGTAAAGTTCTTTCTGAAGGTCGTGCGACCATCGGTGAAGTTGGTAACGCAGAACACATGCTGCGTGAACTGGGTAAAGCAGGTGCTACTCGCTGGAAGGGCGTTCGTCCAACAGTACGTGGTGTTGCAATGAACCCAGTAGACCACCCACACGGTGGTGGTGAAGGTCGTACTTCGGGCGGCCGTCACCCAGTATCTCCTTGGGGTATGCCTACTAAAGGCTTCAAGACCCGTAAGAACAAACGTACCGACAAGTACATCGTACGTCGTCGTAACAAGTAATTTATATCAGAGGATAAGCCATGCCACGTTCTCTCAAGAAAGGTCCTTTTATTGACCTGCACTTGCTGAAGAAGGTAGAGAAAGCGGTGGAAAGCGGTGACAAGAAGCCTGTTAAGACTTGGTCCCGTCGTTCAATGATCATCCCTCAGATGATCGGTTTGACCATCGCTGTCCATAATGGTCGTCAGCACGTACCTGTTTTCATCACTGATGAGATGATCGGTCACAAGCTGGGCGAATTTGCACCAACACGTACTTATCGCGGCCACGCTGCTGATAAGAAAGCTAAGAAGCGTTAAGGAGTTAAGATATGGAAGCTATTGCTAAACATCGCTTTGCTCGTATTTCGCCTCAGAAAGCACGTTTGGTAGCAGACCAAGTGCGCGGTAAAAACGTTGCACAAGCAATTGAACTTCTGACTTTTAGCGACAAAAAAGCCGCTGATCTGATCAAGAAGGTGCTGGAGTCTGCAATTGCAAACGCTGAGCATAACGAAGGCGCAGACATCGATGATTTGTCTGTAGCAAAAATCTTCGTTGACGAAGGCCCAGTCATGAAGCGCATCATGCCTCGTGCAAAAGGCCGTGCCGATCGCATCTTGAAGCGTTCTAGCCACATCACTGTTGTTGTAGCAGACCGCTAAGAGACGAGGAGAGAAAGCAATGGGTCAAAAAGTACATCCTAATGGTATTCGTCTTGGCATCTGTAAGCCTTGGAATTCCACCTGGTTTGCTAACAGCCAAGATTTCGCTGACAACCTAGACGGCGACTTCAAGGTACGTCAGTTCCTGACTAAAGAACTGTCTAAAGCGTCTGTTTCTCGTATCGTTATCGAGCGTCCTGCTAAGAGCATCCGTGTGACTATTCACACTGCTCGTCCAGGCGTTGTTATCGGTAAGAAAGGCGAAGACGTAGAAAAACTGCGCGCTCGCGTTGCACAACTGGCAGGTGTTCCTGCTCAAATCAACATCGCAGAAGTACGCAAGCCTGAGCTTGACGCACAACTGGTTGGTGACAGCATCGCGTCTCAGCTAGAGCGTCGTGTTATGTTCCGCCGCGCTATGAAGCGTGCGGTACAAAACGCAATGCGTCTGGGTGCCAAGGGTATTAAAGTGGAAGTAAGCGGCCGTCTTGGCGGTGCTGAAATCGCTCGTACCGAGTGGTACCGTGAAGGTCGTGTGCCACTGCACACTCTTCGTGCTGACATTGATTACGCAACTTCTTCGGCTCACACCACTTACGGTGTAATTGGTATTAAAGTTTGGATCTTCAAAGGCGAAGTTCTGGGCGGTATGCCAGTAGCAGAGCCACAGGCTGATAAGCCTAAGAAGCAGCGTAAAGGCCGTAAGTAAGGAGTCTATCGATGCTTCAACCAAAACGTACTAAGTTCCGCAAGACTCATAAGGGTCGTAACCGCGGTCTTGCTGCAGGTACTGACGTAAGCTTCGGTACCTTCGGCCTGAAAGCTGTTGGTCGTGGTCGTATCACTGCGCGTCAGATCGAAGCTGCACGTCGTGCTATGACTCGTCACATCAAGCGTCAGGGTCAAATCTGGATCCGTGTGTTCCCAGACAAGCCAATCACTACCAAGCCTCTGGAAGTTCGTCAGGGTAAAGGTAAGGGTTCTGTGAGCTACTGGGTTGCACAAATCCAACCAGGTAAAGTCCTGTACGAGATGGATGGTGTTTCTGAAAGCCTTGCTCGCGAAGCATTCGAGCTGGCTTCTCGTAAACTACCTATCAAAACCACTTTCGTAACTAAGGCGGTGATGTGATGAAAGCACAAGAACTTCGCGAAAAGAGCGTAGAGCAGCTGAATGAAGAACTGTTGGGTCTGCTGCGTGAGCAATTCAACCTGCGCATGCAAGCGGCTACTGGTCAACTTCAGCAAACTCACACTCTGAAGAACGTTCGTCGCGATATCGCACGTGTTAAAACCGTTCTGAACCAGAAGGGCAACGCATAATGAGCGACAAAATCCGTACTCAACAAGGTCGTGTAATTAGCGACAAGATGGATAAATCTATCGTTGTTGCTATCGAACGCCAGGTGAAACACCCAATCTACGGTAAATTCATCAAGCGTACGACAAAACTGCACGTTCATGACGAAAACAACGAGAGCGCACAAGGCGATACCGTTGAGATCCGTGAGTGCCGTCCACTGTCTAAGACTAAGTCTTGGACTCTGGTACGCGTAGTTGAGAAAGCGCGCCTGTAAGGTAAGCTTTCCAGCGATAAAAAACAAAGCGGCTCCCTTTACGGAGCCGTTTATTTTTTATCTACCCATCTTCAAAAAATAGTGTTATTATTCGCCGCCCTTGTAATGAGGCAGCCCGACCCGAGATGGGTCTAGATGTAATAACAGCGGAGCACTAACAATGATCCAAATGCAAAGTATGCTGGATGCAGCCGATAACTCCGGCGCTCGCAGCGTAATGTGTATTAAGGTGCTGGGTGGTTCACACCGTCGCTACGCCCATATCGGCGACGTCATCAAAGTTACCGTTAAAGATGCAATTCCACGCGGTAAAGTTAAAAAAGGTGATGTCCTGAAGGCGGTTGTAGTTCGCACCCGTAAAGGCGTTCGTCGTCCAGACGGCTCTGTCATTCGCTTCGACCGTAATGCTTGTGTACTGTTGAATAACACTACTGAGCAACCAGTCGGTACCCGTATCTTTGGTCCTGTGACACGCGAACTTCGTGGCGATAAGTTCATGAAGATTGTGTCTCTGGCGCCAGAAGTTCTGTAAGGAGCGGTTAAAATGGCAGCTAAAATCCGTCGTAATGACGAAGTTATCGTTCTTGTCGGTAAAGACAAAGGCAAGAAAGGTAAAGTAAGTAAGGTTCTGACCACCGGTAAAGTTATCGTTGAAGGTATCAACCTGGTTAAGAAACACCAGAAGCCTGTTCCGGCTCTGGGCATCCAAGGCGGCATCGTAGAAAAAGAAGCTGCAGTGGACGTTTCTAACGTTGCTATCTACAACGCGGCAACTGGTAAGGCAGACCGTGTAGGCTTCCGATTCGAAGACGGCAAAAAAGTTCGTTTCTTCAAATCGAATGGCGAAATTATTTAAGTAATTCTGGAGTAGTACACTATGGCGAAACTGCATGATTACTACAAAGAGACTGTTGTAAAAGAACTGGCTGAAAAGTTCGAATACAAGAGTATCATGCAAGTCCCAAGGATCGAAAAGATCACCCTGAACATGGGTGTGGGCGAAGCAATCAACGACAAGAAACTGCTTGAGAACGCAGCATCTGACCTAGCATCAATCACAGGTCAGAAGCCGCTAATCACTAAAGCACGCAAGTCTGTTGCTGGCTTCAAGATCCGTGAGGGCTACCCAATTGGCTGTAAAGTAACCCTGCGTGGCGAGCGTATGTGGGAATTCCTAGAGCGTCTGATTTCAATCGCTCTTCCACGTGTGCGTGACTTCCGTGGCGTTAGTTCGAAATCATTCGACGGTCGCGGTAACTATAGCATGGGCGTTCGTGAGCAAATCATCTTCCCAGAGATCGACTACGACAAAGTAGATCGTATCCGTGGTCTTGATATTACTATCACGACTACAGCGGCGACTGATGAGGAAGGTCAAGCTCTGCTGGCTGCCTTTAACTTCCCATTCCGTAAGTAAGGTGAAGGGTTACTGTAATGGCTAAGCAATCAATGAAAGCGCGCGAAGTAAAACGCGCGAAGCTGGTAGCAAAGTTCGCTGAGAAGCGTGCTGCACTAAAAGCTATCATCAAAAACGTTAACGTGTCTGAAGAAGAGCGTTGGGATGCTGTCCTGAAGCTTCAAACTCTACCGCGTGATTCTGCTAAGTCTCGTCAGCGTAACCGCTGTAACCAGACTGGTCGTCCACATGGCTACCTGCGCAAATTCGGCCTGAGCCGAATCAAGGTTCGTGAAGCTTGCATGAAAGGCGAGATTCCGGGTCTGCGTAAGGCGAGTTGGTAATTGAATCACGGGAGTAAAGACTTATGAGCATGCAAGATCCGATTTCGGATATGCTGACCCGCATCCGCAACGGTCAGGCAGCAACCAAAGTTGCTGTTAAGATGCCTTCGTCAAAGCTGAAAGTGGCAATTGCTGAGCTGCTGAAAGCTGAAGGTTATGTGGCTGACTACGCTATTTCTGGCGAAGTAAAGCCTGAGCTGGAAGTTACTCTGAAGTACTTCGAAGCTAAACCAGTTATCGAGCAAATCCAACGTGTAAGCCGTCCAGGTCTGCGCATCTATAAGAAAAAAGATGAGCTGCCTTCTGTAATGGGTGGTCTGGGTATTGCTGTAGTATCAACTTCTAAAGGTTTGATGACCGACCGTGCAGCTCGCAAAGCGGGTCTGGGCGGCGAAATCATCTGCTACGTAGCGTAAGGAGTAGGAAATGTCTCGTGTTGCAAAAGCACCCGTAGTAATTCCTGCCGGCGTAGAGGTGAAACTGAACGGTCAGGAAATCACTGTTAAAGGTAGCAAGGGTGAACTGACCCGCGTTATCAACGATGCAGTGGAACTAAGCCAAGAAGACAACGCTGTGAAGTTCGCACCACGCGAAGGTATTGCTAAAGCTAACGCTCAAGCAGGTACTGCACGTGCACTGGTGAACAACATGGTTGTTGGTGTTACTGAAGGCTATACCAAGAAACTGATCCTGAAAGGTGTTGGTTATCGTGCAGCAATGAAGGGTAACTCAGTCGCTCTGACTCTGGGTTTCTCTCACCCTGTTGAACACGAACTGCCTGCAGGCATCAAAGCAGAATGCCCAAGCCAAACTGAAATTGTTATCACTGGTGTTGATAAACAAGTAGTTGGTCAAGTAGCTGCTGACATCCGCGCATACCGTCAACCTGAGCCTTACAAAGGCAAAGGTGTTCGTTACTCTGACGAAGTTGTGCGTACTAAAGAAGCTAAGAAGAAGTAAGGTAACACTATGGATAAGAAAATTGCTCGTATCCGTCGTGCGACCCGAGCGCGTCGCAAGATTGCTGAACTGGGTGCGACTCGCCTAGTGGTACACCGTACTCCACGTCACGTGTACGCACAGGTTATCGCGGCAAATGGCTCCGAGGTAATCGCAGCTGCTTCTACCGTAGAAAAAGCGATCCGTGAGCAAGTGAAGAGCACCGGTAACAAAGAAGCCGCAGCAGCAGTAGGTAAAGCTATCGCTGAGCGTGCGAAGGAAAAAGGCATCGAATCTGTTGCTTTTGACCGTTCCGGTTTCCAATACCACGGCCGCGTGGCTGCACTGGCAGATGCTGCCCGTGAAGCTGGTCTGAAATTCTAAGGTAGGCGGAAAGATGGCTAACGATAAACAACAAAGTGATTTGCATGAGAAGCTGATTGCTGTCAACCGTGTTTCTAAAACGGTTAAAGGTGGTCGCATCTTCAGCTTCACCGCTCTGACTGTAGTCGGTGATGGCAATGGTCGCGTAGGTTTCGGTTACGGCAAAGCCCGTGAAGTACCTGCTGCTATCCAAAAATCAATGGAAAAAGCGCGACGTAACATGGTTACTGTTGCGCTGAACGAAGGTACTCTTCACCACGCTGTTAAAGGCCGCCACACTGGTTCTAAAGTGTACATGCAGCCTGCTTCAGAAGGTACGGGTATCATCGCAGGTGGTGCGATGCGTGCGGTTCTAGAAGTTGCGGGTGTTCGCAACGTTCTGGCAAAAGCATACGGTTCTACTAACCCAATCAACATTGTTCGCGCAACGATCGATGGTTTGGGTGGTATGAAGTCTCCAGAAATGGTAGCTGCTAAGCGCGGTCTGCCAGTTAACGAAATTCTGGGGTAATTCGACATGGCTAAAACTATCAAAGTAACTCAGACTCGTAGCTCTATCGGTCGTTTGCCGAAGCATAAAGCTACCCTGCGTGGCTTGGGCCTACGTCGCATCAACCACACTGTTGAACTTGAAGATACTGCTTGCGTACGTGGCATGATCAATCAAGTTTACTACATGGTTAAAGTGGAGGAGTAATCACAATGCGTCTGAATACTCTATCTCCGGCTGCGGGTTCAAAGCCTTCTAAGAAGCGCGTTGGCCGTGGTATCGGTTCAGGCCTGGGCAAAACTGGTGGCCGCGGTCACAAAGGTCAGAAATCACGTTCAGGTGGTTCTGTACGTCCAGGTTTCGAAGGTGGTCAAATGCCTTTGAAACAGCGTCTGCCAAAATTTGGTTTTACTTCTCGCAAGAGCCTGACTGCGGCTGAAGTTCGCCTGAGCGAACTGGCTAAAGTTGAAGGTGACGTAGTAAGCCTTGAGACACTGAAAGCTG
This sequence comes from Grimontia sp. NTOU-MAR1, assembly GCF_035758505.1. Classification (NCBI taxonomy): domain Bacteria; kingdom Pseudomonadati; phylum Pseudomonadota; class Gammaproteobacteria; order Vibrionales; family Vibrionaceae; genus Grimontia; species Grimontia sp. NTOU-MAR1. The sequence goes on from NZ_CP142108.1 coordinate 2,766,897, forward strand.
CAAACGTAATCACTAAAGACATCCGTACGGCGAAAATCGTACTGTCTGGTGAGATTGCACGCTCAGTGACTGTTAAAGGTCTTCGCGTTACTAAAGGCGCTCAAGCTGCAATCGAAGCTGCTGGCGGTAAAATCGAGGAATAATTAGCTCGAGGACGAGGTACAGATGGCAAAACAACCAGGACAAAATTTTAGTAGTGCAAAAGGTGGACTAGCGGAGCTGAAAAGCCGTCTACTCTTTGTGGTAGGTGCGTTGCTCGTATTCCGCGCCGGTTCTTTTGTGCCAATTCCTGGTATTGACGCTGCTGTACTTGCCGATCTGTTCGAACAGCAACAAGGGACCATCATTGAACTGTTTAACATGTTCTCTGGTGGTGCTCTTGAGCGTGCTTCTATCCTAGCGCTGGGCATCATGCCGTATATTTCGGCATCGATCATTGTCCAATTGCTTACGGTAGTTCATCCAGCCTTAGCTGAGTTGAAGAAAGAAGGGGAGTCTGGCCGTCGTAAGATCAGTCAGTACACCCGCTACGGTACGCTGGTATTGGCAACCTTCCAAGCGATTGGTATCGCTACAGGCTTGCCAAGTATGATTCCGGGTCTGGTTGTAAACCCAGGCCTTGGATTCTACTTTACCGCTGTTGTGAGCTTGGTCACTGGCACCATGTTCCTGATGTGGTTAGGTGAACAGATCACTGAGCGTGGTATCGGCAACGGTATTTCCATCATAATATTTGCTGGTATCGTTGCAGGATTGCCATCCGCTATCGGACAAACAGCCGAGCAAGCGCGTCAAGGTGAATTGCACGTGCTTCTTCTTCTGTTGATTGCGGTAATTGCATTTGCAGTAATTGCGTTCGTTGTGTTTGTAGAGCGTGGTCAACGTCGAATCGTTGTTAACTACGCGAAACGTCAGCAAGGCCGTCGTGTCTTTGCTGCGCAAAGCACACACCTGCCATTGAAATTAAACATGGCAGGCGTAATTCCAGCAATTTTTGCATCAAGTATTATCCTGTTCCCAGGCACACTGGCTCAATGGTTTGGCCAGAGTGAACAGTTGGGCTGGTTGGCGGATGTGTCATTGGCACTGAGCCCTGGTCAACCACTGTATGTAATTCTTTATGCTGCTGCGATTATCTTCTTCTGTTTCTTCTACACGGCGTTGGTTTTCAACCCGCGTGAGACAGCAGACAATCTGAAGAAGTCTGGTGCATTCGTACCTGGTATTCGCCCGGGCGAGCAGACTGCGAAGTACATAGATAAAGTAATGACTCGATTAACCCTAGCGGGGGCGTTGTATATCACCTTTATCTGTCTGATCCCCGAGTTCATGATGATTGCTTGGAACGTACGCTTCTACTTTGGCGGTACTTCCCTACTTATCGTAGTCGTGGTAATCATGGACTTTATGGCTCAAGTTCAGACACATCTGATGTCTCAACAATATGAGTCCGTGTTGAAGAAAGCCAATCTGAAAGGCTACGGCCGATAACAGATTGACATTTACGGAGTTTAGCAATGAAAGTTCGTGCTTCCGTTAAGAAAATCTGCCGTAACTGTAAAGTTATCAAGCGTAACGGTGTAGTTCGCGTGATTTGCAGTGAGCCAAAGCACAAGCAGCGCCAAGGCTAATAGCAGAATATTTTTCTTGCAAAATTTAGGCAGGCTGGCTACATTAGCCAGCCCACCTTTTGTGTGTGCAAAAGAAGTGGTATAGCCGCTGCGTATCCTAAACGGGCTCTGCAGCGGTTCTTCTTGATAAAGTACTAGGAGTGAATAGTGGCCCGTATTGCAGGCATTAACATTCCTGATCAGAAGCATGCTGTAATCGCACTGACTGCGATCTACGGTATCGGTAAAACCCGTTCAAAAGCTATCCTAGCTGAGACTGGTATTGCTGAAAGCACTAAGATCAGTGAACTAACTGAAGAGCAGATCGATCTACTGCGTGATGGCGTTGCCAAGTACACTGTAGAAGGTGATCTACGTCGTGAAGTTTCCATGAACATCAAGCGTCTGATGGACCTTGGTTGTTACCGCGGTTTGCGTCATCGTCGCAGCTTGCCACTACGTGGCCAGCGTACGAAGACCAATGCTCGTACCCGTAAGGGTCCGCGCAAGCCGATCAAGAAATAATCGGGGTAGGTAAAGTACTATGGCTAAACAACCAAATCGCGCACGTAAACGCGTACGCAAGCAAGTTGCTGACGGCGTAGCGCACATCCATGCGTCTTTCAACAACACAATCGTAACCATTACTGACCGTCAAGGTAATGCTCTAGCATGGGCTACTGCAGGTGGTTCTGGTTTCCGTGGTTCTCGTAAATCAACTCCGTTCGCTGCACAGGTTGCTGCTGAGCGTTGTGGTGAGATGGCTAAAGAATATGGCCTGAAGAACCTGGAAGTTATGGTTAAGGGCCCTGGTCCAGGTCGTGAATCTACTATTCGCGCACTGAACGCGGCTGGTTTCCGTATCACTAACATTGTTGATGCGACTCCAATCCCACATAACGGTTGTCGTCCACCTAAGAAACGTCGCGTATAACGCTGTTTCTTAGAATTCTGGAGAAAGATCATGGCAAGATATTTGGGTCCTAAGCTGAAGCTTAGCCGTCGCGAAGGTACTGACTTGTTCCTGAAGTCAGGCGTACGCGCGATTGATACCAAGTGTAAAATTGATAACGCCCCAGGCGTACACGGCGCACGTCGCGGCCGTCTGTCTGACTACGGCGTTCAGCTTCGTGAGAAGCAAAAAGTTCGTCGTATCTACGGCGTACTGGAAAAACAATTCCGTAACTACTATAAAGAAGCTGCTCGCATCAAAGGCAACACAGGTGAAAACCTGCTGCAACTTCTGGAAGGTCGTCTAGATAACGTAGTTTACCGCATGGGCTTCGGCGCAACTCGCGCAGAATCACGTCAGCTGGTAAGCCACAAAGCGATCCTGGTAAACGGTAAAGTGGTTAACGTTCCTTCTTTCAAGGTAACGGCCAACGACGTTGTTAGCATTCGCGAGAAAGCTAAGAACCAGGCACGCATCAAAGCAGCTCTTGAAATTGCTGCTCAGCGCGAGCTGCCAACTTGGATCGAAGTAGACAGCAACAAAATGGAAGGCACTTTCAAGCGCCTGCCAGAGCGTTCAGATTTGTCTGCTGACATCAACGAACACCTGATCGTCGAGCTTTACTCTAAGTAAGGCTAAACTAAAGAGAGGACACAATGCAGGGTTCTGTAACAGAATTTCTTAAGCCGCGTCTGGTTGACATCGAACAAGTTAGCTCGACGCACGCAAAAGTAACTCTTGAGCCGCTAGAGCGTGGCTTTGGTCACACCCTAGGTAATGCTCTACGTCGCATCCTACTGTCGTCTATGCCTGGTTGTGCGGTGACAGAAGTAGAAATTGACGGCGTGTTGCACGAGTACAGCACCAAAGAGGGCGTACAGGAAGATATCCTGGAAATCCTGCTTAACCTTAAAGGCCTTGCCGTTAAGGTAGAGGGTAAAGATGAAGTTATCCTAACCCTGAATAAGTCTGGTGCAGGCCCTGTTGTTGCAGGCGACATCACCCACGACGGTGGTGTTGAGATTGCGAACCCAGAACACGTAATCTGCCACCTGACAGATTCAAATGCTGAGGTCAGCATGCGAATCAAGGTAGAACGTGGTCGCGGCTACGTACCAGCGTCAGCGCGTATTCACACTGAAGAAGACGAGCGTCCAATCGGCCGTCTGCTTGTAGATGCAACGTTCAGCCCAGTAGACCGTATTGCTTATAATGTTGAAGCAGCACGTGTTGAACAGCGTACCGACCTCGACAAGCTGGTTATCGATATGGAGACTAACGGTACTCTTGATCCTGAGGAAGCTATCCGTCGTGCAGCAACTATTCTTGCTGAGCAACTGGACGCGTTCGTAGATCTGCGTGATGTACGAGTTCCTGAAGAGAAAGAAGAGAAGCCAGAGTTCGATCCGATCCTACTGCGTCCTGTAGACGATCTTGAACTAACTGTTCGCTCTGCTAACTGTTTGAAAGCAGAAGCGATCCACTACATCGGTGATCTGGTACAGCGTACTGAGGTTGAGCTTCTTAAGACGCCAAACCTTGGTAAGAAGTCTTTGACTGAAATTAAAGACGTGCTGGCTTCACGTGGTCTGTCTCTGGGTATGCGCCTGGAAAACTGGCCGCCAGCATCAATCGCTGAAGATTAATCAGATTCTGATTACTTAGTTAGAAGGATTAGGTCATGCGCCATCGTAAGAGTGGTCGTCAACTCAATCGCAACAGCAGCCATCGCAAAGCGATGTTCAGCAACATGGCTAGCTCGCTGGTAACTCACGAAGTTATCAAAACTACTCTGCCTAAGGCAAAAGAGCTGCGTCGCGTAATTGAGCCATTGATTACCCTAGCAAAGAACGACAGTGTTGCTAACCGTCGTCTTGCATTCGCTCGTACTCGTAACGACGAAGTTGTAGCGAAGTTGTTCAACGAACTGGGTCCACGTTTTGCCTCTCGTGCAGGCGGTTACACTCGCATTCTGAAATGCGGTGTACGTGCCGGCGATAAAGCCCCTATGGCTTACATCGAGTTGGTAGATCGCCCAGAGACAGCTGCAGAAGAAGCAGCTGAGTAATCTCTCGGTTCGTTCAAATAAGAAGCCAGGCTTTAGCTTGGCTTTTTATTTATCTACTCATTCATAAAACAGCCTACGCCCGTTTCTTTCTCTATAACTCTTGACGTCAAGGCTTCAGTTAAACAGTCTTTTCACTTCTACTTCTACTTCTACTTCTACTTCTACTTCTACTTCTACTTCTACTTCTACTTCTACTTATCTAATGACTGAACTGAATTCTCTAACGGATCTGAATTCATTGATTGGCTCAGTTAGTGAATAAGCAATATTGCAAACGTCAAATATGTGTGGGGAGCGGGGAGCCTGACGAGGCTATTACATGGTGCATAACACACTTATGCACAGACTCTTGTGTGTTTTGTGTGAGTAAAATGTGTGGAAATAAGGCTTTCGAGTGAAATATAGCCAAGTGAAGCGATTTTCATAAAAAACCTCAAAAAAGTCCTTGCCAGAATTTCAGACCTCCCTATAATGCCGCCTCACCGACACGGAGAGCGGCTCCCACAGCGGAAACGCCCACTCAAATCGGTACGGCGAAGGCCTCAAAAATTGAGTTGAAATAAACGCTTGACGCGCTGTTTCGAATCAGTAAAATGGCCGCCCGCTTCGGAGGGGAATTCACCCCGAGAGGCAAGTCAATAAGGTGTTTTGAGGGTTGCGAAAGCAACGCTGAAAAATCTCAAAATTTCTTCTTGACTTCATCGCCCGGCAGCGTAAAATTCGCAGCCCTGACGGTGAGAAGCGACGCTTCTTCAAGTCAACGTTCTTTAACAATTTGACCTATGCAATCTGTGTGGGCACTCGTGATTGATAGACAAAAGATTTATCGATGTTTACTGAGTGACCAAACGAAATAACTTCGGTTATATCGGCACAGTCAATTCGTTTTGCTTCTGCTTTTTTAAAAAGCGGAGACAAAACAACAACAGTATTTCATCGAGCCAAAAACTTTAATTGAAGAGTTTGATCATGGCTCAGATTGAACGCTGGCGGCAGGCCTAACACATGCAAGTCGAGCGGCAGCGACAATAAAGATTCTTCGGATGATTTATTGGGCGGCGAGCGGCGGACGGGTGAGTAATGGCTGGGAACCTGCCTGGTAGAGGGGGATAACCACTGGAAACGGTGGCTAATACCGCATGATGTCTTTGGACCAAAGAGGGGGACCTTATGGCCTCTCGCTACCGGATGGGCCCAGTTGGGATTAGCTAGTTGGTGGGGTAAAGGCTCACCAAGGCGACGATCCCTAGCTGGTTTGAGAGGATGATCAGCCACACTGGAACTGAGACACGGTCCAGACTCCTACGGGAGGCAGCAGTGGGGAATATTGCACAATGGGCGCAAGCCTGATGCAGCCATGCCGCGTGTGTGAAGAAGGCCTTCGGGTTGTAAAGCACTTTCAGCCGTGAGGAAGGCATTGTACTTAATACGTGCAGTGTTTGACGTTAGCGGCAGAAGAAGCACCGGCTAACTCCGTGCCAGCAGCCGCGGTAATACGGAGGGTGCGAGCGTTAATCGGAATTACTGGGCGTAAAGCGCATGCAGGCGGTCTGTTAAGCAAGATGTGAAAGCCCCGGGCTTAACCTGGGAAAGTCATTTTGAACTGGCAGGCTAGAGTCTTGTAGAGGGGGGTAGAATTTCAGGTGTAGCGGTGAAATGCGTAGAGATCTGAAGGAATACCGGTGGCGAAGGCGGCCCCCTGGACAAAGACTGACGCTCAGATGCGAAAGCGTGGGGAGCAAACAGGATTAGATACCCTGGTAGTCCACGCCGTAAACGATGTCTACTTGGAGGCTGTAGTCTAGAACTGTGGCTTTCGGAGCTAACGCGTTAAGTAGACCGCCTGGGGAGTACGGTCGCAAGATTAAAACTCAAATGAATTGACGGGGGCCCGCACAAGCGGTGGAGCATGTGGTTTAATTCGATGCAACGCGAAGAACCTTACCTACTCTTGACATCCACAGAAGCCGGAAGAGATTCTGGTGTGCCTTCGGGAACTGTGAGACAGGTGCTGCATGGCTGTCGTCAGCTCGTGTTGTGAAATGTTGGGTTAAGTCCCGCAACGAGCGCAACCCTTATCCTTGTTTGCCAGCACTCGAGTGGGAACTCCAGGGAGACTGCCGGTGATAAACCGGAGGAAGGTGGGGACGACGTCAAGTCATCATGGCCCTTACGAGTAGGGCTACACACGTGCTACAATGGCATATACAGAGGGCAGCGAGGCAGCGATGTGAAGCGAATCCCAGAAAGTATGTCGTAGTCCGGATTGGAGTCTGCAACTCGACTCCATGAAGTCGGAATCGCTAGTAATCGTGGATCAGAATGCCACGGTGAATACGTTCCCGGGCCTTGTACACACCGCCCGTCACACCATGGGAGTGGGCTGCACCAGAAGTAGATAGCTTAACCTTCGGGAGGGCGTTTACCACGGTGTGGTTCATGACTGGGGTGAAGTCGTAACAAGGTAGCCCTAGGGGAACCTGGGGCTGGATCACCTCCTTAACGATACTATTGATGCCAGTGTCCACACAGATTGTATAGGTTGAAAAAGTAAAGAGTGATCGAGGTTCCCAAACCTCGACATTGTGTTTTTCGGTATGATGTTGCTTCTCGCAAGCTCGTCACTCCACTAACACAACGTTAGCGAAACATGTTTCGCTGACAAACGTTGTGTCCCATTCGTCTAGAGGCCTAGGACACCGCCCTTTCACGGCGGTAACAGGGGTTCGACTCCCCTATGGGACGCCACTGGGTCGTTAGCTCAGTTGGTAGAGCAGTTGACTTTTAATCAATTGGTCGCAGGTTCGAATCCTGCACGACCCACCATCTTCACCACAGAGAATGTAAAACGTATGTGGGCGATTAGCTCAGTTGGGAGAGCACCTCCCTTACAAGGAGGGGGTCACTGGTTCGAGCCCGGTATCGCCCACCACATTTCCTTTATGCTACGTTGACGCTTTTCTCGTTTAGTGAACTAAACGTCGAAATACTTCGCCTTGCCTAAAGAAAAAGCACACTCTCTAATCATTTTCTGCAACGGACTCGCAGACCCTTTAAATAACATTTACAGGGTGCGATTTCTTGCCGCCCCAATTCGGGAAGAAAGTCATTAGAAAGTGGTTTTGTACCACGTTCTCTTTACGAGAAATGCTCTTTAAAAATCTGGAAAGCTGACTAAACAAACTGATTCAGTTTGTTTGTAAAAGTTCTCAAATGTTGATTCTTCGGAGTTAACACCAAACACATTCAAGTGTTCTTGGTTTCATCCTTCTCCTAGAGAGGTGATGAACAATATTTGAGTCCGGCGAAATCGTTCATCGCTTTATGTTTCCGCTTTTTAAGAAAAAGCAGAGGCAAAAAGGGTGAACATGTTCTTATAAGAACACCTTGGTTGTTTAAACCTACGAAACCTCTTGGGGTTGTATGGTTAAGTGACTAAGCGTACACGGTGGATGCCTTGGCAGTCAGAGGCGATGAAGGACGTAGTAACTTGCGATAAGCCCAGATAAGGCAGTAACAGCCATTTGAATCTGGGATGTCCGAATGGGGAAACCCACTGGCATAAGCCAGTATCCCACACTGAATACATAGGTGTGTGGAGGCGAACTCGGGGAACTGAAACATCTAAGTACCCGAAGGAAAAGAAATCAATTGAGATTCCGGCAGTAGCGGCGAGCGACCCCGGATTAGCCCTTAAGCGTTTTATGAGTTAGTGGAAGCCTCTGGAAAGTGGCGCGATACAGGGTGATAGCCCCGTACACGACGGCTTGTTTAACGTGAAAACGAGTAGGACGGGACACGTGTTATCTTGTCTGAAGATGGGGGGACCATCCTCCAAGGCTAAATACTCCTGACTGACCGATAGTGAACCAGTACCGTGAGGGAAAGGCGAAAAGAACCCCTGTGAGGGGAGTGAAACAGAACCTGAAACCGTGTACGTACAAGCAGTGGGAGCCTACGTGTTAGGTGACTGCGTACCTTTTGTATAATGGGTCAGCGACTTACGTTATGTAGCAAGGTTAACCGCATAGGGGAGCCGTAGGGAAACCGAGTCTTAACTGGGCGATGAGTTGCATGACGTAGACCCGAAACCGAGTGATCTAGCCATGGGCAGGTTGAAGATTGAGTAACATCAATTGGAGGACCGAACCGACTAATGTTGAAAAATTAGCGGATGACTTGTGGCTAGGGGTGAAAGGCCAATCAAACTCGGAGATAGCTGGTTCTCCCCGAAAGCTATTTAGGTAGCGCCTCGGACGAATACTACTGGGGGTAGAGCACTGTTAAGGCTAGGGGGTCATCCCGACTTACCAACCCTTTGCAAACTCCGAATACCAGTAAGTACTATCCGGGAGACACACGGCGGGTGCTAACGTCCGTCGTGGAGAGGGAAACAACCCAGACCGCCAGCTAAGGTCCCCAAGTTATCGCTAAGTGGGAAACGATGTGGGAAGGCTCAGACAGCCAGGATGTTGGCTTAGAAGCAGCCATCATTTAAAGAAAGCGTAATAGCTCACTGGTCGAGTCGGCCTGCGCGGAAGATGTAACGGGGCTAAGCGATACACCGAAGCTGCGGCAGATATTTATATCTGGGTAGGGGAGCGTTCTGTAAGCCGTAGAAGGTGGTCTGTAAGGGCTGCTGGAGGTATCAGAAGTGCGAATGCTGACATGAGTAACGACAAAGGGGGTGAAAAACCTCCTCGCCGGAAGACCAAGGGTTCCTGTCCAACGTTAATCGGGGCAGGGTAAGTCGGCCCCTAAGGCGAGGCCGAAAGGCGTAGTCGATGGGAAACGGGTTAATATTCCCGTACTGCTGATAACTGCGATGGGGGGACGGAGAAGGCTAGGTGGGCCTCGCGACGGTTGTCGAGGTTCAAGTGCGTAGGTGGGTGTCTTAGGCAAATCCGGGACGCTATACACTGAGACACGATGTCGAGTCACTACGGTGATGAAGTCATTGATGCCATGCTTCCGGGAAAAGCCTCTAAGCTTCAGGTTATCAGGAACCGTACCCCAAACCGACACAGGTGGTCGGGTAGAGAATACCAAGGCGCTTGAGAGAACTCGGGTGAAGGAACTAGGCAAAATGGTACCGTAACTTCGGGAGAAGGTACGCTGCCCATGGTGAAGTCCCTTGCGGATAGAGCTGAGGGCAGTCGCAGATACCAGGTGGCTGCAACTGTTTATTAAAAACATAGCACTGTGCAAAATCGAAAGATGACGTATACGGTGTGACGCCTGCCCGGTGCCGGAAGGTTAATTGATGGGGTTAGACTTCGGTCGAAGCTCTTGATCGAAGCCCCGGTAAACGGCGGCCGTAACTATAACGGTCCTAAGGTAGCGAAATTCCTTGTCGGGTAAGTTCCGACCTGCACGAATGGCGTAATGATGGCCACGCTGTCTCCACCCGAGACTCAGTGAAATTGAAATCGCAGTGAAGATGCTGTGTACCCGCGGCTAGACGGAAAGACCCCGTGAACCTTTACTACAGCTTGGCACTGAACATTGAGCCTACATGTGTAGGATAGGTGGGAGGCTTTGAAACACAGACGCCAGTTTGTGTGGAGCCGACCTTGAAATACCACCCTTGTATGTTTGATGTTCTAACTTAGGCCCCTTATCGGGGTTGAGGACAGTGCCTGGTGGGTAGTTTGACTGGGGCGGTCTCCTCCCAAAGCGTAACGGAGGAGCACGAAGGTGGGCTAATCACGGTCGGACATCGTGAGGTTAGTGCAATGGCATAAGCCCGCTTGACTGCGAGAATGACGGTTCGAGCAGGTGCGAAAGCAGGTCATAGTGATCCGGTGGTTCTGAATGGAAGGGCCATCGCTCAACGGATAAAAGGTACTCCGGGGATAACAGGCTGATACCGCCCAAGAGTTCATATCGACGGCGGTGTTTGGCACCTCGATGTCGGCTCATCACATCCTGGGGCTGAAGTCGGTCCCAAGGGTATGGCTGTTCGCCATTTAAAGTGGTACGCGAGCTGGGTTTAGAACGTCGTGAGACAGTTCGGTCCCTATCTGCCGTGGGCGTTGGATGATTGAGAGGGGCTGCTCCTAGTACGAGAGGACCGGAGTGGACGAACCTCTGGTGTTCGGGTTGTCACGCCAGTGGCATTGCCCGGTAGCTAAGTTCGGCATCGATAACCGCTGAAAGCATCTAAGCGGGAAGCGAGCCTCAAGATGAGTCATCCCTAGGACTTAAAGTCCTCTAAAGGGTTGTTGGAGACGACGACGTAGATAGGTCAGGTGTGTAAGCGCTGCGAGGCGTTGAGCTAACTGATACTAATTGCCCGTGAGGCTTAACCATACAACACCCAAGGGGTTTTGACGGACTCAGAGAGAACCTTGAATGTGCATAACGAGAACAAAGACAGTCACTTTTCAGATGATGGATTTATCCAGCTAGCGCCAAAACAGCGCAGGGATAAAGTACGAAAGCAAGGCATTTTGTGAGCCGAGCGAGGGAGTGTACGACTGTACATGAGCGAGTGAGGGAGCAAAGTAACGCCGCTAGCGTGCTTTATAGCCAGCGGGATAAAGCCACAGAATTTGCTTGGCGACCATAGCGTTATGGACCCACCTGACTCCATGCCGAACTCAGTAGTGAAACGTAACAGCGCCGATGGTAGTGTGGGGTCTCCCCATGTGAGAGTAGGACATCGCCAGGCTTTATTTGCCTATCTTGGTTATTGCTTGCATCTTTTGATACTTGCGATGCTCATGTGTTAACCCACACTGCGCTTCTCAGTTCAAAATCTGCTTCGCATAACATAAGATATCCTAAACAAAGCAGTTCGAATAAGACTTTGTTTGGGTGAATATTTGCTGATATAGCTCAGTTGGTAGAGCGCACCCTTGGTAAGGGTGAGGTCCCCAGTTCAAATCTGGGTATCAGCACCAGAATTTAAATTTTGTCTGGCGACCATAGCGCGATGGCCCCACCTGATCCCATGCCGAACTCAGTAGTGAAACGTTGCAGCGCCGATGGTAGTGTGGGGTCTCCCCATGTGAGAGTAGGACATTGCCAGATACCTCTTCAAACCCGTAGCGGAGACGCTGCGGGTTTTTTCATATCTGCCCCCTGATCAATCTCACAAATGTACTTGAACCGCTAAAGGGGATGTTATAGGGTTAATGGAATTCTAGACGTCTATACATCTTAACGAGGGAGTGATTTAAGATGCCGATTAAAATTCCTGATCAGTTACCGGCGGCCAGTACCCTGCGTCAGGAAAATATATTCGTGATGCCAGAGACCCGAGCTGAAAGCCAAAACATCCGTCCTCTGAAAGTGCTGCTTCTCAATCTGATGCCTAAGAAGATTGAAACGGAAACGCAGTTTATGCGCTTGCTCTCTAACAGCCCACTTCAGGTCGATGTCGAACTGCTGCGTATTGATGACCGACCGAGTAAGAACACTCCCACTGAGCACCTTGATACTTTCTACAGGCAGTTTCAAGGTATCCGTGAGCGCAATTTTGATGGATTGATCGTAACAGGAGCTCCTTTAGGTCTTGTACAGTTCGAGGATGTGATTTATTGGGAACACCTACAGGACATCATGAATTGGGCGAAAGAACATGTCACTTCGACACTTTATGTATGTTGGGCGGCGCAAGCGGGTCTGAAGCTGCTTTATGATTTGCCGAAGAAAACCCGCAGGGAAAAGCTATCCGGTGTGTATTGGCATAAAACGCATAAAGAGCACAGTAAAAACCCAATACTTCGTGGTTTTGATGACTCTTTCCTTGCGCCACACTCTCGCTATGCGGACTTCTCTCCTGAGTTTCTGGCCGAGCATACCGATCTCGATATCCTCGCGACCTCCGCAACTGCCGGCACTTACCTAGCGGCAACCAAAGACAAACGAAACGTGTTTGTCACCGGGCATCCAGAGTATGACTCTCATACGCTACATAATGAATACGTGCGCGATGTAGGGGAAGGTATGGAGCCTGCAGTCCCATCTAATTACTATCCGGATGATGATCCAACACAAGAGCCTTATGTCAGCTGGCGAAGCCATGGGCACATGCTTTTTGCCAACTGGCTTAATTACTGTGTTTACCAGCAAACGCCTTACGACCTCGATCACTTCTCCGAGTCAGCGTTTACCAAGGATGATGATGAATAATAGAAAAGCCTGCGATTGCAGGCTTTTTTGGCTTTTGAGGTTTAGTCCTGAATAACGTCTGTTCTTGGTTCGGTATCTTTATAACTGCTCGGTTTGATTTCCATGTCTCGCTCAGCAACCTTGGATTTCTCAATCATTTTTGTGATTGTTGAGCCTTGTACAAGGATAGAGAACACCACTACTGCATAAGTCATCACTAGGATGATTTCCCGTACATCAATATTCTTTTCAGGCAGTACTATATAGCCTGCAGGTACTGCCATTGCCATGGCTATTGCAAGGCCTCCGCGTAATCCCCCCCAAGTCAGGATTCGCACTGAGTAAGGGTTGTAGTCACGGTAGCGATTGAAGCCAACGTAACAAAGGCGCACGCTGAGATAGCGCGATACCAGCACCAGCGGCACGGCGAATGCCATGATGATCCAGTCTTCCTTATGAAAGCTGAATGTCAGCATGCTCAGGCCGATCAACAGGAAGAGGACACCATTGAGGAACTCATCGACTAACTCCCAGAAGTGGTCGAGATGATCTTCACTTTCTTTTGAAAAGCCGATGTAGCGCGTCCAGTTACCAATCATGATACCTGCAACGACCATGGCGAGCGGTCCAGAAACCCCAATCAGGCTGGCAAATACATAGCCGGCTGTTGGTATGCCTAAGGTTAGTAACAGCTCCATCGAGTGATCGTCGGTGTGGCAAATCAGGTAGTGGAACAGCAAGCCAAGTAAGAAGCCATACACGATGCCGCCAATCGCTTCATGCAGGAAGAGCTCAACGATACCCATCACGGTTGGAGCTTCGGTGCCGAATGCGACGGTGAAGAGAGTGATAAAAATCACCAGGCCAAAACCATCATTGAACAAGGACTCGCCCTCAATCTGCGTCGAGATACGCTTTGGCGCATTGAGCTTTTTAACGATGGCAAGGACAGCGATGGGATCAGTAGGAGAAATCAGGGCGCCAAACAGTAGGCAGTAGATGAAGTCGAATGGAATACCGATGAGCTGGAAGAAGAGCCAGGCGACACCACCGATAAAGAAAGTGGATACGAGTGTTGCTCCAAGTGCCAGCACTGTGATTTCCCATTTCTGGTCTGTAAGGTTGGGCAGTTTTACCCCAAGACCACCGGCGAAAAGTAAAAAACCTAATACGCCTTTCAACAAGAAATCATCGAAGTGAATTTCATTTAGGGTCTCGGCAGCGAGATCTTTTAAATCGAACCAGTTGTTGTGTCCTGAGATAACTATCCCAAGCGAGAGGATAAGGGCACCGGCAGTAATAGCGATAGTTGTCTGCATTTGGCCAATTTTGCTATTGATAAAGGCAATTAGCATGGCTGCTGCAGCGAGAAAGCAGAGTGTTGTATAGACGGTCATTGATGACCCCGTGTAGGCTGAGATTGTGATTCGGAAAGTTGTAACGAAATATAAATCCATGCGGCGCAGAAAACTACAACAAATGTGCGTCAGCGGAGAGGTTAACGCTGTGCTGAGTTTAATTAGACGTCTAGATTTCCATTTGGTCTGTGATACTATGCGAATAGCGAGAAATATAAGAAGGATCTGCGGTTGTGAGTAGTAAGGAAACACTGGAAAAACTGTTAGCGGAACGCATTTTGATCATCGATGGTGGCATGGGCACCATGATTCAGGGCTATAAGCTCGAAGAAGATGATTACCGCGGTGAACGCTTTGCTGATTGGCATTGCGACCTTAAAGGCAACAACGACCTTTTGGTACTCACGCAACCCCAGATGATTAAAGATATCCATGCCGAATATCTTGAAGCAGGCGCGGATATCCTTGAAACCAATACCTTTAACGCGACCACCATCGCCATGGCTGACTATGAGATGGAAAGCCTGAGTGAGGAAATTAACTTTGCGGCAGCCAAGTTGGCACGTGAAGTCGCTGATGAGTGGACGGCGAAAAATCCGGATAAGCCGCGCTTTGTGGCTGGGGTATTGGGTCCAACCAACCGCACCTGTTCGATCTCTCCCGACGTTAACGATCCCGGTTACCGTAATGTCAGCTTTGATGAGCTGGTAACCGCGTACTCGGAGTCTACCCGCGCGCTTATCAATGGCGGCGCTGATCTTATTCTGATTGAAACCATCTTTGACACTCTGAACGCCAAAGCCTGTGCTTTTGCGGTTGAGACCGTTTTCGAAGACATGGGCACCCAACTGCCAGTGATGATTTCCGGCACGATCACAGACGCATCAGGCCGTACCCTGTCAGGCCAAACGACAGAGGCTTTCTATAACTCTCTGCGTCACGTCAAACCGATCTCCTTTGGTCTGAACTGTGCGTTGGGCCCTGATGAACTGCGCCCTTACGTGGAAGAACTGTCACGCATCTCTGAAACCTTTGTTTCTGCGCACCCGAATGCCGGCCTTCCGAATGCCTTCGGTGAATATGATCTGTCTCCGGAGGACATGGCTGCTCATGTGAAAGAGTGGGCGGAAAGTGGCTTTCTGAACATGATTGGTGGCTGTTGTGGTACGGCACCAGAGCACATTCGCCACATGTATGAGGCGACCAAGACGGTTAAGCCCCGTGCATTACCAGATCTTCAGGTAGCGTGTCGCTTGTCAGGCCTTGAGCCACTGACCATTGAAAAAGAAACCTTGTTCATCAACGTTGGTGAGCGTACCAACGTGACAGGCTCTGCGCGCTTCAAGCGTTTGATCAAAGAAGAGCAGTACGATGAAGCGTTGGAAGTGGCACGTCAGCAGGTAGAAAACGGCGCGCAGATCATCGATATCAATATGGATGAAGGCATGTTGGATGCGGAAGCCTGTATGGTGCGCTTCCTGAATCTTTGCGCCTCCGAGCCTGAGATCTCCAAAGTGCCGATCATGGTCGACTCTTCCAAGTGGGAAGTCATTGAAGCTGGCCTGAAGTGTATTCAGGGTAAGGGCATCGTTAACTCCATCTCACTCAAAGAAGGTAAAGAGAAATTCGTTGAGCAGGCGAAGCTGATTCGTCGCTATGGTGCGGCCGTTATTGTTATGGCCTTCGATGAAGTCGGTCAGGCAGAGACCCGTGAGCGCAAACTCGAAATCTGTACCAATGCCTACCGCATTCTGGTGGACGAAGTTGGCTTCCCGCCAGAAGACATCATCTTTGACCCGAACATCTTTGCTGTGGCAACCGGTATTGAAGAGCACAACAACTACGCCGTCGACTTTATCGAAGCGGTTGCGGACATTAAGCGCGACTTACCGTATGCGATGATTTCAGGTGGTGTGTCGAACGTCTCCTTCTCGTTCCGCGGCAACAACTATGTCCGCGAAGCTATCCACGCTGTGTTCCTTTATCACTGTTTCAAGAACGGTATGGACATGGGCATCGTGAATGCCGGTCAGCTTGAAATCTACGATAACGTCCCCGAGAAACTTCGTGAAGCGGTGGAAGACGTGGTACTGAACCGTCGTGACGACAGTACAGAGCGCCTTCTGGATATCGCAGCGGAATACGCGAATAAAGGTGTCGGCAAAGAAGAAGATGCTTCTGCGCTGGAGTGGCGAACCTGGGCGGTAGAGAAACGTCTTGAGCACGCCCTGGTGAAAGGTATTACCGAGTTCATCGTTGAAGACACAGAAGAAGCCCGCGTTAATGCATCTAAGCCGCTTGAAGTGATTGAAGGGCCACTGATGGACGGCATGAACGTCGTCGGCGATCTCTTTGGTGAGGGTAAAATGTTCCTGCCTCAGGTCGTGAAATCAGCCCGCGTAATGAAACAGGCGGTGGCGCACCTTGAGCCTTTTATAAACGCTGAAAAACAGGCAGGCTCCACTAACGGTAAGATTCTGCTGGCAACAGTGAAAGGTGATGTTCACGATATCGGTAAGAACATCGTTGGCGTCGTACTCCAATGTAATAACTACGAAATCATCGACCTCGGCGTGATGGTGCCTTGCGAGAAGATCCTCAAAGTCGCCAAAGAAGAGAACGTCGATATCATTGGTTTGTCCGGTCTTATCACGCCATCGCTCGATGAAATGGTTCATGTCGCGAAAGAGATGGAGCGTCTGGGCTTCGACTTGCCGCTACTGATTGGCGGTGCAACGACCTCTAAAGCCCACACAGCGGTGAAGATTGAGCAAAACTACAATCAGCCCGTGGTGTATGTGAATAACGCATCACGCGCGGTGGGTGTGTGTTCGTCGCTGTTGTCTGAGAAGCTCAAGCCTGGGTTTGTTGAGAAGCTTCAAGCGGATTACGAAGTGGTGCGTGAGCAGCACGCACGTAAGCGCCCACGTACCAAGCCTGTGACGCTTGAAAAGGCACGTGAGAACAAAGTCGCTATCGATTGGGAAAGCTACACACCGCCAGCGCCAGCGAAACCGGGTGTTCATGTGTTTGAAGACTTTGACGTGGCTACTCTTCGTAACTACATCGACTGGACACCATTCTTTATGACCTGGTCATTGGTGGGTAAGTACCCGACCATTCTTGAGCACGAAGAAGTTGGGGAAGAAGCGAAGCGCTTGTTCAAAGATGCTAACGATCTGCTGGATCGCGTTGAACGCGAAGGCCTGATGAAAGCCAGTGGTATGTGTGCCCTGTTCCCGGCAGCAAGTGTGGGTGATGACATTGAAGTCTACACCGATGAATCACGTACCGAGGTTGCCAAGGTGCTGCATAACCTTCGCCAGCAAACGGAGAAACCGAAAGGCTTTAACTACTGCCTGTCTGACTACATTGCGCCAAAAGAGAGCGGTAAAAAAGATTGGATTGGTGCGTTTGCTGTCACAGGCGGTATTGGTGAACGTGAGCTTGCGGACGAATATAAAGCGCAGGGCGATGACTATAACGCCATCATGATTCAGGCGGTGGCAGACCGTTTGGCTGAAGCGTTTGCAGAATACCTGCATGCACATGTCCGTAAGGAGATTTGGGGGTACGCTGCGGACGAGAACCTATCGAACGATGACCTGATCCGTGAGAAATATCAGGGTATCCGTCCTGCTCCGGGTTATCCGGCTTGTCCTGAGCACACAGAGAAAGGCACCTTGTGGGAGTTGCTGAACGTAGAAGAGACCATTGGTATGTCGCTGACCACCAGTTACGCCATGTGGCCTGGTGCATCGGTATCTGGTTGGTACTTCTCGCATCCGGATTCGCGCTACTTTGCCGTTGCGCAGATCCAGGAAGATCAGCGCGACAGCTATGCCGATCGCAAGGGCTGGGATTTGATCGAAGCAGAGAAGTGGTTGGGGCCAAACCTCAACGGTTAATCTCTAATACCAATCACAGTAGGTAGGTGATCAGAAATAGCGCAGGAAAAATGCTCGAGAACAAGGCGAAAAATTTCGATAAGTAGTTCTTCTACAATCAAATTTTTCAACGCAGTTATCGAGCATTTTAACAAGCTAGGATGAGCAGATATTTACTACGATTGGTATAAGATAGTAAAAAGAAAAATGGCGCTCAGTGAGCGCCATTTTTGTATCCACAGAAGAAGAAATTAATCTTCGAACAACTCTTTGTGTAGCGCGCGGACAACTTCTTTAGATTCTGATGTGCTAGTCAGGAAGCAGAGGTTGTGGTTGCTTGCGCCATAACAAATCATACGTAGGTTGTAGTCTTCCAGCGCGCTGAAGATTTTGGCGGCTGCACCTTTTGATTCGCTCATATGGTTACCAATGAGCGCGACCAGACACATGTCTTGCTCGACGGTTACCTTACAAAGCGCAGCCAGTTCCTGTTCTGCCGCTTCAGGCAATTTAGGTGCACCACCTTTGGTGTTGGTTTGATCCAGTGTCAGAGAAACACTGACTTCAGACGTGGTGATGAGATCAACCGACACTTTGTGCTTTGCCAGAATGTTGAACACTTCCGCCAGGAAACCATAAGCATGGAACATATTCAGACTGGTGAGCGTCACCATGGTCTGGTTGCAACGCAGTGCCAGCGCGCGGAAAAGCGGAGATTTCTCTGCTTGATGACGAATCCAGGTACCGCCTTGTTCAGGGGCTTTAGATGAGCCAACGAAGACAGGAATGTCCTGACGCATTGCCGGGATAAGCGTCGCCGGGTGCAGGATCTTCGCACCGAAGTTTGCCATCTCTGATGCTTCACTGAAGCTGATTTCATCGATAGGACTCGCTGCCGGGGCGACGCGAGGGTCAGTACTGTAGATACCCGGAACGTCGGTCCAGATTTCCAGTGACGTTGCTTTTATGGCTTCAGCTAAAAGCGCTGCGCTGTAATCACTGCCACCGCGACCCAGTGTGGTGGTATTGCCTTGTGCATCAGAGCCGATAAAGCCCTGTGTCACAACAACCTTGTCTTCAAACAACGGCGTTAGCACGGTTTCAGCGTGGTGCGCTGTTTCAATCAAATCCGGGGTGGCTTTACCAAACACGTTGTCAGTTTTCAGCACATCGCGGACATCTGCGCGAACAGCATTGATGCCTTTATCGTTCAGCAGGTGGGTAAAAATATGGGTCGACATCAACTCGCCACAAGCGACGAGGGCGTCAGTAATTTTATCTGAAGGTGAAGTTTCTGCCGCCGCAGAGAGTGTTGCTACTTCATCGAGAATTGCATTCACACCTGATGCAACTGCCGGTGCTTCCGGAAGCTGTTTCAGAATGCTGAAATGAATATCGTGCAGTTTTGTCAGCACTTCCTGCTGCCTGTCATTGGCAACACCATTTGCCAGTTCAACCAGTAGATTTGTCACGCCAGAACAAGCGCTAATCACTACCAGTCGAGTGCTCAAATTCCCTTTAATCACCGCTGCACAGTTAGACATAGCTGTGTAGTCGGCTACACTCGTGCCGCCAAATTTTGCGACATTTAATGCGTTCACTTCCCTTCACCTCCCATAATCGCGAATGGAGTAATCCTGAATAAATAAAGTAATTAGTTGGGAGACAGATAGAGGGTGCGAGCGGGCAGGAAGAAAGGGTATTTCTCCAGAAGCGCTCCATCTCCGTTGAGATGACAATCCGAAGGATTCAACCTTCTAGACCGACAACCCAGCCCCCAAGGTCTGGTATTGCCTCGGCGTCTTACCCCCTCATCGGATTGCATTGGAGTTGGGGCTCCGCAATTCGACTACCTGGTAGACGCGCCTCTTCTGTCTCTGCAGAGCACAAACTGTGCTGAGCAAAAATTGCCCTCTATTGATAAATGTTTGTAATGTTATTGTCAACGTTTGTTTGAGTTTCAAGCACCTCTTTTCAGCCGGGTGAAGGACTTTTGCTTGATGATGCTTGGGTTTATTCAACGTTGAGATTTTAGCCAGCCCTATCCGGTGGTAGGGTAAATAGACCCAAGGAACAAAAGGCAATGGAGAGCAAATAATGACAATTTCACGCTTTATCCCACCACAACGTACCCTGATGGGCCCCGGCCCTTCTGATGTTTCGCCACGCGTATTGCAAGCGCTGGCCCAGCCAACGATTGGTCATCTCGACCCTCTTTTTGTGGGAATGATGGATGAAGTTAAATCACTGCTTCAATACGCATTCCAGACCGAAAACGCCTTCACCATTGCGGTGTCCGCCCCGGGCAGTGCAGGGATGGAGACCTGTTTTGTCAACCTGATTGAGCCAGGCGATACGGTGATTGTTTGTCGAAACGGCGTATTTGGCGAGCGTATGCGTGAAAACGTAGAGCGCTGTGGCGCAACAGCGGTAATGGTTGATGACGAGTGGGGCAAGCCTGTTGATCCTGCAAAGGTCGAAGCGGCTTTGAAAGCGAACCCAGAAGCATCGGTGGTCGCGTTTGTACACGCTGAGACATCGACCGGCGCACTCAGTGATGCGAAGACAATTTCGTCACTGGCGCGTGAGCATGGCTGCCTGACGATTGTTGATGCCGTAACCTCTCTTGGTGGTGTACCCCTGCTGGTGGATGAGTGGCAACTGGACGCAGTGTATTCTGGTAGCCAGAAATGTCTCTCCTGTGTACCGGGCTTGTCGCCAGTCACTTTCTCTCCGCGTGCGGTAGAAAAAATGCAGCAGCGTACTGGTAAGGTACAGAGTTGGTTCCTCGATCAAAGCCTGGTGCTTGGTTATTGGAGTGGTGAAGGCAAGCGTAGCTATCACCACACTGCACCAGTAAACAGCCTTTACGCCTTGCATGAGTCTTTGCTGATGCTGAAAGAGGAAGGTCTGGAGAATGCATGGCAACGTCACCGCGATATGCATGAGTTACTCAAAGCCGAACTGGAAGCGCTGAGTGTTAACTTCCTCGTTGATGCTGACCATCGCCTGCCGCAATTGAATGCTGTCGCAGTACCTGAAGGCGTCGATGATGCCGCGGTGCGTGCGAAACTTCTCAATGACTACAATCTGGAAATAGGTGCGGGTCTGGGAGCGCTGGCAGGTAAAGCGTGGCGTATTGGTTTGATGGGTTATGCGGCTAAACGTGAAAACGTAGCCTTATGTGCGAAAGCACTGAAGGATGTGCTTGGTTAAGCGGAATTGAATTGAGAAACGCCCCGCATGAATGCGGGGCGTTTTTGTTTTATTCCGCTGGAAGCTCAGAAAAGTCAGGCTGAAACGTTCGGTACGGGAAAAGCAGCGATGCCTCATCCTTCAACTCTTTGGCGACCGTTTTATGCCCGGTTAGCATCGCCAGCTCAATCAGCGATTGATAGCCGTCGGCATTCGGAGACGTTTCCAGTCGGGAGATTTGTTCCCGCAGGTACAACTCCTGCGCGCGTAGATCCCTGCTTTCAACACTTTCCAGAAACTCCCGCTTTCCTTCCTCTTGCTGATAGAAGTCATTCCACCAAGGGTGGGTTTGATACTGAGTCAGCTTACTATCACGTATTTGATAGGTACGAAGTGCCTGTTCGCCAAGATAGATTGAAGATAACACCAAAACCAGCGAGGTAGTCAGCACCGTGTTAGCAGCGACTTTCATCGGCCGTGGGTATGGCAAAAGTACGCGGCGGTATCTCGCGGTAAGGTTGTCTATCCAGTAAAGCAGCACCACAAACAGCATACCAAGTGCCAGGTTAGTCTCAATGTAGTCTGTCACCGCCATACCAATGAGGGATGGCACAATGATCGCAAGCAGCATCATGCGGGTGCCACTCGGCGCCTCCACCAACTTGCGAATTACCAGCATGAAGAGCAGACCAAAGCTCGCCCAGTAGGCAATCCCGCCCTGAATTAAATTTGCGAGCAGCCAACTGGGATACTTTTGCTGAAGCGGCAGAACATGGCTTTGCTCAACGCCAAACAACAGCTGTGCTCTATTGAGCTGCCCCAGACCTATACCTTCAAACTGAGCCTGTCCCAGTAATGCCCACGCCTGCGACAGCACCTCTAACTCCTTGGCTGAATAACGGGCTGCAAAAAGTGCCGATTGAGGAATACTTCCAAGCTTCCAAGCGATAGCAAAGCCTGCCAATACCGCTAAATTCCATAGACCATGGTGTCTTTTCTGACTGAAACGGAATAAGAATGGCTGACTGAAAATCACCAACACTAAAATCACGGTGATTAGCCAAGGCGATTTCAACGCAGCGAGAGCTGGAATGGTGAGCAGCGGCGTCGCAAGTAAAAGGGCATGAACCGGAATCCAGTTGCGCTTGTACGCTTTAGTCCGCGCTAGCAAATACGCTGACAGCATCAAAGAAGTCAGAAGAACGATGCCTAGTACGTCACTGTTGGTTTTGATGTCTGCAAGGCTCGATGACGAGATCTCACTGATGCTGGGAAGCAACAAAGGAATCGCCAGTAGCCAGCCGCTCAAAAGTGGTAGCCAGAGTAGATATTGCCTCTGAAGGTGATTGAAGCTGAACTGCTGCAGGGTACAGAAAAGCAGTAAAGACAACAGAACGCTAAACCCCTGCCATGCAGCCGAATGCCAGTCAGCGTGAAAATAAAATGATGGTATCAGGGCGAAACTTGCGCTCAGCGCCAGCCATCCAGTCATGATCGTGTGGCTGAAACGGCCTTGTCTTGCCGCTTCCCAAACCCCAAAGCAAACGATGGCAACCGCTAACAAGAGCGTTAAGGCTGTAGCTGGATGTTGAACACCGGAGAAAGCGAGCGGGATTTGGTTAAGAGGTAAGCAGAATAAAAACAGCACAGTCAGCGCGATTAGCACTGGCTTAACCAAAGGTTTTCTGGCCACTTTTGATGGCCAGAGGTTTTGAAATCGCATTGTTTGCATAGATTGTTTTTCACTGGCTCATGCCAGCATCCGCCCTATGATGCCTTTTGTTTGAGCAAAGGTTTCAAGAACCTCGCTGTGTGCGAACCTTTAACCAGAGCCACATCTTCCGGTGTACCTTCGGCTATGATCATGCCCCCGCCACTGCCACCTTCGGGGCCCAGGTCGACAATCCAGTCCGCGGTCTTTATCACGTCCAGATTGTGTTCAATCACCACAATGGTATTACCGTGATCACGCAGTCGATGCAGCACTGTCAGTAATTGCTGGATATCGTGGAAGTGTAGGCCCGTGGTTGGCTCATCCAGAATATACAGCGTCTTGCCGGTATCACGCTTGGATAGCTCACGCGCCAGCTTGACTCGTTGCGCTTCACCACCAGACAGCGTCGTAGCCGCCTGTCCTAGGCGGATGTAAGACAGGCCTACATCCATCAGGGTTTGCAGCTTACGCGCAATGGCTGGTACGGCATCGAAGAACTCGCGGGCATCTTCCACTGTCATCTCAAGGACTTCATCAATGGTTTTGCCTTTATAGCGGATCTCCAAGGTTTCACGGTTATATCTCTTACCTTTGCACACGTCGCACGGTACGTAAACATCCGGGAGGAAGTGCATTTCCACTTTGATAACGCCGTCGCCCTGACAGGCTTCACAGCGGCCGCCTTTCACGTTAAAGCTGAATCGCCCAACTTTGTATCCGCGTGACCGGGCCTCCTGAGTACCGGCAAACAGTTCACGGATTGGCGTGAAAATGCCAGTGTAGGTTGCTGGATTGGAGCGTGGGGTGCGTCCAATCGGGCTCTGGTCTATATCTATGACTTTATCGAAGTGACCCAGACCATCAATGTCCTTGAAAGGCGCAGGCTCACCTGTGGTTGCACCATTCAGTCTCTGGTGGGCAATTTTGTAAAAGGTGTCGTTGATAAGGGTCGATTTACCCGAACCGGATACGCCTGTGACACAGGTAAATAGACCGACCGGAAGCGTCAGATTGACGTTTTGCAGGTTGTTCCCGGTAGCGCCTTTTAGCTTCACGACTTTCTTCTTATCGTAGGTAAAACGCTTGGCGGGGACTTCAATCGCTTTTTTCCCGCTGAGGTATTGGCCTGTCAGCGAGTTTTCATTCTTGATGATTTCTTCATACGTACCTTCAGCAACTATGTGACCACCATGTACACCGGCACCTGGGCCGATATCTATAATGTAGTCTGCCGCGCGGATGGCATCTTCATCATGCTCAACCACCAGTACGGTGTTACCTAGGTTGCGAAGGTGCTCCAAAGTGGCGAGAAGGCGTTCGTTGTCACGCTGGTGAAGACCGATGGACGGTTCGTCTAACACGTACATCACGCCGACCAGACCCGCTCCAATCTGGCTTGCCAGACGAATACGCTGCGCTTCACCGCCTGAAAGAGTGTCGGCGCTGCGTGACAGGTTGAGATAGTTAAGACCGACGTTGACGAGGAAACTCAGGCGGTCATGGATCTCTTTGAGTACCTTATCGGCGATCTGTGCGCGTTGGCCTGTCAGCTCTAAACCTGCAAAGAAGGTCAGTGCTTCATGAATGCTCATTTCACACACGGCAGGGAGGTTGGTGTCACCCACAAAGACATGGCGAGCTTCTTCACGAAGGCGTGAACCGCCGCAGCTTGAACAAGGTTTGTTGGCGATGTACTTCGCCAGCTCTTCGCGAACAGCCATGGACTCCGTATCGCGGTAGCGGCGATTGAGGTTGTTTAAAATACCTTCGAACGGATGCTTACGCACGGTGATGTCACCACGATCGTTCACATACTTAAAGGCAATTTCGGTATTTCCAGAGCCGTTCAGAACCACGTTTTGGATGGTTTTCGGTAAATTCTGCCACGGAGTTTCAATGTCGAATTCGTAGTGATCGGCCAGAGAGCTCAGCATCTGAAAGTAGTAGAAATTTCGACGGTCCCATCCACGGATGGCACCACCAGCAAGGCTGACAGCTTCATTCTGAACCACGCGGTTTTCATCAAAATACTGCTGTACGCCGAGACCATCACAGGTTGCGCAGGCACCTGCTGGGTTATTGAAGGAAAATAGGCGAGGCTCAAGCTCTTGCATGCTGTATCCGCAATGCGGGCAAGCGAAGTTGGCCGAGAAGATGAGATCATCACCGTCACCATCCATAAAGCTGACCACGGCCGTGCCGCCTGTCAGTTCAATGGCTGTTTCGAAAGATTCAGCAAGGCGTTGCTGCAGATCGTCGCGTACTTTGAAGCGGTCTACGACCACTTCAATGGTGTGCTTTTTGTGAAGCTCCAGCGTCGGCGGATCAGAAAGGTCACACACTTCGCCATCAATACGCGCGCGGATAAAACCGTGGGCGACCAAGTTTTCCAGTGTTTTGACGTGCTCTCCCTTACGTTCCTTAACGATAGGGGCCAGTAGCATCATCTTGCTGCCTTCTTCAAGTTCCAGCACCTTGTCGACCATCTGGCTCACGGTCTGTGCTTCCAGCGTCACATTGTGTACCGGACAGCGCGGGTCACCCACACGCGCGTATAAAAGACGCAGGTAGTCGTAAACTTCTGTGATAGTGCCGACGGTTGAACGTGGGTTGTGGGACGTCGATTTTTGCTCGATGGAGATAGCAGGTGACAAGCCTTCAATATGGTCGACGTCTGGCTTTTCCATCAGGGAAAGGAACTGGCGTGCATAGGCAGACAGTGATTCTACATAGCGGCGTTGACCTTCTGCGTACAGAGTGTCAAACGCCAGTGATGACTTGCCTGAGCCTGAAAGGCCCGTGATCACTATCATCTTATCGCGTGGGATCGTCAGGTTAATGTTTTTCAGGTTATGGGTGCGCGCCCCTCTGACGTCTATCGTATCCATGTCTACCTTGCCCTTAGCTCTGAGGCTTGAAGCCTAAAGAAAAAACGAGTGGGGAAGTATCCCACATTATCGCGTAATGAAAAAGAAGAAGGCTGTATAAACATACAGCCTTCTTCAGTGTTGCGACATGTCATTTTAACGGTGGTTCAACCCGAATCGATCAGCCTGTTTTTACCGTTTTTTGAGGTTGGTTCGGTGCATCTGACTTCAGGTAGATATTTTCGTAGCAGTAGTTAGTTGCTTGGATGAAACCTTCTACGCTTCCACAGTCAAAGCGTTCGCCTTTGAATTTGTACGCCAGAACGCAGCCGCTTTGCGCTTGTTTCAGCAGGGCATCGGTGATTTGGATTTCTCCGTTTTTCCCTGGTTCTGTTTTCTCAAGGATATCGAAAATATCCGGCGTCAGGATGTAGCGGCCGATGATCGCTAGGTTACTTGGTGCGGTGCCTTGCTCTGGTTTTTCCACCATGTTGTCAACGCGGTAAAGGTTATCACGCATCTCTTCACCGGAAATTACACCGTATTTGTGGGTTTCATCTTCCGGCACTTCTTCTACCGCGACGATTGAGCAGCGGAACTGCTTGTACAACGCAACCATCTGGGAAAGAACACCATCTTCCAAGTTCACACAAAGGTCATCTGCCAGCACAACGGCAAACGCTTCATCACCTACAAGCTCACGACCAGTCAGGATAGCATGGCCCAGGCCTTTCATTTCTTTCTGGCGGATGTAAGTGAATGACGCAGCATCGATGGTGGCGCGAATATCTTCTAGCAGCGCTTCTTTATTGGTGCCGCTAATTTGATGCTCCAACTCGTAGTTTTTGTCAAAGTGATCCATCAGGCTGTGTTTACCACGACCGGTCACGATACACATACCAGTGATGCCTGCCTCAATGGCTTCGTCTACGCCGTATTCGATCAGTGGCTTGTTAACGATAGGCATCATTTCTTTTGGCATCGACTTGGTGGCAGGCAGAAAACGGGTACCGTAGCCAGCAGCAGGAAATAGACACTTCTTAATCATAGGTTGTCCTTAAAACATTTCATCCAACAATTTGGTCGGAAAGTTAAAAAATTTAGGCGGCAGGGATGTTAACATTAATCAGTTACAATTTGTCTCATTGTTTGATTAAGCGTGCAGAGCGAGTCTTCAACAATATAGGGTTATCCGATAGGCCAAAAGCCGAGTCGTTTTTCGACCTTACGCACAGCCAGAATGTTCTGTGTGCTCACTCCGATACTGACGGCCACCGCTGCGCCAATGATTCCCCATATTGACGTAAATACCAGTATCAAAGTCACGGTGATAGCCCCTGCAAATAGAGTGATATTACGCAAGTCTCTTTCATAGCCACACATGGTGAGAAGAAATCCGACAGATCCAGTCATCACATTGATGGTCTGGCCAACGGCCAGAATAACCAGAAGTTGACCTGATTGTGAAAACTCTTTACCGAACAGTGCCATGATGGTATCCGGCCAGATGAGAACAACCGTCAACACCGGGATAGAACACACTATCATCAGACGGGTAGAAAATTGAGCCAAACGTTTCAGCTCGTCGAGCTTATCTGCTTTGAATAGTGCCGAGAACCTCGGAGCAGCGACGAAATTAATGACCATCAACATAAAGCTGATGAGGAGGGACGTTCGTTGAGCTGCAGAAAAATAGGCGACTTCCTCAGAGGTCACAAACAGACCTACAAACACCACCGACGCCCAAGGTATTGCCTGACTGGTGGCCGAAATCAACCAAAGGTTAGGCACAGATTTCCAAAGTGCTGGCATCTTGCGGTCACTGGTATCGAGGTGATGTGCCGGCACTCGAAACCATAACCACATACCACTTAACACCACTAGCCCGGAGGCAATGACATAAAGCACAGATGCTGTGCCTGCCATTGGACTGGGCTGATAATGGGCGAGCAGCAAGAGAGCGGGTAGTGCAAGGACCGTCACACCAAGTTGCATGGAGCAGACAGAGGCAATGACTTTGCGCGTTGCTTGAAGCGCATAGCCGTTAAGAAAGAACAGGCTGACAAACGGTA
This sequence comes from Grimontia sp. NTOU-MAR1, assembly GCF_035758505.1. Taxonomy (NCBI): domain Bacteria; kingdom Pseudomonadati; phylum Pseudomonadota; class Gammaproteobacteria; order Vibrionales; family Vibrionaceae; genus Grimontia; species Grimontia sp. NTOU-MAR1. Next base: position 2,794,738 of record NZ_CP142108.1, read on the forward strand.
TCGCCAGAGAAAAATATCTCAGGCTTTCTGTCGCTTCGGGTTTACTAAACACATGGATTGCTAGCCAAGGTGCAGCCAAATAGGTCACTCCACCGACCATCGCTGAGAAGGGTAATACTGCAAACAGTGCATTGGTGAAGACTTGATTGGTTAAGTTCGCATTTTCCTGTTCTCCAGCTAGTCCAATAAACCGCAGAAGAGCGTTTTCCATCCCCATCAGGCAGAGAGTGCCCAGCAAAATCGCAAGACTCATACCAAGGAAAAACAGGCCTGATTGTTCTGCGCCAAGTACCCGTGCGGCAACCACGCTAAGTAAAAACGCCGCAGCAGCAGAGAGAACCCGGAAAATGGCTGCAAGAGCTGCGTGAAACAGAAACTGGCGGCGGGCAGGTTCCATGGATTGAATACGGTGAACAAGTTGAGAAATCATGGAACGGCCTTACCAGGGAAAGACGAAAGGAACAAGAGAAAGCACAAGCACACCATAAACCAGACTCAAAGGCAGCCCGGCTTTAAGGTAGTCTCTCGGCACATAACGACCTGCGGTATAAACCATCAGGTTGGTTTGGTACCCGAACGGTGAGAGGAAACTTGAGCTGGCTGCGAAAGCGACCGTCATGATAAATGGCATAGGATCAATTTGATATTGAGCGGCAATTGCCAAGCCAACCGGAAAGCTTATCGCTGCAGCGGCATTATTGGTGATAAGCTCGGTCATCAACCAGGTGGCAAGATACAAAATGACCAATGCCCCGAAAGCGCCGCCTGCCTGTCCGATGTTCATAATGAAGTTTGCAAGCGTATCTGCAAGCCCTGTCAGGGAAATAGCTTGCGCTAAACCCAAGGCCGAACCAATCACCAGAACCAGCTCAAACGGGAAGCGACGTCTTAAGTCATGAATAGACACCAGACGTGTTCCCACAGCAATGGCCAGCAGCAGAATCAAGCCCTTGTATAGTGGTAGCCAGTCCATAAAGCTAGCCACAAGCGCGGTGATTGCGCCGACACTGAAAAGAAGGGACTGAGAGTGCGAGAGCAGAGCATTGTTTTCCTGTTGCCCCACAAGGATAAAATTCTGAGCCAGGTTTCCCTGCGTGAAAAAATCTTCACCGACAGCCAAAACCAAGAGATCGCCACCTTGGAGTTTTATTTGACCTAAACCGCCACTCATTTGGACCTCACCACGCTTGACGGCGACCACGGCTGCACCGAATTGAGCCCGAAAATTGAGGGACTTTATTGTTTTTCCAGAGATGACTGCATTTGGAGTGACCACCACACTGATGAGGTTGTCAGAGGGAAGTTGTTCGCCCTGTGTTTTCAGCGATAGTCCCTTGAACTTATCTAGTAACGCGGTCGCCTCAAGATCGCCGGAGAAAACTAAGATGTCGCCACCTTGCAGATGTTCAGAGGGAGACACCGGTGAAATGATGTGTTCTCGTCGTACTATCTCGACAAGGAACAATCGCTCCAGATGGCGAAGTCCGCTTTGACCGACACTTTGACCGACAAGTGGTGAGTTTTCATCGAGCTGGGATTCTAAAAGATAAGCCTGGGAGGCTTCGTCCTCATTGCCGCTCCGGCTTGGCAACAGCTTGATGGAGATCAGGGTTATCACCATGACACCAAGGAGAAATAAGGGTAAGCCAATCAATGTGAAGTCGAAAAAGCCAATACCCGGTAATCCGGCATTGAGGGTAAAACCATTCACCAACAGGTTAGTGGAAGTGCCAATTAAGGTCATGGTGCCACCTAAAATAGCAGCATAAGAAAGTGGAATAAGAAGTTTGCTGGCCGGATACGCGCTTCTCGTCATAATTCGCATCAGGGTAGAGACCACGGCTGTATTATTGATAACAGCAGAAAGCAAACCCGCGGAAAGCGTGGTTTGGAATGCGACTTTCCTCAAACTACCACTGGTACACCAGCGACCAAGCGTACTGATAAGCGGTGTGCGCTCAAGTATCACTGAGACCATCACCAGCAATACCAGAGTGATCAGGGCGGTGTTGGTGAAGTTGTTGAAAAGCTGGATAGCAGGCACGATATCGAGCAGTAAGAGTGCAGTAAACACACCACCAAACACCAGAGCTGGACGCAGGTTGGTCAGCAGGAGTGTGATTAGCAGTCCTGCTATCAAAAGTGCTACCACCAACATTGGTCAGGCCTCATAAATCAAGAGCAGAGCATCACGTTGTTTTTCAGCACTGAAATCGTGGTTAAATGCATCAATAGCTTGCTGATAATCTGGATGATCAGGGCGCTGACAATAGGTGACAATTTGCTTGGCCATAGTATCCGGCGAGCTCGCCATAAACGGATAGTGTAGGTTTTGGGTGGCTCCGATAATGCGTAATACCATCGGAATACGAAGCTTTGCGGCTTCAAGAATGGTGAGAGGCATGCCTTCCCACGCGGCAGTATGAAGGTATAAATCGGCATTGTTCAGGGTTTGCATCAGCTGCATGTGGGGGATCATTCCGGTGACCTCCACACCCGCTTCACGAAGTGCTTTTTCCATGTCAGGATCGCCACCACCCAACCAATGCAGTTTGATTTGGGTGGCTTCTGGGTATTCGTTCAGACTGGTAATAGTATCCAGCAGAAACTGCGGGTCTTTTTGTGGTGAGATCCGCCCAACAACCATCACATTGTAGGGGGGCGTTTCATTGTCAGCCTCAAGTGATGCCAATTCCTTATCAAGGTCAGCATAGTTATTAAGGTGTACCGCTTTTTTGGCGCCAAGCGCAAAACCAAGCTCACATTCCCTCTCGCTGCAGCCAGCAATCATGTCGATACGGGATAAGCCTAGTTTCTCAAGGCGCATGTACACTTCCTGCATGAAATCAGAAATGTCCCGGCGTTCAAATGCGTAGCAATGCGGGGTGTAGACAATTGTGGTGTTGCCTTTTTTGGGTAGAAACCGACCCAGAAACCCGGCAAAGCTGGAATGAAGGTGGATCACATCTGGTTGCAGCTGAAGTACCGCTTTTCTCGCTTCACGGAAGAAAGCCAATAATCCCCCTTCCACGGTTTGAACATCATCGAAGAGGGTAGTGATCGCCATACCGGTATCATCATTGGTGCGTAGCCTGGCAAACAGATGATGACGAATCGGGGCCCCTTGGGTCGATTTCGCATAGCTGCAGAGCGCGGTTTGAATACCGCCGCCAAACGCTTCCGTAATATGGAGAACGGTTTTCATTACTGCCCCCATTTCTTCTTAAATTGAGTGATTTCCTCTTCACTGAAGACGGTGCGATACAAAGGCGCATCATAGAGATGGAACAAACGCTCAAAGGGATAGGTTTCTTTAAAGCGTTGATAAAGCGAGGAATACCATTTGTTGGACGCTTCATTGCTTGATTGCAGCTTGAAATCCGGCAGTTCAAGAAACTCACCCAGCACATCTGTTGATTGGTTAATCGCTTCACATTTCATTAGCAGCACATCGCAGCCACCTTGCTCGATACGCCAGTGCGTTTGCGATGGGTCCTGAACATGTTTAAGCACATCAATGTCGAACTGACGCTTTAGTTCCCTATCGAACCAATCGGTGAAGTAATCCAGACGCATCTGGGTTTCAAAGGCATCAGTCAGGTGGCGCAGTGTGGCATCCATATCGCCATGAATGGCTTCATTCTTTTTACCTGCAATGAACTGAATGTGCAGATCCTGGAAGAAACGGGAGACTACGGTAGCTATCGGGTCGCGCACCAGAGTGATGATTTTCAGGTGATCGCGCTTTTGCAAAATGCGTTTGCGGTGCGACAGGGTTAGTTTGTACGCCGCACGAATATGCCAGTCAAAGAAGCACGAAACATCGTCAGTGTTATGGTACATCTGGAACTCTTCGTTATCGTCGAAGGTGTGAATGTGCCAGCTGGGAATATTTGCATGCTCAAGGGATGCTTCAATAGACGATGAGCCAACCTTTCCCATTTGGTAAACCAGGACAAAATCCGGCGCGTTCAAGGTTTGGTCAAAAGCGCGCTGTCGGGCTAGGCTGAACTTCATTTTTTATCCTCTTGAAACTCGATGGTTGAAAGCGGCGTCAAGGCGTCCAGAGATTGCGTTGAAGAAATGGATGCTTCGGGTAAAGGTTTTGGAGCAGTGCGCGTATTGATGAAAAAGGGAAACAGGAACATCAGCATGATGGTGCTGTTTACAGCGACAAAGAGCACCATGGCGAGAATGTAAACCGCCAGCAGAAATGACACCGGGTTGATAAAGCGCTGCCGGAATAGGTGACGAAGACCCAGCAGGAAGCCACCAATAAGAATGGACAGTCCTACCAAGCCATATTCAATCGCCACATCGAGGGCAAAGTTATGGGTGTAGATAGCCAGTTCCTGATTTTGGAAATAGTTAGCGATATAGACCGGTAGCATTTTGGGCCCGACGCCGAATATTGGGTATTCCAGGAACAGAGCAAAACCATTGGCCAGCAGCAGTTTTCGCCATAACTCAGAATCCCAACGCGCCTCATGTTGGTCGGCGAAAAGAATGTCGAATTGGGTAAACTCAAACTTATCGAGAATGGCGTGTGTGCCAACCATATACCAGACAGAAAGCAGTGCCAGCACACAGCCCATCAATCCAAGCGTACCCAGTGCAAAGGCGGTTTGGCGCGAACGTGGATGCGACACGTCACGACAAAACAGCAGATCGCAGGCGATGAGCGCTGCAATGCCTAACAGGGCTTTACGTTCGCCGGACATCAATAGCATGACGGCTGCTACTGCAAGCAGGATATGACCAAAGCGAATCTGGTCACGCAGGATGTAGAGCAGGGCGCAGGTAAACCCGAAGAAATACTTGGTGTTTCCAAGCTTTTTGAAGTCGTTGTACTCGGGGTGCATTAAGTGCCACCCCGCCGTGTAAAGCGCTCCCATAAAGGTATAAATCGCAACAAGACACAGAAAACGAGGAGAAGCTAACAGCCCTGCTTGATGCAGTACACCGAGAAAGGCGGCCACAGAAAGCCACTGGATCATTTCGATAACGACAAGCTTCGGCGGCACACTGCTAATGATCCCGGTTAGCACGATGTAGGCGGCAAAGACAAAAATGAAGCCACCCGCACGCAAGGTCGATTGCAGCAGTTTTCCGCGAATAGCCGTAAGACCAAGAAAGCCGAGCGCAGCGATACCGACAAAGTCTGCAAGATAAAGACTGACACCGGCTACGCTGATTTTTGTGGGGACAAAAAACAGGACAACGGCGAGGGCTGCAGCATGTTCAAGCGATCTTGTCATCCGCTAGCTCCTGATAAGCTTGATAATATTGCTCGCGGAAAGTCTCCAGTTTATAGAGCTGGCAGCGTGACAAAGAACGTTGCGATGCCTGCGTGTATTTCTCAGGGTCTTCACAAATTGAAGCAATCTTTTGAGCAAGTGCTTCGTCATCACCCAAGGGAAACAGATATTCTTCAGTCCCGATCACCTCATCGATGCCTTGGACGTTCGATGCAAGAGCGGGCAATCCTGCGGCCATGCCTTCAACTGCAGCCAGGCCGAACCCTTCGATAATGGTGCTCTGAACATAGATGTTCAGCCCGTCCAAAAACACAGGAATATCAGAGCGCACACCGTGGAAGACCACCCTGTCTTCAAGGCCAAGCTCTTTAACCAATGCTTCATACTCGCTCCGGCGATCGCCATCACCAGCGAGGTGTAGCTCATAACGGGCTGGCAATCTGGCAAGCGCACGTATCAGCGTTGGGTGATCTTTATAAGGGTGGAGTCGGCCTGCCATGCCGATAAGAACAGGCGCATCTTCTGCAGGTGACTGCCTCTCTTGCATGGAAAATTTGCTGAGGTTTATGCCATTGAGGATCACCGAATAGTGCTTCTTCCAATGCGGGAGGAAATCTTCCAGCGCATTTTGTACCTGACCAGTGATGCACACGGTTTTCTGGTAGCGCCAGTAAAGCAGCCATTCGAAAGGCTTCATCCAGATGTGGTCGCGGCGTCGGTTATGTGAGTTGTGCTCGGTTTGAATTCGCTTCTTACCAAACGCTGTTAGCGCTACATAAATAGAGGGAAAGAGGTGGCTATGTACCACATCAGGCCATCTTAAAATTTGCCACTTTTCCTTTAGGGACAGCTTTTTCCAGACGATGCATTCCACACCGGCAGCTTCCAGCTCGCCGGACAGGTCGTTGATATCGTCCAAGATCACGATCTTGCTCTCGTATCCCTCAGGCGTTGGGCACACTAAATCGACGACAAAACGCTGCGCGCCGCCGTTTCGTGACAGATCATTAATAATGTGCAGTACTTTTACCGCCATGGTGGTGCTTCTCTCTTCCCTAGCCTTTAGCGTCAACGTATCCACGTTATCACCCCGATCATTCGACCGATTTGGTTTCCCATTCCGGGTAGTGCTCGCGGATGTAACGGTTCAACGCAATTTCTGCCGCGGTGTAGGTACGTTTTGCTTTTTGTTTATGTGGTGCGTGGAGTGCTTCCACCATGCCTGCTCCCACCGTGATATTGGTGAGACGGTCAATCACAATGAACGCGCCTGTTTTATGGTTAAGGCTGTAATTATCTGCCGCGACCGGTGCATTCAGACGTAAATCCACTTTGCCGATTTCATTCAGTGCCAACTCATTGGCAGACAGCGTTTCGAAGCTGTTGATATCGACTTTGTGTTCAATGCCGGTAATGCGACCTGTCACGTTATGACTGGTGAACTTGAAGTCATAGTCACGTTTGGTCTTCATGGTGTCCTGCGACATCCAGACAATGCTGGCGCTAAGGCTGTCTGTGACAGTAGGGGCGGTGTCTGGATGAACCAGCATGTCACCTCGGGAAATATCGATTTCGTCTGCCAGTGTTACCGTCACGGCATTTTTAGGTGCGACGGCATCAAGCTCGCTGTCATAGGTCACAATAGAGGTTACTGTACTCTGCTGACCAGACGGCATTGCCATCACAGTATCGCCCTTGCGCAGGATGCCGGAAGCAAGAGTGCCGCAGTAACCACGAAAATCGAGATTAGGGCGGTTCACAAATTGAACGGGGAAGCGCATCTGGTCGAGGTTCTGGTCGCGGCTGATTTCTACGCCTTCGAGCAGGCCCATTAAGGATGGTCCCTTGTACCAAGGTGTGTTTTCGCTGGCGCCGACGACGTTATCGCCTGCCAGCGCAGAAATCGGCACATAGCGGACATCTTTGATACCCAGCTGGGAGGCTATTGCCTGATATTCAGCCTGGATGGACTCAAACACGGTTTGGTCAAAGTTCACCAAATCCATTTTGTTCACAGCAACCACTACATGCTTGATACCGAGCAGGCTTACGATGTAGCTGTGACGACGGGTTTGGGTCAGTAGCCCTTTACGTGCATCGACCATCACAATCGCGAGTTCGCAGTTGGAAGCACCCGTCGCCATATTACGGGTGTATTGCTCGTGCCCTGGACAATCAGCGATGATGAATTTACGTTTTTCGGTTGAGAAATAGCGGTAGGCCACATCAATGGTGATGCCCTGTTCACGCTCAGATTGCAGACCATCAACCAACAGCGCCAGATCCAGCGCTTCCCCGGCATTACCGACGCGGGCATTGTCTTTGTGCAGACTGGTGAGGTGGTCTTCAAAAATCAATTTGGTATCGAACAGCAGACGACCAATCAGGGTCGATTTACCGTCATCTACGCTGCCGCAGGTCAGCAGGCGCAGCAACTCCTTGTTTTCATGCTGATGAAGATAGGCTTCGATGTCCGATGCGATCAGCGATGAGCTATGACTCATGAGTCACTCCTTGTGCAGGCAAGCAAATGTTTAAATGGTTTTCGAGGCTTATGGTTTTTAGAAGTAGCCTTCGCGTTTTTTCTGCTCCATGGAGCCCGCCTGATCGTGGTCAATTACGCGGCCTTGCCGCTCTGAAGTTTTGGTCAGCAACATTTCCTGAATAATCTCAGGCAGAGTGGCAGCCGTGGATTCCACAGCACCTGTTAACGGGTAGCAGCCAAGGGTGCGGAATCGCACAGATTTCATCTTCGGCTTTTCTCCTTTTTCCAAAGGCATACGGTCATCATCAACCATGATGAGAGTACCGTCGCGCTCAACCACTGGGCGTTTCTCTGCAAAGTACAGCGGTACAATGTCGATGTTTTCCAGGTAGATGTATTGCCAGATATCCAGCTCGGTCCAGTTGGAGAGCGGGAATACACGGATACTCTCACCTTTGTTCACACGGCCGTTGTATACGTCCCAAAGTTCCGGACGCTGATTTTTCGGGTCCCAGCGATGGTGCTTGTCGCGGAAGGAGTAAACACGTTCCTTGGCGCGGCTTTTTTCTTCATCACGGCGAGCACCACCAAAAGCCGCATCGAAGCCGTATTTATCCAGCGCCTGCTTCAGGGCTTGGGTTTTCATCATGTCGGTATGTTTGGCACTGCCGTGGGTAAACGGCCCCATACCCATGTCCACACCGTCCTGATTGATATGTACCAGCAAGTCGAGGCCGAGCTTTTTGGTCATTTGGTCCCGGAAGGTGATCATCTCCTTGAACTTCCACGTTGTGTCGACGTGGAGAAGCGGAAACGGCGGTTTACCTGGGTGAAACGCTTTCATTGCAAGGTGGAGCATGACAGCTGAATCTTTACCAATAGAGTAAAGCATCACAGGGTTGTCGAACTCTGCGGCCACTTCGCGGATGATATGAATCGACTCGTTCTCAAGCTGTTTAAGATGGGTTTGGTTTAGCGAAATCACATCCGCCATGGTTATTCCTTTTTACGTTGTCAGCTGGTAACGCTGGTGGAAAGCATCAATAAAATCGTTAAGCAACTCTGCCGGCAGGCAGTTAATGCCTGCCGCAGCTTTCCGACCACCGCCCGTTGGGAAAGAGGCTGCCAGTTCGTCAGCGCCGACGCGGTTTTTCAGCGGTGCACGGATGCTAACAAGATAATTACCGTCAGCCTTTGCCGTGATCACCGCGTTGGCGACCTCCGGGTCACGGTTGGTTAAGTCGTTGGAATAGACCCCGCTGATGCGGCGCGCCCAGGCTTCATCTGGCAGCATAAATATGCGGGATCCTGCTCGCTCGGAGTAAGGCATAATCGCCGCAGCTTTTTCGCTGTCACCGATAAAGCCGTCTTCGAGTGTGGCGTAAACGTCCGGACGCTCAGCAATGAAGTTAAACGGTGAAGGGTAGGCGGCCATCAGACGGTAAATCTCCGCCGGCGCGAACAGTAAATCGCTAAGCGAAGAGCCGTAACCGTTATAATTAAGGTAAGTACCAAACTGCATCAATTTGATGCGGTCCTGTCCGCACAGTCCTGACTTGTTCGCCAGTGTGTCGGCGGTGGCAATCATGTTGTCGCCATAGGCACCTACCAGTGCCCACTCGCGGTAACGGCCATCCAGCAGCTTGTCAACAATCAGGCTGGTACAGGTGTTTGCTGCCGTATTGATGTGTGTGGTCAACGAAGGATGGTCCGGCACTTCTCCAGGGTTGTGGTGGTCGGCATAAAATACACGCACACCTTGCGACAATAAGTTGTCCATTGCCGCACGGTTTTTTTCCATCGCGATATCCAGGACGGTCACATCTTGTGCGACAGCAGGGTCGACTTGTTTCAATAGAGCAATATCGCGCTTCACTCCAGTGATCAGTACACTGTCTTTTGGGGAGGCGAGACGAAGCTGAAGCAGAGCGCAAATCCCGTCAGCATCGCCGTTAAAAACATCAAAACTGGTTTTCATTGTTATCGTTAATCCTTGTTCTGAAAGCGATTAACCCGCTTTCAGTGTTTCATCATCCTGCTTGTTATTGTTGTAATAACCATAGTGCAGCTTGTATTTTTCCTCCGCATATTTGGCGGAGAGTTGGTTAAGCACCACACCATCGATGGCGATGTCATGACGAACAAGTTGGCTGATCGAACGATTGACCTGTTTCTCGGTGGTCGCTTCTGCTTTCACCACCAGAATCATGCCGCCGGCAAGACGTCCCAGAATCAATCCGTCACTGACCACCTGAATAGGAGTTGTGTCGAGAATGATTCGGTCATAGCTCTGTTTCAGCTGGTTTATCAGTGCTGAGAACTTAGTTGATCCCAGAAGCTCCTGCGGGTTTTGTGGTAACAGGCCAGCAGGCAAGATATCGAGTTGCGTTACACCATCATGATAGATGCACTCGGTCACTGGAACGCCCATCACCAGTACATTACTTAACCCTGCTTGGTTGCGTGGCAGGCCGTAGCGCTGACCGATAGCTGGCATCCGCATGTCGCAGTCAATCAGAAGTGTGCGTTCCATCTTGGCGAGTGACTGGGCAAGGCTCATCGCCACGGTGGTCTTGCCTTCAGACGGCAGTGAAGAAGTCACTGCAAGCACATTACGTTTGCTGTTGGTCAGCGTCAGCAGGATAGAAGTGCGTATAGTCCGAACCGACTCACTGAATAGCGCTTCGTCCGGATCTAGATAGATAGTGTGATCAAGCGGCGCGTTCTTGAATCGCTTCGCTTTCACTCGGGGCAGAAATCCTAGGTGCTGCAACCCCAGCTTCTCCTCAACATCGTCAGGTTTTTCAATGGTGTTGCGGTAAGCATCCGCTAAAAACGCACCAACGATACCGAGCAGCAGAGCGAATGCGGCGCTGATCACGATCAATTTGCCCGTCTGAGGGCTAGATGGATGTTGAGGGATAGTCGCACGATCTGTGAAGCGCGCGTTTACAGCATCGAAGTCACCAGCCACTGTGGTTTCTTTCTGGCGGTTCAGGAACAAATCGTAAAGTTGACGGTTAGAGTCAACGTCGCGCTTGAGTGACTCGTACTGTGCACGTTTTGCACTGATGTTCTGGTAATCGCTCTTCTTGCTTTCAAGCTCTGCTGCCAGTGCGCGTTCTTGCTGACGTGCACTGTTCAGTTCTTTTTCAATGCCTTGCGCCAGATTATTGATCACCGAGTACATACGCTCGCGGACCGAGTCCAACTGCGCCTGTGCCTGGATCATTTTGTCGTGTTTCGGGCCGTAGCGTTTGGCAAGCTCTGACACCCTGCGTTCGGCGTCGGTTTCGGCGTTTTTCACGTCCCGAACCTGTGGGTGGTTGGATATTTCCGGCACTGTCATCAGGCTGCCGCTGGCGTTGTTCTTCAGTTGGTCAAACAGGCTTTGCGCTGCAACGCGACGCTCACGGGCTTCGTTGACGCGGATAGACAGGTTAGTGAGTTCTGAGCCTGCCAACTGGTCGATGTCATCAAGCTCAATCAGCTGTTCTTCTTTCAGAAAGTTGGTCAGGGCAAGCTCGGCGGCATCCAGATTGTCTTTCAGTTCGGTGAGGCGCTCGGTGATCCAGAACGATGCGGTTTGGGTGGCTACCAAACGGGCTTCCAGATTGGACTCAATGTAAGCCTGACCAAGAGCATTGGCGACTTTCGCTGCCAGTTCTGGGTCGATCGAGCCAAAATGCACATGCACCAACTGGGTGTTGCGGATAGGCTCAATGGTCAGGTGTGATTTGAATTTGTTCAGTACGGCTTCACGTGCCGCTGCGTCATCCGCCATTTCTGATGGCGAAGGGGGCGTAGGCAAGAATTGCTGCAAAGGCCCAATTTGATAAAGGAAGCCGAGCAGTTTTTCGCGGCCTGAAAGCTCGCCAACCTCATTATTAAACTCGCGGATATTGGCAATACCTAGCTCATCAATCACTTTCTCTGCAATATGGTTGGAGCGAAGGATTTCAAACTGAGTCTGGTAATACTCTTTCTGGCTGGTATCTAGGGTATACACCTCTTCGATGGACACCGCTTTGTTGGCTTCTGATTCGATAAGCAGTGTCGCGGTCGCACGGTAAACCGGGGTTATAGCAAGGATCAGTATCGTTGCGATAAGGGTTACCGATGCCACAAACACAGCGATTGGCAGCCAATAACGCAAAATCACACCGGCATAGCGCTTGAGATCGAGGCGCGCTGGTTCACTGGCCGGGTTAGGCTCGATAAGTTTCATGATGTTAGTAGTCCTTTTAATCTTCCGTGCGCAAAAAAGAGCTGTATGGTTTGGCTGGCTTCTTTAAAAGAAGCTCTGATCCACAACGATAATGTCGCCGGGGCCAACAGCTTTTGACAGGCCAACGTTATTTTCTGTTTTGCCGCTCTTGGCTTCTGTCTGCTGAATTTTGTTTCTTGATGCGCGGTCAGTGAAACCGCCGGCAATGGCGATGGCCTTACCAATCGTCAAGCCGGGCTGATAGTCATAGCCGCCTGGGTGATGCACCTCACCGTTAACGTAAAACTTACGGAACTGAATCACATTGACTGTCACTTTTGGGTCAATGAGGTAGTCACCTTTCAAACCTTTTTGAATAATTTCCTGAAGCTGTCCGACTGTTTTTCCAGCTGCTTCCAACCTACCGAGATAAGGATAATCAAACCGCCCACGGGTGCTGAGAAGAATGTCCATGGAGAGGTCTTCTTCGCCATACACTTTGATAGAAATTCTGTCACCGTCATCGAGCACATACTGCTCATTATCAGCATATGCGGTGACTGAAAATGTCAGCAGGGCTACAAGAATAAAGCTAATTCGTTTGATCACAGGCTCACCTCCATGCCGAGAAAAAATCGTGTTTGATCATAACTATAGCCAGTCAACGTAGAGTCGCGCTCAAACCAGTAGGCGCCAGCAGTCATATCCCAGCAGCGGGCAATGCTGTAGGTTGCGCTCACTTCAAACTGGGTATCGTGATCTTTACGAATACCCGGATAGTTATTGGTTCCATATCTAACGGAGGTTGTTGTTGTCACTAGTGGGGTCCATTTATGCTCCCAGTCAAGCTTGATGGATCGATCCTTTACATAGTCAGCATTCAGGTTCGGGTCGCGCGCAAAGTCGCGCCCTTCAAAGCGAAACTCGCTGTAATCAGTCGGTTGCCATTTAAGTCTTAGCTGCCAGCTGAGACCCTGGAAGTTGGAGCGTTGGTCACTGTCGAAGTCTTTATTCTGGAAGCCAAGCAACAGGCGACCTTGAGTCTTACCAGTAACGTCCCAGTCGAGACCTCCATACAGGAAAGTATTTTTATTGTCACGGCTGCCGCCGGGACCCGTAAATAAATGATCGTAGGTGCGGATTTCATGGCGGAATATAGCCAGCGCATGAAAATAGCTCGAGACCGCGTAATAAAACTCTCCCGCCACGTAAGGCATGTCCCAGTTATAAAATTTGGTGTCTACAGTGACGCCATTGGTACGCATGAAAACTTCGTCATCATATTCTTTGGCTTCGAAGCCCAGAATGCCTACCAGACGGCCCGGTGCACCATTAGCGCCATACATATACCGAGCGTTGGCGTCATGACGCCTGAAACGCAAAGGGTCATCCACCCTCAGGCTGGAGCCTTCTGTTAAACCTGTTCCTCGTGCTTCACTGGCGATGCGGTACTTGTAATCAAGGCGAAGACGATGACGGATATCGAAAAGCCAGAATGCGTTGCCGTGCAACTCATGGTTTACGTAATCATCTTCGCTGCTATCAGTAAAACTCACCGCATCCAGTGTGTAATCAAACTGATAGGCTGAGCGGTGTGTTTCAAGTTGGGCAACTACTTCGGGGCTCACTCGGTACATGGCTGAGTCAACCGAATTGGTTTCTGTTCGGCGTACATTGTTATCATGGCCAGCACTGAATTGTAGTGTCGGAATAATGTCTATGCCGTTTTCCGTTTGATAGGTATGTGGCTCTACTGCCAATACAGAGAAAGGGGCAGTAAACAATGAGTAAAACAATACATTACGGCTTTTCACTCACTTCTCCCTAGTACGCCGTCTTGCTGACAAAGCCCTTAAACACGGTGGCGACAACAATCTTGATGTCCATCCACAGTGACCAGTTCTGGATGTATTCCAAATCGAACTGGATACGCTTTTCCATTTTGTCCAAGGTGTCAGTTTCACCTCGGTAGCCGTTGATTTGTGCCCAACCTGTAATACCAGGTTTGACTTTATGGCGCAGCATGTAGCGGTCAACAATGGCGCGGTATTGCTCGTTGTGTGCAACGGCATGGGGGCGTGGGCCCACGATAGACATCCTACCTTGAAGCACATTAAAGAACTGCGGTAGTTCATCAAGTGAGGTACGACGAATGAATACACCAAAAGGTGTGACACGTGGGTCGTCCCTTATGGCTTGCTTAATGTCATCACCATTGTCCATTACTGACATGGAGCGGAACTTCCATACATTGATTTTGTTGCCATCCAGCCCATAGCGATGTTGCTTAAAGATCACCGGACCTGACGATGAGAGTTTCACGCCAATGGCAATGACCAGCAAAACTGGGGAAATCAGGAGCAGGATCATGATGGAAAGTACAATATCTTCCAGACGCTTTGCCCAAGCTGCAATGCCGCTGAAGGGGGTATCGTGGACGCTTAGCGTATGAACATGCCCAATGGTTTGCCAGCGGCTGTGCAACAGGTTGTAAGTGAAAAAGTCCGGTACTAAGTATGTGGTTGTCGTCGTGTCCGCAAATTGATTCAAGTAGCGGGCAATGCGGTCTTTTGCATGCATCGGCATGGCGATGTAGACATGTTGCAACTTACCCTGACGGGCCAGTTCAAGTACATCACTGACTTTTCCCAGCATAGGAGCGGGTAGAGTGCCTTCAATACGATCGCTGTTTCGGTCTTCGTAAAACCCAAGCAATTTCACTCCAAGCGTTTGATTTTTAGTAAACTCATTCGCCAGCTCAATGCCGTTAGCTGTGGTGCCAATAATGACAGCATTGCGGATATTGAAGCCGTGATTACGCAGACGGCTAAGTGCTGCTCGCACGATAAAGCGCCAAAGGACAAGGCCTACTGCGGTGCCTGTAAACCAAAGCGTCATTACGACACGGGAAAACTCAATGCCACTTTTCGAAAAGAAGAAATAGGCAACAAGCAGAAAACAAGCGCCACACCATGGCAGTAATGTCGCGACCATTTGCCCTTGGAAGTTACTGATACGCCAAGAGCGATACAGGTGAGAGCTTTCAGCAAACAACAAGTAGAAAATACAAACTAGCGCTGCAAGATGAAGCCAAGCTTCACTTACTGACCCCAGATAGAGTTGGCTAACAATTGCGAGTGTGCCGCTGATAACGGCCAAGTCACACAGTCGATAGAGGATCGAAAACTCTGCGCCGTGTGTACGAATTTTTCTACTTTCCATTCTTTTGACTTTTTGTTGTGAGAAGCACCAGCCGCGAAATTGTCTGTTGCATTTCCCTTGTAAAGAAACGAGCCATTTATCCAAGACTTGCATTTGAATGAAAATCAATTACAAGTCGCCTAGATTATTGGATATAAGTAAAGCAGCATGTGATAAGCCAGAGAAGATTAAGTTTGTCCGATTTTTGCGTGTGACATTTTTATTATGCTGTTTTTAATGGGTTTTTTATAGTGTTGACGGGTATGGATAATGAGGGTGGGGAGTGAGCTTTGTTCCACAATAAGGATGGTTTTGTATGGTTAATAAGACCATGTATTAATTAGTCAGCGCTTCTTTCTCATTAAGATTTGGTCGCTTGTCATCACCACTCAGCTTTTAATTGTAAAAAAGACTGAGTGGCGGTTGATGAATATCATTGTTCACGGAATGCGCGATTAAAGCTCTCTGTGATTGGTTTCATTAGATATTCGATTGGCGTGCGGGGTTCGGTCAGCAGCATGACCTCTGCCTGCATACCCGGGTACAGCTCAATACCTTCTAATATGTCGCTAACATTATCAATGAGCCTGACCCGGGCAAGGTAGTAAGCGAGTCCCGATTGCTCATCAATCAGGCGGTCAGCGGACACTGTCAGGAGTTCACCATCTAACGGTTTGACGCTTCGCATACTCAGAGCGGTCAAACGGATCTGTGCTTTCATGCCAGAGCGGACCTGATCGATGTCGGAAGGGTCGACCTTGGCTTCAATCACCAAGCCCTCGTTGCTGGGTACAATGTCGAGTAAAGGCTGTCCCGGCGTGATAACCCCTTCTTCGGAAAAGACCTGCAGGTTCAGCACAGTGCCTGATAGTGGCGCGGAGATCGTGGTGCGGTTAAGGATGTCTTTCGCCGCTGCGATTTGTTCATCCAACGCGTAGCGCTCCTGTCGACTTTCACGTAGTCCTTCAACGATCTCTTTGATACGTTCCAGCTCCTGTTCTTTGAGCTGGGCTTGGTTCTCGGCGACATTCTGAGCCAGTCGGCTTGCATTTGCTTGTAATTGGCTAATGGTGCTGAGAATTTGGGCTTCTTCCCGCTCAAGTCTCAGTACCTGGGTCTTACTCACGTAACCTTTCTCCGCGAGTTGGCGGTTGCCGTCAATTTCTTCACCAATGATTGACAGACGACGCTTTTCGATTTCCAGACGCTTTTTCTGGCCTTTCAGCTCGGCATGGCTCTGAGCTAGCTGCTTATTGATGATCTCCTTCTGAGACTCAGAGAAACCACTTCGGGCAGTGAAGATTCGCATCTGGTTGATGAGCAGCTCTTCCACTTTTGGATTATCACGCTCAGCTTCAAGTTCTTGTGGAAAGGTGATAGTTGCAAGGTTGTCGCGCTCGGCGATCAGGCGGGCTTCACGAGCCAGCGCATTTCGCTGCCTAGAGGTTAATTGGTCCAACTGGGCTTGTGGCTGGGTTTTGTCGAGATAGATCAATGGCTGGCCTTTGTCGACAGTCGCCCCTTCAGTGACCAGCATTTTTTCAATTATGCCACCTTCAAGGTGCTGGACAGTTTTGCGCTGGCTATCGACTGTTACCACACCTTGAGCAATAGACGCACCTTCCAGTGGGCTAAAAATAGACCAAATGCCAAAGGTGCCGAAGAAAAGGGCAATCGTTCCCAAGCCGATGATAATCAGGCGGTTGGTGGATGGGATCTCATTCATTTTTGGCCTCCTTTCTGAGCGATGGCTGCACTTTGCTCAAGGAGGGGTTTCAGTACTTCGTCACGTTCACCGAACGCGCGGATTTGAGCATCCTGAAGAACCAATAGCTTGTCCATAGACTGCATCATGCTCGGTCTGTGCCCGACCAGTACGATGGTGGCCTTGCGGGACTTGAGGTACGCAATCGCGCGTTGCAGTGCGGCTTCACCGACACCATCGAGGTTGGCATTGGCTTCATCCAGCACAATCAAACTTGGGTTGCCATAAAGTGCACGGGCAAGAGCGATACGCTGGCGCTCACCACCGGAAAGTCCCAAGCCACGCTCACCAACGACTGTGTCATAGCCTTTTGGCTGGCGAAGAATAAGCTCATGGCAACCGGCCAGTTTGGCCGCATGGATGACCATATCCGGGTCACCTTCAGACATACGGGCAATATTCTGGCGAAGAGTGCCAGGGAAGAGCTCCACATCCTGGGGTAAGTAGCCGCAATGTGGACCTAAATCGTCAGGGTCCCACTTGGCTACGTCCATATTATCCAGACGCACGGTACCGGCTGTCGGTGTCAGGTTGCCAAGCATCAGACGCGCGAGCGTTGACTTGCCGGTTCCAGAAGGGCCGATAATGCCGAGCGCCTCGCCAGGGTCCAGCTTGAAATTAATACCGTGCAGCACAGGCTCAGCGCCGCCCTGATGGAAGTAAGTGACTTTCTCTACCGATATCAGGCCCTTTGGTTTTGGTAATGGCATAGATTTCGCGCGTTCCGGAAAGGCAGGGATCTGTTCTTTCAGGCGCTGGTAACTTTGACGCGCAGAAATCGCTGTCCCCCAGGCACTAATCGACTGTTCTACCGGCGCCAGCGCCCTTGCCATCAGGATTGAACCTGCAATCATGGCCCCTGCCGTCATTTCGTTTTGAATGACAAGGTATGCGCCCACACCCAGCATAGAGATTTGCAGTAACATACGTATGAATTTAGAAGTGGCGGTCAGCAATGCACCTTTAGAGTTCGCCGTGACTTGCCCCTGAATACTCTCGCTGTTGAGTGACGTCCAGCTTTTGATGAAGTTTGGCATGATGCCCATGGCTTCAATTGCATCTGCATTTCGCGCTGCAGACTCCGCCTGTTGCATCGCAAGGATGGACACCTCATTAGCCTTTTTGTGCGCCTGACGGGTCGCCATGTCATTGATGATGGCGATAGCAAACAGGATCAAAGCACCGACGGTCGCAATCACACCAAGGATAGGGTGAAGCAGGAAAACAAAGCCAAGGAACACAGGTGTCCAAGGCGCATCGAGGGCTGGAATGATGGCATTGCCACCGATGAAGGCGCGGATAGCTGCAATGTCCCGAAGACTTTGCACTGAAGCGGAAAGGCCCTGACGAAGCTGAAGGGCAATGCTGCCACTTAAGATATCTGGAGACAGGCTTTCATCAAACCAGGCCCCAATTCTCACCATCAGACGGGTTCGCACATTTTCGAGCACTGCCATGGTTAATAGGGCAAAAATGGTGATCATGCTGAGAAGCAGCAGAGTGTCGACGGAGCGGGAACTGATCACACGGTCATAAATCTGAAGCATGTAAATAGGCAAACAAAGCACCAGTATGTTGATAACAAAGCTGAATGCGATAACAAAAACCAGTGCCTTTTTACATTGCCCAAGCGTGTTTTCTAATTGCTTTTGTGTAGTGAGAGACATGTTTTATCCGATGACGTTGCATCGCTATACGTTTGGATACAGCCACGTAGCGAAAGGTTTAATGAGCCCCAAAAAAAACAACCAGCATAGGAAGATACTGGTTGCTTTGAGTATAGCTTGTCTAAATTAGGCGATAATAAAGTCATCTGCTGACCGGTCTGTCGCAGTGTTTAGGGTAAAGCTTGAGCCAAAAGCTAGATTAGCGAGGGTGTTATTGCCCACTTGAGAGCGATCTAGCGAAGCGAAATTAGTACCGGCGGTCAGCGTGTCGATACCCGCTTCGAAAACTATTGTACAACTATCATCATTGCCTTCGCCTAACAGGTACTGCAAAGAGAAAGAACCTGCGCTTTCACCGCCTTTCAGAAAATCTTCGCCTGTCTCCCCGATAAAGATACCTTTACCAACACCATGAAAGATCTCGTCATGACCAGCGGAGTCTAAGATTCGATTACGACCAAACAGACCGCTGATGGCATAAGCGTTGTTCGTTCTTTCCAGTGAATCTGGATTATTCGTTCCGACCATGTCAGCCATTACCATGTCCTTTAGATACGACCTACCTTTGTCTTTAAGATGTGCAGGTGATTTTTCGCTTCTTAGCATCTGCGGCTGACAGGCAGTTAAGGCTTTACCCAACAAGCCGCGATGTCACTTTGCAGGAATTGCGCTGAGAAATTTGTCTCAATAGTGAATTAATGGGCGAGGTTACTATCTGATCTGTACGACATTTTATCTGTAAAGTGTGAGGCTCAGTCTAGCATGTTAAGGTTTCGAGCTTAGGTGTAAGGGAGGTCAGGGAGATTTAGCCCTGATAGTCTAGGCCAATAACAGACAGATTGTTTTTGGCCCAAAACACGGCTTGAACACGGTTTTTCACATTGATCTTCTTAAAGATATTGTAAAGGTGCGATTTAACTGTGTGTTCCGACACAAACAAGCTGTCGGCAATTTCGCTGTTAGAAGCGCCTGTTACCAGCTTACGGAGGATTTGTTGCTCACGATTGGTGAGGCAAATCTCCGAATAGTCGATGGCGTTGTTATTATTCTGTTGGTAGTAGTGAATGAGCTCTGCCAATTTTTGACGTGGCAGCCAGTACTCACCTGACAGCATTTTTTCGATGCCGTGGCAGAGGTGCTCTAAATCGTCTTCTTTCTTGAATACGCCTTTGATAAAGGGCCAGCTAGCTAACTCTTTCGCGGAAAGGTCATGAGCATTAAACAGCGCAAAAACATGTTGCTCGCTGAAAGGGGCTAGGCTTTGCTTCACAAAGCTGACGGTATCGCCTTCAAATGAACTCAAGTCAATCAACACCAAACCGGAAGACGTAGAGAGTTTCTCACTGATTTCTTGTTTCTCTACCAAAGACACGGCGCTCTTAATTTCCTTCTCCAGACATGAAATCAGTGCTGTGATCGTCATGCTTGGTTCTGAAACAAGAAGTATCGTGTATTTGTCTGAGGTGGTTTCGATGTTCTGCATGTGTATCCTTAAATGCCTGTAACTGTGCGAATGGCTTCTTCGCGGTTTCTACCCGTTTATGAAAACGTATTCGCAGCATTCTAAAGCTCAATCACAAAGTGGTTCGTATCATTTTTAGAACTAACAACTGAAGCTTTGTGTGTAAACGTGCTCAAACTCTTTTTTAGTTTAATACAATTTGTTTTCAGACGCTTATTTCTGCGTAACAGATTTCATTCTTACATTGTAGATTTCATCAGGTTGCATTTCAGTCACACTGTTGACATTAAAGGTTGTGACGATTTTTTTAGCTTCTGCTATCATCGCCATTTACCGTCACCCACGTGATCAATAAATAAAGGTTTGGGAGCAAAATATGGCCAGCCGTGGAGTAAATAAAGTTATCTTGATTGGCAACTTAGGTAACGATCCTGAAGTTCGCTACCTGCCAAATGGTGGAGCGGTTGCTAATTTGACCGTTGCAACCTCAGAAACGTGGCGCGACAAAAACACGGGTGAAAACAAGGAAATGACCGAGTGGCACCGTGTGGTAATGTACCGTCGCTTGGCTGAAATTGCCGGTGAATACCTAAAGAAAGGCTCGAAAGTGTACCTGGAAGGTCGCCTGCAAACCCGTAAATGGCAGGGACAGGATGGTCAGGACCGTTACACAACGGAAATTGTTGCTAACGAAATGCAGATGCTGGACAGCCGTTCAGGTGGTGGCGTGGGTCAAGGTGCGCCAATGCAGCAGCAACCACAGCAAGGTGGTTGGGGTCAGCCGCAACAGCCTCAGCAGTCAAACTACCAGCCGCAGCAGCAACCTGCGCAACAGCAGCAGCCACAGCAACAGGCACCTCAGCAGTACAACGACATGCCAGATTTCGACGACGATATCCCGTTCTAGGCTGGCGAGATTGAAATATTTACAAACCCCGCTTCTTGCGGGGTTTGCTTTATCTGGTGCTTTGATAGTGTTTTCAGTGTCCGACTTTCTGCTTCAGAAAATCAATAAACAGCCGCGTTTTGGTGTGGTTGTACTCAAGCTTTGGGTAATAGGCGTAGGCGGCACTTTTTGGCTGACGCACGTCTGGCAGCACCGGCACCAGTAATCCCTGATCCAACTCCTTTCTAACCGTCACATCGCCTACCAGAATAATGCCAAGTCCAGCCACGGCTGCATTCACCAAGGCCTCTGGGTTGGGGGAGACGAAGTTTCCACTCAAACGCAACTTTCGCCCATGTTCAAATTCATGTTCTTGTGGGTGGCTGGTGGAGCCATATAGCAGACAATTGTGATGCAAGAGCTGCTCTTGATCGGCAATAGGTGGGTGTTGCGCGAGATAAGTCGGTGAAGCAAAAAAACGAGGCTGGAAATCAAACAGCTTAGTGGCGATAAAGCTCGCAGAGTTGAAATCTGCCAGCTCCCGGGTGATTACCACATCCAGGTTGGGGTCAGGCAATTGCCCCGGTGCAAGGGTGTGCAACTCTACCTGAATATTGGGATAGGCTGAAAGAAACTCACCGATATTGTTAACCAACAGCCGGCTTCCAGTCGCAAGCGGAGCGCCAATCCGCAGCACGCCGCTAACTCCACCGTAGGTGGAGGTGGTTTCAGAAACCAATTGTGTCCAATCGTCTAAAAGTAGTTTCCCGCGCTGATAAAAAAGTCGGCCTGCATCGGTCATGGTCAAAGTGCGGGTGGTGCGCTTTAACAGCTGAACGCCAAGCTGATTCTCTAGCCAGGCTAATCGCTTGGAAAGGGCGGAGCTCGATGTATTGAGCTTAGTTGCAGCTTGAGCCAGCGAGCCCATTTCTACCACAGTGACATAACTTTTCGCGCAGGTAATCCAATCCATTTATTGACTCATTTAACAACCGAGTATCGACTTTGCGTTCACTTTCATAACAGGAAGAACGATAATAACTAAATTGTTTGCGTGAAACAGTGTAAAGCCATCATTTTGCTGACAAGGGCTCAGCAAAAGCCTTCATTTGGATAGTACATGAGAAAAGTTGCCGGGATGAAGCTGACCAACCGATTGGTCGCTTTTGTAACGCTTATTGTTGTTTGCGCCATGTTCGTGCTTTTTATAGGTGGCGCTATTAGTTTTCGTAAATTGGGGACGGACTTTCTCTCCCATTATCTCAGTAAAGTTGTGGTTGAAATTGATCATGCGATTGCTAACCCAACATCCAATGAAAATATTGGCTTGTGGTTGCCTCAACTTTTAAAAGCCAGCGATATTGTCGAATTGGAAATCACCAGTAAGACGGGTCTTTTGTATCGTTACGAACAGATCCACACAACAGCCCAGCCCATGGAGATCATTGAAAACAGGTACGATCTTCCAAGTAATCCCGGTTTCTATATCAACATTAAATCTGTTCCTCCATATGCTGACTTTGCTTATTCCATCGGAGCAATGTCTTCACTGTCACTTGCGGTACTGGTCATTGTGCTCGCTCTTTCCTGGGGTATTCGCTGGCTTAGAATTCAGCTTCTCGGTGCTGAGCTTTTAGAGCACCGAGGAAGGTTAATTTTGGCTGGCCGGGCAGAAGAAGTGCATACCGGTGATGAGCGCGAATGGCCCGCAACGGCGAGCATTGCGCTTGACCAGATGATTGCTGAGCTTCGTGAGGCTCGTCAGGAACGAAGTCGCTTTGATACGTTTATCCGCTCCAACACCTTCCTCGATAAGCTGACGGGTGCGGCTAACCGCGTCATGTTTGATAACCGTCTCCAAACACTGTTGCAGGATAAGGGGGCTCAGGGGGCTGTACTGATCATTCGTATTGGCGATTGGGATACGTTAATGCATGAATCAGGCAAAGAAGGTGCTGATGAATGGGTGAAAGAAGTCGGGAGCGTCTTATCAAATGCTATTCTCCGTTTCCCTGATGCGGTGCTTGCCCGTTACTACGATACAGAATTTGCAGTATTGCTGGCGCACCAGTCGGCGAAAGATGCACGGTTATTCGCCACTCAATTGATGAAAGCACTGGAGCGCTTAACGCCGCCCGAATGTCTGGAAGAGGAAAACTGGGCGCACCTTGGTATGACTTTCTTCACCGCTGGAGAGCGCCGTGGTCGGTTGATGGAAGAAGCGGATATGGCGAAACGCAGCGCTGTACTGCAAAACAGTAACGGCTGGTATGCGTTTAAGAAAGATGTCGTGGCAGACGATGCCCGTGGCAGCGTTCGTTGGCGAACTTTGCTGACTCGAGTATTTGAGGCAGGAGGTCCAGATCTATATCGGCAGGTGGTGAAAGATACCAAAGGAGAGGATTTACATACTGAGCTGCTAGCCCGAATCAAAGATGAAAATGGGCTGATCATTAAAGCCTCGCGTTTTATGACGGGTATTGACCTGGTGGGTATGAACAGCACATTGGATCGGCGGGTGGTGGGGAAGGCACTGCATCTTCTACGAAAGGGGGATGGACGAGAGGTGCTTTCAATTAACGTGTGTGCAGGATCATTGGGTCAGCGTGCTTATCAGATTTGGTTACGAGATACCTTACTGCAAACGCCACGCAGTGTATTGAACCGTTTGCAAATTGAAGTTTCTGAAGCGCCGTTGGTGAAGCACTTCGATGCAGTAAGACCTACGCTTCGCATGGTTAGAGCGCTGGGTTGTGCTGTGGTCGTCGATCAGGCTGGCCGATCGGTGGTCAGTACCCACTACGTTAAAGATATCCAACCGAAATATATCAAACTCCACCGAAGCCTTATCCGTGATATTCACCAGCGCCCGGAGAATCAGTTGTATGTTCGGAGTATGCTGGGTGCATGTGACCCGACACCGACACAAGTACTTGCAGTAGGTATTGAATCCCAGCAGGAGTGGAAAGTCCTTCTACAACTTGGGGTTATGGGCGGGCAAGGCCGTTTTCTCGGTGCAGAACTCTCTTCCAGTCCTGCGACGCGAAAGCGCCAGCGATGGCGTAAACAATGAACTTGATCGAACGTTGTTTATAAAGCGATCAATTGCGTCATGAAACTGTCGCAAGAATACTTATTTTTTGGCGGGAAATTTGATAGAATATAGTGTACTTCAAACAATTTTTTAACATTTCCTGAGCAGAATTTAGATGCAGATGGCAGTTTCTACTCTTTTTGCAAAATTTTCCCCGGTTAAACAACGGGATATTGTCAGCCTAGTTGCATCCGCCGAACAGGTCGTGATCGCTTATCAAGATGGCAACGGAAAGACGCAACTGGACGCGCAAACCGTCACTCAATCAGATCTATGGATGGCAGCCACGCAGTTGATCGCCAGACATGGGATCAGCAAGGCAAACGTGCATCTGGTGCTGGGGCATGGCTTGTATCAATCCCTGCTGATTGATGACCCGGGATTGTCTGACGAAGACAAGCGCGCGGCGTTGCCATTCCAGCTCAAAGACTTCATCTCTGATTCGCCGGCGGACATTGTGGCTGATGGCTTCAGCTCACCGGTGGCTAACCGTTTCCAGGCGTTTGTTTGCCATAAACTGCCACTTATCCAGTTCAGTAAAGCACTGGAGAAAAGTCAGTGCCGACTCACCAACGTGTCTCTTGAAGACGCAGTGCTGCGCCATTGGACGCGATTGGATAAAACCGAGATGGTGCTGAGCCGTGACAGCTATGGCGTGCTGCAACTGGCTGCTTTCCATTTAGGGCGCCTTTGCTTCCAACGCCAAATCCGTGGTGTGATTCTGGAAGGACAGATGATGTCGCCCTCCGTGGTTGATGATTTAGCGCTTGAAGTTCAGCGTTCACTCGACTATTTGCGATCACAGTTAAAAAGTGCACAGGTGGCTGGGCTGGTCGTGAGTGTTCATGGCATCGACGACACCGAGCTGGCGTTTCAATTATCTTCCCGACTGTCTGTGGCTGTGCGTCCGCAACAGCTTTTTGAGACCGGAGCGCATCACCAACATATCGCAATCGCCGCGTTAAACTGCGATTACTCGCCGGATGTGAACCTGTTCAGCGATGATCTGTCACCAAAAGCGCCATTGCTGACCTTCGAGAAAATGTTGCTTGTATGGGGTGCAACCTCATTACTGGTGGTGTTAGTGGCCGCTTACCAACAGGTCTCGCTTGGGCAGGCAAAACAGTTCTTTTCAGCAGCAGATAGCGAACGTCAGAGTGCACAAAGCCTGTCTGATGAGCTCAATGAACAACTGGCTTTACATCTGCCGTCGATCAGTCTCACCAATGAAGTGAACGAGAAAAAGGCCTCCATCGACGCCAAGCGCAGAGCACTGACGGCGGTGAAAAAGCATGATGCGGCACTGCAGCAAGGGCACGCGGATACGTTCCGCGCATTGGCCTCGCTTTCACGTCGTGATATTTCCGTGTCTTCCATCTCTGTCAGTCAAAATGCGCTTGATTTGAAGGGACTGGCTTCAACGCCGTCTTCTGTGCCTGCATGGCTGCAATCATTTAGCACCCAGCCGTCGTTATCAGATCGCGTATTTGAACAAATGGCGTTGAGCCGAGATGAGAAAAACCGCCTGAACTTCAATTTAGTGTCCAAACGTGAAAACGGGGGGAGCGCGAAATGAATGCACTGCTAACCCGCGGTAAAAATGCCTTTGATGCACTGAGTATTCGAGAGCAATGGATGATTGCAGTCGCAGGTTGGGTTGCCATTCTCGGTCTGGGATTGTTCCTCTTTATTGAGCCAGCGAGCAAGGCGCTGGCTCAGCTTGAAACACAAACTCTTCAGTCAGAGCGAACGACTGATGACTTAGTCACGCTCAACCGTCTGAAGCAGGAAAAGCTGCATACTTCGCCAAACGCTGAACTTGAAGCTGAGCTGGCAAAACTCAGCAAAGAGATTGCTGAGCTTGATAGCGAAATGGCGCTTAAAGTCGATGGCTTGGTAACCGCTGCACAAATGTCCTCATTGATGGAAAGCGTGTTGAGACAGTCTGAGCGTTTGACCCTGATTTCAATGAACTCTTTGCCACCGCAGCAGCTGACGGATACCGAGGATGCGGGCTACTACATCCATCCTGTCGAAATTACGTTGGAAGGGCGCTACTTCGACATCGTTGATTACCTGAGTACTCTGGAAGCCTTGCCCGTTAAATACTACTGGCAAAGCGTGGATTACAGCGTGACGGAATACCCTATAGCGAAAGTGACCATTGCGGTTTACACACTGGGTGAAAGCCCGGTGTTTATCGGGGGTAAGAATGAAATTACTGAATAGCGTTCTGGTTTTGTTTTCGCTGTTGCTGCCGATAACGTCTTTAGCAAGCGGTGACCCGACGGCGCCGCTAGGTTTTACACCTCCAAAACAGTCTGCTAAGGCAAAGGTTTATCGTTTGCCTAAGCTGGATGCCATTTTGTGTGCGACCGATGGCATTTGTTCAGCTGTGCTGAATGGAAAAAACGTTGGGAAAGGGCAAAACATCAACGGCTATATCGTCAGCCAAATTAATGAAGAACGCGTAACGCTGAGCCGTGGAGGCAAGCGTTGGGCATTGACCGTATTTAACGAGCAGGTAGTAGAGTGAAGACACATCCATTACTGAGCAAAGGTTTACTGATCTTCGCCGCAGCGATGCTGTTGTCGGCGTGTCAAAGCATGGGGCATCAAAAGCCGACTGAAGTGCAGGAAGCGTTGAACGAGGCCTACGCACAGAGCACTTCCCAGCCATTGACTGAATTGCCAGACGCGGTCACTCAGGATTTGATGGGGGACTTCTCTGACACCTCTGGTAGTGGCGTGTTGACCGAAAAACGCCTGCGCATTAATGCTAACAATGTCGATGCCAAAGCTTTCTTTGGCTCTTTAGTGCAGGGCACGGATTTCAACTTGGTGATGCACCCGGAAGTGAGTGGCAAAGTCACTGTTTCACTAAAAGATGTCACCGTGCCTGAAGCGTTGGAAGTGGTCTCAGATATCTACGGCTACAACGTGGAAATGAATGGACGTCTTATTCAGATTTTCCCCGCTGTGTTGCGTACTGAAACCTTCCCGGTGGATTACTTGCAACTGCAACGAGCTGGAGTATCACTGACTTCTATTAGCACAGGTGCAGTTTCAACGGATTCCAGCTCTGGTAGCGGAGATGATGAAAAAACTGAGCGTACCTCGGTGCCAACGGGCGGAACCGTGATTGAAACCCGCGCGGAAAGCAATTTCTGGACGCAGCTCGAACGCGCTGTCGCAGCCATGATTGGCAATGGTGACGGCCGAAGCATCGTGGTTTCACCTCAGGCGAGTTTAATCACGGTGAAGGCATACCCGAATGAACTTCGCGAAGTGAAACGTTTCCTCGATGCATCACAAGCACGTCTGAAGCGTCAGGTGATCCTGGAAGCGAAAATCCTCGAAGTGACCTTGAGCGACGGCTATCAGCAAGGTGTTAATTGGTCGAATATTACGTCATCGATTGGCAGCGGTGGTGTTGAAATCACACGAGACGCGGCCGAACTTGCCGGCGACTTTATTTCCAATGTGATCGGTGGACAAACCAATATCACCATCACGGATGGCAATTTCTCCGCGGTGATGAACTTCCTGGATACACAGGGCGATGTGAATGTGCTGTCGAGCCCTCGTGTCACGGCAGCCAACAATCAGAAAGCGGTCATTAAAGTCGGTGGTGACGAGTATTTTGTCACGGATATTTCATCCAGCGACACATCGGGTGATAACTCAGACTCTGGCCCGAACATCGAATTAACACCGTTCTTCTCGGGTATCTCCCTGGATGTGACGCCACAAATCGACGATGACAATGGCGTACTCCTACATGTTCACCCAGCGGTGATTGATGTGGTGACAGAAGAGAAAACTATCCAACTTGGCACTTCATCACAGCCTTATGTGTTGCCGTTAGCTAAGACCTCTATCCGTGAATCGGACTCTATTATCCACGCCCAATCTGGCGATGTGGTCGTCATTGGTGGCCTGATGAAATCGAGCTACGAAGAAATGGTCTCTAAAGTGCCACTTCTCGGCGATATTCCGGGCCTTGGCCATTTGTTCCGTAACGTGAACCGCATGAAGCAGAAAACCGAACTGGTGATTTTGCTGCAACCTTCTGTGGTGGGTGAGCAAACCTGGCAGGAAGAGATCAATCGTTCACGTCAGCTGTTGAATGACTGGTTCCCAGAGAACTGAGATTAGCCGATGTATATGTCGCACTTTGGCCTAAAGGCCGCGCCATTTAGCCTGACCCCAGACACACGCTGCTTCTTTGGCGTGCGTTCGCACGTGGATGCGATAAACACCTGCGTCTCGGCGATGGAAATGGGCGAAGGCTTGGTCAAAGTCACGGGTGAAGTGGGTACAGGAAAAACCATGGTGTGCCGTTTGGTGCTCAAAGCATTGAGCGAAAGCTTCACCCTGGTGTTTCTACCAAACCCAGCTAATACGGTGGCAGGGTTGCATCGCCTGATTGCTGATGAACTTGGCATTGATGAACAGGTGACAGAAGACAAACTGCTTGGTGCAATCCAACAGGCAGCTATTGTGGCTGCACGAGATGAAAAGCCTGTCGTGATCCTTTGCGATGAAGCGCAGGCCATGCCGGATGAAGTGCTTGAAGCGATCCGCTTGCTGGGCAATCTGGAAACCGAGCAGCGTAAGCTGATTCAGCTGATTATGTTCGGCCAGCCAGAACTTGATGAGCGCCTGTCCCAGCACAATATGCGTCAGCTTTTGCAGCGCATCAGCTTTAGTGCAGGGTTAACTCCGCTGAGCTTTGCTGAGACATCAGCCTATATCGACCACAGATTAAAAGAACAGGGCGCTTCGCCACTGTTCTCTCCGTGGACAAAGCGCCGCATTTGGGTCGCGAGTCAGGGCATTCCGCGACTGGTGCATCAGCTTTGCCATAAATCGCTGTTATTGAGTTTTGGCAGGGGCAAACGCCGCGTCAGCGCGCATGCTGTTCGCCTTGCCATTAAAGATACACCTCTCGCCCGCAAGCACTCTGTGCTTCAGGCCGTTTGGGGGTAGGAAATCATGAGTGAATTAAACCGCATGTTGAGCGACCTTTCGTCGCAGCAAAACAGTGAGAAACGCCTCGCTGTTGCATCAATCCCTTCTGTATGGGGCTTTCGCTTTGCACGTGTAGTGCTGGCACTGGTGGCGACTTTAGTGGGTGCGACAGGTATTTCTTGGGCGGTATCAGTAGGCAGCGAGAAAGCCTTCTTAGCTACGCCAATGCTGACGCCGGAGCCTGTTTTCGTGGAGCCAGTGCCAAAAGCTCTACCTTCTCCTACTCAGAAAGTGGTGAAAAGTGAGGTCAGCTATGTGGCGATGAAAGCGACGCCTGTTGTTACTGCTGTTGAGCCAACCTTTGAAACCAAAGCCGAAACCAAAGCAACTGAACAAGTCTCTGAGCCCGTGCTGATGGCGAACGTTGAGACTGTTAAAGCAGCGCCTGTGCAAGAACAAGTGGAACAAGAAGCTTCCTTGTCAGTGGAAACCATTGAACTGACTGGCGAGCAGTTGGCGGATATTGCTTATGACAAAGCGCAGAAGCGCGCCCAAGTCGGTGATACACAAAAAGCCATCGCTTTTCTGCGTGATGCGGTGAAATACAACCCGAGCCACATTGCTGCCACCAACCAATTAGCGGGACTGCTGTATGGTCGCAGTCATTTGCGAGAGGCAGAAAGTGTGCTGCGTAAAGGCATCAGCACCAACCCGAATTCTGCGACATTGAAACTCACACTGGCGCGTATGTATCAGCAAAGTGGCAGCGAAGAATCTGCGCTGAATGTGCTTTCTTCTTCGGTGAACTTGCTGGATGGCGAGCAGGTACGATTTGTATCCATGCGCGCGGCTTTGGCACAAAAGCTGGGTAAGAACCTCGAAGCCAAGCAAAGCTATCAATGGCTGACAGAGCAAGAGCCGATGGACGGTCGTTGGTGGCTGGGGCTGGGTGTGTCTGCTGAGAAAACCGGTGCCAATACGGAAGCCGAAAAAGCTTATGGCAAAGCCGTTCAATCTGGCGGTTTGAGCAACCAGTCGGTGAACTTTGCCCGCCAGCGTCTGGTTTACCTCCAGAACCTGAAACAGGGAGCGACAGATGGCCGTTAAACTTCGAAAACGCCTCGGTGACCTTCTTGTTGAAGAGCACATCATCACTGATGCACATCTGAATGCTGCACTAGCTCGCCAGTCTGAAACCGGACGTAAGCTTGGCGATACCTTGATGGAGATGGGCATTCTGACCGAAAGTCAGATGCTGGATTTCCTTGCCCGTCAGCTTGGTGTACCACTGATTGATCTGAGTCTGACCCAAGTCGATCCAAGTGCTGTCAGCTTGCTGCCAGAGGTGCATGCTCGACGTCTTCGCGCGCTGGTGATTGGCCGTATCGGTAACACGGTTCGTGTGGCGATGTCCGATCCTGCGGATCTGGCTTCACAGGAAAGTGTGATGAACCAGCTTCATCAATATCAGGTAGAACTTCTGATCACCGCAGAACAGCCGCTGATCGACGCATTTGATCGCTACTACCGTCGCACCAGCGAAATTGCTTCGTTTGCTGAGCGTTTGCAGGCCGAACACGGCGTGAAGCTTGAGCAAAACTTCGGGGCAGACGAAGAGCAATCTGAAGAAGTCACCGTCGTTAAACTGATTAACTCGCTGTTTGAAGACGCAGTACAGGTGAATGCTTCGGATATTCACATCGAGCCAGATGCCGATGCCCTGCGAATTCGCCAGCGTATTGATGGCGTGTTGCATGAAACTTTGCTAGAAAGAGCGTGCGATTGCTTCTGCATTGGTGCTTCGCCTGAAACTCATGAGCGGCATGGATATCTCTGAAAAGCGTCTGCCGCAGGATGGCCGCTTCAACATCAATGTCCGTGGCAATGCCATCGACGTGCGTGTGTCGACGCTTCCTGTGCAATACGGCGAGTCTGTGGTGATGCGTCTTCTTAACCAGTCGGCCGGTGTGCTGCAGCTGGAAGAAGTCGGTATGGACGCTCAGATGCTGGTGCGTTTCCGCAACCAGCTTCGCCGCCCACACGGCATGATTCTGGTGACCGGCCCGACAGGCTCGGGCAAAACCACCACGCTTTATGGCGCGCTCAATGAACTGAATGTGCCGGGCAAAAAGATCCTGACTGCGGAAGACCCGGTGGAATACCGTCTGCCGCGTATCAGTCAGGTGCAAATTCAAAGCAAGATTGGCCTGAGCTTTTCTTCTGCGTTGCGTACCTTCCTTCGTCAGGACCCGGACATCATCCTGGTCGGTGAGATGCGTGACCTCGAAACCGTAGAAATCGGTCTTCGAGCGGCACTGACCGGTCACCTGGTACTTTCGACCTTGCATACCAATAACGCCATCGACAGTGCGCTGCGTCTTCTGGATATGGAAGCGCCGGGGTATCTGGTGGCGAGTGCTGTTCGCGCCGTGCTGGCGCAGCGATTGATCCGACGTATTTGTCCGGATTGTAAAGTGCCTCACGCCACTGACGATGTGGAGCAGGTTTGGCTGACAACGACTCGCCCGGAAATGGCAGGGCATGGCTTCTACAAAGGCCGCGGCTGTCAAAGCTGTAACTTTACCGGCTACAAAGGCCGAATTGGTGTATTTGAGCTTCTGGAAATTACCCCAGAATTGATGGATGCATTACGTGCTAACGACACTCAATTGTTCTCTGCGCTGGCGGAGCAACAAGCGGGTTATAAGCCATTGGTTCACAGTGCGCTGGATTTTGCCAAGCAGGGACAAACCTCGCTGGAAGAGGCGATGAAGCTTTCTGAAGCCGCGGCGATGTCGCTGATAGGTGCCTGATGCCAAGGTATCGCTACACCGCGCGCAAGCCGAACGGAAAACGTGTTTCGGCGATTATTGAAGCTGCCAGCGAGAGCGATGCGATCGCTAACGTGTCTGAGTCTGGTGTGGTGTTGTTGTCTCTGGAAATCACCAAAGCGCGGGCACAAAAAGCCAATGCGCCGCTGTTCCTGCCAAAGGTGAAACTGGAATCGCTGGTGATTTTCAGCCGTCAGGCATACAGCCTGATTAAAGCGGGTGTCCCGCTGCTACGTGCGATAAAAGGCTTGGCACAAAGCACCACGGATAAGCCATTGAAAGCCGCGCTTGAAAGCGTCGCCAATGAGCTTTCCAACGGTCGCCCGATGTCAGCAGCAATGCGCGACCACGAAAATGTATTCAGTGATTTGTTTGTCTCGCTGGTGCAGGTGGGTGAAAACACAGGTCGTCTCGATGATGCCATGCTCCAACTGGCTGAATACTACGAGCAGGAAATGGAAACCCGCCGCCGGATTAAATCGGCGCTGCGTTACCCAACATTTGTGCTGATGGTGATCATCGGCGCGATGGCGTTTTTGAACGTCAAAGTGATCCCGCAGTTTGCAGGCATGTTTGCCAAGTTCGGCTCTGATTTGCCGCTGCCGACCAAGATTTTGATGGCTACATCAAGCTTCTTTGTTGATTACTGGTGGCTACTGGTCTTCGGCACCGTTTGCTTGGTCGCAGGATTACAGGTGTGGAAAAGCACCGAGCAAGGCCGGATAAAGTGGGACAGATTCAAGCTGTGTATTCCGCTGGTTGGAAACCTGGTTAACCGAGCCTTGATGTCGCGCTTCTCGCGAACATTCGCCTTGATGCTGCGTGCAGGTGTGCCGCTCAATACTGCGCTGCAGATGTCTGGTGAAGCGCTGGAGAACCACTTTCTTGGCGGCGAAGTGGACAAGATGAAAGCGGCGATAGAGTCGGGGATTAACCTCAGTTCTGTCACGGCAGACAGCCAACTGTTTACGCCACTGGTGCACCAGATGATTCAGGTGGGCGAGGAAACCGGCCAGATTGATAACCTGCTTCTGGAAGCGAGCGATTTTTACGACCGCGAAGTGGATTACGACCTGAAAACCCTATCAGCCCGCATGGAGCCTATTCTGCTGCTGATTGTGGCGGGCATGGTGTTGATCCTCGCATTGGGTATTTTCCTACCGATGTGGAACATGCTCGACCTGATCCGCGGCGGCTAAATGCGCTGGATTTTTAGGTTCAGGGAAAGCAGTGCTGCTCAGTGGGCTTTGATCACCACGATTATCGGCATTGTCGTGATGGCAGCGATTCCCGCTTTTGAGCGTGTGATGCAGTTCGCTGATGAAGTGGAGTTTCGTTATCTCGCCAATGCGTTTGAAGGTTCGGCTAAGAATGTGCAATTGCGATCAGCTTTAAAAAACGATAGTAAACAAAAAGATATCGTTATTGTTGAGAATGTTAGTTTTCGCTTAAACGCAGAAGAAAACAACCAAACAGGTTTTCCTTTTGCGCTGGAAAATGGCGCAAAAACACTGACAGCACTACGCGCCGAAGATTGCGGTGCATTGTTGGAACAATTTACCGACCAGTCTTACTGGCTGGAAGACAGATTACAGGCTGCGGCAGAACAAATCTCGCAGCCAAAGATTCGCGCAATAGTGGTAAGGGAGAAAGGTATTGAAGCCCAGCCTTATTGCCGATTTGAAAGACCGGTACGCGCCGGTATTTGGAGTGATGACCCGTCAATTTCGGCGCGTCATGTTTTTGCTTACTACCC
Organism: Grimontia sp. NTOU-MAR1; assembly: GCF_035758505.1. Taxonomy (NCBI): domain Bacteria; kingdom Pseudomonadati; phylum Pseudomonadota; class Gammaproteobacteria; order Vibrionales; family Vibrionaceae; genus Grimontia; species Grimontia sp. NTOU-MAR1. The sequence continues at coordinate 2,828,324 of NZ_CP142108.1, forward strand.
GGCATCGGGCCGCGTAGAAGTATTGAGAGAAACTGGAGAAGTAAAATGAAACGTCAAGGCGGTTTTACGCTGATTGAAATGATCGTTGTGATCGTAATTCTGGGTATTTTGGCGGTTACTGCTGCGCCTCGTTTTCTGAATTTCCAAGATGATGCACGCACCGCTGCACTTCAAGGTTTAAAAGGAGCGATCGATGGTGCAAACAGCGTGGTATATGGTCGCGCAGCTATCGATGGTCAAACAGGTGGTACCGGGGAAGTAAACGATATTGATCTTGTATGGGGATATCCAGATGCTTCTGAAACAGGTATTGGTGCTGCAGTCATTGGCCTAAACACTGATGATTGGGAAGCTCAATGGAGTACTCCTGCGGGAACATCTCGCTTTACTCTTTCAGGTGGTACATTTACCGCTACAGATCAGTGTGTCATCTTTGTACAGTCAACTGGCAATAATGTTGCACCAACTGTAACCATTGGTGCTTGTGCTACTCCGTAAGAGAGGCTTCACACTAATCGAGCTGATCACAGTGCTGGTGATCCTCGGTATTATTAGTGTGTTTGCCATACCGCGCCTGTCGGGGTCTGAAGCTTTTTCAGTCACCAGTGCGCGGGATACTGGCTTGTCTGTCGCCAGACAAGTCCAGCTCAGGGCAATGCAGCAGGAGAATCCATCTTCTGCCTGCAATGCCATGTACGTTGCTGCCTCCCGAATGGGGGGCAGTAGCGACTCAGCTTGTGGTTTTGGCGATTACCGCAGTGATGTGGTGGATCTGTCCGATTCACAGGTGCGCATTTCACCCGTTCAAACGATTTATTTTGATTTGCTGGGACGCCCGGTAAATGCAGTAGGTAGCCGCCTTTGCACTTCTGAACGGTGCGAGTTCACCTTCTCCCAAGGCGTTACAGAAGCCAGCATTTGCTTAAACAGCGAGGGCTATTTCCATGCCTGTAGCTGAAAAATCTTATCGAATTTCAAACCGTCAGCGTGGCTACACGCTGGTGGAATTAGTGATTGGCATTGTCGTGTTTGGCGTTGCCATGGTGCTGCTTAGTACCACCCTTTTCCCTATGTTCGCCAAATCTTCCAATCCGCATTATGAAGCCCGCGCGGCAGCGTTAGGGCAAGCGGTGATGAACGAGATCCTGGCACGTCAATTTGATAAAGAATCCGACCCTAACGGCAGCCGCTGGCGTTGTGATGAAGATGCTGATGCGGTTTTAGCGCAAGGTATTGTTGCACCGAATCCTATTAAGACCTGTTCTTCTCCACTTTCAGCAGGAACGGGCTTTGTTGCTGTTGAAGACTATATCGGGTGCTGGGGAGGAAACTCGGCCTGTACTCGAACCCACAGAGGCGATTTGAGCGCTTTGGTTGGAGGCTCTGCGTCGGATTACAAAGGCTTCACTGTCGATATCAATGTCGAGTACGACAACAGCACTTTTGCTGACAGCACCAACAATGCCAGACTCTATAAACGCATCGATCTGTACGTCGATACTGGCAGTTTTGGCCGGTACGACTTCACGGCCTATCGGAGTAACTTCTGATGGCTTTATTCACCCGCAAACCTCGCGGATTTACGCTGGTGGAGCTAATTGTCACCCTGACGATTTTGGCGATTGTTTCTGTTGGTATCTTTGGCTTTATCGAATCCAGCGCTTCAGGCTATGTGGAATCACGAAACCGCGAAGCGCTGCAATCTGAAGCCCGTTTTGCGGTTGAGCGCGTAGGTAGAGAGCTGCGACATGCGGTGCCAAACAGCCTTGCTGTTTATGCTGGTGGAGAATGTATGGTGTTTACACCGATTCGCTATTCCGGCACTTATCATCAATTGGTGGAGGGAGAAAATACACTCGACGCAGTGCTTTCAACCAAAGATACCCATTGGCAAAACAAGGTAAATGATGGGAATCATCGCATTGTGTTTTTGCCATCATCACCGACAGACTTGATTGGAGATAACAGCTATCTCATTACCGATGTTGCAGGCACTACGATAACGATCTCAAAAATGGCCGCTAACCCATGGCCTGCCGAGTCACCCTCCCGTCGTTTTTATATCTACGAAAACTCGGTCAATTTCTGCTTTGAAAACGGTGAACTTCGACGTCGTATCAACAATGGCACTCAGAACAGTACAACCTTGGCAATGAACATTGCTGCCGGCAGCGGATTTAATTTGGGCACCACATCTTTAGCCAGCGGTAACCTGATCGATATCACCTACAAGTTCAGCCAATCCGGCGAATCTTCGGTTTATAACCAACAAGTGCAGGTTCTCAATGCACCGTAAAGTTACTTCTCTCAAACATCAAAAAGGCAGCATGTTAATCATTGCGGTATTTGCGATGACAGCCTTGGCGGCTCTCGGTGCAGCGCTGATGCAAATCACCACCTCACAAAGCGATACCACTACCCGTGAAGTGTTGGGCACCCGTGCCTGGCTGGCGGCAAATAGCGGCACTGAAATGGCGATGGCGAGGCTATTTCCGCTAGCGAAAGATGCTAACAACTTACCTGTAGCAACGTGCAGCGAGGCACCTGTTGTAACGACTTTTAGTTCTGCTGGCCTTCGCGGCTGTTTGGTCTCAGTGACTTGCGAAACCATTGATGCTGGCGAGTTTGTTCAATACCACGTTGAGAGCAAGGGGCAATGCGGTAGCGGTGTGCACCAGGTTGTTAGGATTCAGGAAAGTTGGGGTAAGGGGATTTCCCGATGACGAGGATACTATTGGTTTTCATTTCTTTGGTATTCAGCCCAATGCTCTGGGCTTTGTCTAACAGTGTTTACTTCCCCGGACCAGCGCAGGCGCCGGCTCTTCCTGCAAGTGCCGGAAACGCGAAAAACTGTGGTGCTCACAATCCAAAAGATGCAAAGAACTGTCTACAAATCACAAGTATATCCACGATTTACCAGCCTGATAAAAACCCAGTTGAGGTAGGGTATGATCATGCATTTTATGGTAGTGGTGTCACCTGTAATGATTTTGGAGATGCTCCACGAAATGCATGTGTCAAGGTGGGCGATAGAGCAGAAGATAAGGGACTGACCGTTCTATTGAAAAAGAGTGCTGGTGGTGTGCTGGAAGATAATAAGACCTATCCGTTAGATCATACCCAGACGGTTCACTACTTTGACGATTCTACCCCCAACTATCATACGTTTTCTCTTCGCTATGGCAGCACAGTGACCTTTGAAGAAGGGAGCTATTACTTCGGCGACTTTTTTGTTGGAGAAAATGTTGATGTAACTATTAATGGTCCCGTGGAGATCCACGTCAACAAGCTGAAGTTGGCAGATAAGGTAAGGATAAACATCAAGGGGGATCCCAAGAACTTGATTTTCTGGGTGCATGAAGAGGAAAGTCAGGAGACTTTGTATAGTGCGCAAATCGGCTCAGACTCCATCATTTATGGATATGTTTATTCGGTGGGAACAGTAAAACTATCGGGCACAACACAGCCTGGGACATGGGGTACAACTATTTATGGAGCGGTTACGGCAAAATCACTCGTGCTGGCAAACGAATCTATTATCAAATTCGGAGGCTTTCTCGACAGCTACAACCTCTCATTAGATCCAGTATCTGATAGAGCTGATAGCTGCTCAGCTATTCCAATTACCTTCGAAGTGAAAGATGACAAAGGCGTTCTTCAGACCGATATCTCCGGCGACTTGACTGTTAATGCGATGAATTCTCCAGTAGCCTGCTGGCGAGAAAGTCCCAATGGTGGCTGCAATGGAAGCACATCAGGCACATTCGCTCTTAGTGGCGGAAAGCGCACCCTTTGGCTACAAAATAGAGCGATTGGCACTATTAACGCAGAAGCCACCTTCACCTCGAGTGAAACCGGAGAACTCAAATCCGAACAAGGCAATTACACCTTTGCTGCTGGTGGATTCCGTTTCTCTCCTTCGCCATTAAAAATGGTGGCAGGTAAACCGGAAAAGTTAACCATTGAAGCAGTTTATGGCGATTGTGATCCCACACCTATCCCTGAATATGAGGGGACAAAACAACTGAGTATTGGGAATGCAAACTATCAGCAACCCAACTACACCTCTGCAGGAGCACCACATAAACCGTCGGTAAATGGAACTGTCGGTGCACAAACCATCGAAGTGCTGTTTTCCAAAGGCGTAGCAAAAGATGCTCTGACCTTAAACTATTTAGATTCGGGTGTGCTCTCTATTCCCGTCTCTGAAGTTCAAAGTGCAAATGCTGCTGGCAGTAATAGCGCCACTGAAGTTGAAGAAGATTCGAAGAGTGTTGAAAGCAGACAATTAAATGGTGATATCTCTTTGCATGCGCGCCCGTACACTTTTGCTGTTTGCGGCAGCTTACCTTCACTTTCAGATGTGTCGAACCTGAAGGCTTTTGTCAAAGCTGGTGATCCGTTTACCGCCGCTTTGAAACCTGTCATATGGCAAAGCGGAGATTTGTCAGGAACTGCACTGACCAACGGAGGAGTCGTTCCACTCAAGCCAAATTTCTGTGGGCGAGCTACAACACCGAGCTTTTGGCATCAAAATGCGCCTGCTGCCACAGTGACCTTGGATGAAACTGCCTTTGTGGTCACGCCAGTTAACGGAAGTAATGCGTCTATAACCGGTATTGTTCCTCTTGCGCATACAGAAACGAATAATGCGAGTGATGTAAACAACGTTCGTTATCGATTTGTAGATGTCTCAGTTGATGAGGTCGGCGCATTTGGAGTTCGTTCAAAGCTGGCAGCAAACTACCTCGATATGGCAGTGAATCCAGGTGAAAGGCCATTAGGCCGTTTTTATCCTTCCCACTTCTCTGTTTCTGGTAGTTTAACTTCTGCTATCACTGCCAGTGAAGACAGCAGCGGTGATGGTTTTACTTACCTCAATCAGCCTTTTGATGGTCAATACACGGTTTATGCAATGACGGCCGATAACAAGCCGGTTAAGAATTACCATCTGTTTGGCGATGCATACAAAGCAGAGTTTGAAGACTATGTAATTAAACCAACATCGACGAATCCCGTTGCGGGTCAGGACCTTTCTGAACGTTGGGTAAGATCATCGCAAACCCAGTGGAAAGCAGGTGACGATGGAACAAGTCAACTGTCACTCACGTCTGAGCGAATGAGTGTTGGGAAAGGGAGCACCCCAGATTCACCATTTGATCCACTGCACTTTGCTGTTGGAGTGAGCAAAAACGATATCGATAACACCGACTTCATCTTTTGTGATGTTCAGAATATTGCTGGGTGTGAGACCAGAGTTGTTAGGCCAGTTAGCGGAGATAGACCATCAACAGATGGCGCTGAATTTTCTACGGGTGAATTCATGTTCGGCCGAATGCGCATTGAAGGCTTCACAGAAACTCATGATTTTTCTTCTGAACAAATCATGCCTGTTGTAGTCGAAGTCTTTGATGGTTTGAGATTTGTCACCAATACCCGCGATAATGCCTCGTTTGTTTCGACAGCGATTGGTGAGAAGGAAGTGCTGTTTAGTTCAAGTCAGGATGCTAATCAGCAAGCGCAGATATTACTGAAAGACGATGCTGGTAATGCGGTAATGAAGAAAACTGTTAAAAATGGCCGTTCTGAGTTCCGTGTGACCCCACCTTCCCAAAATGGACAATTAAACCGAGAGCAGTTCCGTTACTGGCAAAAGCTTGGAGAAGGTGTGCTGCCTCAAACCTGGTTGCAACATAATTGGCAGGGTAGGCAATTTGATGATGATCCCAGTGCAATTGGAACCTTTGGTTTTTACCGAGGGAGTGATCGTGTCATCTATAAAGGTGAAAAAAACATCACATTGACAGGGGAATGAAAAAAAAGACAGATCTCATTCAGGTTTGTAGATCATCGCCTTGCCGCGCCCCGTCAGCGTTGGTACATTTAGCGGAATTTGAAGAATTTTAACGCTTGCAGGATTAACCGAAGATTATGTTTAAGAAACTTCGTGGTATGTTCTCTAACGATCTGTCTATCGATTTGGGAACAGCTAACACTCTCATCTATGTAAAAGGGCAAGGGATCGTTCTGGATGAACCTTCTGTTGTCGCAATTCGTCAAGATCGTGCAGGCTCACCAAAAAGCGTCGCGGCAGTCGGTCATGAAGCAAAACAAATGCTGGGCCGTACGCCAGGAAACATCGCAGCTATTCGCCCAATGAAAGACGGCGTTATCGCTGACTTCTACGTGACTGAGAAAATGCTGCAGCACTTCATCAAAACGGTTCACGACCATAGCTTTATGCGCCCCAGCCCACGTGTACTGGTGGCAGTTCCTTGTGGTTCTACCCAAGTTGAGCGCCGTGCTATCCGCGAATCTGCACTGGGCGCAGGTGCGCGTGAAGTTTATTTGATTGACGAGCCAATGGCTGCTGCAATCGGTGCGGGTCTGCCAGTATCTGAAGCGACCGGTTCCATGGTGGTCGATATCGGTGGTGGTACAACGGAAGTTGCTGTTATCTCTCTGAACGGTGTGGTTTACTCATCCTCTGTACGTATCGGTGGTGACCGCTTTGACGAGTCCGTCATCAACTACGTGCGTCGTAACTACGGTAGCCTGATTGGTGAAGCAACTGCGGAACGCATCAAGCATGAAATCGGTTCTGCGTACCCAGGTGATGAAGTACGCGAAATCGAAGTGCGCGGCCGTAACCTTGCAGAAGGTGTGCCGCGTAGCTTTACTCTGAATTCGAACGAGATTCTGGAAGCGCTGCAAGAGCCGCTGACAGGTATCGTATCTGCAGTGATGGTTGCACTGGAGCAATGTCCACCAGAACTGGCATCCGACATTTCTGAACGTGGTATGGTGCTAACCGGTGGTGGTGCGCTACTTCGCGATCTAGATCGTCTGCTGACCGAAGAAACCGGCATTCCGGTTGTTGTTGCTGAAGAGCCGCTGACCTGTGTTGCCCGTGGTGGTGGTAAAGCGTTGGAAATGATCGACATGCACGGTGGCGATCTGTTCAGCGAAGATTGATCTTCTTCCATCAACAAACAGGTTGTAACTGAATGAAACCAATTTTTGGCCGTGGGCCATCGCTACAATTACGCCTGTTCTTCGCTCTTTTAATATCAGCCAGCCTTATGCTGGCTGATAGTCGTTTGGGTGCCTTCACCAATTTCCGTTATTTGCTGAACTCAATGGTAGCGCCGCTGCAATACGCATCTAACGTGCCGCGTGATCTTCTCGATAACGTTTTCCGTCAGTTTACTTCTCACCAACAGCTGTTGATTGATAACACCAAGCTCAAAGAAGAAGTGCTCATGCTGCGAAGCGGCCAGTTGATTCTTGATCAACTGGAGCAAGAGAATCAACGTCTGCGCGAGTTGCTGGGTTCACCGTTTGTGCGTGATGAGCGCAAAATGGTGGCGGAAGTGATGGCAGTGGACTCCGACCCTTACAAGCATCAGGTAATGATTGATAAAGGTCGTACAAACGGTGTGTACGAAGGCCAGCCAGTGATTAACGAGCGCGGTATTGTGGGGCAAGTTTCCTATGTCGGTGCGCACAATAGCCGTGTACTGCTTATCACTGACCCAACCCATGCGATTCCTGTACAGGTGGTGCGCAACGATATTCGCGTTATCGCTTCAGGTCGCGGTGATAACGACAATATCCAACTGGAAAATATCCCCAGCAGCACGGACATTGAGCCCGGTGATATGCTGGTTACATCCGGCTTGGGTGGTGTATTCCCTGAAGGCTATCCTGTGGCCAAAGTGACTTCGTTCTCATTTGATAACAAGCGCCCGTTTGCACAGGTAGATGCCAAGCCGGAAGTGCAGTTTGACCGTTTGCGATACCTGCTATTGGTGTGGCCAACTGACGTTGAGAAAAAAGAAGCGGTTGAAGAAGAAGGGCAAACACCTGCAAGTGAAGATGCCCAACCATCAACGGCAGAAGAACAAACCGAAGAGGTAAGCAATGGCTAATTCAAGCATGCGTGGCCGTGCGCTTATCTGGCTATCGTTTATTATCGCATTGATCCTTCAGGCCGCGCCGTGGCCGGGTGAGCTTGCGCCATTCCGCCCGTCTTGGGTGTTGCTGGTGGCGTTCTATTGGGTGTTGGCACTGCCGCACCGCGTGAATGTCGGTACGGCGCTGGTGGTTGGTTTACTCTGGGATTTGATGCTGGGCTCTACCCTCGGTGTACGCGGCTTGATGATGTCAGTGCTGGTTTATATCGTCGCACTGAACTTCCAGATGCTGCGTAATATGTCGCTTTGGCAACAGGCAGCACTCTTGTCTTTGCTGACGTTGGCAGGAAAAGTGCTAGAGTTTTGGGCGGAGTATTTAGTCTCCAACGTTCAGTTCGATCCCGCACAGCTATGGGCGGGTCTGCTCAACTTCTTATTGTGGCCTTGGCTATTTTTACTGCTGCGACGGGTACGCCGTCAGTTTTCGATCAAGTAATCTGGAGAAACCATGGCAGGTCTTCAACTTTATCTCGCGTCTGCCTCACCTCGAAGGAAGGCGCTGCTGGAACAACTCTCTGTCCAGTTCGAGATTTTACGTGTTGACGTTGAAGAGCAGCGCCAGCCTAATGAACAAGCGGCGGACTATGTCCGCCGCTTATCCTTTGATAAAGCCAAAGCTGGTGTAGATGTCGCACCCGAAGATCTGCCTGTACTCGGCTCTGATACGATCGTAGTCTGTGATGGCGAGGTGTTAGAAAAACCGACTGACCTTGATGTGTCGCGTGCCATGCTGCGCCAGTTGTCAGATCGCCAACATCAGGTGATGACGGCTGTCACGCTGGCTGACCGGAACCATTTTCTGACTACATTGGTCACAACAAATGTGTGGTTCAAACCCCTGAGTGATAAAGAAATCGAAGCCTATTGGCATAGTGGTGAGCCTTGTGACAAGGCGGGAAGTTATGCGATTCAGGGACTCGGTGGCAGATTCGTGACCCGTATCGATGGTAGCTATCATGCCGTTGTCGGTCTGCCACTTTACGAAACAGATACTCTGTTGAAAGAATTCAAAAAATTAAGCGGTAAAAACTTATGAACGCAGAGTTATTAATTAACGTCACGCCTTCAGAAACCCGGGTCGCCATGATTGAGGCGGGTAATCTGCAGGAAGTGCATATTGAACGCGAAGCGAAGCGCGGTATCGTTGGCAACATCTATAAAGGTAAAGTGAGCAGAGTGCTGCCAGGTATGCAGGCAGCCTTCGTTGATATCGGCCTTGATAAAGCAGCCTTCCTACATGCCTCTGACATCGTTCCTCACACCGAATGTGTGGCTGAAAACGAGAAGCAGCAATTTCAGGTGCGCGATATTTCTGAGCTGGTCCGTCAGGGACAGGATATTGTGGTGCAGGTGGTGAAAGACCCGCTTGGTACCAAAGGCGCGCGGCTGACCACAGATATTACCTTACCTTCTCGTTATCTGGTGTTTATGCCTGGGGCTTCACATGTGGGTGTATCCCAACGTATCGAAAGTGAAGAAGAACGCGAACGACTGAAGAATATTGTTTCTGACTACTGTGACGATCTGGGTGGCTTTATTATACGCACAGCGGCAGAAGGCGCATCAGATCAGGAAATGTCCCAAGATGCGGCTTTCCTCAAACGTCTCTGGAATAAGGTGTTAGAGCGTCGTGCCAAACGCCCTTCTAAGTCGATGCTCTATGGTGAGTTGGGTTTGGCACAACGCATCTTACGTGATTTTGTTGGTACAGAGCTCAACATCATCCGTGTTGATTCCCGTACGGCGATGGAAGCACTTCGCGAGTTTACCGAAGAGTTTGTGCCTGAGCTTTCTGGCAAGCTTGAGCTCTATACCGGTGAACAGCCAATTTTTGATATGTATGACACTGAAAACGAAATTCAGCGCTCGCTTGATCGTAAAGTGGGGCTGAAATCCGGTGGATATTTGATCATCGATCAGACTGAAGCCATGACGACGGTGGATATCAACACCGGCGCTTTTGTGGGCAGACGTAATCTCGAAGAGACCATCTTCAACACCAACACTGAAGCCACTCGTGCCATTGCGCGCCAACTTCGTCTTCGTAACCTCGGCGGTATCATCATTATCGATTTCATCGATATGAGCTCAGAAGAGCATCGCCAGCGTGTGTTGCAGTCACTGGAGCAGGCCCTGTCGAAAGATCGTGTAAAAACCAACATCAACGGATTCACTCAGCTCGGACTGGTAGAAATGACCCGCAAACGCACCCGAGAGAGTATTGAGCACGTTTTGTGTGGCCAATGCCCAACCTGTGAAGGTCGTGGTTCAGTGAAGACGGTCGAAACGGTGTGCTATGAAATTTTGCGCGAAATTACCCGTGTGAACCGAGCATACGAAGCCGACAAGTTTGTGGTATATGCGTCGCCGTCTGTAGGTGAAGCACTGGAAGGTGAAGAATCGCACGCGGTGGCGGAGCTTGAAGTCTTCATTGGGAAACAAGTGAAAGTGCATATAGAGCCGCTGTATACCCAAGAGCAGTTTGATGTAGTGATGATGTAAGTGAGACCGTTCTTTTAATGGCAAAATTTGCTCAACGTTTAGCAGTGACGGTGAAATGGCTTCTTGTTGTTTTACTGGTGAGTGCTGCGGTATTTACCGCAGCCATGCGTCTTGTATTGCCTAATCTTGATACGGCTAAAGCGCCGATACAGCGTTGGGCAAGTGAGACCTCTGGTTTTACTGTCGATTTCTCTACCTTCAAAGGGCACTGGCGTTATCTGGTGCCTTCTTTGTCTTTGAATGACCTAACACTTTCTACTGAAGCCTCCCATCTCGAAATTCTGACGGCTGAAAGCATCGACATGCAGTTCGATCTTTGGGCGAGTCTTCAGCGCCGTAAGCCGATATTTTCCAATGTGACCATCACTGGGCTAAATGTCGACCTAACCCAACTCCCTGAGCGAGATAACACGGGTAATGAAAGTCTGAAGTCCCAGTTGGAGCGCCTGTTTCTGGTCGGGCTTGGCCAGTTTGCTATTCATGACGCCAAAGTGACCTTGCTGTCGCCGTCTGAAGAGCGCAAAACCATAGATATTAACTCTCTGCTTTGGGATAACCGCGCAGGGACTCACCATGTTCAAGGTGTGGTGAGTGTTCAGGGAACATCACTCAATAAGCTGGATGTGCAGGGTGTGTTTACCGAAAACAACGGTTTGGGTTCACTCGATGGTGAGTTCTACGTGAAGGCAGACGATGTGTCGCTGAAAAGCTGGATCAACAAATTCATCAATCCTGACGTATCACTGGCGACTGCAAAAGTGGGTGGCGAAGCATGGCTGAAAGTAGATAAAGGTAACGTACGTTCGGCCCTTATCAGCTTGAATAACAGCGATATTGCCTGGTTCCCGAACGTTCCCGCATTACAAAGCCAGGCCAGCAGTACTCAATCGGTCAATATTCAGCGCGGACAACTCCTGGTTGAGCAATCCGGCGATAGCTGGCATATCGCCACTGATAACTTCGCGATTAAAACCGATGGCAAGCTCTGGCCCGAGCCGAACCTGCGTGCAGATATCAACGATGATGCTTGGCGGGTGAACCTTGGCTACTTTGACGTGCAGTTGTTGCTCCCTCTTCGAGAGTTGGTCGCGCTGCCCAAAGGGGTGGAAAACGCCATCAATGAATTGGCGCCAAAAGGCATGGCGCAGGATATTCGTGTTGAGCAACAAAAAGGCGGTGAGGTTCACTACTCCACAGCCCTGAAAAACGTTGGTTTCAAGCATTGGACCTACTTGCCGGAAGTACACAAACTGGATTTGACCGTGGCAGGTGTGGGTCAAAACGGCAAGGTCACGTTGGCAATGACTGAGGACATCCTGCCGTATGGAGAGTTCTTTCAGGCACCTCTCAATATCGAGCAGGGTAATGTGGTTGGTTATTGGCAGATGCATGAAGATAGCGTGACTATCTGGTCTGACAGCGTGGCTGTGCGTTCGCCTCATCTGGATGTGGTGGGAGAGTTCCGTCTGGATATCCCGTTTGATAACCGAAGTTCCTGGCTCGCTTTCTATGCCGAAGCCAGCCTGAATAATGCGGGTGAAACTTGGCGATACCTGCCTGCCTTAGCGTTGGATGAAGAGCTCACCGACTACCTTTCAGCTGCGATTCGCGGTGGACAAGCAGACCATGCCAAATTGTTGTGGTATGGCGACTTTGAAACTTTCCCGTACCCTGAGCATCAGGGCATTTTCCAAGCTTATGTGCCGCTCAAACGAGGCCAGTTTAGCTTCGATACCCAGTGGCCGACACTGACCGATTTGGAACTGGATCTGCTGTTCCAAAATGACGCCCTGTATCTTGATGCGTCCAATGTTGGCTTGATGGGTGCGCGTGGCTATGGATTGAAAGGGGAAATCCCTTCCTTCAGCGATGAAGATAGTGTACTGCTGATTGAGGCCAATATTGCCTCAAGTGGTGCAGACCTGCGTGACTACATGCTGGCGACGCCACTTATAGACTCTGTCGGTGCTGCACTGACTCATGTTCAGGTTGATGGAAAAGTGAATGGTAAAATTTCACTGAACATCCCGCTCAATGGTGATGATGTATTGACCAAAGGCAAGGCGACGATAAAAAACAGTACCGTCTCCATCGTTAGTCCTGAAATGACCTTCGAGAAGGTCAGCGGTGCCATCGAATTTGATAACGATGTGGTGTGGGCGAAAAAGCTGAAAGCCAAGTTGTTGCAGCAGCCCATCAATATAGGGTTTAAAGGTGAAACCGAATCCGATAACTATCTGGTTAACATTAACATTGATGGTAAATGGGAGGCAGACAAGCTGAAAGCTGCGTTGGACCAGCCAGATATGTCTTTCATTGAAGGGTATTCTGCATGGGATCTGAACGTTGGTATTGCACTAAAAGATGTGGGCTTTACCTATGACGTGAAGCTCGATGCTGACCTAACGACGTTGGACTTCAATTTGCCTGCGCCTTTAGATAAGCCCTCCTTCATCAAAGGCCAGGGGAGTATGAAAGCCTCTGGCGATGCTCAAAGTTTGGTTGGACAGGTAGAGTTGCCAAACGTGAAATATCAGGCCAATGTCGACATCAGTGGTGAGTTGCCTGTGGTGAAGAGAAGCCGCACTGTGATTGGTAAAGGCGAATTATCGTTGCAGCCACCTTCTGGTAATACGGTCAGTGTTGATGTACCTGTTTTGGATATAGATGCATGGAAAGAAGTGGTGGTAAAAGCTGAAGCAGCGCACCGTCATTCCAAAGATTCGATGCCCATTGTACTGCCAAGCCCGTCACGCCTGAATGTTAAAGGGGGCAAGGTGCAGGCTGGAGATCTGGTCTTCAATAACTTTTCCATGGCGGCGCGTAAGAAAAGCGATGGCTTCCATGTGTTGGTGGGCAGTGAAGAACTGTCGGGTGATGCTTGGTGGGATGAAGATAATTTCCTGACTGTTTCTGTCGATCACCTGTTTCTCAATGTGGATTTGGGCAAAGAGACGCCCGAAGAAGGTGCTGATCGCAAAGATACCCGACTGGCGAATGATGTGGACCAAGCCTTAATGCACTACATCCCATCGACTGATCTGATAATCAGGGAGTTGTGGCTGCAAGGGTACCGTGTTGGTAAGGTGGAAACCCAACTGCTGAAGCGGGGCAAGACGATCACCATGCCGAAGTTTGCCATCGAGAGCGGTGGCGCACGTATTCTTGCCAATGGTAATTGGTCTATATCGAATAAAGGCTTTAACCATTCAGAACTTACCTTTGATGTGTCGGCAAAAAACAGCAGCGATCTGATGGGACGCTTTGCTGTAACGGGTGGTATTCATGACGCGACGGTGAAAACCTCGGGTGAGCTTAGCTTTGATGGTGCGCCTTGGTCGGTGAATGTCGAGACCCTGAATGGCATGCTCGAAACCAAAATAGAGAATGGATATATCAGTGGCGTGGGTGGTGCTGGGCGGTTGCTTGGCCTGTTTAGCCTTGACTCCATCTTACGGAAAATACAGCTCGACTTCACCGGTGTATTTGAGGATGGTCTTGCTTTTGATGAGATAAGTGGCCGTGCTTCAATCACTAACGGGGTAATTGTCACGGATAATATCCAGATGAATGCGCTCGCAGGTGATATGTTTATTAGAGGGATAGCAAATCTTGCGAAAAATCAGGTTAATGCGGACGTAAGATTCGTACCTGATTTGACCTCTGGAATTCCGGTTTTGACCGCATTTGCTGTCACTCCTCAAACCGCTATCTATGTATTGGCAGTCACTACAGTGCTCTCGCCAGTTGTAGATGCGTTCACACAGGTTCGTTATCAGGTAGCCGGGACCATTGATGACCCCGTTGTCAGGGAAGTTTCGCGTAGCACAGGCGAAGTAACGTTGCCTGTGCAGGCCACCAAGCGCCTGCGGGAACAGCAGAAGGAGCAATGAGTAATGACCAAATTTGGCGTCGTACAAATGAATTCAGGGATGGATCCCGAAGCTAATCTGGAAGTGCTGGAAGGCCAGCTTAAGCATCTGAAAACACAAGGCGTAAGCTTGGTGTTGACACCGGAGAACTGTCTGGTGTTCGGCACAAAGGAAGATTATGACAAACACGCCGAAGTGTTGGGTCACGGTCCGCTCCAGAAGAAGCTTTCCCAACTGGCGTTTGAACTCGGTATTTGGCTGGTGATGGGGTCATTCCCTATCCGCAATAACGACGGTACGCTGAGCACGACTTGTTTGGTCTACGATGCTACAGGTAATCTCCGCGCTTCCTATGAGAAGCTGCACATGTTTGATGTCGATATTGCTGACAACCATCGCAGCTATCGTGAGTCTGATACCTTCAAGTCCGGTGACAACTTGGTTTTGGTAGATACGCCTTTCGGCACGCTGGGTCTTTCTATCTGCTATGACATCCGCTTCCCGCAGCTTTATTCGGCACTTCGCCAGCGCGGCGCGGACATCATTGTGGTGCCAGCAGCGTTTACGAAAGTCACCGGTGCGGCGCACTGGGAAGTGTTGCTGAGAGCTCGTGCGATTGAAACCCAATGTTGGGTGCTTGCAGCAGCACAATGTGGCAGCCATCAGGGTGGTCGAGAAACCTATGGTCACTCTATGATTGTTGACCCTTGGGGTCAGGTGGTCTCCGGCCTAAATGACCAGATTGGTGCCGCCTGGGCAGATATTGATTTGGCTTCAAACAGCGCCATTCGTAGCAAAATGCCTGTCATGCAACATGCCCGGTTGCAATGCGCGATGAAATAGCGCAGTCTCGAACTCATATCTTTCCCGCAATACACTTGATTGCTGGACATTATTTTTTTAGTGCTAAAGAGCAGTTTATTCATGAGCCTGGAACACGTGGAAGAAACCATGCTGCACCTTTCCGGTGTCAGTAAAAGTCAACTTAGCGAAACGCTTGAGCATTTAGCGGCAAGGAACATCGACTATGGTGATGTTTACTTCCAGTCGTGCTGGCACGAGTCGCTGGTGCTTGAAGATTCCATCATCAAAGATGGCTCATTTAACATTGATCGCGGTGTTGGTGTCCGAGCTATTGCGGGTGAAAAAACCGGCTTTGCTTATTCAGACCAGATCAATGCTGATGCCTTGATGCAAAGCGCGACCGCGGCGCGCGGAATCGCAGACAAAGGCGGAAAGCTAAAAGTGTCTGCGTTTACTTCCCGTCAGTATCCAATGATTTATCAAGCGACTGACCCGCTGCAAAGTATGTCCAAAGAGGAAAAAATCGCACTGCTGAAAGAAGTAGATGCTTATGTCCGTGCCAAAGAGCCTTTGGTGCAGGAAGTATCAGTCAGCATTGTGGGCGTGTATGAGCAGGTATTGATTGCTGCAACAGACGGTACTTACGCAGCTGATATCCGACCGCTGGTGCGTTTTTCTGTCAGCGTACTGGTGGAAAAAGACTGCCGCCGTGAGCGCGGCTCTGCTGGCGGTGGTGGCCGATTTGCCTATACCTACTTCACCTCAGAAGAAGACGGTAAAACCGTTGCGATGAATTATGCCGATGAAGCAGTCAGACAGGCGCTGGTGAATCTTCATGCCAAAGGTGCACCAGCTGGCACCATGCCTGTGGTGCTGGGCCCAGGTTGGCCAGGCGTCTTGCTGCACGAAGCGGTGGGTCATGGTCTGGAAGGTGACTTTAACCGTAAAGAGTCGTCTGTGTTTACCGGTCAGGTAGGAGAGCAGGTGACTTCTCCACTTTGTACCATCGTTGATGACGGCACTCTGCAAGATCGCCGTGGCTCGCTGAACATTGACGATGAAGGTGTGCCGGGTCAGTACAACGTGCTGATTGAAAATGGCATCCTCAAAGGTTATATGCAGGACAAGCACAATGCGCACCTGATGGGCGTGGCGCCAACGGGTAACGGCCGTCGTGAGTCCTACGCACATTTGCCGATGCCTCGCATGACGAATACCTACATGCTGGCGGGCAAAAGCACGCCGGAAGATATCATCAGCAGCGTGGAATATGGCCTTTATGCCCCTAACTTTGGTGGCGGCCAGGTGGATATCACCTCTGGCAAATTCGTGTTCTCTACCAGTGAAGCCTATCTAATCGAAAACGGTAAAGTGACGACGCCAGTGAAAGGTGCGACGCTAATTGGCAGTGGTATTGAAGCTATGCAGCAGGTGTCTATGGTCGGTAACGACCTGAAGCTGGATCGTGGTGTTGGCGTGTGTGGTAAAGCTGGTCAAAGTGTGGCGGTTGGTGTGGGTCAGCCAACCCTCAAGCTGGATGCAATGACGGTCGGCGGCACAGAATAATTGCTGCGGATTAAAGACTAAGAAGCCGGGTAAACCCGGCTTTTTTAGTCTTCAGACTCTGCTTTCAGCGTTTTCAGCATCTGGAAGATTTCGCGGTAAGCTTTTGGCGGCTTATTGCCTTCCTGTTCTTTCTTAGCCTGACGGGCTAATTGACGCAGTTTCTGACGGTCAGCGGTTGGGTACTGAGCCACTACATCGTTAATGGCAGCATCACCTTCTGCGACGACGCGATCACGAAGCTTTTCCATTTTGTGCAGCTCAATGGACTGTTGGCTGTGCTTGTTACGCAGCAAATCCAAAGCAGCCTGAATAGGCTCAGGATCGCGGGCGCGCATCAGTTTGCCGATGAACTGCATTTGCCGGCGCTTGGCTTCTTTGTCAAAGCGTTGTGCGTCAGAAATTGCTGTACGCAAATCGTCGTCCAGCGGAAACTTTGCCAGTACAGAAGGTTTTAAAGCAACCAGCTCTTCGCCCAGCTTCTGCAGTTCTTCCATGTCACGTTTCATTTCGGTCTTGCTGACCCAAATGATCTCTTCTTCCTCTTCCCAAGGCTCACGTTTGTTCTTACGGCCCATAATTCTTCCCGAGGTTGTTTGACTGTTTCGATAACGGCGTATCTTATCAAGAATGTCGAACTTTGCTGGTGTTTTTTAAGCATTGCGGCCCTCTCGAGTGGTATGCTTATCAGCAACACTCATTAATTTAAGACCTTATGGACGTGAAACAACAGGTTGCTCAGCAACGTACTGAGCTGGAAGCGGCGGTGACCCGTGCGCTGGAATTGGCGGGTAAGAAAGCGGATGGGGCAGAGGTGGCAATCACCAAAACCACGGGCATTAGTGTATCGACCCGCATGTGCGAAGTGGAAAACGTCGAGTTCAACAGCGATGGTGCGCTGGGTATTACTGTTTATCGCGGCAACCGTAAGGGCAGCGCTTCTACCTCTGATTTGTCTGAAAAGGCGATAGCTCAAACCGTTGAAGCGGCTTTGGATATTGCAAACTATACCTCAGAAGACCCGTGCTCAGGCCCTGGCCCGAGAGAGCTGATGGCGTTTGATTATCCAGATTTGGATCTGTTCCACCCGGATGAGCCAGAGCCGGATCACGCGGCAGAAAAAGCGATTACTGCTGAGCGTGCAGCGTTGGATTATGACAAGCGCATCAAGTTCAGCGATGGTGCAAGCTATGATAGCCACTACGGTGTGCGTGTTTACGGTAACAGCCATGGCATGCTGGGCAGCTATGCCTCCAGTCGCCACAGCATCAGCTGCAGCGTGATTGCTGAAGACAGCAAAGGCATGGAGCGCGATTACAGCTATACCGTTTCCCGTGACAAAGACGAACTATGGGTGCCGGAAAAAGTGGGTACCGAAGCAGCCAAGCGCACTCTCTCGCGCATGGAGCCGCGTCGTCTGGCGACTGGACAGTTTCCTGTGATGTTTGCTGCGGATGTGGCAACTGGTTTGCTTGGGCATTTAGTGATGGGGATCAGCGGTTCAAATCTCTACCGTAAGTCTTCTTTCCTGCTGGACAAGCTGGGTCATCAGATCCTGCCTGATTGGTTTGAAATCAACGAGCGTCCACACATTTTGAAAGGTATGGCGAGCGCACCGTTTGACAGTGAGGGTCTGGTGACCCGCGATTTGGATATTATCAAAGGTGGCGAGCTGCAAACCTATTTGGCAACCAGCTATGCGGCTCGTAAGCTGAACATGCAGCCGACAGGTCACGCTGGTGGCATTCACAACTGGTTTGTGAAAAACACCGGCCAGTCATTTGAGCAAATGCTGAAAGAACTGGGCACCGGCCTTATGGTGACTGAGTTGATGGGGCAGGGTGTGAATATTGTGACTGGCGATTACTCACGTGGTGCAGCGGGCTTCTGGGTAGAGAACGGTGAAATCCAATATCCTGTCAGTGAAATCACGATCGCAAGTAATCTGGAGGATATGTATAAGCAGATTGTGGCAGTGGGTGCAGATACGGAGTTCCGTAGCCAGATCCAGACCGGTTCAATCCTTATCGAGTCGATGAAAGTGGGCGGCGAATAAGCGCATTGCTGAATAGGCCGAGAGAAGAAAGCCACCTTAGTCAGGTGGCTTTTTTGTCGGCTAATAGCCAATGATATAGCGGGACTTCACTTTTCCTGTCAGGAGTTTGTTCAAGGCAATGGCAATCAACATGCTTAGGGTGATCACAACAAAACATGTCACGAGATAGTACGGAATATTCGTTGATTCCGGGTGATTCAGGAATGGCAGCCTTTTAATGGTGGTCAATACCCATGGATGGATAAAGAAAATCGCAAAGCTGGTATCGGATATCAGATCCGTTAATTTGGTTTTGAAAACGAAGGTTTCCAGTAAGAAATAAAGCCCAATAGATAAAAACATTTTCTGGATAAACATGATATCGATACCGGCATATTCGAAAATGTTTTTTGAGTAGCTCCCTACATGTCCCTGAATATATTGGTAAAATGCCAATATAACGGCAATTGAAAGAAGAATTAGTGATTTGATACCACAGTTTTTATTGATTTCTTCACGGTAAAGTGAAATGTAGATACCAGCCAGATAAAAAGGCGTGAAGTAAACCAACATCTGTATCGGGTTAATATTCTCATAAGATCGGTGTAGGAAAATAGAAATAACAGAGAATAAGGTAATGATTATGATTTGAGTACGTCGGGATAGTTCAATAAATTTAAAATGAAATGGAGAAACGAGGAATAAAAGAATGGCAAATGGAATATACCAATAAGCGGTCAGCATTCTTCCTGTTAAGTAATACTTAATAGCTGTCGTAAAGGAGCTGTCATCCTTAGAGAAAAATACAATTCTGTAATAGTCTGCATCCGCAGCGAAGAAGCCAGACTTGATTAAGTATACGAGTGGTATTGCGAGCGAAGTAAGAATCAGGTATGGGACGATAATTCTTTCAAACTTCCCTTTCATAAATAATTTGTATTGATATCTCTTATAGAAGATATGATGGAACATATAGCCAGAGATAAAAACAAAAAGTGCGGTGCCACCAGTAAGGATGTTTTTAATAACTGAAATAATTCCATCTGTATTAATAAAGCCATAAATATATGAGTGACTCATCACGATCGCGATGATTGCGACAGCTCTATAATTATGGATCGATTGTAAGAACATAATAAACTCCTTCTCCAGCATTAGGGCTGGATACTTCACTTTTGATAAGTTATTAATGGAGCCTAATTTTTAATTGTTCGTAAAAAATAAATAGTATGAAATTTTTGCAGTTTTAAAACTAAAAAAGTGTGTAAGTTTTATTTATGGGGAGAGCTTCATTTATTTAGAGATGAATTGGTTAAACTTGTGACAAAAAAACCTCCCGAAGGAGGTCTTTGTGAATAAACTGTTGCAACTTAAACAAGGAACAGCGTTGCCAGCCCTAAAAATACTGAGAGGCCAACCATATCTGTGATGGTCGTCAGTGCCATTCCTCCAGCGAGGGCTGGGTCGACTTTCATCTTCTTGAGCAATATCGGGACGGTCACACCTGCGACACCCGCAACCACTAGATTGGTCAACATGGCAGCAGCAATGATACCACCCAGCATCAAATTACCTTTCCAAAGCACGACCACTCCGCCGATGATACAGGCCCAGAGCACGCCATTTAGAAGGCCAACCAAAGCTTCTTTGTTTAGAAGCCACCGGGTATTGGAATCACCAATGTGACCAACAGCGAGACCTCGGATAACCAAGGCGACTGTTTGGTTACCGGCAACACCGCCCATGGAAGGGACGATAGTCATCAATACTGCGATGGCTGCCATTTGATCGAGAGTATTTTCGAAAAGGTTGGAGACAGAGGCAGCAGCAAGGGCGGCGAGTACGTTGGCGCCTAGCCAGATGCTGCGGCTTCGGGCTGATTTCAATACCGGCGCGAAGGTGTCTTCTTCGTCATCCAGACCCGCCATACTCATCATCGAGTGCTCCGCATCTTCACGGATGATATCAACCACGTCATCGATAGTGATACGGCCAACAAGCTGGTGTTCTTCATCGACAACAGGTGCCGAAACCCAGTTACGGCGCTCAAAGAGGCTGGCAACGTCACTGTCGCTCATATCGACAGGGATGGCGTCATCTACATCTTCCATCACTTCCAGTACTTCAGTATCAGGCTGGGAAGTGAGCAAGACGGTGATGGGTAATTCACCAATCAGTCTGCTGTTTTCATCGACAACATAGAGAGCGTCAGTGGCTTCTGGCAATTCGCCTTTCATACGAAGGTAGCGCAGTACCACATCCACAGTCACGTCTGAACGGATGGTCACCACGTCGGTGTTCATCATCCCACCGGCGGTTTCTTCCGGGTAGGCCAGAGCCTGCTCTACGCGCGCCCGATCCTGTGCATCCATCTGCGACAGAACGTCTTGGGAGACATTTTCCGGCAGGCTTCGGAGCAGGTAAGCCACGTCGTCGGTGTCCATACCTTCCGTCGCAGCAGCAAGCTGCTCGGGCTGCATTCGGACCATGATGCCGTCTTTGATGTCCTCAGAAAGCTCTTCGAGAATCTCACCTTGCTCTTCAGGATCGGTCAATTGCCATAGAACCAAACGGCTCTTTGGTGGGGACGCTTCCAGCAGGTGCGCAATGTCCTCGGGCTCCATGTCTTCCAGCATGCGACGGACATGAACGAACATGCCGTTTTCGAGGGCGCGACTCACTTCCTGCAGTGTTTGGTGCGTTTGGCTGGGTTGTTCTACTTCGTAATTCTCTGCCATGTGAGTGTCCGTATGACGGCGGGTAACGCAATGACATGAATATTAACGCAAACAGTCAAAGCTGTCTTTGGCGTTTAAGAAGGAAAAGGGTGGGAAATGAGATTATTTCTGTGAGAAAAGGTTAGTTCTCCTCGTCAAAGCCTGCTTCAATGAGGGCCGTGATAGCATCGAAGGCTTGTTGCGCTTCGGAGCCTTCCGCAGAAACCTTGATTTGTTCACCCTGACTGGAGTCGAGAAGCAGAATACCCATAACACTATCTGCCGTCACGGTTTGTTCGTTTTTGGTCAGCATGATCTGAGCATCAAAACTCTGTGCGAGTTCGACCAGTTTAACGGCGGCACGGGCATGTAGCCCCAGACGATTGCGGATTAGAACGTCCTTGCTGAGTTGATTCATACTTTCCCCTCCAGTGTACGGTGACGAACCTGAACCTGATGACCTGTCGCAGCGAAGTAATCCGCAAGATACTGAGCGATGTATACAGAGCGGTGTTGGCCACCTGTACAGCCAATGGCGACAGTCAGGTAACTGCGGTTGTTGTTTTCCAGTGCTGGCAGCCATGACTCAAGGAAGCTTTTCACCTGGGCAATCAGCATAGCGACGTCCTGCTCACCCGCAAGGAACATTTTTACAGGCTCATCCAGTCCGGTGAGTGGACGCAACGCAGGCTCCCAATGTGGGTTAGGCAAGAAACGGACATCAAACACATAGTCTGCATCAGATGGTAGCCCATGTTTGAAACCGAAGGATTCAAACACCATCACCAAGTCGCGGTTAGTGCGGCCAAGAACCAACGAACGCACAGCTTCACTTAAATCATGCACTGAGTGTTTGGAGGTATTGATAACTTTATCTGCACGCTCTTTGAGTGGGGTCAGCAACTGATTTTCACGCTCAATAGCTTGTTCAAGGGAGAGGTTATCTCGGCTCAGTGGGTGGAGACGTCGGGTCTCGCTGAAACGTTTAACGAGCTCTGAATCGTCGGCGTCGAGGAAGAAAATATCAATATCGACATCGCTTGGCAGCTTGGCCAGTGTGAGGGCGATTTCTTCTGGATCAGCTGGCATATTGCGGATATCGATACTGACAGCAATGAGGCTGTCTTGGTCGTTTTGAGCTGCAATAAACTGCGGCAACAGGTTCACGGGAAGGTTATCAACGCAGTAATAACCCAGATCCTCCAGAACCCTTAGTGCGACGGATTTTCCAGAGCCTGAACGGCCGCTGACA
Organism: Grimontia sp. NTOU-MAR1; assembly: GCF_035758505.1. Taxonomy (NCBI): domain Bacteria; kingdom Pseudomonadati; phylum Pseudomonadota; class Gammaproteobacteria; order Vibrionales; family Vibrionaceae; genus Grimontia; species Grimontia sp. NTOU-MAR1. Next base: position 2,851,045 of record NZ_CP142108.1, read on the forward strand.
ATTTTAAGCTGCATGATGCGCGTCCCTGAGCTGCTTAGCTTGTAATTATATCGTAGAGCTCTTGGTCTGAGCTTGCATGACGAAGTTGACGGCAAATCTGTTTGTCACCGAGCTTCTGCGCAATCAATGAGAGTGTTTTGAGGTGCTCCTTACACTGGTCATCCGGCACCAGCAGGGCGAATAGTAGATCAACAGGTTGGTTGTCGATAGCATCAAACTCGATGGGCTCTGCACACTTTACAAGCACGCCGACGGCATGGTCACTGTTGAAGATACGTCCATGGGGAATGGCGATACCATTTCCGATGCCCGTACTGCCCATTTTTTCTCGGCCAAGCATACACTCGAACAGCTTTTGCGGGTTTTGATCCAATTGGCTGGCAGCCAGTTCGCTAATCACTTCAAGTGCACGTTTCTTACTTGAACAAAGGACTGCACTTTTTGTGCAGTCCAATTTGAGTACGTCTTTGAGTTCCATGATTAATGGTGATTCATCTTTTCTTTGTGTTTAGTTAACTGTTTAATCAGCTTATCGGTCAGCGAATCGATCGCCGCATACATGTTTTCTGAGTCGGCTTTTGCGTGAATTTCACCGTTATTGACATGCAGGGTCGCTTCGGCAATCTGCTGCAGTTTTTCGACGTTAAGCACTACATGAACATTATTGATGTGATCAAAAAAGCGCTCAAGCTTATCAAACTTGGTTGTCACGTAGTCTCGGAGGGCATCTGTGACTTCAACGTGGTGACCGGTGAGATTGATTTGCATAAACATCTTCCTTCTGGTTAAGACGCCTAGATAAGGCGCTTGCGCTGATTTGACGGTGCAATTCCCAGAGACTCACGATATTTTGCTATCGTTCGTCGCGCGACCTGGATCCCTTGCTCCGCCAGAAGTGTGGCAATCTTGCTGTCGCTGAGTGGCTTGGCTGGGTTTTCGGCAGCAACCAATTTTTTCACTAGCGCGCGGATTGCCGTAGAGCTGCATTCACCGCCATTGTCAGTACTGACATGGCTTGAGAAGAAGTATTTCAATTCAAATATGCCACGAGGCGTGTGCATATATTTCTGCGTGGTAACACGGGAGATTGTGGACTCATGCATGTCCACGGCTAGCGCGATGTCGTTAAGGACCATCGGCTTCATGGCCTCCTCGCCGTATTCAAAGAAATCCTGTTGATGCTCCACAATGCAACGCGCTACTTTCAGTAGGGTTTCATTGCGGCTTTCGAGGCTCTTAATCAGCCATTTGGCATCTTGCAAATGACTGCGGATAAATTGACTGTCTGCAGCACTGCAGCCATTTTTGGTGAGTGCTGCGTATTGTTGGTTCACTTTAAGACGCGGCACTGCATCCGGGTTGATTTGCACCACCCATTTGCCACGGTCTTTAAACACGGAAACGTCAGGAATCACGTATTCCGCTTCATTGGTGACGATGAGATTACCCGGACGCGGCTCCAGACTGTGGATAAGACGCATCACTTCTTTGAGTTCAGGCTCGCGAAGCTTGGTATCTTTCATTAACTGGCGATAGTCACGGTTGGCAAGCAGATTCATGTGCTCACGAAGCACCATTCTCGCTTCTGCCAGCCAAGGCGTGTCTTCGGCAAACGCAGCCAATTGGATCAACAAACACTCCTGCAGTGAACGCGACGCGACACCTAATGGGTCAAACTGTTGAACTCGCTTGAGTACGGCTTCGACTTCATCAAGTTCAACTTCATCGTCCTCCGCACCAAGGCTTTCAAGAATGTCTTCTGCAGAAACGGTGAGATAGCCCTTGTCGTCGACAGCATCAATGATGGCGGTAGCAATGGCAAGGTCGACTTCGGTAAAGGGGGTGAGTTGTAGCTGCCAGTTGAGATAATCGTAAAGGGTTTCGGTGGTTTCACCTTGATAAACGGGTACATCGTCACTGACGGAAATTCCGGTACTTCCGGTATTGGCACTGTAGAAGTCGTCCCAAGTGGTGTCGACAGGCAAGTCGTCGTGCATTTCCTGCTGACCCAGTGCATCAGAACTGTCCATAGTGTCAGGGCCATCTGTTTCGGATTCTGACGCGGAGGCGCTGACTTTCTCTTCCCCCTCAAACTCCTGCGCGCTATCGCCGTCGATATTGTTATCGGCGTTTTCGTCTTGCTCGAGGAGTGGATTAGCTTCCAGCGCTTCCTGGATCTCCTGTTGCAAATCAAGCGTCGACAGCTGAAGCAGGCGAATTGCCTGTTGCAGCTGTGGAGTCATTGCAAGTTGTTGGCCAAGCTTGAGCTGAAGCGAGGGTTTCATAGTTATACTGGCACCTTTCCTTTTATCTATTATCAGTGCAAATGTCAGTGCATATATTGGAGCGATTCGCCAACCGTTCTTCCTTAACTATAGCCTGAACTGGTCTCCGAGATAGACTCGTTTTACATGCTCATCGTTGAGTACTTCATCAGGTGTGCCGTGGGCAATCAAGTGCCCTTGGCTAACAATATAGGCGTGTTCACAAACACTGAGTGTCTCACGTACGTTGTGATCAGTGATTAATACTCCCAGACCCCGATCGCGAAGATGCTCAATGATCTTCTTAATGTCGATAACCGAGATAGGGTCAACACCCGCAAACGGCTCATCGAGAAGAATAAACTTCGGATTTGCCGCCAGTGCCCGGGCGATTTCAACGCGGCGCCGCTCACCACCAGACAAGGCCATGCCCATGCTGTTACGAATGTGCTGAATGTTAAACTCATCCAGCAAATCCTCTGCTTTGTCCTGACGTTCTTCTTTGGTCAGGTCTGAGCGGGTTTGCAGCACAGCCATCAGATTATCGTAAACGCTGAGCTTGCGGAAAATGGATGCTTCCTGTGGCAGGTAACCGATACCCATTCGGGAACGGTTATGCATCGGCTGGATGCTGATATCTAAATCATCGATTTTAATGACGCCTTCGTCGCGGGCTACCAAGCCAACAATCATATAGAAAGAGGTGGTTTTACCTGCGCCGTTCGGGCCGAGCAGTCCAACGATTTCGCCAGACTTCACTTCCAGACTCACATCCGTAACGACCTTACGGCCGTTATAGCTTTTAGCGAGATTTTGAGCGGTGAGAATAGCCATGAAGGATTAGTTCTTCTCTTGTTTTGACTGTGGCTGCAATACTGTGGTGACACGACTGCTGTCGTCACTTTCTGCAACCAGCAATTGTTTGTCGATGTTGTAGGTAATCTTCTGGCCTTCTACTTGGTTACCGCCTTCCTGGATAAGCACAGCATTACGCTTCATGGTCAGGAAGCTTTTCCCGGTTTCATAACGAAGGTCGAAGGCCTCTCCGTTAATTTTCTTACCGTCATCCATGGTTTGCTCAAAAGTGGCTGGCTTACCGTAGGCATCGATCACTTCCACACCTTCCTCACCACTAGGGCGGGTGACGACGACCTTGTCCGCATTCAGGCGGATAGAGCCCTGACGTAGGTATACGTTACCAGTAAAAATCACGGTGTTGGTGTTCATGTCGAGGTTCTGCGAGTCGGAGTCAATGTAGATCGGCTGCTCTGAGTCCGTTGACAGTGCCATCGCAGTTCCAGAAAACAGCATCAATACCGCGGCAAAAAATTTAGTTCTTTTGTTGTTCATACCTGCTCTTCACTTGGTCAATCAGTTCCATTTGGTGGGAGCCAAAATTTCCTTTTACTCTCTCGCCACGAGTCTGCAGGCCCACACCGGTAATTTCGGTTTCGGTGTCTGACCAGAAATCACGTGTCACGAGGTCCAGAGTAAGTTCTTCGGTAGTGACGACTTTAATTTGAGCGTCAGGCAACAGGTTAAAGATCCTGACCCGACCTGTCATCACCAGAGTTTTCGTATCCTCAAGAACAGCGAACTCGGAACTGACACGCCACTCTTCTTCTTCCCCGTTACTGTATGTCCAAAGCACAGGCTCGTTAAAGTGGGTCTCGTCGAGTTGCTGATAGTTCTCTACATGCACAGATTCGATACGGTAGGTCCGGATACCTTGCATGTTGTATGTGGTTGAGTTGATATTATCAGCCGTAAACAGGGGCTTCTCAGCATCTGGCGCAACCTGTATCTCCGCTTCCCAGTAGTGTTGGGTCAGCAGGTAGTACCCTGTGTAACCACAGACTGCGAGAAGGGCAACGATACCAAGGCGTTGCAATATCATATACTGAGCCCGTTATGCGCATCGAGTTCTCCACGCGCTTCAAGAATCAAATCGCAGACTTCACGCACAGCACCGTATCCACCCGGAGTGCGGGTGACCACGTCGGCGCGTTTCGCCAAAAGAGGATGACCGTCACTCACACACACGGACAGACCTACCTGAGACATGACTGACCAGTCGATAAGATCGTCACCGATATACGCGGTTTGCTCAGCTGGCACGCCTAGGCGCTTGACGAGGTCTTTGTACGCTGAGGCTTTGTCGTCCTGACCCTGATAAATGTGCTGGATGCCAAGGGCCCTCATTCGACGTTCGACAATAGCGGATTTACGACCGGTAATGATCGCGATTTCCACGCCAGCATTCATCAGCGATTTTACACCGTAGCCGTCACGGGTATGGAAGGCCTTCAGTTCTTCACCGTCATTGCCCATGTATATCCGGCCGTCAGAGAATACACCGTCAACATCGCAAATCAGCAGTTTGATGTCACGGGCTCGTTCCACGAATTCAGTAGATACAGGGCCATACAGGGTTTCAGTCATGGGTTGCATTACATCACTCCAGCTTTCAGCAGATCGTGCATATTCAGTGCGCCAATCAGCTTGTCATTATCTGTGACCAGCAATCCGTTGATTTTCTTCTCTTCCATTAGCTTTAGGCCTTCAGCGGCCAGCACATCTGAGCCAATCAGTGTTGGTTTTTTGCCCATCACTTCGCCGATTTCGGTGGTGTGAACGTCTATGCGCTGATCCAGAAGGCGACGGAGATCGCCGTCGGTGAAAATACCGAGCACGCTGTCGCTGTCATCGACGATAGCGGTCATGCCAAGGCCTTTGGCAGACATTTCCAGTAGCGCATCACGGATGGAGTCGTTTGGCGCGACTTTTGGCAGTTTGTCGCCAGAGTGCATTACATCAGCAATACGCATCAATAGCTTGCGGCCCAACGCACCGCCTGGGTGGGACAGGGCAAAATCGTCGGCTGTAAAGCCTTTGGCTTGCATAAGCGCAACCGCCAGCGCATCACCCATGACGAGGGTTGCTGTGGTGCTGGAAGTGGGGGCCAGTCCAATAGGGCAGGCTTCTTTTGGCACTTTTATGCACAGGTTGATTTGCGCCAGTCGCGCCATGGTCGAAGAGGGATTGCTTGTCATGGTGATGAGCGCAATGCCACGGCGCTTCACCACAGGCAGCAGCGTAATGATTTCTGAAGCTTCACCGGAATTTGATATTGCCAGGACCACATCGCCTTTCTCAATCATGCCCAGATCGCCATGACTGGCTTCACCGGGGTGAACAAAGAAAGAGGGTGTGCCGGTACTTGCCAGTGTCGCGGCGATTTTGTTACCGATGTGGCCGGATTTTCCCATGCCCATCACGACCACTTTGCCTTTGGCTTTAAGGATGAGACTGCAGGCGTTTTCAAAGTCTTCGTTGATGTACTGCTCAAGTTGGACAATAGCATCCATCTCGGTTTTCAGTGTTGCAATGCCTGCCTGGCGAAAATCAAAAGTCATAATCGGTCCGGTTATGCCGCTAGATGAGAAAACAAGTAGCCTTGGTAGCCCACGAAGCAAACGAGAAGAGCAACGCCTTCCCAACGGTTAATCGTGCGCACTTTGCCGACAGCAAACAGGAATAGTAATACGGACAGTGCCAGCATGACGTAAAAGTCACGATCCATTGCCAGTGGGTTAATGGCTGATGGCGCTAGTATACCCGGAATACCCATGACCGCGAGAATGTTGAAGATGTTAGAGCCGATGATGTTTCCCACCGCCAGATCGTCTTCGCCTTTCATCACACCAGCAATCGATGCTGCAAGCTCAGGAAGGCTGGTGCCGACGGCAACGATTGTCAGACCAATCACCAGGTCGCTCATACCAAAGGCTTTTGCAATGATAACGGCAGAATCAACCACCATGTCTGCGCTGAAAATGAGAAGCACCAGACCAACGACAACCCAGATACCCGCAGACACGTTACTGACGCCTTCAGGAATTTCAGACTCCTGCTCAGCTAGCATAGGGTCTTCTTCTCCGCTTTCACGGCCAAACTTCATCATAAGAAGCAGGAAACCCGCAAAAAACACCGCGAGGAGAACACCTTCAAAAAAGCTCAGGTAGTTGTTCCACAAAATAGCACCTGCCAGCACCGTCACACCCAGCATCAGGGGTAATTCGCGGCGGAGAATGCCAGAACTGATAGCGAGGGGCTTTATAAGAGCTGTCACGCCAAGAATCAGTGCCATGTTGGCAATGTTTGAACCGAGGACGTTACCTACAGCAGTGTCTGTTTTCCCGCTAAGTGCGGCAGTTGCCGAAACCACCATCTCTGGCGCTGAACTTCCCATGGCTAGAATAGTCATACCGATGACAAGGGGAGAGATGCCCACATTACGGGCGATAGCGGCTGCTCCGTAGACGAGCCTGTCAGCACTCCATACCAACAAACACAAGCCCACGATGAGAATAGCGGTCGCTTCAAACATTTAGATACCTTCAGAATTAGCTGGGCTAAGAACAATACAAAAGCGCAATTTTGACCGCTAATTGAGGAAATGTGAAGGAAAAGGACGGATGAGTTTCGACGAGCTTTCCGCAAACCCCCTAAACAGTGAAGTGTTTTCCGCTGAATTACGCCGTCCCCAATTCACAAAATAATAAAAAATCTTACGAACAAAGGTAAAAACGGAGGGCAATTTCTAGCCTGAAATAGGTGATCTTAATTCCAGTGCTTGCATATAGGAAAAGACAGCGATTGTCTGAATATTGATAGGTTACTGATAAAGATTTTGCAAATGAATGGTGTACAATTACTTGTTTTGCCTTTGTCACCCTTCTATGATCGGGCAATTAACACTCAAGGAAATACAACGTCAAAGGGCCTTGATGAGTACTATAAACCTGGTTGAAGTGAACAACCTGACTTTCTCGCGCGGCGAGAGGGTGATTTTTGACAATGTCAGCCTCACAGTCCCTGTCGGTAAGGTCACGGCGATCATGGGGCCTTCAGGAATTGGTAAAACGACACTGCTACGACTGATTGGCGGGCAAATCCAGCCAGAAAGCGGCACTATCGAATTTTCGGGCCAAAATATCCCTACGCTCTCCAGAAGCAAACTCTACGAAGTGCGAAAGCGCATGAGTATGCTTTTCCAGTCCGGTGCGCTGTTCACCGACATGACTGTTTTTGATAACGTCGCGTTCCCCCTTCGCGAACACACTGAGCTTGCCGAATCTCTGATCAAAACCATTGTGCTGCTTAAGCTTGAGGCGGTTGGTCTGCGTGGCGCTGCTGATTTGATGCCAAGCAGCCTTTCTGGTGGTATGGCAAGGCGTGCGGCACTTGCTAGAGCGATTGCGCTTGACCCTGAGTTGATTATGTTTGATGAACCCTTTGTTGGTCAGGACCCTATCACTATGGGTGTTTTAGTTTCCCTTATCCGCAACCTTAATCAAGCATTGGGCTTGACCTCTATCGTGGTGTCGCACGATGTGCCGGAAGTCATGAGTATCGCCGACCACGTTTATCTGCTGGCGGATGGTAAGATCATCGCATCGGGTTCCCCACAGTCTTTGCGTGACAATCCTGATCCCCGTGTCAGTCAGTTCCTTCAAGGCGATGCTGACGGTCCTGTTCCGTTTCGCTATCCGGCTAAGGACATTAAACAGGAGCTTTTCTCGTGATTGTAAGCATGGTGCAGGCGATAGGTGCTCGCGCAATGGCTGTGTCCCAAACTATGGGACGTGCGACATTTGTCTTGCTAGGTGCCCTCATTGGCAGGCCTCAGCCAAAAAAAATGTTTCCACTACTGTTAGCCCAAATTTATTCGGTTGGCGTGCGCTCACTTGCGATAATCATGGTGTCAGGGCTGTTCATCGGCATGGTGCTCAGTCTTCAAGGCTACCTTGTTCTGGCCGATTTTGGTGCAGAGAGTTCCCTTGGGCAGATGGTGGCGTTGTCGCTACTACGTGAACTTGGTCCGGTCGTGACCGCACTCTTGTTTGCGGGCCGCGCAGGCTCAGCGTTGACCGCAGAAATTGGCTTAATGAAAACGACTGAGCAGCTTTCCAGCCTTGAGATGATGGCGGTTGACCCGCTGCGCCGAGTGGTTGCACCGCGCTTTTGGGCGGGTGTCATCTCAATGCCACTTTTGGCAATGATTTTTATGATGGTGGGCATCTGGGGCGGACAGCTCGTGGGTGTTGACTGGAAAGGTATTGATTACGGTAGCTACTGGGCGGTGATGCAGTCATCCGTTGAGCTGGGTTATGACATCGGACAGTCTTTTATCAAGAGCTTGGTGTTTGCCATTACCGTAACCTGGATTGCCTTGTTTAATGGTTATGATGCGATTCCCACTTCAGAAGGGATCAGCAGAGCCACTACACGTACTGTCGTGCATTCATCTTTAGCAGTGTTGGGATTGGATTTTGTCCTCACAGCACTGATGTTTGGGAGCTAATTAAATGCAACAAAACCGAAAAACAGAATTTTGGGTAGGCACTTTTGTCATTGCGGGGATTGCAGCAGTGTTACTGCTCATTTTCCAAGTCGCTGATGTTAAGAGCTTTTCGCGATCTGAGCACTACTCGCTTGAAGCCCATTTCGATAACATTGGTGGTTTGAAAGTTCGCTCTCCGGTGAAAGTAGGCGGGGTTGTTGTGGGCCGTGTTAGTCATATTGCTTTGACGGCACCGGACTATATCCCGACGGTAACAATGGATATTGAGCGCAAATACGGCTATTTCCCGGAAACCAGTTCGGCGGCGATTTTGACGTCAGGACTTCTGGGTGAACAATACATTGGCATTCGCCCAGGGTTTCTGGATGAAGACATAGATGTCCTACAGGATGGCGATTTGCTGGAAGATACACGCTCAGCGATGGTATTAGAAGATCTTATTGGTCAGTTCCTATACAGCGTCGGTGGGTCTGAGGAGTAAAGTAATGAAAAAGTGGTTTGTTACTGTGTTTGCTGCATTGACAGTGACGTTATCATCATTTTCTTTCGCTGCAGAGATTGACGCGAAAGACCCTTACTTTTTGATTAATCGTGTGGCAGAGAATGCTTTCAGCCGTCTCAAGGCCGACAAAGATCAATTCATTCAAAACCCCGAGCTATTACGTGTCGTGGTTAAAGAAGAATTGATGCCTTACATCAATGTCCGCTATGCCGCGATGAAAGTACTGGGCCCACAGGCACGCAAAGCCAGCAAAGAAGAGCGCGATCTGTTCACTGAGGCATTTTATGATTATCTGGTTGCTTCCTATGCCCAGATCCTGACGCAATATACCGATCAGGAAATCAGTGTGGAACCAGCAAAGAAAATTGATGCCAAACGTAAAGTAGTGTCTGTTCGTGTTGATATTCTAGATAAAGCCCGTCCTCCCATTCGTCTGGATTTTGCTTTGCGCAAAAACCGTAAAACGGAAGAGTGGCAAGGTTTCGACGTACAGGTTGAAGGTGTGAGCATGCTGGATACCAAAACCAGTGAATGGAGTAGTGAACTTCGCCGCAATGGCATTGAGGAAGTGTCCAAGCAATTGATTGAACGTTCAAAAACGCCAATTACCAGAGGTGAGACCACATCGTGAGTGAAGCATTATCACTTCAGCAACTCACAAACGGGCATTACTGCTTGTCAGGAGAGCTTGATCGTGACACAGTTCCAGCATTTTGGAGCCGACGCGCCAATTGGCTGCCTTCAGACAAGCAGGTTGTACTCGATCTGTCTTCGTTGAAACGCATCGATTCGGCGGGCATGGCAATGTTGCTCCACTTGCAGCAAGAGCTCAACAACAGTCAGCAAGCGCTTTTGTTGAGTAACACTCCTTCGCAGCTTAGCGTCCTGCTGCAGTTGAGTAACGTGGAAAGTCTTTTTACTGGTGTAAGTGCATCGGTTGACGGGGAATAGTTGTGGAACCTACTGAAATCAAAGCCATATTAGAACAAGCTCTGACGCTGGATGAAATTCATGTTAAAGGTGATGGCAGTCACTTCGAAGTGATCGCGGTTGGCGATATGTTTGATGGTATGCTGCGTGTGAAAAAACAGCAGACTATCTATGGCCCACTGATGGAACACATCAGAACCAATGCAATCCATGCTCTTAGCATCAAAGCGTTGACCCCGGCAGAGTGGGCGCGCGACAAAAAACTGATGCAACCGCTATAAGTTCACGAGGAACAGCATGCAAAAATTCCGTGTCCATGGTGGAGGCCCACTGCGTGGTGAAGTCACAATTTCCGGTGCCAAGAATGCGGCACTGCCTATTTTGTTTGCCGCGCTGCTGGCTGAAGAGCCTGTAGAGGTCGCGAACGTTCCTAAATTGCGTGATATCGACACCACTATGGAGTTGTTATCACGACTGGGTGCGAAAGTATCCCGAAACGGTTCTGTTCATGTTGATGCCAGTGACATCAACGAATTTTGTGCGCCTTACGATTTGGTTAAAACCATGCGTGCATCAATCTGGGCGTTAGGGCCTTTGGTGGCTCGTTTTGGTAAAGGCGAAGTGTCGCTGCCTGGTGGCTGTGCCATTGGCGCCCGTCCGGTTGATCTCCACATTCATGGTCTGGAGCAACTGGGTGCCACCATTACTCTGGACGAAGGCTACGTGAAAGCCTATGTAGACGGTCGCCTGAAAGGTGCACACATCGTCATGGATAAGGTGAGTGTGGGCGCGACGGTGACTATCATGTCAGCAGCGACGTTGGCTGAGGGCACGACTGTGATTGAAAACGCTGCTCGTGAACCTGAGATTGTGGACTGTGCGAAGTTCCTTAATATGCTGGGTGCGAAAATCACTGGTGCGGGTACCGATGCTATCACTATCGAAGGCGTTGAGCGTTTGGGTGGCGGCTATCATGAAGTGGTTGCGGACCGAATTGAAACTGGCACCTTCTTGGTAGGCGCAGCAGTATCTGGTGGTAAAGTGAAGTGCTACAATACCTCGCCGAAACTGATGGAAGCGGTACTGGCTAAGCTGGAAGAAGCTGGCGCGCAGGTGGAAAGCGGGGATGATTGGATATCACTGGATATGACGGATCGCGAGCTGAAAGCGGTGAACATCCGTACTGCTCCGCACCCGGGGTTCCCAACCGATATGCAAGCGCAATTCACGTTACTTAACCTGATGGCAAAAGGCACAGGCATTATCACAGAAACGATTTTTGAAAACCGCTTCATGCATGTGCCTGAGTTGCAACGCATGGGTGCCCACGCTGAAATTGAAGGTAACACTGTGGTATGTGGCGATTGCGATGGCCTGAGTGGTGCTCAGGTGATGGCAACTGACCTGCGTGCTTCTGCGAGCCTTGTAATTGCTGGTGCGATTGCGAAAGGTGAAACCATCGTTGACCGTATTTATCATATCGATCGTGGTTACGAACACATCGAAGATAAGCTCAAAAAGCTGGGTGTCAGCATTGAACGTTTCAGTGACTAATAGCAATAGATGAAGAGAAGGCCACTTTAAAAGTGGCCTTTTTGTATCTGTTGAACTGGTGGGTAGTGAGCTTACTGGAGTTTCTCTTCGCCGATCGTGACAATGATATCAATGGGTTGTCCGTTTCGTATTACTCTGAAAGGTACTTTAGTCCCAGGACGGATGTCGACCACGATATCCAACGCATTCCGGACGCTGCTTATTGGCTTTTCATTGATAGCAATAATCAAGTCATTGACCTTTAGCCCAGATTTTTCTGCTGGCCCATTTGGGTCCATGCTTCCAACCATCACCCCTCTTAACTGTTCCGCATCAAGAAGCCTTGCCATCACAGGGTTCACTTCGCGTCCTTCCACACCAATGTAACCACGGATCACGCGTCCATCGGCGATCAGCTTTTGCATGATCTTTAATGTGAGTGAGTAGGGGATAGCAAAAGAAATACCATAGGTGTCTACATCGGTAGCCTGCTGAAATGAGGCCGTATTGATGCCAACCAGTTCCCCGCGACTGTTGACCAATGCGCCACCGGAGTTACCTTTGTTGATTGCCGCATCGGTTTGCAAGAAGTCCTGTTGACGATTGAAGCTCATGCCCGGGCGGCCAGTGGCCGAAATTATACCGAATGTAGTTGTTTGGCCGAGGTTGTAAGGGTTTCCGATGGCGAGCACCACATCGCCGACATTGGGCTCATAGCTGTCGTTAAAGGGAATGACCGGTAGGTTTTCCAGCTCAATCTTTAGCACGGCAAGATCAGTACGTTGATCTTTACCTACCAGTTGAGCGGTACTGATACGACCATCCTGCAGAGCCACAATGACTTGGTCTGCACGTGCAACGACATGATAGTTGGTCACGATATAGCCCTTGTCACTCATGATGACACCGGAGCCCAAGCCTTCCGCACTCAGTTGAAGTCGATTTTCGCTGCTATAGCGGCGGGTATAAATGTTAACAACGGCCGGTGAGGCACGTCGGACCGCGTAGTTATAAGAAATGAGGTTGTTGTTGGTTTCAAACGCGGGGAGAGTGGCCTCCGGTAACAGCCGAGCATTTCGCAACGATGGAATGGCAACGAGCAGCACAGCAGCGACCAGAACGCCGTACACTACAGAACGTGCTAGAAAAGCCAGCATGCAATTCCCCATAAAACCATTAAATACAAAGCACCGAGAATATCATTGAATACTCGGTATGAGTAGTTGAAGAAAGCAAATAAAAAAGAGCCTGACAGTGTCAGGCCCCTGATTTGAAACACTTTGTGTAAAGCGTTTGGTTAACGGATCACCAAGTACATGGTAGAGTCACCGCGTAGGATGTTGAGCGCTAACACGGACGGTTTGCTCTCAAGTTGCTTGCGTAAATCGCCAAGGTTCTTCACCTTGTTTCGGTTCAGGCCAACAATCACATCATCTTGCTTCAAGCCGTAACGCGCAGCGATGGAGTCTTTTTCGACACTAGAAACACGAACGCCTGACACCTTGCCTTCTTTATAGTTTTCCAGCTCAGCGCCCTTCAGCGCTTCATGCAGCGTTTCTGCATTAGCTTTGGCTAGGCTTGCTTCTTTGAGCTTGGCGGTAACTGTCTTTTCTTTACCGTCACGAATGATGCCAAGCTCCACGTCTTTACCTGCGCCGAGCGTAGCAATTTTCGCACGAAGCTCGCCAAAGCTTCGGATCTCTTTTCCGTTTACCGAAACAATAATGTCACCGGCTTCAATACCTGCTTTCTCCGCAGCCGAATCGGGTACGATCTGACTGACGAAGGCACCATGGTTGGTTTCATAACCGAACGCTTCAGCCAATTCTGAAGTTAGCTCTCCACCTTGAACCCCCAGCACGCCGCGCTTCACTTCACCGAACTCTAGGATCTGGTCGACAAGATTTTTCGCCATGTTCGCTGGAATCGCAAAGCCGATGCCAACGTTACCGCCGTTTGGCCCCAAGATAGCCGTGTTGATACCCACCAGTTCACCATTTAGGTTTACCAGAGCACCTCCCGAATTACCGCTGTTAATTGCCGCATCAGTCTGGATGAAGTTTTCAAAGTTTTCGACATTCAGACCACTGCGGCCCAGTGCTGAAATGATGCCTGAAGTGACAGTTTGGCCAAGGCCAAACGGGTTGCCAATCGCAATGGCAAAATCGCCAACACGCAGTGCATCAGAGTCAGCCAGTTTGATTGCGGTGAGGTCTTCCGACTTCTCAAGTTTCAAAAGCGCAACGTCAGACATGCCGTCGCTGCCGATTAGCTCAGCATCGTACTCGCGGCCGTCGTGCAACTGAACGCGGATTTTGTTAGCACCATCGATCACATGATGGTTAGTGATTACGTACCCTTTGTCTGCGTCAATGATGACACCCGATCCCAAGCCACGGAATGGACGTTCTCTGACTTGCTCAGAAGGCATGTCCGGGCCAAAGAAGAAACGGAAAGATTCAGGAATGCGTTGTTTTGATGTGTGGCTGCCTTCCACCGCAATACTGACTACCGCCGGGCTGACGGCTTCGAGCATGGGCGCGAGGCTTGGCAGACTCTCACCAGCAACTGCGTTTGGTAACGCAGCAGTTGTTGGCAAGGCTGTCATGGTTGTACTAACGGCGAGTGCAATCGCACTCATAGCAAGCAAAGACTTCTTTTTCATAAACACACTCCCCTCTATAGGTACGTTTTAAGAGTGGGGGTAGGTCAAAAAAGTTCAATGCCCCATAAAGTGATATTTGTGATCGAGTTAACTCGCCTTGCTGGTTTCTTTCTGATCTTTGAGCAAGCCTGATGCGCCATCAGAATAATCACGGGGCGGTTCTTGAGAAGATGACGACTCTTCAGTGACTTCAGAAATTTTGCTGATACGTTTTGCGAATGGATTATCTTGCTCCGGCAGGTTTGGCATCAGCTCGGCGGATGTATTCGCCATATGTTGATAAAGCTTGCTGTAATCACGGGAAATATTGTCAAGTAATTCAGCGCTTTGTGCGAAGTGATCGACCAACTCTTGTCGGTACTGCTCCAATTCGTAGCGCGACTTTTCCAGTTCTTTTTTCAAGTCTTTTTGTTGAGAGTTATCACGCATTGTCAGACGGGCAATAATGAAGCCAATGACAATACCAATGATCACAAATACCAGTGTGTTGATCCAAGCCATAAGTGCTCCTTAACTTATTCCAACGGGTTGGATAAATTGCAGTTTTTTTGCCGATGAGATGGCGACGAAAAGAAAACTGCAAACCCCTTAATGCTCTTGGTTTACTATACATGCCAAGATAGACGCATGGTACTATTGATTTTGAGAACGCCACGGGTGCAAGTGAGAGCTAGGTTCAAGGATGACACCACTAGAGCAATACCATAACGACTTACAAAGACCGGATTTTTTTGAAGATGCTTCCCAACGAAATGCCGTAGAGAAGCTAGAAGATGTTTATCACCGTTTGGTAGCGAGGGCGAATGCGCCCGTCAAGAAGCCGGGCTTTTTAGAATCCCTATTCAAGAAAAAAATGCCGGTCAAAGTACCTGAGAAAGGCCTCTACTTTTGGGGAGGCGTAGGCCGCGGGAAAACCTATCTCGTCGATACATTCTTTGAAAGCCTGCCATTTGATAAAAAATTGCGAATGCACTTTCACCGTTTTATGCATCGTGTTCATCATGAGTTGGCACTACTTGATGGCGAACAGGACCCTTTGAAAAAAATTGCTGATAAGCTCGCCGACGAGGCTCGTATCCTCTGTTTCGATGAATTTTTCGTTTCAGACATAACAGATGCAATGATCTTAGGGACGCTGATGGAGGCTTTGTTTGAGCGTGGGATCTGTCTGGTCGCGACGTCAAATATTGTGCCGGATGAGCTATATCGCAATGGTTTGCAACGCGCCCGTTTCCTGCCCGCGATCGCCTTAATTAATCAACATTGTGAAGTCGTGAATGTTGATGCTGGCACCGATTATCGCTTGCGGACTCTCGAGCAGGCGGAGATCTTTCATTTTCCTTTAGATACCGCTGCAGGTCAGAATCTCAAAGAATATTTTTATAAGCTCGCGACTGAACCATGTTATGAATCCTTTGAAATTGAAATCAACAATCGAAAGCTGATCGCTGAGCGGGAAGCGGAAGGCATAGTTCAGTTTGAATTTACTACCTTGTGTGATAGCCCGCGCAGTCAGTCAGACTATATAGAGATAGCCCGTCTTTACCACACGGTTTTACTGGCAAACGTACCGCAAATGGGCCTATCAAAGGATGATGCTGCGCGTCGATTTATTGCGATGGTTGATGAATTCTACGAAAGACACGTGAAACTTATCATTTCGGCTGAAGTTACCTTGAATTCACTGTACACAGATGGGCGCTTGTCATTCGAATTCAAGCGCTGCATTTCGCGTTTGAAGGAGATGCAAAGCCATGATTACTTGGCTTTGGAGCATCTTCCATGACCAGCCTTGCGGTAATAACAGTATTGATAAAAATCTAATGGAGAAAAAGTCAGGACTTTTTTTGAAAAAAAGGTGATTTTTTCTCCACCCTTCCTTATAATCCTGCGACCCACCGTTACTGTTGAAAGGCTTCGGCCGAGGGAACCACCACTCGAAGGGGTGCTGAATGGGCTCTTAACAGTGGGAGCGAGAGCTCCTTAAGTGAAATCTAAATTTATCGGGTAATTATTAGCATGAAAACATTCGTTGCTAAACCAGAAACTGTAAAACGCGACTGGTACATTGTAGACGCAGAAGGTAAAACTCTGGGTCGTATCGCAACTGAAATCGCATCTCGTCTGCGTGGTAAGCATAAGCCGGAGTACACTCCGCACGTTGACACTGGTGACTACATCGTAGTTATCAACGCGGAAAAAGTTAAAGTAACTGGCGCGAAAACTACTGACAAGATGTACTACCACCACTCTGGTTTCATGGGTGGCATCAAGTCAATTAGCTTCGACAAACTGATCGCTAAGAAACCAGAAATGGTTATCGAGCTTGCTGTTAAAGGTATGCTA
Source organism: Grimontia sp. NTOU-MAR1 (assembly GCF_035758505.1). Taxonomy (NCBI): domain Bacteria; kingdom Pseudomonadati; phylum Pseudomonadota; class Gammaproteobacteria; order Vibrionales; family Vibrionaceae; genus Grimontia; species Grimontia sp. NTOU-MAR1. The sequence goes on from NZ_CP142108.1 coordinate 2,867,652, forward strand.
CCACGCGGTCCTCTAGGTCGTGCAATGTACCGTAAACTGAAAGTTTACGCGGGCGCAGAGCACAAGCACGCGGCACAACAACCGCAAGTACTGGACATCTAAGGGGACTTCAAAATGGCAGAACAATACTACGGCACAGGTCGTCGCAAAAGCTCCGCAGCTCGTGTATTCATCAAGCCGGGCAGCGGCAACATCGTAATCAACAAGCGTTCTCTGGAAACCTATTTCGGTCGTCCAACCGCTCGCATGGTTGTTATGCAACCTCTTGAGCTGGTAGAGATGACTGAGAAGCTGGACCTGTACATCACCGTTGCTGGTGGTGGTATCTCTGGTCAAGCAGGTGCGATCCGCCACGGTATCACCCGTGCGCTGATGGAGTACGATGAGACTCTGCGTCCTGCTCTGCGTGCAGCTGGATTCGTTACTCGTGACGCACGTCGCGTTGAACGTAAGAAAGTTGGTCTGCGTAAAGCACGTCGTCGTCCACAATTCTCTAAGCGTTAATTCGCTTCCGGATTATCCGGGAATTCTGGTTCAAAAAGCCTGGCTTATGCCGGGCTTTTTATTATTTTCACTCAGGCATTTTCCCGCTCCGTCAACGCACGAACTGTGCGCTTGTCCCCAATTTCCTCATTTTAATATTTCCTCAAATTTTTTCTTTTTTGGCAGTTAGTTAAAAAAACGGTGTATACCTCACATTTGTTACAAAAAGGTAGCTTTATCTTGTCAAAAAGTGGGGTTTTCCTTATCATTTAGGCGACGTATTAATGGGTTTTTGTTGGATAAACCACCCGTTTCTACCTGAGAAAAATACTTAATTTGAGTTAGCCGTACGCTCCAAGGACGCATAAGGAAAGTTATAAGAATCCATGCGGGAGCACATGGGAGAATGTTGGATGAGCAATGCGCCAGTGAATTCCGGCCGACGCCGTTTCCTGACTCTGTCAACCGCTGTGGTTGGTGGTGTGGGTGCAGCAGCAGTCGCTGTACCTTTTATCAAGTCATGGAACCCTAGCGCCAAAGCTAAGGCTGCCGGTGCCCCGGTCGAAGTCGATATTAGCAAAATTGAAGAAGGTCAATTAGTCAGGGTGATTTGGCAGGGCAAGCCGGTCTGGATTGTTCGCCGTGGAGAACAAACGCTGGAAACGTTGAATGAGATTGGTGATCAACTACGTGACCCAGAATCTCTTGAACCACAGCAGCCTGAGTATATTGTTAATACTTACCGTTCAGTAAAACCAGAAATTTTTGTCGCAGTTGGTTTATGTACCCATTTGGGTTGTTCACCAACTTACTTGCCTGATAGCTTTGGCGAGCAAGTAGAAGGCGTCTCCTCCGGTTTCTTCTGCCCTTGTCACGGCTCCAAGTTTGATATGGCTGGTCGTGTATTCAAGAGTGTGCCAGCGCCACTTAATCTGGTTGTTCCACCTTATACGTACCTTAACGATAACCGCATTTTGGTTGGCGCAGATGAGGGGACAGCGTAATGGAAAACTTGCTTAACTGGTTTGAGAAACGCCTTCCAGCGATAAATGCTTACAAAAAGCATTTGTCTGAATACCCAATGCCGAAAAACTTTAACTTCTGGTACCTGTTTGGCTCTTTAGCCATGCTGGTACTAGTAAACCAGCTATTGACTGGCATTTGGTTGACCATGAGCTATAACCCTTCTGCGGAAGGTGCTTTTGCGTCTATTGAATACATCATGCGTGATGTAGAGTACGGGTGGCTGCTTCGTTATATGCACTCCACAGGTGCTTCTGCGTTCTTTGTCGTGGTTTATCTCCACATGTTCCGTGGTCTGATTTATGGTTCATACCAGAAACCACGTGAATTGCTGTGGATTTTCGGGATGCTTATCTTCCTGGCACTGATGGCTGAAGCCTTCATGGGTTACTTACTGCCATGGGGTCAGATGTCTTACTGGGGCGCACAGGTAATCATTTCCCTGTTTGGCGCGATTCCGGTTATCGGTGATGATCTGACACTTTGGATTCGTGGTGACTACGTACTGTCGGGTGCGACGCTGAACCGCTTCTTTGCACTCCACGTTGTCGCTCTACCTATCGTTATTTTGTTGCTGGTTGTACTACATATTCTAGCACTGCACGAAGTAGGCTCAAACAACCCTGACGGTATTGAAACCAAACTGCCAAAAGGCACAAAAGGTGAGGGTTACGAAACCCAGTTCCCATTCCATGAGTACTACACCAAAAAGTACGACATCATCGATTCTGTGCCTTTCCACCCTTATGGCACGGTGAAGGATCTGATTGGTGTGGGTCTGTTCGGTATCTTGTTTGCGTACGTTATATTCTTCAACCCTGAGATGGGCGGTTACTTCCTTGAGCCACCTAACTTCGAAGCAGCTAACCCGCTGAAGACACCTGAGCACATCGCGCCAGTGTGGTACTTCACTCCGTTCTACGCCATCCTCCGTGCAGTTCCTGATAAACTGCTGGGGGTTGTAATGATGGGTCTCTCCATCGCGGTTCTGTTCCTTTTGCCTTGGCTGGATCGCTGTAAGGTACGTTCTTACCGCTACCGCAGCAAAATCCATTTGGCAAACATTGCGCAATTCACTGTTTCTTTCATTGCGTTGGGTATTCTTGGGGCGCTGCCTGCAACCCCGACTTATACCTTGTTGGCACAGATCTTTAGCTTTGGTTACTTCATGTTCTTCGTAGCGCTGTTCTTCTACAGCAAAAACGAGGCGACGAAACCATTACCGGAGAGGGTGAACTACAAATGAAGAAGTGGATTGTAATTCTGTTCGCACTGTTACCTTCTCTGGTGATGGCAGCTGGTGCTAAGGTTCCACTGGACGCTGCGAACAATGACTTGTCTGACAAGGCATCATTACAAAATGGTGCGAAACTGTTCATGAACTACTGTTTTGGCTGTCACGCTACTCAGTATCAGCGCTATGAGCGTATTGCAGAAGATCTGGATATCCCTAAAGAACTGATGCTGGAAAACCTGGTATTTGACAGTAATGCAAAAATCGGTGATTTAGTGACTAACGCGATGACCGCAGAAGATGGTGCTACCTTCTTTGGTGGTCCAGCTCCAGACCTAACGCTCGTTGCGCGAGTTCGTGGTACAGATTGGATTTACACCTACCTGCGTTCTTTTTACCGAGACGATTCTCGTCCGTTTGGCGTGAACAACTCAGTATTCCCAAGTGTGGGTATGCCTCATGTGCTTGAAGAGCTTCAAGGCACGCCAGTCAAGCAGTACAAAACTGTGATGGTAGATGGTGAGCAAGTTCAGGAATTCATGGGGATCGAATCTCTGGGTAATGGTGAACTGAGTCCTGAAGAGTACGATGATGCAGTTCGTGATTTGGTGAACTTCCTTGAGTACTCGGGTGAGCCTAACAAGCTTGAGCGTCAGCAAATGGGTTACTGGGTGATTGGCTTCATCGTCATTTTCCTCATCCTTGCTGTACTGCTCAAGAAAGAGTATTGGCGTGACGTTCACTGATCGGTTAATCTAGTGAGTTGCTGATCCACAATGGGAGCAGGTGCTCCCATTGTTTTTTCTATAGATGAAACATTCTGGAGGGGTTAATGGCTGTTGCTGCCAATAAACGCTCGGTGATGACGTTGTATTCAGACGCATCAGACATGTATAGCCATCAGGTTCGCATCGTTCTGGCAGAGAAAGGTGTGACATACGAGATTGAGCTCGTTGATCCAACTAACCTGCCAGAGGATTTACTCGATCTGAATCCGTATAACTCGGTACCGACTCTGGTTGACCGTGAATTGGCGTTGTATAACGCGAATATCATCATGGAATACCTGGATGAGCGTTTCCCACATCCACCGCTGATGCCGGTTTACCCGGTAGCTCGTGGTAACAGTCGTCTGATGATGTACCGTATCGAACGTAACTGGTACACACTGGCTGAGAAAATTGAAAAAGGCAATGCAGAAGAAGCTGACAAAGCACGCCGTCAACTGCGTGAAGAGCTGCTGGCTCTAGCTCCTGTGTTTGCTGAGTACCCGTTCTTCATGAGCGAAGAGTTTAGCTTGGTTGATTGCTATCTGGCTCCGCTACTTTGGCGTTTGCCGGTAATGGGCATCGAATTGAGTGGTCCTGGCGCTAAAGAAGTGAAAACTTACATGGCGCGCGTGTTTGAACGTGATTCTTTCCTGGCTTCTTTGACTGAAGCTGAGCGTGAGATGCGACTGGCGCAATAATGAGCGACATCAACCTCAAGCCTCGACGCCCGTATCTCTTGCGGGCGTTTTACGACTGGTTACTCGACAACGATCTAACACCACATCTGGTTGTTGATGCGACTATGCCATACGTGAACGTACCGTTTGAGTATGTCCAAGATGGTCAGATCGTGTTGAACGTTGCCCCCCGTGCTGTAGGCAACCTAGAACTGGGTAACGACGAAGTCAGCTTCAATGCGCGATTCGGTGGCAGACCAATGCTGGTCACTGTGCCTATGTATGCTGTGATGGCAATTTACGCGCGGGAAAATGGCGCCGGTACCATGTTCGATCCAGAACCAGCATACGATGATGAGCTGGAACGCATCGAAGCGGAACCGGAACTCAATGCTGTAGAAGAAGTGCAGCAAGAAATTGAGAATGTTGTGGATACTGAGGGGCCAACTTCAGAGCCAGAGCAGAAACCGAAAGGTCGTCCGACACTAACCGTCGTCAAATGAAAAAAGCAGCCTAGGCTGCTTTTTTCATGTCTGAACCTAGGGGATGTTGACCTTTGGTGGTTGAATTTTGTTCTAGCCCTAAGCGTTTTAGGCGCGGCGAGGTTTGTGCCGCCTAGTCATTCTAAGCAAATACACCTCAACAAAGCATAAAACGCTTAGGGCATAACCCCTAGGGCAGCGTTTGTTGGGATTTTCTCCTGCGTTATCGGCTTCTCATGTAGGCTAGCTACACGTCGAAGCCTCTACCTCGAATAAAATCCCAACAAACTGCTGCAAAAATCATCACCAAAGGTCAACGGCCCCTAAAAATTATTCACTGCTTGCGCTTGGCTCATAATATTGAAAGCCTTTGATGACCTGCTTAACACCACTCAAGTTGCGGGCAATCTCCGTGGCTTCATTCGCTTGCTCACGGGTGACATAGCCCAGCAGAAATACCTCACTGTCTTCCGTGATGACTTTAATGTTCACGTTACGGAGCTTTTTACTGCCAATAAGGGCGGACTTTACCTTGGTGGTGAGCCAGGTGTCTTTGGATACATCACCTATAGACAAAGGCGCCTTGATGCGAATTTGGTCATAAACCGTCTCTATGCCATTCAGTTCTCGTACTTTGGTAACGATTGTGTTTTTGAGCGCTTCGGTTTTCGCTTGACCTATCAATAACAACTTGCCGTCATAGGAAACGGCATTAACACGGGTATCACCTTTAAAAGGGGCTTTGTTTACTATTCCGGCAACTTCCATTACTAGTTGGGTATCTTGCCATTCCGTTTTCGCGGTGCGGGTATCCTGCTCGTAAATCGCAGAACAGGCACTTAACCCTAAAACTGCTGCAAGTAAAAGCGCCTTTTTCATGGCTACTCTCCGTGTGTCGGGAACAGGTATTGATCGATAAGATCGCAAAGAGTATGCAAGGTGATCAGGTGAACTTCTTGTACGCGGGAAGTGCGCTGTGATGGGATGCGGATTTCCACATCCTGTTCACCCAAAAGACCGGCCATTTCACCGCCATCTTTACCGGTAAGCGCAACGATTGTCATGTCTCGGGTTACCGCGGCTTCCATTGCCTTGATGATGTCTTTGCTATTACCGCTGGTAGACAGCGCTAATAGCACGTCTCCGCCTTGTCCGAAAGCACGTACCTGCTTGGAGAAGACTTCATCGTGGTGGTAATCATTCGCGACCGCTGTCAGGGTCACGGTATCAGCCGTCAACGCTAGTGCAGGTAGACTAGGGCGCTCTGTTTCAAAGCGGTTAAGCAGACAGGAAGCGAAATGCTGAGCATTTGCTGCGGAGCCACCGTTACCACAACACAGGATTTTGTTGCCGTTCAACAGACACTGAACCATTACCATAGCAGCTTTGGAGATTTGCTCAGGCAAAGCCTCCGCAGCAGCAATTTGTGTCTGTATACTCTCGGTGAAACTCTCTTTGATGCTATCTAGCATTGATTACCCTTCAAATACGATATTTTTCATCCAGTTTACCGAGTTTACATCGCCTTCAAAAGTCACGGCATCAAATCTAAACTCGGTATGTGTCGCGGACAAGCCATTTTTCGCCAACCACAAATAAGCCGCTTTGAGCATACGTTGTTGTTTTTGTTTAGAGATACTGGCTGCTGCGCCGCCATAGGAGATCTGATTTCGATACTTGACCTCTACGAAGACGAGACAGTTTTTCTCCCGCATGATTAGGTCAAGTTCACCGCCCTTGAAGCGGGCATTTTTCTCGATGGTCTTCAGGCCCTGCCGTTCAAGGAAACGGCGGGCCTGTGTTTCATAGTGGTCGCCGGTTTGCTTTTTACTTAACTGAAACAATCCCCTGATCCCCAAACATCGCCCAGGAAACGCTGCGGTTAACCGTACAGTAATCGCCCAGAGACAATTCACCTGACAACCCTTCAAAGCGGTATTCCGGCAATGCCTGCATCTGAGGTAGCGCTTCAATCAGGGCATACGCATCCATCCCCAACGCATAAAGGCGAGTCATACCATTATCCAGTCCTGGCCAGAGTTGGTTAAAGCGCGCAGCGGCAGGGTTGTTAGGCTCAATCAGAAGTGGCACATCGCTGAATTCGATACCACGAAGTTCCCCAATTTCGCCAACGCCGTTCACTCGGTTGTTAGAACGTGAGCTTGAGTACAATTTCGGTGGTTGAACGTCCGGGTTGATGGCGACTTCGATAAATGGTTTAAGCAGCGTGAGTTCGCCTGCATTGGCGACCAGGTAAACTGCATCGACGTCGCGACGGCTGCGCTGCTCTGATTCCATTTCCAGCCCCAGAAGTTGCTGCATTTGCTGGATACGCCCCTGACTTTCTGTTAGGCCAAATACCCGTTGAACAGTCTTCTGCATAGCTGCGCGATTTTTGAAGAATTCGACTTCTGCAGGCTCACCGGTTTGCTCTTCCCATTGCTTGGAGAAAGCTTCACTAACGCGTCGGCCAAAGCCGTTATCAGGTGCAATCACCAATGGATACTTATGCTTGTTCTGAGCAATATGCAAGGCTGCCTGTTCTGCTTCCTGTTCGGGGGACAGCGTAAAGAAACAAGTGTTTGCCTCGCCATCTTCATCATTAGGAATGTTCAGGGCAAGCGTTGGAATAACGTTCTGGCTGACCGTTAGAAACTCTTCCACTTTATCTTTACGAAGAGGTCCGATAGCAAACTGGATACCGTCATCACGCATTTGGTTGACGATGTCAGTTGTCGAAAGTGCATTCGTGTCATAGAACATCACTGAGGGCGCAGTGTTTCCAGAATCATCGTCCAACAGTGCCTGAACCAGACCGTTACGGATAGCTTCACCCTGAGCAGCGAATTTGTCGCTCAATGGCAGCATCACACCAATGCGATCAGGACGGGTAATTTCCATCGATTGAAGCGCGGTTAGATCATTTGGCAGATAGCGATTTGCTGGATGTGATGGGTTTGCTGCAAGCCACTGATTCAAAGCCTCCTGCTGCTGCGCGGGACGACCGGAGTATCGGCGCAAGAGGTTAACCAGCTCTACCCAGCCATTCAGGACTGGGTTGGTGGTTGCAGACAGAGAACTCAGCTCTGAAGGTGGCATTTTCACCAGCAGTGTCCAAACGTTTTCCCAGTTTTGCTGCTTATCATAATTGTCCGTAATGTAAGGGGAGCCTTCAGCATAAGAGAGCACAGCGTCTGGCATGTTGCCCAGTGCTTCGTAAAGTTCACCTTTCAACAGGTAATAGCGCTCGTATTGAATGGCTGGAATACCCCAAGATGGCTGGAAGTTTAGGTTATCAACCGCGGTTTGCAGATCGCCCTTTTGCTGAGATAACAAGGCGCGATTCAGTTGCCATTCGGAAAGTTGCAGTGGGGTCAGTGGCAGTTTTGCCAAACGACTGACCAAAACATCCGCCTGTGCGTACTGTTTTTCTGTAATCAGTGCTTTTAACGCCAACAAATACCAGTCAGCTTTTGCTTCTCCGGTTTCGGTTTCTGCTTTGAGCAAATAGAAAGTCGATGACTCCAGCGCCGGCGCTGTGATGTCATATTGCGGTCCTTGCTCAACAGGTGTTGTGGTGGTACACGCCGAAAGCACCAATGCCAGCGCGATTGGTGGGAGAACTCGTGATACACTTTTACACTTATGGGTTATTTTACGCATGAACATCTTCTGTCCGTAACTTGTTGCCCTCTATATTAATCGCCGAAGGGTTGTGAAACAAATGACTGATGAAACTTCAACCATGGTTGACGTCTCAACTTTATATATCGTGCCGACACCGATCGGAAACCTGGGAGACATCACCCAGCGTGCTTTGGAGATTTTGCAGCAGGTCGACATCATCGCTGCCGAGGATACCCGCCACACTGGTAAACTACTGTCCCATTTTGGAATCACCACCCGAACTTTCGCGCTGCATGACCACAATGAACAACAGAAAGCAGACTTTCTGATTGAAAAATTGGCCACAGGGCAAACTATCGCGCTGGTGTCTGATGCGGGAACGCCGTTGATATCTGATCCAGGTTACCATTTGGTGACCCGTTGTCGTCAGGCGGGTGTCAAAGTTGTTCCCTTGCCGGGACCATGTGCAGTCATTACTGCCTTAAGTGCGTCGGGGTTGCCTTCGGATCGTTTCAGCTTCGAAGGTTTTCTGCCGCCAAAAAGCAAAGGCCGCCGTGATAAGTTTTCTGACATAGCCGAAGACCCGCGAACACTGATTTTCTACGAATCACCGCACCGTATTCTCGATACGCTTGACGATATGTTGACGGTACTGGGTACAGAGCGTCAGGTAGTATTGGCTAGAGAACTGACGAAAACGTATGAAACCATTCACGGTGCGCCGCTGGGCGAGTTGATTGAATGGCTGAATGAAGACAGTAATCGCATTCGAGGCGAGATGGTGCTTTTGATTGCGGGTCACCGTGCAGAAAAAGACGACTTGCCATTGGAAGCAACTAAAGCCGTCACCCTATTGGCGAAGGAGTTGCCACTAAAGAAGGCGTCGGCGATTGCGGCAGAGTTGTATAACGTGAAAAAAAATGCCCTCTATAAGTGGGGCTTAGAAAATCTCGAGTAAGAAGTCCGTTCTTTTCGCTGGATCCAAAGCGGTGAACTCTATATAATCCGCCGCCTGAGTTGGCCGGGTAGCCGCTGCTTCGTTGATGTCCTTTGGGAGACTGACGAGGGGGAGGAAAGTCCGGGCTCCACAGGGCAGGGTGCCAGGTAACGCCTGGGGGGCGCAAGCCTACGACCAGTGCAACAGAGAGTAAACCGCCGATGGCTCTTCGGAGATCAGGTAAGGGTGAAAGGGTGCGGTAAGAGCGCACCGCGCGACTGGCAACAGTTCGTGGCACGGTAAACTCCACCCGGAGCAAGACCAAATAGGTCCCCTTTGGCGCTGCCCGCGTTGGGGACGGGTAGGTTGCTGGAGCCTGTGAGCGATTGCAGGCCTAGACGAATGGCTACCACCGTTTTTACGGTACAGAACCCGGCTTATAGGCCGACTCACTAAATTAAATGGGCGAGTTTAGCGATAAACTTGCCCCAGAGAAGGCGAGCATTGGCTCGCCTTCTTTTGTTTTGGCTTCAGTAAAAGTTAGCCGCTGCCATAAGGGAATGTCATGCGGTTAAAAAATGAACGGCTTAGTGCGGTGTTCAAGCTATTGAAATAAAATGCGCTTCGCGATTACGTGATCTTTATCTCGCTCGATGCTTGCTTGACTTTCTTTTTGCCTGATACTTACACTTTCTAGTGGGAAAATGTGGAATAAAGTGGGTTATTCTGGTGGAAAAGGGTAGTCAGTGACATGTTGAGGGGCGTCAGCGCCATATCGCCCGACGCGAAAGGTCGCGTCGCATTGCCAAAGCGTTATCGGGAAGAACTCGATGCGTTATGCGATGGCGTGTTTGTCTGCACCATTGATCATCAGTTACCATGCCTGCTGCTTTACCCCTTGCCCGAATGGGAGCGCATCGAAGCCAAGCTATCCCGCTTATCCAGCCTCAATCCAGCCGAGCGTCGTTTGCAGCGATTGCTGCTTGGCCATGCGTTTGAGTGTGAGATGGACGGACAGGGGCGAATTCTGATTGCACCAACACTGCGCGATTACGCCGGTTTGAATGGTAAAGCCATGCTGGTGGGACAGCTCAATAAGTTTGAGATTTGGAACAGCGACAAGTGGCAGCAGCAGATCGACCAAGATATTCAACATCAAGCCGAATCAGCGGACGCGCTGAGCGACAGGCTCAGTAACTTATCGCTTTAGGTAGTCAAGATTATGTCAGAGCAGTTTTCACACATTTCCGTCCTCCTCCACGAATCTATCGAAGGTCTCGCACTCAAACCAGACGGCATTTATGTCGACGGTACGTTTGGCCGTGGTGGACATACCCGAGAAATTTTACGCCGTCTGGGTGAAGGCGGTCAACTATACAGTATCGACCGTGATCCACAGGCAATCGAAGAAGCGGGCAAGATTGATGATCCGCGCTTCAATATCATTCATGGGCCGTTTTCTGGCATTCAACAGTACATCGAAGAACGTGGCCTTAGCGGCAAGATTGACGGCGTATTGCTGGACCTGGGTGTCTCCTCTCCCCAACTGGATGATCCAGAACGCGGCTTCAGCTTTATGCGTGACGGCCCGCTCGACATGCGTATGGATCCAACATCTGGTATTCCAGCCTCCCAATGGATGGCTGAAGCAGAAGCCGATGACATTGCTTGGGTATTGAAAGAGTTTGGTGAAGAGCGTTTCGCCAAGCGCATCGCCCGTGCGATTGTGGCGCACCGTGAAGATGAAACCAAAGAGCCACTAACCCGCACTTTGCAGCTGGCAAATCTGATTGCAGCGGTATCGCCTTCCCGTGATCGTAAAAAGCACCCAGCGACCCGCTGTTTTCAGGCGATTCGCATTTACATCAACAGTGAGTTGGAAGAGATTGAAACGGCGATGCAAGGTGCGCTTGAAGTGCTAGCATCGGGTGGACGCCTATCCATCATCAGCTTCCACTCATTGGAAGACCGTCTGGTGAAACGCTTTATGCGTAAGCAAAGCAAAGGGCCGGATGTGCCACATGGCGTGCCACTCACCGAAGATCAAATCCGCGCACTGGGTCAGGCAAAAATGAAGCTAGTGGGCAAAGCATTGAAACCGTCTGATATAGAAGTCTCAGACAACACACGCTCCCGAAGTTCTGTATTGCGTGTAGCAGAAAAATTGGGTGGCTGATGTCTGCAGAGAATCCAGGACTGACAAGGCAAATTTTTCAGGATCTAACCAGTATCGGTCGGGTTCCTTTGTTGCTTTTGATCTTGGTTTTGGGTTCGGCATTGGGTGTGGTTTACGTCACCCAGCAGACGCGTGTTGCGATCGCGCATCATGATCAACTCTTGATGGAGCGAGAGCAACTGGAAGTGGAATGGCGTAACCAGTTACTTGAAGAGCACGCATTATCAGAACACAGCCGAGTCGAAGCCATGGCACGGCAGGACCAGAACATGATCCGTCCAGACAGTCGACGCGAAGTCATAGTGAGCCAATAGTGTGAAGGGAAAAACGAAACAGACCAATCAGCGAGCGAAAAAGCCAACACCGAATTTGATTCGGTGGCGCTTTGTCACGGTCTGTTTCTGTATTTCCCTTGCCATGGTCGCGTTGATTGCCCGCGCCGCATTTATTCAGGTCATCGAGCCGGATCGCCTTCTTCAGGAAGGCGACATGCGTTCTGTCCGTGTTAAAGCGCTTCACTCTGCGCGCGGTATTATCACTGACCGTAATGGCGAGTCGCTGGCCGTCAGTGTCCCGGTTGAAGCTGTGTATGTAGATCCGGTGACTGTATTTAAAAACGGCGGTCTGAAAGACATTGATCGCTGGTACGCGCTGGCTGATGTGTTGGGTATCGATCGTCAGGCGATGGTAAACCGCATCGAACGCAATAAAACCAAACGCTTTATTTACCTCCAGCGTCAGGTCGGTCCTGCTGTTGCCAACTATGTTTCCGGTCTCCGCTTACCGGGTATTGGCATGAATGACGAGTCCCGTCGTTTTTATCCGGCAGGTGAGGTTAGTGCTCACCTTGTAGGTGTAACCGGTATTGATGGCCGTGGTCTTGAAGGGATTGAACGCGGTTATGATGGTTGGTTGAGTGGCGAACCGGGCCGTCGTACTGTGCGCAAAGACCGTTATGGTCGCGTAGTGGAAGTGATTTCCAAAGAGGCCAAGGAAGAAGGCAAGCCACTTCAGCTCAGTATCGATCAGCGTCTTCAGGCGATTTCTTATCGCGCCATTAAGCAAGCGGTTGCGGACTACCGTGCGACCTCTGGCTCATTGGTCATGGTCGATGTGCGTACTGGTGAAGTATTGGCGATGGTGAATGCACCGTCTTACAATCCGAATAACCGCGCCGATCTGAAAAGCTTTAAAATGCGCAACCGCGCCATCACTGACGTTTTCGAGCCAGGTTCAACCATCAAGCCTTTGGTGGTGTTGGCAGCATTGGAAAATGGCGTGGCGGATGAGTCGACCATCATTGATACCGGCAACGGCGTGATGAGTATCGGCGGCGCGCGTGTCCGAGATGTTTCCAAAGTCGGTGAAGCAAACCTCCGTAAAATTCTCCAAAAATCCAGTAACATCGGTGTCAGTAAGCTGTCGCTTTCTATGCCCGTCGAAGCGCTGCTTGGTCTTTACAGCAGCTTTGGCATCGGTGACGCAACAGGTGTGAACCTGGTTGGTGAGTCTTATGGACTCTATCCGAACCGCCGTCGTTGGTCTGACTTCGAACGCGCGACGCTCTCCTTTGGTTACGGCCTATCTATTACGCCATCTCAGCTTGCCCGTGCTTATGCGGTACTTGGCGCGGAAGGTGTGAATCGCCCGCTGTCGATTTTGAAAACCGAATCCGTGGTACCGGGTAAACAGGTCGCGTCACAAGAAAATACCCGAAAAGTCCTCGATATGTTGGAGTCCGTGACGCAGGAAGGCGGGAGTGCCCGCCGTGCAGCGGTTGATGGATATCGCGTCGGGGCAAAAACAGGTACAGCGAAAGTTGCAGTGGCTGGTGGCTACGGTGATGAATATATCGGTTATACGGCGGGGATCGCACCCTTGAGCGAGCCGCGCATTGCCATGGTGGTGGTGATCAATGAACCCCAGGGCGATAAATATTACGGTGGTCAGGTTGCGGCCCCCGTGTTTTCTGACGTGATGAAGAGCGCGTTGCAGATCCTCAATATCGCACCGGACGCTCAGCAGCCATTTTTACAGATTGCTAATACGGACAATCGGAACTGATGCCGAACACGAGCTTTAAAGAATTATTGGCGCCTTGGTATGACGCCATCCCAGAGACACCTATTACCGGTTTGACGCTGGACAACCGCCAGATCCAACCGGGTGATGTATTTATTGCCGTTCAGGGGCACTCCCTGGACGCACGACGCTTTATTCCTGCTGCTATTGAAGCCGGCGCAGCAGCGGTGATTGCTGATGATGGTGATACTAACGGCCAGTTTGATGTCACTTTGCAAAATGGTGTGCCCGTCGTTGCCTTCCCTCACTTGAAATCCACTTTGTCGGAAATTGCTGACCGTTTCTATCAATCACCAAGCAAAATGATGAAGGTGATTGGTGTGACAGGCACCAATGGCAAAACCACGGTGAGCCAGTTAGTTGCGCAGTGGATTGATCTGCTTGAAGGTAAAGCGGCAGTGATGGGAACCACAGGTAACGGCTTCCTTGATGCATTAGAGCCAGCTTTAAACACCACGGGCAGCGCGTTGGATATTCAGCAGCAACTTGCGGCGTTTAACCATCAGGGCGCGACTCATGTGGCGATGGAAGTGTCTTCTCATGGTTTAGTACAAGATCGCGTGAAAGCCGTGGCTTTTGATGCTGCTATCTTCACTAACCTCAGCCGTGATCACCTTGATTACCACGGCACCATGGAAGCATACGCGGAAGCCAAGCTTCGCCTGTTTACCCACTATGGCTCAACGGTTTCCGTGATCAACGTTGATGATCCGGTCGGTGCTAACTGGGTCAGCAACATGCCGGAAGCGGTGGTGGTTTCACTTTCTGAAAGCAATGTCCACGGGCATCACGGACGCAAGCTTTGGCTAACATCTGTCGACTATGCGACAAGTGGCGTGACCATCAGCTTTGACTCTTCATGGGGCGCTGGCCAGTTCACTGCGCCGCTGGTGGGTGAATTCAATGTGATGAACCTTTTGGTCAGCCTGACGACACTTCTTGGGCTTGGCTACGAAAAACAAGCTCTGATGGCAGCTGCCAGCAAGTTGCAGGCGGTGATTGGGCGCATGGAAGTTTTTCATCGTGCTGACAAACCTATGTTGGTGGTGGATTATGCTCACACCCCCGATGCCCTTGAAAAAGCGCTGATGGCTCTTCGCCGTCATTGCGACGGTAAGCTTTGGTGTATTTTCGGCTGTGGTGGCGATAGGGATACAGGTAAACGCCCAATGATGGCAGACATTGCTGAAAGAATGGCTGATGTCGCTATCTTGACCGACGACAATCCCCGCTCAGAATCTCCGGAAGCGATTGTGGCTGACATGCTCAAAGGCATGGTCGATCCCGATCAAGCAATTATCCTTCATGATCGCGCGGAAGCGTGTGGCTATGCATTTGAAAATGCGTCAGGAAAAGACGTGATTCTGGTCGCAGGAAAAGGACACGAAGACTATCAAGTGCTGGCATCAGGTACTGTTCACTATTCCGATCGTGAGACCGTACGCCGTTTGTTGGAGGAAGAGGCATGATCCCAGTTTCATTGAAATCACTGCAGACTGTTTTAGACGCTGATCTGGTCGGCGAAGATGTGGTGATTGATGCCGTTTCCACTGACACGCGAACGCTTGGCAATGGCGCTTTGTTTGTCGCGCTGGTGGGCGAGCGATTCGATGCCCATGACTTTGTAGAAACTGCATATGAAAACGGCGCATCAGCGCTTTTGGTTTCCAAACCCGTCGATGTCGCACTGCCACAACTGGTTGTGAAGGACACCAAGCTGGCGCTGGGGCAACTGGGCGCATGGGTGAAATCTCAATGTGACGTGAAGACGATTGCGCTCACAGGAAGCTGCGGTAAAACCACAGTCAAAGAAATGCTGGCTGCCATTCTGTCTCCAAAAGGTCAGACGCTTTATACCGCCGGCAACTTCAACAATGACATCGGTGTGCCGCTGACCTTGCTACGCCTACAACCTTCCGATGAGTACGCGGTGATGGAGTTGGGTGCTAACCATATTGGTGAAATTGCTTATACCACGTCTTTGGTTAAGCCTGATCTGGCAATGGTCACCAATCTGGCGGCGGCGCATTTGGAAGGCTTTGGTTCCCTTGATGGGGTGGCCAAAGCCAAAGGTGAAATCTTCCAGGGGCTTGCTGACGGTGACTTGGCGATCGTTAATCAGGACAGTAATGGCGGCGCATTTTGGGATGACGTACTGAAAAGTAAGCAAGTACTTACCATGGCAGTGACTGGCAATCCTGCAGACTACCGTGCCGAGAATATTCATCGGGTCGATAACGGCTGCTATGCCTTCGATCTGGTTTCACCGCAAGGCACCTATCCGGTGACACTCAGCCTTCCCGGTGAACACAACGTTGCGAACGCGATTCTTGCTGCCATTGCTGCGACCAGAATCGATAGTAAGGTGACAATGGACGATGTGGTCCGAGGTCTCGCTTCTGTGTCGCCTGTCAAAGGTCGCGGTGCGATAAGCTTCCCGCGCCCCGGTCTTCGCCTGATTGATGACAGCTACAACGCTAGCCTCGCAGCGATGAAAGCAGCGGTGGATTTGCTGGATGGTTTCGATGGCGACAAAGTCATCGTCTTGGCTGATATGGGTGAGATGGGCGAACATTCCGAATCGGTGCATGGAGAAGTTGCAGAGCACCTCAGCAAGGCCTCTATCCAAACCGTAATTACTTATGGACCTGCCAGCGCCGCGATTAGCGAACGTTGCTGGGGTCAGCACTTTGAAGATAAAAGCGCATTGATTGCGCATGTAGTAGAACTGATGAAAACAAAACGCGAAGTATCCGTTTTGGTCAAAGGGGCCAACGGAATGAAGATGTCTGAAGTGGTTGCAGCAATAGAGGAGGCAGCCAAATGCTAGATTGGCTATCAGATATCCTAACCCAACACATTCCGTTTTTCCGACTGTTTGATTATCTGACATTCCGCGCAATCCTGAGCGTGTTAACTGCATTGACGTTGTCACTCTGGATGGGACCGCGCTTGATCGCTCGCTTGCAGATGCTGCAAATCGGTCAGGTAGTACGCAACGAAGGTCCGGAATCCCACTTCAGCAAACGTGGTACGCCGACCATGGGCGGCATCATGATTTTGACCGCGATTACGGTCACTGTGCTGCTGTGGGCTGACCTTTCCAACCCTTATGTTTGGGCAGTGCTATTCGTGACTCTGGGTTACGGTGCCGTTGGTTTTGTCGATGACTACCGTAAAGTGGTTCGCAAGAACACAGACGGCCTGATTGCCCGCTGGAAGTATTTCTGGCAATCCGCCATTGCGCTGGTGGTGGCCTTCGCGCTCTATATTCACGGTAAAGATACTGCTGCGACCCAACTTGTGGTGCCTTTCTTCAAAGACGTGATGCCGCAGCTTGGCCTGTTTTACATCGTCTTCACCTATTTCGTGATTGTTGGCTCAAGTAACGCGGTGAACCTTACTGACGGTCTTGATGGCTTGGCCATCATGCCAACCGTGATGGTGGCCAGTGGTTTTGCCTTTATTGCCTGGGCGACAGGTAACGTGAACTTTGCTGAATACCTGCACATCCCCTATATCAAAGATGCCGATGAATTGGTGATTGTCTGTGCGGCGATTGTCGGCGCAGGTCTGGGCTTCTTGTGGTTTAACACCTATCCGGCCCAAGTATTTATGGGGGATGTGGGCTCACTGGCACTGGGTGGTGCACTGGGCACGATTGCCGTGCTGGTGCGTCAGGAGTTCCTGTTGGTGATCATGGGCGGTGTGTTCGTGATGGAAACCTTGTCAGTGATCCTGCAAGTGGGCTCTTACAAACTGCGCGGTCAGCGCATTTTCCGCATGGCGCCTATCCACCACCACTACGAATTGAAAGGCTGGCCAGAGCCGCGCGTGATTGTACGATTCTGGATTATTACCCTGATGCTGGTTCTTGCAGGACTGGCAACATTGAAGGTGCGCTAAATGAAGACAGACGCCGCGAAAAACATTGTGGTGATTGGGCTCGGTATGACCGGGCTCTCTGTCGTTAATCATCTTGTGAGAAAAGATGATGGCGCGACCGTGAAAGTGATTGATACCCGTGCTAACCCGCCGGGCGCAGAGCAGTTACCGGAAAATGTGGCATTGCATGCCGGTGGTTGGAATACGGATTGGCTACTGTCAGCCGACCAGATTGTGGCAAGCCCAGGCATTGCGCTGGCAACGCCAGAGCTTCAGGACGCGGCTGCGAAAGGCATTGAGATTGTCGGTGACATTGAACTCTTCGCCCGTGATGTAAAAGCGCCTGTCATTGGTATTACCGGCTCAAACGGTAAAAGCACCGTGACCAGTCTGTTTGGTGAGATGGCTAAAGCAGCAGGCATCAATGTCGGTGTTGGCGGTAATATTGGCTTTGCAGCTTTGGATATACTTGCCAATGAGCACGCTCTTTATGTACTGGAGCTGTCGAGCTTCCAGCTTGAAACGACCTCCTCCCTGAATTTGGACGCGGCAGTGTTTCTCAACCTTTCAGAAGACCATATGGATCGCTACGAAGGGATGGATGACTACCGCGATGCCAAATTGCGCATTTTCGACCAAACCAAACTGTCGGTCTGGAACCAAGACGATCTCCAGACCAAAAATACGCAGAAGACGGGCGGCAATGTGCCTGCTATCAGCTTCGGCTTCACGTCAGGTGAGTACACACTGACCGAGAAAGACGGCGCAGAGTGGCTGACAGCAGAAGGCGAGCCTGTGATGGTGGTGTCTGATGTCGCGCTGGTGGGTCGTCACAACGTGGCTAACTGTCTGGCGGCGATGGCGCTGGCTGATGCTGTGGGTGTGAGCCGTGAAGCGCAATGTCAGGCAATGCGTGAATACCGAGGTTTACCTCACCGTTGTCAGCAAGTGATCGAACACAACGGAGTGCTTTGGGTGAATGACTCAAAAGCGACTAACCCCGCGAGCACTGAAGCGGCGCTTGATGGCCTGCAATTAGCGGGGCGTCTGCACCTTTTGGTGGGCGGTGATGGCAAAGGCGCAGATTTTTCTTCGCTGAAACCTATCCTCGACAAGCTGAACGTGACTTTGTATTGCTATGGCCGTGATGGTCATGCTTTTACAAATCTGGTTGCGTCGCCTGTGGTGATTGAAACCATGCAGGAAGCCATGGATATCGCGGCATCGACCGCGAACTCTGGCGACATGGTGTTGTTGTCTCCAGCATGCGCGAGCTTCGATCAGTTCACCAACTTTATGGTTCGTGGTGATTCTTTTGCTGCTTACGCAAAAGAAATAGCACAGCGAAGCGCAGAGGAGAGCGTGACGGAATGATGAGTGCGAAGTGGGACGACAACCGTTTGATGCGCTGGCTTTCGAATCCAGCGCCAACGGCATTGTATGACCGCCAACTGGTGTGGCTGTCATTCGGCCTGATGATGGTTGGTCTCATCATGGTGTCCTCTGCTTCCATTCCTGTTTCTGTCCGTCTGGTTGATGAGCCGTTTTATTTCGCCATGCGTCAGGGCGTCTATCTGGTAGGCGCACTTATCATTGCCGGCGTGGCCATGCAGATACCTTTGTCTCGTTGGCAACAACTCAGCATTCCTCTGCTTTTTATCTCGCTCGCACTTTTGCTGGCGGTTCTGTTGGTCGGTAAATCGGTAAACGGTGCATCCCGTTGGCTGCCTATGGGCTTTTTTAACCTGCAGCCAGCAGAAGTGGCCAAATTATCACTCTTCCTGTTTATTGCTGGCTACCTAGTGCGTCGCCATGGTGAGGTTAGAGAAAGCGTCACTGGCTTTTTAAAGCCATTGGCTGTGCTGGTGGTGATTGCAGGTCTTTTGCTGCTTCAGCCTGACCTTGGTTCTGTTGTCGTCATGTTTGTTACGACGGTAGGTATGCTGTTTATTGCCGGCGCCAAGCTATGGCAGTTCGGTGTCTTGCTGTTTACCGGTCTTGGGCTGGTGGGTCTTTTGATCATTGCTGAGCCCTACCGTGTCGCTCGTGTCACCTCCTTTCTGGACCCTTGGCAAGATCCGTTTGGTAGCGGCTATCAGCTGACGCAGTCTTTGATGGCCTTTGGCCGTGGCAGCTGGTGGGGACAAGGACTCGGTAATTCTATCCAGAAGCTTGAATACCTACCGGAAGCCCATACGGACTTTGTTATTGCGGTGCTGGCAGAAGAGCTTGGACTGATTGGCGTTACTGTCGTTTTGCTGATGGTATTCTCATTGGTTTTCCGTGCCCTCTTTATCGGGAAGCGTTGCCTCGAAGCGAATCAGTTATTCGGCGGCTTTCTGGCATTTGGTATTGGTATCTGGTTTGCATTCCAGGCACTGGTGAATGTCGGTGCCGCGGCAGGTATTATGCCGACCAAAGGTTTGACTTTGCCGCTGGTCAGTTATGGCGGCTCCAGTTTATTTATTATGTCGACGGCGGTGGCGTTACTTCTTCGCATTGACCACGAATACCGTTTGGAAACGGCGCAGGCGCACCAACGAATTGTCTCTCATGAAAAACGAACAAAAGCATAAACGATTATTGGTGATGGCCGGTGGAACCGGTGGTCATGTTTTTCCAGGACTTGCGGTAGCCAAAGAACTACAAGAGCAGGGATGGGAAATTCGCTGGTTGGGTACAGCAGACAGAATGGAAGCGGACCTAGTACCAAAACATGGTATTGAGATCGACTTTATTGAAGTTAAAGGGCTGCGTGGTTCGGGCTTTGCGCGTAAACTTCTCGCCCCTTGGATGGTGCTTAATGCTGTGATTCAAGCGCGGCACCATATCAAAAACTGGCAACCTAATGCCGTGCTGGGTATGGGCGGATATGTGAGTGGGCCGGGTGGTTTGGCTGCATGGCTAAGCGGTATTCCTGTTGTACTCCACGAGCAAAATGCCGTTGCGGGGTTAACAAACCAGTGGTTGGCAAAGATTGCCAAGCGTGTTTTGCAGGCTTTTCCCGGTGCATTTAACGGCAAAGAAGTCGTTGGCAATCCGGTAAGAAAGGATGTTTGCGCCTTGCCAGAACATAAGGCTTATGTAGATGGCACGCCGCTAAAAGTGCTGGTGATGGGAGGAAGCCAGGGGGCTCGAATCTTAAACCACACACTGCCTGAAGCGATGGTGAAGCTGAACCGTGAATTGGTGATTCGCCATCAGGCGGGTAAAGGCAACCAGGCTGACACGGCAGAGCGCTTCCAGAAAGCGGGTGTGGTGAATGCCGAAGTCACCGAGTTTATTGATGATGTCGCTGAAGCCTACGATTGGGCAGACATCCTGATTTGCCGCTCTGGTGCTTTGACAGTGTCTGAAGTGTCTGCGGCAGGTGTGCCGTCGATCTTCGTGCCTTTCCAGCACAAAGATCGCCAGCAGGCACTGAATGCTGAGCACCTCGTCGAGAGTGGCGCGGCGCTAATGATAGAACAACCGGATTTGAACGCTGACGCTTTGGCGGCGGCACTAGAAGATAAAGATTCATCTTCATTGATGGCGATGTCGAAGGCTGCTAAAGCCGCAGCAATTACCAATGCTGCAGAGCGTGTGGCCTGTGTCATCAAAGACGTAGCGAAGTAGAGAACAAAGTGATGGGCAAATTTGATAGTCATCAATTAGAAAAAATTCGAACCATGGTGCCGGAAATGCGCCGTGTGAAGCGTATTCACTTTGTGGGTATAGGCGGTGCCGGTATGTGCGGTATTGCGGAAGTACTGATCAACGAAGGTTATGAAATTACGGGCTCTGACCTCTCTGAGAATGCAGTAACTCAGCGTTTGGAGAGTAAAGGCGCTAAAGTTTTCTTCGGTCACGCCGAGAGTAATGTTGATGGTGCAAGCGTTGTAGTGGTATCGACGGCAATCCGTCAGGACAATCCAGAGTTAGTTGCAGCGAAAGCCGCACGTATTCCTGTAGTTCGCCGTGCAGAGATGTTGGCTGAACTGATGCGCTACCGCCATGGCATTGCTGTTGCAGGTACGCACGGTAAAACCACTACAACAGCGCTAACTACGTTGATTTATCAGGAAGCCGGGTTGGATCCCACGTTCGTCAATGGTGGACTAGTGAAAAGTGCAGGCACAAACGCACGTTTAGGTTGCAGCCGCTACTTGATTGCTGAAGCCGATGAAAGTGATGCATCCTTCCTGCATTTGCAGCCA
The DNA here is from genome assembly GCF_035758505.1 of Grimontia sp. NTOU-MAR1. Classification (NCBI taxonomy): domain Bacteria; kingdom Pseudomonadati; phylum Pseudomonadota; class Gammaproteobacteria; order Vibrionales; family Vibrionaceae; genus Grimontia; species Grimontia sp. NTOU-MAR1. Next base: position 2,889,227 of record NZ_CP142108.1, read on the forward strand.
ATGGTGTCGATTGTCACCAATATCGAAGCTGACCACATGGATACCTATGGCGGCAACTTCGATAATCTGAAGCAGACTTTTGTCGACTTCCTGCACAAGCTGCCTTTCTATGGTCAGGCGGTCATGTGTGTGGATGATCCTGTGGTGCGTGAGCTTATTCCTAGCATTGGGCGACAGGTTATCACTTATGGTTTCTCTGAAGATGCCGATGTGCGTTTGAAAGATTATCGCCAGGAAGGCCAGAAAGGTATCTTCACTATTTTGCGAGACGGCAAACCGGAAGTTCATATCGAGCTAAATATCCCGGGTCGTCACAACGCGCTTAATGCTGCCGCTGCTGTTGCTGTGGCGACTGAGGATGGCGTGGAAGACGACGCTATCCTGCGCGCGCTGGCGAGCTTTGAAGGAACAGGCCGTCGCTTCGACCAACTGGGCCTGTTCCCTGTTGAAGACGGCCATGCGCTGCTGGTGGATGATTATGGTCACCACCCAAGCGAAGTGGATGTCACCATTCAGGCCGCACGTGCGGGTTGGGCGGATAATCGTCTGGTGATGGTTTTCCAGCCACACCGCTACAGCCGCACCCGCGATTTGTATGACGATTTTGCCAATGTGCTTGAGCAGGTTGATGTATTGCTGATGTTGGACGTTTACTCAGCCGGTGAAGCACCAATTGCGGGTGCTGATGGTCGTAGTTTGTGTCGCACCATTCGTGGTCGTGGAAAAATTGACCCGATCTTTGTACCGGATGTGGATGCTTTGCCTGCTGCGTTGGCTGCGGTGATTCAGCCAGGCGATTTAGTGTTGACACAAGGTGCGGGTGATATTGGTAAGGTGGCTAGAAAACTGGCCGAATTGGAACTGGATAAAAAGGCGTTGAGCGAGCAGGTATAAACCTGATTACATGCGGAATGACTGAACCCGGGCAGAGTGATGTCTAACTTTTAACCTGTTTTTGATGGTTTTGCATGTATTTGATCTCAGCTTCATCACTTCAGCGTCAAGAAGGGTTGGTGACCTGTCAAACTGACCGTTATAATCGGTCGGCTTTGTTGAAGCAAAGCCGCAGGTTGCCTGATGATAGAGAGGCAATAGCCTGATATGACAAATGTGACCGTTGAGGACATACCGGCTCAGCCTTCAATGTTGAAAGAGCATTGGGGGGGGCTGGTGTTTTTGCTGTTTGTCATTCTGGCAATTCTTTGGTCGCTGCTCAGGGTTATCGCCTGGATGGGGGACGAAGAGCAATTGCCGCTGTCCCAGATTGTTGTGCAGGGTGACCTAGAGCACTTAACACCGTTAGAAGTTCGCAATGCGGTGTTGCAACTCGGTGGTTTGAACAGCTTCATGATCCAGGATGTGGATGACATCCACAGTGCTGTTTCCGCACTGCCCTGGGTCGCGAATGTGGCAGTACGAAAGCAGTGGCCGGACACGATTAAAGTTAATGTGACTGAATACCAGCCCCAGGCAGTCTGGAATGGATCGTTTCTTTTAGATGTTGGTGGGAACGTATTTGGCGCGGATCCTGCTGAGGTAAAAGACTTGGGCCTAGTGTCACTCCATGGCCCAGATGGCAGTGAAAAAGAAGTGCTTGAAGCGTGGCGCGAAATGCGTGGCATTCTTGCACCAACAAAATTAGAAATTGCTGCCTTGGCGCTCAATGAGCGCCGCTCGTGGCGAATTGTCACTCGTGGTGGGGTGCGCATTGAATTAGGACGAGAGTCCCGCAACGAGCGACTAAAACGCTTTGTCACACTACTTGATGATTTCAAGTCGACCGACAGAGCGATTCAATATGTGGACTTGCGCTATGACACTGGCGCTGCGGTGGGCTGGAAAGCTCCGGAAGTAGAAGCCAGTGACGAGAATACCTGAGAGTAGGTGGAATGAAACAAACAACTGACAGACCGCTGATTGTTGGATTGGATATCGGAACCTCCAAGGTTTCTGTTCTGGTCAGTGAGATTTTACCTGACGGAGCGATCAATGTGCTGGGTGTGGGTTCTACGCCTTCACAAGGCATGGATAAAGGCGGTGTCAACGATCTTGAGTCTGTTGTTAAATCAGTGGAGCGCGCGGTTAACGACGCAGAGCTGATGTCTGATTGCAAGATTCGTTCAGTCTATCTGTCGCTATCAGGAAAGCATATTCATTGCCAGACCGAACGTGGTATGGGAACGATTTCCGATGAGGAAGTCACGCAGGATGACGTCGATATGGTCATTCACACGGCGAAGTCGGTGAAGATCAGCGACGAGCAGCGCGTACTGCACGTTATCCCGCAGGAATACAAAATCGACTATCAGGAAGGGATCAAGAATCCTGTTGGTCTTTCCGGTGTGCGTATGGAAGCCAGCGTACACCTTATCACTTGTCACAACGATACTGCGCGAAATATCGAAAAAGCAGTGGAACGTTGTGGCCTGAAAGTGGACCAATTAATTTTCTCTGGTCTGGCGGCAAGCCACGCAGTCATCACTGCAGACGAGAGAGAGTTGGGGGTATGCGTCGTCGATATTGGCGGCGGGACCATGGACATTGCCGTATGGACTGGCGGCGCTTTGCGTCATGCAGCCGTGATTCCTTACGCTGGAAATGTCATCACCAGCGATATTGCTTATGCCTTCGGTACACCTCTTAGCGACGCTGAGAAAATCAAAGTGAAGCATGGGTGTGCGTTAAGCGAGTTGGTGAATAAAGATGCCAAGGTCAATGTGCCAAGCGTTGGAGGTCGTCCTTCACGGAGCCTGCAGCGTCAAACGCTGGCCGAAGTCATTGAACCGCGTTGCAGCGAATTGCTGGGGTTGGTGCAGCAAGAGTTGGAACGTGTTCAGGAACGTCTGCGCGGACAAGGTGTAAAACACCAACTGGCTGCAGGTATTGTCCTTACGGGCGGTGCTGCGCAAATGCATGGACTGGTGGAATGCGCTGAGCGCGTCTTCCAGAACCAGGTACGCGTGGGGCTTCCTGATGGTGTTACAGGGCTGACTGACTATGTCAATGCAACCTATCATGCCACTGCAGTTGGGTTACTGCACTACGGCAAAGAAAACCTATTGAACGAATCGAGCGAGCCGGAGCCTAAAAGAACTGTATCAGGCATGTTCAGTAAACTTAGTGGCTGGCTTAAGAAAGAATTTTGAACCTGATGCGAACAGGAAAGACGGAGAGAACACATGTTTGAACCGATGATGGAAATGTCCAACGATGCGGTTATTAAAGTCGTTGGTGTTGGCGGCGGCGGCGGTAATGCAGTCGAGCACATGGTGCGTGAGTCAATTGAAGGGGTGGAATTCATCACCGTCAATACCGATGCTCAGGCGCTGCGCAAGACGGCGGTAAGCACTGTTATCCAAATTGGTGGCGATATCACAAAAGGTTTGGGTGCGGGTGCAAACCCTCAGGTAGGCCGTGAATCAGCCATGGAAGATCGTGAAGCAATTAAAGCTGAGCTCGAAGGTGCCGATATGGTATTTATCGCAGCAGGCATGGGCGGTGGTACCGGTACCGGTGCGGCCCCTGTGATTGCTGAGGTAGCGAAAGAGCTGGGCATTCTGACCGTAGCGGTAGTGACCAAGCCATTCAGCTTCGAAGGTAAGAAGCGTATGGCGTTTGCAGAACAGGGTATCGAAGAGCTTTCCAAGCATGTCGATTCTCTGATCACTATCCCTAACGAGAAGTTGCTAAAAGTTCTGGGTCGGGGCATCACCTTGCTGGATGCGTTTGCGAAAGCAAATGATGTATTGCGTAACGCAGTGCAGGGTATCGCGGAGCTGATCACCCGTCCCGGCCTTATCAACGTCGACTTTGCGGACGTCCGCACTGTGATGTCTGAAATGGGCCATGCCATGATGGGTAGTGGCGTTGCAACCGGTGAAGACCGTGCAGAAGAAGCTGCTGAAATGGCGATTTCAAGCCCACTGCTGGAAGATATTGATCTGGCAGGTGCACGTGGTGTTCTGGTGAACATTACGGCAGGTTTTGATATGCGACTGGATGAGTTTGAAACTGTGGGCAACACTGTTAAAGCGTTCGCCTCAGATAATGCGACTGTGGTTATCGGTTCGTCAATGGATCCAGAAATGAGTGACGAACTTCGTGTGACAGTCGTCGCTACAGGTATTGGTAATGAGCGTAAGCCCGACATCACTTTGGTGCCAGGCACACAGCAAAAACCTGCACCGGTAGAAAATAAGGCACAGCCTTTGCAAGAAACACCAAAGGCGGCGACGCCTGCGCAAGGTGGACGTCCTTCAGAACCATCTGTTCAACCACAGACTTCTAACGTTGCGCCGAAGCCGAAACAGGAACAAGACTACCTAGATATCCCTGCGTTTTTGCGTAAACAAGCGGATTAACAATAGGCAGTGCTTGGTTTGTATACAGCAGCATGGTACTATGCTGCCCGTTTTGCCTTAGTGTGACACTGTAATGAGTGATTTGGGGCGCAAAAAAACAAATTCAGTTGGGAATGGCAGATGATTAGACAAAGAACATTGAAAACTATTGTTCAAACGACCGGAGTTGGTTTGCACTCTGGCCGTAAGGTCACGTTGATCCTGCGCCCAGCTGCAGCGAACACTGGCGTGATTTATCGCCGTACCGACTTGAACCCACCGGTCGATTTTCCGGCGGATCCGGCGTCTGTGCGTGACACCATGCTGTGTACTGCACTGGTTAATGATGATGGCGTACGTATTTCTACCGTTGAGCACCTTAATGCTGCTCTGGCGGGAATGGGAATCGATAACGTGATTATCGAAGTAGATGCACCAGAGATTCCAATCATGGACGGCAGCGCAAGCCCGTTCATTTATCTGCTGCAATCTGCGGGTATTGAAACACTTAATGCTCCAAAACGTTTTGTACGCATTAAGAAACCTGTTCGCATCGAAGACGGTGACAAATGGGCAGAGCTGCTGCCGTATGACGGCTTCCGCCTCGACTTCGCCATCGATTTCAATCACCCGGCAATTGAAGCAGAGCAACAAAATCTGGTGTTGGACTTCTCGTCTCAGTCTTTCATCAAAGACATCAGCCGCGCACGTACTTTTGGTTTCATGCGTGATATCGAGTACCTTCAGTCGCGTAACCTGTGTCTGGGGGGGAGCTTTGATTGTGCAATCGTCCTTGATGATTACCGTATCCTGAACGAAGAAGGCCTGCGTTTCGACAACGAGTTGGTGAAACACAAAGTATTGGATGCCATTGGTGACCTTTACATGTGTGGCCATAACATCATTGGTGAGATGCGTGCATATAAGTCAGGCCATGCGTTGAATAACCAGTTGCTGCGTGCAGTGCTGGCTGATCAAGAAGCATGGGAATGGGCGACATTTGAAGACGAGCAGACGCTCCCAGTGACTTTCGCACAACCAGGTATGGTTCTGGCGTAAGCTAAACAGTAAAGAATAACGAAAAAACCGAAGCTCAGGCTTCGGTTTTTTTATATGTGTAGCAAAAGGTGGTTAGTCTTCCCGGTTAGACATAGCGGCGATAGCTTCAAGCCGCTTTTTAACCTTATCTGGAGCGCCTTCGGCGATAGCCTTAAGGTACACAGCTGCAATTGGACTTACCTTGCGCATCTTTTTCTCTGCTTCTTTGGCTTCTTCTTTTCTCTCAAGGTCGATGGCCAGCGCAGGGTTTACCTTAATCTCAATCGTCATCAGAGAGGGGAGTGTATCTCTTCGAAGTGCAGACATCAGGGTATGCCTGTCGTAGTTTAGCCGTGTTGCCCATGCTGAAGAGCCGCATTCCAGAATCAAAATACCATCGCGATAGTTTGCCACGCGGCACTGTTTTGCCGATTGGGCTGGAAGCAAAGCCTGAACCTGCTCATTGAGCTGGGAAAGTGCCATGGCTCGCTGGCGCACCTGTCCGGTCAATGAATTTTCCAGCAGTTCCTGGGCGGCTTGTGGTCGATGATCTCGCATTGATGTCTTTTATCCCCAATTGGCTTAGTTAAAGAGTATCAATTCCTAACTGTTCTCTCCATGTCATCCCTGCATAAACCTTGATGTGGCATAATAACTTTGCACCATAACTGAACATAAACTGCACTAAAAAGGTTCTAGTCAATGGACGGGTTCTAATTTTTGTCAACGAAACTTGATGAACCCTCATTACAGGTGGGATGAGCGATAGATATGCCTTATTATGATCATCCTTGAAGTACCTTAGCGTGATTAACTGATTCGCAGGCCTTGAAATCTGACTCCAAAGGCACAAGATCAACGCTATACAACGCATCGTTAATTCTTCCGAAAGAATTTTGGCAGAGGGATATGCTGATTCTTCTCTGCCGCGCAGGATCCAGGCTTTGGCCAATACGCTAAAGCGACAAAATGAGAGAAACGGCAAAGCCATGTTATCGAAACTAATTACCAAAGTAATCGGAAGCCGCAATGACCGCACACTGCGTCGCCTTCGCAAAGTTGTAAATGAAATCAACAACCTTGAACCTCAATTTGAAGCGCTCAGTGATGAAGAGCTGAAAGCCAAAACTGCGGAATACCGTCAACGTATTGAGCAAGGCGAATCGCTGGACGCTATCTTGCCGGAAGCCTTTGCAACCGTTCGTGAAGCGTCTAAGCGTGTTTACGGCATGCGTCACTTCGACGTTCAGATGATTGGCGGCATGGTACTGAACAATGGCCAAATCGCAGAGATGCGTACAGGTGAAGGTAAAACCCTGACCGCAACCCTGCCAGCTTACTTGCATGCGCTTACAGGTAAAGGCGTTCACATCGTCACAGTGAACGACTATCTGGCGAAACGTGATGCTGAAACTAACCGTCCACTGTTTGAATTCCTGGATATGACGGTTGGCGTGAACGTACCAAACATGCATCCGCAAGAGAAAAAAGAAGCGTACCTTACAGACATTCTTTACGGAACTAACAACGAGTTCGGTTTCGACTACCTACGCGATAACATGGCATTCCGTGCCGAAGATCGCGTCCAGCGTTCTCGCTACTTTGCCGTGGTGGATGAGGTCGACTCGATCCTTATTGATGAAGCGCGAACCCCTCTGATCATTTCAGGTCCAGCAGAAGACAGCTCTGATATGTATACCCGTATCAATGCGCTGATCCCGCAACTGGTTCGCCAGGACAAAGAAGACAGCGAAGAGTACCGTGGAGATGGTCACTTTACTGTTGACGAAAAAGGTAAGCAGGCTCACCTGACTGAAACTGGCCAGGAGTTTGTTGAAGAACTGTTGAAGAAAAATGGCCTGATGGAAGAGCATGATACTCTCTACTCTCCAGCCAATATTACTTTGCTTCACCACATCAATGCTGCACTGCGAGCACACGTGCTGTTTGAGAAAGACGTTGATTACATCGTGAAAGATGATGAAGTCATCATCGTTGACGAGCACACCGGCCGCACTATGCCGGGCCGTCGTTGGTCTGAAGGTCTGCACCAGGCTGTTGAAGCCAAAGAAGGTGTGAAGATCCAGAACGAAAACCAGACGCTGGCATCAATCACTTTCCAGAACTTCTTCCGTCTCTACGACCGTCTGTCAGGTATGACAGGTACCGCAGATACTGAAGCATTCGAGTTCCAGTCTATTTATGGTTTGGATACCGTGGTTATTCCAACCAACAAACCGATGGTCCGTGATGACATGGCGGATCAGGTTTACATGACTGAGCGTGAGAAGTTCAACGCGATCATCGAAGATATTAAAGCGCGTAGCGAAAAAGGCCAGCCTTCTCTGGTGGGTACGGTGTCGATTGAAAAATCTGAACTGCTGTCAAATGCACTGAAAAAAGCCGGTGTTAAGCACTCCGTACTGAACGCAAAATTCCACGCCTCAGAAGCAGATATCGTTGCTGAAGCTGGTGCGCCGGGTGCGGTGACCATCGCGACTAACATGGCGGGTCGCGGTACTGATATCGTGTTAGGTGGCAGCTGGCAGACAGACATTGCGAAGCTTGAAAACCCGACAGAGCAACAAATCGAAGACATCAAAGCGAAATGGCGTGAGCGTCACGACGCAGTGAAAGCGGCGGGTGGTCTCCACATCATTGGTACTGAGCGTCACGAATCACGCCGTATCGATAACCAGCTGCGTGGCCGTTCTGGCCGTCAGGGTGATCCGGGCTCAAGCCGTTTCTACCTGTCGATGGAAGATTCACTGATGCGTATCTTTGCTTCTGAGCGTGTGTCAAACATGATGAAGAAGCTGGGTATGGAAGAAGGCGAAGCGATTGAGCACCCATGGGTGAACAAGGCGATTGAAAACGCCCAGCGCAAAGTGGAAGGCCGTAACTTCGATATTCGTAAGCAACTACTGGAATTCGATGACGTAGCCAACGACCAGCGTAAGGTGGTTTACGAGCTACGTGATGAGTTGATGGAAAACAGTGACATTAGCGAAATGATCGAGCAAAACCGTGAAGACATCGTCAATGCGGTGATTGATCAGTATATTCCACCTCAATCTTTGGAAGAAATGTGGGACATCGCAGGGCTTGAAGGCCGTCTGAAAGCCGACTTCGATGTTGAGCTTCCTCTGCAGCAGTGGTTGGACAACGATGACAAACTTTATGAAGAGCAACTACGTGATAAGATCCTGAATAACATCGTCGATGTGTACAAATCGAAAGAAGCGGCAGTGGGTCCAGAAACCCTGCGTAACTTTGAAAAAGCGGTGATGCTGCAAACGCTGGATACGCTCTGGAAAGAGCATCTGGCGGCAATGGATCACCTGCGTCAGGGCATCCACCTGCGTGGTTATGCGCAGAAGAACCCGAAACAGGAATACAAACGCGAATCGTTTGAACTGTTCGAAGGCCTGCTGGAGTCACTGAAATCAGATGTGATCATGACACTGAGTAAAGTACGCGTTCAGCAGCCAGAAGAAGTGGATCGTATGGAAGAGCAGCGCCGAGCGCAGGCAGAAGCCGCAGCACGCCGTCAGCAAATGAATCACGCAGAAGCGGAAAACCAGTTGGCTGATGCTGAGACTCAAAGCGGAGCCTCAGAGACAGTAGTTCGTGATGGTCGTAAAGTAGGCCGTAACGAGCCGTGTCCTTGTGGTTCCGGTAAGAAGTTCAAGCAGTGCCACGGTAAGATTGACTAAGCTGAGGCGCTGAAAGAAAAGGCCGCTTAGCGGCCTTTTTTATGGAAGTGAGATAATTAAATGGAAAAGAAACGACTTCATATCGCTGCAGGGATCATTTTGAATCCTCAAGCAGATGCGATTTTCATTACCCAGCGTCCAGCCAAGGCCCACAAAGGCGGCTTTTGGGAATTTGCCGGTGGCAAAGTCGAACGCGGCGAATCTGCCCTCGAAGCGGTTAAGCGAGAGCTAGAAGAAGAAGTGGGGATTACCGCTAAGACTATTGAGCCGTTTATTTCATTGGCGCATGATTATTCCGACAAAGCGTTGGCTTTCGATTTCTTTCTTGTCAGAGAATTCGATGGTGAACCGTTTGGTAAAGAAGGGCAGCCAGGAGAGTGGGTGGCTATCAGCAAGTTGGAAAACTACACTTTCCCGGAAGCGAATGATCCGGTGCTGGAGAAAATCCGTGAGACACTGGGCTAAATGAATGTTTAAGTATGGGAAACAGGCTCCTAGGGCCTAGGAACCTGATCTTTTTCAGTTATCTTCCGACCAGCTGTCGCTATCTGACATATCTGGGGCACCGGCAATACGCTTCTCTTCATCGGCCCATTCGCCAAGATCAATCAGTTGGCATTTCTTGCTGCAAAACGGACGAAATGGGCTGACATCGCCCCAAACTACAGGGATGCCACATTGTGGGCAATTGACGATGGTTGGTTTTTCTTGACTCACAAAGACCTCTTAAAACTAACAAACAGCCAAAGACAGTGCCATCATGTCGGGGACAGGCTGACTCTCATCAAACGGCATAAAACGGATGGCAAAGCGTGACTTATGGCCGGATACCAGCGGAAAGGCATTGTATTCAGTAGAGACTTGAATGCGCAGTAAATTCGCCCCTTCTACATCCTGCTGATAGAACCCATTCACCACGGCACAAGACTGAAGACCTGCACTGCCGCGGGTAAGACGCAGCCAAAAGCTCAGCGCGTCCTCGAGTGGAGCCAGTGTCTGCTTCCATTGCTCTGCATTGGATTGCTTGTGTGCCAGTGGCAGATTCAGCCAGTGGTGCAGAGACGGCAAATCAAAACTGCAGGTACCACCTGGTATCGAAAAACGCTGGCGGATTGATGACAGAAACTTGTCTTCGCGAAGCTTTTGTCCAAGGCGTGAAGCTCGCAGCAATGCTTGCTGGATCTGGCGGCTTTCAAACAGTAAGGCTTTTAACTGCTCTGTATCTACATTCGGGACATCGAGCCAAGTTTCTAGCTTGGCGCGTTGTTTCTCTAAATCCTTGGCGAGGTCGCCTTTTACCTGTACCTGTTCCAGAATTTCAACTAAGTCAAACAGGCTGCGGAAAAATACTCGCCACTGACCATCGTCAGTCAGCGTCGAAGATTGGTTGATTTGATCGAGAAGGAACTCAAGACGCAGGTATACGCGAACCTGCTCAGTCAGGGGGTGCTCGTAAAGGGTTTCACTGCTCATCTTGCTTCCGGTTTATTGCGCCGCCAGATCGAGATACTGGTGGTGCAGTGTTTCTATCTGTTCTGACAACGCTTTGCTGTCATTCTCATTAAAGATGACATCGTCAGCGGCTTCTAGTCGCTGCTGGCGAGTTGCCTGTGCGGCGAGAATATTTTTTACCTGCTCAGGCGAAACCTGATCCCTTTGGGTAGTTCTGGTGACCTGTGTGGCCTCACTGACATCCACAACCAGCACACGCTGGCAGAGTGACTGCAGGCTGTTTTCCACCAGAAGAGGGATCACCAGCAGGCAATATAGTGACTTGGCCTGAGCGGTTTGGGTAATCATCTCTTGTCTGATTTTGGGATGCAACAGACCATTGAGCCAGTCTTTATCTTCTGGGTGCGAAAAAACGTGCTCGCGCAGCGCTCCGCGGTTCAGCGTACCGTCGTCATTGAGAATGAATGCACCAAATTTCTCTTCGATAGCTTTCAAGCCTTCAGAGCCAGGTTCAACTACTTGTCTGGCAATCACATCGGCATCAATCACTTCAATGCCTTTTTCCGCGAACAGGTTGGCAACCGTGGTTTTTCCACTGCCAATACCGCCTGTGACGCCTACCACGTATGCCATGAATCAGTAACCCAGATAAGAAGTTAAGTACCAGTCGATGATCTTATTGCCCCAGAGCAAACTGATCCACCCCGCAATCGCAAGATACGGTCCAAATGAGAAAGGTGTTTCTTTTCCGGTGCCTTTAACACGTATCATAATGATGCCGCCAATGGCACCAACAAACGAGGCCATCAGCACCACCATCGGCAGCGCTTGCCAGCCAAGCCAAGCGCCAAGAGCCGCTAAGAGCTTAAAGTCACCATATCCCATTCCTTCCTTGCCTGTCAGGATCTTAAACAGTTGGAATACCGTCCAAAGGGAGAGATAGCCCGCCATGGCACCGATAACCGAATCTTGCAGCGACACCGGAGAAATACCAACAAGCGCGAGCAAAAGACCTGCCCACATCAGAGGAAGTGTCATTTGATCCGGTAGCAGCATGGTGTCGAGGTCGATAAAGCAAAGGGCGACAAGTGTGAAAGTCGCGCCAATTACTGCTAATGACCAATACCCAGTCAAGGTGAACGCCACAAAGCCTGAGAGGACTGCTGTCAGGATTTCGATGAGAGGATAGCGAACGCTAATTTTAGTTTTGCATGAGCGGCATTTACCGCCAAGGATCAGCCAGCTCAACACAGGAATGTTGTCGATAGCGCGAACTGGCGTTTGGCAAGAAGGGCAATGAGATCGTGGCAAGCTCAGGTTGAAGATATCACTTTCCTTTGGAGCCGGCATGTCATCAGGAAAGCACTCATTGCACTCCTGTCGCCACTGGCTTTCCATCATTTTGGGAAAGCGGTAAATCACCACATTGAGAAAACTGCCCACGATCAGGCCAAACAGCGAGGCGAGAAATACATACAGACCCGGGGAGTCAAAAAGCCAGTCCATCAATCAATCCTGTGTAAACGGTGGTAGGGTCTGTTGAGCTTTGGTGGTTGACCATCATTAAAGGTCAACAGACCCTGGGTATGATAACGACTTGTGCCGCTTCGCTCCATGTGAAATGAAGCAGTTAGCGGCACAAAACAGAGAAGGGTCGGAGGCTTAGCCCATCACACTCATTAGATTGAACATCGGAAGATACATCGCCACCACCAGTGAGCCGATAAGCAGGCCCAAAGTGACAATGATCATCGGCTCGAGAATCTTACCGAGATTGTCGACCGTGTTATCGACGTCGGCCTCATAGATGCCGGCAACCTTGTTCAACATGTCATCTAGCGCACCAGACTCTTCTCCGATCATCACCATCTGGATCATCATGTCCGGGAACTCTCCGGTTTCCTTGATGGAGCGGTGAAGAGGGCGGCCACCAGACGTTTGCTTGTGCACTTCTTCGATAACCATTTTAAAGTGGCTGTTATTGGCCGTTTTCCCTGCGGCAGACAAGCCATTGAGGAGAGGAATACCTGCACTGAAGGTGGTCGCCAACGTACGGGTAAAACGAGAAATGGTGGCTTTGGTTAATACATCCCCAATCACAGGAATATGCAGTGAGAACTTGCTGACTTTCAGCCGGAAACTGTAGCTTTTGTTCACGCAGCCTTTGAAGGCGGCAACAACCAGAATGAGTACAACCAGCATATAAAGCCCGTAGTCCCGAATCGCATCTGATACGTTTAACACCTTTTGGGTAAACCAAGGGAGTTCTGCCCCGAAAGAAGAAAACACATCTTTGAAAGTTGGGATCACGAAGATCAGCATGCCGATGGTCACGGCTATGGCGATAACGCAGACTATCGAAGGATAGATCATCGCTTTAACCACTTTCGCCCTCGTTTCCTCGCTCTTCTCGCGATAGACACAAATGCGCGCAAAGATTTGCTCCAATCGACCGGTTTGTTCACCGGTAGCAACTAAATCGCAGTAAAACTGGTCAAACAGAGGTGAGCTCGCTTTCATCGATTGCGCCAGTGAGGAGCCCGCTTCAATGTGGCTGTAAATCTGGCTGATGATCAGCTTCATTTCCGCTTTCTTCGCGCTGGCTTTTAGCAGTCTCAGCGTTTCTCCCAGTGGCACACCCGCTTCTAGCATGGTTGCCATTTGGCGAGAGAAAAGGGTGATATCTTTGGCTGTCGCCGAGTTTCTGCGGCGAACCCAGGAAGAAGGTGAGCGCTTTTTGATTTTCTCCAAGCGGATGTGTTGTTCCTGAAGGGCTTGTCTGGCTTCCTGCTCTGAAAATGCCAGTGTCTGGCCTTTCACTTTGGCGCCTTTAGAGGTGACGCCACGCCACTGATAAGAGAAAAGTTTATTGGGACTGGTGGCCATGATATTTCCTTTTACAGACTGATCACGCGTTGCAGTTCTGCAAGGCTGGTGATGCCTTCATTGAGTTTTTCGATTCCAGATAATTGCAGCGTTAACATGCCATTGCCCATGGCAAGAGTTTCTAAACGGGAAGCTGACGCACCATTACCAATGGCTTCTGCCAAATCTCTGCTGACTGGCATCACTTCGTAAATGCCGACACGGCCAAGATAGCCATGGTTGCAGTGGTCACAACCTTCCGGAGAGGCTTGATAAACCAGCTCAGGTTTGAGCGATGGGTAGTGTTGGGTAAGCGCTGTCAGGTGATGGTCATCGGCGTCATGTGGCACTTTACAATGTGGGCAAAGTCGACGCCCTAAGCGCTGTGCGATAATCAATGTAAGCGAAGCGGCCAGATTGTAAGCAGCGACGCCCATGTTTGCCAAACGGGTGACACTTTCCGCCGCAGAGTTGGTGTGCAAAGTCGATAACACCAGGTGACCGGTTTGTGCAGCCTTGATACCGATTTCTGCGGTTTCTAAATCACGTATTTCGCCGACCATCACCACATCTGGATCCTGACGAAGAAAAGCACGCAATGCCTTAGCAAAGTCCAACCCGATATCATTGTTGATGTTGACCTGATTAATGCCGGGAAGGTTAATCTCAACCGGGTCTTCGGCGGTGGAGATATTGCGATCTGCCGTATTGAGATACTTCAGGCCGGTATACAAAGAAACGGTTTTTCCGCTGCCAGTTGGGCCTGTCATCAAGATCATTCCTTGAGGGCGGTTAAGCGCATTCAGATAATCTTGTTTTTGCTGGGTGTTATAACCCAGAGAATCGATATCTAACGCCACACTGCCGCCATCCAAAATCCGCAGTACCACCTTTTCACCCCAAAGCGTTGGTAAGGTGGAAACCCGCATATCGATGGATTTATCTTCGGACAAGTTCAGCTTAATCCGTCCGTCTTGTGGGAGTCGGCGCTCAGCGATGTTCAGCTTGGCGATGATTTTTAAACGGGTGGATAGTCGTCGTGAGATACCTGCAGGTGGCGTGCTATGGGTTTGTAAAATACCGTCCAAGCGGAAACGAATTTGGTAACTTTGCTCGAAAGGTTCGAAGTGGATATCGGACGCTTGTTTACGGACAGCATCCATCAGAACTTGTTGGATATAGCGGCTTACAGGGGCATCGTCAGAAAACAGGTCTTCGTTTTCAGCAATGTCATCGATGCTGTTACTCAGTGCCTCTAACTCAGAATCTGTGACGCTACTGGTACGAACCCTCTCTGTGACATTCTTACCATAAAGCCGTCGAATTGCCCCTTCAATTTGGGTATGTTCCAACAGTACGGGATTAACGGAATGGCCCGTGGCAAACTGGAAGTCGTCCTGAATATCAATGCGGGTGGGGTCGCTAACCCCTAAAAGCAGTTGCTGGTTGCGAATTTCTAAAGGGAGGCATTGGGAAGAGAGCACCAAATCCTTTTGGTTCAGTGTCGTGTTGGTGGCTTCCCAAGGGTAGTGTTTGATGTCCTGCAGAGGGTCACCAAAAACCTCAGAGACGGCTTTCGCCAGCTCTTCGCTTGACAGGATTTTTAAAGCGAGCAAAGCCGAAGGTGTGCTCACACCTTCGGCTTTTATTTTTGCTGTGACTTCTTGCTCTTGCGCCGAAGAGAGGTATTCAGCTCGGCGCAGTGCTACAGCAAGGTTGAATGTCATTGTTCTTATGGCGTAGCAGCTGTGTTACAGCCGTCGATAGCACCAGCTGTAGTCGTAATTGCGGAATCAGCGGCACAGTGCCAAACTTCGTCGTTCCTTGTGAAGGTTATTTTTTTGTTGCTAAATGAAGAATGAGCATTTGCGAAAGTAAATACTAACGTTCCCGCTGTTGCGTCATCACCTGTAGTGGCTGCTGTCCCTGTGATTTTTCCAAGAGCGCCAACTTTAAACTCTCCGTTGGCATTAGGGTCGAGAGCATCAGCGAAAGTGGCCAGGGTATTTCCATTCTTTTCAGCTAGGTGAAGCTCAGCTTTTGTAAGAAGATTCTTGACTGATGCAACGCCTGCCTTAGCATCTGACTCAAGTTTATATTTGCTATATGCAGGAACAGCAATTGCTGTCAGTGCACCAATAATCCCCACCACAATTAACAGCTCAATTAAGCTAAAACCCTTTTGCTTTTTCATGTCCATTACTCTCCGATTAATTTATATACGCAACTGTGCGCTTAAAGTGGTTCCAAGATACGGCGGATAGAGAGGGGAAAACAGCAGATAAAATTCGGGTTTCGAGCGGTGGATTGTCTTTTCTGTAATTAACCTTTTAATCAATTACTTTAATGTGAAGCGCGAAATAAAAAAGCAGGCGTTATGCCTGCTTCTATCAATTAGTCGATTGATATTAATGATTTACTTGAGTCTCATTGACAAGTCCATGGCGCGAATATGTTTGGTCAGTGCACCGACTGAAATGTAATCCACGCCGGTTTCTGAAAATTCGCGGATGGTATCAAGGGTAACGTTGCCAGAAACTTCCAGTGCTACCTGTCCTTTGTTGATCGCAACGGCTTCTCGCATCATGTCGGTGGTAAAGTTATCCAGCATCACAATGTCTGCGCCTGCATCGATTGCTTGTTGCAGTTCATCCAGAGATTCCGTTTCCACTTCAACCGGTTTGCCGGGATTCAGCTTTTTGGCTGTTTCAACGGCGCCTTGAATGCCGCCGCAGGCAATGATGTGGTTTTCTTTAATCAGGTAGGCATCATAAACGCCAATGCGGTGATTAAAGCCGCCGCCGCAGGAAACAGCATATTTCAGCGCATTGCGAAGCCCGGGGATGGTTTTACGGGTATCCAGTAGGCGGGTTTGGGTGCCAGCAATCTTTTCTACGTAGCGCGCAGTTTCTGTGGCACAGCCGGAAAGCGTCTGGATAAAGTTCATCGCGTTGCGTTCGCCCGTAAGCAGGGTGCGAGCTGGGCCTTTCAGTTCGCAAAGCACCTGATTCGGCTTGACCTTATCACCGTCTTCCACTTTCCAGTCGATGGTGACTGTGCTGCCAAGCTGGCGGAACACTTCATCAGCAAAAGCACGACCGCAAAACACGCCGGCTTCACGGGTGATGATGGTCGCTTCACCTTGAGTGTCGGCAGCAATCAGGCTGGCTGTGATGTCGTTGTCCGCATTAATCTCACCGCCCAAGTCTTCTTTCAACGTATCGGTAACGCAGCGAATCACATCTTCTTCGAGGTGTGCTTTGAGATAGACGATACGGCTTTGGCTATCGTGGACGCGTGAAGTATTTGAAAGATCGGACATGGTGGTTCCATCACTGTGAGTTCGGTTTAATTCAGGTTGGCCCTGAGTGATGGATGCAAGTTTACCGTCGGCAGGGGAAATTTGCGAGGTAAGACGTGAGTTCTCTGTATGTCGATTCGTTAGAAAGTTGTGCCTGTTTTGGCAGATGACGAGTTAGAATGGTTAAAGACCTGTTTCTTGTTTGCTGTTTTTGGCGAGTTTTTAATGTTAACCATCACCGATCATTTGTTGGACAGTGCCATTTATGTCCCTTCGCCTCACTTTAACGATCGCCCGGTTGAAGAAGACATTTCGCTGCTGGTGGTACATAACATCAGCTTGCCGCCTGGTGAATTTGGTGGCAGCTATATCGAAGATTTCTTTCAGGGAAAACTGACCTCTACAGCGCATCCCTTCTTTGATGAAATCCGCGATGTTCAGGTCTCAGCCCATTGTCTGATAAAACGTGATGGCAGTGTGGTGCAATTTGTTCCTTTCAATCAACGTGCTTGGCATGCTGGCGTGTCTTCATTCGAAGGTCGTGAGCAGTGCAATGATTTCTCGATAGGCATTGAGCTGGAAGGTACTGATGACCTGCCATACATGGAAGCGCAATATGCTGTATTAGCTGATGTGTCCCTAGCTATCATGAAGCATTATCCTGCCATTACTTCTGAGCGTATTACCGGCCATGAAAATATTGCTCCGGGGAGAAAAACCGACCCCGGTAAGGCATTTCATTGGGATAAGTTTAAATCACGCCTTTAGGTCACACTCAGGGCAAAGCGCCAAGCCAAGAAAATAGTGTGAATATGCGTAAAGGTGTGTTGACGGTTTGCTATACCACCTGAAACGACTTTGAGACTTACTGCACAGAATTCCAACCGCTGCCAAAATAATTGGTCTGACCATTATCTCTCCATTGATTAATAAATGCGCGACATCTAATTGTAACGTCTATGACTTAAATCAAGTTTACGGTGGACACTAAAGCCACATTCTGGTAACTTTTTACCGGTTTAATAATTGGTCTTACCAATTTACAAGACTAGAAAATGGGATAGGACGCGCAGGAATTCCGGCGCCAGATAAATAATAAAACGATGGCTATACAACGGATTCGTCAACCCAAACTGTCTGACGTTATAGAGAAAGAGCTTGAAAGTCTGATTCTGGAAGGAACTCTTTCGCCTGGGCAAAAGTTGCCCCCGGAGCGTGAGTTAGCGAAGCAATTTGATGTTTCCCGCCCCTCCGTCCGAGAAGCTATTCAGCGATTAGAAGCTAAGAAACTCCTTAATAGAAAGCAAGGTGGCGGCACATTTGTGAGTGAGCGTTTGTGGCAGCGTTTCTCTGAGCCTTTGATCGGCCTTTTGGCTGACCACCCTGAAAGTCAACTCGATTTGCTGGAATCCCGTCATGCGCTGGAAGGTATCTCTTCCTATTTCGCTGCATTACGTGGAACCAACGAAGATTTACAGCGAGTGTGTGATTGCCACGATAGCATTCGCGAAGCCCAGCAGCTTGGCGATTTAAAAGCCGAAGCCGCCGCCGTTATGAAATACCTGATTGCCGTTACCGAGGCATCACATAACGTGGTCCTACTGCATATCATGCGAAGCCTGGCGCCTTTGCTGGAGCAAAACATTTTACAGAACTTTGAGTTACTGAACCGACGTGAAGATGTCGTCGCGAAGGTAACCAAGCACAGGGCCAATATTGTTCAGGCGATTACCGCTGGTGAGCCGGAAAAAGCCCGCCAGGCATCGCATGCGCATTTGGCCTTCATTGAGGAAACCCTGCTGGATTTGGGTCGTGAGGAGAGCAGACGCGAACGCTCCCTGCGCCGGATACAGCAACGCAAGGACGAGTTGGAATAGCGGATCCCGACAGCTTTGAGGAGTTGTCAGGAACCGTTTTTTCAGCTGCGACAACATTAGTTTTGTACGAGTCAATCAACGAAAGGATAGATCGCCATGTCTGAAGTCATGAAAAATGACGTGGACGCACTAGAGACCCAAGAGTGGCTAGCCGCTCTTGAATCAGTCGTTCGTGAAGAAGGTGTAGAACGTGCCCAGTTCCTGCTTGAGCAAGTTATGGAAAAGGCGCGCCTTGACGGTGTTGATATGCCAACTGGCATCACCACCAACTATGTGAATACCATCCCTGCAGACAAAGAGCCTGCATACCCGGGTGATGTGAACCTGGAACGTCGTATTCGTTCTATCATTCGTTGGAACGCGATCATGATCGTGTTGCGCGCATCGAAGAAAGATCTGGAACTGGGCGGCCACATGGCGTCTTTCCAATCTTCAGCTGCATTCTACGAGACCTGTTTCAACCATTTCTTCCGCGCACCTAACGAGGTGGACGGTGGCGATCTGGTTTACTACCAAGGTCACATTTCACCGGGTATCTACTCGCGTGCATTCGTTGAAGGTCGTCTGACTGAAGAGCAACTGGATAACTTCCGTCAGGAAGTAGACGGTAAAGGTATCTCTTCTTACCCACACCCTAAACTGATGCCGGAGTTCTGGCAGTTCCCAACCGTATCTATGGGTCTGGGTCCAATCTCTGCTATCTACCAAGCACGTTTCCTGAAGTACCTGAATGGTCGTGGTCTGAAAGACACTACCAACCAGCGCGTATACGCATTCCTGGGTGACGGTGAGATGGATGAGCCAGAATCACGCGGCGCGATTTCTTTCGCAGCGCGTGAGAAGCTGGACAACCTGTGCTTCCTGATCAACTGTAACCTGCAGCGTCTTGACGGCCCAGTAATGGGTAACGGCAAGATCATCCAAGAACTGGAAGGTCTGTTCAAAGGTGCTGGCTGGAACGTAGTTAAGGTTGTTTGGGGTAGCGGTTGGGACAAACTGCTGGCGAAAGACACCACTGGTAAACTGCTTCAACTGATGAATGAAACCGTTGATGGTGACTACCAGACGTTCAAAGCAAAAGACGGTGCTTACGTTCGTGAGCACTTCTTCGGTAAATACCCTGAGACGGCTGCATTGGTTGCAGACATGACGGATGACGAGATCTGGGCACTGAAACGCGGTGGTCACGAGCCGTCGAAGCTATACGCAGCATTCAAGAACGCACAAGAAACCTCTGATCGTCCAACTGTGATCCTGGCGAAAACCGTTAAAGGTTACGGCATGGGTGAAGCGGCAGAAGGTAAGAACATTGCGCACCAGGTGAAGAAGATGGATATGAGCCATGTTCAGCACCTGCGTGACCGTCTCGGCCTGCAAGATCTGGTTTCAGACGAAGACATGGTTAATCTGCCATATCTGAAACTGGAAGACGGCTCAGCTGAGCATAAATACCTGCATGCCCGTCGTGAAGCGCTGCATGGTTACACACCACAACGTTTGCCTAAGTTCACTGAAGAACTGACGCTGCCACAACTTGACGCATTCCAGCCACTGCTGGAAGAGCAGAAGCGTGACATCTCTACCACCATGGCTTTCGTGCGTGCACTGAACGTGCTGCTGAAAGACAAAGGTGTTGGTAAGAACATCGTTCCAATCATTGCGGACGAAGCACGTACCTTTGGTATGGAAGGTCTGTTCCGTCAAATCGGTATCTACTGTCCTCATGGTCAGAACTACACGCCAGAAGACCGTGGCGTTGTTTCTTACTACAAAGAAGCAACTTCAGGTCAGGTGCTGCAAGAAGGTATCAATGAGCTGGGTGCAATGTCTTCATGGGTTGCTGCGGCAACTTCATACAGCACCAACGATCTGCCAATGATCCCGTTCTACATCTACTACTCGATGTTCGGCTTCCAACGTGTTGGTGACATGGCGTGGATGGCTGGCGACCAACAAGCACGTGGCTTCCTGCTGGGTGCAACTGCCGGTCGTACAACGCTGAACGGTGAAGGTCTTCAGCACGAAGACGGTCACTCACACATCATGGCGGGTACGGTTCCTAACTGTATCTCTTACGATCCAACCTTCGCATTCGAAGTTGCAGTGATCATGCAAGACGGTATCCGTCGCATGTACGGCCCTGATCAAGAGAACGTGTTCTACTACCTGACACTGATGAACGAAAACTACGCACAGCCAGCCATGCCAGAAGGCGCTGAAGAAGGCATCCGTAAGGGTATCTACAAGCTGGAAACAGTTGGTTCTGCACGTCGTAAGAAGAAAGTTCAGCTGATGGGCTCTGGTACCATCCTGAATGAAGTTCGCAAAGCAGCAGAAATTCTGGATGCGGATTTCGGTATCACTTCAGACGTATACAGCGTGACCTCATTCAATGAGCTGACTCGCGATGGTCAGGATTGTGACCGTCAGAACATGCTGAACCCAATGGATGAAGCGAAAGTTCCATACATTGCACAAGTGATGGGTACTGAGCCTGCTATCGTAGCGACTGACTACATGAAGAACTACGCGGACCAAGTTCGTGCGTTCATTCCTGCTGAGTCTTATCGCGTGCTGGGTACGGATGGCTTCGGTCGTTCAGACAGCCGTGAGAACCTGCGTCGTCACTTCGAAGTTAACGCTGGCTACGTAGTCGTTGCTGCGCTGACAGAACTGGCGAAGCGTGGCGATATCGAGAAATCAGTGGTTGTTGAAGCCATTGAGAAGTTCGGTATCGACACTCAGAAAGTGAACCCACTGTACGCGTAAGAGGCATATATCAAATGGCAATCGAAATTAACGTACCAGACATCGGTGCCGATGAGGTTGAAGTTACTGAGATCCTCGTTAGCGTTGGTGACAAAGTTGAAGAAGATCAGTCGCTGATCACCGTTGAAGGTGACAAGGCGTCGATGGAAGTACCTGCATCACAGGCCGGTGTGGTTAAAGAAATCAAAATCGCGGAAGGCGACAAGGTTTCTACCGGCTCTCTGATCATGATTTTCGAAGAGGCAGGCTCCCCTGCCGAGGGTGCAGCCTCTGCTGCACCTGCTCCTGCAGCAGAAGCCGCTCCAGCAGCGGCACCTGCTCCGGCAGCAGCGGCACCTTCTTCAGCGACAGAGCTGAAAGAAGTTCACGTACCGGATATCGGTGGCGACGAAGTAGAAGTCACTGAAATCATGGTAGCGGTTGGCGACAGCATTGAAGAAGAGCAATCTCTGATCACTGTTGAAGGCGACAAAGCATCAATGGAAGTACCAGCTCCTTTCGCTGGTGTTCTGAAAGAAATCAAAGTGGCAGCGGGTGACAAAGTGTCTACCGGCTCTCTGATAATGATTTTCGAAACTGCAGGTTCAGGCGCAGCAGCACCAGCTGCAGCGGCTCCAGCAGCAGAAGCGCCTGCGGCAGCACCAGTAGCCGGCGGCGTTAAAGAAGTTCACGTTCCGGATATCGGTGGTGACGAAGTCGAAGTGACCGAAATCATGGTAGCAATCGGCGACAGCATCGAAGAAGAGCAGTCACTGATCACCGTTGAAGGTGACAAGGCTTCTATGGAAGTTCCTGCACCATTCGCAGGCGTACTGAAAGAAATCAAAGTAGCAGCAGGCGACAAAGTGTCTACTGGCTCTCTGATCATGGTATTCGAAGTGGCGGGCGCTGCACCAGCGGCGGCTGCGCCAGCAGCATCTGCACCTGCAGCGGCTCCAGCGCCTGCGGCGGCACCTGCAGCAGCATCGGCGCCAGCATCTACTGGCGACTTCCAGGAAAACAACGAGTACGCTCACGCGTCTCCGGTTGTTCGTCGCCTGGCTCGTGAGTTTGGCGTTAACCTGTCGAAAGTGAAAGGTACTGGCCGTAAGAGCCGTATCCTGAAAGAAGACGTTCAGAACTATGTGAAAGACGCCCTGAAGCGTCTGGAATCTGGTGTGGCGGCTTCTGCTTCTGGTAAAGGTGACGGCGCAGCATTGGGTCTTCTGCCTTGGCCGAAAGTTGATTTCAGCAAGTTCGGTGAAACTGAGGTTAAACCTCTGTCCCGCATCAAGAAGATTTCTGGCGCGAACCTGCACCGTAACTGGGTAATGATCCCTCACGTGACTCAGTGGGACAATGCTGACATCACTGAGCTGGAAGCATTCCGTAAAGAACAAAATGCTATCGAAGCGAAGAAAGACACTGGCATGAAGATCACCCCACTGGTGTTCATCATGAAAGCTGTTGCGAAAGCGCTGGAAGCATTCCCAACGTTCAACTCTTCGCTGTCTGAAGACGGTGAGAGCCTGATCCTGAAGAAATTCGTTAACGTTGGTATCGCAGTAGACACGCCAAACGGCCTGGTTGTTCCAGTCTTCAAAGATGTGAACAAGAAAGGTATCTACGAGCTGTCTTCTGAGCTGATGGAAGTATCGAAGAAAGCACGTGCTGGCAAGCTGACTGCAGCTGACATGCAAGGTGGCTGTTTCACTATTTCCAGCCTGGGTGGCATCGGTGGTACTGCGTTCACGCCTATCGTGAATGCACCAGAAGTTGCAATCCTGGGTGTGTCTAAGTCTGAAATGAAACCTGTATGGAACGGCAAAGAATTTGCGCCTCGCCTGCAACTGCCATTGTCTTTATCGTATGATCACCGCGTGATCGACGGTGCAGACGGTGCACGTTTCATTACTTACCTGAACGAGTGTCTTTCAGACATTCGCCGTCTGGTACTGTAAGGCAACACTCCCTCGATCAGCGTTCGTCTGCATATGGCGAACGCTGATTTGATGTACAGCTCACAGGCTATGGGTTTTTATTTTTCAGCTTGTTAACACGGCTGTAAAATGTCAGGCCAAATGCGAGGCTAGACGTACCGCGCAGTGAAACAAATGGTTCAAAATAATAAAACTCTTAGTCAGGGATATAAGACTACAACGAGGTCAGAATGAGTAAAGAAATCAAAGCCCAAGTCGTCGTACTGGGTTCGGGTCCTGCAGGTTATTCAGCGGCGTTTCGCTGTGCAGACCTGGGTCTGGACACCGTTCTGGTAGAAAAATACAACACGCTGGGTGGTGTGTGTCTGAACGTGGGTTGTATCCCATCGAAAGCACTGCTGCACGTGGCGAAAGTTATCGAAGAAGCAAAAGCGATGGCTGACCACGGTGTTGTGTTTGGCGAACCAACTACAGACATCAGCAAAATCCGCGTATGGAAAGAGAAAGTTGTTAATCAACTGACTGGCGGTCTTGGCGGCATGGCCAAGATGCGTAAAGTAAATGTGGTTAACGGCTACGGTAAATTTACCGGCCCTAACACCATCGTGGTTGAAGGTGCAGATGGCGCGACCACTGTTAATTTTGACAACGCAATCATTGCAGCAGGTTCTCGCCCAATCGAACTGCCATTTATCCCGCATGAAGATCCACGCATCTGGGACTCTACCGATGCACTGGAACTGAAAGAAGTTCCTGAGAAAATGCTGGTTATGGGTGGCGGTATCATCGGCTTGGAAATGGGTACGGTTTATCACGCACTGGGTTCTCAAATCGACGTAGTTGAAATGTTCGACCAAGTTATCCCGGCAGCTGACAAAGACATCGTTAAAGTCTTCACTAAGCGTATCAGCAAGAAGTTCAACCTGATGCTGGAAACCAAAGTGACTGCGGTTGAAGCGAAGGAAGACGGTATCTATGTAACGATGGAAGGCAAAAAAGCACCTGCAGAGCCAACCCGTTACGATGCAGTACTGGTTGCTATCGGTCGTGTACCTAACGGTAAATTGATGGACGCTGAGAAAGCGGGTGTTGAAGTAGATGAGCGTGGTTTTATCAATGTAGATAAGCAACTGCGTACAAATATTCCACACATTCACGCGGTAGGCGATATC
The DNA here is from genome assembly GCF_035758505.1 of Grimontia sp. NTOU-MAR1. Taxonomy (NCBI): domain Bacteria; kingdom Pseudomonadati; phylum Pseudomonadota; class Gammaproteobacteria; order Vibrionales; family Vibrionaceae; genus Grimontia; species Grimontia sp. NTOU-MAR1. The sequence continues at coordinate 2,913,676 of NZ_CP142108.1, forward strand.
GTTGGTCAGCCAATGCTGGCACACAAAGGTGTGCATGAAGCGCATGTGGCGGCAGAGGTTATTGCAGGCAAGAAGCACTACTTCGATCCGAAAGTCATCCCATCCATCGCTTACACTGAGCCAGAAGTAGCTTGGGTCGGCCTTACTGAAAAAGAAGCGAAAGAACAGGGTGTCAGCTACGAAGTTGCGACTTTCCCGTGGGCAGCTTCTGGCCGTGCAATCGCGTCTGACTGTTCAGACGGTATGACGAAAATTATCTTCGACAAAGACACTCACCGTGTTATCGGTGGCGCGATTGTCGGTACCAACGGCGGTGAGTTGCTGGGCGAGATTGGTCTGGCTATCGAGATGGGCTGTGATGCTGAAGACATCGCCCTAACGATCCATGCTCATCCGACTCTGCATGAGTCTGTTGGTCTGGCTGCAGAAGTGTTTGAAGGCTCGATTACTGACCTGCCAAACGCGAAAGCGGTGAAGAAGAAAAAATAATTTCTGTCTTCATATTTAAAAAACGCCGCAATTGCGGTAATGCATGTGAATTAAGCTGAATGACGCTTTCTAGAAGGCCTAGTCGCATAGCGACTGGGCCTTTTCTTTACTGCTCTGGGATATGTCCTCTCCCGCCTCTCTGGAAGCACAAAGCTCTCTGCCATATCGAGGATATATCTGAGTACTTCTGGGTATCTGCCCGGCGCGACAGCCGGAAGCATCTGCAACTGACTCACCAAAAATATCGATGCCTGCTTAAAGCCTATTTGGTATGGCATCACCGTATTCAAGGAATACGCCATCTGGCACATCATAAAACGCAACAGGTTATAGGCGAGCAGCATTCCCCAAAGCTCCTGTTTCACTAACGCCGGCGTTTTACTTCTTAGCGTCAGGCTATTTTGAAGCATGGACTGTTTCATCTCTCGGTAGCCTAATTCGATTTCCCAGCGATGACTGTAGAGCTCTGCGATATCTGCACCTATATAACGCTTAGGGTCGGTCATGGAAGTCAGCAGTTTGACTTCTTTCCCTTTTATCTTGGTGGTAATGAGTCTGGCTTCCAGTGTATCCGGCGCATCTACCCACTTCTTTTTCGCTTGGGCAGTCAGGGAGAGCTCAACCAGCTCCTGACCGCGTCCCAGTTTTCTTAACGTCTTATATTGCGCCCCTTTACGAAGGGGAATTAGCCAGTGTCTTTCCTCTCCTTGGCTTTGCCAACGATGGAGAAGTCCCAATGCGTAGAAGCCTTTGTCAAACAGGGTAAGGCTATTGTCTTGGGCTTTGTCGATAAGCTGAGCGGTGAGGTCAATCTCACTGACCGAGACGGAGTCAAAGGCGGCACTGTTGAGCAGATGGCTCGTCAATTCCATGTGGCAGACCATGCGAACTTGGGGATAGTCTGACGTCGTTGTTTTATTACCTGTTCGACTAAACGCCTTATCATTGTCAGTCGTATCAGGTGTTCGCCAAACCACGCCATCGACGGCATGCAAAGTGAGCCCGTACCAATCGGGATGCGGGGTTTTCTCATGCCACAATTGCTGAGTTTGGTTGAACACCGCTTCTACGGGTTCATGTCCTAGTTTCTTACGGGCATGAATCACCGCGCTCGGCGCAACAAAAGGCTTCTTACCCGGAAGTAATATATCAAGCTGAGAGACCACCTTGCTCATCGATAGATGCCGATAAAGAGACATTCCCACCACGCTCCACACCATCAGTTCCATGGGGAGTCGACGCTTACGAATCGTGGCGACGCCCGTGTCTTCAAGACATTGATTAATCAGTGTGGGGCAAAGGAGATCTGATAGCCCATTGAGTTGGTCAGCAGAGAATTGGTGTATTCGGTCGAGCGCTTGCCTTAAGAACATAAAGAAATCCGAGTGCAGAGAAACACTCGGATTTTGACAGCCTATAAGGATCGTTCAACCGATCATTTATTGCTTAACTGATCGGCATTACCGCAATTGCGGCGTTTTTTTGTTTTCTCACTTAAGTGGATTCACTTAAAGCTTGAAGCGTTTTACCAACTCGCCCAGCCTGTGTGAAAGCTCACGTAACTCATCACTGGCACGGGCCATATTCTCGGCTGTATCAGCGGTTTGCTGGGTAGTCTCGTTAATGTCTTCGATGTTGCGGTTGATGTCAGCCACCACGGTCGCTTGCTCTTCCGTCGCTGTTGCGACTTGAGTGTTGATATCTGAAATCAGTACGATTTGTTCGTTGATTTGCATCAGTGCTGAAGAGGCATTCTGTGAAGCATCCGCGCCCTGGAAAGTCAGCTTGCTGTTCTCCATCGCCTTTACTGCCGACTGCGCTTCTTTCTGTAGATCATCAATCATCGTCTGGATTTCGTTAGTGGACTCCGCCGTGCGGCTTGCAAGGCTCCTTACTTCATCCGCAACCACCGCAAAACCACGACCTTGCTCTCCAGCGCGTGCCGCTTCGATCGCCGCATTCAGGGCAAGTAGATTGGTCTGCTCCGATACACCACGGATTACATCCAAAATACCGCCGATTTGCTGGGTATTACCTGCAAGCTTGCGGATCACTTCTGCCATGTTATTCATGTCCGTCGCGAGCTGTTGGATGTTGTCTTGCGCCGACATGACAACGCTCTGACCCGTCGCCGTTTCATTGGCTGCGTTGTTGGCGGAATCGGCGGCATGAGCAGCATTCGCTGCGATTTCATTTACCTTCGCACCCATTTCATTGATGGCGGTGACCACCAGCATAGTACGGTCACGCTGGCTTTGACTCTGGGTTTGGGTCATTTGTGCTTGAGCGGCAACGGTAGAAGCCGAGTTGTTAAGTGAATGACTTGTGGCCGCTACATCCCCCACCACCTGGTGAATTTTGCTGACAAAGCTATTGAACCCCTGCGCTAGTTGACCAATTTCGTCATTGCCCTTCACTTCAAGGCGTTGACGGAGATCGCCTTCACCTTCTCCGATATCTCGGAAGACTTTAGCCAGATCTGAAATCGGGCGTGTGATGGTGGATGCAAGGAAAACCGCAGCAATTGCAATCAAGGCACACACTAACATCGACAGCATAATGATTTGCTGCGCAGTACTGGTGAGCTCGTCGTAAACCTCGCCAGTTGGTACTTCGGTTACTACAAACCAATCCAAAGAAGGAATGTAGCTGGATGCCAAAAGGACATCTCGCTCATTGGTTGATGTCGTGATCAGGTTAAAGTCACGCTGAATTAACAAGTCGCGAACATTTCCCTGATACATCTGAGCGATATTGCTGGTGCCTGTGTAGGTACTGTTGCGGTGCAACTGCACCTGGCCATCGCGGGAAACCATAAACACAAAGCCGCTTTGCTCGATGGTGAATTGGTTCATGAAGTCGATCATGTTATCCATTGAACGGGACAGACCTACCAATAAGGGGCCGTTAAGCTGTTGATAGTTTACAAACAGCTTCAGGTCTCCATTTTCTTCGCGGAATACACTGTTAGTGCGTGCTTCGCCACTCTATACCAATTTGAAGAACCAGAGACTGTCTTGAGGTTTTAGCTGACGAAGAAACCATCTTGGTTCCAGTAGTCACCGTTTGCACAGTTAGAGACAGAGGCGTCCGTTAATTGATATTGTTGCCTCAGTGATTGAAGTGTTTCTGCGATCTCAGGTTTTTTACCTGGTTCTCCAGGCGCCTGAACAGCGGCCGCCATCATTGGCATGCCAGCGAGTTGTTCAGCGGCAGAGGCGAGTTGTGTGACACTTTGCTCCACTTCTTCGCGAATATTGGTGAGAAGTAATGGCAACTCGTTGTCGAGCAGGCGGGCCTCTACCATACCGTGGGCTTTGGCGAGACTCAGGAAACTGACGAGGGTTGTGGAAGCGATAACGCTGAGATTATCGCAAAAATGAGTTTCTGTTTTATAGTTAACCGATTGAAATACATTATTTTATCCGTGGTTCCGATATGCGTTCGGCGTCGTTATTACCGTTCATGGAACATTGAAATTGCAAGGCAGCAAAAAATGTTAATTAGTCTTCTAAAGGGCAGGTTGGTTACTGCAGCGGTACTGTTGTCGGCCATGCTGTCTGCATCTTTAGCGTTTGCAGGAAATAATTCTCAAAGGCCAACTATCGGTTTGGTGCTGGGGGGCGGGGGCGCGAAAGGTGCGGCTCACGTAGGTGTGCTCAAGGCTCTTGAAGAGATGCATATTCCTGTCGACTACATTGCCGGTACCAGTATGGGAGCCTATGTGGGGGGACTTTATGCAACGGGAATGAGCGCAGATGAAATCGGTGCCATGATGGAATCCATCGACTGGAACGAAGGCTATCAGGACAGGGTTTACCGGGGTGATCGCCGGATCCGTGATAAAAAACATGAGGACCGCTACAACCTCTCTACCAACCTTGGATTCGACTTCAAAAGCCTGAAAACCCCCCAGGGAGTTGTGCAGGGCCAGAACATGATCCGTATCCTTCGAGACTCGACGGGTAACCTGCCTTCCTTTGAATCTTTTGACCAAATGGTAGTGCCTTTCCGTGCAGTGGCTACAGACATCGAACGTCTCATACCTGTAGTGATTGGTGACGGGCAGCTTACCGAAGCTATGCTAGCGAGTATGGCGGTGCCGGGTGCTTTGCCTCCTGTAGAGCTCGAAGGGCATTATCTGGTTGACGGTGGTCCAGTTAACAACCTGCCCGTTGATGTGGCGAAAGCGCTGGGCGCAGATATCGTCATTGCCGTTGATATCAGTACCGACTATTACCCCGCAGAAGAGCTGGGCTCATACCTTCAGGTGATGAACCAGTTAGTGAACTTTATGGTTCGCCAGAGCACCGAAAATCAAATCGGTAACATGGACAAAGGCGATTTTTTGTTAACCCCGGATGTGGGAGGTATGGAAACCACTGAGTTTGACCGTGTGCCGGAAGCGCTCCAAAAAGGCTATGAAATTGCCATGTTAAATCGGCGTGCGTTGGAAACGATTAGCATGACTTCTGGAGATTATCAGGAGTACATAGAAGAGAAACAAAAGCGTCGTCGTATGATGTTGTACGGCGACACGCTTGACGTTGACCGTATCGTTATTAACAACGACACCAGCTTCTCTGATGAGGTACTAAAAGCGCGTCTTGATCTGCAAACCGGCAAAATGGATTCAGAAAATCTTGAGAAATCAGTGCAGAACCTCTACGCACTTGATCGCTTCGAAACCGTACGTTATCACCTGGAACAGGAGGGTAAGGAGAATGTACTGGTGGTGGACGTCACCGAGAAAAGTTGGGGGCCAAACTTTGTCGATTTTCGTTTCGCGTTGGAGGACAACTTCGAGTCAAGCACCAATTTCTCCGCGGGTGTCAGTATCAACACCACAGGTCTTTCAGATTATGGCGCAGAGTTGCGTTCAACGTTTGAGTTGGGGTCTGATAAAAAAGTGCAGGCAGAGCTATATTTGCCTTTCTCTGCGGAGCAGACATTCTTTGCTGAAATCCTTGGTGGCCTGGAAGTGAGAGAGCGCAACGTCTATTTGCGAGAAGCTGAACCTGTTCCGGGCAGTGATATATTTACCGTAGGAACTCGATACAGCGAGTTTATTGGAGACATCAGCATTGGCTGGCAACCACAGTTATGGGGTGAGTTTAAGCTCGGCTATCGCCATCTCATAGGCGAGGAGAAAATCGCAGGTGGCTTTGAAAATCAGGATTACGAGCGCGCCATGCCCTATTTATCTTTTACGCTAGACACGCTAGATAATCGGGTTTTTCCAAACTACGGTGCTTACATTGATGCTTCACTTGGTTATGCAAGGGATGAGGCTAAATATCAAGGAGAGTATTCTAACAGTGAGTCTGCAGTCCTCAATGTCGAAGGAATTTACGCCCAAAACTGGGGTAAACATACCCTCTACGGTAAGGCGAAATATGGCTCCATTAATGCCCGTGTAGGTAACGTACTGATTGAGCCGCACGAGTTAGGTGGCTTCCTCAACCTTTCAGGTATTCCACGAGATTCACTATGGGCAAACAATATCGCTTATAGTGCATTGGTTTATCGCTATCGTCTGCTGGATAACGACTTTGGGTTGTTTAAATCTCCCGTATATTTAGGTACTTCGCTTGAGTACGGTGGAGTGTGGAACAACCCAGATTTTTCACTAAAAGATATACCGTTTTACACGGCAGGCAGTATATTTGCTGGGGTCGATTCACCTCTGGGGCCAATCATTGTCGCCTATGGTCGTACAGAAAATGATCTCGATTCGTTCTATTTTATAGTCGGGTCCCACTTCTAAAGGACGCAGAGAACGAGGCGGCCGCTTCGTTCTCACTGATAAACCAATTGTTTCATTCCGTGCATGGAATTTAAAATTTGGTTAAAAAGTGATAACATGCCTGCTCCGTTACGCAGGGCACCATAGAAAGATAGCTACCTCCTACATTTCATCCGGTGCCTGCGAGCCGAGCTTTATTCCAAGGATGTCTGGCCGCGACGGCCGGACCGCAATATGAGGAAAACGTCGTGCTTGAAGCCTATCGTAAACACGTCGAAGAACGTGCTGCTCAGGGCATCGTCCCTAAACCACTTGATGCGGAGCAAACCGCAGCCCTAATTGAATTGCTCAAGAACCCACCAGCCGGTGAAGAAAGCACCATTGTCGATCTACTGGAAAACCGTATCCCACCGGGTGTTGATGAAGCAGCCTATGTTAAAGCTTGCTTTCTGGCAGCTGTAGCGAAGGGCGAAGATAGCTCTCCGCTGATTAGCCAAGAACGTGCGGTCGAACTACTTGGTACCATGCAAGGTGGTTACAATATCGAGCCGTTAGTCTCTCTGCTGGATGACGATAAGTTAGCGTCAATTTCGGCTAAAGCGCTTTCTCACACTTTGCTGATGTTCGATGCTTTCTATGATGTAGAAGAAAAAGCGAAAGCGGGTAACGCATTTGCCAAGCAGGTAATGGAATCCTGGGCAGAAGCAGAGTGGTTCCTCTCTAAGCCAAACGTTCCTGAAAAAGTCACCCTGACCGTATTTAAAGTGACTGGTGAAACGAACACTGATGACCTTTCACCTGCACCGGACGCATGGTCTCGTCCAGACATTCCACTGCACGCGCTTGCGATGCTGAAAAACGAACGTGATGGTATCAACCCTGACCAAGCGGGCGTTGTAGGTCCAATCAATCAAATCGAAGCGCTGAAAGAAAAAGGCCACCAACTGGTTTACGTTGGCGACGTTGTCGGTACGGGTTCTTCCCGTAAGTCTGCGACCAACTCTGTGCTTTGGTTCATGGGCGACGACATTCCAAACGTACCTAATAAGCGCGCTGGCGGTTTCTGTCTGGGCGGTAAGATTGCACCTATCTTCTTCAACACCATGGAAGATGCGGGTGCACTGCCAATCGAACTGGACGTTTCCAAGCTGAACATGGGTGATGTGATTGACGTTTATCCATTTAAAGGCGAGGTACGCAGCAACAGCACTGATGAAGTGTTGTCGACCTTCTCTCTGAAAACCGATGTACTGTACGATGAAGTGCGTGCAGGTGGCCGTATCCCATTAATCATCGGCCGCGGCTTGACTGATCGTGCGCGCGAAGCGCTGGGGCTGACACCGTCTGATGTATTCCGCCGTCCACAAGCCGTTGCGGATACAGGTAAAGGCTTTACGCTTGGCCAGAAGATGGTCGGTAAAGCATGTGGCGTTGAAGGTATCCGCCCTGGTACTTACTGTGAGCCTAAGATGACTACGGTCGGCTCTCAGGACACCACCGGCCCTATGACCCGTGATGAGCTGAAAGACTTGGCATGTCTGGGCTTCTCAGCTGACCTGACCATGCAGTCTTTCTGTCACACCTCGGCCTATCCTAAGCCAGTTGACGTAAACACTCACCACACGCTGCCAGATTTCATCATGAACCGTGGCGGTGTTTCCCTGCGTCCGGGCGATGGTGTTATCCACTCATGGCTAAACCGTATGCTGCTGCCAGATACTGTAGGTACTGGCGGTGATTCACACACCCGTTTCCCACTGGGCATTTCGTTCCCAGCAGGCTCTGGTCTGGTTGCATTTGCAGCAGCGACGGGTGTGATGCCTCTGGATATGCCTGAATCAATCCTTGTCCGTTTCAAAGGTGAAATGCAGCCGGGTATTACTCTGCGTGATCTGGTTCATGCGATCCCTTACTACGCGATCAAGCAAGGTCTGCTGACGGTTGAGAAAGCGGGCAAGATAAACGCATTCTCTGGCCGGATTCTGGAAATCGAAGGTGTTGAGCACCTGACCGTTGAACAGGCATTTGAGCTGTCTGATGCATCGGCAGAGCGCTCTGCAGCAGGCTGTACTGTTAAGCTGTCTCAAGAGTCAGTGAAAGAGTACCTGTCTTCCAATATCGTGATGCTGAAGTGGATGATCAGTGAGGGTTACGGTGACCGTCGTACCATCGAGCGTCGTATTTCTGCGATGGAAGCATGGCTGGCGAACCCAGAGTTGATGGAAGCTGACGCGGATGCAGAATATGCAGAAGTGATTGAAATCGATCTGGCTGAGATCAACGAGCCAATCCTGTGTGCGCCAAACGACCCGGACGATGCGCGTCTGCTGTCTGACGTTGCTGGCGACAAGGTGGATGAAGTATTCATCGGTTCTTGTATGACCAACATCGGCCACTTCCGTGCAGCCGGTAAGCTGCTGGATAAATTTGGCGGCACGCTGGAAACCCGTCTTTGGGTCGCTCCACCGACTAAGATGGACCGTGACCAGCTGACCGAAGAAGGCTATTACGGTATCTATGGCCGTGCAGGCGTGCGTATTGAAACTCCTGGCTGTTCACTGTGTATGGGTAACCAAGCGCGTGTTGCTGACAAGGCAACTGTACTGTCTACCTCTACCCGTAACTTCCCGAACCGTCTGGGTACAGGTGCGAACGTTTACCTGTCTTCTGCTGAGCTGGCATCTGTGGGTGCTATTTTGGGTCGCATCCCAACGGTTGAAGAGTATCTGGAATACGCGAAGCAAATCGATGCGACAGCGGCAGATACCTATCGATACCTGAACTTCCACCGCATGGATCAATACACCAAGAAAGCGGACGAAGTGATTATCCAAGCAGCCGTTTAATGCTTGAATAACAGAGAAAAGAAAGCCTCCCAATTGGGAGGCTTTGTTCGTTATAGGGGATACTGATTCTCTAGGTTCTAGACCCTAAGTTCAGGTTCAGTACCAGCATTCTTGCCACGTTCTGGGCGGTCAGTTCAACGTTCTCTTTCGCATTGGCCAGTGCATTTTCCAACGTACATGCGCCTGATACCACGCTAAATAATGCGTCTATGCCGTGGTCATACACTACGACGCTATCCTGAGTGATGCTGCCTGCGATGCCGATGACTGGAAGGCCAAATGTCTTGGCACAGCGGGCTACACCAATCGGGGTTTTACCGTGAATAGTTTGGCTGTCGATACGACCTTCACCTGTGATGACCAGATCGGCCCCTTTCAGCTGCTCGGAAAGGTTAATCGCATCCATCACAATCTCGATGCCAGGACGCAGAATGGCATTGAAAATACCCATCAATGCCGCGCCCATACCACCTGCTGCACCCGCACCCGCGCTGTTTTTTACATCACTACCAAGCTCTGATTTCATTACATTAGCGTAGTGATTAAGGTTGACATCCAGAGTTTTGACCATCTCCGGCGTTGCTCCTTTTTGCGGGCCGAAAATCGCTGATGCGCCTTTCTTTCCACATAGTGGGTTGTCGACATCACACGCGACTTCGAGTTTCACGTTCTTGAGGCGAGAGTCGACATCACTGCAATCAATGGTGTGAAGACTTGCTAGCGAACCGCCACCAAAGCCAATCGCTTGTCCGGCTTTGTCCAACAGCTTCGCGCCAAGTGCCTGAGCCATGCCCGCCCCACCATCATTGGTTGAGCTACCGCCGATACCAATAATCAGGTGGTTGGCACCATGGTCGAGTGCAGCTTTGATCAGTTCGCCAGTACCGAAGCTGGTGGTCAGTAGCGGATTGCGCTCAGAAGGAGAAACCAGATGAAGACCTGAGGCGGCAGCCATTTCGATGACGGCGGTTTCGCCATCACCCAGCAGGCCAAAGAAGCCTTCAACCGGTGTGCCAAGAGGCCCCGTTACTTCTACCTGAATAATACTGCCACCAGTGGCATCAACCAGTGATTGCACTGTGCCTTCGCCACCGTCTGCCATGGGCAGTTTGGTGAAGCGCCAAGCAGGAAGAACGGTCTTAAAGCCGTTTTCTATGGCCTGAGCGACTTCTGTGGCACTCAGGCTTTCTTTATAAGAGTCAGGGGCAATGACGACATGCATTCTTGGGCTCCAAAAAACAAATTACAGAAGTATTAAACTAAGAATATAGACGGTGATAATACCCGTCAGACCTTGTATAAGGGTGGCTATGGTTTGCGCTCTATATGCAGTGCTCACCGACATTTTGCTGAACTGGGTAACGACCCAGAAGAAGCTGTCATTGGCATGTGAGACTGTCATTGCTCCAGCTCCAATCGCCAGCACTGTGAGTACGCGTCCCATTTCGGTCGCTAATCCTAGGTCGCCTAGCATCGGTGCAACCAGTGCAGATGTGGTGACCAAAGCAACAGTTGATGAACCTTGCGCTGTTTTCAAAGCAGCGGCCACCATAAATGGCATAAATAGACCGATGCCCAGAGTAGAGAGCGCCTCGCCCAGTTGAGGCCCCACACCTGTTGCTTTAAGCACGGCACCGAATGCGCCACCTGCCCCTGTGATCAGCAGAATTGGAGCAGCAGTAGAAATCGCATCGGAAACCTGGGCAGTCAGTGCTTCACCTTTCGTTGGTTTATCTTCCGATGTTTTCACCAGTGGGAGGGCAATGAATAGGCCAACAACCAATGCATTAAGCGGTGAACCCAGGAAAGCCAATACGGTTTTTAATGTGCCGTCACCAAGTGGAGCACTTGGGTAATTGGCGATCGAACCGAGACAGATCAGGACTATAGGGATCAATATAGGGGAGAAGGCCTGAGCAGCTGTTGGTAATTTCCCGTAGCGGGCTTTGAGTGTTTCGTAACTCTCTGTTACTTCGTCATCTTCACCACACTCGTAGCGTGAAGATGCATAATTTGCCCAAGCCAGACCTGTCAGCGCAGTTGCTGCGGCCACAATCAGACCTAAACCAATGACCAGCCCTAAATTGTTTGTCAGATCGAGGTTACCGGCTGCGGCAATAGGGCCTGGAGTTGGTGGAACAAAAGTGTGTGTGGCATACAGGCCGGTTGCCAGCGCAACACTCATGCCGACAGCTGAGACGCCCATACGCTTAGTCATGGCGCGTTTCAGTGAGTTCAGAATCACATACCCTGAATCACAAAATACGGGAATGGATATCAGATAACCTATCAGTGACATGGTCAGTCTGGGAAAGCGATCACCAAGCAGTTTGATAATGGTATCTGCCATTGTGATAGCAGCGCCAGAGCGCTCAAGAATGGTACCAATGATGGTACCCAGCATGATCACCAGACCGATGTATCCCAGAATACCGCCAAAGCCACCACTGATGGTTTTAGCGATGCTACTCAATGGCAAACCTGAAAGTAAGGCTGTTAAAAAGGCGGCGCCAAGTAACGCGAGAAAGGGGTGAATTTTAAATTTGGACGTTGATAGCACCACAAATGCGATGGCTACCAATAACACGATAACGAGTTCCATGATTGAATCTCCTTGTAGGGTAATGGCATTTGTTATGTTGTTATCATGTTTATTTTCCAGACTGATATTGATGAAAACCATGTTCTAATTTACAAATTACCCAGCTCTATTTCGTTATTTTTTGTTTAAATTAACAATCCATTGTGAAGTCGGCCTTATAGTCAAAGCAGCATAAAGAAGCCCTTTATGCTGAAAATTTGTGAGTTCAAAACCGGTACATTCCTCAACCTGCCTCAGGCGGTAGCGCACCGTATTGGGGTGAATGGAAAGCGACGAAGCAGCTTTATCTATATCACTGTTCTGGAGAAACCACATTTGTAGTGTGCTCAGCAGAACCGGATTTTTATCGGTAATGGCTTGGAGAATAATTTCGACTTGTTCAAGTTGCCAAGTTTCGGAAATCGGATTAAGCAGGGCTGCCAGCGGGTAATCAGATATATTGGCTAAATGCACATTTTCCGGCAGACCATTCAGCAAAGAACATAATCCGGAAAAAGCACTGCGCACTCCACCAATGGAATGAGCTGGAGTGCTGAACACCCAGCGATATTTGTCAGTGCTTTTCATCTCTTTTAGCAGGCGCTTCTTACTTTTCTCCCAATGCGTGTGCAGCGTTTCCTGTTTCTTGCCTTGAAGGGGAAGAAGAATGACCAAAGTCATGCTGTTGCAACTGGCCTTGAGAATGTGTGGGTTAATCTGGGAGAGTTGTTTGGTGATAGTACGTTGGTCAATGTCAATCGGATGCTGCAAAAGTACAATACCATAGGGTGTGTCCATATTGACGTTGAGCTTGGCGGCAATTGAGCGCAAATGATCTTCGTTGGTTTCGTATTGTAACCACTGCTGAACAAATTCTTCTTTTCTGGTTTCACTCCACCTTAACAATTCCAATTCGTGTGCATGTTCAACCGTCATTTCGGCGGCCATTCTAACCAGCTCACCATACTGTCTGACATCCTCCAACCTTCCCGATATCCCAATTACCCCGATGGCTTGATCCTTAAAAAATATGGGCAGGTTAACACCGGGTTTTACGCCCCACATGTTGTGCTGCATTTCGTCAGTGATTTCGATAGTGCGCTTTTCGGATAGTGCCAGAATCGCGCCTTCGTGGCGTTGATGCAGCCTAGAATGATCGGTAGAGGCAATGATGTAACCATGTTCATCCATGACATTCAGGGCATTTTTTATGATCTTTATCGCGCGTTGGACAATGGCGTTGGCTAAGTCTGGCGTAATCTTCATGGATAGCTATGAAAGGATATTGATATTTCCCATAGATTACTTTTCGCAATGAGTAGCGTGCTTATTGTTGGTGAAATATGTGAACTTCATAAGTGAAAAAACGCGTTGCATCTTATTAGAGAATATAAACAATGGCCTCTCAATGATCGGAGGGTACACGTGGACTACGAATTTCGACGCAATACTTTAGACGATAGCTTTCATGCTGAGCTATCAATGGGACATGAGGCACTGGGGCGCTGGCTCGTTGATGAACTTGGGACAGACCATGATGCCATTGATGAAGTTTTGGAAAATCTGAAGCTGATGATGGAACAAGGTGGTGAATGGACACGCTCAGGTAAAGTGTTCCACTTGCAACTGACACAGGAAGAAGCCCTGGTGCAGGCCAATATCGTGCTCGAAGACAGCGAAGAAGATATGCCAGATGTTGATTTGCATACCTATGAAGAGGAAAGCGTGTCGCTTTGTGGACCAGAAGACCTCCTTTTGGTGCTTGAAGCCTGGCAAGATTTTATTCGTCGCTATGGTCGCTAACTAGCTGATATTTATAGATAACGGTAATGGATGACCGTTAGCCAAATCTTTTATCCTTCCCTTGTCTAACTTTCCTGACGCAACTTTTTGGTGCGTACACCTCAACTTTCCCCGGTATTGCCTGATTGCGGTGAATTTCACGCACCGTAATGGTGCATTGGAAATCTTTGAATTTGCAGCTTAACAGTAACTGTCTGAAAAATAACAAAATAAAAAACTGGCACGCCATTTGTTTATTACTTGACCAGAACACAATTAAATTCTGGTTCAAGGAGACGGTAATGAAATTGATCAACGCAATTATCAAACCCTTCAAGCTCGACGATGTGCGTGAAGCACTGGCTGAAGTCGGCGTAGATGGGATGACAGTGTCAGAGGTAAAAGGTTTTGGTCGTCAGAAAGGCCACACCGAATTGTATCGCGGTGCGGAATACCAAGTGGATTTTCTGCCTAAAGTGAAGCTGGAAATTGCAGCACACAGCGAAAACGTTGACGAAATTATTGAAGCCATCAGCAAGGCGGCACAGACCGGCAAGATTGGCGATGGAAAGATTTTTGTTTATGACCTCCAGCAAGCTGTACGTATTCGTACTGGCGAGATGGACGCAGAAGCGATTTAAGGGTTTAGGGGAGTAAGAAAGATGGAACTGACTACAACTGTGACAGAGCTGCGATACGCGCTCGATACCTTTTTCTTTTTAATTTCAGGTGCACTGGTAATGTGGATGGCGGCAGGTTTTGCCATGCTGGAAGCTGGTCTGGTGCGTTCTAAAAACACCACGGAAATTCTCACTAAGAACGTTTGTCTGTATGCAATTGCATGTACGACTTACCTGCTGGTGGGTTACAACATCATGTATGTTGACAACACGGAAGGCGGCTGGCTGCCATCGTTCGGTGCCTTGATTGGTACTCAAAGCGAAGGCGCGGACCACTCTCTTGAATCTGACTTTTTCTTCCAGGTTGTCTTCGTAGCGACTGCAATGTCTGTGGTTTCTGGTGCAGTAGCTGAACGTATGAAGCTTTGGGCTTTCCTGGTGTTCTCCGTTGTGCTGACAGCGTTTATTTACCCAATGGAAGGTTACTGGACGTGGGGCGGTGGCTTCCTGTCAGAAGCAGGCTTCAGCGACTTCGCAGGTTCAGGTATTGTTCACATGGCGGGTGCAGCAGCGGCATTGGCAGGTGTTCTTCTGCTGGGTGCACGTAAAGGCAAATACGGCAAAAACGGTCAAATCTACCCAATTCCAGGTTCAAACCTACCATTGGCAACCCTGGGTACTTTCATTCTGTGGTTTGGTTGGTTCGGCTTCAACGGCGGTTCACAGCTGATGGTGTCAGACTTTGAAAATGCAACTGCAGTTGGCCAAATCTTCCTGAACACTAATGCGGCAGCGGCGGCAGGTGCCATCGTAGCACTGGCGGTGTGTAAAGCGACTTGGGGTAAAGCAGACCTGACGATGGTACTGAATGGCGCGCTGGCTGGTCTGGTAGCCATTACTGCGGACCCACTGTCACCATCTCCAGTTGCGGCACTGACTATCGGTGGCCTGTCTGGTGCGCTGGTTGTTATCAGCATCGTTGGTCTGGATAAACTGAGGATTGACGATCCAGTCGGTGCTATCTCTGTACACGGTACTTGTGGTCTATTTGGCCTGCTGGCAGTACCTTTCAGCAACGCTGACGCGACCTTCGGTGCTCAAATCTTCGGTGCAGCAGTTATCTTTGCTTGGGTATTCGGTGCAAGCCTGGCGGTTTGGGCAGTGCTGAAAGCCACCATGGGTATCCGTGTAGGTGAAGAGGAAGAACTTGAAGGTATGGACTTCCACGACTGTGGTGTAGATGCCTACCCTGAATTTGTTAGCGTGAAATAATATGTAACACTTCTAGGCGCTTACCAAGCCCTGCATTCTTAGAATGCAGGGCTTTTTCGTATTTATCGGTTACATAACGTGTTGCGTGCACATTTTTGATGTGTATACTAATCGCATTGATAAACGTTCTCATTTGAATTTGCAGTCTAGGAAGGATGGATATGAAAAAGTTGCTGTCAGCATCAGCATTGATGCTTGGTGTTATGGGCTCTGGTATTGCGCATGCAGCGGAAGAAGTTAATGTGTACTCTTACCGCCAGCCGTTTCTGATTGAGCCAATGCTTGACCAATTCACCAAGGAGACAGGCATCAAGGTAAACGTGAAGTTTGCGAAGAAGGGTATGGCTGAGAAAGTAGAGCAGGAAGGCGAATACAGCCCTGCAGACGTTTTGCTTACTGTCGATATCTCTCGCCTAATGGAGTTGGTGAATAAAGAGCTGGTTCAACCTGTTGATAGCAATATCATTGATGAGAACGTACCTGCACAATACCGTGATAGCGATGACCGTTGGTTTGCACTGACTACCCGCTCTCGCGCAGTTTACTCTTCTCGTGACCGTGTCGGTCAACTGGGCGCGGATTTTGATTACATGGATTTGGCTAAGCCTGAATTCAAAGGAAAAATCTGTACACGTTCCGGTAAGCATCCGTACAATGTTTCCCTGATCGCTTCTATCATTGCTAACCACGGTGAAGCTGAAGCAAAAGCGTGGCTGGAAGGCGTGAAAGCGAATCTGGCGCGTAAACCTCAGGGCAACGACCGTGCACAAGTGAAAGCTATCTCTGAAGGTCTGTGTGACGTGTCTTTGGGTAACAGCTACTATTTGGGCAAAATGCTGGCAGACGAGAAGCAAATCCCATGGGCAGAGAGTGTATACCTGAACTACCCTGGCCAAAAAGCTGATGGCACCCACGTAAATATCAGCGGCATGGCGATGGCGAAGTACTCGCCAAACAAAGAAAACGCACAAAAACTGATGGAGTACCTGACGTCAGATGCGGCTCAAAAGATGTACGCGGAAGTGAACTACGAAGAGCCAGTTAAGCCGGGCGTTGCAAGCTCTGAGCTGGTGGCTTCTTGGGGTGAATATAACGCAGACGATCTGCCACTTGAAACCATTGCGGATAACTACGCAACAGCGATGAAGCTTCTTGATGAAGTGAAATTTGACCTGTAATGGTGAAGGGGGAGCTTGGTTCCCCCTTACTGCATTCTGACGCCATAATGTTGTAGGCAATGTTAGAACAGAATCGATTTTTGAAAGCCAGTAGTTGGGTGTTTTCCTTGCTGCTGGTTTTGCCTATTTTGGCAATCTTCTACGCTTCGGTTGGTGAGTCCGACGAAGTATTTGGCCACCTGATGTCGACGGTGATGGGGACTTACACACTCAACACCGCGTTATTGGTGATTGGGACTGTTTCCCTTTCCCTTTTGATGGGCATTCCTTCTGCCTGGTTGATGGCTAATTATGCGATTCCCGGTGATCGCTGGCTGCAGTGGGCCTTGGTGCTACCATTAGCGATGCCCGGCTATATCGTAGGTTACATCTATACAGATTGGTTTGATTATGCTGGCCCTATCCAGTTGTTTTTAAGGGATCTTACTGGCTGGACTTCGGCAGCACAATACTGGTTCCCTGATCTGCGTACCTTGCCGGGAGCCTGCTTTGTACTGGCGTTGGTGCTGTACCCTTATATCTACCTTCTTGCCCGCGCGGCATTTATGGAGCAAAGCCTCACACTGACTCAATCGGCACGTCTGCTGGGCTGCACCCCAACCCAGAGCTTTTTCCGAGTTTCCTTGCCTCTGGCCCGTCCCGCGATAGCAGTTGGCGCGTCGCTGGTTGCGATGGAAGCGCTTGGTGATTTTGGTACCGTTTCCTATTTTGCAGTGAGTACCCTGACAACGGCGGTTTATGACACTTGGTTGGGCTATTCCAACCTCAATGCCGCGGCGAAAATCTCTGCCATCATGCTAGTGGTGATTTTTGTGCTGATCAGCAGTGAGCGCTACAGCCGCCGTAAACAAAAGCTTTTCAGCCAGAATGTCACGCCGGACACCATTACCAAATCACCGCTTCGAGGGAAATACAAAGTGCTGGCGACATTATGGTGCTGGGGGCTTTTCACTATCGCGTTTATCGCGCCGCTTGGCCAACTTCTTATCTATGCGTGGGATTACCATTCCAGTAGTTCGGTGGAAGATTTTGCACAATACAGTGTGAACAGCCTTTATGTGTCGGCAGTTGCTGCCGTGGTGGCATTGATTATTGCGCTATTGGTGAACTTCTATAAGCGTCTGTCCGGCCGCGCTGCGAGTAATGTGCCTATCCGTATTGCTTCGATGGGGTATGCGGTGCCGGGTACTGTGCTGGCGATAGGTGTACTGATTTTTCTGACCAGCGCAGACCACATCATCAATGACATTGCAAAAGCTATGGATTGGGGAAGGCCGGGGTTGATTCTTTCCGGCACCATGTTCGCTATGTTGGCGGCATTTGTGGTACGTTTCAGTGCGGTTGCAATTGGTAGTGTTGAATCCAGCCTTGCCAAAGTGTCGCCTTCACTGGATATGGCTGCCCGTACAATGGGTTGTAACGTGCGCAGCATGATTCAGCGAGTGCAGTTGCCTTTGATTCGCCGTGGCTGTTTGATTGCTATGCTGCTGGTGTTTATTGAATCGATGAAGGAACTGAATGCAGCTCTGCTACTGCGCCCTTTTAACTTCGAAACGCTGGCTACATACGTATTTAACTATGCCTCTGATGAGCATCTCGAGTATGCTGCTCTGCCTGCGGTGTTACTGGTGTTGGTAGGACTTATACCCCTGATCATGATTAACCGTTCTTTGGAGCAAAGCCACTCATGAGTTGTGCACTGACTGTAAGCAATCTGATTTGTCGTTACAACGGCCAGGCAGTGCTTGATGATCTCACCTTCCGTGTCGAAAAAGGCGAAATCGTCTGCCTGTTGGGGGCGAGTGGCTGCGGAAAAACGACTTTGTTGAAAGCCATTGCGGGCTTATTGCCACTCGACAGCGGTGACATGATGATCAACTGTCGCCAGATTGTTGGACCTTCTTTGAATGTGCCGCCTGAACAGCGAAACATCGGCATGATTTTCCAAGATTACGCCTTGTTCCCGCACCTGACGGTTGCAGAGAATGTTTCGTTTGGCCTGAAAGGTTGGGATAAAGTTGCGGCAAAAGCACGCGTCAAAGAGATGCTGGCGCTGGTGAAACTAGACGGCTTGGATGCACGCTATCCACACCAACTTTCAGGTGGTCAACAGCAGCGTGTAGCGATTGCCCGTGCGTTGGCAGGCAAGCCAGATCTACTGCTATTGGATGAACCTTTTTCCAATATTGATACCCAAGTACGGCACAGCCTGATTAAAGAAATCCGCAAGATTTTTAAAGAGCAGGGTGTGACAGCGATTTTTGTGACCCACAGTCGTGAAGAAGCCTTCGCGTTCGCTGACAAACTGGCGGTAATGAACAAAGGCGTGATTGAGCAATATGGTGGAGCGACCGAGCTTTACTATCGTCCGAGTAGCCGCTTTGTCGCCGACTTCATGGGGCATGGCTCATACGTGCCTGTTTCTGTTAATGGTGACAGCAAGATGTATACGCCGCTGGGTGAATGGCCGGTCGAACAGGCGTCTAACGGTAGTGAGCTTGAATGGTTGATTCGTCCACAAAACCTCACTATTACCCCTGATGATGCAGGTAATGGGGTGGTGAGTGATGTCCAGTTTATGGGTGACAGTTGCCGATACCTAGTGGATGTCAACGGTCAAAGCCTGATGGTGTACTCTAACCAGTTGCTTGATATGGGGGACAAAGTCAGGCTCGATATCAGGCCGCACCCACCAGTGCTTTTCGAAGCCTCTTAAAGCCTACTGGGCGAGCCTAAACGGAATAGGGAAAAACCGGCTGATGCCGGTTTTTTTGTTGCTTTTAGTGCTTAATGACCGCAGAGCAAATCAATATAGCCATCAGCCTGACGAATTAACGCCTCTTTGTCAGGTTGCTGGTTAGACTGGAGGTAAAGAATGTAGCAAACACCGTCGAAGAGTCGCGCTAGTTCGAGCGCTGAGCGACGTTCTGGGATCAAACCCTCTTGAAGGCCATGGTTGAAAAGAGCGGTATATTGCTCCAGCACCACGTTTTTGCCTTCAACAAAGTTTGGCCAGATATCTTCGCGAATAGACGTGCTCCACTCATACCAAACTTTGAGCCATTCCTTATCTGCAAGCGCCGCATCGATAACGGCTGAAGTCACGAATGAGAGCGAATTACGGACGTGGTTTTTGCCCAAATGAAGGTGGCGCGAAATAATTTGTTGAAACTCTTTTTCTGCTTCTTTAAGTACTGCTTCGACGAGATCTTCCCGAGTAGGGAAATAATTAAATACTGTCGCTACAGAGACTTTTGCCATATCTGCGATATCAGCATGTCCTGCGCGGCCGATGCCACGTTTGGAAAAGACTTCCAGCGCATAGCCGAGCAGTTGTTCTTTTCTCTGCTCAGGCGACAAACGGGTTCTTGTACGTCCACTAGATGTAGTCATCCTGGTTCCTGCCAACTTTAAACGAGTTTGGGTTGCCTATAACTGGCAAACTTAAAATTTATGTAACATTTTATTTAACAACTGCTTGCGGAGTGTATAACAGCAACAAGTTGCTTAACAATGGCTTGGCTCTATTGAGCGTCGAAATTTTGACATGCATCGAGAGTAGGCTTGAGCAAGGAGCAGTGGTAGAATGACCGACCTCATTTACACAGGTAGTTTGGCGGATAGCCGTCGAGGATTAGAATGAAACATACCGTAGAAGTGCTGATTTCAGAGCAGGAAGTCCAACAGCGAGTAAAAGCTTTGGGTGCTGAAATCACTGAACACTATAAAGATTCTCAGGATCTGGTCATGGTTGGTCTATTGCGTGGCTCTTTTGTCTTTATGGCGGATCTGGCACGCGCGATTGATCTGCCTCATTCAGTCGACTTCATGACAGCATCAAGCTACGGCAACGCGATGGAAAGTACCCGTGATGTGCGCATCCTGAAAGATTTGGATGACGACATTAAAGGCAAAGACGTGCTGCTGGTGGAAGACATTATTGATACCGGTAACACTCTGAGCAAAGTATGCGAAATCCTGTCTATTCGTGAGCCTAAGTCTATTCGGATCTGTACGTTACTGGATAAACCAGAACGTCGTGAAGTGGATGTGCATGTAGATTGGTACGGCTTCAAAATCCCTGACGAATTCGTTGTGGGTGTGGGTATCGACTATGCTCAGAAATATCGCCATCTGCCTTATATTGGCAAAGTGGTTCCACTGGAAGTTTAATGCCTACAGCCATGAAAAAAGCGACCTTCGGGTCGCTTTTTTGTTTCACTGTGTCCAGAGTTTGTCTTGTGTCATTCAGGAACAAGCTCAGACATTGCAGATTCATATCCGGCTTCCAGCGTTTTAATGCTGTTAGCCATCATTCCCAAATCTTTCAGCACACCATCGCTGATGTCATAGAACCAGCCATGTATTTTGACGTCTTGTCCACGCTCCCAAGCTGCCCGCAATATGGTGGAGTTACCGAGATTGTAAACTTGTTCTGCTACATTGATTTCACAGAGCTTGTTACCCTGTTCTTCTATTGTGAGGCCACTTAGATAGCGTTTGTGTTTGCGATAAAGGTCTCGGATGTGTAGAAGCCAATTGTTGATGAGACCCAGTTCAGGGTTTTCGATAGCAGCATGAACACCGCCACAGCGGTAATGACCACAAACAATGATATGTTTTACTTGAAGGACATCGACAGCGTATTGGACGACAGAAAGACAGTTTAGGTCGGTGTGAACCACCTGATTTGCCACGTTTCGGTGCACGAACAGCTCTCCGGAGTCTAGTCCAGTTAGGCGCTCCGCCGGAACACGGCTGTCAGCACAACCTATCCATAGGTATTCAGGGTGCTGGGATTTTGCTAATTCAGCAAAATAAGCCGGATTGTCTTCCTTGATGGTTTTAGACCATTTTAGGTTATTGGAAAGAAGCTGCTTTATTTGCGCCATGGCACCCCCCTAGGAATTGTTGCGAGCAACTATACACCACAAAAGATCATATTTAGATACAATTTACCACTTTCTACTCAACATTTTAGCTCCTCCTACCAGCATTATGGTTGATATAACAGATCCCTGTTACCGTAATTGAACGGTATACTAGGGCGCGCTTTGTCTCCTCCCCGCTAACCATTTGGGAACAAAATGTTTACACCAACTGCAAAGCATCGCGGATGGTCTGGGAAAAGTTGTGTCTTTGGTTTTGGAGAGCACAATAAAGGAGATCCAATTGTCCATTTGGGGAATTGGGTAGCTTGCCGAAAAAGGAAGTATTAAAAGGAAGCAAGTTGTGAATTTTGACCGGTTCAAACACTGGAGCCTGAAAGGCGACGTTTTCGGCGGTGTTACTACTGCCATCATTTCTCTTCCCCTTGCGCTTGCATTTGGTGTCGCCTCCGGCGCGGGTGCTGAAGCAGGACTTTGGGGCGCTATTCTCGTTGGTTTGTTTGCTGCATTGTTTGGCGGATCTTCCACACTGATTTCTGAGCCAACGGGCCCGATGACAGTCATTATGACTGCTGTCCTTACGTCCATGATGGCGAGGTATCCGGAAACAGGAATGGCAATGGCCTTTACCGTTGTCATGATGGCCGGTGCCTTCCAGGTTTTGTTGGGCACACTGAAACTTGGGAAATATGTCACCCTGATGCCGTATAGCGTCATATCCGGCTTTATGTCAGGTATCGGTGTGATATTGATATTGCTACAAATCAGCCCTTTGATGGGGCAGGCAGCGCCCCCTGGTGGTGTGCTGGGAACCATTCAGGCATTGCCTGAAACGGTCTCTAACCTCAGCTTTAAAGAGCTTTTTCTGGGGCTTTTGACATTAGGTATTCTGTTCTACTTCCCGAAGAAATACCGTAAATACGTACCAGCACAGCTTGTTGCGCTGGTGCTGGTAACCTTACTGTCCATCATTTTCTTTGATATCGAGAGCATCCGACGCATTGGTGAAATTCCGACAGGTTTGCCATCGATCGTTTTCCCTACTTTTACCCCTGAACTTCTGACCACCATGGTTATCGATGCTTTAGTATTGGGTACCTTGGGCTGTATTGATACCTTACTCACGGCCGTGATTGCAGACTCGCTGACTCGTGAGGAGCATAACTCTGACAAAGAGCTTCGTGGCCAGGGCATTGCAAACATCATTTCCGGTATGTTCGGTGCGCTACCGGGGGCAGGGGCCACCATGGGTACCGTGGTGAACGTTCAGGTTGGCGCTCGCTCACCGTTGGCAGGTATTGTTCGTGCCCTTATTCTGGCGGCAGTGGTATTGGTTGCAGGCTTCCTGACAGAGCCGATTCCAATGGCCGTGTTGGCCGGTATCGCACTCTATGTGGGTATTAACATTCTTGACTGGAGTTTCCTGCAGCGCGCACACAAGGTCAGTAAGCACCAGACGGCTATTATGTACGGCGTGATGGCGCTGACCGTCTTTGTCGACTTGATTGTTGCTGTGGGTTTGGGTGTTTTCATTTCCAATGTCATTGTAATCGAAAGGCTTAGCCGAGAGCAGGCAAAGCAAGTCAAAGCTATCAGTGACGCCGATGACGATGATGTACCGCTTTCTGAAGAAGAAAGAGGTTTATTAGATAATTCTGATGGAAAGGTGTTGTTTTTCTATCTCTCCGGCCCAATGATCTTCAGCGTGTCAAAAGCCATCTCTCGACAACACACCAGCATTGGCGATTACCGCGTGATGATCCTGGATTTGAGTGATGTGCCCCTGATTGATATGACCGTGGGTCTCGCGCTGGAAAACGCCATTGCCGATGCCCGCGAAGCCAACTGTACTGTGTTCCTGCTTAGTCCACATGAGCAGACCACAGAGCAGCTGAAACGTCTTCATGTTGGCGACTGGGTCGCTGATACGCACATGTTCGACTCCCGTTATGATGCACTTAACGCCGCCAAGCGCTTAACGGAAGTTATGCCATAAAAGAAAAAACAACATTTATGAAAGCAATTGAAATCGACAATCTGATCAAGGTCTATGGAACAGATGTCAAAGCACTTAAAGGGGTGTCTTTAGCGGTTGAGGAGGGCGATTTTTACGCCCTTCTTGGTCCTAACGGTGCTGGAAAGTCCACGACGATTGGTATTGTCAGCTCTCTGGTTAACAAGACCTCTGGAAAGGTAAAGATTTTCGGTTATGATATCGACACTCAACTCGTAGAAGCGAAGAAACAAATCGGACTGGTGCCGCAGGAATTTAACTTCAACCAGTTCGAGAAGGTGGAACAAATCGTCGTTAACCAAGCTGGCTACTACGGTGTAGAGCGCGAGGAGGCCAAGCGACGCGCTAAAAAATACCTCACTCAGCTAGACCTTTGGGAGAAGCGCAACGAATCTGCCCGTAATCTTTCTGGCGGTATGAAGCGCCGTCTGATGATTGCCCGTGCCTTGATGCATGAACCTAAACTTTTGATTTTGGATGAGCCTACCGCCGGCGTAGATATCGAATTACGTCGCTCAATGTGGACCTTCCTACAGGAGATCAACAAACAGGGCATCACCATCATCCTGACGACGCACTATCTCGAAGAAGCAGAAATGCTGTGTCGTAATATCGGCATCATTAACCGTGGTGAGCTGATTGAAGACACCTCGATGAAAGCGCTTTTGAAGAAACTGGATGTGGAAACCTTTGTTCTGGATCTCGCGCCGGATAGCTTGGTAAAAAGTTTGGAAGGCGTGCAGTGGGTGCAAGTCGATGACCATACACTGGAAGTTGATGTGCATAAACACACGGGCCTGAACACGGTATTTGAGCAGTTGACCGCGCAAGGTATCCAGGTGCTTTCGATGAGAAACAAAGCCAACCGATTAGAAGAATTGTTCGTGACGCTGGTGCGTGAAAATGCGGAGGCCAAAGCATGAATAAACTTTACTGGGTGGCCTTTAAAAGCCTCATCATCAAGGAAGTGACCCGCTTTACCCGAATCTGGATTCAAACTCTGGTACCTCCTGCGATTACCATGACCTTGTATTTCATCATCTTCGGTAACCTGATTGGCAGTCGGATTGGTGAAATGGGTGGTTTCAGTTACATGGCCTATATTGTGCCTGGCCTTATCATGATGTCGGTGATCACTAACTCTTATTCCAACGTGGCCTCTTCCTTTTTCAGTGCCAAAATGCACCGGAACATTGAAGAACTGATGGTGGCGCCTGTACCGAACTACATCATGATCGCCGGTTATGTCGGCGGCGGTGTGGCAAGAGGCTTGGCGGTTGGGGTGATGGTCTCAATGGTGTCATTGTTTTTTGTAGACCTTAAAATTGCCCATCTTGGTGTGATTGTGGCTACGGTGTTCCTGACATCGGTCGTCTTTTCACTTGGCGGATTGATCAATGCAGTATTTGCAAAAAGCTTTGATGACATCAGTATCATCCCGACCTTTGTACTGACACCGCTGACGTATCTGGGTGGGGTGTTTTATTCGCTCTCCTTGCTTCCTGAATTCTGGCAGGGCGTGTCGAAGCTGAACCCTATCGTCTACATGGTGAATGCTTTCCGTTACGGCTTTCTTGGTGTGTCTGATGTGAATATCGTGACATCATTTGCGGTATTAAGTTTGTTTGTCGTCGGACTTTATACGTTAGCGTGGTATCTCATCAGTCGTGGTATTGGCCTTCGAAGCTAAGCGCAATATGAGTATAAAAAAACCGCCTTCCGGCGGTTTTTTACTATCTGAATGCGAGCGCATTACTCTTCGCTGTCGTCAGCGACCTGTGGAGTCAAATCAACAGTAAGGTTGTCGATAAGTCTCACCTGACTCAGGAAGGCTGCCGCGAGGATAACCGCTTTCGATGTATGCTCGCTGATCGGTTGCAGGGTGTTGGCATCACGGATGAAAATCTCGTCCGGCTCCAGACCAGCTGCGCGCAGCTGGTCGTTACCGTCAAGAACCAGTTCGCTGTAGTCGTTACGGCCACCACGCATTTGGCTACTGATCCAACGCAGGGTTTTTGCCAGCACTGGCGCACGTTGACGCTCATCGACGGTCAGACGGGTGTTACGGCTACTCATGGCAAGCCCATCCATTTCACGCGCTGTCGCAACAGGAATGATTTCGATAGGTAAGCAAAGATCGTCCACCATCTTTTTAATCACAGCCAGTTGCTGAAAGTCTTTCTCACCAAAGCAAGCCACATCTGGTTGAACCATATTGAACAGCTTGGAAAGAACGGTTGCTACGCCTTTAAAATGACCCGGACGCGAAGTCCCTTCGAGTACACCGGAAAGACTCGGAACGTCCACAAATGCGTGGTTGTCCATGCCATTGGGGTACATGATGTCCGCTGTAGGCGTGAACACCACTTCAACCCCTTCGGAATTCAATTTGGCAATGTCTTCATCCAGTGTGCGTGGATACGCGGCCAAATCGTCTGCTTTATCAAACTGCATTGGGTTAACGAAGATGCTAACAACCACTGCATCGGCATTCTCACGGGCTCTGCGAACCAAGGTGAGGTGGCCGTCGTGCAGGTGGCCCATGGTAGGGACAAACGCAATGCGCTGGCCTTCACGGCGCCATTGCTGAACCTGTTCACGGAGTGGGGCAATCTCAGCGATTACTTGCATTTATCGGCATTCCTCAGTTAAACGTCTGCTCTGGGCCAGGGAACTTGCCGCTTGCCACTTCTTCAATGTAACGGGACACAGCCAGACGCATATCGCCCGTTTCTTTCAGGTAGTTTTTAGAAAAACGTGGGATGTAGTTAGCAGAGATGCCAAACATGTCGTGCATCACCAGAATTTGACCATCTGTTGCATTACCCGCACCGATACCAATGACAGGTATGCGGACAGCGTCAGTGATGCGCGCAGCTAGCGCTTTTGGCACACACTCCAGCAAGATGACCTGAGCACCGGCTTTTTCAAGGGCCAATGCGTCTTGAACCATTTGCTCTGCTTTTTCCTCTTCGCGGCCCTGGATTTTAAAGCCACCGAAGATGTTGACTGACTGAGGAGTTAAGCCAAGGTGTGCACAAACAGGGACAGCACGTTGTGTCAACATGGTGATGGTATCAGCCAGCCAGGCGCCGCCTTCCACTTTCACCATGTTTGCGCCCGCCTGCATCAGAACAGCTGCGTTTTTGCAGGCTTCTTCCGGCGTGGCAAATGACATAAATGGCATGTCAGCCATCAAGAGGCTGTTTGAGCTTCCTGCACGCACGCTGCGTGTATGGTAAGCGATTTCGTCAATCGTGACTGAAAGTGTATCGCTCTTTCCTTGCAAAACCATGCCCAGCGAGTCGCCAACCAGCAACACAGGCATTTCCTGCTCTTCAAACAATTGGGCAAAACTGGCGTCATAAGCAGTTGCCGAAGCAAATTTACGTCCTTCCTGCTTCCATGCCATTAAGGTACTAATCGTAATTTTTTTCATATTGTCTCCCAAACCCTGCTTGTTTTGTTTCGGTGCCTAGGCAGGTGTGCTTACGCGAGGGCAGTCAGGCCGTTTTTATCCGTGACGGCGACCAGCTCTGCAACAGCACAGCCATCAGGCAGCTGCAAGTCAGGGGCTATTTCGGCGAGAGGGTAAAGTACGAACTCTCGCACTTTCATCCCGTAGTGTGGAACGGTTAACCGTTCACTTTCCAGCTGGAGATCCCCATAAAGCAGGATATCCAGGTCCAGAGTTCGTGGTCCCCAGCGTTCTTCTTTACGCTCGCGGCCAAACTCCAGCTCAATGCGCTGTGTATGATCAAGAAGATCTAACGGTTGAAGCTCGGTGTCAATGGCTGCAACCGCATTCACATAATCGGGCTGGTTGGCGGGACCCATCGGCTTGCTGCTATAGAGCGAAGATGTACAGACAAAGCGGGTACCCGGCAGATGTTTCAGTGCCTCAATCGCAAGTTGGGCTTTCTCTACCGGATGACCTAAATTACTGCCTATAGCAATGTAAGCGCGGATCATAATTCTGTATTCGACTTTGGTTTAGGCTTTCGGCTGCGAGGCTTAGTTTTACGGCGACGGCGAGTCTTTTTCGCTGCACTGGCCTTGTTAAGCACTTGCACCATGTCATGGCGATCGTCACGGTTCGCTTTTTGAAAGTCATCCCACCAGGTAGCAAGCTCTTCCAGTTGTCCACCTTCAATCTTGCCACGCATTTCAAGGAAGTCGAACGCAGCGCGGAATTTGTTTTGTTCCAGCAGTTTGTAAGCACGATTACCGGAGCGGCGGCTCAAGCGAAGCTGCAATTGCCAGATATCCCGGATCATTGCAGTAAAGCGGCGCGGGATCGCGATACTCTTTACTTGCTCATCCAGAATATCATTGGCCGCGACCATAAAAGCATCGTAGTAGCTAAGACCACTTTCGAAGGCGATTTCTTCTGCGCGGGTTTCCAGCGGATACCATAGCATGGCGGCATACATAAAGGCTGGATTAATGCGTTGGTCGTTGGCGACACGGTCATCGGTAGATTTCAGCACGTGCTCCAACATTTTCTCGCATTTACTGCTGCGATCTTCGGTGAAATGCTCATCCAAGATCGGGAACAGTGGCGAAAAGAGGTTGTAATCACGCAGCAGGCGATAGGTGTCCAAGCCGTTGCCGGATTGCAAAAGCTTGAGGCTTTCTTCAAACAGACGGGCGGCAGGAATATCACGAAGCAGGTGAGCCAGTGCAGGAATTGGCGCAGCCGTCGCATCGTTGATTTGCATGTCGAGTTTTGCGGCAAAGCGCACCGCACGCAGCATACGAACCGGGTCTTCACGGTAACGGGTTTCCGGATCGCCAATCAGGCGTATCACGCGGTTTTTCAGGTCTTCAACGCCACCTGCATAATCGCGTACCGAGAAGTCATCAATGTTGTAGTAAAGGGCATTGACGGTAAAGTCACGGCGTTCAGCATCTTCATCGATGGTGCCGTAAACGTTGTCACGCAGCAGCATGCCGTCATTCGACTGGCTGGCGGACTTATCAGCTTTACCACTGCCATGGTGACCACGGAAGGTTGCCACTTCAATTACGTCGCGACCGAAAAGAATGTGTGCCAGACGAAAGCGGCGGCCAACCAAGCGGCAGTTTCGGAACAGTTTGCGGACTTCTTCAGGCGTCGCGTTGGTCGCGATATCGAAATCTTTTGGCTGTTTATTCAGCAGCAAATCACGCACACCACCACCAACGAGGTATGCTTCAAAGCCTGCTTTATTCAGGCGATAGAGCACCTTCAGCGCATTTTCGCTGATATCTTTTCTTGATATACCGTGCTCTTGGCGTGGAATAACTTCTAGCTTTAGGTCATCAATCGCACGTGTTTTATTATCGCGATTCAATACCTTACGGCAAAAGCTGGTAACTCGATTAAAGATAACTCACCTCGTATCTGACAGGTCGGGCCATAAAAACGACGGCATATGATATATCACTGCTCTGTATTTTAGAAAGCTGTAATCACTTCCGTCTCATTTGGCAGCTTGTTTATCTGCCAGTTTTTTACTCCCCAAAGGAGTAGTTTTTGCACCGGTGCTCCTTGTAATTCAGCAGGAACAGGGTGCCCTAAAAACGTAAAGGCAGCCTCAAGGGCTGGGCTAGGATTGGCATTGTCGATAGCCGGTGCATGGTTTTGCTTAGAAAGCTTATTACCGTCGGCGTTGAGTGCAAGTGGTAAGTGCAAATAACTCACCTGAGGTGCCCCCAGTTTTTGATAAAGAGAAACCTGTCTTCCCGTCGGCTCAATGAGATCCGCGCCACGAACGACCTCTGTAATGCCCTGATGAATATCGTCCATTACCACTGCAAGGTTATAGGCATAAAGCCCATCACGGCGCTTAATAATGAAGTCTTCCGCCGCCATCGCTGGGTCAAGCTGCATCACACCATGTTTGACATCGACAAACTCTGTCACCGGATTATCAATGCAGACGCGAACGGCAGAGCCTTCAGCATCCAGGGTGCGGTGGCGGCAAGTACCGGGATAAATGCCACCCGCATCTTTTATCTGACGTCGCGTACATTGACAAAAATAGGCGTCACCATTCGTCAGCCAGCGCTCTATCTGCGCCTGATACGCATCGTAGCGGTCATGCTGGTAAAGGATGCCGTCATCCCAATGAAGGCCATAGGCATCCAGTGTTTTTAGAATGGCATCAACTGCCCCGGCGACTTCCCGTGGCGGGTCAATATCTTCGATGCGAACCAACCATTTACCCTGATGGGCTTTGGCTTGAAGGTAGCTTCCCAGCGCGGCCACCAAGGACCCAAAGTGCAGAGGGCCAGATGGCGAAGGGGCGAATCGCCCGACGTATTGCATTTTCTGTTTCTCTAAAAAAGGAAAAAGGGAGCCTTAGCTCCCTTTTTGCCATGAATCTCGGTAAAGCGGTAGGCTTAGCCTGCCATTTGCTTTTCTTTGATTTCTGCAAGGGTTTTGCAGTCAATACAGAGATCAGCAGTAGGGCGGGCTTCAAGGCGACGTACCCCGATTTCAACACCACAAGAGTCACAGAAACCAAAATCATCGTCTTCCAGACGTTGAAGGGTTTTGTCGATCTTCTTGATCAGCTTGCGTTCGCGATCGCGGTTACGCAGTTCCAGGCTGAACTCTTCTTCCTGTGCCGCGCGGTCAACAGGATCTGGGAAATTAGCTGCTTCGTCTTGCATGTGATGTACAGTACGGTCAACTTCTTCCCTGAGTTGATTACGCCACGCTTGGAGGATTTTACGGAAATGATCAACTTGTTGTTCATTCATGTACTCCTCGCCAGCCTTCTCTTGGTAAGGTTCTAACCCGGCCGTAGCCAGGATGCCCAGCGATTTTTTAACTTTGCTTTCTGGCATTAAGCGTTCTCCTAAATACACCCTGACCCGCTCGGTCAAAAGAGGGCGGTATCTATATCAGAAACCCTATACCGAGGCAATCATTGTTTTTGCCTCTTGTCATCCCAGTGTGAAGATGCCTACATTTTTTCTCAATTCTGGGAGAACGGGACCCGTTTGTTTATGCTCATATGGACTGATGAAAGTGCCGTTTGGTAACACAAAATTTCCACACCAAGTTCTTGAGCGTCTATAAGTAGCTGATTATAGACTGCATCTATGTGTTTTGCCGCTGATACCTTCTCAATCCCAGAATGAAGCACGGCAAAAAGTAACACCGCACGTTGTCCTTGCTGAGCGAGTATGCTCAATTCCCGTAAGTGTTTCTGACCCCTGGTGGTAATAGCATCTGGGAAAAAGCCTTGGCCCTTTTCTTCTAGCAAAGTGACACTTTTTACCTCTACATAGCAGTCTTCTTTTTCGGGTGATTGCAGCAGGATATCGATACGGCTTTTCTCTTCACCGTACGGTACTTCGGTACGGAGGGCTTCATAGCCCTGAAGTTCTTCCACCATCCCCTCTTTGATTGCTTCGACCACCAGACGGTTAGCCTGCGCAGTATTAACGCAAATTAGATGCCCATGTTGGGTTTCTGTCAGCTCCCAGCTGTTAGCATATTTGCGCTTGGGGTTATCAGAGGTGGAATACCATACTGTGTCACCCGGTGTGGCACAGCCTGTCATCGCGCCTGTGTTCGCACAGTGCATAGTGACTTCAGAGCCATCTGGTAATGTCACGTCAGCAAGAAAACGTTTGTAGCGCCGAATTAATGTCGCTGATTGCAAAGGTGGATCAAATTTCATGAGAGTCCTTGGATTTTATATCGATAAACATCAATGAGTTAATGTCCAACGATTCAGGCATCGGTAATACACGTCGCGCCCACTTTTATCAGGGATAGACGCATAGATGCCAAATTGATCGAAAGTGAGTGGCACTGAAAGCTGATGGAGGTTTTCTGTCACTTTGGTGCGGTGTAATAAAGAGATATGAGGAATGAAACGCTTCTCGGTCGGACGAATTAAGATGTCAGCGGCAAATCCTTGCAGGGAGGCGGCCAATGTATTCAGTGTGTCATCCAGATCTAAGCCGAGCCAGACAATACCTTGCTTGGAAAATTGTCCTGTTTCTGTGGTTTGGGTTGAGATAGCCGGAAGCGATATTTTATCCGCAGCATCACACAAAGCACGATAGGCTTGGCTGTCAACTTCGCCTAGAAACGCCAGAGTGATATGTAGGTTATCATTTGGCACAGGACGCCCCAGTGGCGATAAATGCTGTTTGAGTTCGATAATCTGCTGTTTACTCTCGGCATTGTCTGGATGAGCCAAGTCGAGTGCAAAAAACAGGCGCTGTGTATCCTTTCTCAAACCCCTTTATCCTTATGGCGTTGTTGCTCTCACCCCAGAGGGTATACTGTGCAAGTAATTCTGACACAAAGGTCTTTCCATTGTCACAGCTCCCTATCGACAGCGTCTTGGATGACGTGATCTCCACGCTGACTCAATCTTCGCAAGTTATCCTCAAAGCGCCGCCGGGCGCCGGTAAATCGACAAGATTGCCGCAGGCGTTGCTGCAGCAAAATGTCTTCGAAGGAAAAATCATCCTGTTGGAACCCCGTCGGCTGGCGGCAAGAAATATTGCCCGTTTCCTGGCTTCCCAGCGCGGCGAGAAAGTGGGCGAGACGATAGGATTGCGCGTGCGTGGTGAGACCCGTGTCACTGACAAAACCCGCCTTGAGATCGTCACTGAAGGCGCACTGACAAGAATGATCCAATCTGACCCAGAGCTCGACGGTGTGAGTTTGGTGATCTTCGATGAATTCCATGAGCGCAACCTTCATGCGGATCTTGCTCTGGCGCTCTCTTTGGATGTACAGGGCGCGCTTCGTGATGATTTAACCTTGTTGGTGATGTCAGCGACACTGGATGATGCGGCGCTAACGACCCTGCTGCCTGAAGCCAAGGTACTGACGTCCGAAGGCCGAAGCTTTCCGGTTGAAGTGCGTTATCAGCCGCTCGCCAAACAATATGGCTATGAGAGTTTAGTGGCGTCTGCCGTTGCTAAATTGATGCAGGAAGAAGAGGGTTCAGCGTTGGTGTTTTTGCCAGGCGCAGGGGAAATCACCCGCGTCGCTGAAGTGTTGGAATCGAAAGTACCCCATGGTGTGATGGTTTGCCCGCTGTTTGGTCAGATGAATGCTAAAGAACAACAAGCGGCGATCGCACCAGCATCGAAAGGCCAACGTAAGGTGGTACTTGCAACCAACATTGCTGAAACCAGTTTGACGATTGAAGGCATTCGCTTGGTGGTGGATTCAGGGCTTGAACGCGTGGCGCGCTTTAACCGCAAAACGGGCATCACCAAGCTCGAAACGGTGCAGATTGCGCGCTCGTCTGCGATTCAACGGATGGGGCGGGCAGGTCGCTTATCAGCGGGCCTTTGTCTTCGTCTTTACAGTGAAGACTCGTTCCAGCGGATGCGGGCAGTGCCAGATCCTGAAATCGTTACCAGTGACTTGATGCAACTGGTGCTGGAAATCGTGCAGTGGGGCTGTGCGCCGGAAGATTTGCAATGGCTTGACCTTCCGCCGACCCAACATTGGCAGCAAGCCGTTACCCTATTGCGACAGCTGGATATTCTCGATGAGCACAATGCGCTGACGCACAAAGGCAAGCAGGTGACTGAGCTGGGAACAGATGCCCGTCTTGGTGCAATGCTTATAGCGGCAAAGGCGTTTGATGATGAGGCCACTTCCACAGCATGCTGGTTTGCAGCATGGGCAGAAGAACCACCGCGGGGCAAAGCCGACCCTGATTTGCGTCTTCAATTGATGATGGCAATGAAAAAGCCGACCAGCCGCCAGCGTGCCGCGCAATTGGCTGCGAGAATGAAGTGCACACTGTCGGAGGATTTATCCAGTGACTGGCTGCCCATCCTTGCTGCCGCGGCATGGCCAGATCGGATTGCTAAATCTAGAGGTAATAATGGTCGCTTCTTGTTAAGTAATGGCCATGGGGCGCAAATCGATGCCGATCATCCGCTCTCAGGGGAAGAAGCGTTGATTGCCGTAGACTTAATGAGTGTTTCGCAAGGCGATAGTCGTATTTTTACCGCCGTCCGTATGGATTTTTCAACGTTGCAAACCCATCTGCCTTCACTGTTTTCTGAACGCGAATGGGTAGACTGGGACGAAAAGAAAGGTGCGTTGGTCGCAGAGGAACACCTTTGCTGCGGTGAAATCGTTGTCGCTAAAAAAGCGATAGTACGATTAAGTGATGACATGCTGATCCGTGCCCTGATTCAGGCGATTAAGCGAAAAGGCGAAACATCATTACCAATGTCAGACAAAGCAGTAAGCCTTTTGAACCGGGCGCGATGTGCGCAAAGCTGGGAATTAGCCATCTCGCTGCCTCCGCTTGATGAATCTGCGCTGTTGGGATCGCTCGACGATTGGCTGGCACCGTTTATGAACGGGGTTCGTAGCTTGAAGGATTTGAAGAAAATCGACTTCTTCGGTGCACTGGAAACCTGGTTTGGTTGGGACATCACCAAACAGATTAACCAATTGCTGCCGGAAACTTACGAAGTACCAACAGGCTCACGCTACGCTATTCGCTACCGACAGGGACAAAAGCCAGTATTGGCGGTCAGAATGCAGGAAATGTATGGACAAGCCACGTCGCCAACCATCGTTGATGGCAAAGTGACTCTGGTGGTTGAGCTATTGAGTCCGGCGCAAAGGCCGCTACAAATTACGCAAGACTTGGCAGGGTTCTGGCGAGGCGCTTACCGCGAAGTGCAGAAAGAGATGAAAGGGCGCTACCCGAAACATGTGTGGCCTGATGATCCAGCAAATCACCAGCCGACGCGATTAACCAAAAAACACTTTAAACCGGAAGCCTGAACCAGACTTCATGAAGAAAGAAACTAAGAACACCAAACCCCGCACGAGACGAAAAACGGCGAGCCCGCGCGGTGGCAAGAAGAAAACGGCTCCGGCGAAAAAAAGCTGGGGTAAAAAACTGCTCTCCTTTGGCTTTAAATGTACGCTGGTTGTAGTGGCAGTCATGGGGATTTGGGGGATTTATCTGGATAGCAAAATCCAGGAACGTTTTGATGGGCAAATCTGGCAACTGCCTGCGGTGGTGTATGGCCGCATTCTGCATCTTGCGCCCGGCGAATCGGTCACTATTGATACCCTGAAGCGCGAACTCGATATCTTGAACTATAAGCGTGTGCGCAACCCAAGCCGCCCTGGTGAGTATTCGGCTTCGAGGACCCGCGTCGAGATCATCCGCCGTCCTTTTGAATTTGAGGATGGTCCAGAGCAGGCGCAACACGTGATGATCTCCTTTTCTGGGGAAGGCGTGCAAAGCCTGAAGCAGCTCGACAGTGGCAAGCAACTGGGTTATCTACGAATCGAACCCAAGCTGTTAGGCACTATGGAGTCGAACACGGATGAGCAGCGTATTTTCCTGCCTCGTGAGCGATTCCCTGAGTTTCTGGTCGATGCGCTACTGACCACAGAAGACAGAGATTTTTACCACCATGATGGTGTTGCACCACTGGCCATTGTCCGAGCGCTGGTGGTCAACCTTAAAGCGGGCCGAACCGTGCAGGGGGGCTCAACCCTCACCCAACAGTTGGCGAAAAACGTGTTTCTCACCCGCGATCGCACCTTGTGGCGTAAAGCGCAAGAGGCCTATATCGCGGTGCTATTGGATTATCGCTACAGCAAAGACCGGCTTCTCGAAGCCTACCTGAACGAAGTGTATCTGGGTCAAGCGCGTGGCAAGGGCGTTCATGGTTTTCCTTTGGGAGCGCGCCTTTACTTCGGTCGCCCGATTGAAGAGCTCAGCATTGACCAGCTGGCGTTGCTGGTGGGGATTGTCAAAGGGCCTTCTTACTACAACCCATGGCGCTATCCAGAGCGTGTTCTGGAAAGGCGTGACCTTATCCTTCGTATGATGATGGAAAATGGCGTTATCTCTTCCGGCCAATATGCAGAAGCGGCCGCACGTAAGCTTGGTATTCAGAAATCCCCAAGTATTAACAGCCGACAGCCTGCTTATTTTGAACAACTGACCCGCGAAATCCGCGAGCGTGTTGGCAGCCAGTTCAATCCTGAAAGTGGCCTTCGTGTATTTAGTACACTGGATCCTTTGTCCCAATCTATCATCGACAAGACAGTGGTTAACAAGGTCAAGGAGCTAAAGAAAGTTGCAGGCAAAGATCTTGAAGCGGCTGTTGTGATTGCCGATCGCCAAAGCGGGGAGATCCGTGCAATGGTCGGCGGCAGCCGTCCAGGTTTTGCAGGCTTTAACCGTGCACTCAATGGTAGCCGTCAGATTGGCTCGCTTTCCAAACCGGCTGTGTATTTGGCGGCATTGTCTGTTCCTGACAAATACAATCTGGCGTCACCATTGGATGATAAACCCATCGTCCTCAAAGGCGATCAGGGCAGTGAGTGGAAGCCTCGCAACTACGACAGAAAATTCCGTGGACAAGTACCGCTTCTTAAAGCACTGGCGCACTCTTATAACATTCCAACCGTTAACCTTGGTTTGGCGGTAGGCTTGGGTACAGTGATTGATACCTATGAAGAACTGGGTGTCGATCCTGATCAAATAACCCGCGTGCCTTCACTGTTGCTTGGTACCTTTACTCTGACGCCGATTGAAGTGACACAAATGTTCCAGACGATTGGCAGCGGCGGGCGCAAAGCTGATTTAACGGCACTGCGTTCTGTGGTCACCCGCGATGGGCAGGTACTTTACCGAAACTGGCCAAAATCGAGCCAGACTGTGCCCAAACAAGCAAGTTGGCTGACGATGTACGCTATGAAAGAAGTGGTGCGAAGCGGTACAGGCCGTTATCTCAACCCTGCTTTCGGCTGGGCGGGGCTCGCTGGTAAAACCGGTACGACAGACAACAACCGTGACAGCTGGTATGTGGGTATTGATGGCCGTGAAGTAGTGACGGTCTGGTTAGGTCGCGACGATAACAAGTCGACCAAACTGACAGGTTCATCTGGGGCATTACGTTTATATGCCGATTACATCAAGGCAAGAAAGCCAGAGCCTCTGGTACTAAACTGGCCTTCTGAGTTGGCCAGCGTACCTTATCAGGTCAGGGAGGGGCAGTTTGTGACTGATTGCTTCAGCGATAGCAAGCTACCGGTGTGGGACCCGAAAGGCCATTGGCGCAAGCGGTGTGATAAGCCCGAACCAGTAGGTTGGCTGCAATCGATTTTTAATTAAATCCAGAAGGGGTTAGGCGGGAGCTTAGCCCTTTTTCTTTTGGCTGATGATAAATTGCAGGTACAAAAAAGCCTCGTCAATGACGAGGCTTTTTTGTTTTAGATGGTGCCGGCTACCGGAGTCGAACTGGTGACCTACTGATTACAAGTCAGTTGCTCTACCAACTGAGCTAAGCCGGCACACAAACCGTAGAAACGTTGCTGTTGTATCTGCACCATTTCACTTAACGCGTTGCCTGGAGGCGGAATTGACCGTGTCAGGCTAGGTACCGGCACATTTCCGCGAAGCGGAAAAGGTAGCAACACTTTCTTGAATTTGGTGCCTCGAGGCGGAATCGAACCACCGACACGGGGATTTTCAATCCCCTGCTCTACCGACTGAGCTATCGAGGCAACGGGCGCCATTAAATAGTAGTGCTGGGTTGATGTCAAAGTAATTTCTTACCCATATCGTTCGACTGCTGCTTTTTCGCCTAATTCGCGTTGAATTGCACCAAGCTGGTTTGGCTTTAACCAGTCACTAATGCGTTGATGTGGGCTTAACATTCCTTTACTGCTTTTATATGTCCTTAAAAACGTAAAACCTTTTTTTAAAAAGTGACTTATACTTTAGGCAGTAATGTCATTATTGCTATCAATTGTATCATTAAGGATACAATACTTTAAAAGCCTTCCTTTTTTCTCAATATTGCTACACTTATTGTTACGCAAAGCTTTTCGATGTAAGTCAATCGTTAGGGGAGGGAATTCTTCGATGGGATTCTCATTGGGAGAACAACTAGACATTACACAGGTGATGGACCTAAAAGATCGCCTGCAAGCCGAATTTGAGCAGTCTGACAGCTTGCTGATCGATGGTAGCAAAGTATCACGTGTTGATGCGCCAGGATTACAACTTCTACTCACCGCCAGAAACCTCTGCAACAACCAGTCTAAAGGTTGGAAGTGGGAAGGTGCGTCCGGTGAACTTGTAGGGGCAGCAAAAACGTTAGGGTTGGTTGAGCCGTTGGGCTTAGTCGATTTTGCTGAGTAAGTTTTTCAGGTAGTTCAATCAGGGTGACAGTATGCGAAAAATTCTAGCGGCGGACGATTCTGTATCTATTCGCCAAATGGTTAGTCATACGCTCAAAGAAGCGGGCTATCAGGTAGAAACGGCTAATGACGGCGCTGAAGCGCTGCTTAAAGCCAAGTCAGGCCAATATGATGTCATCATCTCTGACGTCAACATGCCAAACATGGACGGGCTTGAGTTTGTCCGTCAGGTACGTTCTGTACCGCAATACAAATTTACACCGATTCTGATGCTGACCACTGAAACGTCAGCAGAGAAAAAAAGCATAGGTAAATCAGCTGGTGCAACTGGCTGGATTGTTAAGCCTTTTAATCCCGATACGCTATTGAAGACCCTGCAACGCGTCATTTAAGTGTTGAACCAAGGAGAACACTATGGCTTTGGACATGGATCAACTGCGCCGGATTTTCTATGAGGAGTGTCGTGAGAACCTTGAAGTCCTGGAGCGTGAGCTGCTTGCCCTTGACCCGGATGCAGAGGTTGATCTAGACATCATTAACACGATTTTCCGGGCTGCTCATTCGATCAAAGGTGGTGGTGCGACCTTTAATCTCAATGAGATCAGCCAGTTTACTCATGTTATGGAGACTTTGCTCGACGAAGCCAGAGAGGGAAAGCGTCGTCTTGATGCTACTACCATTGATTTGCTCCTCAAAGGGGGCGATTGTATTAACAGCATGTTGGTGGCTTACGAAACTGGTACAGATTTCGACCATGCACTGAGAGATGCGTTGACTGACCAGCTTAATGAGTTGCTCAACGGCGGAGTCATATCTGGTGATGCAGTACCTACTGCCAACGCTGACAAACTTCAGCCTGAACAGGGCAGTAGTGCGGGTGACTGGATTATTCACTTTAAGCCCCATAAAGAGATGTTTTTCTCGGGTAATGATCCGGTTCGTATTCTTCGTGAGATGTTCGATCTCGGTGCCGAATGCGTGATCGAATGCGTTCAGGATACCTTACCAACGCTCAGCGAGATTGAGCCTGAAATGTGTTACCTCAGTTGGAAGATCACGGTAGATGGCGTAGTCACCCGTGACCAGCTTGAGGAAATCTTCGAGTGGGTTGAAGATGAGTGCGATCTTGAAATCACCCAAGCTGAAGGCGAGCAGGTTGAAGAAGTTGTTTTAGAGGATGCGCCAACAAAAGCTGAACCAGCACAAGAAAATAGTGTCCCCTCTCCGGTATCGGATAAACCTAAAGCTCCGACGAAAGCAACTGCATCTAAAGCCGATGCTGTCTCATCTATCCGAGTGGAAATCGATAAGGTAGATAACCTTATTAACCTCGTTGGTGAGCTGGTTATAACTCAATCAATGCTCACCGAACTTGGCCAAAACTTCTCTGAGAGCAAACTTGAACGCTTGCAGGCGGGGCTAGATCAACTGTTGCAAAACACCAAAGAACTGCAGGAGAGTGTATTGAACATTCGCATGCTGCCGATCAGTTTTGCATTCAATCGCTTCCCTCGTCTTATCCGTGACTTATCTTCCCAACTAGGTAAGAGCGTTGAGCTTATTATCGAAGGTGAGCAGACTGAGCTTGATAAGACCGTTCTTGAGCGCATCACTGACCCATTGGTTCACTTGGTGCGCAATGCCGTCGACCACGGTTTGGAATCGCCTGAAGTCCGACTTGAAAAAGGTAAGTCAGAAACAGGTCGTGTCAATCTCTATGCCTATCATCAAGGAGGCTCCATCGTTATTGAGGTGCGAGATGATGGTGCTGGCCTCAACAAAGAAAGAGTCTGGAAGAAAGCCATTGAAAAAGGCCTGCTCCATTCAGAAACCTCGATAGATGATCTGTCTGATCATCAGGTCTACAACCTGATCTTCGCACCGGGCTTCTCCACAGCAGAAGTTGTCTCGGATGTTTCCGGTCGGGGTGTTGGTATGGATGTAGTGAAACGGAACATTGAAGATCTTGGCGGGCATATCGAAGTAGATTCAAAAGCCGATGAAGGTAGTGTCTTCAGAATCAGTCTCCCACTCACACTGGCCATTCTTGATGGGCAATTGGTGAAACTCGCTGATCAGGTTTTTGTTGTACCACTCATTTCAATTATTGAATCCATTCAGATCGAATCGGACCGCGTGAAAGTGGCTACCGGAGGGGTGGAGCTATACCGCCTGCGTGATGAAAACATACCCATCCTTCGCTTAAAAGAAGAGTTCTGCCTCGGCGAATCTGGCGCACTAGACAAGCAACTGCTTTGTCTGGTGGAGGCAGGTGGAAATCGCATTGGCTTGCTACTTGACGAGATGCTCGGGCAGCAACAAGTCGTCATTAAGAGCCTTGAGTCGAATTACACCCGCGTAAATGGTATTTCAGGCGCGACCATTCTTGGTGATGGTTCGGTGTCGCTGATTTTGGATGTGCAAGGGCTGATGTCGGGCTTCCTCAGCCGTGTCAGCGATGCAAACAACCATATTGCGGCATAGGAGGAGTAAATGAGTGAGCAAGCTCTGGCTGCAGCGGAAAATAAAGACGAAATAGTCGACGGCGGCGACCGACTTAAAGGCTCTGACTTTCTGAGTTTCGATTTAGCGCATGAGCTTTATGGCGTCGATATCCAGAGAGTTGAAGAAATCCGAGTCTGGGAATCGCCGACACTGATCCCAAGGGCACCTGAATTTATCCTTGGCGTGATCAACTTGCGCGGAATGATCGTGCCCATTATGGATCTCCGCGTACGTTTCAATATCGGTAAGGTGGAATACCTGCCTACAACCGTTGTGTTAATCCTTAAAGCCGGTGAGAACGCTGGAAACCGCATGATGGGGATTGTTGTCGATGCTGTATCAGACGTGATCGATATGGGAGACAACAGCTTGATCCCGCCGATTGGTGATTCGGTCGTCATGCCGTTTGTTAGTGGCCTACTGAATGTTGATGCGCAGGTGATGAGCCTTCTGGATGTAGATGCGCTCCTCGATATCGACAACCTGGTGCATTGAGGAGTGAAAGATGTCTGAAGAAGTTATGGAATACCTCAGCTTCCTTATTGATGAGGAAGAGTACGGACTGAACATTCTTGATGTGAAGGAAGTTCGTGGTTGGTCGGAAGTGCGCAAGTTGCCCAACAGCGAGAGCTACCTGCTGGGAGTGTTAGAGCTTCGCGGTGAGTACATACCCATCGTCGATCTTAGGCAGCGCTTCAACATGGCACCGTCGGTTTTGAGCAAAACCACGGTGGTCGTTATTGTGCGGAATGCGAAAGGTCAATCCCTGGGTATTATCGTTGATGCGGTTGCTGAGGTATATCAGCTT
This sequence comes from Grimontia sp. NTOU-MAR1, assembly GCF_035758505.1. Taxonomy (NCBI): domain Bacteria; kingdom Pseudomonadati; phylum Pseudomonadota; class Gammaproteobacteria; order Vibrionales; family Vibrionaceae; genus Grimontia; species Grimontia sp. NTOU-MAR1. Next base: position 2,954,576 of record NZ_CP142108.1, read on the forward strand.
TCCGAAAGCCAAATTAAGTCGGCACCCGGATTTGTGAAAATTGATGAGCGGTACATCGAAGGTATCGCATCTATCGAGGGCAAACACGTGGTGTTGATTCGTTTAGAAAAACTGTTCGATTTTGACGAGTTGCATGAAGTAACGCAGCCAGATCTGGTTAGCGAGGAATAACAATTATGTCGTGGTGGAAGAAAGAGCAAACAGCTCCAACTAAAAACACACAAAAAGATCAGGGACTAAAGGCGCATATTGTTTCCGCTCTGGACTCGGCGCAAACGGCGCTGATGATGGTCGATCGGGACTTCAAGGTGTTTTACGTTAACAACAAATCCATGGAATTGTTAAAGACGCATGAAGCCATGTTCCGATCTAAGTGGCCGAACTTCCGTGCTGAAAAAGAGTGGATCGTCGGGGCATGTATCGACATGTTCCATGCTAACCCGGCGCATCAGCGACAGCTGCTGTCAAACCCCGCCAATCTTCCCTACGAAACCAACATTCAGGTGGACGATGTTACTCTTCGCTTGGTGGTGGGAGCGGTCACCGATGACAAAGGTGATTACATCGGCAACACGTTGGAATGGGATGACATCACCGAAGCTTTGAAAGCGGACAACGAACGCGCTCGTTTACAGGCGGCGATTGATCAGTCTCTGACGGCGATGGTACTTATCGACCGAGACTTCGCCATTACTTATATCAACGAAGAAACTGTCAAGTTGTTCGAAACTCATCAAGCGTCATTCAAACAAGTTTGGCCCGGCTTCATGGCGACCAGAGATTGGCTGATGGGTCGCTGTATTGATGAATTCCACAAGAATCCAGCGCACCAGCGCCAGCTTTTGTCTGACCCCAACAACCTACCTTACAAGACCGACATTCAGGTCGCAGGGATTACCATTGAGCTTAATGTTGCCGCGATTGTTGATGCGAGAGGTAATTATATTGGTAACAGCCTTGAGTGGCGTGATGTGACGGCAGAACGTGAGCGTGAAGTGGAAGTTGGGCGCTTGGTTTCTGCTGTGGAAGGCATGACCACAAATATCATGATGGCTGACAAAGACGGCAACATTACCTATTACAACCCCGCATTGAAGAAACTCCTAGTTAGCAGGGAAAGTGAGTTACGAGGAATTTTCCCTGGCTTTCAGGCTGATGCCTTGGAAGGGAAGAATATCGATATTTTCCATAAGAACCCCGCTCACCAGCGCAGCATCATCAGTAACCCTGACCGCTTGCCATACACCGCTGAAATTAAAGTAGGGAACCTTGAGTTCTCTCTAACCTGTATTGCTATGTATGACACGGCAGGCAACTACATTGGCCCAGCTCTGCAGTGGGAAGATATTACCCAGCAAATGGCAGGCCAGCGTGATGTTCAAGGGCTTATAGAAGCAGCCTCTGAAGGACGCTTAGACACGCGTATAGACACCGCCAAATACACCGGCTTTATGGCAAACCTGAGTGGTGGCATCAATGGCTTGCTGGATTCTATGGTTGGACCACTAAATAACTGTAAAGACGTTATGTCCAAAGTCTCTGCGGGTAACCTCAAGGTGAACATGCCGGAAGACTACAAGGGGGAGTTTGCGTTGCTGAGTGACGCCGTCAATACCTCTATCACTAACCTTCGTGACATGGTTGAGAAGATCACAGCATCATCTTCCCGTGTCGCTTCAGCTTCGGGTGAAATTGCGGAGGGTAACTCAGACCTCAGCGAACGTACTGAAGAACAGGCTGCAAGTCTTGAAGAAACCGCTGCGAGCATGGAAGAGATGACTTCTACCGTGAAGCAGAATGCGGAAAGTGCTAATGCTGCAAACCGCCTGTCACTGGATGCCAGTACCAAGGCTCAGAAAGGTGGTGAAGTGGTGAAACAGACCGTGAAGGCGATGGGGGAGATTAACAAAGCGAGTAAGCGTATCTCCGACATTATTAGCGTGATTGATGAAATTGCCTTCCAGACCAACTTGTTGGCACTGAATGCCGCTGTTGAGGCGGCGCGTGCCGGTGAGCAAGGTCGTGGATTTGCGGTCGTTGCCGGTGAAGTGCGTAACCTGGCACAGCGAAGTGCAGGTGCGGCAAAAGAAATTAAAGATCTCATCAAAGACAGTGTTGAGAAAGTATCTGAAGGCTCAAGGTTGGTTGATGAGTCCGGTGAGATGCTGAATGAGATCGTCGATGCGGTGGGTGAAGTCAGTACCTTGATTAGCAAGATCAACTCCGCGAGTCAGGAGCAAGCAACTGGTATTGAAGAGATTTCTAAAGCCGTGGTCAAGATGGATGAGATGACTCAGCAGAACGCGGCATTGGTGGAAGAGGCCTCGGCGGCCAGCCAGTCATTGCGTGATGAAGGTAGTGAACTTCTCAACTTGATTGGCTTTTTCCAGGTGGACACTGCCAAGACTGGGTTAAGTGCAGCGAGAGAGCCAATTAAGAGCTTTTCCGGAAGTGCGCCTGCAGCGCCAAGGGCGTCAGTACCTGCACCTGCCAAGAAAGTGGCCAATGGAACAACGCCTGCAGTGTCTTCGAAGGCTGCTGAAGATGACTGGGAGGAATTCTAACGGTGGGCGCCATTCAGGCACTGAGCCAAATCGAAGAGCAACGTGAGTTTGAGTTCACCAATAAGGATTTTAATTATATTCAAGAGTTTATGCTCAGAGAAACAGGTATTTCTCTCTCTGAGCGAAAAAATTCCATGGTGTACGGACGGCTGGCAAGACGCTTACGACGCATGGGGCTTGATAACTTTCGGGACTACTTTGACTGTGTTGAAAGTGACCTGGATGAGCGGGTAGCGTTTATCAACGCCCTGACGACCAATAAAACCCAGTTTTTTCGCGAAAAGCACCACTTTGATTTTCTGGCAAACACGTTGGTAATAGAGTGGAAGCAGCAAAAGAAACGCCGGATCCGCATTTGGTCTGCAGGCTGTTCAACAGGAGAGGAACCCTACACCATTGCATCAACGCTGGCTGCGTGTGGTGTGCTAACGCCCAACTACGATTGCAAAATTCTGGCGACAGATCTCGATACACAGGTGCTGGAAGTGGCGAAAAACGGTACTTACGGTATTGATGCCATGAAAGCGATCCCAGACAAGATGCTACGGCATGGCTTTATCCGCGGTAAAGGGAAAAAACAGGAACTGCTTAAAGTGAAACCCTTACTTCAACAGGCGATCACGTTTAAGCAACTGAACCTGATGGGGAGTTGGCCCCATAAGGGTCCACTAGATGCCATTTTTTGTCGTAATGTCATGATTTATTTTGAGAAAGATGTGCAGCAGAAGCTTATTCAGCGTTATTGGGAAAAGCTTGGAAGCGGCGGCATTCTTTTTATCGGCCACTCAGAAAGCATCGGACAGATGGGAAGCCAGTTTGAGAACTTGGGTCAAACCATGTTTCGGAAACCCTAGGCTTCGGGGTCCCCGTCCTGCATTAACATCGAACAGAGCTCTGTATGCATAAGATTTTAGAGCTTACCGGTTGTCCTATCGGGGCAGGTGCACGGCGTTTCTACCACCCCGGTAAGCAAATGATGATGGTTAAGATTCAGCCCGGTGAGGTCTATGTGACCAACGAGCGTGAATTGATCTCAACAGGGCTGGGTTCATGTATCTCTGCCTGTGTTTGGGATCCTTTCGTCGAACTTGGTGGCATGAACCACTTTATGTTGCCATTCGGCGATGCGGACGATATTGAAGGTTGGGACCCCACCCAATGGCGCTCCAATGCTGCGCGATATGGCAACTATGCCATGGAGCTTTTGATAAACACCCTGATCCAGCAGGGGGGGATAAAAAGCCGCCTTAGAGTGAAACTATTCGGCGGGGGCACTGTGATGGGGAAGCAGGCTAATGTGGGTGAAAAAAATATCGAGTTCATCCGCAACTACATCAAAAACGAAGGGCTAACGCTGGTAGGGGAAGATTTAGGCAGTGAGTTTCCCAGAAAAGTAGTGTTTGAACCTATGACAGGCAAGGCCTGGGTAAAGAAGCTTCGTGGTTATCGTGGTGAGGTAGAAGCAGAAGAAAGCAGCTATAAACGCCGCTTGGTGAATGAGGCGAAACGACATGACGACGACAGTGCGGAGCTTTTTTAATGGGAAAAAGAGTACATAAGGTACTGATTGTTGATGACTCTGCCGTATTTAGAGCATTGCTCAGTGAAATTATTGATTCAGAACCACAGCTCGAGGTGGTGGGTGTCGCCGTTGACCCTTATGAAGCGCGAGAGAAGATCAAGAAGCTCAAGCCCGATGTGATCACTTTAGACATCGAAATGCCCAAGATGGATGGCGTCCAGTTCCTTAGAAACTTAATGCGTCTTTATCCTTTGCCAGTAGTTATGATTTCAACGCTTACACAACATGGGGCGGAAGCCACACTGGCGGCACTTGATTTGGGCGCGGTTGACTACTTCCCGAAACCTACGGAGAACGTGGCGGCAGAAATGGATAGCTATCGCCAGTTAGTCACAGAGAAAGTGAAGATGGCAGCAACAGCCAACATTGCTGCCGCGACACATCGTTCACAAGGTGAAATCAGCGTTTCTGGACGTAACTTCCGCTCGGACTTTGACATTATTGCCATTGGTGCTTCAACAGGGGGCACGGAAGCTGTTCGTAACTTATTGGAGGCGCTCCCTGAGATGATGCCACCGATTATCATTACCCAGCACATCAAAGCCGTATTCAGTAAATCCTTTGCAGAGAGGCTTAACCGGGCTTCCAAATTGCAGGTAGAAGAACTCTCTTCGGACAAAGCCCCGCTGGTTAACGGTCGTGTCTATGTTGCTCCCGGTGATGAACATATGCAGGTGATTAAACGCTCTGGTCGCTACTATTGCGTCCGCAATGACGGCGAGCCTGTTCAACGCCACAAACCATCGGTTGATGTGATGTTTTCCTCAGTTGCTGAAGCAGCAGGAAGCCGTGCAATGTCAATTCTTCTGACTGGTATGGGTAGGGATGGTGCGCAAGGCATGCTGAAAATGCGGCAAGCTGGTGCGGTGACGGTGGCGCAGGATGAGAAAAGCTCAGTTGTGTGGGGTATGCCAAGGGCTGCTGTAGAAATAGAAGCAGCGCAACATGTGCTGCCATTAGAAAAAATCGCAACGTACCTGGTAGGCAAAGTGTATGGATAGACAAAGTGTTAGATGGGTCATCGCGTTGTTGGGGATCGCCGCGGGTTTCTACCCGATGGTGGTGGCGCAAACACCTTTAACAGTGTCTGCAGCAGTCGCTGTTTCGTTGGCTATGTTGTTGTTAGTGAAGCAGAGAGAGAGTGCTGCAAGCGTTCAAGTTGTGTTGGGAACGGGCTATGAAGACACTCCTCAAGACGACAACACAGTCTCTTACGAGTCGACGGCGATTCTGCATAAGATTCACAGTATCCTGAATATTGAACTGATCCCCATCAGGGAGCAGCTTGACAGACAGCAGGAAGTGATTCACGACTCAGTTCACAATCTAAATTCCAGTTTTTTTGGTATGGAGCGTGCTGTTGGCGAACAGTCAACACTCGCAAAATACATGGTGACTGAACTTCTTAACAACGAAGACAGTGAATACAATCTCGCCAAAGTGTTACCGGAGACCGAACAAGCCATTGATCAGTATATTGATCTATTAGTGCAGGTTTCGGAGAAATCCATCACGGCGATTCACTGTATCCATGACATGTCAGAAAAACTCCAGGCGGTATTTGGCCTTCTTGATCAGGTTCAGGCAATGTCAGATCAAACCAACCTACTGGCACTTAATGCTGCCATAGAAGCGGCGAGAGCCGGTGAGTTGGGCCGTGGCTTTGGGGTAGTCGCGTCAGAGGTACGTGATTTGGCAAACCGGGCGTCGACATTGAACAGCCAAATTCATCGCGATATCAATCTCGCTCAGGACACAGTCAAACAAACCAGCGCGATTGTGGGGGAGATAGCTACGCTCGACATGACCACGTCCATTGAATCCAAAACGCGTATCGAATCGCTGCTGAAAGGGGTTCAGGAAGTGAATAACCAAGTCACTTTGGAAATTGGAAAAATGACCGAGCAAGGCGAGGCAGTTCGCGCAGAAGTATCCAAGAGTATTCAGGGTCTACAGTTTGCTGACATTGTGTCGCAGCAGGGCCAGCACGTGCTTAACAATCTCCATATTTTGGAAGATTTGAATGACCTGATCACTGAGAGTCTGGCATCAGGAAATGTGGATTGGATTGCCCTCCACAAAGCAGTAGATGATATTGAAAAAATGGCTGGCTCAGCTGAGCGGGCCCCGGCAAAACAAATGTCTGCAGATGAAGGCGACATAGAATTGTTTTAGGAGACATTATGGCCATCAATCGTGAAGAAAAAAGTGACGGTAAATCAGTGGTAATCCACGTCAATGGGCAGTTTGACTTTAGCGTTGTGCAGGAGTTTCGTGATGCCTATACGGATTGCCAGGGTAAGGACATTGTGGTCGATTTTCGGGGTACAGAATATATCGATAGTGCGGGGCTGGGTATGTTGCTTAACATGCAGAGCTTCCTCAACAAAAAGGAAGGGGATATCCGTCTTATTAACACGATGCCGCAGATCAAACGCGTGTTGGTGATCGCCCGTTTCGAGAAGAAATTTATTATCGAGTAATTCGATTCTCGAGGTGGCGGATGAAAGTGCTAATCGTTGAAGATGAAGTTTCGCTGCAGTGTTTCCTTGAATATGTGCTTAAGGATGAGTTTAACGAGTTACTGATTGCCGACAATGGTCAGATGGCGTTAGATATTCTCGAATCTCTAGAAGAGTTGCCTAATCTGATCATCATGGATGTGTTAATGCCAGTCATGGATGGTTTTGAGGCCGCTAAGCAAATTCGTATGCGTTACCGTAGCAGCTACCTCCCGATTATGTTTTTAACAGGGATCACGGATAACGACGCGTTCAATCGCTGCATGACACTGGGGGATGACTTCCTTGCTAAACCTATAAGTCGCACCACTATCGTCGCCAAAGTGCGTGCACATTGCCGGAACATTCGTTTATACAATGAAGTTTCCGAACAGCGAGATAAGCTCAAGCACTTTCAGGCGCACACCCTGTATGAGCATACGATGGCGGAAACCATCTTCAGTAACCTGATGCAAGCCTGTTATCAGGAAGCTGAGGGTGTTGAGTTTTACACCAGCTCCTACACCAATTTTAATGGTGATGTCGTTTTGGTGACTCCCCGGCCACAAGGCGGTATTTATGCCATGCTCGCGGATGCAACCGGCCATGGTTTGCCCGCCGCCATTTCTACCATTCCAGCGACTAAAGCCTTCTTTGCAATGACCAAAAACGGTTTCTCGCTTGGCGATATCGTCAAGGAAATGAATGAAACTCTGAAGAAGTTCCTACCGCCTGGCATGCTGGTAGCGGCAAACCTTGTTGAAGTGTCAGCTAACGGTTTGGAGGTGAACTGGTGGGGTGGTGGAATGCCAGATGGCTACTTGCTCGACAAACATGGGGAAATCAAAGTGCGTCTTCCTTCTGCACATATGGCGCTTGGTGCGATGGACTCAAACGATTTCGAAGCCAATCTTGTTGCTCTCCGAATGGAAGAGGGAGATAAGCTATTTTTCTTTACTGATGGTGTAATAGAAGCGCGAGATGCTGAGGGCAGGGAGCTAGGTGAAGAAGGGCTGGAAGTGATGTTTTCCGATAACCAGCCAAGCATTATTGAAGCCATTCGCGAACACGTGATCAACTTTACTCAAGGCGGTGGAGTAGGCGATGACATGTCGATGCTGGAAATGACCGCTCCAATCTTTAGCCGTGTAGAGTTGCAGCCTGGAGAACCTGAGTATTATGAGCGGCGCTCACCGGCTCAGTTAACGGTGTACTTTGGTGCAGACGAGCTTCGCAAGGTGAATCTGGTGGGGGAAATTCGCCGCATGCTCAAAGGCACATTGGGCAGTAATATCGATCTGGATTTGATGTGTACCATCATGTCTGAGCTTGCCAACAATGGGTTGGAACATGGACTACTGAAGCTTGCTTCAAATTTGAAAGTCGACGACGAAGGCTTCCTCGATTACTACATGGAACGTCAATCTAGGCTGGACGCACTTAACCGCTTTGCTTATCTGGAAGTGGGCATTTCGTTCAACCCGGGTAAGCGCGAACTAACATTCTATGTATCGCATAATGGTGAAGGCTTCTACTACGAAGAGGGTGACAGCACATTAGATGATTCTGTTGCTCGATGTGGCAGGGGGATCGCGCTGGTCACAGAACTTTGCGAAGACTTTTCATATCTTGATGAAGGACGCACCGCTCGCGGTACATTCCGCTTATCAGCTGGTATGGAATACAACGCTTGATATTGAGAGTTGTAAATCAAAGATGAAGAAAGTCCTCTGGCAATAGCGGGCTTTCTTGCATTATTCGCCGATGAATTCTAACCCGTGGCTTAGGCAGGGTGCCTACAGTGACATATTGGTGCAACGTGCCAACGTACAGACGAAAAAAAGCCCAGTCTTTCAACTAGGCTTCTTAAGTGGCTCCCCCTGCTGGACTTGAACCAGCGACATACGGATTAACAGTCCGCCGTTCTACCGACTGAACTAAGGGGGAATTGTCTGGCATTGATACGCTATCAATGACCATTCAAATATGGTGCCTCGAGGCGGAATCGAACCACCGACACGGGGATTTTCAATCCCCTGCTCTACCAACTGAGCTATCGAGGCGATGATGTCAGTGCAAAACTCTACATCAAAAAAAGTGGTGCCGGCTACCGGAGTCGAACTGGTGACCTACTGATTACAAGTCAGTTGCTCTACCAACTGAGCTAAGCCGGCACACAAACCGTGGAAACGTTGCTTCTTAATTGAGCCACATTCCCTAGTAACCGAACTATCGATTACTGAAATATGGTGCCTCGAGGCGGAATCGAACCACCGACACGGGGATTTTCAATCCCCTGCTCTACCGACTGAGCTATCGAGGCAACGAGGTGCATTAAACGGATTTTGAGGCTTACCGTCAACACCTTTTTTTAAAAAAAACGTCAAATAAGACCGTTTGATGGCTTTTTCACCTGTTTGGTTTAAAAAGCCCCAGACTTTCCAGTGTTTCCCGCATTTTTATTGCATAGAACGGAATTCTTTTTGGAACTTAGTGACCTTTTGTAGATAACGTCTCGACTCTGACGATGGGTGTTTTTTAGTTAAAGCCCAATACACCTGATTAGGATTTAAGCGGTTTAAATCACTCATTGCCCGTTTTCGGTCGGAGCGGTGGAAGGTTTTCAGCACATTGCCGGCTCCGCCGTTATAGGCAGAGATCATGCTGTAGTGTTTGGAAAGCGGATCACGCACGTCTTTGAGGTATCGCGTTTTCAGTATGTAGAAATATGCGGTACCCGCATCAATGTTCTTAGCCGGGTCAAACAAGTATTCGGGTGATGGTTCGCCTGGGCGCTTTTTCACCAGTTTAAAGACATCACGTCCAGCGGTTTTTGGTACCACCTGCATCAGACCATACGCATTAGCCCAACTCACTGCGTAAGGGTTGAAGCTGCTTTCGGTTTTGATGATGGCGTAAATCAGATCTTCTGAAATGCCATATCGACGTGAAGCATCACGGATAAGATCCGCATATTGGTAACGGCGCTTGCTAGAGTGATCTTTCACCATAGGGATTTCAACGTAGAAAACCTTCTGGAATCGTAGTGACTTGGTTTTGATTTTGTTGGCGAGAAGATAATCGGCATAACGGTTAGCTCGCCATTCCCACGCAATCTCTTTTCCGTCTTGATCGAGTATTTGTCCTTGTAGAAAAGGGGCGCCGGATAAGGGAACATCTGCGGCGGAATAAAGATCGACAGACGCGGGATCGTTGGGTGTCAAAAGGGTGGTGACGATCGCCTGCTTGAGATGCTGTTTTGGCTCGGTAGTGGCAACCGTTTCGATGGTGACCAGGCCGTTGGCGAAATCGACGCGGGCCCGGCTCATGTAGTTGTCGGTGTACTTAACATAATCGCGCTTACCGGAAATGTAGATTTCGTCTTTACCCCAACGCACTTCGATATCGCCGCTGAAACCGTTGATAAGCTTATCAAGCGCAGCGAAGTCTTTTTCAAACTGGCCCGGAAGGGGGGCGAGATTTTTGGCGAATCGATTAGTGGTTTCGTAACTGACTCCAAGTGTCGATTCAACCAATTCTCGGCTGCAGCCAGAAGTGATGATTACCAGAAGAAGCATTGTGAATAAGCGGCGCAAGATAATTTCCCGTGTAAAAACAAAAAAGCATCTCGATCAGCGTAATCAAGATGCTTTTAAATACAAACTAATAAGACAGATTGTGTGCAGAAAGCCTTACTCTGACGGTGGGGTGTAGCCTTCAATCACAGTATCGTGACCTTCAAACAGGAATTTTACCATTTCCTCTTCAAGCAGTTTACGGTGCTCGGGCTCCATCATGTTGAGCTTTTTCTCGTTGATCAGCATGGTTTGCTTGCTCTGCCACAGGGCCCAGGCTTCTTTGGAGATGTTGTCGAAAATGCGCTTACCCAGCTCACCCGGATACAGTTGAAAGTCCAGACCGTCTGCGTCTTTCTTCAGGCGCTGGCAAAATACAGTGCGGCTCATTATTAAGCTCCTAGTTATTATTTGAAAGTTCTAGCTCTCTGGTCAGGCTTTCCAGCAGTTTTTGTACCGGTGCTGCCAGCCCGACTTTTGCTGGTTGAGTTAAGTTATACCAAAGCCCGCGGTTACCTTCCATGATCCCGTTTTCCCCAATGTTACCGGGTTTACTGTATAACTTGACGCGAACAGGAACAATATCGAGGTGAAAGTGGCTGAAGGTGTGACGAAACGCCGTCAGATGTTCAGGTTTCTCAAAGCTGTTTGTCGCCAGTTTATAGGAGATAAAACCCTCAGCAGTTTGCTCTGTGGTTTCTGGCAGGCACCACAATCCGCCCCATAGACCTGCTGGTGGTCGCTGCTCAAGCCAGATTTGATCTTGATACTGGAACAAAACAAAACAGGTTTCTTTTTCCGGAATGGTTTTCTTGGGCTTCTTGCCGGGGAAATCTGCCTGACGTCCTTCTGCATTGGCTTCACAGCTGTAGTTCACCGGGCAGATATCGCACTTGGGTTTGCTACGGGTGCAGATCATCGCGCCCATATCCATCATCGCTTGGTTGTAGCGCTGAACACCCTCAGCTGGGGTGTTTGCTTCCGCATGTTCCCAAAGAAGGTTTTCGACGGGCTTTTTCCCCGGCCAGCCTTCAACTGCGAAGTGGCGGGAAAGGGTACGCTTTACGTTGCCATCTAAAATCGGATGATGTTGACCGAGTGACAGTGAAAGCACTGCACCGGCGGTTGAGCGGCCGATACCGGGTAATGCCATCACATCTTCAATGTTTGTGGGGAATTCGCCACTGAATTCCGTGACGATTTTCTGCGCCGCTTTGTGCAGGTTGCGGGCGCGGGCGTAGTAGCCAAGCCCTGTCCAAAGGTGCAGTACTTCATCGAGCTCGGCATTTGCCAAGTCCACAACCGTCGGAAAGCGCGCCATAAAGCGTTCGAAGTAGGGGATAACCGTCGCAACCTGTGTTTGCTGCAACATGATTTCTGACAGCCACACTTTGTAAGGTGTTTTTTCTTGCTGCCACGGCAGGGTTTTACGGCCGTATTTGTCATACCACGTCAAAATGGCATCGGAAAAAGGCTGACTCACTTTGCTTGCTCTTTGTTATCTTTATTGGCAGACAGTCTACTACGGTCGCTGCGTAAAAAAGACCACGTTTTCTGGAAAGATTTGTATAGCAAGCCTACAAGGCTTGCACCGAGGCGCAATCTTTGGATAATGCGCGATCCGCTTAACTTTTCTTCATTATTGAGTTGCAGGCATAACACCATGGCAGAAGTCATCAAAACCGAATTGAACGAAGACGGCAAAGTTATTCGTAAGATCAGAAGCTTTGTACGTCGCGAAGGGCGTTTGACCAAAGGTCAGGAGCAGGCAATGAACGATTGCTGGCCAACCATGGGTATCGACTTCGAAGAGAAGCAACTCAATTGGGCAGAAGTGTTCGGTAATGACAACCCAGTCGTGTTGGAAATCGGTTTCGGCATGGGAGCCTCTTTGGTTGAAATGGCAAAAAATGCACCGGCGAAAAACTTCATCGGTATTGAAGTGCACAGCCCAGGTGTTGGCGCATGTTTGATGGCAGCGCGCGACGCAGGTATCACTAATCTGCGCGTGATGTGTCACGACGCGGTTGAAGTGTTCGAGCACATGCTGCCTGTCGCTAGCCTTGAAACCGTTCAGCTTTTTTTCCCAGACCCATGGCACAAAGCACGTCACCACAAGCGCCGTATTGTTCAACCAGCATTTGTTCAAATGCTGCGTGACAAGCTGAAAATCGGTGGTATTTTCCACATGGCGACGGACTGGGAAAACTATGCTGAGCATATGGTAGAAGTGATGGATGTGGCGCCGGGTTACAAAAATACCGCGGTAGATGGTTTTTACATTCCACGCCCTGAAGAGCGCCCACTGACCAAATTCGAAGCCCGTGGTCACCGCTTGGGTCATGGTGTATGGGATATGAAGTACGCCCGCATCGATTAATAATAAAGTCATACTTTCTCAGTGCTTATATTATGTAATGTAGCGCTGAGTCTGAACGTTTAAAGCCAACCTCGTGTTGGCTTTTTTGACCACTGGAGATAGCAATGAAACCCACCCCAGAGCTTTTGAGTGGTATCTTGGAAGAAGTTCGTCCGCTGATCGGCCAGGGCAAGGTCGCTGACTATATTCCGGCTTTGAAAAAAGTATCCGCCTCTAAACTGGGCATCGCAGTGTGCTATAACGACGGCGAAACCATTACAGCTGGTGACGCTGAAGAAACCTTTTCAATACAGTCTATTTCCAAAGTACTCAGCCTCACGCTAGCCCTGCAAAATTACCAGCCGGAAGAGATCTGGCAACGTGTCGGTAAAGAGCCTTCCGGTCAGGCATTTAACTCTATGATCCAGCTTGAAATGGAACATGGTATTCCTCGCAATCCGTTTATCAATGCCGGTGCTTTGGTGGTGTGCGACATGCTCCACAGCCGCCTTTCTGCACCCCGTCAGCGTATGTTGGAATTTGTTCGTCGTTTGTCGGGCAACGAGCATATTTGCTATGACAAGGCCGTTGCGTCATCGGAAATGGATCACAGTGATCGCAATGCATCAATCGCTTATCTTATGCGGGCTTTCGGTAATTTTGACAATGATGTGATGCCGGTTCTGGCGAACTACTTTCACTATTGCGCGCTTCGTATGAGTTGTGTGGATCTGGCAAAGACCTTTAACTACTTGGCAAATAAGGGACTTCCTTTAGGCGCAGAAAAAACAATTGTCAGCCAGACTCAGAGTAAGCAGGTGAATGCGCTTCTCGCCACCTGCGGTTTGTACGATGGCGCAGGGGAGTTTGCTTACCGAGTTGGCATGCCGGGTAAGTCCGGCGTCGGTGGTGGGATCATTGCAATCGTGCCGGGCGAAATGTCTATTGCTGTCTGGTCACCGGAGCTGGATCCATCAGGTAACTCTCTCGCAGGCACAGCAGCACTAGAACTGCTGGCAGAGCGTATCGGCCGTTCAATCTTCTAGGGTCTGCTGTCAGATCCGAAGTGCTAGGACAGATGTGACTTAAAAATCCAGTTGCACCGTCCAAGCCTGAGATGCGGAGAAGAGGTATGGGAATGGTGAGTCTGACAAATATGATGAAAGTATCCTGCTTTTTGATGGCAACGCTGCCATTGTTCGTGACAGCTGAAAGCTGTCGTCCCGAGCTCCATGGCGACATTGAAATTAAATCTAACAGTATTTTTATCGAACAGAACAATAATACGTTCCGCATTGAGCCCAACGGTAACCTCTACGTCGATGTGCACCGTGTCAGCTTGTCTGATGCTCAGAAAGCGTCTCTTACTGCCTACAGTGAAAGGGTACGCGCCGATTTACCTTATTTCAGTAAATCACTATCTGATGAACTAAAAACCTCCTGGCGTGCGCTCGATGGCGTATTGGCGGCAGAGCTTGGTGAACAAAGTAGCCTTCGTGGTGAGTTCGGTCAGTTCCACCAATACCTTCAGCGTAGTGTGAGCGCCTCATTCCATGCAGAAGATCACTCGCCACAGCTCAACCACAAGGTCCTGACAAACACAGTACGTGAACTTGAAGCCAGTCTGCCTCATCTCATTGCGACAGTTTCAAGCCGGGGTTTGATGGATATTGCGGCACTCAGTGCAGGTCAGAATAACCGCATGGAGTTTATCTCTAACAAGATGGCAAGGCTTCAGAATAAGCTGGCTGATGAGGTTCGTGTACAGCGTAACCGAACGGTTGATGTTAGGCAGGAACTTTGTTCCCGTCTTGGCGTCTGGCAAGAGCAGGAGTCAGAGATTTCAGAACTTATCCCTGCGTTGAAGGGCTGGAAGACAGTGACAGTTAGGTAGGTTTCTCTTCTTAAACAAAAACAGCGCGGATTTCCACGCTGTTTTTGTATCCGGCTTTTCTACTAGGGGCTGTTGACCTTTGGTGGTTAAATTTTGTTCTAGCTATAAGCGTTTTAGGCGCGGCGAGGTGTGTGCCGCCTAGTACTCTAAGCAAATACGCCTCAACAAAGCATAAAACGCTTAGAGTACGGGACGCGCAGTCGAACCCTTCGGGCAGCGCTTGTGGGGAATTTCTGCTGCGTTATCAGCTTCTCATGTAGGCTAGCTACACATCGAAGCTTCTGCCTTACATAAAATCCCCACAAACTGCTGCAAAAGTCATCACCAAAGGTCAACAGCCCCTAAGGCCGATAGGTAAATTCGTAATCTACGTTTTGCCAAGCGTCATCGACGTGACGCATGTACTGACGAAGTTCCTTTGCCTCTACATGACGGGTCTTGGCTCGGTAATAGTAGTCTGCTTCTACATACGTATTGTCCAGCAGGACATTACCGGGTTCGGCAATCGTTCTTAAAGAGCTTTTGAACTCGAAGAATGGGTTATTCACTGTGCTTTCAGATTGCTCGATGCTCCAGTTTTCTGGGAGGCTCAATTTGATCTTCTGTCGTACAGCGCCATCGGTGCCAAAGCCGAAAGGGGTTTTGCGCCTTATTAAATCCGGTTTGGTGAGGTAATCATCAACAATGTCACCAGAGATCATGAACGAGTATGTGTCATCACTTTTCGACCAGAGATCGTCAATGATATAGGCTTCGTTAAGTGTCAGCTCGTTGAGATCTTTATCGTCACTCACTGACAAAGGACGCAGGAAATCGAGACCACTGAAGAAACCTGCGTAATAATTGGCGTATTCCTCACCAAGCTCTCTCAAGGGCTTGGATTCCAGATACCGTCGCCAGCGTTCTGCTTCCAATCCACGATAGGTGGTTTTGACTGCCAAATAGCTTTGCGCATTGGCGTGATTGACCACATAACGTTGCTCAATATCCTGGATGACAGGTATTTCCTGTGTCGACATCTGGGTGAGGTCGCTACTGTCGGGCTTGAGTATCAAGCCATAGCCTAGCCTTGATTGAGCGAGGGTATCAAGGCGGTTTCCCTGATGTGTACGGGTGGCATCAATCCAAATCCAATCGCCATCTTTCTTCATCGCCACAATCACGTGGTTAAAGCTGAATGGAGCGGCAGGCTGGTTAGCAAGTTGTTCACGCCAGAAGGTGTCGACTAGCGCGGGATAGGCTTCAACATCCATCGCCTCCAACATGGAAACCAGCAGTAAGGCTTTGTCTTTACAATCGCCATAGGCCTGGGAAATGATTTGCGCTGGCGGGCGTGGCTTGTGGGAGCCAATGCCGTTCTCTATACCGAGGTAGCGGATATTGTTCTGCACATAGTGAATAGCGGCAACGGCCTGCTTCTCTGCCGAATCGGGATAAGTTTGTTGAATATCTTGCACTAGCGCCAGCACTTCCTTGTCTTCTGGTCTGGCCTGATAAAGCGGCAGTGCCCAACTCACCACATCTTTCCATCCTGTGTAGCTCGATACATGAAGGTAAGGGTAGGGATTGTACCAGCGAGGCTGCTCTGGCTCGTCGAAATCATAAAGGCCGTTGGTTTGACGATAGGAGAAGGTGGTGACGCCATTTTTACGTGTCTGGCGGAAATCTCCCTGTCCTTTTCCGTCGAGGTTCGTCACAGAAATACCACTATTTGTAGGCGCCAGAATACGTGCATTCACCAGCGCCACTGTGCTTGCCCAGCCGGTTTTGATGTACCACTCGCGATGCTTGCCAAACACGGGATTGAAGCCGGTTATGGTGTAGCTGATGTCAATCACGTCGCCCACTTGTACATCATTGAGTACAATATGCAGGGTTTCATCACCGTTATAGAGCAATGAATCAAGATCAACCTCCCGTTTGAAGCGGTCGATCTCAGCGGTTTCTTTTCGATCCAGCACTTTGCCATCGCGCACCAGTTCTAGGCGGTGGATCGCGACTTTTTGATAAGAAGGATCGAAGTCTATCGAGATTTGGGAGCCGGACTCAACGCCTTCAATTGACACCACTTTGCTTGTGTAGCGTTTGTATTCGACGGGATCTGTCACGACAAGGTTAAGCTGCCTGTCCACGATCAGAAACTGTTGATCGTAATAGTGGGCGCTTTTTTCGATCTCTGGAATTTGGGAGATTGGCTCCACCCAATCTGGCAGAGCTGCATATAAGGCATTTTGAGCCAAAGCGAGTTGGGGAAAACTCGCCAGAGCGCCAAGGGCAATCAGATACTTCTTCATCTACTACGCTGTCCATTGCTATCGAGAACAAAAGGCAGCATCGCACAGGCTGCGGCTGCCTACTCGTTGATGAACCCTGCGAGTAGATCATTCAAGAACAATCGCCCTTTCTCTGTGACTTGCCAGTGGGTGTCAGTCTCTGTCAGCAAGCCTTCCTCAATCGCATGTCGAAGCGGCGTTTCCACAGTGTCGAGCGCCAACCCTGTTCTTGCCGGATAATCGGCTTTTGGGCAGGACTCCACCAATCGGAATCGGTTCATGAAGAACTCGAACGGCAGTTCATCTGCTTCCACTATATGCAATTCACTGAGGTAGTCTTTCTCAGGATCGAGATATCCGCGAGGATGTTTCACTTTTACTGTGCGCTGTACGGTATTGTTGTCGGAGGTAACTTTTCCGTGAGCTCCGCAACCGATACCCAGATAATCGCCAAAACGCCAGTAGTTGAGATTATGACGGCACTGGAATTCTGGTTTACTGTAGCCAGAGGTCTCGTACTGTACATAGCCCGCTGCTGACAGCATTTTATGGCCTTGTTCGAAAATGTCCCACAGGTCATCATCGTCCGGTAGCTTGGGCGGCTTGGAATAATACTGGGTGTTTGGTTCGATGGTGAGCTGATACCAGGAAAGGTGAGGCGGGTTAAGCTCAATCGCCTGCTTTAGATCATCCAAAGCGCCTTCGAGAGTTTGGTCAGGAAGGCCATGCATCAGGTCGAGGTTAAAGCTGTTGAGGTCAGCTTCGTGCGCCAAATTGGCAGCGCGCTTGGCTTCCTCCGCGCCGTGTATGCGGCCGAGACGGGTGAGCTTTTTGTTATCAAAGCTTTGTATGCCAATCGATATGCGGTTCACGCCGGCCTTGCGGTAAGCAATGAACTTATCGGCTTCCACGGTGCCCGGGTTGGCTTCCATGGTGATTTCAATGTCATCCGCAAAGGGGATCTGTGCTTCGATGCCCTGCAGTAAGCGAGTAATTTCCTCTGGCGACATCAGGCTCGGTGTACCACCGCCAATGAATATGGAATGCAGCTCTCGGCCACTCACGCCTTTAAATCGGTTGAGGTCTTTTCTTAAATCATCAAGTAAGGCATCGATGTAGTCGCGCTCCGGTACCTCGCCCTTGAGCGTGTGGGAGTTGAAATCGCAGTACGGGCACTTTTGCACACACCAGGGGATGTGAACATAAAGGCTCAGGGGAATGTGAACCGTCATCGGGGATTACTTCTTCTCTTTACTCAAGGCAGCAAACAGCTTCTTCAGCGCCTGACCGCGGTGAGAGATTTGCTTTTTCACCGCAGGCTCAATGTTTGCCAGCGTGCAGCCATGTTCTTCGACGTAGAACACTGGGTCGTAACCAAAGCCGTGTGAGCCCGACGCTTCACGGGCGATGGTGCCTTCAAATTTGCCATGGCAAACCAGTGGTGTTGGGTCATTGGCGTGACGCATATAAACCAGTACACAGTGGAAACGCGCGGTGCGTTTGTCATCCGGTACGTCTGCCATGTTTTCCAGCAGCTTTTCCAGATTCGCCTGATCGCCTTTTCCTTCGCCGGCATAACGCGCGCTGTAAACACCCGGCGCGCCGTTGAGGTAATCCACTTCCAAACCGGAGTCATCTGCGATGGCTGGCAGGCCAGTTTCTTTTGCTGCATGGCGCGCTTTGATGATGGCGTTTTCAATGAAGGTGGTGCCGGTTTCGTCAGCGTCTTTTACCGCGAACTCACTTTGTGCAAACACTTCCAGACCGAAATCCTGTAGCAGATCGGCCATCTCTTTGACCTTACCAGCGTTACCTGTTGCCAGAACCACTTTGCTCATTGTTCTCTCCTGAATTTTGGGGCGGCCGCGAATCGAAAACCCAAAAAAGGCGCCGCAATTGGGCGCCATGATACCTGAATAAACATGGGTCAGTCAGCGTAAAACGTCTGGTTAAAGGTCAGTTTTCCGCTGCGGTTTCCTTCAGCGCTGATATCAATAGTGAAGGCGTAATTTTCTTCGTTGGCAAACCTAAGCTCTGCCAGATAGTAAATTGCATCGCCTTCACGCACTTCGCGGAAGGTCAGTGGCTTTTTGGTTCCTAAAAGATTACGCGCTTCGCCAGTCAGTGTGGCTGTGAGTGCCGGTTTTCCTGCCTGTGCTTTATCTAAAATGGCGATGTTCAGGATGGCATTCACACCACTGCGTTTCAGATCATAGGCCTTGGCAACTTTTGGGGTAATAAACGTTGAGTTAAACGCCGAGTAATGCACTTCCAGCGTGCCGATATCTTTAGACTGACCAGCGTGAGCGAACGGGGAGAGCAGCATCAGTGCGCTTATCAGGGGGAGAACGAAACGTTTCATGACGGATATCCTTGTCGGGTGAAACCAGTGCGTCCATTTGCCTAGGCACCTAAGACCATTTGCTGAGCAGCCCAGGAAAGGACGCACCTTTTTATTACTGCTTAAGTGCAGGGATCAGATCACTGATGGCATCCGGACAAAGCGAAGGGCTATGAATGCGAACTTGCTTGTGTCTGCCAAGCTCACCTTTTTCGATATCAACCTGGCCTTTGGCCACTTTGAATTGTTTCGACAGGAATTTGGTGAGGTGGGCGTTGGCTTTGCCATCAACAGGTGGGGCGGTGATGGCGAGTTTAATTTCCTCGCCGTGTTGCCCCATCCATTGGTCCCTACTGGCCTTGGGCTGGATATAGAGCCTTAAGATAAGGTCATCGTTATCCAGCCAGGCAGGGCGTGGTGTGGTCATGACTTATAGCACGAACCACAGATTGCCGAAGTATGGGCTCAGTAGGTCGCCGATAAAGAAATTCAGGAACTGCAGCGCGATGAAGAGGAACAGGATGCTGAGATCCAGACCGCCCAGTGGTGGGATCACGCGGCGAATTGGCGCGACCAGTGGTTCTGTGAGTTGCACCATCACGTATTCAATTGGGCTGCGGCCTTGGCTCACCCAGCTCAGAATCGCGCGAAGGATCAGTACCCAAAACAGCAGGCCACCTGCTGCTTTCACCAATGCCACCAAACCAATCAGCAAGTAGCTGGAATCAAACACCAAGGTGCCTGAACCTACCAGTTGCAACGTGAAGAATTTCGCCACGCACAGCAGGTAAGCAAACAGCACGGTTGCCAAATCCAGACTGCCAACTGAAGGAATGATGCGGCGCAGCGGTGAAACCACTGGCTGGGTGGCTTTCACCACAAATTGGCTGAATGGGTTATAGAAGTCGGCACGTGCCCACTGCAACCAGACCCGAAGCAACACCACCATGATGTAAAGATCGAACAGTGTTGAAACGAGGAAATTCATCGAGTTCATAAGTTAGCCCTAAAATAGCGATTCCATCTCTTCGGCGCGGCGTACTGCAGCCTGCATGGCTTCAGAGACCGTTTCCGTGAGTTGTTTGTTATTAAATACGTTCAGTGCCTCAGCGGTGGTGCCGCCTTTGGACGTGACTTGTTCTCTTAAGGTTGCCAGTTCAATGTCTGGGTTGGCAACCACCATTTTAGCCGCGCCCAGTGCAGACTGTTGCACTAATAAGCGAGCTGTTTCCTTGTCAAAGCCTTGTCGCTCAGCTTCAGCCTGCATTGCTTCCATAAACAGGAAAAAATACGCAGGCGCACTGCCCGCTGCGGCGATAACAGCGTTAATTCCAGACTCTTCTGAAACCCAGCAAATTTCGCCTACAGCTTTCATCAGTTGTCCTGCGAACAACTTGTCTGCATCACTAACGAAGTCTGGCGCATAAAGACCGCTCATACCCTCACTAACTAGTGAAGGTGTGTTCGGCATCACGCGAACCAGTTTAAGTTGTGAACCTGCCATTTCACTGAGGCGAGCACTGGAAATGCCAGCAGCAATTGAAATCACGAGTTTGCTCGACCAATCTACACCTTCCATATTTTGGAGCAGTGTTTCCATATCTTGAGGCTTTACAGCCAGAACAACTACGTCGGCTTGCTTTGCGCTGGCAACAGCATCTTCGTTGGCTATGATGCCGTAAGCTTCTCTGTGTTTCGCACTGACTTCAGGGCTTCTATCGACAGCAATGAGTTTTTGAGCAGGATAACCTGACTCAAGTAGGCCGGCGATGATTGAGCGAGCCATGTTGCCCGCACCGATAAAAGCGACTGTACGTTGTTCCATCAATGATATCTCCTTTGAGAAGGTCAACAGACCCTAGATTAATTGGCTATTTGCGGTTGCTATAATCACGCGCACCGAAAATCGCGGTGCCGATACGCACCATGGTGCTGCCGGAAGCAATCGCTGCATCCATGTCGCCGCTCATACCCATCGACAGGGTATCAAATTGCGGTCGACCTGCTTTCATTTCTTCAAACAGCGCGGACAGCGGCGCGAAGGCTTCAAGCTGTTTCTGGTGATCGTCTTCCGGCTGCGGAATGCACATCAGGCCGCGAAGCGTCAGGTTTGGCAATGCATCGATTTCATCTGCCAGCGTTTTCACTTCTTCAAATCCGGTGCCGGATTTAGAGACCTCACCGCTGGTGTTCACCTGAATCAGCACTTGAAGTGGCGCTAATTCATCCGGACGCTGATCACTGAGGCGTTGTGCAATCTTGCTGCGGTCAATCGAGTGAACCCAATTGAAGTGCTCGGCAATCGGCCGGGTTTTATTGGACTGGATAGGGCCAATAAAGTGCCATTCAAGATCGGGGTGAATGGCGCTGAAATGGGTGATTTTTTCGACACCCTCCTGCACATAGTTTTCGCCAAACAGGGTGTGGCCTGCTTCCACGGCGTCTGCGATGGCTTCAATGGGTTTGGTTTTGCTGACAGCGAGTAATTGCACGCCAGAGGCGTCTCTCCCGCATTTTTGTGCGGCACTGTCTATTTGGCTGGTGACCTGTTCTAGGTTTTGTTTGATACTACACATGTTAGATTCTGCGAGGAAACGAGTTAATGGATATTACTGAATTACTGGACTTTAGTGTAAAGCATAACGCTTCAGATCTACATCTTTCTGCAGGGGTTCCCCCAATGGTCCGCGTAGATGGTGATGTCCGCAAGCTTAGCCTGCCTCCGCTAGACCACAATGCTGTGCACCGTCTTATTTTCGATATCATGAACGATGCTCAGCAGCGCGAGTTTGAACAGAACCTTGAAGTTGACTTCTCTTTTGAGCTTGCCTCTGTCGGTCGCTTCCGTGTCAATGCGTTTCACCAATCCCGAGGCTGTGCCGCGGTGTTCCGCAGCATTCCTTCGAAAATTCCAACACTTGATGCGATTAACGCACCAGCAGTGTTCCAACAATTTACCGAATATCAGAAAGGTCTGGTACTGGTCACCGGACCGACAGGCTCAGGTAAGTCGACCACGTTGTCGGCGATGATAGATAAAATTAACAGCAGTCAGCATCGTCACGTATTGACCATCGAAGACCCGATTGAATTTGTCCACGAACAGAAAAACTGTCTGATCAACCAGCGTGAAGTGCACCGCGATACCCACTCCTTCAACAATGCGCTCCGGTCGGCACTGCGTGAAGACCCGGATGTGATTCTGGTTGGTGAGCTTCGCGATAAAGAAACCATTAGCCTTGCGCTAACGGCAGCAGAAACCGGTCACTTGGTATTTGGTACGTTGCATACCTCCAGTGCGGCAAAAACCATCGACCGCATTATTGATGTTTTTCCAGGTGCGGATAAGCCGATGGTGCGCTCCATGCTGTCCGAATCGCTACGCGCGGTGGTTTCGCAAAAACTAGTGAAGCAGATTTCCGGCGGCCGTATTGCTGCTCACGAAGTCATGATTGCAACACCGGCTATCCGAAATCTTATCCGTGAAGACAAAATTGCCCAGATGTATTCGATGATCCAGACAGGCTCCAGTCTTGGCATGCTGACGATGGAACAGTCACTTCGAAATCTCACCATGCAAGGGTTGGTGGATACAGCTGAAGCAAATAAAGCACTGGATAATGCGGGAGTTGGCTTCTAACCATGCAGGACACGCTCCAAAAACTTCTGGATAAGATGGTGGCGCAGAAGGCGTCAGATTGTTATATCACGGTCGACGCTCCTAGTATGTTGCGGGTCGATGGCAGTTTAAAGTCTGTGGGAGAAGCACTTGATCTCGAAGGTGTGAAAACGCTTGTTAATGAAGCGATGGATGCCGAGACTGAACAGAAATTTTATGCTGACCGCGAAGCCAACTTTGCTTTGGTGACCGATAATGGACGATTTCGTGTCAGTGCGTTCTGGCAGCGTGATTTGCCGGGCATGGTGCTTCGTCGTATCGAAACTAAAATCCCTGAAATTCAGTCATTAGGCTTGCCTGATGTGATTCAGGATTTGTCGATAGCCAAACGTGGTCTGGTGCTGATTGTCGGTGCGACGGGGTCAGGTAAATCGACGTCGATGGCAGCGATGGTGGGTTTTCGTAACCGACACCGCAGCGGCCATATCCTGACGGTGGAAGACCCAATTGAGTTTATCCACCCACATGGCAAATGCATCGTGACCCAGCGTGAAATCGGCATTGATACCGACAGCTACGAAGTGGCGCTGAAAAACTCGCTGCGTCAGGCGCCGGATATGATCATGATTGGTGAGATCCGAACGCAGGAAACCATGGAATACGCCATGCAGTTTGCTGAAACCGGTCACCTTTGTATCGCAACCCTACACGCCAACAATGCTAATCAGGCACTGGAAAGAGTGCTGCATTTGGTACCGAAAGAGCGTCGCGAACAGTTCCTGTTTGATTTGTCGCTTAACCTTCGCGGTATTCTGGCCCAGCAACTGGTGCCAGACGTCAGTGGTATCGGACGTCATGGCGCATACGAGCTTCTGCTCAATACTTCCCATGTGTCGGATCTGATTCGCCGTGGTGAACTGCATGAGCTGAAAGAAACGATCCGC
Source organism: Grimontia sp. NTOU-MAR1 (assembly GCF_035758505.1). Classification (NCBI taxonomy): domain Bacteria; kingdom Pseudomonadati; phylum Pseudomonadota; class Gammaproteobacteria; order Vibrionales; family Vibrionaceae; genus Grimontia; species Grimontia sp. NTOU-MAR1. The sequence goes on from NZ_CP142108.1 coordinate 2,978,228, forward strand.
AAAGGCAAGAACGCGGGAATGTGTACCTTTGACCAATCCCTGTTTGAGTTGTTTCAGGCGGGCAAGGTTTCTAAAGACGAAGCACTCCACCACGCGGACTCGCGAAATGATCTCAAACTCATGATGAAAATGGCTGAGCAGTCATCTGCCGGACTTTCGCTGGCGAATGTCAGCATTGAGGGGCAGTAAATAAAGTTGTGGTTCGCAGATAAAAGAAAAGCGCCTGAGTGCGCTTTTCGTTCATTCACCGTATTGGTTTTCAAACCAGCTTTCAACAATGATGACCGCTGACTGGCTATCGATTTCCCCTTTGCCAAGTGCTTTATAGCCGCCGTATTCGAAAAGGGAAGACCGTGCTTCTGTCGTGGTCAGACGCTCGTCATGCAATTCCACATTCACGCCAAAACGGCCTTTCAGGCGGTTGGCAAATTTACGGGCGCGGGGCGTGATGCTTTCGAGTTCGCCCCCTCGTAAGTCTAAAGGCAAACCGACGACCACCAGATCTGGCACCCATTCTTTCAAGATAGCTTCAATGGCTTCCCAGCTGGGAATACCGTCTTTGGCCTTGAGAGCCTTTAGCGGACGGGCGGTGCCGGTAATGGCCTGACCGATAGCTACACCAATACTTTTTGTGCCGTAGTCAAAACCCAGCACAGTTTGAATGTTACTCATGGAAAACTCTTATGCGTGTCCAACGTCTGTGGACAGGTTCAAGGCATCTATGCCCATTTGCTTGAGGGCTTTTTCCCAGCGCTCGTTGATGGGGGTGTCGAAAATGACTTTGGGATCTGCTTCTATGGTTAGCCAACTGTTTTCTGCCAGTTCCTGCTCAAGTTGGCCAGCATCCCAACCCGCGTAGCCAAGCGCAACAATGAATTGCTCGGGCTCCTCAGTGGTTCCCAAGATACTGAGAATGTCTTTGGATGTCGTCACGGTCAGCTCATCAGAAAGCTGAACACTCGAGCCGAAAAGCTTCGGATTCTTGTGCAGGACGAAGCCTCGATCTTCCGAAACTGGACCGCCGAAAAGCACGGGCTGGTCAAGGCTGACCGGATGGGTAACATCCTGTTCACGCTCTACCTCGATTTGATCCAGCATGTTGGCAATGGAGATATTGATAGGTTGGTTGATCACCAGTCCCATGGCGCCATCTTCGTTATGTTCGCACATATAAACGACACTGTGCTGGAAGCGTTCATCAGCCATGCTGGGCATTGCGACCAAGAAATGATTTTTTAAATTCACTGTGTCTTCCACATTGCGCCCTTCATTGCGTATGAGCCTACTTTCATTATGAGCAGTAAGCTGCAGAATGTCAGATCCGGGCGAGCAGTTTCGCCCGGCTTGCCGTGCGGTTATTTTTGCAGGCGAACTTCGATGGCATCCATTAATTTGCCACTGATATTGATATCAAATGCAGCTTCAATTTCACGGATACAAGTCGGGCTGGTCACGTTAATTTCGGTCAACTTGTCACCAATGATGTCCAAACCTACGAAGATCAGGCCTTTCTCTTTCAGCGTTGGAGCCACTGCATGGGCAATTGCCCAGTCAGTGTCGCTGAGTGGGCGTGCTTCACCACGGCCGCCTGCTGCTAGATTGCCACGGGTTTCGCCTTTGGCTGGAATACGGGCCAGACAGTAAGGCATAGGCTCACCATCTACCACCAGAATGCGTTTGTCGCCATTGCTGATGTCTGGCACGAACGTTTGCGCCATACAGTAGTTGTTGCCAAGGCTAGTCAGGGTTTCGATGATCACAGAAAGGTTAGGATCGCCCTGCTGCACGCGGAAGATAGACGAGCCGCCCATGCCATCCAAAGGTTTCAGGATCACGTCGCCGTGTTTTTCCTGAAATGCTTTGATTTGATCTGCACGACGGGTGACCAGCGTGGTTGGTGTGTGCTCTGGGAACCAAGCAGTGAACAGCTTTTCGTTACAGTCACGCAGGCTCTGCGGTTTGTTGACGATAAGACAGCCTTCCACTTCCGCACGCTCTAGAATGTAAGTCGCGTAGATGTATTCGGTATCAAACGGCGGGTCTTTACGCATCAACACAGCGTCGAGATCTGCCAGTGCGATTTCCTGTTCGCTGACCACCTCAAACCATTTCTCCGGATTTTCTTCCAGCGAGACAATCTTGGTGCGCGCCAGCGCTTTGCCTTGCTCTAAAGACAGCTCATTCATTTGCATGTAATGAATTTCCCAGCCGCGCTTTTGCGCTTCCAGCATCATGGCAAAGGAGGAGTCTTTTTTGATGTTGATGGACTCGATTGGATCCATCACTACGCCCAGTTTGATCATTAATTTATCCTTATTAACCGAGGTCGTCGTTAACCCAGATCGCCAAAGCGAACCTGCAGGGCAGTGATTGCCGTCAGTGCTGCGGTTTCAGTGCGCAGAACACGTGGCCCCAATAGTATTTCCTCGAACCCGAACTCGCGGGTTCGCTCAATTTCTTCTGATGACAGGCCGCCTTCAGGGCCAATCAGCAATCGTACGCGGTTAACTGGCTCAGGTAGGGTATTGATTGAGTATTTTGCACGTGGGTGAAGGTTTAGCTTCATCCCGTCGAATGTCTCCTGCATCCACCCATCCAGCGACATTACAGAGCGGATTTCCGGCACCACATTACGGCCGCACTGCTCACAGGCTGCAATCGCGATCTTCTGCCATTGGTACAGCTTTTTGTCGAAACGTTCTGCATTGAGTTTGACGCCACAACGTTCGGAGATCAGGGGGGTGATGACGTTGACGCCCAGTTCCACTGATTTCTGGATGGTGAATTCCATCTTGTCGCCGCGGCTGATGACCTGACCCAAGTGCAAATCCAGCGGTGATTCGATGCTGCGTTCCACACGCTCAACAATGTCTACACTGACTGATTTTTTACCTGACTCGGCAATCACGGCAGGGAACTCTGCGCCGTGACCATCAAACAACAGTACTTCCTGACCTGTCTGCATACGAAGCACACGGCCGACGTGATTGGCTGCGTCTCCGCTCAGCGCAACACGGCCTGTGTCCGACAAGGATTCAGGATGAAAAATTCTTGGGATACGCATGGTGTTTTCATGAGTGAATAACAATAGGCAGCAGTGTATCACGCTGCTGCCTGTAGTCAGTAGTCCGGTGCGGAGTTATAGACCGGCCTTTTCGCAGGAAGCTTGCACAAAAGGATTGTGATTGCCTTGCTCGCGGGCGATGCGGCGGTCGCGCTCACACTCCCACTGGTTGACCGGATAGGTTTTGTCCCAGGCATCCATCAGCTTTTTCTGAGCGGATGCTAAACGAAAATCATACTTCTTGTTCATGTACTTATAAATACGAGCAATCGCACCACGACTCTCTGCAGGCGGTTCAAAAACGCGTTGCTTGAAGTTCACTTTGGCCGAGCACTGGCCGTAGAAAGCACCGTCGTTGCCATTCCATTGTGAGAAGCGGAAGTTAGAGCGGTCGCCGTTCACCTCACCAATGGCTGGTACAAGGTTGTGCAGGTCAGCTTCCATCAGTTTGAAAGAGACATCATTGCGGGTGCAGTTCTTGCGTCCACCCTCTTGCCAGCATTGGCGCTGGTGGCCGAATTGCCAAGCTGGAACCACATGCTCCCATTCAATACGGTTGGCACGCTTTTCCTGTTTGCGGACCTGATAGCCGCACTCTGAAAAATCGGGCACACCTTTTTTACCCTGCCATTCAATGTCACAGCCACAGTAAAATGAAGTGGGGTAGTCCTGATAAATTTTTTGCGCGATACGTTTGGCTTTACTGAAAGATTGCGGATGCTCAGCCGCTGACGTCATTGAGGGGATCAGCAGTGCTGAAAGCAGCATCAAAAATGTTCTCATGATGTGTTTAGCGCTCAGCGTTGGAATTGTGTAGTTTGATTATTACAGACTATTGCGAGATAAATCTCACTAAATTAGTGTTAATTGAATAGTTTGTCGATAAGTGCAATATTGCTTATGCAGATTGCGAAGTGAGGGTGAGAGGTTGTTTACAACGACGGCAAACGTATTGAACCTGGTCGCGCTGAACCTTGTTGTGACGTCGCACAGAAAGCTCAATGTGGTCGCAGGCACACTGGTAGGTAAAGGTTTTGCCTTGAACAGAGCTGATATCAAAGCTATGTGTGGTTTTTGGGGCGACACCAAACACCTGTGACATCACCGACTGCCACTCTTTGCCGTGTGGCCGCACTTTTCCAAAACGGGCATAGACAATCAGATGACTGATTTCATGCGGCACCACTTCGTCAAAAAACGCCTGGATGTTCTCTTCCAACAGAACTGGGTTAAACCTGAGTTGCCAGCGTTGAAGTAAGGCCATTCCTGCCGTTTTCCCACGAATATCAAACCGAATGGCAGGCACAGCAAAGTCACTCCCAAGCTTTTTGTTAGCCAGAGTGATGCATTCGCTGACGCGCTGGGTAAGACGATAATGGAGTTCGTTCATGTTCGGCAGTTTGGATTCAGAAGCCGACAGGGTAGGTAACAGAAACAAAAAAGGGAAGCTTAAGCTTCCCTTTTGCATGAAGGTTGCGATTACTTGATTTGAGCGAAATCGCGCAGTGCTGCCACTTTGTCGGTCTTTTCCCAAGGGAACTCTTCACGACCGAAGTGACCGTAAGCTGCTGTCTTCTTGTAGATAGGTTGTAGTAGGTTCAGCATTTCCTGAAGGCCGTAAGGGCGCAGGTCGAAGTGCTGACGAACTGCTTCGATAATGATGTCGTGAGACACTTTCTCAGTACCAAAGGTTTCAACCATGATAGACGTTGGATCCGCGACACCAATGGCGTAAGACAGTTGGATTTCACAACGGTCAGCCATGCCAGCTGCAACGATATTCTTCGCTACATAGCGCGCTGCATAAGCTGCAGAGCGGTCAACTTTTGATGGGTCTTTACCTGAGAATGCACCACCACCGTGACGTGCTGCACCGCCATAGGTATCAACGATGATCTTACGACCAGTCAAACCACAGTCACCCATTGGGCCACCGATAACGAAACGGCCAGTTGGGTTGATGAAAAAGTTGGTGTCTTTGTTGAGCCACTCTGCTGGCAGTACCGGCTTAATGATCTCTTCCATTACCGCTTCACGCAAATCTGGCGTAGAGATAGTGTCACAGTGCTGGGTAGACAGAACAACCGCATCGATACCGACAATCTTGCCCTGGTCGTACTGGAAAGTGACCTGCGACTTCGCATCTGGGCGCAACCAAGGGAGCGTACCGTTCTTGCGAACTTCAGCCTGACGTTGAACCAGACGGTGAGAGTAAGTGATTGGTGCCGGCATCAGTACGTCAGTCTCATTACATGCATAACCGAACATGATGCCCTGGTCGCCCGCGCCTTGCTCTTTAGGGTCAGTCCTATCAACGCCTTGGTTGATGTCTGGAGACTGCTTACCGATGGTGTTCAGAATGGCACACGAATCTGCATCAAACCCCATGTCAGAGTGGACATAACCGATTTCACGAACGGTTTCGCGGGTCAACTCCTCGATATCAACCCATGCTGAGGTTGTGATTTCACCACCTACCATCACCATGCCAGTTTTCACGTAAGTCTCACAGGCTACGCGTGCTTTTGGATCCTGTTCCAGAATCGCGTCAAGAACGGCGTCTGAAATTTGATCTGCGATTTTGTCTGGATGACCTTCTGACACTGACTCAGAAGTAAACAGGTGTTTAGCCATGTCTTTTCCCTAGCAATAATAAATGTTGGTTGATACCGAATCTTTGTTTGCAAAAGCACCTTTGGTGGTCTGACCGACTAACGGTATAGATGCTTTGCCATCTGGACGTCTATTCTACGCATAGACGTGTAGAAATCAACTTCACAAATGTCTAAGTTAATAAGTAAACGATTGCGTACGTATTGTTGGAGTTACAAATAGATGCAGAACTCTCCCGTTCTGAACAGACAGAATCCCAGAAAATCAGCCATGTAAAACGTTTGCAGAGCCGCCGGACTCTTGCGACAATACTTGCCCGCCGAATTCAGCAATCTGGCTAACTTGTTAACAAGTATTTAGCCAGATTGCCTATAACTCAAAACCTCTAATGATCTCAGGAGCAGACATGTCTTCTCGCAAGGTTTTAGCAAACGCGATCCGTGCCCTCAGCATGGACGGTGTACAACAAGCTAACTCTGGTCACCCAGGTGCCCCAATGGGCATGGCAGACATCGCCGAAGTCCTGTGGCGTGACCACATGAACCACAACCCACAAAACCCTGGGTGGGCAGACCGCGACCGCTTCGTGCTGTCAAACGGTCACGGCTCTATGCTGATTTACTCTCTGCTGCACCTGACCGGTTACGATCTGTCTATCGACGATCTGAAAAACTTCCGTCAACTGCACTCGAAAACCCCAGGCCACCCTGAGTATGGCTATGCGCCAGGTGTAGAAACGACGACTGGTCCTCTGGGTCAAGGCATCACCAACGCGGTGGGTATGGCCATTGCAGAAAGAGCACTGGCTGCTCAGTTCAACCGTGAAGGGCACGACATCGTTGACCACAATACTTACGTGTTCCTGGGTGACGGCTGTCTGATGGAAGGTATCTCTCACGAAGCGTGTTCGCTGGCAGGCACGCTGGGTCTGGGCAAGCTGATCGCGTTCTGGGATGACAATGGCATCTCCATTGACGGTCACGTTGAAGGCTGGTTCACTGATGACACGCCGAAGCGTTTCGAGTCTTACGGCTGGCACGTCATTCCAGCAGTTGATGGTCACGATGCAGACGCCATCAACGCAGCCATTGAAGCGGCGAAAGCAGAAACCGGTCGTCCGACTCTGATTTGTACCAAAACCATCATCGGTTTCGGCTCACCAAACAAAGCTGGCTCTCACGACTGTCACGGCGCACCACTGGGCGCAGATGAAATCAAAGCTGCACGTGAGTTCCTGGGTTGGGAGCACCCTGCGTTTGAGATCCCTTCTGACGTATACGGTCAGTGGGACGCGAAAGAAGCAGGCACCGCAAAAGAAGCAGCATGGAACGAGAAACTGGCTGCGTACGAAGCTGCACACCCAGAGCTGGCGGCAGAGTTCAAACGCCGCGTGAATGGCGAACTGCCAGCTGAGTGGGAAGAAAAAGCCAACCAAATCATTGCCGACCTACAAGCTAACCCAGCAAACATTGCGTCACGTAAAGCATCGCAAAACGCGCTGGAAGCGTTCGGTGCGATGCTGCCTGAATTCATGGGAGGCTCTGCCGACCTGGCGCCATCAAACCTGACCATGTGGTCTGGCTCAAAAGCGCTGACCGGTGAAGACGCGTCAGGCAACTATATCCACTACGGCGTGCGTGAGTTCGGTATGACTGCGATCATCAACGGTATCGCGCTGCACGGTGGTTTCGTGCCTTATGGCGCTACCTTCCTGATGTTCATGGAGTACGCCCGTAACGCGATGCGCATGGCGGCACTGATGAGAGTGCAGAACATCCAGGTTTACACCCACGATTCAATCGGTCTGGGTGAAGACGGCCCTACACACCAGCCGGTTGAGCAAATCGCTTCCCTGCGCCTGACCCCAAACATGAGCACATGGCGTCCGTGTGATCAGGTAGAATCGGCAGTGGCGTGGAAACTGGCGATTGAGCGTAAAGATGGTCCAACGTCGCTCATCTTCTCGCGTCAGAACCTGGCTCAACAAGAGCGTTCTGCTGAGCAAGTGGCAAACATCGCCAAGGGTGGCTATGTCCTGAAAGATTGCATTGGCACTCCTGAGCTCATTCTGATTGCTACTGGTTCAGAGGTTGAATTGGCTGTTGAAGCAAGCACTGAACTGTCAGCGCAGGGTTTCAATGTTCGTGTGGTGTCTATCCCATCAACTGATGTGTTCGACAAGCAAGATGCAGCATACCGTGAAGCGGTACTGCCATCAGACGTGACAGCACGCGTGGCTATCGAAGCAGGCATTGCGGACTTCTGGTACAAGTACGTGGGCTTGGACGGTCGCATCATTGGTATGCACACCTTCGGTGAATCTGCACCAGCAGGCGAGCTGTTCAAGATGTTCGGCTTCACCACAGAAAACGTGGTTGAGACAGCAAAAGAACTGTTGGCATAAGCACCCAATCAATACCGAAAACCCGCCAACTGGCGGGTTTTTTCTTTCCTGTTTTTTATCCAATCATTAAGAAACATTGATGAGAGACCAGTCACATTCTACGTGCGAAATTCACGTGCTTGAGATAGACTGTCAGCCGCATTTCATTAACGACACAGATCAGCAGGGATATGGCATTACGCGTCGCAATTAATGGATTTGGCCGCATTGGCCGTAGCGTGCTCCGCGCGCTGTATGAAAGTGACAAACGCGATCAGATAGAAGTGGTGGCGGTGAACGAACTGGCTGAGCCTGATGCTATGGCACATCTACTTCAGTACGACTCCAGTCATGGCCGCTTTTTCAAGAAAGTGACCAACAGTCAGGAGTCCCTGTTTGTCGGCGACGATAAAATTCGCATTCTGCACCTCAGTGATATCAATCTACTCCCTTGGCGAGATCTGGACATCGACATCGTGCTCGACTGTACGGGGGTGTTTGGCAACCGCGAACACGGTCAGGCACATTTGGACGCTGGCGCTAAGAAAGTGCTGTTCTCCCATCCAGGCAGTAACGATCTGGATAACACCATTATCTTTGGTGTGAACGAAGAAACTCTCAAACCGACGGATCGTATTGTTTCCAATGGTTCCTGTACCACCAACTGTATTGTGCCTGTAATTAAGGTATTGGATGAGCAGTTTGGGATTGAGTCAGGCACCATTACTACGATTCACTCTTCCATGAATGACCAGCAGGTGATCGACGCTTATCACCCAGATCTGCGACGCACACGCGCTGCCAGTCAGTCTATTATTCCGGTCGACACGAAATTACATTTAGGAATTGGAAGAATCTTTCCGAAATTTTCTGACAAATTTGAAGCAATTTCGGTTAGAGTGCCAACAATTAACGTCACAGCAATGGATTTGAGTGTTACTGTTCACACAAAAGTGAAAGTTAATGACGTAAATCAATCACTCGAGGAGGCCGCTCGGTGTACATTGGACGGCATCGTCGACTATACCGAGGCGCCACTTGTCTCGATAGACTTTAACCATGATCCCCACAGCGCCATTGTGGATGGCTCGCAGACACGAGTTAGTAATCATCATCTGATAAAAATGTTGATTTGGTGCGACAACGAATGGGGATTTGCCAACCGTATGCTCGATACAGCGTTGGCCATGGCAACAGTTACCAGTGGCTCGAAGGCTTGAGCCACGGCTTTCCGAAGTGGAGAAAGCCACAGCAAATTTTTGATTTTTGCAACTTAGAGAGAGGACGAAAATGTCTGTAATCAAAATGACCGATCTGGATCTGGCTGGCAAACGTGTATTTATCCGTGCCGATCTGAACGTACCAGTAAAAGACGGTAAAGTGACTTCTGACGCGCGTATTCTGGCGTCTTTGCCAACCATCAAACATTGCCTGGAAGCGGGCGCGAAAGTGATGGTTACTTCTCACCTGGGTCGCCCGACCGAAGGCGAGTACGCTGAAGAATTCTCTCTGCAGCCTGTCGTTAACTACTTGAACGACGCACTGGATTGTGACGTTAAACTGGCAAAAGACTATCTGGACGGCTTGGAGCTGAACGCAGGTGAGCTGGTTGTTCTGGAAAACGTACGTTTCAACAAAGGCGAGAAGAAAAACGAAGACGAGCTGTCTAAGAAATACGCGGCATTGTGTGACGTATTCGTGATGGACGCATTCGGTACTGCACACCGTGCGCAAGCATCAACCTACGGTGTTGGTGTGTTCGCTCCAATCGCATGTGCAGGTCCGCTGCTGGCAAACGAACTGGAAGCATTGGGCAAAGCGATGGACAACCCAGCTCGTCCAATGGTGGCAATCGTTGGTGGTTCGAAAGTTTCTACCAAACTGACTGTTCTGGAATCTCTGTCTAAAATCGCTGACCAACTGGTTGTTGGTGGTGGTATCGCGAACACCTTCATCGCAGCAGCAGGCCACAACGTAGGTAAGTCTCTGTACGAAGCTGATCTGGTTGATACTGCTAAGAAGCTGATGGACGAGTGTGCGATTCCAGTAGCGACTGATGTTGCATGTGCAAAAGCATTTGACGAGAACGCAGAAGCAGAAATCAAACACGTTTCTGAAGTTCAGGACGACGATATGATCTTCGACCTGGGTCCAGACTCAACGCAAGCGCTGGCTGAAGTCCTGAAGAATGCAAAAACCATTCTGTGGAACGGCCCAGTAGGTGTATTCGAATTCAAGAACTTCGAAGCAGGTACTAAAGGTATCTCTGAAGCGATTGCTGCTTCTGAAGGTTTCTCTGTTGCAGGTGGTGGTGACACACTGGCAGCTATCGACCAGTTCGGTATCAAAGCTGACGTTTCTTACATCTCTACCGGCGGCGGCGCATTCCTTGAGTTCGTTGAAGGTAAAGTACTGCCAGCAGTAGAAATGCTGGAAACTCGCGCGAAAGCGTAATGACGAACGGGGGGCGCTGCCCCCGTTTTTTATGCACCTTTGATAATTTTTTAATCATTGGAGTGCATATCTAAACACAAAAAATAATGTGTTTGGAATCACGTTTGGGTACAATGCGCAGCACTGTTCGCAAACGTTTGCCGAATTGAAACAAGTCGGTACGAAATACCGGCTTGGATAGGATTTCACTCAAGACAACAGAGTAAATAGGACTATTGTTATGTCTAAAGTTTTTGATTTTGTAAAGCCTGGCGTTATCTCTGGTGATGACGTTCAGAAAGTGTTTGAAATTGCTAAAGAGCACAAATTCGCTCTGCCAGCGGTAAACGTAGTAAACACTGACTCTATCAACGCAGTTCTGGAAGCAGCAGCAAAGGTTAAATCACCCGTTGTTGTTCAGTTCTCTAACGGTGGCGCAGGCTTCTTCGCTGGTAAAGGCCTGAAGCTGGAAGGCCAGGAGGCACAAATCAAAGGCGCAATCGCGGGTGCAAAATACGTTCACGCTATTGCTGAATCTTACGGTGTGCCAGTTATCCTTCACACTGACCATGCTGCCAAGAAACTGCTGCCATGGATTGACGGTCTGCTGGCTGCTGGCGAAGAGCACTTCGCTGCAACTGATAAGCCACTGTTCTCTTCACACATGATTGACCTGTCTGAAGAATCTCTGGAAGAAAACATCGAAATCTGTGCCGAGTACCTGGCTCGCATGGAAAAGATGGGTATGACTCTGGAAATCGAACTGGGTTGTACTGGTGGTGAAGAAGACGGCGTAGACAACTCTCACATGGACGCGTCTGAGCTGTACACTTCTCCAGAAGACGTTGCATACGCATACGAGAAACTGAACGCTATCAGCCACCGTTTCACTATCGCTGCGTCTTTCGGTAACGTACACGGCGTTTACAAGCCAGGTAACGTTGTTCTGACTCCAACCATCCTGCGTGATTCTCAAGCATATTGTGCAGAGAAATTCGGTATCGCACCTAACGCGCTGAACTTCGTATTCCACGGTGGTTCTGGTTCTTCTCAAGCAGAAATCGAAGAGTCTATCTCTTACGGTGTTATCAAAATGAACATCGACACTGATACTCAGTGGGCGACTTGGGATGGCATCCGTCAGTACGAGGCGAAAAACCACGATTACCTGCAAGGTCAAATCGGTAACCCAACTGGCGAAGACGCACCTAACAAGAAATACTACGATCCACGCGTATGGCTGCGTGCCGGTCAAGAAGGTATGGTTGCGCGTCTTGAGCAAGCGTTTAAAGATCTTAACGCGATCGACGTACTGTAATTCAAGTTTTATCTAAAAAATTTAATTACAAATCGTGTTGAAACCCGCTAAATTTAGCGGGTTTTTTTATGGCTGCTATTCAACCTGATTTATAGCAGCCAGATTCCCTAGCCACCTCAAGAGACAGAAAGCCTAAGATTGGCTTTCAACGTCTTGAGGTGGTTTGGTTTTTATATACCAATCACAGTAGGTAGCTGATCAGAAATAGCGCAGTAAAAATGCTCGAGAACAAGGCGAAAAATTTCGATAAGTAGTTATTCTACAATCAAATTTTTCAACGCAGTTATCGAGTATTTTAACAAGCTAGGATGAGCAGGTATTTACTACGATTGGTATTAGCCTTTGTGAGAGATGTAAATGACTGAGCAAAACGCTGTTGAGTCTGTTGAACAAACAGCAACTGAAGCGATGAACTGGTTGGCCTCCAACCAAGAATTGATGATCCAATATGCAGTGAACGTTGTGACTGCGCTACTTATTCTGTTCATCGGTAACTGGGTAGTGAAGAAAGTAGCAGGCTCTGTCGCTGCAGTATTGAAGAAACGCGATCTGGACCAAACGGTTGTCGATTTTATCGAGAACATGGTTCGTTATGTGATGTTCGCGATCGTGCTGATTGCGGCATTGGGTCGTGTCGGTGTTGAAACTGCGTCTATCGTTGCGGTTATTGGTGCGGCGGGTCTGGCTATTGGTCTGGCCTTACAAGGTTCACTTTCGAATTTCGCCGCAGGCGTATTGATCGTGACTTTCCGTCCGTTCAAATCCGGTGATTATGTAGAAGTAGGCGGCGTGGCAGGTTCTGTAGCGTCTATCCAGATCTTCTCTACTGTATTGACGACCCCAGACAACAAGATGGTAGTGGTTCCTAACGGCACAGTAATTTCGAGCCCAATCACCAACTACTCACGTCATGCGACCCGCCGTATCGATTTCATCATTGGTGTGTCTTATAAGGCTGATCTGCAGAAGACCAAAGAAGTGCTGACCCGTATCGTGAAAGCGGACGAGCGCGTACTGCAAGATCCGGAACCGACCATCGGTGTTCATGCGCTGATGGACTCTTCAGTAAACTTTGTTGTGCGCCCATGGGTGAAAACAGAAGATTACTGGTCAACCTACTTTGACCTGATGCAAGCCATCAAAGAAGGTCTGGATAAAGAAGGTATTGAAATTCCATTCCCACAAATGGATGTTCACTACCACTCAGCGGTAGCAAAAACAGTAGTCCCTGAAAAGGCCAAGCAAATCGCATAAGCGCATTGTTGGTCAAAGTTAATGCTGAAACCCCGTCTGGCGACGGGTTTTTTCTACATGTGGTACAGTGAATATACCAAAAAAACAGTGTTTTCGTTTTAAGTTTGAGACACTTCCTGTTGCTGCTTAAACTGTAAACTCTGCTCTGATTTTATCCGATCAGTTACGTCAGGAGTTTGTTGTACCGTCCTGTGGAACTCTAGGGAAAAACTAAAAACGGCATAAGAATACCAAGGAAAACGCAATGGAAAATGCTACTAACGAAGCGATGAGCTGGTTCAATGGCAATCAGGATCTGCTACTTCAATACGGTGTGAACATTATCTCCGCTCTCCTCATCCTCATTATCGGTAATTGGGTTGTCAAAGCCATTGCCAATGGTGTTGCCAAAGTCTTGCGCAAGAAAGAACTCGACGATACGGTTGTTGGTTTTGTGCATACTTTTGTCCGTTACCTGCTGTTCGTTATCGTACTTATCGCAGCATTGGGTCGCCTTGGCGTGCAAACCGCTTCCGTGGTTGCGGTTATCGGTGCAGCCGGTCTGGCTGTTGGTCTAGCACTGCAAGGTTCACTTTCTAACTTCGCAGCTGGTGTACTGATTGTTGCATTCCGCCCATTCAAGTCCGGCGATTATGTAGAAGTCGCTGGCGTTTCCGGCTCTGTAGATTCCATCCAGATTTTTTCTACCGTTTTGAAAACACCGGACAACAAAATGGTTGTCGTACCAAACGGCGCAATCATTTCTAGCCCCATTACTAACTATTCGAAACATGACACTCGTCGTATCGATCTCGTTATAGGTGTGTCATACAGTGCTAATCTGCAAAAAACCAAGCAGGTGTTGGCAGATGTACTGGCGAGAGAAACCCGTTTGTTGACCACCCCCGAACCAACAATCGGAGTGGTTGAACTGGCAGACTCTTCTGTGAACCTGGTAGTACGTCCTTGGGTCCGTACAGCAGATTACTGGGTAGTTTACTTTGACATCTTACAAGCGATAAAAGAAGCGCTGGATGCAGAAGGCATCGAAATTCCATTCCCGCAAATGGATGTGCACCTGAACAAAGTCGACGGCTAGCACCTGACAAATCCTTCAGAAAAACGCCAATGGCCGAAAGGTCGTTGGCGTTTTTTTGTTGTAAGGTTGTTTTGGGGACTAAGGCAATCCATCAGCGTTGCATTGAGCAAGGCTTGATCGAGTTAAAACTATTGCTTTTAGTGTGGTGATTTTTCTTGCGAAGTGTTCAAGGCTTTCCTAATTTGCGTATCTAACACCATGTGCTATCCCTATTTGTTGATCAACAAATATACGTATTGAGAAGGAATCTGATTTATGAGCAATATCCCATCTGAGCTGAAATTCACGACTTCCCACGAGTGGGTGAGACCAGAAGGTGACGATGTGTATACCGTAGGTATTTCCGACCATGCACAGGCTTTGCTGGGTGATATGGTGTTTGTTGATTTACCCGATGTGGGTGATACAGTCGATGCAGGTGACGATTGTGCAGTAGCAGAATCCGTGAAAGCAGCGTCAGATATCTACACACCGTTGACTGGCGAAATTGTTGCTATTAACGAAGATTTGGAAGGTTCGCCAGAGTTGGTTAACAGCGATCCTTACGGTGATGGCTGGTTGTTCCAAATCCGTATCAGTGATTCTGCGGAAATTGACGAACTGTTAGATGCCGAAGCATATCAGGACTCTATCGAGGAAGATGAATAACCCTCCCTCGCTCTGCAGATAAGAAAACACCGCGATAAACGCGGTGTTTTTCAAGCGAAGTGCCAGATCAAACGATCTTTAGCCATCAGTACATTTCTTTCAGTTTACGGATCTCTGTATTGATCTCCTTCACTGTCCGAAAGTGTTCAAAATCTCCATCTGACTGCGCCTGCACCATTCCTTGATGAAAGTCGAAATCACCCCGCCCATCGATGTGAATACGTCCACTGAATAGCCGGTAAACGTGTTTTGCAATGAGAGTCGGGATATAACGATTAAACATCCGCATTCGCAATTCCTTTTTTGTTTTTATTCCTGCCAACTTCCTAAACCGAGAAGATCCGTTGAATGAAAAGACAGTCACGTTCCACTCGGTTTTGGCGGGCGGCATTATAGCGATACGCGTATGACTGCTGTGTGACAGGTATGACACTTAACCGAAAATTAAGGGATGCAATCGCGTGACTTTGGGGTAGGTCACAGTTAGGAAATTGAGGCAGCAAGCCTATCTATCTGGCACGTAAATCTCGGACTTGATTACATACAGTTTTATCAATGGTTTGGCGTATCCAGAGGTTTTTAGTGCTACTTGCGTTCTTTTTGTGCCAGATTTGACGGATAACGAAATTGCTCACATCGATAGGTGTTGCGCTGATGGCTAGTTTGTCGTTGAACATGTCGAGTTTCGCCATCAACTCGGCCACGGTGCAGATAAGATTGCGCCCGGAAAGGAGATGGCGAATGGTGAGAAAGCGTTGTGAGCCCATCACTACCTGACGATCGCGACCAAGAGATTTAAGGGTGTTGTCCACGGGACTGTTTAACTGGCCGTCTACACCAAGGCGTGGGGCGTCTTGGTGTAGTCGTCCAATGAAAGAGGGGCACTCAGTCCAGTGGAATGTGGGTCAAACAAACAGACATGTCGCTCGGTATAGAGATTTTCCATCAATAACACCGGATCTTCGGTTTGTACTGCACCCAATACCACATCAACCTGATCGTTTTTCAATACCTCGCGGTAATTGACCCGATCAACTGGACGGCAACTTAGCTGACAGTGCGGCGCTTGCTCTCGAAAAACATCAAACAGTGCAGGGGCACAAACCAATTCAGCATAGTCGGTTAAACCGATGCGAACGGGCCCTGAATATTGCTTTGGTTCGAAAGATACGGGTGTCAGGACATCGGTGGCAATCGTGTCAAGAAGTGGGGTGATGACGGGCTCTAGCTCGAAGGCACGTGCCGTCGGTTGCATTTCATTGCCTTGACGGTGGAAAAGCGGATCATCAAGCAGGGTGCGCAGCCGAGAGAGATTATGACTCATTACTGATTGGCCAATTGAGAGCTTCTCGGCGGCGCGGGTGACACTGCGGGCTTCCATCAGTGCAGCAAAAGCGACCAGAAGGTTGAGATCGACGCTGCGCCAGTTAACTGGCTTCATAGTCCGTCTCAGTGTCACGGCTTATATCAGCGATGGTAGGCCCACAAAAATCGACCAGATCCTGAAAACGAAGTTCTACACCTGCCATCGGTGAACCGCTGCTGATGTTGATGTGCTCAAAGTCAGCAAGGCTTGGGTCGAAGAATATTGGCAGCATGCCAAATACAGATATTGGGGTCACCATGCCGGGTGAGTAACCGGTAATACTTTGTACATGCTTGCTGTCGACCATGGTCATGCGTCGACACCCGAGAAGGTCTCTAACTTTCTTAGGATCGACAGACGCTGTACCTGGTACACACGCCAAGGCCATCTGTCCGCCCATATCACGTAGCAACATGGATTTGACTAATTGATCTGGCTCAACACCGCGCTGCTTGGCCGCATCGAGTATAGTCGTTGCTTCACTCGCATGAGGCAGCAAACGGTGCGCGATGCCTGCATCGCGCAAAATTGAAAGGATAGGAGTATCAATCGAGGACATAATTAGGCCTCGTCTTCCAGGCTGTAAGGTAGGTCTACTTTCTGCCAAAGTACGTCGGTATCTGCAAGGCGGAACTGGCTGTCGTCATCGAGATTATTTGGCAGTACGACCAGTGCCAGGGCCTGACCATCTTCAAAACGATAACCAGAAATCACCGTACCACCGGTACGCCAGTTTTCACCCACACTGCGGTCAAATTTATCACCGGCTTTCGGTGTCTCTTCTGCTGCACCTTCAAGCAGGTAAGCAGCGCGTTTATTGATGCCACGGTATTTTGCGCGAGCCACGGTCTCCTGACCGGTATAGCAGCCTTTCTTGAAGCTGATAGCGTCCAGCGCCTGCAGGTTAATGGATTGTGGGATAAACTCGCTGATGTTGGCTTTTTCAATTGAAGGGATCGCCGAGCGAAGTTCCAGTAATGTCCACAATGAACTGTCACTTAGTGTTGCTCGTTCACCCAGAGTTGCAATTAGCGCGTCAGCTTCTTCTGCATTCACAGCAAGCAACCAGCGGTTGTTGTCGATACGAACGGCTGTGCCTGTTTGGGTTGCGCGAACATCACCTTCACCGGTGAAGCGCGATGCTACTGCGCTGTCAGCTTTCTCACCAGCTACACCAATCAACACTTGCTCAGACATCGAAAACTCGGCCTTGGAGAATACAGCATACTTTTTAATTTCTGTCAGTTGCTTTTCTGCCACAGAAGCAGGCTGTACATAGGCAATGCCGTCGTTATGGTGGAACAGGCGAATTGCAGACCAAACCTTGCCTTTAGCATCACAGTGGGCGGCAAGGGTTGAGCGGGTTTTCTCAAGCGATACCAAATCGCAGGTCAGTTGGCCTTGTAGATAAGGGATGGTGTCCTGACCGACAGCAGTGATCAAAGAAAGGTTATCCAACGCGATAACTGACAGGGCCGGCAACGCGCTGCCTGAAGAAAGAGGAAGACGGTTGAAAGCGTGTGTCTGGTACCAGTTTGTCATGGTGCTTCTCGCTTAAAAATAATTGGGATTATGGTAATCCGAGTCGAGGACAAAGTCAGCAATATGCCTTTGATATGGGGTCAGATCACAGGGTTACAAGATTCAATCCGTGAGTCATAGCAAGGCTATCTGCGCACTGATAATATCTGGAACAGTTATTTTTGACCTATTTTTCGAGGTACTCATGCTGGGCGCAGAAGACAAAGCGCGTATCAAATGGGCATGCCGTCGCGGCATGTTGGAGCTTGATGTCATTATCATGCCATTTTTTGAAGAGTGTTTTGATACGTTAATAGAAGAAGAAAAACATCACTTTGTTGCTTTGCTGGAATGTGATGACCCGGATCTGTTCACTTGGTTGATGGGACATGGCCGCAGCGATAAACCCGAGTTGGTGGCGATAACAAACAAAATTGTTGAGCACAACCGTAGCAAACTCCGTTAATGCAGATATCCAGCCCTCTCGCTTGCTGAAAGTGAGTGTTGGCGGTATCTATGTGCTGGCAGCGATGATTCTATTTGCTGCTAGTGCTTTGCCTCTTGAAGCTAAAGTGCTGCTGCTTTGCTTTATTATCCGCGAATCACACAGACAGTCTTCCTTTTTCACTCATTTCAACGGAAAGCTTTTCCTAAATATCGACGGGGTGTGTCGTTTTAATGGGGATACATTCCATGTTGAACGAGTCAGTTTTTTCAGTCGTCACCTTATCGTTTTGGATTTATCCTCACCCTTCGAACAGCGACGATTAGTACTGGCTTTTGATGCTTTTCAGGATGAAACATTTCGTCATATCAGCCGTGTATGCTTAGCGTTGAAAGCGTGACCTAAACCTCTCCTCTCTGTTTTTAGCGTACGCCATTCCTAAACGATTCATTGAAAATGCCGATAAGGATCGAAATAGGCATCGACTTTGCCGCCAGCGCAAGAAGTAAAGATGGAAGAGGTGACATGAAAATAAGAACAAAACTGTACGGTCTGACGGCATTCTCGGCATTGTCGTTAATATTATTTGCATTCATTGGTTGGCAAGCTTCAGAGCGAATGGTCGACTTGAAAACCAAACTATCTCTGGTCGCAGAGCTTGAAGTGAGATTGCTCAACCTGCGCCGTAATGAAAAAGATTTCTTGGCGCGGCTCGACACCAAATACGTGGATAGATTCTCGGGTAACGTCGCCAAGTTTGAACGAGATCTGAATACCTTGTCTCAGGATGCAAAGCGTCTGGACATTTTTCTGCCTCAAATCACTGCCGTGTCGCAGGCCATAAAAATATATCACAGTGGCTTTATTTCATTATCCAAAGGCTACGAGAAGTTGGGGTTGAACCGCTCCTCTGGTATTCATGGTGAGTTAGGCAGTACCAATGAAAAGCTTTTGAAAGACAATCCTTCAATTAATGATATTGCGTATCTCGTGACATTGAGTCGCCTGTTGATGGCGGATGTCACTGAAGCACGCTTTGATGAGTTTAGCCGTGTGTGGCAGAGCGTAAAGAACGAAACCGGTTTGTCTTCGCTGGATGCCCAGAAAGCATTGGTCGAGCGATATATGCGAGTCAGCCGCGAAGTGGGTCTTAACCATAAATCAGGTCTTTTGGGTAATATCCGTGGTCAGACCCACCAGGTCGAAGCAGATTTCGACGATATGCGACTGCAGCTAGCCAGTGAGCTGAAGACAGCTGAGGGGGCGCTGACGATCTCCTCGTTGGTTGTGCTGTTTGTGATTTCTGCTTTATTGATTACGGCGAGTATTCTACTCAATCGATATATTCAGCGTCGTTTAAAAACGCTGACTGAAACCATGGAAAAAGTGGCAGAGCAACGTGATCTGACTCTTCGCGCAGAGGCACAGGGCAAGGATGAGATAGCTCTGGTTGCTTCCGACTTCAACTTGGTGTTGGAACACTGCCAGTCTTTGATTGCTGGGGTAAAAATCTCCATTACCACCCTCAATTCGACGGCTTCGGATGTGCAGTCACGCAGCAACGAAGCGGAAGTTTCATTGGACAAGCAGCAATCAGAGGCTGAACTGGCAGCGACCGCCGTTAACGAGATGGAAGCGACCATTCGTGAGATTGCAAGCAACACTGAAACGGCTGCAGCAAATGCCAACCAAAGCCTGATCCGGGCGCAGAAAGGCCATCAAACTGTTCAGGCAACCCGTGATGCCATCATAACGCTGTCAGACGGCTTGGGTATTGCCAACAGCGATATACATAGTCTGGTGTCGCTGTCTCAGCAGATTGGCACTGTGGTTGATGTTATCAAAGACATTTCAGAGCAAACCAACCTTCTCGCATTGAATGCGGCGATTGAAGCTGCGCGTGCCGGTGAGCAGGGTCGTGGTTTCGCGGTGGTCGCGGATGAAGTGCGTTCACTTGCGACTCGTACTAACAAATCTACTGACGAAATCGCGACCATGATTGCCTCACTGCAGGAGCAAACCAACAGCGTGGTTGAGCGCATCAACACCTGTCAGCGAGATAGCCAGCAGTCAGTAAGCTATGTTGAGGAGGCTTCCATTGAGCTTGATAACATCATCGTTGATATGCAGCAAATCATGGATATGAGCACCCAGATAGCCGCTGCTGTTGAAGAGCAGAGCATGGTGGCAAAAGAGGTGAATATAAATGTTCACTCGATTCAGCAGATCACTTCTTCGAACACATCGTCTACTAGCGAGAATGTACAAGCTGCAGCCCGTGTGGCTGAGCAGAGTCGCGAGCTTGAGGCTGCTATCTCCGCCTTCCGTTCTTGAGCACTCTAATGCACTAACAAACCAAAAAAGCCCTGTTTAGAGGGCTTTTACTTCTTTTCTAAAGTAATTATCAGCACGGAAAATCTGGTACCAGAATAGTTGGGCCTGAATCTTCCGCTTTGTCCAGGTAATCAATAGTGTAGTGAAGACCACGGCTTTCTTTACGCGCCATCGCACAGCGTACCATCAGCTCAGCAACCTGAAGCAGGTTACGCAACTCCAGAAGGTTGTTGGAAACGCGGAAGTTGCTGTAGTACTCGTTCGTTTCCTGCTTCAGCAATTCAATACGACGAAGCGCACGTTCAAGCCGTTTGGTGGAACGCACAATCCCAACATAGTCCCACATAAATAGGCGCAGCTCGTGCCAGTTATGCTGTATGACGACTTCTTCGTCTGAGCAACATACCTGGCTGTCATCCCAGTATGGCAGCGTTGGTGGAATTTCTGCGGTGGCCGCATTCTCTCCAATGTGCATGGCGGCAGCCCAAGCGTAAACCACACATTCGAGCAAAGAGTTTGATGCCATGCGGTTAGCACCATGGAGGCCTGTGTAGCTGACTTCACCGATAGCATACAAACCTTCCAGATCTGTCTGACCATTCTGGTTCACCACGACGCCACCACAGGTGTAGTGCGCGGCAGGAACGATGGGAATGGGTTCTTTGGTCAGGTCAAAGCCAAAGGTTTTCAGTTTTTCGTCAATGGTCGGGAAATGCTTGGTAATGAACTCCGGATCTTTGTGGCTGATGTCGAGATACATGCAGTCAGCACCAAGGCGCTTCATCTCATAATCAATCGCGCGGGCAACCACATCACGGGGAGCAAGCTCAGCGCGATCATCAAAGTCCGGCATAAAACGGGAGCCATCAGGGCGGCGTAGGAAGGCTCCTTCACCACGAAGGGCTTCGGTCAGCAAAAAGTTACGCGCTTCAGGGTGGAAAAGACATGTTGGGTGAAACTGGTTAAATTCAAGATTGGCGACCCGACAACCTGCACGCCATGCCATAGCAATGCCATCACCGGAAGAGACATCCGGATTTGAGGTATATTGGTAAACCTTGGATGCACCGCCAGTTGCCAGTACCACAAACTTAGCGCGCACGGTTTCGACTGCTTCACGGTCACGGTTCCAGATATAGGCACCCAAGACGCGGTTAGCACCACTGATCCCAATTTTCTTGCGGGTGATAAGATCCAGCGCGTTATGGCGCTCCATCACCTTGATGTTGGGGTGCCGCATCACATTCTCTTGTAGCGAGTTTTGCACCGCTGCGCCCGTTGCATCAGCGGCATGCAGAATGCGTCTGTGACTGTGGCCACCTTCACGGGTGAGGTGGAATTTGGGCTCATCGTCGTCGCTGTCTTCTTCACGGTCGAAGGGAACACCACCATCAATCAGCCACTGAACACACTCTTTGGCGTTCTCAGCGATAAAGCTCACCACGTCCTGCTCACAAATACCGTCACCGGCAATGAGCGTATCCTCAACGTGGGATTCGACGGAGTCGCTTTCGTCAAAGACTGCAGCAATACCGCCTTGTGCGTAGTAGGTCGCCCCTTCGCTGCGTGGTCCTTTGCTCAATACCATCACTTTCTGGGTTGGGGCTAAATGGAGTGCCAGAGATAAACCGGCAGCACCGCTGCCAATTACCAGCACATCACACACGTGTTCTTGGTTGCTCATTGATTACGTATTCCTTTCTTCTAAGCAGCGGCCTAAGCCGATTGCCGGAAACAACGAGTTCGAGTCATTTCAGTGAGTTTACACTAATGTGGCAACACGTAGAACGTTGCCAGTTGCTTCATTATGCGACAGAGTAGGGATGGCGGAATGAGACTTGGTTATGGTGTGTCCAAACATTCTGATAGACTTTGCGATCCGGATCTAATCGTTTGACGAGATGGGTCGGGCTAGGGAACTTTCTTTTAATGTTTCACTCATAAACTTTGCTCACTCAACAAAAATCGCGCGGCAGAAAAAGACGCCGGGCACCATAGTGGCAAAGAGCGAGAAGAAATACCGGTAGCTGACAGAGTTCTGACCTTGACGGTGGACTCTGTCACAGAGAAAGCAGACTACTGGTATCAATAATAAGGAGAAGGCGCTCGAATGAGCGAGCAGTTAACCGATCAAGCCTTAATTGAGCGCGTTCAGAATGGTGATAAGCAGGCGTTTAACCTGCTGGTCGTAAAATATCAAAACAAGGTATGTAATCTGATCTCTCGCTATGTCAGCAACAGCGGTGATGTGCCTGATGTTGCGCAGGAAGCCTTTATTAAAGCATATCGCGCCTTGCCGGGATTTCGTGGTGAGAGTGCGTTTTATACTTGGCTTTACCGTATTGCGGTAAACACAGCGAAGAATTATCTGGTTGCCCAGGGCAGACGCCCACCATCAAGCGATATTGACGCGGAAGAAGCGGAAAATTATGAAAATGGTGGCGCATTGAAAGAAATTTCGAACCCTGAGAACCTTATGTTGTCAGAACAGTTGAAGCAGGTCGTTTTCAGCACGATTGAGTCTTTACCGGACGATCTGAAAACGGCGATCACCCTGCGTGAAATTGATGGCTTAAGCTATGAAGAGATTGCAGAAGTGATGGACTGCCCGGTGGGGACGGTACGCTCGCGTATTTTCCGTGCCAGGGAAGCGGTAGACAAACGTGTTCGTCCTTTGATGAACCACTAACAGTGTTACCTGTTAATAACGGTGAAATAAATGGCTGAAAAAGAAAACCTTTCTGCATTATTTGATGGTGATGAGATTGATCAGGCGTTGATTAACGCGCTGGAAAATGATCAGTCAGCACAGCATGCATGGAAAAGCTATGCCGTCACCCGTGATGTGATGCGTGGAGATGCGCCAAGTAATTCAGGCTGGGATATTGCCTCTAGTGTGGCGGCGGCTCTTGAGCACGAACCGTCTCACCGTGTGGAACCAGCACCACAAGTGGTACCAATGCAAGAGTCTCAGCCTACGCCTCAGATGGCGAGAAGAGGTATGCCATCTTGGCTGCAGCAGTTCACTCAAGTCGGTATGGCAGCAGCTGTGTCACTGGCAGTGATTGTTGGCGTGCAGCAGTATAACGGCGGCGAGCAAATGGATCCGGTTCTCGCGGCATCACAGCCCCCAGTTTTACAAACGATTCCTTTGGCGGGTTCTGCTGAGCCTGTAAGCCTGAGCCGTGAATCGTTGCAGGGCAATCCGACTGAAGCACAACTGATGGAGCAACGTCGCCGTGTCAATGCGATGTTTCAGGACTATGAGTTGCAGCTTCGCCTCAATGCTGATGAAATGATTGAACAAGACGAGAAGCTAACACCAGAAGTGAGCAACTAGATTGATGAAACATCTCCTGATCGGTGCCTGTGCACTGGTCAGTCTGCTTGCTAATGCCTCGACGGAAGAGAACCCCGCCGAGGCATTGTTGCATCAGATGGGCCAGGCAACCGAACAATTGGACTACGAACTTTCTTATATTCTGGTCCGCAAGAACAGTATTGAGCCTCTCCGTTATCGCCACGCTTTAGTCGATGGTGAGTCATTTGGTCACATTGCTTATCTGGCTGGTCCCCCACGTGAAGTCATTCGTCGTGGTGACGAAGTGAGTTACTTCGAACCTGGTATTGACCCGTTTACTATTGCGAGTAACCAGATGGTGGCGCCCTTGCCTGCGATCATGCATTCCGATATTGACCACCTGTCGACCATGTACGATTTCGTGTCGTTGGGAAGAGCCCGTGAAGCAGGTTTGGCATGTGATGTTGTTCGTGTGTCTCCCAAAGACGGCGCGCGTTATTCCTACGTACTTTGGATTGACCAAAACTCCAAGTTGCTGACCCGTGCAGACCTATTGGATCGCGACGGTGATCCAATTGAGCAATACCGTGCCATGTCGCTGGTGGTCTCCCCGCAGATTGGTAATGTGATGAAGCAGATGTCAGGTATTGAACTGCCACCAGTGGTTCAGGTGCCAAAACAACGCGACTCTGGCCTTAGCTGGCAAGTCACTTCTTTGCCTGATGGCTTTTCGCCGATTTATAGCAATCGTCACCGTTTGATGATCACTGAACGTCCGGTAGAAAGCCAGATGTTCAGTGATGGCCTGTTTAGTTTCTCTGTTTATATGTCAGAAGCCGATGATCTTTCCGTGCGTGAGCAGTTGGTGAGAAAAGGCCGTCGCACATTACACAGTCATGTATCCGGCAATGCAGAAATCACCGTGGTGGGAGACATTCCACCAGCGACCGCGAAAAAAGTGGCTGAGTCTGTCCGTATGGCAGCGCCACAAAGACATGAAGGAACGTCAACGCCATGATCACGGCGTTGGCGGAAGTCACTGGCAGTGGCGAGGGTTACCTGACTGTCCGCTGCCAGCAGAAAACCAGTTGTGGCAGTTGTGCTTCCAAGAACAATTGCGGTACAGGCATTGTGAGTAATGCGCTGCCGGGCAAAGTACTGGATATCCGTGTACCGTCAGAAAAACCAGTCAATGTGGGAACCTTGGTTGAAATCGGCTTAGAAGAGCAGACGGTACTGCGATCGGCGTTGGTGGTTTATATTCTGCCTTTGCTATTCGCGATTACGGGCGCTGTTTTCGGGCAGTTTCTCGCAGATTTGATAGCAGCAGGAGAGGGTGTGATTATTCTGTCTTCCGTGCTTGCGGGTGGGCTGGGATTCCTTGTAGCACGCAATTTTTCGCGGAAGCTGGAGCAGGATACAGGCGCAACACCTAAACTGTTACGCATCCTTGGCAATACCGTAGACTCGGCGGCGGTGATAAATGCCGCAACAGAAGATAGCGACTAGCCATTTATTTCGGTAGAATCCCGCCACTTGATCGTAAGATCCTCTTATTTTAACTAACGAGTTAGTCACACCATTTATGAAGCACATTCGTAACTTTTCGATTATTGCCCACATTGACCACGGTAAGTCGACTCTGTCAGACCGTCTTATTCAGGTCTGTGGCGGCCTAACTGACCGTGAAATGGCGGCGCAAGTTCTGGATTCCATGGATCTTGAACGCGAACGTGGTATCACCATCAAAGCACAAAGTGTGACGCTGAATTATGCAGCGCAGGATGGGGAAACCTATCAGCTGAACTTCATCGACACCCCAGGACACGTTGACTTCTCTTACGAAGTTTCTCGTTCTCTGGCGGCGTGTGAGGGTGCTTTGCTGGTGGTCGACGCGGGTCAGGGCGTAGAAGCTCAGACTTTGGCGAATTGCTACACCGCGATTGAAATGGATCTGGAAGTGGTTCCAATCCTGAACAAAATTGACCTGCCAGCGGCCGATCCTGACCGCGTAGCGGAAGAGATCGAAGACATCGTGGGTATCGATGCGACCGAAGCGACCCGCTGTTCGGCGAAAACGGGTCTGGGTGTAGATCTGGTTCTGGAAGATATCGTTAAGAATGTTCCGGCACCTGAAGGTGACCCAGAAGCGCCACTGCAAGCGCTGATCATCGACTCATGGTTCGATAACTATCTGGGCGTTGTGTCGCTGGTTCGTATTAAGAATGGCGAGCTGAAGAAAGGTGATAAGATCAAAGTCATGAGCACCGGTCAGGTGTGGGGCGTTGATCGCATCGGCATCTTCACACCAAAACAAACTGACACCCAAGGTCTGCGTACCGGCGAGGTGGGCTGGGTTGTTTGTGGTATTAAAGACATTCTGGGCGCGCCAGTGGGTGATACCCTGACCCACGCAAAACACGGTGCTGAAACACCATTGCCAGGCTTTAAGAAAGTGAAGCCTCAAGTTTATGCGGGTCTGTTCCCTGTTTCGTCTGACGACTACGAAAACTTCCGTGATGCACTGGGCAAACTGAGCCTGAACGATGCGTCACTGTTCTACGAGCCAGAAAACTCAGCAGCACTGGGCTTTGGTTTCCGTTGTGGTTTCCTTGGCATGCTGCACATGGAAATCATCCAGGAGCGTCTGGAGCGTGAATACAATCTGGATCTGATCACCACGGCACCAACCGTAGTGTACGAAGTGAAGAAGACCAACGGTGACACCCTGTATGTTGATAGCCCTGCGAAGTTGCCAGCGGTTAACGATATCGAAGTGATGGGTGAGCCAATTGCGCGTTGTAATATCCTAGTACCTTCAGAGTACCTGGGTAACGTTATCACCTTGTGTGTCGAGAAGCGTGGCGTTCAGGTTGACATGGTTTACCACGGTAATCAGGTCGCTCTGACTTACGATATTCCAATGGCAGAAGTGGTTCTGGACTTCTTTGACCGTCTGAAATCGACGTCACGCGGTTATGCTTCTCTGGATTACAACTTCCAGCGTTACGAAGGATCGAACATGGTGCGTGTTGACGTATTGCTGAACGGCGACAACGTGGATGCATTGGCTATCATCACTCACAAAGATCAGGCGCAATCCCGTGGTCGTGATCTGGTTGAGAAGATGAAAGAATTTATTCCACGTCAGCAGTTTGACATCGCAATTCAGGCAGCAATTGGTAACCACATTATTGCGCGTTCTACCGTGAAGCAGCTTCGTAAAAACGTCACCGCGAAGTGTTACGGTGGTGACGTAAGCCGTAAGAAGAAACTGCTGCAGAAGCAAAAAGAAGGTAAAAAACGCATGAAGCAGATTGGTAACGTCGAACTGCCTCAAGAAGCGTTCCTTGCGATTCTGCACGTAGGCAAAGATAAGTAATAAAAAGGGATTAAAGGTTTAGGGGAACACGATGGCTAATACTTTCTCGCTGATTCTGGTGCTTGTCACCCTGTTTACTGGGATTATCTGGGCACTGGATAAGTTCAAATGGGCGCCGCGACGTCAGCAAAAAGCGGCTGAAGCGCTCGATGTGGACGGTGGTGAGTTAAGTGAAGAGCAGGTTGCACAAGTTGCCCCTCAGCCAAGCTGGGTAGAAACCTCAGCTTCCGTGTTCCCAGTTATTGGCCTTGTTCTGGTGCTGCGTTCGTTTATTTACGAGCCGTTCCAGATCCCATCTGGTTCTATGATGCCAACACTGTTGGTGGGCGACTTTATCCTGGTGGAGAAGTTTGCTTACGGTCTAAAAGACCCGGTATTCCGCCACCAATTGGTGGAAACCGGGAAACCAGAGCGCGGTGATGTCGTAGTGTTCAAATACCCGCCGCAGCCAAGCATCGACTTTATCAAGCGTGTGATTGGTATGCCGGGTGATACAGTTCGTTACAGCGAAGACAAACGTCTGTGCATCCAGAAAAAAGGTGAGTCGACCTGTGAATTGGTGCCCGTGGACGATGTTCACAAGAGTGAATTCGTTCAGCGCGGCGCGAACCTGATTCAGGCGCAGGAAGAGTTAGGGGTTGAGCCACATCAGATTCTGGTGAATCCATACATGCCAAACCAAACCGGTCAATATTATCCAACGCCAGGTCTGGGAGAGTGGGTAGTGCCGGAAGGTCAGTACTTCGTGATGGGCGACAACCGCGACAACAGTAAAGACAGCCGCTTCTGGGGCTTTGTACCCGAAGCTAATCTGGTAGGTAAAGCAGTCGGTATCTGGATCAGTTTTGAATTTGATGAACAAGGCGATAGCTTCCTACCGTCTTGGGTACCTGTCGGGGTGCGTTTCAATCGCATCGGCGGCATTGATTAACTTGGAACGACATGACAACACCTATAAATAAATTACAGCGTCGCATCGGCTATGAATTTAGTGATGCGGCGCTTCTCAGTCTCGCCCTGACACACCGAAGCGCCAGTGGAAATCACAATGAGCGTTTGGAGTTTCTGGGCGATTCTATTTTGAGTTTCGTTGTTGCTGACGACCTCTACCATCGTTTCCCGAACGTTGATGAAGGTGATATGAGCCGCATGCGTGCAACCTTGGTTCGTGGTAACACGTTGGCTGAATTGGGCCGCGAGTTCGAGCTGGGCGATGTATTGCAATTGGGACCGGGTGAGCTGAAAAGTGGTGGTTTCCGCCGCGATTCGATCCTGGCAGACGCCGTTGAGGCGATTATCGGTGCTATCTACCTCGACAGCGATCTGGAAACGGTACGTGGAATTGTATTGAGCTGGTATAAACAACGTCTGGAAACTATCCAGCCGGGTGCGAACCAGAAAGATCCGAAAACACGTTTACAGGAATTCCTGCAAGGGCGTCGTAAGCCGCTGCCTGCCTATAATGTTACTAAGGTACAAGGCGAAGCGCATAACCAGCAATTTACGGTGGAATGTGAAGTAGCAGGTCTGGAGCGACCTGTGGTAGGTAAAGGCAGCAGTCGTCGCAAGGCTGAGCAAGCGGCTGCGGAACTGGCATTGCAAAAGCTGGACTCATGACTGATACGCACGAAACGCACCACTGTGGCTTTATCGCCATTGTAGGCCGCCCGAACGTGGGCAAATCGACACTTCTCAATCGTCTGGTTGGGCAGAAGCTGTCTATTACCTCGCGTAAACCACAAACGACCCGTCACCGCATTATGGGTGTTGATACCCGTGATGGTTATCAAGCGGTTTATGTGGATACACCTGGACTGCACATTGAAGAAAAGCGTACCATCAACCGTTTGATGAACCGTGCGGCGTCGAGCTCCCTGACTGACGTTGAACTGGTACTTTTCCTCGTGGATGGCACTCAGTGGACGCAGGATGATGAGATGGTGCTTAACAAGCTGAAGAAATCTGAGCTGCCAACCGTACTGCTGATCAACAAGGTCGACAACGTGAAAGAAAAGGGCGAGCTCTTCCCGCACCTTCAGGAAGTCAGCGCAAAGATGGACTTCATCGACGTGGTGCCGGTTTCAGCGAAACACGGGACTAATATCGACGTCGTCGAAAAACTGGTTCGCAAACACCTGCCAGAAGGCGAGTGGTATTTCCCAGAAGAGTACGTCACTGATCGCTCCCAGCGTTTTATGGCGTCTGAAATCATCCGCGAAAAGCTGATGCGTTTTACCGGTGATGAACTGCCATACTCAGTGACAGTAGAAATCGAGCGTTTCGACTACAATCCGGACACGGACGGCTTTGAAATCAACGGCCTAATCCTGGTAGAGCGTAGTGGTCAGAAGCGTATGGTGATTGGCAAGGGTGGCGACAAAATCAAAACCATTGGCCGTGAAGCCCGTCTCGACATGGAAGAGCTTTTCGAGCGCAAGGTTTACCTTGAGCTTTGGGTGAAAGTGAAATCTGGTTGGGCTGATGACGAGCGCGCACTGCGCAGTCTCGGTTATATCGACGACCTTTAATAGCTTTATTTGTGTAGACATTCAGGAGCGATATGGAAGGCTTGCAGCGCTGCTTTGTTCTGCACTCACGACCCTACAGTGAGACAAGCCTGATTCTGGATGTTTTCAGCGAAAATTACGGGCGCGTAAGTCTTATGGCAAAAGGCGCCCGTGGTAAACGCTCTCCCTTAAAAGGGGCACTCCAGCCCTTTACCCCGCTATTAATGAAATGGTCTGGCCGCGGCGAGATGCATACCTTGCGTCATGCTGAAGCTATGGGGCTTGCTATCCCGCTATCCGGAAATGCGCTGTTTTCGGGCTTTTATCTCAATGAGATCTTAAGCCGGGTGGTTGAACCAGAAACCTCGTATCATCAACTTTTCTTTGATTATGTCAATGCGCTGACTGAGCTTGCTCAGCAGAACAACCCTGAGCCTGCGCTCCGACGCTTCGAACTCGCTTTGCTGGATTCACTGGGCTATGGGGTCGATTTCCTGCATTGTGCAGGCAGCGGTGAGCCAGTTGATGAAGTGATGACGTATATCTTTCGTGAGCAGCAAGGTTTTGTCGCCTCGCTGATGAAAAGTAATAATCTCGCCTTTACCGGAAGCGATCTGATGGCGCTGGCGGCGCGGCAATTCTCAACGGTAGAACAGTTAAAAGCAGCGAAGCGCTTTACACGCTTGGCCCTCAAGCCTTATCTTGGCTCCAAACCGCTCAAAAGCCGTGAGCTTTTTATGTTAAGAACAAGGAAATCAACGCAATGAATACCATTTATCTGGGCGTCAATATTGACCATGTCGCGACCGTTCGCAATGCGCGTGGTACCCAATACCCTGATCCTGTGCATGCAGCTGATATTGCGGAGCGTGCAGGCGCGGATGGTATTACCGTTCACTTGCGTGAAGACCGCCGCCATATTAAAGACCGAGACGTTTATATTCTGAAAGACACCATCCAAACCCGCATGAACCTGGAAATGGCGGTGACTGACGAGATGGTGAAAATTGCATTGGAAGTGAAACCTGTCTTCGTGTGCCTAGTCCCTGAAAAACGTGAAGAGCTGACTACCGAAGGCGGTTTAGATGTGGCAGGTCAGCTTGAGAAAGTCAAAGCTGCAACCGAAACCCTGACCGTAGCGGGCATTAAAGTCTCGTTGTTTATTGATGCCGATCGAGCACAAATCGATGCAGCAAAAGCCTGTGGTGCACCGTTTATTGAGCTCCACACCGGACACTACGCTGAAGCGACGACTGAAGAAGAAATGCAGGCGGAGTTGAAGAAAATCGCTGCAGGTGCGAGTTACGCTAATGATTTGGGTATCAAGGTGAACGCAGGTCACGGACTGACTTACCAAAACGTGAAACCTATTGCCGCAATTCCAGAGATTTATGAGCTGAACATCGGTCACGCGATTGTGGGTCGTGCAGTATTTGAAGGCCTGCCAAAGGCAGTGGCTGACATGAAGGCCCTCATGATGGAAGCACGTCGCTGATGGCAGTGGTTGGCCTTGGCACTGACATTGTAGAAATTGAGCGCCTTGAGAAAATCATTGTGCGCACCGGAGATGCCTTTGCTAGACGTGTGCTGACAGAAAACGAGTTGGAAACTTATTCCAGCTCCAACTTCCAGGCCCGTTTTCTTGCCAAGCGTTTTGCAGTGAAAGAAGCAGCTTCAAAAGCGTTGGGGACGGGGATTGCCTGTGGCATAACCTTTCATGACTTTGAAGTGACGAATGATGAGCTTGGAAAGCCATTGGTAGGTTTCTCCGGTGTTGCGCGAAAGCTTGCGGATGAGCGAGGTGTGAAGCATATTTTTCTTACCATTGCTGATGAGAAACACTACGCCGTGGCGACCGTGCTGCTAGAAACCAACTAGCTTTTTCGCCAATGCAGACCACACAAACAAAAACGCCCGCAGATGCGGGCGTTTTGCTGTCGATCTCGCGTTAGACACGCTTAAAGATAATCGATGTATTGATACCACCAAACGCAAAGTTATTACTCATGATGTATTCACAGTCGATGTGGCGCCCTTCGCCGCGGATGTAGTCCAGTTCGCCACAAGCGGGGTCGATATTATCGAGGTTGATAGTCGGGCTGAACCAACCGCTGTTCATCATCTCAAGGCTCAGCCAGGCCTCAATCGCTCCACAAGCACCCAGCGTGTGGCCAAAGTAGCTTTTCAGTGAGCTGATGGGTGTCTGGTTACCGAAGATATTCGCAGTAGCGTTGCTCTCAGCGATATCCCCTTTTTCGGTTGCCGTACCGTGGGCGGAAACATAGCCGATTTTTTCTGGGACCAGATTGGCATTACGCAGCGCCATCTCCATACAAATCTGCATCGTTTCCATAGTTGGTTGAGTGACATGTGTGGCATCGCAGTTGCTGGCAAACCCGACAATTTCTGCAATGATGTTCGCACCACGGTCAACGGCGTGCTCGTATTCTTCCAGCACCAGTGTTCCTGAACCTTCGCCAATCACTAAGCCATCACGATTGGTGTCATAGGGACTTGGAGTCTTTGCAGGCGTATCGTTTTTCAGGCTGGTGGCAAACAGAGTGTCGAAAACGGCAGATTCGGTTGGGCAAAGCTCTTCCGCACCGCCAGCTACCATCACGGTCTGGTAGCCGTGCTTGATCGCTTCATAGGCGTAACCAATCGCCTGACTGCCTGATGTGCAGGCGCTGCTGGTCGGGATCACTCGACCTTTCAGGCCAAAGAACAGACCGACATTCACTGCGGTTGTGTGTGGCATCATTTGTACATAGCTCGTTGCGGTAATGGCGCGGGTACTCTTTTCATTCAGCATCACACCAAACGCACCAATCGCAGGAGTACTACCTGTGGAAGAGCCATAGGCAATACCTGTCTGGCCATTAGTTAGCACCTCGTTGCCAATTAGGCCACTTTGCTCAAGGGCACTTTCTGTTGCAACTGTAGAAAGCTGGGAAACACGTCCCATGCCACGCACTTTCTTACGCGGATAGTGCTTTGGCACACTGAATCCTTCCACTGGCGCGGCCAGTTTGGTGTTCAGGCCATCATATTGTTCGTAGTCAGGCATGTAGCGAACGGCATTTTTCATCGCTGCAAGCTTTGGCTGGACACTTTGCCAGTCGTTACCGAATGCAGTAACACCGGACATGCCAGTGATAACAACTCTGCGATTCATATCAGTCCTCCATTGACTGAAATCACCTGTCGGGTGACGTAGCTGGCGGACTCTGACATCAGATAGCTGACCAGACCAGCCACTTCTTCTGGTTTGCCCATACGGCGCATAGGCACCTGAGGAAGGGCATGTTCTTTCACATGCTCGTCCACCATACCAGTGTCGATAAGTCCTGGAGCCACACAGTTTACCGTGATCTTGCGTTTTGCAAGTTCCAGAGCCAGTGCCTTGGTGGCACCAATAATGCCAGCTTTAGCTGCGCTGTAATTGGTTTGACCGCGATTACCCATCAGGCCTGAAACCGATGCCATGGTCACGATGCGTCCGCCGCGGCGGCACTGGATCATTGGCATCACACAAGGATGCAGTACGTTGTAGAAACCATCAAGGTTGGTATGAACCACGCCATCCCATTCGCCTTCAGACATTGCAGGGAAGGCAGTGTCTGCTGTTACACCTGCATTGTTTACAACGCCATAGTATCCGCCATGAGTTGCCATATCCGCTTCAAGTTCAAGACGGCATTGCTCGCGGTTGGCGATATCAAAAGAGATAAGGCGGCCTGAACCACCCAGTGTGGTGATGTCTGCCAGCGTCTTTTCAGCGCCCGCTTTGTCGCGACCATAGTGGATCACGATATTGAAACCGTCTTTGGCAAGTTGAATGGCGATAGCACGGCCGATGCCTTTGCTTGCGCCGGTAACCAATACATCACGACTCATTGGGGCGTTCCTTTTAACATTTGCTGTAACTTTTCTTCTGAAGGCACATAAGCGTTGAGCTGGGCCGACGCAATTTCTTTGCCTCCCTGTTCAATGGTGCAGGCAAACACGGCCATACCATTACTTTCCATCACACGGTTGGCACGAACATCCAACAATGTTCCGCGGGGAAAGCTCGGGGCGTCGCATTTGTAGCGGCGGCTGCCCAACAAAAAACCGATAGGTGGCGCTTTGTTTTCTTTGCTTGCCTGATAACCCGACCAAGCAGCTACAGATTGAGCCATTAGCTCAATGCCTACCCAACCAGGAATTCCATTGATGCTTTTATCGAAAAACAAGCTGCTTTCACTTGAAGTCGCCTGACAATGAACGTGTAAATCACCCACATCAATCAGTGTATCGAGGAGGATCATGGGTGCCTTGTGAGGCAGCAGTTCGTGGAGTTTTGGTTGCGAACTCATAGTTTTCCAAAAATTAGCGATACGTTGTTTCCGCCAAAGGCAAACGAGTTGCTCAAAATAGCGTGTTTTTCCAGTCTTTCGCCTGCAGACACTAGACGAATCGGCGCAATATCGGGGTCGCGACCTACTTGTTCTGCGGGGACGGGGAGCGTGAGGTTGTGGCGAAGAATTTGCCAGCATATGGCAGCCTCTATCGCACTGGCTGCACCAAGCGTGTGACCTGTCAGGGGCTTGGTCGAGCTCACAGGAACATCATTACCCAAGACACGGCTGATGGCTTTGGATTCCATCGCATCGTTGAGAGGCGTGGCGGTACCATGTGCATTGACGTAACCAATCTTGTCTGGGGAAAGCCCTGCCTCCGTCAGCGCTTTTAACATGGCTTCTTCTGCGCCACGACCCTCTGGATCTGGGGCGGAGATGTGGTGTGCATCTGAGCTGTCACCAGCGCCAAGCAGAGCAATAGGCTCGGCCTCTTCAGGCCGCTCAAGTGAGAGCAGCATAAACGCGGCGGCTTCACCGATATTGATGCCGTCGCGTCCTTCTTCAAATGGGCGACATAAACCGGAAGAGACAGATTCCAAGCCATGAAATCCGTTCAGTGTTAAACGGCAAAGGGTGTCTGCGCCACCTACAATTACAGCGTCAGCCATGCCTGATTGCAGCAGTCTTTTAGCAGAAAGGAACACTTTCCCACTCGATGAGCAGGCGGTGGACACCACATAGCTTGGACCCGAGAGGCCAAAGTAGTTGCTGATAAAATCAGAAAGATTGCTCAGCTCTTGCTGACAATAGTGATAGTTCTCAGGTAGCGCACCGGTTTGTAATTGCTCGCTAAGGGCAACTTCACCATTGGAAATTCCTGATGTGCTGGAGCCGACGATGACGGCAACGCGATCTTCACCGTACTTTTCAATAGCGGTTTCAACTGCCCCTTGAATTTGGAGGATCGCGGACAGGGCCAAGCGGTTATTTCGTGTTTGTTGGTGTTGGAATTGTGCCGGGATCTCTGGGAGGTCTTCCATTACACGCCCAACAATCACGTCTTTGCCATCATTGAGGGTAAAGCGCTCGGCTTGGATGCCGTCACTCTTGCCGCTTTGCAGACTTCGGTGGATATCTTCAGAGCGCATACCCATTGCGGAATGCGACCCGCAAGCAAGGATATAAACCGGAGTTGTCTGTGTATCTGCGTCGGTCATTGCGATCTGCTCTTCCGTTATTCGAGGGTTTGAATCTGAATTTGGTAGTGCTGACGCACTTGCTCAAACTTGATATCGGCAGGAATACCTCCTGCAACCTTGGGCTCATCATACTGTATTTTTACCACAGTTTCGCCGTTCTCATCGATCAGGGTTCGGGTTGCAGCATCATCAACCAGTTGCCATCCAATCTGTGAAAGATGCGTTTGCCACGAAGAGGTCGGCCATAAAGTCAGCATCAGGTTCATGAGCACTTGTTTTCCATCAGGCATCACGACACCCAGACCCGTGAGGTTTTCTTTTTCCAGAGTGTGTCCATCGTAATTGATCGTCAATAAACGGGTTCCCCAACTGGAGAATCCCACTAAAACGACGTCTGATCCGGTGATCTCGAGATGTACAGGAAGCACCTGAGTAGTGTCACTCCACTTCGCGGTAATAAGCTGATTCACACTGACGGTACCTTGAAAATCTGAAGGAGCGGGTAAGCTGACAAATTTATCGGGTGCGATTTCAACGTGATTGCTATCAGGCACTGCCGTACAAGCAGAAAGCAGCAGATAAAAACCCAAACAGAGTACAACGCGAATCATTGATGAAGCTCCTTTTCTGGCTGTTGGATGGCCAATGGCGCGAGCAGCCAGGCGACACCGATACCGACCAATACAGTAACGCCGAAACTGTGAATAGCTTCGGTTTGGCTGAGAGACAGCAAGCCGAAAGAGAGTATGGTCGTCAGGGCGGCAAGGGTATTGGCGACCAAGGCGCGATAGCTGTCTTTGTGCTCGGCGAAAAACAGGGTGTAGTCGATACCAATTCCCAGCACGAGAAACAGTGCCAGCAGGTTGAATAAATTCATAGGAACTGGGCTGATGGCGCCTGCGGTCAAGGCTACACCAGCAGCGAGCAGTGGCGGGGTAAGAATGCGAACGGCACGGCGAACACCAAATCGTGTGCAGAGTAAGCCCAAAATGCCCAGACAAGCGATGCCCATCAAAATGGAAATACGCAGTCGGTACTGACCAAACAGGGTGGAAACTTCCTCGGCTTTGTTCAGCACACTCACCTCTGGAAAAGGTGCTATTGCTTGTCTGATAGTACTCATGTCAGTCGCATTTTGTAGTATCACAATGGCGGCATACTGTCCTTCATCAGGTCGTAACCAAAGCGATGAGAACAACTCATCGCTCGGAGCGTTAAGCATCTTCGAGGGTGTTAGAATATCAATATCGCTCGGGATTTTCGGCGCTGTCGCCAAGCCAATTTGTGCAGCGAGTTTTTCACCTTCTGACTGATAAAGTGATTGAACGAGGTCTAAGTTTTCTCGTTGTACCGGTGCTGGTGGCACCATATCGGCGGGGTTTTGATAACCGGAAAGGGCGTTTTCACTTTGAAGCTTTTCAAGTGCCGGAGTGAGAGCGTAAGCATTCTCCAGCACTTGCTGTTCGCTGCTTCCTTTGACCAGCAGCATCGGCTGGGAACTGCTGAGGCCAGTCACTGACCTGATGACCGATTCCTGCTCCTGCAATGACGGTGGCAGGGATTGTAATTGGCGGATGTTGTCATCGTAGTCTGCGTTAAAAAAGCCAATTAGAGCGACCAGCAAGGCAGCAACAGGCATGGCTATTCTCACCAGTGGGCGTTGCCATAGCATCAGGTAGCCCTTACTTGAATTTGCGAGAGGCAGTGTCTGGTATCTGGCTGGACGTTTCGTCAACAGCGGATACCAGAATATTACACTCAGGTAAGCGCCAAACAGGCCTGAGGCCGAAAACAGTGCAAGTTGCTGCAACCCCGGGAAAGGGGCAGCTAACATACTGAGGTAAGCAATCAGGGTGGAAATCAGGCCAAAGGTGATGGGAACGAAAACGCGTTTTAATCCCTCTTCTGAACGCCAAGATGCACCAGATGCGAGGCGGTCGGTCAGGTAGTGGAAGGCATAGTCTATCGATACGCCAATTAGGCTGGCGCCAATGACAAGGCTGAACAGGTGAATTTGTCCAAACACCAAAAGACAGACCGAAAAAGCTGTCACGACGCCAGTACCGATCGACAGTAAGGTCAGACTAACAGGTAAAAGGCTACGGTAGATCCAAAGTACCAAAAGCAGGATGCCGAGCATTGAGCCAACGCCAATGGTGCTGATTTCAGACTTGGCACTGTCGGTTCCGAAGGCCGCATAAAACACCACGCCAGTATGGAAGATTTGAGCATCAAACTTCGCGGCAGTGGCTTCCTCTAATTGTGCGATCTCTGTCAGCTGTTGTTGGGTTTGCATGGAGTAGGCTGAGCCGGAAAGCGTGCCGCGGATCAGAACATAAAATGTGCCATCCTGCTCTGTGGTCAGATAACCTTCTGTGATGGAAAAACGCTGGTTTTGCTTGTTCATCGTTTGCAGGTAATCACGGAACAGCAAAAAGGGATCGCCAGAAAGTTCAGCGCCAGTCACCCCGGAAAAAGGGTTGTAAACCTGTTGGATGACCTTGGCGGTCTGGGTAGCAGGCGCGTGCTTGAGTATCTGGCGTTGTTCCTGCGTCAGCAGTTGGTATCGGTAAGGTGCATAGGTGCTGACCCAGGCTGATTGCTCTTCATCAGACAATTTGCCATTTATTTTGCTGAAAAGTGGCAGCGTTTGAAGATCTGTTTCAAAAGCGCGGGCAGCTTTTATGGTCTGGTCTTGAGTGTCAGCGGAGATAAGGAACAGCACCTGATCTTCCATACTGCCAGCCACCTCATTAAAGGCTTTCTGAGCCAGGGGATCTTGCTTGTTTTCAGGAAGCAGGTTAAGGATGTTGGTGTCGAGCATCGCAGCGCCGCTTGGGTGGCGCAGTATTGCAGTGGCTGCGAGAAGAGACAGGGCAATCAGCCATAGTATGGCTTTAGTCGTTGAACGCACGGCGCTCCTCGTCAGTCAGCGCTGATGCGTGTCGGATATCGCTGAAAGTCACCGTGGTTTTGTCACCACGGAGCTCCTCCATCGTCAGTGCGTCAATGTTGTGACTGCCTGATAAAGTGATTCGACTGAAGACCTTTGTCAGTGGCGCATCGGTTGGAGTCAGCACGAGTGTCCACGCCTCAGGGCTGCCATCCAGCTCATAGCTAAATTGTTGGGTCAGCACATCTGCATCCGCATGGAAGAGAGTAAGGAAAAGGTCGCTGAAATAAAACGCCATCGGGTTATCTTTGGCGTAGATGACCTGCTCCGGTTGCCCCGGCATTTTCTGGCGAAGTGTTTGATCAGACAAAATCAGGGCGACGGGAAACGGCGTGGTCTGAAGCCAAAGCAGACCCTCTTTGTCACTCAAGACGAAGTTGCCGTTTGATACCAAAGGCTTGCTAAGCATCGCAATATCTTTGGTTTGCTCGAAGTCACCGCTTATCACGGCTGACTTTTCCAGCGTGTTTTGCAGATCAGAAAGTGCGAATGCCCAAGTCAGAGGGCTGGATATCATCAGGCTGACGGTCAAAAGTGCAGTGCCAAGCTTACGCAGCATTGAAGTATGCCTCCAATCGGTCTGTCAGGGCTTTAGGCGAAACAAAACACATTTCTTTCTCGTCGATGGAAACGGCCACCTGAGTGGTATGCCCTTTGGTCAAGCGTTTGCCACTCTCCGCGTCATAAATCACGTAATCAGTACGCAGGCGGTTTTCGTACTCGGTCAATGTCGCGGTGATACGGATTTCCTGATTGAACTGGACTGGTTTTACGTAGCGCACGGCAGTATCGATGATCGGCCACATGTATCCTGAGGCATTCATAGCAAGGTAGCCGTAATCAATCTTTTCCATCATCACGCGGCGGGCTTCTTCAAAGTAGCGGAAGTAATTGCCGTGATAGATAACGCCCATCGGGTCGGCATCCTGAAAGGACGTAATAAGAACCACTTCGGCGTTAAGCGTGCGCTTAGTCATTAATAAAGCTCCCAAGCTTGCTGCTGAATGCTATCGACGAAGCGGCGAAGATCCTGCTCAAGCGGACGGTCTTCAATCACCATCTCAAATTTATCCAGTACATGTTTTGTCATGGTGCGAAGCGCTGGGCTGAAATGATTCAAATCCAGCTCTCCATACTTGCGGCGAATTTCCAGTGCTTGCGTAGCAGCCAAAAGGCTGGCTGCAGTGACTTGCTCTGTCAACTGTAATACCCGCAGACAATCACGGGATGCGATGGTACCCATGCTGACCTTGTCCTGGTTGTGACATTCTGTTGAGCGGGAAAAGACACTCGCAGGC
The DNA here is from genome assembly GCF_035758505.1 of Grimontia sp. NTOU-MAR1. Taxonomy (NCBI): domain Bacteria; kingdom Pseudomonadati; phylum Pseudomonadota; class Gammaproteobacteria; order Vibrionales; family Vibrionaceae; genus Grimontia; species Grimontia sp. NTOU-MAR1. The sequence continues at coordinate 3,017,668 of NZ_CP142108.1, forward strand.
ATGGTATGTTTCAGGGCTTCTGCCGTCCAAGCAGAGATACCGATTTGTACCGCTTTGAAACCGTGGTTGATAGGTCTGCGATCGCCTTCTGCGCCGGTGAGGTTAAATGGCAGGCCGTTGTTGAACTTATAATCCATCAGCTGTGCCATCTGGCGGTCAAGTAGGTCAGCAATGTTGGCAATGGCGGTTTTTAGCGAGTCCATCACCATGGCGATGTGGCCGCCGTAGAAGTGGCCTCCATGCAATACGCGCTCGTTGTCACCATCGATAATTGGGTTGTCATTGGCGCTGTTGAGTTCGTTTTCAATCATCTGGCGCGCCCAAGGCAGGGTGTCTTGCAGCACGCCAATGACGTGAGGGGCGCAGCGCAGCGAATAGCGATCCTGAAGTCGGTCGCTGTTGCGAGGCGGTTTATCTGCCTGCAAATCGTCACGCAGCCATTTGGCAATCTGCTGCTGGCCTGGGTGAGGTTTTACGGCAAACAAGGCTTCATCAAAATGGAAGTCGTTGCCATGCATTGCCAGCGAGACCATGGCAGTGATACGGGTAGAAAGTTGTGCCAGATATTCTGCACGTTTATAAGCAAGACAGGCTAGCGCTGTCATCACGGACGTGCCGTTCATCAGCGCCAAACCTTCTTTAGGTTTCAGCGTGATAGGTTCGATACCCAGTTGAGCAAAGACGTCTGCTGTTGGCCGAAGTTCGCCTTTGTAAATAACTTCACGCTCACCAATCAGGGCGGCAGCAACGTAGGACAATGGCGTCAAATCACCACTGGCGCCGACGGATCCTTCCTGTGGAATTCGCGGGGAAATGTCGTGATTGATCAAGGTGACCAACTGATTAAGCAGTTCCATGGTTACGCCGGATACGCCTTGTGTCAGTGAGTTGAGGCGGGTTGCCAAAACCGCACGGCTTTGTACGTGATCGAGGTTGTCGCCCAAACCACAACCATGAAAACGGGTCAGGTGCAGCGGTAGTTCATTAACGAGCACAGGTGGGATGGCTACGGTACAAGAGTCGCCATAGCCTGTGGTCACGCCATAAATCACGCCTTCTTCTTTCAGCAGGCGTTCAAGGAATCGTGATCCGCGGTCGATCCGCGCTGTAAATTCCTCGGAAGGGTTCAATGTTGCGCGGCTGCCATTGGCAATCGCGACAACAGATTCAATGGTGAGGGGCGCTTCCCCAAAAATGATGGTGTTATCCGTGTGACTTGTCATTGTTGCTGCTCGTTAACTGCCAGAATTTAAAAAAGTTATACCACTGCAAAGGGGCTTTGAGGGTGTAGTGCTCTAGGCGTTTTGCGTATTGTTCGACTATTTCCTGAAGCGCTTCTTCACGCTTTCCGCGGGGCAGTCGAATTGGGTCGTAAAACGGTTCAAAGTGCACATTGAAGTGCGGTGTTTGGCTTTGCTCATCACGAAGGCCAAACAACAGAAGAACGGGGGCTTTCAGTACCGATGCCAGTACGAAAGGCCCTTGCGGGAAAGGTGCAGGCTCACCGAGAAAATCTGCCATGATAATGCGCCCTTCACGAGTGACTGAGGTTCTGTCACCAACAATGACCACCCACTCGCCATTATCGATTTTTTGCTGGAGCATAATGGCGGTTTCAGGGCCAAGGTTTGATAATGAAATCAGATTAACCGATGCGTCTGCATTCACTTCATCCATCACCGAATTGAAATGCTCTGCGTGCTCGGTGAACACTAGGGCATTTATTTTTACATTGGCGTGGCGGCGGCTGAGGGCGCGACATAGCTCGATATTACCAAGGTGGGAGCCAATCAGCACAGCGCCGCGTTTTTTCTCCATCAGTTGGCGAAAGTGTTCGCCACCAGTAATGGTGAGGTTAGAAACGTCAAAGTCCCCTTTCCATGCTGCCAGTTTATCCAGCATGGTCTCTCCAAATGAAAGAAGGTGATCATAGCTGCTAAGAGGCCTTTCACCCGTATAATTGGCGACCTTCTGCAGGAAGTCTTCTGACGCTTCACGAGCGGCTTTGCCCGTCAGCCAGTAGTAATACATCACAGGTTTCAGCATCAGGCTGAAGGCTTTTCTGCCCAACAGGCTATAAGTCGCTAGAAGTAACTTGATGCCTAAAATGGTGCCGCGTTCTTTTCTGGCGGACCAGTGTTGGCTGTTCTTTCGTTTCATTGCCAGCAATCGGGGGATTTTTGGCAACATGGAAAAGAACAGCAGACTGTGCATTTTGCTGATACGAACGTTGTCTTTGAATGCATCGAAGTGCGACAGGCCGTCTTCGGGATAGATCACTTTGGTGTCGATATAACGAATATCGCAGCCATCCCAGTAAAGGCGCACCATGATTTCGATATCAAAGTCCATTCGTTTGCCGGGTGAAGACGCTTCAATCACTTTGAGTGTCTGGGCAAGCGGGTAGGCTCTGAATCCACACATGGAATCTTTGATGGTGGTTGACAGTGTTTCCAGCATCACCCAGAAGTGGGTGATATAACGTCCGTACAAACGGGACTTGGGTACGGTTTCATCGTAGATAGGCTTGCCGGAAATTAGGGAATCTGGGTGTGTCCGAGATTCTTCGATTAATACAGGTACCGCGTTGAGGTCATGCTGTCCGTCAGCGTCGATTTGAAGCGCATGGGTAAAGCCCAGTATTTGCGCCTGTTTCAGGCCTGCCATTACAGCACCACCTTTGCCCTGGTTTTCTTTGAGGCGATGAAGTGTCACATCATCCCGCTGTGAGAGTGCAGCCAGTACCATTTTGGTTTGCTCGTCGCTGCCGTCATCCACAATGAGGATTGGCAATTCTAACGCTTTGAGGGCATCGACCACAGCGCCAATGGCAGCACCGTGGTTATAGCAGGGGATGAGAAAGCAGGGGGAATAGTCGCTCATTTCGCCTCGCTGATCAGAACGCGTCCTGAGGAATGGGCTTTGTCGTTAGATTGATAGCTGAAATAGAGCTTTCTTTTCTCCGGATCCCAGTTCAGCGTCAGGGTCACAATGGCCTCTGGAAGAATAGGATCCTGAAACTTAATCACTTCCATACCACCAAACTGACCATCAAGCGCCAGAAACTCTTCGGCGTAGCGCATGGCTAAATCTATTTGGGTGACACCGGGCAGAATCGGAAACGTTGGGAAGTGACCTTTGAAATCTTCCAGACCACTATCAATCTGAAGTGTGAGGATCACGCTATTGGTTTCGGCTTTTGCGCTGAGTAATGTGGGTTTGCGTTGCATGTTTTTCCTGTAAGCGTTTTAGCAGCGCTTGTTATTGCGTCCGGTTAAACAAGGTTTCGATGGCCTGTTGTTGACGTTTGCCTTGGCTGTTTTGGGGAATGGCATCGACAAAGCGCCACTGGCGCGGGATTGCAATCGGTTCTAGCCACTCTCTGAGGCTTTTTCTAAGCATCAGTTTAAATTTTCCAGCCCCAATTTTAGCCAGCATCTTTTCACCTTCTGCAGATAATACTACTGCTGCGGCAATGATTTGTCTTTCATCCTGCTGGTGCAGAAGGCTGGCAGCATCCGTTATCCAGTCGCTTTGGCAAAGCCGCTGTTCAATTTCAGGCAGGGATACCCGCTTTTCTTCAATCTTTATCACGCGGTCAGCACGACCTTTCAGCAGGAAGGTGTTATTGTCATAAAGCTCGCACAAATCTGCAGTTTGATACCAATGGCCAGGTGTGATGTAAGGAGAGAGTAGTCGCAGGCAGCCCACATCATCCAGTTGAGCGCAGATGCCACTGAACAGTTGCCAGAGTGTGGTCTCAGTAGATTGTTGTCGAAAACCAATCCCGCCGGTTTCGGTGCTGCCATACACCTCGATGGGTAAGGTGCCGAGGCACTCAAGGCTACTTTGTGCCGCTGAGATGGGAAGAGGCCCACCTGAAGAAAATATCGCACGATATTGGCCGGATGTCGGCTCAATCATGCGCTTTAAGAGCGCAGGACTGCTGATCAATACTGTCTGTTCGTCAGCCTTGGCAATGACTTGTTCAGGGTAAACCAGATCATGGCGTTGGAACTGACGTCCAGCTGAAAGCGGCCATAGCAGACGGAACAACAAACCATAAATATGCTGATGCGATACGGTACTTTGAATGTGAGTGCCTTCGAGTTGCGCTCCCCATTGCGTCTCAAGCTGGTTGAGTTCTTCCTGAATCTGGAACAGTGACTTTTCAATGGCTTTCGGCACGCCACTGGAGCCTGACGTGTATAGCGTGAGAGTTAGATTATCAAATGCTTCAAGCCTTAAATTAGACGTACTGTGCGAGCCTGACAGAGGTAGTGATACAGAGGCGATGCCGGCAGGAGCAGCTACTCGGCTATCGTGCAATATGGCGTCGAAATAAATTGAGAGCTCAGTCAAAGATCCTGCCTGTAAATTTCCCGGCAGAACCAGAGATTTTCCTGCATGGGCACAGGCAAAAAATGCAGTGGCAAACAGGTAGCTGTCTTCAAAAGCCAGCGCCCACTTTTGTGCAGGAGATGCTTTCAATACTGAGGCGAGTAGTGCCACATCATCAGTAAATGTCCCCCAGTTTTTGCGACCACCGTCACCCAGTGCGACGGGCAAATCAGTATTGCGTTCTGACAGACAGAGGCATGATAATGGCGTAAAACGATTCAAGAGGCTCGCACCTTTTTCCTGATAATAAATTCGATACCAAAGAGAGCGCCAGCAGCAAGATAACTGAGTAAGCCGTTATACAGTGTCCAAATCTCCAGCGACATCAGACATGTCTGCCAGGCAATGGCACCGTTCACCAGAAAAAACAGGCACCAGACTTTGGTGACGTTACGGGTATATATTACGCCAGAAGCCGGTAAGTCAGGCTCCTGAAGGCGGGCAACTTGCTCAATGATGCTCATCGGCTGAAAGAGGCTGACGGCGAAAACAACAAACATGGTGGCGTTGACTGCGACAGGATAATAAAGAAACCAGTCGTATTGTTTGAAGACATAGCTGAGGGTAACCAACAGCAGGCCGATGACCCCCGTCGTTGTCGCTACAAGTCTCAGAGGGCTTTTTCCCAGAAGTTTACCAGAGGTCATCCGAAGCAAAAACAGGAGGCCAAGTAACAACGCGATAAGGCCAACTCCTCCGTGCGAAATCCCAGCGTACACCGCCAAGGGATAAGCGAGCAGGAGAAGGCCTGCCAGTGCGCCGAACATCCGCATTTTAGTCTACTAACAGGTCTGCAACGGCATCAACAACGTCTTGTACAGAGCGTACAGACTTAAACTCTTCCGGTTTAATTTTTTTGCCAGTGGTATTTTGCAGGTGAACAACCAGATCTACTGCATCAATGCTGTCGAGATCCAGCTCTTCATAAAGTTTGGCTTCAGAAATAACGTCGGCCGGATCCAGTTCGAATAATTCCACCAAAGCGTCGCGAACTTGCTCGAATATTTCTGCTTTATTTACTTCTGTCATTTTCTATTACGCTTTGTTAGCCGAAATGAAATTCGCAAGATTCGCCACTGAGGCAAAATGCTCACGGGTATTACTGTCATCGGCATCAATAGCAACGTTGTAAGCTTTTTTAATAGCGAGTCCGAGTTCAAGTGCGTCAATGGAATCTAAACCTAACCCTTCCCCAAAAAGTGGTGCATCGGTATCAATATCTTCTACGGTAAGATCTTCGAGATTAAGTACCTCAATGATCAACTGTTTTATATCATTTTGTAATTTGTCCACTGTAGCCTTCTATGTTTGTTTGCTGTTCAATTTTATTATTGTGTGGGAAAAGTTCCCTCTTGAGTCTTCTATTCAGGCGACGTGCCGCCGTCGCCTCTGCAATATCTGAATCGATAAATTCAGTCGCTGCTATCTTACCCTTCACTTCAACATGAAAAAAGGGGCGAACGTCTGGAACTTGATACCACTTTTTCTCTTTAGTGAGAAAGCTTGGTATGACAGTAATATGCACCAGTCGTATATCTGTTTGAGTTCGAACGGCAATTTGCGACGCACCACGTTGTAGTGATGACTCAATGCCAGGGGTGGTCCGGGTGCCTTCCGGGAAAATGAGCAATACATTGCCTTCACCCAGACGTAGGGCGCAGCGCTCGAGCAAATCATCAGGACTGTTGTTCGGGATATATCCCGCTGCCTTGACGGTGCCTTTCATAAACGGGTTATGCCAGATGGAGGATTTGACCAGGCAATCGCATTGCGGGAGCTGAGAAGTAATCAACACATAGTCGATCAAACTAGGATGGTTGGCGAGGATAATACAGTTACTGTCTTTGCGAAGAATGTCACCACCGGTGATTTTGTAGTTAATTGCACCAGTGTATTTCATGGTTAAACAAAAGATGGTGAAGGTCTTTTTAATGATACGTTGGACGCGAAGCTCTCTCTCTTTGGTGTCTCTAGCGCTGAACGTCATCAAAGGGAAAACAATAAAGGTCAGCAACAGGCCACCCAAACCAAAGAGGCTGAAACAAAACCCAGTTGCCAGTATCCGCCACCATTTGCTGATTAATCCGAACATTTAAAATCTCCTACCTGCCAAGCCCAGTGTTGACGAGCGCTTTCCATTTCAAAGCTTGAAGTTTTATTCAACCATTGACGATAGAATTCAAGTGCTTGGGGCAAAGTTGTGTCTTTTGGTTTTGGCGCGGGCGCTGCTCGTTGTATCTGAACTTGGTCGCCGGCTTTTAGCACCATTCCCATGGCATAGGGAGCGTTAGTGTAGGGTTCGAATTGGGAGTAAATTTCAGGAAGTGGCGCATCAAAATCCACCACCAATACTTTTTTATCAGGGTGTTGGTTGAGGTAAATAAACGCTTCTAGCAGTGCATAGTGGAATCCGTCTACACCTCCCGCTAGAGATGTGGCTGGGATAGGCTTTTTCGTTGCGATAGTAAACAAGCCTGCTGCCGTGTTATGCACTGATTGTGAAAACGCGGTGGGGGATGCTGGCTCACCAGCCAGGATTTCTTGAAGCAATTGGACGGTCCGTTGAAGCTCGCCATGGCGGCTTGAAAAGACAGAGTAGACGATGTCTTCGCTGGCTGACAGTGTTGCTGCAACCTGAACCACAATCTTACTGAGTGGGCTCATACGACGTCGCATCATTGCTGGAATAGCACTGGAAGCAGGCGCCGCGGCATCGCCAGGCCACTGACATTGATTTTGTTGCCATTTTGCCCAGTCTGCCGGGTTTTCCAAACCGGGTGACAAAGCAAAAAGACTCTGGATATTAAATTGAATACTGCTCATCGGTGGTGCTATAACATCCTTGGCTATGTGGCTGATCAAGGAATTGATGCCTTGAGCAGTGTTTAATACTTCACTTGGTAAGAAGTCAGAATGCGATCATATCGCAATGGCTACATCACGCAACCAAGGGATAACAATTTGATAGGGAGTCAGTCGTGAAATTAAAAAAATATCTAGTTTTGTTGGCAGTGGCATTCGCTTTGGTGGGTTGTAACCGCGTTCAACCGATTAAAGAAGTGATGAATGCTCCAGTTGCTTTTAATATTCCTGCAGCTTCGGTTAAACAGGCAATTATTGAGTCGGGTATTGACCGCGGATGGATTATGACTGAAACCAGCCCTGGTGTAATTCGTGGTGAATTATTTGTACGTTCTCATCGCGCCGTTGTCGACATCCCATATAGTGACAAGAGTTACTCCATTAATTACGTGGAGTCGGAAAACCTTATGGAAAGCGACGGTAAAATCCATCGTAATTACAATCGCTGGGTCAATAATTTAGATGTCGATATCCGCAAAAAACTGGCGGTTATGGCAGCTTCCCAGTAAATAGCTTTTAGTAGTAGGTTAAAGAGTGAATTCATTTCAAGCGGATCCATATAACGCTTTGAATGCAAAAACTGAGGCGCAAAAGTTAGCTTTTGCGCCTATTGTTTTTCATGCAGCTCGAAGCTTGAGGGATCTTGGTGTTTTAGCAGCATTGGATGATGCTGGTTCCCAGGGGTTGGATGCAGCAGAAATTACGCGAAAAACTGGGGTGTCAGAATATGGCGTTAAAGTATTGCTCGATATGGCAGTCAGCGCGCATATCGTAACTTGGCAATCACCCAACTATGTATTGGCGAATGTAGGGTATTTTCTGCTTTATGACGGAATGACCCGAGCCAACATGGATTTTATGGCGGACGTTTGTTACGCCGCGATGGCGCACCTCACTGAGTCCATTGAAACGGGCAGCCCAGCCGGACTCAAAGCGTTGGGGCAGTGGAGCTCAATCTACGAAGGGCTCTCGACGCTCCCGGGCAAAGCTAAAGAAAGCTGGTTCCAGTTTGATCATTTCTATTCCGACCGCTCATTCCCATTACTTATTGAAAAAGTCTTCGCTTCCAAGCCTAAGAGGTTATTCGATATTGGTGGCAATACCGGTAAATGGGCAACGCAATGCTGTAATTACGATGCAGATGTGGAAGTCACCATTATCGACCTGCCGCAGCAGATTGAAATGGCGTTAGAGCAGGCCAAATTGAATGGCCTTGAAGGGCGAATTAAAGGGCATGCTTTCAATGCGCTGGACAATTCACTATCGCTGCCGGAAGGTGCGGACGTTTGGTGGATGAGTCAGTTCCTTGATTGCTTCTCGCCCATGGAAATATTGAGTATCTTACGCCGTGTGCGTCAGACCATGTCTACTGATGCAACGGTTTATATCCTTGAGCTTTTCTGGGATGCGCAGAAATATGAAGCAGCCGCGTATAGCCTAAATGCTACTTCGCTGTACTTTACATGCCTGGCAAACGGTAATAGCCGCTTCTACCGCTGCGGAGAGTTTCTGCAGATTGTCGAAGAAGCAGGTTTCGAGGTTGCAGAGCGCATTGATAATATCGGCTTGGGACATACCCTGTTAACATTGAAAGCCCGTCTTTAACGACGAATGTCATTACCGTTTTGAATAGTTGAAAGGAGCCCATTTTTGAGATTGGAAACCACCCAGGTTGCGATTATCGGCGCAGGCCCTTCCGGGGCAATCGCGGCTGCACTGCTGAACCAGAAAGGCATCGACGTACTGGTGCTTGAGAAAGCGACGTTCCCACGATTCTCAATTGGTGAAAGTCTGTTGCCTGCCTGCATGGAATCAATCCGTGCAGCTGGCATGCTGGAAGCTGTCAACGCGGCTGGATTTCAGTTTAAAAACGGTGCGGCATTCAACCGCGAAGGGCGCTACATCAGCTTCGACTTCACCGACAAGTTCTCAGCGGGCGTAGGTACAACTTATCAGGTTCAACGTGCTGTCTTCGACAAGGTACTGGCTGATGACGCAGAAAGGCAGGGCGTGACTATTCGCTATCAGCATGAGATTGAAGCTGTGGATGTGAATGCGGACAAGCCCGTTCTTCACGTAAAAGATGAACAGGGTAAACATTACCAACTTCAGGCGGACTTCATTCTCGATGCCAGCGGTTTTGGCCGTGTATTGCCAAGGTTGCTTGATCTCGAAAGCCCATCCTGCTTGCCACCACGACAGGCAATTTTTACCCACATCGTCGATAACATCGATGCTGCTGAATATGACAGGGACAAGATCCTGATCTCTGTGCATCCGGATAATCATGATGTCTGGTATTGGCTGATCCCATTCAGCAACGGCACCTGTTCTTTCGGCATTGTGGGTGAGCCGGATTTCTTTGCGAATTACGCTGATGACCATATTGCAGCGATCAAACAACTGGCGAGTGAAGAGCCTTGGCTGGCGAAATTACTGATGAATGCGGAGTATCCAAACCAACCCGGTATGATCGGGGGCTATTCTGCGAATGTCAGTACGTTGGCTACAGACAAGTTTGCGCTGCTCGGCAATGCCGGTGAGTTTCTTGACCCGGTATTTTCTTCTGGTGTGACGATTGCGATGAAATCAGCTGAGCTTGCAGTCAACTCGCTGAGCCGCCAACTATCAGGCGAAAAAGTGGATTGGCTGAACGAGTATGAGAAACCACTTTTACGCGGTGTCGACACTTTCCGCTGCTACGTAGAAGGTTGGTATAAGGGCACATTGCAGGATGTGATTTTCTATCCAAACCCAGACCCGAAAATCAAAGGCATGGTGTGTTCAATTCTGGCGGGTTATGCGTGGGATACAGACAACCCTTATGTGGATGAGCCAGTGAGAAGACTCGATACCTTAGCGAAAATCTGTGCCGAAACATAAGGCAATTGATAAATGGATCAATAAGTAAAGAAAAGGCGTCTCGTCCCGCCTTTTTCGTCTCTGTCAGACAGTCGCATCGAGATAATGGGGAGACTGCTCCCTGATATTCTGAATCTCATCCAAGAGCTCAAATAACTCTGGTTCGATATCTTCGACTGTCGCACCTTTCTTAAGTTGGGTTTCCAATTCATGGCAAAGATTTTTGAGCCTTGGTACACCGCTATAGGCGCAGCTACCGTGTAGCTTATGGATGACAGCACTTAAATCCGCTTTGCTGTTTTTTAGTGCTAGGTGTACTTTCTCTTCGACTTCATCAAAAGAGCGAACCAGCATCTGCAGCATATCCCTTGCTAAATCCTCTTTGCCTGCGGCTTGCTTCATTGCCAATGACCAGTCAATGCTGAGCGCTTCTCCCAGCTTGTTTGGCGTGATAAGTGGCGAGTTTGGCTGAGTCTCGCCACTGTGTGGATGGGTCCAGTGGTGCAGCACTTGCTCGAGAATATGCTCCTCAATCGGTTTAGTCAGGTAGTCATCCATCCCTTCATTAAGTAAGCGCTCTCGCTCGCCCATCATGGCATGGGCAGTCACGGCAACGACTGGCGTATGCTGGTTCAGCGGCGTTTTTCGGATTTCCTGACAAGCCGTTACACCGTCCATTTCCGGCATTTGGATATCCATCAGGATAAGGTCGAAACGTTGTTTCTGCGCACAGGTGAGTGCTGCTTTACCATCTGAAGCGGTAAACACATTGGTCACGCGCTCTTTTAAAAGCGCATTAATCAGTTTGAGGTTGGCCGGGTTGTCATCAACGGCCATTACCGTTAGCGGCGCTTTATCGGTATGAACTTCAACCGCTGGTGGCAGCAAAGTAAGGGATTGCTGCTCACCCTGCAATTGTTCAATAAGTTTTCTCACCGACAATGGCTTAGCTAGGCAGGCTGCCACACCGGAGGCCAGTAGCGCTTCTGACAGAGCAAGTTCTGTGGTTGGCAGACAGAAAATAACTTTGTCACTGAACGCCTCTGCGCGTTTTGCCAGTGCTATTAACTCGTCGCTTTCAGGCACGTCGATGGCATCAACACAAATCAGCGCGGAGGAAACCCGCTCAGCGGTTTCCGGCAACTGGGCATAATCGCTCAATGTAATGTCAAAATGTTCCAAACGTTCCCGAATAAGCAGGCGGCTTTCTTGGTCAGGCTCAATCAACATCATAGTCTGACCTTGCAGTGCTTCAGTATCGATAGGGTGAACCAGTGGCAGGTCTGTTTTAATTAGCGACATGGTGAACCAGAACGTTGAGCCTTGATGGAGGCGACTGGAGAAGCCAATATCACCGCCCATCTGCTGCACCAGTTTCTGGGTGATCACCAAGCCTAGGCCCGTACCGCCATAGCGACGGCTGATACTGGCATCTGCCTGACGAAAGGCCTGGAATAGTTGTGACTGCTGGCGCTCAGAAATACCAATACCGGTATCTCGGATAATAAACTGAAGCTCCAGACGTTCATCGCGTTGTTGTTTGAGTTCTACGCTGACGCTGATGTGTCCGCGCTCGGTAAACTTGGTAGCATTACCAATCAGATTCGTGAGCACCTGCTGGATGCGCAGAGGGTCACCAATCACACCTGCCGGGATGCGGGGGTCGATACGAAGGTTTAGCTCAAGGCCTTTCTCATGTGCCATTGGGGCAAGCAGGCGCATGACTTCTTCCAGCGAGTCTTCAAAATCAAACGGAATATTTTCCAGAAGCAGTTTGCCTGCTTCCAGTTTAGAGAAATCCAGAATGTCGTTGATGATGGTCAGCAGGTTGTTGGCTGACTTTTCGATCGTCTGCAGATAATCCTGTTGGCTGCTTGAAAGCTGGGTTTTCAGCATCTGTCGGGTAAAGCCAATCACGCCATTCAACGGTGTTCTGAGCTCGTGCGACATGTTAGCAAGGAACTCCGATTTCACTCTCGCAGCTTCCTGTGCATTTTTCTTGGCGATGTCGAGTTCAACGTTTTGTATTTCGAGCTGTTCTAAGGTCTCACGTAAATCTGAGGTCGCCTGGTCGATACTTTGTTGCATCTCAAGGTGATATTCCGACAGCGAAATGGCCATCGCGTTAATACCGTTTTTCAGGGTGTCTAACTCTCCCAATAATTTGCCCTCAATCCGAACATCGAGATGCCCACGACGGATTCTGTCGATCATGCTTATCATCTGGTTGATGGGCATTTCGACATCTTGCAAAAGCCGATAGGCGAAGAAGCAAGAAAGGATCAGACCAAGAATCAACACTACACCGGCAGAGATGAACTCCTGATATTGCTTGAGTTTCACCGTAGAAAGATCCATCTCCATGGTGATGTAGCCGATTGGCTGCTCTTGTACCAGTGGATTGTTAAAACTGGCAATCGCACGGATTGGTGCACGGAGTAAGAGTGCATCTTTGAGGTGGATGACTTCCAGGCGCTCAGGCAATGGTTGCCCACGAGGTACTGCCAATAAATCAAGATTGCGATGATAATTAGAAGTCACAAATAGATCATTTTGGCTGGAAAATACCGCAATACTTCGGATGTATTCGCTGTGCTGGCGGTGCGTGTATCCAATCAGGCGCCGCACATTTTCCCGGCTTTCATTGGCAAGGCCAATTTCACTGGCAATGGCCAAGGGTTCGATAATCGCCTGTCCAGCTACTGCAAGCTGTTGCTCCAGCTCCTGATAGCGGTTTTTGATGAAATAAGCGCTCAGCAATATGCCGATGATAAGCGTCGGGGCAAGGGTTAGGGTGATTACTCTGGCGCGAAGTCCGTATTTGGTCATGCTGTCTATTCTGTGGGAGAATTGCCGTCATTTTTCAGACATACCGTGAATTATAACCTCACGCAGTAAGTCTACACCAAAGCTGATGGCGAGAATTCAGCAGGTTATCACAACTGACTGGTCGCCAATATTCGAATCTATGCACAGACTGTTAGTGCGGTTGGTTGCAAAAGCTGGAACATATTTCATGGCACGTTTTTTTAAGCCACAGAAGAAAAAGACTCTTGATACCAAGCACAAGGCGATGACTATCGCCCGTCTCGACCATCAGGGGGATGGCGTGGCGTTTGACGGCAAAAAGCCGGTGTTTGTTGCTGGCGCTTTACCGGGTGAAGAGGTATTGCTGCAGCTTACGGAAGATAAACGTCAGTTTGCCCGTGCCCGTCTTATCAAAGTCACCAAGCCGAGTGCCGAGCGCATCAAACCATTTTGCCAGCATTACGGTACCTGTGGCGGCTGTAACCTCCAGCACTTGGGCCATGATGCCCAGATTGCAGTCAAACAGGAAACGCTGTCCCAGTTGATGAAGAAGTTTGCATCAGTGGATCTCGCCCAAGATGCGGCAGTGGTGTCTAAAGAGAAGGGTTACCGCCGCCGTGCACGTCTTAGCGTCAAAGTGAGTAAAAGTGGCGCTCTTGAAATGGGATTCCGTCAACGCAGCGCCAATGACATTGTGACCGTCACAGATTGTCCGGTGCTTGATGCGCGGTTGAATACGCTATTGCCAGATGTTTATACCTTGCTGGATGGTCTTCGTGGACGTCGTATCATTGGCCATATTGAGCTGGTGGCTTCCAATCAAGGTCGCGTGCTTTTGGTTCGTGCTATTAAACCGTTGCATGAAGACGATCAGGCAACGCTAAAAGGCTTCGCAGAACAACACGGTTTGATTTATTACTTGCAGCAAGCCGATGAGGCAGTGAAGCGAGTTCTCGGTGAGCAGCCAAATTACGCACTTGGCTATCTGACGCTTGCCTTTGAGCCGCAAGACTTTATTCAGGTCAATGCGGATATCAATGAAAAGATGATTGTGCAGGCGCTGGATTGGCTGTCATTAACAGAAGAGGATGCGGTGTTGGATCTTTTCTGTGGTCTGGGCAATTTCAGTTTACCGCTTGCTGCGAAGGTAAAAACCGTCGTCGGTATTGAAGGCGTGGAAGAGATGGTAATGCGCGCGTCAGATAATGCGATGCGTAATCAACAAAGCAATGCGCGTTTCTATCATGCCAACTTGGAACTGGATGTGGCTGAAACTGTCTGGGGACGTGAAAGCTACAACAAAATTTTGCTCGATCCTGCGCGTGCTGGTGCTTTAGGGGTAATGCCTTATGTGGCACAATCTGGAGCTCAGCAGGTAGTGTATGTTTCCTGCAACCCGACAACCTTGGCACGTGACAGCCAGGTGCTTTTGGAAAACGGGTATCAATTGGTTAGGTTGGGCATGTTGGACATGTTCCCACACACAGGGCACTTGGAGTCGATGGCGTTGTTTGTCAAAGATTGAGTCGCCCGCGCCGGGCTGCATGATGGTTGCCCGTCTACGGATAAGAAAAACAGGATAGTGAAATGGTCGCAATTCGTGGCGCGCACTTAAACGACAATAAAGAATTTGTGCTTGAACGCTGGGTAGAGGGTCTTGCCCAGGAGGCTGCCGCATCTAAGGCTTTAACCAAAGCCTATCATCACTGCCAGACGCTGGGCGATGAGCAGACTCTCGCTCAGCCGCTTTGGTGTGGGCGGGAGATGATTGAAATCCTTGTTACTCTCAGCATGGACAAGGAAACATTGCTAGCCGCACTGCTGTTCCCAATGGTGGAAGATGGTGTGTTGAGCAATGAATTACTCAAAGAGCATTACGGAAACAACATCGCCAAGCTGGTGGAGGGTGTTCAGGAAATGGCAGCAATTCGCCATCTGAACGCCAATAATGAAGAAGCTACCGCTTCACAGGTAGATAACGTGCGTCGTATGTTGCTCTCCATGGTCGATGACTTCCGTTGTGTGGTCATCAAACTGGCTGAGCGCATTACTTACCTGCGTGAAGTAAAAAACGAGTCTGACGAAGTACGTCAGGCTGTAGCGAAAGAGTGTGCAAATATCTACGCCCCGCTTGCTAACCGATTAGGTATCGGCCAGCTCAAGTGGGAAATCGAGGATTACGCGTTCCGTTATCAGCACTCGCTGACCTACAAACAAATTGCCAAACAACTGGCAGAGCGCCGTATTGACCGTGAGCAGTACATCGACACCTTTGTGTCCGATCTGCAAAGCGCGATGGAAAATTACAACATCAACGCGCAGGTCTATGGTCGACCAAAACATATCTACAGCATCTGGCGTAAGATGCAGAAAAAAGGCTTGGATTTTGATGAGCTTTTTGACGTGCGAGCTGTGCGTATTATTGCTGATCAGCTTCAGGATTGCTATGCCGCGCTGGGTGCCGTTCACACCAAATATCGTCATCTACCGAAAGAGTTTGATGACTACGTTGCGAACCCGAAACCAAATGGTTACCAATCGATTCACACTGTTGTATTGGGACCTGAAGGCAAAACGGTAGAAATCCAAATCCGTACCAAGCAGATGCACGATGATGCAGAGCTTGGCGTCGCGGCCCACTGGAAATACAAAGAAGGCTCGTCAGCTGGCCGCAGTGGCTACGATGAGAAGATTACCTGGCTGCGTAAACTGCTGGCTTGGCAAGAGGAGATGTCCGATTCCGGCGAAATGCTGGACGAGCTTCGGAGTCAGGTGTTTGATGATCGCGTTTATGCCTTTACACCAAAAGGTGATGTAGTTGACCTGCCAATCGGCGCGACACCGCTGGATTTTGCTTACCACATCCACTCTGAAGTGGGTCACCGTTGTATCGGTGCCAAAGTGGAAGGGCGGATCGTGCCGTTCACCTATCACCTCAACATGGGCGATCAGGTCGAAATCATTACCCAGAAAGAACCGAATCCTTCCCGAGATTGGCTGAATCCAAGCCTTGGCTTTGTGACTTCAGGCCGCGCACGTGCCAAGATAAATGCTTGGTTCCGTAAGCAAGCGCGAGAGAAGAACGTCGAGGCAGGTAAAGAAATTCTTGATGCTGAACTTGCGAAGATTGGTGCTGCTAGTAAAGATGCCACGCTCGCCATGAAGCGCTTCAATGTTAACAGCCTTGATGAAGTGTACGCGGGTGTTGGTAGCGGTGATTTGCGTATCAACCAGGTGGTGAATTACATCAATTCTGTGGTCAACAAACTGACCAAAGAACAGGAAGATGAGCAGCTTCGCGCCAAACTGGAGCAGGCTGAAACACAGACCACAACCAAGCGACCACGCAGAGATGCTGTTGTCGTTGAAGGCGTGGATAACCTGATGACCCACCTTGCGCGCTGCTGTCAGCCCATCCCAGGCGACGAAATCGAAGGCTACGTAACACAAGGCCGCGGTATTTCAGTACACCGCGCGGACTGTGAACAATTGGCAGAGCTTCGCCATCATGCACCGGAGCGCCTTATCGATACTGTGTGGGGTGGCGGCTATGTCGGCAACTACCAAATCACAGTACGTGTTTCTGCATCCGAGCGAAGTGGTTTGATTAAAGATCTCACCAACGTCTTGCTGAACGAAAAAGCGAAAGTTTCTGGCATGCAAAGCCGGGTCGACTACAAGCAGCAAATGTCTATTATGGACTTTGACTTAGAGCTGAGTGACCTCGAAGTGCTGAGCCGGGTGATCTCCCGCTTGGAGCAAGTTAAAGACGTGCATGAAGCCAAACGGCTTCGCTAACAATATTGAATTTCTATGAAGGGAAAGCACTGCTTTCCCTTTTCTTTTGGGCGGGTAAGAGATGAAAAAAATGTCGCGAATGCAAGAATTGCTGGAAATTATGGCTACCCTTAGGGACCCGCAAAACGGCTGCGATTGGGACAAGAAGCAAACCTTCGATTCCATAATTCCTTACACTATCGAAGAAACTTTTGAAGCGGTGGACGCGATTGAACGCCAGGAATGGGCAGATGTTCGCGATGAACTGGGCGATCTGCTGTTTCAGATTGTGTTCTATAGTCAACTCGGAAAAGAGCAGGGCCTGTTTGAATTTGAAGACATTGCCGGTGCCATGTGCGACAAGCTGGTGCGTCGCCATCCTCATGTTTTTGGTGAAAAAGATGCCGATGGCTACCCGCTGGAGAAAGCAGACTGGGAAGGCATAAAAGCGCAGGAACGTGCCGCCAAAGCCAAGCCGGATGCAGAGCTCAGTATTTTGGATGATGTACCGACCTCACTTCCAGCATTGGGCCGAGCAGCGAAACTGCAAAAGCGTTGCGCGCGATTCGGCTTTGATTGGGACTCGGTAGGCCCTGTTGCCGAAAAAGTGCAGGAAGAGCTTGATGAGGTGATGGAAGAAGCCTTGATGGTAGATGTCGACCAAGAACGTGTCGATGAAGAAGTCGGCGATTTACTTTTTGCCGCGGTCAATCTTGCCCGCCACCTTGGCACTAATCCTGAAATGGCGCTTCGAAAAGCGAATATGAAATTCGAAAGTCGCTTTCGTAAAATTGAAATGAAATTACGCGATAATGGTAAAAAATTGCAGGAAAGTGAGCCAGATGAGCTCGAAAATCTCTGGCAAGAAGTAAAGCGTGACGAGGGCAACAAATTGACGTAAGTCACTCAATTGATTTGCGACAAAAAAAAACGGCATTCTGTGTGATAGTTTTCACGTTGTGGGAAGTTTCTGGCTCTGGTAATATGTCGTCCCGTCCAGATTTCCAATAATTTCCCCTAAATCCAACTCTCAGGTTTAGCATGACAACGAATTACATTTTTGTTACGGGCGGGGTGGTTTCCTCCCTAGGTAAGGGTATTGCAGCAGCGTCATTGGCGGCAATTCTAGAAGCACGTGGTCTTAAAGTGACCATGATGAAGCTTGACCCTTACATCAACGTGGACCCGGGCACCATGAGCCCAACCCAGCACGGTGAAGTATTCGTTACGGAAGACGGTGCCGAGACTGACCTGGATTTGGGTCACTATGAGCGTTTCATCCGTACCAAGATGACCAAACGCAACAACTTTACGTCGGGCCGTGTATACGCTGACGTACTGCGCAAAGAGCGCCGCGGCGACTACCTGGGTGCGACCATTCAGGTTATTCCACACATCACCAACTCGATTAAAGAACGCGTGCTTGCCGGTGGCGAAGGTCACGACGTTGCTATTGTTGAAGTCGGTGGCACCGTAGGTGATATCGAATCACTGCCGTTCCTTGAGGCTATCCGTCAATTGGCGGTAGAACTGGGTCGCGAGCGTGCGATGTTCATGCACCTGACGCTGGTTCCTTACCTGGCAGCAGCCGGTGAAGTGAAAACCAAACCTACCCAACACTCAGTGAAAGAACTGCTGTCTATCGGCATTCAGCCAGACATTCTGGTTTGCCGTAGTGATCGCGTGATTCCTGCGAACGAGCGCTCTAAGATTGCGCTGTTCTGTAACGTTCAGGAAAAAGCAGTGATTTCGATGAAGGACGTAGATTCCATCTACAAGATCCCTTCACTGATCCGTTCTCAAGGTCTTGATGACCTGATTTGTACCCGTTTCGGCATCACAGCGCCAGACGCTGATCTGTCTGAATGGGAACAAGTTATTTTTGAAGAAGCGAACCCAACCGGTGAAGTGACCATCGGTATGGTTGGCAAATACATCGAACTGCCAGACGCATACAAGTCTGTAAACGAAGCACTGAAACACGGTGGCCTGAAAAACCGTCTGACGGTGAACATCAAGTATGTTGACTCTCAAGACGTAGAAACAAAAGGCGACGAAGCACTGCAAGGTCTGGACGCAATTCTTGTTCCAGGTGGCTTCGGTGACCGTGGTGTGGAAGGCAAGATTCTGGCAGCGAAATACGCTCGCGAAAACAAAGTGCCATATCTTGGCATCTGTCTGGGCATGCAGGTTGCGCTGATCGAATACGCGCGTAACGTTGCAGGCATGGAAGGCGCGAACTCTACCGAATTCGACAAGGGCAGCAAGTTCCCTGTTGTTGGCCTGATCACCGAGTGGGTGGATGGCGAAGGTAAAGTTGAAGAGCGTACTGAAAAATCAGATTTGGGCGGCACCATGCGCCTTGGCGCGCAACTGTGTCACCTGAAAGAAGGTACTAAAGCACGTGATCTGTACGGCAACGCGACGATTCACGAGCGTCACCGTCACCGTTATGAAGTGAACAACGTGCTGCGTCCGCAGATTGAAGAAGCGGGTCTGGTTGTATCTGGCCTGTCTGCGGATAAAAAGCTGGTTGAAATCATCGAAAACCCTGCGCACCCATGGTTTGTGGCGTGCCAGTTCCACCCTGAATTTACCTCTACTCCACGCGATGGCCACCCTCTGTTTGAAGGCTTCGTGGCAGCGGCAGGTAAAAATCAGCGTGGTGAGCTGTAACTGAAAAAAGGAAGCGGTCGCGAAGGTTGTGCGGCCGCTTTTCGCATTCTTAAGCTATTGACATACGAGAGGAAACACAATGTCTAAGATCGTTAAAGTTCTGGGCCGTGAAATCATTGACTCACGCGGTAACCCAACTGTAGAAGCAGAAGTTCACCTGGAAGGTGGTTTCGTAGGTATGGCAGCTGCTCCATCTGGCGCATCTACCGGTTCTCGCGAAGCACTGGAACTGCGTGACGGCGACAAAGCACGTTTCCTGGGTAAAGGCGTTCTGAAAGCAGTTGATGCAGTAAACGGCGCAATTGCTAACGCTCTGGAAGGTAAAGACGCGAAAAACCAAGCAGAAATCGACCAGATCATGATCGACCTGGACGGTACTGAGAACAAATCTAAGTTCGGTGCAAACGCAATCCTGGCTGTTTCTCTGGCGAACGCAAAAGCAGCAGCAGCTGCGAAAGGCATGCCACTGTACGAGCACATTGCTGAGCTGAACGGCACTGCTGGCGTATTCTCTATGCCTCTGCCAATGATGAACATCATCAACGGTGGTGAGCACGCAGACAACAACGTAGACATCCAAGAGTTCATGATTCAGCCAGTTGGCGCTGCAACTCTGAAAGAAGCAGTTCGCATGGGTGCAGAAGTATTCCACAACTTGGCGAAAGTACTGAAGTCTAAGGGCTACAACACTGCAGTTGGTGACGAAGGTGGTTTCGCGCCTAACCTGAAATCTAACGCAGAAGCACTGGAAGTTATCGCAGAAGCAGTTGCAGCAGCTGGCTACGAGCTGGGCAAAGACATCACTCTGGCGATGGACTGTGCAGCATCTGAGTTCTTCGACAAAGAAGCTGGCATCTACAACATGAAAGGCGAAGGTAAAACCTTCACTTCAGAAGAGTTCAACCACTACCTGGCTGGCCTGGTAGATCAGTTCCCAATCGTTTCTATCGAAGACGGTCTGGACGAGTCTGATTGGGATGGCTTCAAGCACCAAACAGAACTGCTGGGTGGTAAAATCCAGCTGGTTGGTGACGACCTGTTCGTAACTAACACTAAGATCCTGGCTCAAGGTATCGAGAAAGGCGTAGCTAACTCTATCCTGATCAAGTTCAACCAGATCGGTTCTCTGACTGAAACTCTGGCTGCAATCAAGATGGCTAAAGACGCAGGCTACACTGCTGTTATCTCTCACCGTTCAGGTGAAACTGAAGACGCAACTATCGCTGACCTGGCGGTAGGTACTGCGGCTGGCCAAATTAAGACGGGTTCTATGAGCCGTTCTGACCGTGTTGCTAAGTACAACCAACTGATTCGTATCGAAGAAGCGCTGGCTGGCAAAGCACCTTACAACGGTCTGAAAGAAGTTAAAGGCCAAGCGTAATCGCTTACCCTTAACGGATTTAGATTGAAGACGGCGCCGAAAGGCGCCGTTTTTTATGTGGTTAGGAAAGAAGCTCCTAGGAAGAGAAATAATCGGCCCTAATTTATTTCTTCTTCGCCAATGCCGGCAAATCACCCGTTAAACCTAACGCTCGTTTAATAAATTGCGTTTTGATACCCGGGAGTGTGGCGGCTGCCATTAGGCCAATACCGCGAATGAGTTTCTTCGCCGGGTTTTCACCAGCAAACAAATCGTGGAACCCTTGCATTGCCGCAATCATTTGCGCGGCTTCGGCTTTACGCCAGCGTTCGAAAGCACGGAGGTTGGTTTTCTCACCAATGTCTTTGCCTTCATCACTTAAGCGAATCAGCTCTTGCGCCAGCGTGGCGGCATCTAAAAGTCCCAGGTTCACCCCTTGACCCGCGAGTGGATGAATCGTGTGGGCGGCATCGCCAATCAGAGCGACGCGTTCTACGACGAAATCTCTCGCGTAGCGCATCTTCAACGGGAAGGCTGCACGTTCACCTTCAACCGAGCAAAGGCCAAGGCGGAGATCGAATGCAGCGCTCAAGGCTTTGTTGAATTCGTCTTCAGGCATGGAGCAACGAGCATCGGCATTTTCCGGTGATTGCGACCAAACGATCGAGCTCAGGTTTGGTTCAGACAGCGGCAGGAAAGCCAGCGGGCCATCCGGAGTGAAAATCTGGCGTGCGACACCATCATGAGGCTCTTCGGTGCGGATATTGGCGACCAGTGCACTATGTCCATAATCCCAATGGGTTAATGGGATCGATAGCTGGTTGCGTACCCAGGAGTTAGCACCGTCAGCGCCGACCACGAGTTTCGCGGTAATGGCGCTGCCCGATTCAAGGGTTAGCCAGGCTTCTGTCTCACCAAACATCATGCTGGCACAACGGTCTGGGCAGAATAGGGTGACATTGTGTTGCTGCTTTACGCGCTCAAACAGTGCCAGCTGAATAACGCGGTTTTCAACGATGTAACCAAGGTTGGGTTGACCCAAATCCATCGCATCAAAATCAATCGCGGCGAAGCTGTCTTGTTCCCATACCGACATTTTTTGATATGGACTTGAGCGGCGGGATTGAATGCATTCCCACGCGCCGACGTTTTTCAGAATACGCTCACTGGCGCGGCTCAACGCAGAAACGCGAAGGTCGGGCAGGGGAGTGAGTTCTGGCTCCGGCATTTTGCCTTCGATGATCGCGATGCGAAGATCGCTGTCTGCCAGTGCAGCAGCGAGTGTCAGGCCAACCATGCCACCGCCGATAATGGCGATGTCTACATTTGTCATTTTCATTATCGTTCTACCAAGCCCATTGCACGTTGCAGCAATGGTGCTTTCAATTCGCTAAAGACCGACATCGCTGCCAGCCCCAGGTTTCGTCCCAGAATCAGAGGTACTGTGGTGTTGGAGAAGCCGTGAACCAAACCTGATGTCATGGCGACTGTGGTATCGCGGTCTGGTTCGCGTCGTGCGAGGTATGATTGAAGCACAGACATTTGACCGCAATCTTTGCCACCAGCGTGTGCTTTGGCGATTTCTTCAGCCAGCGATACCACATCGCGAAGGCCAAGGTTAAAGCCTTGGCCGGCAATGGGGTGAAGCGTTTGTGCCGCATTCCCGACTACAGCAAAGCGGTGACTGATAAGACGGGTTGCCTGACGCAGAATCAACGGATAGCTGCCACGCTGACCAACATGTAGCAGTCTTCCCAAACGCCACCCGAAAGCCTGTTGCAGTGCTTGTGCAAACTCATCGTCTGACATGGAAAGCATAGCCGGGGCTTCGTAAGGTTTGACGCACCATACCAGCGAGCTTCTGCCTTCAGACATCGGCAATAAGGCGACAGGGCCGGTTTCGGTAAAACGCTCGAAGGCACGGCCTTGATGAGCGAGTTCTGTGGTGACATTCGCAATCAG
Organism: Grimontia sp. NTOU-MAR1; assembly: GCF_035758505.1. Classification (NCBI taxonomy): domain Bacteria; kingdom Pseudomonadati; phylum Pseudomonadota; class Gammaproteobacteria; order Vibrionales; family Vibrionaceae; genus Grimontia; species Grimontia sp. NTOU-MAR1. The sequence goes on from NZ_CP142108.1 coordinate 3,040,376, forward strand.
CGCAACCTGTTCAAAATCGTGCTCATGGCGTTCAATCCCCACCATGTCGCAGCAAGATGATAGGGCGCCGTCTGCAGCGACGACCAGTTTGGCTGTCAGCGCTTTTCCATCATTGAGCGTCAAAGTGACGCTGTCGATTTCGCGCTTGATATCAGTGACAAAAGCCGGGCAAAACAGCGAGATGTTTTTGGCTTTACCCAACGCTTGGTGAAAAACGCGCCCGGCGTCGGCAAGCTCAATCACATTGCCGAGGTAATCCAGACCTTCTTCACGGGCATTCATCTCGGTCAGACCGAAATGGCCGCGGTCGGAGACATGGATTTTGCTGATCGGAGTGGCAAATGGCGATAAGGTTTTCCAGACGCCGATGTTATCGAGCAACTTGCAGCTACCATAGGAAAGGGCAATGCTTCGGGCATCATAGCCAGGGTGGCTGTTGTCCGGAATGGCGGCTTCCACCACTGCCACGGACAAGCCTGCCTGCGTCAGTTGCTCAATGGCCAATGCCAAAGTGGCACCTGCCATTGCGCCACCGGCAATGACGACATCAAAATTTTGTGTTGATGGCTCAGCATCCATTCTGCGTCAGTCTCCGAAAGTAACCTGTTAGTGCAGGGTTGGTTTTTCTTCAGTCCGTGGCTTGATGCCAAGCTCGGCATGAAGCGTCATTGCGCAGACGCGGACGTGCTCGATGACTTGTTCGAAAAGCAATGCCTGCTCTTCCATATCATCGTCCTCGTCAATGCCAAGTTGAGCAATTTCCGTCAGGTCTGCCAGTACTTCTTTTGAGTCATCAGACAGTTTGCCTGCAGTGATACCGACTAAACCAATACCTGCGATAAAAGCACTTACCCACTCAGACAGCGCATCACCGCGATCAAGCAAAGATTCGCTTTCATCCGGCAGCAGCACTTCGAAATCCATCTGACCGCCAGTGAGTTGCTGGCTTGCCAGACCGATGCTGGTTGCCGCGAGTGTTTTTGATTCATGTGGCCAGCCCGCACCGTCATTCGTGTAGTCATAAAGCATCGGCATCCAGTTACCCAGCTCAGGGTCTAGTCCACCACATAACATTCCAGCCAGAAGGCCATGCATTTCTGCTGGCGTTACGGCCAGAGAGTCAGCACGAAGCGTGGAAACCATGTTGCTGTATTCAGGTAAAGTTACTTGGGTCACGGGGTCACCTTGGGTACCGAAATTGTCTTGTCCGTATACTACCAGTTAGTCCTAAGTCACTGAACCTCTCTTCACAATAGAAGAAAGCAAAAGCGAGAATCAGGTTCACGATAGCTCTGATTTCCATCACATTGACGACTTTTCATCTGCTTAGTCCGTCGAGAGACAATACGCGATAGGATAGACTTGAAGTTTAATCTGCCATTTTCTATAGTTTGCGCCCGTGACGTCAGGGTGCGGCACCGCGCTTTGAAGGGAGCTCAGAAAAGAATATGACTACGCAAGCTGTTGAAATTCAGATCCTTGGCAAAATAATGCGTGTTAACTGTCCGGTAGGTCAGGAGCAAGCGCTCAAAGAAGCAGCAGACGACTTTGATCAACGGTTGCATGAATTGTCTGAGCGCACTAAAGTAACGAATACAGAGCAACTGCTAACTATCGCGGCCCTGAATATCTGCTATGAACTGCGTGCAGAAAGACAGCAAAACACCGACGATAAGAATGATATGGAACAGCGCATTGTGCTGTTGCAGCAAACGATTGAAGAGGCGTTGTTAAAACACAGCGCGTCCAAGGAAGCATAAGCCTTCCGAACCAGTTTGACCCTGGAGTGTGCGTCAGCGGATCCGCGTCCCTGAGCCGATAAGCACATCTAAGGGTGGGATGTTACATGCTTTTGAGCAAGCTCGGCTTGTACCGAGAAGCCTACGGTATGTTCTTCTCATCCGCCTTGAACCGCAGGGTTCAAGGGCAAAAGATCCCAACGGCACTCCGGGGCCAATCCACATTAGCTTTGCGGCAAGGACAGCCGATGCAAGCGAATACTTCTTCTCTTCGCAATGAACTGCGAAAAACGACCCGAGCCAAAAGGCAATCTCTGACCGATGACGAGCAGCGTCATGCGGCGACAGACCTTCTTTCCCATTTTCAGCAAGCTGACAGCATCCTTAACGCCCAGCGAATTGCGCTTTATTTGTCAGTAGATGGTGAGTTGGATACCCAGCCTCTGATAGAGCATTGCTGGCGAAAGGAGAAAGATGTTTATTTGCCGGTGATTCACCCTTTCAGCAAAGGGCATTTGCTGTTTCTGCACTATCATCCTAAGTCCACCTTGGTGCCAAACTGCTACGGTATTCTAGAGCCGAAACTTAGCGTGCTTGATGTCTTGCCTGCACAGCAACTTGATGTGATTTGCACACCGCTTGTTGCGTTCGATAAAAGTGGGCAGCGCCTGGGTATGGGCGGAGGGTATTACGATCGCACATTGGCTCCTTGGTATGAATCAGGGCGGGGGGCGAAGCCTGTTGGTATCGCTCATGATTGCCAGCAGGTTGATGACCTTCCTGTTGAAGCGTGGGACGTGCCCTTGCCAGAGATTTTAACACCATCCAATCACTGGAAGTGGGCGATCTAACCTGATCCGCATAGATCCCGAATAACGGGATCTGCGTTTATAAAAATCTGCCCGCTCCAAAATCAGATCTGTATAATCGGCGTCGCGAATTACCCCTATTTACCCAGGAGATCCTCATGACTCAGGATGAAATGAAAAAAGCGGCTGGTTGGGCTGCGTTGGAATACGTGACCAAAGGCAGCATCGTTGGTGTTGGCACTGGCTCCACCGTTAATCACTTCATCGATGCCCTCGAAACCATGAAAGAGCAAATCAAAGGTGCAGTGTCGAGCTCAGTTGCATCGACCGAGCGTCTGGAGAAGATTGGTATTCCAGTCTTTGATGCGAACGAAGTGGCGAGTCTGGACATTTATGTTGATGGTGCGGATGAGATCAACCCAAACAACGAAATGATCAAAGGCGGTGGTGCTGCACTGACACGTGAAAAAATCGTGGCGGCGATCTCCGAGAAATTTATCTGCATCATCGACGACAGCAAGAAAGTGGATGTGATGGGTCAATTCCCTCTGCCAGTGGAAGTGATCCCAATGGCACGCTCTTACGTGGCGCGTGAACTTGTTAAGCTGGGCGGCGATCCTTGCTACCGCGAAGGTTGTATCACCGATAACGGTAACGTGATTCTGGACGTGCACAACCTGCAAATCACTAATGCCAAAGAACTGGAAGACAAAATCAACGCAATTGCGGGCGTAGTGACTGTCGGCCTGTTTGCTAACCGTGGCGCAGATGTAGTGCTGGAAGGTACTGCAAACGGTGTAGTAAAAAGCTAAAAACAGTTAAGCGTTAATGGGTTAACTCTTCCGTTTTTTTGAAGCAAAAGCCAAACGTTTGCGTATAAGTAACTCAATAAGTTAGCGGTGCCTTCATGGCGCCGTTTTTTTTCGCACTTATTACGTAATATTCTTACCCATGCAAATAAATTTTTGTTACCTTAGTCACTAATTGTACAAGGCCGACATAATCCTATCAAAAAGCGGCCTTTGACGTCTGGAAGACGGAAACCGAATTTAACGACAGGTTTTTTTTTAAGGATGAGAACTGCAATGGCTAAAGTGTCGCTTGAAAAAGACAAAATAAAAATCCTTCTCCTTGAAGGTGTTCACCCAACTGCACTGGAAGTTCTTCAGGGTGCAGGTTACAGCAATATTGAATATCACAAAGGCTCTCTAGCCGGTGAAGAGCTTGAAGCGGCAATTGCTGACGCGCATTTCGTGGGCATTCGTTCCCGTACCCAACTGACTGAGAAAGTGTTTGCGAAAGCGCAAAAACTGGTTGCGGTTGGTTGTTTCTGTATTGGCACCAACCAGGTTGACCTGACTGCGGCAGCGAAGCGCGGTATCCCAGTATTTAACGCACCTTTCTCAAACACCCGTAGTGTTGCCGAACTGGTTCTTGGCGAGATTCTTCTTCTGCTTCGTGGCATTCCAGCGAAGAACGCTATGGCTCACCGCGGTGAGTGGATGAAGTCAGCGGACCGTTCGTTTGAAGCGCGTGGCAAAAACCTGGGTATCATTGGTTACGGTCACATCGGTACCCAACTGGGTATTCTGGCGGAAAACCTGGGTATGCGTGTTTTCTTCTACGACATTGAAAACAAGCTTTCACTGGGTAATGCGACGCAAGTGGCGTCAATGTCAGAGCTTCTGAACAAGAGTGACGTTATCACCCTTCACGTGCCGGAAACCGACTCAACCCAAGACATGATGGGTAGCGAAGAGTTTGCGCGCATGAAGCCGGGCGCAATCTTCATCAACGCCGCGCGTGGCACAGTGGTTGATATCGATGCGCTGTGTGGCGCACTGGAAAGCGGTCACATTGGCGGTGCGGCAGTAGACGTATTCCCAACGGAGCCGAAAACTAACAGCGACCCATTCACTTCTCCGCTGCAAGCGTTTGATAACGTTATCCTGACGCCACACATCGGTGGTTCAACTCAGGAAGCGCAGGAAAATATCGGCATTGAAGTGGCTGGTAAGATGGTGAAGTACTCAGACAATGGTTCAACCCTATCTTCAGTAAACTTCCCAGAAGTTTCGCTGCCGGAGCACACGGGTACGTCACGTCTGCTGCACATTCACCAGAACAAGCCAGGTATCCTGACCAAAATCAATACCATCTTCGCCGAAGAAAGTATCAACATTGCGGGTCAGTACCTACAAACCAATTCCGAGTACGGTTACGTCGTGATCGACGTCGAAACCGAGCACTCTGAAAAAGCATTGGAGAAACTTAAAGCGATCGAAGGTACCCTTCGCGCTCGTATACTCCATTGATTGACGATTTGTTCCCCCTAACAAATGTCTATCCCAGAAAGGAAAATGGCCGCACTAGCGGCCATTTTTCTTTTCAACACGTTGACTAAATTTGTGATTTATTCGCCCAGTGCATAAACCACTTCAACCTGATCACGGATAGTGATTTCAGCATCGTTATAGCTTGCAGCAACATTCGACGCTTCTGCCATACGCATCATGGTTGGGCGAACCGGTGTGGATGTCATGTAGCGGATTTCCCAAACGCCAGCAAGATTTTCGCTGAAGCCTTTTGCTAAAGATTCCGCTTTAGCTTTTGCATCGGCAATCGCTGCCATTCGTGCTTGTTCTTTCAGTTCTGCTTCCTTACTGGAGGAGAAACTGATGCCATTTACCCGGTTCAGTCCATCAGCCAACGCGCCATCCAAGACGCGGTTTAGTCGGGACAGATCGCTCACGGTCACCGTCACGTTTCGTGTGGCGCGGTAGCCGTTCAATTTGGGCTCGCTGTTTTTTGGGTAACTGTACTGAGGTTGAAGATTAAGATTGGCGCTTTCGATGTCTTTACGCGTAATTCCCATTTTCTCCAATCGTTCCAAAAGCGTAGCCACCGCGTCATCGGACGCCTTTTTGGCGGCTTGGGCAGACGTGCGGGTAAGTGAGACGGCAACGTCCACGGTGGCAGTGTCCGGCTGGGCGACAACTTCACCAACTCCCATGGTTTCCAGATGCGGGAAATCCGGTGTGGCAGCAGAAACTAGCGGGGAAGACAGCGCAATGGCTGCACCAACTAACGAAGCAATAAGGTGTTTTTTCATGGTCTGGGTTCCATGTTGTTTTTTGAAGTTATAGGGCTATGACTCCGGCAAGGCGGAAATAATTCACACCGTGCGGGATATTTTTCCCTCACCGAAAGTCTTTCGCGCATAATTTAAGCAGGCTGATGACATCTCCGCCAATACGCCACTTTCCGTCGCGAAATGGTGCCAGTATAGGTGGCGGATGACAGCATCGCCTGGACAAAGATCGATAAGCTCACCGGATGCCAGTTCTGACTCAATTTGCAGACGGGGTATCAAGCAGTAAGCCACACCTAGTTTGGCCATTTTGACGAAGGCCTCAGACGAGCGAACCATATGGCTACGCCAGCCGGGAGTGGGCAATTGAAAGCGTTCAGACACAAACTGAGTGTGCATATCATCGAAACGGTCAAACACCACCGCGGGTGCGCGGCTCACCGCTTCTGCGTTCAAGCCATCCGGAAAGTAGGTGGCTTTGAAGGCTGGGGTGCAAACGCAAAGGTACTCCATCACCCCCAAGGATTCCGCCACGCAGCCTTTCAGTGGCGTGACTTCATTGCTAATGGCAACAACGGCTTCGCCTGATCGAAGGCGATTCAGCGTGCGGCTTTCATCGTCCACGATTAGATTGATTTCGAGTGTCTGTGCTTTCATTAACGGGGAAAGGGCTGGCAGCAGCCAGGTCGCCAGGCTGTCAGCATTGGTGGCGATAGGCACGGTAACAGGACCTGCCAACCCTTCGGGTGTCATCTCTGGCAGCATTTCCTTTTCAAGCAGTTGAACACGTCGGTGAAGGCCGAGCAGCTTTTTACCAATGGCAGTGGGTTGCGGAGGCGTTTCGCGAATCAATACGGGCTGTGCGACCAAGGTTTCCAGCTGTTTGATTCGCTGGGAAACGGCAGATTGGGTGATGAAAAGCGCTTCTGCTGCTTTATCAAATCCGCCGTTGGCGATGACCGCATCCAGTGCTTCCAGCCAGCGATAATCCAACCCCTTCATCTTCACTCCATTAGAGTTTCTTATTTGCAATTAAAATTATTAGTTTTACTTACGGTTGTCACGCTACTAATTTGTGCCTCAGCAGCTTTAAGGAGTATCGAGACGAAGTGATGAGTAGCAGTGTTTTACTACAAGGGTTTGGTTTAGGGCTCAGTATGATCATTCCGATCGGCGCGCAGAATGCGTTTGTCCTCAATCAAGGGATTCGGCGTCATCATCATGTTGCGACGGCGACACTTTGCTTTCTCTGCGACTTTGCTTTAATTGCCCTCGGCGTTTTTGGCGGTGGTGCAATGCTTTCCAGTAATGAAACCTTGCTGAGTGTCGTGACACTGGGAGGGATTGCCTTTCTGCTGATCTACGCTTATCAATCGCTTAAACGTGCTTGGATTGGCGAAGAGGAAAGTACTGAATCTGAGAGCGCAAAAACGGGCAAAGGACTCATGGCAGTGTTGATTGGTGCTGCGGCAGTGACTTTGCTAAACCCTCACGTGTATTTAGACACCGTTGTGGTGCTGGGCTCAATTGGCGGTCAGTTTGAACCCGCGCAGCGAACCGCTTTTGCAGTTGGCACTATGCTGGCATCTATGGTCTGGTTTTATGGTATTGCATTGGGTGCTGCGAAAATGTCGCCAGTGCTTTCCAAGCCTAATGTGCGGAAAACCATTGATATTCTGGTTGCTGGCATGATGATTTATGTGGCATTTCTTTTGATGCAAAAATGGATGGTGGGCCTGGAGGGATAAATGGCGCAGACGTTGGATGAAATCCTGAAAAAGAATATCAGTTTGATGACGCAATGTGGCGTGAGTTATCAAGAGTGGCAGCATGAACCTATTCTTGATTTTGCCACTGATGAAATCGTCGGCACACGCCTGGGTTGGACAGCAACACCCACTAAAAGCCTGTTTCTTAAATTCAAGAAGAGCGGTCATGCGCTTTTACTGACGCATCGTGATGCGAGATTGGATAGCAAGAAAATCAAAGCGCTGGTGGGGCAACGCCCTTCCATTGCCTCAGACGAAGAGATGGCAGAAAGTCTTGGCTGTGTACCTGGGGCGGTTTGCCCGTTTGGTATGCCAGATCATATACCACTGATAGTCGATAGCGTGTTGTTTGATTTTGAGTCTTTGATGTACACACCGGGTCCACCGGAATATACCTTTGCGTTTGCAGTGAGAGACCTATCTGCATTGCTGGGGGCGCTTCCCAATCCGGTTTATCACCTCAACGCTTGACCATTCTCCTGTCACTTATTTACGAAAAGACCGCAATTCACTGTTCTGTCGCTGCCATTACTGGTGTGACAGGGGCGAATGTGGGATTATTACGGCTATTCTTTATGTAAGTGCCCACTGAGCCTAGACTTTGTGGGTCATGTTCTGCGTTTGGCGATGAATGTCAGACGGGTTTTGTTGAGAGTGTGGAGGAAAATGCAATGCGAATGCTGACAGTCTTGCTGTTCGTATTGTTTGGATGGCTCCAGTATCACCTTTGGTGGGGCAAGAACGGGGTAGACGATTACCTTGCAGTGACAGCCGTGGCCGAGTCTGTGGCACAGGCTAATGACAAGCTCCATCAACGTAACCAACAAATGTACGCAGAAATTGCAGATCTCAAACGTGGGCAAGAAGCAATTGAAGAACGTGCCCGCAATGAACTGGGCATGATCAAGCCGGGAGAAACCTTCTTCCGAGTTGTCAGCGATTAGCCCTCTCGCCTTTAAAGTAGAGAAACATGAATACCCCGGCCAGTGAAGAAACCTTAAGCTCGCCGCAATCTGTCGCGCCTGAAGTGGTCGCGATCGTCCCTGCGGCAGGAGTAGGAAAGCGTATGCGCGCGGACCTGCCGAAACAATACCTCACCATCGAAGACAAAACGCTGCTAGAACACACGGTGCATTACCTGCTCGAGCACCCAAGCATCAATAAGGTTGTGATTGCGATTGGTGAAGAAGATGGATATTTCCATTCAACATCCCTTGGCAGTGATAAGCGTGTTGTGGTGACAACTGGTGGCAAAGAGCGCGCTGATTCTGTTTTGGCAGGCCTTCGTGTTACGAATGCTGAATGGGTCATGGTGCATGATGCTGCCCGGCCCTGTGTCAGACATCAGGACATCGATGCACTGATTGCAGAGGCGATTAGTCACACCCATGGCGCTATCCTAGCCTGCCCTGTGCGAGACACCATGAAGCGCGGCACGGGCGACAACAAAATTGAAACCACAGTGTGCCGCGAGCAGCTATGGCATGCCTTAACGCCACAAATGTTTAAGCGTGAGCAGTTACTGAATGCATTAGAAACAGCATTGGATAAATCGCTGGCAGTGACTGATGAAGCATCCGCAATAGAGGTTGCGGGTGGCGCCCCTAAGCTGGTTTCTGGACATGCAGACAATATCAAGGTGACGCAGCCCGAAGATCTCGCGCTCGCCGCCTTTTTCTTGGCCCAACGTAACAGCGGTCAGTGAGACACGAGGAAGAGACATGATTCGTATTGGACACGGTTTTGACGTACACAAATTTGGCGGTGAAGGCCCAGTGATCATTGGCGGTGTGAAAGTACCTTATGAGCAAGGACTGGTCGCGCACTCCGATGGTGATGTGGCGCTGCACGCAGTGTGTGATGCTCTGCTTGGCGCAATTGCGGCTGGCGATATTGGACGTCATTTCCCTGATACCGACGCTGAGTGGGAAGGGGCTGACAGCCGTTTTCTGCTGCGCGATGTTTACGCCAAAGTGAAAGCAAAAGGCTATGTGATTGGTAACCTGGATGTCACCATCATGGCGCAAGCACCAAAAATGGCACCGCATATTGATGCTATGTGTGCGGCGATTGCCCAAGATCTGGAAACGGATGTCAGCAACGTGAATATGAAAGCGACAACCACCGAACGACTGGGGTTCACCGGCCGCAAAGAAGGCATCGCCTGTGAGGCTGTGGTGATCATCCGTAAGGATTCTAATGACTGATGTAATGAACGCACTGGCTTACCTGCATGGTCAGCCAGCAGCAACTGGCCGCCTAAAGGCCAAAGCAGAAGATTTCTTCGTTAGCGAAACACTGGATTTTACGCCTGCCGGGCACGGTGAGCATTTTCTGGTACGTATCCGCAAGATTGGCGAGAACACTAAATACGTTGCCAATGAGCTGGCTAAAGCGTGTGGTGTTAAATCCCGTGATGTGAGCTGGGCTGGTCTGAAAGATCGCCACGCAGTGACGGAACAGTGGTTCAGTGTGCACTTGCCAGGGCAGCCAGATCCGGATTTGACCGAGTTTGTCGCGACACATGAAGGTGTTGATGCCATTTTGGACACTGCCCGTCACGACAAAAAGCTGCGCCCGGGAGACCTGATTGGTAACCGCTTTAAGTTGGTGATCACAGAATTTGAAGGTGATGACGCAATTGACGCACGCCTTGCCGACATTCGTGACCAAGGTGTACCAAACTACTTTGGCAGCCAGCGATTTGGTCGTAATGGCAACAACGTGACGTCAGCGCGCGATTGGGGCCAGGATAAATTCCGCGTACGTGATAAGAGCAAACGCAGCTTCTACCTGTCTGCGGCTCGATCATTCCTGTTCAACCAAGTGTTGTCTGCGCGGATCGAAAAGCAACTTTGCCATATGCCAATGTTGGGCGACTTACTGATCGACGACAAAGAGCAGGTCCAACTGGTGGAAGACGTCGCCTCTGCGGAAGCACAGTTGCAAAACCACGAATGGCAAATCTCCGGCCCAATGACCGGTGATAATGCACTGCCTACTCAAGGTGAAGCACAGCTGTTTGAACAGGAAATCGTGGATGCTGAGCCACATCTTCTGGCAGTGATTCGCGGCAACCGCATGCGTCACGAGCGTCGCCCGTTGCTGCTCTATCCTCAGGAAATGAGCTGGCAACATGAAGGTGACACTTTAACGATTGAGTTCTCTCTGCCTGCCGGATGCTTTGCGACAGCGGTGATGCGAGAAGTCATGGTAGACAAATCAGAGGGAGAATCAGATGCACATTTTGATCAGTAATGATGATGGCGTGTTTGCTGCCGGCATCAATGTACTGGCGGAAGTGTTGTCTGAGATTGCTACAGTGACCGTTGTCGCCCCGGATAGAAACCGCTCCGGCGCTTCTAACTCCCTGACGCTGGAAAACCCGCTTCGCCTGCGCGAAGTGGGTGACAGCCGTTATGCTGTGCAGGGCACACCAACCGACAGTGTTCATGTCGCGCTGAATGCATTGGTGAAAGATAAAGTGGATTTTGTCATTACGGGGATCAATCACGGCGCTAATCTCGGTGATGATGTATTGTATTCAGGCACAGTTGCTGCAGCGACTGAAGGCTTTTTCATGGGTGTGCCTGCGATAGCTGTCTCCCTTTGTGGTACCACATATTTTCATACTGCCGCTCAGGTGGTAAAAAAAGTGGTACTCAACGACAAAGATAAGCCACTGCCGCGTAACCGATTGTTAAACATCAATGTTCCTGATGTTCCAATGGAGGATATTCAGGGGTGGCAGGTGACAAGGTTGGGTGCGCGTCACCGTGCAGAAGACATGATTGAGGATAGAGATCCTCGTGGTCATGCTATTTATTGGATTGGTCCTCCGGGAGCAAAACAAGATGCCGGACCAGGTACTGACTTCTATGCCATTGAAAATAATTGTGTCTCTTTGACACCACTTCAGGTCGATCTGACAGCGCATGATACGATCGACACTCTGAATCTTTGGGTTACAAACGCAACGAAATAATAAAGGGTGGCATTAGTGAATTACTCGCATTCACTTATTCAACTACTTCGCCAACAGGGTATATCAGATCAATGTGTGCTTGAGGCAATCGGACGCTTGCCCAGACATCTGTTCGTTTCAGAGGCAATGGCTCATCAAGCCTATGACAACAATGCGTTGCCGATTGGCTATGGGCAGACTATTTCTCAGCCCTATATCGTTGCGAAAATGACGGAGCTTCTCGGTCTTAAACATGATAGTCGTGTTCTGGAAGTGGGAACCGGTTCGGGGTTTCAGACGTGCGTGCTAGCTCAACTGGTTGAGCATGTTTATTCCGTGGAGCGAATTAAGCAGCTCCAAATGGTCGCAAAGCGCCGTTTTAAACAGTTTGAGCTGTATAATATATCTACAAAACATGGAGATGGATGGCAAGGCTGGAGAAGTAAAGGTCCTTTTGATGCCATTATTGTGACAGCCGCAGCGGCGAGTATGCCAAAGATATTGATGGAACAGCTTGCTGATGGCGGATCTATGATTGTGCCTGTCGGCGAGAACGATCAAACGCTATATCATGTCACGCGTCATGGTGACGAATTTGAATCAAAAGCCATTGAAGCGGTTCGATTTGTTCCTCTTGTAGCTGGTGATTTAGCATAGGTAACTTTGGGTGGCAATGGTTTCAATTCAGTTGAAAATTTTAGTATTTCTCTCTGTGTTGGGATTATTGTCTGCATGCTCAGTGACCAGCCCAGCCCCCGTCTCTAGTGTAGGTCCTGATTACGGAAAGATTGAACGAGGCAGTTACCGAGGTAGCTATTATGAGGTGCAGAAGGGCGATACCTTGTACTATATCGCGTACATCACGGACCGTGATGTTAATGACATTATTTCTGCTAATAACCTCGATGCTCCTTATACCATCTTCCCTGGCCAGAAGCTGAATCTGTGGCGCGAAAAGTACGTGCCACCATCTTACGGAAAGAAAGATACCGGTGCGGGCACGACAGTCGTTGTCGCAGCGACAGCCGGAGTTGCAACAGCACCCGCTGTCGTTGCAACGAAACCGCCTGTTTCAGGATCATCTGCTAATCCCAAGCATGATAATCCAAGAACCGCTTCGCAAAATAAGTCGGCTTCTTCTTCTCAAAATAAGAAAAATGTTGAACAGCAAAAAGTGAAGGAATACAATCAGCATGTAACAAAAAATAAACCAACTGTTGATAAATCCGCTAACAAGCCGTCAAGTAAGCCCGAAACTATTAGGTGGCAATGGCCTTCTAATGGGCGAGTCATCTCCGGATTCTCCAGCACAGAACTGGGAAACAAAGGGATAGATATTGCGGGCAAACGCGGTCAAAGCATCAATGCTTCTGCAGATGGAAAAGTGGTTTATGCGGGCAACGCGCTTAGAGGTTACGGTAATTTAATCATTATTAAACATAACGATGATTATCTTAGTGCCTACGCGCACAATGACCGCATCTTTGTTTCGGAACGTCAGAATGTCAAAAAGGGGCAAAAAATAGCCTCAATGGGCAGCTCCGGTACAAATAGTGTACGGTTGCACTTCGAGATTCGCTATAAAGGAAAGTCGGTTAACCCGTTAAGGTATTTGCCGAAACGGTAATCCGAGGCAGATCTTGCTGTACTGTCTAGCTGCTACGCCAAATTGGGAGGCGCTATGAGTCAGAATAATACTGCAAAGAAAGTTGACGACTTGATGGTTGAAGATGTTGAGATGGAACAGCTTGAAATCGAGTCAGAAGACGAAGTCGTTGAAGAGGCAGAAGAGTCCGTAACTTTTGCGGCGTCCTCTAAAGCTCTCGATGCAACACAACTCTATCTCAGTGAGATAGGTTATTCTCCTCTGCTGACTGCAGAAGAGGAAGTGCTTTATGCACGCCGTGCACTTCGCGGCGACGAAGCAGCTCGCAAACGTATGATCGAAAGTAACCTCCGTCTGGTGGTTAAGATCTCCCGCCGTTACTCCAATCGTGGTCTTGCACTTCTTGATCTGGTTGAAGAAGGTAATCTCGGTTTGATTCGCGCGGTTGAGAAATTCGATCCAGAGCGTGGCTTCCGTTTCTCTACCTACGCAACGTGGTGGATTCGACAAACTATCGAGCGTGCCATCATGAATCAGACGCGTACTATCCGTCTGCCTATTCATGTTGTCAAAGAGCTCAATGTTTATCTGCGCACTGCCCGTGAACTGGCGCAAAAGCTGGATCATGAGCCGACTGCAGAAGACATTGCCCTGCAACTCGACAAACCTGTTGAAGATGTAAACCGTATGCTTCGTCTGAACGAACGTATCAGTTCGGTAGATAATCCGATTGGTGGTGATTCAGAAAAAGCACTGCTGGACATCATCCCGGATGAGAAAGAAGGCGGCCCAGAGAATACGACCCAAGACGATGACATGAAAAAGTCTATCGTTCACTGGCTTCAGGAATTAAATCCTAAGCAGCGTGAAGTGTTAGCCCGTCGCTTCGGCTTACTGGGTCATGAAGCATCGACGCTGGAAGATGTCGGTCGAGAAATTGGCTTGACCCGTGAGCGTGTTCGCCAGATTCAGGTTGAAGGCCTGCGTCGTCTGCGTGATATGCTGACGCATCAGGGGCTGAACATCGAGTCTCTGTTCAATACTGAGCACTGATAGAACCTTTTTATTATTACTTTGTGTGCTCAATAAAAAAGCCCCTTTTGGGGCTTTTCTGTCTTTTACGTCGGACGTTCCTATAAGTTAAAGCAGTGCTTTCAGTCGGTATAACGCATCAAGTGCTTGTCTTGGCGTCAGGTTATCCGGCTCGACATCGGCCAGTGCTTTTTCCACCTCACTAAGCTCTGGCAGCAAAGAGAGCTGTGCTACCGCGCTGCTGGTTGGTGTAGTTTGTTCACCTGTCACCACTTCGTGTCCGCTGGCTTCCAATTGACGCAGTTTTTTCTTTGCCCGCTGAATCACGGTTTTGGGTACTCCAGCTAACCCAGCTACAGCAAGGCCATACGATTTACTGGCAGCGCCTTCCTGAACCGCGTGCATAAAGGCGATTTCATCCCCATGCTCTACGGCGTCCAAATGCACATTCACCAGTCCTGGTACTTGTCCTGACAGTTCCGTCAGCTCAAAGTAGTGGGTCGCAAACAGTGTCATCGCTTTGAGCTTCTCTGCGAGCCATTCTGCACTCGCCCACGCCAGTGAGAGGCCATCATAAGTGCTGGTGCCGCGGCCAATCTCATCCATCAATACCAGACTGTTTTCGGTGGCGTTATGAAGAATGTTTGCTGTCTCTGTCATTTCGACCATGAAGGTTGAGCGGCCAGAAGCCAGATCATCGGATGCGCCGATACGGGTGAAAATACGATCTACGGGACCCAACATGACGGATTCTGCGGGTACATACGAGCCGATATGTGCCATCAGGGTGATCAACGCAGTTTGACGCATGTAGGTTGATTTACCACCCATATTAGGGCCAGTGATGATCAACATACGGCGATCTGGATTGAGTGAGGTTGGGTTCGCAATAAATGGGGTGTCCAGCACTTGCTCGACCACTGGGTGACGACCACCAGCGATATCAATGCCACGTTGTTCACTCAGCGTTGGTCGGCAGTAATTCAGTGACTCAGCACGTTCAGCAAGGTTTGCCAGCACATCAAGGGTGGAAAGCGCTTCTGCGGCGCGTTGCAGCTTCTCAAGATGTGGTAGTAGTTGGTCGAAGAGCTCTTCCCAGAGTTTCTTTTCAAGCGCTAATGCTTTTGATTTGGAGTTAAGTACTTTGTCTTCGTGCTCTTTAAGCTCAGGGATAATATAGCGCTCAGCGTTTTTCAGGGTTTGGCGGCGGACATAGTGAGGCGGCACCAGATGACTTTGACCGCGGCTGACCTGAATGTAAAAACCATGAATCTGGTTGAATCCAACTTTCAACGTATCAATGTCATGACGGTCACGCTCACGCGTTTCCAGCTCCTCAAGATAACGGGTAGCACCATCGGCTAGATCGCGCCATTCATCAAGCTCGGCGTTATAGCCAGGGGAAATGACACCACCATCACGGATAACTACCGGTGGCGCTTCTACAACGGCGCGCTCGAGTAGATCAGCAAGTTCCGGCATAGGGGCGCTGGCTTGTTTCAGCGGCGCAATGGCTTCATCCTGCACTTCATCCAGTAGGCTTTCTATTTCCGGCAATTGGTGCAATGCACTGCGGAGTCGTGCCATGTCACGAGGACGGGCGGAGCGAATTGCCAGTCGTCCCAGAATACGTTCCATGTCACCGATAGGGCGAAGTGAACTTACCAGGTCAACATACAGCCCTGTATCTTTCAGAGCCGTGATAGCATCCAGACGACGGTTTATAATCTTAAAATCACGCATCGGTTGGTGTAGCCAGCGTTTCAGAAGACGACTGCCCATTGGTGTAGTGGTTCTGTCGAGTACAGATGCTACTGTGTTTTCCAAACCGCCTGAAAGATTTTGGGTCAGTTCCAGATTGCGGCGTGTAGCGGCATCCAAAATGACTGATTGATCTTTGTTTTCTTTCACCAGAGCGCGAATATGGGGTAGGGCGGTACGCTGCGTGTCTTTGACGTACTGCATCAAGCAGCCGGCAGCAGCGAGACCAAGTGAGCATTCTTCAACACCAAAACCGACCAAATCCCGAGTGCCGAATTGTTGGTTTAACTGCTGCTTCGCAGTCTCCAGATCAAATTCCCAAATAGGCCGACGGCGGCTGCCTTTGCACATGTCGGTCAGTGACGGGAATGCAAAATCTTCCGGATACAAGAGTTCGGCAGGTCGAGTGCGCTGCAATTCTGCCTGCATTTCTTCTTCTGTTTCGGGCTCACTCAAGAGGAAACGGCCAGAGGTGATATCCAGCGTGGCGTAACCAAAACGCTCACCGTTGGCGAAAATCGCTGCAAGCAAGTTATCGACACGCTCACTTAACAGCGCCTCATCGGAAACGGTACCTGGCGTCACAATACGGACGACTTGACGCTCAACAGGCCCTTTGCTGGTGGCTGGATCGCCGATTTGTTCACAAATCGCTACAGATTCTCCGAGCTGAACCAGACGGGCGAGGTATCCTTCTACAGAATGGTACGGAACGCCCGCCATCGGAATCGGTTCACCGGCAGAGGCACCGCGTTTGGTCAGAGAGATATCAAGCAGCTGGGATGCGCGTTTAGCATCGTCATAAAACAGCTCGTAGAAATCACCCATTCGGTAGAAAAGAAGTTCTTCGGGATGCTGCGCTTTGATTTTCATAAATTGCTGCATCATCGGTGTGTGATTTGCTGTCGCTTGTACTGTCACTATCTGGCCTGCAAAATTACAAAGATAAGAGAAGGCAACAAGGATACGTGAATCGCGATGAATGGGTAAAGTATCGATCTCGCGATGAAGTAAAAACAAGGCCGTAAGAGGATATCATGGAGCAACTCGTTAAGCTCGCAACACAAATTGGCGAAAGACTGAAAGCATCGAACCAGACAGTGACCACGGCAGAATCCTGCACAGGAGGCGGTATCTCCTATGTACTGACCGAAGTGGCTGGGAGCTCAGCATGGTTTGAGCGCGCTTTTGTCACTTATAGCAACGATGCGAAACGTGAATTGGTCGGTGTGGCAACAGATACGCTGGTGGATCACGGTGCTGTCAGTGAAGAGGTCGTAGCGGAAATGGCGGCAGGCGCACTGAAAGAAGCGAATGCTGACTTTGCTCTTGCGGTTAGTGGTATTGCCGGTCCCACTGGCGGCAGCGAAGAAAAGCCTGTCGGCATGGTGTGTTTTGGCTGGGCAACCTGTAAAGGCACTGTGACCGAAACTTGTTTGTTCGAAGGTAACAGGCGTGAAATCCGTCACAACACCATCGCACATAGTCTGTGTCGCTTACTCTCTTATTTGGACAGCGAAAAACCGGAGCAGTAACACGAAAAGCGAAGAAAAATTTTATACAGGGCTAGACACTGTATAAATGGACAGTATACTTAGCATCAATTAAACAGTTATCTGAGCGATTATTGCTTCCGTTGGAGAATCAAATGGACGACAACAAACAGAAGGCGTTAGCCGCAGCCCTGGGACAGATCGAAAAACAATTCGGTAAAGGTTCGATCATGCGTCTGGGTGATGACCGCACGATGGACATTGAAACCGTTTCTACCGGCTCTCTGTCTTTGGATATCGCGCTGGGTTCAGGCGGTCTGCCATACGGCCGTATTGTTGAAATCTATGGTCCTGAGTCTTCAGGTAAAACCACTCTGACACTGCAAGTTATCGCGGAAGCGCAAAAGCAAGGCAAAACCTGTGCGTTCATCGATGCGGAGCACGCGCTGGATCCTGTATATGCACGCAAACTGCATGTCGACATCGACAACCTGCTGGTGTCTCAGCCAGACACCGGTGAGCAGGCGCTGGAAATTGCTGATGCATTGACGCGTTCAGGTGCGGTTGACGTGATCATCATTGACTCCGTTGCAGCACTGACGCCGAAAGCAGAAATTGAAGGTGAGATGGGTGACTCTCACATGGGTCTGCAGGCACGTATGCTTTCTCAGGCGATGCGTAAACTGACGGCGAACATCAAAAACAGCAACACCCTGATGATTTTCATCAACCAAATCCGTATGAAGATTGGTGTTATGTTCGGTAACCCGGAAACCACTACTGGTGGTAATGCACTGAAATTCTATGCTTCTGTTCGTCTTGATATCCGTCGTATCGGCTCTATCAAAGAAGGCGATGAAGTCGTGGGTAACGATACCCGCGTGAAAGTCGTGAAAAACAAAATTGCCGCACCGTTTAAACAGGCTGAATTCCAAATCATGTACGGTGAAGGTATCAACCTCTACGGTGAGCTGATTGACCTAGGTGTGAAACACAAGTTGGTTGAGAAAGCAGGGGCATGGTACAGCTACAACGGCGATAAGATCGGCCAGGGTAAAGCAAACGCATGTCGATTTTTGAAAGAGAATTCAGAAATCGCGAAAGAATTGGATAAGACTCTGCGCGATATGCTGCTGCAAACTGGCCAGCCACAAGCAGAGAACAACGACGCTGAGTTGCCTGAAGAGGAAGCGTTCTGAATTTAACTGCAAAAGAATTGGCGGTGGGCATGCTGTCCCGCCGTGACCATTCTGAACTAGAGCTGCGTCAGAAACTGGCGCAGCGACAGTGCCCTCCTGAAGAAATCGATGCCGCAATAGAACATTGTCTTTTCCACCATTGGCTGGATGACAAACGTTTTGCCGAAATGCTGCTTCGCCATGGCGCCTCGAAAGGTCATGGTTGGCAACGTATCTGCTTTGACGCTAAACGAAAGGGAATCAATACGTCATTGCTGGAAATTGCACAGGAAAACCAACAACATGATTGGTTTGAGCTGGCAAAAGATCTGGCCAAACGCCGTTTCGGTAATTACGACGGCACCTTACCGACGGTAGATTTCAAGCAACGAGCCAAATGGACTCGCTACCTTCAAAGTCGCGGTTTCAGCTTCGATCAAATCAGCTACGCCCTCTCGAAAGACGACTAAAACCCAGCGATTGCAGGCATAGTCTGCGATCTATCTTGTTTATGCCTCTTTTCGCAATTGGTCAGGTTGTTTACAATGTCGGCCAATTGACTCTGATCACGTCGCCTGTTACGCGACGCAGTGATTACTACAACTCCAATTTTCAGGATTAGCCAATGTACATGAGCACCGACGAGATCCGCCGCGCGTTTCTCGAATTCTTTGAAAGCAAAGGGCACACTATCGTGCCTAGCTCATCGCTCGTGCCTGCCAACGACCCAACGCTGTTGTTCACAAACGCAGGTATGAACCAGTTTAAAGATTGCTTCCTAGGCCTAGAAAAACGCGCCTATACCCGAGCGACAACAGCGCAGCGCTGTGTACGAGCAGGTGGTAAGCATAATGACCTGGAAAACGTAGGCTTCACTGCCCGTCACCATACTTTCTTCGAAATGCTGGGTAACTTCAGCTTCGGTGATTACTTCAAAGAAGATGCCATCGCCTTTGCGTGGGAATTCTTGACTGAAGTACTGCAACTGCCAAAAGACCGCCTGATGGTGACGGTTTATGAAACAGACGACGAAGCGTTCGCGCTGTGGAACGACAAAATCGGCATCCCAGCTGACCGTATCGTTCGCATTGGCGACAAGAAAGGTGGTAAACCATACGAGTCAGATAACTTCTGGCAGATGGGTGACACTGGCCCTTGTGGTCCATGTACAGAAATTTTCTACGATCACGGCGACCATATCTGGGGTGGTCCTCCAGGTTCTCCAGAAGAGGACGGCGACCGCTTCATTGAAATTTGGAATAACGTATTCATGCAGTACAACCGTCATGCCGATGGCACGATGGAACCTCTGCCTAAGCCTTCCGTTGATACTGGTATGGGCATCGAGCGTATCGCTGCGATCATGCAGGGCGTTCACTCAAACTATGAAATTGACATCTTCCAAACCCTGATCAAATCAGCAGCGGAAGTGATTGGCTACGAAGACCTATCTAATCAGTCTCTGCGTGTTGTGGCTGACCATATCCGTTCATGTGCATTCCTGATTGTTGATGGCGTCATGCCTTCAAACGAAGGTCGTGGCTACGTGCTGCGTCGTATTATTCGTCGTGCAGTTCGTCACGGTAACAAGCTGGGCGCAACAGGCTCTTACTTCTACAAGCTGGTTGGCCCTCTGGCAGAGATCATGGGTACCGCTGGTGAAGAGCTGAAGAACCAGCAAGCAATGGTTGAGAAAGTGCTGAAGATTGAAGAAGAAAACTTCGGTCGCACACTGGATCGCGGCATGGCAATTCTGAACGATGCTTTGGAAGCGCTGGATGGCAAAGTGTTGGACGGTGAAACTGTCTTCAAACTTTATGATACCTACGGCTTCCCTGCTGACCTGACTAATGACGTTGCACGTGAGCGTGGCTTCACTATTGATGAAGAAGGCTTTGAGTCAGCGATGGAAGAGCAGCGTCAACGCGCGCGTGACGCAGGCCAGTTTGGTACTGACTACAATTCTGTGATCAAAACTGAAGGTAACTCTGAGTTCACTGGTTACGGTGCGACCGAAGGCAAAGGCCTGATCACTGATATCTTTGTCGATGGTATGGCGTCTGAGACGCTTGCAATGGCAGACGAAGCTGTGATCATCGTGGACCAAACACCGTTTTATGCAGAATCAGGCGGCCAGTGCGGTGATGCAGGCTTACTGATGACAGATGCGGGCAAGTTCGAAGTTATCGATACCCAAAAATACGGCGCGGCTATTGGTCTTCGCGGTAAGTTGGTTGATGGCATGCTGAGCGTTGGTGACAACGTGGAAGCAAAAGTGAATGCGGAACGTCGTCAAGCGATTGCACTGAACCACTCTGCGACGCACTTGCTTCACGAAGCGCTGCGCATCGTATTGGGAGAGCACGTTCAGCAGAAAGGTTCTTTGGTTCGTGCTGAAGGCCTGCGTTTTGACTTCTCTCACCTTGAGGCGATGAAACCAGAAGAGCTGCGCGCCGTTGAGAAATTGGTGAACGAACAAATTCGTCGTAACCACGACGTGTCTACTGAAATCATGGACATCGAAGCGGCAAAAGCGAAAGGTGCAATGGCACTGTTCGGCGAGAAGTACGACGACAATGTTCGCGTGCTGACTATGGGAGATTTCTCTATCGAACTGTGTGGTGGTACTCACGCCAATCGCACTGGAGATATCGGTATGCTCAAGATCGTTTCTGAAGGCGGTATCGCAGCGGGCGTGCGTCGCATTGAAGCGGTAACTGGTCAAGGCGCAGAGGATGCGTTCTATAGCCAGCAGCAAGAGTTTGCCAAGAAGGTGTCTGAATCTCAGAGCCGTGCGAAATCCCTGGAAAAAGAAATCCAGCAGCTGAAAGAAAAACTGGCGGCTCAGGAAAGCGCAAGCCTGATCAACAAAGTACAGGATATCAACGGTATCAAAGTACTGATCAGCAAGCTGGACGGCGCGGATAACAAAGCATTGCGTACCATGGTTGATGATTTGAAAAACCAAATGGGTAGCGGTGTGGTGTTCCTGGGTAATGTGTCTGACGACAAAGTTGGCCTGATTGCTGGTGTCACCAAAGATCTGACAGGCAAAGTGAAAGCGGGTGAGCTGGTCAACATGGTTGCACAGCAAGTAGGCGGTAAAGGCGGTGGGCGTCCAGATATGGCGCAAGCGGGCGGCTCTGATACTGCTGCACTGCCTTCTGCTTTGGAAACCGTTGCACCTTGGTTGACAGAGCGTCTGTAAGCCGTAAGCAAAATAGCCACTCGATGTGAAGAAAGGCTTCCTTCCATAGGAAGCCTTTCTTTTATGTATATATATACCCAAACAACCTGACGATGCTCGCAATTAGGCCCTCCCTTCTGGCGAGTTGACTGACACCGAGCTCTTTGTTTTTACTTTTAGATGGAGGTGACGACACCTAGAAAGAAAAGCAGCGATCACAACGCCAGTCAAACTCGCTGAATCCGGCATATTTAGGTTGCTTGGGGATAGAGTTTATTCTTTGCACTTTTTTTGCAACTCTGTATAGTGCATCGCCTTAATGTGTGTGGCTATGAATTTATCCGCTGCATTCACCTGATTTTGCGCCGGTAGGATGAACTTTTTCTGCCTTGCGGTATCTGACAACGTGATCTTCTGGGCATAGGGGTCACAATGTCTGGATTCGGTATACGAAATCTCATTGGTTAACTGGAGTTAGCTAGAGAAATAAGCCATATTGAAAGGCCGGACGGGCGCTTGTAGAACATAGCAGGCGCACGTAAAGGATGCTCGCAAGGAAGGAAAGTAGTTGGAAGTCCATCTCGGAGCTTGCGCTGCCGTGTGAGTTTACCTCGTGCAGTTAGAAGACCAAACAGACTCAACGAATAAGAAAGTTGTAAATACTCAAGGAGTAGAAGAATGCTGATTTTGACTCGTCGCGTAGGTGAAACGCTGATGATTGGTGATGAAGTGACTGTTACCGTGCTGGGCGTAAAAGGTAACCAAGTACGCATTGGTGTTAACGCCCCTAAAGAAGTGTCTGTTCACCGTGAAGAGATCTACATGCGTATACAGGCAGAAAAGGGCAACCCAACCACACCTGGCGGCAACTTCTGAGCACTGCGGTATTTGAGTTTTCAGAAAGGCCGAACATTGACTCGGCCTTTTCTTTACCTAAATACAAATAAACTGGCTACCAGAACGGCCATGATGTCTTTTAGACCGTGATTTTCCTAGGTGTTCAGGTTGTTCATTTAAAACACAATTGGTGGCGATTTTGCCTCGCTAAAGCAGCAAATGGCGGATAAGTGTGCAAACACAACGAGATTGCAGATTTTTCCCGATAAAGTGTTTGACATATTCTTAGCTCAAAGTAATATGTGCCTCCGCAAGATGGTGAGGTGGCCGAGAGGCTGAAGGCGCTCCCCTGCTAAGGGAGTATACGGTTTGTAGCCGTATCGAGGGTTCGAATCCCTCCTTCACCGCCATTCTTGCACTGCGCGTCCGTAGCTCAGCTGGATAGAGTACCTGGCTACGAACCAGGCGGTCGGAGGTTCGAATCCTCCCGGACGCGCCATATTTTTGTTTTTCGGTAGATTCCGAAAAATAAGCCCGAATTGTTGTGCGCTCGTAGCTCAGCTGGATAGAGTACCTGGCTACGAACCAGGCGGTCGGAGGTTCGAATCCTCCCGAGCGCGCCATGATTTGTGCGGTGAGGTGGCCGAGAGGCTGAAGGCGCTCCCCTGCTAAGGGAGTATACGGTTTGTAGCCGTATCGAGGGTTCGAATCCCTCCTTCACCGCCATTTGTAAATTAGTTGCGCGTCCGTAGCTCAGCTGGATAGAGTACCTGGCTACGAACCAGGCGGTCGGAGGTTCGAATCCTCCCGGACGCGCCATTCTAATTTACCCTCTTCAAGGCAATAGCCTTTCCAAGGACGAACCTCCGTTTCCTACGAAGCGCTGGCATCAGGATGGTGCATGAAGTGTCTGTTGCGCGCTCGTAGCTCAGCTGGATAGAGTACCTGGCTACGAACCAGGCGGTCGGAGGTTCGAATCCTCCCGAGCGCGCCATCTCACTTTCACTCAGATTGTTATTTTTATGCAATTAATGCCTGCGCGACCGTAGCTCAGCTGGATAGAGTACCTGGCTACGAACCAGGCGGTCGGAGGTTCGAATCCTCCCGGTCGCGCCATTTTTCTCTGCATTTCTATTCTAAATTTCCGACTAATCTCTCATAGTCTCAAAAAGCTGATTTTTAGCTACGATCCCCCTTTTTACACTTTTATTGCTTTTTCAATGTCCTGCGCATATCAGCAAAGAAATACCCGCTTAATCCGCTGAAAAAACGGGTTTTTACCTGACGATTTTTCTGCAACAAAATGCATCAGATTTTGCATGTTGCCCGTTAACAATGTAGTAACAATTGCGCGTGTTTATTGCGTCAGAGGCCGAAAATGAAGCAAATGATGGGTATTACAGGATTGTCATTATTGCGTTTTGTTAGTATTTTGACCGACAACTTAACTGAGTGAGTAAATTCTCAACAAAATGTAAATCGCGTTTGTTGAGAAAAAGTCGTGCCAAATTTCCGGCGAACGGAATTCGGTAACCTGCAAGGAAGCAAACATATGGATTTGGGTAGTACTCTCCAGCACGCTGCCACGCTCATGCTGACAGGCATGGTGGTAGTTTTTATCTTTCTTACCATCTTGGTCGGTCTGGTCAAGTTGATGTCCCGCTTGGTCCCCGAAGAGTTGCCACCTCAGGCAACCACCACGACCACTCTATCAAATAACAATAATGGTCAAGTGTCAGGGGAAACTATTGCTGCGATTTCTGCGGCAGTACATAAATACCGTAATCGCCAGCGTTAGCTGATGCGAAACATACAATTACAAGGAGTTTTGTCGTATGTCTAAGCCACTCGCTATTACAGACGTTGTCTTACGTGATGCGCACCAATCGCTGTTCGCGACCCGTATGCGTCTTGATGATATGTTACCGATTGCCGCTGCGTTAGATGATGTCGGTTACTGGTCATTGGAAACCTGGGGCGGCGCAACGTTTGACGCCTGTATCCGTTTCTTGGGTGAAGACCCATGGGTTCGTTTGCGTGAGCTGAAAAAAGCGATGCCAAAAACCCCGATGCAAATGCTATTACGTGGCCAGAACCTTCTTGGTTACCGCCATTATGCAGATGACGTGGTAGAGAAATTCGTAGAGCGTGCCCACGCTAACGGTATGGACGTATTCCGTATCTTTGATGCGATGAACGATGTACGTAACTTTGAGAAAGCGGTGAAATCTGCCGTGAACGTTGGTGCACACGCCCAAGGTACCCTTTCTTACACTACCAGCCCTTACCACACTCTGGATACCTGGACTGATTTGGCGAAGCGTCTTGAGGATTTGGGCTGTCATTCTCTGTGTATTAAAGACATGTCTGGCCTGCTCAAGCCTTATGAGGCAGAAGAGCTGATTAAGCGCATCAAAGCTTCTTGTGATATCCCTCTTGCGCTGCACTGTCACGCTACGACTGGTCTTTCTACTGCTACTGCCGTTAAAGCGGTGGAAGCGGGCCTTGATGTGCTGGACACGGCCATTTCTTCGATGAGCCAAACCTACGGCCATACCCCAACCGAAACCGTTGTAGCTATGCTGGAAGGCAACGAGCGTGACACTGGGCTGCAACTCGAGAAAATTGAGCCAATTGCGGCTTACTTCCGCGAAGTACGTAAGAAGTACGCCAAGTTTGAAGGTCAGCTGAAAGGTGTTGATTCCCGAATCCTGATTGCTCAGGTACCGGGCGGCATGTTGACAAACATGGAAGGTCAGCTGAAGGAGCAGGGCGCAGCAGATCGTCTGGATGAAGTGCTGGAAGAGATCCCTCGCGTTCGTGAAGACCTGGGTTATATCCCCCTGGTTACACCAACGTCTCAAATCGTGGGTACCCAGGCGGTCATCAACGTACTGACGGGCGAGCGCTACAAGAGCATCACCAAAGAAACAGCTGGCGTGCTGAAAGGCGAATACGGCGCAGCACCTGCAGAAGTGAACAAAGAACTTCAGGCGCGTGTTCTGGATGGCGGAGAGGCGATTACCTGTCGTCCTGCTGATCTCATTGAATCAGAGCTTCACATTCTAACTGATGAGCTGATTGCTAAGTCGAAAGAGGAAGGCATCTTGCTTGCAGAAGCGCAGGTTGATGATGTTCTGACTTACTCTCTGTTCCCACAGGTTGGTCTGAAGTTCCTGAAAAACCGTGGCAATCCAGATGCCTTTGAGCCAGTACCAGGTACTGAGCCTGAAGTTGCGGCAGCTCCTGCAGCACCTGCTTCTGCGGGCGGCACTGAAGCTTACAGTGTTCAGGTGAACGGACAGGTATACGATGTCGTTGTTGGCCCTCAAGGTGAGCTGACATCTGTGGCACCCTCTGCGGCAGCATCAACTGCGGCACCAGCTCCTGCACCAACGGCAGGCGCATCTGAAGCGGTTGCAGCGCCTCTGGCGGGTAACATCTTCAAAGTGGTTGCAAAACAAGGTCATCAGGTACAGGAAGGCGATGTACTGCTTATTCTGGAAGCAATGAAGATGGAAACAGAAGTTCGCGCAACCCGTGCCGGTATCGTGCAAGATGTGATGGTGAAAGAAGGTGACTCTGTTACCGTTGGTTCACCGCTACTGAGCTTGGCGTAAGAGGAAAATCATGGAAGGTTTGTTAATCCTCTGGAGTGAAACCGGTCTGGCCAACTTTGATTTTGGCCAGCTTGTGATGATCACTGTCGGTTGTTGTCTGCTGTTTTTGGCTATTCGTAAGGGTTTTGAACCCCTGCTTTTGCTGCCGATCGGTTTTGGTGCCATCCTTGCGAATATCCCGAATGCTGGCTTTACCGAGCCGGGTGGCGTGCTGTATTACGTCTACTACGTAGGCATTGAGTCTGGAATCTTCCCACTGCTGATCTTTATGGGTGTGGGTGCGATGACTGACTTTGGTGCATTGATTGCTAACCCTCGTACCCTTTGGCTAGGCGCAGCTGCCCAGTTTGGTATTTTCGCTACCCTGTTTGGTGCCATCTTGCTGAATCTGGTACCAGGGATGGAGTTCTCGCTGGCAGATGCGGCATCTATCGCGATTATCGGTGGTGCGGATGGCCCGACAGCCATCTTCCTGGCCAGTCGCCTGTCTCCAGACTTGCTGGGCGCTATCGCAGTTGCGGCATACAGTTATATGGCGCTGGTGCCAATCATCCAGCCGCCAATCATGAAGCTGCTGACCAACGAGGAAGAGCGTAAGATCGAGATGCAGCAACTGCGTCACGTGTCTAAGACAGAGAAAATCATCTTCCCATTGGCGGTACTGATGATGGCGATTCTGTTCCTACCTTCTGCGACACCGCTGGTTGGTATGTTCTGTCTGGGTAATCTGATGCGTGAATGTGGCGTGGTTGACCGTCTGTCAAACACGGCACAAAACGAGCTGATCAACATCGTGACCATCTTCTTGGGTCTGGCAGTCGGTTCTAAGCTTCAGGCAGAATCATTCCTGAAGTTTGAAACGCTGGGTATTCTGGTGTTGGGTGCGGTCGCGTTCAGTATCGGTACTGCGGCTGGCGTATTGATGGCTAAGCTTTTGAACAAATACAGCAAAGACAACATCAACCCATTGATTGGTGCGGCAGGTGTATCGGCTGTACCTATGGCTGCACGTGTGGTTAACAAGGTGGGTCTTGATTCTAACCCGCATAACTTCCTGTTGATGCACGCAATGGGACCAAACGTCGCAGGCGTATTGGGTTCAGCGGTTGCAGCAGGTGTTCTGCTGGCACTAGTTGGCTAACCCTTTAAAATACGTTCACAAAATAATAAGGCGGAAGGCATTGAGTCTTCCGCCTTTTTTATTAACACTGGAAAAAACGCTGGTGCAGAAAAAGGACGAAACCATGCCACAGAATCTTCAACTTGCCATCACTGCTTTCGGTGAACCGGACACCCTCAAGCTGCAACAAACCGATATCCCAACACCATCTGAAGGCCAGATACTGGTGAGAGTCGCGTTTGCTGGCGTAAACCCAATCGATGCTAAAACCCGAGCAGGTCTTGGTTGGGGCGCAGAGAAAATCAAAGATAGCTTGCCCTGGACGCCTGGCTTTGATGCAGCAGGTGTGGTTGTGCATGATAGCGGACAGTTTAAGGCCGGTGATCGTGTGGTGGGCCGTATTGTCGAGGGTGGAGGGTATGGTCAGTATCTTTGTGCACCTTCTGACGCGCTTTCTTTTGTGCCGGAGGATGTATCTTTGGAGCAAGCCTCAACGCTTCCCGTAGCGGGTCTGACAGCGTTGCAGGCGCTTGAGCTAGTCAATACGGCCAAAGATGACAAAGTGCTGATCCTGGCCGGCGCAGGTGGTGTTGGCCATATTGCCATCCAGTTGGCGAAAGCAAAGGGCGCAGACGTGTTTGCCAGTTGTTCAGCCAAAAATGCAGAGTTTGTTTCTTCGCTGGGAGCCACCGCCCTAGATTATGGAAAAGCACCGCTTGAACAGCAGGTTCAGGATATCGATGTGCTGATTGACCTGATGGGCGGCGATGTTAGCGAAGCGGCACTGGCTTCGGTGAAAGTCGGTGGTCGTGTGGTCACTGTGCCAACTATTACGGCTCCCCGCATTATTGAAGCGGCAGAGCAACGCGGTGTCGTTGCCCAGGGTATGCTGGTGCAGCCGAATGTTGCCCAACTTGATGCGCTGCTAAATGCCGTTTCGGACAAATCGCTTACCATCGAAATCAGTAAAATCTATCCGCTCGAAGACGGTGTTCAGGCACATGTCGATATCCAAAGTGGCAGAACCCGCGGAAAAATCCTTTTGGAGATCAACTAATAATGAGTCGCTATGACAAATACAAAGCGCTAATTTTCGACCTCGATGGCACTCTGCTCGATTCCATGCCTGCGCACTTTGCGGCCTGGCAGCAAACGGCCTCTAACGTTGGGTTTGAGGTAGATGAAAGTTGGTATCACTCCCGTGGTGGCAGTCCAACAATTTTAACCGCTCAAACTCTGGTGAAAGAGTTGGGGCTGGCAATTGAGCCCCAAGCATTGGCTGACCACAAAACACAGTCTTTCAAATACCTGATGGAAGATCATCTTGAGCAACTGCCGTTTGTTGAAGTGGCCAAACACTATGCCGGCAAAAAGCCGATGGCAGTGGGAACAGGAACCTTGACTGACATTGCGACGAGAATGCTGGAGAAATCCGGGCTTCTTCATTTGTTTGATTATGTGGTGGGTGCAGATCAGGTCTCTGCTCACAAACCTGCGCCGGATACGTTTTTGCATTGCGCGCAGCTGATGAAAGTGTCACCGGAAAAATGTCTGGTGTTTGAAGATGCGGTATTTGGTATTGATGCTGCCACTGCAGCAGGTATGGATGTCATAGATGTTCGGGTAACAGACGTTGGATTGGATTAGTGGTGCCTCTGCGCTATGGGTGTTGTTTTCAACCGGCTTTCTCAGCGCAACCTTGCTTCCCGGTGGCTCAGAAGCCAACCTGATTTACCTTCTTAAACAGAGCGACTACGGGATCGCCATACTGGTCATGGTGGCGACTTTGGGTAATACCCTTGGTGGCATGACCAACTATTGGATAGGCCGTTTTATTCCCGCGCGAACCCTTAACCAAAAACACGGTCAAAGAGCCATTAGTTGGTTGCAACGTTACGGTTACTGGACGTTGCTGCTAAGCTGGCTTCCCATTATTGGTGATCCTCTTTGTCTTGCTGCCGGATGGCTGAGACTCAAGCAGCGTTGGTGCTGGATCTTGATTGCGATCGGCAAAGCGCTGCGTTATCTCATTCTGGCGCTGGTCACCCGAGGCCTTCTTTTTTAACGATCATAGAAAGGATAGTTAGTGCGTTATTTTATCCTCACTGCCGCTGTATTAGGGCTGTCGGGGTGTGGCGTGTATCAGGCCACTTCCCAGCCTTCACTGCCTGAAGGCATCACGTTTATCGAACAAGAGAAAGCAGGCGAGAACACCCCGTCGATTCCTTATCAAAAATACCAGCTGGACAACGGGCTGACAGTGGTCTTGCATCCGGATGATTCTGATCCTCTGGTGCATGTGGATGTGACATATCATGTCGGCTCCGCGCGTGAAGAACCGGGTAAATCTGGTTTTGCGCATTTCTTCGAGCACATGATGTTCCAAGGTTCGAAGCATGTCGGCGATCAGCAGCATTTCAAGTTTGTCACCGAATCTGGTGGTAGCGTCAATGGCACCACTAACCGTGATCGCACCAACTACTATCAAACTGTGCCTGCCAATGAGCTGGAAAAAATGCTGTGGCTGGAATCGGACAGAATGGGGTTTCTGCTTGAAGCGGTCTCCCAGCGTAAGTTCGAAATCCAGCGTGACACGGTGAAAAACGAACGGGCACAGAACTTTGAAAACCGCCCGTATGGTTTGGTCCATGAAACGCTGGCCGCGGCGCTTTATCCGCCGACTCATCCCTACAGCTGGCCGACGATTGGCTATGTGGAGGATTTGAACGGCGTAGATGTTGACGATTTGAAAGCCTTCTTCTTGCGTTGGTATGGACCGAACAATGCCACGCTAACCATTGGTGGTGATATCGATGTTGAGCAGACACTGAAATGGGTTAACAGGTACTTCGGAAATATCCAGCGCGGACCGGAAGTGAAAGTCGCGGAGAAATGGCCAGTGACTATCGAAGCTGACCGCTTCGTGACGCTCGAAGATAATATTCAGCAGCCAATGCTGGTGATGAGCTGGCCAACTGAATACCCGAGTGCAGACTCCCGGGTGGCGGTAGACATGTTGGGCTCGGTTTTGGGACAGGGGCGCAATAGCCTGTTGTATCAAGATTTGGTGAAGTCAGGTAAAGCCCTGAGTGCCAGTACCTATCAGGATTGTGCAGAGCTTTCCTGTAACTTCCAGCTTTATGTGTTGGGTAACCGCGGACAGAATCTCAGCGAGCTTCGCGGTGACGTGATGAAGGTGCTTGATTCACTCAAAGTGCGCGGCATTAAAGATGACGATCTGGAACAGGTAAAAGGCAGCGCGGAGGCAGGAGCAGTGTTTGGTCTGCAAAGTGTGCAGGGTAAGGTTTCCCAGCTTGCGTCGAATGAAACTTTCTATGGCGACCCAGATCGGCTGGCAAGCTGGCTTGATGAGCTGAATGGCGTGACTACAAAAGACGTAGAAAATGCCTTTAACCGCTTCGTGTGGCAACAGCCTTCGGTGAATGTGTCTGTAGTGCCTAAAGGTCAAAAACGCCTGCAAGCGGCGGAACAGAACTACACAGCCACCCGAGCAGTATCATCGGGTGAATCTGAAAAAATGGCGATGCGTTATACACCAGAAACGTTTGATCGCAGAGTGCCGCCCGCGCCAAACGGTTCTGTATCGGTGAAAGTGCCTGAGCTTTATCACTCCAAACTGGGTAACGGGATTGAAATCTCCGGCGCTGAATCAAACGAAACGCCAACAGTGACTTTGCATCTGGTGCTTCCTGCTGGAAGCCTCATGGAGCCGCAGGGCAAGAATGGATTGGCGTCGCTGACGGCCGATTTGATTTCAGAAGGCAGCACTCATCGAAGCAGCGAAGATATTGCCGCTGAACTGGATCGCCTCGGCTCAAGCATCAGTATCAGTGCGTCATCACGTGGAACCACACTCAGTGTTTCCTCATTGACCAAAAACCTGAGTGAAACCCTGACGCTTGCAGGGGGCATGTTGTTTCATCCACGCTTTGATGACGCTGATTTCGACCGTTTGAAGAAGCAGGCACTGGAAGGTATTCATTTCAGTCACCAAACACCCCAATGGCAGGCCGGGCAGGCAAGACGCGAAGTACTCTATAGTGATCCTTGGCATGCATTGCCGTCTGAAGGAACCAAAGAAACTCTGAGTAGCCTGACGCTCGAAGATGTGAAGCAGTTCTATGCAGACAATTATACGCCGGATAACGCTCGCCTGATTGCGGTCGGTGATATTGATAAGCAAACCTTGCTGTCAAAGATCAACGGATTGAGCCGTTGGAAAGGGGAAAAGGCCACTGTGCCAGCACCGGCTGAACTCAAGCAATATGCTGAGCCTAAAATCTGGCTGGTTGATAAACCGGGTGCGCCACAAAGCATTGTACAGATGGTACGCCACGCTATGCCTTATGACGCAACGGGCGAGATGTTCAAAACCAAGTTAGCGAATTTTAACCTTGCTGGAAATTTTAACTCCCGTCTTAACCTGAATCTCCGTGAAGACAAAGGCTACACTTATGGAGCCAGCGGCTATGTTGTGGGAAACCAGAACACAGGCCGTGTCGTATTTCAGGCGCAAGTGCGCGCAGACAGTACGGTAGATACCATCCGCGAAATGCATAATGAACTCAACGAGATCGCGGCGAGTGGCATAACTGACGATGAGTTGAAGTTTCTGCGACTTGCCGTAGGCCAAAAAGATGCGCTGAGTTATGAAACACCCGGCGATAAAGTAGGTCTTATTGCCAACATGATGCGCTACCAATTGCCATCAGATTACAAAGCGCAACAGAAAAATATTATTGATACAGTTTCAAAAGAAACTCTCAATGCTCTTGCGGCAAAATGGTTCTCACCTGAAGCGTATCAGGTGATTGTTGTAGGAGATGCGGTGTCACTTGAACCTGCACTTTCCACACTGGGACTGCCCGTGAAGCGTTTAGTGGTTGAGAATTAGACGCTAAAATATGGCAGGGAAGCGATGAGTAAAAACAGTGAGATGGCTTTTGGCTAAAAGAGTGATTATGCTTAGCCATCTTACTGCTTTATGACAATAAATGAGTACAGCCTTGACTAGTTTCTCCCAAAGGTTGGAAGCGTTCTCCGCAAACCCGGAAGCGCTTAAAGGCATTGGCCGTGGTGTTGAGCGCGAAGCATTGCGTATCACACCCCAAGGCACGCTGTCCTCCGACGCCCATCCAAAAGCGTTAGGTTCCGCCCTGACTCACCAATGGATCACGACCGACTTCGCAGAGCAGTTGTTGGAATTTATCACGCCGGTTACCTATTCCGTGCCTGAAATGATCTCTCAACTGCAAGATATACACCGATTCACCTATCGCACATTGGGCGAAGAGTCCCTTTGGCCGATGTCTATGCCTTGTTATGTTGGGAACGAAGACGACATCACACTGGCGCAGTACGGCTCTTCAAACGTGGGACGTATGAAGACCCTGTACCGTCAGGGCTTAAAGTACCGCTATGGCAGCGTGATGCAAATCATCTCCGGTGTGCATTTCAACTTCTCGTTCCCAAGCAGTTTCTGGCAGCAGTTGTTTGGCGACCAGACACCATATGCAAGGCAGGAGTCCGTGTCAGATGCGTATTTTAGTCTGATCCGAAACTACTATCGCTTTGGCTGGATGATACCTTACCTGTTTGGTGCATCACCGGCGTTGTGTGGGTCTTTCATTAACAAAACCGAGTCGAAACTGGATTTTAAAGAGGTGGGAAATGGCACCTGTTATCTGCCATACGCAACCTCGCTTCGTCTCAGTGACTTGGGTTACACCAACAATGCACAAAGCAGCCTGAAGATTGGTTTTGATGGTCTAGAGCAATACCTGCAGGGCGTTCGTGCAGCGATAGGTACACCATCAGCAGAATTTGCCAAGATCGGTGTGAAAGACGAAAGTGGCTATCGTCAGCTTAATAGCAACGTGCTCCAGATAGAAAATGAACTGTACGCTCCGATTCGTCCAAAGCGTGTGGCGAAAAGTGGTGAAAAACCCTCTGAAGCGTTAGAGCGCGGCGGTGTTGAATATATCGAAGTACGCTCGCTGGATGTGAATCCGTTCAGCCCGGTGGGCATAGATGACTATCAGGTTTACTTCCTCGACTTATTTATTACCTGGTGCGCGCTTTCAGAATCAGCCCCGATGACAGATTGCGAACTGCAATGCTGGCGTGAAAACTGGAATAAAGTCGTCCTTGAGGGACGTAAGCCTGGCCTGACACTGCAAATTGGCTGCGATGGCGAACAACTGACACAAGCCGAATGGGGGCAAAGGGTATTCGCTGATTTGGGTGAACTGGCAGTTGTGATGGATAAAGCTAACGGTAGTGATAAATATCAGTCTGTTTGCAAAGAGCTGTCAGGCTGGTTCGACAACCCGGATAAAACCCTGTCAGCGAAACTGCTGAAAGATGTACTCGATAATAAAAGCATCGGTAAAGTGGGTCTGGGTATTGCACGCCACAACCAGGTTTGGTTTGCAGAGGGCGACTACCAGACTTTCTCCAAGCAGCAGTTTGAAGCAGAAAGCGAAGCCAGCCTAAAACGTCAGCAAGATGTGGAGCAAGACGACGGTATCAGCTTTGAGCAGTATCTGGCCGAGTATTTTGGTGATAGTGTATCGCTTTAGTACTAGACCTATTTGATATTAAACAGGCTGGTATACCCAGCCTGTTTTTATATGTGCAAACAAAGCGATAGAAAGGACACCCATGCGCGTTTCTCCCAAATGGCTGCTTGTTCTCTGTGCACTGGTATTGACCGGTTGTGCAACACCTCCGCCGAAAAATCCCGATAACCTTTGTAGTATTTTCCGTCAGTATGATGACTGGTACGAAGATGCGGTGGATATGGAAGATGACTGGGGAACGCCTATCCATATCGCCATGGCATTCGTGAAACAGGAAAGTTCCTATGTGCATGATGCCGTACCACCACGAGACTATGTCCTTTGGGTTATCCCATGGGGGCGTTTAAGCAGTGCATATGGGTACGCGCAGGCACAGGATCCAGCTTGGTCTGATTACCAGAAAGCCACTCGAAATGGCGGATCCCGTACTGATTTTGGTGATGCGATGCAGTTTATCGGTTGGTACACCAGTGAGACTCAAAAGCAACTCGGTATTTCCAAGTGGGACGCTTACAACCAGTATCTTGCTTATCACGAGGGACGAGGCGGCTTTAAGCGCGGTACCTATAAGTCCAAGCCGAAAGTGATGCAGGTAGCGAGAAAAGTTGAGCGCCAGGCTCAGACATACGGCGGCCAGTTGAGAAGTTGTCGCGAAGAGCTTGAAGACAGTAGAAGCTGGTGGCCATTCTAGCTGGTTTCATAGAAAGGCCTGTTTCAGATAACCAAAAGCGCCGGATCAGGCGCTTTTTCGCGTTTAGCTAGCCTATAGCTACCCAAATTGAAAAACTCGTAGAACCTCTATTCAGGTTGTCCAAAACCCACTTCGAATTTGCGTTGCCTGCTCGAATCGATATTCGTAATCAGGCGCTTTGAGTTTAATTTCGTGTTTAAACGTATGAGTTTAGCTAGGTGAATTTTCCATAGAAAGACTCAAATACCCATCTTTATGCTGCATAGATTAACGTCGTCGCTGACCATCACCAGACGGACTATCATTGACTGATAAGGCAGAGTGTCGGGCATATCAGAGTTGCTTGATGATACTCAACACACAGGAATCAAGATTATAGCTATTTTGGGTTTTGTCACGTGCCAATAAAATTTCGTGATCTATCCGAGCTAACATGTAAATGATTAATTTAATTTTAACAAATTTGTGATGTTGATCGTGTAAATGCTTTTAATTGGCGCGTTTTTGTTCTATTTTTTCACAAGAATTTCACATGGAAGGTTCCAAAAGCATTTTTGTGGGTGATGAATAAGTTATCTCGATGTTGTGCTTTTTGGATGTGGTGGCTATGAAAGCTAAAGATGGAAAGGGTTTTCCTCAAAAACGTGTCACGATGATTGATGTGGCTAAAGCTGCTGGCGTTTCAAAATCTACAGTTTCATTGGTACTCAATGGCAGTGAGTCAGTCAGTGATGAGAAAAAAAAGCGGGTCAATGAGGCCTGCAGAACCCTAGGCTACGTCTATAACGGCGGGGCTGCTAGCCTGCGTGGCGGGCGTTCTAAAATTGTAGCCATCCTCTCTAACAATCTTACAAGTCCCTATTTCAGCCAAATAATTAAAGGGCTGGAGCCTTACCTTGATGAGCTGGGTTTTATCCCTGTGATTATGGACGTGAACGAGAGTCTGGAACGTCAGAATCAATTTGTTCATGCGCTTCGCGGTCACAATGTGGCTGGCATTATTATCACGCCGGCCCCCGGAACAGACAATCGTTGGATCGATGACATTGTTGCCACTGGTCTTCCTATCATATCAATTATGCGTGAAGTCGAGAACTCACTGTCACCAGCGGTGATGGCAGAAAACCGCTTAGGTACCTATCTGGCGACACGCTCTCTAATAGATTTAGGGCACAAACACATCGCTTTTGTCGGTGGCTTGGAAGCATTTTTTGATCTGAAACTTCGCAGACAAGGCTTCATGGACGCCATGAGTGAGGCTGGCCTAGATGTGCCAGTCGATTACATCCAACAAAGTCCAAGTAGCCGAACTGGCGGGCACAACGCAACTGCTCAGCTATTGTCATTGGCCCCAGAAGTGACGGCCATTGTTTGCTTCACCGACGTCGTGGCTTACGGCGTTTATACCGCTTTACGAGAAGCCGGAAAACAACCGGGTGAAGACATCTCTGTAATTGGATTTGATGATTTGGAAGATTCTCGTTTGATACACCCCAGCCTCTCGACAGTGAGGGTTAAGGGAGAAGATATTGCGCGGGAAGCATGTTACTTGCTGCAACGCTTACTAGCTCAACAACAGACACCTAATAAAATATTAGTCGGTGTTGAGTTGGTTCAGCGACTATCTACGCAGGCACCCAAAAGCTTGTTTTAACAAGCTTTGTGTAGGTAATAGCCGCAAGTTGTTTGGGTACACGGACCTAACGGTCATGTCACGAAACAAACGAGGTAAACATGAAAAATCAACTGGTAATGTCAATGCTATCAGCTGCTGTCGCATTAGGAACGGCGACCTCAGCACAGGCTGAAGATGTAGAAGTGCTGCACTGGTGGACGTCCGGCGGTGAAGCCGCAGCGCTGAATGTGCTTAAGGATGATCTGGCGAGCCAGGGCGTCGGCTGGCAGGACATGCCAGTTGCCGGTGGCGGCGGTGGTAACGCAATGACGGTTCTGCGAGCTCGCGTCACCTCGGGTAATCCTCCTACGGCGGTACAAATGCTGGGTTTTGATATTCAGGATTGGGCTGCGGAAGACGTTGTTGCCAACCTGAATGGGGTGGCTGCAGCAGAAGGCTGGAACACTGTTGTTCCTAATGCACTACAAAACTTTGCTAAATACGACGGCAAGTGGGTATCTGCGCCGGTCAACGTGCACTCGACCAACTGGATTTGGGCCAACAAAAAATTACTGGATAAAGTGGGTGCAAAACAGCCGACCAACTGGGACGAGCTGATTGATGCGCTGGATAAGTTGAAAGCCGCAGGCTATATCCCATTGGCTCATGGTGGTCAGGCTTGGCAGGATGCGACCATCTTTGATGGTGTTGTATTGACGACGGGCGGTATCGATTTCTACCGTAAAGCGATGGTAGATTTAGATCCTGAGGCTCTAGGGTCTGACACTATGGTGAAAATCTTCGACCGGATGTCACAGCTACGTGGCTATGTGGACAAGAACTTCCCGGGTCGCGACTGGAACCTAGCATCAGCCATGGTGATTGAAGACAAAGCAGGTATGCAAATCATGGGTGACTGGGCGAAAGGTGAATTCCTGAAAGCCGGTAAGAAGCCAAATGAAGATTTCCTCTGCTTCCGTATGCCAGGCACCCAGGGTATGGTGACCTTCAACTCTGACCAATTTGTGATGTTCGATGTGGGTGACTCGGATGCGCAGAAAGCGATGGCAAAAGCCATTATGTCTCCGGAATTCCAGTCTGCATTTAACGTGGTGAAAGGGTCAGTGCCAGCACGTACTGATGTGTCCAATGAAGCGTTTGATGCGTGTGGTAAAAAAGGTATGGCGGATCTGGCAGAAGCCAACAAAAACAACACGCTTGTCGGTAGTATGGCCCATGGCCATGCAGCGCCAGCAGCAGTGAAAAACGCGGTCTATGACGTGGTGACTAATCACTTCAATGGCGGAATGGACTCCAAGCAAGCGACGAAAGCACTGGTTGCTGCTGTTCAGGATGCTCAGTAATCCAATGGAAAAGGGGAAGGGCTAACCCCCTTCCCCTTCTTATTCTGCGGATAGTCGTTTCTCGTTGTTTGAAGGATCAACCATGGCTTCACAAGGAAAATACAGTTCACGCCAGTTCTGGCAGCAACTGTTGCCTAAAATTGTTATTGCTCCCTCGTTCGCGCTGATCCTCTTTTTTGTTTATGGCTTTATCGCCTGGACAACCTATATCTCGTTCAGCCGTTCGCGGATGCTGCCGAACTATAACCTCGATGGGGTTCGGCCTTATGAAAAACTCTGGAACAGTCTTAACTGGCAGGTAGCGCTCGAAAACCTCGCCATATTCGGCATTCTCTACATTGTGATTTGCTGTGCTTTGGGGCTGTTGCTGGCGATTTTACTCGATCAGAAAATTCGCATTGAAGGCGGATTACGTCCTATTTTTCTCTACCCTATGGCACTTAGCTTTATCGTGACAGGTACTGCCTGGAAGTGGTTCCTAAACCCAGGTCTTGGGCTGGAAAAAACCATGCATGAACTGGGGTGGGAGAGTTTCAGCTTTGATTGGCTGATTAACCCGGACATGGCGATATACACCGTTGTCATCGCAGGTGTTTGGCAAACCTCGGGCTTCGTGATGGCTATGTTCCTCGCAGGGCTTCGTGGTATCGACAGTGAAATGCTAAAAGCCGCTCAGCTTGATGGTGCATCGTCTTTCCAAATGTATCGCCGCATTATTATCCCTCAGCTCCGGCCAGTATTCTTGAGCGCCTTTATTGTGCTTGCGCACATGGCGATCAAGAGCTATGACCTGGTTATCGCGCTGACTGGCGGTGGCCCAGGAAATGCCACTGCATTGCCTGCCACCTTTATGTACTCGTACACATTCTCACGAAACCAGATGGCTGTAGGTTCAGCGAGTGCCATCATCATGCTGATGACCATTGCAGCGATCATCATCCCTTATCTCTACAGCGAGTTGAAGGAGCCGAAGCATGGACAGCATTGATAACAAATCCCCGTTTCAAGGCGCTAAATTCTGGCGTGTGCTGATTTACACCACGCTCATTGTTTTTGCCTGTATGTACCTGCTTCCTTTGTTTGTAATGATGGTGACATCCTTTAAAGAGCTGGATGAAATCCGTCAAGGGAACATGCTGGCGCTACCGGAGGTGTGGACAGTTGAACCCTGGAAAGCTGCGTGGGGAACTGCGTGTATTGGCCTTACCTGCGAAGGGATCAGTGGTTACTTCGGCAACTCCATTGCTATCACTGTGCCGGGTGTTCTGCTTTCAACCATTCTAGGTGCGCTAAATGGCTATGTACTGACTAAATGGCGTTTTCCCGGTCACAAATGGGTGTTCGGTTTGATGCTGTTTGGCTGTTTCATTCCCTTCCAGGTGGTACTGGTTCCAATGAGTCAGGTACTGGGTACCTTGGGGATAGCGAATACTACACCAGGACTGGTGATGGTACATGTGATCTATGGTTTGGGTTTCACCACGCTGTTTTTCCGCAATTATTACGAAGCGTTTCCTAGTGAGTTGATACGTGCCGCTATGATTGATGGTGCAGGCTTCTTCCGAATGTTCTTCCGTATTCTGCTGCCAAGCTCTGGCCCGATTATTGTGGTAACCATCATCTGGCAGTTCACCAATATTTGGAACGACTTTCTGTTCGGAGCGTCATTTGCATCTGGCGATACTGCGCCGATCACTGTGGCGCTAAACAACCTGGTGAACTCTTCCACGGGTGTAAAGGAATACAACGTGCACATGGCTGGCGCCATGATTGCCGCGCTGCCCACCCTTTTGGTTTATGTCCTGGCCGGTCGCTATTTCGTACGCGGTCTGATGGCTGGCTCAGTAAAAGGATAATGTGAATGGCTTCTTTGACGCTGAATAATGTAAAAAAACGTTTTGGTCATGTTGAGGTATTGAAGGGCATCGACATTGCTATCGATGATGGTGATTTTCTGGTGCTGGTGGGTCCGTCAGGCTGTGGTAAGTCGACTTTGCTTAACATGATTGCAGGTCTCGACAGCATCAGTGATGGGGATGTATCCATTGGTGATGTGGTGATTAACGACCTGCATCCGGCGGACCGTGATATCGCGATGGTATTCCAGTCCTACGCTTTGTACCCGAACATGACCGTCGGTCAGAACATCTCGTTTGGACTTGAAATGCGTAACGTTCCAAAACCGGAGCGTGACCGCAAGATAAATGAAGTCTCTTCCATGCTGCAGATTGAACACCTGCTTAGCCGTAAACCAGGTCAGCTTTCTGGTGGCCAACGCCAACGTGTGGCGATGGGAAGAGCATTAGTACGTGACCCGAAAATCTTCCTGTTTGACGAACCTTTATCGAACCTGGATGCAAAGCTTCGGGTAGATATGCGTACCGAAATCAAACGTCTTCACCAGCGTTTGAATGCAACGATTGTGTATGTGACACACGACCAGATTGAAGCGATGACGCTGGCAACCAAGATTGCGGTCATGAAAGATGGCGAGCTACAGCAACTTGGATCTCCGGCAGAAGTCTACGACAACCCGGCTAATACCTTTGTGGCAACCTTTATGGGGAGTCCGTCCATGAATTTGGTAGATGCCAAAGTGTTAGAAGCTGAGGCAAACCGTACCGTGCTCGAACTAGAAGGGTTTGATGGAGACCATCAATCCATAGCCTTCGAAGTCGGATTTGTGGACCTTGCGGCTTATGTTGGGAAAACCGTGAGTTTGGGTGTGAGACCGGAAGATATTACCGAGCAGGCAGATGGTGAAGGTACATTGCACTGTAAAGTCGATGTAACCGAGCCCACGGGCGCGGACACTTATGTCATCACGTCTCTGGGGGGCAAGGAGGTTGTCGCTCGGATGCCAGCGAATATTTCGCTGAGAGCTGGTGATATGGCGCACCTTGGCTTTAATCCTGAAAAGCTGGTGTTGTTTGATACCGATACTGGTAAGCGAATTCGTTAATGCCTTATAACGCGAATAAAAAACGCTCCCTCGGGAGCGTTTTTTATTGAGGGATTTTTCAGGTTCCGACATTTAGACCAGATACCGTCTGAGCGACGTTTTCTGCCCCGGAACGTATTTCTTCCATCACAGAAGAGGCCTCAGAAATCTGCTGGGTTCCTTTTTCTGCTGCTTCAGACACACTGGACATTTTGTGTGTTGCTTCGGAGGTTAACTCGCGATTTTTCTTTACCACATCAGTGATTTCAGCCGTTGACTGACTGGTACGTGCGGCAAGCTGTCTCACCTCATCGGCGACCACGGCAAAGCCACGCCCCTGGTCGCCCGCCCGCGCGGCCTCGATGGCGGCGTTCAGCGCCAGTAAGTTGGTCTGATCGGCGATGTCACTGATGGTGGAGAGTATAGCTTCAATACTTTTCGATTGCTCGTTGAGCTGCGAGATAGAGGTCGAGGTTTCTAATACCTGCTCCGAAATAGACTGGGAGGTGGTGACGGTCGATGCAAGCACATCAGCGCCTTGTTTGGCGATTTGCGACGTTTCTACTGAGGTGGAATAAGCCACTTCGGCGGCGGAACGGATCGCCTGCTCCTGCTCGACTTTATCAGTAATGTCTGAGGCGAATTTCACTACCCTCACCACCTTGCCCTTGCTGTCGAAAATAGGGTTGTAAGTGGCCCGAAGCCAAAGCACATTGCCCATGGCGTCTCTGCGCTCAAACTGGCCGCTCTTGAAATCACCTTGTGCCAGCTCTCCCCAGAAGTTCGGATTATCCTGATAGAATTGATCGTGGCAGAACATTCGGTGATGTTTACCCTGAATCTGTTCCAGTGAGTAGCCTACCGCACCAAGGAAGTTGGCGTTGGCTTTGATAATGGTCCCATCCGGCTTGAATTCAATGACCGCCAAAGACTTATCCAATGCCTGGATAACGGCGGCTTGGTCATCAAGGCGTTTTTTTTCGAGGGTTATGTCTGCAGCGATTTTCATCACTTCAACGACTTTGCCATTTTCTTTAATTGGGAAGTAAGAGGCTTCAAGCCATAACCTCTCTCCTTTGGCGTTTAACCGAGGAACTGTTCCATTGATGACTTCACCGCTTCGTAAGCGTTCCCAGAATTTTTGATATTCGATGCTTTGTGCGTATTCAGGGTCACAAAGCTCCCTGTGGTGTTTTCCGGCTAATTGCTCGAGTGTAAATCCAACGGCGCCAAGGAAGATATCGTTTGCATGTTTCACAACACCTTCGGGTGTGAAGTGGATTGTCGCGACACTGGAGTTAATGGCATCCAAGATGGCTTGATTGTGCGAAGCATTTGATTTTAGTTCTTCTAGTTGTTTTTTTAGTTTCCCATTAAACATGATTGCGTTCCTTCCTCAGCCAGCACAGACAGTTTGCTTAAAAGTCTCAGTGCTCAATATTGATAAAACACCTCTTTTAAGTTAGTGGATATTTTGACTTGTTGTATCAATAT
Organism: Grimontia sp. NTOU-MAR1; assembly: GCF_035758505.1. NCBI lineage: Bacteria > Pseudomonadati > Pseudomonadota > Gammaproteobacteria > Vibrionales > Vibrionaceae > Grimontia > Grimontia sp. NTOU-MAR1. The sequence continues at coordinate 3,082,289 of NZ_CP142108.1, forward strand.
TTGATGAGAGAGTTGAGAGAAGCTTGGTGTCAAAAGAGAAATAAAATAGCCAGCAGTCAGCTGGCTATTTTTGATGAGTGGTGAAACGGACAGACGCAGTTATAATTTAGCGCTTTTAGGTACGGGTAAAATCTTAACCTGTTTGATCATATTCTCTGCAACTTCAACAATTTCCATTTGATGCCCCTCTACTTCGATACTGAGCTGGCTACTGGGTATGTCTTCGAGATGTTCGAGTATCAAACCGTTGAGTGTGCGGGGGCCGTCAGTAGGAAGTTCCCAATTCAGGCTCTTGTTGAGATCACGGATATTCGCCGTGCCATCAATCATGAAGCTGCCATCAGGCAGGGCAGTGATTTCTTCCGCCAGGCTTGGTGAGAGTGACGTAGTAAACTCACCCACGATCTCTTCCAGAATATCTTCCAGCGTCACTAGACCAATAATGTCACCGTATTCGTCAACAATCAGACCGATACGTTGCTTATTACGCTGGAATTTGAGCATCTGGACATTCAGCGGCGTGCCTTCAGGGATGTAGTAGACTTCATCCGCAGCGCGTAACAGGTTCTCCTTATTGAACTCGTTTTCCACCATCATTCGATAGGCTTCGCGCACACGAAGCATGCCAACAACCTCATCAATGTTATCGCGATAGAGCACCATGCGTCCATGCGGAGCATGGGTGAGCTGTCGCATGATGGCTTTCCAGTCATCATTGACGTTGATGCCAGTGATTTCGTTTCGCGGCACCATGATGTCGTCCACGGTGATTTCCTCAAGCTCCAGAATCGATAGCAGCATATTCTGGTGAAGGCGTGGGATAAGACCTCCTGCTTCATTTACGACGGTACGCAGCTCTTCGGAGCTAAGGTTGTCTTTTCCGCTGTGTTCGGTTGCGAGTCCCAGTATCTTAAGGAAGCCATTAGTGACGCCATTTACTACCCACACCAACGGATAAAGCGCTTTCATCAATATGTTGAGCAATAGGCTACTGGTATAGGAAACACGTTCTGGATAAAGGGCTGCGAGGGTTTTTGGCGTCACCTCAGCAAACACGAGGATAACAAGGGTGAGGCCACCGGTCGCAATTGCCACACCGAGATCGCCGAACAAGCGCATACCAAGAATGGTCGCGATGGCGGAGGCAAGAATATTAACCAGGTTATTTCCGATGAGGATCAGGCCAATTAGCCTGTCAGGACGTTCAAGTAGCTTTTCTACTCGTTTGGCGCCTTTATGCCCTTGCTTGGATAGATGTCGAAGCCGGTATCGGTTTAGTGCCATCATGCCGGTTTCGGAGCCGGAAAAATACGCAGAAATAAAGATGAGCAATACCAAAACGGTCGCTAGCGTTACCGTCGATATGTCGTCCAAATTGCAAGTTCCTTCTTGTTTGGTCCAACCCTAATTAAGGGCAAGAATTTGCGTCCATGTCAAACATTGCTGCGCAAACTTTATACACAAATACCCCGTCAGGGTAAACAAGGCCTATAAAAAGGGGCGTTTGATATAGAAAGACCGTTAACCTGCGATAATGACTTCGCGTACAAAACGGCTACCAAAATAGGCAAGAGTGAGGAGAAATGCTCCTACGATACTGATCCAGATAACACGGCGTCCGCGCCAGCCTGAACGATAGTGCCCCCACAAAAGGACGCCATATACCACCCATGCCGTTGCTGAAAGAATGGCTTTGTGTGCCTTGCCCTGAGCAATCATATCTTGCACGAACATAAGGCCAGTGAGTAACGTCAGCGTCAACAGGATTTCACCAATCAGAATAACATTGAATAGCTGTCGCTCAACGGCCATCAGTGGAGGCAAGTTAGGGTTCATCACCAGCTTCTTCTTCTGTTTTAACTGATGGTCGAGCCATGCCAATTGAATGGCATATAAGGTCGCGATCATCAACGTTGAATAAGAGAAGAGCGCCAGAGAAATGTGTACCAAAACTTCTGGGTGGGCTTCAAGGTGAGTGATAAACGCACCTGGAAGCAGGGTCGCTGCGGTGAGGTTAATGGCAGAGAAACTATAAACCACAGGCAGCAGCACCCATATCCGTATCCTGAACATCAGCCCAGTAGTAATGGCGGCAATGATAAAGCTGATAAGCGACGCGACATTGAGAATACTGAGGTTCTGCCCACCGCCTGACAGGATGAGGTCAGAAAGCAGGTAAGCATGTAGCACCAATGCACCACATGCGCTCAGAAACACCGAGCGTGCCGGGATCTGATTCGGGCCGGATAGGCCAGGAATGATTTGCAATAACGCCGCGAAATAAAGCAAGGCAGCGGTGAGTGCTAAAATGATATCCATGTGTCTTTCAACAACATCGCGTCAAAAAGAAAGGATTCAGTATACCCTGCGCAACTGAGAGTCGCTATCAACACGAGCCGATCTTTGAGATTACCCACGACAAATTTTAGGAAAAGTGCCTGCAAGCCACTTTAAAACTATCGTTAAAGGCGGCATGTAAGCAGCAGCAATAATGATATATAATCGCGCCAATTTTGTGTTTATCGCCACCTGACAGGATTTCAGGTCAGGTGGTGCCATCGCGTAGATAAGCGAGTAGGACATGTTTGAAAACCTAACGGATCGTCTATCCCGTACGCTGAAAAACATCAGCGGTCGCGGTCGACTGACAGAAGAGAATATAAAAGACACGCTGCGTGAAGTACGCATGGCGCTGCTGGAAGCGGATGTTGCGCTGCCAGTGGTTCGCGACTTCGTGAAGAAAGTAAAAGAAAGCGCAGTTGGACTAGAAGTGTCGAAAAGCCTGACCCCGGGTCAGGAATTCATCAAGATTGTTCAATCTGAACTTGAAGCTGTGATGGGTGAATCCAACTCTGAGTTGGATTTGGCAGCGCAGCCACCGGCTGTAGTACTGATGGCGGGCCTGCAAGGTGCGGGTAAAACCACCAGTGTCGGTAAGCTCGGTAAAATGCTCAAAGAGCGCCACAAGAAGAAAGTGCTGGTGGTCTCGGCTGACGTTTATCGCCCAGCGGCGATCAAACAGCTGGAAACGCTGGCAGGCGACGTGGGCATTGATTTCTTCCCATCAACGCCGGACCAAAAGCCAGTTGATATCGCCAGTGAAGCATTGGCGCACGGCAAGCTGAAATTCTATGACGTGGTCATTGTCGATACCGCAGGTCGCCTGCACGTCGACGAAGAGATGATGGACGAGATTAAAGACGTCCACGCGGCAATCAACCCTGTTGAAACCCTGTTCGTGGTCGATGCCATGACAGGTCAGGATGCGGCGAATACAGCTAAAGCGTTTAACGATGCGCTGCCACTAACTGGTGTGGTACTGACAAAAGTGGACGGTGATGCACGTGGTGGTGCGGCGCTGTCTGTTCGTCATATCACCGGTAAGCCAATCAAGTTCCTGGGTGTAGGTGAGAAAACCGACGCACTGGAACCGTTCCACCCTGACCGTGTTGCCAGCCGTATCCTTGGAATGGGTGACGTGCTGTCACTGATTGAAGACCTCGAGCGCAATGTCGACAAAGACAAAGCCGAGCAACTGGCGAAGAAGTTTAAAGAGAAGAAAGGTTTCGACCTTCAGGACTTCCGCGACCAGCTTCAACAGATGAAAAACATGGGCGGTATGATGGGGATGCTCGACAAACTGCCGGGCATGTCAAACCTGTCTGATGATGTGAAAAACCAAGTGGACGATAAAATCTTCGTTCAGATGGAAGCCATCATCAATTCCATGACGCCGAAAGAGCGTGCACGTCCAGACCTGATTAAAGGCTCACGTAAAAAACGTATCGCCGCAGGTTCAGGTACTCAGGTACAGGACGTTAACCGTCTACTCAAGCAGTTTACCCAGATGCAGAAGATGATGAAGAAGATGCAGAAGGGCGGCATGAAGAACATGATGCGCAATATGAAAGGCATGATGGGCGGCATGGGTGGTGGCGGTGGTATGTTCCCACGCTAAACCGCAATAAAACCTATTCTCCGGTCAGATGAAAGACGCTGGCCGGGATTCGATAGAGCGACGGAATCGCTAAGTGATTGAAGTCCAGTTACTGCTGATGCTTTTTTAGCTAAAGCAGTTGCATTCGATCACAGAAAGCGTAAAATTCCGGAGCTTTATTTTGGCACGAGGCCCCGTATTAGCGCGGGGCCAATTTAATTTAGTAATGCAAAGAGGACGATATGGTAACCATTCGTTTGGCACGTCACGGCGCTAAAAAGCGTCCATTCTATCAAATCGTTGTTGCAGACAGCCGCCAAGCTCGCGACGGTCGCTTCATCGAGAAAGTAGGTTTCTTCAACCCAGTTGCACAGGGTCAAGAAGAGAAGCTGCGTCTGGACCTGGACCGCGTTAACCACTGGGTTGGCGAAGGTGCAGCTGTTTCTGACCGCGTAGCTAAGCTGATCAAAGACGCTGCTAAAGCTGCGTAATTGATTAGTGTCAGGGTTGAAAGAAAAAGAAATGAGTGAGCAAGAAAAGGTTGTAGTAGGCAAGCTAGGTGCTTCTTATGGCATCCGTGGCTGGCTCAAAGTTTTTTCTTACACTGAAAACGCTGAAAACATCTTTAGCTACACACCTTGGTTTATCAAAGTGCGTGGCGAATGGCAGGAATTCAGTCTTGAAGACTGGAAACGCCATGGTCAGGGTTATGTAGGCAAGTTGAAAGGTCTGGATCAGCGTGAAGACGCTCAGGCACTGACAAATGCTGAAATCGCTATCAATGCAGAAGTATTGCCTTCGCTGTCAGATGAAGAATTCTACTGGCGCGAACTGTACGGAATGGAAGTGGTGACGACCAAAGGGTACAACCTGGGTAAAGTCACGGACATTCTGGAAACGGGCTCTAACGATGTATTGGTCATTCAAGCGAACCCGAAAGATGCTTTTGGCCAGAAGGAACGTTTAATACCGTTCCTCGATGGGCAAGTCATCAAGTTGATTGATCGCTCTGCTCAACGGATCGAAGTTGACTGGGATCCTGGATTTTAATTCCCCCAGTAACATTTAAAGCAATGGGAGTGGAAAAATGTGGGTTGGTATAATCAGCCTTTTTCCTGAAATGTTCCGTGCTGTTACTGAATTTGGGGTAACTGGCCAGGCGGTAAAAAAAGGCCTGCTCGAGGTAGAAACGTGGAATCCCCGCGATTTTACCCACGACAAACACCGGACGGTTGATGACCGCCCATATGGTGGAGGCCCAGGCATGTTGATGATGGTTCAGCCTTTGCGCGATGCCATTCACACTGCCAAGAAAGCCGCTGATGGCAAGGCGAAAGTGATTTACCTTTCACCTCAAGGCCGAAAGCTTGACCAAGCAGGTGTTGAGGAGCTGGCGCAGAACGAGAAGTTGATTCTTATCTGTGGACGCTACGAAGGGGTAGATGAGCGCATTATACAAACCGAAGTCGATGAAGAATGGTCTATCGGGGATTTTGTGCTCAGTGGCGGTGAGCTGCCAGCCATGACGTTGGTTGACGCGGTTGCCCGGTTTGTACCGGGTGTCCTCGGAGACTTTGCGTCAGCGGAAGAAGATTCTTTTGCAAATGGTTTGCTGGATTGCCCTCACTATACACGTCCTGAAGTGTTGGACGGATTGGAAGTACCTTCGGTACTGAAATCCGGAAATCATAAGGACATTCGCCGCTGGCGATTGAAAGAATCGCTGGGCCGTACCTGGCTCAGAAGACCAGAGCTCCTGGAAAACCTAGCTCTGACTGACGAACAGGAATCACTGCTTGCTGAGTTCATTAACGAACACAGACAAGTACCTAAAGATATTTAGTATCAGTTTATTCTAGGGTATAGAAAATGAGTAACATCATCAAAGCGCTCGAAGATGAGCAACTTAAACAAGACGTTCCTGCGTTCAACGTAGGTGACACTGTTGTCGTTCAAGTTAAAGTTAAAGAAGGACAGCGTGAGCGTCTGCAGGCTTACGAAGGCGTTGTAATCGCTAAGCGTAACCGTGGTCTACATTCAGCATTTACCGTTCGTAAGATCTCTAGCGGTGAAGGCGTTGAGCGTGTATTCCAAACTCACTCACCAGTTGTTGACAGCATTACTGTTAAGCGCCGCGGTGCAGTACGTCGTGCCAAACTGTACTACCTGCGTGAGCGTTCTGGTAAGGCAGCTCGTATTAAAGAGCGTCTGGCTAAGAAATAATCGCTCCGGCGTTTATTCCCGAAAGGGAAAGAAAGCCCGCCTGTTTAGGCGGGCTTTTTCTTTCTCTACAGTTCAGTCATCTTTCAAAAAGCAGAAACACAGCTATCAGAGTACTCGCAAGATGAATGAAGGTGGAATACTTACAATCGGTTTGGATTAAGAAAGCTGGTTCCTATTTGAATTTCACCGTTTCCGTCAAACCAGAGAGTATCTTCGCTGATATACCTATCACCGCCTCCCTCAACATACTCACCTTTAGATTTCCCATGATAAATAATAGACAGTCCACCGTTATTGTTTTCTACGACTGCAACATGACCTGGGCCTGATAAACCCTGCTGGCGGAAGGCACTCAATATAGGATTTTTCGCTGATTTGGTAAAATCGCCCATGGGCGAGTTAGATGTCGCATAACCCGTAGAATAATTCACTGAAGCGAAAAAGCCGCCGGAATACAGCATGTAATATGTCCCATTGCGTTTGACTATGAAGGCTCCTTCGGTAATCGGCATGAATTTAAACATGGCTTCAGGTGATCCTGTGAAAATATTCTCCCATCCCTGATTGGCTCTAATAACAATCTTTTCTTCACCTATGAAGCGTGTTGGAGAAAGAGGGTCCATTTTTCTGACAGCGATGGGCCCTTGTCCGAGGAAACCTGCGGGAGCCTTAGTCCAATAAAAATAGATCTGGCCGTCATCATCCTGAAATACGTGAGCATCGATACCGTCAGTTAAAATACCTTTGTCGTCGAAAGGGCCATATGGCGTTTTTGATGTGGCGATGCCAATTTTGATGTCTGTATAGCTGTTAGATTGGGTGTAATACATGTAAAAGGTGTCCGTCGCTTCATGGTAGAAAACATCCGGAGCCCAGAGTTCATTTACTCCTTTGGAAAAAGCAACGTTATGCTTTGTCCAATTGCGTAAATCGCTTGACGAGTATACATATAGACGAGCGGGTGAACCTCGACCGTTGGAGGTGGGGTACATGTAATAGACGCCGTTATGCTTAATGACATGTGGATCGGCTAGGTTGCTCTCAGAAATTACGGGATTATGGCTATTGGAGTCAAATTTAACCGTTGTTGTCGCAAAACACCCAGTGAGAACTAATTGAATAAGCATGACTATGAGTAAATGTTTTTTCATCACAACATCCTATCTCTTATACAAATGGATTAGCAGGTATTGCTCCCTTGTACTCCATTGGTAGCGGAGCGGCTTTTCTTTCGCTTCCTGCTTTCTATGGTATTTCCTTCACAGTCCTATTGGATAAGTCTTAGATTTGTATTCCAACTGTTAAAACACGCATATCGCTGTGTTTTTTGTATGCAAGGAGATTTAGATCTTTCCTGTTCAGTGTTTCAACCACATAGAAAACAACCTCACGCCGATAATTTTTGCGTTTTGTCTACCTTATTGAATGTCTCGGACCGTTGGACATAATCGATTGTGTGATTTTCACTTGTTTTTTAAAATAAGTCGTTAATTTAGGAGAGTAACGCATGCGATACGACTGGATTTTATTTGATGCTGACGAGACCCTTTTTTCATTCGACGCTTTCGCGGGCCTTAAAGCGATGTTCAAAGCCCTAGGCGTAAACTTTACCGAGCGGGATTTTGCAGAGTATCAGACCGTCAACAAGCCGCTTTGGGTGAAATACCAAAACGGTGAAATCTCGGCGAAACAACTCCAGGAAGATCGCTTTCTGGTTTGGGCTAAACGCTTGAATAGTGTCCCAGGTGAGCTTAACCGCCGTTTTCTCGATGCGATGGCTGATGTTTGCCAACCGCTGGAAGATGTGCGTGAAACCCTGCCTTTACTGGCCCGAAAAGCCAAGCTTGGTATCATTACCAATGGTTTTGTGCAGCTTCAGCAAATCCGTTTGGAAAAAACTGGGCTGCGAGAATATTTCGATTTGGTGGTTATTTCTGAAGAAGTGGGTTTCGCTAAGCCAGACGTGGCGATCTTTGAACATGCTTTCAATGTCATGGATAATCCCGACAAAGCACGTGTCCTGATGGTTGGCGACAACGCTGATTCAGATATCCTTGGTGGTATCAACGCTGGTATCGACACTTGCTGGCTGAATGTAGACGGCAAATCGAAACCTGTGGGGATTGAGCCAACATTCATAGCCACTTCTTGGGCTGAAATTCATACTCAACTGTTGGGTTAACCTCCTGCTTCAACCCGCGCAACTCGATCACTGATCTGCACGGCTTCATTTTCATTCGAAAAAATTTCGCACTTTGATCCATAAGCCTTTTATTTCATATTGGGTTGCAAATATTGAACATCTTACTTTGGGAATTCACGCTTCACTCTCAACATACCGGACGCTTAATAGTGAGGGTTCGGCGGCGTCTCGCCAGAAAAATAATGAAAGGAAATGAGCGATGGAACCAACAGACACGATACAAAAACAGTTAGTTGGATCGTTATCAAGAAATTGGTGGGTGTTGTTGTTGCGTGGTGTAGCCTCCATTGTTTTTGGTTTTATGCTTTGGACCATGCCGACTCAAGAATCAGTCGAAACCTTAATACTGGTGTTTGGCATCTTCGCGTTTGTTGATGGTTCGCTTCAGGTTTGGACTGCACTGATGGAACGAAAAGAACGTGATAACTGGGTGGTGCTATTACTTTGGGGTGTGGTTGGTATTGTTGCGGGTATTATGACGTTCTCCGTGCCAAGCCTAACTACCGTAGCGTTGCTGTTTTACATTGCAGTATGGGCTATTACTAAGGGAGTACTGGAAATCATCACTGCGATAAGACTTAGGAAAGAAATCACGGGAGAGTGGTTACTGATCCTTGGTGGTATATTTTCCATTCTTTTTGGTGGTTTCCTTATGTCCAATCCAGCAGCGGGTGCTATTGCACTTATCTGGGTGATTGCTACTTACGCTTTTGTCTTTGGCGTATTGTTTGTAGCACTATCTTTTAAGCTCAAGGGATTAAAAAAATTGCATGACACCAATTCTGCATCTTTCCACTGAATCAGTATATAGTGACACTTTCCAAATCAATCTTAAGGAACACAGGATGTTGAAAAAATCCTTGGTGTCACTGGTTGCGTTGATGGTCGTCGGCTGCGCATTCGTTGGAGATGCAGAGTCTTTGGTTAAGAAAGGCGATTGGCAGGCAGTCGGTGAGCAGGATGGTGTGAGAGGTATCCCTTCCCGTTCAATGTCTGATCTCAATGAGCTGGCACAGCGTGCTGGTGGACAGAATGTTGATGTGAGCGATTACGAGTCTGGCTATGCGGAAGGTGTGGATCGCTATTGCAGCCTGAATAATGCCTATGACATTGGTTTGTCGGGCATGCAGTATTTGGGTGTGTGTGCCAACAGACCTGATGGTCTTCGCTTTCAAATGCAATGGCAGAGAGGTTTTGAGGACTTCCAATCAGCTGACCAGACTTTCTGATTGACCCAGGGACTGTTGACCTTTGGTGGTTAAATTTTGTTCTGGCTCTTAGCGTTTTAGGCGCGGCGAGGTGTGTGCCGCCTAGTCATTCTAAGCAAATACACCTCAACAAAGGATAAAACGCTAAGAGCAGAACCCTTCGGGCAGCGTTTGTGGGGAGTTTCTGCTGCGTTATCGGCTTCTCATGTAGGCCATCTACACATCGAAGCCTCTGCCTTGCATAAAATCCCCACAAACTGCTGCAAAAATCATCACCAAAGGTCAACAGTCCCTATCAAAATAGCCACCCCAAGCAAAAAGGCCTTTTCGAAAGGCCTTTTTCTATTTTGTACGCCAGGATTTACAAAATTGTTGCCAGTATGCCGATTGATGAAGTCAATGAAATAGCCTTTAAAACTATACCTTATATCGTTATGTAAATATTAATTTACGTTGTTATTTTATCTTTACGATCTATTGCATTCATCTCTCAGATTGTTATTGTATGGGCAGTTGCGTGATAAATACCCATTCAATGCGCAAAATAGATTCAGAAAGGAAAAATGTCATGGAAAGAGACCTGCTCACTAACGTACACATTCAGGACGAAACTGTTCTGATCACTCCTGACCAACTGCGTAGCAAGCTACCTGTAAAGGAAGAGACGCTGGCCTTTATTTCAAAAGCGCGTCAGGAAATTGCAGATATCATCCATAAGAAAGATCACCGCCTTTTGGTAGTGTGTGGTCCTTGCTCGATTCACGATACTGATGCGGCGATTGAATACGCGAGAAACCTCAAGGCGCTTTCAGAAACCCTGAACGATCAGATTTATATTGTGATGCGGGTTTACTTTGAAAAACCACGCACCACGGTTGGCTGGAAGGGACTTATCAACGATCCAAATTTAGATGGCTCTTTCGATGTAGAAGCGGGTCTTCACAAAGCCCGTGAACTGCTTATCACATTGGCAGACATGGGCCTGCCACTGGCAACAGAAGCCTTAGACCCAATCAGCCCGCAGTACATTGGCGATCTGTTCAGTTGGGCGGCGATTGGCGCGCGCACGACTGAGTCTCAGACTCACCGCGAAATGGCGAGTGGTCTTTCCATGCCAATTGGCTTCAAGAACGGTACTGATGGCAGCTTGGCAACGGCAATTAATGCGATGAAGGCGGCTGCATCCGGTCACCGTTTCATGGGAATTAACAAAGAAGGTCAGGTTGCGTTGCTGACAACTCAGGGTAACCCGGATGGTCATGTGATCCTGCGAGGTGGCAAGCAGACCAATTATGACTCAGTTTCGGTGACAGAATGCGAAAATGAGATGAAAGGGGCAGGGCTTGAGCCTTCACTGATGGTAGACTGCAGCCACGCCAACTCTCGAAAAGATTTCCGTCGTCAGCCACTTGTCGCTGAAGATGTGTTCCACCAAATCCGTGAAGGAAACCAATCCATCATTGGTTTGATGATTGAGAGCAACATCAACGAAGGCAATCAGTCTGCGGACTTGCCGCGTGAAGAGATGGCTTACGGGGTGTCTATTACCGATGCATGCATCAACTGGCAGGATACTGAAAACCTGCTGCGCCGTGCCCATGATGAACTGACACCTTTCCTGGAACAGCGTTTACAAGGACATTAAGCCACATGGTTGCAGAGTTGACCCAACTTCGGGATCAAATTGACGAAGTCGACAAACAAATGGTCGAGTTGCTGGCACGCAGACTGGAATTGGTCGCGGAAGTTGGCGAAGTGAAGAGTAAACACGGTTTGCCGATTTATGCGCCGGATCGTGAAGCTGCTATGCTGGCATCACGTCGTGAAGAAGCGGCTTCCCGCGGGATTCCGCCGGATCTGATTGAAGATATTCTTCGTCGCACCATGCGCGAATCTTACGCCAGTGAAAACGATTCTGGATTTAAATGCCTGAACCCGGATCTGCGTTCTATCGTGGTGGTGGGTGGCCATGGCCAGTTAGGTAAAGTGTTCTGCAAGCTTTTCCGACTGTCTGGCTATGACGTTAAGGTATTGGGCTCGAAAGATTGGGACAAGGCTGAAGAAATACTCTCTGATGCAGGCATGGTGGTTGTCACTGTGCCTATCAATAAAACTGACAGTGTTATTCGCTCATTGGGTACGTTACCCGATGATTGCCTCTTGGTGGACCTGACTTCCATCAAGAGTGAACCTCTACAGGCCATGCTTGAGTCACACAAAGGACCAGTGGTGGGTTTGCACCCTATGTTTGGTCCGGATATTTCAAGTCTCGCTAAACAGGTGATTGTGTACTGTGATGGGCGAAATCCGGAAGCGTACCAATGGCTGCTTGAGCAATTCCGCATCTGGGGTGCGAGTTTACACCGTATCAGCGCGATTGAGCATGATCAGGGGATGACGCTGATCCAGGCGTTACGCCACTTCACTTCATTCGTGTATGGTCTGCATCTGGCGGAAGAGAATCCGAATCTGGAGCAGCTTACAGCGCTTAGCTCGCCAATATACCGCCTTGAACTGGCGATGGTTGGCCGATTGTTTGCTCAGGACGCCCAGCTTTACGGGGATATCATTATGTCCTCGACGCAAAACATCGACATGATTAAGCGTTTCCACGCGCGTTTTGGCGAGGCGATTAACCTGCTCGATAAGCAAGACAAAGAAGGCTTTATTCAGGCGTTCAGTCAGGTGGAAAACTGGTTCGGCGACTTTGCTCCGCGCTTTATGAAAGAAAGTCAGAACCTGCTTCGTCAGGCGAATGACACTACGCACCGCGGTTAATACCAATCGTAGTAAATATCTGCTCATCCTAGCTGGTTAAAATGCTCGATAACTGCGTTGAAAAATTTGAATGTAGAATAACTACTTATCGAAATTTTTCGCCTTGTTCTCGAGCATTTTTCCTACGCTATTTCTGAGCATCTACCTACTGTGATTGGTATAAGCTGCACGAGATAAAACAAAAGGAGCCAGTTGGCTCCTTTTCTGTTTCTAGGGTCAACCTGTTGACCCTCCTAGCATTCAGTATCGTTAAACGTCGATTTCTGTTGGGGCGACGTTCTCAATCGGGTAAGAGCCCAGTACTTTAATGTAGCGGGTGATCTTGGTGAGCTCTTCCAATGCTTCTATCATCACATCCGTACGCATATTACCTTCTACATCCACATAGAACATTTCTTCCCATGGGTTGCCAAGCACAGGGCGCGATTCCAGTTTGGTCATGTTGATGCCGTGATTACGCAGTACAAGCAGACACTCCACCAGGGAGCCGGCAGATTGTCCGGTAGACATGATAAAGGTGGTTTTTGCTGGGATCAGCGCAGTGACTTCTACAGGCTTACGTGCGACAACGATAAAGCGGGTGTGGTTTTCCTGCTGATTGGCGATGCCGAACTTCAGTGGTTTCAGACCATAAAGTTCACCGCTTGCCGCATTACCAATCGCAGCCACATTTGGCTGGGCCATGGCTGCGACTTCTTTCATCGCTTCGGCGGTGCTGGAGCAATACTCTTGCTTAATACCACTGCCCAGAGATCGCACGAACTCACTGCATTGTTGATGCGGCTGTGGATGCGAATAAAGCACTTCGATTTGGTCAATCTGCGTGTCTACTGCGGTCAGAAGGCAGTGTTCAATCGGCTGGGTGATCTCTCCGACGATAGACAAGCGGGTGTGCTGAAGTTGATCGTAAACATCATTAATCGAACCCGAGCTGGTGTTTTCAATCGGCAGCACGCCGTAATCGGCATTGCCGGTTTCCACCATTTCCAGCACTTCTTTAAAGCTTGAACACTGGATCTCTGCGAGCTTGGTATGTTTACGTGCAAAAAAGTTGCGGGTCGCCAGATTGGAGTAGGAGCCTTTGCCACCGAGGAAAGAAACGCGGGCAAGCGGTTGTTCATTGTCTGGGTTGGCCAGGCGTTGCAGGAATGCCTGTTGGTAGAGCACAGAGTCTTCAATAATGGTGTGGAAAATTTTGGTGACGTACTGTGGGTCCAACTCGTGGGATTTCCCATTGGCAACCAGCTTCTCAAGCAGCACCTGCTCACGTTCAATATCGCGGACGGGCTTTTGGGTTTGGATTTTGCTTTTAGCGACTTCAAGACTCAGCTTACGTCGTTCTGCCAGCAGTGACAGCAGCTCTTGATCGATACGGCTGACATTCACCCGTATTTCATCAAGTGACAATGTTGGTTTACTCATTCCTTGTTCCTACTCATTATTCAGCGCCCAAAACAAAAAAGCCTCCCTTTCTGAGGGAGGCCTTCGGGAATCTGTCGTTATCGATGCTCGCCCTTACGCCCCACCTCTTCAGAAGCGGAAAAAGAAGCGAAAGAAAAACGAAGTGGTTTGCGACATCGATACTTTATCTTGTTGGTTCAATTATTGTTCAACCATATTGGGACGGCGTTGTCATGTCAAGACGAATCAGCCCCGCACTTGGCGGGGCTGACTGGTTTAATCCTCTGGATAGATTAGATAGCTTCAGATTCTTCTTCCGGTACTTCCACACCTGCATGGCTTGCGCGGCGTGCTTCGCCTTTGTGAGCTTGTTTGTTTAGCTGTTTCTCCAGTTTCTGGCCCACTTCATTGATGGCGGCATACATATCTTCATGCTCAGCGGAGGCAATCAATTTTGCACCTGGCATAGACACGCCAGCTTCTACTTTGAATTTGTTACCTGGTTCTTCACTGATGACAGCATGAGGGTTAATGAGAGCGACTTGCCATTTCTCTAGCTTTTCAAAACGAGACGTAATGCGATCGCGAATGGCAGGAGTGATGTCGATGTTTTTACCAGTAATTTCTACTCTCATAGATGTTTCCTCTTTTGCTTGCCCTTTGCTGGGCTCACTTTCAGATTACGTTTCTGGAGAGGAAATGATGTGACATAGATCACTTTTGTGTCGCGAGATTTTATTGGTCAGGGGATTTGTGATCCTGTGTTTAACTTCGGTTTAAAAAGTCCGGAAAGTGCTTGAATCGGGCAAAAGAAGTGGTGCAAGATGAAGAGGTTAAGGTCGCTAACGAACACTGAACGTTAGGGACTTTGTTCGTGCTAAAGAAGGCTTTGGCGAAGAATGCAGCAGTTCACTATTTCGCCCGGACAAACAATCTCACACCAAATTAAATAAAAAGCAGCCATCAGGCTGCTTTTTTCTTTTTAGTTTGAAGAGAGCTATTAGGCATCCACACCATTCAGTTTCATTAAATCGCGGGTCCGCTGAGCAGGTTCTTCCAGCTTCAGCTCTTCATAGGCTTTAAGCATCAACGGAAGCGATTTCTTCGCGGCATCCGTATCTGGGAAATCACGCTGGATTTGCTGACAACGGTTGATCACAGCAACCCAAGCTTCACGGCGAACATAGAAATCGGCAGTGGCCAGTTCGTAATCTGCCAGACGGTTTTTCAGCGCGACAAGGCGTTTTGCTGCATCAGCGGCGTAATCACTGTCTGGGTATCGATCCAGCAGACGGCGGAAGTCCACAAACGCACGGCGCACTGGCTCAGGGTCGCGGTCTTCACGATCCATATTCAGCATATCGTGGATGAAGCTTCTGTCCTGCGCCATGTTGGTCAGGCCGCGCATGTAGAGCACCCAATCCATCTCAGGGTGACCTGGGTTCATACGCATGAAACGGTCAATAGTGGCTTCGCCCAAGGCCAGATCGTCATTCTTGTAGTAAGCGTAAATCAGATCCAGTTGAACCTGCTCAGAGTAGGCACCAAACGGGTAGCGTGAGTCCAGGGCTTCAAGCTTTTGAATTGCGGTGTTCCAACTGCCTTCATTAAGGGAAACCTGCGCTTCCTGATACAGCTCAGAAGGTGGAATATCAGGGACAACTTCTTCCGTGCTTGAACATCCAGCCAGCAGGGAAATAGCAAGTAAAGAGGATAAAGTAAGGCGTTTCATTACTACAGTTGCTTCCTTGAAAGAATATTTTCAGCCTTTGCCATTACGGAGACAGCCGCAAAAAGCTACAATGGCGCGATTGTGGGCTATTCTACCCATCGACCAGATATAATACCAACTGGTAAACGTGACTGAGCCCGAGGGCTTACACCAATACCACTTGGTATTAGTCTCATTGAGAATCAAAAAGTTCGTTATGGCACAGCAGTTAGAGTTAAACAGCACAGTAAATGAGAATCAACTGGGTCAGCGTCTGGATCAGGCATTGGCAGAGTTGTTTCCGGATTATTCCCGATCACGCATCAAAGAATGGATTCTGGCCGACAAAGTAAGCGTCGATGGTGAGATCGTCAACAAACCACGTTTGAAAATGATGGGTGGTGAAGCCATCGTCGTTCAGGCAGAAATCGAAGATGAACAGCGTTGGGAAGCGCAGGACATTCCACTGAACATCGTTTATGAAGATGACGATATTATCGTTATTAATAAACCTCGTGACTTAGTGGTACACCCTGGTGCCGGTTGCCCTGACGGTACCGTATTGAACGGTCTGCTTTTCCATTACCCGGATATCGCTGAAGTACCGCGTGCGGGCATCGTGCACCGTCTGGATAAAGACACCACCGGCTTGATGGTGGTAGCGAAAAATATCCCGACCCAAACACGTTTGGTTCGCGCACTGCAAAAGCGTAAGAAGTTCACCCGTGAGTACGAAGCGATTGCACTGGGTAACATGACAGGCGGTGGCATGATTGAAAAGCCAATCGGCCGTCACTCTACCAAACGCACACATATGGCTGTTCAGGAGCTCGGTAAACCAGCGATTACACATTACCGTGTGGTTGAGCACTTCCGTGCACACACCCGTCTGCGTCTTCGTCTGGAAACCGGCCGTACGCACCAGATCCGTGTTCACATGGCATACCTGAACCACCCTCTGGTGGGTGATCAGTTATATGGTGGTCGTCCGCGTCCGCCACGCAATGCGGGAGATGAACTGATCCAGACATTGCGTCAGTTTGACCGTCAGGCACTTCACGCTGTCATGCTGCGTATTGAACACCCTACCACCAAAGAAATGATGGAATGGCATGCTCCAATCCCAGATGACATGGTGAAACTGACTGAAGTACTGCGTGCAGACATCTTAGAGCACGGAGACGAGGACTACTGATCATGGATTGGATCACGCCAGGCTGGCCCGCGCCTTCATGGATTAAAGCTGTGAGCACCACCCGCCAAGGTGGTGTCAGCCCTGTTCCTTTTGATAGCCTGAACTTAGGTGATCACGTGGGTGATGACAGTGATTTCGTGGTGAAAAACCGCCAAACACTGGCAGAAGTGATGTCGATGCAAACATCTCCAGCCTGGCTGAACCAAGTTCATGGTACTGAAGTCGTGACTTTGCCTTTGGCTGTTGATGAGGTGCCGGATGCCGATGCCGCCTTTACGGGAGATCAAGGGCAGGTGTGTGTGGTGATGACTGCCGATTGTCTGCCTGTGCTTTTTTGTAACGAAGAGGGTACACAGGTGGGCGCGGCACATGCAGGCTGGCGTGGTTTGGTCAATGGTGTGTTGGAACAAACGCTCAGTAAGTTTGATGAACCAAGCCAAGTGATGGCATGGCTTGGCCCTGCCATCGGCCCTGACGCTTTTGAAGTGGGTAGCGAAGTGCGTGAGCAGTTTATGGCGCATGATGCAGCCGCTGAAAAAGCGTTTAAGCCACACAATGATCGTTGGTTGGCAGATATCTACCTTTTGGCAAGGCAGCGACTCCAATCTGCAGGTGTGACCCAGATTTATGGCGGAGAACACTGCACAGTCTCTGCTCCAGAAACCTTCTTCTCCTACCGTAGAGAAAATCGTACAGGCCGTCAGGCCAGCTGTATCTGGATCGGTACAGAACGCGATTAACCAAATCGACAAAAATATCGCCACTCAACTTGAAATCAGCCGCAGCCGCTCCCATTTTTTCGTTAAGCAACATCAAAGCTATTATAGAAATTATTAAAGGGGGGAGGCTATGCGCCTTGACCGATTTACCAGCAAATTCCAATTAGCCATCTCTGACGCTCAGTCACTGGCTTTAGGGCGCGATCATCAGTATATCGAGCCCGTGCACTTGATGGTGTCTCTCCTCAATCAGGACAGCAGCACCATCCGTCCTCTGATGACGCTCCTGAATGTGGATCTGACCCAACTACGCTCCAGTCTGAGTGAGCTGCTCGACAAGCTGCCGAAAGTGACTGGTAATGGCGGCGATGTCCAACTCTCGCACAGCATGGGCATGCTTTTCAATATGTGTGACAAGCTGTCCCAGAAGCGTAAAGACAAATACATCTCCTCTGAGCTTTTTATCCTGGCAGCTGTTGAAGACAAAGGCGCTTTGGGTGAATTGCTCAGAAGCCTTGGACTGACAACCAAGAAAGTGGAAGAGGCGATTGATAAAGTGCGCGGCGGTCAGGCTATCAATGATCCTAACGCAGAAGAAGCGCGTCAGGCGTTGGAAAAGTTCACCATTGACCTGACTGAAAAAGCCGAGCAGGGCAAGCTAGACCCGGTGATTGGCCGTGACGAAGAAATTCGCCGCACCGTGCAGGTGCTGCAACGCCGTACCAAGAATAACCCAGTAATCATTGGTGAACCAGGCGTGGGTAAAACCGCCATTGTTGAAGGTTTGGCGCAGCGTATCGTCAACGGTGAGGTACCGGAAGGGCTTCGCAACAAACGTGTGCTTTCTCTCGACATGGGTTCGCTCGTTGCCGGGGCGAAATATCGTGGTGAATTCGAAGAACGCCTGAAGTCAGTTCTCAATGAGCTGGCGAAAGAAGAAGGTAACGTCATTCTCTTTATCGACGAAATCCACACCATGGTGGGAGCAGGTAAAGCAGAAGGAGCGATGGATGCGGGCAACATGCTTAAGCCTGCATTGGCGCGTGGCGAACTTCATTGTGTTGGTGCCACCACATTAGATGAATACCGTCAGTATGTGGAAAAAGATGCGGCACTTGAGCGTCGTTTCCAGAAAGTGCTGGTGGATGAGCCAACGGTTGAAGACACCGTCGCTATTTTGCGTGGTCTTAAAGAGCGTTACGAGCTTCACCATGCGGTAGAAATTACTGACCCGGCGATCGTTGCTGCTGCGAGTCTTTCTCATCGCTATATCTCGGATAGACAACTGCCGGATAAAGCCATTGACCTGATTGATGAAGCGGCATCGAGCATTCGTATGCAAATAGACTCTAAGCCGGAGCAGCTTGATCGATTAGAGCGTCGTTTAATCCAGCTCAAGATTGAGCAGCAGGCATTGGCTAAAGAAAACGATGACGCAAGTAAGAAGCGTCTTGAATCCCTGCAAAGTGAAATTGATGAGAAAGAGCGTGACTATGCTGAGCTGGAAGAAGTGTGGAATGCAGAGAAAGCAGCGCTTTCCGGCACGCAACACATCAAGAGTGCGTTAGAGCAGGCGCGCACGGATTTGGACATCGCACGTCGTGCAGGTGACCTTAACCGCATGTCTGAACTGCAGTATGGCCGCATTCCAGAACTGGAGAAGCAGCTCGATCTAGCTAGTCAGGCGGAAATGCAGGAAATGACTCTGCTCAAAAACCGCGTGACCGACGCTGAGATTGCAGAAGTACTATCCCGTCAAACCGGTATTCCTGTCGCCAAGATGCTGGAAGGCGAGAAAGAAAAGCTACTTCAGATGGAAGATGAGCTTCATGGTCGGGTGATTGGTCAATCAGAGGCAGTCACTTCGGTGGCAAACGCTATTCGTCGTAGTCGTGCAGGCCTTGCTGATCCGAATCGCCCAATTGGCTCGTTCCTGTTCCTTGGTCCAACAGGTGTGGGTAAAACAGAACTGTGTAAATCACTGGCAGAGTTTCTCTTTGACAGCAGCGACGCCATGGTGCGTATCGACATGTCAGAGTTTATGGAGAAACATTCAGTAGCTAGGCTGGTAGGTGCACCTCCTGGCTATGTGGGATATGAAGAAGGCGGTTATCTGACAGAAGCAGTTCGCCGTCGTCCTTATTCTGTCATTCTATTAGATGAAGTAGAGAAGGCGCACCCTGATGTCTTCAACCTTCTTCTACAGGTGTTGGATGATGGCCGTCTGACAGATGGCCAGGGTCGTACCGTTGATTTTCGCAATGCTGTGGTGATCATGACCTCCAATCTGGGTTCTGATCGCATTCAGGAACATTTTGGTGAACTGGATTACAACGGCATCAAAGCCATGGTGATGGATGTGGTGGGCAAACATTTCCGCCCAGAGTTCATTAACCGAGTGGATGAGTCTGTGGTCTTCCACCCATTGGGTCAGGAGCACATCAAGTCTATCGCCGGCATCCAGCTTGCGCATTTGGCAAAACGTATGGCTGAGCGTGACCTGAAGTTGGAAGTCACCGACGAGGCGCTAACGCTTATCGCAGATGCTGGGTTTGATCCGGTATACGGGGCTCGCCCACTTAAGCGCGCCATTCAGCAAAGTGTCGAGAACCCATTGGCACAATCTATTCTTCGCGGAGAAGTGAAACCGGGCTTGCCGGTGAAACTGATTGTCGAAGACGAGCAAATAAAAGCTGTTCAATAAAGACAAGCTTAAAGAGTAAGAACATAAAGAGGCCCAATAGGCCTCTTTTCTTTTATCTATATCCAGGTGCTTACCTCGATTCTAAAAGTTACCCACAGCTTTTTGTGGGCTTGATGTGGGTAAAATGTGTGGAAATAAGCCTTTCGTGCAAAAGATACTCAAACGAAGACTTTTCTACAAAAAAGTTCAAAAAAGTCATTGCCAGAATTCGAGACCTCCCTATAATGCGCCCCATCGACACGGCAAGCGGCTCCCAACAAGGAAACGCCCACCAAGTCGAAACGCGAAAACTTCCTCATCAAGGCATTGAAAAATGCTGTGAAGAGGTGAGTCAATAAGGTGTTTTGAGGGTTGCGAAAGCAACGCTGAAAAATCTCAAAATTTCTTCTTGACTTCATCGCCCGGCAGCGTAAAATTCGCAGCCCTGACGGTGAGAAGCGACGCTTCTTCAAGTCAACGTTCTTTAACAATTTGACCTATGCAATCTGTGTGGGCACTCGTGATTGATAGACAAAAGATTTATCGATGTTTACTGAGTGACCAAACGAAATAACTTCGGTTATATCGGCACAGTCAATTCGTTTTGCTTCTGCTTTTTTAAAAGCGGAGACAAAACAACAACAGTATTTCATCGAGCCAAAAACTTTAATTGAAGAGTTTGATCATGGCTCAGATTGAACGCTGGCGGCAGGCCTAACACATGCAAGTCGAGCGGCAGCGACAATAAAGATTCTTCGGATGATTTATTGGGCGGCGAGCGGCGGACGGGTGAGTAATGGCTGGGAACCTGCCTGGTAGAGGGGGATAACCACTGGAAACGGTGGCTAATACCGCATGATGTCTTTGGACCAAAGAGGGGGACCTTATGGCCTCTCGCTACCGGATGGGCCCAGTTGGGATTAGCTAGTTGGTGGGGTAAAGGCTCACCAAGGCGACGATCTCTAGCTGGTTTGAGAGGATGATCAGCCACACTGGAACTGAGACACGGTCCAGACTCCTACGGGAGGCAGCAGTGGGGAATATTGCACAATGGGCGCAAGCCTGATGCAGCCATGCCGCGTGTGTGAAGAAGGCCTTCGGGTTGTAAAGCACTTTCAGCCGTGAGGAAGGCATTGTACTTAATACGTGCAGTGTTTGACGTTAGCGGCAGAAGAAGCACCGGCTAACTCCGTGCCAGCAGCCGCGGTAATACGGAGGGTGCGAGCGTTAATCGGAATTACTGGGCGTAAAGCGCATGCAGGCGGTCTGTTAAGCAAGATGTGAAAGCCCCGGGCTTAACCTGGGAAAGTCATTTTGAACTGGCAGGCTAGAGTCTTGTAGAGGGGGGTAGAATTTCAGGTGTAGCGGTGAAATGCGTAGAGATCTGAAGGAATACCGGTGGCGAAGGCGGCCCCCTGGACAAAGACTGACGCTCAGATGCGAAAGCGTGGGGAGCAAACAGGATTAGATACCCTGGTAGTCCACGCCGTAAACGATGTCTACTTGGAGGCTGTGGTCTAGAACTGTGGCTTTCGGAGCTAACGCGTTAAGTAGACCGCCTGGGGAGTACGGTCGCAAGATTAAAACTCAAATGAATTGACGGGGGCCCGCACAAGCGGTGGAGCATGTGGTTTAATTCGATGCAACGCGAAGAACCTTACCTACTCTTGACATCCAGCGAAGCTTGAAGAGATTCGAGTGTGCCTTCGGGAACGCTGAGACAGGTGCTGCATGGCTGTCGTCAGCTCGTGTTGTGAAATGTTGGGTTAAGTCCCGCAACGAGCGCAACCCTTATCCTTGTTTGCCAGCGAGTAATGTCGGGAACTCCAGGGAGACTGCCGGTGATAAACCGGAGGAAGGTGGGGACGACGTCAAGTCATCATGGCCCTTACGAGTAGGGCTACACACGTGCTACAATGGCATATACAGAGGGCAGCGAGGCAGCGATGTGAAGCGAATCCCAGAAAGTATGTCGTAGTCCGGATTGGAGTCTGCAACTCGACTCCATGAAGTCGGAATCGCTAGTAATCGTGGATCAGAATGCCACGGTGAATACGTTCCCGGGCCTTGTACACACCGCCCGTCACACCATGGGAGTGGGCTGCACCAGAAGTAGATAGCTTAACCTTCGGGAGGGCGTTTACCACGGTGTGGTTCATGACTGGGGTGAAGTCGTAACAAGGTAGCCCTAGGGGAACCTGGGGCTGGATCACCTCCTTAACGATACTATTGATGCCAGTGTCCACACAGATTGCTACGGTCAAAAAGATAAAGAACATACTTAGATGTGTTTGTTGCTTTGGTGGTTAGCACCCCAATCCCTTGGTCAAAGAGGGTGAGGTCGGTGGTACAGGTCCAAAGAAACAGAAATGGGTCTGTAGCTCAGGTGGTTAGAGCGCACCCCTGATAAGGGTGAGGTCGGTGGTTCAAGTCCACTCAGACCCACCAACCACTTTCAACACTGCGTTGTGAAAGTCGTCGTTTAGCGAACTAAACGTCCTCCTTTCACGCCTTGTTTTGAAAGCGGTTGGTCAATAGCTAAGTATCGATGTGGGGCTATAGCTCAGCTGGGAGAGCGCTTGATTTGCATTCAAGAGGTCTGCGGTTCGATCCCGCATAGCTCCACCACTCTTTAAGCACACTTCTCTGAAAAGAGAATGGTGAGTGTTCTTAAAAAGTGGTTGTTCACTAGAACACATCACATGCTCTTTAAAAATCTGGAAAGCTGACTAAACAAACTGATTCAGTTTGTTTGTAAAAGTTCTCAAATGTTGATTCTTCGGAATTAACACCAAACACATTCAAGTGTTCTTGGTTTCATCCTTCTCCTAGGAGGTGATGAACAATATTTGAGTCCGGCGAAATCGTTCATCGCTTTATGTTTCCGCTTTTTAAGAAAAAGCAGAGGCAAAAAGGGTGAACATGTTCTTATAAGAACACCTTGGTTGTTTAAACCTACGAAACCTCTTGGGGTTGTATGGTTAAGTGACTAAGCGTACACGGTGGATGCCTTGGCAGTCAGAGGCGATGAAGGACGTAGTAACTTGCGATAAGCCCAGATAAGGCAGTAACAGCCATTTGAATCTGGGATGTCCGAATGGGGAAACCCACTGGCATAAGCCAGTATCCCACACTGAATACATAGGTGTGTGGAGGCGAACTCGGGGAACTGAAACATCTAAGTACCCGAAGGAAAAGAAATCAATTGAGATTCCGGCAGTAGCGGCGAGCGACCCCGGATTAGCCCTTAAGCGTTTTATGAGTTAGTGGAAGCCTCTGGAAAGTGGCGCGATACAGGGTGATAGCCCCGTACACGACGGCTTATTTAACGTGAAAACGAGTAGGACGGGACACGTGTTATCTTGTCTGAAGATGGGGGGACCATCCTCCAAGGCTAAATACTCCTGACTGACCGATAGTGAACCAGTACCGTGAGGGAAAGGCGAAAAGAACCCCTGTGAGGGGAGTGAAACAGAACCTGAAACCGTGTACGTACAAGCAGTGGGAGCCTACGTGTTAGGTGACTGCGTACCTTTTGTATAATGGGTCAGCGACTTACGTTATGTAGCAAGGTTAACCGCATAGGGGAGCCGTAGGGAAACCGAGTCTTAACTGGGCGAATGAGTTGCATGACGTAGACCCGAAACCGAGTGATCTAGCCATGGGCAGGTTGAAGATTGAGTAACATCAATTGGAGGACCGAACCGACTAATGTTGAAAAATTAGCGGATGACTTGTGGCTAGGGGTGAAAGGCCAATCAAACTCGGAGATAGCTGGTTCTCCCCGAAAGCTATTTAGGTAGCGCCTCGGACGAATACTACTGGGGGTAGAGCACTGTTAAGGCTAGGGGGTCATCCCGACTTACCAACCCTTTGCAAACTCCGAATACCAGTAAGTACTATCCGGGAGACACACGGCGGGTGCTAACGTCCGTCGTGGAGAGGGAAACAACCCAGACCGCCAGCTAAGGTCCCCAAGTTATCGCTAAGTGGGAAACGATGTGGGAAGGCTCAGACAGCCAGGATGTTGGCTTAGAAGCAGCCATCATTTAAAGAAAGCGTAATAGCTCACTGGTCGAGTCGGCCTGCGCGGAAGATGTAACGGGGCTAAGCGATACACCGAAGCTGCGGCAGATATTTATATCTGGGTAGGGGAGCGTTCTGTAAGCCGTAGAAGGTGGTCTGTAAGGGCTGCTGGAGGTATCAGAAGTGCGAATGCTGACATGAGTAACGACAAAGGGGGTGAAAAACCTCCTCGCCGGAAGACCAAGGGTTCCTGTCCAACGTTAATCGGGGCAGGGTAAGTCGGCCCCTAAGGCGAGGCCGAAAGGCGTAGTCGATGGGAAACGGGTTAATATTCCCGTACTGCTGATAACTGCGATGGGGGGACAGAGAAGGCTAGGTGGGCCTCGCGACGGTTGTCGAGGTTCAAGTGCGTAGGTGGGTGTCTTAGGCAAATCCGGGACGCCATACACTGAGACACGATGTCGAGTCACTACGGTGATGAAGTCATTGATGCCATGCTTCCGGGAAAAGCCTCTAAGCTTCAGGTTATCAGGAACCGTACCCCAAACCGACACAGGTGGTCGGGTAGAGAATACCAAGGCGCTTGAGAGAACTCGGGTGAAGGAACTAGGCAAAATGGTACCGTAACTTCGGGAGAAGGTACGCTGCCCATGGTGAAGTCCCTTGCGGATGGAGCTATTGAGAGTCGCAGATACCAGGTGGCTGCAACTGTTTATTAAAAACATAGCACTGTGCAAAATCGAAAGATGACGTATACGGTGTGACGCCTGCCCGGTGCCGGAAGGTTAATTGATGGGGTTAGTTTTCGGACGAAGCTCTTGATCGAAGCCCCGGTAAACGGCGGCCGTAACTATAACGGTCCTAAGGTAGCGAAATTCCTTGTCGGGTAAGTTCCGACCTGCACGAATGGCGTAATGATGGCCACGCTGTCTCCACCCGAGACTCAGTGAAATTGAAATCGCAGTGAAGATGCTGTGTACCCGCGGCTAGACGGAAAGACCCCGTGAACCTTTACTACAGCTTGGCACTGAACATTGAGCCTACATGTGTAGGAT
This sequence comes from Grimontia sp. NTOU-MAR1, assembly GCF_035758505.1. Classification (NCBI taxonomy): domain Bacteria; kingdom Pseudomonadati; phylum Pseudomonadota; class Gammaproteobacteria; order Vibrionales; family Vibrionaceae; genus Grimontia; species Grimontia sp. NTOU-MAR1. The sequence continues at coordinate 3,107,428 of NZ_CP142108.1, forward strand.
AGGTGGGAGGCTTTGAAACACAGACGCCAGTTTGTGTGGAGCCGACCTTGAAATACCACCCTTGTATGTTTGATGTTCTAACTTGGGCCCCTCATCGGGGTTGAGGACAGTGCCTGGTGGGTAGTTTGACTGGGGCGGTCTCCTCCCAAAGCGTAACGGAGGAGCACGAAGGTGGGCTAATCACGGTCGGACATCGTGAGGTTAGTGCAATGGCATAAGCCCGCTTGACTGCGAGAATGACGGTTCGAGCAGGTGCGAAAGCAGGTCATAGTGATCCGGTGGTTCTGAATGGAAGGGCCATCGCTCAACGGATAAAAGGTACTCCGGGGATAACAGGCTGATACCGCCCAAGAGTTCATATCGACGGCGGTGTTTGGCACCTCGATGTCGGCTCATCACATCCTGGGGCTGAAGTCGGTCCCAAGGGTATGGCTGTTCGCCATTTAAAGTGGTACGCGAGCTGGGTTTAGAACGTCGTGAGACAGTTCGGTCCCTATCTGCCGTGGGCGTTGGATGATTGAGAGGGGCTGCTCCTAGTACGAGAGGACCGGAGTGGACGAACCTCTGGTGTTCGGGTTGTCACGCCAGTGGCATTGCCCGGTAGCTAAGTTCGGCATCGATAACCGCTGAAAGCATCTAAGCGGGAAGCGAGCCTCAAGATGAGTCATCCCTAGGACTTAAAGTCCTCTAAAGGGTTGTTGGAGACGACGACGTAGATAGGTCAGGTGTGTAAGCGCTGCGAGGCGTTGAGCTAACTGATACTAATTGCCCGTGAGGCTTAACCATACAACACCCAAGGGGTTTTGACGGACTCGAGAGAGAACCTTGAATGTGTAAGAACGAGAACAAACAAAGTCACTTTCCAAGATTTTAGAATTTGCTTGGCGACCATAGCGTTATGGACCCACCTGACTCCATGCCGAACTCAGTAGTGAAACGTAACAGCGCCGATGGTAGTGTGGGGTCTCCCCATGTGAGAGTAGGACATCGCCAGGCTTCCAATTTAAGTGTGGAGCGGTAGTTCAGTTGGTTAGAATACCGGCCTGTCACGCCGGGGGTCGCGGGTTCGAGTCCCGTCCGCTCCGCCACTTCTTAGAAACCTCAGCAGAAATGCTGAGGTTTTTTGCTATCTGCTACCCGGAAAAGTGCTACGCACCTTGGGTCGTGGCACCAGCCGTGCGCAATCAGGTGTCCCCTTTGAGTCCCACTGGTGCGCCAGCCCGGCCGTTCCGCCACTTCTCAAAGAAACCTCAGACTACGCGTCCCGGACGAAAGGCTGAGTTTTTAGCTATGTGCGATCCAGAATAATTCTGCTCACTTTGCCGCAGTGCCAGAAGTAAGTACCACTTACTGTGCGCGACTAGAGCTCCTTTTTGCAGCCCATCCTCAGCTTCACTTCTTTATGGTTTGAGTCTTCTTTAAAGTGTGACCATGAATTCGTGATTCAACTGGGCATGTTGATGTTGATTGTGGAAGGACAGGCAGGAAGATGACTCGATAATATATAAAGCCCTGCTGACTCAGCAGGGCTTTGTCGTTTAAGCATTGTTGGTCGCTAGAGGCCTTTTTACATTCATTTGCTTTTGTTGCCTGATAAACAGAGAGCAGGCAATGAGGAGGGTAAAGAATTCGGCGAGAGGAAGCGCAGTAAGAAAGTGTTGGTCTTTAAAGAAAATTACTAAACCGAAGATCAGTGAAACAGGCAGTACCAACCCTCGACTCAACGCGATGGCTGCTGATTGCTTTGGCAGTTGCATTGCGGTGAAGTAAGCGGAAATAAGAACGTTAATTCCGCTTAGCACAAGACATGGCCAAATGATGGCGATGTAACTGAGAGCGTGTGAAGATGCTTTCTCATCCAGATCTGCAAGGAAAAGCTCGGTAACTGTATCGGGTTTTACAAGGCATAGATAAACCAAGGCACTGCTAATAAATACGATCGTAGTTGCAGCGAGTGCCATGAAACGATTGATACGGTGCAGGTTACCCGCCCCTTTGTTTTGACTGACTAAAATATGGATAGCATCGACCACGCCGTAGAACATCATCATGCTGACGAACAAAATGTAGTTAGCAATTGAAAAACCCGCGACCGCTTCCTGACCGCCATTTTTCATCAGTAACCAATGTACGGTGAAGATAACGATACCTACGGAAATTTCATTGATGAATTCCGAAGCGCCGTTGATAAGCGCGCTCACAAACTTCCGTATCTCCAATCCCGCTTTAGAGAGCGACAAGGTTCTCGAAGGTTTCGCGAAATAGAAAATAAGCACCGACAACTGAAGTAACTGTGCAAAGGTTGTTGCCCACGCCGCCCATTCAATCCCAAGTCCCAGTACTCCCAGGAAAACGTAATCAAGAGTAATGTTGGTCGCTGCGCCTACCATCAGCGCGGCGGTTGCGAGCATTGGGAAACCATCAGCGCGTACAAAATAATAGAGCACCATGGTGGTCAGCTGGACAATCATGCAGACGGTGAGAACACTGAAATAGCGCTCCATGAGCGGATGAAGTGAAACTGGGGCGCCTAGAAAGTAAAAGAGTTCTGTGCTGAATATGGAGCTGATCATCGCCATCGACGTACTGAACCCAAATGCGCCTAACATTGACTGCGTAAAGGCTGCATTGGCTTTATCAAGTTCGTCCTTGCCTATATGTTCCCCTGCTTGAACAGTCCCGCCAATTGCAATCATCAAAGACACGGCGAAAACAAACGTGATGTAAGGAATGAGCAGGTTGATGGCTGCTAGCGCGTCAGCACCCAGAAATCTGCCGACAAACATCCCATCAACAATGCTGGCACTGGATATAGCAACGAGGCCAATAAATGAAGGAATGGCGAAATAGAAGAAGGTCGGGACTATCGGTGCGTCCAACACACGGTTCTTGGAAGTCATAATCTTTGTGTAGAGAGAATAATGGACGGTCATGATGCGTGAAGAGAAAGCCATGTTCACGTGCAGTAAAGGTGATGTGGGACTTACCTTATGACGTGTTGTAACAATGGTAACTTTTAGTGTAATGAGAATTAATATCAATTAGGATCCTTGGCCTTATCAGATTAAACGCCATTCAGGCGCGCTTGGTATAAGGCGAGGGAAACGTGAGTCAGATAGCCAGCAACATCGCAGAGAAAGCATCCTTTCAAGCATTCTTTAACTGTTATCTGAAAGAGGTCGACGCTGGAGATTGGTCTCCCGCTTCACGCTGGCAGATGTCGGTGGGCCGATTGGGGGATGTGGCAAAAGACAAGTGGATTGTCGAGATTTCACTGCCACATTTAGTAGGAAAGCTTGCCGTAAATGTTGAGTACCGCTCATTGGTGGGGAATCACCGATTTGGCGAAGTACTGATTCAATTTGATAAGTTCTCTTGGAAAGTGGTCTCAGAGACGCATGCTTTACAACAACTGATCGAAGGGATCTTCCACGCAAAGTCAGCCGCTTTTGAATGCAAGCAAGAGCTCATGCTGCGTGTGATAGAGAGCCAGCGATTAATGACGCAATACATTGAAGAACGTCGTGGCGATCCATCGCTCAGCAAGCCAAATTTCATTGACGCTGAACAATCATTGCTTTTTGGTCACTGGCAACACCCCACACCGAAAAGCCGTCAAGGAATGCTGGAATATCATCATGCATTCTATGCACCTGAAACTAAAGGGCGCTTTCCCCTTCACTACTTCAGTATTGATCGCGCTCTGATCAAGCAACGGTCTGCGATCCCGTTGACCGCAGAAGAAGTGATCACTGAATCTTTGCCTGCTGCGGCGGATAAACCAGAAACTCACATTGTGGTTCCCATGCATCCCCTTCAAGCGCAGTGGCTTCTTCATCAAAACGATATTCGAGCGTTGATAAAGACGGGCGATATTAAGGATTTGGGAAGTTATGGCCCAGAGTTTACCGCCACGTCTTCTGTGCGCTCTCTCTATCACCCGAATCTGGATTGGATGTACAAATTCTCCCTGCCAGTAAAAATCACCAACTCACTGCGTGTTAACAAACGCCATGAGTTGGATGCTGGTGTGGTCATGGCGACCTTATATCGCAAAACAGGTTTCAGTGAGCGCCATGCCTGCTTCAAGGTCATTACAGATCCCGCATACATTACTGTCGATTTGTCTGGTCAAGAAGAAAGTGGTTTTGAAGTCATCATACGGGAGAATCCTTTCCCTGAAGGCAAGGCTCAAGATGTGGTTACCATCGCGGCATTGACTCAGTCTCCAATGCCAGGTGAAAGCTCAATGCTTTATGACGTCATCAGCAAGCTTGCGAACCGAAATGAATCAGATTACCTGCGCATTGCCATCAAGTGGTTTGCCAAGTACTGGGAATGCGCGATAGAGCCAATGATTGCGCTCTATGACGAGCATGGCATTGCGCTTGAAGCTCACCAGCAAAACAGTGTGATTGAGATGAAAGAGGGGCTTCCGTCGGTTTATTACTTCCGTGATAACCAGGGCTTCTACCTTTCCAAAGCGTATCGTGGATATCTGGCAATCATGGAGCCAGATTCTGTCACCGTAGACTCTCTCTATTTCGATGACGATGTTATCTGCGATCGTTTTGCTTATTACCTGTTCATCAACCATCTGTTCTCCATCATTGGCCGCATGGGAGCAGATGGTCTGGTTGAAGAGCGAATTCTTATCAGCTTCGTTCAGCAGAGGCTCTATGCGCTGAGAAACACCCTTTCCGGTGCGGGAAAACTGTTTGTCGAAAGGCTGCTTTCAGAATCAGCTATCCCGGTAAAAGCCAACTTGCTAACCCGTGTTCATGATGTTGATGAACTGCTGGCAGATAACGAACAAGCTATCTACTGCACGATTTCCAACCCGCTTGTGATGACATGTCTGGAAGAGCCGATGGAGGTGAACTATGCCTCTGCCTAATAGCCAGAACTTGTCAGCGATTGTAAGAGTCATCAAGCAACTGTTAGAAGCGGTACTGTTTGAAAATTGCGTTGAAGTCTCTGACAAAGAAGGGAAGTTTGTTTGGAAGCTTGGGGGAAGAGAATATCTTATCTCAGGTCAGCGAGGCGCATTTGGTCGCTATCGACTCGATATTCAGTCGCTCTGTATCGATGGTGTTTGCGCCAATGTTGCTGCGCATTGGCAGCAGATAATTGAAGATTTACCTGCAACAGAGAAAACCAAATACGCGCTTGCCGAGGAGTTCTCACAAACAGCTGCCCTTTGCGAGTGGAACCGTCGACACGTCAGTAAGCCTGAATCCCGTCGCTACCAGGATTTTGAAACCTTGGAAGGCTCGCTTGATGAAGGACATCCATACCATCCTTCCTTCAAGGCGCGTACCGGATTCAGTGCTGCAGATCATGAAGCTTACGGCCCTGAATCTTCCAAGCCCTTCTACCTATGTTGGCTAGCCGTTAAGCGCACTCACATCAAACAAAATTTGCCACAACCCCATGACGCTTTCTGGCTCAGAGAGCTTGGCCGAACTCAATGGTTAAGATTATCTGGGGCATTGAGTGCACAGGACAAAAGTTGGGATGAATATTCGCTGTTGCCCATGCATCCATGGCAATGGCAACAGTTGAGGCAAGAACAATTGCTTGAGCCACTTGCGGATCAAACCCTGATATTTCTGGGCTTGGGAGCTGATCAATACACCGCATCACAATCTGTTCGCACCTTGATGAACGCCAGCTATTCCGATAGAGCCAATATCAAATTGCCTTTGAGCATGGTGAATACCTCATCGAAGCGCACATTGGCACCGCACTCTATTTGTATGGCGCCAGTGGTTTCGACTTGGCTCAACCGAATCATTGAAAGTGACTTCGAACTGTCGGCGCTCTCTATTTTGGAAGAATATGCAGGTGCCCGTTTCCATGTGCCTGGGATGACATCTGAAACGTCTCCGCTTGCTTCAGAAGTAGCGGTTATTTTCCGCGAAAGTGTGCAGCCCAAATTGCGCGAGGGTGAGTCAGCGATTCCCTTCAATGCATTGATGATGCTTGAAGATGACGGCTTACCTTTCATTGCTGGTTGGGTAGAAACCTATGGCTTGAATATCTGGTTGAGCCGCTTAATCGATGTCGTGGTGCTGCCTGTATGGCACTTGCTGGTCAAACACGGCATTGGTATTGAACCTCATGGTCAGAACATGGTGTTGGTCCATCGTGATGGCTGGCCGGAACGGGTTATAGTCCGGGATTTCCATGAAAGCGTAGAATATCATCTGCCATTTCTGGCCAATCCAGAATGGTTACCAGACTTTGCTTCCATTGAACCTTTCCTCGCAGATGCTCCGATCGATGACTACTACGGCATGAGTTCGGTGGAGCTTTTGCGTGAATTGGTGATGGACACCCTCTTTATTTACAGCCTGACAGAGGTCTCCTTCCTCATAGAAAAAAGCTACGGCATGAGTGAGCAGAACTTTTGGAACATAGTAGGCCAAAAGCTCGAAGACTATGCCGATGACCACCCAGAACTTGATAGCCGCTTGCAGCAACTTGGCTACACCGAGGCGCAGGTACTGACGGAGTCTCTTATGACCCGAAAGTTCAAAGGAAGCCAGGCTGAGTGTCACCATGTGGTGCCCAACCCATTTCATAAATATTCTCAAAAATAGGGACGTTATGATTTACGTAAATGATGACTTTTTCAGTCATGAATTCTTTGAGCGAAGTAACGAAGCATTCCGCTCACACCCTGAACTTGGCAGCTGCGCAGGGAAGCGTTTTGCTGTTTGCACAGAAGATCCTGCTTATCTGCTGGCGGTGTGTTTGTACCTGAAAGCCAATGGCGGCTCTTTTTACCCTATTTTCGCACCGACGCCCCGTCTTGCTGCCAAACGATTAGCAACACGCGCCCAGTGCCACGTCCTGCTATTTGAACAAGGGCAACCTGCGATGTCGCTTCAGCGGGAAGGTGATGATGACTTGGCTGTGCTGGTGCAAACCAGTTCCGGTACCACCGGTGAACCAAAGGTGATCACCCGAAGCTGGTCTTCAATCGACGAAGAAGTAGAAAGCTACGTCGCGAAGTTCAAAAAGCCGAACAAGATGACGCCACTGATTGCCTGCCCGATCACCCATTCCTATGGCTTGATTGCTGGCGTATTTGTGGCACTGAAGCGTGGTCAATCACCAGTCATTATTAACAACATTAATCCGAAATTCCTGCTGAAAAAGCTGATGACGACGCCGGATCACTTGCTGTATTCGTCCCCTGCATTGATTCACTCAGTGGTACAGCTTTACCCGAAAGGTCAACAACTGAATGCCGTGATGACCTCAGGTACTGTGCTTCCAAAAGCCTGGTTTGAGGCGCTGCGTGAAAAAGCCAAACATGTCTTCCAGCAATATGGGTGCTCAGAAGCTGGCTGTATTGCCATTAACTCGGATACCAAAGCGGCGAATCACATAGGTACCCCGCTTGGACATCTCAAGGTCAATGCCGGTATCGACACTTCAAGACCGGGAGAGATCGTGGTGCAAAAAGGGGATGACATCATCTTCACCAAAGATCTTGGCTATTTCGATGAGCAGGGTCAGTTGATCTTCGTTTCCCGTGCAGACGACATGATTAATGTCTCTGGCCTGAATGTGTACCCACAGGACGTTGAGAACGTGGTACTTGAGATCGCAGAGATCTCCGAAGCTGTGGTCTTCAAACGCTCGGATCCGCTATCAGGTGAACGGGTCTGTCTGCAGTTTGTAGCAAGCGATGCACTAGAACCAAGCCGGATCCGAAAATGGTGTTCGACACGGCTGGCATCCTACCAACTGCCCGTCGACATCGAGCAATGCACAGTGATTGAAAAGATGGCCAACGGAAAGATCAACCGTAACGTGCTGTCTCAAAGCAAAATTTCCATTCCAGCAATAGGTTAAGGAGCGCCCATGGAACGCGAACAATTGATTGCATCCATTCGCCAGGTATTGAGCGACAACATGCAAAATGCCCACATGGAAAAATTCAGTGAGAGTGCAAGGCTGAATGAAGACCTTTATCTGGATTCGGTGCTGATCCTTCAGCTAATCCTGCACCTTGAGTTGGATCTGGGATTGACCGTGCCGGAGGAAAATATTACCGCGGCAGACTATTCGACGGTTTCCAGTCTGGCGGACTTTCTGTGTCGCATTGAGCGTAATGAGCCTGCCCCAAAAGCGCAGGAGGAAGAATTTGAAGACGTTAAAGTACATTGCTTTGTAAGTTGCGTCTGTGAGTCATTGAAGCGAAAAGGCATTGATCACCGTCCGTTTTACTTCGGCGTTTGGGATGCGACCTTCACCATCAGTGAGAACTACCAGCTTCAATACCACTCCGACGAGATAAACCATGGCAGTTTCCTTGATTGGTACCACCGCCTGTATGGTGTGGCACTGGCTCCTTGGTATGACGAAGGCAAAACCAAACAAGACAACATTGAAGAAATGCAGCGTCTGTTGGCAACCAAAGCAGAAACCTCACACCTGATGGTGATGCTGGATATGTATCAATTACCGGAGCGTGAGAATAAGTTCAACCAGAACCCTTTTCCGCACTATGTGATGCTTGAGAACACCCATGATCCGAAAACCCTGTTTATGTCCGATCCGGATTTCCGTTGGGAAGGTGAGCTCGAAAGCGCGCGTATCTTCAATGCGATTTCCCAACCGAGTGTGGAAGGCGGCTACCTGCTGGATGAAACCGGTTTAAAGCATGCGGATGACCGCGATGTTCAAGCGTACTTTGAGGCATGCTTTATTGCTGACGGCAACCCGTTGACGAGTGCAATTCGACGTATTCTGGACGCTCATGTCCGCGGCTATGCAGGGATAAAACTCACGGACCTGTCATTGGCATTGCGTGAAATTCGGGTGATTGCTGTGCGCAAATATGCCTACGAGCACGGCTTCGCTTTCTTCTGGCGTGCGCTTGGTCTGCCTGATGATGATTTTGAGATCTGGTGTGATGTGATTGAAGAGCTCATCCAAGCCTATAGTCGGATCCAATACCAAATCATGAAGCTGGCAGAAACCGGTGATTTGGATCTGCAGGTTGAGATCTACGCCTTGCTAAATAAGCAGGATCGCACGGAGTTTCGCATCAAAAAACGTCTCAACGAAGTCTATCGTGATTGGTGTGAACTGAACGATTTACCGCTTGAAGCGGCAGTTGAGGTTGCCTGATATGCAGCTTTCAATCTGTACCATTTCATTCCGACACCAGCTTGTTTCTATGGACAATCTGGCGGAATGGGCTTGTTGCCACGGGTTTCAGGGTATTGAGCTTTGGGGAGCTCATGCCCTGAGCCTGGAGGCACAGCCACAATATGATGCCAAATGGCTCAATGACATGGGACTATCGATTTCCATGTTGAGTGACTATTTGCCCATTGCGGGCGATAAGCGTAATGCCTGGCAAAAATGCCGACACATCTGCCGTTTGGCAAAACAGTGGGATACCAAAAAGGTGCGAACTTTTGCCGGCCACCAAGCGAGTAGCGAAGTGGGAGCAATAGCGCGCAAAAAAATGACTCAGCGCCTGAGAGGGATCTGTGAGTACGCCGCCGATCAGGGTTTGGATGTGCTGGTAGAAACTCATCCCGGCACATTGGCTGATACTTCATCGTCAATCGTACAGTTGATTGAAGAAGTTGATCACTCTGCACTGAAGCTTAATTACGACACCTTGCATGTGTGGGAGTCCGGCGAGGATCCGGCTCAATTTCACCAGCAGATAGAAGAGCACGTTGGCCACTATCACCTCAAGAATGTGCTTTCGCGCGAACTGCTAACCGTTTTCTCTCCGGAAAACGTCTATTCGCCAGCAGGGAGTCGATACGGCATGGTGCCGTTGCTGGAAGGAGCAATGGACTACCAACAGTTTCTGCCGCAGGTGCTCAGTAAGCCCAACGCGACGGCGTCGTTAGAATGGTTTGGACATAACGTGAAACAGACATTATTGGATGACAAAGCGGCATTGGATGAAATGAAACTGAGCTTAGTGAAAGATAACTCGTCAAGAGTTGTTGGCTGTCCAGATTACTAAACCTAATTATGTGATCTTGATCTCTCTAAAGCAGGTTCATACTTTAACTTTAAATGACGATATTGATAATCGAAATCATTATCGTTTATGAGTTAATAACCTTTGGGTAACGGAATGTCCCTACATAGTGCTCCATCGGCAGGGCAAATCCTGATTGTTGACAGAAACCGGACGTATTGCGAAAAGCTGATACATCGATTCAATGAGAAAGGCTTCGCCATCAGGCGTTGTACCTCTGATTCACAGGCTTCAGACATCTATAGAACCACCAATCTCGATCTTGTCATCTTTGCTGCCGACCTGCCTGAAATGGAAGGTTTTCGTTTGCTGAAACGCTACCGGGAAGAGGCCACAACGCCGATTCTGATGCTGGATGATACTTACAATCACCATGATTGCATGAACTGCTTTTTGTTTGGCGCTGATGACTATATAACGAGGCAGCAGCCCCTGGATGAAATCGTTTGGCGTGCCGCTGCTGTGCTAAGGCGAAGCGCACAGCTTCCTGCCAAAGAAAGCAAAACCCAATTGGTGGTTGACGAATTGGTACTGGACAGAAAATATCAGACAGTTTTCTATGATGGAGATGAAGTTTCCGTCACACCAATTCAGTTCAAATTGCTCTGGACATTGGTTTTCCAGCAGCATCAGGTATTGCCCAAAGACTTTCTCTACAGGCAGGTATTGGCTAGGGACTTCCAAAAATACGATCGCAGTCTTGATATGCATTTGAGCAGAGTGCGAAAGAAGCTGGTGGGGGTCGGCATGGCGGCTGAGCGATTACAGACCGCCCATGGCAAAGGATATTGCTTCACTTAAATAGCGCCATCTGGCGCTATTTTTTTATACCCAAACAACCTGAAGATGAAGGATTCAGCGAGCTTGACTGGTGGTGTGATCGCGGCGTCCCTTTGCAGGTGTAGTCACCTCCGTCAAAAAGGGACAACAAAGAGCACGGCGCAAGTCAACTCGCCCGAAGGGAGGCCATCAATGCGCCCACTTCTTCGTTAAATTCCACAGAAATAGAACCACTATTCCTCGCGAAATTTGCCTCGAATTGAACGCATTCATGACCTCTGAATACAAGTATCTTCAGGTTGTTTGGGTATAGTTATTTATCAATAGATTAGTTTTATTAGGCTGACTTTGTAACAGTTGTAAAAGGCGTTTACAGCACAACGCATCAATGAATAATAATGCGAATCATTATCATTGTAGTTGCAGGACGTTGTAATGTTTCAAGGAAGCTCTTTTAAAATCTCTCCACTCAGTGCCGCTGTTATCGCCGCTCTGTTTTCTCAATCTGCCATCGCCAATACAGATGACCACGAAACTATCGTTGTCACTGGAAATACCCAGGCAGCACCAGAAGTGTTCGTCGATTCTGATCAGTTGGATGCCATTCAGGCGAACGACCTGAACGATATCTTCCGTTCAAGTGCTGAAGTCTCTGTGGGCGGCAGCACTGACTATGCGCAGAAAGTCTATGTTCGTGGTCTCGAAGACACCATGCTGAACGTAACCATTGATGGTGCGGTTCAGTCAGGTTCGCTATTCCACCACCAAGGTAGCCTGTTTGTCGAGCCTGAACTACTCGAGCAAATTGAGGTTTCTGCAGGCGCTGGCCGCGCGACTGACGGTGCCGGTGCGTTGGGTGGTGCTATTCGAATGAAGACCAAAGATCCCCGTGCTCTTCTAGCTGAAGGTGAAAAGTTTGGTGGTCGCGTAAAAACCGTCTTTAACGACAACACTGATGGTTTTAAAACGACTGCCAGTGGTTATGGCGCGATAACAGATAGCGTTAGCGTTTTGGCTTCTCTGGGTTATAACGACCAAGATGACTATAAAGATGGTAACGGCAACAAGGCTGAGCATACTGGTTTCCGCAATGGCTCAGGATTCGCTAAAATCGTTGGTGAGTTGACTGACGACCAAACGCTTATTGTCAGCTATGAGCGCAAAGAAGACAAAGCAACACGCTATGCCCGCCCTCATATGGGTGACTTCTCGAGAAACTATCCGCTTGAGCAAGAAACCTATCGCGATACAGCGACACTGAATTATGTCTTAGCGCCGAACAGTAAGTGGTTAAACCTCGATACCACTTTTTATTACACCGATCTTGAACTTGAGCGTTTGAATGACCCTCGTTGGGGAACGTATGTCGGTAACACTGAAACTGTCGGTGGTGATATCCGCAACACATCAGCGCTTGAAAAACTGACTCTGATTTATGGTACTGATTTCCGTCAGGATACCTCTACATTCAGCGGCAGTGGCCAAACGTTTGAAGACGAGGGCGATCAGTTTGGTGTCTATGTTCAGGGTGATTACAACGCAACAGAATCACTGGTTCTGAGCGCTGGTGCGCGCTATGACCGTTATTCTCTGGATGAAGGTCTGCGTGATGGTGATACCCGCTCTGAAGGCACCGATATTTCAGACAACGGTTTCAGTCCGAATGCCGCAGTGACTTACTACATCACCAAAGATCTGAATGTCGTGTTGGGGTACGCAGAAGCGTTCCGTGGCCCTCAAGTGGGCGAACTTTGGCTGCTGGACTACGTGTATAGCTCGGAGGACCGTAAAGGCGAAACGGCGAAAAATACCGAGTTTACCGTGAACTGGAGCTTCGACAACGGTTATGTGTCAGCGCAGGTCTTTGATAGCGAAATTGAAGACGTGGTAGATCGCGACAGCACTGTTTACGAAAACAGCGGCACACTGGACAACAAAGGCTTCAACATCACCGCTGCATACCAGCTGGATAGCCTCACTGCGACGATTGGCTTCAGCCGAGCGCAACCTGAATTTAACGGTGAGCCACTTAACGATGGCAGCATGAACATCGGTACTTCTATCGGTGACACGCTGGTAACCTCATTGAGCTACTATGCTAACGAAAATCTGGAGTTTGGCTGGACGGGCCGCTTTGTTGACCGCCTGACAGATGTGCCAGAAGGTACCGAAGAAAAACCTGGCTATGGCGTGCATGATATTTACGCACAGTGGATGCCAATTTCCGGTGAAGACTTGACACTGACCGCCTCTGTGAAAAACGTCTTTGATAAGGCTTACCGCGATCAATCTAGCCTTAGCGAAGATTACAACGGTCCACTCGAAGCGAGTCGTAACATCCGTCTGGGACTGAACTGGGGCTTCTAAGCTCATCAATAAGGGGAGCATGGCTCCCCTTTGTTATATCTTCTATTTTTCCCGCCTGTTTTTGATCTTCTCGGCAGAATTAAGCACTCTCCGTAACCTTCTCTGATTGCCCTAAGTCCTGACTGCTAAGATTCAAATAATCCCTTTTTAGGTGGTGACACCATGAAAAAAGACCTTCTGATGATTCTGTTTATCTTCATGTTTCTGCTTGGATTATGGATGGTGATGTCGCCAGCAGAAGCCAATCCTTGGGAGGAGATACAGGAGCCGTATCTCGGCGTTGAGCAGTCGATTGGTAGTTATGCCAATGGATGTTTGAGTGGTGGTGAAGCCTTGCCACTGAAAGGGGAAGGGTATCAGGTAATTCGTCCTTCAAGGAACCGTTATTACGGCCACCCGAGCATGATTGCTTATCTTTCCAAGCTGGCCAGAAAAACCAAAGGGTTCGGCTTGGACGACTTGATGATTGCAGATATTTCCATGCCGCGCGGTGGTAATTTCACCAAAGGACATTCCAGCCACCAGACGGGATTAGACGCTGATATCTGGCTGAGCTTTGCGCCGGAATCATTAACCAAAGATTCCTTGGAAAGTCCGACGGCCGTCAGCATGGTGGATTTGCAGAATTACGCACTGAAACGTGATAACTGGATGAAAGAGCATGCCATCCTGTTTCAAGTGGCGGCATCTGAGCCAGAAGTGGCGCGTATTTTTGTCCACCCTGTGATTAAAGAGACCTTGTGTGAAATGGCATGGGAAGACAGAAACTGGCTACGCAAGGTTCGCCCTTGGTGGGGACATCATTACCACATGCATGTCAGGCTTCAATGTCCTGAAGGCAGCTTAAACTGTATTTCCCAGAATGCACCGCCAGCGGGTGATGGGTGTGGCGCTGAGCTTATCAGTTGGCGCCCGAAACCTGTCGACGAGACAAAAACAGTAGTGACTACCACCAAGAAAAAGCGGGTGAAGATAAAACCGGGTCAGTGCGAGGTGGTATTAACCCAGTAATTCTCCTTGTTTAGATACAAGAAAAGCGCCGAAAGGCGCTTTTCTTTATTAACCCAGTAATGTTTAAACCAAACCCTGGAGTTTGACGAATTTTTCCAGTAACTCATCATTGGTTTCCTGATTGTCAGGATCAATGATGATGCAGTTGGTGATAGGGCATACCGACTGACAGGTTGGCTTTTCATAGTGACCCACGCATTCCGTGCATTTGTCCGGATCAATTTCGTAGATCTCTGCGCCGAATGTAATCGCTTCATTCGGACATTCAGGATCACACATATCGCAGTTAATGCACTTCTCGGTGATCAGCAGTGCCATCGATTACGCACTCACCGCTTGTGGAGCATTTGGGTTACGGGTGTTCGCACCGTCGGTCAGGTTACGCATCAGCAGCGCAAATTCAAGATCCATGTCTTCCGGCACCGGAATGTAAACGAAATGACCATTGCCTTTCGCATCGTCAATCGTTTCACCTTTGCGGTTTTCCATGGCGTCCAGTTTGAAGACCACATTGCCTTTCGGCGTCATCAGCTCCAGTGAATCACCAGTGATGAATTTGTTCTTCACTTCTACTTCCGCCATGCCTTCGCGGCGCTTACCGGTGAATTCGCCCACAAACTGCTGGCTGTCAGACACTGAGTAGCCGTAGTCGTAGTTTTGGTATTCGCTGTGGGTGTGACGGCGCAGGAAGCCTTCGGTGTAACCTCGGTGAGCCAAGCTTTCCAGCGTGGTCATCAGGGTTTCATCGAACGGTTTGCCTGCAACGGCATCATCAATTGCTTTGCGATAAACCTGTGCGGTACGTGCACAGTAGTAGAAAGACTTGGTACGGCCTTCGATTTTCAGCGAGTGAACGCCCATCTTAGTCAGACGGTCTACATGCTGAATCGCACGCAGATCTTTCGAGTTCATGATGTAAGTGCCGTGCTCATCTTCAAACGCCGCCATTTTTTCGTCTGGGCGATGCGCTTCGCTCAGCAGAACCACTTCATCAGTAGGCTTGCCGAGACCAATGGTGTTGTCTGGACGCTCTTCAGCTTCTTGGATTTGAACCGATGCTGCAGGCTGGATTTCGACGATTTGACCTGTTTCGTCTTCAGTCGCTTTCTCTGTTTTGTATTCCCAGCGGCATGCGTTGGTGCAGGTGCCTTGGTTAGGGTCACGTTTGTTGATGTAGCCAGACAGCAGACAACGGCCAGAGTAAGCCATGCAAAGTGCACCGTGAACGAAAATTTCCAGCTCCATTTCAGGCACTTCGTTTCGGATTTCTTCGATTTCTTCCAGCGAAAGTTCGCGCGACAGAATCACCCGCTCAACGCCTTGGTTTTGCCAGAACTTAACCGTCGCCCAGTTCACCGCGTTCGCCTGTACAGACAGGTGAATAGCCATTTCAGGGAATGCTTCACGTACCATCATGATCAGACCTGGGTCAGACATGATCAGCGCGTCAGGGCCCATATCAACCACTGGCTTCAGGTCGCGGATAAAGGTTTTCAGCTTTGAGTTGTGCGGCTGGATGTTACATACCACGTAGAACTTCTTGCCAAGCGCATGCGCTTCATCGATACCGATTTGCAGGTTCTCGTGGTTGAACTCATTGTTACGCACTCGAAGGCTGTAACGTGGTTGGCCGGCATATACCGCGTCAGCGCCATAGGCAAAGGCGTAGCGCATGTTTTTCAGGCTACCGGCTGGGGACAAAAGTTCTGGTACAAACATAGTCATTGCTTCTACTAATTCTGAGTATAAGTCAGGCCGCATCAAAAAGTGGTGCGGGGAAGCGGGCGATTTTACTGTGATCTTGTTAACATAGCCAGTTCCGATCGGGAAACCATTTGCAGAAAAGGTTGTCTTTTGGAAGATTCAGGTCTTCATTCATTTTTAGTGAATGATTTGACACAAGTTTGGAAAGGTATGTAGGTTGTAAGGGTATTCTCGGCTTTTTAAAGGCGAAAGAACCAGCAACATTGAGATGTGGACTGATGTACGAAAAGAAAACCAAGAGATTTAGCATGCTGTCTAAATCGATGCTTGGCCTGATGGGCTTGTCGCTCGTGACGGTAGCAGTATCCTTTAATACGCTACAACAAGAGCCGATCCGGATTGTCCCTCTCAATCTGCCAGAATCTGTCGTCCCTTCTTTTATTCAGAAAGAAGAACCGTTAAAGACGGAAAGTGCCGTCGACCTTCCTGCTTACGAATATACGATTCAGACGGGCGACAGTCTGAGCGAAATCTTCATGAAGCTCGGCATTCCGTATAGTGACCTGTTAAAGCTGATGGAAGCTGACCTTAACCACCTTCGCATCGATACCCTGCAACCCAATGACATCCTGCGGTTTTGGGTTGACTCTGATGGAAAACATCTGCAAAAACTAGAGCTTGAGTTCAATATCGCCTCGAAAGTGCAATATGTACAACTTGATGATGGCAGCTATGAATTCAACGAAGTGTCGATTCTGGGGACTTGGGTTGAAACTGTCACTGTTGGCGATATTGAAGGCAGTTTCTCGGTCTCGGCGCGTCGTGCGGGCCTGAGTTACAACGATGTGGAAGTGATTACCAATCTGCTCAAGGACAAGATGAACTTCTCTCGCGATCTTCGCGCCGGAGATAAGTTTGAAGTCGTTCGTGCTGAGCAATTTGTGGATGGGCAGGCGAGTGGAGCGCGTGAAATTAAAGCGATCCGTATTGAACGTCGTGGCCGACCGATCACGGCTTACCTGCACACTGATGGTAACTACTACGACAAAGACGGCCAGAGTCTGCAACGCGCCTTCCAGCGTTATCCGACTAACCGTAAAGAGCGCATCAGCTCGCACTTTAACCCACGTCGTAAACACCCGGTTACTGGCCGTGTTTCGCCGCACAACGGGACTGACTTCGCGGTGAGAACAGGTACGCCTGTGGTTTCTACCGGTGATGGTGTGGTAGTGATGGTGCGTAATCACCCTTACGCAGGCAAATACGTGGTGATCGACCACGGTAACCAGTACAAAACCCGCTACTTGCACAACAGTAAGATTTTGGTGCGTAAAGGTCAGCGTGTGACCCGTGGTCAACGTATTGCGCTGTCTGGTCGAAGTGGCCGTGTTACCGGCCCGCACATTCACTACGAATTGTTGATTCGTGGCCGCGCGGTGAACCCGATGACGGCGAAGATTCCAATGGCGACGTCTGTCGCGCGTGCTGAAATGACGGACTTTAAGAAATCTGTCGCGGCTTACGATAAGAAAATGCTGAAAGCACAGTTCAAGTAAGCACGAACCAAAGGAATAAAAAAACGGGGCTCTAAGCCCCGTTTTCTGTTTTTGGCAAAGCGCAGAAGAGGATTACTCGCCTTTGTCGACACCGCCAAGCTCTTCATGAAGATTTGGCAGGAAAGCACCCAGCTCACCGCACATCAGTGACAGGTCTGCATCCAGTCGTTGCGCCACATCTTCACGGTCAATATCCGCGTTCTGGTCGCGAAGTTCTTCTGAGAACTTGATGCGTTTGATGGACATGTCATCACACAGCATCAGCTCAATGCGGTCTTGCCAGTTCATCGCCAGCTTAGTCACTAACTTTTCTGCTTCGATGTGAGCCAGAATTTCATCGCTCGATAGATCCTGCTGCTTACAACGGATCACGCCACCTTGTTCCAGAATGGCTTTCAGCTCAGCTTCTTCACCAATTTCGAAACCTTTTGGTGCGTTGCCAGAGCGAACCCACTCAGTCATTGCCAGCTCAACCGGCTTGTTGGTTTCAACAGGTACCACTGGCAGGCTGCCAAGGGATTTGCGCAGCAGCGCGAGGATGTCTTCCGCTTTCTTAGAACTACCCGCATCAACCAGCACCAGACCCGCTTTTGGCATAATCAGCGCGTAGGTTTGGCTCATTCGGCTGAACGCACGTGGAAGTAGGTCCATGACGATGTCATCTTTGATGCTATCTTTTTCTTTTTTCTTCAGCGGACGGCCTTGTTCTTTTTCCATCGCGTCCACTTTGGCGGTCAGTGAATCTTTGATCACTGAGGCTGGCAGCATTTTCTCTTCTTTACGGGCACAGATAAGAATGTTGCCATCGCTGACGTGCGTCATCATGTCGCCGTGTTTACCCAGCGCGGTGGTCCAGCCGAACTTTTGCATGTCCTGACTGCCACAAGGCGTGAAGCGGAATTCAGACAGTTGTTTTTCAATATGCTCCGGGTCGAGGTCGATGTCTCGGGTCAGGCGGTAGGTGAAAATATTCTTGAACCAAATCATGGCGAGGCTTTATCCATCCGGTAATGACAAAGGCCACATGGTATTGCATCAGGCAGAGAATGTCGCTTCAAATACGGTACAATCAGGCACTGAGCACAAGAACAGGCGCACACCTTTCAATGAAAATACTCCACACGTCAGACTGGCATTTAGGGCAAAACTTTTTCACCAAAAGCCGCAAGCAGGAACATCAGGCTTTTCTGGACTGGCTCTTACAGGAAATAGATAAAAATCAGATTGATGCCGTCATCGTAGCTGGAGATGTTTTCGACACAGGTTCGCCGCCAAGTTACGCCCGTGAAATGTATAACCAGTTTGTGGTTTCCATCAGTCAGCGCAACTGTTCTTTGGTGGTGCTGGGCGGTAACCATGACTCGGTTTCCACGCTCAGAGAATCCAAATCCCTGCTGGCTTGCCTGCATACCCATGTGGTGGCAAACACCAGCGACGATCTGCAAGACCAACTCATTACACTGAAAAACCACGATGGCGAAATCGGTGCGATTGTGTGCGCGGTGCCTTTCGTGCGCCCGCGCGATGTGTTGACCAGTCAAGCTGGCGAATCCGGCACTGACAAACGCCAAGCGCTGGGCGATGCCATTAAATCCCACTACCATGAGTTGTATCAGGCAGCAGTGAAGCTGCGCGATGATAACGGCTGGCAAGTGCCAATTATCGCGACGGGCCACCTAACCGCGCTTGGCGTGAGCCCATCTAAATCCGTGCGTGATATCTACATTGGTACGCTTGATGGCTTTGCGGCAGATGGCTTTCCGCCAGCCGACTACATTGCCCTGGGGCATATCCACCGCCCGCAGATTGTCGCCAAGTCAGAGCATATTCGATACAGCGGTTCTCCGATCCCTTTGAGCTTTGATGAACTCAAATTCAACAAGCAGGTGGTGCTGGTGGAATTCGGCGGCGACCAGCGCGCGCGTATCGAGCCGATCAGCGTTCCGAGCTTTCAGCCTATGGGTGTCCTAAAGGGGTCACTGGAAGAGATAGAAGTACAGCTTTCAGAGTATTTGGAACATGATGATCCAAAAGCTGTCTGGCTGCACATTGAGGTCTCTGTGCAGGACTATCTATCTGATTTGCAACAACGTATTCAACTGATGACTGAAGGGCTCAATGTAGAGGTGTTACAGCTTCAGCGCACCCGTGGGCCAAAAGCTCAGGCGCTGACACAAGAGGCGAAAGAAACCCTTTCTGAGCTGACACCGAATGATGTTTTCCAAAAGCGACTGGCTCTCGAGGTGTTTGAAGGGGAGGACGAACTTGCGCGTAAAGAGCGGATTCAAACCCAGTTCACCAAAATTGTGGCGGAAGTCGAGCATGCGGAGGGTGAAGAATGAAAATCCTGAGCCTTCGCTTTAAAAACCTGAACTCACTGAAAGGCGAGTGGAAGATTGATTTCACCCAAACACCATTTTCAGACAATGGCCTGTTCGCCATTACCGGCGCAACGGGCGCAGGTAAAACCACACTGCTTGATGCGATTTGTCTGGCGCTTTATCACCAGACCCCACGATTGGGGCTGATCTCCACTTCCAGCAATGAAATCATGACCCGTGGCACGGCGGAGTGTTCTGCCGAAGTAGAATTCGAAGTAAAAGGCCACCCGTACCGCGCGTTTTGGAGCATGCGCCGCTCCCGTGGAAAAGCGGACGGTAATTTACAGCAAGCGGATGTGGAGCTGGTGGACGCGAAAACCGACAAGGTACTGGCCACACAGGTGAAGCAGAAAAATGAATGGGTTGAGCGTGTTACGGGTCTCGACTTTGCCCGCTTTACCAAATCAATGATGCTTTCTCAGGGTGAATTTGCCGCTTTCCTGAATGCTAAGGAAAACGAGCGTGCAGAGCTTTTAGAAGAACTGACTGGAACAGAAATTTACGGCCGGATTTCTGAAAAAGTGCATGAGCATTTTGCTGCAGCAAAGCAGGCTTTGAGCCAGAAAGAGGCCGAAGCGAAAGGCGTACAGTTGCTGAATAGCGAGGAGCTTGAAGCGCTCGAAAAGGAGCAGAAAGAAACAGAAGCTTTGCTCAAGAGTGAGCGCGAAAAACAGGCCGATCTTACGGCGCACCTTACATGGTGGAAAGAGCACCAAAAAAGCCATCAAGAGAAAAATCAGGCCGAAGCACAGCTACAAACTGCAGAAGAAAACTGGAAGGCAGCCAAACCACAACTGGATAAACTCACCCACAGTGAGCCAGCGGAAAAGCTTCGCATGCCTTATGAGCGTTGGCAGTCTTCTTTGAAAAGCGTGGAATCAACGACCGCTTTGCTGGCCACCAAACAGGAAGCATTGAAAGCCAACACAGAAAAGAGCGCGCAGGCTGACGAAGCGTTAGTGAAAGTTTCAGAAGCGCTCACACTGGCGAAAACCCAGCAAAGCAAGCTGGAAGAGCTTATCAGTGAGAAAGTCTTGCCGCTCGACACCGACATCAAACACCAATCTCTGCGGCTGCAGGAGTTTTTGCAGCAACAGGTGGGCCTGAAAACGAAGCAGGCTGATCTGTCTTCATCACAGGAAAAAACCACAGAGAACCTAGAGACCAAAAAGCAGGCTCTGGAAGCCGTTTCCACTTACTTGACCACCCATCAATTTGCGGGCCAGCTTAAACAACACCTTGGCCAATGGGAACAGATGGGTAAGCAGATCGCGCAAGAACAAAATGCGGTTGGCAAACTGACTGAATACGAAACCGAACTTAATACCCAATTGCAGGCAGAGATCGCGAAAGCGGAAAATGCCGAGAAAGAGAAACAGGCAGCACTTAGCCAAAGCGAACAAGCCAAACACGCTTGGGAAACCCAGCAAGATGCGTTCAAGCAAGCAACCTCAAACGGTGATGTTGACGCTCTGGATAAACAGCGCGAGCAGCTAAATGCGCAACTTTCCACTTACTTCCAGTTAGGCCAATGGCAGCAGCAATGGCTGGAACTGGATAAAGAGAGCGCGGAAAAGCGCCAAACGCTGGCGGAACAGACTCAACAAGCCAAAAGCTTAGAGCTTGAAGTTACTTCGCTTCGACAGCAATACAAAGACAAAAAGCAACTGATAGAGGCACTGTCCAAGCTTGTCAGTCAGGAAGAACATCTTGCGCAATATCGTGGGGCATTGCAGCCACATGAAACCTGCCCGCTTTGCGGCTCCACCGAGCATCCGGCCTTGTCTGGAGCTGTCCTCAATGTCTCTGAAACCCTGCAGCAAAAATCAGCAGCAGAGGTGGCATTGAAAGATCTCGAGCATACGGGCAAAGAGACCGGTATGAAGCTTGAGGCGGCGAAGCGTTACATCGAAGAGCTGGATAAGCATCTCCTGCGTTGTCAGCAGCAACAATTGGCGCTTAGCGAGCAATGGGCACAGGCGGCAGTAACACTCAAATTCGCTCTGACTATCGAACAGCGTGACGCCTATGTTGCATTCAACGAGCAGCAAACCCAGCAGCGTGATGCACTGACCCAAACCTTGAATGTACTCAAAGCACAAGAGAAAACCCTGCAGCAGGCAAAGCTGCATTGGGATGAGGCTATCCGTGCATTGGATAGCACTGAGAAACACTTCTCCATTCTGTCGGTAACTATAGAAAGCAAAAAACAGGAAGCGCAGAAGCTGGCCGCTGATAAGCGCCAGAAGCTGGATTACCTCGAGACCCTCGAAAGCGTGCTGAGCCAACAAATCGCAGACAGTGGTTACCAAGCCCCTGAGCATGATGAGCTTCAAGTCTGGTTGGCGTCGAGAAAGCAAGACGCCGAAAAATGGGAGCAAAACCAGCAGCAAAAAGAAGTCTTGGCCAAAGAGGTGGCATTGCTTGAGGCTGAGCTTTCAAATTGTATGAAAGAGCACCATACATTGGCTGAGCAGCTGGGCGCGCTTCAGTCTGAGATTGATTCGCTGACCGGCAAGCTTGAAGCTGCGAAAGCAAAACGCACTGAGCTCTTTGGTGACAAGCTGGTGGAAGATGAAAAGCGCCGCGCTGCTGTTCAGACGGAACAAGGGGAAGCTTCCCATCAAGCAGCACAAGCCTTTGCGCAGCAATGTCTGGGCGATCTGCGCGCGATTCAGGCAGAAGTCGCAAGCCAAACTCAGTCGCTGGCATCGCTGAATGCCGAGGCACAGAGTTATGCATCCCAATGGGAAGAAAGCCTTGGGGCTTCGCCTTTTGATTCTCTGGAAATGTTCCAAGCTGCGTTGCTTCCGGAGGAAGAAAAACAACAGTTACTTACCGATAAACGCGCGCTGGAAAATGCCCTTGAAGGTGGCAAAGTGTTGCTGGAGAAAGCCTGTCAGCATGTGGTTGAAGTACTAGCCCATGACCAGGCAGAAGTGTGGAAGCAAACTTCGCATGATGAGGTGGAATCTGCGCTAACGGCAAAATCAGAGGCCGTGGATACGCTTGTGCGCCGAAGTGGTGAGCTGAGCCATGCTTTGGCGTCGGATCATCAAAGACGAGAAAACCAACAGGCGCTGTTTGCTGAGATCGAACGCCTGCGTGCGGAATACGATGATATCCAGTATCTGCATTCCCTGATTGGCTCACAAAAAGGCGATAAATTCCGTAAGTTTGCTCAGGGGCTGACGCTGGATAATCTGGTGTATCTGGCGAACAAACAACTCGACCGAATCCATGGACGTTACCAACTGAACCGCAAGCAGGGGGAAGGCTTGGAACTTAGTGTGCTGGATACCTGGCAGGGTGATATTGAGCGTGATACCAAAACCTTATCAGGCGGGGAAAGCTTCCTCGTCAGTCTGGCACTCGCGCTGGCGCTTTCTGATCTTGTCAGCCACAAGACCAGCATCGACTCGCTGTTCCTCGATGAAGGTTTTGGTACGCTCGATAGCGAGACCTTGGATGTGGCGCTGGATGCGCTGGATAATCTTAATGCCTCCGGCAAGATGATCGGGGTGATCAGTCACATTGAAGCGATGAAAGAACGCATTCCTACCCAGCTCCATGTTTCGAAAAAAACTGGCCTGGGCGTCAGTGAGCTGGATAACAAATTTCGCGTTTCTTGACCAAGAAAAGTGCCTTAGCTAGAGGCGACGGCTTACGCCGTGTCCAGTAGGTTGGGCGGGTGAAAAATAGTCAGTAAATATCTGGATTAAAAGGCAGTATCTGGTTACCTCCCGCGCCAAACCTCGCGAAAGGTCACAAAACTGTCATAATAGAATCACATAATGGCGTCCAAGAAATACAAATAAACCACTCTAACTGGGTATGGAAAAATGGTAAGACGGATACTTGTTGTCGAAGATGAAGCACCTATTCGCGAGATGTTGTGTTTCGTACTGGAACAAAAAGGTTATCAGGCCGTAGAAGCAGAAGATTATGACAGTGCTCTGGAAAAAATCTGCGAGCCTTACCCTGAACTGATCCTGATGGACTGGATGCTGCCAGGCGGCTCGGGGATCAACCTGATCAAACATCTCAAGCGTGATGAACTGACCCGCCAAATCCCAGTTGTGATGCTCACAGCGCGTGGCGAGGAAGAAGATAAAGTTCGCGGTTTGGAAGTCGGCGCGGATGATTACATCACCAAGCCTTTCTCACCAAAAGAGCTGATGGCGCGCCTGAAAGCCGTGATGCGTCGCGTATCACCAACGTCGCTGGATGACGTGATTGATGTGCATGGTCTGAAGCTTGATCCTGTATCGCACCGCGTCACTTCAAACGAAAAACCGCTGGAAATGGGTCCAACCGAATTTAAGATGTTGCACTTTTTCATGACCCACCAAGAGCGTGTTTATAGTCGTGAGCAACTTCTTAATAACGTTTGGGGCACTAACGTTTATGTTGAAGATCGTACCGTTGACGTGCATATTCGTCGTTTAAGAAAAGCGCTGGAAGAAGACGGTCACGACAAACTGGTACAAACGGTTCGTGGCGCAGGCTACCGTTTCTCAACGCGCACCTGATAACGCATTATTGTCATAGGTCATCCGAAGGCCACCGGGTGGCATCGTGGAGACATTGATGGTCGAAAGACTTACCTGGAAAAAGCTGGCTCTTGAGCTGGCTTTTTTTTATCTACCCTGGTTTCTCATAGGCTGGTTCTTTGGCGGTCTGCCTTGGTTGTTGCTATTGGCAACGGTTTTGGTGTTGCTGTGGAACTTCTA
Source organism: Grimontia sp. NTOU-MAR1 (assembly GCF_035758505.1). Lineage (NCBI taxonomy): Bacteria > Pseudomonadati > Pseudomonadota > Gammaproteobacteria > Vibrionales > Vibrionaceae > Grimontia > Grimontia sp. NTOU-MAR1. The sequence goes on from NZ_CP142108.1 coordinate 3,131,990, forward strand.
CCACCAACTCAAACTCTCTGACTGGCTTTGGAAAGAACGTAGTCTGACACCGCCAACCGGTTCAGGAAGCTGGACGCCGTTGTTTAACGGTATCTACCGTCTGCAAAAGCGTAACCGTCGTCGTCGTAAAGAGCTTGCCAATCTTATCCGCCGTTTCCGCAATGGTGCAGAATCTCTGCCCGATGCGGTCGTAGTGTTTGAGCACGACGGCTCGATTGTTTGGTGTAACAAGCTGGCGCAGGAGCTACTGGGCTTCCGTATGCCGGACGATGCCGGTCAGTACATTGCCAACCTGATCCGTACGCCGGAGTTTATTGAGTACCTGAGCCGCGCGGAACTGGGTGAACCGTTTGAAATGCGTTCGACCTTGCACGCATCGAAAACCCTCGAATTTCGTACCATGCCTTATGCCGAAGGTGAGTATCTAATGGTGGTGCGTGATATTACCCAGCTTAAACAGCTCGAAGGTATGCGCCGCAACTTCTTCGCCAACGTATCTCATGAACTTCGTACGCCAATGACGGTACTGCGCGGCTATCTGGAAATGTCTGAAGATCCGGAGATGCTGGTGGGGCCTATGTGGGGTAAAGCCCACGGCGTGATGACCGAGCAGTTGACCCGAATGGAAGGTTTGGTGGAACAGCTTCTGACCCTGTCGAAAATTGAGGCGAGTGTGAAGATCGCGCTGGATCAGAAAGTCGATGTGCCAGCAATGCTCGATGTGTTGGAAAAAGAAGCGCAGACACTCAGTGGTGACCAGGCGCATGACTTTGAGTTTGAAATCGATCATTCGTTAAAAGTGTTGGGCGATGAAGATCAGCTTCGCAGCGCCATTTCCAATCTGGTGTATAACGCGGTGAAACACACGCCAGCCAGCGCTAAAATTAAAGTTCGATGGTTCAAATCCCGTAAAGGGCCACGATTGGAGGTGATTGATAGTGGTGAAGGTATTGCACCTCAACATATCGATAGACTGACCGAGCGCTTCTACCGCGTTGATAAAGCGCGATCGCGCGAAACTGGCGGCAGTGGCCTTGGCTTGGCCATTGTGAAGCATGCGCTGAATCATCATGAGTCCGAGCTTGAAATCAAAAGTAAGGTGGGACAGGGTAGTACGTTCTCGTTTACTCTTCCGGAGCGTCTGGCATGCTGAAACGGGCTTTGACCCTGATTGGACTCCTTTTAGTGGCGGCACCTGCTGCCGCTGACGATCATCTACCTCTATACCATCGTGTAGATAATGTCTCAGGTAACCTGTCGACGGTCGGTTCAGACACCTTGGCTAACTTGGTCACTCAATGGGGTGTGCTGTTCAAAAAACATTACCCGAGTGTGAATGTCCAAATCCAGACTTCTGGATCTTCTACTGCGGTACCCGCTTTGATTGAGGCGACGGCGCAGTTTGGCACTATGAGCCGCGAAATGCGTCCGCGCGAAATTGAACTGTTTGAGCGAAGATACGGCTATCCACCTACGGCGATTAAGGTCGCGATTGATGCGATGGCGATATTTGTTCATCAAGACAACCCGCTTGATGCTCTGAACATGGTGCAAGTCGATGCGTTGTTTTCCCAGACCCTGCGTTGTGGCGCGAACGAACGTATTGAAAAGTGGGGACAACTGGGTCTCCCAGGAAGCTGGAAGAAACGTAGTATTCAGCTATTTGGTCGTAATTCGGTGTCGGGTACCTATGGCTTTTTCAAAGATGAGGCACTGTGTGACGGGGACTTTCGTGCAGATGTCAATGAGCAGCCAGGATCAGCCTCAGTCGTCCAGTCGGTAAGCTCGTCGCTTAATGCGATTGGATATGCTGGCGTTGGGTATCGTACTGCGGGGGCAAAGGTGTTGCCACTCGATGTGGAAGGTGAGCAGGTTTATGCCACTGTCGATAATGTGATATCAGGGGTTTATCCGCTTTCGCGTTACCTCTACGTTTATGTCAACAAAGTGCCGGATAAGCCTCTTGCCAATATGGAGGCTGAATTCATCAAGCTGATCCTTTCTCGTCAAGGACAAGCGCTTGTAGGCGCAGAGGGCTTCGTCCCTTTACCGGATGGTATAATTGATGAGCAGCTCAAAGAACTAGGGTTATAAAAAACGGTGTGATGAGCACCGTTTCTGTTTTCAAGCTTTCGAGTCCGTTGAGTGGCACTAAGCGCTCACATCAAGTTTCCAACCCACTGAAGCCCAGTAAGCTTGTTCCGCTTCCAGATCAGCCGCCAACAAGGTGTTCTGGTTCAGCCAATTTTCAGGGAAAGTCAATGACCAGCAATCGTCCTTGGCGTGGAGCTTCACCTCTGGCATCAGCTCGCCGCTACGTTGCACATTGAGCACACAAGCGAGGCGTAAAGAGCGGATGAGTGGATGAATTTGCTTGGTCTTAAACAGGGTGAACTCAGGCATTTCCTCAAGCTTCAGTGACTTACGATGGAAACGGGTCAGGGTAGCCAATACGGTTTGTTGTTCCTGATTAAAACCTGGCAAGTTGGTGTTTTGCAGAATGTACGCAGAGTGTTTGTGGAAGCCTGAGTGCGAGATACTCAAGCCAACTTCATGCAGTAGCGCTGCCCAACTCAGCAAGATAGCCAATTCTGCTTTCTTGGGACCAAGTTTTGGCTCTGCCTGAAGATAAAAACCTTCTGCGGTTTGCTGGACGTTTTCGGCGTGCTGTCTATCGATATGGTAACGCTCAGCAAGATCTGCTGCGGTGCGGCTTCTAATGTCACTGTGCTGGAAGCGATCTTCCATGTCGTATAAAAGCCCTTCACGAAGAGCGCCATCGGAATACACCATCTTCTCAATGCTCAGTGCATGGAACACACCGGAGAGAATTGCAAGACCTGCGGCAAAGACGGGTTGTCTGTCTTCTGTTAATCCGGGTAGCTTAAGCTCGCTGGCTGCCTTTACCTGCAGTACCTGCTCAATTAAGCCATCCAACCGCTTGCGGGTGATGATGCCATCGTCGTGCCCACTGGCAATCAAGACTTCACGAATGGCTTTGATGGTACCAGAGGAACCTACGGCTTCTCCCCAGCCGCAATCCTTGTATTGCTTGGCGATACTTTCTAACTTCAGCTCTGCCGCGAGCTGGGCTTGAGCAAAGCGTTTGGTGGAAATTTGTCCATCTTTGAAAAAGCGATGGGTATAGCTGACACAACCCATATGTTTACTGTTGGTGAGTGTCGGACTAAAGCCTTTGCCAATCACAAGCTCAGTACTGCCCCCACCAATGTCTACCACCAGTTTTCGGCTGTCACCAGGTTGAGTGTGGCTGACACCGAGGTAAATCAGACGTGCTTCTTCCACGCCGGGGATGATTTCAATCGGGTAGGGGAAGACATTACGTGCGCGTTGCACAAAGATATGGCTATTTCTTGCTTCACGTAGGGTAAAGGTTGCAGCAACGCGAACGTTAGCTTCATCGAAACTTTGAAGGCGTTCTGCGAACATGGCTAAGCATTCCACACCACGATTGATGGCGGCGTTATCGAGGTTGAGATAGTCGTCGAGTCCTGATGCCAGCCGCACACGTTGTTTGTGGCGGCTGATGATTTGGAGGCCTTGCCCGACAACGCGGGCAACGACCATGTGGAAGCTATTGGAACCTAAATCTATTGCTGCAATTTCCCTTGGCTTCTCAGCCGGGGTTGTATCATTCATTCTTTTGTTTGCTCGCTTGCCGTTTTTCTGCACGTTCTACTTGTTTAAGGTAATCATAAATCTCGATTTGTGAACGTACTTTTTTGCGATTTCCGCGTTTAACGTAAGCGTTGGACATGTCTTTATCAATAACTCGTGCTTTGGCACGGTCTGCAAACTGAAGCTCAAGAATATCCATGATCCGCTGCTTCAGGCGTTCGTCTTTGATAGGGGCAGCCACTTCGATTCGGTTATCGATGTTACGGGTCATCCAATCAGCTGAGGAGATATAGACATCACGATCACCACCGTTTTCAAAAGTGAATACTCGTGGGTGCTCAAGGAAACGGTCAACAATACTGATGACTTTAATGTTATTGCTGAGGCCTCTTACGCCAGGGATAAGCGAGCACATACCACGCACAATGATGCGGATTTTCACGCCTTCATTGCTCGCTTTGTAAAGTAAGTCCACCAAACCTTTATCAACCAGGTTGTTCACCTTGAGTGTAATACCGGCTTTCTGCCGGTTCTTTGCATGCTCTATTTCCCGCTCAATCAAGCGATAGATGCGTGTACGTGAATTACGCGGCGAGACAATCAGATGCGAAAACTTAACTGGCTTATAAGGGTTCTCAATAAAGTTGAATACCTTACGTACTTCCGTTGTGATGGACTTATCAGCAGTAAACAAAGAAAAGTCGGTGTAGATACGTGCTGTTTTTTCGTGGAAGTTACCTGTGCCTATATGGGCATATTCGCGAAGCCCATCCTCTTCACGACGGGAGATAAGGCATAACTTGGAGTGAATTTTGAGCCCAGGGGTACCAAAGACCACTTTTACGCCGGCATCGGTCAACACACGAGCCCATTCGATATTGGCTTCTTCATCAAAGCGCGCCTGAAGTTCTACCACAACGGTGACGCGTTTTCCGTTATTTGCAGCATCAATCATAGAGTTGATGATGCGGCTATTTTTCGCCACGCGGTAAATATTGATGCGAATGCTGCGTACTTTGGGATCAAAGGAAGCCTGACGCACTAGCTCCGTCATATGGCGGAATGTGTGGTAGGGATAGTAGAGCAGTACATCACGCTGGCGTATGGCTTCAAACGCATTGACCTTGGTAGTGAAGTCAGCAGATTCGATCGGCGGCAGAGGTGGGTTCTCTAGATACTTCATCCCGACATTCGGGAAGCCGATAAAGTCTTTGAAATTATGGTAACGGGCGCCAGGTAGCACGCTGTCATAATCAGAGATTTTCAGCATGTCCAGAATATGTTTCACCATATCCTGAGGCATGTCACGCTGGTATACGAAACGCACTGGAAGGGCCGTTAAACGCTGATCCAGACTGTCTGACATGTTCTCAAGCAGGCTGTGGTCAACTTCATTGGTCAGGTCATATTCTGCGTCACGGGTCATTTTCATGGCATAGGCTTCGACACTATCGTAATCGAAAAGTCCACTGAAAATCTCATCAAGACACAAGCGAATGATGTTATCGAGTAGGATGATGGTTTTGCGGCGGCGTTTGCCTTTGGGTTCCGGCACCTTGATAAAGCGCTCGATTTCATCTGTCGGGATCTCGATGAGGGCATAACGTGTCTTCTGCCCCTCTTTTTTCAGCTCGACGGCAAGGTAAGAGTACGCATCTTTGAGGAAAGAGAGTACGTCCATGTCGTCGGTGAGAATAATTGGGGTGATGTGTGGAAGCAGATTGCTGACGAAGTGTCTTTTCAGCCAGTTTTGCTGGTATTCCGTTAATTGTTTCTCATTAACCAAAAAGATATGGCGACGTGCCATTTCGAGCAAGATGTCGTTATAGAGGTGGTCAAAATCCTGGTTGAGCTTAAGGACTTTGTCCTGAATTTTGTTGAGGAGCTCCTTGGCTTTACTGTCACCCCCTTGCTCCTCATTGATCAGGATACGGCGCTTTACGTCAGCAAACCGGACTTGGTAGAACTCATCCAGATTGCTGGAGAAGATACCGAGAAATCGCACACGTTCGATGATAGGAACGTTTTTGTCTGCAGCTTCCTGAAGTACCCTTTCGTTAAAAGACAGCCAACTTAATTCTTTGTCTACGTAAAGCGTATCCGCGCTCATTTTTCCCCTTTCCTCAATTAAATGTCGCTTTCGTCAAACTCCACGATCAGGTCATCAGACAGCCCTTCAAGAGCCTCTCCAAGATCATCCAGTGAGATGTTGTTGACGATGTCGAGATCAAACTCTGCTTTAAAAATCACGCCGCCAAAATTAGCTGCGCTTTCTGCATTGGTTTCCAGATTGTTGATGTTGATACCAAACTTGGCGATTTCCCTTGTCACTTCTTGAACGATGCCAGGGCGATCGTTACCTGTGACTGAAAGGGTGTGAGTCGTGGTATCCGTTTCTGCTTGATGTGCAGCTTCAGCGATAAGAACGTTAAGATCAGGAATGTTATTTAGCGCGTCTGTCAGCGCATTGACATTTTCTTCTTTAATATCAATCTGAACAATACCAGCAAACTTGCCCGCAAGTTTGCTAAGGCTACTGGCTTGCCAGCTTCCGTGATGCTGGAATACAGTGTCAGAGAGTGTTTCTACCAGGCCTGGACGATCCGTGCCGATGAGGGTGATTACTAACTGCTTCATGGTCGATCCTTTGCGTCAACAGCGGGGGGAATGATCATTATTAGGGTGGTTTTAAAACCGTGTCTACCCCCCGCAGGAGCAGCTGCTTCCGAACTATGCCTCACATCAACGTTACAGGAGGCTAAACATGTTTTATTACACTTTTATTTCATGGGCTTAACTTGCCTCGATTTTTAGACTGTCACATTTATGTCATTAAAAAGAAATATTATGAGTCGCTTAACCAAAAAATGAGGTACCAATGGCAAACGCCACACATGCGCTGACTCAGGGAGATACCCGGCGGCGTTTCAAAGACAGACTTGCGCGCCTTTCCGTGACGGGAGGTGGCATTGCTGTTTTGTTGGCATTGCTGTTGATTTTTTTCTACCTCGCGTACGTGGTTTTTCCCTTATTCAAAAGTCCATCTGTAGAACTTGATGGCACTTTCGACCTTGGCTTTGAAAGTCCCGCCGTTCAATTGGGTATGGACGACAATAATCAACTTGGTTTTCGCTACTCTGACAATGGGTTTCTCTCCGTTTTCTCTTTGGAAGGAGAGGGGGGCATGGTCGTCCGGGAACAGCTCGCTAAGTCTCCAACCAGTTTTTATGCTTCACAGGCTTATGCTGGTGTAAGTGCCTATGGACTCAAAGATGGCACAGTGAGTTTCCAGCGCCTTCGTTTTTTGTCGCACTATGCTGAGGGTAAAAGAACCATCACGCCGGATATCCAACGTCTTGATACCGTCAAACTGAGCAATGGCTTGCCCGTTTCCAGTCTTTCTTTTGCACTGCGTCAGAAAGACCGTGTAATTGCGGGTATAGCGGGGTACTGGCTGAACATTGTCATTGAGCGAGACGGAAATGAAGTTTTGCATGCAGCGGTGCCGACCAGTCCTGATGCAAACGTTTTGATTGCTCCCCGTGGTCGAAAGCTGTTTGAGATGGTTGGTAATAAGCTCAATGTGTACTCGATATCAGATCGTAGAATCGATTTACGAGAATCTGTAGATATTGAACTTGTGACTGGTGCGCTGCCGGTATCTATGACTTGGCTGGCTGGCGGACACTCACTCATGGTTCGTCTAGACGATGGCAGGCTGACCCAATGGTTTGATGTGGTGAAGTCTGGCGAGCGCTCTCTGACAATGGTGCGTGAGTTTGATACTCAGGACGGATATCTCGCCGTAGAGCCTCATCGCAATGTATTTGCCAACCTAACGCCGGACGGAGAATTAACACTGTGGCATGCGCCAAGTGAAACACAGGACAGTTTTGAGTTACCGGCAATTGCTGGCCAGATTGATACGCTAGGTTTCTCACCACGTGCAGACCGCCTTCTGGTAGAAAAAAGTAAGACCCTGACACTAGTGGATGTAGACAATGCGCATCCAGACGTGAATATCCGCTCACTGTGGAACCGTATTTGGTATGAAGGTTATGGCGAACCGGACTTTGTCTGGCAGTCCACCTCTGGTAGTGAGTCTTTCGAGGGGAAACTCAGTGTTGTTCCTGTTGTTTTCGGTACTATCAAAGTAGCTGCTTATGCGCTGCTTTTTGCTATTCCATTGGCAGTTGGTGGTGCGATTTATACTGCTTACTTTATGCCTTCTGGGCTGCGTAAAGTGGTAAAACCGACTATCGAAATCATGGAAGCCTTGCCCACAGTTATTTTGGGCTTCCTCGCTGGCCTGTGGCTCGCACCGATTGTTGAAAACCATTTACCTGCAGTATTTCTAATTTTTGTCGCCATGCCGGCTTCATTCCTGCTGACTGCAATTGTTTGGAGCTCATTGCCGCGCTCGATCCGTAAAATGCTGCCACCTGGAGGGCATTTATTTGTGCTGGTTCCGCTCATTCTTATTCTGGGATACCTAGCTTTCCAGCTGGGGCCTTGGGTTGAAACTGCCTTTATGGGCGGTGATAGCCGCGTGTTTGTTACTGATGTGCTGGGAGTGAACTTCGATCAGCGCAATGCCATCGTAGTAGGCTTGGCGATGGGATTTGCTGTGATCCCAACCATTTTTACCATTGCTGAAGATGCGATTTTCTCTGTGCCCAGCCATCTGACTAATGGTTCGCTCGCTTTGGGTGCGACTCATTGGCAAACATTGACCCGTGTTGTCTTGCTAACGGCAAGCCCAGGTATTTTTTCTGCAGTGATGATGGGGCTTGGTCGCGCTGTGGGTGAGACTATGATTGTCTTGATGGCGACGGGTAATACGCCTTTAATGGAGTGGAATCCTTTCGAAGGACTTCGAACCTTGTCAGCTAATATTGCGGTAGAAATGCCGGAATCTGAAGTAGGTAGCTCGCATTATCGCGTGTTGTTCCTGACTGCCTTTATTCTGTTTTCATTTACGTTCCTGTTTAACACTGTGGCGGAATTTGTTCGCCAACAGCTACGAGAGAAATACCGTGCGTTGTAATGCATTAGCCACTCAACAATCCAGCTTGGAGCTTGCTCATGTTTAAGCGATTAAACAGCAGTTCTCCATGGGTGTGGATGACAGGCGGCATGGTGAGTCTTTGTCTGGTGGCAGTGCTTGGTGTCATGCTTCTGATCGGTTGGAAAGGCTTGGCGTATTTCTGGCCAGCGCCTGTTTATGAATTCAAAATTGAAACGCCGCATGGTGAGGAAACTGTTTTTGGACAAATCTACAGCGTGGAGTCTATTCCTTCCCGTCAATTGAAAGAAGCCGGTGTTGAGCTCAAAGACAAGCAGCTTGAAGAGCATCAGAGGCTGCTTATTAAGGTGGCGAATCGTGAGCGTGAAGCGCATGACTTCATTTCGGTGCTGGACCAAAACATCCTATCTCAGGTTGCTAATCCTGACCTTGCAGTCATTGAACGCACTGAAAATGGTGCATTCTTCGGTTTTCCGAAGGGCTATTTAGATAATGGAAAGGTCACCACTTCCGCACTTACCCACGAGTTTTTCCAACAGAAGATTACCCTGGCTGAAATACGACGTACTGAGATTGCATCTATCGAGCAGCGAGAAATTGAAAAAGTTAACTATCAGCTCAATGCTCTGAAAACAGAGAGAGCGTCTTATCTGAGTGGCGGAAAAGCGGTTCCTGCAAAAATTCAGGATGCTATCGGCACCTTGGAGTTGCGTTACCAATCACTTGAAGAATTACTCTTGCAGCGTCGTGCGGATTTCTCTTTGGATAGTCTTATTGTTAAAGACCGCTATGGTGACAACGTCCGTATCGCGTTGAATGATGTGTTGGGGCTATGGTATCCCAATGACATGAGCTGGCCAGAGAAAGTCGCGCACTGGGCAGGACTGATAGCTAGCTTTGTCACTGACAACCCCCGTGAAGCCAACTCTGAAGGTGGTGTTTTTCCTGCTATCTTTGGCACCGTGTTGATGGTTCTGCTGATGTCCATCATGGTGACTCCACTTGGCGTTCTGGCTGCTGTCTACCTTCATGAATATGCAGGGAAGAATGCTTTCACGCGTATTATCCGCATTGCGGTGGTGAATCTTGCGGGCGTACCTTCTATCGTATACGGCGTGTTTGGTCTGGGCTTTTTTGTTTATTTCGTGGGTGGCAGTATCGACTCGTTGTTTTATTCGGAAACTTTGCCGAATCCGACATTCGGTACACCGGGCATCTTATGGTCTTCGCTCACCTTAGCAATCCTGACCTTGCCAGTAGTAATTGTGTCAACCGAAGAGGGGCTTACACGCATTCCTACCTCAGTCCGTCATGGTTCGATGGCTTTGGGGGCTACACAGGCAGAAACCCTCTGGCGTATTGTTTTGCCAATGGCGAGTCCTGCTATTATGACGGGATTGATACTTGCAATTGCGCGGGCAGCAGGAGAAGTGGCGCCGTTGATGCTGGTGGGGGTCGTCAAGGTGGCGCCGAGCTTGCCACTGGATGGTAATTTTCCTTTTCTGCATCTCGACAGAAAGTTCATGCACCTTGGTTACCACGTTTACGATGTTGGCTTCCAAAGCCCGAATATTGAAGCGGCAAGACCACTGGTTTATGCCACATCTTTACTGTTGGTGACTGTCATTGTCAGCCTGAACTTGGCGGCTATCACCATTCGTAATCACCTGCGTGAAAAGTACCGCGCGCTGGAACAAGAAATTTAAGCGTTAAGAGGACATCGCAACGAAATGATATCTATCAATGCCAACATTGGATTACCAGGCCCAGTCGATTTGTCATCACTTCCTGATGATCAGACTGCGCTGGTTATCCGAAATTTGAATCTGTATTACGGCAATACTCAGGCATTGTTCGATATCAATATGCGAATTCCCAAAGGCAAGGTGACGGCATTTATCGGTCCATCTGGTTGTGGTAAATCCACTTTGTTGCGCTGCATCAACCGCATGAATGACTTGGTGGATGGCTGTAAGGTTGATGGTGAAATTCTCCTCCATGGCTCCAATGTTTATGATGAACAAATCGACGTGCCAGCATTGCGACGTCAGGTAGGAATGGTGTTCCAGCGTCCGAACCCTTTTCCCAAATCTATCTATGAAAACGTCATCTATGGCCTGCGACTTCAAGGTGTGAAAAACGTTCGTACGTTGGACGACGCAGTTGAACGTTCGCTTCGAGCAGCAGCGTTGTGGGATGAGGTGAAAGATCGCCTTCACGACAACGCATTTGGTTTGTCTGGTGGCCAGCAACAGCGTTTGGTGATTGCCCGCGCTATCGCTATTGAACCTGAAGTCCTTTTGCTTGATGAACCTACATCGGCACTAGATCCAATTTCGACGCTCACGATTGAGGAGCTGATCAACGATCTCAAGCGTCGCTACACGGTCGTTATCGTGACGCACAACATGCAGCAGGCTGCGCGTGTGTCTGATCAAACTGCCTTTATCAACCTAGGTAAACTGGTAGAATACGCCGACACAGACACGCTGTTTACCACACCGAAAAACAAGCAAACCGAAGATTACATCACGGGCCGATACGGTTAGGGTCTGTTGGCCTTTGGTGATGGTTTTTGCAGCAGTTTGTGGGGCTTTATACAAGGTAGAGGCTTTGATGTGTAGCTAGCCTACATGAGAGGCCGATAACGCAGGAGAAAGTCTCCATAAACGCAGCCCAGCGGGTTCGACTTCGCGCCCAGTGCCAAAAGTGTTTTATGCTTTGTTAAGGTGTATTTGCTTAGAATCACTAGGCGGCAAACACCTCGCCGTGCCTAAAACGCTTTTTGCTAGAACAAAATTAAATCACCAAAGGTCAACAGACTCTAAGGACACGCACGCAAATGATGGACAACCAAAATATCAGTCGCCATATTTCAGGTCAGTTTAATGCTGAACTGGAAGCTATCCGCACCCATGTGCTCGCGATGGGTGGATTGGTAGAGAGACAGCTGACTGACGCTTTGCGTGCGATGCATTATCAGGATGTAGAGCTTGCAAAACAGGTGATCCGTGAAGACCATAAGGTCAACTCAATGGAAGTCGCTATCGATGAAGCCTGCACGCGAATCATTGCAAAACGCCAACCTACAGCGGGTGATTTACGCTTGGTGATAGCTATCATCAAAACCATTACCGACCTTGAGCGTATTGGTGACGTTGCGGACAGTATTGCGAAGATGGCGTTAGATAATTTTTCCAATCATCAACAACCGTTTTTAGTGTCACTGGAAAACCTGGGCCATAAAGCTGCACGTATGCTGCATGATGTGTTGGATGCTTTTGCACGAATGGATGTTGATGCGGCGATGAAGGTGTATCACAGCGATGACCATCTGGATAAAGAATACGAAGCGATTCTGCGTCAGTTGATGACTTACATGATGGAAGACCCGCGTTCTATTCCTAATGTTCTGAAAGTCATGTGGTCAGCTCGAGCCATTGAGCGGGTGGGCGATAGATGCCAAAACATTTGCGAATACATTATTTACTTTGTGAAAGGTAAAGACATCCGTCATACCAATAAAGAACAGTTGGAAAAGATGCTGAAATAGCGTTTAGAGCAAGCAATCGCTTGATGTTTTCATGCAATAAAAAACCCGCAACTAGCGGGTTTTTTGATTCTGGCGATTAAATTTTGTGTTTAGCGAACAACTTCGAAAAATCCGGATCCTGGCTGGTAGTCACCTTTTAGACCCACCAATTGACCACTATTATCAAAAGAAAGGATCAGTTCTTTCTGCTCTGGAGCATCGTGCCCAGGCTTCAGGTATTGAACAAAATACCAAGTATTCGGATAACCAGACTCAACCAGCATAGGTTGACCAAGTAAGAACTTAACCTGCTCTTTAGTCATACCAAATTTGAGCTCTTCGACCGCAGTTTGGTCGATGTAATTTCCCTGGTTAATATCTATGCGATAAACCAGCTTGTTAACCCAAGAGCAGCCTGAGAGGCTAGCTAGAACAAGGGATGCCGCAACGATGTGTTTCCAACGCATGACTTCTTACTTCATTTCCAAAATAGGGGACGATGATAAACAAGCAAGTGAGAGAAGTAAAAACTCTTGTCTCAACTTGCTTGTTCGACCGTGCTATTAGGGAAAAGTTTCTTTCTCTTCAGGCTAACAGTCCCTATGCCGCAATAAGTAGTTCTTTAGCGTTGGCGAGTGTATGTTCAGTAATTTCGCTGCCACCGAGCAGTCGTGCCAGTTCCTGAACGCGGGACTGAGTATCCAGCGGGATCATGCTGGTAGTGGTTTTTCCTTTCTCGCTGGCTTTCGTCACGAACATTTGCTGATGACCGCAGCCAGCAACTTGCGGCAAGTGTGTTACACACATCACTTGAGTTGATTCACCTAGCTTACGAAGCAGTTTACCGACGATGGCTGCCGTTGGACCACTGATACCCACATCCACTTCATCGAAGATAAGGCTTGGGGTATCGACTTTCTGCGCAGTAATAACCTGGATCGCAAGAGAAATACGGGAAAGCTCACCACCGGATGCCACGCGCCCCAACGCTTGCATTGGCTGGCCTGGGTTGGTGGAAACCAAAAGCTCGATACTGTCGAAGCCCAGCGGTGACAAATGACTTTCTGGTTGGCTATCCAGTGCAATATGGAATTTGCCGTTTTGCATACTGAGTTCATGCATGCTGGCAGAAATCAGTTTATCCAGTTCTTTGGCATAACGTTTACGGCTCTTACTGAGTTTTTCCGCTGCTGCTAGACAAGCTTGGTGCTTCAGTTCGACTTGTGCGGCAAGCTGTTCAATCTGGTTATCGCTGTCATTGAGGTTTTCAAGGTCATTCACCAGAGACTGATGGGAAGTGAAAAGCTCTTCAGGAGAAACCTGATGTTTACGGGAAAGACGCATTATGGTCGCCATGCGCTCATCCAAATAGCTCAGGCGCGCAGGATCCATATCCACACTATCCATATAGCTTGAGATCTCATGGCTGGTTTCCTGAACTTGAATACAAGCTTCGTCCAACATCTGTGTTAGATCGTTAAAACGGCTATCCATCTCGGCGAGTTCGGCAAGCTTCTGCTGGGCAAACTGCAACAACTGCATTGCGTTGTTTTCATCATCTTCACTTAATGCCTGCAGGACGCTTTGGCTACAAATCGCAATGTCGCCACAGTTGGAGAGGCGCTTATGCTCCGCTTCCAGTTCTGGATATTCGGTTTCACCTAACGCCAATTCATTGAGCTCGTTAACCTGATATTCTAATAGTTGGCGTTGGGCTTCGAACGCTTCTTTGTTCTTTTCTAACTGCTTGAGCTCGTTTCGTGCGGCACGCCAGTCTTGATAACGTTGGCGCATTGTAGCGAGCAGGTTTTGATGACCGGCATATTGGTCGAGCAATGTCAGTTGATAATCGTTTTTCATCAAAAGCTGATGGGCGTGCTGACCATGAATATTGATAAGGTGCTGCCCGAGTGCTTTTTGCTGGGAGGCTGGTACAGGGCTGCCATTAATGAAGGCGCGTGAACGCCCCTCTTTGGTGATCACACGTCGTAGAATGCACTCATCACCATCGACCAACTCATTGTCTTCCAGCCAGCGTCTCGCGGCAGGATTGTTCTGGAGTTGGAAGAGCACCACGATTTCGGCTTTTTCCTCACCAGGACGAACCATAGAAGCATCTGCGCGATCGCCCAGACACAAACCCAGAGCATCAATAGCGATGGATTTACCTGCACCGGTCTCGCCAGTAATGGTGGTCATTCCTTGTTGGAAGTCGAGTTCGAGTGCTTTAACAATGGCAAAGTTTTGAATTGTGATGTGTGCCAGCATGAGCCTATACCTGTATTTATCATCACCTGTTGTTTTGTACAGTATATACTGTGTTTGTATACAGTAAAGATGATCAGGTATGAATTCGAGATGAAATTGTGATGCGAGTTAAAAAACGAGCGGTGAGAGTGGTGAAAATAAAAAAGAGCAGCCTAATCCACTCTTTTCATGAACAATGTTCTTCTGCTTTATCAGAAGAGTTTGCTTGACCAGCCCAATTTAGTTCGCAACGTTTTGTAGTAGCTGTAATTTTTAGGATGGATAAGCTTCAACAGTGAAGGGCTTCTATAGATGTGTACTTCATCCCCCGGATTAACAGGCAAAGACACCTGACTGTCACAACTCACTTCCAAGGTGCTGCCGTTATCCGGTGAAACCACAAGCTTAATGTGGCGCTTAGCGTCGACGACCAAAGGACGGCTGGAAAGGGTATGCGGGAACATAGGAACGAGTGAAATCGCATCGATGCTCGGCGACAGGATAGGACCACCACCGGAAAGGCTGTAAGCCGTTGAGCCCGTTGGTGTCGAAATGATGATGCCGTCAGAACGCTGAGAGAAGGCGAAGTTGTCGTCGATATAGACTTCAAATTCGATCATGTGGGCGACTTGCCCAGGGTGAAGCACTGCTTCGTTAAGCGCCGCATTGTGGCTTTTCACCTGTCCATGACGGTGCACCTCTGCTTCAAGCAGGAAGCGATGATCTTCGATGTACTCACCAGATAACACCGATATTAGAGCGTCTTCGTATTCATCGGGATCGAGATCGGTCAAAAAGCCGAGATTGCCACGGTTGACACCGATAACGGAAATATCAAAACGTGAAAGAACACGGGCTGCGCCCAGCATGTTGCCATCACCACCAATCACAATCGCCAAATCGGCTTTTGCGCCCAGCGAAAGCAAATCGTGGAAATCATCCGCGGGAATATCGAGGTAATTGTCGAGACGATTGTCGACCAATGTGCGGTAACCTTGTTTGGTCAGCCAGTGATACAGGCTTTCATGGGTTGCTACCGCTTCTGGATTTCGCGGTTTTCCTACCAAAGCTATAGTGTTAAAACGCTTTGACATCTTATTGATCCTGCACAGTTTAGTGGCTTGAGTATAAGTGATTGCCCTACACTTGTCGTGCATTGCGGCAAGAGACACCTTGAAACGTGACCATTCATCCCCATAATAAGCAAAACCGTCGAGATTGATGCCCCAATCCTTGAGATTTTTGGGGTTCAACACAGTGTATTGTGTCGGAGAGAGCATGAGCAAAGAAGAAAACAAGATCCAGGAAGAAGAATTGCAAATCGAAGCAGTGGAAGCACAGGCTGAAGAAAATGCCCTTGATGCTGAAACTGATGCAATGATTAGCCGGATCACTGAGCTTGAAGCTGCACTTGAAGCAAGTGAAGCGACAGTGAAAGAGCAACAAGACAGCGTACTGCGCGCTCGCGCAGATATTGAAAATATGCGTCGTCGTACCGAGCAGGAAATCGACAAAGCGCGTAAATTTGCTCTGGAGCGTTTCGCGAACGAACTGCTTCCTGTTATCGACAACATGGAACGCGCAGTAGAGATGGCGGACAAAGAAAATGACGCCCTCAAGCCGATGATCGAAGGCGTTGAGCTAACGCTGAAGACCATGAAAGATGCAGTGGAAAAATTCGGCCTTAAAGAGTTGAACCCACACGGCGAATCGTTCAACCCAGAATTCCATCAGGCAATGTCTATTCAGGAAAGCGCAGATCACGAGCCAAATACCGTGATGTTTGTGATGCAGAAAGGCTATGAACTGAATGGTCGTGTTGTTCGCCCTGCCATGGTAATGGTTTCAAAAGCCGCTGCTGGTAACGTGAACGAACAGGCATAAGACCGAATTTAAGGAAAAACCCGCTTTTTGCGGGTTTTTTTCATTTCAGGCCTTGAAAGTCAATAAGTCGCCCTTATTTAAGGTGCATCAAAAAGAAAATTTAAAAATTTTTCTTGTGCAGGGTTGAACCCTAAACCGCGACCCCCATATATGGGTTAACGCAACATAGACGTAAGACGAATTTTCGGAGAAAACCAAATGGGTAAGATCATTGGTATCGACTTGGGTACTACCAACTCATGTGTAGCAGTACTGGACGGTGACAAGCCACGCGTAATCGAAAACGCAGAGGGCGATCGCACAACGCCATCAATCATCGCGTACACCCAGGACGGTGAAACTCTGGTAGGTCAGCCAGCAAAACGTCAGGCAGTGACCAACCCAGAAAACACGCTGTTTGCTATCAAACGACTGATCGGTCGTCGCTTCGAAGACGAAGAAGTTCAGCGTGATATTGAAATCATGCCTTACAAAATCGTTAAGGCTGACAACGGCGATGCATGGGTAGAAGCTAAAGGCCAGAAAATGGCAGCTCCTCAGGTTTCAGCTGAAGTCCTGAAGAAAATGAAGAAAACTGCAGAAGACTTCCTGGGTGAGGAAGTCACTGGCGCAGTTATCACAGTACCTGCGTACTTCAACGACGCACAGCGCCAGGCGACTAAAGACGCTGGCCGCATCGCGGGTCTGGAAGTTAAACGTATTATCAACGAACCAACTGCTGCTGCACTGGCTTACGGCCTAGACAAGCAAGGTGGTGACCGTACTATCGCAGTTTACGACCTCGGTGGTGGTACTTTCGATATCTCTATCATCGAGATTGACGAAGTTGACGGAGAGAAGACGTTCGAAGTACTGGCAACCAACGGTGACACTCACTTGGGTGGTGAAGACTTCGACAACCGCATGATCAACTATCTGGTTGACGAGTTCAAAAAAGACCAAGGCATCGACCTTCGTAAAGATCCACTGGCAATGCAGCGTCTGAAAGAAGCAGCTGAGAAAGCGAAGATTGAACTGTCTTCTGCGCAGCAAACTGATGTAAACCTGCCATACATCACTGCAGATGCGACTGGTCCTAAGCATATGAACGTTAAAGTGACCCGTGCGAAACTGGAATCACTCGTAGAAGATCTGGTTCAACGTTCACTGGAGCCACTGAAAGTAGCACTGGCTGACGCAGACCTGTCTGTTAACGACATCAACGACGTAATCCTGGTTGGTGGTCAGACTCGTATGCCAATGGTTCAGGCGAAAGTTGCTGAATTCTTTGGCAAAGAAGCACGTAAAGACGTGAACCCTGACGAAGCAGTTGCAGTTGGTGCAGCGGTTCAGGGCGGTGTACTGGCAGGTGACGTGAAAGACGTTCTGCTGCTGGACGTAACGCCACTGTCTCTGGGTATCGAAACCATGGGCGGCGTGATGACTAAGCTCATCGAGAAGAATACCACCATCCCTACTAAGGCGAACCAAGTGTTCTCTACTGCTGAAGACAACCAAAGTGCAGTAACGATTCATGTGCTGCAAGGTGAGCGTAAGCAGGCGACGTACAACAAGTCTCTGGGTCAATTCAACTTGGAAGGCATCAACGCAGCACCACGTGGCATGCCACAAATCGAAGTTGTCTTCGACCTAGATGCTGACGGTATCCTGCACGTGTCTGCAAAAGACAAGAGCACAGGTAAAGAGCAGAAGATCACTATCCAGGCATCTGGTGGTCTGAGCGACGACGAAATCGAGAAAATGGTTCAGGAAGCGGAAGCGAACAAAGAAGCCGACAAGAAGTTCGAAGAACTGGCGTCTGCGCGCAACCAAGCTGACCAAATGGTTCACGGTACTCGCAAGCAAATTGAAGAAGCAGGCGACACACTGCCAGCTGACGAGAAAGAGAAGATCGAAGCAGCAATCAGCGAGCTGGAAGAAGCACGTAAAGGCGAAGATAAAGAAGCTATCGACGCAAAAGTGCAGGCACTAATTGCAGCATCTCAGAAGCTGATGGAAGTGGCTCAGCAGCAAGCGCAAGCTTCGCAAGCTCAAGACGCCGGTGCAGAGCAAACTAAGCAAGACGACGACGTTGTTGATGCTGAGTTTGAAGAAGTAAAAGACGACAAAAAATAAGATCGGATAACTTCCCAGAAACAGGTCTTGTGACTGAAAAACAGCAAGACCTGAATCGAAAGATTTAACCGTTTTTATTTCGCACGGGCGCAGGAGGATTTTCTCCTTCGCCCGTAGTTGTATGATACGGGGCTAACTTTTTTGCCCGGTATAGAAGCAGGTGACAAGCAAAACATGTCAAATCGTGATTTTTATGAAGTGCTTGGCGTAAGCCGCGACGCTAGTGAGCGTGACATCAAAAAGGCGTACAAGCGTCTTGCGATGAAGTACCACCCGGATAAAAACCCAGGTGATGAAACGGCAGCTGAGAAATTTAAAGAAGTGAAGCTGGCGTACGAAATCCTCACAGACGATCAAAAACGCGCAGCTTACGACCAATACGGCCATGCAGCCTTTGAACAAGGTGGAATGGGTGGTGGCGGCGGCTTCGGTGGCGGCGCAGACTTCAGCGATATCTTTGGTGACGTGTTTGGCGACATCTTTGGTGGTGGTCGCCGTGGCGGTCAGGCCCGTGCCCAGCGTGGCGCAGACCTTCGCTACAACATGGAGCTTTCTTTAGAAGAAGCAGTCCGTGGTGTGACTAAAGAGATTGATGTCCCAACTTACGTAAGCTGTGACCCATGTGGTGGCAGCGGTGCGAAACCAGGTTCATCCCCACAAACATGTGGAACCTGTCATGGTGCCGGTCAGGTACAAATGCGTCAGGGTTTCTTTGCAGTACAGCAAACCTGTCCAACCTGTCACGGTCGCGGCAAAATCATTAAAGATCCTTGTGACAGCTGTCATGGCCAAGGCCGTGTTCAGAAGACCAAGACCCTTAGTGTAAAAATCCCTGCGGGCGTAGACACGGGAGACCGTATCCGTCTGACAAGTGAAGGCGAAGCCGGTGAGTTTGGTGCACCAGCAGGCGATCTCTATGTACAGGTGCATGTACGTGACCACCACATTTTCACCCGTGATGGCAACAACTTGTACTGTGAAGTACCAGTCAGCTTCACGATGGCTGCATTGGGCGGCGAAGTAGAAGTGCCAACGCTGGATGGTCGTGTCAGCCTGAAAGTACCACCTGAAACTCAAACTGGCCGCATGTTCCGAATGCGTGGCAAAGGTGTACAGTCAGTGCGTGGCGGTGGCCTTGGTGACTTGATCTGTAAACTGGTAGTAGAAACGCCGGTTAACCTCAGCAGCAAACAGAAAGAGCTGCTGCGCGAATTCGAAGAATCATTGGGGGGCAGTGCCGCGAAAAAGCACAAGCCTAAATCAGAAGGCTTCTTCGATGGCGTGAAGAAATTCTTTGACGATCTGACCAGTTAACAGTCAGTAAGAGAAAAACGAAAAACCGGCGAATCCGCCGGTTTTTTTATGTCCAGCAATCACCGTTGTTAGCTATGGTACTTCCATCTTTTTTGAAGTTGTACTGCTCTGAAGCGGCATTGATAACCATGGTGTGGCAGTCAGTATCTTTGTCTTGTCTTGAAGTCGTCTTCGGAGTGGCTTTGATTTTATACACATCACTACCTGAGCCGCCTGTGGTGATAGAAAAATTGTATTCATCTGAGACTTGGCACTTTGTACACACAAGTGTTGTATCAGTTGGATAGCTACCTGTTGCGGTAAATGTTTGCTCCGCATGTGTCTGTAATTGGTACAAATCTACTTGGACTCGGCTACGTTCTGATTTGACTAGGTATTCCCCTACCGCTGGTACAGCAATCGTTGCAATGGCACCGATAATCGCAATTGCTATCAAGATTTCGAGCAACGTCATACCTAAATGTAATGTCTTAGTTCTCAGCGTCATTTTTTGGTTCGCTATGCGTAAAATTCGTTTTAATTCCAGAGATCTACGGTATCGCCGTTGATAGTATGGAAACAAGGTACAGCAAACGCTAAAGGAATTTGTTGTGAGATATTGGAATCTACAGCGCGGATTTAGCTTAATTGAAATGATAACGACGGTGTCTGTATTGGCAGTCGTCACAGCGGTAGCTGTGCCAACCTATGTGTCTTCTCATAAAGCGGCTGTTGTAGAAAATAAGGCCACCCAATTACTTTCGGTCCTGGAAGTTGGGCAATCGGAATCCCTGCGACGCCATCGCAATATCTATGTGCATTATGTGCCTTCAAGTGAAACGGATAACGGCTGTATTGGGCTCAGTGAAAAGTCTGAAGTAACCCATTTTAGTTGTACCGATAACGAAGGGTTGCAAAAGGTTATTCTGGAAATTGGGGCCCAAGTGAATGTGCAGGAACCAGAAGCGACTGACCCAATGAAGCTTTTCCATTTTTCTTCTATCAATGGTCTCCCGTCGACGAACAAGACAGTCAAGCTAGCTCACGGTAATGAAACCGGAAAAGAGTCTGGGATTTTGATTCGCCAATATGTTGGTCTTAAAGCTTGCAGCAACCCAACGGTTACGGGCTGGGAGTCCTGTTCATCATGAAGCGAAGTTTTGGCTACACGCTTGTTGAAATGATGGTAGGGATGACGGTCAGCTTAATTGTGCTTGCTTCGGCACTGGCAATATTTACCGTCAATACAGAATTTGGCACTAAGCAGCTTCAAAATGACTTTCTGAGGACGCAGCTAAACATCATTGCAGACACGATGAAGAATGAAATTGCCCGCGCAGGTTTTTGTTATGACTGTACTTCAGTGAATCCTTTTATTCGCCCAGATGGTGGCGGGGCCTCGTCCTCAATATTGATTGATGACAGTGCATCTAAGGTTGAAGACGGAGAGTGTATTCGTTTCGCTTACAACCACGACAAACGTTCAGGCGCTATGGCTCTAGATAAGGATGATGCAAAAGGGTATCGGCTGGGTAAAGACAGTCGGAATAATCCTGTCATCGAGATTTATGAAAACTGGGATGCGTTGGCGAACTGGACATGTGAAAGCGGCTACTGGCGAGATATGACCTTTGAACGCCTATCTATAGAATCTCTAAGCTTCAAACGTTCTTTCCTGCAAAGTGTTGGCTCCACTAATAAAGCCCAAACGGTTGAAGTCTCAATTACTGCGTCACTGAAAAGTGATAGTTCAATCTCAGACACTGTGAATTTCACGGTGTCAGTCCCCAATGTGGATGGTTAGCACGAATGAACACTCAAAAAGGAATGGCAACCCTCGCAGTAGTCAGTGGCGTTTTGCTCGTTGTGGCTTTGTTTACGATTTCAGTAGCGAATTCAGGGCTAGCTGATATAAAAAAGACGCAAAATCTAGTTTTAGACGCTAAGCAGCGAGCAAGTGCAAAATCAGGGCTGGACTGTGCGATTGCGGTGTTTGAACAAAATGAATTAAACCCAAAGGATACGGATTTTACCGATTCAGTATTTAATGAGTGTGAAGGCCATACTGGTAGCGTGATTACAGTCACTGGATCAGAAAGCCCTTGGATACTTTCTTCGTCCTCAGGCTATGCATCTACAAAAATTGTCATACAGGCTGGAGGGGCTGCAGCTGCGGCGTTTAAAACATCAGGTAGTTTGGTTGTAGAGGGGGGTAATGCTTGGATACCTGCAAAGGGGGATAAAGTCGCTACTACTGACGGGGTGGATATTTACGAGTGTACCGCAATAATAGCCGGAGGTGATGTCACAATTGATGTAGGTAAGACGACAGCTGAATTTCTCTCAGAGCTAACAAACGCCAATGAGCAGTGCCATGCGAACTTTAGTACATATATTCCTTCGCAAACGGACCCAGTTACCAACAACTTTGAGCTAGATATTTTAACAAACCAAGAAAACATCGATGTTTTCCAAGATTTTTTTGGTGTTCCTAAGGAAAAATGGGAAACGGTTAGGAGTGGGTTCGATGTGACAGTCACTACTGGAACATCAATCTCCAACAAAGAAAAAGTTTCAAGCTGTGGCACAACAATAAAAGACAAAATTAAAAATGGCAGTACCAAGATTTGGATTGATGGAGACTGTAAGTTAGATGGTATCTATGATCCTGCGAATGACTCAAAAAAAGCTACTGTGGTTATAAGGAATGGCGTAGTTGGTGCATTCGATACGATCAAATTCAATGGTACCTTAGTCCATTTTACACATGGGTATTCAGAGTCGTCAGTTGCGGAATCTTGGGGAGCATCTTTCGATGAAACGAACAAACATTTTGTGTGTGAAGAAGGGGCCATGCACCTGCTTTGTCGTCAGTTAATCGATGACTTCAAAAACGATGCAGAGAAGTGGGGTAAACTTCCTTTCTATTTTCACGGGTCATATGAAAGCCTGGGGAGTTACCTATTAGACGTAGCAAACTCCAAAGCTTTGATAAAAGGTTCTTTCAAACCTGACTATGACGACGATACACCTTTTGGAGATGGAGGTAGTAGCGTACCTAAGTTAGTAAAAGGCAGCATCCATGACTTCTGACAAAGGCTTTTCGCTCGTAGAAACACTCATTGCGATATTCGTCGTTGTCTTGTCTGGTGTTGGAACGTTAAAGCTATACAGTTACCTAGAAGTCGAAAAGGCAAACGCGCTTATGTTCGTGCAAGCGAAGCAAATCGCGGAGTCTCAGATTGCTTTACTGCAAACATTGAATACCACAGGTTCAGATTGCGAAGGCAAAACGGTAGAGAACATTCAAAGCTGCCAGTTAACACTGAATGAAGGCTCGTTATATAGTCTTTCAGTGACGCCTACCAAAACGCTTCAACACACGCCAGCCAGCGGTGTGGCCGCAACCTACGCCAAAATAATGGATGTTAAAGTCAGCTGGAGTGACAGGAATGGCACAGCTCAAAGCCTTTCTCTCCCAGTTTCTGTGTCTAAATTCACCAACCTGCTGGATTAGTGAACGGTTAATCGATTTTTGTGACTTTTTTCGCAAAAAGCCCTTGCCAGAATTCGAGACCTCCCTATAATGCGCCCCATCGACACGGCAAGCGGCTCCCAACAAGGAAATGCCTACCAAGTCGAAACGCGAAAACCTCATCATCAAAGCATTGAAAAGTGCGGTGAAGAGGTGAGTCAACAAGGTGTTTTGAGGGTTGCGAAAGCAACGCTGAAAAATCTCAAAATTTCTTCTTGACTTCATCGCCCGGCAGCGTAAAATTCGCAGCCCTGACGGTGAGAAGCGACGCTTCTTCAAGTCAACGTTCTTTAACAATTTGACCTATGCAATCTGTGTGGGCACTCGTGATTGATAGACAAAAGATTTATCGATGTTTACTGAGTGACCAAACGAAATAACTTCGGTTATATCGGCACAGTCAATTCGTTTTGCTTCTGCTTTTTTAAAAAGCGGAGACAAAACAACAACAGTATTTCATCGAGCCAAAAACTTTAATTGAAGAGTTTGATCATGGCTCAGATTGAACGCTGGCGGCAGGCCTAACACATGCAAGTCGAGCGGCAGCGACAATAAAGATTCTTCGGATGATTTATTGGGCGGCGAGCGGCGGACGGGTGAGTAATGGCTGGGAACCTGCCTGGTAGAGGGGGATAACCACTGGAAACGGTGGCTAATACCGCATGATGTCTTTGGACCAAAGAGGGGGACCTTATGGCCTCTCGCTACCGGATGGGCCCAGTTGGGATTAGCTAGTTGGTGGGGTAAAGGCTCACCAAGGCGACGATCCCTAGCTGGTTTGAGAGGATGATCAGCCACACTGGAACTGAGACACGGTCCAGACTCCTACGGGAGGCAGCAGTGGGGAATATTGCACAATGGGCGCAAGCCTGATGCAGCCATGCCGCGTGTGTGAAGAAGGCCTTCGGGTTGTAAAGCACTTTCAGCCGTGAGGAAGGCATTGTACTTAATACGTGCAGTGTTTGACGTTAGCGGCAGAAGAAGCACCGGCTAACTCCGTGCCAGCAGCCGCGGTAATACGGAGGGTGCGAGCGTTAATCGGAATTACTGGGCGTAAAGCGCATGCAGGCGGTCTGTTAAGCAAGATGTGAAAGCCCCGGGCTTAACCTGGGAAAGTCATTTTGAACTGGCAGGCTAGAGTCTTGTAGAGGGGGGTAGAATTTCAGGTGTAGCGGTGAAATGCGTAGAGATCTGAAGGAATACCGGTGGCGAAGGCGGCCCCCTGGACAAAGACTGACGCTCAGATGCGAAAGCGTGGGGAGCAAACAGGATTAGATACCCTGGTAGTCCACGCCGTAAACGATGTCTACTTGGAGGCTGTAGTCTAGAACTGTGGCTTTCGGAGCTAACGCGTTAAGTAGACCGCCTGGGGAGTACGGTCGCAAGATTAAAACTCAAATGAATTGACGGGGGCCCGCACAAGCGGTGGAGCATGTGGTTTAATTCGATGCAACGCGAAGAACCTTACCTACTCTTGACATCCACAGAAGCCGGAAGAGATTCTGGTGTGCCTTCGGGAACTGTGAGACAGGTGCTGCATGGCTGTCGTCAGCTCGTGTTGTGAAATGTTGGGTTAAGTCCCGCAACGAGCGCAACCCTTATCCTTGTTTGCCAGCACTTCGGGTGGGAACTCCAGGGAGACTGCCGGTGATAAACCGGAGGAAGGTGGGGACGACGTCAAGTCATCATGGCCCTTACGAGTAGGGCTACACACGTGCTACAATGGCATATACAGAGGGCAGCGAGACAGCGATGTGAAGCGAATCCCAGAAAGTATGTCGTAGTCCGGATTGGAGTCTGCAACTCGACTCCATGAAGTCGGAATCGCTAGTAATCGTGGATCAGAATGCCACGGTGAATACGTTCCCGGGCCTTGTACACACCGCCCGTCACACCATGGGAGTGGGCTGCACCAGAAGTAGATAGCTTAACCTTCGGGAGGGCGTTTACCACGGTGTGGTTCATGACTGGGGTGAAGTCGTAACAAGGTAGCCCTAGGGGAACCTGGGGCTGGATCACCTCCTTAACGATACTATTGATACCAGTGTCCACACAGATTGTATAGGTTGAAAAAGTAAAGAGTGGTTTGGCATCCCAATGCCAGACACTGTGCGTCCCATTCGTCTAGAGGCCTAGGACACCGCCCTTTCACGGCGGTAACAGGGGTTCGACTCCCCTATGGGACGCCACTGGGTCGTTAGCTCAGTTGGTAGAGCAGTTGACTTTTAATCAATTGGTCGCAGGTTCGAATCCTGCACGACCCACCATCTTCTACCACAGAGGATGTAAAACTGATGTGGGCGATTAGCTCAGTTGGGAGAGCACCTCCCTTACAAGGAGGGGGTCACTGGTTCGAGCCCGGTATCGCCCACCACTTTTCCTGCATAAAGGAAAAGCACACTCTCTAATCATTTTCTGCAACGGACTCGCAGACCCTTTAAATATCATTTACAGGGTGCGAATTTTTGCCGCCCCAATTTGGGAAGAAAGTCATTAGAAAGTGGTTTTGTACCACGTTCTCTTTACGAGAAATGCTCTTTAAAAATCTGGAAAGCTGACTAAACAAACTGATTCAGTTTGTTTGTAAAAGTTCTCAAATGTTGATTCTTCGGAATTAACACCAAACACATTCAAGTGTTCTTGGTTTCATCCTTCTCCAGAGGTGATGAACAATATTTGAGTCCGGCGAAATCGTTCATCGCTTTATGTTTCCGCTTTTTAAGAAAAAGCAGAGGCAAAAAGGGTGAACATGTTCTTATAAGAACAACCTTGGTTGTTTAAACCTACGAAACCTCTTGGGGTTGTATGGTTAAGTGACTAAGCGTACACGGTGGATGCCTTGGCAGTCAGAGGCGATGAAGGACGTAGTAACTTGCGATAAGCCCAGATAAGGCAGTAACAGCCATTTGAATCTGGGATGTCCGAATGGGGAAACCCACTGGCATAAGCCAGTATCCCACACTGAATACATAGGTGTGTGGAGGCGAACTCGGGGAACTGAAACATCTAAGTACCCGAAGGAAAAGAAATCAATTGAGATTCCGGCAGTAGCGGCGAGCGACCCCGGATTAGCCCTTAAGCGTTTTATGAGTTAGTGGAAGCCTCTGGAAAGTGGCGCGATACAGGGTGATAGCCCCGTACACGACGGCTTATTTAACGTGAAAACGAGTAGGACGGGACACGTGTTATCTTGTCTGAAGATGGGGGGACCATCCTCCAAGGCTAAATACTCCTGACTGACCGATAGTGAACCAGTACCGTGAGGGAAAGGCGAAAAGAACCCCTGTGAGGGGAGTGAAACAGAACCTGAAACCGTGTACGTACAAGCAGTGGGAGCCTACGTGTTAGGTGACTGCGTACCTTTTGTATAATGGGTCAGCGACTTACGTTATGTAGCAAGGTTAACCGCATAGGGGAGCCGTAGGGAAACCGAGTCTTAACTGGGCGAATGAGTTGCATGACGTAGACCCGAAACCGAGTGATCTAGCCATGGGCAGGTTGAAGATTGAGTAACATCAATTGGAGGACCGAACCGACTAATGTTGAAAAATTAGCGGATGACTTGTGGCTAGGGGTGAAAGGCCAATCAAACTCGGAGATAGCTGGTTCTCCCCGAAAGCTATTTAGGTAGCGCCTCGGACGAATACTACTGGGGGTAGAGCACTGTTAAGGCTAGGGGGTCATCCCGACTTACCAACCCTTTGCAAACTCCGAATACCAGTAAGTACTATCCGGGAGACACACGGCGGGTGCTAACGTCCGTCGTGGAGAGGGAAACAACCCAGACCGCCAGCTAAGGTCCCCAAGTTATCGCTAAGTGGGAAACGATGTGGGAAGGCTCAGACAGCCAGGATGTTGGCTTAGAAGCAGCCATCATTTAAAGAAAGCGTAATAGCTCACTGGTCGAGTCGGCCTGCGCGGAAGATGTAACGGGGCTAAGCGATACACCGAAGCTGCGGCAGATATTTATATCTGGGTAGGGGAGCGTTCTGTAAGCCGTAGAAGGTGGTCTGTAAGGGCTGCTGGAGGTATCAGAAGTGCGAATGCTGACATGAGTAACGACAAAGGGGGTGAAAAACCTCCTCGCCGGAAGACCAAGGGTTCCTGTCCAACGTTAATCGGGGCAGGGTAAGTCGGCCCCTAAGGCGAGGCCGAAAGGCGTAGTCGATGGGAAACGGGTTAATATTCCCGTACTGCTGATAACTGCGATGGGGGGACGGAGAAGGCTAGGTGGGCCTCGCGACGGTTGTCGAGGTTCAAGTGCGTAGGTGGGTGTCTTAGGCAAATCCGGGACGCCATAC
The DNA here is from genome assembly GCF_035758505.1 of Grimontia sp. NTOU-MAR1. NCBI lineage: Bacteria > Pseudomonadati > Pseudomonadota > Gammaproteobacteria > Vibrionales > Vibrionaceae > Grimontia > Grimontia sp. NTOU-MAR1. Next base: position 3,159,562 of record NZ_CP142108.1, read on the forward strand.
ACTGAGACACGATGTCGAGTCACTACGGTGATGAAGTCATTGATGCCATGCTTCCGGGAAAAGCCTCTAAGCTTCAGGTTATCAGGAACCGTACCCCAAACCGACACAGGTGGTCGGGTAGAGAATACCAAGGCGCTTGAGAGAACTCGGGTGAAGGAACTAGGCAAAATGGTACCGTAACTTCGGGAGAAGGTACGCTGCCCATGGTGAAGTCCCTTGCGGATGGAGCTGAGGGCAGTCGCAGATACCAGGTGGCTGCAACTGTTTATTAAAAACATAGCACTGTGCAAAATCGAAAGATGACGTATACGGTGTGACGCCTGCCCGGTGCCGGAAGGTTAATTGATGGGGTTAGACTTCGGTCGAAGCTCTTGATCGAAGCCCCGGTAAACGGCGGCCGTAACTATAACGGTCCTAAGGTAGCGAAATTCCTTGTCGGGTAAGTTCCGACCTGCACGAATGGCGTAATGATGGCCACGCTGTCTCCACCCGAGACTCAGTGAAATTGAAATCGCAGTGAAGATGCTGTGTACCCGCGGCTAGACGGAAAGACCCCGTGAACCTTTACTACAGCTTGGCACTGAACATTGAGCCTACATGTGTAGGATAGGTGGGAGGCTTTGAAACACAGACGCCAGTTTGTGTGGAGCCGACCTTGAAATACCACCCTTGTATGTTTGATGTTCTAACTTAGGCCCCTTATCGGGGTTGAGGACAGTGCCTGGTGGGTAGTTTGACTGGGGCGGTCTCCTCCCAAAGCGTAACGGAGGAGCACGAAGGTGGGCTAATCACGGTCGGACATCGTGAGGTTAGTGCAATGGCATAAGCCCGCTTGACTGCGAGAATGACGGTTCGAGCAGGTGCGAAAGCAGGTCATAGTGATCCGGTGGTTCTGAATGGAAGGGCCATCGCTCAACGGATAAAAGGTACTCCGGGGATAACAGGCTGATACCGCCCAAGAGTTCATATCGACGGCGGTGTTTGGCACCTCGATGTCGGCTCATCACATCCTGGGGCTGAAGTCGGTCCCAAGGGTATGGCTGTTCGCCATTTAAAGTGGTACGCGAGCTGGGTTTAGAACGTCGTGAGACAGTTCGGTCCCTATCTGCCGTGGGCGTTGGATGATTGAGAGGGGCTGCTCCTAGTACGAGAGGACCGGAGTGGACGAACCTCTGGTGTTCGGGTTGTCACGCCAGTGGCATTGCCCGGTAGCTAAGTTCGGCATCGATAACCGCTGAAAGCATCTAAGCGGGAAGCGAGCCTCAAGATGAGTCATCCCTAGGACTTAAAGTCCTCTAAAGGGTTGTTGGAGACGACGACGTAGATAGGTCAGGTGTGTAAGCGCTGCGAGGCGTTGAGCTAACTGATACTAATTGCCCGTGAGGCTTAACCATACAACACCCAAGGGGTTTTGACGGACTCAGAGAGAACCTTGAATGTGTAAGAACGAGAACAAACAAAGTCACTTTCCAAGATTTTAACGAATTTGCTTGGCGACCATAGCGTTATGGACCCACCTGACTCCATGCCGAACTCAGTAGTGAAACGTAACAGCGCCGATGGTAGTGTGGGGTCTCCCCATGTGAGAGTAGGACATCGCCAGGCTTCCAATTTTCTTTCACTTTTTGAAAAAGTGAAAACAAAAGTACCGTCAAAAAGGCCATCCGAAAGGATGGCCTTTTTGCGTTTCAGGGATCTGAGAAACATTAGCGGTATCATACCAGTCATGACGTTGAAGCCGGAAATAAATCTCGTTCTGTGGAGGCATTGAAGGAGCTTGTTGCGACTTCTGAGTTATCGCAAGAAGACTATCTTTCTGCCTATAAAACCCATATGGATGTGCATTGCCAACCCGAAAATGCGTATGTATCCCGTAGGGATATTAGGTAAACCAAGAAATTCGGTAGGTGCAGATGAGTCCCCGAGAGGTTGGGATTATGAAGTAAATTGGAAGACAGGGCTTGAAGCGGGAAGTATCATTCTAAATGACAAACAAAAAGACCAGCTTCAGGCTTAATGCCGATCAGTTAAGCAATAAATGATCGGTTGAACGATCCTTATAGGCTGTCAAAATCCGAGTGTTTCTCTGCACTCGGATTTCTTTATGTTCTTAAGGCAAGCGCTCGACCGAATACACCAATTCTCTGCTGACCAACTCAATGGGCTATCAGATCTCCTTTGCCCCACACTGATTAATCAATGTCTTGAAGACACGGGCGTCGCCACGATTCGTAAGCGTCGACTCCCCATGGAACTGATGGTGTGGAGCGTGGTGGGAATGTCTCTTTATCGGCATCTATCGATGAGCAAGGTGGTCTCTCAGCTTGATATATTACTTCCGGGTAAGAAGCCTTTTGTTGCGCCGAGCGCGGTGATTCATGCCCGTAAGAAACTAGGACATGAACCCGTAGAAGCGGTGTTCAACCAAACTCAGCAATTGTGGCATGAGAAAACCCCGCATCCCGATTGGTACGGGCTCACTTTGCATGCCGTCGATGGCGTGGTTTGGCGAACACCTGATACGACTGACAATGATAAGGCGTTTAGTCGAACAGGTAATAAAACAACGACGTCAGACTATCCCCAAGTTCGCATGGTCTGCCACATGGAATTGACGAGCCATCTGCTCAACAGTGCCGCCTTTGACTCCGTCTCGGTCAGTGAGATTGACCTCACCGCTCAGCTTATCGACAAAGCCCAAGACAATAGCCTTACCCTGTTTGACAAAGGCTTCTACGCATTGGGACTTCTCCATCGTTGGCAAAGCCAAGGAGAGGAAAGACACTGGCTAATTCCCCTTCGTAAAGGGGCGCAATATAAGACGTTAAGAAAACTGGGACGCGGTCAGGAGCTGGTTGAGCTCTCCCTGACTGCCCAAGCGAAAAAGAAGTGGGTAGATGCGCCGGATACACTGGAAGCCAGACTCATTACCACCAAGATAAAAGGGAAAGAAGTCAAACTGCTGACTTCCATGACCGACCCTAAGCGTTATATAGGTGCAGATATCGCAGAGCTCTACAGTCATCGCTGGGAAATCGAATTAGGCTACCGAGAGATGAAACAGTCCATGCTTCAAAATAGCCTGACGCTAAGAAGTAAAACGCCGGCGTTAGTGAAACAGGAGCTTTGGGGAATGCTGCTCGCCTATAACCTGTTGCGTTTTATGATGTGCCAGATGGCGTATTCCTTGAATACGGTGATGCCATACCAAATAGGCTTTAAGCAGGCATCGATATTTTTGGTGAGTCAGTTGCAGATGCTTCCGGCTGTCGCGCCGGGCAGATACCCAGAAGTACTCAGATATATCCTCGATATGGCAGAGAGCTTTGTGCTTCCAGAGAGGCGGGAGAGGACATATCCCAGAGCAGTAAAGAAAAGGCCCAGTCGCTATGCGACTAGGCCTTCTAGAAAGCGTCATTCAGCTTAATTCACATGCATTACAGCTTCAGGCTGGCCTTTTTCAATATTTGCTTTAACACTTGTGAATTAGTTGTTCGCGTGCAGCTCAGCGTTTAACTCAACCGCAGATTTGTTAGTCAGACACTCAATTTTACCTGTCACTGAGTTGCGACGGAACAGAAGGTCGGTCTTGCCTGCTAGGTCACGTGCTTTTACGGTTTCCACTTCTTGGCCGTTTGCATCCAGCATGGAGACTTTTGTACCTGCAGTCACGTACAGACCTGACTCGATGGTACAGCGATCACCCAGTGGGAAACCAAGACCCGCGTTCGCACCCAGAAGGCTGTTTTCGCCAATAGAGATAACGATCTGGCCGCCACCGCTCAAAGTGCCCATGATAGAAGCACCACCACCAATGTCACTGCCGTTACCGACCATCACACCTGCAGAGATACGACCTTCGACCATGCTGACGCCTTCAGTGCCTGCATTGAAGTTGATGAAGCCTTCATGCATAACAGTAGTGCCTTCACCTACATGCGCACCCAGACGTACACGTGAGGTATCTGCGATACGAACGCCCGCAGGAACCACGTAATCAACCATCTTAGGAAACTTATCTACACAGTCTACGGTCAGTGTTTCACCTTTCAGGCGAGCTTCCATTTGGCGATCTGCTAGTTCAGGTAGGTCGATTGGTCCCTGGTTAGTCCATGCAATGTTATGCAGCAGGCCGAAAATACCATCCAAAACAATGCGATGAGGCTTGGTAAGACGGTGAGAGATCAGTTGAAGCTTAAGGAACCCTTCAGCTACGCTTGCTGGCTTTTCGTCGGTCTCAAGAATAGTCAGAACGAGTGGTTGGTTAGACTCCGTTGCTTTGGTTGTAAATGATGCTGCTGCTTGTTCGTCAGCTGCTGAGAAAGCAGAAGCGATAGCTGTGCAGTGTGCTGCTTCCACTTCAAACGCTTCGTTACCGCCTTGGTAACCGACAACGTCGGCAAGTGCTGAAACCAGAGAGTCTGAAGGGTTTAGAACTGGGGTTGGGAAAAATGCTTCGATGATTTTTCCATCTTTGTTTTTGGTCGCGGTGCCAAACGCTAGAGCAAAACTGGCCATAATCCGGGAGTCTCCTTGTCTCTTCCAATAGCATCGTTTGATATCAGATGCTGCATGATAATTGTGATAGCTGGAGACATCTTAAAGTGAAGTGCATCAAGATTGAAGGGTGAGGGGAGAGAATCCTTTAGATTAACGGCCCTTACGGTGAATATGGGTTAAATAGACCGAAAATTAGGACAATATTGAAATAAAAAACGCTCCGTATGGGAGCGTTTATTGAGAAGTTAAGCCGCTTCGGCGTCATCTTCCTTTGGGGCATCAGCCTTTTTCTTCGCTGGCTTTGGGGTGGGCTTGCGTTTAGCTCCCAGAGCATAGAGTACTTCTTCACGATTTTGCGCAAGGAAAAGGGACAATTCTTCGCGTTGCGCTTCATCGCCTGTGACTTCGCTTTTACCCAGCAGCTCAAATAACTCATCTGCCATGTCGAGCATTTTGTCATACGCGTCAGCTTCCGCTTTAGAGGTAAAAGTCATCTTCTCTTCTCCGTTGCGTTCAACCACATATTTGACGATAACGGCCATGGTTAACCTCTCTTAATTTGTTTACTGTCTGTTTATACAGTAGAGTAAAGTTACCTGTCTAGTTTAACCGTGATTACTGTGATGGCATTGGAAAAATTCTCAGAGATTTATCATCGAGCAGCAACAAGAAAGGGAAGTAACAGCGATCTGGAGCAGCGTCTGGCACACCCTAAGAGCGTAAAAGAACTTAGCGAGATCCCGGATGATCGATGGCTAGCAACATTCAGTCAAAAGATCTTCCAGTCGGGAATGAATTGGCAGGTGGTGAGGAACAAGTGGCCAGGTTTTGAAGAAGTCTTCTGGGGCTTTGATATTGAAAAAATGTGCCTAACTCCACCCGAAATGTGGGAGGAGAAAGCCACAAACCCTGCGATCGTCCGTCACTTGGGTAAAGTCATGACCATTCCCCACAACGCACAGATGATCAAAAGTGCGGCGAAGCAACACGGCAGCTTTGCCAAGTTCGTGGCGGAGTGGCCGGAAAGTGACATCATTGGTTTATGGACTCAACTGAAAAAGCATGGTAGCCGTTTAGGTGGTAATACTGGCCCTTATTCACTTCGTATAATGGGTAAAGATACTTTTATCTTGTCTGGCGATGTCGAAGGATATCTGCGAGCTCACAAGATCATTGATGGTGGCCGGGATACTCGAAAGTCGTTGAATGCGGCGCAGGAAGCGTTTAATCAATGGCAGAAAGAAAGTGGACGTCCACTTTGCCAAATCAGCCAGATTATCGCTTTCAGTGTGGGTGATAACAGCTATTAATCGTTAACTTGCCACTCGCTGGTAAACGTGAGAAAACGTTCAAACAGTAGCGAGTGGTGTTTACTTTTATGGTGTGCCAACCAGTACTGACGGCGTAGATCGAGCGGTAACGTCAGCTTATTAAGTCTTTTATTGCTAATGGCATGCCTAGCAGCAAGTGTGGAGAGATAAGCTAGTCCAAGCCCTGCAGCAGCACAATTGATGATGGCTTCAGTCGTACGCAGTTCAAAGGCTACCGTCCAGTCCTCTAATCTTGGGGCGATACGTGAGAGGAAATGCTCACGGGTACCGGAGCCTGTTTCCCTCAACAGCCACGCATGGTTTTCCAAATCAAACAGCGTAATCTCTTCTTTTTGCGCCAAAGGATGGTCGATGGCGCAAACAATACACATGTCGTCTGAGAGCCAAGGCTCCATGTGCAAATCATCGTTTCCCAAATGATGTTTAGTCTCGCCTTGTCCTTCAATGAGTCCGATATCGAGTTCAAATGCGAGTAACCTGTCGATGATCGATTGACTGTTCGAGATCACCAGCTCCTGGTCAATATGATTACTCTGTGCCCTGAAATCCCTAAGCAAAAATGGCACCAGTTGATTTCCTATAGTGTCGCTCGCGCCCAACCTAAGGTGGCCAGAGAGCTCGCCATTAGAGTTCAATACCTTCGTGATTTCATCGCTTCGGGTAAGCAGCTCGTCTGCCATAGGGAGGAGTCGATGACCCTGATCGTTGAGTATCAGCCGGTTGTTGACCCGCTCGAACAATTTGTGCCCGAGCTGACTTTCTAGCTCTGAGATCGCCATGCTGACAGCAGGTTTGGAGAGGAAAAGCAGACTGGATGCAGCCGTAATGGTTTTTTCCTGGGCAACGGCGACAAAAACCTGTAGCTGGCGAAGAGACAATGACATCTGGATATTTACCCATCGATTTAATCTATTTTAAGTTTAACTTAACTTTAGGTTAAAGATATTCAGATATACTAAATAATAATGCCGTTCTATCATATTTTATGTGTTTTTCTTCTAAAGATGTGGCAGAGCAATGCGTAGACGTCTCAACTTACTTCCTACACCAATGGCTGGCCTTGCGCTGGCAATCGCAAGCCTTGGTTGGAGCTGGGAAAATGTAGGTAACTTTGGTGGAAATGCTCAGATTTTGGGCGCGGTGATCGGTGGTATCATGCTGTTGATGATTGCTCTGAAATTCACCTTTTCTCCCAAAGGTTTGTGGTGCGATCTGCAACACCCTGTCGTCGGTAGTGTGGTACCTACCTTTGCCATGGGTGTGATGATTGTTTCTGCCTCTATCAGCAAAATTTCTCCCCTGATGGGTGACTCACTTTGGATGTTGGCCGTGGTTGCTCATGTCGCTTTTCTTGTTTCTTTTGTTTATCACCGAGCCCGTGACTTTTCACTGACGCACATGGTGCCTAGCTGGTTTGTGCCGCCTGTAGGCTTGATAGTTGCTGATGTTGCTTTCTCGGGTAACCCTGCGCTGCGTCCAGTGGCAGACGGTATTATGTTATTCGGTTTACTGGCTTATGCTGTGTTGCTACCGCTGATGCTATACCGCCTAATTTTCTGTGGTGAGGTACCAGATGCGGCGAAGCCAACCATTGCTATTTTGGCTGCCCCTGCAAGCCTGTCTCTGGCTGGTTACCTGACCGTGAGTCAATCTCCTTCACCTGTCATTGTGGCGGTGCTTCTGGGGATTGCTTTACTGATGACGCTGGTGATTTACGTGTCATTTGCCAGATTGTTGCGTTTGCCATTCTCACCGGGCTATGCCGCGTTTACCTTTCCAATGGTGATCGGCGCGACAGCATTGTTTAAAACTGCGGCTTGGTTAGAGTCGGCTGGTGTAGCGGCAACTTATGTGAATCAGGTTTATGTGCTGGGTATTATCGAGTTGGTAGTCGCCACTATCGTGGTTGGGTATGTGGCCATGCATTACCGCCGCTTCATTTCTCTGCAATGGAAAATGCCAGCCACAGCATAACGTTCGCGAAATGACCCCAAATAGCCTGCATCTTGTGCAGGCTTTTTCATTTCTAACTGCATGAAATTGCACTCTTGAAGTCATTCCGCCACAATCTCTCCAATACCGTTCTCAAGAGTCTTGCCCGTGTTCACTGTCTATCACTCTAACCAGTTGGATCTTTTGAAAAGTCTGCTGGTCGCCATTATTCAGCAAAAGCCATTGGATAATCCTTTCCAAAAGGAATTAATCCTGGTGCAAAGCCCGGGCATGGCGCAGTGGCTCAAATTGGAAATGGCCAGAGAGCAGGGGATTGTTGCGAACGTTGAGTTTCCACTTCCAGCCACTTTCATCTGGCAGATGTTCACTCAGATTTTGGATGATGTGCCGCAGCGAAGCTTTTTTAACAAAGAAGCGATGACCTGGAAGTTGATGACTGTCCTGCCAGAGCTCCTTGATCAACCAGACTTTGATGAACTCAAGTGTTACCTCGAAGGCGATGATGACAATCAGAAGCTTTACCAACTGGCGGGCAAGATTGCTGATATCTATGACCAATATCTGGTGTACCGACCTGAGTGGATAAAGGCATGGGAAAACGAGCAGACTGTTGATGAGTTGGCTGAGGAGAAAAGCTGGCAACCCACGCTTTGGCAGGCGCTCTACGATTACACCCTTCAGCAGGAGCAGTCGCCTTTTCACCGTGCCAATCTTTATGAAGAGTTTATTGAGGCACTAGCGTCTCATAAAGGAAAACCAGACGGTCTGAAAGGCATTGAGCGCGTTTTTGTGTTTGGCATTTCTGCTTTGCCTCCTCGTTATCTTGATGCCCTTAAAGCATTGGGTGAGCATGTTGATGTCCACTATATGTTCACCAACCCCTGTCGTTATTATTGGGGGGATATTCGTGACAAACGTTATCTGTCGAGACGTTCAGCCAGCTTGGATTCACGTATTAGCCGTACCAGCGATACTCAAGAGCCAGCGCAGTTTGCCCTGCCATTAGTTAGTGAAGATGACTCGGCCGAAGTCGGTAATAGCTTGCTGGCGTCTATGGGTAAGCTTGGCCGTGACAACCTGCTGCTGATTTCTGAACTCCAGTGTAATGAGGTCGACCAGGGCTTTGTCGATGTGCAGCGCGACAACCTACTCCATCATATTCAGGCTGATATTCTTGATTTGATTGAACCGGGTAACATCCAGGAGACCCTTACCAGTGAGAGCAAGGTGGGTATTTTCGCCGAAGATCGCTCTGTCATGGTGGAGGTTTGTCACAGCCCGATGCGTGAAGTGGAAGTGCTGCACGACAGGCTGCTTGAGATGCTTGAACAAGACCCGAGCCTGTCGCCGCGGGATATTATCGTTATGGTTGCCGACATTAATGCCTATAGCCCGGCAATTCAGGCGGTATTTGGCAATGCGCCCGGTGAGCGCTTTATTCCGTTCTCGATTTCAGACCGCACGGCCGATCAGGAAAGCCCAATCCTTACGACTTTCCTGCGATTATTAGGGCTTCCAGACAGCCGTTGCAGCGCAGCCGAGCTTCTGGAAATCCTCGAGGTTCCTTCCGTGATGCGTCAATTTGGTTTTGATAACCACCAGTTTGAGAAGGTGAAATTCTGGGTAGAAGAATCCGGTATTCGCTGGGGGCTCGATGATTCAACGGCGGCGCATTTCTCCTTGCCTCATCAACACCAGAACACCTGGTTGTTTGGTCTTAATCGCATGTTGCTAGGCTATGCAATGCCGAGTGAAGCCGGGCTTTATAACGATGTGTTGGCGTATGACGAAGTACAAGGACTGGAAGCAGAGCTGGCAGGTAAGTTGGGTGAGTTCTTTCGTGTGATGTCGGCGACGCAAAAAGTGCTGCTCGGCGCGAAAGATGGACATGCCTGGGTGCAGGCACTGACATCACTCTTTGACGAGATGTTTGCACTGGATACAGACGAAGAATTAGCTGGGCAGCTTATCCGCACTCAACTGGATAACTGGCTGACCCAACTGGATGACGCTGGCTTCAACCAAACGTTGGCGTTACCTATCGTGCGTGATTATCTGAAAGAAAAGCTTGGCGGCGAGCGTGTCAGTCAGCGCTTCCTTGCCGGTCAAGTGAACTTCTGTACTCTCATGCCAATGCGTTCTATCCCGTTTCAGGTGGTGTGCCTGCTTGGTATGAACGATGGCGATTACCCGCGCACCATCGCGCCAGTTGGATTTGATTTGATGGCGGATCGCACCCGCGCTGGCGACCGTTCCCGTCGGGATGATGACAGATACCTGTTCCTCGAAGCGCTGCAATCGGCGCAGCAACGTTTATACATCAGCTATGTAGGCCGTTCAGTTCAGGACAACACAGAAAAAGTGCCTTCTGTATTGGTGACTGAATTACTCGATTATTGCCGTTTGGGATATTGTCTTGAAGGCGACCAATCTCTGCCGGAGCACGAGTCCGGCGAGCGTCTGCTCAACGCCTTGAATCACCATAATCCAATTGTTCCTTTCAGCCGAAAGGCCTTTACTGAAAACCGTCAAAGTTACGCGGCGGAATGGTTACCAGCAGCGCGTGGCGAAGGGCAACTTGCAGCGCCTTTCCTTGATGGCAAAGCGCTAAGTGAAGAGCCTGATCTGCAATCCGGTGTGGTTGAACTTGCGGAGCTGCAGCGATTTTGGCGCTTACCTGTTCAGTACTTTTTCAACCGCCGCTTAAAGGTATTCTTTGAGTCGCCGGAAGGGGCAATGGAAGAGGCCGAGCCTTTTGCGCTGGATAATCTTCACCGTTACCAGTTGCGGGATGCGCTCCTATCCCATGTTATCGCTCATGATGACAGTGAAGCCTCGCTGGACGCCTTTTTCAGGCAGCAAAAAGCGAGTGGCAGTTTGCCGCTCAATCACTTTGGTGAACTGACACTTGAAACGGAACAAGCCGGAATTTTGGCTCAGTATGCGCAATTAAAGCCGCTGCTGACTGACAAACGAACGGCATTGGAAATCAATCTTTCTGTCGCCACAACCCGGGGAACAGTCAAACTTCAGGGCTGGTTGGATGAACGTTACCGCGCTGGACGCATTTTGTATCGAAGCGGACAAGTCAGGGGGAGAGACAAGCTGGCAGCATGGATTGATCACCTCTGCCAGTGTGCAGCAGGCGAACAACTGGAAACCCGTTTCATCGGAGTAGATGATGATGTGGTGTGGAGTCCTATTGCCAAAGAAGAGGCTTTGTTGAGCCTAGCGGTTTACGTCGAATACTATCTTGCGGGCATGGAAGCGCCACTGGCTTTTCTGCCGAATACTGCGCAGGCAGGCTTGGTGGCTTGTATTGATAAAAAAGGTCACTGGTCGGAAGACGACGCTACGTTGGATAAAGCTCGTAGCAAGATGCGCGCAGCCTTTGAAGGGGGCTATATGGTCTCGGGCGAGGGGGAGAATACTTACGTGGCTCGTGTCTGGCCACAGCTAGAGGATGAGCTTCTTGACCAGGTTTTTGAGCTTGGAAAAACGTTACTGTTACCTGCGCTAAATGGCGAGAAAAAAGAAGACTGAAACTAGGTTTTATCAGAGCCTAGGGTCAGCCTTCTTACATTACGGGCTATATTCAAGCGTTGATCTTGAACTTCAATAATTGGCTGCGGCCGGTATCGCTTAGGGACTTCACTTTGTCGCTCAGTCCTAAGGTATCTTCCGACGCTTCACGGTTGGTATGAGAAATGTCGCTGACATTGACCACGCTGCGGGCAACTTCCTGAGAGGCGCTGACTTGTTGCGAAGTGGAAGCTGCTACAGCGGTGTTCATTTGCTCCAACTCGTTAATCAGTTCAGCTAGCGCCGTGAGTTGTGTCTGGGCAAGTCTTGCCTGCTCCAGACTTTGTGCTGTTTTGTCTGTACCGCTGCTCATGATCTTCGCTGCAACTTGAGCTCGCTCCTGCAGCCTCTCGATGATGGCGTTGATTTGAGTTGTCGACTCCTTAGTGGAATGCGCAAGCTTACGTACCTCATCTGCTACCACCGCAAACCCTCGGCCTGCACTGCCTGCACGTGCTGCTTCAATCGCGGCATTTAGCGCCAACAGGTTAGTTTGCTCAGAGATATCGTTAATCACAGTGACCACGTCGCTAATTTGGTCGCTTGAAGCAGCTAGCTCGCGGATGCTTCTTTCCGCATCAATCACATCGTCATTTACTTGCTCAAACTTGCCCAGTGAGGCAGAGAGTGATGCTTCCGCTTCAGTCACCAACTTGCGGGAGTGACGTGTACTCTCCTGTGCGGTAAGTGTGCTGGATTCAACATCCTTGATAGCAGAAGACATTTCTTCCATCGCACTCGCGACAGAATCCAGCTCTAGACTTTGATTACGGATTCCATCCGTTGAACGGTTCGCTAAATCCGCCATGGTTTTGCTATCACTGTCGAGTTGGTGAAGCGTAGCATCGACGTTTGAGAGTAGACCCTGAAGCTGCTCACAAGCGGCATTGAGATTGCGGGACATCTCTCCGAGTTCGTCTGTGCTGTCGATACTGGCTCGGGCAGTCAGATCACCACTGGCGACGATGCTGAGGGCGCGCTGAATCTCACGAACGGAATTGACCAACATACGGGAGAGCATAGTCGCAAGTAACACCAGAACGGCAGTTATGGCCATGGCGAATAGCGCGGCCTTAGAAGCCTCTTTCCAAACAAGCGCTTCGAGATCGTCTACGTAGAGGCCTGTACCAATCAACAACTCCCATGGTTCATAGCGTTTTACGGCGCTGACTTTTTCCAGTGGTTCTTTACCACCGGGTTTTGGGAACCAGTAGCTGGTAAACCCACCTTCGATAGGTTGAGCGACTCGTCTGAAGTCCCTAAGAAGTAGTGTGCCTTTGCTGTCCCTGAAGCTGCTAAAGTCTTTACCAACCAGGCTTTTTGCACCAGCTAGCATGGTGCCTTTTTTATCAATAGCGAAGAAGTAACCGTCTGCGCCAAAGGTGAGCGGTTGGAGCGCCGTCATCGCTTTCTGGCGGCTGACCTCAGATGAGTCGTTCTGATAGTGGCTGTCGACAATTTGCGTCGCCAATTCGATAGTTTGCATTAAGCTAGATTTTCTCTCCAGCAGGAGGTCTTTGTGCAGGCTTCTCGCTTGGAAAGCTGTTAGCAGGACAATGCTAATCACTGAGATGCATACAATAAGCAGTAGCTTATATTGCACAGATAAGTTCGCAACAAATTTCATACTAAGTATATCCGTGTATTTAGATGTCCATAACGAAAATTAAACACGAAGGGTTACTTAATTGAAGCAAAGTATCAATAGGACGATTCGTAATGAGAATTGTTTTTGATTGATCTGCTTCGCAGACTTATTTTTCGTCACACAAAATGTCTGGTTTTGTAATCATTGATGTAGAGGAAGTTGATAGGTTTAGGTGGTAATCCAATACCAAATGTCACGGTGTTAATATCTCTAAACACACTACGTGTTTAGGACTCAGGTAAGTTGGCTAAACAGAGAGCCTCAATTTCTGCATTCCTTCATTCGCTTTTGCGGAAATGGAATGAATGTTTATCGTGAAATTGCCCTCAGACTGAACGGAACAATGACCTCTAGAAGCGAGCATTTTCAGGTGGTTTGGGTATAAACTAGGGATATTATTCCCCTTTGAGCCAACAGTGCATGTCAACCCAACTTCTTGACCCCATGTCATTCCCTCTACACGGACAGAGACTGATCGAAGCGTCTGCCGGTACGGGGAAAACTTTCACCATTGCGGGTCTTTATCTACGGCTATTGTTGGGGCACGGCAGCGAAGATACTGCGCATGTTTCGCCGTTGGGTGTCGATAAAATTCTGGTAGTGACCTTTACCGAGGCCGCCACGCAGGAGCTCCGTGACCGTATTCGCGCACGTATCCATGATTCACGTCTCGCATTCAGTCGAGGGCACAGCGAAGACCCTGTGATTAAACCACTGCTGGATGAGGTGCAGGATTATTCATACGCCGAGCGCTTACTTCTGCAAGCCGAACGCCAGATGGATGAAGCGGCAATCTTTACCATTCACGGTTTCTGTCAGCGCATGCTCACCCAAAACGCCTTCGAGTCTGGCAGCCTGTTTACCAACGAGTTCATTACTGATGAAAGTGCTTTACGTGAACGCGCGGTCTCGGATTACTGGCGACGCCAGTTCTATCCATTGCCCAAATCGCTCGCGGGTGTCGTGCGGGGTTACTGGGAATCGCCACTGTCACTATTAAAAGACATTAGTACTTATCTCTCTGGACCTTTGGTCACCATCAAAGCGCCGGATATGCCAGAAAATCTCGATGACTTGCATCAGGAGAATCTGGCGAAAATCGAAGAGGTGAAAAGACTGTGGCGAGAGGCTGCTTGTGATCTTGAGGCTTTGATCTCAGGATCAGGCGTTGATAAACGTAGCTACAGCAAAAAATCGCTGCCAAATTGGCTTTCAGAGGTCACAGACTGGGCGTCCCGGCCAACGACTAGCTATGAATTGCCCAAAAACCTTGAGCGCTTTTCGGCGTCTATGTTGGCAGAAAAAACCAAGAAAGGCGAAGTGCCAACGCATTCGGTTTTTGATGCAATGGATAAGCTGGTGGCGAACCCTCCTGCGCTGAAAGATGCGCTGACAGCGCATGCCATTCGTCAGGTGAGAGTTTTACTGGCTCAGGAAAAAAGACGCTTTGGCTGGCTGTCATTCGATGATTTGCTGTCACAGCTTTCATCTGCTCTGGAAAACGACAGTGAAGGTGTTCTAGCCGAGCGTATCCGCACATTGTATCCGGTCGCCATGATTGACGAATTCCAGGATACCGACCCCCAGCAATACCAAATCTTCAGCGATATTTATGCCGAGCAGCCTGAATGCGGCCTCTTTATGATTGGGGATCCCAAGCAGGCGATTTATGCTTTTCGTGGCGCAGATATTTTCACTTATATCCACGCGCGCCGTCAGGTCGCCGACCATTACAACCTAGGCATTAACTGGCGTTCGACGGCAGGTGTGGTAGAAGTAGTTAATCATGTCTTCAAAAATGCGGAATCGCCTTTTATCTACAACGATGACATTCCTTTTACTGCTGTCGCTTACTCACCGGGTGCTGATGAGCGCTATTGGGAAGTGAATGGCAGTCAACAAGCCCCGATGACTCTTTGGCTGGATGAAACGGCAGATCTGGTTTCGAAAGCGGATTATGAAAAGCAAATGGCTCATGCCACGGCGAGCAACATCCGCGACGTTCTGACGAAAGCGCAGGAAGGTAAAGCGCATTTCTGCAAAGGCGGCAAACGCAAGCCTATTCATGCCGGAGACATCGCAGTGCTGGTGAGAACCGGCAGCGAAGCAGCCAAAGTAAAGATTGCACTGGCAAGGCAGGGCATTGCTTCTGTTTATCTCTCGAACCGCGACAACGTGTTCTCAAGCCATCTTGCAGCGGATGTTCAAAGGCTGCTTGCTGCGGTACTGACGCCTGATAGTGAGCAGACACTCCGCGCCGCACTAGCAAGCGGACTATTTGCACTGACTGCCAGCGAAATCGATAACCTGAACCACGACGAAAAAGCATGGGAACGGGTGGTGATTGAGTTTTTTACTTATCAAACGGTATGGTTCAGTCGGGGCGTGATGCCCATGCTTCGTCAGGTGATGCAACGTCGTGGTATTGCAGAACGCTTACTCTGTGAAGACAATGGTGAGCGAGCACTTACCGACCTGATGCATCTTGGGGAACTGTTACAGCAGGCCAGCCAGACACTGGATAGTCACCATGCGTTGATTCGCTGGCTGGCTGACCATATCGATAACCCTAACGGTAACAGTGAAGAGCAACAAGTTCGCTTGGAGTCTGAGCGCGATCTGGTGCAAATCGTCACTATCCACAAATCTAAAGGCCTGGAATACGATCTGGTGTACTTGCCGTTCGCCTGCAATTTCCGCCCATCAGACAGACCTTTTTTCCACGATGAAGACCATACGCCAGTGCTTTCATTGACTGAACCTGACTTTGCTATTGAGCAGGCAGATAAAGAGCGTTTGGCCGAAGATCTTCGACTCGTTTACGTTGCTTTGACCCGTGCTGTCTACGGCTGCTTTATTGGCCTTGCACCGCTCAAAGATGGAAGAAAATCCTCCGGTGATACCGGGCTTCATAAATCAGCACTGGGTTACCTGATTCAAAAAGGTGAAGCGGCAGATGCAGCGGGATTGATAGCCGCAGTTGATTCGCTGCTGGCTGGTTGTGATGGGATTGAGAAAACCGAACCACCCAAAGTAGTGGACGGAAAACTGGAGCCAGAGTCGGCTGATAATGATGTCATTAAAGCGCGAACTTTCGAAGGGCGTATCCGCCGTGATTGGCGCCTGACCAGTTATTCCGGTTTGGTCAAGCAAGGCCACAGCAGTGCGCTGCCCGATTTACCTGCCTTTGATATTGATGCCGCTGAAGAGCAGCACGATGAAAGCAACACGGAGACCGACAGCGCGCCCACCATATTCCAGTTTCCGAAAGGTGCCCGTCCAGGGACTTTCCTACACACCTTGTTTGAGAATGTCGAGTTTGGGCAGGACATGTTCAGCGAGGAAGTGGCTGAAATGATCCGCCATCACCTGCTGCTCGGAAACTACGACGAAAGCTGGATACCTGTATTGCAGAAACTGTTGTCTGATGTCGTCTCGCAGCCACTCAACGATGAAGGGTTGATGTTGTCTGAGGTGGATGAACCCGCAAGATTGACCGAGATGGAATTCGTGATGCCAGTGGAAAGACTTGATAGTGGCCGTGTGAACCGGTTAATTGCCGAACACGACCCTCTTTCAGCGCAGGCTGGTGAGCTTCACTTTGATACCGCCAGTGGCATGCTGAAAGGATTTATCGATTTAGTGTTCTGCTGGCAGGGACGTTATTACGTATTGGACTGGAAGTCGAACTATCTTGGAGATTCGCCTGCAGATTACACCGAGGAGGCACTGGCCGAAGCTATGGCGGATCACCGCTACGATTTCCAATACCAGATTTACTCACTCGCCCTGCATCGTTTCCTGCGCCAGCGTTTACCGGATTACTCGCCGGAACGCTATCTTGGAGGTGTTTTCTATCTCTTTGTTCGTGGTATTGAAGCGGATACTCGCCATGGCATTTTTTACACCTCACCTTCTCTTGAACTTCTCGATGGCCTTGATGCCATTTTTTCTGGTGAAGCAGCGCTTTCAGAGGGAGAGAGCCTAAATGGCGATAAGTGAAAAACTAAACGCCCTGTATAAGCGTAAAGCCATCAGAGCTATCGACCGCCAGTTTTCCCAGTTTATCGGTGAACAACTCGGCGACGTTGAATCCCCCATGGTGGGATGGGCGGCCTTGGTCAGCTTTGAGCTGGGCAAAGGCAATGTTTGTGTTGATCTGGCGGCCTTAGACAGCGCAAAGCTCTTTGACCTGATACCCGCAGAATCGGCAGAACTTGCGATATTGATGACGCCTGAAAATGCATTGGCTCTGATGTCCACATCTCCAGTTGTCGGTGATGGTAATGTACCGACGCCAATGGTGTTGAGTGGTACCCGCCTCTATCTTCATCGCTATTGGGCCGCAGAGCGTCTGGTGACTAACGAAATTACGGCACGTGCAACTGAGCTTCCTTTGCCGATGACGCTGCGCGGCGTGCTGGACGATCTATTCCTGCCTGATATGTCTTTGCTTCGTCAGTTCTACAGCACATGGGAAGAAAGTGAAAAAGCCGAGAAGCTGGCTGACTTCTTCGACATCACTGATCTGACACAGGTCGATGTAGACGCGCTGAAAACCGCGTTAGATGCACAAGCCCCTGATGCTCAGGTGCTGAGTCTAATGCCAGACTCAGCACGATTGAACTGGCAGAAAGTCGCTGCAGCCGTGGCGCTGAGTTATCGCTTTGCAGTTATCTCTGGTGGCCCGGGGACAGGAAAAACCACGACGGTGGCAAAGCTTCTGGCGGCGATTGTTAGCAGTAACGACAATCCAAATGGCCCTGAAATTAAGCTGGTGGCACCGACAGGTAAAGCGGCAAACCGTCTGACGGAATCTATCGGAAAAGCCGTTGCGGCATTGCCGGTGAGTAACGAGGTAAGAGACAAAATTCCGACTCAGGCATCGACGATTCACCGACTGCTGGGCGCTATCCCGAACCGCGTCGAGTTTCGACATCATGCCAGGAATCGTCTTCACCTTGATGTGCTCGTGGTCGATGAGGCGTCAATGGTCGATTTGCCTATGATGGCCCGATTGCTTTCGGCATTGCCAGAACATGCCAGAGTGATTCTTTTGGGGGACCGAGATCAGTTGGCTTCTGTAGAGGCAGGTGCCGTATTGGGGGATATCTGCCTTGATGCAGGAAGTGGTTTTAGCGCTGAGCGTATAAAAACACTGACTTCGCTGACGGGTTTCAATTTACCACAGGAAGCTTCTCTGCCCCCTGTATCGGATGGTGTTTGTTTGCTGCGTAAAAGCTACCGGTTCCATGCCAAATCTGGTGTTGGACAACTTGCTTACGCGATTAATGCTGGTGAGGTACGCTGGGTTGATAGAGTCTTGCGGCAAGGCTTCGGCGATATTGCTCTTCACGACCTTGACGGTGACGTGTATGGCGAAGCTATCGCAATGACTGTCAATGGATATCGAAACTACCTCGCGGCGTTATCCGAGAGAGCAGATAACCGAACCTTGCTTAGACATTTCTCTAATATCCGCTTGCTCTGTGCGCTGTCTGATGGCCCGTTTGGGGTCAAAGGCTTGAACGTGGCGATTGAAAAAGCGCTAGCCAAAAGGGGGCTTATTGCTCCTGGAGAAGAGATTTTCTACCCGGGAAGGCCAATTATGGTCACGCAGAACGACCATGGTCTTGGTTTGTACAATGGTGATATCGGTATTGTGGTAAAACAGGAAGAAGGGCTTCGCGTAGTATTTGAAATGGCGGACGGTTCAGTAAAAGCCTTTTTGCCAAGTCGCCTTCCTGAACATCAAACTGCCTACGCGATGACTATCCACAAATCTCAGGGCTCTGAATTCAGTCATACCATTTTGGTGTTACCACCGACTCCAACACCCGTGATGACAAGGGAACTGATTTATACGGGCGTTACACGGGCAAAAGACAGGTTGGATGTGTATGCCACCCGCACCAGTTTAGCGCGGGCGGTGAAGCGTAAAACGCAGCGATTTAGCGGCTTGGCAGACGCATTACGCGTCCATTAAGCGTCAATGTTAGCACTTTTGATCGGCGCTGCAGGTTGTAGAGCTCTTGCTTGGCATCCGGCAGTGCTGTCACATCAGCCTCCACAAAACCATGTTCACGAAACCAGTGAATACTGCGGGTGGTCAGGACAAATATGGTTTTGATCCCTGACTGAACCGCCTGCTGCTGGATATATTGCAGCAGGTTGGTGCCACGGTCGCTGTCTCGGTATTCGGGGTGAACGGCCACACAGGCCATCTCTGCTGTCTGAGATTCTGGGTACGGATACAGCGCCGCACAGCCTATAATCCGTTCATCCCGATCGATAACGGTAAAACGGGGAATTTCCTGCTCGAGTTGCTCCCGAGAACGTCGCACCAGAATACCTTGTTCTTCTAAAGGGCGGATAAGCTCCAGAATACCACCGATATCATCAATGGTTGCCTGGCGAACACGCTCGGCGCTTTCGGTGACAATCTGCGTACCGATACCTTCTACTGAAAAAAGCTCCTGAATCAAGGAACCATCAACTTTGTAGCTGAGAAGGTGACTTCTTGGAACCCCTGAACGGCAGGCTGCGACAGCACCACGCAAAAACCGAACGGTACCCGAATTCTCATCACCCGCCGTGGCGCGCTGACGTAGAATTTCCTCTGCCTGATGAGGGAAAAGTTCTGATAGCACATTGCCGTTAGGGCCAATGACTCCTTGCAGTGAACAAAAGCCAATGAGCTTGTCCGCATTCAAGCGAATGGCAAGCTGGGTGGCAACTTCTTCTGAGGTCAAGTTGAAACACTCACCGGTTACCGAACTGGCAACTGGGCCGAGCAGAACGATCGAGTGCTGATCGAGTTGTCGATGAATGCCATCAATATCGATCCTGCGGATTCGTCCACTATGGCAGTAGTCGACACCTTCATCGACGCCAAGTGGCTGAGCAATGACAAAGTTTCCACTTACCACGTTGATTTGAGTACCTGCCATGGGCGTGTTATTCAGGCTCATGGAGAGGCGCGCGGTGATATCGAGTTGAAGCTGGCCGGCAGCCTGTTTAACAACTTCCAGTGCGGCTGAGTCTGTGACTCGGACGCCTTTGTGATACGGCGTCTCGAACCCTTGTTTTTCAAGGTTCTGGCTGATTTGTGGACGAGCGCCATACACCAAAACCAACCTTAAACCGAGGCTATTAAGAAGGGCTATATCATTGACAATGTTGCCAAAATTGGGGTCAGCAATCGCTTCACCACCCAGCATGACCACGATGGTCTTGTTCTGGTGTGCATTCACATAGGGGGCAGATTGTCTAAATCCGTTTACGAGTGCTGTACTACGAAGTTTCAACACCTTACTCCATATTTTTGATTTTATATGCTTAGATAGTGACTAATTATTCTTTATTTGGCAAGGGTCGTGATACGGATTCAAACATTGAATGCCTGACTTGGTCGGCACTAAAGTACTTTTTATAATAGTATTGATAGTAATTGAGAATGCATCTCTAAAATGAGACCTTATTTGTGGGTATTGTCGGACAATCTCTAGTCCTCTTCGCCGTGCTGATATCGGGGGCCATAGGCTACCTCGTGGCGAATGACATTCCAATCTTCTCTGAGGCAGACCCAACAGCTATTTATGGTGAATGGGTGGAGCAGGGCGTGCCAAGTTACGCGGCTGATAGTTTTGAAGTGCGGAAGGACGGTATTTATATTAAAGGGGCGCGAACTACCAGCCACTATGAATATACTGGCAGCAAACTTATCTATACAGTCGGTAACAATACTTACCTCTACACCGTTGAAGACAGAAATACACTCCAGAGAGAAAAGCCTTATCACTACAGCACGCCATTTACCAAACGCTGACAATCAGTAGTTTGTCGGTAGAACCCTGAGAAGCTCTGTGACCGGGCATAACCCAAGTGCGACACGGCGAATTCTATCTGCAACATCCTCATTGCCGCCTAGGCAGCGGCGAATGCTGTTATTGATCATCTCATCGCTACTGCCGTCGCTGGCCAAAGTCCGAATCCATTGATACTCAATAGACTCAGTATCAAGTAACGTCTTTCTCCCTACTTTTAAGTCCACCCAAAGCTCCCTGACAGTTTTGTTTAATTTTTAAGACACTTTCTTTTCATCGGATTTAAACGAATCTTTATGACAGAAATGTGACAAAGCATTTCAAATTTTGGGGCATATGCTTTCGATCGCATTATAACTCCCAGTTAAACTGTGGGCTTATACTACCAATATCGCCTTTTGATTGCAGAAAGAGTGGGGTTCTGTCACCCTCTTTTTATTGTTTTCTTACTCAGGTACACCTGTGAAAAAAGCTCTTTCTGTTGTCGGTATTTCTTTACTCCTTGCCGCTTGTGTTCGTCCTACTGACCGCGGTCAACAATACATAGATGGACGCTTTGATGATGTTCTTAACCCGGTTGAGCAAGTTGCTACGGACAAAGCGCGTGACTATTCTCTTTTCCCAGCTCAACTTGAAAAAGTCGAATCCCGTTCCCTTTCCTTGAGCGAGGCTAACCAAGCGGTTTATCAGAGTGTAAAAGTCTGGCTTGCTGAAAGCGGTGAGCCGACAACACTAGGTGATTATGGTCTTTCCCTTGAGCAAATGGGCGGTGGTGACGGCTATGGCAACGTGCTGTTTACCGGTTATTTCTCTCCTGTGATTGAAATGCGCCACAAACCTGATGCATTGTTTCGCTATCCGGTTTATGCAATGCCTCTATGCGATGAAAAGTGCCCTACCCGTGAAGATATCTACAACGGAGCGTTAGAAGGATTGGGGCTGGAGCTTGGTTACAGCGCTTCACTGATTGATAATTTCATTATGGAAGTGCAGGGTAGTGGTTTCATCCACTTCGGTGATAATGACCAGCTTGAGTACTTTGCCTATGGCGGCAAAAATGGCCACCCTTATGTCAGCATTGGCAAAGTGCTGATTGAGCGCGACGAAGTGCCACGTGAGAAAATGTCACTGAAAGCCATCAAAGACTGGGTAGCGCAGCAGGATGAAGCAACTGTGATGGAGCTGCTAAATCAAAACCCTTCATTTGTTTTCTTTGCTCCCAAGGCGGCGCATCCTGTGACTGGCACTGCGGGGATCCCGCTGCTGTCTGGTGCTTCAGTGGCTGCAGATCGGGACTTCTTACCGATGGGCACTGTACTGCTGGCTGAAGTGCCTCAGCTTAATGAAGAGGGGAACTGGAATGGTCAGCACGTATTGAAGCTGCTGATGGCTTTGGATACTGGCGGTGCGGTGAAGAAAAACCATCTTGATCTATACCATGGTATGGGGGAAGAGGCGGGGATTAAAGCAGGCCATCATAAACACTTCGGTCGTGTGTGGAAGCTGACTAAGCCTTCTGAGAGTAAAGAGCAACCAAAGCCGTAACCAAGTTGTTAGTGACAAAAAAGGCGGGTTCTGAACCCGCCTTTTGCTATTTTATAAAAAGTGACTTATTTGATCAGGCCAACTTCTTTGTAGTATTTCGCCGCGCCTGGGTGCAGAGGTGCAGATAGACCGTCAGCTACCATTTCTTCTTTCTTCAGGTTTGCGAACGCAGGATGCAGACGACGGAAGTCATCAAAGTTCTCAAATACAGCTTTGGTCACGTTGTAGATAACGTCCTCCGGCACTTCAGCAGAAGAAACGAAGGTTGCACCGACACCGAAGGTTTGAACGTCGTTATCGTTACCACGGTACATACCACCTGGGATGGTTGCAGTGCGGTAATAGTCGTTCGCTTCAACCAGCTTGTTAGATGCAGCGTTATTCACTTCGACGATCACGCTGTCACACGCGGTGGTTGCTTCCTGGATTGAACCACTTGGGTGACCTACTGTGTAAACCATAGCGTCAATTTTGTTGTCACACAGCGCTTTAGACTGCTCAGCAGCTTTCAGCTCGGAAACCTGTTTGAAGTCATCCATAGTCCAGCCCATTTCATCCATCAGCACTTCGATAGTACCGCGTTGACCAGAGCCTGGATTACCCACGTTCATGCGCTTACCTTTCAGATCATCAAACGTTTTTACACCCGCGTCAGCGCGCGCAACAACTGTGAACGGTTCTGGGTGGACAGAGAAGACCGCGCGCAGGTCTTTGTATGCGCCTTGGTCTTTAAATTTGCTTGAACCATTATAAGCGTGGAACTGCCAGTCAGACTGGGCGATACCCATGTCCAGTTCGCCTGCACGAATGGTATTGATGTTGTAAATAGAACCACCGGTAGACTCAACCGAACAACGGATACCGTGCTCTTTCTTGCTTTTGTTTACCAGACGGCAGATTGCACCACCCGTAGGATAGTAAACACCAGTGACACCACCAGTACCGATAGTAACGAATTGATTAGCTTGTGCTGGTACGGCAGTTAAAGCAGCTGCAAAGCTCATTGCGGCCAAAGTTGGTTTTAACGCTTTCATGCTTTAGTCCTTGTCGATGATGTGATTGCTAACGCGGTGAGAAGCCGCTGTTAATAGTTTGTGAGTCCATATTACGCCGAAATTATCTGATAGTTAGTTTTTCGATGGCAAGAGATACGCCTCACGATTCAAAGCTACGGAAGATATTTTTTCTTAAATCCTCCGCAGAGTTGATATATAAACCCACGTTTTGAGACATAGCGGCGATTTGCTGTACAAGTTCAGCATTGTTATCCGCATACTGTCCCATTAAATTCATTAGGTTATTTTCGAAACCAACGCGTATATCTCCACCTAATGATATCGCTGCGCTTAGACATTGATGCTCATATTGACCGAAAGCACAGGTTGCCCACGAAATTTCCTCGCGGGTTATACGCTTAATATCAAACTCGAGCAAATCAGTAGGCACTGACAACATGTCTTTTTTGTACTTTCCCAGTACCAATAGTAGGTGATGACCGTTATTAGGCAACATCCTGTCATTAACCATTTGAAAGTAAAGCGACAAATCTGCAGCATCATACAAAATGTATTGCACGTAGATACAGCGCTCATTGAGCTCGTAAAAGAAGCGGCTGGCGTTTTTTTCAAACGCAGCATTGGGGCGAAGCTCGCGAAGGGCGAGGGAGACTGCTTCTGGCTCGGTGCCTCGTACCAGCTCCATCTGCTCTTCCGGTTGATAGAGACCTACTGCCTCGGTCGTTAATTGTATCACCATGTCGGAATCAAAACGGGCCCGTGTTTCCATGAGCCACTCTCTGTTTAGCCCAACATCCAGCGAGTGCTTGCCTTGCTCATTGCGTACATGCATATGCGCCATCGCTGCACCCGCATCTTTACATTGCGTCAGGCACACAGCCATGTCTTCGATGGTCATTGGCAGTTGCTGGTGGTCATCCTTACTGCGTCGAGCACCATTTGGTGCAACGATAATAGTTCTTCCTTTTTGCACCCGATTTTCCTATGCAAATACGTTATCCAGTGTGATAGCCAAGCGTTTCACCAACTCATCAATTTCGTTCTGCGTGATGATGAAAGGTGGTGCAAGCAAAACGTGATGACCTTGCTTGCCATCAATCGTGCCACCCATGGGGTAACACATCAGGCCATTTGTCATGGCGGTTTTCTTCACTTGCGCATGGAGGGGACGTGAAGAGGCAAACGATGTTTTGGACGCTTTGTCTTCAACAAATTCCAGCCCGATAAACATACCTCTTCCGCGAATATCCCCGACATATGGGTGATCGCCGAACGTCTGATTTAATTGTTTGACCAGATAATGTCCCCGTTCAGTCACTTCACTAAGAACACCTGCATCTAACGCATCAAGCGTGGCACAGGCAGCAGCACATGCCAAAGGGTGAGCCATAAAAGTGTGCCCATGCTGGAAATATCCGCTGCCGTGGAAAATCGCATTGTAGATGTTGTCGTGGATCATGACTGCACCAATAGGTTGGTAGCCAGCAGCCAGCCCTTTTGCCATGGTCACGAGGTCAGGCACGATATCTTCCTGTTCATACGCAAAATAGGTGCCAGTGCGGCCACAACCACACATCACTTCATCAAGGATGAGCAGCACACCATATTTGTCGCAAATTTCGCGGATGCGTTTGAAGTAGCCTTTCTCAGCCACCAGCGCGCCAGCGGTCGCTCCGACAACGGGCTCGGCCACGAATGCAATGACAGTTTCCGGGCCAACAGCGAGTAGTCGCTCTTCCAACTCATTCGCGACACGCTGGCCATACTCGAAATGGGTTTCGTCATTGCTCTTATCACGGTAGGCATAACATGGTGCAATCAACTCACCATTGTGCATCAGTGGAGCGAACGGCTCTTTTCGCCACATATTACCCCCAACACCCAGTGCACCCAGTGTGTTGCCATGGTAGCTCTGTCGGCGCGCGATATAGCGGGTCCGCGAGGTTTCGCCTTTTTCAAGAAAATATTGGCGCGCCATTTTTAAGGCCGCTTCGACTGCTTCAGAACCGCCACTGACCAGATAAACATGGTTTAGTGGGCCGGGTGCTTTGTCTGCTAAACGCGCTGCCAATTCTTCAGCTGCTGAAGAGGTAAAAAAACCGGTATGAGCATATGGAATGGTACGCAACTGGTTTTCGATTGCACCCAACACGCCATTATGACTGTGGCCGAGGCAGGATACCGCTGCACCACCGCATCCATCGAGGTACTGACGTCCTTCACTGTCGATTAGAAATACGCCGTTACCACTTGCGACAACAGGTAACTCTGAATGACAGTGTCTTTGTAGTATGTTTGTCATGATTTCCTTGAGCTATTTATTGATTAAAACTTGTTCTTATATTGCTCAGTATGGACAGGTTGGAAATTGAACAGCAAACGATATAAATTCAGAGGGTATGCCAAAAATTCATAGAGACGATATATGGCTATGCCCATTCCGCCAATGAAGACCTTGCGAACTTTCACGGTCGTGGCGCAGACACTGAGCTTTTCAAAAGCAGCAAAGCTGTTGAACCTGACGCAAAGTGCGATAAGCAAACAAATTCTTCATCTGGAAGAATTAATGGGGTGTTCTCTGTTTGAACGTGTAGGAGGGAAAGTGGAGCTGACAGAAGCGGGGAGGCGGTATCTTCCTTCTGTTGTGGAGGCACTGGAAAACCTTCAGTATGCGACCTCTACTGTTATGCAAACTTCCGAAACGAAAAGCCGCATCGAAGTTTCGGTACCACCTTCTTTGGCGAGTATGTGGCTGGTCCCGAGGTTAAAGGCCTTTAGGAATGCTTACCCCAATATTGAGCTTGCAGTGAGGGCGAGTGTGACATCTGACAGTCAGAACCTTTATCAAAGTGATATCGCGATCCACTGCCTACCATTATCAACCCATGAAGAGGAAGCGGAGTTATTGATCCGAGAAAGATTGATGCTGGTGGCATCTCCAGAGTTGGTTGCAAATACCCAATCGATTGATGATCTGTTGCCCTTGAATGCGATTAGCCACATTACACGCCCTCAAATCTGGAATCAGTTTTGGCATGAGTTGGATATAGCTCCATGTGGCCCGACATATGGGACGGGCTTCGAGCACTTTTATATGGCATTGGAGGCGGTTAAACACCATGAAGGAATGGCATTGATCCCTCAATTCCTTATCCGGGAAGCGTTAAAGCGTGGAGACGTAAGCAACCCTCTTTCGCTTAGCTTCAATAGTCTTTATGGCTACTTCCTTTTCAGCCATGGATATAAGCGAAGGCTGGGACCAGTAAAACAGGTTATAGATTGGTTGAAGCAGGAACTGTTGCCAACAGTAGGGGAATGTAAGTCGGCGTGACGGCAATGGACATTTTGCGTTCAAGCGAGTATAAACCGCAATCCACGTTGGAAATCGAGAAATAGAGCAAATTATTATGGCAACGACTCAACCTGCATCTGAAAGCTATCAGCAACGCTTTGGCGGTACTCGCCGTCTGTATGGCGCTACTGAGCTTGAGGTCCTGCGCCAATCGCATGTGTGCGTGATTGGAATTGGTGGTGTGGGCTCATGGGCCGTTGAAGCATTGGCTCGAAGTGGTATCGGGGAATTGACCTTGATTGATATGGATGATGTGTGTGTCACCAATATCAACCGCCAAATTCACGCGCTGTCCGGTAGTGTGGGTCAAAGCAAAGTTGAAGTGATGGCTGAACGTGTTAGCGCAATAAACCCCGACTGTAAAATCAATCTAATTGATGATTTTATCTCAGAAGAAAATATTCCTGAGTACATAGCTAAAGATTACGATTATGTGCTGGATGCCATCGACAGCATCAAGCCAAAAACTGCATTATTAGCTTACTGTAAGCGTAACAAAATCAAAATCATTACGGTTGGCGGGGCAGGTGGACAAATCGATCCGACACAAATTCAGGTCGCCGATTTAACGAAGACGATTCAAGATCCCCTGGCTGCTAAACTTCGCAACAACCTGCGTCGTTTCCACAATTTCACCAAAACTCAAGGGCGTAAGTTTGGTATCGATTGTGTTTTCTCGACCGAACAATTGAAGTATCCGCAACCGGATGGTTCTGTATGTGAGACCAAAGCAACGGCAGAAGGGCCAAAGCGAATGGACTGTGCCAGTGGGTTTGGAGCGGCAACGATGGTGACAGCGACCTTTGGCTTTGTGGCGGTTTCACGCATTATCGCCAAACTGACTGAAAAAAATAAGCGGCTTTGAAAGTACAAAAAAAAGGCCACGAATATTCGCGGCCTTTTTTCATTGTTCACAATTAAGCATTGACTTTAGCGCTGGGCTTTTGTGCTTCTGCTTTTGTGTCTTGCTTAGGTTGAATAGGAAGTACTTCCTTCACATAGTCACCTGGTGCAATACCGATCACAGGGAAGTTTTCTGAGCCTTGCGGATAAGGCTCGATCTTTTCCTTCGGATTGTAAGAAGAGAGCCACTCATCCCAATGCGTCCACCACGAACCTGAGTTGTGATCCGCAGACTCAAACCATTCGTCAGCTGACTCACTCAGTTCGCTGTTTACCCAATAACCATATTTGCCTTTCGCAGGGTGATTCACGATGCCAGCAATGTGGCCAGACTCACCCAATACAAAGGTCTTGTTGCCACCCACATTGAGTGCGCCGCGGTAAGTCCCTTGCCAAAGAGCAATATGGTCTTCTTTGGTTGAGATGAAGTAGGTAGGGACTTTGATTTTGTTCAAATCAATCCAAACACCACCCACTTTCACGCCTTTGTCCTGAACCAGCTTGTTATTGAGGTACAACTCGCGCAGCATAAAGTTGTGCGTAGCCGCGGCAACGTTGGTACTATCGCTGTTCCAGTACAGAAGATCGAAATCTACAGGGCTATTACCCTTGAGGTAATTGTCGATGTAGTAGTTCCAGTAAAGGCTATTTTCGCGTAGCAGGCTGAAAGTGACACTCAAAGAGCGTCCATCCATGTAGCCACGCGCCGTGTTTTGCATCTCGATGGCACTGATCAAGCTTTCATTGATGTAAGCACCTACTTCACCTGGTTGCGCAAAGTCGAGTAACGTGGTGAAGAAAGAGGCAGACTTGATGCGAGCTTTCATACGTTTGGCTGCATAGTACGCGATGGTACTTGCTAACACGGTACCGCCGATACAGTAACCTGCCGCATTGATTTGTGATTGACCGGTAATATCTTCAATCGCAGACACGGCTTTCACAACGCCTTCCGTCACGT
This sequence comes from Grimontia sp. NTOU-MAR1, assembly GCF_035758505.1. Classification (NCBI taxonomy): domain Bacteria; kingdom Pseudomonadati; phylum Pseudomonadota; class Gammaproteobacteria; order Vibrionales; family Vibrionaceae; genus Grimontia; species Grimontia sp. NTOU-MAR1. Next base: position 3,188,179 of record NZ_CP142108.1, read on the forward strand.
AGTCACCGAATTCGACGTCTTTTTGCGCAACACCTGGGTTACGCCAAGACATCATAAATACGGTGTGACCCTGCTCAACCAACCAGCGCACCATCGAATTCTTCTCGCGAAGGTCGAGGATGTAGTACTTGTTGATGAACGGCGGCACGATCAGCAGCGGCGTTGCGTTGACTGTTTTAGTCAGTGGACGATACTGGATCAGTTCGAAAAGTTCGTTCTGAAACACAACATCACCCTGTGTATTGGCAACGTCCTCACCAATACGGAATGCGTTGTTGTTGGTCATGCGTACTTTGAGGATATCAGAGCTGGACTCGATATCTTCTTGTAGGCTTTGCAGGCCTTTCACCAGGTTCTCGCCATTTTTCTCCATCGTTAGCTTGAGCAGTTCTGGGTTGGTACCCACAAAATTGCTCGGAGACATGGCATTAATTGCCTGACGAGAGAAAAAGTTCAGACGTTCTTTTGCTTTATCATCCAGCCCTTCAACCGCATTGATGGTTTCCAGATAGGTACGACCAAACAGAAGATACGATTGCTTGATGAAGTTATAGAACACTTCATCCTGCCAGCCTTTGTCCTGAAAACGTTTGTCGTCTTTCTCCGGCGTAACAATTTGTTCCTTGTTTGCCGCTAGCGCAACGTTTTGCCAAATTTGCATTTGCTTTTCCCACCACTGCATTTGTATTTGCAGCATCGCGGCAGGTTGATTTGCAGCGCCCTCAAGAAGTTTTGCGGTATCTTCAAGACTCTGCTCTTGCATGGCTTTGTTCAGGGGAGTACTTACGGCTGCCTTGCCTTGCTCAAGATCCTTCCACCATTGCTGGTTACTCTCTTGGAGTTTTACAAGGTAGTCCGAGAAGAAGTTCTGATACATGTGTAAACCCTCTTTATCGGAAACAACACCGCCCTCTGCAGCGAGAGGGCGGGCCTACCTAAAATTAAGCTGGTTGAGCAGCTTTCAGGTTTTCGGTAGTCAGTTGTTCCAGATCGTCTTTAAACTCCTTCGCGATAGATTGCAGTTTCGCGCTGTCATCCATCATTTGCTGAGACAGCTTGGTCAGCGCTGCCAGTTGTTGGCTGCTGTAAGCAGTCATAGAAGTTACGTCAGTCACTTCACTTGCTGCTTTAACTTGTGCCAGGCCCATTTGACTGTAAGTTTTTACTGCGCTCAGTTGAAGTTCTGTCAGAGTCTCAACGTTCTTAGCAACCAGTTTGTTAAACTTAACGTAAGGTGCCAGCGTTTTTTCAGTTTGCTCAGAGAATGCTTTAAACATATCTGTGTACATGGTGTTTCTCCTAAGTGTATTAATTAGATCCAAGGGGGGTTTAACGTTCTTATCTGTCGGCACGTTTCACGACAACTGCCGTACCCATGCCGCCGCCGATGCAAAGCGAAGCAACACCGTATGTGCCTCCGCGTTTTTCCAACTCATGAATCAGTGAAACCAAGACGCGGTTACCTGATGCACCGAGTGGGTGGCCCAATGCGATTGCGCCACCATTGACGTTTGCCTTTTCTAAAATGCTGTCAGTGCTTACGTTGTGAGTGTCCGCCAATTGATGAACAACACCCAGCGCCTGAGCAGCGAAGGCTTCGTTGAGCTCAAACAGATCCACGTCGGAAATAGACAGCTCTGCTTTTTCCAGAGCTTCTGTTACTGCACCTACAGGGCCTAGGCCCATGATTTTTGGATCTAACCCAACTTGCGCATAGCTGGTGATTTCTGCCAACGGTTTCAGACCAAGACGCTTAACCGCAGATTCAGAAGCTACGATGACTGCGCTGGCACCGTCGTTAAGGCCGGATGCATTACCTGCTGTGACTGTGCCTTCTCGGTTAAACGCTGGGCGAAGTTTCGCCAAACCTTCTTGCGTGCAGTCTGCTTTAGGGTATTCATCAGTATCGAAAGTGACGGTTTGGCGACGTTGCTTTACTTCAACTGGTACGATTTCATCTTTGAAACGGCCAGCTTCTATAGCCGCAACGGCTTTTTGTTGGCTCTGCTGAGCATACGCGTCCTGTTGATCGCGGTTTAAGCCTACGAGTTCAGCCACGTTCTCAGCGGTAACGCCCATGTGGTATTGGTTGTAGACGTCAGTGAGACCATCACTGATCAGAAGATCTTTGAGGCCAATATCGCCCATTTTCTGTCCACCGCGCAGGGAGCCTGACGCTGCAAACGGGATTTGAGACATGTTCTCAACACCTGCTGCCACAACAACGTCTGCGTCACCGCAGCGGATGTGAGCAACTGCATCCATAACCGCTTTCATGCCACTACCACAAACCATGTTAATAGCATAAGCCGGAACGGTTTCAGGTAAGCCAGCATAGATGGCAGCCTGACGACCAATACCCATGCCTTGACCAGCACTGACAACGTTGCCGAGAATCACTTCATTGATGGCGTCTGGAGTAACATTGCCTGCTTCCAGAGCACCTTTGATAGCAGATGCTGCCAGCTCTCCTGCTGGAACATCTTTGAGAGAACCTGTGAATGCGCCTATCGCGGTACGCTTAGCCGCGACAATATACACTTTTTCCATTTTTAACCTTTCCCAGTTAGTTCATGTACAAGCCGCCGTTGATCGACAGCGTTTCCCCAGTGATGTAAGCACCAGCATCACTAGCAAGATACGCGACCGCATCGGCAATTTCTTCTGGACGGGCCAGTCGCTTCATTGGAATCTCGCCTTTGATAGACTCCAGCACTTCTTCGCGCATGGCTTCTACCATTGGGGTTGCTGTGTAGCCTGGGGCAACGACATTGGCAGTCACTCCTGATCTCGCACCTTCAAATGCCAGTGACTTGGTGAAACCGATCATGCCAGCCTTCGCTGCTGCATAGTTGGTTTGACCAAACTGACCTTTCAAGCCGTTAACTGATGAGATATTGATGACTCGGCCACCGCCTTTTTCACACATAGCGGCAAAAAGAGGTTGGGTTACGTTAAAAAGACTATTGAGATTGGTATCGATAACTGCGTGCCAGTTATCCGCTGCCATTTTCTTGAAAAGGCCATCACGTGTGATACCGGCGTTGTTCACAACAACATCGATAGTGCCTTCTTCTTCAAGAAGCTTGGGGAGACGCTCTGCACAGTCAGCTGTGCTGGTTACATCCAGTTCGAAGAGACGTACCTGATCTGAGTTGAATTTCTTCTCTTCAAACCATTCTTCAGCGCACTGCAGATTTCCGGTGAAGTAGGTAGCAATTACGCGATAGCCCTGACTTACCAATTTTTCTGTGATCGCCGAGCCGATACCACCTTTTGAACCGGTGATGAGCGCGAGTTTCTTCATTGTTGACTCCATTCTTAACAACAAGCAATTGAACTTTGACCCCTGTAACTGCATTTGGATATCCAAAAATACAGGCACCTGTAATTTGTTAGTTTTAGCGCGTAAGGGTTGAGACTATGGAAACTCATTTAGTCTCGAGCTTAGAATAATTATTATGTGTGATGGTTTTATGACCACCGGAGTTAAAGATATACAATCTCATGAGTAAGGCAAAAGGAATTCGGAGAGAATTATAGAAACAAGATCTTGATCTACAACAAAACGCCATAAGTTAACATGATGTTAATTTATGGTTTTTGTTCAGATCTAATTAGGTGGAGGTTGTGTTTAATAAGCAGTTTTCTTATTTTGACCCCTACTTATTGATACAATAAATAGTTATTTAGTCTGCTTAAAAATACATCAGGTGAATTTAAGGAGGTAACTTCTAATTCTGCAAATATAGACACAGAATAATTGACCAAGCTCTCAGGTTTAAAGTGTCACCTGTACGGTAAAGTGGTCAGATAAGGCTGTGAATTTGTGGTAAAAATGCCGCTGAAAGTCAGGTTTTATAAGGCTTTTAGCTGGTTGATGATGGCGCGGATACCATTGCTTCTGGATTGGCTTATATGACTCAGAAGATCCATGGCTTTTAGATAGCTTTCGAAATCAAAAGCCAGGATCTCTTCTTTAGGCTTTTTTTCGACGGCAGCTAGAATTATTGCTAACAAACCTTTAACAATTCTCGCGTCTGAATCTGCGGAAAAAAAGTAGACTCCCTCGCATTTTTTCCATGTAAGCCAAACTTTGCTTTCACAGCCGGGGACGGAGATACTGTCCGCTTTTAATGTTTCTTCCATGATAGGTAGTTTTTTTCCCATCTGAATAACCAGACGGTATTTATCTTCCCAACTTCTGCATTTCGATATCTCATTCAAAATGTCGTCGGTAGAAATGTCAGTACCAAATGGGTGTGATGGCAATGTACTTATCATGGGTTGGCTCAATGGTCAGGAAACAAAATTGTCTATATTTTAAAGCAAATCACTGGCTTTCTGAATGGCAGCTACACAGTGTGAAATGTCTTTTTTGGTGTTGTACAGCGCGATAGATATACGAACACACCCGGTTATGCCAAGTGCATTCATCAGCGGGTGTGCGCAATGATGGCCCGAGCGCACTGCAACGCCTTGTTGGTCAAGCAGGGTTGCAATGTCTGAGTGGTGGACACCATCAATGTTAAAAGCGACCACACTGGCACCACTTTGCAATCCGACAACACGTAAATTCTCGATTCCCTGGATGCCTTCGATCAATTGGTTTTGAAGGGTGGCGATATGTGCTTCAGCTCCTTTCCTATCTATGCTACTGAGCCAATGGATAGCTTCGCCGAGCGCTATAGCGCCTGCTACATTAGGTGTACCCGCCTCAAACTTTGCTGGGGACTGCGCATATTGGGTACCTGAAAAACTGACTTTCTCCACCATTTTTCCACCTCCATGCCAGGGAGGCATAACTTCAAGCAATGACGGCTTTCCATAGAGTGCACCAATACCCGCTGGGGCAAACAGCTTGTGTCCAGAGAAAACGTAAAAATCAGCATTCATCGCTGTAACATCAATTTTTTCATGCACGACTGCTTGTGCCCCATCAACCACGACAACCGCGCCAGCCTGATGGGCTTTTTCAATAACTGTTTCCACAGGATTTCTGGTACCAGTCACATTGCTGATATGAGCAATACATACCATTCGGGTTTTCGGTGTGAGAAGATAATCGAGCTCTGCCAGCTCTAGTTTACAAGTCTTTGTATTTACTGGCCATTTCACCACTTTTGCACCAGTTTGCTCTGCCACTAACTGCCAGGGAACGATATTGGCATGGTGTTCCATTTCAGTCACGATGATTTCATCGCCTTGATCCAGGTTTTGGCGGGCATAACTTTGAGCGATAAGGTTTAACGCTTCTGTCGCTCCACGTGTCCAGACAATACCTTCAACCGGCGCATTTAGAAAATCAGCGACGGTTTGACGGGCGGTTTCAAAACGGTTGGTTGCCGATACGGTTAGTGAGTGGGAGCCCCGGTGCACATTGGCATTGGCACCAGAGTAATATTGGCTGATGCTGTCTATCACTGCCAGTGGCTTTTGAGACGTGGCTGCACTGTCCAGATAAACCAGTGGCTTGTCATGTATTTTCTGTGCCAGCGATGGAAAATCGCGTCGGATAATGTTTACGTCAAAATGGCGGTTGGTCATGATCTCGGTTTCACTTCACTGACACGATTGATGGAACCGAATGATCGCCTTTTAGTGATGTTAACTCAAGAGAAAGTAATAGTTCTAAGTTGGTTTCAGGGCGAAATGAAGAGCAAAAAAAAAGCACTGGGCAATCAGCTCAGTGCTACGACAAATTTTTTGATTGATAGGGCTCAAAAAATATAGCAAGTATGAAAGGTAGATGTTTCTACCGAATTTCGGCACTGCCGAAATATGCAAACACAACATCGCAACCACAAAATCTATCGTACGTAGGAAACGATAATCCCGTGGTGCGAGCAAACTATAGATTTTCTCTGGAGCCAGAACAATCGACAATTTATAATACTGTGCATTAGAAAAACTTATTCATTAAGGATGCACAATGGCTCGACGTCTTCCCCCCCTCAATTCACTCCGTGTGTTTGAAGCCGCAGCACGTCATTTGAGTTTTACCCGCGCGGCTGAAGAGCTGTTTGTTACGCAAGCTGCAGTCAGTCACCAAATTAAAGCGCTGGAAGAATTTCTGGGGTTAAAGCTATTTCGTCGTCGTAACCGCTCGCTTTTATTGACAGAAGAAGGCCAGAGTTATTTTCTTGATATCAAGGATATATTTACTTCTTTGGCTGACGCTACAGACAGAGTTCTGGAACGCGGTGCTAAAGGCGCGCTCACTATTAGCTTACCGCCAAGTTTTGCGATTCAATGGTTGGTACCTCGCTTGGCGGATTTTAACCAGCAACACCCCGAGGTTGATGTTCGCATCAAAGCGGTAGACATGGAAGATGGTTCTCTGACAGACGATGTGGATGTGGCGATTTACTATGGTCGGGGAAACTGGCCGGGACTTCGCTGTGATGAGCTATATCCGGAGTTTCTGCTGCCAGTGTGCAGTCCAGCCGTGCTCAATGGGCCCAAGCCTCTGCATAGTCTGGAAGACTTGAAGCATCATACTTTGCTTCACGATAGAACACGAAAAGACTGGAAAGTTTATGCCAAGTACTATCAGATTAGTGATATTAATCTAAACTATGGCCCGATTTTTAGTCACTCCACCATGGTGCTTCAAGCTGCTGCGCTCGGGCAGGGCATTGCGTTGAGTAACAATGTACTGGCTCAGCCAGAGCTGGAATCAGGCAGATTAGTGTGTCCGTTTGAGCATTTCTTGATGAGTAAGAACGCGTTTTATCTTGTCAGCCAACAAAAAGATGTGGATTCAGGCCGTATTGCTGCATTTAGGGAATGGGTATTGGCGAAAGCTGCTGCTGAACAGGAGAGTATTTCTGCATGAATGATGTTTTGGAACCAAGCGTGTTGATTGATGGCCCAGCGTCAGCCGAACACACTTTTATCTTTGCACATGGTGCCGGAGCAGGCATGGAGCATGATTTTATGGCGGAAGTCGCTGGAATGATTGCCGCTCATGGCATCCGTGTTGTGCGTTTTAACTTCCCTTACATGGTCAAACGTGCCGAAGATGGTAAGAAGCGTCCGCCAGACCGCGCGCCTAAGTTGCTCGAAGCATTCAAACAAGTGATTGCGGAATATGGCACAGAGAAGATGGTAATTGGCGGTAAATCCATGGGGGGACGAATGGCGAGCCATCTTGCTGATGTCGAGGGATTAAAAGGCATAACCTGTCTCGGATTTCCTTTTCACCCGCCAGGTAAGCCTGAAAAAGACAAGGGCGAGCATCTTGCTGATTTGTCACTTTCCACACTGATCTTGCAGGGGGAGCGAGACACTTTCGGTAACCGTGCTGAGCTGGAAGGCTACCCATTGTCAGATAAGGTCACCCTGACGTTTATTCCTGACGGTGACCACAGTTTCAAACCGCGAAAAGCATCGGGTCATACCGAAACCGGTAACCGTCAGATGGCAGCTGACTACATCGTGGCTTTTATCAAAGAGGTGTGCCAATGACTGGGCGCCAATACGCTTCGCTTGGTTGTGTGTTCGCTGGTATTGCGGTTGCGCTTGGCGCGTTTGCAGCTCACGCCTTAAAGGCGCAGCTTCCCGCCTATGAGCTTTCTATTATCGAAAAGGGCGTGCAGTATCAGTTCTGGCATGCTCTGGCATTAATCGCCTTGGGGCTTTGGAATCATATCCAACCACAACGTATGCTTTCGCTTGCTTGCGGGTATATTGCCGTCGGCATGCTTTGTTTTAGTGGCAGCTTGTATGGTTTGGCGCTGACAGATTGGCGATGGCTATGGCCTGTTACGCCACTTGGTGGTACCAGCTTCTTAGTGGGATGGTTCCTCGCTGCGGTCACACTCTGGCGCAAAGCTTGAGTTCAGCACCCTGCTTCATCATAATGTCGCGTCATTTTTATAGGTAACAGGCCAGAGATGAACCAGATTTTATTGTATTGCCGCCAGGGCTTTGAAAAAGAGTGTGCGGGTGAGATTCAGGACAAAGCGACAGGAGTCGAAGTGTATGGTTTCCCACGTGTGGAAAAGAACACTGGCTACGTGCTGTTTGAGTGTTACCAGCAAGGCGATGCAGAAAAGCTGCTTCAGACGTTGTCGCTGACCTCATTGATTTTTGCGCGTCAGATGATTGCTGTGGTGGATACCCTGAACGATTTGGATCCGGGTGACCGTATCTCGCCAATTCTTGCTCTCGGCGGAGAGCTGCCTAAATGTGGTGATATCCGCGTGGAAACGCCAGATACCGCGCAAGCAAAAGAGCTGCTGAAATTCTGCCGCAAATTCACTGTGCCGTTGCGTCAGGCGCTACGTAAACGTGGCGTATTGTTGGCAAAAGACAACCCGAAAAAGCCTGTGCTGCATGTGTGTTTCACAGTACCGGGTTGTTGTTTCGTGGGTTACTCTCTATCAAATAACAATTCCCCGCATTACATGGGCATTCATCGCCTGAAGTTTCCAGCAGATGCACCAAGCCGTTCGACATTGAAACTGGAAGAGGCTTTCCATGCGTTCATTCCACGTGAAGAGTGGGATGAGAGATTGGCTCCGGGGATGTGGGCGGTTGATCTTGGCGCATGTCCGGGTGGCTGGACGTATCAACTGGTGAAGCGCTCTATGTTTGTTCACGCAGTCGATAACGGCGCGATGGCGGAAAGCCTGATGGAAACTGGACAGGTGAAATATCATGCTGCCGATGGCTTTAAATTCGAGCCTCCACGTAAGAACGTGACTTGGTTGGTGTGTGACATGATTGAAAAGCCTTACCGTGTGGCACAGTTGATGGGTGAGTGGCTGATTGAAGGCTGGGCGAAAGAAACTATATTTAACCTAAAATTGCCGATGAGCCGCCGCTTCGAGCAGGTGAAAGACGATCTACAGAACCTGAAAAAGTTCCTGATTGAAAACGGTGTGAAATTTGAGATGCAGGCGAAGCATCTTTATCACGATCGCGAAGAAATCACAGTTCATATTCGTGTCCTGAAATAACAAGAAGGCAGCCAATCGGCTGCCTTCTTGCATTTGGGTTCTGCAAGAGTTAGGGAGCGGTGTAGCGGATATCCTGAAGGTTAAAACCCAGCTTTATATCTGTTTTCAAGGTCGCGACTTGCTTACAGCGAAGTGCCAATTCTTTTGTCCCATCCAACTTTTTCTGCCATTTCGGCTCAACATCTTCTGCCGCATAAAGCTGTTCCAAGTTGCCATAACGCAGCAGGAGGGTAGACGCGGTTTTGGGGCCAATACCTGGCACGCCAGAAACACTGCTAGAGCTAATGCCAGTCAACCCCCAGTAATCCGTCAATTGTTGGGACTGCACTGCAAACTCTTTTTCGATAAATGGACTGTCGAGCCAACGCTGTTGGAAATAGTCACGAATGCGTAAGGTAGGTTGCAAGAGCTGACAGTAACCTTTGTCGGTTGACACGATGGTGACTTGACCGTCATGGCTGGCCACTTTGACCGCGAGTGTGGCAATCATGTCATCGGCTTCATCGCCAGGCGAAAGCAGTGAATCAATACCCATATCCCAGAGCGCATCCTGAATCTTATCCAATCCAGCTTGTAGAGCTTCTGGCATGGGTTTGCGGCCTTGCTTGTATTCGGGGACCAGCTCAGCCCGCCAGCCTCTATCCTGTTCAGTATGGTCGAACACAGCGACAATGTGGGTGGGTTCTGAAGAGCGGATAATCTTGGTCAAAGCGCGGTTGCAGACTTGAATCGTCGAAGCGATATCTTCCGGATCTGGCTGCGCAGCGTGCACCCGGCGGATGAGGTTCATGGCATCAATGATGACAAGATGAATTGACATGGATTACCCAAATAAAAATGGCCCGTTGGGGCCATTCTAATTGCTTGAGAGATAAATGAAAGCCTATCGCCCATCAGAGCCCTGAACGATCTCGTAACAGGGAACATATTCAGAGCCAGGCAATTTCATGCGCTGCTGTTCGACAAAGCCGCGCAGGAGCTTATCCATTTTTTTCATCAATACAGCATCACCATTGATTTTGAACGGGCCATTACGCTCAATTTCCCTGATACCTTCCTCTTTCACGTTACCTGCCACAATACCGGAGAAAGCCTGACGCAGTGCTGAGGCGAGAAGCTCTGGGCGCTGGTTCATGTGTAGATCGAGGTTCGCCATGTTTTCATGGGTTGGCTCGAACGGGAGTTGGAACTCAGGTACAATCTTGAGTGACCAGTTGAACGAGTATGCATCACCAGTGGACTGGCGGTGCTCTTTCACGGCAGGCATACCCTGTTTGATAATACGTGCTGCTTTGGCAGGGTCACCAATCACAATTTCATAGTACCTGGTGGCTTCTTCACCAATCACGTCACGGATGAATTCATCAATCACACGGAAGTAATTTGCGCTTTCTTTTGGCCCAGTGAGAACCACAGGCATTGGTTGGTCAGCGTTGTCTGGGTGCATCAAAATACCCAATAGGTACAATAATTCTTCTGCTGTGCCGGCACCTCCCGGGAAGATAATGATGCCATGGCCGACGCGCACGAAAGCCTCAAGGCGCTTTTCGATATCCGGCAGGATAACCAACTCATTTACAATGGGATTGGGTGGCTCAGCAGCTATGATAGATGGCTCTGTCAGACCAAGGAAACGACTGCCACTGACGCGTTGTTTAGCATGGCCAATTGCAGCTCCTTTCATCGGTCCTTCCATTGCGCCAGGGCCACAACCGGTGCAGATGTTCAATTCGCGCAGGCCAAGCTCATGACCCACTTCACGGGTATACTGATATTCGGTCGGGTTAATTGAGTGCCCCCCCCAACAGACCACTAGGTTCGGATCTTTGCCCGGTACCAGTGTTTTTGCATTGCGAAGGATATCGAAAATCAGGTTAGTAACATGGCTGGAATTGGTCAGGTTAAAAACCTTGGCATGTTCCAGTTGTACATTGACATGAATGATGTCGCGCAACACTGAGAACATATGCTCCTGGATACCGCGGATAATGCGGCCATCCACAAAAGCATGTTCAGGTGGATTTATGAGCTCAAGCTTCACGCCACGTTCACGGCGCATTACGCGGATATCAAAGGATTTATATTTTTCCAGCAGCTCTTTGGAGCTGTCAGTGTGGCTGCCAGAATTCAACACCGCCAACGAACAGTTGCGGTAAAGGCGGTAGAGGTCGCTTTTAGCAGTATCTTTCAGTCTGTCTACTTCAAGCTGGGAAAGAAGATCCATTGCCCCGACTGGGCTGATATGAGTGATCATAATCACCTCCTGTGTAGAGAAAGCACACTGTATTAGAGGGAGGGTGTAGGTGACACCATTTCGTTTTATCAGAATTTATTTTCAATGGTTTAAAAATCAGTGTGTTAATTAACCATACACACAGAAAAGCGGTTTAGCCAGCTCGGGTATTAAAAAATAAAAACGCTGTAGGGTAAGAAAAGAGAGTAGGTAATTGATAGCAGACCGACTAAGCCCACACCAGTTTGTTGCGGCCGTTGTATTTAGCATTGTAAAGTGCATTGTCAGCACGCTCCAGCACATCAACGGTATTGTCGCTATCTTTGAACAGGCTGGCGCCAATCGAAACCGTAATGGTCAAGCGGGTATCTTTGAACTTGAATGGTAGTTTTGAAACGGTTTCACGCACATTGTTCAACAGTGCTTTGCGGGTTTCTTCATCCGCATCTGGCAATAGTACTACAAACTCCTCTCCACCGAAGCGGGCGATAAAGTCAGTATCGCGTAGACACTGGTGGACCGTGCGGGCAACCACTTTCAGCACTTTGTCACCGACCAAATGACCGTATTGGTCATTCACGCTCTTGAAGTGGTCTATATCAATCATCGCCAGACAGAAAGGCGTCTGGTAGCGAATCCAGCAGCGGTATTCATGTTCCAGGCGGTCATCAAGGGCAGCACGGTTGTAAACTTTGGTCAGCGGGTCAAGCAGCAGCTTGCGCTCCTGATCGCCAAGACGGCGACGGTAATCCATTGTCTGTTGATACAGAGCCTCAAGCTTCTGTTCGTTGTGCTGCAACTGTTCCATCAACTGCTGTTCGCGCTCTTCCAGCTCGCGGTTACGGGCAACCAGAGAAGCAAGGTTTACGGCGACCTGAGACAGGTTCGGTCTCAGCTCTTCAAGCGACTCCGCTTCCTGAAGATGGTTGTGGATAGAGTCAACTGATGCGGCCAATTCCTCATTGAGCGAACTACGCTGGGTAGCAATGGCCTGTGAGTTGTCGATAGAGCGGCCATTGTGGCGCTGTAGAATCGACAAATCGTCATTGAGCTGTGAAAGGAAGGCTTGAGAGGCTTTGCGCTCGTTACGTGTGCCGTCAAGGATAAGCTGGACCGATTCAAGGGTCAACTCAAGCAAGGTTTGGGCGTCCGGCGACAGCAGCAGGCGGCTTCTGATATCCAATAATCTATCGCCGACTTCACCATCAAAGTCGAGTTCGGTGATCAGGTGTTGAAGTTCGCTGCAAAGCTGGTTGATCCGGTCAATGTTCAGGAGATCGCGGGCGCTGAGACCATTAGATGGAAGAGAGAGCAGCTTTAAGGCGCGTTCGTATAGCTGAAGCAGTGCAACGATTTTATCGGTGCTACCTTTTTGTTCTACGGCAGGGGTGGTCAACAGGGTACGCAAATCGCGTTTTAATTGCGCAGGCAGGCCTGGCAGACATTTAAGCGTTTCCCCACTTTGCTGGAATTGGCATTCCAGCGAGTCTTTGGCACGTTCCGTTGCCTGATTATGTCTATTAACCATTCTCTCTACCAATGCAAGCTGCGGTATCAATCTACTGACATCTTCCTGAGAGTCAAGCTCGCGTCTGATTTGTGAGAGTCGTTCGCTGAGAAGCGGATCGTCATGCACTTGGGAGGCGGCGATTAATCGTGAAATGAGACGTTTCAGGATCGTCGCTTCGCGCCGTGATTTAAGTGCCAAATCACGGAAAACCAGCTGGGAATGCTGCAACTTTTCTGTAAATAGGATGACATCGTCATCTGACGAGAAGTTGGACATAAAACGCGACTACATCTCCAATCTCCAGAGCAGCGCAAAAAAGTCTGCAAGTGGAGCCATTATTTCACCATTACATGTGTGCAACGGTAAGCTATAACGGTTTATTGCTAGGGCTATCAATAGATCGGGGTCAGTTTTTATCAGATTCGTGAACCGTCTGCCAGTTAATTCCTCTGAGTGCCGAAGTTTTGACCTTGATAAGGCCTGTGTTGATGCCATCCAAGCAAGCTTGGCGGACATTATTGTCAGCAAAGCAGGCAGCTGGCGCCGAGTCTATGGCGCTTAGATGTACCCAGTGGCTGGTGTGTTCTAATTTACTTGCCTGACGCGCTGCACTTGTTGCCATCAGTAGGATGTCGATAAGTTCTTTGTCGTTAATTGACGTAAATGCACGGGGAAGGAAAGGGTAATCCGCCATCCCGATACGAAGACGGTCATCGACGTCTTTTAGTCTGCTTTCCTGGACAAAATTATCAATCAGCGACTGAATTTTTCCTGCCAGTTTCTCCGGTTCATTAAGCGTTTCGGCATTCGGCTCAATGTAGATGAACATAGCGTCAGAGAAGTGATAAAGGCGCGCTGGTTTTTCAATGTGCGTTTGCAGGTAATCGCCGAGTTTACGCTCCAACTCCAGTCCCTGATGGTAGCCGTGTTGGAGGTACACCACTTTTAGGAAAGGCACTTCGAACATTGCAAAGCTTAGCTTGTCACTTAATGGTTCATGAATCATTTCACCTAAATACCATTGCTCGAAATGTGCGCTGCTTTTAGCCAGTGAATTGGAGAGCCGGTCGTTCAACATACGCAGGTTTCTCAGTCCGCTTCGGGGGTGGGCGTAAAGCTCTTTTTGCAGGTCTTCAAGTTGATGTTGGCGCAATCGCGCAGCGCGGTGTCTCAGCACTAATATCAGCAGAATCACAGCAAGGCTGCCAATGAGAAATAGATTGATTTTTTTCTGCTCGACGATGATTTCTTCATCCTCAGCCTGTTTCCGCTGCATGTCTTCAAGTTGAAGCTGGCGTTCTATCACGCGTTGACGATATTTGAAGGATTCGGCTTCCTGTACTTGTTTTTGGCTTTCGTTGCGTTTATTGAGCAAGTCAAAGCGGCGCTGAATTTGTAATGCTTGTTTGAAATCGCCTTTTTGCTCGTACGCTTGGGACAAACGTGCAAGGCATTCTAGCATCAACCCTCGGTTTTTGAGTGATTCGGCGTTTTGCATAGCCTGTTTTAAGGCATCAATTGCTATGTCTGGTTCGTTTTCCAGCATGGCTCGTTCTCCTTTTAGGAGTAGTGCCTGAGCTAAGGGCTGGGTGAGGTCGTGATTGCGCGCAACACTGATTGCGCGGTTGACGTACTCGTCAGCTTGGGCGTACCGAAGCAGCTTGAGATACGTACTTGCAATAGACACATTGATGTTGGCAATATTGGTGGCGCGTGACAGCATGTTTTCGATGTCGAGGGCATTAAAGTAATGCACCAACGCAAAGTTGTAACGGCCTTGTTGGCTGTAGATATTAGCTAATAATGTTTGAGTCTCTGACAAGCCACGGCTTAAATCGTATTGTTCGTAGAATTCTGCCGCCTGATTGGCGTGTTGCAGCGCTTTATCCATTGCGCCTTGCTGTTTGTATAGTTTTGTCAGTGAAAGGCTAGCGCTGGCGATCTGTGCAGATAAATCGTTTTCGCTTGCAAGCCAGTAAGCGCTCAGAAGATCTGACAGGGCGAGTTCATAAGATTTAATCCCCAAATAATAGTTACCGATAGCAATTTGGTAACGAACTTTCTGTTCGATATCAGGCTGTCGACCAAGCGCCTTTTCTACATCGGCAAACTGGGCAAGGCTCTCAGTTTCTGTTTCGTTTTCAGTAGTGATGATGGCGTTTAGCATCTTGGCTTCGAAATCGAGGCGAGCGGTACTTGTTGGGCGCCGACCTGTTGTCTCAGTAATGTTGCTGAGGAGGATATCCAGTATGGCTGCGGCATCATCGGGTTTACCATCCAGATAAAAGAGAATATTGGCTTGCGTCAGCATGATTTCAAGCTTCGCATGTTTTATGGCGTTTTCTTCTGCCATACTCTTGGCTTTGTCTAGTGCTTCCCAAGCTGCGTCATGGTTGCCAAGCGCACTATGGGCTTTGGCAGTAATGAGATAGGCGTGCACCGTATTCAGCGGTGTTCGAATGGAACGGTCTGATTCGTTGTTGCTGTGTGGTCGGTTGGTGGACACTGCCAGCCGACGTTGTAGCAGGTATCGCTTGGTCACTTCGAGCGCTTTTTCCGGAGCAGAAGGGAGCAGTGCTTCAGCCTCTGCCAGAATCGGTGTGGAATAAAGCCTTGCGTCAGCATAGGCGGCGAAAAGCAAAGTGCAGGAGAGCAGTGCGGCTGACAAGAATCGCATGGCTAAGTATTTTCGTTCCCTGGGTCAACAGACCGGACTAAAGAAAAAGGCCCTGATGTCAGAGCCTTTATAAAGCTTTATTGACGTGCCAGTCGGGTGTTTTCGCTTGGCGTTTTACCCATGTTAGTACGGTATGGGTTGATGTCTAGGCCGCCGCGACGGGTGTAGCGCGCGTAAACGGTCAATAGTTCTGGTTGGCAGTACTTCATCAGATCGTTGAAGATACGTTCAACACACTGCTCGTGGAACTCGTTATGGCGGCGGAACGACACAATGTAGCGCAGCAGCTTTTCGCGGTTAATGCGTTTACCTTTATAAGCAATGCGCACAGAACCCCAATCAGGCTGGCTGGTGATAAGACAGTTAGACTTCAGCAGATTACTATTTAGGGTTTCAGTGACCTCTGGGCCGTCAGCCGCGCCTTCGAGCAGTGATGAATCGAACTCATAGTTGTCGATTTCGATGTCTTGCTCGTCAATGTTTTCGCCACCAAAAGCAATCACTGGAGTGTTGGTGAATTCTTCCAGAGGGGAAAGCGTTACGTCCACATCAGCACCCGCACACGCTGATAAGTCTTTTGCTAGCGCGTCTACCACTTCCTGCCAGCTTTCAAACTTGGTCTGATTGAAGCTATTCAGGTAAAGCTTGAAAGACTTGGATTCAATAAGGTTTGGTGTCGTGGCTGGCAGGCGAACTTCACCAATTGCCACCTGTGGCAGCCCTTTTTTGTTCAACCAAGACAGTTCGTAGAGCGTCCAGATATCGTACCCGGTAAATGGCAGCGAATCACCTAAATCAAGGTCATCGCGGTTAAGGCTTCTTGGTACGGGTTGCAGCAGCTCAGGGGCATAGTGCTCCTGATAGTCCGTTTTCTGACCCAACGTCAGGCCAGCAAGTTCTTTTGCATCTTGATATTTGCTCATACGGTTTTGCCACGGATCGATTAGAATGCGCAAAGTTTACTGAATCTTGAGGAATCTTGCTAATGAATCACTCTGTCTCTCGTGCGCTTTGGTCTTTCAGTGAGCGTTTTGTGGACGCCTGGCACCAGAAACACGGTTCTAAGCCAAAAAGCGACGCCTATCTTGGCCTGGAGTCGCCTTGTGTGGTGCAGGAAACTGTCGAGGTGGTGATTTGGCAACCGGTTCAACGTGAAGAGCTGGCGGACTTCTCCAATGTGGAAGAAGGTATTGGTATTTCTCTGCATGAGGATATTAAGTCGTTCTACGCGGCTCAGTATTGTGGAGACATGGCGGCAAAATTTGACGAACATTCACTCGAAATCATTCAGGTGTGGAGTGAAGAAGATTTACCGCGACTTCAGGAGAACATGCTGGGCCATCTTCTGATGCAAAAGCGCCTCAAGCAAAACCCGACCATTTTTGTTGCTGCGACAGATGATGAGCTAGACGTGATCTCTATTTGTAACGTCAGCGGTGAAGTGATCAAGGAACGTATTGGTACCAAGGAGCGAATGGTACTGGCACCTAATATCGAAGTGTTTCTTGAGCAACTCGAGCCCGAGGTATAATCATCTATGTATGTGGTTGAGCTAACGTTTGAGTGCTTCGACGATACAACAATTTCTGCAGTAGACCGCGCGGTAAATGGGCTAATGGATGCTCTTCGCTACAATGGTCAGGTATTGGGGCGTGAGTTCCCAATGGTGTTGGGAGAGGGGCAGTTCCATGTCCGTGCAGTCTGTCCGGAAAAAGACAGCCTGAACCCTAAATACAGCAGCCCGCAGGTTAAGCAGAAGCTGAACCAACTGGCAGATGCGAGTCTGTTGTCACCCAAAGTGAAGGTGTTAGGGCGTGATATCAATTCCGAAGAGAGCGCACCAGAGATTGAGCGTAGCTGGCAGGTGATGTACACCACCTACGTTCATACTTGTTCACCGTTGCGTTGCGGGGAAACCTTACTGCCAATTCCACTTTACCGCATCCCAGCGACCTTTAACGGTGACCATAAAGCGGAAGTGAAGTGGCAAACCGAATGGCAAGCGTGTGATGAAATTCAGATGGCTGGGGCATTCAAAGCGGAACACGCAGCGCTCGCAGAGATGCAGGATGCGGAGGGTTTGCTGTTCCGAAAAGGTTGGGGCATTCGCGGACGTATAGAGTATCTGACTAAAGTGCCGACCTACTATTATCAGTACCGTGTTGGTGGGAAGGATGCGGAATCGGAGTTGGCGCGAAAATGCCCGAAATGTGGTGGCGACTGGTTAGTTGAGTCGCCATTACACGATGTATTCCATTTCAAATGCGACGATTGTCGATTGGTTTCGAACTTATCGTGGGATTTTCAGTAATCCCGCTCTAACCTATCTAAGGAAGGCGTTGCTCAAGGGCTTCAAGACGTTCTGTCAACGCTTTCACCTCTTCTTCTAAGGCTTTAATGCGGGTTTCCGCGCCGTCTTTCTTTTTTACCAGTTCAACTTTTGGCACAGTGCCGCTTTTCTTCCATCGCTGAAGCGCGCTGATGACAAGCGGCATAGGCACCGGGCTGGCAAGCCGACTTTTAATTAACGCGACGGTCGGCTCTTTCCCCTCATTCACTAAAGATTGAATGGCTTGTTCAAGTAAGGGGGTAAAATCAGTACTCATTGTCTCTTCCCTAATTTTAAAATCCGTGGCTTACACGACGTGGCTAGGGGCAATGAATACCTTAACTTCAGCTCTTACGCAACAAGGTATCGAGGGTATCAATTTGCTCAACCCAATCAGCGTCCTGCAGCTTAGCTTCCTCGAGAAATTGTTTTTGACTGGCTGACCAAAAGCCAGCAGAGGTTAGGCTTTCGCCAGCTTCAAGATGATGGTTAGCAATAAAGGTAGTAATCGCCTCGCTATCAGAAGGGAGTCCTAATTGCTGAAACAGGTTTTCTAGATTGTGGTTAAACACTTCCATTAATGTTTTCCTCTGTGGGTCCTACAGCCTAAGTTATGTTTCGAAAGTATAGAGGCTCGTGTTTAAACCTGTCTCAATCGCTTGTGAGAGATCTCTTACAAATCAGTGGGATTATCCTATTTTCTCACAAGGAGATGTCTTTTTACTTTTTATCAAATCAATTAAAAACAATGAGTTAATTTTGATGCTTTGCTAGGAGGCTAAATTTGTGACTGCAGTCCGACTTGGGTGGGTTGCTTAGGAAATTGGTTCGCGTAATCTTTGCGGTGTCGGAAGGATACTGACACACGGAGCAGGAACTAACGCCACGGAACTTGGCAGCTCAGGAAGAGCAGGTAATGCAAGGATTGTATTACCAGCAAGGAAAGCGGATTAGGGACACGGAAGGAACCGTACAGTAGACAGGAAGTTTACTGGTCAGGAAGATACTTAGGACAACCCAGAATTGGGGGCTTAAGGAATCACTTCAGGACGAAGTATAGGACACCCTCAGGATGAGGATGAGAGTCGAGACTGGGAAAGCTCGATGGGTCAAGGTAAGACCGAAGGACACCTCCAGGAAGGAGAGATAAGGATAACGCTGAAGGAATCAGCTACTGATCAAGGATTGATGCAGGGAGCAAATTTCGTAGCCGGATAGCTGCAAGTAAGACCTTAAGGGCGCGACGAAAGTCGCGCCCGCTCTTTTTTTGTGTGTTTCTAAAGCGTACTAGACGAGCAAATCTCATCGTGTTTATACCTCAGGATCTTCTTCTCTTTTTCCTATCGCTCGTTACTTTGACTACATCTTGATAACAATCTAGAGATATATACTGATCTTTATCATTTCTGATTTACAGAACAGTATGTTTATTCCGTGGCAATGACTTACAAGCTTGTGAGAGATCTCTTACAAGAGCGTGGGAATGCGCTGCTTTAAAGTAAGATTCCCAGAAAGTTCAATTTTTTAATTCTTTTAAAAACAAATGGATAGGCATATCGTATCTAACTCTGTATAAAAGTGTGAGTTTAATCACCTTGGAGTTGGTTGTTTTGGAAATTGGTTCGCGTAATCTTTGCGGTGTCGGAAGGATACTGACACACGGAACAGGAACTAACGCCACGGAACTTGGCAGCTCAGGAAGAGCAGGTGATGCAAGGATTGTATTACCAGCAAGGAAAGCGGATTAGGGACACGGAAGGAACCGTACAGTAGACAGGAAGTTTACTGGTCAGGAAGACACTTAGGACAACCCAGGATTGGGGGCTTAAGGAATCACTTCAGGACGAAGTAAAGGATACCCTCAGGATGAGGATGAGAGTCGAGACTGGGAAAGCTCGATGGGTCAAGGTAAGACCGAAGGACACCTCCAGGAAGGAGAGATAAGGATAACGCTGAAGGAATCAGCTACTGATCAAGGATTGATGCAGGGAGCAAATTTCGTAGCCGGATAGCTGCAAGTAAGACCTTAAGGGCGCGACGAAAGTCGCGCCCGTTCTTTTTTGTGTGTTTGGAAAACGAAAAAGATTATACCAATCACAATAGGTAGATGATCAGAAATAGCGCAGTTATCGAGCATTTTAACAAGCTAAGATGAGCAGATATTTACTACGATTGGTATTACTCCTCCAACACCGGATACGCCGGCATATAAATCTCTTTGATTCGCATCCCTTTCATCACGGCATAGCCCTGATAGCAATCCAAACCATTCACTGAAAACTCGAAGTAGTAGCGGGTTTGAATATCCAATGGGCCTTTTGGCCAACCAAAGAAATGACTGCCCCGTGCAATTGAAATCAACTGTACATTGGTTTGCTGGCATCGACGGGCGATATAGTTTTTTGCCAGTTCACTCTGCCGCCGTTGTTGCCAGAACAAGCTGGCAACGATAGCGATAAGTAGTATCCAAAACAGATTTGCTGTCATTTTTATGCCTTCACGGATTGCTGAAGTTGCTTCACTGCATCAAGCAAATCTGGAGAGGCAGAGCCATGTAACAGCCCCAAGACTTGCGGGCGGAGCGCTGGGATCATTACTAAGTCTGCCACCATCTGTTGAAAGAAGGCCTGATCTTTCTGATCAGCAACGGCGATAAGAAAGGCGTCTAACAACGATTCATTTGATAATGCCTGCCAGCAGCGCCCTGCAATCGCAATCAACATCTCGCGATGACGAAGCTCTTCGGTTCCCAACATACTTTTAACGATACGATGCACGACGTCCGGTTTCGCACCAGCCAGTGCCCGAACATGAGCAGTGAGAAGGAACAGGTCGGTTTCTCCACCAGACAGCATGACCTGAATCTCTTCTTCAAGGCGATTGGCCAGTGAGTCCGGAATATCGCAATGCTCGAGACAGCCCAGTAATGCATATTTGGGTGGCTGCGGCATGTTTGAGAGGGCTTTACGCAAACGGGTAAGGTTGTTGTGCTTGTTCATACGCGTGCACAGATCGGCAATTCCTTGAAGCCCTACTCCTTGCCACTCTTCCCAGCCAAGTTCACCGGAGGTGTAATGTTGCGCATGGTCATAAAACTGGCTGGCCGGCTGGTTCAGCTTTGCGGTCAGGAATGCATGGAATATGGCTTTCTTATCATCCTGCGGATTAAAGGTATACGGATTGGCAGCAAGCTTTTCCTGCTCTTCTTCCGTCGGTGTTTTATCTAGCGTTGCGCCCATGGCTTGCGCCACATATTGGATGAAATCGCCAAGTGCTGCCTGGTTGAGAAGGCCACGCTCATCCAAAGGCATTTTTAAAAACCAAATCCAGGGAGCTTGATTTGGCTGCCAGAAAGCGATGCCGATTTGCGCATGTTGCTGTGCAGGAAAAGGATAGGGCATGCGGTTTTCTTCAATCGCCACAAAGTCTTTGTTGCTGATTGGCGTGACGCGTCGGCTGAGATCGAATACCAGAAATTCGCAGTTTGCCTGACTCAATATGGCGTTAAGAGAAAGCGTATTTTCCATGATGACTTCTAATTTGTGTTGCCTTCATTGGCGATGAGTGAAACAGCGGTGAGTGTACCATTCTCGCGCCTGTTGGCGGCGAAGGATTCGTAACAGCGCTTTTCACTGAATACTGCTGAACGATGGGAGTGCGGATTTCAGATCGTTTAGCGTTGATTAGTGATATGCTTGCGCCAGTTTGATATTTCAACCCATTGGACGCAAAAGCGGTTAAAAGAGAGCAATTTCTATGAGCAAACACGAAAAAGTCGGTACCTTGCTGTTGGCACTCAAAGACACGCTTGAAGAGCATGGTCACTGGCAAAGTGAGCCACCCTCGAGCGAGGCTCTTTCAAGCGTCGAACCTTTCGCGGTTGATACCTTAAGTTGTGCCGAATGGCTTCAATGGATTTTTATCCCGAAAATGGCGTTCCTGTTGCAACACGGACAGCCTTTGCCTGAGTCATTTTCTATTGCTCCTTATGTGGAAGAAGCAATGCGCGGTCAGGGAGGGTACGCTGACATTACCCGTGTTTCGCTGGACCTTGATGCCCTGTTTACACCGCAATAACCGCTTTTAATATGCAAACTGAACTAGAAATTATTTACCGTGATGAGTGGCTGATTGCCGTTAACAAGCCTTCAGGTATGTTGGTACACCGCTCCTGGCTCGACAAAGGCGAAACCCTCTTTGTCATGCAAACGTTACGAGACCAGATTGGTCAGCATGTTTTTCCACTTCACCGGTTGGACCGCCCAACCTCTGGTGTTTTGCTTTTCGCGCTGTCGTCCGAAATGGCCTCACAGATGATGCCAAAATTTGCTGGGCGCGACATTCACAAAACCTACCATGCGGTCGTTCGCGGCTGGATCAAAGAAGGCGCTATTCTGGATTATCCTCTAAAAGAAGAACTGGATAAGGTGGCAGATAAATACGCGACGGCTGAGCCTGAAGCCAAAGAGGCTGTCACTGAGTACCGACCGATTGCGCATGCGGAGTTACCTATCCCTGTGGGTCGCTACCAAAGCTGCCGTTACACGCTGGTGGAAATGAAACCACATACTGGACGTAAGCATCAGCTTCGTCGTCATATGCACCATCTGAGCCATCATATCGTGGGCGATGTAAATCATGGTGATGGTAGACACAATCGCCTGTTTCGTCGGGAATTTGAATGCCACCAACTGTTGCTTCATGCCTCACACTCTGAGTTTGAGCATCCTGTGACGGGTGAGAATGTTGTTGTTGATGCCAAGGTTGATGATGTCTGGCGACGGGTGTTGGAAGGACTGGGGTGGGGCAAAGCGCTCTGAGGAAGAGAAGGTCCTAGGGGCTGTTGACCTTTGGTGGTTAAATTTTGTTCTAGCTATAAGCGTTTTAGGCGCGGCGAGGTGTGTGCCGCCTAGTCATTCTAAGCAAGTACACCTCAACAAAGCGTAAAACGATTAGAGCAGAGCCCTTCGGGCAGCGTTTGTGGGGGATTTCTGCTGCGTTATCGGCTTCTCATGTAGGCTAGCTACACATCGAAGCCTCTGCCTTGCATAAAATCCCCACAAACTGCTGCAAAAATCACCACCAAAGGTCAACAGCCCCTGGGAGTCTAGATCCTAGGACCTTCTTGTTACAATTTTTCCAGATCGGCTTCGATCTCTGCGATCTTGCTGGCAACCACTTTTTCCAGATGGCGAAGGTCACGAAGGATCTTCTTCTTGGTGTCTTGCTCGGATTGTTCCTGACGCACAATCTTATCCAGCTCATCCACCACCAATGACAAGCTGCGGTTGATCTCTGTGACTTCGCGGAAGCGACCGCTACCACTGTCGACGACGACATTCTTACGTTGGCGTGGGTATTTGAACTTCACACTTTTAGCAAACAATTCACCTTTAGCTTTGTGAAAGTAAATCTTCAGCGTGTCTGAATTAGCTTCCTGACGCAGGGTGTAACGTTCGATGTTCTCTGGATTTTCGATACCGATGTTTTGCAGGTTCTGATACATAAACTACCCCTCTATTTCGTCAGATCAGACTACAGTTTCAATCACTTACTGCTCACTTTAGCAGCATCCTTTCTCTAGCCCCAACTACCGATATGATCAATGTCTGAGACTTGTGGTCAAGATCGCCCAACATGCTGACTGAGCGAAATTCTCTAGTTTTTTATTCCATTAACTCGCGTCATTTAAGGCATCAAATAATGCCTCTCTGAGCGTTTTCTGGACTTCATCTGATAAGGCCTGTCGTTCACCGTCAGTGACAATGAAAAAGTCTTCAGCACGTTCACCAATGGTGGTGATTTTTGCAGCCTGCAAGGAAACGCCTTCGCGGGCAAATACCGCTCCCACCCGTGCCAATAATCCTGGAGTATCCAGCGCGACCAACTCAAGTAATGTGCGACGTCCTGTGCGGGTTGGAAGGAAAGAGACCTGTGTTTTCACATTAAAGGCCATCAGCTTACGTGAAGCACGTTTGACCGGAATGGTAATCGGCCCGTCCTGAATGAGCGCCAGTGTGACACCTTCGCGGATTTTTTCATGGCGATCGGATTGTATTGCTTCGTTGTGTGAGTCCAGCACCATGAACGTATCCAGCGCAAAACCATCTTTACTGGTCATGATCTGCGCATCGTGAACGCTGAGGTTTTTCTTATCAAGTGCGGCCACCACTCGGGCAAACAGGCTTGGTCTGTCCTTGCTATAAACGAAAATCTCTGTACCGCCGCGGGTGGCATTTTTGCTCACCAGCACTAAAGGTTCATCACCTTCGTGGCTGAGGATATGCTCGCTGTGCCAGGCAATTTGTTTGTGGGTATGGCGCAAGAAGTAATCTGCTTTAAAACGTTGCCAAAGCAGTTCAATTTCGCGTGGCGTGTGTCCGTTTTTCCGCAGTAGCGCCGATGCGAGATGTTGGTTGTGACGAATGCGTTCACGGATGTCTGGCGGATTTTCCAATCCGCGGCGCAGCGCTTTCTGGGTGGAGTAGTAAAGCTCCGCCAAAAGAGTGCGCTTCCAACTATTCCAAAGCTCTGGGTTGGTGGCGTTGATGTCGGCCACCGTCAGACAAATCAGGTAGTCGAGACGCTCTTCATCACGTACCTTTTGCGCAAATTCGGTGATAACTTCCGGATCATAAATATCACGGCGTTGAGCGGTGACAGACATCAGGAGGTGGTTACCGACCAGCCAGCTGACAAGGTTCGCCTCTGGACGAGAGAATCCGTGGTCAATACAGAAAGTATATGCTTCTCCTGCACCAATCTCTGAGTGGTCGCCACCGCGGCCTTTACCGATGTCATGGAAAATCGCTGCGAGCAGCAAAAGCTCAGGCTTGGCGAGGCGAGGGTATACGTCGCAACATATAGGATGTTTCTCGCGGTTTTCCTCGTAGCTATAGCCATTGATGTGCTTGAGCAGACGGATAGTGTGTTCGTCCACGGTGTATGCGTGAAAGAGGTCAAATTGCATTTGGCCGACAATCTGACTCCATTGTGGTAAATACGCAGATAACACGCCGTGTTTGTGCATCAAGGGAAAGGCTTTGTGTAGCGCATTTGGGTGCCGGGTCAGCGAAATGAACTTCTCTTTCGCTTCTGGCACGTCGCACAGAAAACGGTTCAAACGACGGCGAGCGGTGCGAAGCTGTCTGAGTGTCGGTGCTGAGATAGATTCAATCGACTTGTCATTGGCAATGTGTAGGAACATATCAATGATGGTGTCAGGACGTGCCTGGAACAACGCAGGCTTGCGCGCTTCAATCTGACGGCCATGACGTTGGAAGTCATCGCTCAGCACTTCAATGGTTTTACTGTCGGGCTCGTTTTCAATTGCCTGTGCAAACAGACGGATCAGCATTTTGTTGAGTTCAGAAACTCTTCCCAGTGTGCGGTAGAAGTCTTTCATCATGAGCTCTATGCCACGGTTTCCTTCGCCTTGGTAACCGAGAGTTTCAGCAACAGAAGGTTGATGGGCGAAGGTGAGGCGGTTGTCATAACGACGAAGTTCAAGGTGCAGGGCAAAACGGATGCGCCACAGCATCGTCTGGCATTCATCTAACTCGCGGAATTCAGCGTCAGTCAGAAAGCCGTATTTGCTCATTTCTCGAAGGCTGGTGGCACCGAAATGACGGCGCGCAATCCAGCTCAGGGTATGAATATCACGGAGACCGCCCGGGCTGGATTTGATGTCTGGCTCCAGGTTGTAGGCCGTGTCATGGTATCGGGCATGACGCTCTTTTTGCTCTTTGACTTTGGCTTTGAAGAACCTTTCACTGGGCCAAAACTGCTCAGAGTGAATACGGTTTTTCAATTCGTGGAAGATTCTTTCACTGCCGCACAGCAATCTGGATTCCTGCAAGTTGGTGGCGACGGTCAAATCGTCTAGGCCGACATCCATGCACTCAGCGAGAGTGCGCACGGAATGGCCGACTTCCAGTTTTAAATCCCACAAAAGCGTGACGAATTCACTAAGGCGTGTTTGATAACTTTTATCTATGCCGTTTTCAGAGAGAATCAAAAGGTCGATATCAGAAAGAGGGTGAAGCTCTCTGCGTCCGTAACCGCCAACCGCGATCAGTGACAGGTTGGGATGATGGTGGAATTCAAAATGTTGCCACAGCCTTTCGAGTACGGCATCAATGTAATCAGAACGCTGGTATACCAAATCTGTCACAGATGCTCGGCCTAGAAACGCTGTCTTCTGTTGGTCGGCAAACAGTGCGAGCTGATTTTTGAGCTCGGTGAGATTGAGCTGCTCGGCAGTCAGTTCGCTGGGTGAGAGCAAAACGTCGTTCATTATCTTCCTTGATAAAAAAAGTCGGCACATTGGCCGACTCCTGTTTTTCAAATTATGCGTTGTTCAAAATGCGAGGCAGTTTTTCCTCACTGCGCAGAGTCAGGATTTCACAACCGCTATCTGTCACCAAAATGGTGTGTTCCCATTGCGCCGATTTCTTGCCATCAACGGTATATACCGTCCAGCCGTCGTCATCATCCAATAGCGTGCCGAATTTACCCGCATTGATCATTGGTTCGATGGTAAAGCACATACCTGCTTTTATTACGGTACGGTCACTGTTTTTGTAGTGCACCACTTGTGGCTCTTCATGGAACTCAGCACCAATGCCGTGGCCGCAGTAGTCTTTTACGATTGAGTAGCGGCGCGGACGGTTTTTGATGAATTTCTGGATCTCAGTACCAATATCGCCGATGCGTGCACCTGGTTTAACTTTCTTGAGTGCTTGGTAAAGGCTTTCCTGTGCAACGTGACACAGTGCTTTGTCTTCCGCAGACACTTCACCCACCATGAACATTTTAGAGGTGTCACCGTGATAGCCGTCTTTAATAACAGTGATGTCGATATTGATGACATCGCCATCTTTCAACACGTCAGTCTTGTTCGGGATGCCATGACAAACAACGTGGTTAATTGATGTGCAGATTGACTTTGGAAAGCCATGGTAGTTGAGCGGTGCAGGGATCGCTTGCTGTGTCTCCGTGATGTACTTGTGGCAAATATCATCCAGCTCTTCAGTCGTCACACCTGCTTTCACGTGCGGTTCGATCATCTCAAGCACTTCTGCCGCAAGGCGACCGGCCTCACGCATTTTTTCGATTTCTTCAGCCGATTTAATAGTGGCGCTCATTGCTTTCTCTCAGTTGGCTCCCTCATAGCAAGGGAGGAATTGACTGCTATTACTACATATTATCAATCGCATCGCCATGTGGGAACCTCACTTGGTGACTCACTGACTTTTTTATACTGGATTCACAGGCACGTTTTATGGTATAAAGCGCGCCGAAATACGCCTTAATGGTTAATCGGGTCTCCCGGTTCTTTTTAGGTGGTTTCGACAAACACTTATTTTTTAACACACACACATATCGGCACATGCTCCGGGGTGCCCTTTGAGGGTCGGATGTATGGGATATGTGGAGGCCTAACCCCAAGAGGAATTAAAATGGCTACTGTTTCAATGCGCGACATGCTGAAAGCTGGTGTTCACTTCGGTCACCAGACTCGTTACTGGAACCCTAAGATGAAGCCGTTCATCTTCGGTGCACGTAACAAGGTTCACATCATCAACCTAGAAAAAACTGTACCAATGTTCAACGACGTACTGGCTGAGCTGACCAAAGTTGGTGAGCGTAAGGGTAAAGTACTGTTCGTTGGTACTAAGCGTGCCGCTAGCGAATCTGTTAAAGCAGCAGCAGAAAGCTGTGATCAGTACTACGTGAACAACCGTTGGTTGGGCGGTATGCTGACTAACTGGAAAACTGTTCGCCAGTCAATCAAACGTCTGAAAGATCTGGAAACACAGTCAACTGACGGTACTTTCGAGAAGCTGACTAAGAAAGAAGCTCTGATGCGCACCCGTGAAATGGAGAAACTTGAGAAGTCTCTGGGCGGTATCAAAAACATGGGCGGTCTGCCAGACGCACTGTTCGTGATCGACGCTGATCACGAGCACATTGCGATTAAAGAAGCAAACAACCTGGGTATCCCAGTGTACGCGGTAGTTGATACCAACTCTGACCCAGACGGCGTTGACTTCGTTATCCCAGGTAACGACGACGCGATTCGCGCAGTTCAACTGTACCTGAACGCTGCAGCTCAGTCATACACTGAAGGCCGTAGCCAGGACATCGTAGCTCAAGCAGAAGACGAGCTGGTTGAAGTCGCTGAATAAGATACTTGCTCCTTGTGAGCGTTCTTAGCCATCAGACTGTCACAGACAGCACTGTAAGCTAAGTAGGTTAGCAGGGGCCAACTATGGGCCCCTGATTTTTACCCAAATAGTTTCGAATCGAGGAATGAACAATGGCTGTTACCGCTGCCCTGGTAAAAGAACTGCGCGAACGTACTGGCGCAGGCATGATGGAATGTAAAAAAGCGCTGGTAGAAACTAACGGCGACATCGAGCTGGCGATTGAAAACATGCGTAAGTCAGGCGCTGCTAAAGCTGCTAAGAAAGCAGGTAACGTAGCTGCTGAAGGCGCAATCATCATCAAAGAAGTTGATGGTGTTTCTGCTCTGGTTGAAGTTAACTGCCAGACTGACTTCGTTGCTAAAGACGGCAACTTTGCTGCTTTTGCAAACGCAGTTGCTGATGAAGCAGCGGCAACTAAAGCAACTGTAGAAGAGCTGCAAGCGAAGTTCGAAGACGATCGCGTAGCGCTGGTTGCTAAAATCGGTGAAAACATCTCTATCCGTCGCGTAGCTTACGTTGAAGGTTCAGCGATGGCTTCTTACCGTCACGGTGAGCGCATCGGTGTTGTTGTTGCTGGTGAAGGCGACGCAGAAACTCTGAAGCACATTGCAATGCACGTTGCTGCATCACGTCCAGAGTACGTAACTCCTGACGATGTACCAGCTGACGTAGTTGCTAAAGAGCGCGAAGTTCAAGTAGAAATCGCGATGAACGAAGGCAAGCCAAAAGAAATCGCAGAGAAAATGGTTGAAGGCCGCATGAAGAAGTTCACCGGCGAAGTTTCTCTGACTGGTCAACCTTTCATCATGGAACCTAAGAAATCTGTAGGTGACATCCTGAAAGAGAAAGGCGCTTCTGTTTCTACTTTCATCCGCCTAGAAGTGGGTGAAGGTATCGAGAAAGCTGCTGGCATGAGCTTCGCAGAAGAAGTTGCAGCCGCTCAGAAAGGTTAATACCTCTTTGAGACCCAAAAGACCGCAGAACCCTGCGGTCTTTTCACAATCCCATCCGTAGAAGTTAGTGCCTAAAGGTAGTGAGAATGACTACAAACCCAAAACCAGCTTATCAACGAATTTTGCTTAAATTGAGTGGCGAAGCGCTGCAAGGTAAAGAAGGCTTCGGTATTGATCCGGCTGTGCTTGACCGCATGGCACAAGAAATCAAAGAACTGGTTGAACTTGGAGTACAAGTTGGCTTGGTTATCGGTGGTGGTAACCTGTTCCGTGGTGCAGGCCTTGCAGAAGCGGGTATGAACCGGGTTGTGGGCGACCACATGGGTATGTTGGCTACTGTGATGAACGGTCTGGCTATGCGCGATGCACTGCACCGTGCCTATGTGAACGCGCGGGTGATGTCTGCTATCCCTCTGAACGGTGTGTGTGACAGCTACAACTGGGCGGAAGCTATCAGTCAACTGCGCAACGGCCGTGTGGTGATTTTCTCTGCAGGTACTGGTAACCCATTCTTCACCACAGATTCAGCAGCGTGTCTGCGTGGCATTGAAATCGAATCTGACGTTGTGATTAAAGCAACCAAAGTAGATGGCGTTTACACTGACGACCCAGCTAAAAACCCGGATGCAGAACTATACAGCCACTTGGTTTACCAAGACGTGCTGGAAAAAGAATTGAAAGTGATGGATTTGGCTGCCTTCACTCTGGCTCGCGATCACAAGATGCCTATTCGTGTTTTCAACATGAATAAGCCTGGCGCACTGCGTCGAGTTGTGATGGGTGAGCAAGAAGGCACACTAATTGATAACGGTTAATCAATTTTAGTGGCATAATCTCCATCGTTAGAAAAAAGAATCTTCAAGGATATTCTCGTGATCAATGAAATTAACGCAGATGCGAAAGAGCGCATGCAGAAAAGCGTTGAAGCGCTGAAGAACACTCTATCTAAAATTCGCACTGGTCGTGCGCATCCAGCACTGCTTGATGGCCTGTCTGTAGATTACTACGGCTCTGCAACTCCACTGAAGCAATTGGCTTCAATTGTTGCTGAAGATGCGCGTACTCTGGCTATCACTGTTTTCGATAAGTCTGTTACCCAAGCTATCGAAAAGGCGATCATGACTTCAGATCTGGGTTTGAACCCAATGTCTGCAGGTACCGTTATTCGCGTCCCATTACCGCCACTGACCGAAGAGCGCCGTCGCGATCTGGTTAAGATTGTTCGTGGTGAAGCTGAAGGTGGTCGTGTTGCAGTGCGCAACATCCGTCGTGATGCGAACAGCGATCTGAAAGGCTTGCTGAAAGAAAAAGAAATTTCTGAAGACGAAGAACGTCGTGGTCAGGACGACATCCAGAAACTGACTGATGCGGCTGTTAAAGAAATTGACACAATTCTTGAAGCCAAAGAAAAAGAGTTGATGGAAGTTTAATTCCGGCTACACTCTGATTCCATTGCCGAAGCGCTGTGCTAGCAGTACAGCGCTTTTTATTTGCGAAGGATAATGATGAGCTCCCAATCTTTCCATCAAGAAATCGATCCCAGCCTACTTCCCAAACACATCGCCGTCATCATGGACGGAAATGGTCGTTGGGCCAAAGCGCGTGGCAAAGCGCGTATGTTTGGCCACAAAGCCGGTGTTGACGCCGTTCGAAAAACTGTTTCAGCTGCTAATCGTCTTGGTATTCAGGTTTTGACCCTGTTTGCATTCAGTAGTGAAAACTGGCGTCGTCCAGAGGAAGAAGTCAGCCTGTTGATGGAGCTTTTTGTCACTGTGCTGGGACGTGAAGTGAAACGTCTTCACAAAAATGGCGTAAAGCTCAAGGTAATTGGTGATACCACGCGCTTTAGCCAGTCGTTACAAGATAAAATTGCCGCAGCGGAAGCTTTAACGGCTAACAATACCGGATTGGTATTGAACGTGGCTGCCAACTATGGCGGTCAGTGGGATATTATGCAGGCTGTTAAAAAGCTTGCTGCTCAGGTAGAGCGTGGCGAAATTCCTGCAGAGCAACTCACTGAAGGTGATCTTCAGGTGCACCTGTCTTGTTCTGGTCTGCCAGACGTAGATTTGATGATACGCACCAGCGGCGAATGCCGCATTAGCAACTTTATGCTGTGGCAAGCGGCCTATGCGGAGTTGTATTTCACCGAACAATTCTGGCCTGATTTCGACGAGACAAGTCTCACCGATGCTATTGCTTGGTTTATCAACCGCGAACGCCGATTTGGGTGTACCGGTGAGCAGATCAAGGCCATGTTACAAGTAGAAAAATAGAGGGTTTCGTTTGCTGAAACAACGTGTCTTAACGGCACTGGTACTGGCACCGCTTGTTATCGCCGGTATTTTCTTTTTGCCGTTACAACTTTTCGTGATTGCTGTGGCAGGCGTCACTTTACTTGGCCACTGGGAGTGGACCAAGTTTGTGGCTGCCTCGTCCCGTTTTAGCGCATTTGTTTTCCCTGCAATCATTCTTGTCGGTTCACTGTTTGCGTTACCTGTGACTCAAGATGGCTTTCAACTCACCGCCACAAGTGGCAGTGTGTTGGCGATTGCTGGTGCATTGTGGTGGCTGGCAGCCACTGTGATGGTGCTGCGCTATCCAAGAGGAACAGGTTGGTGGGGCGAGAGCAACGCGGTACAGCAAGGGTTTGGCGTACTGACGCTGCTCCCGTTCCTTTGGAGCGTTATTCTTCTGCGTGCCTATCACTTCGATGTTTCCCCTTACCTTGGCGCTAAGATGGTGCTTTTGGTTTGTTTGTTGGTTTGGTCTGCTGATACCGGTGCGTATTTTGCAGGTAAGACCTTCGGTAAGCGCAAAATGGCACCTTCGGTGAGCCCGAATAAAACGGTTGAAGGTCTGATTGGCGGATTGATCGCAGCAGTTGCTGTAACCTTGACCGCTGCCCAGTATTTCTCTATTCCTTTCTCCTCTCTTGCTATGTTAGGTCTTGTTGCTTTGATCACTTCCTTCGCCTCAGTTTTGGGCGACCTGGCGGAAAGCATGTTTAAGCGTGTCGCGGGTGTGAAAGACAGTGGCAGCATTTTGCCTGGACATGGCGGTATACTAGATAGAATAGATAGCCTGACGGCCGCATTCCCAGTATTCACCGTATTGTATTTCTGGCTTGCGTAACAAACTCACCGGCGTTTCGCCGGTGAGTTGTATTAAGGCTACGTGGAATAAAAATTAGAGTTTCCTATGCGTAAGATAACGATTCTTGGTGCAACCGGTTCGATTGGTACCAGCACACTCTCTGTGATTGAAAAGAATCCTCACGCCTACGAGGTATTCGCACTCGCAGCGAATGCCAACGTCAATGAGATGCTTCTTTTGTGCCTCAAGTGGCGTCCAAAGTTCGCCGCTATGGCAAATGCTGAAGCTGCCGTAAGTTTGCGTCTGGCTCTGAAAAATCAAGGCTGTCCAACAGAAGTGCTTAGCGGCATTGAGGGTCTCTCTGCGATTTCTGATCACACTGACGTTGATACGGTAATGGCAGCAGTTGTCGGCGCTGCGGGTCTCATTCCAACTATGGCGGCCGTGAAAGCTGGAAAGCGCGTTTTATTGGCAAATAAAGAAGCACTGGTGATGTCCGGGCAGTTCTTTATCGATGCGGTTCACCAATATAGTGCTGAACTTCTGCCAGTCGACAGTGAACACAATGCGATTTTTCAGTGTCTTCCTGCAAGCATTCAGTCCAGCCCAGGTATATGTAATCTGGGAGCAGAAGGCGTCAGTAAAATCCTTCTTACAGGCTCTGGTGGTCCATTCCGTTGCACAGACTTGGAACTTCTAGAGCGTGTGACACCTGCTCAGGCAATTGCGCATCCGAACTGGTCGATGGGGCCTAAAATCTCCGTCGACTCCGCCACCATGATGAACAAAGGTCTTGAATACATTGAGGCGCGTTGGTTGTTTAACGCCGGTCGTGAGCAGTTGGATGTTATTATCCATCCCCAGTCAGTGATTCATTCAATGGTGCAATACCGAGATGGCTCAGTGCTGGCGCAAATGGGTTTGCCTGACATGTGTACACCTATCGCTTACGCAATGGCTTATCCTGACCGTATTGAGGCGGGTGTGAAGCCTTTGGATTTCAGCGAAGTGGGTGAATTCACTTTCCTTAAACCTGATTTCAAACGTTATCCGTGTCTGAAGTTGGCCATTGACGCTTGTTACGTGGGACAAGCCGCCACCACCACATTAAATGCGGCTAATGAAGTGGGTGTTGATGCTTTCTTGCAGGGGCAAATCGGATTTATGCAGATTGCTGAGGTAAATGATGCTGTGCTACAACAGGCCGAGCTGTCGGAACCTTCTTGCATTCAAAGCCTCTTAGAAGTAGATGACAGAGCACGTGTCATTGCTCAGAAAAGGATCATGGAGTTAACACAATGAGCGCCATTCTTTGGAACTTGCTATTTTTCCTCATTGCTCTTGGTATTTTGATTGCAGTACATGAGTACGGCCATTTTTGGGTCGCGCGTAAATGTGGTGTGAAAGTTGAGCGCTTTTCGATTGGCTTTGGTAAGTCTATTTGGAAAAAAGTGGGCAAAGATGGCACTGAATATACATTAGCGATGATCCCATTGGGTGGCTACGTCAAAATGCTTGATGAGCGTGTAGACGACGTTCCTGAATCCCAGAAAGAGCAAGCATTCAATAACCGCCCGCTTTGGCAGCGTAGTGCGATTGTTGCTGCAGGCCCAGTGGCTAACTTCCTGTTTGCAATTGTGGCGTATTGGTTGGTGATGCTCATTGGTGTACCAGCGGTAAAACCGATTATTGGTGATGTTGCTCCCCAATCTATTGCCGCCCAAGCCGGCTTAGAGCCGGGAATGGAACTAACTGGGATCTCTGGTATCAAAACGCCAGATTGGGAATCAGTTAATTTCCAGTTGATCGCTCATATTGGTGACAGTGACATGACAGTGGCAGTCAAACCAGATGAAAATGCAGCATACGCAGTTGAGAAAAATCTGGATTTGACAACCTGGTCTTTTGACCCTGAATCACAGTCAGCGCTGCGCACTCTTGGAATGACACCTTACCGCCCAGAAATCACAAACGTGATTGCGAATGTGGTTGAAGGCAGCGCTGCTGAAAAAGCGGGGCTTCTCGTCAACGATGAATTGGTGTCTCTTGGGGGTAGCGCGGTAACCGACTGGACCGAAGTGGTTGAGACCATTCGTGCGAACCCTGAACAGGCTTTACCCTTGGTTGTTGAACGTGATGGTACAGCAGTATCTTTAATCTTAACGCCAGATGCCAATGTGCAGGATGGAAAGGCAACAGGCTATGCAGGCTTTGCCCCAGAGGTAGAGCCTTGGCCTGAGTCGCATCAATTGACGCTTCAATATGGCCCTTTGGATGCCATTCCGGCGGCCTTGGATAAAACCTGGCAGGTGGTGTCGCTCACCGCAGGTATGATCAAAAAACTGTTCACAGGTGACGTGGCAGTAAAGAATTTGAGTGGACCTATCTCAATTGCAAAAGGTGCAGGGATGACCGCAGACTTCGGTCTGGTATACTTTCTCGGCTTTCTCGCACTAATCAGCGTTAATTTAGGCATTATTAACCTGTTACCGTTACCGGTTCTTGATGGCGGACACCTGTTGTTTTTTGGTATTGAAGCCGTGACACGTCGCCCCGTCTCTGAACGAGTGCAGGATATGGGATATCGGGTAGGTACAGCAATTATTATGACTTTGATGGCTGTAGCGATATTTAACGATTTCGCCCGACTATAAACATTCAGCGTTTAGCAAGGAAATGTCAGAGCAAGCAATGGCGATGAAAAAACTTCTATTAGCCTCTCTTCTATTCTCAAGTTCTGTTACGGCCGATGAGTTCGTGGTGGAAGATATTCGTTTTGAGGGGCTTCAACGCGTCAGTCTCGGTGCTGCATTACTCTCAATGCCAGTGCGGGTTGGCGATAACATCGACGTAGGCGATGTTTCCGGGATCATTAAGTCCCTATTCTCAACAGGCAGCTTCGAAAATGTACGTGTCTTTCGTAATGGTGATGATCTACTGGTTAAAGTCATCGAGCGTCCAACGATTGCCAGCGTTTCTTTCTCTGGTAACAAAGCCATTAAAGAAGAACAGTTGGAAGAGAATCTTTCGGCTTCTGGTCTGAGGGTTGGTGAGTCATTGGATCGAACCAAGCTCTCTAACATCGAAAAAGGTCTGGAAGATTTCTACTACAGCGTAGGTAAATACAATGCTGTAGTTGATACGGTTATCACTCCTCTTCCGCGCAATCGTGCAGATGTGAAATTCGTTTTCACTGAAGGTGTTTCTGCCAAGATCCAACAGATTAACTTTATTGGGAATGTAGTTTTTTCCGATGAAGAACTAAAAAACAATTTCAAGCTCCGAGCGGATGTGCCGTGGTGGAACTTTCTGGCAAACGAGCAGTATCAGAAGCAGGCTCTGGCGGGAGACTTGGAAAATCTCCGCTCTTTTTACCTCAATCGTGGTTACCTGAAATTTCGCGTCGAGTCAGCCAGTGTTTCTATTTCTCCTGATAAAAAAGGTGTTTACATCACGCTGAATATCAATGAAGGCGAACCGTATACCGTTGCAGATGTTAGCTTCCGTGGGGGTAAAGAAACGGTAGGCTTTGCGGCTTTGGTTCCTTTCGAAGACGGTGAGACTTATAGCGGCCAGAAAGTGACTCGGTTGGAAGATGAAATTAAACGTAAGCTCGGTGAGCAAGGTTATGCCTATCCTCAGGTTTCCACCATTCCTGAATTTGATGATGAAGCCAAAACGGTTGCCCTAAACGTCAACGTTGATCCGGGTAAACGTATCTATGTTCGCAACATCAAATTCTCTGGTAACCAAATTACCAAAGACGAAGTGCTGCGCCGCGAAATGCGACAGATGGAAGGCTCTTGGCTGAATTCTAAATCGGTTGAGACCAGTAAAGATCGTTTGAACCGTCTGGGCTTTTTCGAAACCGTGGATGTTCGGACTTCCCGGGTACCGGGTACTGATGATCAGGTAGATGTCGAGTATGTCGTTAAAGAAACCAACTCTGGCAGTGTGAATTTTGGTATCGGTTTCGGTACCGAGTCAGGGATCAGTTTTCAGGCAGGTCTCCAGCAAGATAACTTTGCCGGTTCAGGTAACCGTTTTGGTGTCAATGCGATGATCAATGATTACCAAAAGAATCTGACGCTGGATTATCGTGACCCTTACTTTACTCTGGATGGCATTAGCCTTGGTGGGCGTATTTTCTTCAATGAGTTTGAAGCCTCTGATGCAAACATCGTTGACTACACGGATAAAAGCTACGGAACCAGCCTGACCTGGGGTTTCCCGTTTGACGAAATCAACTATTTTGATTTCTCTGTGGGCTACACCCACCGTCAGATTGAAAACTTGGGTGGCTATTACCAGATTCAAAAATTCCTCGACTCTATGGGCGACAGCGTGACAGATGATGGCAGTCTCGTCGTCGATGATTTTGACTGGTCGGTAAGTTGGACACGAAACAACTTGAATCGCGGCTTCTTCCCAACAGCGGGTAACTATCAGCGCGCATCATTCCGAATGACAGTGCCGGGTTCTGATACCCAGTATTTCAAAGCGCAGTATGATGTTCGCCAATACTTCCCTCTGGATGACGCACATAACTTTTCGTTCTTAATGCGCGGACGCTTAGGATACGGAAATGGTTATGGTAGCAATGACGAAAATGATTACCTGCTGCCATTTTATGAAAATTTCTATGCAGGTGGTTATTCAACGCTACGTGGTTTCCGTTCAAATACGGCGGGCCCCAAAGCGGTATATGACCAAGGTGCGGGGAACAACCCTGCACTGGTAGGTAGTAACGATTCTGTAGGTGGTAACGCGATTGCTTTAGCCAGCGCAGAGCTGATCTTCCCAATGCCATTTGTCTCAGAGGAGGCGAGAAGTGCTATCCGAACCAGTGTGTTTGTCGATGCTGCTTCAGTGTGGGATACCGAATATGACCTGAATGATGCGCGCGTCATCAGTGGTCAGGAATATATTTACGATTACAGCGATCCATCGAACTACCGTGCTTCTTACGGTGCAGCGATTCAGTGGAGATCCCCGATGGGACCACTGGTATTTTCGCTGGCAAAACCAATCAAGAAATACGAGGGTGATGATGAAGAATTCTTCACCTTTACGATCGGCCGTACGTTCTGATTTCAACGTTAGGAGAAAAGTTTGAAACCTATTATCAAAGCTGCAGGCCTGAGCCTCGCTATTATTACTGCATCTTTCTACACTACTGCTGCAGAAGCAGCTCAAAAAGTGGGCTATGTGGCGACTGGGCCTGTGCTGGCGCAAATGGCGAAAAAAAGTAATGTTAGCGAGAAACTTCGCAAAGAATTCAAAGACCGCATTGCAGAAGTCGATCGTTTGAGAAGTAAGCTGGAAAAAGGTGTTGAGAAGCTGCAGCGCAATGGTGAACTGATGAGCGACGCAGAGCGCACTAAGCTTCAGCGTGAGCTGCAGGCTTTGGACGCAGATTTTAAACTGAAAGCGAAAAACCTTCAGGAAGACCAGCGTAAACGTGGTGCAGAAGAAGAGCGTAAGCTTGTTCAGAAGCTACAGAAAACCATTGAAACAATTGCCAAGAAAGAAGGCTATGACATGGTTATCAATAGTCAGGCTGTGATGTACGCAAGCCCGAAAGACGACCTGTCAGAAAAAGTCCTCAAAGCAGTGAAATAAGTAAGGTAGAAAATGGCTTCTATTACGCTCGCTGAATTAGCGGAAAAACTGGGTGCAGAACTGCACGGTGATGGCAGTGTGCAAATCAGTGCCATCGCAGGTATGGATAAAGCTGGCGAAGGGCAGATTACATTTCTTTCGAGCAGCAAATACCGCAAACACCTTGCCGAAAGTCAGGCAAGTGCTGTGATGGTCAAGGAAGCCGACCTAACATACTGCACCGGAAATGCGTTAGTGTTGAAAGACCCGTATCTGGGATATGCATTAACTGCACAATTGCTTGATACCACACCTGCCTGTGCAGTTGATATCGCACCTAGTGCGTATGTTTCCCCAGCTGCGAAACTAGGTAATGGTGTGTCTGTTGGTCACAATGCAGTGATTGAAGACGGCGTAGAGCTCAGCGACAACGTGCAAGTCGGCGCCGGCTGCTTCGTAGGTAAAGATACCAAGTTAGGTGCCAATACCCGTCTTTGGGCAAACGTGACGGTTTACCACAATGTAGTGATAGGCGAGTCCTGTCTTGTGCAATCGGGTGCAGTCATTGGTTCTGATGGCTTCGGTTACGCGAATGACAAAGGTCGCTGGGTGAAAATCCCTCAGGTCGGTCGTGTGGTGATCGGTGATCGTGTTGAGATTGGTGCTTGTACCACCATCGACCGTGGTGCGATTGAGGACACGGTGATCGCAGATGGTGTGATTATCGACAACCAGTGTCAGATCGCTCATAATGTTTCGATCGGTGAAAATACAGCCATTGCAGGAGCAACCACAATGGCTGGTAGCCTTAAGATCGGCAAGCACTGCATTATTGGTGGTGCGACCGTCATTAATGGCCATATGGAAATTACAGATGGTGTCACGATCACTGGCATGGCGATGGTGATGCGACCTATCACTGAACCTGGTATGTATTCTTCAGGTATTCCACTCCAGACCAACAGAGAGTGGCGTAAAACTGCTGCTCGCGTTCTGAAAATTGAAGACATGCATAAACGATTGAAAGCCGTTGAAAAACAGCTAGAAGACAGCGAGTAATAGCCGCCCGCGATGGCCTACCCTGATGGTTTTTGTCGATAAATAATCGAATGAACCTGCAGTGTGGGCCATTTGTGTTATCAGCCAATTCAACGACAAATAATAAGTATTTCATACGGGAATAAAACTTTGAGTCGCGAAAATAAAATCCTGACAGTTAACGAAATTAAAGAACTGCTGCCACACCGCTATCCATTTCTGCTGATTGACCGTGTTACTGATTTCGAAGAAGGTAAATACCTTCACGCGATCAAGAATGTCTCTGTTAATGAGCCTCAGTTCACAGGCCATTTTCCACAATTGCCAGTATTTCCGGGTGTATTGATCCTGGAGGCTATGGCACAGGCAACGGGTCTTTTGGCTTTTAAGACCTTCGGCCAGCCAAAAGAAAACGAACTGTACTACTTTGCCAGTGTCGATAATGCAAAATTCCGTGCACCGGTAACACCGGGTGATCAGATGGTTCTGGAAGTGGAATTTATTAAAGAACGTCGTGGTATCGCAGCATTCACAGGCGTTGCTAAAGTTGATGGAAAGGTTGTTTGTTCAGCTGAGCTGAAGTGTGCCAGAAGAGAGTTCTAATCGTGATTCATGAAACCGCGCAAATCCACCCAACGGCTGTTGTGGAAGAAGGTGTAACCCTTGGCGCAAACGTCAAAATTGGTGCCTTTTCTTTCATTGGCACTGATGTTGAAATCGGTGAAGGTACCGAAGTCAAAACACATGTTGTGATCAAAGGGCCAACAAAAATTGGCTGTAACAACAAAATTTATCAATTCGCTTCTATTGGCGAAGAGTGTCAGGATCTGAAGTATGCGGGTGAACCCACTACGCTGATCATCGGTGATCGCAACACCATTCGTGAAAGCGTGACCATGCACCGTGGCACCATTCAGGATCAAGGTATTACTAAAGTAGGTAGTGACAACCTGTTCATGATCAATGCACACGTTGCACATGACTGCGTGATTGGCGATCGCTGTATCTTCGCGAACAATGCAACGCTGGCTGGCCACGTAACAGTGGGTGATTATGCGATTGTTGGCGGCATGACCGCGATTCACCAATTCTGCACTATCGGCAGTCATTGCATGCTGGGTGGTGGTTCGATTGTGGTTCAGGATGTTCCTCCTTATGTGATGGCTCAAGGTAACCACTGCGCACCATTCGGTATCAATGTGGAAGGCCTGAAGCGCCGTGGCTTTGAGAAGAGTGCGATTAAAGCCATCCGCGCTGTTTACAAAGAGCTTTACCGCTCAGGTAAAACATTGGAAGAAGCCAAGAAGCAGATCCTTGACATGTCCAATAACGAACAGGCTTTGCAGCTGTTCGTAGAGTTTTTCGAGAACTCAAGACGAGGCATTATTCGCTAATGGCTAAGCCACTTCGAATTGGAATTGTCGCCGGGGAAATCTCCGGCGATATTTTAGGTGCCGGTTTTATCAAGGCAATCAAAGCCAAACATCCTGACGCCGAATTTGTGGGCATCGGAGGCCCTCGCATGAAGGCATTGGGCTGCGAAACACTGTTTGACATGGAAGAGTTAGCCGTGATGGGCATTGTTGAAGTGCTCGGCCGACTGTCGCGATTACTCAAAGTGAAGCGCGAACTTGTTGACAATTTCACCGCCAATCCCCCTGATGTATTTGTCGGTATCGATGCGCCAGATTTCAATCTGCGGCTCGAAAAAGACCTCAAAGACAATGGAATCAAAACCGTTCAATACGTGAGCCCAAGTGTTTGGGCGTGGCGTCAGAAACGCATCTTTAAAATCGCCGCAGCCACCGATTTGGTGCTGGCACTCCTGCCTTTCGAAAAAGCTTTTTACGACAAGTTTGACGTTCCTTGTGCGTTTGTGGGTCATACCATGGCGGATGATATCCCGATGGTGAGTGACAAAACTGCGGCCAAAACCCTTTTGGGACTACAGCAGGATAAGCGCTATCTCGGTGTGTTGCCGGGAAGTCGTGGCGGTGAAATGAAGCTACTTGCGCCGACCTTTATTGAGACATGCAAGTTGCTTAAAGAGAAATATCCTGATCTTGGTTTTGTTGTAGCGCTGGTCAATGAAAAGCGCCGTGTGCAATTTGAAGAGGCGTGGCAGGAAACTGCTCCAGATTTGGATTTTGTCCTGGTGGACGATACGGCGCGCAATGCCATTACAGCTTCCGATACGGTGCTGCTGGCTTCTGGCACGGTCGCACTTGAGTGTATGCTGGTGAAGCGTCCCATGGTCGTCGGGTACGAAGTCAATGCGATCACCGCTTGGATAGCTAAGCGCATGGTTAAGACTGAGTTCGTTTCCCTGCCGAATATCCTTGCTGGTCGCGAACTGGTGCCGGAGCGACTTCAGGAAGCATGTATACCGGATACTTTGGCGGCTGACGTTTCACGCTTTCTCGACAGTAACAATGAAGCTTTGATGGCAGAATTCACCCACTTGCATGAAGTTATCCGCTGTAATGCTGATAAAACATCCGCTGATGCAGTACTGAACTTAATAGGACGGTAGTCGATGGACTTCGAACCCTTTGTGTATCCTGACGCTAAGCTAATCGCTGGCGTTGATGAAGTCGGCCGTGGCCCACTGGTGGGCGCTGTTGTGACGGCTGCTGTCATTCTCGATCCCAACAAGCCAATTGAAGGGTTGACCGACTCCAAAAAACTGACCGAAAAGAAACGTGCTGTGCTTTTTGAACAAATCAAAGAAAAAGCATTGGCGTGGTCATTGGGCCGAGCTGAGCCAGAAGAGATTGATGACATCAATATTCTCTCCGCCACCATGCTCGCTATGGAGCGCGCGGTAGCAGGCTTGAGCATCAAACCTGACTTTGTGTTGATTGATGGCAACAGAGTACCAAAGGGGCTCAATATCCCTGCAGAGGCGGTCGTGAAAGGTGATCTTCGTGTGGCTGAAATCAGCGCAGCTTCTATTCTGGCCAAGGTTGTTCGCGACCGGGAGATGGAAGAGTTAGACGCTCAGTACCCGCAATACGGCTTTGCCAAGCATAAAGGCTACCCAACCAAGACGCATTTTGAAGCGCTTGCTGAACATGGTGCTATCCCTGCGCATCGAAAGAGCTTTAAACCTGTTAAGAACGCGCTCGGCATTGCATAATGTTTCCAGGGAGGGTGCTAACTCTCCCTAAACCTACAAAATAAATCAGTAACGTAAGAGTACTATGTCAGACCCACGCTTTATTCACCTTCGTGTTCACAGTGACTTTTCCATGGTCGATGGCCTCGGCAAGGTACCGCCATTGGTCAAAAAAGTCGCCGAGTTAGGTATGCCTGCTATGGCATTAACTGACTTTACTAACCTTTGTGGCTTAGTGAAGTTCTACAACACGGCGCAAAGTACGGGTGTGAAGCCGATTATAGGCGCTGACTTTAAAATGCAGACAGACACTTTTGGTGATGAACTTTGCCAAATTACGGTGCTGGCTGCAAACAACGTCGGTTATAAAAACCTTACATTACTGATTTCAAAAGCCTATCTTCGTGGTCATATCCAGCACCAGCCGGTGATTGATTACCAATGGTTGGCTGAGCTGAAAGACGGTTTGATTATCCTCTCCGGTGGTAGGAACGGGGATGTGGGTAAGTCGTTGTTGAAGGGGAATATGGCAATGGCGGCAGAATGTGCCGCGTTTTATCAGGAGCACTTTCCTGATGCCTACTACATTGAGCTGATGCGAACGGGTCGCCCAGATGAAGAGGCTTACCTTCACTTCGCGCTCGACTTTGCAGCTGAACAAGATCTTCCTGTCGTCGCGACCAATGAAGTCTGCTTCCTGACTGCGGATCTGTTTGATGCCCATGAAATCCGAGTCGCGATCCATGATGGTTACACACTTGAAGATCCCCGCCGCCCGAAAAACTACAGCCCGCAGCAGCATCTCCGCTCAGAAGACGAGATGTGCGAGCTGTTCCATGATATTCCTGAAGCGCTAGCCAACACAGTAG
Organism: Grimontia sp. NTOU-MAR1; assembly: GCF_035758505.1. Lineage (NCBI taxonomy): Bacteria > Pseudomonadati > Pseudomonadota > Gammaproteobacteria > Vibrionales > Vibrionaceae > Grimontia > Grimontia sp. NTOU-MAR1. The sequence goes on from NZ_CP142108.1 coordinate 3,230,780, forward strand.
AAATTGCTAAGCGCTGTAACGTCACCGTTCGCCTCAACGAGTACTTCCTGCCCGCCTTCCCAACCGAAGGTATGGAAGAAACCGAATTTTTGGTGATGAAGTCTCGGGAAGGTTTGGAAGAGCGTCTGGAATTCTTATTCCCGGATGAAGAAGAGCGTTTAAAGCGTCGACCTGAGTACGATGAGCGTCTTGAAGTCGAACTGGAAGTGATCAACAACATGGGGTTCCCTGGTTACTTCCTCATCGTTATGGAGTTCATCCAGTGGTCGAAAGACAACGCGATTCCTGTTGGTCCGGGCCGTGGTTCCGGTGCTGGCTCCCTGGTGGCCTATGCGCTTAAAATCACCGACCTTGACCCACTGGAATACGATCTGCTGTTCGAAAGATTCCTTAACCCTGAACGTGTTTCCATGCCTGACTTTGACGTTGACTTCTGTATGGATAAACGCGATCAGGTGATTGATCACGTCGCCGAAATGTATGGGCGTGATGCGGTATCCCAGATCATTACCTTTGGTACCATGGCTGCCAAAGCAGTAATCCGTGATGTGGGTCGTGTACTCGGTCACCCGTATGGTTTTGTCGACCGTATTTCTAAATTGGTACCGCCCGATCCGGGGATGACCTTGGAAAAAGCCTTTGTAGCTGAGCCGCAGCTGGGTGAAATCTACGAAGCGGATGAAGAAGTCCGCGAGCTTATCGACACCTGCCGTATTCTCGAAGGCTGTACACGAAACGCCGGTAAGCACGCAGGTGGTGTGGTTATCTCACCAACCACCATTACTGATTTCGCACCGATCTATGCCGATGCGGAAGGGTATTTTCCGGTTACCCAGTTTGATAAGAACGACGTAGAAACGGCGGGTCTCGTGAAGTTTGACTTCTTGGGCCTTCGTACCCTGACTATCATCGACTGGGCATTGGGACTGATCAACCCACGTTTGGAGCGCAGCGGACAAGAGCCTGTGCGCATCGAGTCGATTCCCCTTGATGATATGGCTTCATTCCGCGTATTGCAGAATTCAGAAACTACGGCAGTATTCCAGCTCGAATCACGGGGCATGAAAGAGCTGATCAAGCGCCTTCAACCTGACTGTTTCGAGGATATCATCGCACTGGTCGCCCTGTTCCGGCCTGGCCCACTTCAATCTGGTATGGTGGATAATTTTATCGACCGTAAGCACGGTCGCGAAGAGATCTCTTACCCTGATGCGACCTGGCAGCATGAGTCACTGAAAGAAATTCTGGATCCAACCTACGGCATCATTCTTTACCAAGAGCAGGTGATGCAGATTGCTCAGGTGCTGTCTGGCTATACCCTTGGTGGTGCAGACATGCTCCGCCGTGCAATGGGTAAGAAAAAGCCAGAAGAGATGGCGAAGCAGCGCGCAACGTTTGAGAGCGGTGCAATCGCTAATGGTGTAGACGGCGAGCTGTCGATGAAGATCTTCGACCTGGTGGAGAAGTTTGCGGGTTACGGCTTCAACAAATCGCACTCCGCAGCTTACGCGCTGGTTTCTTATCAAACGCTTTGGCTGAAAACACACTATCCGGCGGAATTCATGGCAGCGGTAATGACCGCGGATATGGATAACACTGACAAGATTGTTGGTCTGGTGGAAGAGTGTCGTCGCATGAAACTGACCATGTTGCCACCGGATGTGAACGCGGGTTTATATCGCTTTAACGTCAACGAAAAAGGCGAGATTGTTTACGGCATCGGTGCGATCAAAGGTGTGGGTGAAGCGCCAATTGAAAATATCATCAAAGCGCGTCAAGAAGGCGGTTACTTCCGCGACCTGTTCGACTTCTGCGCTCGCATCGACACCAAGAAGGTGAATAAGCGTGTCATTGAAAAACTGATTCAATCAGGCGCCATGGACCGACTAGGCCCTCACAGAGCGGCGATGACGGCTTCTTTGGATGATGCGCTGAAATCAGCAAGCCAACACCACCAGGCAGAAGCTTTTGGTCAAACTGATATGTTCGGTGTACTGACGGATGCACCGGAAGAAGTTGAGCACAAATACGCGAAAGTGCCACCTTGGCCAGATAAAGTTTGGCTGGAAGGTGAGCGCGAAACTTTGGGGCTTTACCTTACAGGGCACCCCATCAACAGCTATGTGAAAGAGCTTAAGCATTACATTACCTGGCGCCTTGAAGATGCCCATGCGACCAAACGAGATGTGATCTCGACGGTGGCGGGTCTTGTGATTGCAGCGCGTGTGATGACAACCAAACGTGGCACACGTATCGGTATCCTGACACTGGACGATAGATCGGGTCGCATGGAAGTGATGCTGTTCTCAGATGCGCTGGAAAAGTATCTGGATCTTATAGAAAAAGATAGAATTTTAGTGGTATCGGGACAGGTCAGCTTTGATGACTTCAACGGTGGCCTTAAAATGTCGGCACGAGAAGTGCTTGATATATCCCAAGCGCGTGAAAAGTACCTACGTGGTCTTGCTATCTCAGTGACCGACAGGCAAATTGATAACAAATTTTTTGAAAAATTCAGCGATATACTGGAACCACACCGGGCAGGAACGGTTCCGGTAAACCTTTACTACCAGCGTGACGATGCTCGCGCCAAGTTGGTCTTAGGTACGGAGTGGCGAATTACGCCAGATGACAAGCTGATCGATGATCTAAAAACGCTGCTCGGCGATAAACAGGTCGAGCTGGAATTTGATTGATACTTCGGCCCCGGCAGGAATGCGCGGGGCTATGTTATTACTTAACAGGATTTTTTCTCTATGAGTCTTAATTTCCTTGAATTTGAACAGCCAATTGCGGAATTGGAAGCAAAAATCGAAGCCCTGCGTGTAGTGTCCAAGCGTGGCGACGAAGCTGAGGCTGTCAACCTGGACAAAGAAATCGAGCAATTGGAGACCAAAAGCATCGAGTTGACGAAGAAAATCTTCAGCGATCTAGGTGCTTGGCAGGTTGCACAGCTGGCACGTCATCCACGCCGTCCATATACACTGGACTACGCGGATCTGATCTTCACTGAGTTTGAAGAGCTAGCAGGCGACCGCGCATACGCCGATGACAAAGCAATCGTTGGTGGCATGGCACGCATTGATGGCCGTCCAGTGATGATTATCGGCCACCAGAAAGGTCGTGAAACCCGTGAGAAAGTGATTCGTAACTTCGGTATGCCAAAACCAGAAGGCTACCGCAAAGCACTGCGTCTGATGAAGATGGCTGAGCGTTTCAATATGCCAATCGTCACTTTCATTGATACAGCAGGCGCATACCCTGGCGTAGGTGCAGAAGAGCGTGGCCAGTCTGAAGCGATTGCTCGTAACCTGAAAGAAATGGCAGGTCTGACTGTGCCAGTCATCGTTAACGTGGTTGGCGAAGGTGGCTCTGGTGGTGCGCTGGCGATTGGCGTGGGCGATTACGTGAACATGCTTCAGTACTCTACTTACTCAGTCATTTCGCCAGAAGGGTGTGCGTCTATCTTGTGGCGTGATTCAGACAAAGCACCACAAGCAGCAGAAGCGATGGGTATGACTGCGCCTCGTCTGAAAGAGCTGGGCCTTATTGATAACATCATCGAAGAGCCGATGGGCGGTGCACATCGGGATTTTGCGAAAACTGCAGAAAACATCAAAGCATTGCTGGTGGGCCAGTTGGAAGAACTCTCGCAACTTGACTCAGATAACCTCCGTGAGCGTCGTTACCAGCGTCTGCTGAGCTACGGTTATTGCTAAGCGCAAACTGTTTGATTAAAAAGGGCCGAATGGCCCTTTTTTCGTATCTGATGCTATGATTCGAAAAATTCGTCTTTTTCGAAGTGTCTATGTTGTTCTCTCTGTTTGAATCTGTCCTTGATAAACACACGCCTGAACCACGCCAGATAGTGCTGGCTTTCAGTGGTGGCATGGACTCACGTGTAATGCTTGATTTGCTCGCCACTTATCGGGATATCCACCCTCAGCATCACTATCTGGTTATTCATGTCCATCATGGTTTAAGTCCAAAGGCTGATACTTGGCTGGCTCAATGCGAGCGATGGGCTGGAGAGGCTGATTTTGCATTCAAGGGTATTCGAGTGTCACTATCCCTTCAGGGAGAGAGCCTCGAAAAAGCAGCGAGGGATGCGCGGTATCAGGCCATTTTGAACTCAGTAGATGATAATGCACTGGTATTGACCGGCCAGCATGCCGACGATCAGGCAGAAACTTTTTTACTAGCGCTTAAGCGTGGTAGTGGCCCAGCGGGGTTGGCTGCCATGCCTGAAATCCGTCCGATGGAACATGCTGTGTTATGTCGTCCTTTACTTGAGGCAAACAGAAAGACAATTGAGGAATATGCTGAATCTCAGGGGCTTAACTGGGTAGAAGATGAAAGCAATCTGGATAACCGTTTTGACCGTAACTTTATCAGGCAAGAATGGCTACCTAAGGCGACCCAGCGTTGGGTAGGGTTGGTGAAAGCGATTAATCGCTCTGCTACGCACTGTGCTGAACAAGAGCAGCTTCTAGATGAATTATTGGTTCCCTACGATGCTGATGTGATAAGTGAAGACGCCACACTGAGTATCAACAACATAAGCAATTACTCTGCGGCATTACAAACGGCTCTGGTTCGGCGTTGGTTAAAAAAAGTGGGTGGGGTTTCTCTGTCGAAAGTACAGTTAGATCAGGTTTTTTCGTCTGTCATAAACGCAGCACAGGATGCCAATCCAGCACTGAAGATCTCTCAAGGGGAAGTTCGTAGGTATCAGGGAAAGCTTTGGTTTGTTGCGCCTAACCATGATGTTTCTGATTGGTGGTCGATGGTGACTTTTGATCAAATGGTTCAATTGCCGGACAAACTAGGGAAGCTGCAACTGGTGTTGGGAAAAAACTGTGGTGTTGGGATTAAACTCCGTGCCCCAATGGCAGACGAGCCAGTAAGGGTCAGTTTTGATCCGGAAGGCTTATCAGCGCACCCGGAAGGGCGGCAAGGTAAAAGAAAGCTGAAAAAGCTGTTTCAGGAGTATGGTGTCCCGAGTTGGCTTCGCCGCAGAACACCGATTTTATTTTATGGTGACACGGTAGCAGCCGTTGGAGATTTGTTTGTTTGTAAAGATTATGTGGGGGATGAGTGTGAGCTTGTCTGGCACAAATTCCATGCATTGAATGCGTGAATACCTTTTACGTGCAACAATTTAACAAAACTGAAAAACAATAAAGCGAGGAAGCAATGAAACAACTCTTACCTATAGGTCTGGCTGCCATGATGATGGCTGCGCCCTCATTTGCTGCAGGAGATGCAGAAGCTGGTAAAGCAAAAGCGGCAATTTGTGCGGCTTGCCATGGTGCTAACGGCATTGCGATGATCCCAGGATATCCCAATCTTGCAGGTCAGAATGAGCAATATATTGTGTCCGCATTGAAAGCTTATAAAAACGGTGAGCGTACCGGCGCGCAGGCGATGGTCATGAAGCCTCAGGCAGATATGCTGAGTGATGCGGATATGGCAAATCTGGCTGCATACTTTGCAAAAATGAAATAGTCGCCAAAACGAATGAAAGTGAAAACCACGGTAGCAGCCGTGGTTTTTTTATATCTGTTCACTGGCTGAAATGTTAAAGAAGATAATTGATAACACCCTGATCGCAATATTTTATTTTGTCTGAGTGTTTTTTGCTCGATCAAACTTTCTGCTATTGCAGGTAAATCTAGGTTTTACTATTGTACTAGCTCACTGATACGCTGTGAGAGGTAAAACAATGGCAGTAGGACGCGAACATTTTAGTTCCAGACTCGGTTTCGTTCTGGCAGCAGCAGGTGCTGCGGTCGGTCTGGGTAATATCTGGGGATTCCCAACGCAAGCAGCAAGTAACGGTGGTGGTGCCTTTCTTATTGTCTACCTCTTGATGATCCTCATTGTTGCGTACCCAATGCTGGTAGTTGAAATGGCGATTGGCCGCCATGGTCAGGCCAACCCTATCGACAGTATGAGAAAATTGGGGCGGTCTCCGTTATCTAAAATACTCGGTGGAGGTGTAGGCCTTATCGGCCTGTTGGTGCCTTGTCTTGTTTTGGCTTTCTATAGCATCGTCGGTGGCTGGCTAATTTCTTACTTGCTTGCCGCAGGTGCAGAGCTTATGTGGCTTCATGACACTGCAATCTGGTTGAAGGGCTTCTCGGTTGAACGAAATCTTTTGGGCGCGGGTCTTTTCTATCTGCTAACTATCCTGATTGTTCAGGCTGGTGTGAAAGAAGGTATCGAGAAATGGTCAACACGCCTGATGCCAGCACTCTTTATTCTGTTCGCTGTGCTTTTCATTTACGTGATGACATTGCCTGGTGCCACCGATGGTTTGGCGCACTATCTCATCCCTGACTTTTCCAAAGTGATGGATAGCGATCTGATTCTAGCCGCAATGGGGCAGGGCTTCTTCTCTTTGACCATTGGTGGATGTTCTATGTTGATTTACGGCTCGTACCTCAGCCGGAAAGAGAATCTGCCCAAAATGGCGTTGAATGTCACATTGGTAGATACAGCAGTCGCTGTCATTGCAGGCTTGGTTATCCTACCTGCTATGTTTGCTGCCATGCATCAGGGCGTTGAGATTTATGACACAAACGGCGCGCTGCTGAGCTCATCAACACTGGTTTTTGATGTTCTGCCAATGCTATTTGAAGGGCTTGGCGTGGTTGGTACTTTCGTTGCTCTCGTCTTCTTCCTGTTGATGACGATTGCTGCACTGACATCATCGATTTCTATGCTCGAATGCCCTGTTGCGCTAATGAGTGAGCGCCTTGGCACAAAACGTTCCGTTGCAAGCTGGTTGTTGGGGGGGGTTATCGCTGCTTTCAGTGTGGTGATCGTGTTTAACTTTGGCGAGCTGTTTGGCTTAGTAGCGACGATCGCAACACAGTACTTCCAGCCAATTGCCGCACTTCTTTTCTGTCTATACGGTGGTTGGGTATGGAAACGCACCCAGAAACTGGAGGAACTTAGACAGGGCTATGACGATATTGAGCAAAGTTTGTTCTGGAAAGTCTGGCCTCTGTACGTGAAGTTTGCCTGTCCGGTTTTGGTCATTGCCGTGATTTGGATGTCATTGGTTTAAATCAACCCAAAGAAAACAAAAACGGAAGCCCAAGGCTTCCGTTTTTCATTGTTATTATTCTACGATTAACGGAATTGGTTTTGATCGGCCATGTATTCAAAACCTGCAGAGGCGAGTTTTGTTTTCAGTGCTTCGGCATCAACATCAAAATACTTCGCTAATTCTTCCAAGGAAGAGAAATCATCACGTAACTTCATGTTCACGATACTCATCAACATAATGGTGTCCATGGTTTCAAAGTTCTTCAGATCCATCATGCATCCTCATGGTCACTGATCAGAAGGTTAGCTGCTGCGAATGCCGCCTGTTCGCGGAGAGCTTCTGGCGCTTGCTCGTCAGAAGCGACTGCGTTCAATGCACGTACAGCACAAGCAATCGCTTTAGGAATAAAGCCTTGTTCTCCACTGCCAATTTCTGAATAACGTTGACGGATTAGGTCGCAACAATCGTAGACTTTCATAGCCACTCCTTGAATAAAACTGGAGCCAATATAACGCAAAAAGGCTCCAGAAAGGAGCCTTGAAAGCAGTAGTCTATAACTAAACAAACTGAACTTTGCATCTTCAGTTTGTTCGACCTGAAAGGGTTAGCGACGTTTATGCTTATTGCGGTACATGCCGCGGTCAGCCCGCTCAAACATCGACACGTTACTGTCACCCTGACGATATGCAGAGCAACCAACAGAGCTAGAGATATAGTGTGCCGTCAGCAGAGGATCTTTTGCGATGAGAGCTTTGAGTCGATCATTCACCAATTGCGCTGATTCGCGGGTTGCCGGGGTCAGAATGACCGCAAATTCATCACCGCCTAGACGGTAGCAACGGTCAGAGGCGCGGATGGCTTCTTTAAGTAGCAGTGAGAAGCGGCGCAGTACTTTATCACCATCGAGGTGGCCATAAGTGTCATTCACTTGCTTGAAGTTATCCATGTCGAAAATCATCAGGATCAAACCGTGGTCATTACGCTCAGTCATTGCTATAGACTGGCGGAGGTCTTGCTCAAAGCTGGTTCGGTTATTTAAACCGGTCAGGCTATCAAGCAGCGCGAGGTTGCGAACGCGGTTGTATTCGATCGCATTGCTTAAAGGGCCTGCAAGCAGCTTGTGATAGGTATGGATGAGCGCAATTTCGTCATCATCAAGTTTATATGGTGTGCTGTATTGCAGCATGCCGAGTGAGGTGTTGGCGAACTTGAGTGAGAAGGTTTGTCGATACTCTGAAGCACCACCACGGCGGACGATATGGGAGATCTCTTCGTGCTCCCAGATCAGTCGGGTGATGTCGATTTGCTTTTCTAACTCTCTGGTAAAAACTTCAAACAGAGGATCGATATCCAATCTTCCTTGAAGTTTCTGCAGCACCATAAGACGCTGATCCGCACCCAGAGGAACACGACGAGATTGAATCGCCGCTTTTTTTACTTGTTCCAGTTGCGTACTCATCGAAATTGCCTCAGAAGCCAAAAACTATCACTGTTTATGCTTTAATCAACAAAAGCAAAAAGCGTTCCAGTTCTACTGAGCTTATGTGCTTCATCCGGTGCGCAGGGGTTACTCGTCAGAGAGAAAGGCTGCTAAATCGGACCGACGATTCTGAGCGTCTTGATATCCCATGTCAATTAAGTGGTTGATATATTTCGGCTCAAATAGCAGATAGCTGGTTATCGCTGCATCTTCAATAGGGCTAATGCCCAGAATTCTCATCAGACCTCTTACTGCGATAGGCATATGACAGTAGTAGCGCTCAACCAATGACTCAAAGGGTTCAGAAGGGTAAAGGTGAAAGGCATCGACTTGCCGTAGCGCCAATTTTTCCGCTTTTGCCTTTGCCATGTTACCAACCAGCGTGTTCATCCTATCCAAATGCTCAAGGTCCGCAGAAAGTGTGTCTGCAAAGATAGCATCCATCAAATGACCACCAAGAGTTGCCAGCCCAGGAGCATGCGCAAGTCCATGATTTTTAGATGGCTGTTTAGGGTTCAAGTCGATAATTAACACCTGATCTGCCCCCATTTTCAAAGCTGGGCGAAGTGGGGCAATTTGGTGAACAGAGCCATCTCCATAATAGCTATGCCCGATCTGCGAAGCTGGAAAAACGATTGGAATGGCAGAAGATGCCAGGAGATGTTCTGTCGTGATCTGACAAGGAACCCCTATCGCACGGGATCGTGTCCAAGGCTCAATACAAGATTGCCCCTGATAGAAAGTGACGGACTTACTGGTTTGATAATTCGATGCTGTAATTGCCAGCCCTCGCAAATTCCCTGCGAGGATTTGATGTTCTATCTTACTGAAATTCAGCACGTTATTCAGTAAAGCACGCAGTGGCCGGTTATCGAGAAGGCCAAAGGGCGGTGCGCAGTGATACTGGGCTTGCATACGGGCAAAACCCTGACGACCGATATGATGGAACATGCCTGACAAAGAACTGCTAAACACATCTTTGGTTGTCAGGTTTGTCCAAAGCCAAGACAGTTTTTTGACGCCAAGTCGGAAACATGACGTATGGCAAGCAAGGGAGGTGGCATTCAGTGCACCTGCTGAAGTTCCACAGTAGATAGTAAATGGACTGTGGTGCACGCGGGGGTACCATTCCGCAATCGCTTTCAACACGCCAATTTGATAGGCCGCACGCGCACCACCACCTGTTAACAACAGGGCGATATTCTTTCGGGGAAAGCTTGAACGCGCGGAAGACGACATAGTCTATACCTATCTGATTTTGCTTATCTTAAGTATGAACCAGAAGCGATTCTTCTGAGAGGCTGATGCTTTTGAACTACTCAAAGTTGCTGGCTGACTGTGATCTACAGCTAAAAGAAACTGACGATTTTGTTATTGCCTCTTAGTAGGAGAACGTCGGATGGTATATTTCTATTCAATAGCACTCATAAAGAATATGAAATGGCATTTTCAGTACGCGCTTTGATCGCTGATGACGACAAAGCTTCTGCCAAATTGGTGGAAGTATTACTAAAAAAATGGGGAATCGAAGCGGTGGTCGCACATGATGGTTGGGAGGCACTGGAGTATATCATGCAATTTGATCCACCTTCATTACTGCTTCTCGATTGGGAAATGCCAGGTTATAACGGTATCGAGCTTTGTCAGAAAGTTCGCAAGATCGATATGAAAAATCCCCCATACATTATTATATGTACTGCACGGGACAGCGCAGAGCACATTGCAGAAGGTCTTAACCAAGGGGCGAATGACTTTGTTACTAAGCCATTTAATACTCAGGTATTAAAAGCAAGGGTAGAGGTAGGGTGCAGAACACTAAAGCTTCAGGCAAGACTGGTAGAAGCCATGACCAGACTGGATCGCCTTGCAAGCTTTGATGAACTGACAGGACTATTGAACCGCCGTGCTTTATTCGAAAGAGTTCATGAGGATCTCTCCCGTGCAATGAGAACGGAAAGCCGACTGTGTTTTGCTGTATGTGATATCGATTGGTTTAAACGTATTAATGATAAGTATGGTCATCCGGCAGGAGATGCGATTCTGCGTCAATTAGGAGCGCTGTTGAGCCAACAACTCAGGTTGTATGACAGGGTTGGGCGTATTGGTGGTGAGGAGTTTCTGTTGCTGTTCAGTGTGAAAGACGTAGTTCGTGCTAATAAGGTACTGGAACGCATTAGGCAGGAAATCGAAAAGTGCCGCTTTGAATTCGAAGGCAAGGTGATTCCGGTCACCATGAGCTTTGGTGCCACTTTTGTGACACCGGACGATAAAGTCGAGCGAGTTGAAGTTTACTTCAGCCATGCGGACAAGGCGCTATACAAGTCAAAAGAACGAGGACGGAACCTCGTTACATTCTTTGATGATTGCATATAAAAAACGCCTCCAAATGGAAGCGTTTTTCGATTCAGTCAGTGGAATTAGGCCAGTTTCGTTTTCACAAACTCAACCATGTTTTCCATCTCAACTGGCACTTTCTCGCCGTCACGGCGGTGCTTATATTCAAACACGCCATTATCCATACTGCGCTCACCGATAATGATAGTGTGTGGTACACCCATCAGTTCCATATCTGAGAACATGACACCAGGACGTTCTTTACGGTCATCGAACAGAACTTCAACGCCCGATGCAGTAAGGTCCGCGTACAGCTTTTCTGCTGCTTCTTTAACGCGCTCAGATTTATGCATGTTCATTGGGACAATAACAACGGTAAACGGTGCAATCGCGTCAGGCCAGATGATGCCGTTGTTGTCGTGGTTCTGCTCAATTGCAGCGGCGAGAACACGTGAAACGCCGATGCCGTAACAACCCATTTCAAGAATGGTATTCTTACCGTCAGCACCCAGCACGCCACAGTTCATCTTCTCAGAGTAGTTAGTACCTAACTGGAAAATGTGACCCACTTCGATGCCACGTTTCAGAAGGATAGTACCTTGACCACATGGGCTTGGGTCACCTTCAACCACGTTACGGATATCAGCCACTTCACCTAGCTCAACGTCACGACCCCAGTTAATGCCGAAGTAGTGTTTGTCATCGATATTTGCGCCCGCGCCGAAATCACTCATTGCTGCAACACTGCGGTCAACAATGAAAGGAACGGTCAGGTTAACTGGACCCAGTGAGCCAGGACCCGCATTCACAATCGCACGAATTTCTTCTTCTGTCGCGAATTGCAGCGGCATATCAACCTGTGGAAGCTTCTCGGCTTTGATTTCGTTTAATTCGTGGTCGCCACGAACCAACAGCGCAACCAGATCAGCTTCAATAGCGTCAGACGCTTTCACAAACAGTGTCTTAACGGTTTTCTCGATTGGTAGGTCAAACTGCTCAACCAGTTGTGCGATGGTTTTCGCATCTGGTGTATCTACCAGCGTCATTTCCTGAGTTGGTGCAACGCGCTCACCGGAAGGTGCAACGGCTTCTGCCATTTCAACGTTCGCGGCATAATCTGACTCTGTTGAGAATGCGATAGTATCTTCACCGCTGTTTGCCAGAACGTGGAATTCGTGTGATGCAGAACCACCAATCGCGCCTGTGTCAGCCAGCACTGGACGGTAATCCAGACCCATACGATCAAATGCCGCACAGTAAGCAACGTGCATTGCTTCGTATGACTGCTGCAAGCCTTCTTTGTCGATATCGAAGCTGTATGCATCCATCATTGAGAATTCACGCGCGCGCATCACGCCGAAACGTGGACGTACTTCATCACGGAACTTGGTCTGGATCTGATACAGATTCAAAGGCAGTTGCTTGTATGAGTTCACTTCATTACGAACAAGAGAGGTGATCACTTCTTCTGCCGTCGGGCTCAGAACAAACGGACGCTCGTGGCGATCAGTGAAGCGAAGTAATTCAGGCCCCATTTTTTCAGAGCGGCCTGTCTCTTCCCATAGCTCAAACGGCTGAACTACGGGCATCAGAGTTTCAATCGCACCTGCGTTGTTGATTTCCTGACGAACGATGTTTTCAACCTTTTGCAGTACGCGCAAACCGGTTGGCAGCCAGGTGTACAGACCTGAAGCCAGTTTGCGGATCATACCGGCACGCAGCATCAGCTGGTGGCTGATCACTTCTGCGTCGTTTGGCGTTTCCTTCAAAGTAGAAAGAAGGTATTTACTGGTACGCATCTAAGCTATCCGTTTATCTAATTACAGTATGGAGGGTATAAGGGCGTCATATTAACAGCGAGAACCCTATTCGCCAAAGGCTTCTATTGCTGTCACCTTGATTACAGGTTCAGCGACAGTAAACTTCACATTTAGGTCAAAGAGGTGAACTGCATACTCCTTGGTATCAGCTTTTCCCTTTTTATAGGCAGGGCGTGGATCTTGAGCGAGTACTTCACTAATCACCTGTTGCTTATTTTTGGCTTCTTTATCTTTGGCTAAGAAGGCCAAAGGTTGAGGGTCAAACTGGACATCGAGTGTTTGAGGCGCTTCTGCAGCATATCCACCCGCAGCATCTTCTATTGAATCCGAGTAAGGAATGTAAGGCTTGATATCGATGACTGGCGTGCCATCAACAAGATCGCAACTCCCAATATCAACGATTATCTTGCCGCCTTCTTTACGGACCCCTTTCAAAGGCACGACCGACATACCGATACCATTAGGTCTGAATGTAGCGCGGCTGGCAAACACGCCAATACGTTCATTGCCACCAAGGCGGGGTGGACGGACTGTTGGTGTCCAACCTTGCTCGAGGTTTTGGTCAAACAAGAAAAGAATCCAAAGGTGCGAGAATTGTTCAATACCACGCACTGTGTCTTCATTGCATGCTTCACCCTCTAAAACGACAGATGCCAAAGCACTTGGCGCAAGTCCTGGTTGACGAGGGACGGCGAATTTCTCTTTATAAGGAGATTCAATATGACCGACAGGCGTCAGGGAATATTTCATGCTGGTTTTACTCATTAGGCAATCAATGGAACTTTACCACACTCGTCAAGATGGCCTAACAATCGTGGATGCTTGCGTTGGCAATGCGTGTCATAATCGCAGCGTAATAATGTATAGAGGGTAGCGCTTTGGCTAGACCAGCGGTTTTTGTCGATAGAGATGGTGTGATCAACGTTGATCACGGTTATGTCAGTACAACAGATGACTTTGAATATATAGATGGCGTTTTCGATGCCTGCCGAGCATTGAAAGAAATGGGCTATCTCCTTGTGCTGGTGACTAATCAGTCTGGTATCGCCCGTGGCTACTATACGGAAGATGAATTTCTCAACCTGACTGAATGGATGGATTGGAACTTCGCTGATAAAGGCGTGGACTTTGACGGTATCTACTACTGCCCGCACCACCCTGAATATGGTGATGACAAATACAAGCAAGATTGTGATTGCCGTAAACCTAAACCCGGTATGTTTTTCTCTGCGCGAGACTTCCTCAAGATCGACATGGAAAGTTCTGTGATGATTGGGGACAAGGCGGACGACATGCGTGCAGCTGAAGCGGCAGGTATTTCAACCAAGATTCTGGTTCGTACTGGAAAGACGGTCTCAGAGGAAGGTGAAAAACTCGCAACTGCAGTACTGGATAGCATTACAGATGTGCCTGAATACCTGAAAAAGTGATATCTGAAATTAAAATCGGATTAAATGAAACAGAAAAAGCAGCCCAAATTGGCTGCTTTTTTGTCTCTTTGGTTGCCTTTTGAGCGCTTGAGCGTTTTTTTAGAAAAAAAGCTACTTTTTCCTAAGAAAGGTATTGCCAACAAAAAATCTCTCCCTATAATGCGCTCCTCGTTGGCACGGCAAAGTTCGCAGCTAACACGAGGAAAGCAAAAGTGCTTGACTCGAAAAAAGAGTTGAGTTTAAATCTCACTCCGCTCAGCAAGGCTGAGCGAGTTCTTTAACAATTTGACCTATGCAATCTGTGTGGGCACTCGTGATTGATAGACAAAAGATTTATCGATGTTTACTGAGTGACCAAACGAAAACTCTACGGAGTTATCGGCACAGTCAATTCGTTCTGCTCTTTCTTTACTTTGTAGAGAGGGGGTAGAACACAACAGTATTTCATCGAGCCAAAAACTTTAATTGAAGAGTTTGATCATGGCTCAGATTGAACGCTGGCGGCAGGCCTAACACATGCAAGTCGAGCGGCAGCGACAATAAAGATTCTTCGGATGATTTATTGGGCGGCGAGCGGCGGACGGGTGAGTAATGGCTGGGAACCTGCCTGGTAGAGGGGGATAACCACTGGAAACGGTGGCTAATACCGCATGATGTCTTTGGACCAAAGAGGGGGACCTTATGGCCTCTCGCTACCGGATGGGCCCAGTTGGGATTAGCTAGTTGGTGAGGTAAAGGCTCACCAAGGCGACGATCCCTAGCTGGTTTGAGAGGATGATCAGCCACACTGGAACTGAGACACGGTCCAGACTCCTACGGGAGGCAGCAGTGGGGAATATTGCACAATGGGCGCAAGCCTGATGCAGCCATGCCGCGTGTGTGAAGAAGGCCTTCGGGTTGTAAAGCACTTTCAGCCGTGAGGAAGGCATTGTACTTAATACGTGCAGTGTTTGACGTTAGCGGCAGAAGAAGCACCGGCTAACTCCGTGCCAGCAGCCGCGGTAATACGGAGGGTGCGAGCGTTAATCGGAATTACTGGGCGTAAAGCGCATGCAGGCGGTCTGTTAAGCAAGATGTGAAAGCCCCGGGCTTAACCTGGGAAAGTCATTTTGAACTGGCAGGCTAGAGTCTTGTAGAGGGGGGTAGAATTTCAGGTGTAGCGGTGAAATGCGTAGAGATCTGAAGGAATACCGGTGGCGAAGGCGGCCCCCTGGACAAAGACTGACGCTCAGATGCGAAAGCGTGGGGAGCAAACAGGATTAGATACCCTGGTAGTCCACGCCGTAAACGATGTCTACTTGGAGGCTGTAGTCTAGAACTGTGGCTTTCGGAGCTAACGCGTTAAGTAGACCGCCTGGGGAGTACGGTCGCAAGATTAAAACTCAAATGAATTGACGGGGGCCCGCACAAGCGGTGGAGCATGTGGTTTAATTCGATGCAACGCGAAGAACCTTACCTACTCTTGACATCCACAGAAGCCGGAAGAGATTCTGGTGTGCCTTCGGGAACTGTGAGACAGGTGCTGCATGGCTGTCGTCAGCTCGTGTTGTGAAATGTTGGGTTAAGTCCCGCAACGAGCGCAACCCTTATCCTTGTTTGCCAGCACTTCGGGTGGGAACTCCAGGGAGACTGCCGGTGATAAACCGGAGGAAGGTGGGGACGACGTCAAGTCATCATGGCCCTTACGAGTAGGGCTACACACGTGCTACAATGGCATATACAGAGGGCAGCGAGACAGCGATGTGAAGCGAATCCCAGAAAGTATGTCGTAGTCCGGATTGGAGTCTGCAACTCGACTCCATGAAGTCGGAATCGCTAGTAATCGTGGATCAGAATGCCACGGTGAATACGTTCCCGGGCCTTGTACACACCGCCCGTCACACCATGGGAGTGGGCTGCACCAGAAGTAGATAGCTTAACCTTCGGGAGGGCGTTTACCACGGTGTGGTTCATGACTGGGGTGAAGTCGTAACAAGGTAGCCCTAGGGGAACCTGGGGCTGGATCACCTCCTTAACGATACTATTAATGCCAGTGTCCACACAGATTGTATAGGTTGAAAAAGTAAAGAGTGGTCGAGGTTCCCAAACCTCGATATTGTGTTTTTCGGTATGATGTTGCTTCTCGCAAGCTCGTCACTCCACTAACACAACGTTAGCGAAACATGTTTCGCTGACAACCGTTGCGTCCCATTCGTCTAGAGGCCTAGGACACCGCCCTTTCACGGCGGTAACAGGGGTTCGACTCCCCTATGGGACGCCACTGGGTCGTTAGCTCAGTTGGTAGAGCAGTTGACTTTTAATCAATTGGTCGCAGGTTCGAATCCTGCACGACCCACCATCTTCTTCCACAGAGGATGTAAAACTCAGTTTGGGTTTTGCCTTTTCGAAGGTGAACGCAAACGTATGTGGGCGATTAGCTCAGTTGGGAGAGCACCTCCCTTACAAGGAGGGGGTCACTGGTTCGAGCCCGGTATCGCCCACCACTTTCGGGGCTATAGCTCAGCTGGGAGAGCGCTTGCATGGCATGCAAGAGGTCGACGGTTCGATCCCGTCTAGCTCCACCACTCTTTAAGTGTTCTTGTGAGAATATTTAAAAAGTGGTTTTAACATCACTTTGCTCTTTAAAAATCTGGAAAGCTGACTAAACAAACTGATTCAGTTTGTTTGTAAAAGTTCTCAAATGTTGATTCTTCGGAATTAACACCAAACACATTCAAGTGTTCTTGGTTTCATCACTTCTCCAGAGGTGATGAACAATATTTGAGTCCGGCGAAATCGTTCATCGCTTTATGTTTCCGCTTTTTAAGAAAAAGCAGAGGCAAAAAGGGTGAACATTGTTCTTAAGAACAACCTTGGTTGTTTAAACCTGCGAAACCTCTTGGGGTTGTATGGTTAAGTGACTAAGCGTACACGGTGGATGCCTTGGCAGTCAGAGGCGATGAAGGACGTAGTAACTTGCGATAAGCCCAGATAAGGCAGTAACAGCCATTTGAATCTGGGATGTCCGAATGGGGAAACCCACTGGCATAAGCCAGTATCCCACACTGAATACATAGGTGTGTGGAGGCGAACTCGGGGAACTGAAACATCTAAGTACCCGAAGGAAAAGAAATCAATTGAGATTCCGGCAGTAGTGGCGAGCGACCCCGGATTAGCCCTTAAGCGTTTTATGAGTTAGTGGAAGCCTCTGGAAAGTGGCGCGATACAGGGTGATAGCCCCGTACACGACGGCTTATTTAACGTGAAAACGAGTAGGACGGGACACGTGTTATCTTGTCTGAAGATGGGGGGACCATCCTCCAAGGCTAAATACTCCTGACTGACCGATAGTGAACCAGTACCGTGAGGGAAAGGCGAAAAGAACCCCTGTGAGGGGAGTGAAACAGAACCTGAAACCGTGTACGTACAAGCAGTGGGAGCCTACGTGTTAGGTGACTGCGTACCTTTTGTATAATGGGTCAGCGACTTACGTTATGTAGCAAGGTTAACCGCATAGGGGAGCCGTAGGGAAACCGAGTCTTAACTGGGCGATGAGTTGCATGACGTAGACCCGAAACCGAGTGATCTAGCCATGGGCAGGTTGAAGATTGAGTAACATCAATTGGAGGACCGAACCGACTAATGTTGAAAAATTAGCGGATGACTTGTGGCTAGGGGTGAAAGGCCAATCAAACTCGGAGATAGCTGGTTCTCCCCGAAAGCTATTTAGGTAGCGCCTCGGACGAATACTACTGGGGGTAGAGCACTGTTAAGGCTAGGGGGTCATCCCGACTTACCAACCCTTTGCAAACTCCGAATACCAGTAAGTACTATCCGGGAGACACACGGCGGGTGCTAACGTCCGTCGTGGAGAGGGAAACAACCCAGACCGCCAGCTAAGGTCCCCAAGTTATCGCTAAGTGGGAAACGATGTGGGAAGGCTCAGACAGCCAGGATGTTGGCTTAGAAGCAGCCATCATTTAAAGAAAGCGTAATAGCTCACTGGTCGAGTCGGCCTGCGCGGAAGATGTAACGGGGCTAAGCGATACACCGAAGCTGCGGCAGATATTTATATCTGGGTAGGGGAGCGTTCTGTAAGCCGTAGAAGGTGGTCTGTAAGGGCTGCTGGAGGTATCAGAAGTGCGAATGCTGACATGAGTAACGACAAAGGGGGTGAAAAACCTCCTCGCCGGAAGACCAAGGGTTCCTGTCCAACGTTAATCGGGGCAGGGTAAGTCGGCCCCTAAGGCGAGGCCGAAAGGCGTAGTCGATGGGAAACGGGTTAATATTCCCGTACTGCTGATAACTGCGATGGGGGGACGGAGAAGGCTAGGTGGGCCTCGCGACGGTTGTCGAGGTTCAAGTGCGTAGGTGGGTGTCTTAGGCAAATCCGGGACGCCATACACTGAGACACGATGTCGAGTCACTACGGTGATGAAGTCATTGATGCCATGCTTCCGGGAAAAGCCTCTAAGCTTCAGGTTATCAGGAACCGTACCCCAAACCGACACAGGTGGTCGGGTAGAGAATACCAAGGCGCTTGAGAGAACTCGGGTGAAGGAACTAGGCAAAATGGTACCGTAACTTCGGGAGAAGGTACGCTGCCCATGGTGAAGTCCCTTGCGGATGGAGCTGAGGGCAGTCGCAGATACCAGGTGGCTGCAACTGTTTATTAAAAACATAGCACTGTGCAAAATCGAAAGATGACGTATACGGTGTGACGCCTGCCCGGTGCCGGAAGGTTAATTGATGGGGTTAGACTTCGGTCGAAGCTCTTGATCGAAGCCCCGGTAAACGGCGGCCGTAACTATAACGGTCCTAAGGTAGCGAAATTCCTTGTCGGGTAAGTTCCGACCTGCACGAATGGCGTAATGATGGCCACGCTGTCTCCACCCGAGACTCAGTGAAATTGAAATCGCAGTGAAGATGCTGTGTACCCGCGGCTAGACGGAAAGACCCCGTGAACCTTTACTACAGCTTGGCACTGAACATTGAGCCTACATGTGTAGGATAGGTGGGAGGCTTTGAAACACAGACGCCAGTTTGTGTGGAGCCGACCTTGAAATACCACCCTTGTATGTTTGATGTTCTAACTTAGGTCCCTCATCGGGATTGAGGACAGTGCCTGGTGGGTAGTTTGACTGGGGCGGTCTCCTCCCAAAGCGTAACGGAGGAGCACGAAGGTGGGCTAATCACGGTCGGACATCGTGAGGTTAGTGCAATGGCATAAGCCCGCTTGACTGCGAGAATGACGGTTCGAGCAGGTGCGAAAGCAGGTCATAGTGATCCGGTGGTTCTGAATGGAAGGGCCATCGCTCAACGGATAAAAGGTACTCCGGGGATAACAGGCTGATACCGCCCAAGAGTTCATATCGACGGCGGTGTTTGGCACCTCGATGTCGGCTCATCACATCCTGGGGCTGAAGTCGGTCCCAAGGGTATGGCTGTTCGCCATTTAAAGTGGTACGCGAGCTGGGTTTAGAACGTCGTGAGACAGTTCGGTCCCTATCTGCCGTGGGCGTTGGATGATTGAGAGGGGCTGCTCCTAGTACGAGAGGACCGGAGTGGACGAACCTCTGGTGTTCGGGTTGTCACGCCAGTGGCATTGCCCGGTAGCTAAGTTCGGCATCGATAACCGCTGAAAGCATCTAAGCGGGAAGCGAGCCTCAAGATGAGTCATCCCTGATACTTTAAGTATCCTAAAGGGTTGTTGGAGACGACGACGTAGATAGGTCAGGTGTGTAAGCGCTGTGAGGCGTTGAGCTAACTGATACTAATTGCCCGTGAGGCTTAACCATACAACACCCAAGGGGTTTTGACGGACTCATATAGAACCTTGAATGTGTAGAGAATACAGAAACAGCTTTCCAGGATTTTGGTTTTTACCTTTTTTAAAGGTAAAGACTTAGCAGAATTTGCTTGGCGACCATAGCGTTATGGACCCACCTGACTCCATGCCGAACTCAGTAGTGAAACGTAACAGCGCCGATGGTAGTGTGGGGTCTCCCCATGTGAGAGTAGGACATCGCCAGGCTTCCAATTTAAGTGTGGAGCGGTAGTTCAGTTGGTTAGAATACCGGCCTGTCACGCCGGGGGTCGCGGGTTCGAGTCCCGTCCGCTCCGCCACTTCTTAAAGAGAAGCTAACTCTTAAAAACAGCAACAGGGGTGTAGCTCCAATTGGCAGAGCAGCGGATTCCAAATCCGCGTGTTGGGGGTTCGAATCCCTCCACCCCTGCCATATTCAAGCCTCAGCAGTAATGCTGAGGCT
Organism: Grimontia sp. NTOU-MAR1; assembly: GCF_035758505.1. Taxonomy (NCBI): domain Bacteria; kingdom Pseudomonadati; phylum Pseudomonadota; class Gammaproteobacteria; order Vibrionales; family Vibrionaceae; genus Grimontia; species Grimontia sp. NTOU-MAR1. The sequence goes on from NZ_CP142108.1 coordinate 3,251,149, forward strand.
TTTTCATATATAGAATTTGGCTCTATGAGCCAATTGTTGGGGCTGGAGCGCCAATCCGTTTGATGGCAAGCCTCCGTCGAATTCCTCCACCCCTACCATCTTCAAGCCTCAGACTACGCGTCCCAGCAGCAATACTGGGGCTTTTCGCGCTTTGGGGTTTGGATTTGCTCTTTAATCCCTGTGCGGGAGTGGTGGTTTATGTGTATCCTTCAGGCTGGTTTAGTTCTTAAACGCTAATCGGCACTATGAATCAACTTCGAAGCCTTTGGGTTATTCTCTCTACCGCATTTCTTGTACTAGGCATTGCTCTCGTCTACTTTCTCGTTGATGTCCCTGACTCACCTCAGCTTGCTTCTGGTCAAGGTGCTGTGAAATGCCGCGAGTATAAAAATCCTTCGGAGATTGATGTCTCGAAGCCTTTGAACATTGCTGTATGGAATATCTATAAACAGCAGTTGGAAGGTTGGGATACTGAACTTAAGTCGCTGGCGGTGGATAACACCATCATTTTGCTTCAGGAAGCACAAACCAAACCACAAATGCTCAACTATTTGGAAGAGAGCGGTTGGCATAGTAATCAGGCCTATGCATTTGCGATTAATGGAGAGATCGCAGGTGTAATGACTTTGTCTGAAGCAGTACCAGAGACAGTGTGTGCCTACACCAAAGTTGAGCCTTATCTCCGATTACCAAAGAGTGCGTTGTACAGTGCTTTCTCGCTTTCCAATGGGGAGGTGTTGTCTGTGATTAACCTTCACAGTATCAATTTTACTTATGGTGTGACTGATTATTCTGAGCAATTGGATGTGTTGGTTGAAGCGGTAGAGCCACTTAATGGGCCTTTGATTATTGCAGGAGACTTAAACACCTGGAGTAATGAACGACTATCTGTCGTGAAAGATAAGTTAAGTGCGATTGGGCTAAAGGAAACGAATTTCCAGCCAGATGAAAGGCTACGGGTTTTCAGTCATCCGCTGGACCACGTATTTTACCGTGGGGTGGCGTTACAACACGCTAAATCTATTGATACTAACGCCTCTGACCATGCGAAGCTTGAAGCAAGTTTTGTGTTTGAAGACGCACAAGAAAAAGACAGCGACTAACGCTGCCTCTCTTCTTCAGATTGCCTGTGACATTTGGCCAACTGTTTCATTCGCATTGTAGAGTGGGCGCATCGCCTTCAATACATCCGAGCGGGAGATAACACCAACCAGACGATTATTTTCCAGTACTGGTAGGATATGAGGTTTACTCATTTTCGCTTCACGAACGCGGTCTTTAAGCGGTTTGCAGCTCAAGCTGGTTGCAATACCCATACCCGAAACAGGAAAGGCTTTTTCTTTGTCGACGACTAAAAACTCAGCGACATCAATCAGGCTTTCGTTGGCGCTAAGAGCCGTCACATCATCATTCATCAGGTCGCCTACGCATTGATCTGCATCTGGTAGGTAGTCCTCACACCATAGGTTGACCATCACATCGTGCACTGAGAAGAAACCGACCACGTGCAACTGATTGTTGCAAACCGGCGCACCAGTCAGTTGGTTAGAAAGCAGCACATCGATAGCATCTGCAGTGCGATCAGTGGCTTTAAAAACGATAGGGCTGGTATTCATCAGATCTTTAACTTTCATTTCGTTCATCATGGCAGAATCCTTACTGGCTTTATTGAGTGTCACTGGCGAGTTGACGGCCAGCATTTCAGGTTGTTGCATTTGCTTTGTATAAATACCCCAGTTGGCAAGGCCAACCAGTACAGCGCCACCGACAATGTTGCCAAGTGTCACTGGAATAAGGTTATTAACGACAAAATGGGAAACAGTTAAGTCAGCGTAACTTGATGCTGATACACCTAATTGAATCCAGAAAGCGTCCGGTGAAAAATGAGAAATGACGATACCCAGCGGAACCATAAACATATTGGCGATGCTGTGTTCGAAACCGCTGGACACGAACATGGCAACAGGCAACATCGTCATCACAGCTTTGACGACAGGATTTGCAGAGCAAAAGGTTAGCCAAATCGCTGTGCAGACAAGAATGTTACAGAGCACGCCGAGTGTGAAAGCTTCAAGCCAAGTGTGGTGGAGCTTATGCTGTGCGATATTGAGTGCATTCAACCCCCATTGACCGCCATCCAGTTGGTATAGCCCTGCTGCTGTTACCAACGCTAGCAAAATCATCGCCCCGATAAAGTTGCCGAGGTAGACCTTGCCCCAGGTGCTGAACAGCTTTCCGATGCCTACCTGATTGTTGGCCCAGGAGATACTCGAAAGCACTGTGCTGGTGAAGAGCTCCCCTTCAAAGATCACTATAAGTATCAGACCCATACTGAATGCGAGCCCGCCAATCAGCCTAGTCATTCCCCAACTTGCGCTGTCATTGCCTGTGGTGACTGTGATGTAGAAAAGAAACGCGAGGCTGATAAAGGCGCCAGCCAGCACTGCAAGACTGACGGTAGCTCCACTTCTTTTGCTGATTTTCTTCAGTGCATAGCGCTCTGCCTCGGACATCATTTCAGCCGCAGAGAAGCCTTTCACTGAGACGAAGTCGTGATCAGAATACGCAGTTGTCATTTCTTCCCCTCCTTTGTTGTTTCATATTGTTTTCCTTTTCCTTTTCCTTTTTCCTCGAGTCGGGCGGTGTACCTGACTTCCCTTTCAGACTAAGTGTGATTGAGTGGTCAAGTACAATTGATAATCCTTTGTTTTGTATTCAATTTTATTGATGAATTTTTTTAGGGTGTGTACAATAAATCCATAAAAATAAAGGGGTTTAACGTTCGCTGCTTTTCTGGGGGGGGAAGTCATGCGCTATTCACTTAAACAACTGGCAGTTTTCGATGCCGTTGCGGATTGCGGCAGCGTCAGTCAGGCGGCAGATATACTGGCTCTGACCCAGTCTGCGACCAGTATGTCGCTGTCACAGCTTGAGAAGATGTTAGGCAGACCGCTTTTTGAGCGAAAAGGGAAGCGCCTAATCCTGACGCATTGGGGAGCATGGCTTCGACCAAAGGCCAAGCGGTTGTTGAGAGACGCCAAGCAGATTGAAATGGGCTTCTATGACCAGCACCTGTTGAGCGGCGAAATCCGCCTTGGGGCAAGTCAAACTCCAGCAGAACACCTGGTTCCGGACCTTATCAGTATTATTGATTATGACTTTCCAGAAATTCGAATTTCCTTAGGCGTGCGAAGTACCAGCTCTATTATTCAGGGTGTATTGGATTACCGCTATGATCTGGGGATTATTGAAGGGCGGGTTGATGACAACCGGCTGCATCAGGAACCTTGGTGTACTGATCACCTAACGATCGTGGCAGCGGCCCACCACCCTTTTGCTAAAAGGGATCGGGTGAGTATGGCTCAGTTGGAGCAGGCTCAGTGGATTTTGCGCGAGCATGGTTCCGGGACAAGAATGGCATTTGAGAGTGCCATTTCTCGCCATATCGCTGACCTTGATGTTTGGCGCGAGTATGAACATATTCCAGTTATCCGAAGTCTTGTTGCCAATGGACTTTATGTCACCTGTTTACCTTACTTAGATGTTGAGCAGTATATAGAAGATGGAAAGTTGGTGGCGTTGAATGTACCGGAACTGGATATTTCACGCTCACTCTCTTTTGTTTGGCGAGCCGATATGGCGGAAAACCCGGTGGTGGATTGCTTTAAGCGGGAGGGTATCAGGATGATGAAGCGACACCCTATGGTGATGTAATCAATTTTGTTGATACAAAAAAGCCCGCAGCTAAAACGCTGCGCGCTTTTTTATTAACTAGAAGCTAAGCACTCACTTTGGTGACATCGATATATAGCTTTAGTTTTTGTCCTGGCTGAATATATGCGTTCTTTCTCAGTGAGTTCCATTTCACCAAATCTGACACTGACACCTTGTAGCGTGCGGCAATGCCGCTCAGTGAATCACCTTCACGGATTTGGTAGAAGATAGTGCGAATACGTGCGCCTTCATCGGCTTTTTTCCAGATCACCAAGTCCTGACCAATACGCAGCGGATCTTTCGGTGCCATGCCATTCCAGCGCGCCAGCGAAGTATGGGACACGCCGTGTTTGCGTGCGATTGTCCAGAAACTATCACCTTTTTTAACGGTATGAGTAAGTTTGATATCACCACGTTTCTTACTGGTTAGCTTGGCCAGGCGCTGTGGTGCACTTAGCGTGTACTGCCCCTCATCTTTTAGGGATACAGGAATCAGCAGGTGCTCGCCTACGCGGATATTGGTCCCTTTTAAGCTATTGGCACGTTGTATCACTTTTACTGTTGTATTGTGGCGCTTTGCAATCAGACCCAGAGAGTCACCGCTTTTCACTTTGTAGCGGGTGACTTTGATGCCCTGATTGTTGTTTTCTGTCAGGTTACTATTAAAGCGAGCCACATTTTCTTTTGGCAGCAGTAGGTGATTTGTACCGTCTGGCGCTGTCGCCCAGTGGTTATAAGCAGGGTTCAGGCTTTGAAGCTCAGACAGAGATAGACCAGCGTAGTTAGCTGCCAACGCCAAGTCCATCTGCATACCGGGCTCTACTTGTTCAACCACAGGTTTATTGGCAATCGCTGGCAGATCCAAACCATAACGTTCTTTGTTTTTTACCACATCTGCAACGGCGATCAGCTTAGGTACATAGCCGCTGGTCTCCTTTGGTAAAGACAGATGCCAGAAGTCAGTTGGTTGCCCCTTGGCCTTGTTCTTTTTGATTGCTCTGAACACGCGACCTTCACCGGTGTTATAAGCAGCCAGCGCATGCAGCCAGTCACCATCAAATTTCTTGTGTAGGTACTCCAACAAATCCAATGCAGCATCTGTTGATGCGACCACATCACGACGGCCGTCATACCACCAGTTTTGCTCAAGGCCAAAACGGCGGCCTGTGTCCGGCACAAACTGCCAAAGACCTGCTGCGCGACCATGTGAGTATGCAAATTGATCAAATGAGCTTTCTACAACAGGCAGAAGCGCGATTTCAAGAGGAATACCGCGCTCTTCTACTTTTTCAGTAATGAGGTAAAGGAAAGGTTCAGCGCGTTCAGCTACGGTTTTTAGATGCTGCGGATGTTTTAGGTACCAGTTGCGATAATAGTTAACACGCTTATTTTCCGGTACAGGCATCTCTAGCTGCATGGCAATCCGTTCCCAGACATCATCCTGCGTTTGTGGCGTGATGACAGGCTCGCGCTCCCCGACCTTTTCAGTTTCGACTGCCGTCTGAGCGACGTCAGTGTTTACGAGGGCTTCTTCCTGTTGCTCTGGCGTGTTAGTCGTGGTTCCAACATCACTCTGGCCGGTAATTTGGCATCCTGCGAGGAACATCGATCCAACTAGCACATAACGGAACTTCATTAATCTCTGACCTTTCAAAAAATGGCCGATGATGATACTCGGCCGGAACTCCTGCTTACAAGTGACTTGTGTCAAAATTCATCTTTCCAGCGTCGGAGCGCCGCAAAAGTTTCGGTATCCGTAGAGTCAGTCGCACCTTGACTCACGGCGGCTTTAACACTGTCTACATGGGCGCGGAGGAAGGGGTTAATACGCTTCTCTCGACCAATCGAACTGGGTAACGTCGGTATATTTTGGGCACGAACTGCCTGTGCTTCAACAACATACTCGTTAAGCGCAGTATTGTTCGGTTCTACCGCTTGAGCAAATTTCAGGTTCGAAAGCGTGTATTCATGCGCACAAAACACCAGTGTATTGTCGGGTAAAGATGCTAGGTGCGTCAGAGATTGGTGCATTTGTTTAGGTGTACCTTCGAACAATCTGCCACATCCACCTGAAAAGAGAGTGTCACCGCAGAACAGCATGCCTTCAGCGTAATAAGCAATGTGGTCCAACGTATGTCCCGGAACTTGGAAAGCTGTAAACTCAACATTGAACAGTGTAAAACTGTCACCATGTTTGAGCTTTTTATTGACCATGGGGAAGCGCTCGGTCGTTGGGCCATAAATTGTGAGATTTGGAAAGTGCTCCAGCAATGTACGGATACCACCGATGTGGTCATTGTGATGGTGGGTAACCAGTATCCCATCTAGCGCCAGCCCTTCGTTTTTCAGGGTTTCAAGCACGGGCGCAGCATCACCTGGATCGACGACAACGCAATGATTGTCATCATTTTTTAGCAGCCAGATGTAATTATCAGAGAATGCGGGTATGCTTGTTACAGATAGCATTGAATCTCTCCAGCTATAACTCAAAAACACTATGAAACCAGCACGCAGCCAACGTCCACTGGAATACCCATATACTTGGGATCAATTCGCACATGGTGAATGGGCTTGCACGCACGTACAAACGCGGCTGGACGAGTGGTTACCCAGACTGTTTGGTTATCACATGCTGAAGCTTGGTGGCCTGAGTTGCGAGATGGCGACAGGTCATTGTAACATTCAGCATCAGGTCTGTATTGATAAGCTCAATCCACTGAGAAACATGGAGGCTGAGAGCTACGACCTGCCTTTCCTCGATAAAGCCTTCGACGTTTGTATTCTGGCCAATCAGCTTGATTACACCGATGACCCTCACCGGCTGTTGCGCGAAATTGACCGTGTCATGATAGACGATGGTTACCTGATCCTCTCAGGAGTAAATCCCAGTAGTTTGATGGGGATCGGTCGATTAATTCCTTGGCGTAAGAATCAACTGCCTTGGAGTGGACGGATGTTTACACCATTAAGGGTGAGGGACTGGTTGGGAGTGCTGAATTACGAAATTGTGGAAATGTCATGTTTCGGACTGATTCCGGCGACGCGTCACCGTACATGTGGCGTATGGTTTGAGAATGCCTGCTCAGGACTGTTACCAGCAATTGGCTCGCTCTATTTTATTGTTGCCCGCAAGCGAACTTATCCCCTTAAGCCAATCAAACCGAAATGGAAGCTCAAAAAGTCGCTATCGCCGGTGAGTATGAATTACCGCACCGGCGGTTGAGATATTTACTCGGAAGGGATGTAACCTTCATCTGGCCCTGTCGGGTTTTCTGCCGCTGTTCTTGCTAATTCATCACAGCGTTCGTTTTCCGGGTGCCCCGCATGGCCTTTCACCCATTGCCAGTCTACAGTATGACGCTGGGTTTCAGTATCCAGACGTTGCCAAAGATCAGCATTTTTTACAGGTTTCTTGTCTGCTGTTTTCCAGCCGCGCTTCTTCCAGTTATGTATCCATTGAGTGATGCCTTGACGCACATATTGACTGTCTGTCGTCAGTGTCACGCTGCAGGATTCTTTCAGGCTTGCCAGACCAACAATGGCAGCCAGCAGTTCCATGCGGTTGTTGGTGGTGAGATTGAAGCCCTCGCTCATCTCTTTTTCATGCTGTTTATAGCGCATGACCACGCCATAACCACCTGGTCCCGGATTGCCGAGACAAGAACCGTCCGTGAAAATTTCTACCTGCTTGACCATATTTGTTAGTATCTGAGGAAATCAATCGCCAAGTCTGACACAAGTGCCGCTATGAAAGCCAGTTACGACAGAATTATCGTTCTCGATACCGAAACCACGGGTATGAACCGTGAAGGTGGTCCGCATTATGAAGGACACCGCATCATTGAAATTGGTGCAGTGGAAATCATCAACCGCAAGCTGACCGGTCGCCATTTCCATGTGTACATCAAACCTGATCGCGACATCGATCCGGAAGCGATCTCCGTACACGGTATTACTGATGAGTTTTTGCGTGATAAGCCGGAATACGGTGACATTCACGCTGAGTTTATCGAGTTCATTAAAGGCGCGGAGCTTGTTGCTCATAACGCGTCCTTCGATACCGGCTTCATGGACTATGAATTCCTGATGCTGGATCCATCGATCGGCAAAACCGACGACTTCTGCAAGGTGACTGATACGCTTGCCATGGCGAAGAAAATCTTTCCGGGCAAACGAAACAATCTTGATATTCTCTGTGAACGCTACGGCATAGATAACTCGCACCGCACCCTTCATGGCGCTTTGCTCGATGCCGAGATTTTGGCTGACGTTTACCTGTTAATGACAGGTGGCCAGACCACGTTGAAATTCAGTGGCAGTGAGTCAAACGATGATGGCGGCGGTGGTGAAGCCATCCGGCGTGTCGAAGCGGGTACGAAAAAGCTAAAGATTATCAGTGCCTCTGCCGATGAACTAAGTGAACATGAAAAGCAGTTGGATATCATCGAAAAGAATGGCAGCTGTTTGTGGAGGCAACAGGAGAGTGTATGAAAACAAGGTGGGCTGGATTGCTGCTCACTCTGCTGATGGCGTTCAATGTCGCAGCGGAGCAGACATCGGATCGTGATATACGGTTGCTTAATAACCGCTTTCGTATCGATTCCACCATCACTCAGGTTGCTTTTGTTATCTATCGCCAAAATCCAAGTCGTCCGGTTGTGCTTGTGCAGCCGGATGGTTCCAAGCTTTACGAGTTTCGCCATCCCGATAATGTCTCCTGGCACAAAGAGCCGGATATGGACATTATCTCGATTCAAAACCCGATGCCGGGTCCTTGGCAGGCCATTGGTAAGGTGACTCCCAAAAACAAAATCCGCATTCTTTCAGAGCTCAGTATGAAGGTGGATACCTTCCCTGATCGGCTATACCAAGGTGAAACCCTTAAGTTTACCGCCCGTTTGATGCAAGGCGATGTACCTTTGAACCTGAGGGATTTTCTTGATCGGGTTGAGCTGACCGTCACCTTCACTGAATTTCTGGTAAGTGTGGATGATATTCCCGTCGATCAACGACCACAGGCTATGTCGCTTGGACGCTTCAAAGATGATGGGGCAGGATTGGATGAATACGCAGGTGATGGTGTATTTACTGTTGAATTGCCTATCAACGTCCACCCTGGCAAGTATCGTGCGCGGGTCACCTCTGGTAACGGCGTTTTTTTCCGAACCTTAGAGCAGGAAGTGTTGGTGTATCCGACTCCTTTGATGGCAACCTTCAAACAAAGCCGCAAAAAAGCCTTACCGCACCACTTGCTGGTAGAGTCGGACACCGCAAGTATTGAACCTGGTTCAATCGCTGCGCATTCCGAATTTACTGACCCTAATGGTAAGCCATCTGTATATCAAGGTGTTGCTGAGGGAGACTATACGGTACTGACGGTAGATATTGATAACTTCGAAGAGCCGGGGCGCCACAAGTGGCATGCTTGGCTCTATGGAACGGACAAGCTCTCTGGTCGTCCACTGGTGTTCCAATTGCCTGAGCAGACTTTTGCGGTAGCGGATTACGAAGCTATCGAGCAAGCGAAACGTGAGCGTGAAGAACGAGAGGCTGAGCGCCAACGTATTGAAGATGAGCGCATTGCGGCCGAGAAGCGCGAAGCAGACAGAAAGACGGCGATGACTACGATCATCGGTGGCAATATTTTGTTGCTTATTCTGGCTGTTGGCGGCTGGTTTGTAGTACGCATCATCAAGCGTAAGAAGCTGGCAGCAGAGACGGAAGAAGAGTTGGAAGCGCCTCCATCGGAAGAGCCGGATAAAGCGGCTTAACGGGAATTTACGTAAAAAGAAAAGGAGAAGCCAGGCTTCTCCTTTTGTCGTTATTAAGCGGCGTGTACCACTTTATCAAGCATTTTGCTTGCTGCAGCTAACTCAGTAGGGTCAAAGTCATCAACATTGATGGTTTCGAGACGTCCTTCCTCCGCAATGCGCAGGGTTTCCGCTTCTTTTTCTGAGATGACACCTTCTCGAAGACCCATTTCGGCCACTTTATCTAGGAACATGAATGGCAGTTTCTGACCAGTCGAATCGCACACTTTCTGGTAGATAGGCTCTGCTGCAAGAATATCCAGTAAGGCTTTCTCAATCTTACCTACCGCATTGTGTTCAGACGCTTCCAAGAACTGGCCACGGCCAATGCGACTTCGGGTTTCCCCAGGTGTTTGCAAAATCGCAGCTACTTTGCCATCCAGTATATCACTTGGTTTGGTGCGGCGGGTGCCAAATGGGAACAGCAGAACACGCAGCGGAGTTGCTACCCAGCGGGCAGGGAAGTTTGCCAGGAAATCATCCAGCGCTTCCTCCGCCTGATATAAGGCGTCTTGCATTCCCCAGTGAACCAGAGGTAAATCGGCTTTCTGGTAACCTTCATCCGAGTAACGCTTCATGGTTGCCGAAGCGAGATACAGTTGGCTCAATACATCACCCAGACGCGCAGAAAGACGTTCTTTGCGTTTCAGGTTGCCGCCCAGCACTGCCATTGAAATATCAGACAACAAAGCCAGATTAGACGCGTAGCGGTTCATTTGTTGGTAGTAACGTGCCGTTTCGTCTTTGCGAGGTACACTGGAAGTGCGGCCATCAGTCAGGCCCAGCCAGACAGAGCGAACCAGATTGCTGATCACAAAGCCAACATGGCCAAACAATGCCTGGTCAAAACCAGCCAAAGCTTCACGCTCGTCTTCTTTGTAGGCAGCATTCATTTCTTCCAGAACGAATGGATGGCAGCGGATAGCGCCCTGACCGAAGATGATCATCGAACGGGTAAGAATGTTCGCACCTTCTACGGTGATGGCAATAGGGGCACTTTGATAGCCACGGGCCAAGAAGTTTTTCGAGCCCATACAGATACCCTTACCACCAACCACGTCCATAGCGTCAATCACACTACGCTGGCCTCGGTGGGTACAATGGTATTTTACAATGGCAGAGATCACCGACGGTTTCTCGCCCAAGTCGATACCAGCCACAGTCAGTGCACTTGCAGCATCCATGACATAAGCATTACCACCGATGCGCGCCAAAGGCTCTTCAATGCCTTCCATTTTACCAATAGGCAGTTTGAACTGACGGCGGATACGTGCATATGCACCAGTTGCCAGCGCAGCAGTTTTGACACCGCCCGTAGAGTTTGAAGGTAGCGTAATGCCGCGGCCAACCGACAGACATTCAACCAGCATACGCCAACCCTGACCTGCCATTTCCGGACCGCCAATGATGAAATCAAGTGGAACGAAGATGTCCTCTCCGCGGGTAGGGCCATTTTGGAACGGCAGGTTCAATGGGAAATGACGGCGACCAATGTCGACGCCTTCAATATCAGTAGGGATTAGCGCACAGGTGATACCCATATCTTCCTGATCGCCTAGCAGGCCTTCTGGATCTTTCAGTTTAAATGCAAGACCGAGCACTGTCGCCACCGGTGCCAGCGTGATATAGCGCTTGTTCCAGGTGATTGACATACCCAGTACTTCTTTGCCTTGCCAAATGCCTTTAGTGACCACACCTTCATCCGGGATAGAACCTGCATCAGAGCCTGCTTCAGGGCTAGTCAGTGCGAAACATGGAATTTCAAGACCGCTTGCCAGACGTGGCAGGTAGTAATCTTTTTGATCTGTGGTGCCATAGTGTTGCAACAGCTCGCCAGGCCCCAGGCTATTAGGCACACCGACTGTTGAAGAAAGCACGCCGGAAACACCGGTCAACTTTTGTAAAACCAGCGATTGCGCGTAAGCAGAAAACTCCAGACCACCGTATTCCTTTTTGATGATCATGGCAAAGAACTTGTTGTCCTTCAGGTATTGCCAGACTTCTGGTGGTAGATCCGCCAGTTCATGGGTGACTTGGTAGTCATTGACCATACGGCACACTTCATTGACTGGGCCGTCCAAGAATGCGCGCTCTTCTGCACTGAGGCGCGGCGCTGGGATATCATGTAATTTGTTCCAATCCGGTGCACCGCGGAATAGATCAGCTTCCCACCAGACCGTACCTGCGTCGATTGCTTCTTTTTCGGTCTGGGACATTTCCGGCATCACGCCTTTAAACATCTTCAGTGCAGGTTTACTCAGCCAAGATTCACGGAATGAGCGAACGTTCAAAGGAATGGCAATCGCAATGAACACCAGCCAGCTGATTTGGCCAACAATGCCCATCACTGAGCCAACAATTAACATTACCGCGGCAGCGGCGGTGAAGAGTTTCAAGCCGGCGCGGTGATACGCGAGTATTGCTAATAGGGCAAGAAACGTTATTAGGTACAGGGTTGTTGCCATTTTCGGTTCTCCTTATCCTTCAACCCAATCTTATAATGGTAAGAGGTCATACCACTTAATTGTAAGCAGGTTTTTAAGAGAATGTAAAACAGTGACTGGTAAAAATGTGCGCACAACTTAACAGAGAATTTTAATGAAACAGTGTTCATTTTTCAGTCGATTGTTTTTGCAGGGTAATCATAAGGTGAGGCGGATTATCGACAGCTTCATCTTTTTGCGGGTACACTGCTCCTATTATTTTTGGGCGCTTGCCCTGTTACTAAATCCTCCTGATCGTCATAAGTGGTGCGGTTGGGAATGGACGACTCAACAAAAAATAGAGAATTGCCCATGTACCAAGATCTTATTCGTTCAGAGCTCAATGAAGCGGCTCAGGTGCTCAACGCTTTTCTAAGTGACGAGAAAAACATTGCAGACATTGAAGCCGCAGCAAAACTGCTGGCAGACTCGTTTAAAGCCGGTGGTAAAGTGCTGTCTTGCGGCAATGGTGGTTCGCACTGTGATGCGATGCACTTTGCTGAAGAGCTGACCGGTCGTTACCGTGAAAACCGCCCAGGCTATCCCGCAATTGCAATTTCTGACCCAAGCCACCTTTCTTGTGTGTCGAACGACTTTGGCTACGAGTACGTTTTCTCTCGCTATGTTCAGGCGGTGGGCGCAAAAGGTGATGTGCTGTTTGGTCTATCGACCTCTGGCAATTCTGGTAACGTGTTGAAAGCAATCGATGCAGCAAAAGAGAAAGGCATGAAAAGCATCATGCTAACTGGTAAAGACGGTGGCAAGATGGCAGGTCTGGCGGACATCGAAATTCGTGTCCCACACTTTGGTTATGCGGATCGTATCCAGGAAGTGCATATCAAGATTATTCACATTCTGATCCAGCTTGTTGAAAAAGAAATGGAAAAATAAGGATAACGTAAAGGAATGTGTGAACTGCTTGGCATGAGTGCCAATGTACCAACGGACATTTGTTTTAGCTTTACTGGCTTAATCCAGCGCGGAGGCAATACTGGGCCTCACCGCGATGGCTGGGGTATCGTCTTTTATGAAGGTAAAGGGTTTAGAACTTTTAAAGACCCGAACCCAAGCTGCGACTCTAAAATTGCTGAGCTTGTTCAGAGCTATCCGATCAAAAGCTGCGCCGTGATCAGTCATATTCGTCAGGCTAATCGCGGTGAAGTGAGTCTTGTGAATACCCATCCGTTTACCCGTGAGAACTGGGGACGGTACTGGACCTATGCCCACAATGGGCAATTGTCAGACTATGAAAATTTACCGACAGGACACTTTAAACCTGTGGGTGAAACAGATAGTGAAAAAGCCTTCTGCTATTTGCTGCATGAGATTGAAAAACACTACCCTGATAAACCAGATGATATGACGGAAGTGTTCCGTTTTATCGCCAGTCGTTGTGACAAACTTCGTGAACTGGGCGTGTTTAACATGCTGTTCAGTGATGGTGACTATGTGATGGCGTATTGCACTAATAACCTTCACTGGATTACCCGTCGTGCACCATTTGGTAAGGCTAGCCTTATAGATGAAGAAGTGACGGTCGACTTTCAGGAGGAGACGACACCGAATGACGTGGTGACAGTGATTGCGACACAGCCTCTGACCAACAATGAAACCTGGCACAAGATGCAGCCGGGTGAGTATTGCGTGTTCCATTTAGGTGAAGTGATCACCTGCAATCGCGCTGATATTGCAGCGAAGTCAGTGGAGGAAGCAAACGAATCTGGCTCGTAACGCTGACTTTCAGACAATGAAAAAACGCGCCATGATGGCGCGTTTTTGTATCTGGTAAAAGGAATTAGTCGGCAGCGTAGCCAGACAGTCCCAGCACTTCACCATCCATGACGGCGTTCTCATCCGCCATGTTAAGTCTGCCCTGACAGAACCATTCCACCACTAATGGGTAGATACGATGCTCTTGCTCCTGAACACGGGCGAAGACACTGTCTGCGTCGTCATCTTCAAAAATCGGCACTCTGGCCTGAAGAATGACGGGGCCACCGTCGAGCTCTTCTGTCACAAAATGCACTGAAGTGCCGTGCTCGTCATCACCTGCGTCAATCGCACGTTGGTGGGTGTTGAGGCCAGTGTATTTCGGCAATAGGGAAGGGTGAATGTTCAGCATCTTGCCCTGATAGTGACGGACAAACTCTGGCGTCAGGATACGCATGAAACCCGCCAACACGATGAGGTCTGGCGAGTATTCATCGATAGTAGCCATGAGCTGACTGTCATATTGGCTTCGGTCTGAAATCCCTTGGCTGGCAATCACAACTGCCTCAATCCCGGCATCCCTCGCACGGGTAAGGCCGTATGCGTCTTCTTTGTTTGCAATGACAGCCGAAATTTCAATGCCGTTATTGCCATGGCAGCGATCAATGATCGCCTGAAGATTTGAGCCGTTTCCAGAAACCAGAACAACCAGCTTTTTCATGGTTACCCCTTGATCTCAACCTGTTCTTCGCCAGCCGCAGCGTTCTCGATGGTGCCCAGCAACCATGCGCTTTCGCCTTCCTGATTCAGGATGTCGATGGCTTTCTGAGCTTGTTCTGCAGGCAGCGCAATCACAAGGCCCACGCCACAGTTGAAGGTACGGTACATTTCGTGCTCGGTCACGTTACCGTTTTCTTGCAGCCAGTTAAAAATAACAGGCCATTCCCAGCTATTTCCGTCGATCACGGCTTTGGTGCCTTCAGGCAGCACACGTGGAATGTTTTCCCAGAAACCGCCACCTGTGATGTGTGAGATAGCGTGAACATCACAGCTTTCAAGCATCTTCAGGGCAGGTTTTACATAAATGCGGGTCGGTTCCAGCAGATGGTCAGCCAGTGTTTTTCCGTCAAGCTCCGCGTTAACGTCTGCGCCTGAAACTTCAATGATTTTACGTACAAGGCTGTAGCCGTTAGAGTGAGGGCCTGAAGAAGCCAAAGCGATGATCGCATCACCTTGAGCGACTTTAGTGCCGTCGATCACTTCTTCTTTCTCAACGACACCAACGCAGAAACCTGCCACGTCATAATCTTCACCGTGGTACATGCCTGGCATTTCAGCGGTTTCACCGCCGATAAGTGCACATCCAGCTTGTAAACAGCCTTCGCCAATACCGGTTACCACGTCAGCAGCTGTATCAACGTCCAGCTTACCTGTTGCATAGTAATCAAGAAAGAACAGTGGCTCAGCGCCCTGAACAATCAGGTCATTCACGCACATTGCCACCAGGTCGATACCAATAGTGTCGTGTTTTTTCAGATCCATCGCCAGGCGAAGTTTGGTACCTACACCGTCAGTACCTGAAACCAGGACTGGCTGTTTGTATTTTGTAGGCAGTTCACAAAGTGCACCGAAACCACCGATGCCACCCATGACTTCAGGACGGCGAGTGCGCTTAACAACGCCTTTAATTCTGTCGACCAGGGCGTTACCTGCATCGATATCTACACCTGCATCTTTGTAGCTTAGAGAAGACTTATTATCGCTCACTGGGGATCCTTACCGAGTTATGGACTAAAAAGCGGCGCCATTTTAACAGCGGTATTTCAAAAAGGAAAACGTTTGCGTCAGGTTCAATGCAGCGAATTTGGCTTAAAAAAGCGCAACCAGTTGTATGTAACTATTCCACCGAATTTTCTTGTGTATAATTCGTGGAATTTGTTTTTTGCAGGAGTCTGTCATGAAAGTCGTCGAAGTTAAGCACCCGCTGGTAAAACACAAAATCGGTCTTATGCGTGAGGGTGATATCAGCACCAAGCGTTTCCGTGAGTTGGCGACAGAAGTAGGCAGCCTGCTGACCTATGAAGCGACTTCAGATTTCGAAACTGAAAAAGTGACCATTGAAGGCTGGAATGGCCCGGTTGAAATCGACCGAATCAAGGGTAAGAAAGTGACTGTTGTGCCAATCCTGCGCGCAGGTCTGGGCATGATGGATGGCGTTTTGGAGCACATTCCAAGTGCGCGTATCAGTGTGGTCGGTATTTACCGTGATGAAGAAACGCTGGAGCCGGTTCCTTATTTCCACAAGCTTGCGAGCAATATCAACGAGCGTATGGCGCTGGTGGTTGACCCGATGCTGGCAACCGGTGGTTCTATGATCGCAACCATCGACCTGCTGAAAGAGCACGGTTGTGACAATATCAAAGTGCTGGTACTGGTAGCCGCACCTGAAGGTATTGATGCACTGGAAAAAGCGCACCCGGATGTAGAGCTTTACACTGCAGCAATCGACCAGAAACTGAACGACAAAGGCTACATCGTGCCAGGTCTGGGCGATGCAGGCGATAAGATTTTCGGCACCAAATAAATAGCAAGAAATCGAAATATGAAAGAGGCTTCCATTTGGAAGCCTCTTTTCGTTTGGTGCGGAGAATTAATCTTCCATCTGCGCGTTGTCGACAACGTGGGTTTCACCCATGTCGTGCGGCAGGATGAGGTTCAGCAAAATCGCAACGATACCGCAAAGGCTGATACCTTGCAGGCTGAACTCGCCAATACCAAAGGCCATACCGCCGATACCAAAGACAAGTGTCACTGCAACAATAGCCAGGTTACGCGCTTTGTGTAGGTCGACCTGATTTTTGATCAGGGTGTTGAGGCCAACGGTCGCGATAGAACCGAACAGCAAAATCATGATGCCGCCCATCACAGGAACGGGAATGGTCTGTAGAATCGCCCCCAACTTGCCAACGAAGGCCAGTACAATTGCCGTGATGGCACCCCAAGTCATGATGGCAGGGTTGAAAGCGCGGGTTAGCATTACAGCACCGGTGACTTCACTGTAAGTGGTGTTCGGTGGTGCACCAAACATCGAAGCGGCCATGGTCGCAACGCCATCACCTGCCATGGTGCGGTGAAGTCCTGGTTTTTTCAGGTAGTCTTTGTTGGTCACATTTGAAATCGCCAGCATGTCGCCAACATGTTCAACGGCAGGCGCAATGGCGACTGGGATCATAAACAGAATCGCGTTGATGTTGAATTCCGGTGCAGTGAAGTTTGGCATAGCCAGCCAAGCAGCGTTTTGAACCGGGGAAAAATCAACCACGCCAAAGAAAAGGGCAACCACATAGCCTGAGACGATACCAGCGAGAATCGGTACCAACTTAAAAAAGCCTTTGGCAAACACTGACACGGCGATGGTCGTGATGAGTGAAACTGCTGAAACCCAAAGCGCTACTGAGCCATCAACCAACTGAATGGCACCGTCGCCAGATTTACCCACCGCCATGTTAACGGCTGCAGGTGCCAGACCCAGACCAATCACCATGATCACTGGGCCAACCACCACAGGCGGCAGCAGTTTGTGGATGAAGCCAACACCACGCACTTTGATAAACCCGCCCATACAGACGTACACCAAGCCTGCAGCCATTAGACCACCCATGGTCGCTGGGATACCCCAAGTCTGAACACCGAACAAGATCGGCGCAATAAAGGCAAAAGATGAGGCGAGGAAAATGGGGACAGAACGTTTGGTGATGATTTGGAATAGAAGGGTACCAATACCGGCACCGAAAAGAGCAACGTTAGGGTCAAGTCCCGTAAGGAGTGGAACCAGCACCAACGCGCCAAAGGCAACAAATAGCATTTGTGCCCCTTGTAAAACTTGCATCATGACGCACCTTCCTGAAATTTAAAAAATCGCGAGATACTACCATGATTTATGTGGCATTTAAGTGAGCTATTACATACTGTCGAAATACTAAACAGCCAGAGACAAACTTTCTGTCAGAAAAATTGTCAATGAGTTAGCAGTAAGCGTGCCTATTGAATGGTACACGGTTGGTATAACACTCAATTTCGGTGTTTAGCCATTGCTGACAATAGGGCTTCACTTTATGATCAACGTTTAAAAATCGAGTTATCTGGCAAATATATGTTACGAATCTTCATTTTCGTTTTGGCACTCGTACTGGGACAAACCAGTGCAATGGCGACCTCACTGTTCAGTGCGGAAGTGGTATTGGATGACAGTGATGCAGCAACGGAACAGGCTGCAAAAAAGGCGGCATTTGTTGATGTGCTTATCCGAGCATCTGGCCAGTCTGAAGTGGGTAACAATCCGGTTATTCAGAAAACCCTGCCAACGGTGAATCAATACATCACCCAGCTTGGTTACGGTGATGTTGACGGTCAACGTTCACTGGTACTTGGTTTTGACGACCGCAAGATACGTACACTTCTTACCCAGGCCCAAGCGACTTATTGGGGTACTCCGCGCCCGGAAATCCTATTCTGGTTGGTGGAAGATAATGCTTCTCAGCGCAATGTGGTGTGGGAGCAATCTGTATCTCCACTCATCAATGAGCTGAAAGCGGAAGGTGAACGCCGTGGTTTACCTGTTTTGATGCCTGTGGGTGACTTTGACGACGTGGTTGCTGTGTCTATTCCCGATCTTTGGGGAGGATTCGCAGGACCTATCGCTCAGGCAAGTGCGAGATACAACCCCGCAGGTGTTGCCGTGGTGAAGGTGCGCAATAACGGTATCAGTTGGCAGTTGTTCCCCAATGCAGTAAATATCGGTAAAGATGCACCTGTAGAAGGTCGTGCGTCCGGAACGCCAGAACAAGCATTCGCTACCATGATTGATGAGATGGCTGACTTCTATTCTGCCCGCTTGGCAGTGAACCTTGGTGTGGCAGACAGTGATGCAAAAGTGCTGGAGGTATCGGGTCTTGATGATGCCGAAGATTTCTTTGTCATTGAACGTACATTGAAAGGCTTGAATTCAGTAGCGTCCTTGCGTCTTGAATCGATTATTGAGGGCACTGCAACGTTTCGGGTTAGCCTGTTGGCTTCTGAAGACATCTTCCACAATGAAATGATGGTAGACCGTCGCCTACGTCGCGTTGAAGCCCTGCCTGAACCCGTCATTGAAGAGACTAA
Organism: Grimontia sp. NTOU-MAR1; assembly: GCF_035758505.1. NCBI lineage: Bacteria > Pseudomonadati > Pseudomonadota > Gammaproteobacteria > Vibrionales > Vibrionaceae > Grimontia > Grimontia sp. NTOU-MAR1. The sequence goes on from NZ_CP142108.1 coordinate 3,270,029, forward strand.
ATCCCCCTTGGTGACAGAAAGCGTTGATGGTGTGATTGTGCCGGTTGAACCGACACCTGTTGCAGAGCCAGTAGAAGCGGCGATTCAGTATGAGTGGATCGGCTAAGCAGCATCTAAGTATCATTTGCTGGAATCCAAAAAAGCAGGTTGATAAACCTGCTTTTTTATTGGTAACGATTTGATGCTTATTGCTCGAAACGTGCTTTTTCTTCTTTCTCAACTTGGGAAAGTTTCTTCAGTCCCAGCCCTTCTTCCTGTCCCTTGCGCTTGGCATAATACACGTTGCAGACAAAAGATAAGGAAGTCAGCACTAACTCAATTGAAGCCAGCCAACGCTCTCCTACATCGACCCATAGAATGGTCAACGCATGAAGGAAATAGAACATCAAAATGAAATTGGCCCAAGCGTGGGTATAGGCTTTACCCTTCAAAATACCAATAAGTGGCAAGAGCAGAGGAAGCATCCAAGCGATAGCTACACCGATAGGGTTAACATGTGGGTGCGGTGAAATCACACCATGCCACAAAGCGACCCAGCCAATGAGTGCTAAATATGCACTGAGAGCCAGAGGCCTCAGTGCTGAACTGGAAGAAAACAACGGGATAACTCCTTTTTATCAATCTTTGAGGCGTGCGGCTATCTCTGCCAGCCGCTTACCGCCAGCAATGGCGAGGCTTTTCTCTTCGGCATCTGGTTGGCGTCGACCTTCACCTGTGATGTGTGATGGGCCATAGGGTGATCCGCCACCTTGGGTGGTGTGAAGGGCGGGCTCTGAGTGAGGCAAACCAACAATCACCATGCCATGATGAAGTAGCGGCAGCATCATGGTGTTGAGGGTCGTTTCCTGACCACCGTGCAACATGGAGCCTGATGTAAATACCACCGCAGGCTTTCCAATCAGGGTGCCAGACAGCCAGTCCTTGGCTGTGCTGTCGATAAAATGTTTGAGCGGTGCTGCCATGTTGCCAAAGCGAACTGGGCTGCCAAGTGCTAAACCATGGCACGCTTTCAAATCCTCAATCGACACATATGGGTCTTCCGGAACCTCTGTTGATGGTGTTTCTCCAACAAAGGAAACGTCAGGCACGGTGCGCAATCTTGCCAGTGCGCCTGATGCTTCAATACCACGGGCAATCATGCGGGCAATATTTCTTGTCCCACCATGTCGACTGTAATAGAGAACCAGAATCTCAGTCATTACAAAATGGCCAGTACGTTTTCTGGCGGGCGACCCATTGCAGCCTTACCATTCGCGACAACGATCGGGCGTTCAATCAGCTTTGGATTTTCAACCATGGCATGAATGAGTTGCTCATCCGTCGCATCGGCAAGTTGTAGCTCTTTGTAGAGCGCTTCTTTAGTGCGCATCATTTGGCGTGGTGAGTCGAAGCCCAATTGCTCCAGTAGGGTTTTTATAGTGTCTGCAGATGGCGGTGTTTCCAGATAGGCTACGACGTCTGGCTGAATGCCTTTTTCTTCCAAAAGTGCCAGTGTTTGACGGCTCTTTGAGCAACGAGAGTTGTGATAGATAGTGACTGACATGACAGTTCCTTTTTTGTTTTAGTTTGTCGCTCAGCGCTGCAATTCCGCAAAGCGCGCTTCTTGCACCCTAAGCTGATCGATACGTGCATCGTAGCGAGCCTGATCAAGGCTGCCAAGTTCCACAAGCTGGCTGGCTTGTGTGTAATTGTTAATGGCCTTGTGCCAGCGCCCCTGAAGGGCATATAGCTCTGCTTGCGCTGCAAGTGCGCCGTGGCGGATCCCCTTGCTGTCGTAAGCCTCCTGAAGTAACGACCAACCGTTAGTTTTGGTTGGAAAGCGGTGTGTTACTTTTACTAGACCTTTAATCGCATCTTCATAACGTCCTGCTTTTACCAAAACGTAATCACGGTTTAACAGCAATACGGCATTGTTCGGTTGACTTGCGAGCGCTTTATCAAGGCGTTTCAGAGCTGCATCATACTGTTTTTGAGCAACGTCTAGATCTGTCATCGCATCAAGATAGAAGCGGTTATTTGGCTGGGCCTTGTAAAGTGGTGTGAGCAACTCCCCGGCTTTATCGAATTGTCTGCTGTCGATATACACCAGCGCTTTTCCGTAATTCAGTGATTGGGCGCGAGCAGGCGAAGCTTTATTAAGTTGTCGGTTAAACCAGTCTAAGGCGGCAGCACTGTCGATGCCGGTAAAACGAGCAACCACACGGGCACGGGCAAGATGGTACTCCGGTGACAAAGGAACAGTGTGTTGCGGATATTGCTGCGCGCGGGAGCGTGAATCGGTGATACGCGAGTCTGGCAATGGGTGAGTCAACAAGAACTGTGGCGGTTTCGATGCAAAGCGGTATTGGTCTGCCATGCGCGTGAAGAACACGGGCATCGCATTTACGTCAAACCCAGAGCGTGAAAGGGTTTCCAGCCCAATGCGGTCGGCTTCTTTCTCGTTACTTCGTGTGTAGTTGATTTGGCTTTGGATAGAAGCCGCCGTCGTTGCCTGCGCGGCGGCAATTCCTGCCTGGGGAGCTGCAATTGCCAGCATCAGGGAACCAACTAATGCAGCCATAGTCAGCGGCGTTTTACGTGCCTGATCTTCCATTGCTCTGGCTAGGTGGCGTTGCGTTAAGTGTGCAATTTCGTGGGCGACCACAGAAGCGAGCTCACTTTCACTCTGTGCATGGAGAAACAGACCTGTGTGTAAGGCAACGTGACCACCAAAGAAAGCAAAGGCATTAATGTCACGATTCCGTATCAGAAAAAACTCAAAAGGTGTTTTAACATCATTGGCGTTGGCAACCAGAGATGCACCCAGAGAGGAAATATACTCCGACAATACTGGGTCATTCACAATAGGCTGGCTGCCACGAAGCATGCGCATGTAAGCGTCGCCATATTCGATTTCTTTCTCTACAGTCAGCGTGCCTGCTGCGGCTGTACCGATTTCAGGGAGATCGCTGTACGATGTAGCCATCACTGGCGATGTGAGGACAAGAGAAGCAATTAGAAGGCTTGTTGTGGCTTTTTTTAAAAGCAGCATGACTGACGTTGGTGCCTCCAGCACGCGGAATCATTGGGGTATCGTTATAGGTAGACAACATGACTGGCGAGAGGTTCTTGCTTTCGCGGCGAGGTTGTCAGAACACCCAAACTACTTATCCGCGTTGTTTGAGTATACAATGCCGACGATAATAGCGGTCAGCGAGAAAGAATGGAAATTCAATCCCTTGATTTGCGTGAGCAGCGTTGTCCTATGGCGTTGCTCTTGGCGAAAAGAGCCTGCGCAGCATTAAAGCAAGGACAGCAAATAGCGCTATATATTACGGACAGTGGCGCCTTGAAGGACATTCCCCGTTACTTGGATAAGAACGGATTTGAATTTGAGAGTCAGCTTGTTCAGGGAGCGACGGTGATAAACGTCACCAAACTATAAACAGGAAACTACATGCTAGAAATGCTTAACCGTTGGTACAAACGACGGTTCTCAGATCCGCACGCGGTCAGTTTGATTGCGCTGCTCGTCATGGGTTTTGTGGTCATCTACTTTTTTGGCAACTTGCTCGCCCCCCTCCTTGTAGCCATCGTGCTGGCCTATCTTTTAGAGTGGCCTGTCGCAAAAATGGTTAAACTTGGATTGAACCGAACATTATCCGTTATTCTGGTTCTCTTACTCTTCGTGGGCTTCATGATCCTCGCTTTTTTTGGTTTGATGCCGACTATCTGGAATCAGGTCATCAATTTGATTGCAGATATTCCTAAAATGTTCAACGACTTCCAAAGTTACTTATCTCATTTACCTGATGAGTATCCCGAGCTCATCCAGCCACATATGGTGAACGCATTTATCGATACATTGCAAAGCAGAGTGTTGGGAATGGGCGAAACCGTGGTGAAAAGTTCCCTGTCGTCGCTGGTGAGTCTTGCTGCGTTGGCGGTTTATCTGATTCTGGTACCGCTACTGGTCTTTTTCCTCCTAAAAGACAAAGAAGAGATGATGCGTTCGTTCACTTCCTTGTTGCCACGTAACCGTAAACTGACCAACAAGGTTGGGATTGAGATGAATGAACAAATCTCCAACTATATTCGCGGCAAGGTGACTGAAATTATTATTGTGGGTGTCACCAGCTACATTACCTTTGCTGTTTTAGACCTCCGTTATGCAGCGCTGCTGAGTGTGGCAACGGGGTTGTCGGTGCTGATCCCTTACATCGGAGCGGCAGCAGTGACTTTGCCAATATTTATGGTTGCGCTGTTCCAATGGGGCATCAGCCCAGAACTAGGTTATCTGATGTTGGCATACGGCATTATTCAAGCGCTTGACGGAAATGTATTAGTGCCAGTTCTTTTCTCCGAAGCCGTAAATTTGCACCCTGTGGCGATTATCGTAGCGGTACTGGTATTTGGTGGGCTTTGGGGATTTTGGGGAGTATTTTTTGCAATTCCTCTTGCGACTCTGGTGAAAGCTGTCTGGAACGCTCTGCCATCAAATGACCCTGAAGAAGAAGCAGCAGTGGAAACTAACAGCTAAATTGATCGTCAACGTGTTAAAGTAAGTAGTAACGAGTAGGGACCTGTTTTGGGTCTCTCTTTTTTTGAGCCCTATTGGGTTTCGTGTTGCAGTTATCCAGCGATTAGAATGAAAAGTACGATCGAGTTGAGTGAAAAAGGTGGTGCATTGGCATCAAACAAAGTGTTTAAGGTTGGCATCATCGGTGGTGGTGTTGCAGGCTCGACAGTTGCTCTTAAGCTTTCTGGTTTGGGCATTGAGACCATGTTGTTTGAAGCGAATGAAAGCCTCGTTAGCGGGCCGCCAATCTGCCATTTGCACGCTGGTGGGAATTTATACCGAGATATATCGGAACAGCAATGTATTACTTTGCTGGAGCAATCTATCGAGACTGTTCGGGCCTATCCGCACTCCGTTAACCGACGCCCAACCGTGATTGCTATCCCTACATCTGACTCAGGTGAGCCGAGCGCTATTTTGAGCCGTCTCGACGTGCTGACAGCCCATTATCAGTCGTTGGTGGCTCAAGACCCAGATAATGCAGTTTTGGGTGCGCCAGAAGATTATTACACCCTAGTTTCCCGAAAGGACATGGAGGCATTAGCGCAGCTTCCGTTGCCCGAATCGCCTAAGACGCCGCAAGAGTGGGTGATTCCCGTTGCTCACTATATGCCGCACGAAAAATTTAAATATCCGATCGTTGTGGTGCAGGAGTATGGGCTCAGTGTTTTTCGTTTGGCTGCCACTGCTGCTTTGGGACTCGAAAACTCGCCACATTGCGAGCTGAAACTCGGTCACAAGGTCACTGACTTGGTGGCAGAGAATCAAGGCTGGACCATCCAGGCACAAAACGTGGGAGGAGAAGTGGCTTCTCAGCGTGTCGATTACCTGATCAATGCTGCTGGCTTCCGCACGGGTATTTTTGATGACATAGTCGCCGCACCAAGGAAGCGTTGGGTGGAGTACAAAGCGGCCTATGTCGCCCACTGGCCATCAAAGGCTGGTCAATGGCCAGAAGTCATCGTTCACGGTGAGCGTGGCACTCCACAGGGCATGGCGCAGTTGACCCCCTATCCGCAGGGCTTTATTCAGCTTCATGGGATGACGCAGGAGATCACCTTGTTTGAAGGTGGTTTGGTGAAAAGTGACTCAGAAACCGCTTATCCGCCATTGCCTGAAAGCATGGTGGTGAAAGCTGATGGTGGCTGGGAATGGTCTGAAATCCGTGAGCGTACTTCCCGTGCAATTTCCCACTTCGCCAATTGGCTACCTGCATTCGAGCAAGCCGAAGTGGGTGGAAAGCCGCTTTGTGGCGCTCAGCAAATTCCGGGAGATGACCCGAGTTTGCGTGCGGCTGATGCGTCCTTTGAAGGTGAGCGCTACGCACGTGTCGAACTTGTGAAAGCCTCATCGGCACTGCAAGCAGCTAACCGCATCCTTGAGCAGTTAGAAGCGCTTCACGGTGTGAAATTGCCAGCTGGTTGGAATACTCCAACACTGTCGCTGACTGAGTCATTGAGCGAAGCACAGGTAGTGGAGAAAGCGAAATCGTTGACGGCGCTGAGAGGTTACCCGGAAGCGCTGGCAATCCCATTTCCGGTAAAGTAATTTATCTATACCCAAACGCCCTGAATACGGGCATCTTCAGGATGTTTTGGTATATCAGAACGGGACATAGAAATAACAAAGGCCGTCATTGACGGCCTTTTTCGGTCCTGTTGCGATTACTCGCCCTTCAGGTAATTGATCACCACATCATGGTGGTCTTTGGTTTTGAACTTATTGAACACATGTTCGATAACACCGTTCTCATCCACCAAGAAGCTCAGACGGTGAATGCCGTCGTACTCTTTACCCATGAATTTTTTAGGACCCCAGACGCCGAATGCATCGGCAACAGCGTGGTCTTCATCACTCAGTAGAGTGAAGTTCAGCTCTTTCTTTTCTTCAAAGCCTTTCAGCTTTTTCACTGGATCTGGGCTTAGGCCCAAAACGATGGTGTTCAGTGCATCCAGTTCTGCCTTGCTGTCACGTAGTGAGCAGGCTTGAGTTGTGCACCCTGGTGTCATTGCCTTCGGATAGAAGTAAACCAGCACCTTGTTTTTGCCTTTGAACTGACCCAAAGAGACAGTGTTTCCGTTTTGGTCTTGCAGAGAGAATTCTGGCGCTGCTGCACCGGCTTCGAGGGTTTGCATGTTTCTTCCTTCTTAATTTTCATGTCGCAACGAGTGAGCACACGTCTCGTTAAAATACGCGGATAAATCATTGTCGCGAGTGGCAATACGTCCAAGCGCACAATATCGTTCATTTTCACGGTGATCAACCGCGCAAACAAAGGGTATAAGGCACCTCTGTGTGCTTGTTTTTGCATGTCGCCAAAAGTACCATGGGTCAAAACGCGTTTTTGGAGATGGAAATGTTTTCAGGAAGTATCGTGGCACTTGTCACGCCTATGGATAGCTCTGGTGAAGTTGATTACGCCAGTTTGAAAAATCTCGTTGATTTTCATGTTGATGCAGGCACTGACGCCATCGTCTCTGTCGGGACGACAGGTGAATCTGCCACTGTCACCGTAGAAGAGCATATCAAGATTGTTCTGAAGACACTCGAATTCGCCGCTGGACGCATTCCTGTCATCGCAGGAACTGGCGCAAATGCAACCCATGAAGCGATTACTTTCAGCAAAATGTTTGCGGGCTCTGGTATTGCAGGCTGCCTGAGCGTCGTGCCTTACTACAACAAACCTTCTCAGGAAGGTTTGTATCAGCATTTTAAAGCCATTTCTGAGTCGAGCGAACTTCCACAGATTCTGTACAACGTACCAGGTCGTACTGTCGCTGACATGTTGCCTGAGACGGTCGCGCGTCTTTCTGAGTTTGAAAACATTGTTGGCATCAAAGATGCGACCGCTGATTTGGACCGTGTTCGACTTCACCGTGAACTTTGTGGCGAAGATTTTATCTTACTGAGTGGTGATGATCTCACTGGCCTGGATTTTGTTGCCGCTGGCGGCCATGGCGTGATTTCAGTGACCAATAACATTGCTGCAGCGCAAATGGCAAAAATGATCAAACTGGCGCTGGCAGGAGAAATGGACGAAGCCCGTTCAATCAATGAGAAGATAATGCCTCTGCACAATGATCTTTTCGTTGAAGCGAACCCAATTCCAGTGAAGTGGGCATTGCATGAAATGGGCTTGATTGCGGACGGAACACTGCGTCTGCCGCTGACCACTTTGGATGTGAAACTGCAGCCTAAAGTGAAGCAGGCTCTTGTAGATGCCGGCGTGCTGTAACGCTTCTTTGGAGTTTTAATGAAACCTGTTTTTAAGTTCGGCTTGAGTGCTGTGATGGTCGCCATGCTGGCGGCCTGCTCGAGCGCTGATTCGCGCCGTCAGGCGTCGGATGATTTTAAATACCTTGAAACACCACCGCTGTCAGATTGGAAAAACCTTCCTGACCAGCAGCCTGAGTTTTCCGGTGCTTACCGCATTCCTGCTAATGATTTCCAAGGCCCGGTAGGTCGTGATATCGATATACGTCCACCTCAGCAAATACTTGAGTTGATCCCGGGTGCACGCTACGAGCAGAACAGACAGGGTGTCACTGTCTGGATGCCACGTGAAGAACAAGCACAGCGCCTATGGGAAACCATTGAGGACATGACGGCAAAATCTCAGATCCCGGTTCGCACTTCATCGCCAAAAGGTATTGAAACGGATTGGCTGGTCTGGACGATTGACGAAGATGAAGAAGTCATTGAAAGCCGCTATGTGGTGAAACCAGTAGAGGAACGTAATCGTTATGGTTTCCACATCGAAATGGTGGAATGGAAGCGTAACGGCTCTGCAGATAACCTGACCCAGGCATCACGTGACCGTTATAACGCGCAAATGACTAATATGATCACTGCCCGTTATGATGCAGATCTGCGTGAAGAAGCACGTTTGCGCGCGCTGGAGTTGGTGAAGAACATTCCAATTAGCCTAGGCAAAGACCGGGGTGGATCGCCAGTCATTATCGCTCGTGCACCGTATGAAGTGTTCTGGGAACGCTTCCCGAATATCTTGAGTGAGCTTGGATTCACCATCGAAGATCGCAACCGCTCGCAAGGTACTTTAACTGTCGAATTCAAGTCCCCGGTTGATGAGTTCTGGGAAGAGATTGGTGTATTGCCACTTCAGCTTAGCCAGAAAAACTACAACATTCTGTTGGGTGACTTGGGTAACCGTACGTCAATCAACGTGACGGACAGTTCTGGCAAGCCTGTAAGTGAAGATGTGTTGGCCGGTATCGCGCCAGCATTCACTGCAGCCGTAGAGCGTTTGAACAACCAATAAGTCTATACAGAACGAAAAAGAGGACGCCAAGGCGTCATCTTTTTTTGTCTCTCATTCTTCACGAATCAGTCGATCAAACCGTACTCTTCCTTCAGGATATCAATGATTTCCTGTTTCGGGTTGTCACTCAGATGAATCGGTGCGCCAGTGATTTTCTCTGCAATGCCAATGTAGGTGCGCGAAATGTCCATCAGTGCATCTACAGGCAGGTTGTTGTCGCGTGCTAAAGCTTCACGCTCTGGCATACGTTCTTTGTTGAGCAGAATATCTGGATCAGGGAAATAGTTCAGCAGGAACTGGCGGAAGCCTTCTTTGGAATTTTCCACGATATTGCCAGCCACGTATTCCTTGGTGTCCCAAATACGTGAAGAGTCCGGTGTACCCACTTCATCCATGTAGATGAGCTTTTCTTTACCAGCTGCATCAGTAACATAACCAAACTCAAACTTAGTATCGACGAAGGTTTGGTCAATCATTTCCAGTGCATTGCTGATCACGCCAAAACCTTCTTTGAGCAAGGTTTCGTATCGCGCAATGTCATCAGCAGATGAGAAATTAAACGCTGCGAAGTTGTCTTCGATGTTCTTGCGGGTGATGTTCACGTCATCCGCTTCAGGCACACCTGGAATGCCTTTTAGAATACCTTTGGTCGATGGTGTGATCAGAAGCTCTGGCAGCGCTTTGTCTTTTTCCAGTCCTTCAGGCAATTCAATGCCACAGAATTCGCGCTCGCCTTTTGCGTAGGCACGCCACATTGAACCCGTGATGTATTTACGGCAAATAGCTTCAATCATGACGGGTTTGGCTTTTTGAACAATCCAAACGAATGGGTGGGGAATATCAAGAATATGGCTGTCTGCCAGTCCATTTTCCTTGAACAGGCGGAACCAATGGTTGGAAATGGCATTCAGTGCAGCGCCTTTACCCGGTACGCCTTTCAGGCCACCTTCGGCATGCCAGATACAGTCGAATGCGGAGATACGGTCACTGATCACCATAATGGCAAGTGGCGCATCAGGGGCGACATCATAGCCTTTTTCTTGAATAAGTCGTTTGCTGTCTTCTTCTGTCAGCCAGTAGACAGAGCGGACTTTACCGCTATGAACAGGTTGGTGGGTACGAATGGGAAGATCGTCGTTAACGGCGAGAACTTGATCCGCAAGGCTCATTGAGACATTCCTATCTAAAAGTGGCAGGACGAGGCTTCGTCACTGGCAAGACAACATTCTATGTGGTGAGAGCGGCGACTTCCTGACTCTCACCCTCCAAACGCTTTGCATGATACCAGAACTGAACAGGGGCTGTTACTGAAAACGCAAACGTTTGCGCAAAAAATTTCAGACAGAAAAAAGGCGACCCTATGGTCGCCGCTATCGATCACCAGAAAGACGATTTGTCGTTGTCATCCTCATCATCGTAAGGTTTTCGCTCTTTCTTTTGCTCATGGCTTTGGTCTTCATCTTTTGGCTTGGGCTTTTGCTTCATACCGAATTTGCCATTGGCCGTGTATTTCAGTGCCATGATGTTGCTGACCACAACGGCGACCACAATGAAAATGATCACGTAGGGGTTGGTGAGTATATCCATGCTCAGACCTCACAAACGTTCGAGACGTATTGAGAATATATCCAATCCAGCTGGTTTAGAACAGTTTCCCGTCCAGCGATGTTAGAAGATGCGATCGCGGTGCGGAGTGCATCAGGCGTGAGGATATCCAGCGCCCCTTGCGTGGTTGGGATGTGGCTGATATGCCAGGGCTCAAATGCCACACCGCCTCTATCTTCACGATAAGGCAGGTAAAAGCCGTGCGTTTTCATGTTGGCCAAAAGCCAATCAAAGAAAGGCTTTTGGTGCCCGGTAAGGTATTCCCAAGGTTCAAGCTGGATGGAGATACCTTCAGGCAGGAGGTTTCTGGCATAGATGTCGATATCGGTGCCCCAGTGATGACGGCTTGCCCCCGGCAAGGCCGACCAGCGCAAAATGGCGCGCACTTTATCGTCATCGTTGAGTTGGCTGGTATCCAAAGGATTTCCGTTGCCATCAAGCATGGGGCGTAGGCCATTGAACTTGTTGTCCCATATCATCTGCTGACGGTTGAAATCACGAAAGCTGCTGGCAATAGTGAGTTCAAAGCCGGCTTTTTCTGCCGAACTTTGCAGGGCCAAGAAATCCGCCTGAACCTCTTTATGCAGCATCAGACCATCCGTGAGAGTGCACAGATGGTCTTGTGATTGTCCTGTCAGTGATGAAAGGGTCCAACTCATTTGGCCAGCACTTTCTCCAGTACCTTCTGGTACATGTCAGTCAGTTTCTCGAGATCATCAATCTTTACACACTCATTCACTTTGTGGATGGTAGCGTTGACTGGACCCAGTTCAATCACCTGACCACCCATTTGCGCGATAAAGCGACCGTCGGAAGTTCCGCCCGTAGTAAGAAGTTGAGGCTTCTCGCTGTTCACTTCGTCCACGGCTTCAACGACAGCATCAAGTAAAGAACCTGCATCTGTCAGGAACGGCAAGCCGTTGTAGGTCCATTTGATATCGTAGTCCAGGCCATGCGCATCGAAGATGGCGTGAGTGCGGGTTTCTATGTCCTGCGCGGTTAATTCGGTGCTGTAGCGCAAGTTGAACTGGACATGGAACTCACCTGGAACCACATTGCTTGCGCCTGTACCTGCGGCGACGTTTGGAATTTGCAGGCTGGTTGGCGGGAAGTAGGCGTTACCTTCATCCCACTGAACGCTGGTCAGTTCTGCGAGTGCTGGCAGCGCCAGATGAACCGGGTTTTTCGCGAGGTGAGGGTAGGCAACGTGGCCCTGAATACCTTTGAAGGTGACATCACCAGTCAGTGAGCCGCGACGACCGTTCTTGACCACATCACCCACCGCGTTGGTGCTGCTTGGCTCGCCCACAATGCACATGTCGATGATTTCATCACGTGCCATCAGGGTGTCGACAACACGGGTCGTTCCATTAATAAATGGGCCTTCTTCATCTGAGGTGATAAGGAATGCCAGTGAACCACTGTGATCCGGGTTTTGTGCGATAAAGCGTTCAGTTGCGACAACCATCGCGGCCAATGAGCCTTTCATGTCTGCCGCACCACGGCCATGCAGGTAACCGTCTATGATTGTCGGCTCAAAAGGAGGCGTTTTCCACTGCTCTAAAGGGCCTGCTGGTACCACATCAGTGTGACCTGCAAAGGCAAACAGCGGGCCTTCGGTACCGCGACGAGCCCAAAGGTTGGTGGTGTCTTCAAACACCATACGTTCAATTTTGAATCCCAGCGCTTCGAGGCGCTCGATCATTAGTTCCTGACATCCTTCATCTTCTGGAGTCACGGATGGACGGCCTATTAATTCCTTGGCCAGAGACAATACCGCACTGTCTGTCATGGGGTTGTGTGTCCTTGTTCTTAAATCGGTGTTATTTGCTAAAAATGGTTTCGTACTCTGCAGCTTTGAAGCCGAGGTGATACGTGTCGTTGTGAATCAAAAGAGGGCGCTTAATCATGGCAGGGTGAACCAGCATCAAAGAAACGGCGTTGGATTCATCCAGGTTGTTCTTTTGTTCTTCGGAAAGTCCTCGGAAAGTGGTACCGCGCTTGTTGACCAGTGCTTCCCAGCCCAGCTTTTCCACAAATTGCTTTAACATTTCCTGATCGATACCGTCTTTACGGTAATCATGAAACGTGTACGGTTTGCCTTCCGCATCAAGCCACTTCAGCGCTTTCTTGATGGTGTCGCAATTCTTAATCCCGTAAACCATTGTGGTCATTCACTGTTTCCTCATAGTGCTACGTTGAGGGTGCTAGATTGACATTGCGAAGTGTTGAAAGCAAGGCGTGAGGCGACTTCCCCTTTCATTGAATTAACTTCTATTCGAATAGCTTCATAAATCAATTTCATTCAAAACTTCTATATTAGCGATTTCTGATGTAAATTGATTAGAGAGAGCTAATTTATTGAGTGTCAGCTAGCCATGGGTAAAGAACTACAACAACAAGCCACAGATGCTGCAAAAGTACTGAGAATTCTCGCGCACCCAGAACGGTTAATCGTGCTCTGTCAGTTGCGGGAAGGGGAGAAAAATGTCTCTCGCCTTCTTGAGAACAGTGCCTTGAGCCAGTCTGCTTTCTCTCAACATCTCACCGTACTGCGACAAGCGGGATTAGTCGAGACACGCAAGGAGTCGCAGTCAGTGTTTTACCGCATTGCAGATGGCAAAGTGGAAAACCTGATCAATGCAATTCAAGGCGCATGGTGTGGCGAGCGCTAACGACCAAACGACATGCTGATGAATAGGCGTTCAATTTGATCAAGCGCAATACCTCCTTTGCAATTCATTGAATAATGGAAAGCAGTCATATTAGGAGGTCTCAATGGAACTGAATCCGGTTTTTGCAAGAAGACTGTATCTCGCTTTTTTGGTTGAAGAAATGGAACGTCCGAACGTTCCGCGTTTAATTGAAGCCACGGGCTGGCCACGTCGCACGATTCAGGACGTGATCAAATCACTGGCAGGCCTTGGTATTGAGTTGTCGTTCATTCAGGATGGACGTCGCCACAATGATGGATATTACCGCCTGACTGACTGGGGTCCGTTCAAGCGTGAGTGGGTTGAAAAGCGTAAGCAGGACATCATGGGAACGCTTACGGTATAAAACAAAAAACGCAGCTAACGAGCCTGCGTTTTTGGTTTTCAGGCTTCGGCGTGAGCAGGCCTTAGCGATTTCTGAACGTATTTAGGCAGTTTATCTACCACCAAGTGCCAAGAACGGGAAATGATATTTTCGATTTCCGCCGTTGGCATTGGGCAGTTTTTGCCAAATTCTATCCATCCCACTCTTGCCAGATGCGGTGCCGGACGGCAATCCGGGATCTCCGCCATCATAACGAACAAATCCTCCGGCACCTTGCAGGCCATCTTTTCTCCATCATAGAAAATGCAAACCATCTTGGTCTGGTGCACGCTGTAAACATCAACGCCACCCCATTTCACATCATGGCGGATGCCGACCAGCGATTCGCAGTGTGCCTTGAGTGCAGGGATGTCCATTTACTTGATGAGTCCTTTTTCCTGAAGCGCTGTTCTTAAGGCTTCGACGCGTTTTCGATTTACGCCAAAGTCAGAGTATCCAACGCGCGATTCAGAGCGGACTATCAGCTGGTCGCCATCGATACGGAGTTCCAGGTCATCCACGAAACGCATGATTTTACTGACGCTCTCAACACGCACATAGCCAGGCTCCTGAACGCCAATACGGGTGCCTGGCATGCTGAGCGCGACTTCCAGAATGGGTGCTATCGAAGCACCTTCTGCCAACTCGAATGGCGCAACGTTGAAATCTTCACGTGGGTCCTGTGTAGAAACACAATTTGGCTTGTCGCCACATGGGCTGAGAGATTTATCTGTCACGGCGTCTTCTCCTTGTGCACATCCAAGCGCAAATATCATGGCTACGCCGGCAGTGGCGAGTGAGAGCGTTTTTTTCATGATGTATTCCCTGTTATTAGTTGCTCATTATATAGGCTGCAAACCCTGCCCAACTGGCTATCAGCAGTCCCCAAGGCAGAAGGTTGCTAGACGTAGACACTGACTGTTCAGTTTCAGTCACATCCTGCAGTTGGGTTGTATCAACCTGTTTTTGTTTAAGCTGCTTTTTTCGCTCTTTATCGCGATCCCGCGCTTTGGCTTTCTGTTGTTTCTTGTATAGCGCAATGCCTTTCTCTATACCTTGCGCAATGAGTTTGGTCTGTTCTTTGGTTTGCCCCGGCTTTTGCGTCGCTTTGGCAATTTTCATGGCTTCTTGCTGGGTTTCAGGCGAGGGCGTGGCGTTGCTCATCTTATTTTCATCTTTAACGGTCTAATCTAGTGAGCGATTATAACGATGATAACTGAATGTCACGAAACCAAATTCTGAGAATCGTGTCAGACCTCTTATGACAATAAAAGGGAGAAAGGACAAATGATCTTAACCACTACCCCAACAGTACAGGGACGCGAAATTAGACACTATCATGGCGTAGTCGTTGGTGAAGCAATCCTGGGTGCGAATATTTTTAAAGATATTTTTGCGAGCATTCGCGACATAGTCGGCGGTCGCTCGGCGGCTTACGAGCAAGAACTTGCTAAGGCGCGTGAAATTGCATTCGAAGAACTCAGAGAGCGGGCACGTGCCGCAGGAGGAAACGCTGTGGTGGGGATTGACCTTGATTATGAAGTGGTCGGTCCCAATGGTGGAATGTTGATGGTGAGTGTTAGCGGGACGGCAGTGACCATTTGATAAATGTGAGCGAGCTAAAAGCTTGGGCTGAAAGATACTGCGCTACACCGCAAAATAATGAGCCTGAGCTTTGTGCTCCCCATTACTACTGACAAAGTGCCAAGGAGGGTTATGAACAATGTTTTTTTGTATGCTTCCCTTTTCTGGTGACTGCGCATAACCCTGAAGAAACAAGATAGATGAATACGCTTTTGTACCAATCCCCTGACTATTACGACAAACATGGCAACGCAAAGCCAAACCTGATGTTCTGGCTGACAGGCCTCTTTCTGGCGCGTTCCTGGATAGTGTTTGTGATTGCAGGCGTCAGCCGGGAGCAAGGTAAAGATTTGCTCTCGCTGTTTTACCCAAGTCATGATGCGCTTTATGTCGGACTTGCGTTGGGATTTCCTGCAGTGGCTTTGATGCTGATGGCTGGAAGTCTTCATCGTTTCCCTGCATTTTTTCAGCGTACTTGGCGGTTGGGTAAGTACATCCTCCTAACTGCGTTGAGTGGTGATTTGATACTGCAAGTCAAACACCTGATGGTTCAGCGTTGGGAGTTCCACTGGAGTGGGGCGTTAATGTTACTGATGGCGATTTGGCTAGCGTTATACCTATTAAGAAGCCGCCGTATTCAGTTTTTATTTGAAGCCCCCATTACAAGAGAAGAAAAAAATGAATGAGTGGAAGAAAGGGCTTGTCCTGTTCAGCGCAATGTTAAGTCCCTTGGCCATGGCTGACTGGCAGGTTGATGTTAATTTCGAAATGGATCGTGCCGGTAAGCAACACCGCGCACAAACCTCAGTATCCCTTGTGCCTGGAGAAGAAACCGTCCTGTTTGATAATGGCGAAGCGACAGGCGCACTCATCGGCAAGGCTGAGCTTTTGGAAGTGACGGCTGATGAGGTAAAAATCTCTCTTCTGGTTCAAGAGCAGTGCGACGATGGCGGTTGGCGAACTATTATGTCACCCGTTGTCAGTGCCGGTCTTAATACTCCGGCTTCTGTTAAGCTGAGCAACGAACAACTGGATGAATTTGCATCCTTAAAAGTGGAAATTACGTCGGTATAAGTGCCCAAAATCCCACTTTACAGATCTGAGACAAAGCCTCGGCGCTTCACAGGTAATATGCTAGCTTTCTTAAAACACTAAAAAATTAAAGACCTAATCGACCTCAAAATACTGGGTACCTTCCGTATTTTGAGGTCGTTTGGGTTATCTAGCTGTATTATCTGGAGGTTCTACATGGCGGTCTCTCAACCGGCAATCGTTGCAGATGCAGGTCTTTTCGCACTTTACACAGTCCTGAAAGTCAAAGGCTCTTCTTCTGAAGTTCTTGCGCAGTGTTGCGTACTTCACTCCCTTGTTGATGACATTAATGCCCAGCAGCCTGGTACTAATCTGAAAGCAGCTGTATCTTTTTCACCAGCTTTCTGTGCGGAAAATAGCATTGCAACACCTGCTGATTTTATGGCTTTTCGTCCTATAGGGGAAGGTGATGCCCATGCGCCTGCAACGGAGTGTGATATTTTCCTTCACGCTCACTCAACCCGTCATGATCTGAACTTCTTTCTGCTACGCAAGTTCTTGTCACCTATTGCTTCAGAGGTTGAAGTCATTGATGAAACCTACGGTTATCGTTACCTCGATTCCCGTGACATGACAGGGTTTATCGACGGCACTGAAAACCCGGAAGGCGAAGAAGCGCGTCGTGATGTGGCGATTATCGCTGATGGTGAATGTGCTGGTGGCAGTATCGTTATGATGCAGCGTTACGTACACAAACTGGCAGCATGGGAACCACTGACCATCAAGCAGCAAGAGAAAGTGATTGGCCGTACCAAGCCTGACTCGATTGAGCTTGACGACGTGCCACCAACTTCTCATGTTGGTCGAGTAGATATTAAAGAAGATGGTAAAGGGCTAAAAATGGTTCGCCACAGCCTGCCATATGGCTCTGTGTCAGGTGATCACGGCCTGTTGTTCTTGGCTTATTGCCATACCCAACATGTTCACAAAACCATGTTGGAAAGCATGTTCGGTGAGCGCGATGGTGAAACTGACATGTTGCTTCGTTTTACCACACCTGTCACAGGCGCGTATTTCTATGCGCCTTCAATAGAGGTACTTGAAAGTATTTGATTTATCAATACTTTGAATTTTACTGATAACATTAAAAGCACCTTTAGTCGGTGCTTTTTTTATGTCAATTTGTGAGCGCGGCTAAAAGGGCTTTTCCGGTTTTTTGAGCCAGATTTTGGAAATGACAATTGGCGGGCAAATGCATCCTTATTCTACTCGACGGCTTTTCATATCTGTGGTGTTCTCAGCCCAGTTTTTATGTTTTGAGAGTCGTTGAATGGGCGTGGCAACAAGGACGCTTTGCAGTATCAAGGAATTAGCGGTTCGCGGCATCTCTTACTATCCGGAGAAATTGCGTGACCCAATTAATACTCGACGGTGAATGGACACTGACATCACTAATTGATGACAGCATTGTCGCACCGATCCAAATCCCTGGTGATGTTCACAGTGCCTTGTTGGCCGCTGATAAAATCCCTGACCCTTACTACGGTTGCAATGAAACTGACGTTCAATGGGTCAGTGAGCATGATTGGCTCCTGACGAAATTGTTCGAGGCGGATTCATCAACGCTGGAAGCACCTCGTGTTGACCTAATGCTGAGCATGGTCGATACCGTCGCATCTATAGCGGTGAATGGCGAGGTTGTCTTGCTGTGCGCCAATATGTTCCGAGAATATCGCGTTGATGTGCGTCCTTACCTCAAGCAAGGTGAGAACATTCTGACTGTCACCTTGAAGCGTGCCGATATTGAGGCGAAAGCACGTGCTGAACGTTTGCCATTTCCTGTGCCTTGGGCGGTGGGTAATAATCAAATTCCTCACATGAATACCCTTCGTAAAACCCAATGCCACGCTGGCTAGGACTGGGGTATTTGCCTGCTTGCCAGCGGTATTTATGACAGCGTGAAGTTACAGCCAATCCACAATTTGGCGCTCAAAAGTGTTCGCACTGCCCAGCAATGGCAAAGTAATGGCCAATGCGACCTTATCCTTTCTATCGATGCAGAAATCGTCGGTACTGATTCTGCGGCGATTGAATGCGTGCTGACATCTCCTTCTGGTGAGCCACAAAGCACTACCATTGCAGCGGGTGCTGAGCCTTTGACTTGTGGCTTCACGATAACTCACCCAGAGCGCTGGTGGCCAGCAGGGTACGGTAGTCAACCGCTTTACTCACTGACTGTATCGGTGGATGGTCAACGGGTCACCAAACGTATTGGTTTGCGAGAGCTCCATCTGGATACCACGCCAGACGAAGCTGGGTCGGTAATGACTTTTGTGATGAATGGTAAAGCTATCATGTCTAAAGGGGCTAATTGGATTCCATTGGATGCCATGCCGGGATTGCAAACATCAGAACGCTATCGTCAGCTTTTAGACGATGCGAAAGCTGCGAACATGAATATGATTCGTGTCTGGGGCGGTGGCATGTATGAGCGTGACTGCTTCTACGAATTGTGCGATGAGCTAGGTCTGATGGTGTGGCAAGATCTCATGTTTGCCTGCGCGCTTTACCCTTCAACGCCAGAATTTCTGAAAGATGTAGAGCTGGAAGTGTCATATCAGGTTCGTCGTCTAAGTGATCATCCCTCTATAGCCCTGTGGTGTGGCGATAACGAAGTCATTGGTGCGATCGGCTGGTATCCAGAGTCGCGTACCAACCGCGAAAAGTATGTGGTGAATTATGACCGTCTTAACCGGGTGCTGCAGGAGGTGGTTGAACGTGAAGATCCACACCGCAGATTCTGGGCGAGTTCGCCTTGTAATGGCGAGTTAGACTTTGGCGATGCCTGGCATGATGACAACAAGGGTGATATGCACTTCTGGGATGTGTGGCACTCAGGAAAGTCCTTTGATGCCTACCACACAGTGAAACCACGTTTTTGTAGTGAGTTCGGTTATCAGTCCTGGCCGTCTCTGCCGACAGTGAAAACTTTCGCATCGGAACATGACTGGAACGTCACATCACCGACCTTTGAGCAACACCAGAAGAATGGGCGTGGCAATAGCATCATGACGGAGATGTTCACCCGTTACTTCCGCTTCCCGAAAGATTTCCCACAGATGTTATATCTGAGCCAGGTTCAGCAGGCATTGGCAATTAAAACGGCGAGTGAATACTGGCGTGCCAACAAACCACTGTGCCGAGGGATTCTTTACTGGCAACTTAACGATTGTTGGCCAGTGAGCTCGTGGTCAAGTATTGAATACACAGGGCGCTGGAAGCAACTCCACTATCATGCCAAGCGCTTCTTTGACATTCAGGCCGCGGTATTTGTGGAAGAGCAAGACGCATTGGCACTCCGTCTGATCAATGATGAACACCGGAGTCTGGATGCTAAAGGGCAGGTGACTTGGTATGACTGGCAAGGCGAGGTGATCGACACCTGGCCGTTTGAAACTAAGTTGGGCGAAGATGACAACCAAACAGTCTGGCAATGCGACAGACAAGTGATTGATGAGCGTAAGCATCAAGGCTTCTTCCATGTAGTCATGGAATGTGAGGGCAAGGAGATCACCAATACCTGGTTCGATGATGTTTATAAACGCCTACCACTACCTAAGACTTCAGTGGATGTTGAAATCATAGAAGGGACGGATGGCTTGCAGTTGGTATTGACATCAGATCTGCCAGCATTCTTTGTTCATCTTGAGTTTGAAGGCGAGGGACGCTTCAGTGACAGCAGTTTCACGCTGATGCCTTGCTCTCCGGTCACAGTAAACTTCGAAGGCTTTGCTGATGTAGAGGCAATGAAAGCAGGGCTTCGTGTTTACCAACTGTCAGAGACGTTTTAAACAAAAAGGGAGGCGATTGCCTCCCTTTCACTTTTTAACGGACACAAAAAAGCGCAGCTTCGGCTGTAATGCCGATCAGTTAAGCAATAAATGATCGGTTGAACGATCCTTATAGGCTGTCAAAATCCGAGTGTTTCTCTGCACTCGGATTTCTTTATGTTCTTAAGGCAAGCGCTCGACCGAATACACCAATTCTCTGCTGACCAACTCAATGGGCTATCAGATCTCCTTTGCCCCACACTGATTAATCAATGTCTTGAAGACACGGGCGTCGCCACGATTCGTAAGCGTCGACTCCCCATGGAACTGATGGTGTGGAGCGTGGTGGGAATGTCTCTTTATCGGCATCTATCGATGAGCAAGGTGGTCTCTCAGCTTGATATATTACTTCCGGGTAAGAAGCCTTTTGTTGCGCCGAGCGCGGTGATTCATGCCCGTAAGAAACTAGGACATGAACCCGTAGAAGCGGTGTTCAACCAAACTCAGCAATTGTGGCATGAGAAAACCCCGCATCCCGATTGGTACGGGCTCACTTTGCATGCCGTCGATGGCGTGGTTTGGCGAACACCTGATACGACTGACAATGATAAGGCGTTTAGTCGAACAGGTAATAAAACAACGACGTCAGACTATCCCCAAGTTCGCATGGTCTGCCACATGGAATTGACGAGCCATCTGCTCAACAGTGCCGCCTTTGACTCCGTCTCGGTCAGTGAGATTGACCTCACCGCTCAGCTTATCGACAAAGCCCAAGACAATAGCCTTACCCTGTTTGACAAAGGCTTCTACGCATTGGGACTTCTCCATCGTTGGCAAAGCCAAGGAGAGGAAAGACACTGGCTAATTCCCCTTCGTAAAGGGGCGCAATATAAGACGTTAAGAAAACTGGGACGCGGTCAGGAGCTGGTTGAGCTCTCCCTGACTGCCCAAGCGAAAAAGAAGTGGGTAGATGCGCCGGATACACTGGAAGCCAGACTCATTACCACCAAGATAAAAGGGAAAGAAGTCAAACTGCTGACTTCCATGACCGACCCTAAGCGTTATATAGGTGCAGATATCGCAGAGCTCTACAGTCATCGCTGGGAAATCGAATTAGGCTACCGAGAGATGAAACAGTCCATGCTTCAAAATAGCCTGACGCTAAGAAGTAAAACGCCGGCGTTAGTGAAACAGGAGCTTTGGGGAATGCTGCTCGCCTATAACCTGTTGCGTTTTATGATGTGCCAGATGGCGTATTCCTTGAATACGGTGATGCCATACCAAATAGGCTTTAAGCAGGCATCGATATTTTTGGTGAGTCAGTTGCAGATGCTTCCGGCTGTCGCGCCGGGCAGATACCCAGAAGTACTCAGATATATCCTCGATATGGCAGAGAGCTTTGTGCTTCCAGAGAGGCGGGAGAGGACATATCCCAGAGCAGTAAAGAAAAGGCCCAGTCGCTATGCGACTAGGCCTTCTAGAAAGCGTCATTCAGCTTAATTCACATGCATTACAGCTTCGAAGCTGCGCTTTTTCTTGCGATTCAAGAATTACTTCTTGATACGCAGTACTGGCGTTTCGCCAACAGAAACGGCACCAGAAAGCTTGTTCAGCTCTTTGATTTCGTCCATGTTAGAGATAACAACAGGAGTCAGGGTAGACTTCGCTTTCTCTTCCAGCATAGCCAGATCGAATTCGATGATTGGGTCGCCAACTTTAACAGTCTGACCTTCTTCAGCGATGCGCTTGAAGCCTTCACCTTTCAGTTCAACGGTATCAATACCGAAGTGAACGAACAGCTCGATGCCGTCTTCAGATTCGATAGAGAACGCGTGGTTAGTTTCGAAAATCTTACCAATGGTACCGTTTACTGGTGCAACCATTTTGTCGCCAGCTGGTTTGATCGCGATGCCGTCGCCTACGATTTTCTCAGCGAAAACAACGTCTGGCACGTCTTCGATATTTACGATTTCACCAGACAGTGGTGCGATGATTTCGATCGCGCCTGCGTCGTTGCTGTCGTCAGAAACCAGCTTCTTCAGTTTGTCAAACAGACCCATAGTGTTTGCTCCTAAGCGTTATCAATACTTTGCTGCCGTATCTTAGCAGACAGTTTTCTCTGCAATGAATTTTTCTACGTGCGCAGTAATTTCTGCAGCAGTAGGCATTGCCAGTGCTTCTTCCGCCATTGCCTTAACATCAGCAAAGTTAGCATTACGGATGATCTTCTTGATTCGTGGAATAGAGATACCACTCATGCTGAACTCATCAAGACCCATACCCATCAGAAGCAGTGTTGCACGCTCATCGCCTGCCAACTCACCGCACATGCCAGTCCACTTACCTTCTTTGTGAGAAGCGTCGATGACTTGCTTAATAACGGTCAGTACTGCTGGAGACAGTGGGTTGTATAGGTGAGAGATCAGCTCGTTACCACGGTCAACCGCAAGAGTATACTGGGTTAAGTCGTTTGTACCAATGCTAAAGAACTCAACTTCTTTTGCAAGGTGGTGAGCAATTGCAGCTGCAGCAGGCGTTTCAACCATGACACCGATTTCGATGTTCTCGTCAAAAGCCAGACCTTCAGCACGCAATTCCGCTTTGTATTCTTCAATCGCTTTTTTCAGCTCACGGATTTCTTCAACAGAGATGATCATTGGGAACATCACGCGAAGTTTACCGTGTGCAGAAGCACGCAGGATAGCACGCAGCTGGTCGCGAAGGATTTCACGACGGTCCAGGCTGATGCGAACTGCACGCCAACCCAGGAACGGGTTCATTTCTTTTGGCAGATCCATGTATGGCAGATCTTTGTCACCACCGATATCCATAGTACGGATGATCACTGGGTGGCCATGCATCGCTTCTGCAACTTCTTTGTATGCTTTGTACTGAATTTCTTCAGTTGGCAGCGCATCGCGGTCCATGAATAGGAATTCGGTGCGGTACAGGCCTACACCTTCGCCACCGTTGCGGTTAACGCCATCACAGTCTTTCACTGTACCGATGTTGCCGCAAACTTCTACTTGGTGGCCATCCAGAGTGACAGCTGGTAGGTCTTTCAGTTTTGCCAGCTCTTCTTTCTCTGCGATGAACTCATCACGGATCGCTTTGAATTTGGTTAGTTCTTCTTCGCTTGGGTTGATAACAATCATATTGTTGATTGCATCAAGAACCAGCATATCGCCGTTGTTCACACGCTTGGTGATGTCGTTGGTACCAACGATCGCAGGCAATTCCAGAGAACGCGCCATGATAGAGGTGTGAGACGTACGGCCACCGATGTCGGTGATGAAACCCAGCACGTAGTCCAGGTTGATTTGCGCAGTTTCAGAAGGAGTCAGGTCGTTAGCTACCAGAATCACTTCTTCATTGATTGCGCTAAGGGATACGATGTTGATACCCAGTGCGTTCTTAACAAAACGTGAGCCGATGTCGCGAATGTCAGTTGCACGCTCTTTCAGGTACTCGTCATCCAGAGATTCGAGGGTGACTGCTTGCTCTTCGATAACGCTGTAAATCGCGTATTCAGCTGAAGCATTGTTGTCCTTAATGAAAGCTATGATTTCTTCTTCTAGCTCTTCATCTTCAAGCAGCATGATGTGACCTTCAAAGATCGCTTCTTTCTCTTCACCGAAAGTTACGCGAGCCTTGTCTTTAATCACTTCAAGTTGCTGTTTAGATTTTTCGCGTGCGTCGTAAAGACGAGCGATTTCTGCGTCTAGCTGGTCAGCTGGAACTGGATTTTTGTTGATGACGATGTCGTCTTCTTGGAGTAGCAGCGCTTTACCAAAAGCAATACCAGGAGATGCCAGGATACCTGAAATCATAGCTTTACCCTACATTGATCAAATTGAAATACTAATGGACAGAAAAAGAGCTGGATTATTCCAGCTCGTCCATCAGCTTAACCAGGTGATCAACTGCTTCTTGAGCTTGTGCACCGTCAGCTTTGATAGTTACAACAGTGCCCTTGGTCAGACCCAGAGTTTGCAGCTTGAACAGGCTAGTTGCGCTTGCTTCTTTACCGCCAGATTCTACAGTAATTTTTGCATCGAAGCCTTTCGCTTCTTTTACGAACTGAGCCGCTGGACGAGTGTGCAGACCATTTTCAGCAGTGATTTCTACTTGCTTTTGATACATGTTTTACCCCGATACATTATTTATTTAGGTTTATGTATTAAATCTTCGGTTAGCTTAAACTGATTGACCAGTTTTGGCTATCGATGCACGGTAAACTAACCAAGATTTGAGTGCCTCAGCTTAATCCAAGTCAAACTTTTGTGACATTTTCGCTCAAAACAACACCTGACTCACAGTCGAGGCGCTGATTAATTTCGAAGTGAAAAATAAATGGCGGGGAATTTTTACTAGAGCAGACTGAAAAAATCAAACAAAAAAGCCCCGTAGGGGCTTTTTTGTTGCCAATCATGCGATTGGATTTGGAAGCTCAATGCCTGTTATTGCTGGTTTTCAAGCTCTGTGAAGATACCAGCGAACAGTGCAGAACTCAGGTAACGCTCACCAGAACTTGGCAGAATCGTTACGATGTTTTTGCCTGCGAACTCAGGCAATTCTGCAATTTTGTTGGCAGCAACAACAGCAGCACCTGAAGAAATACCCGCTAGGATGCCTTCTTCTTCCATCAGACGGCGTGCCATGCCAATCGCTTCGTCAGAGGTAACCAGTACAGTTTTGTCGACGAGAGACAAATCCAGGTTGCCAGGTACGAAGCCTGCACCGATACCTTGGATTTTGTGAGGTGCTGGTTGTACGTCGTCACCATTCACAGTTTGAGTGATAACTGGAGACTCTGCAGGTTCTACTGCAACAGTGGTGATTGCTTTACCTTTGGTGTTTTTGATGTAACGGCTAACACCAGTCAGCGTACCACCCGTACCTACACCAGATACGAATACGTCGATTTCGCCTTCAGTATCTTCCCAAATCTCAGGACCAGTAGTCTTCTCGTGGATCTCTGGGTTAGCAGGGTTATTGAACTGTTGCAGCATCAGGAATTTCGCTGGGTCAGCAGCAACAATTTCTTCTGCTTTAGCAATCGCACCTTTCATGCCTTTCGCTGCTTCAGTCAGAACCAGGTTTGCACCCAGTGCTTTCAGCAGCTTACGACGCTCAAGGCTCATTGACTCAGGCATGGTCAGAGTCAATTTGTAACCACGGGCTGCAGCAACGTAAGCCAGCGCGATACCTGTATTACCACTGGTTGGTTCAACCAGCTCAACACCTGGTTTCAGTTTGCCGCTTTTCTCTGCATCCCAAATCATGTTTGCACCGATACGGCATTTAACGCTAAAGCTAGGGTTGCGAGCTTCAATTTTTACCAGCACTTTGCCGTTTGATACACGGTTTAGACGTACAAGCGGCGTGTTGCCGATAGTGGTTGAATTATCTTCGTAAATTTTACCCATCTTCTTCGTTCCTTCGGTTTGCAGGGGATATACGAGTTTTAGAATATCCTGATTTGGCTGAAAGCAAAGTAATCGTTAGTTATATCTTATTGTTATCAGAATTGTTTCAGATGCGGGTAACGGTAAATAGTGTATTTGGAAGCAGAAAACACCTTTGTTCTGCAGAGCAAAGGTATTTTTCCAAAACATTAAAGTGAGGTTAATAGCGGGCAAGATTGCCGCGATATTTATCAACCCACATCGCCGTTGCCCCGCAGACAGCGGCTGGCATGACGAAAAGGTTGAGAATAGGGGTCATGGTGAAAAACATCACCAAAGCGCCAAAACTCATGGTAGAGCCTTTGTTATCTCGAAGCGTTGCTTTCATATTGGGGAAAGAGACTCGGTGGTTATCAAACGGGTAGTCACAGTATTGAATCCCCATCATCCAGGCACTGAACAAGAACCACAGTACAGGGCCGAGTGTTTGGCCAATGGCAGGAATCCACATCAGCAATAACAGACCCAGTGCTTTCGGCAAGTAGTATGCAAGCTTTTGCCATTCTCGTTTAAACACGCGTGGTAAATCTTTAATGATGCCAGTGAAGCCGTCGTCGGGTGGGCGCTTACCTGTCAGCTTGGCTTCCAGATGTTCAGCTAGAAGACCGTTAAAAGGGGCAGCAATCCAGTTTGCGACAGTGCTAAAAAAATAGGAACAGATAACCAATGCCGCGATAGCCAGCAATGGCCACAACACATATAAAAGCCAATTCAGCATTTCAGGTAAGTAGGATAGCCAGCCATTGATCCAATCACTGAGCTGAGAAAGCACAACACCAATTAGAGTACCCATCAAAAGCAGGTTTACGACCAAAGGAATAATCACAAAGCGACGGATCCCGGGCGTAAACATGAGGGAAAATCCGCGAAGAAAATAGCTCGCACCAGATACCGGCTGCTTAGCCATTTGAGTTGGGTTCATAGAATCTCCTTTCCGTGCCTATACCCAAGGCGAAAAATTGGTAATTTTCATTGCAAAAGCAGGAACTACGCCAACTTTGATTTCAGTTCTGTTGTTGATGACGAATCGATGTTAAGCCCACTACTTACGGGGCTATCAACGCAATTTTAATGTTCCGTCTGATCACGGTTGCACTTTCATTAGTGCTGCAACAGTGAGGGAATGTTAACGTCTAAGACCATATAATGGCAATTTACGCCACTGGTGAATTATTGAACCATGTCATTGTCAAACAGCCTAGTGGTACATGTTACTATGCGCGTTGCTTGTGTTTTCACTGTCAGAACAGTGACTTTTTCAGTGTTCTCGCGGTATGGACGTTAACTTTCATACGCTTTTTGGTACAGTAGTCAGCAATTTGTATGTGCGACATTGCCAAAGGTTGTACCAAGGTGTTTAGATAGGTCACAACCGCTTGCGGACTCTCGTCGTTAATTGGATAAATGCTGAGATTAAATGATGCAGGAATTGCGCCTTGTTTTAATCATTTTGGGTGCGGTGGCTATCGCCGCTTTGTTGCTCCATGGCTTGTGGACAAGCCGCAAGGAAAAGCCCGCGAAGTTTGGCGAAAAGCCAATTGGTAAATTAAGGGAAAAAGATGATACTGGTTTTGATCAGGACGGCATTGGTTCAGTCCGAGTGATTAAATCAGGAGGCAGTGAAAAGCCAAAAACAGAGCGCAAAGAGCCGGGTCTGAATTTTGGAGAAAAGCCTGAAGTCGATCCTTTGTTTGCAGGTCAGGCTGAAGAAATGCCGACAAAAGAAAAAGAAGACGACTTACCCTTGCCAATCTTTTCAGCTGCAGATGTAGATGATACTGAAAAACCCCTTGATAGATCTGTACAGCCCTTTCAAACCCCTCAGGAAGACAACACGGTTGCTGAATCTGTCGCAGAGCCAATGACGGAAACTTCAGAAGTGACTTCTGTGGCAGAAGAGAAAGACGTTACTGAAGCTGTGATAGAAGAAGCAGAGGTGGAAGAGGAAGCAGTGAAAGAGCCAGAGCAACAAGTTCTGATAATGAATGTACAGGCTGCCAACAACACTGAGTTTGATGGCGAAGAGCTGATTAACTGCCTTGAACAACACGGTATGATTTTCGGTGAGATGGAAATCTTCCATCGTCATGCTGACTTGGCTGGCACAGGTAAAGTTTTGTTCAGTGCAGCAAACATGTTTAACCCTGGTAGCTTCCCGCTGGCAACGATTCATCAGTTCACCACACCGGGCATTACCCTGTTTATGACGCTGCCTTGTTACGGTGAAGCCGAGCAGAACTTTAAGCTCATGCTTCAAACTGCCCAACAAGTTGCTGATCAGCTTGGTGGTTTAGTGACAGACGATAACCGCAATATGATGACACCTCAGCGTCTTGATGGTTATCGCGACAAGATAAAACAGTTCCACGCACACGCCTGATTAGATTGGAACAGATATAAAAACGCCCCATTCAAGGGGCGTTTTTATATATGGCACTTGGAGTTAGGCTTATTTCACTTCCGCCCAAGGCCCGCCATTCGTTGGTAGATCGCCTTTGGTCCACCACTTCGCTTTGTAGGTTTTCGTCTCATAAACCACAGTATCGCCGCCGCTGTAGGCAATATCTTTACTCCAGGCTTGGTCGCCAGCACCTTTGTCCGCTACCCATACGGAAGACGTTCCCGGCTCCTCACCTTTGTTCCACCACTGCGCCGTATAAGTTACGCCAAAGTGTGTCACTTTATCGCCAGCCAGATAGGTCGCATTCGCATCCCAGTTTGTTTCACCGCCAGTGCTACCGCTACCTTTCACGTTTATGCTGATCACAGCCTGAGCACTCGCAGTGCCGTCAGTGACTGTCACAGTCATCGTGTCGTTAAGGTCAGTGGTGGTTGCTGGCGCAGTGTAACTGATGGTTGCATCATTGCCAGTGACGGTCACGGTGCCTTGGCTAGCACTGAATGTCAGTACATCGTTGTCAGCATCCGTGGCTGAAACAGCAATTTGAGTAGATTGACCGCTTTCTACACTCACTGCCAGCGGGGCGTTGAGAACCGGTACGTTGTTCACGACTTCCCGTTTGATATCGAGCTGGAAGGTAGCGCTTTGGTCTTTCACGTAAACCAGATTGCCGTAAAGATCGGTGCTGTCCCAAGACACCAAACTGTCTTGTGAGAGTTTACCGAGGCGAACACCGGTCGAACCATTGTTGATGATATCTGCTAACTGAGAAGCCCAAACCGATTCGTCTTGGTTTGTCACGTCAATAGCGAGATTTTCGAACACGGTTTCTGTTCCACTTCCATCGAAAACACGGAACCAGACGGTATCTCCACTATTGGCGTCGTCAGTTGCTTTGACTGCTGCACCTAGGCTTTGCCATGTTGGAACAACGATGTCGCCACCAAAGCTGATGTCTGAACAGTTGTAGAAGCCTTCGCCTGCTGGGTCATCGCGCTGCCAGCGTGAATAAAGCACTGCGTTGCCGGTGCGGTCTGTTGGCAGGGTGATAGTCATTTGGTAGTACTTTTTCTCGTTGATGATCACAACGGGTACATTGCCAAATTCCGCAATCAAATCCAGATCTGACCATTTCAATGCATCAGTCGCCGAATTGTAGGCGGCGTTTGAGAGATAGAACTTCCAGAAGCTCGGATTGTGAGGCGTTGATGCACGGTATAGAAGGGTCAGCTTCCCGTTCAAGCTTGGGTCAATCGGTGTGGCTTGCCATTCAGAAGAAGGAATGTCGATACCAGCTTTTTTCGGGTCACCTGCCGAACACAGCGCGCCATCTGGTACGCTCGCTTCAACAGCAACTTGATTGGTGAAATCAGAAACGAGCTTGGCAAACTCCGGCTTTTGCACGAACGGATACCAGCCAGACTCTTTAAAAGCAGCGCGACAAGCGGTGTTCGGGATGGTTGAGCCATCCGTTGATTCCCAGTAGCCACCGTCGCTATCACAAATTTCCTGACGTGAGGGAGGGTAGTCCATATAGCCGTGTGCAAAGGCGAGTTGAGGTATTGTCGCCGATACCACTGCCACCAAAGGGAGTAGTCGAGTGCGTAACATGTTGTTTCCTCTCAGTGTTGGTTGTTTTTGTTGCTTTTTTGTTATTACACACTGATTTGGTTGAAAATTAGGCGGCGGGGTTTTGTCGGTTTCTACAAATTAAAGGTGGCTCGAAAAAGGTTTTCTGATTTTTCATAGATATGAAAAATGCCCGGCATGATTAGGAATTCATGTCACTAATCAATGGCCGGGTATTTTGTTTGAAAAGTACCTGTGAAAGCGATGGGTCAAGCCAACCAAAGGCGAGCCAATAAACCAGGTGGTGTGGTGATACCGGTGGTGATAGATGCGATTTTGCCGTCTTTAACAATCACAATGGTTGGTGTCGCGCGCACGCCCCACATATCTGACAAAGATCCTCGCTCATCATTGATGGTGGCGAATTTCAGATCGTGATGTTGAAGGTAGGCAGTGACACGATCATTTGAGCCTGAAGTGATCGCAACAGAGATGACCTCATGATCTTGCGCTAACCAGTCCACGGTTGGCGTCACGAATTTACAGGCACCACACCACGTTGCCCAAAAGTACAACACCACGGGCTTGTCTTCACTTAGTGCGACTAAATCTATGGTTTCGCCTGACAGATCCTGTGTGACAACATTCGGCAACTGCTCGTTCGGCATGTCCTGACTGCGCCATAAGTCCACTGCGAATGAAGCAATGGAAAACAGGAGCACCAGTGTCAGGGTTTCCTTTATCCAGAATCCGGGCTGTTTCCATTTACTCTTGGCTTTCGGAGTGTTCATGGTATTAGCCTCCTTTAGCATGATTGATGGCACGAATGACATCTTCACTCGACAGCATGACAGGAAGAGGGATGCCTCCTGGCGCTGCTGGGCCATAAACAATATTAAAAGGCACGCCATAGCGGCCGTATTTACGCAGATAGTCGGTCACATAACCGTTGGGAGAAGTCCAATCACCCTGGAATGTCACCATATCTTCGGCTTTAAGTCTGGAGTAGGCGGGCTCTTGCAGTAAAACACCGATTTTGTTCGCTTTACAGGTGATACACCAATCTGCAGTGACATCCACAAACACGGTGTTTCCTGCATTCACTTCTTGCGCTATCCGCGATTCATCGAGCTTTTGCCATGCCAAATCAGGTGGCATAGGCGTCACCCATTTAGAGGCTGTAAGGCTTGCAGTTACCAGCGTCACAGCTGTCAGCAAAATGCCCACGCCACTGACGATTACTGCTGTTTTCTTACCGTGAACTTTGTGGGTTCTGATGATGAAAAAGGCAATGACGATGAAGCTCAGGATGATAAGCCAAAGCAGCGATAAATGATTGGCCAGCAATGTCAGTAGCCAGACGCTGGTTGCGAGCATCATAAAGCCAAATAACCACTTCACTCGGTTCATCCAGGCGCCTGGCTTTGGTAATTTCGTTGCTAGGGAAGGCATTGCCGCAACGAGTAACCACGGCAGTGCCATTCCAACAGCTAGCGCGGAGAAAATGGCAAACAGTGTTGGAGTGGATGCGGTGAAAGCGAACGCAACCGCGGTGCCAAGAAACGGTGCAGAGCACGGGGTAGCAAGTAAAGTGGCAAACATGCCTTGGATAAAGTGCCCCACATAGGAGTTATCGCCTCGTGTTGCCAACCAGGTATTCGCCGAGGAGGGCAGCCTGATCTCGAATAATCCCAACATGTTGGCAGCAAACAGCGCAGTGATTGCCATCATCACGCCGATAAACAGCGGGCTTTGGAACTGAATGCCCCAGCCGATCGCATTACCAGTGAGTTTCAGGATGAGCAGAAAGGCCGCGAGCAGCCAAAACGAAAACAAGATTCCCGCCGCTGAGGCAAGAAACTGTTTACGTATTTCAACTTTCGCCAAACCCTGCGCGGTGACCACGCTGCTGAGCTTGAGACCAAGCACCGGCAACACACAAGGCATGATATTAAGAATAAGCCCACCCAGCAGCGCAAAGGCAATGGCAGATGCAAAGGAAAAATCCGGTACGGCCTCAACAATGGTTTCCGCCTTTGCCGAGACTTCCTGTTCAGCCAGAAAATCCCTATCGATAAAGGTGAGCTTTATCGCCTCATCAGCCAGCGCAGGTTTTCCCATCCAACTGCTGGCGGAGTAAGTGGCGGTGACGGTCTCACCATTCACCGAGATTGTCGGCACAGAAAAAGCCACATCGGTCAGTGCGTCCGAACTGCCATCAACAATGATGTCGGGTGATTGCCAATTGACGGCTTTACTTGCGGAAACTTGCAGTTGCTGTTTTGTATCATCCCATACTGCGCTGATATTTTTCAGTTGAGGTGAAGCTTTAGGGACTTGGCTAGCGGCCTGCGCATGCGTGTGCAGCAACTCAGCGTTGGGTTTTAGATTGTCTGGGATAAATGCCAGTTCAAACTCGTAGTCGGTGAGCACACACACTGTGGTACAGGAAGAGACCGTCAGGGTACCTGCAAAGTTTGCGGGTTTGTTGATGTCCTCAACGTATAGCGTGATGGGAAAAATGATATCGCCTGTGTAGCCCAGCGTATCAATACCTAACAAATCGAAGCGTTGTGGAGCAGGCCATTGCCAGTCTACATCTTTGATGTTGTCTGATGCTTGCCAATTTAGAGTCGGCGCAACGCCGCCTTCTCCGGGGGAGCGCCAGTAGGTTTTCCAGTCACCGGAGAGGTTGATTTCCAGAAAGCCTTCAACGGCGTTGGTTGATTCATTGGCATTGCCAGTCAGCGCAACGCGGGCTTTGACCGGTGGATGAGCCGGGTTTGTTAGCCATCCGGTATCCGGTGTCTGGGCGTGTGCGGGAACTATTGCCCACACCACAAGCAACAAAATGCCAATCAGCCATTGTGCTTGTTTAAAAAATCTTGAAATGTTTTTCATTACTATTCCTAAAATAATTCAATCGAAACTGGGTGACAGTCGATTGGCTTATTCTCGGAATACGCAGAGTTTTAGATGTAATCGGTAGGGGGAGTGTATTGGCTCCGTTTGAGCGTCGGTTTTTAAACGTATTAACGGCAAAAAGCCAACGAACAGCAAGACCCAAACAAACAGTGACAGCGTGATATCTTCCCAGCCAATTTTGGATGAGGACAAAAGTCGTTCTGTTAACTCGCAATCACCGGCAGCGGCACTGTCTTTTATTTGTGTACTTTCTTGTGAAAGCTCTGAAGCATTGAGATTTTTCTGTGGGCATACGTTAAACAACCCGGCATTTTGCGACAGGCACACGAACACGACCCACCATACAAAGGTGAGCGCCCACTGCGCGCGAAGTTTTGCCGATTTTGTCTGCATTGCCTAAAATATGTCTTCTGGTTTCTGAAAGCATTCTGTTGAGCTTCAAGCTCGATTGCAAGTTGTGCTGCCATTCTTTGAGTGAGCAAACCAAGTCAGAGTTCACTGGATTTTCCTAAAAAGACCTAAATCTAGCGGCTGAAAATAAAAAGCCCGCAGAAGCGGGCTTGGAATTTAAGGCTTTATGGTGCGCCAGACAACGGTGTTGGCATGTAATGTTCGGGACGCAAGTTTGTCATTTCCGGAATAATGGTCGCGACCGTCATGGTTGACCAGGTACCGGCGACAATACCGATAAACATGGTGATGGAGAAACCATATAGCGGCTCCCCTCCCAACAGCCACAGTGATCCTACAGAAATCAGTGTGGTTCCTGATGTGATGAGAGTGCGGGACATAGTAGAAGCAATCGCGCGGTTGTTGAGCTCTGCGATTGGCAAGGTCACGTTCGCTTTCAGCAGTTCCCTGATCCGGTCAGAGATAATGATGGAGTCATTCAGCGAGTAACCCAGCACGGCCAATAGTGCTGCCAACACGGTCAGGTTGAACTCCATTCCTGTGATAGAGAAAAAGCCCAGCAGGAGAACGACATCATGTACCAGTGCCAAGAGTGCGCCGGATGCCAGTCGCCACTCGAAGCGGAAACTCAGGTAACCCAGAATCACCAGCAAAGTAATAAGCACAGCCAATCCGCCTTGCTCTGCCAGTTCCTGACCGACTTGTGGGCCAACCAGACTGACGTTAATCATCTCGACAGTTTGAGAGAAAGACTCAAGGATAGGCTTGAGCTCAGGCTGCTCACTCAATTTCTCTGGCGCGGCGTAACGAAGTACCCAATCACCAGCATCTCCGGCTGACACCACGGTCACAGGTTGTTTGAGGGCAGCTTCCAGTTTGTCTTGAATTTGGTTGGCAGTTAGCGTTGAGTCCAATTGAACTTCACTGATCATACCGCCGGTAAAGTCGAGACCGAAATTGAGGCCCTTGGTGCTCAAGGTAAAGATAGAAAGCACCATGAGTACACAGGAAATCAGGCTGCCAATACGGCGAAGTTTTGTTGCGTTTTTCATCGTAATCATCGTTATACCCTCACACCGCGACGTGAATCTCTACCCCAAACCAGATTGATCACTGCGCGAGACGCGAAGATTCCGGTAAACATACTAGTCAACAAGCCTAAGCCCAATGTCAGAGCAAAACCTTGGATTGGGCCATTACCAATGGCATACAAGGTTACAGCTGAGATAAGTGTGGTGATGTTAGAGTCGAGGATAGTGGCGAACGCACTGCTGAAACCCAAATCAATCGACTGAGCCAGGCTTCTTCCTTCACGGACTTTTTCTTTTATACGTTCGAAGATCAGAACATTGGTATCCACCGCCATACCGACGGTAAGCACCAGACCTGCGATACCTGGGAGCGTAAGTACCGCGCCAGGAAGCAGGGCAATCAGACCCAGTAACATCACCATATTGACGACAAGGGCGAGGTTTGCCACCCAGCCAAGCTTGCGGTACCACACCGCCATAAACAGCAGGGTTAAACCCATCCCCATTGCCAGCGCCGCAAAGCCGTTTTGAATGTTTTCAGCACCTAAAGAAGGACCAATGGTGCGTTCTTCAACGATGGTTACTGGTGCAGTGAGAGAGCCAGCACGCAGCAGCAGCGCCAAATCCTGCGCTTCAGGCAGGGTGCCGACGCCAGTAATACGGAAACGGTTACCAAGTTGGGACTGAATGGTCGCCACGCTGATGATGGATGTTTCTTGCTCAGTTTTACCTTCTGCATTGCGGCTGTATTCGCTGTAAGCCGTCGCCATAGGTTTGCCGATATGCTGTGCTGAGAAGTCAGATATTTTCTTACCGCCGGTCGAATCCAGCGAAATGTTCACTTCCGGCATGCCCATTTCACCCATGCTGGCGCGCGCATCGACAATGTGCTCACCTGACAGAACCGGTTTGCGGTTAACGTGCACCGGGCGACCGTTTTGCTCTGGGATCACCATAGAGCCAGGTTTGTAATCACTTACCACTTCATAGAACGCAAGACTTGCAGTTGCGCCAATCACGTTTTTGGCGGCGGCTGGGTCTTGAACGCCTGGCAGTTCGATGCGGATGCGGTGTTCGCCCTGACGTTGAACAGCCGCTTCTGTGATGCCGAGCTCCTCAATACGAGAGCGCATGGTTTGCAGGTTCTGTTGCACAGTCAGGTTAGTGAGCGTTTGCTTTTCCGCTTCTTTCAAACTCATGGTCAGGGTGTAGTCACCACTGCCTTTTACTTCCCATTGCGGATATTGCTCGCGAAGGAATTGGCGCAGTTCGCCTTCAGAGGCGCTGGATGGCGCTACGACTTTTAAGTCACCTTCACCATTAACCTGAACGCGCACACCGCGGACGCGAAGCTCGCGCGCGTGCTCGCGTACCGCATCAGCGGCTTGTGTTGCATGAGCTTGGAAAACTTGCTGCATGTCGACATCCAGCAGGAATTGCACGCCGCCGCGAAGGTCAAGACCAAGCTTGATTGGCTTGAAACCCATCTCCAGTAGCCAAGCTGGTGCTGCTGGCACCATGGCCAGTGTCACGGTGTCATCTTCCGGCATACGTTTTGCCAAAATCTGCTTAGCCGCATTTTGTTGGGATGCATTGCCCAGCACCACGGTGGTTTTGTTGCCTTGTTGGTCAATACGCGTCACGTCGACATCTTTGTTATCCAAGATGCTTTTGATCGCGACAGCCGATGGCGTATTCTCTTTGTGGGAAATCATGATAGCCGGGCTTTCGCCAAACCAAGACGGCAAGGCGCTGAACAACATAATGATGATGGTGGTGATAAGCACCACGTACTTCCATGCAGGATAGTGATTTAACAGAGTCGTTCGACCTGTTCTTTTTGGCTTAGTATTTTGAGTGTTTTTTTGCATAGCTCTCGCTCGTCACCGCAAAACATTTACGGCAAATACGTCAAATCTTTAGTCCACCGAGTGGACGTGCTTAGTTCGCCGATGGAAATCAGCTGGGATTTGAAGTTCAGGCTTGAGCTTGAGAAATGAATCGGTATTGCAGATTGGAATCTTTCCAGCCAGCGATACGGTGCCTGGTCGCTGGGGGAGAGCGAGTCCAGTCGTGCCAGTGGCTGAAAGTGTCATCGTAATGATAGTAATCAAGCAAAGTGGCAACGTTTGCCAGCTCGATAACCAGTTCATATTCAGGTTCAGTGTTGGCGAGCCTTTCTGGCAGCCAGGAGCCGTTTCTGAGTAAGGTGGATAGGCTTGGTGTTAGCGATTTGGCTGGCGCCCGGTGCTCAGCATTTAACGAGGTGAGTGCATCTTGTGCTGATGTATGGGCTTCATGCTGAGTGACCACCAGACAGTTTGAGTGAGCGCTGTTAGCGATAGAGTCTGCCGCAAATGATGGCAGCGAAAAAAAGACAAGCAGCAACGCGAGCAAAGTGCCCAAACTGCCATTGTGTCTTAATGCGTTACCCTTCATGGTGTCACTCAATGATAAATCTGACAGCATCATAATCGCATGGATGCATTATCAACAAGCGGTATTTTCGCGCCTTGTGGGAGTTCGGGTATACTGGCTCACATTCTCAATATCCAAGCCACTAAAAAGTGGTGAAGCAAACTAGGCAGCATTGATGACCACGGAAATTCAACAAAAACTGCAGTCGCTGAAAACGCAGCTTAACTATCACGGCCACCTTTACTACGTCGAAGACAAACCCGAACTTCCGGATGCGGAATATGACCGCATGATGCAAGAACTGCTGGCGATAGAAGCCGAGTATCCAGAGTTGATGACGGCAGATTCGCCAAGCCAGCGCGTAGGCGGTGCACCTCTGGGCGCCTTTGAACAGGTTCGTCACGAAATTCCAATGCTGTCTCTCGACAATGCCTTCGGTGATGAAGAGCTTGAAGCGTTTGAAAAGCGCATGAAGGACAGGCTGAACATCTCAGGTGATTTCATCTTTAGCTGTGAGCCTAAGCTGGATGGTCTGGCAGTGAGCTTGATGTATGAGAATGGTGTTCTGGTACAAGCCGCCACCCGTGGTGACGGTGCGACAGGTGAGAACATCACTCACAATGTCCGTACCATCCGCAATGTTCCCTTGCAGCTTCAAGGGGAAGGCTGGCCTCAGCGTTTGGAAGTGCGTGGCGAAGTCTTCATGCCTAAGGAAGGCTTTGAAAAACTTAACGAAAAAAACATCAAAAAAGGTGAAAAAGCATTTGCGAACCCGCGCAATGCTGCGGCAGGAAGCCTTCGTCAGCTAGATCCAAAAATTACCGCAACCCGTCCCCTTCGTTTCTATGCCTACTCAGTGGGTGTGATGTCCGAAGCGTTTGGTGATTCCCATATCGGTCGTTTAGAACAACTGAAAATCTGGGGCATTCCACTCAGTCCGGAAGTCAAAAAAGTCGAAGGCATCGAAAACGTCAAAGCTTACTATCAGGATATCGGCGCGCGTCGCAATGACTTGCCGTATGAAATTGACGGTGTGGTGATCAAAGTTGACGCCATTGATACTCAAGAGCGTTTAGGTTTCGTCGCCCGATCGCCGCGCTGGGCTATTGCCTATAAGTTCCCTGCTCAGGAAGAAATAACGGTATTACAAGATGTCGAGTTTCAGGTTGGTCGCACCGGTGCTATTACGCCGGTTGCTAAACTGGAGCCTGTGTTTGTCGGCGGGGTAACCGTTTCCAACGCCACACTTCATAACGCGGATGAGATTGCGCGCCTTGGCGTAAAGATTGGCGATACCGTCATTATTCGCCGAGCAGGCGATGTGATCCCGCAAATCGTTAGCGTCGTGGATAGCCGTCGTCCTGAAGATGCAAAAGATGTTGTTTTCCCTGATGCTTGTCCGGTTTGCCAATCTCACGTTGAGCGCGTTGAAGGAGAAGCAGTCGCTCGTTGTACCGGCGGTTTGATTTGCCGCGCACAACGCAAAGAGGCCATTAAACATTTCTCTTCGCGTAAAGCCCTGGATATCGATGGGCTTGGCGACAAGATTGTTGAGCAGTTAATTGAGAAAGAACTGATCACCACACCGGCGGATTTGTTCAAGCTCACAGCGGGCCAAGTGACCATGCTCGACCGTATGGGACCAAAATCTGCACAAAACCTCGTGGATGCACTGGCTAAAGCTAAAGAAACCACACTGCCTCGCTTTATTTACTCTCTGGGCATCAGGGAAGTGGGAGAGGCAACAGCAGCAAACCTGGCTAATCACTTCTTCACGTTCGAGGTGATTAGAGAAGCTACAGAAGAACAGTTAGTCGAAGTGCAGGATGTGGGCGTCATTGTGGCTAAACATGTGGTGAATTTCTTTAATGAAGAGCACAACAAAGAAGTGATTGATGCATTGATGGAAAGTGGCATTACTTGGCCTGCTATTGAACAGCGTGACGAAAATGAACCTCAACCATTGGCGGGTAAAATCGTTGTATTGACCGGAACCCTCTCACAAATGTCCCGTAATGATGCAAAAGCGGCGCTTCAAGCGTTAGGTGCGAAAGTGACAGGAAGCGTTTCTGCAAAAACCGATCTTTTGATTGCGGGTGAAGCAGCCGGTTCTAAGTTGGCTAAAGCACAGCAACTTGGCATTGAAATTTTAGATGAAGACGGAATGGTGAGATTGCTGTCACGTTAATTCCATTAAATACAAAACTTCCACAAACGCCAGCATCATGCTGGCGTTTTTTATGCCCCATCCCAAGCGATTTTGCGATCCATTTCAGATATTTTACGAGGTGAAATTTGACCGTTAAAAAGACTGAAAACTTATTTTAACGTCTCAATAATGAATATGTGATAACGATCTCAATACAGCACACGTATTACTCTCTTGATAGTCGATTTTTAATTAACTATCTGTATTTAATTGTTTTTTTATATTTCTTCTCAACTTCTTTGTTATTTGGAGATCTTGATCACGAACACTAATGGAACTTTGCAGCGAGTCATATTTTTTTAATCACAAATAAAGTTATCGTTGATGTTTGAATCAAGCAAAGTAGTCTGTGGAGTATCGATTGAGGGAGAGTTCAATTGATAGTAAAAATCCTAGAGTAGCAAGAGGTTACTTTAGATATTTGAATAATCAGTTCATTGCCATCGGCGGCCAACCTACACGGTGATGATCTGGAGTTCTGAAAATCCCTTTTAGGAGTTATTTTCCATGGAAAAAATGTTCAAACGTTCAGTACTGGGTGCGGCAGTTGCTCTGGCTGCAGTTTCTGGAAGCGCTAATGCGGCAATTGAATTGGCTGGTGAAGCTGTGCAACTTTATGGTCAAGCTGCTGGCTTTATGCAGTGGAACAACAATACTGCGAGTGACAAATCAGTTTCTACTACCATTGAATCTCGCATTGGCTTCCGAGGCGTTGTTGAATTTGAAGACTTTGGTCCAGATCTTCTGTGGCAAATTGAAGGCGGCAACGCAAACCACGGAGGCTTCGATCCAGATAAGCCTTGGACTCACAATGACAATGGTCAATTGGGCGCACGTGACACATACTTAGGGTTGAACTTTGATGGCGTAGGTTCTTTCAAATACGGCCGTCAGCTTGTTGCAGCATACAATTACGTAGATTGGCCTCACTCAAACCCGGGTCTGGGTAATGTGTTCGACTGGAACAATGACATTGGGAACATCGATGTAAACAGTGGCGATTTATCTGCTTCAGTCGGCGGCACTTCCTTCGAAGATCGCGCAGATAATGTATTACGCTTTGATTCAGCAACTTGGAATGGTTTTAACTTCCAAGCAACTTTGAGTGGTATGGCAGCTAACACAGACCAAATGATCACAAGTGTCGCAGCATCATATTCTCAAGATATGTTTAGTGTACATGGTGGTTACTACACTCAGAAAGGTTTTGGTGAGGGAGAAGAGAAAGGCGGCGATCAATCATACTACATCGTTGGTGGTTCATTCTTTATCGACAGCTTTACACTGACCGCCTCTATGAAGCACATGGAAAATGATGCAGCAAAAGGCAAAATTGATGGCGCGTTCATTGATAACGTTGATGCAGAGCAGACTGCTTATTCAGCAACTGCGCAATATGTACTTGATGGTAAGTGGGTGTTCAAAGCTGGCTACGCTGCTACCTCCAAAGCAAAATTCGCAGGCGTAGAAGTTGATGGTACTCAAGACAAAGCAGTAAACGCGCGTCTTGGCTACTTGCTGCCAAGCACTTACCTATTCCTAGACTCTCGTAACTACAAGATGAACAATAGCGACGACTGGGACAACAATGTTCTGGCTGGCGTAGAATACTACTTCTAATCTGAAAGCTAGATTATTAATTGTGGTATCATAAGCGGGCGTATTACACGCTCGCTTTTTATTTAAGGACGCCCTAATGAACTCTTTCTTCCCAATATTAGCCTTTGTGGTGGCTTTACTTCCCTTAAATTCTCTGGCATCTGTCAATGTTGAATTGGACCGAAATGTTGCACAACTTGTCGTTAATGGAGAGCAAACTGGCATTTTTCTCAACAAGCAAAGTAAGTTGGAACTCGAAAACGGTGTTAACCAATTAGTTATACGTGTAGAGAAGTTGGTTCAATCGAGTAACGGCGAGAGAGAAAAGTTCAATTCTAAACCGGTGGTACTGACTTTTAATGCTGCAAATTCTTCGCTTGAGTTGACTGTGGACGAGAAAATAGACACCACTAATCAAGCTAGAGAGTTTGACAGAGCTCCAAAATTTATTGTTAGAGAAAAAAATACTGGGCGAGTTATTTCAAACGAGCAGGCACTTCTTCCAAGTGGTGGCGGTATCACTAGAGACTATGAAAGGGAGGTAGAGAGATATAATAAAAAAAATAATATCATCCTTGAAGAAAGTGCCGTCTTCTTAGACGAAATGTCTGAGGAAGGTATGAAGCTCAATCAAACAAAGACAATAAATTCGAATTATTCATCTAATGATAATCGAATGATTATCATGCAAGCTGATTTCTTAAGAATGTCAGCAGAAGAGCAGAAGAAATTCCTGAAGTGGGCGGTTGAAAACACTCGTACCTAATTTCAAAAGATCAAGCCCTCCTAAGAGAGGGCTTGGTCTTTACTTAATCATTAGACTTTTTACACATCACCAAAGGACCCGTCTGTGTAGCCCATGAGCTTGCGTTTGCGGAAACGCTTGAAGTTGATGTCAGCTCAACCACCTACTACAACTGGAAAGCTAGCGACTGCGATTATGCTCAATAGCTTTTTCATAGTACTCTCCTAACTAATTGTTATGTGCTTCATGTTTATGCTGGGATAATTTGCATTTTTCTATGTGAAATGAAATGCAAATCTCGGCATATCTTGTTTTTTCTTCGTCGTATTTAACAATAAAAAAATAATTTCCCCTAGGTTTCCTTCGTTGTCAGTGATTGTCCCCACTAGCAAGTGCGCTTACAATAAGCGCCAATCGGAAACCATCATTTCTTTTTTACAACGCCGCACGTTATAGGATTAACATGACTGTTAAAACTCGTTTTGCGCCAAGCCCAACAGGCTTCTTGCATGTAGGTGGTGCGCGTACCGCACTGTACTCTTGGCTCTGTGCCAAACACGCTGGTGGTGAGTTTGTACTTCGAATTGAAGACACTGACCTAGAACGCTCAACCCAAGAAGCTATCGATGCCATCATTGAAGGCATGGAGTGGCTGGGACTTGATTGGGATGAAGGTCCTTACTATCAAACTAAACGCTTCGACCGATATAACGAAGTCGTAGATCAGCTGCTTGCAGAAGACAAAGCTTACAAATGTTATGCGCCAAAAGAACTGCTGGATGAAATCCGCGAAGAGCAAATGGCAGCAGGCGTAAAACCACGCTACGACGCAAATCACCCAAAAGTGCTTGCTGCAAATCAAGCTGCAACGGAAGAATCTCCATTTTGTATTCGTTTCCGCAATCCGAAAGAGGGCTCTGTGGTTTTTGATGACAAAATCCGTGGCCGCATCGAAATCGCAAACAGTCAGTTAGATGATCTAATTATTCGCCGAACCGATGGTAGCCCGACATACAATTTCTGTGTGGTCATTGATGACTGGGACATGGGTATTACTCAGGTTGTTCGCGGTGAAGATCACATCAACAATACTCCTCGCCAAATTAACATTTACAAAGCCATTGGTGCGGCAGTACCAGAGTTCGCACATTGCTCAATGATTCTGGGTGATGATGGTGCAAAACTCTCAAAACGCCATGGCGCAGTGAGTGTGATGCAGTACCGAGATGACGGTTACCTCCCACAGGCACTGCTGAATTACCTTGTTCGTTTGGGATGGTCTCACGGTGATCAGGAAATCTTCTCTCTAGATCAAATGATTCAGTTGTTTAATCTTGAGTCGGTTAGTAAGTCGGCTTCTGCTTTCAACACGGATAAACTGCTTTGGTTGAACAACCATTACATAAAGACGTCTGAACCAGAGTATGTAGCGAAATACCTGCAGTGGCATCTTGATGCGAAAGAGATTGATGTTAGTTGCGGCCCGGCTATCACTGATGTGATAAAGCTTGTTGGTGAGCGCTGCAACACTCTGATCGAATTGGCTGAACAATGTCATTATTTTTATCAAGATTTCGAAGAGTTTGAAGCGGGTGCTGCGAAGAAGCATCTTCGTCCTGTGGCAAAAGAAGCTTTAGAGTTG
Source organism: Grimontia sp. NTOU-MAR1 (assembly GCF_035758505.1). Lineage (NCBI taxonomy): Bacteria > Pseudomonadati > Pseudomonadota > Gammaproteobacteria > Vibrionales > Vibrionaceae > Grimontia > Grimontia sp. NTOU-MAR1. The sequence continues at coordinate 3,312,413 of NZ_CP142108.1, forward strand.
GCACTAAGTAAGGCAGAGTCTACTGAAGAGTGGAACACTGAAAACCTCCATCAACTTATCACTGACGTCTGCAGTGAGCTCGGGTTAGGTATGGGTAAAGTGGGTATGCCACTTCGTGTTGCTGTAACCGGTCAAGGTCAATCGCCATCAGTTGATGCAGTGATGAATCTGATTGGCAAAGAGCGTGTTCTTTCTCGTATCAAGTTGGCTTTGGAGTTCATCGCCAAACGTGAAGTGCAATAACTCTTTGGCACTTCAATCTAAAGCTAAAAGCCTTTGCTTTCTGCCAAAGGCTTTTTTCAATGCATTAAAGCTAGCTGGATTAAATGAAGGAATGAACCAAGTTAGTTTCATATTTGGAGATTAAAAGGATAGAGGAGGTGAAACATCAATGGCGCTCCCACAGGGACTCGAACCCCGATCGATCGCTTAGGAGGCGACTGCTCTATCCTGTTGAGCTATGGGAGCGATGGCGCTGATGTGCGGATTATCAACGCCGGATGGTTAGTATACCCAATTGTGCCGTAACGTTAAGGCTTTAAAGGAATTATTGTGTGTATTTGGTTACCAAGTCGCCGATCTGAATGCTTTTACCTAGCTCCACAGGTGAGACTGCTACTTCCGCTGAACTCTCGTAAACACGCGTTACCAAGAGCCCGATCTCACTCTTTTTCATCTGAGTACGGTGAATGCCGTATTGATCGGTGAAGGAAGCGTTGTGCCATAGCGCTAGCTCGTCACCGTGCTTCACGCCATGAATACGACCGGCATTAATTTGCCCAGTTTGACCATTAATCGAAACAATCTCCGGCGTCGTGGCTCTGCACGCTAAGTTGCTTTCTAGGTCCAACAGAATATTGCGACTCATTCGCTGCGCCATTTCGCCATACGGAGAGGCCCAAAAACGTGCAGTCTTAGTGTCTATTTTACTGTGGCGCTCAAATGGCCAGGCTGCAATGTCGCGGTAGATATTCTGGTATATTACTTCCCCCGATTTCCCATCTATCACATCGATAGACAATGCCAGTTGTCGATTTGTCTGATCTTTTCTGAGTACTTTTTGGTCAATCGTTGCCGTCATATCTGTAATAGTGCCGACTAATAAATACTGTGCGCCAGTATCTTCTGCCACCATAGTTGCAACATCCGGTTGTGCGGGAGATATGGAGTAGGGCGTGATCCCCTGAATGACGAAGCTTTGCGCTTGGGTTTCAAACTGGCGCTGCAACAGTACCGTGAAATCATCCCCAAACTGGAAGATACCACCCAAGGCAGCATGTTGAGGGGAGACGATATCAAAGCGTCCCATTACCAAGCCTTTTTTGTATTGGTTCTTGTGGCAAGCATTTGCCGTCGGATAGATGTCGATGCGCGCTGTCAATTTCATGACACCGCTTTTTTCCTTCGTTTCCAGTACCTGAATATGGCGGATCTCATCGCCACTGAACAAATAATCATCTTTCGCTTCTTTTAGGTAAGGACGAATGCTTGTCAGACCGGCAATATCAGCCCCAGAGAATTTTAGCGCCTGATAAATGGCATCTTCCAAGGCTCTCTCTCTTGCTTGCTCTTTGCTTTCCAAAACAGTGCTAAGCCCAGTGACTTCGTACCATGCAGCGTTGATAGAGGTCGATACCAGCGCGATGCAAGCGGCGAGAGGCTTAAGAATTCTTTTGCGCATAACCTTGGTTTCCAATAGTGGGTATAAAAATTGCTAGACCAGATGACATCGCTGAAAAAGCGGCAAGGTGGTTAGCAAATAAAGCGAGAATATAGCCACCCAATGCAAATAATGTTCCCAAAATAGGGATGATTAGTGGGCGGGGCTTTTGCCCTTATACCTAACAGGTCATTCTGAAATCGTGTCCGGAGCCAGACGACAATGAAAAACTGGATAGTGATATTACTCAGTCTAGCAACCGTATCTTGCGCCTATAGCCCGATCTACAACGGTAAAGAACCGTACTCGGGGAGCCAGTTCCTGTTGCAGCAAACCCCAAGGCACACGCTGGACTACTTTATGGACGGTTTGGCGGAAGAGTTGCTGGAAACCAACAATTACCTGACTGCCAGAACGCCCATGGCTATTGTGTCATTTGTTGATGTGGAAGAGATGGATGAAACCAACTGGCTTGGGAACTCTGTTACTGAAGGCATGATTTATCAAATGCAGCGTCGTGGCTTTACTGTCATCGATTTTAAAAACACCGGAACTATTCGTGTGACGAAGGACGGTGATTTCTCGTTAAGCCGAGATTGGAAAGAATTGCACCCTGAACAGCAAATCGATTATGTACTGACTGGCACTATGTTGCGCCAAGGAGGCGGTGTGTTAGTGAATGCACGCATTGTAGGTATGCGTTCTCGTGTCGTAGTCGCATCCGCACAAGGCTTCTTGCCGGCGGACAGAATTGGCCGCGACATCGATACCTTGCGTAAGGTTCGCATCCAGGACGGAGTCATCATTCGTGGTGACCAACGTAAACATCCATCTGACACTATCATTTTGAAACCGTAATACTGGAGCGAATATGAAGACTTGGCTATTTCTGGCAATGTTATTGATGTTGACCGCTTGCCAACCCATCACCACGATTCGCTCTGATGAATTGCTCACTGCAGTAGGGACGGCATCTATCAGTGCTCAGCGTGGTGAAACGGAAGAAGAAAAACAGTTCCGTGCAATGAGGGCTTCCAAGCTGGAAGCATATAAAGAACTCTCAGAGCAGGTATACGGTATTCGTGTCAGTGGCTTAACGCAGGTGGATGACCAGCAACTGGGACAGGACAGAACCCATGGTGCTTCAGATGGCATTATCCGTGCTGCCGAGGTGATTGCCAGCTACAAAGTGGGTGACAGTTATGTGACTGAGCTACAGCTGAACCTGCGAAAGATGAAAAAGATGTCAGAATATGGTGAATCTCACCACGTACCAAGAGATGATGCGATCATTTTCTAATCATCGAATAAACGTCAAAGCCGCTCTGAAGAAGAGCGGCTTTTTTGTATTTATAATATTGGGCTGGGCTATGCTTTCACATTCGTGCCTAACGTTCGGCTACCGGAAGCCTGTCCTTCACTGTCATAAGTCATTTCACTTTTGCCCGCAGCCTCCTGAAAAAGGTTACGAAGTTTGTGCATACTGAGGTGTGCACGTTGTAATGCAACGCCATTGGCGTCATTTAATTGGTGACATTTCTCAAGTGAAGTTTTGATGTGCGAGATGGTCGTCAGGTGTTCTTCGGAAGGTGATTGGAGCTCGGGACATTTTGCGAGTTGAGCATCTCGTAACTGAATATTTTGTATCAAAGTGAGTTTTTGCTTCGCGCATACATCAATATCGGCAGCCTTTCTGGAGGAAATTGCCGATGTTTCGTTTTCCATGACTTCAAGCAGCGCGTTAACATTTTCAGCCTGTGCCTGAAGAAGTTGCTCAAAAGAGAGTGCTTCAGACATGCAAAGTTACTTCATACCACGAAGGTCGTCTTCGTGCTTCATAATGTTCGCAGCCAGTCGGTCCGCATCTACTTTGTAAGAGCCGTTTGCTATAGCTGCTTTAATAGCCGCGACTTTTGCGCTATCAAAATGTGTTTCACTAGCCATTTGCTGGTTTAGGGTGCCAATTGCGCGGCTTTCGTCACTCATAGAGAACGCATCTCCGCGATGATTACGCACTTCACCAGCAGTGCTGCTTTCGGCGGCGGTGCTTTGTGTCTTGCTTTGGTTGCTTCTGTTCGTGCTCAATGGCTGACCAGAACGCAGATGATCGATACTTGCCATAATAAAGCCTTATATCTGTCCGAACCTTCTGTTGCTCACAGTATCGGCCGCATTAATATGAACTTTAGCACTGATTTGCATTAAATTAGAATTTTACTACTACTTGACCGACTGCGGTAATTGTACCATCGACTATCCGATTGGATTTGCTGTTACGGACTTTAATTTGCTCACCGAGAGCACCGTCACTTAATGCTGTCCCTTTTGCAATAATATTCAGTCCACCATCGGAAGCGGTAATAATAACTTCATCATTCCGACAGACCATGCAGATGTCGTTTCCGCTAATTGGCTCACCAATTCCCACTACTCGCTTGATACGAGAACCGACAATTGTGGCGCTGTTCGTGTAGGTTTGGCCCCTTTGAAATCGCGAGTCAACCAGTTGGACGATGAGGTCATCTGCATCGATCGTCATCCCTCTATCAAGTGGGCGCCTAGCCACAACTACAGGAGTTAACAGTTTAATCTGCACGGGCACATAGACTTGCCAACCATCTTCTTTGCAGCTCACCATGACTGTGACGCTTTTATTGAGTGATTGTCTGCCTGGAACGATAGCTTCCAGAGCAGAAGGACAGTGAGATAGCTGAAGACGACTGTCGAGATGGCCTGCCTGAACTTCAAGCTTGCCGAATTCTGGGGGAGTGATCAGAGTTTCTACATGTCCTTCGGCAGCTTCTTTTATCGCATCGAGTTGACTTGCCGGTGCAGCGGCTATAATTGAGCTAAAGCTATACAGAAACGTGCCGATAAAGAGCCAGACTAATCTTTGATAACACATATGTCACATATTGGTTAGTATGGTGAATTTAGATGCAGTAATTCCTTCAATTCGCATGCCAAGATGCGGGTGAGAATGAAGTTATTTGCTGCAATACGATAACAAAAACAGGGCAATATGGAGTTTATCTTATGTCGGGGATTCTTGATACGGTCAATCAGCGTACGCAACTGGTCGGACAAAACCGCTTAGAGCTGCTGACCTTTCGTTTGATGCGTAAGCAGCGTTACGGCATCAACGTTTTTAAAGTAAAGGAAGTTCTCCAGTGCCCGAAACTGACTTCCATGCCGAATTTGCATCCGCTGGTTAAAGGGGTTGCACATATCCGAGGGCAAACCATTTCAGTGATTGATATGAGTCTTGCAACGGGTGGTTTGCCAATCACTGACCCGGAAAATCGATTTATCATCATTTCAGAATTTAACCGCTCTACTCAAGGTTTCTTGGTGGGCTCGGTTGAGCGTATTGTTAACATGCATTGGGAAGCTATTCTGCCTCCGCCAGAAGGTACCGGTAGCTCGAACTATCTCACCGCCGTGACTGAAATTGAAGGCGAGCTGGTAGAAATTCTCGACGTAGAGAAAATTCTGAATAAGATTTCACCGGTGAACGAAGACATCAGTGAAGAGGTCTTAGCCAATAAACCTGTGTTTGAGGAAGGTAGCTCTGACCCAACAACTGTGTTGGTGGCTGATGATTCTAGCGTTGCCCGCCGTCAGGTGAAACGAGCGGTAGAGTCTATTGGTTACAATGTTGTATTGGCGCACGATGGCCGGGATGCACTGGGTAAACTCCAAGGTATGGCGGCGGAAGATACCATTGGGGATTTAGCACTTGTCATCTCAGATATCGAGATGCCAGAGATGGATGGTTATACCTTAACCACTGAAATCAAAAAAGATCCTAACCTCAAAGATATTCATGTAGTATTGCACTCCTCTCTCAGCGGGGTATTCAATGAAGCGATGGTACAGCGAGTTGGGGCTGATGCATTTATACCGAAGTTCGACCCCGATGAACTCGGAGAAGCCGTAATGAACGCGGTAAAAGGGAAGAAAGGTCAAGAAAACTAATCCATGACGAATATAGCGTTCACAGAACAAGAGTATCGTGATTTCTGTAAATATCTTGAAAGCAAATGTGGCATCGTTCTTGGCGACAGTAAGCAATATCTCGTAAGAAGCCGACTCAGTCCGCTTCTTACGCGTCATAAACTCGCTTCAATGTCCGAGCTGCTTCAGCTTGTTCTCACAAATCGTAACCGCGATCTAGCCGTGTCTGCTGTTGATGCAATGACCACAAACGAAACCTTGTGGTTTAGAGACACCTACCCCTTTGAAGTGCTTGCCAACCGCCTGCTGCCTGAGGTGGGAGAGAGTAAAAGACCGATCAAAATTTGGTCGGCAGCCAGTTCATCCGGTCAGGAACCTTATTCTATTGCCATGACCGTACAAGAGGTTCAGCAAAGAAAACCTGGCATGCTGGGGAATTTGGCTATCACAGCGACAGATATTTCCTCCACGATGCTGGAAAATTGCCGCACTGGTGTTTATGACAATCTTGCTCTGAGCCGTGGTCTGTCACCAGAGCGAAAACGCCAGTTCTTTGAAGATGCTGGTGATGGTCGCATGAAAGTGAAGGATACACTTAAACGCATGGTGACCTTCAAGCCGCAAAACTTGATGGAAAGCTATGGTATGCTCGGCAAGTTCGACATTATTTTCTGTCGTAACGTGTTGATATATTTTTCACCTGATATGAAATCTAAGGTGTTAAACCAAATGGCGGGCAGCTTGAACCCAGGTGGTTATTTGCTGTTGGGAGCGTCAGAGTCCCTGACTGGTTTGACCGATAGATTTGAGATGATCCGCTGTAATCCCGGCATCATTTATAAATTGAAGTAGACTTTATTCCCCTTACTAGAAAAGCGGCACAGAAGTTGCCGCTTTTTTTGTATCTGCAGAAAGTTGTTAGCCGATTGGAAATCATGGTATCTCGATAACTTATTGATTCAAAGCAATTCATTCTGCGAATTGAGAGAGAGTAAAAGTTGGCATCTTATTTGCTATATATCCGGTATAAGATTTTTGGAGGTGCCGTATGGCGATATCATTCGACAAAGTGCTGGGCGTTCATCAACACACAGTTGGTGTGCGTGCTCAAAGGGCGGAAACGCTGTCGAGCAACCTGGCAAATGCCAACACACCGGGCTACAAAGCTCAGGATGTTGATTTCGAACGAGCGCTGCAAGCGGCTACCTCTGGGGCAAACTTTGGCCTGAGTCGTACCAATGAGCGGCATATCCCTGCCACCTCTCAGGTGAACGGCCAGAAAATGTACCGCATTCCAAACCAGCCTGATACCGGCGACGGCAACACTGTTGATGCACAGGTAGAACGTAACCTGTTCATGCAAAACGCCCTTGAGTATCAAGCGTCATTGGATTTCCTTGGCTCCAAGTTCAAAAACATGTCCAAGGCACTGAAAGGGGAATAATGGATGAGTCTTTTTAATGTGTTCAACGTAACAGGTTCTGCCATGAGCGCAGAGTCAGTTCGACTCAACACCACATCCAGTAACCTGGCGAATGCAAATTCCGTCAGCAGCTCAGCGGCAGAAACGTACAAAGCGCGTCACCCTGTGTTCTCGGCAGAGTTAAATAAATACCAACAAGGCGACAGTGTTCCGGTTCGCGTTGCGGGTATTGTAGAAAGCCAGAAGCCGCTCCGCGCGGAGTACAACCCTGAGCATCCAATGGCAAATGCGGAAGGCTATATTTACAAGCCCAATGTTAATGTGATGGAAGAGATGGCCAACATGATTTCGGCATCCCGTTCTTATCAAACCAATGTAGAAGTGGCAGAAGCGAGCAAGCAAATGCTGATGCGTACGCTACAAATGGGCAAATAAGGTAGGAGTACAGCACCATGAATCCTATTGACGGCGCAGGTGGACCAGGAAGCGGTAGCTATATTGACCAGCTTAAAGCGCTGCAAGAAAAGCAACGTGCTGAGCGTGGTGATACCGGCGAAAAAGTCACTGGCCAGGCTGACCTTAAACAAGAAGATTTTCTCGCACTGCTCACCAAGCAGCTGGCAAACCAAGATCCGTTCAAGCCTGTCGATAATGAGCAAATGATTGCACAGATGGCATCATTTGCAACTGTCGACGGCATCGGAAAAATGAACGAGCAATTCGGTTCACTTAATGCTGCTATGACATCCAGTCAGGCACTGCAAGCTTCATCTTTAGTGGGTCAGGATGTACTGGTTCCGGGTAATGAAGGTTTTAAAGCCGCTGAAGGTGGAATCGCCGGTATGGTGAAACTGCCCCAAGCGTTGAATGATGTGATTGTGCGTATCCAGAATGAGCGTGGCGAATTGCTGAGAACATTTAGCATGGGGGCTAAGTCTCCGGGTGACCACCGCGTTGAATGGGACGGCAAAGACGATGCCGGCAATCCACTGCCGGAAGGCAATTACAAAGTCAACGTAAGCGGCAACATTGATGGAAAGCCTCAGGATTTTGAGCTTTCCACTTATGCCAACGTAAACAGTGTTCTATTGGGGAATAGCGACGGTAACGTGATGCTGAACATCGCGGGTTACGCATCTCCGGTCAAACTCACTGAAGTGCTTGAAGTAGGTAAATCATCAAGCCTTAGCAACGTGAGCAAGAGCTAAAAGGACAGAGGAGTTCCAGCAATGGCTTTAAATATCGCACTGAGTGGCCTGGCGGCAGCTCAAAAAGACATGAACACCACCAGTAACAACATTGCGAACGCCAACACTTTTGGTTTTAAAGAGTCGCGTGCAGAGTTCGGTGATGTATATTCTGCGTCGATCTTCTCGAACGCAAAAACTACGACAGGTAGTGGTGTGCAGACGTCTACAGTTGCACAGCAGTTTCATGAAGGCTCCAGTATTTACACTAACAACCCCCTTGACCTGCGTGTGAGTGGTAACGGCTATTTTTCGGTCGCCAATGATAAACTGGCTACCAACGTCAATTTTTTAACGAGGAATGGAGCATTCCACCTCGACAAAAACAACAATATTGTTAACTCAGAAGGCCAGTATCTTCTGGGCTATGATGTGGATAACGAAACGCTGCAAGTCGGTTCATTTGAGCCCAAAGCGTTAAACGTCCCCGATCAGTTTGGACAGCCACGGGCATCTGAAAATGTGGATATTGGCCTCAATCTTCCTGCAGGTGGTGCGTCAAAAGATCCAACATTGTTTAACCCGGAAGATCCAGATACATATAACAAGTCGACATCTGCCACAGTATTTGACTCTTTGGGGCAGCCATACAAGTTGACGACTTATTATGTGAAAGACAACGTAACACCAAACAAATGGGCTACCTACTATACCGTGACAGATCCAACGGGTGAAAAGCCCCTTAGCTTAACCGCGGGCGATTTTACGTCTGCTACGGGTCATGTCGGCCACTCGATTCAGTTCAACCCTGATGGTTCAATAGATACGATAAATGCTGGCAACCCACTACAGACGGTGGAGTTTGGCGCTAACGGAGCAAACCTTGAATTGAATGGTGCAGACGGAAGCCAAGCGTTGACTATCAACTTCGAAGAACCAACGCAGTATGCTTCACCTTTCGAAATGCGAAAGTTCACTGAAGACGGTGCTACTACCGGTTATCTGGCCAAAGTAGACATCGATCCAAAGGGCACCATCATGGCGACTTATAGTAACGGTGAAAACGTGGCATTGGGGCGCGTTGCTCTGGTTCGTATATCCAACCAGCAAGGATTATCACAAGCAGGTAATACCCAGTGGAAAATCACACAGAACTCAGGTGATGCCGTCTGGGGGGAAGCGATGCAAGGGGCTTTTGGTCAAGTGAAAAGTGGCACCATTGAACAATCGAACATTGATATGACTCAAGAGCTGGTCGATTTGATTACTGCTCAGCGAAACTTCCAAGCAAACTCACGTGCATTGGAAGTTGGCAATCAGATGCAACAAACAATTCTCCAGATTCGTTAAACGTGACTTAATATTATTTGCCGCCCGATCACCGGGCGGCAATTCCTTTCCCAAAACCATTCTCAACGCTCTCCTTAATTAGCTCAGTTTAGTTAATAACTTGTTGTAAATAATTGATATTACAATTTGGCACTCTTTTTGCTTTATTTGCTGCATAAGCGACAGGAGAACGTCTTAATGGATCGCGCACTATTTCTCGCCATGAGTGGCGCCAAACAAGATATGCAGGCTTTACAACTGCGTGCCAACAATCTGGCAAATGTCAGCACTACAGGCTTTCGCGCTGACCTTGAGCAGGCTCGTGCCATGCAGGCATACGGTGAAGGCTTGCCCACCCGCGTATTCAACATGACAGAGCGCCCAGGCCACAGCTTTGCACAGGGTTCAACTATCACAACAGGTCGTGAACTTGACGTTGCGATTAAAGGTGACGGTTGGCTGGCGGTTTTGGATGGTACAGGTCAGGAAGGGTATACCCGTGTGGGTAACTTGAAAGTTGACCAAACCGGCATGCTGCAAAATGGTCATGGCCATTTGATCCTTGGCGAACGCGGTGCACCTATTTTCCTGCCTCTGCCAGTCTCGAAAATTGAAATCGGCACGGATGGTACGGTGTCAGTGTTACCACAAGGTGCGCCACCGGAAGCGATGGAAGAAATCGACCGTATCAAACTTGTGCGACCAAATAACGAAGAACTTTTCAAAGACAAAAACGGTGTATTCAAGCCGATTAACCCCGGCACAGTATATGAAGCCGATGCGGGGGTATCACTTCTGACGGGTGCGCTGGAAGGCAGTAATGTCAATCCGATCAGCGAGATGACGGGCTTGATTGATCTTCAGCGTCACTTTGAAATGCAAGTCAAACTAATGAAGACCGCAGAGGAAATGGATCAAGCATCTAACTCTCTGCTGCGCTTGGGTTAATTGAGAGGAATTTAGTATGCATCCAGCACTGTGGGTGAGTAAAACTGGCCTAGACGCACAACAGACCAATATTTCGACCATTTCGAATAACCTGGCAAACGCCTCGACGGTAGGCTTTAAGAAGTCTCGTGCAGTTTTTGAAGATCTGTTTTACCAGAACATAAATCAGCCTGGCGGTCAGTCTTCGCAAAATACCGAACTGCCAAGCGGACTGATGTTAGGTGCCGGTTCGAAAGTGGTAGCGACACAGCGCGTTCACACCAATGGTAACGCCCAGACCACCAACAACGCCCTCGACTTGATGATAGAAGGTGATGGTTTCTTCCAGATCCTGCTGCCGGACGGCAACATCGGTTATCAGCGTAACGGTCAGTTCACCCTGAATGATGAAGGTGTGATTGTAACTTCAGGTGCTGGGTATCCGTTGGAGCCAGAAATTGTCGTACCGCCTGATGCGATTCAGGTGACCATCGGTACTGATGGTGAAGTCTCTGCAAGATTGCGCGGGCAACAGGCAAATGCCGTTATCGGCCAGATCACCACGGTTGACTTCATCAATCCGGGTGGCCTTGAGCCAATAGGGCAAAACCTCTATCTGCCAACTGGTGCGAGCGGTGACCCACAAGAGGGTGTACCGGGCCTTGATGGTCTCGGCAGCGTTCGACAGTCAATGCTGGAAACCTCCAACGTCAACGTGACCGAAGAGTTGGTAAACATGATTGAAGCACAGCGAGTTTATGAAATGAACTCCAAAGTGATTTCGTCAGTCGATCAGATGTTGAGTTACGTCAACCAGCAGCTATAAGGGAGTAAGCCGCGGATGAAAAAGTTATTGATCACAGGTTTTATGCTGGCGACGGTATCTGGTTGTGAACTAATGAATCCAGAAGCTTTTCTGGCAGAGAATCAGAGCGAAGTGGTGCAGGGAACTACTGAGACCGATGCGGTAGAAGGAACGACTGACCCGGGCAATGAAGGCCTGATTGGCCTGCTTCGTGAACGTGAAGACCCGGTCGCGGGTGATCCTAACTGGACGCCTCTTCATCCTACTCGCCAACCTGAACATTACGCAACGGCAACGGGCTCTCTCTTTAGTGCAGTGAGAGCGCAAGATCTTTACGACGATACTAAGCCACGCGGTATTGGTGACATCGTGACCGTCATGTTGGAAGAAAAAACACAAGCCAAAAAGAGTGCCAGCAGTGATGCGGCAAAATCCAGTGACCTGAGTATGGATCCTCTGTCACTAGGGGGGCAGGAAGTAACGATTGGTGAGCGTAATCTTTCTTATGCTGCCGCCCATGATAATTCCACCAGTGGCTCAACCAGTGCCGATCAGAGCAATAGCATTTCCGGTTCGATTTCCGTCGAAGTCATTGACGTGATGTCGAATGGTAACCTGATGATCCGTGGTGAGAAATGGCTGACATTAAACACTGGAGACGAATATATCCGTCTGAGCGGCACGATTCGCCCTGACGACATTACCTCGGAAAACACCATCGCCTCAACGCGTATTTCCAATGCGCGAATCCAATACTCTGGCACTGGTGATCGCCAGGATACGCAAGATCAGGGATTCTTGGCACGATTCTTTAATGTGGTTCTATAACGCGTAAAAGAGTCGCCGGAGAATTGACGTGAAGAGTTGGCTAAAGCTGTTTTTGATTGCCGTATTGATTGCCCCAGCGGTGCAGGCTGCCCGCATTAAAGATGTGTCGGAAGTTGCCGGCGTGCGAAGTAACCAGCTGGTGGGATACGGATTGGTAGTAGGTCTTGCCGGTACGGGGGAGAGCACACCATTTACCGATCAGAGCTTTAATGCCATGTTGAAAAACTTCGGCATTCAATTACCACCAGGTACTAAACCGAAAACTAAGAACGTGGCTGCCGTTGCAGTGAGTGCTGAGCTTCCAGCGTTTTCCAAACAAGGTCAGAAAATTGACATCACGGTATCGTCTATCGGCTCTGCCAAGAGCTTGCGCGGTGGTACTCTGGTGCAAACTTTCATGAAAGGCTTAGACGGTAAAGTCTACGCCGTTGCACAGGGAAACCTGATTGTCGGTGGCTTCAGTGCGGAAGGAGCTGATGGTTCATCTATCGTGGGCAATACGCCAACCGTTGGTCGTATTACCAATGGTGCTACGGTCGAACAGGAGGTTCCTTCACCTTTTGGCCGCGGCGACCACATCACGTTCAACCTGTTTGAATCCGATTTCACCACAGCACAGCGCATGGCGGACTCCATCAACAGTTTTCTTGGGCCAAATACCGCGTCCGCGATGGATGCGACCTCAGTACGTGTCCGTGCACCGCGTGATTTGTCTCAGCGTGTTGCCTTCCTGTCTACAGTGGAAAACCTCGAGTTTGTTCCGGCAGACGCTGCCGCTAAAATTATCGTTAACAGCCGCACAGGTACTATTGTGGTGGGACAAAACGTTCGTCTTCGCCCTGCAGCCATCACACACGGAGGCATGACGGTCACCATCAACGAAAACCTGCAGGTAAGCCAACCGGGCGCATTCTCTGGTGGCGAAACTGTGGTTGTTCCAGACTCAGGTGTAGAAGTGTCTGAAGAAGATGGTCGCATGTTCCACTTCAAGCCCGGTGTCACGTTGGATGATTTGGTCCGCGCAGTGAACGGTGTTGGCGCAGCGCCATCAGATTTAATGGCAATATTGCAGGCACTCAAGCAAGCGGGTGCCATCGACGGTCAACTGATAGTGATTTAAACCATGAAAGCACCATTAGATACCGGATTTATTCACGATCTTAGCCGACTGGACATGCTTCGCCAGAAGGCATCGAATGGCGAGCAGTCAGACGATGCCCTGCATGCGGCCGCAGAGCAGTTCGAAGCGCTGTTTACCCAGATGCTGTTCAAATCGATGCGAAGTGCCAACGAAGCCTTTGAATCTGATTTGATTGATAACCGCACCTCCAAGTTCTATGAACAGATGGCGGACGAGCAACTTTCCAGTGCGCTCTCCCGTGAAGGTTCACTGGGGCTGGCAGATTTGATTGTTCAACAGTTCAAAGGGTCTCAAAACAGTGAGCCAATGGATGTGGGTGATAACAGTGCGAGTGATCGCATTCGCCTTCAGCCGACCATACCACTTGCACCGAACGTGACAGAAGACGAAGCTGCAGCGCAAGCACTGTCGCCGCTACTCGACGACACTGTTATCCCAAATCCACATATGTTGGCACAGCCAAATACAGCACCAAAAGTAGAAGCCGGCAAACCATTTGAAACACCGGATGAGTTTGTTAGCCGTCTGGCACCTTATGCGAAAAAGGCAGCGCGAACCTTAGGGACAGATCCTGCTATTTTGATTGCACAAGCTGCACTAGAGACCGGTTGGGGGAAGAAGGTGATCGCCAATGCACGTGGTTCCAGCCACAACCTTTTCAACATCAAAGCGGATCCGCGTTGGGATGGCAATAAAGTGGCCACCCAAACCCTTGAGTTCCATGATGATATCCCGGTGCAGGAAATGGCGTCATTTCGTGCCTATTCTTCATATGAAGACAGTTTTAATGACTATGTGAGTTTCTTGAACCGGAATCCTCGCTACTCAACGGCACTTCAACAAACAGCAGAGCCGGAGCAATTTATCCGAGGTCTGCATCAAGCAGGTTACGCGACAGATCCTCAATACTCTGACAAAGTGATCAGCGTATTTAACCGTGTAAAAGGAATGATGGAGCAATAATTCGCGCTAGCGGTATATTGTCGTCTGCTCTCTCACAGCGAAAGGTAGAAAACCATGGCAGAGCAACAACCATCTCTTGAACAGACAGCCACGGGTCCACAAAGTTTGTCGGAGTACGCTAAGGGTTCTATCCACCGTGATCCTTTCATCCGTGCTTTTCTCGATAAAACGCCAAAAGATATTGCGGACACTTTTACTGATGCGCAATTACTCCAGCTAAAGCTAATGTTCGGTACCCGCGCCAAGGCGCAGCATGCCATTGATTTTCGACCTGTCATTGGTGGTTTTGGTTGGCACTACTATTTGGTTTTTCTTTGTGGGCGAAACCGTCGTGAACTCACTCGCGCAGAACAGAGAGCCGCGAATGCAGGGCGGGTTATCGCTTTGCTGCTGGGCAGTTTTATCCTGTTCTCCGTTCTTATTACCTCCCTGTATTTACTGAAGTCATTTCTTGGTATCGACCTCTTACCTAATTTCTCCCTGGGCCTTTGGAGTTGGCTTAACGGCTGATACCGCCTGGCGGCAATCCCTTGCCCTTTGTGGTTTGGGACGATGCCAAAGTGTCGAGAAAATATTCTATATTGTTGATTTAAAAAATTAAATTACTATGGCACGATTCTTGAATCACTTTGGGCAATAGATAATTTTGTAAGTTATGCGTTTCCGCATACGGGGGCAGAATGGGGTTCGATCTGCTGACGCTCGGTTCTCAGGGCGTTCTGACAGCACAGCGGCAACTGAACACAACGGGTCACAACATCTCGAACGTGAACACTGAAGGCTATAGCCGTCAGTCCGTTGAGCAGCGCGCCAATGACTCTGCCTATTGGTCGGCAAACCAATGGGGCCACGGCGTGCATGCGGCCGCTGTTCGCCGCAACTATGACAAGTTTGCCGTCAACGAGTACAACATCACTACGTCTGCATTGGCACATGCCCAAACCCGCAATAGCCAACTCACGATGTTGGATGACATGATGTCCCACTCCGCAAAGAAAATTCCAGAGAACATGAACGAGTTCTATGGGGCGGTGAAGGGCCTGGCAGATAGCCCAAGTGACATGGGTGCCCGTAAAGTGGTACTGGAAAAGTCGCGCATGGTTGCTGCAGGTCTAAACGACATCAACAACGTTCTGCAAAATCAGGAAGCGGATACCACGGTCGAAATCGACGCTACTTTGAAGCGTATGAATGACATTGGCGCGGAAATTGTTGATATCCACAAAGCGATTTTGAAAACACAAACTGTGGATAATGATCTGCTTGATCGTCACCAAAGGCTCATCAATGAATTATCTGAGTTTACTCAAGTAAGCGTGAACCAGCGTGATGACGGTCTTTACAACGTGATTATAGGCAGTGGACATACACTGGTTTCTGGCTTGCATTCGAGCGAACTGCAAACCGTACCTGGTACACCAGATTACCAAAAGCGCCGTCTGGCGCTGGTGGAAGGTAAAGCGCTAAAGCCCATCGACAATGCAGATATTCGTGGCAAGCTCGGTGCAATGTTCGAATATCGCGACAACACACTGGCACAGGCTCGTGATGAGTTAGGTCGTTTGGCAGCAGGTTTTGCCATGTCGATTAATGAGCTTCAATCGCAGGGATTTGATCTAAGCGGTCAGGTTGGTGAAAACATTTTTGTGGATTTTAACAGTGATGATTTCGCTCGCAACCGTGCACTGATAGCGTCGGACTCCACAGCAGAACTGAAAGTGTATATCGATGATTTGTCGCAACTGAAAATTGGTGATTACCAACTGAAGTTTGATGGCAGTCAGTACACCTTGGTCGATCCGGAAAAGAACATGGTGGCAGTCACACCATCCGGTTCACCGCCGTCAATTGATTATGATGGCTTGCGTATTCAGGTTGATGTTGGTCTGGCAGCAGGAGAGCGTGTGATTATCCGGCCAGTTCGCCAAGGTGCTGGTCAGATTGCGGTTACCATGGAAGATCCGGCAAAAATTGCCGCTCAAAGTTATGTCAGCTCCAAATCGGTCATTACAGGTCAAGGCAGCCTCAAAGTGCTTCAGCAGGGGGCGCAGCAAGAGTTTCAGGTGGCTATCTCGCCGGATGCTTCCCAATTTGCGGTGTTGGACATGAAAGGCAATATCCTGCTGGCGCCGCAAGCTTACCCGCCATCATCACCTGTGACAGTAAATGGCACCACATTTGAACTGACACCGGGTGCTGCGGCAGAAGACATCTTCGCCGTGAGTTTGCTTCCTGCCGATGGTGAGAACGGTAACCTTATCCGCATGCAGCAACTGCAAACCCGAAAATTGATGGACGGTGGCCGTTCAAGTCTGATTGATGTTTATGAAGGCTTGAATACGGACTTAGGTGTGCAGAAAGCCTCCTTCGCCCGCCTTGAGGATGTCAGCCGCGTTGAACATGACGCAGCGGCAGGACGTGTGGCGGAAATCTCCGGGGTTAACCTCGATGAAGAGGCGGCAAACATGATGAAATTCCAGCAAGCCTATATGGCGTCTTCCCGAATCATGACAGCCGCAAACGAAACGTTTGAAACCCTGCTGAATGCAACCCGATAAGGATCTGAGTGATGATTAGCCGTATTGCCAGTTTTCACAATTACCAGTCAGTGTCGAATGACATGATGCGTCAGCAGGTGAAGTTGCAGGACAACCAAGACCAGCTGGCGACAGGTAAGCGTGTGCTGACGTCAGGGGACGACCCAGTCTCCTCAATTTATATCCAGAACTTCCGCCAGCAGGACAAACAGCTCGATCAGTATATTGACTCGATTACCCTTGCCCGAAACCGTCAAACCCGTGCGGAGATCGCGGTTGATGACGCGGAGCAACTGGTCGACAGCGCGAAGCGAAAGACGATGGAAATGATCAACGGTTCCCTGTCTGACGATGACCGAACTGCACACCGTCAGGACTTGAAGGGTCTTTACGATAACTTTATGAATCTGGTGAATGCAAAAGACGAGTCAGGGAATTTTCTTTTCTCTGGCACCCAGTCGAGCAAACAGCCTTTTTACCGCGACAGTGCGCTGAATGTGCGCTATGCCGGAGATAGTTATCACCGAACCTCACAAGTGGCACCAGCGGTAGAAGTACAAACCAGCGATCCTGGTGATCAGGTGTTTATGGAAATAAAAAACCCGTTTGGTGATTACCAGCCAGAGTACTCGCTCGAAAGTGGCTCAGTGCTTTTGCTTGCGCAGGCAACAAACACAAACAATGCTGATAACTCCGACTATGCCGTGAGTTTCAGTGTGGATGGGGCAGGGCAAACGACGTACGAACTGACGCAAAATGGTAGTGTGGTGAGCAGCGGCGTTTATGATCCTCAAAACGGCGTACAGTGGGGAACGTTGAGCCTGAGCTTTGAAGGTGAAATGATGGATGGGGATACAATTGCGCTGGAGCGCCAGGATACGTTCAACGTGTTTGATGCCTTTAAAAAAGGGATTGAGCTTTCACACGAAAGTATCTTCAACGCATCGGCAACCGCTGAATTACATCAGGTGACCGAGCAGTTCTCTGCCGCCTTTAAGCATCTTAACAAAGCACGCTCTGAAGTCGGCACCCGACTGACAACGCTGGACAGACAGGAAAGCATGCACAAAGATTTCAAACTGGTGCTAAACCGTTCTCTCGGGACCATGGAAGATCTTGATTACTCAACTGCTGTCATTGATATGAACGAGAACATGTTAGCGTTGCAGGCTTCACAACAAGCTTTTGCCAAGACGAAAGATCTCTCGCTCTTCAATTACATTTAACACCGCAAATTAATTGCATTTAAATTGCTTAAAGGTGCTGTGAATCGAGAATGTTAAGCCTCGTTGGCAGCACCTAGATACCTTCTCTCTCAAATCTCAAATCTCAAATCTGAACGCTACCCAAACAACTTTCTGAAGTCGGTCGGCGTCATGCCTTTGGTTGTTTTGAACTGTCGGTTGAAGTTCGACAGGTTAGAAAACCCCACCCGCTCCGCAACAACTGAAACTGGGATGTTTGAGCGCACGAGCATCTCACAGGCTTTACCAAGGCGATAATTTTTAAGGTGATCTGAGAAACTGTCTGCAAAGTGCTTTTCGAACATCCGATAGACCGAGCTTTCGCTCATGTGGAGGTGTCTGCATATATCTTGAACAGATATTTGCGCATCGTAATTGTCAGCGATAAACTGCTGCGCTTTTTCCAGTTTGTCGAGGATAGGCGTATCTTTCGCCACATAAAAACAGAAAGGGCGAGATGTCAGTGTTTGCGCTGATTTGTCTTCACAAAGCAGCATAAGGATTTCCACCACCCGCACAAACTGTGCGGCGGGTTTTAGCTGCGACGCGCCATTCATCAAAGGGTACAAAGCATCAAACGTCGCTTTGGATAACATCAGCCCTTTGTTTGCGCGTACCAACATGTCACTAACGGCAGATAACGCTGGCACCGTGACTACCAATGATTGAATCCAAGACTGATCAAACCAAAGCACATGCGAGCTACTGGGGCGCTCCGGTGTGGCTGTCGAAGCCACTCGGGTCAACATGTGCGGCAAACCGGGGCCGGTGAGATAAGCATAGCCATGTGCCGCCTCACCGACGTAATCATCAATGATGATTTTTCCGGGCGCCACATAATGAGGGTCGTGATACAGCACCAACTCGATTTCATCGTGATAGTGCCAATCACACTGCATCCCCAGCTTGGAAGTGGTGCATTGATAATCGACAAAATGCCAACTTGGACTGACATCTTTTTGAACACGTTCAATGGTTGGCCTCATGGAGGTATCTCACTGGGTGATAAATGAGTTCTGACATTAGTTTTACCCAGATTGTCAGTAGGTTGAAAGAAATTGAATGAATAGTATTGGTAGTTGCTCGATGGCTATCACATGAGGTGCATATTTATCCCTAAACTGCAGTGAAATAACGAATACATGGTCAAGTCGACTGGCTGCTCAAATCAACGCGTCTAGGCGCTTTTTGTGGGAATTAATGAATGAGAAACTATGTGAGCTTCTTAACTGATAGAGCCTCGCTTTGCTATCTGCTGGTCAGCTTGTTTGCTGGTCTGGGCTATGGATTTTTCTATCCACTTTTAGGGATTTTTGTTGTCGACGGACTTGATGCAACGCCACTCGAGATGGGCGTATTCCTCGCTATTTCTATATTTAGTGGCGTGATTGTTTCACAGCGTATTGCCAAACTCTCTGATGTAGGTTGGCATCGCCGCCAAATTATCTTGTTAGCGCAAGTGGCGTTTATTCTCGTCACGGCGTTTTTTATGGTAATTCGTGATTTTTATCTGGCGTTGGCCGTGATGGTCTTCATCTCGAGTTTCTCAGCAGCGGCCCTACCGCAAATTTTTGCTATTGGCCGTGAATATGCCGATAAGCATCTCGGCGACAATAGCACGCTGTTTGTTTCACTGATGCGCGCCATGATGTCCATGTCTTGGGTGATTGGTCCGCCACTGGCATTCATCCTGTACGATGCATTTGGATTTAACGGCGCATTCCTGTTTGCCACTGCCACCACGGTTATTTCGGTGTTGATTGTTTGGCGTATGTTCCCGTCAACCAAAGCAAAAGATACTGATAACATGAGGGAAGTGGAAGTGCGTCAATCATGGCGCAAGATTCAGGGAGCACCGTTATATTTGGGGGCAGTATTCATGTTGTTTTTGGCCAACAACATGTATGTCATGTCGATCCCTTTGTATGTGACAAAGGAGCTTGATATGGCAGGGTCAGTGGCAGGCCAGTTGCTCGGCTTGGCAGCGTTTGTGGAAATTCCGGTCATGGTTTTGGCAGGTCTGTGGGCGGCTAAAGTTGCACCACAACGCCTAATGATCTTGAGTGCGGTATCGGCTTGTCTGTTCTATATCCTGTTGTTCAATGCTGATTCACTATGGCAAATGTATGCCTTGCAATTACTGAACGGTTTAGCCGTTGGTATCAGTGCGAGTCTGGGTATGGTCGTTATTCAGAACAAGATGCCGAACCAGATGGGGGTCGCAACGACACTGTTTAACAATGCCATTATGATGGCAAGTCTAGCATCCGGTGTGACGGTTGGGTTTGTGGCAGAGCTGCATAGCTATCATAGTGTGATATTGGCGATGCTTGTGGCGGCGGCAGTAGCATTCTGTCTGCTACTCATCTCGGCAAGAGAGACCCGACGTCCGCCGTGCTCTGCTGAACTGTTAACGGAAGTGTAAGAATCGCGAGATTGAAAAGGTCAGCAGGTGCTGTAATGCATGTGAATTAAGCTGAATGACGCTTTCTAGAAGGCCTAGTCGCATAGCGACTGGGCCTTTTCTTTACTGCTCTGGGATATGTCCTCTCCCGCCTCTCTGGAAGCACAAAGCTCTCTGCCATATCGAGGATATATCTGAGTACTTCTGGGTATCTGCCCGGCGCGACAGCCGGAAGCATCTGCAACTGACTCACCAAAAATATCGATGCCTGCTTAAAGCCTATTTGGTATGGCATCACCGTATTCAAGGAATACGCCATCTGGCACATCATAAAACGCAACAGGTTATAGGCGAGCAGCATTCCCCAAAGCTCCTGTTTCACTAACGCCGGCGTTTTACTTCTTAGCGTCAGGCTATTTTGAAGCATGGACTGTTTCATCTCTCGGTAGCCTAATTCGATTTCCCAGCGATGACTGTAGAGCTCTGCGATATCTGCACCTATATAACGCTTAGGGTCGGTCATGGAAGTCAGCAGTTTGACTTCTTTCCCTTTTATCTTGGTGGTAATGAGTCTGGCTTCCAGTGTATCCGGCGCATCTACCCACTTCTTTTTCGCTTGGGCAGTCAGGGAGAGCTCAACCAGCTCCTGACCGCGTCCCAGTTTTCTTAACGTCTTATATTGCGCCCCTTTACGAAGGGGAATTAGCCAGTGTCTTTCCTCTCCTTGGCTTTGCCAACGATGGAGAAGTCCCAATGCGTAGAAGCCTTTGTCAAACAGGGTAAGGCTATTGTCTTGGGCTTTGTCGATAAGCTGAGCGGTGAGGTCAATCTCACTGACCGAGACGGAGTCAAAGGCGGCACTGTTGAGCAGATGGCTCGTCAATTCCATGTGGCAGACCATGCGAACTTGGGGATAGTCTGACGTCGTTGTTTTATTACCTGTTCGACTAAACGCCTTATCATTGTCAGTCGTATCAGGTGTTCGCCAAACCACGCCATCGACGGCATGCAAAGTGAGCCCGTACCAATCGGGATGCGGGGTTTTCTCATGCCACAATTGCTGAGTTTGGTTGAACACCGCTTCTACGGGTTCATGTCCTAGTTTCTTACGGGCATGAATCACCGCGCTCGGCGCAACAAAAGGCTTCTTACCCGGAAGTAATATATCAAGCTGAGAGACCACCTTGCTCATCGATAGATGCCGATAAAGAGACATTCCCACCACGCTCCACACCATCAGTTCCATGGGGAGTCGACGCTTACGAATCGTGGCGACGCCCGTGTCTTCAAGACATTGATTAATCAGTGTGGGGCAAAGGAGATCTGATAGCCCATTGAGTTGGTCAGCAGAGAATTGGTGTATTCGGTCGAGCGCTTGCCTTAAGAACATAAAGAAATCCGAGTGCAGAGAAACACTCGGATTTTGACAGCCTATAAGGATCGTTCAACCGATCATTTATTGCTTAACTGATCGGCATTACAGCAGGTGCTGACCTTTTTTATGCACTCGATATACCCAAATAACCTGAAGATGCAGGATTCAGCGAGTTTGACTGGCGTTGTGATCGCGGCGTTCCTTTGTAGGTGCAGTCACCTCCATCAAAAAGGAGTATATACCACCAACTTTCGACAACGTCTTTCAAGTCAAGAGACGGGAGGGGATAGGTGTTTTCCTAGATATGTCGCGCAATGGATTCCAGCATAGGGTATTTGTTTTCCAGCATTGGCGGGTAGAAATATCCAAACTCGCTGTCGCAATACAAAGGTTCAGGCTGGTTGAAATCAGACTCTTCTGTACCGGCGAAAAATACGTGGCAAGGAGTACCAACTGCAGTGGTCAGGCGGTGGACCGCCGTACCTGCTGTGATCACCGCATCCAATTGTTTAATGGCGGCTGCGGTACCCTCAAAATCATCACGCAGATCCAATCCTTCAAGCTGCAACACTCTGATTCCAGATAGCTTTTCAATTTTTTTAAGTTCTTTGCTGCAATCACCGTATTGGAGGTTGATAAACACGGCATCCGGGACCTGTTTCACCAAATGCGCAACTTCTTCGGCAATCAGGTAGTGTATGTTACGCGTTGCCGCAGCCAGACCACTTCGCCAGCAAATGCCAATCAACTTCTTTCCAGCACACAGGTTACGGATGTCATCCAGCTTAGATTGCCAATGCGCTTTCTTGTCTTCCGGCAAATTCACGTAACCAGATTGGTAAACGTGACGGCCATGTTTTTCAAAGCAGATCCCGGCAAGGCTACCACCTGCCACCCAGGAAGTGATGTCATTCATCACGTTTTCTGGGATATGGATGTCTTCGCCTTCGATGCGTCTAACCGGGACCATAATTGCCTCGGGGTAAGCGCGGTTAAGTACTGATTCCAAGCGAGGGTCACAGGCTACATAAACCCTCTTAGTATTTTCCAGCACCATAGCAAGATTATGGAAATAAAGGATTTCATCACCCACACCTTGTTCTGGCATTACCAGTACGACGTCATCTTTCGGACGCGCAAGGCTCCACTGTGGCAAGCTACCACTGTAGCGCAGTCGACGATGGCAAGTGAGACCCAGCTCATTGGCGCGGTAATAGTTTTCCCATTCGCCGAGTGTGCGGTAGACAAAGCTGACGTTAAAACCAGCTTCCACATCTTCCGGATACTTGGCAATGTAATCTTCAAGCAAAGCTTTCGAGGCTCTGGCTTCACCTTTATACCAAAGTACTTCAGCGAGATATGTTGATAGACGCAGCTTGTTTTCTTGGTTTGCCAAGTTGGCTGCCTGTTGAATGTGTTGCTGACATTCCATAATTGCGTCTGGTGTGAAGTTATGGCGCTTGCGCAATAACTGGAAGCTTGCTGTTGCCAGGCGGTTCAGCAAATCCACGTCGGTCGGGTATTGTTTAATAAAAGTTTTGGCTTGTCGGAAGGCTTCCAGCCAGTTTTCTTCTTTTTCATGGCTGAGCACTATCAAGCGGCAAAAAAGTGGCTCGTCAGGCCAAACGTTCAGGCCAAATCGCGCATGTTCTCTGGCCGCTTTGTAGTCTTCAATTTTGATCGCACTGTGGCTAAGCAGCACTAGGATTTCTTGTTCTGACGTGTCTTCATTAAATGCTCGCAGTAGGTATTGTCGCGCAAGACCGAAGTTTTCCTCACCCACGTATATCTTTGCCAAACCAAGAAGCGCTATTGGGTTATCACCAGCCACACTGATCACTGCGTTAAAAAGTTGTTTGGCTTGATCTAAATTGCCGCTTTCCACCATCTGGTTAGCGAGGGTAAGGGTTTCCTGTACTTCGGCATCTATCGCGGCATTTTTTTGTGCTGAGACATGGTTAATCTGTTTTGCCGTGCGGCGGCTCTCTCCCAGCTTGCCGATCGCTGCGGTAAGTTGTTGCCGCATGGCGAGAAGCTCCTGATGATCTGGTGCCACACCAAGCAGTGCGTCGACGATCTCCAGCGCGTCTTTATTCATGCCATTTTGTGCTAGCAAGGTTGCTTTGTCGAAAAGGATAGAGGCATCGCCGGGCTCGACAGTCAAGGCATGGTCGAGTTTTATCAGTGCTTCCTTCCAAGCGCCTTCTTCGCTGTCCATTACCGCCAGTACCTGTAGCACTGGCAAGGCATCCGGGGCGAGGGAAAGAATATGTTCGAACACCTCTCGGGCTTCGCGTTTTTTCTGATGTTGGTAGAGCGAAACGCCATGCTCAAACGCTTGTTCCAGTGTCATAGCACTTTCATTGGTTTGGGAGGGATTGTTCATAAAGGATCCATATAGTTATTCGAGCGAAAAACCTAAGTTTTTAAACTTAATAAAAGACAGCAAATACCATGCCGGAAGACGCGTGTTTTATGGATAAACTCGCATATGTTTTATGGATAAATTCCTTTGTCTCTGTTTTGAGAACAAAAAATTATTTGAACAAAATGTGATTCAACCCTCTTGTATGTAAGATCTGGTGCTATGTTTATGAGGAGGCAATGACCGGAGGCGGCAAGTTGCCGATTTTCTTGAGAAGAAAGTCAAATTATTTGCCGTTTTGTTAATCAGCTCCGCTCTTGTTGCTTTTAAGTTTTTGATAATAAAGACTTTCCAAAAATTGGCATGCTATTTGAATAACATTCGGCATGAGGTATCAGTTGTATTGATACCGTTCCTGATAACGAACTGAAGGCTGGTCCCGCTTCTACATTCGGACAAATTTGTCGCGGGTAGGCTGTTTCGCAAAATACGCGAAAGTCAAAGGAGAGCAAAATGGGTGTAACAGTTAACACCAACGTGTCTGCGATGACTGCGCAGCGTTACCTGAACAAGTCGACAAACGATTTAAATACGTCGATGGAACGCTTGTCGTCTGGTAGTCGGATCAACAGTGCGAAAGATGATGCCGCTGGTCTGCAGATTTCAAATCGACTCATTGCACAAACACGTGGCTTGGACGTTGCAATGCGCAACGCTAACGACGGTATTTCAATTGCCCAAACAGCAGAAGGTGCTATGCAGGAATCGACCAATATCCTGCAACGTATGCGTGACCTGTCTCTGCAATCGGCGAATGGTGCGAATGGTAAGTCTGAACGTATTGCGATTCAGGAAGAAGTGTCAGCTCTTCAGGATGAACTTAACCGTATTGCAGAAACCACTGCATTTGGTGGTCGCCGACTACTGAATGGCTCATTTGGTGAAGCGGCATTCCAAATTGGTGCTGACTCTGGTGAGGCCATTATCATGGGGTTGAGCAGTATCCGTGCTGACGATTTCCGTATGGGCGGTACTGAGTTTATTGCTTCTTCCGGTAAATCGGCTGGTTGGCAAGTGGCAAGTACGGCAGCGACACTGACTATGGCGTTTACGACCAAAGACGGTAACTCCATTAACCTGAATATCGACGCTAAAGTGGGTGACGATATTGAGGAAGTGGCGACCTATATTAATGGTCAGTCTGATGAGATGGTGACAGCCTCTGTAGACGAAGCAGGTCAACTGCAGATCTTCATCGCTGAAGAGAAGCTATCTGGCAATGTCACCTTTGGCGGTGGCCTCTCAGCCTCTCTAGGCTTAGTGACTGGTGCAGGTACATCAGCGACCACGCAAGATATTGACGTCAGCGATGCGGGTGGCGCACAGATGGCGGTGGGTATTATTGACTCAGCGATGCAGTACATCGACAGTCAGCGAGCTGATTTGGGTGCAAAGCAAAACCGCTTGAGCCATACCATCAGTAACCTCTCTAACATCCAGGAAAACGTTTCTGCGTCGAACAGCCGCATCCGCGACACTGATTTTGCGAAAGAAACGACGGAGCTCACCAAAGGCCAAATTCTGCAGCAGGCAAGTACCTCTATTCTTGCTCAGGCGAAGCAGTTGCCACAAGCGGCGCTCAACCTCCTCCAGTAATCTGGAATATAGGTCCCGAAAAGCGGCAAGCCATTGCCGCTTTTTTTGTATTTTTTTCAACCAATAGCCTGATCTCTTTCTGAGTTCCCTCTTTTCACAAGCCTTGTTATTACTAGGGGCTGTTGACCTTTGGTGGTTAAATTTTGTTCTCGCTATAAGCGTTTTAGGCGCGGCGAGGTGTGTGCCGCCTAGTCATTCTAAGCAAATACACCTCAACAAAGCATAAAACGCTTAGAGTACGGGACGCGCAGTCGAACCCTTCGGGCAGCGTGTGTGGGGAGTTTCTGCTGCGTTATCGGCTTCTCATGTAGGCTAGCTACACATCGACGCCTTGCCTTGCACAAAATCCCCACAAACTGCTGCAAAAATCATCACCAAAGGTCAACAGCCCCTAGGCTCTTTGCCTTTCGATGCGCTTTTGGCGACAAATTTTTCAAATCAGCACTAAAGTTTTTCCCCGCTAAGGCGAAACCTTCATAGCACCATGACTTTACGGCTTTTCACCCTTTGAGGTGGCTTGTAAAAAAAAGTAGGAAAAAAGGTGTAAAGGTTTTTCCAAACGTGCCGTTACATGGGTTGTGAGAGATTTAGAACTGGTTTTCCCTGGGTTGCTGGGCGGAAGCCGGACTTAGTACCAAAGGAGAATAGTTATGGCTATTACAGTAAACACTAACGTGCCTGCAATGACCGCTCAGCGCTACTTGAACAGCTCAACCGATGCGTTGAACAATTCGATGGAGCGTCTGTCGTCAGGTTTTCGAATCAACAGTGCAAAGGATGATGCAGCAGGTCTGCAAATCTCTAACCGCCTGATTTCACAGAGCCGTGGCTTGGACGTCGCAGTACGTAACGCAAACGACGGTATCTCAATGTCACAAACTGCTGAAGGTGCGATGGAAGAATCCACCAACATCCTACAGCGTATGCGTGACCTGTCACTACAATCTGCTAACGGTGCCAACGGTGACCAAGAGCGTATGGCCATCCAGGAAGAAATTGTTGCCCTACAAGACGAACTGAACCGTATCGCGGAAACCACTTCTTTCGGTGGTGCTAAACTGCTGAACGGTACTTACGGTACCAAAGCATTCCAAATCGGTGCTGACGCGGGTGAAGCAGTCTTCATGGAGTTCAAGAACATCCGTGCTGACGAAGCAATGATGGGTGGTGCGACCTATAAAGCGACTGTGGCGGCATCTGCAGACATGGCTGCTTGGACTGCAACTGGTGGCTCTACTCTGTCTATGGCGATCACTAATGCGGACGGTACCACTGCGACCATCAACGTTTCTTCAAAAGCAGGCGATGATGTTGAAGAAGTAGCAACGTACATTAATGGTCAGGCAGATGGCAAAGTGTCAGCGTCTGTGACCGAAAACGGCGAACTGCAAATCGTATCTGCTTCAGGTGCTGATGTTGCATTCACTGGTGCACTGGCGACCTCTCTGGGCATTGCAGGCGCAACGAAAGTTGACCAAACAGTGCAAGATGTTGACGTCAGCACTGTTGGTGGTGCTCAGCGCGCAGTTGGTCTTGTGGACAACGCGATGCAATACATCGATTCACACCGTGCTGAATTGGGTGCGAAACAGAACCGCTTAAGCCACGCGATTGCGAACCTGGATAACGTCAACGAGAACGTTAGCGCATCTAACAGCCGCATCCGTGACGTTGATTTTGCGAAAGAAACGACTCAGTTCACTAAATCTCAGATCCTACAGCAGTCAGGTACGTCTATACTTGCACAAGCGAAGCAAGCACCGTCAGCTGCACTGAGCCTGTTAGGCTAATAGCAAGACGGAAAATGACGGTGAGCTTGCCCCTCACCGTCAATAGCTAACAGGAGGTGAACTACGATGGACCTATCATCCGTTTCGACGTCATCCCTGTCTCATGTGACTCCACAGTCAGGCACGAAAGTTGCTAGCAGTAAACAATCTGTGGAGGGGACTCAACCCAACATCACGAACCAGCGGCAGATGGCAGAGAATGTTGAAAAGCTGTCTCAGCGCCGTGTAGAACAAGTCCAAAAGCTTGAAGATACGCGTCGTATGCAGCAAGAACAGCTCGAAATGCTGGTTGAGCGACTGGATGAGTTTGTGTCTACCTTTAACAAAGGCTTGTCATTTCGACTCGATGAGGATTCAGGAAGAAGTGTGGTTACTGTCTACGAAATGAGTAGTGGTGACATCATTCGACAGATTCCCGAGAAAGAAATGCTAGAGCTAGCTCAGCAACTGTCTCTTCATGCGAGGGGGCTCGTTGCAGAAAAGGTATAACTGAGGTAAGTAACAATGGGTTTAAGCGCAACAGGCCTTGGCAGTGGCATGGACATCAACTCCATGGTCAGCAAGATTGTTGAAGCCGAGAAAGCGCCTAAACAAGAGCGTATCGTGAGAGGCTTGAACGATGTTGAAACTAACATCAGTGCTTACGGTAGGCTTAAAACTTCCCTCGATACGATGAAAGACATGATGTATGACTTTCGCCGTAATAATACCTTCGCGGCGCGGAGCACAGTTTCAAACAATCCAGAAGCTGTCTCCGCCTCCGCCGACCACCAAGCCGTTACCGGTGTTTACTCCATCGATGTACAGCAACTCGCGCAGTCTCACAAACTAGTTTCTGACGGTTTAGATTCCAAGGCCGATTTTGGCGTAGGACAAATCACACTGAGTTTGGGCGGCCGAACTACCACGATTGATATCGACGCGAACAGCAGTTCGCTTCTCGATATCGTTAGAACCATCAATAACAGTGCAAGTAATCCTGGTATCAAAGCCTCTGTCATTAATGATGATAGCGGGGCGAGGTTGATCCTCGGTGGAGACAAAACGGGCGCAGACAACCAAATTTCGGTCAGTGTGAATGCGCCGATGACATCACCGTTGCAGGCACTGGCATATAACCCTGACAGTGCAACAAATTCGATGAATGAAATGCAAGCCGCTTTAGATGCCCGCATTCTGATCGATGGACTGGCTTCGGTTTCCAGCGATACCAACACCTTTGCTGACGCTATCCGAGGCGTGGAAATAGAAGTGTCTCAATTGACTGCACCCTCAGATGGCCCTGTGGTCATCACGGTGGATGAAGACAGAGATACTGTAAAAGCATCACTCGAAGAGTTTGTCGATGCTTACAATGCCTTCTATCAGGTAACAAAGGCGTTATCTAAATACGACCCGGAAACCCAACAGGGTGGTCCTTTGGTGGGTGACAGCGTTATTCGATCTGCGGTTAACCAAATGCGCTCGTTGTTTTCTACGCCAATTGAAGGCGCACCGGATTCCCTGAAAACGCTCAGTGAGCTTGGTATCTCCACCACTATGGATGGACGTTTAGAAATCAACTACAACCTGCTGGACAAACAGTTGACGCGTAACTTTGGTGCGTTAGAAGGCTTCTTCGGTGGTAATCAGGGTTTCGCCCGTAAAGTGGAAGACACTGTAAAGAACTTTACCGGGGTGGGTGGCGCAATCCGTAATCGTGAATCCAGTCTGGGTGATCAGCGTATCCGACTGCAAGATGAGCAGGACAAACTGGATCGCCGAATGGAAGACTTGGAAAACCGTACTTTAAAACAGTTTTCTGCTATGGATAACGCGATGGCAGAGATGCAATCTCAATTGTCCGCCATGATGAATATCATGCCGGCAATGTAAGAGAGATGACGATGCAAGCTTTGCTATCCCAACTGTCAGAGATTGATGAACAGCTTCTGGCAATACTGAATTCAGACTCTGTCGACTCTAGTGAGATGGCACGGTTATTGAATAATAGGAAACAATGTCTGGCAGAAATCACGGTGTTGCCGGAAAAGCCGGAACAAGCTGCATGGTCAAAGGCTATCGCCAGAACAGAGCAGTTATTTAGTCTTATAAAAGTACAGCGTGATAGCGCTGCTGCCCATGCCAGTCGTTTTAAGAAAGGGCGCCAGTCAGTGCAAGTTTACAAAAAGTTCGAGTAGGTGAGGAATGTTATGAGAGGGTCACTTCAGGCCTACAAAAAAGTTTCAGTAGACAGCCAGCTGAGTGCTGCATCACCACACAAGGTGATTCAAATGCTAATGGCGGGCGCTATCGAACGTTTGGTTCAGGGCAAAGCGGCAATGTTGCAAGGTGACGTTGCGGTGAAAGGTGAACGTCTGGGTAAGGCGCTGGATATTATCATTAGCCTGCGTACGTGTTTGTCAATGGATGATGGCGGTGAAATTGCAACTAACTTGGATGCACTTTACGATTTTATGATCCGTCAAATTTCTGAGGCAAACCGAGACAACTTGGAAACACCTATCGACGATGTGATCGATATTTTGCGCGAAATTAAATCAGCGTGGGATCAAATACCGGCTGAGTATCACAATATCACCTCTGCAGACGCATAAAATCGCGTCGGATTCACTACAATCTATTCTGTCATGGCACTGGAGTCACAGCTTTATTGTGTCTCTGGTTGCCTTATACCAAGCAATAATTACAATAGCCGGATTATTTTGTTATTGGTGACATTCGTGTAGCCGATGACTTACAAAGTTTTAGGGCAGATATATCTCACACATGCAAGGTTTAACGAAGATTCTTGTTATCGAGGATGATGAAAAATTTCGTCACGATTTAGGCGTTGTCTTGGAGTTTATTGGTGAGCAATACCTGCTATGTTCGACCACTGAGCTAAATGATTCGCATTGGAAAGAGGCCGAGGGCGCTTGCTTTCTGGGTAACATTCACTCACCTCAGCGCTTTTCACAGGTGCTGGACAGTTTAGCAATTAACAATCATATTCCTGTTATAGCGCTTGCGAAACATAAAACGGAATTGTCTGGACTGCCGAATTTTGTCGGTGAGCTTGAGCTGCCACTAAATTACCCCCAACTTGCTGATGCACTCCGACACTGTAAGGAGTTTTCTGGCAAGCTAGCATTTAACATTCCTCAACTTAGCCGAAAAAATACGCTTTTTAGAAGCATGGTTGGTCGTAGTGAAGCTATCGCTGATGTTCGTCATCTTATCGAGCAAGTTGCTGGAACCGACGCCAGCGTACTGATTCTAGGTGAATCTGGTACTGGTAAAGAAGTTGTCGCACGCAACATCCACTACCATTCGCAGCGCGGTAAAGGGCCTTTCGTGCCCGTGAACTGCGGTGCGATTCCACCGGAACTGCTAGAGAGTGAACTGTTCGGTCACGAAAAAGGGGCATTTACTGGCGCAATTTCTGCGCGTAAAGGCCGCTTTGAACTGGCAGAGGGCGGCACTCTATTCTTGGACGAAATTGGCGACATGCCGCAGCCGATGCAGGTCAAACTGCTTCGTGTGCTTCAGGAGCGTTGCTTTGAGCGTGTCGGCGGCAACAAGACTATTCAGGTGAATGTGCGTGTTGTGGCGGCGACACACCGCAATCTCGACACTATGATCGAAGAAGGCTCATTCCGTGAGGATCTATTTTATCGCCTGAACGTATTCCCTATCGAAATGCCGGCATTGCGTGAACGTATTGAAGATACACCATTGCTGATTCAGGAACTGATGGCGCGTTTGGAGGCAGAAGGCGGGAATCAGGTGCACCTGACGCCTCGTGCTATCAGCTCACTGATGGAACACGACTGGCCAGGTAACGTTCGTGAACTCGCGAACCTGATTGAGCGTATGGTTATTTTGTATCCGGGCCAAATGGTGGATGTGAACAGACTGCCGAAGAAATATCGTTACAGCGACATTCCCGAATTCCAGCCCGAGACGCTGGGTGGTTTTGAAGCTGAGGAAGATCTGGAACGCGATGCTCTTCATGCCGTGTTTGCAATGGATGAACCGGAAGAAGAGATGCCAGGCTTTGCCAATCCTTCGACTGCTGGGCTTCCACCCGAAGGTGTTGACCTTAAGGCGATGCTGGCAGACCTGGAAGTAGACATGATTCGTCAGGCTCTGGAGGCGCAAATGGGCATCGTGGCACGCGCAGCAGATATGTTGGGTATGCGACGTACAACACTGGTTGAGAAAATGCGTAAATACGGCCTGAACAAAGAAGGTATTGCCTGATCGCAAACATTCCTTCGTGATACGGAATTGATTCATATGAAAGCGGAGTCATTTTTTTGACTTCGCTTTTTTGTGTCTTTTTGTCTAATTATCTGAATTTCATCAAATTAATAATTGGCACATTATCTGCTTAGAGCTATCTAGCGTCAGAAAAAAGAGAGCTAAATAGTCGAGCATTATGGAAGCCAATCATTCTCCTTTGGGAACCGTCGATCAGCAGGTGCTGAGATACAAACAGGTATTAGATGTCATGCCAGCAGGCGTGATACTGCTCGATTCGTTCGGCCGGGTGGCAGAAGCCAACCCAGAAGCATTTCGTCTGCTTGGCACTCCGCTGACGCAAGAGCGTTGGGTTGATGTGATCAACCGAGCGTTTTCGCCCCGTGAAGATGACGGTCATGAAGTTTCACTGCGTGACGGACGCAAAGTGAAACTCGGTATTTCCGCTTCTGATTCCGGTCAGCTCATTCTTATTACCGACATGACGGAAACCCGTCTTTTGCAATCGCGTGTCAGCGATCTCCAGCGCCTGTCCTCGTTGGGTAAGATGGTTGCTTCACTGGCGCATCAGGTGCGTACGCCACTTTCCAGTGCCTTACTTTATGCGGCAAACCTCGGTGCGCCAAACCTCAGTGAGCCAACCCGTAAACGCTTCCAGATGAAGCTGGTGGACAGGCTTCATGATCTTGAAAAGCAGGTCAATGACATGTTGCTGTTTGCTAAAGGCGGCGACAACAAAGTCATAAACATCTTTACGCTTGAGCACCTGCTTAATGAATTTGAGCCCATGGTCGAAGCACTCGTCAGCAGCCAACAGGTCGATTTTGAAATTAACTGCGATGATGAATCCCATCAGTTGTTGGGCAACATGAATGCGCTGGCAAGTGCACTGTCGAATCTGGTCATTAATGCCATTCAGGTTGCTGGTAAAGGCAGCAAAGTCGTCGTCGATGCCCGTGCGATTCATGGACAACTCTTCCTGTCAGTGGCTGACAATGGTCCAGGTATCGCCCCAGAACTTCAAAGCAAGATTCTTGAACCCTTTTTCACAACGAGGCAACAAGGCACAGGCCTTGGTCTCGCTGTTGTTCAAATGGTCTGCCATGCCCACAAAGGCCGGCTGACACTTCAATCTCAACCGGGCCAGGGTGCCTGTTTTACGCTCTGCCTACCACTGGCAGACAACTGCGATACCACGCAGGAAGAGGTATCAGGAGAAGCACAATGAATCAGAGCAAAGTACTTATCGTTGAAGATGATGAAGGTTTGCGTGAAGCCTTGGTGGATACCCTCGCGCTTGCAGGTTACCAGTGGCTTGAAGCAGACAGTGCCGAGCAGGCTTTGTTACTGCTGAAAAATGAAACGGTCGATATCGTGGTCTCTGATGTACAGATGGCGGGCATGGATGGTCTGGGGCTGTTGAGAAACCTCAAACTGAATTATCCCAACCTACCCGTGCTTCTGATGACAGCCTACGCGAACATTCAGGATGCAGTAGCTGCCATGAAAGAGGGCGCTATCGACTACATGGCAAAGCCGTTTGCGCCGGAAGTGCTCCTAAACATGGTGAGCCGCTATGCGCCAGTGAAAGCGGATAACAGTGACGCAGTCGTTGCTGACCCGAAAAGCCAGGCGTTGATTGCATTGGCGGATCGTGTTGCCAAAACTGATGCTAACGTGATGATTCTTGGTCCGAGTGGTTCAGGTAAAGAAGTGATGGCACGTCATATTCACCGCCATTCACTGCGTATGGAAGGTCCTTTCATTGCTATTAACTGTGCGGCGATTCCAGAAAACATGCTGGAAGCGACCCTGTTTGGCTATGAAAAAGGTGCCTTTACCGGTGCGGTACAGGCGTGTCCTGGTAAATTTGAACAGGCACAGGGCGGTACCATTTTGCTTGATGAAATCAGTGAGATGGACTTAGCGCTTCAAGCTAAATTACTGCGTGTGCTTCAGGAACGTGAAGTTGAGCGCCTGGGGAGTCGGAAGAGCATCAAGCTTGATGTACGTGTGCTGGCAACCAGTAACCGCGATCTGCGCCAATATGTAGAAGAAGGTAACTTCCGTGAAGACCTTTACTACCGACTGAATGTTTTTCCAATTTCCTGGCTGCCTTTGTGTGAACGTGTTGGAGACATTATCCCGCTGGCAGAACACCTTCTTAAACGCCATTGCTGCAAGCTGGGTCAAGCGGTGCCGCAACTGACCCAGGAGGCTGCCGAAAAACTGACACAGTATCGCTGGCCGGGGAATGTGCGTGAACTAGACAACGTGATGCAGCGTGGGCTGATCCTTTGCCATCAGGGTGTTATTGAAGCTGGCGATATCTTACTTGAAGGAGTGGACTGGAAAGATGCGGGCAGCCTACAAAATCTGGTGTCCTCCAACGAAATCATTACGCCGATTATCCAGCCACAGGCTATACCGAGTCGTACTGAGTCCATCGTGGCTTCGGCGGACAGCCTTGGCAGTGAGCTTCGCGATCAGGAGTTTGCCATCATCTTGGAAACAATACGCGCCTGTGAGGGCCGTCGTAAGGATGTAGCTGAACGCTTGGGTATCAGCCCACGAACCCTTCGTTATAAGCTCGCCAAAATGCGTGATGCGGGCATCGATATTCCTCAATGAAGCGATGCTTTTTGTTGAGTAAGTGTGCTATTGGGATTGGCTTGATAATTGCATGAAAGCTAATCAGAACGCCCCTAAAGCCCGAAAAGACGGGAATTGCCAAAGTTTTGACAGTGAGGAAGACCTATGAAAATTAACCCGATGCAACATGAGATGCAGACCATGGCATTGGAAGCGCAGAACACGTCTCGTGCTGCGACTGGTCAACAGGTCTCCCAGGATTTTGGCGAACTTTTATCTGGTGCTATCAATACAGTGAATGGCATCCAAAAGACCTCCAATGAAATGGCGACACGCTTTGACCAAGGCGACCGCAGCGTGAGCCTGTCTGATGTAATGATTGCGCGTAACAAATCCAGCGTGGCATTCGAAGCGACGGTTCAGACCCGCAATAAGCTGGTCGAAGCATACAAAGAACTAATGAACATGCCTGTTTAATTTAGGATCTAACCTGTGGCGGAAGATAACAACACACAACTTGCCCTCAACGATGGTGCTGCGGCATTGCCCGCCACCACAGATGGCGGATCATCGTTTGCTGATCCGGATATGATGGAGCGTGATGTCACCCCAACCGGTCCTTTGGGTGGGGGCGATATCGCGCGCCAATTGATCCTTGTTGCTGCCGTCGCGATTTGTATTTCTCTTGTTGTGTTGCTGTTTTTGTGGGTTCAGGAACCTGAAATGCGCCCGCTGGGGACTTACGAAACCGAAGAACTGATACCGGTTCTCGACCACCTCGACCAACAGAAAATTGATTATAAGCTGGAAGGCAACACGATTCGTGTGCCAGCCAAGGACTATTCCACGATTAAATTAAACTTGAGCCGTGCCGGCCTGAATTCAGCATCTGAAGAAGGTGATGACATTCTGATGCAGGACATGGGCTTTGGTGTGTCCCAGCAACTGGAGCGAGAACGTCTCAAACTGAGCCGCGAACGTCAGCTTGCTGCAGCGATTGAAAAAATCCGCGCTGTCAGCAAAGCCCGCGTACTGCTGGCAATGCCAAAACAAAGTGTATTTGTTCGCCACAATCAGGAGGCCTCGGCCACCGTGTTCCTGACCGTTCGTGGTAACACGCAACTGGGTCAGGAAGAAGTCGATTCTATCGTCGACATGGTGGCCTCTGCTGTGCCAAGCCTTAAACCTTCCCGTGTGACCGTGACAGACCAACATGGCCGTCTGCTGAGCTCGGGCAGTCAGGATCCAATGGCTTCGCAGCGCCGCAAAGAATATGAACTTGAGCGTAAGCAAGAACAGGCTCTGCGCGAGAAAATTGATGCGATTTTGATCCCTGTACTGGGTCTGGGTAACTATACGTCTCAGGTCGATGTCACCATGGACTTCAGTTCGATTGAGGAAACCCGTAAGCGTTTCGACCCTGCGACTTCCTCTACGCGAAGTGAATATACCCGTGAGAATTACAACAACACCGATTACGTAGCCGGTGTTCCGGGCGCACTCAGCAATCAACCACCGGTTGACTCTGCCATCCCTCAGGATGTGCAGGACCTAAAAAATGGCGGTGCTGGAGACAAAGGTTCATTAAGCCGCGAAGCGACCCGAAACTTTGAATTGGATACCACCATCAGCCATCGCCGCGGTCAGACTGGCACCATTGCCCGTCAAACCGTCTCTGTTGCTGTTGATTATATTTCTTCAACGAACCCGGAAAGCGGTGAAATTACCCGCACACCAGTGGGTGATGCAGAGCTTGAGAAAATTCGCCGACTTCTTGTTGGTGGTGTGGGTTACGCTGAAAACCGTGGGGATATTCTGGAAGTCATTTCTGTTCCGTTTGTCACGCCCGAAGAAGTGGCGCTGGGTGAGGTGCCTATCTGGGAACACCAGAACTTCAACGATTGGGTGCGCTGGCTGGCCGCTTCACTGGTTATCATCGTGGTGGTACTGGTCTTGATTCGCCCAGCAATGTCCAAACTTATTAATCCAGCGAAAGACGACGACGGTACACTGGGACCGAATGGCGAGATGCTTGGTCCCGATGGCCTGCCTCTCAGCCCGGATGATGATATCGGCCTGATCGGCGCAGATCTGGACGGTTCGAGTAGCTTTGGTATGAGCTCATCGAACCTCAACCTGCCTGATCTCCATAAAGATGAAGACCTGCTCAAAGCAGTCAGGGCTCTTGTTGCAAATGAACCTGATCTTGCTGCTCAGGTAGTGAAAAGTTGGTTAAGTAACGATGGCTAAAGAAGATAAAGATGGCGTTGCGAGTAACTTTGATGTCTCTCAGCTATCAGGCATAGAAAAGGCCTCTATTCTGCTGCTTAGTTTAACTGAGCAGGATGCGGCGAGCATCATCCGTCACTTAGAGCCGAAGCAGGTTCAGAAAGTGGGTGGTGCCATGACCCAGTTGACAGACCTAAATCCAGACAAAGTGAACGCGGTACACCGAGCATTCTTAGAGGAAATCCAAGGCTATACAGCCATTGGTTTGGGTAGTGAAGACTTCGTACGTAATGCGCTGATTGCAGCTTTGGGTGAAGACAAGGCTAACAATCTGGTTGACCAGATTGTACTGGGCAGCGGCTCTAAAGGTCTGGATTCACTAAAATGGATGGATCCCCGTCAGGTGGCCTCTATCATTATCAACGAACACCCGCAGATACAAACTATCGTACTTTCATATCTGGAACCGGAACAATCAGCTGTTATTCTGGCTCAGTTTGCAGAACGTGATGCCCTTGACCTAGTGATGCGTATTGCCAACCTGGAAGAAGTTCAGCCAGCTGCACTGCATGAGCTGAATGAAATCATGGAGAAACAATTCGCAGGCCAAGCCGGCGCGCAAGCAGCCAAGATCGGCGGCTTGAAAGCGGCTGCAGATATCATGAACTATATGGATAACTCGCTTGAGTCGGCACTGATGGAACAAATCGGTCAAACCGACGAAGAGATGGCATCACAAATTCAGGATCTCATGTTCGTCTTCGACAATTTGGCAGATGTGGACGATCGTGGTATTCAAGCCATTCTCAAAGACGTACCTCAGGAAGCGCTGCTCAAAGCGCTTAAAGGTGCGGAAGAGGGGCTTCGTGACAAGATCCTTGGCAACATGTCGAAACGTGCGGCAGAAATGCTGCAGGACGACCTTGAAGCCATGGGTCCAATTCGTGTGGCAGATGTCGAAGCTGCTCAGAAAGAAATTCTTTCTGTTGCCCGCAAGTTGGCTGATTCTGGCGAAATTATGCTGAGCAGCGGTGGTGCTGACGAATTCCTGTAATTCTGCACCTTTTTCAATATTAACAACGCTTTAATAAAGAGTTTTATAAGGTAACAACATGAGCTTAGAACGTCGTCGCGGATATATTCGTGCAAACGAGCAGCCAGAGGGCGTTCTGGAGCGTTGGGATATTCCAAATTACGACCCGTCCAACGCGCCTCCGCGTGATACGGCGATGAACTACGATCCAGGTTGGGAACCTGCGGAACTGGCTGAAGAAGATCAGGAGCCTGAACTTGACCTTTCCATGCTGACCGCAGACTCGTTGGAGCAAATCCGCCAGTCTGCTGTTGAAGAGGGCATGGCTGAAGGCCGCGAAGCGGGTTTCACTGAAGGTAAAGAAGCGGGCTTCGAAGAAGGCAAAACAGAAGGTTTCGAAGCCGGCAAAGAAGAAGGCTACCAGCAGGCAATGGACGACGGTCAGCAGTTGATTGAAAATCGCTGCCACCACCTTGACGCGATTCTCTCTAAGCTTGCCTTCCCGTTAGAGCAGGTTGATCACCAGGTTCAACACCAAGTCGTTGAATTGGTGTTGCACCTGTCTAAAGCGGTTATTCAGACCGAAGTTCAGACTAACCCTCAGGTGATTTTAAATACCCTGCGTGAAGCCGTGAACGCACTACCAATGAATGGTCGTCAAATTACCATTTATCTCCATCCCGAAGATTTAGATGTGGTGACAACCGCCCATAGCGTGGAATCGCTGCGTGATCGCGAGTGGCGTTTGATTGCTGAGCCAGCCATCAATCGAGGCGATATCCAGGTCGCTTGCGGTGACTCTGTGGTGGATTACCGGATGGAAGATCGCATTCGTGAAATGCTGACCCGTTTTACCGGGCAGAATATGACCAAAGAGCCTGAGCCATCTGCTGATGGACTAGGGGCGGATGTGCTTCAGGGCGCAGACAAGTTGGTGACGGGCGATATTCCCGAGCAAGGAGAAGATGTCACTGTCGCTCAACAAGAGCAAGATTTACATCCTGCTGATTCCAGCGACGAACCAGTGCTTGATACGGAACCTACTTCTGAAGCAATCCATGATGCAGAGGTTCTGACAGGAGATGACGATGGTCAGCCTGTCTGAACGACTTGCGGCACTTAAAACCGACAGTTTATCCACGCGTCCGGTTGCCTCTGGCAAACTGGTGCGTGTGGTTGGTTTAACGTTAGAAGCTATCGGTTGCCGCGCACCTATTGGTAGCCTCTGCAAAGTCGAAACCCTCAATGGTACCATCGAAGCCGAAGTGGTCGGTTTTGCCGGCGAAACCCTTTATTTAATGCCAAGCGAGCAAATTTCAGGTGTGCTCCCGGGGGCGCGCGTGACACCAATGGTTGGCGAACAGGGCATTCCTGTGGGTCATGAATTGCTTGGCCGCGTAATTGATGGTGTCGGTAATCCGCTGGATGGATTAGGTGATATCTTTACCGGACAAACCGCTCCTTTCACCCCTACAGCTATCAACCCGTTGGCAAGAAAACCTATTGATACGCCACTGGATGTGGGTATTAAAGCCATCAATGGTTTGCTGACAGTCGGTAAAGGTCAGCGTATTGGTCTTTTTGCTGGCTCTGGTGTGGGAAAATCCGTGACGCTGGGTATGATGACCCGAGGCACGACAGCACAGGTTGTTGTTGTGGGGCTGATTGGTGAACGTGGCCGTGAAGTCAAAGAGTTCATTGACGAGATCCTTGGCAAAGAAGGACGCGAGCGCTCAGTTGTCATAGCAGCTCCTGCAGATGCGTCACCTCTGATGCGTTTGAAAGGCTGTCAAACCGCACTGACTATCGCAGAATTCTTCCGCGATCAGGGGTTAGATGTGTTGCTTTTGATGGACTCCCTGACCCGTTTTGCTCAGGCGCAGCGTGAAATTGCCTTGTCGGTCGGTGAGCCTCCAGCGACCAAAGGCTATCCGCCTTCGGTGTTTGCTAAATTACCAGCACTCGTAGAACGTGCGGGTAACGGTAATGAAGGTCAGGGCTCTATCACGGCATTCTTTACCGTGTTAACCGAAGGTGATGATCTGCAAGATCCCATTGCGGATGCTGCTCGTGCGATCCTTGATGGTCACATCGTGCTTTCCCGAGAAATGGCGGATGCAGGGCATTACCCAGCCATTGATGTAGAACGCTCGGTAAGCCGTGTGATGCCAAATATTGTGAATGATGAACATATGTTGATGGCGCGCGCCGTGCGGCAAGTGCTGTCAGTCTGTCGTAAAAATCAGGATTTGGTCTCTATCGGTGCGTATAAGCCAGGCACCGATCAGGCTATCGATCAGGCCTTCACCCTTAAGCCACGTTTGGATATGTACCTACAGCAGGGCATGAAAGATGTGGTGCCGTATGACATGTGCGTCAACATGCTACGGTCTACACTTCAATAGGTAATCCATGTCAGAAGCGGCAATGAACCTTCTTATCGACCAAGCCAAAGAGCAGGAGCATTATGCTCATTTGGCGCTGGTGGCTGCCCAGCAAGAGCTGCAAAGCTACTATGTTCAGGTCGAGCAGATTGAGCGCTACCGTCTGGATTATTTTCGTCAAATGTCTGAACGTGGGCAGGCAGGCCTGAGTGCGAGCAGCTATGGTCACCTTAACCGCTTTATCGTCCAACTGGATGAAACACTGGCAAAACAGCGCCAGGCGGCAATGGATTTTGAAGACAATGTTGAGCAGTGCCGTGAGCATTGGCAGCAATGCCGTCAAAAAACCAAGTCGCTGGAATGGCTGGTGGAAAAGCGCCAGAAGGAAGTCAAAATGCGGGCTGAACGTCTGGAACAAAAACAGATGGATGAGTTCGCCACACTCATATACACCCGTCAGAAATCCTCGTTCTAATATTTTGGCCTGATAATTGCTTTTACCTTTCTAACACGTTGCCGGACAAGGTTTCCGGCGCCAAACGATAAAGAATCTGAAGCGGGATAATTATGAGCCAAACCAGTTTCTTACTTTCCGGTTTATCAAGCAGCAAAGCGCCGATGGCCGAAGGCAAAGCTGTCACGTCTCCAGAAGTGTCTGAAAGCGAAGGAGAAGGTTTCTTTGCCCAACTGGCCCAGCTGGTTTCTGGCGGAGCTGAAGCTGTATCAGATGAAAAAGCGGTCGTTGCTGAAGGTGACGCTGCCAGTGAAGAAACAATCAATGCCGCGCTGGCAAAATCATTGGCGGATGTTGAAGGTGAAGATGCCGAAAAGTTGGCGGCGGATAAAGAAATTTTTAATGCCAACGGCGAACACGTCGCCGCCAAGCTCGCCATTGACGGCGAGGCTGATGCTCATGTCGCGAAAACCACAAAAGCGATTGAGAATGGCGATGAAAGCATCTTGAACCTCCAACAGGTCGCCAAACAGGATGGTGAAGTTCTGTTACAACGTCTGAATGAATCTAATCAAGTTCTTCAGACCAAACCAGATGAAGCTTCACCGGAGTTTAAAGCGGCTCAATTAGAAACGAGCAAAGCTGATGGCAAAAGCTTGCCGCAACAAGCCAA
The DNA here is from genome assembly GCF_035758505.1 of Grimontia sp. NTOU-MAR1. Lineage (NCBI taxonomy): Bacteria > Pseudomonadati > Pseudomonadota > Gammaproteobacteria > Vibrionales > Vibrionaceae > Grimontia > Grimontia sp. NTOU-MAR1. Next base: position 3,353,614 of record NZ_CP142108.1, read on the forward strand.
TAACAGTGAAGCGCTGCCTGAAGAAGTAAAAGTCGCGGTTCGTCAACCTGACGGAAAGACACCTGCTGATACCAAAACGCCCAATTTGGATCAGGCGGCGCAAGTTGAAGTGGATGCTTTGCTTTCCAAGCCTATCAGTATGCTCACTGATGATGAAAAGATGGTTATTGAGCAACTGGTTGCCAAAGTGGAAACTGGCTTATTGAATGTGCCACGAGAAAGTGGTGCTGCCCAAGTCAAAACAAAGGCTTTGAGCGATTCAGAACTCATCGCCGCGGTTGATGCTTTGCGCGCGTCGATCGCACAGGAAACAACAAACCCTGATGCTCCTGTTATCGCCGCACCTATAATGGGTCAGGCTACTGTAGCCACTACCAATGGTGACGGTGAAGTCATGCCGGAGATGATGGCCAAAGCCAGCCAGTCCCCTGAGTGGGCGGGAACAAAAGCTCAGCAAGAAATGATGATGCGGGCTCAGATGGTTGCTGCGACTTCAACCATGAACGGCGAACCAGAAAAGGCATTGGTTGACCTGCAGGCTAAAGGTTTAACTCCAGCGGCACAGGCTAATATGAGTCAGGCTGCGTCTGCTGTGCATGCGGCGGTGAACCCACAAACCCTGCCATCGACACCGATGTCCGCATTCTCCGCTATACCGTGGACACCAGGGGTAATGCAACGTGGTTCGAATCAGCCACAACCTGCAGCAAGTCAGGCTGTGCTAGAAGCCACCGCTGCCCAGCAACTGACAGAAACCGCACGTCCAGGTACTGAAGCAAAAGCCGATCATTTGGCACAGCAACTGGCATCGAGCTTTGGTCATCAGGCGGGTACAACCGCAGCGAAACTTGATGCCTCGGCTGTACAGACACCATTGCAAATGAGTCAGAACCAGACAGAAGCGGCAAATGCTTTGTCTGAACGTGTGAACATGATGATGTCGAAAAACCTGAAGCATGTTGATATTCGTTTAGACCCGCCAGAGCTTGGCAGACTACAAATTAAACTCTCGGTAAACAACGATCAGGCATCAGTACAGTTTACCGTGGCAAATCAGACTGCAAGGGACCTGGTGGAGCAATCCATGCCGCGACTGCGTGAAATGATGCAGCAACAGGGTTTGCAACTTGCACAGTCTTCCGTTCAGCATCAGGATGCAGGGGGAAGACAGTCTTTTGCAGGTAACCAAGCCCAACAGGGTGAAAGCCAAAGTGGACAAAATGGGCAAGGCAATTCTTCCCAGTTTGGACGGGGCGATGAACAAGATACAGATCACTCTGTGGCAAGCCAAGACTACTATGTCAACACGCCAAAAGATCGTGTTGACTATTATGCTTGATGTAGCATTCTTGCTGCGCTTATTTTGGAACTGGAAAAAGAATTAACCCCTAACTGAGGTAAACCATGGCAGATGAAGATATTGAAGCTGGCGACGGTGGTGGCGGTGGTGGTAAAAAGAAACTGATCATTATCATCTTAGCGGCAGTGTTGTTACTCGGTGGTGGTGCAGGTGCATTCTTTTTCCTGATGGGAGGCGAAAGCGCGCCACAGGAAGAAGATATTGTGATTGAAGAACCTGAACCTGTGAACCTTCAAGCAATTTATGTGTCGTTACCACAACCGTTTGTGTTTAACGTCACCGGTGACATGCAGCAGCGGCTAGTGCAGGTAAATGTGCAGTTGATGGTGCGTGGTGACCAGAACGAGATAATGGCGAAGCAGAACTTACCTCTGGTTGAACATAGCCTCCTAACAACATTCGGGGCTGCAACTGTGGAGCAACTGCGTACGCCGCAAGGACAGGTGGAAGTCCGTAAGCAGGCTGTAGATACCGTGCAGGCTGCAATGGAAAAAGTCACCGGCAAAACAGTCGTTGAGCGGGTGTTATTTACTGGCTTTGTAATGCAATAGGTGCAATGTGACCGATCTCCTCAGTCAAGACGAAATTGATGCGCTTCTTCACGGTGTAGACGACGTTGAAGAGGATGAGCAGGATTCTGGCGGTGACGGTGGCGGCGATATCGCTTCCGCGTCGAATTTTGATTTCTCCTCACAAGACCGTATCGTCCGTGGGCGAATGCCCACCCTGGAGCTGATAAACGAGCGATTTGCGCGTCACATGCGTATCAGCTTGTTTAATATGATGCGCAAAACGGCTGAAGTATCGATTAACGGCGTACAGATGGTGAAGTTTGGTGAGTACCAAAACACACTATTCGTACCGACCAGTTTAAACATGGTTCGCTTCCGTCCGTTGAAAGGTACTGCACTGGTTACTATGGAAGCTCGCCTTGTGTTTATCTTGGTTGAGAACTTCTTTGGTGGTGATGGCAGATTCCATGCGCGTATCGAAGGCCGTGAATTCACTCCAACCGAGCGTCGTGTTATTCAAATGCTGCTCAAGCTGATATTTGAAGACTACAAAGATGCTTGGGCACCGGTCATGAAAGTTGAGTTCGAATACCTCGACTCAGAAGTGAACCCCGCAATGGCAAATATTGTGAGCCCGACAGAAGTGATTGTCGTGAGCTCATTCCACATCGAACTTGATGGTGGTGGCGGTGACTTCCACGTTGTCATGCCCTATTCCATGGTCGAGCCCATCCGTGAATTGCTTGATGCTGGTATCCAGAGTGACAAGATGGATACCGACAAGCGCTGGTCAAAAGCGCTTCAGGATGAGGTGATGGATGTGGAAGTCGCATTGACAGCGAAGTTGCTTGAAACCTCCCTGTCGCTGCGCGATTTGATGGAGCTGGAAGCGGGCGACGTGATCCCCGTAAAAATGCCAGATGCATGTACAGTCTTTATCGAAGATTTGCCAACATTCCGCGGCAAGATGGGACAGTCAAATGACAATCTCGCGATAAAGATTACTGACAAGCTCAAGCGTCCAGAAGTGATGAAGAGTGATGTCAACCTGTTGGAAGACGAACCGATTGAGCTGCTCGAAGATTTGAGTGACAAAGAATCGGATGAATAACTAATACGTTGGTAGATAATCATGAGTGATGTGGAAGACGATTGGGCTGCAGCGCTTGCCGAACAGGCTGAAGTAGAAGGCGGTGATGATGTACAGACTGCCCCGCTGGATGAGCTGGTGGATGAAACGCCGCCAATCAACGCGGATGAAGCCCGGAAGCTGGATGCGATTCTTGATATTCCGGTAACGATTTCCATGGAAGTGGGCCGTACCAATATCAACATTCGTAACCTGCTTCAATTGAACCAGGGCTCGGTCGTTGAGCTGGACCGTCTGGCCGGTGAGTCGCTGGATGTACTGGTTAACGGCACCTTGATTGCTCATGGCGAAGTGGTTGTGGTGAACGATAAGTTCGGTATCCGACTGACCGACGTTATCAGCCAAACAGAACGAATTAAAAAGTTGCGTTAACGACGAACTCTTTGCTTGCTGTATTGAAGACGCCTGCCGCTTTGCGGTGGGCGTTTTTTTAGGCCTGGATTTTGCTTAATGGGTGTATTAACCGAAAAACACAGGCTGAGAAAGAGAGTTCATGGTATTCCTGCGACGAGCTGCAATTGGATTGATGTTTGCCCCAAGTGCCTATGCGGCAGCACCAGATGGCCAAGACCTAGCGACCACTTTGGGTGCGTTAGTGCTGGTGATTGGTGTGATATTTGGTTTGGCCTGGGCACTGAAACGTATGCAGGTACCATCGCTGATGGGCGCGAAATCTGGGCTTAAAGTAGTTAGCCAGCTTCCGCTAGGCCAGAAAGAGCGTGTTGTTGTGCTTGATGTGAATGGCGAGCAAGTGCTGGTGGGTGTTACGGCCCAGCAAATCACACTGATCAAGTCGTTAGACAATCCAATCACTGATTCGGAATCTCCGAAATCTTTCTCTTCCCAATTCAACCAAATTCTGAAGAAAAATGATGCGTCTTAAATCCGTCACTGCCATTTTTCTGGCGCTTTGCTGCTTTTTTGTCACCCCGTTTGCGCTGGCTGAAGAAGAGCCAGCTCCAGCGTCAGAAACCATTACCGAAACCCTGATTAACGATGCCGGCGAGGCCTCGATGATCCAGGCTCGAAATGGTGGTGGCATTCCAGCTCTGACCATGACCGTCAACCCAGATGGCAGTGAGGACTACTCGGTCACTTTGCAGATCTTGGCGTTGATGACAGCGCTCGGCTTCCTGCCAGCGATTGTGATTCTGATGACGTCTTTCACCCGTATTGTGGTCGTGATGGCAATCCTGCGTCAGGCCATGGGTCTTCAGCAGACACCATCAAATCAGGTGATCATTGGTATCGCTATGTTCCTGACTTTCTTCATCATGTCGCCTGTGATTGACCGAATGAACGTCGCGGCGGTTCAGCCGTATCTCAATGAGGAAATTACTGCCCGAGAAGCGTTTGACCGCGTTCAGGTGCCATTACGTGAGTTCATGCTGCAACAAACACGCGTGAAAGATCTTGAAACCTTCGTGAACATGTCCGGCTCACAGGTAACAGAAGCGGAAGAAGTACCAATGACAGTGCTTATCCCAGCGTTTATCACCTCAGAGCTGAAAACCGCCTTCCAGATAGGCTTTATGTTGTTCCTGCCGTTTTTGATTATCGACCTCGTGGTGGCCTCGGTACTGATGGCGATGGGTATGATGATGCTCTCGCCGATGATCGTGTCTTTGCCATTTAAGCTGATGTTATTTGTGCTGGTGGACGGTTGGAACCTTATCCTGTCGACCCTTGCAGGCAGTTTCGGGTAGGAGTAAGTCATGGGACCAGAAGCTTTTGTCGAACTGTTCCAGGATGCGCTTTATCTCATCCTGGTCATGGTTTGCGCCATTATCATCCCCGGTCTAATTGTTGGTTTGCTGGTGGCGATTTTTCAGGCCGCGACCTCGATTAACGAACAGACCTTGAGTTTCCTGCCGCGTTTGATTGCTACGCTGGTGGCGCTGATGTTCTTCGGCCATTGGATGACGCGCATGCTGATGGAGTATTTCTTCCGCTTGGTTGAAGAAATACCTCTGTTGCTTTACTGACTGAGTTTCAGGTATGGAATACCCGGCAGATATCATTCTTAATTGGCTGGCACAGTACTTCTGGCCGTTTACGCGCATCTCATCAATGATGATGACGATGACGTTTTTTGGTGCCCGTTTTGTACCGGTGAGAATCCGTTTGTATCTGTCTCTGGCCATCACGTTTGCTGTGATGCCAGCGTTACCGCGTGTACCTGAAACCATTGAGCTGGTTTCCTTTGGCGGATTGGTCGTTTTGGCGCAGCAAATCCTGATTGGTATTGCGATGGGCACGGTGACCCAGTTTGTTATCCAGACCTTTGTGCTACTCGGTCAAATTATCGGTATGCAATCGAGCTTGGGTTTTGCTTCTATGGTCGACCCGGCCAACGGGCAGAACACGCCTTTACTGGGTCAGTTCTATCTTTTCGTCGCCACCATGATTTTCCTCTCCACCGATGGACATCTTCAGATGCTTAACCTGGTGGTCATGAGCTTTAAAACCCTACCAGTGGGTGAAATGCTCGGTGTGGCGGATTACCGCGCGCTGGCAAGTTGGTTTGGCATCATGTTCAGTGTGGCGCTCGGGATGGCACTTGCGGGCATTATCGCCTTGCTGACGGTGAACCTTTCATTTGGTGTCATGACCCGTGCTGCGCCGCAGTTAAACATTTTCTCACTGGGCTTCTCGTTTGCGTTGCTGGTGGGTTTGATGATCTGTATGTATCTGCTCAACGGAATTTTGCCGCATTACCTGAATCACTGGGACACAGGGCTGAATACTATCTGTGACCTTATCCGTCTCGACTGCACATTAGGTGGAGGTACCTGATGGCAGAGAACGACGGTCAGGAACGCACTGAAGACGCCACGCCCCGAAGGCGACAGCAGGCGCGGGAGAAAGGTCAGGTACCGCGCTCAAGAGAACTGGCGTCAGTCGCCGTGCTCGTAGTGGGCGCAGTTGCATTGATGTGGTTTGGCGAAAGTCTTGGCAAAGCTTTGATGGAGATGATGCGAAAACTTTTTACGCTCACGCGTGAGGAGATATTTGATGTCACCACGCTGGGGCTGATTTCTTATGGGGCGATATTTCATATTGTCTGGCCGATCACCTTTGTATTGTTGATGCTGTTTATTGCAGGTTTGATTGGTGCTTCCGCATTGGGTGGTGTCTCCTTTTCCTGGGAAGCAGCAAGGCCTAAATTGTCCAAAATGAGTCCGTTGCAAGGCATCAAAAGGATGTTCGGCAAGCAAAGCTGGGTTGAGCTTCTCAAGTCAATTCTAAAAGTGGTGCTGGTATCCGGTGTGGCTTTCTATCTCATGTGGGCGAGTCTCGATGATTTCTATCAGCTCAATATCGAAACTTTTCCGACCAATCTCTATCATGCCCTAGATATTCTGCTGAATTTCGTATTGTTGATTTGTTGCTCCCTGCTTGTGGTCGTCGCGATAGATGTGCCGTTCCAAATCTGGCAGCACAATGAACAGCTCAAGATGACTAAGCAGGAAATTAAAGACGAATACAAAGAAACTGAGGGTAAGCCTGAAGTTAAGGGGCGGATCCGAATGCTCCAGCGCGAAATGGCCCAGCGTCGTATGATGGCAGAAGTCCCGTCTGCAGACGTGGTGATCACTAACCCGGAACACTATTCGGTTGCGCTTCGTTACGACAGTAAAATCGACAAAGCGCCAGTAGTAGTCGCCAAAGGTTCAGACTTCCTCGCACTTAAAATCCGTGAAATTGCCGCTGAGCATGACATCACGATTGTGCCTGCGCCGCCGCTTGCCCGTGCGGTTTACTACAGCACCGAGTTGGAACAACAGATCCCTGATGGTCTATTCACGGCGATTGCCCAGTTGCTTGCTTACGTATTTCAGCTTAAGCAATACAAAAAAGGGCGTGGACGTAAACCTAATCCGCTGGCAGATCAGCAATTGCCAATACCGCCGGAATTACGTCGCTGATGTGATACTTAGCGATATTATATTAATAACTTATTGATTTTAAGATATATGAAAATTGGTTCGTTTTTTGCTTCTTGGGTCTCAGTGATTAAGCCCAGAAGAACATAAACGACACATGAAGCTTTCTTTGCCGTTCTACGACAAGGTACAGGATAAAATTCCATTCAAGCGAGGAACTGCATTCCCAGCGATTGGTGCACCGCTCCTCGTACTCTCAACCCTTGCGATGGTCGTGCTACCTATGCCGCCATTGCTGCTCGACCTGATGTTCTCATTTAACATTGCCCTTTCTCTGGTCGTGCTTCTGGTTACTGTTTACACCCGTAGACCACTTGATTTCGCCGCGTTTCCTACTGTACTGCTGATCGCGACGCTGATGCGTCTGGCACTGAATGTCGCTTCAACCCGTGTGGTTCTGCTTCATGGTCATGAAGGTCCAGGTGCAGCCGGACAGGTGATCGATGCCTTTGGCTCAGTAGTGATCGGAGGTAACTACGCTGTTGGCCTGGTGGTGTTCCTTATCCTGATGATCATCAACTTCATGGTTGTCACCAAAGGTGCGGGTCGTATATCCGAAGTCAGCGCGCGTTTCACCCTGGATGCATTACCGGGTAAGCAAATGGCAATTGATGCGGATTTGAATGCCGGCCTGATTAATCAGGAACAGGCGCGTACCCGCCGTCAAGAAGTGACCAAAGAAGCCGACTTCTACGGTTCGATGGACGGTGCGTCAAAATTCGTCAAAGGTGATGCCATCGCCGGTATTTTAATTCTGGCGATCAATATCATCGGTGGTTTATCCATCGGTATGATCCAACATGATGTCAGCTTCTCAAACGCCATCGAAATTTACACTCTGTTGACTATCGGTGATGGTCTCGTTGCACAGATCCCGTCGCTCTTGCTGTCGATTGGCGCAGCGATCATGGTAACCCGTCAGAACACTGACGAAGACATGGGGCAGCAAGTAGTCTTCCAACTGGTAGATAATCCCCGCGCTCTTATTATCGCGACCGGTATTTTGACGGTGATGGGTATTGTTCCTGGCATGCCACACATTCCATTTTTGACGCTGGCGCTGGTTTGTGGTGGTTTCGCCTACTGGAAAACCAAAGAACAGACTAAAGCTAGGAAAGAAGCGGAAGAAGCACCTGCAAAAGAAGTGGTGGCCCCAAAACCGAAAGAGCTCTCCTGGGACGATGTACAGCCAGTTGACGTGATTGGTCTAGAAGTTGGTTACCGTCTGATCCCAATGGTTGACCGCGATCAGGGGGGCGAGCTGCTTGACCGCGTAAAAGGCGTGCGCAAGAAGCTGTCGCAAGACTTTGGTTTCCTTATTCCACCAGTACATATTCGTGACAATTTGGAACTACCACCGAACAGCTACCGGATTACTTTAATGGGTGTTGCTGTTGGCGAGGCGGATATCCGCCCTGACAAGGAACTGGCGATTAATCCAGGTCAGGTGTTTGGTCCTGTTGACGGCGAAGGTACCGTTGACCCTGCGTTTGGACTGGAAGCAGTGTGGATTGAGAAATCTCAGCGCGAACATGCCCAGGCACTTGGCTATACGGTCGTGGACTCAGCCACTGTACTGGCAACCCATTTGAGCCAGATGCTGACCAACAATGCTGAACGTCTCTTAGGTCACGAAGAAGCGCAGAACCTTATTGATATGCTGGCTAAGCAGTCGCCTCGACTGGTGGAAGGTCTTATTCCTGACCTCATTTCGCTGGGCTCTGTGGTGAAAGTGATGCAGAACCTTCTCAATGAAGCGATTCCTATTCGTGATGTGCGGACTATTATACAAACACTCTCTGAGTATGCGCCGAAGAGTCAAGATCCCGACATTCTCACTGCTGCTGTACGAATTTCGCTCAGACGCCTGATTGTTCAGGAAATCAATGGTGTAGAGCCGGAATTACCTGTTATTACTTTGGTTCCCGAGCTGGAACAGATATTGCATAAAACTATGCAGGCGTCAGGTGGTGAATCGACCGGTATCGAACCGGGTCTGGCAGAAAGGCTACAACAGAGCCTGTCAGAAGCTACCCAGCATCAGGAACTGCAGGGTGAACCGGCAGTCTTGCTGACTTCAGGGGTACTTCGTTCAACACTGGCCAAGTTTGTTAAAAATACCATTCCGTCACTAAGAGTCCTGTCTTATCAGGAAGTGCCGGATGAAAAACAAATAAGAATTGTGAGAGCGGTTGGCAACTGATGTTGCGACATCAGTAATTCAGGACAGCGATTTTGAAGATTAAACGATTTTTTGCCAAAGACATGCGAACAGCGCTGGCCGAAGTGAAAGAAGCACTCGGCGCAGATGCTGTCATTATGTCCAACAAAAAAGTAACTGGCGGTGTCGAAATCGTGGCGGCAGTAGATACTGACGCACCAACCCGTGATGTGCGCAAGGAAGCGGCGAGAACGCAGATGGCGCAAAACATGGACCGTGCTCAACAAACACGCCGACTGGCTGATGACACTGTGCACCTACGTCGTGACATCAGCAAAGAGGCAGCCAGAAAACCACTGGGTGGTGCATTGGGCAGCAAGTTCTCCAATTTGCTTGACCGTTACCAATCTCAGTTGCCGGAAAGCAATACTTCCGATGAGCCTCAGCAGGAAGCCGATTCGCTGAGCGCATTGTTAGCGCGTCAAAATGACGCCCGTACCCGTCAAAGTGAAAACACTTACAGTGCTGCGCCAGCCCGTCGTTCTAATGGTCATAACGGCCAGAACGGTCAGAGCAATGGTAGTCGCAATGGCGCCAACAACGGTTTCTCCCGCTCGCAGCAACAAGCTAAAGGTCAGGAGCTTGACCGCCTGTATCGTCAAAAACGTGACGAGCAAGACCGCCGTGCACCGGGTCGCGATGATCGCTTTGAATTGCGCAGCGAATCACGCCGCCAACCAGCGCGTCAAGGCAACGAAGAAATCGAAGCGATGCGCAAGGAAATGGCGACGATTCGCAGCCTGCTTGAGCATCAACTTTCCGGTTTGATGTGGCAGGAAGTAGAGCGTAAAGAGCCTCTTCGTGCCATGCTAATCAAACGTCTTGAAAAAATGGGTATCTCCCCAGTACTGGCCGACCAACTGGCTGGCTATATTCCTGAAGATACGCCACCAAATGAAGCGTGGTCGGAGTTACTGGAGTTAGTGGCAGATCAAGTCATTACGACCAGTGAAAACATGTTGGAGTTGGGCGGTGTGATTGCATTGCTTGGCCCTACCGGCGTGGGCAAAACGACGACCATCGCAAAGTTAGCAGCCAGGGCGGCAATGGATTTCGGCCCTGAAGAAATTGCTCTGGTGACGACAGATACCTTCCGTATCGGCGCACATGAGCAGTTAGCGACCTATGGCAGAATTTTAGGTTGCCCCGTAAAAGTTGCTAAAGATGCGGATGAACTGGCCGATATACTGTATCAGTTACGTCACCGTCGACTGATCCTGTTGGATACCGCAGGCATGGGCCAGCGAGATCTGAGGCTATCAGAACAACTTGATACTCTTATCCAAAACAGTGGTTCACATATCCGAAGCCTCCTTGTATTGTCCGCGACTTCACAACGTCGCGTACTGCAGGAGACTATTGATCACTTCCGGCGCATTCCCCTATCTGGATGCGTGCTCACGAAGTTGGACGAATCCCTCAGTCTGGGGGAATTATTGAGTGTGACCATAGAAAACGCCCTTCCGGTTACCTATCTGGCTGATGGCCAGCGTGTACCCGAGGACATTCGCCAGGCAAGTGGGAGATACCTGGTTAACAAGGCGAGTGAACTGATGGATCAAGATTCAGAGCAGCGAAACCATTTCTGGAGTCATGATGTACCAGAGTCGAATGCGGCGGACTTTTATGATTGAGACAACCATGCATGATCAAGCAAGCGGCCTCCGCCGCCTGACAAACCCGACTCGTACCAAAGTCATCACCGTCACTGGTGGTAAAGGTGGTGTCGGTAAAACCAACATCACCTTGGGTATGGCAGCTGCCATGGCCAAGCAAGGCAAAAAGGTCATGGTGTTGGATGCTGACTTAGGGCTGGCAAATGTCGATGTATTACTGGGTTTGCGTGTAGGTAAGAACCTCAGCCACGTTATGCAGGGCGTGTGCGACCTCAAAGATATCATTATCGAAGGTCCTCACGGCATGAGGATTATTCCAGCTTCGTCGGGTATGCGAGGAATGACCGAGCTCAGTACAGCTCAGCACGCCGGTCTTATTAGGGCATTTGGTACTCTAGAAGAGGACGTTGACGTGCTGCTGGTGGATACCGCAGCAGGTATCTCTGACATGGTCTTGAGCTTCTCACGCGCGGCGCAGGATGTGTTGATTGTGGTGTGTGATGAGCCGACTTCCATCACAGATGCCTATGCATTGATTAAGCTGCTGAGCCGTGAACACGGCGTTACCAGGTTCAAGGTCGTTGCCAATATGGTGCGCAGTTACCGCGAAGGTCGCGATTTATTCACAAAATTAACTCGGGTAACAGAAAGATTTTTAAATGCTAATCTAGAATTAGTAGCATGTGTTCCATTAGATGAGCATGTGCGTCAGTCTGTGAAGAAGCAACGCGTCGTGATTGATGCATTTCCAAAGTCTCCGGCCGCGCTTGCTCTAAATGCGTTGGCAAACAAGGCCCTGACCTGGCCTGTACCACGTAATCCGGGCGGACACTTGGAGTTTTTCGTTGAGCGACTGCTGGTTCGAGACGAGGCTGCGGGGGATTACCTCAGTGAATAGGGCGCTGACCTATGGCAGGACAGGAGCATCAACGGAGACTGTGTTTGAGCAGTACGCCACATTAGTGAAACGGATTGCGCACCACCTGATAGCCCGTTTGCCCCCAAATGTGCAGGTTGAAGATCTCATTCAGGCGGGCATGGTTGGTTTGCTTGAAGCGCAGCAGAACTACGATTCCACAAAAGGAGCGAGTTTTGAAACCTACGCTGGTATCCGTATTCGTGGCGCCATGCTGGATGACATCCGGAAAGGCGACTGGGTGCCGAGGTCGGTTCACAAGAATAACCGCCAAATCAGCGAAGTGATTTCACAGCTTGAAGGTGAATTGGGGCGAGACCCCAGCGACAAAGAAATTGCGAAACGCCTGGGCATGAGTTTGGATCAGTATTACCAAGCTCAAAACGACATCAACGCAGGGCGACTGATTGGTATCGATGACTTGGGCGTTTCAGAAGATGCTTTCGTGACAGAAAGTCATCGTGATGAAAATCTTCCCTTTGAGGAAGCGGCCGGGGATAGCTTTAAATCGCACTTAGCGAATGCCATCCGCGGACTTCCTGAAAGAGAAGCTTTGGTACTCTCTCTCTATTACGACGAGGAACTCAACCTCAAGGAGATTGGGGCCATTATCGGGGTTAGTGAATCCCGGGTTTGCCAGATACAAAATCAGGCAATGCAGCGGTTACGGACCAAGCTATCCGCTTGGTCAAAGTAAGTTTCTACAATAATAAGGAACCTCACTGGAGGCCACTTTGAACACAAATATGAAAATCCTCGTTGTTGATGACTTTTCAACAATGCGCCGTATCGTTAAAAACCTCCTTCGAGATCTGGGTTTCAACAACACCGTTGAAGCAGATGACGGCCTGACAGCACTGCCAATTCTTAAGAAAGGCGGTATTGACTTCGTCGTTACTGATTGGAACATGCCGGGCATGCAAGGCATCGATCTGCTAAAAAACATCCGCGCTGATGATGAGCTCAAGCATCTTCCAGTTCTGATGATCACCGCAGAAGCCAAGCGTGAGCAAATCGTTGAGGCCGCTCAGGCTGGTGTGAATGGTTATATCGTTAAGCCGTTTACTGCCGCGACGCTCAAAGAAAAGCTGGATAAGATTTTCGAGCGTATGTGATTTTTTTCTTCGCGCAGTGATGGATTATTTAAACGATGATAACACTCGACCAAGCTAAAGAATTGGTCAGTCTGCTCGAAGAAGGGAATCAGGACGGCGCGAACGAATTACTGGCCAATCTTGTCAGTGACGTGCGCAATCCGCTCTTCAATGAGGTAGGAAAACTGACCCGGCAACTACATGATTCGTTGTCAAATTTCCGTTTAGATCCACGCGTCAACGATTTGGCTACCAGCGAGATCCCAGATGCGAAAGATCGCCTGAACTTTGTGATGGAAAAAACGGAACTGGCTGCGAACCGCACCATGGATGCAGTGGAAGCGACCCTTCCAATCGCGGACAACCTGCAAGAATGTCTTGCCTTGGTTCGTCCGCAATGGAACAACCTCATGGGTGGGCGGATTGACATAACAAGTTTCAAAGACTTGTGCCATCAAATCGACGGTTTGTTGACACAGGTTGAAGGGGATACCACTAAGCTCCACGGTCAATTGACTGAAATCCTTATGGCGCAAGACTTTCAGGATCTAACCGGACAGGTTATCCGTCGTGTCATTGAGTTGGTGCAAGAGGTAGAAAAACAACTGGTTGAAATCCTCACTGCCTTTGGTCTGGATGACGATCAGAAAGAACCAGAAACAGAAGCAGAAGCTGAACAACAGCAATCTGGCATTGTGGCTGAAGGTCCAGTCGTCTCCGAGAAAGAGCGTCAAGAGAAGCAAGTGATGCAAAGTCAGGATGACGTCGATGATCTGCTTTCCAGCCTGGGCTTTTAGGGGTGCGTTATGAGTTTTGAAATGGATGAAGAAATCCTCCAGGACTTCTTAATCGAAGCCGGTGAGATTTTGGAATTGCTATCCGAGCAATTGGTCGACCTGGAAAAATCACCAGAAGACAGAGACCTACTCAATGCAATATTCCGTGGTTTCCATACCGTAAAAGGTGGTGCAGGTTTCCTTTCACTCACCGAACTGGTTGAAACATGCCACGGTGCAGAAAACATCTTTGATAACCTGCGTAATGGCGGACGTGAATTGACGCCGGAAGTGATGGATACCATCCTCCAGTCATTGGATACCGTTAACGAGCAGTTCGCTTGCGTGCAGGAGCGCGAACCGGTACCTGCGGCTGATCCAGCACTCATTGAAGCACTCCACAGATATAGTCGCCCTGCTTCAGAAGATGAAGCAGCAGAAGCGGCTGCACCAGAGCCGGAACCAGAGCCGGAGCCGGAGCCAGAACCAGAAGCGGTAGCAGAAGAACCGGCCGAAGGTAGCGAAGCGATTGCTGGTGATTCTGTTGATGAAATCACAGACGACGAATTTGACCGTCTTCTGGACGAACTGCACGGCGCAGGCAAAGGTCCACAAGCAGGTGACAGCGCGTCAGCCCCACAAGCTGCAACAGGTGGCGGTGATGACATTACAGACGACGAATTTGAAAAACTGTTGGACGACCTGCACGGTGCAGGCAAAGGTCCACAGGTTGGTGGTGCGCCAGAAGCCGCGACACCACCACCACAAAACGCGTCGGTAGAAAGCCCGTCCAGTGACGAAATCACTGACGATGAATTTGAAAAACTATTGGATGACTTGCACGGCAAGGGTAAAAGTCCGATTGACAGTGGTGCAGCTACCGCAGCTTCAGCGCCACCTCCGCCGCCGAAAGCAGAGCCAAAACCTGCGCCAGCGCCGGTGCCAAAAGCCGAGCCTGCGGCAGCAAAACCACCTGCACCAGCTGCCAAGCCACCAGCAAAGGCTGACGACAAAAAGCCGCCTGCACCTCAGGTTGAGCAGACTGTACGTGTGAACACCTCCACGTTGGACACCATCATGAACATGGTGGGTGAGCTGGTCTTGGTGCGTAACCGTCTGGTGAGTTTGGGTGCAAGTAGCGATGATGAAAACATGGCGAAAGCAGTGACCAACCTTGACGTGGTCACTGCTGACCTTCAAGGCGCTGTGATGCAAACACGTATGCAGCCAATTAAGAAGGTATTTGGCCGTTTCCCACGCGTTGTACGTGACCTTGCACGAAGCCTGAAAAAAGACATCGTGCTGGAAATGCGCGGCGAAGAAACCGACTTGGACAAAAACCTGGTAGAGGCACTTGCGGACCCGATGGTTCACTTGGTGCGTAACTCGGTTGACCACGGCATTGAAATGCCGGATGCCCGTGAGGAAAAAGGCAAACCACGCACAGGCACCATTACCCTTGCGGCTTCGCAGGAAGGTGATCACATTCTGCTGACCATCGAAGATGATGGTGGCGGTATGGATGCAGAGAAATTGCGTTCTATCGCAGTAGAGCGTGGTGTGATGGATGCAGACGCCGCGGCACGTTTGAGCGATACTGAGGCCTATAATCTGATCTTTGCTGCAGGTTTCTCAACCAAGACTGAGATTTCAGATATCTCTGGTCGTGGTGTAGGTATGGACGTGGTGAAAACGGCGATTACCCAACTGAACGGTACAATTTCTATTGATTCAGAACTGGGCCGCGGCACTATTATCTCAATCAAAGTGCCTCTGACACTGGCAATCTTGCCGACTCTGATGGTCGGTATCGGTAACAATCCGTTTGCGTTCCCGCTGTCGAACGTTAATGAAATCATCAGCCTTGATCTTTCTAGAACTAACACAGTTGACGGACAACTTACGTTGATAGTGCGTGAAAAAGCAATTCCTCTCTTTTATTTGCAAGATTGGCTTTGCCCGAGGCATCACTCTCAAAACCGAGAGACTGGACATGTTGTGATCGTCCAGATTGGCCATCAGCCTGTAGCATTTGTTGTGGATTCTCTCATAGGTCAGGAAGAAGTTGTGATCAAGCCTCTGGATGAACTGCTGCAAGGCACGCCGGGTATGGCAGGAGCAACAATTACCAGTGACGGGAACATAGCTTTGATCCTTGATGTACCGAATTTGCTTAAGCGATATGCTGGCGGATAAACCAAAAGGAACGACATGGTGTTGAAAGTTTTGGTGGTGGACGATTCAAGTTTTTTCCGCCGCCGTGTTAGCGAAATTATTAACGGGGATCCTCGCCTTCAGGTTATCGACTGTGCAGTTAATGGAAAAGATGCAGTTGAAAAGGCAGCAAAGCTAAAACCAGATGTCATTACTATGGACATCGAAATGCCTGTGATGGATGGGATTACTGCAGTTCGTGAGATCATGCAGAGCAATCCAACGCCTATTCTGATGTTTTCTTCGTTAACGCATGACGGGGCAAAAGCCACCTTAGACGCGTTGGATGCGGGCGCGCTCGACTTTCTGCCAAAGAAATTCGAAGACATCGCACGTAACCGCGACGAAGCGGTCGCCTTGCTCCAACAGCGCGTGAACGAGATTGCTCGTAAGCGCGCCTTTATGCGAAGACCTGCACCTGCGGCACGCCCAACTACCAATGCGCCAACACCAACGGCTTCGCGTGCGCCAGTCCGCCCGATGACAAGTAGTGCGCCCAGCGCACCTACTGCACCTGCGGCAAGACCTGCTTCATCTTTGGCACGTTTTAAAGCTAGCGGTAAACGCTACCAATTAGTGGCGATTGGCACCTCTACAGGTGGGCCGGTAGCACTACAAAAGGTGCTGAGTGGGTTGCCTGCGAATTTCCCAATGCCTATCGTCCTTATCCAGCACATGCCTTCAACCTTTACTGCAGCGTTTGCACAGCGTCTGAATGGCCTTTGCAAAATCACAGTGAAAGAAGCGCAGGATGGCGATCAATTACAACCAGGCACCGCTTATTTGGCGCCGGGTGGAATGCAGATGATGATTGATGGACGCCCAGGGGCAGCTCGTGTGAAAATTATCGACGGCGGCGATCGTATGAATTACAAGCCATGCGTGGATGTTACCTTCGGGTCTGCAGCCAAAGTCTACAACGACAAAGTATTATCGATGGTATTGACGGGAATGGGTGCAGATGGCCGGGACGGTGCAAGATTACTGAAACAACAAGGTTCAACGGTGTGGGCACAAGATGAGGAAAGCTGCGTGGTCTACGGTATGCCGCAAGCTGTCGCTAAAGCGAGCATTTCAACCGAAGACTTACCGTTGGATCGCATCACCGAGCGTATTTTCGTTGAGCTCAACCTCGTTTAAGGAGCGGCTGTGATAGTCTGGAGCATTGCAAACCAGAAAGGAGGCGTGGGGAAAACCACCACCACGATTACCCTAGCTGGGCTTCTCAGTGAAAAGAATAAGCGTGTGTTGCTGATAGATACCGATCCGCATGCATCGCTGACAACCTATCTGAATTACGATTCGGAGCAGTTGCCCCGTACTTTGTTCGACCTTTTTCAATTACAGGCTATCAATCGCGATACGGTTAAGCCGTTGATCCTCAAGACTGAATATAAAAATCTCGATCTTTTGCCATCGCATATGTCACTGGCGACACTCGATCGCGCCATGGGCAACCGCGGGGGTATGGGGTTGATGCTGAAGAAAACGTTGGCGTGCCTTGAAGAAGAGTACGATTACGCTTTGATTGATTGCCCGCCAATTCTGGGTGTCATGATGGTTAATGCGTTGGCGGCGAGTAACCGTATTCTGATCCCGGTACAAACTGAATTTCTGGCGATGAAAGGTCTTGAGCGCATGGTGCGTACATTGCAGATCATGCAAAAGTCCCGTGCATCAGCTTTCAAAGTGTGTATTGTCCCAACCATGTATGACAAACGTACCCGTGCTTCTCTTGAAACGCTTCAAGAGCTTAAGGTGCGATACCCTGATCAGGTTTGGACGTCAGCAGTGCCGATTGATACTAAATTTCGCGATGCAAGTTTAAAGCACATGCCGCCATCGTATTACGCAAAAAATTGTCGCGGCGTGTTTGCCTATAAAACGCTGCTCTCTTATCTGGAGCGACTTGAACAGGATGAAAGATAGCCGTGCCTTATCCAGTGTTCAGGCGCTGGATGACTATTTTGATGCACTGTTGGAAGAAGATTACTTTTCTCAGCAGCATGACACGGATGTGACGTCACAGGCCGAAGAGGAGAGCGTTGAGCCCAAACCTCAGCCTGTTGTTATGGAACCGGTTGAAAAATTCAACGGTGCTACGCTGACCAAAGACAAGCGCGATTTGTCTTCGGTAGAAAAGTTGCTTAGTCAGCTTAAGCTGGATGAAGACATGGAAGTAGAAGTCGAGGAATTGACGGAAACTGAAATGATCATTGACAGCGAACAGGCTGTTGAGAGCTACACCGAAGCGCTGACTGAGACAGAAACGGATATCGAGGTTGAAGTAGCAACGGAAACCTTGACTGATACCTTCATAGAAGCGGAGGTTGAAGTTGAAACCGATGTAGAGACTAGCGTTGAGGTAGAAGCCTTCGTCGAGCCGGTCGTTGAAACCACTGTCGAAACCGATGTTGAAGAATTGGTGGAAGAAGCGGTTGAAGCGGAAGTTATTTCCGAGCCCGAAGTTGAAGTCGCAATTGAGGAAACTGTCACTGAAGAAGTGGCTGATTCTGTCGATACAGAGATTGAAACCGCTAGTGACCAGGAAACTCATGCTGAAGAAGATATAGCGCCACCTTGGCAAAACATTGCTTCTGAGTATGCGTTTCAGGTGTTGTTCTTTGAGTCGTTTGGTGTGACATACGCCGTTCCTCTGGCTGAGTTAGGGGGGATCCACAAACTCGAAGATTGCAATCACCTGATTGGAAGACCGGACTGGTATCTGGGTCTTCAGACTGAACGGGACCAACAGTTGGATGTGGTAGATACCGCCAAATGGGTGATGCCAGAAAAAATAGCGGATAACAGCCATCGCGATGACTATAGTTATATAGTGATCTTGGGTGACAGTAAATGGGGCTTGGCTTGTAACGCCCTACTGGGGACTGAGTCACTCCATGGTGAACAAGTGCGATGGCGCGAACAAGCTGGCAAACGGCCTTGGTTGGCCGGACTGGTTAAAGAAAAAATGTGCGCCTTGATCCACGTAGAAGCGCTGATTGCCATGCTGAATCAGGGTATTGATGCCAATGCGTTGGCGTAAGTGACGCAGCACAGCACGAAAAGAGGAAAATAAATGTCTCAGGTAGCTGAAGTTCAAAAAGAAAATGTGAATGACGAAGTCCTGCAGTGGGTGACTTTCCAGCTGGAAGACGAAACCTACGGCATTAACGTAATGCAGGTTCGGGAAGTATTGCGCTACACCGAAATCGCGCCGGTACCGGGTGCACCAGACTATGTTCTTGGCATCATCAACCTACGCGGTAATGTAGTGACAGTCATCGACACCCGTTCACGTTTCGGCCTTTCCCAAGGTGAAGTGTCAGACAACACCCGAGTGATCGTGATTGAAGCGGAATCTCAGGTCATAGGTATCATGGTCGATAGTGTGGCTGAGGTGGTTTACCTCAAGACCTCTGAAATCGATACTACGCCAAGTGTAGGTACCGATGAAAGCGCCAAGTTTATTCAAGGTGTAAGCAATCGTAGCGGTCATCTGCTGATCCTGGTTGATCTGAATAAACTACTCTCTGATGAAGAGTGGTCAGAGATGGCAATGCTGTAATGCTCGACCTTGTGTTGCAATGGTTACCGCTGGGCGTTTCTTTGAGTGTTGCGGTGGTTGCCTTGTTGATGCTAAGACGGGAAAAGAAAGCGCGCTTGGGTCTGGAAGCGAAATTCCAGGCGATGGAGCTACTTTACAAAAATGCCCGTCAGCAGCAAGAGAGCTTGTCTAAGCAGTTTAATGAATTGCGGGCGGGCTCTATTGGCATGAGTCAAAAGCTTGCTGAACTATCACAGCGCTTTGATGAGTTGCTCGACAAACAGAATGAGATGGAAATGCAGGACCCAGACGGTCGTCTATACAGCCGCGCCAGTAAGATGGTAGAACTTGGGGCAGATCTTCGGGAGTTGATGGAAGAGTGTGACCTGCCTAAAGCAGAAGCAGAGCTTCTCATGAATATCCGAAAGCAGCGTATGACGCGCTAATCAGATACTTAAATCCATCAGACCGTTTTGTTGAGCATTGACCCCTCCCAGCCGGGCGGGGTTTTTCCATCTAAGTACCAGGCAAAAGCGATCAATTCAGCGATCACCAGATATAACTGTTCAGGGATTTCACCACCTACTTCCAGCGCCGATAGCCAATTCATCAGAGCTTCATCGCTATGGATGAGTCCACCGTTCTTTTCCATCTCTTCAATGAGCTTTTCAGCCAATGCATCGTAACCCTTGGCTGACACCTTTGGCGCATTGACACCGTCGTATTTAAGCGCCACTGCGCTTTTGGGCTTCTTCATACCTGAATGTTCACTCCTGACGAAATAGTTTCTGTCTGTACACTTTCTATGGTGCTGATATCACATTGCTCCAGTGCGATATGGTGCTGGGCAAGTTTTTCCTCGAGTTTGGGCATTGCAGTCTCTATCTGGTTTTTTAAGCCATCAGCATCGGTGGAAAAACTGAGAGAAAGGGAATTGTCCTCAAGTTCTGCTGTCGCAGTGAGGTGACGGTTTTTGTCTAGAGTCAGGTTGAGCGTGACGCACCAGCGCAACTTTTTCTTTTTCCTCCCGGTCTTTTTCTCGACGTTGATGCGCACCGGAGAAAGATTGTTGTCCCTGAAAGGGAACAGCCAATGGTAGTCACCGGGCTTGGTTTGCTCGTTGATGCGCTGCTCTGCCATCAACATAAGTAAAGACTTAAGTTTTCCAGCGCCGTCTTGTTCGCTGGTAGCAGTTGTTGCGTGACGCAATGCTTCCAGCAATCCTTTGTCGGCCTGTTTCTCTGCGAGCCATTTGGCAGCCTGTTTACTATCGCTGGGCATGGTGAGTCGCTTTAGAAGATCAATGACAACAGGGGCGAGTGTTTTTGCATCTGACTTGGTTGTTTGCAACAGGGAATAAAGCGGCATTAGGGCGAGCAACTGGGAAAGCTGTGAACGCTGGCCGTCACTCAGACTGCCTGTGTTGCCGGATGATTGGAGTGGCTTGCCTGCTTCGAGCAAGCTTTTTACCGGAACATTTTTCAATGTCTCCTGCGTTAATGTATTGATGTGATTGATATTGTCGATTTTCATATTTACTCACAATTATTAACGCTTAGCGCATATACCCAGACCTCATCAATCAGTAGGATTTGATTGCTTGAGTGACATTAGCGAGACCCTGCGGCTAACGACTTTAAACGCCTCTATGGTATTATCGGGCAAATTTTTCATAACTTTATCGGGAAAGCCAATTTCTCATGTTGGAAGTGCGCGAGCTCAGCTGTGTCCGTGATGAAAGGGTGCTGTTTGAAGATCTCAGTTTTACGTTGTCATCCGGTGATCTTGTCCAAATTGAAGGTCCAAACGGCGCAGGTAAAACCACACTCTTACGGATCATCGCTGGTCTGGGATTGGCAGAGTCTGGGGATGTACTCTGGGACGGAGAATTGGTCAGTAAAGCCCGTGAAGAGTTCTATGGCAACTTGCTGTTTCTAGGCCATAGTACGGGCGTAAAGCGTGAAATGACCGCGTTTGAAAACCTTGCTTTTTACCAGCGTATGCATGGTGAAGCAGATGAAGATAGTCTTTGGGAAGCTCTTGCCCGCGTGGGTCTAGCAGGACGAGAGGATGTACCAGCTGCACAGTTGTCAGCGGGTCAAAATCGACGAGTAGCGTTGGCGAGGCTGTGGATCAGCCAATCCAAACTTTGGATTCTGGATGAACCTTTGACGGCCATCGACAAGCAAGGTGTAAAAGTACTCGAGAACCTTTTCCAACATCATGTGAGCAATGGAGGCATGGTGTTGTTTACAACTCATCAGGATATGTTCGAAGGTGACTCAAAGTTGCGTCGGATCAGGTTGGGGGCCTAATGGGAACTGTTATGTTTCACATGGTTCGCCGCGAACTCCTCGTCGCATTTCGCCGTCAATCTGACATGCTGAACCCACTGTGGTTTTTCATCATTGTCATCACGCTGTTTCCTTTAGGTGTGGGTCCGGGACCTAACCTACTGGCTGAAATCGCACCAGGCATCATCTGGGTGGCGGCCCTGCTTGCGGCGGTGTTGTCATTAGACAGGCTGTTCCGTGATGACTTTATGGATGGTTCATTAGAACAGATGTTACTGATGCCAGAACCTTTATCTGTTCTGGTCTTTGCGAAAATTATTGCGCATTGGTTGCTGACAGGCGTACCACTATTGATCATAAGTCCGCTTTTAGCGGTATTACTGTCTTTAGACTGGGAAGCTTATAAGGCTGTTGTGCTCACGCTATTGATAGGTACACCGACGCTGAGTTTTCTCGGTTCGATTGGTGTAGCGCTGACGGTTGGTCTTCGAAAAGGTGGCGCGCTGCTAAGCCTTTTGGTCCTGCCGTTGTTTATTCCGGTTCTTATCTTCGCGACATCGGCGATTGATATGGCTGCCGCAGGATTTCCAATAAACGGTCAGCTTGCCATTATGGGGGCAATGCTGGTCGGTTCGGCCACGCTTTCTCCGTTTGCAGTGTCTGCTGCCCTGCGGGTGAGTGTCCAATAATACCTAATTATTAATAGGGTCAGCAGACCCTGCATATTAACTGAGAGCGATATTTGCAATGTGGAAATGGCTTCATCCATATGCCAAGCCCGAGGCAACTTACCAACTGTGTAACACCTTGTTACCTTGGTTTGCGGTATTGGCAGTAATGTCTCTGATAACCGGTACCATTTGGGGATTGGCATTCGCGCCGTCTGACTATCAACAAGGTGACAGTTTCCGAATTATCTACATTCATGTTCCTGCAGCAATTTGGTCAATGGGTGCATACATGTCGATGGCCATTGCTGCGTTTATCGGTTTAGTGTGGCAGATCAAAACCTCTGACTGGGCAGCAGCTGCTATGGCACCAGTTGGTGCAGTATTCACCTTTATCGCTCTGGTGACTGGTGCAATTTGGGGTAAACCTATGTGGGGCGCCTGGTGGGTGTGGGATGCGCGACTAACTTCTGAACTTATCCTTTTATTCCTCTATCTCGGTGTTATAGCGCTCTATAACGCTTTTGATGATGACCGCACAGCGGGGCGTGCCGCAGGCATTTTGGCGCTTGTTGGTGTGATTAACCTACCTATTATCCATTTCTCTGTCGAGTGGTGGAATACGCTGCACCAAGGTGCATCCATCACTAAGTTTGCCAAACCTTCCATCGCATCGGATATGCTGTGGCCACTGCTTCTGAATATCTTTGGCTTTGCATTGTTCTTTGGTGCAGTGTCATTGATGGGACTGAAAAATAAAATTCTACAACGTGAAGCGCACCGTCCATGGGTACGCGAGCTGGTTGAGAGGGGATAGTCATGCATTTCAATTCTTTCTATGAATTCCTAGCAATGGGTGGCTATGCCGGTTACGTCTGGGGCGCATTTGCCATCACATTCATAGCTTTGGCTTGGGTGGCACTGGCGGCCCATTTCACCCGCCGCAAACTTTTCAAAGAAATTAAGAACAAAGTTGCCCGAGAGCAACGTATTAAGAATGCCCAAAAAATGGAGAACACACTATGAACCCGAGACGCAAGAAACGACTAGGGCTGGCTCTTGCCCTGGTGTTTGGTGTAGGCGCGACGATTGGGTTGGTGCTTTACGCACTGAACCAAAACATGGACCTATTCTACACGCCAACTGAACTGGTTAATGGTAAGCCGGATGGCACCAAACCAGAGTTGGGGCAGCGTCTGCGTATCGGTGGCATGGTAGTAACTGACTCGGTTGAGCGTGATCCGGAATCTCTAAAAGTGAGTTTCCGTGTGGCGGATATCGGCCCTGAAGTTACCGTGGAGTTTGAAGGTATTCTGCCTGACCTGTTCCGAGAAGGTCAGGGTATTGTTGCACAGGGTGTGCTGGTTGATGAACGCACCGTGTTTGCGAATGAAGTCCTCGCAAAACACGATGAAGAATATATGCCACCTGAAATTGCAGAAGCGATGAGCAAAGGGCATAGACCGCTTGAATACACCGAGCAGCAAAAACAGGGTAGCTACTAATGATTGCTGAATTAGGGCATTTCGCCCTTATTATCTCCCTTGGTTTTTCCGTCCTGTTGAGTATTTACCCACTTTGGGGGGCTCACGTCGGAAACCAGGCCATGATGCGTTCTGCGCGTCCACTGGCTATCGGCATGTTCCTGATGCTATTGATGTCTTTCATTGCATTGAGCTGGGCATTCTACGTTAACGACTTTACGGTCACTTATGTCGCGAGTAACTCAAACAGTGCCTTGCCTTGGTACTATCGTCTAACGGCAGTCTGGGGGGCGCACGAAGGCTCGTTGCTTCTTTGGGTGCTTATCCAGGCTGGTTGGACACTGGCCGTTGCCATTTTCAGCCGTGGCATGCCGCTGGAGTCTGTTTCCCGCGTATTGGCAGTAATGGGCATGATTGGTGTCGGCTTCCTGCTGTTCATCATTCTGACCTCTAACCCTTTTGAACGTACACTCCCTTACTTCCCGGTTGATGGCCGTGATCTCAACCCGCTTCTTCAGGATCCAGGCCTGATTGTTCACCCACCGATGCTTTACATGGGTTATGTGGGTTTCTCTGTGGCATTTGCTTTTGCAATCGCCTCTTTGATGGCGGGTCGTCTTGATACGGCGTGGGCACGTTGGTCCCGCCCTTGGACAACCGCGGCTTGGGTATTCCTTACGCTGGGTATCGCACTGGGCTCTTGGTGGGCTTACTACGAACTTGGCTGGGGCGGCTGGTGGTTCTGGGATCCAGTAGAAAATGCATCATTTATGCCTTGGCTCGCCGGTACAGCATTAATGCACTCGTTGGCAGTAACGGAAAAACGCGGCACGTTCAAAGCGTGGACAGTGCTTCTGGCGTTGTCTGCATTCTCTCTGAGCCTGCTTGGTACCTTCTTGGTGCGTTCCGGCGTATTAGTGTCGGTGCATGCGTTTGCCTCTGACCCTACCCGTGGTTTGTTCATCCTTGCCTTCTTGGTTGTAGTGATCGGTGGCTCGCTGTTGCTTTACGCATTGCGTGCGTCAGAAGTCCGTGTGCGTGGTAACTTTGAACTGGTTTCCCGCGAGAACGTTCTGTTGGCGAACAACATTCTGTTGGTTGCAGCTTTGGTGGTTGTCCTGCTTGGCACACTGTTACCGCTGGTTCACAAACAGCTTGGCTTGGGTTCAGTTTCGATCGGTGAACCGTTCTTTAATCTACTGTTTACTTGGCTTTCTGTGCCATTTGTCTTTTTTCTTGGTATTGGCCCACTTATCCGCTGGAAACGCGACAATCTGAAGAACGTGAAAAAAGAGCTGCTGTTTAGTGGTGTACTTTCCGTCGTGCTTGGTGTTGCCTTGGTTTGGATTTTCGCTGATGTCTTTATGCCGCTGGCGGCGTTGGGTGCCGTGATGGGTCTTTGGGTCATCATTCTGTCTTGCATTGAAGTTTATCAGCGGGCGACTCACCGTCATGATTTGGTCACCGGTCTGGGTAAATTGGGTCGTAGCCATTGGGCGATGGTGCTTGGTCATATCGGTCTGGCGATCACCGTGCTTGGTATTGCGATGGTTCAGAATTATGACATTGAGCGCGATGTAAAAATGGCACCGGGTGATCGCATTGAACTGCAAGGGTATGATTTCCATTTTGCAGGCCTTCGCGATAAAGATGGCCCGAATTACGATGGTTACATCGCGGACTTCGATATTTACCGTGGCGATAAGCGCGTAAACACACTGCATGCTGAGAAACGCTTTTACACAGTACAGCGCTCGATGATGACTGAAGCAGCGATTGACCGCGGTTTCACCCGTGATCTTTATGTTGCGATGGGTGAACGTTTAAATGATGGTTCCTGGGCTGTGCGCATCTACTACAAACCTTTCGTCCGTTGGATTTGGTTGGGTGCATTGGTGATGTCACTGGGTGGTTTGATGGCAATCTCTGACAAACGTTACCGTTTTCGTAAGAAGGTTCAGTCAGAAGTCTCTGCTGAGCTAGTGAAGGAGGCTTAAAGGTGAACAAACCTTTACTCTTTATTCCGTTCGCGCTTTTTATGGTGCTGGTTGGTGTTTTCTTTGTGCAATTAGGCAAAAACGCTGACGGCGATGACCCGACCAAGCTTGAATCTGTGTTGGTGGGTAAGCCAGTGCCAGAGTTTCGTCTCGAAGATCTGACTCAAGCTGGCAAGCTGTATGATCAGGACATCTTCAAAGGTGAACCCTTACTCCTGAATGTTTGGGCGACATGGTGCCCAACCTGCTACGCCGAGCATACTTACCTGAATGAGTTAGCTGCAAATGGTGTAAAAATAATTGGACTTAACTACAAAGACGATCGCGTAAAAGCGATCGGCTGGCTGAACCAGTTGGGTAACCCGTACTTGATCAGCCTGTTTGATGGTAACGGTATGTTGGGCCTGGATCTTGGTGTATATGGCGCGCCAGAGACTTTCCTTATCGACGCCAATGGAGTGATTCGCTACCGTCATGTCGGTGATGTGAACGACAGAAACTGGAACGACACTTTGGGCCCAATGTATGAGCAAATGCTGGCGGAGGCAAAAGGCTGATGAAACGTTTTCTATTAGCAATCATGCTGGCTGCGAGTGCAGCGTTTTCTGTGTCGGCGGCCATTGAAGTGTATGAGTTCGATACACCTGAGCAGGAAGAAGCCTTTAAAAAATTGGGCAAAGAGTTGCGCTGTCCTAAGTGTCAGAACAACAACATCGCAGACTCGAATGCTGGTCTGGCTCAGGACCTTCGTTTGAAGGTTTATGAAATGCTAAAGCAAGGTAAGAACGAAGACGAGATTGTCGATTATATGGTTGACCGTTACGGCAATTTCGTCACTTATAACCCGCCAGTGACAGCCTCAACCTTCATTCTTTGGGCTGGTCCGGCATTGTTTGTGGTGGGGGGCTTTACCGTTTTAGTGATGCGTAGTCGCAAGCCAAAAGTGAAAACAGCAAAAGCAGAACTTGACAGCGAAGAGCAAGCGCGTCTAGATGCGTTGCTCAACGAAGAGTCTGCAGATAATAAAAATAAGGATAACAACGGATGACTGAAATGTGGTTCTGGTTGATCACAGCCTTAATGATTGTGGTCTCTGTTGGCTTATTTGTTCTGCCGATTTACCGCGGTAAAGAACAGGACGAAGCGGCAAGCCGCGATGAACTCAACAAAGCCTTCTTCCGTGATCGTATGGAAGAGCTTAATGAAGAAGCCGATGAAGGTTTGGTAGAAAACCAGAACGAATTGGCGGTAGAACTCAAACAGTCTCTGTTGGATGACATTCCAGCCAGTGAAAAGTCAGCGACACAAAGCAAAGTTCCGTTTGTGGTGTTGGTGCCAGGCATCTTGATCATGATTGCCATGAGTTATGGTCTTTACAACACGATGGGCAACTATCGTGAAGTCGTTTCGTGGCAGGAAACAGCATCACGTTTGCCAGAATTGTCCCGTCGTCTGATGTCAGACTCCAATGAGCCGATGACAGATGAGGAAATGGCGGATCTGACCTTGTCTCTTCGCACTAAGTTACAACAAACGCCTGATGATGCGATGGGGTGGTTGCTGCTGGGGCGTATTGGCTTGGCGAACCGCGATGTGCAAACGGCTGAAGGTGCAATGGCAAAAGCCTATAACCTGATGCCAGGCGATAGTGATGTGAAACTGGGCTATGCACAGTCCCTGATGCTGTCAGGTGATGAGCAAAACAGCAATACTGCACGTAACCTGTTGCGCGAAGTCATCAAAGCGGATCATGGTAATTTGCAAGCATTCTCGCTACTGGCGTTTGATGCCTTTGAGCGTGGTGCATATGAAGAAGCGGTTGCTGCTTGGTCGACAATGAAGCAATTACTGCCAGCTGATGATCCGCGTATTACCATGCTTGAGCGCAGTATTCAGCGTGCTGAGGCGCAAATAGGCGCGGGAGAGGGGCAATCTGTTTCTGTGACAATTTCACTGGATGATCAAGTCCAACTGCCGAGCGAAGGTGTATTGATTGTTTCAGTTCATTCTGCTGATGGTGCGCCAATGCCAGTGGCTGCGAAGCGTATACCGCTGAGCCAGTTCCCGGTAGAAGTTGAGCTGACCGACGCAGACAGTATGATTCCTGAGCGTTTGCTTTCTTCACTGCCAGAGGTAATGGTGAAAGCCCGTATCGACAATGACGGTAACGTGATGACTCGAGACGGAGATTGGTTTGGGGAAACCGTTCCGTTCGAATTAGGTGGCAGTTCACAGTTAGTGATTAACCAAAAACAGTAAGTGCTTTATACTGCCAAAATAATGACAAAAGGCTGGTATTTAACCGGCCTCTTTTTTACCCAAAGGACAAATTATAACAATGTGGAAACAACTTGTTCTGGCAGTTGGTGTGCTGGTGTTACTGAGTGGTTGTGCCCAATCCCCGGAAGACTCACAGGCTGACGCTGAAACCAATGCTGAATTCGACATTTCTCATCCCAATGATCCTTTTGAAGGCTTCAACCGAGCGATGTGGACTGTTAACTACGACTACCTCGACCCTTATGTAGCGAAACCTGTGTCGTTGGCTTACGTCAACTATGTACCGAGCTGGACGCGAACGGGTATATCTAACTTCCTCAGTAACCTTGAAGAGCCCGCAAGCATGGTTAACAGCATTGTGATGCTTGATGGCGAAGCCGCTCTCACTCACTTTAACCGGTTTTGGCTAAATACCGTGTTTGGTCTTGGTGGTTTAATTGATATCGCTTCGGCAGCCAATCTTCCAAAAATTTCTGACCGCCAATTTGGCGATGCGATGGGTTATTACGACGTTGGGCAAGGCCCCTACTTTATGTTCCCCGTCTATGGTCCTATCACTTTAAGGGAAGGGGCAGGGGATGTTGTCGATGGCTTATATCCGCCACTGTCATTGCTAACGCTCCCACAATCTATTCTTAAATGGCTGTTTGAAGGGATGGAAGACAGGGCTGCGCTGGTTCAACAGGAAAGTTTGTTGATTAATTCGCCTGACCCTTATGCTTTCGCACGAGATGCCTACCTTCAGAACAAAGAGTTTAAGGCTCGCGGTGGAAAAGCAGCAGACTTGGCAGAGCCTGATGACAGTTATCTGGATGACGATTTGCTCGACGAAATCGACGATTACTAAGAAATTAACAAAGAAATGCCACTCGATTGAGTGGCATTTTTGTATCTAATATCTACTCAGCAATTAGAAGCGGTAAGTCGCCTGAACACCAGCCAGCCATACGTTACCAGAGGTTTGGCCTTCGAAGGTGCCACCGAAAGGTACGGAGGTTAGGTCAGAACTGATGCCTTCTCGTGGCTCTTTTACATCCGCGTCTTTTGCAAAGATGTACGTGAAACCTGCATCCAGTGTTAGGTTGTCTGAGTAGTGGTAACCCGTGCCCAAGCTGAACCACAGACGATCAGTTTCTGGAATTGTAATGGTGCGGTTAGCGTCATCGACCGCTGCTGTATCATAAGCAACGCCAGAACGAAGCTGGGTTTTCGTATTCAGCTGATAAGTGGCACCAACAGCAAAGCGATAGTTATCTTTCCAGTTCTCTTGCTTAACCAGTTGGTTTGGCTGAGAAAGGGAAGGGATATTTGCTTCCAGCTTTTCGAAGGTACTCCAGTCAGTCCAGTTGATGCTGGCGTGTACTGCAACTGTGTCGGTCAGTTGGTGGAAGCTTGCGATCTCTGCAGTTGCTGGCAGAGTCAATTCCATACTGCCAGGTAATTGTGCAGTAGTTGTACCAAATGCCAAGCCGGTCGCATGGCCTTCCAGGTCCAGATTTACTTCAGAGCGATAGTTAAAGCCTAAACGGTTGTCTTCATTGATCTGCCAAGCTGCGCCAGCTTGCCAACCCCAAGCAGTATCATCACCTTCCATGTATTTTAGCGTAGTACCAGTAGGTACGATGACATTGCCATTAAGTGGGTTTTTGATATCTGCAGAGCTTTTTGCTCCGATGCTTCCTTCGCCCATCACATAGCGAACACCCGCACCTACAGAGAACTGGTCGTTAATCTTGTATGCAATGTTTGGATTGATTTCCATGGTCATGACTGACGCTTCATTACCAAACTGGGTGCCTTTAAAAGTGTCATCCAGCTTAGTATGCATGCCGAAGTTCGAGCTCAGTGCCAGACCCAGATAAACCTTCCCGTTCAATTGATGAGAGAAATAGAAGTTTGGAATAAACGCTGAATCGGCAAAGTCTTTTGAAGACGTGGTTGTTTTGTTGCTGGTGAGGCTAGTGTTAGTCCCTTCGACATCAACATTTGGGTCAACGTAGATCAGGCCGGTAGAAACTTGGGTACCTTCCAGATAAGTCATCATTGCTGGGTTGCGGAACTGTGTAGAGGCGTTGTCTGCCATTGCTGCTTCACCCGCATAGGCGCGACCAAGACCTGTCGCGGAATACTCTGCCAGTTGGAAGCCAGCCGCCATAGCAGACGTGGAAGAAAGAGAGCCGAGTGCTGCAGCAATCGCCAGCGGAAGGTATTTGTTCTTGTTCATTAGAGTATTTACTTGATTATTGTGGTCGGTACAGGTTACTGACCAAAATCCAATATGCAATTTGGACAATGATTACGAAGAGTTTTTAGATATATATTTTGCAAACACATACTTTGGTAGGGATAGATGCTTGAATTTGAATGCATTGGAACAAGTGTACGCTGAGTTTCGGCGAACACGTGTTAATCATTAATGCTAGTTAAGCGTACTCTTGTACGCTGAAAAGCCAGGGTTTTACTATAGTTGCTCGCTTTAGGCTTTATTTGAGCGAACAAAAAGGGGAGCGACTGCTCCCCCTTTAGTCACTGTGTTCTCATTCAATTAGAAGCTGCGGCTGTACTGCAGACCCATCAGAATCGCATTTGCTTGGGTTGTTGCGGTGATAGAAGACACCGTGATGCCATTAAATTCTGTACTTTCAGATACAGACACTTCTTCACCCATCAGGTAAGTAAAGCCGAAGTCGATGGTTGAGCTTTGGTCAAGGTTATATGTCAAACCTGCCGAGAACCACTGACGGTCAGAGTCTGGTACTGAAATCGATGTAATATCGTCCTGTGCACTGATGTCATACATGTAACCGGCACGCAATGTCCAATCATTGTTCAGGTAGTAGGTACCGCCGATGCTGTAGTGCCAGCCATCCTGCCAACCGTAAGGTTTGTTGTAGTCACCACTAAGAACACTTCCCTGAAGGTTAGAGAATTTGATCTCGTCAAATGAACCCCAGCCAATGTATTGTACGCTGTAGTGAACAGCGAATTTGGTGTCTTCAATTTTATGGAAGCCAGAGAATTCAGCGATATCAGGCAGTGGAAGCGTAATCTTCTGGCCTTTATCATCTTCGGCTTCAAATTCAGGGCTATAACGGTAAGCAAAACCAAAGCGGTTGTTTGCATCCAGCTCGTATACAGTACCCACGTTAAAGCCAACCGCGAAACCATCTGCACCATCTACGTCTAGTAGAGGCAAGCCAGCAGCTTGTGGAACCTGTGATGTAATAACAGCACCAAGCTGAGCACTTGGTTCTCTTTTCATTGTGCCTTGGCCGTAAATGATATCGAGACCTGCACCAAAGCTCCAGTGGTCGTTCACACGGTATGAACCAGCAAGACCTAGGTTAAAGCTTTTCACGTCGGTCAAACCGCCGTATTCAGTCGCCGCATAGTCATTTGAGAATTCAGTTTTAGTACCGAAGTTCGAGTAGGCATTGATACCAACAGCAAACTTTTCGCTGAGAGGCATAATGAAGTGTATGTTTGGTGCAACGGAAGTGCCGCCTACATCATCAGTGTCAGGGAGCGGTTGAGGTTGATAACCAGTTGCAGCATTGCTGTAGGTTGCATCGCTGACTGTGATATCAGTAGTGATGGTCTCAAAACCGATAGAGAATGCTTTCTCATCGAACAGAGCCATAGCTGCAGGGTTACGAGCCATAACTGCCGCGTTATCAGCAATAACTGCATCACCGGCAAAAGCGCGGCCAATACCGGTTGCTGATTGAGCATTTAGCTGGAAGCCAGCAGCCAGTGCTGACGTAGAACTCGCTGCAACAGCCATTGCCACTGCTGAGCGGATAAACAGACGCTTCTTATTCATGGTTTGAATTAATCCGATTAAGTTTATAATTCTTCTGGTGTTTTATGCTTATTTTTAAGCAGCGCGGATTCTATTGTGAAGGTAGCGAATTGGAAATCTGACCAGTTATCACACATTGTTTGGTAACCGTGTCATAAGTTACTAGGTGTCTGTTATTTTTTAGAAAAAAAGGGAGCATAAGCTCCCTGAATAAATGTAATTGTTTGTATCACGCTTTTTGGTTGAGATGCAGCTTGAGCTGTTCAGCAACAGGCATAATGTCAGAGCCCTCTTTGCCAACAACAATCACACTACTGTTATTCGCTGCAGGTAAAGAGACCGCTTCCATATTGCCATCGCTGTAGCTTTCCATCGCTGGAGATTGCTGAGGTACGACAAACACAGTAAAGTCTTCACCATCTTTACCTTGAATGACCATATGCACAGCGTGCTTATCATCAAAGCTACAGTGATTGATGTAAGACACTTCACCAGGCAGTTGACCATTATAAGCTTTACCCAACGGTGCCAGTTTGGCATTCACCTGAGTTAGAGTAGCGCCCTCAAATACATCACTGGTGAAGTCTTTTTCATGGTAATAGTGCTCGAGGGCAATTTGTCCCAGGCTCGCTTGTCCGGGTAATACAGGGAGTGCTTGCCAGTTAAACTGACCGAGCATAATGCCAAATGCAAAAGCGACAGACGCAGCAATAGCTAAATGGAAGCGAGGCTTTCTCGCTTCTCTTGCTGCGTCGCTGCTTTGCTTAAATAGCACTTTATCAACCAAATCATCCGGCACTTCCACGCGCAGGGTTTGATCCAACAATGCATCTAGTTGGTCCAATTCTGACGCCAGTTTTTGGTTGGCTGGCGATTCAGATTTAGCGGCCAGAATCTCAGGATCTTTGTCCTGAGGGTCTGCAAGAAGGCGTCGACGGAATTCGAGTTCATCCATTTAGCGCACCTCGCTGGCCTGAAGTTTGGTTGTCCATGAACTCTTTCAATTGGTTTCTCGCTCTGAACAAACGCGTCATCACGGTATTTTTGTTTAGGTCCAAGATCTCTGCAATCTCTTCGCCACTAAATCCGGCGACAACCTGCAACACCAAGGGCTCTCTATATTCTGGTGACAGACGCATGATCTGCTTGTGAAGCCATTGCTGTTCTACCGAGGCTTCTTCACTTGGGCGCGCATCGTCTGCGACCTGATGGTCATCAATATCTACCAATTCTAGCTGTTTACGCTCGAATCGACGTGCATTTTCCCGCCTAAGAATGGTGATCAGCCAAGCTTTGGCAGCATTATCATCCTGAAGGCTATCAAGTGAGCGCCATGCACGTAGGCAGGTTTCCTGCACCAGATCTTCCGCTACATGCTGGTCTTTCGTCAACCAGTAGGCATAACGGTATAGGTCTCTATGCCAGGCTCTCACGAGCGCTTCGTATCGTCTCTGTTTTTCCATATCACTAGAGACCTGGGATTCTGACTTTTTATTTCCAAAAACTTTTAAAACCATTCTATCATCCTGATTACTTTGGATTTTAGATTCAAATTGACTTGGGCAATGATCTGACTTTAAGAAGGTTGGCTGTTCAGGTCTTATAGTAGTGCTGATTTGACCAAGAGTTAACCATGTTAAGAACTAAGGTACACCTTTGTAGAAGATAAATTGTTTTGGATTTAAGCGATTAGAGGAAGAGTGTAGTGTTTTTGACACTTTTCCAATAAGTGGAAATATTCAATAAGGTGCATTTTTAATGAATGTGGCTCGCAGACTTTCACGACTTACGGTGCTCTTTGACACCATCGATGACTAATCAAACAAAAAATTGATCTGCTTCAAAATCGCTTCCTATGGCGTGGGTATAGTAGGCACTGTCATCTGGTGACGTGTTACAGACTTCGTTGGTTTACCGAATCTGTTGCATGAAACTGTGTTGAGCAAGATGACAAACTTCCTTTTTGAAGGCTGACTTTACTTTCTCCTCAGGTCTATGACCTGATTTGCAATTGGCTTTACGTTAATTGATTTAATACGTGATTGCTTTCCACATACGTTGCCACACCTAATGGGTGTGGTTTTTTTTTGCTTTTCGTTTCTAGGGGCTGTTGACCTTTGGTGGTTAAATTTTGTTCTCGCTATAAGCGTTTTAGGCGCGGCGAGGTGTGTGCCGCCTAGTGATTCTAGGCAAACACACCTCAACAAAGCATAAAACGCTTAGAGTACGGGACGCGCAGTCGAACCCTTCGGGCAGCGCTTGTGGGGAATTTCTGCTGCGTTATCAGCTTCTCATGTAGGCCAGCTACACATCGAAGCCTTTGCCTTGCACAAAATCCCCACAAACTGCTGCAAAAATCATCACCAAAGGTCAACAGCCCCTATTCACTCTCCAGCTTTGCTTCTCGCTCAGTTTTTATTTTCAAAAATGTCGTAACGGTCTATGTTTGCTTGGCATATTTAATTAAAACGCACGTTTTAATCTGATAACAAATTAGTTACACTCTTCTGGTCTGACCTCTAATAATTTCAAGGAGCGGCAATGAACTCTCCCCAGAATCTGACCACGCGTCAGGGTGAACGTATCGCAGTCGTCGCGGGGTTGCGTACCCCGTTTGCACGACAATCCACCGCTTATGCGGATGTGCCTGCTGTTGATCTAGGCAAGATGGTTGTTAGCGAAATGCTAAGCCGTGCCGATATCGACCCTAAGCTTATCGACCAACTGGTTTTTGGACAGGTTGTTCAAATGCCGGAAGCGCCGAACATCGCACGTGAAATAGTGCTTGGCACGGGTATGAATGTTCACACTGATGCTTACAGTGTCAGCCGCGCTTGCGCGACCAGTTTCCAATCTGTGGTTAATGTCACCGAAAGTATCATGGCTGGTGCTGTCGATATCGGTATTGCTGGTGGTGCAGATTCCTCTTCCGTGTTGCCAATTGGTGTCTCTAAGCACATGGCAGCGACTCTGCTGGCGCTGAGCAAAGCCAAGACGATGAGCAAACGCTTAAAACTCCTGAGCACACTTTCCCTGAAAGACTTGGCACCAGTTCCACCTGCTGTAGCAGAGTATTCGACGGGCCTCAGCATGGGACAAACCGCTGAGCAAATGGCAAAGAGCCACGGCATCACCCGTGAGGAACAAGATGCGTTGGCGCATCGCTCGCATTCTCTCGCAGCTAAAGCGTGGGCGGATGGATTGGTCCGCGACGAAGTGATGACTGCTTTCCCGGAACCTTATCGTCAGTGGATTGATAAAGACAACAATGTCCGAGAAGACTCTACGGTAGAAGGCTACGCCAAGCTACGTCCTGCCTTTGATCGCAAGCACGGCTCTGTGACTGCAGCGAACAGTACACCTCTGACCGACGGCGCAGCGGCAGTAATGCTTGTGCGTGAAGGCCGCGCCAAAGAACTTGGCCTAACGCCACTGGGTTACATTCGCTCTTACGCGTTTTCGGCGATCCAGGTTGAGCAAGATATGTTGATGGGGCCGTCCTACTCCACACCAATCGCATTGGATCGCGCTGGCATTACGTTGTCTGATCTCACTCTGATTGATATGCATGAAGCGTTTGCCGCGCAGACGTTGGCTAACGTAAAAATGTTTGCGTCCAAAAGCTTTGCTGAACAGAAGCTGGGTCGTAGCCAGGCTATTGGCGAAATCGATATGGATAAGTTCAATGTACTGGGAGGCTCGATTGCTTACGGCCATCCATTTGCCGCAACCGGTGCGCGCATGATCACCCAAACTCTGAATGAACTTCGCCGCCGTGGCGGTGGTTTGGCATTGAATACTGCTTGTGCAGCAGGTGGTCTGGGTGCAGCGATGATCTTGGAGGCAGAATAATGACGGAACAAACAACCCCTACAAATAGTGCCTTTTCGCTTCACTATGGCGAAAATGGTATCGCTTGGCTGAGTATTGATGTCCCGGGCGAAAGCATGAATACCCTACAAGCAACCTCTGTTGATGAAATCAGTGCGATTCTGAGCGAGCTCGAAAGCAAAAGTGATATCAAAGGTCTGGTGCTGCATTCTGCTAAGCCAGATAACTTTGTCGCCGGTGCTGACGTTCGCATGTTGGATGCCTGCAAGACCGCAGAAGATGCGCAGATGATTGCAGAGCATGGCCAGAAGCTCTTCTCCCGCGTTGAGAAACTGCCATTCCATGTTGTTGCTGCAATCCATGGCCCTGCATTGGGTGGTGGTTTGGAACTTGCTCTCGCTTGTCATAGCCGTGTGGCGAGCGATGATGACAAAACCCGCTTAGGTTTGCCGGAGGTTCAGCTTGGCCTGTTGCCGGGCTCCGGTGGTACACAGCGTCTACCTAGGCTTATCGGTGTGCCGGGGGCTCTTGATATGATGCTGACTGGCAAGCAACTCCGCGCGAAGAAAGCGAAGAAAATGGGTGTGGTCGATGATGTGGTTCCCCAGTCTGTTCTGCTCCGTGTTGCTGAAGAATTGGCGCTGAAGAGTAAACCAAAGCGCAAAGGTAACTGGCAGGATTGGGCGATGGGCGGAAATGTGCTCGGTCGTTCTGTTGTGTTCGATCAGGCAGCAAAGAAAACCCGAGAGAAAACACGTGGGAATTATCCTGCTACTGAAGCTATTTTGGAAGTTATCAAACACGGCTTGGACAAAGGCGTCGAGAAAGGTCTGGCAATGGAAGCAAAACGCTTTGGTGAGCTAGTGATGTCGTCAGAATCTGCCGCACTACGCAGTATTTTCTTTGCCACCACTGCAATGAAAAAAGAAACTGGCGCAGACGCTGAGCCTCGCACAGTGAAAGGGGTGACCGTATTGGGTGGTGGCTTGATGGGCGCAGGTATAGCCAACGTTTCTGCCACAAAAGCGAATACGCCTGTTCGAGTCAAAGATGTCAGTAATGATGGCATCCTTAATGCCATGGCTTACAGCTACAAACTGCTGGATAAAAAGCGCAAGCGCCGGATTATCTCCAAAGCAGAAATGCAAAAGCAGATGGATTGCATTAGCGGTACGACTGACTATTCAGGTATGAATCGCAACAATGTGGTTGTCGAAGCGGTCTTTGAAGATCTCACGCTAAAACATCGAATGGTTGCCGAGGTGGAAGAGAATCTGAGTGAAGATACTGTCTTCGCCACCAACACTTCTTCACTGCCAATCCATCAAATCGCAGAGGGTGCAAAGCGTCCTGAAAATATTGTGGGTCTGCACTACTTCTCGCCGGTCGATAAAATGCCACTGGTAGAAGTCATCCCACATGCTGGAACGTCTGAAGTTTCAGTCGCGACAGTGGTGAAGCTCGCCAAGAAACAAGGTAAAACGCCGATTGTGGTGGCAGACAAAGCGGGATTCTATGTAAACCGTATTCTCGCGCCTTACATGAATGAAGCAGCGAGGACTTTGTTGTCCGGTGAGTCAGTTGAGCACATTGACAATGCGCTGTTGGATTTCGGTTTCCCTGTTGGCCCAGTGACACTGCTGGATGAAGTGGGTATCGACATTGGCGCGAAGATCAGCCCAATCCTGTTGAACGAATTGGGTGAGCGATTCCGTGCACCGGATGTGTTCGATGTGATGCTAAACGATGGACGTAAAGGTCGTAAGAGTGGTAAAGGCTTCTTCGTTTACAAAGGCAAGAAGAAAGAAGTCGACAAGCGTGTATACACCCTGCTGGGCGTCGAGCTCAAAAGTCAGCTTTCATCACATGAACTGGCCATCCGTTGCGTGCTGATGATGTTGAATGAAGCGGCACAATGTCTGGATGAAGGCGTGGTGAAATCAGCGCGTGATGGCGATATTGGTGCCGTGTTCGGTATTGGATTCCCGCCATTCCTTGGCGGTCCATTCCGCTATATGGACCATATTGGTATTAAACGCCTAGTGGAAATGCTGGAACAGCATGAAGCCAAATACGGAGAGCGATTTGCACCGTGTGAACGGCTTAAAGCCATGGCGGCGGAAGGGAAGACATTCCACTAATAAAGCCTTAAACAAAAAATCCCCGGCTTGTCCGGGGAGTTTTTATATTTGAAGCATGGAAAATCCATCCACAAAGTTCAACAGACCTTAGTTAATCCGCTCTGTGCGATTGCGACGAAACGCTGTGACAGAGTCGATTTCCTTTGTGCCTTCAAGGCTGCATTCATCAGGGTGAGCACTGCCGCAACTGTGCATGATTAGACGATCTGACGTACGTGGTTTCAATTTCTCAACCACAAACTTCACCATATCTGCTCGATCCATATCACAGATGGAGGCAGCAACACTCTGGCGCTGGGTAAATTCAGCATCTTTGTTTCCAATACTGATCCACAGACGCTGTCCACGGGCACGCAGGTTGGCATCCGGTTCTTCTATCTGTCCAAGTAACCCCTGTTTACTGGCTTGCCATTGCGCTTCGCTGAGCTCAAGCAACACCATAAAGAAGGCGTTAAGGAAGTCATCTATTGCTTCCATCAACTTCGCAGGGCCAGCTAGCGGCGACTGCACGTAGAAAATCAAACCTGGGTGCCGGTTCATTGGCATATTGCCAGAGCCCACCATATAGCCAAGTTGTTGCTTGGTACGTAGCTCGTTGAAAAATATTGCAGACATCAAATGCTGAGCAAAAGTATACAAGGCTACATCCTGAGGTTCAGTGCCTTGGCTTTGGTAGTAGACCAACACGGCCGAATCTTGACTGTCACACTCCAGATGATATGAAGCACTGCCAGCACCGTTCAAAAGAACCAGCGGTCGGGTGGATTCCTGATAACGTTGGTTGTGTACGCGAAGGGCATTTTTTACAGGTTCAGCTAAATCCAGTGTTTGCTGCTTCTGCCAATTACCGTAAACAAACATCTCAACGTGCAGTTCCGACATCACGCGATGCACAAATTCCGGTAGCTCTGTCACCTGCAGTGGTTCCAACGCTTCGATGAGCTCTTCATACGTTGGATTGTTCGGTTGCAAAATGCCAGTCATGGTATTGTACAAGCGGTTAATGGCTTTGTTTTGAGTCGCGTTTTTCCAACTGCGTAGCAACTGGGTTTTGATGATTTCAAAGCGCTCCGGTTTGAAATCGCGCTTGGCAAATCTATCCAACACCAAATCCATCAGCAGCGGCAGTTTTTCATTGAAGCCGCTGAGCTTCAAAGTCACGCCACCTTGGTGGGCGTAGAGGTTGTAATTCAGTCCAGCGACTTCGGCGGGGTAGGCTGTCTCATTAATCGACTCCATCAGCATCTCAACACTGACGCGGGTCTTGACGATATTCCCAACCGATTGTACCGAATGAGGGCTGTCTATCGCGACGTAAACCACGCCTTTTGGCACGCGGAAATCAGTATCTTGCAAGTGCCATAAACGAAAGCCCGGTAACTCCTGAATCATCTCAGGCAGCTTTTGTTCTGGTGCTTCAAGTTCTGCAGGGTCGAGTTCATAGCTGATAAAGGGGTTTGACTCTGGCAAAGCCAGTGCAGGGGATATGTGTGCTGCACACCACTTTTCGAGTTGTGCTTCACTAAAAGGTTTAATGCTGTAAGGTGTGTCGTACCAATTTGCCGTGCGATCATAATTGCCGTCTTTGGCAATCAGCGTCAGGCGAAGATGATCGGGCGTCAGGTAGCCAAGCATCTGGCGTATCAATGCTTCGTCATATTCCTGCATAATGTAGTCACCATACAGCACATCATCATCTTGATAGTGCTGCATGTTGAGCACCATATGACTCACGGTGTCGATAGGGCGCGCTGGCTCCTGATAGCGAAATGCCATTTCTTGCACCGCACGTTTTTCTTTATAACGCCATTCATCGAGACCCTGCTCGCGGATAAGACCAATGGCCTGAAAAATGTAAGTCACGATATCGTCAATCTTAGTCAGACCCGCCTCAGTTAGACTGACACTGACTGAAAACTCGCGGAAATTTGAACCGCTGATGCCGCCACCTGCGGACAGATTATTGATGAGCCCCTTGGCCTTGAGCAAAGACATCACACTACCAGCGCCTTCATAACCGAGAAGATGGGCAATGTAGGAGAGTGGCTTGATTTTGTAATGTTCATCGGTAGC
This sequence comes from Grimontia sp. NTOU-MAR1, assembly GCF_035758505.1. NCBI lineage: Bacteria > Pseudomonadati > Pseudomonadota > Gammaproteobacteria > Vibrionales > Vibrionaceae > Grimontia > Grimontia sp. NTOU-MAR1. The sequence goes on from NZ_CP142108.1 coordinate 3,393,537, forward strand.
TGGCATCGAAAATGCCAGAGTCAGCTTACGAACATCTTTGAGCGGCTCGATACTGACAAACTGCTGCAACTGAGCTTTATCTACAAACGGGACGTCTGGTACAAATGGTGTCAGGTCAAGGTTTGGAATATCACTGAATGTTTGGTTTGCCAGCGTTTCCAAATCGTCCAGCCTGAATGGACCAGTAATGGAGGCTGCCATCAGGTTGGCACTGTAATGGGTCTTGTAAAAGGTAATCAGCTCATCACGCACTGAGCTTCCTTCACGATCGGCAAGGGTATCGAGGCTGCCGACAGAGAACTTTGAAAAAGGGTGGGCTGGATTAATGGTCTCTTTCTGTACCTGATAAATCCGGCGAACATCGTCCTGCAGCTTTAGGCGATATTCAGAGTCAACCGCATTGCGTTCTTTGTCGACGGCGTCAGCATTGAATAATGGGGCAGAGAAAAACTGGCCAAAGCGATCCAGCGCTTCTTCGAAATAGTCGTGGCGGATATCGAAGAAAAAGGTGGTATTCTCGGTTCCTGTCCAGGCGTTGTTATTGCCGCCATGACGGCTGATAAAGGACTGGAACTCACCGACATCAGGATATTTTTCTGTACCGAGAAACAGCATGTGCTCAAGAAAGTGTGCTAAACCCTCTCGGTCAGCAGGATCGCAAAAGTGTCCTACATTCACGGTTAATGCAGCAGCACTACGCGGAGCTTGCTCATCTTCTACCAGAAGCACCCTCAGATTGTTGACTAGGGTGATAAGGCGGTAGCTACGATGATCGTTGGGACTGATTTGCACAGAGCACCTTTATGGGTAGTGGCAGGTAGTAGCAAGGTCTTAATTATGACCACGTAAGTACATTGAGGCAAACATCTGTGCGATCAGTCGTTCCAGATTAAAGAATTGACTGGTAGCATATTGAAGAATACTCAAAATCAGCTGTTGTGATATGCGAATTTATATTATGCGCCACGGTGAAGCACACACCTTTGCCGCCAGTGATGAAGAACGACCTCTGACCGAGCGTGGTGAGCAGCAATCGGTTGAAATGGCACGTTGGCTGGCACAAGAGCTGCCAGAGGGAAAACTGGATCTGGTGTTGGTGAGTCCTTATTTGCGTGCACAACAGACCTGGTCTGCATGTGCTGCTGTTCTGCCTGAGGCGAAGAACGTCCTGACAGAAGATGGTATCACGCCGTATGGAGACAGTGAGCATGTCGCCTCTTACCTACGCGCTTTGGTATCGGTTGATAATCCGGCGTCGATTTTTTTGGTTTCTCATCTACCGCTGGTGGGTTATCTCACGGCAGAGTTTGAGGCTGATATACAGCCGCCGATGTTCCCGACATCTTCGATATCCTGTATTGAATACAATCCGGAAACAGAACAGAGTGAAGTGCTGTGGATGAAAAGTCCTTCGCAAGTGATGGGTTACGCATCCTGACGGCCAGGTCGAAAACAGCTTTAAGCAGACATAAAAAAACGCCCAACAAAGGGCGTTTTTTTCATCTGTACTTCAGGCTATTTCTCTGGGATTTCAATCAGCACCAGTAAAGCGCCATCACCACCAAATTCGAGTGGCGCCTGATGGAATGCCAATACGTCAGGGTGCTGCGCCAACCAAAGTGGCGTCTTCTGTTTCAGTATGTGTTTGCCAATACCGTGCATGACGCAGGCACAACTGATCCCTTCTTTTATACATGCTGCAATCAGTGCGCCTAACTCTCGCTTAGCTTCCAGTTGCGTCATGCCGTGTAGGTCCAGGAACATATCCGGCACGTAAACACCGCGGCGAAGTCTTTTTACTTCGTATTTGGAGACACCTGTGCGCGCATATTGAGTTGGCCCATCTTCTTTCAGCAGCGGTTCAAACTCGTCTGAGAAATAAAAGGTGTGGTCGCGCGCAGCGGACTCTGTCTGCTTCTTGCGTGCTTGCTCAGTTGTCTGGCGTCTTGGCGGGTTTATGGTATCCTGCTGCAGTTTTTTAACGCCTTTCACCGCATCGCGGAACAATGACATGTCGTCATCTTCTGGGATCGGGGATTTCTTACTCATAAGTCATTTCCAAATTCTGTTAGCTGCATTTTACTTAAAATAAGAACAATGTCTGCTTTCCTGTTGGAATCGCCCTGACGGTGATGTGTTGAGGCTACTGGAGGCCATTTTGGATAGAATTATTGTTGATGAAGTCGTCAACGAGCTGCGTACGCTGCAAGACATGCTACGTTGGACGGTAAGTTGCTTTAATGCAGCAGGAATTTATTACGGTCACGGAACGGACAATGCATGGGACGAAGCGGTACAACTGGTACTGCCGACACTTTATCTGCCAATCGATGTGCCTGCAGAAACGCAAACTGCGCGTCTGACCACCAGTGAACGTCACCGTATTGTTGAACGTGTGGTCCGTCGTATCAACGAGCGCACGCCAGTGGCTTACCTGACAAACAAAGCGTACTTCTGCGATTTGGAATTCTACGTGGATGAGCGTGTGCTGGTACCACGTTCACCAATCGGTGAGCTGATCCAGAATCAGTTCAGCCCAATGCTGGAAGTCGAGCCAAACCGTATCATGGATCTGTGCACCGGCAGTGGCTGCATTGGTATTGCGTGTGCCTACGCGTTCCCTGACGCTGAAGTAGATCTGGTGGACATTTCTACCGATGCGTTGGAAGTGGCAGAGATGAACATTCAGGAACATGGCCTGGAGCAGCAGGTTTTCCCTATCCGCTCAGATTTGTTCCGCGATCTGCCAAAAGATAAATATGACCTGATTGTCTCCAACCCACCATACGTGGATGAGGAAGACATGAACTCGCTGCCGGATGAATTCCGTCACGAGCCAGAGTTGGGTCTGGCTGCAGGGACCGATGGCCTGAAACTGATGCGCCGCATCATTGCTAATGCACCGGATTACCTGACTGAGCAAGGCATTCTGATCTGTGAAGTAGGTAACTCCATGGTTCACGTTCAGGAACAGTATCCGCACCTGCCACTGACTTGGCTGGAGTTTGAAAATGGCGGCCACGGTGTCTTCCTGATGACCTATCAGGATCTGGTCAGTGTTGCCGACGAATTTTCTATCTATAAAGACTAATTGTTGTCTTTGCCCCTAAGAAAAAGGCCGAAATTATAGATTTCGGCCTTTTTTATATCTCTCTTTCCGGTTTTGCCTCATTTCTTGAAACCAGCCCAGTATTACAGGGAGTTTCCACCTGTACATAAAAAAAGCTTTTGCTTCTCAATCGCGGTTATGTTTCATTAGGTGCATGCTAATGCGGTTGTGATACGTCGACCGGAGAGAAACAGAGGAAGTAATGGCAGGCAATTCAATAGGTCAGGTTTTTCGGGTCACCACTTTTGGTGAAAGTCATGGATTGGCGTTGGGCTGCATTGTTGACGGTTGCCCACCGGGACTTGAAATTTCAGAAGCAGATTTACAGGTCGATCTGGACCGTCGTCGTCCGGGTACCTCAAAATACACGACTCAACGTCGCGAACCGGATGAAGTGAAGTTCCTTTCTGGCGTTTTCGAAGGTAAAACGACAGGGACTTCGATTGGCCTGGTTATCGAAAATACCGACCAGCGCTCACAGGATTACTCTAAAATTGCTGACCGCTTCCGTCCGGGCCATGCCGACTACACCTACCATCAAAAATATGGACACCGCGATTACCGTGGTGGTGGCCGCTCTTCAGCACGTGAAACGGCGATGCGTGTTGCTGCGGGTGCGATTGCGAAGAAATACCTCAAGCAAGAGTTTGGTATTGAAGTCCGTTGTTACCTTTCTCAAATGGGTGATGTGACCATCGACAAGGTCGACTGGGAGCAAGTTGAGCAAAACCCATTCTTCTGCCCGGATGAATCAAAACTTGAAGCCTTGGATGAACTGATCCGTGCGCTGAAAAAAGAAGGCGATTCTATCGGTGCCAAACTGACTGTGGTCGCGAATAACGTGCCTGTTGGTCTGGGCGAGCCAGTTTTCGATCGTTTAGACGCAGACGTTGCTTACGCCCTGATGGGGATCAATGCTGTGAAAGGTGTGGAAGTGGGCGATGGGTTTGATGTCGTCAACCAGCGCGGCAGTGAGCACCGTGATGAACTGACGCCGGAAGGTTTTAAATCCAACCACGCTGGTGGCATCCTTGGTGGTATTTCATCAGGTCAGGATATCGTTGCGCACCTTGCGCTGAAGCCAACTTCAAGCATCACGGTACCGGGTGAAACCATCAACGTAGATGGTGAAACCGTCGATGTGATTACCAAAGGTCGTCATGACCCATGTGTTGGCATCCGCGCAGTGCCAATTGCAGAGGCCATGGTGGCGATTGTATTGATGGACCACCTGCTGCGTCACCGCGCACAGAATGCAGGAGTGCATACCAATACGCCGAAGATTTAAATGAAAGATCCTAGGGGCTGGGAAAGAAGGTTCTTGTAAAATCAAAGATTTGAAAAAGGGCTGATGGTTTAGCACCATCAGCCCTTTTTGTTATCTTTCTTATGCAATCTTTTCCCTAGGACCTATGCTCTAAAGCTTCTTCCGATTCAAAACTAAACACCGGCAGGCTCCAGCCAAACTTCACCGCTGACATACGGAAGACAAAGCCTGTCACCAGCGTAGAAATGGTCGCGATGTTCTCATCAATGCCAAACTGGTTTCCGTATGTCATCAGTGCCCAATACATAGCGCCGGCTAAGAAAGCGACAGAGGCATAAAGCTCTTTATGCAGCACCATTGGCTGACGGCGACACAGCAAGTCACGCAACAGGCCACCAAAGATGCCAGTGACCAGCGCGGACACCACACAAATCAGTGGCGACAGCCCCATATCCATGCCCACGCGACAACCGATAATGCTGAAAGCAATCAGACCGAGTGAGTCCAGCCAGACGAAAAGCTTGTGATTGCGAGCCACCCAAGATGCCATCCAGGTCGTCACGATACCGGCAACGCAAACAATCACCAGATAATGCGGGTTAGCGACCCAACTAAGCGGGTAGTGACCGAGCAAAATATCACGCACGGTACCGCCGCCAATGGCTGTGCAGGCAGCGACCAGCATGACGCCAAACCAGTCCATATTCCTGCGGCCAGCCGCCAGTGCGCCTGTCATGGCTTCAGCGGTAATTCCAACGATGTATAACGTGGACAACAACATGATATTCAGTAACTTGCATTTGAGTGGGATAATTTCGCGTAATCATAGTTGTGATCCATCTCTCAATCCAATGAAAGGTTGTGAGGTCAACCATGAATTGAATTCATGCTTTTGCTGGTGGAATTGGCCTAAAACGGCGCTTTTTGCTGCGACAATAGGGGCTTTGGCAGGTAAAATGCCCGCTTAACTGAATTTGCTGTAACTTCATTATTACAATTCGCGCCATGCAACACGATTACAACGACCTTATTTCTGTCTTTAATCAGACTTTTATTGATTCTTTCAACACAGAATTGCTGCTGGGCGGCGATGAGCCGATTTATCTGCCTGCGGATGATGACAACCCACACCACAGAATCATCTTCGCCCGTGGTTTTTATGCCTCTGCGCTTCATGAAGTGTCGCACTGGTGCATTGCCGGGCCTGAACGCCGTTTGTTGGAAGACTTTGGCTACTGGTATCTACCGGATGGACGCGATGAGCAGACGCAAGCCGAGTTTGAAAAGGTAGAAATCAAACCTCAGGCGGTAGAGTGGATTCTGTCGGCCAGTTGTGGCTTTCGCTTTCAGGTAAGTTGCGACAATCTAAACGGTTCTTTTGAACCTGACCGCCCGGTATTTACCGCAAAAGTGCGTGAACAAGTGATGAAATATCTGAAAAACGGCATGCCTACGCGCGCCAAAACCTATTCAGACGCCCTTCGAACGTTTTATAATCGTCCTCCTTTAACGCCAGCAGACTTTTCCTGAGAGCTAAAAATGATCCAAGAATACGAAGAGAAAATCCTCGACCTGATTGATGCCATGGTAGACACCGCCTCTGATGATGAGTTGTTTGCCAGCGGTTATCTGCGTGGTCATGTCTCGCTGGCGGCCGCAGATTGTGAGCAGGACGGTATCGAAGAGGTATCTGCGCTGAAGGTACGTGTTGACGAAAGCCTGAAAGAGAACTCAAACGAGCTGAACCCTTCCGATCAAGTGCTGGTGGGTAACCTTTGGGCATCGCTGCAACAGCAGGCAGGTTAAATACGCAACCAGATAAGAAGAAGGCGCCAATCGGCGCCTTCTTTGTTTGAATTATCTTTCTCTACTAAAGAGCTTTACCCTTGAGCAGTTTTCTTACCCACATTCGTCCCGGATGCAAGGCATTAAGCACATCAACCGGCATGGGGAGTGGGTCGCCACAAAGCTGTGAAGCCAGAAGTTCACCGAGGATGGGGGCAGAGGTTAAACCGCGCGAACCGAGTGCCAACAGGCTGTAAAGGTTTGGGTAAACCGGCACATCTTCGGTATTGTCTTTCTTATCACGTAAATCACTGTATACGGTTTTCAAAGCTTCAAAGTCGCAGACATCACCGACATACGGCAAATGATCGCGGCTGGCACAGCGAATACCTACACGACCACCACCATGGTCAGTATCAATCTCTTTTGGCCATTCAGCAGGAATGCAATCGACCAGGCGCTGCTTGTTGTCAGCCTGATCGTCCATGCGGAAGTCCATGGAAGTATCATTCCGGCTGTAGCTGGCGCCGATGCAGTGAGTGTCATTTTTTGGGTTGGCCGGCGTCAGGTAGCCGTCATAACACAACACGGTTTTAAGCTGCTTCAACGCGGGCGTGGTATTAATGTGGGAGACCTGACCACGAACCGCATAGGCCGGAATGGGGGCGGTTTGCTCAAACTGGGTGAACTTATGGCCGTTAGCGACAACCACGGTATCGTGAGTCCGTTCGCTTTGGTTTGCAGTCAGTATCCACGCCCCGTTCTGATGACTGGCTTTCGTCACTTCGGTACTGTAATGACAGGTCAACAGGCCAGTTTCCTCAGCGTTGGCTATCAAGCCCTGAGTTAACTGCTGAGGACACAACCAACCGCCGAGAGGATAGGTGACACCGCCGTGCCCGGTTTCAATGCCAGTCAGTGACTCGGCGTCTTCTCTAGTGATGCCGTGGATAAGAGATTCCGGAAAACCACCTGTCAGCATCTTCGCCAATTTGTCCGTGCTTTTTTCATCCCACCCTAATTGGGTAACGCCACACAAATCGTGATTAAACGAAACCGTTTCTGCTGCCTGTTCAATAAACTGACGGGAGAACAAAAATGCCGGCGCAAAGAAGCGAGAAAGGGCATCGTCACTGCCATTTAGAAGTGGATACACCGCGCCTTGTCGGTTGCCAGATGCGGCAAGTCCAGGCTTGTCATGTTCGCAATAAAGGGTGACTGATTTTCCACGACGTACCAGTGACAGTGCCAAGGTGGCGCTCGCCACACCGCCACCAATAATCGCAATGTCATTGCTATTTTGTGGTGCAGTACGTTTATACCAAGGAGCCTGTTGGCGTTGCTGGTTACGTTCGACCATGGTGCCGACAATCATGTCGCGTTTGGTGCCATAGCCCTTGGCTTTTTTCATTTCAAAGCCTGCGTCAATTAAGCCGCGACGCACAAAGCCAGCTGCAGTGAAAGTGGCGACGGTACAGTCTTGTTTGGCCAGTCTTGCCATGCCGTCAAATAGCGTCTGACTCCACATTTCAGGGTTCTTGCTGGGTGCAAAGCCGTCCAAAAACCAGCAATCCACAATACCGTCATCAGACGTCCACACTTGTGGCATACAGTCTTTGATGTCGCCGAACCACAAGTCCAGCGTGATCATGCCATCTGCCAGTAGCAAACGGTGGCAGCCAGAAACCGCTGCTGGGTAGTGTTTGCGCAGTGCTTCGGCGAAATCCGCCAACTCTGGCCAGGCTGCGTGGGCTTTTTCTAAATCAGTGACGGAGACCGGGAACTTCTCAAAGCTGATGAAATGAAGCTGGTTGACTTGAGCCTCAGGGTTTTCCTTTCGGAATTGGGCAAACCACTGCCACACAGCCAGGAAGTTAAGGCCTGTACCAAACCCGGTTTCCGCAATCACGAATCGGTCATGTGAAAAGGTATCCCAGCGGTTTGGTAGCTGGTTTTGCTGCAGGAACACGTAGCGCGTTTCTTCCAGACCATTGGCATTGGAAAAGTAAACATCGTCAAAGTTGTCAGAGACCGGTGTTCCGGCGTCATTCCAATGGATTTGGGCGTGTTCAATACGGGTTTGGGTCACAAGCCTTACCTTAATAAAAACGGGATTTGCACGTCGAGCGCGGATTCTATCGCCAATTCGACGGAATATACAGAACCGACAACGGGTCTGTGTCAGTATGTGAAAAATTTCAGCTTACACCTGTACTCTAGGAAAGCTGACCACTTAGGCGTATCAAAACCGCTATCATCGGTGCGAACTCGAATTGTAGGAACAAAAGATGAAACGAGCCGTAATTACAGGTATGGGAATTGTTTCCAGCATCGGTAACAACGTTAAAGAAGTGCTGGAGTCATTAAAGACGGGTAAATCAGGGATTAGCTTTTCCCAACAGTTCGCAGACATGAAGCTTCGCAGTAATGTCTGGGGTGATTTAAAGCTCAATCCTGCTGATCACATTGATCGCAAAAAGTTTCGTTTTATGGGCGATGCTGCGGGCTTCGCTTATCTGTCAATGGAGCAGGCTATCGAAGATGCCGGTTTGACAGAAGATATGGTGTCTAACGACCGCACCGGTCTGGTTGCCGGTTCTGGTGGCGCATCATCGATTAACCAGGTTGCAGCCACAGACACATTACGTGAAAAAGGCGTAAAACGTGTTGGTCCTTACATGGTGCCACGTACCATGTCTTCAACGGTTTCAGCTTGTCTGGCAACACCATTCAAAATCCGTGGTGTGAACTACACCATGAGCTCAGCATGTGCGACGTCCGCGCACTGTATTGGCCACGCTGTCGAATTGATTCAACTGGGTAAGCAAGACTTAGTTTTTGCGGGTGGTGGTGAAGAACTGGATTGGTCACTGACCATGATGTTTGATGCCATGGGTGCACTGTCGACCAAATACAACGACAACCCAGAAAAAGCATCACGTACCTACGACGCTGATCGCGATGGTTTCGTTATCTCTGGTGGTGGCGGCATGATGGTTATCGAAGAGCTTGAGCATGCGCTGGCGCGTGGTGCGAAAATCTACGGTGAAATCGTGGGCTACGGTGCAACATCAGATGGCTACGATATGGTAGCGCCATCGGGCGAAGGCGCAGTTCGCTGTATGAAGATGGCGATGCAGGACGTCGATCAAATTGACTACATCAACACTCACGGTACCTCTACGCCAGTGGGCGATGTGAAAGAGCTGGGGGCGATTCAGGAAGTGTTCGGCAACAACAGCCCTGCAATTTCTGCAACCAAAGCCATGACCGGTCACGCACTGGGTGCGGCAGGTGTTCACGAAGCGATTTACTCCACCATCATGTTGGAAAATAACTTCGTTGCACCAAGCATCAACATCGAAAACCTGGATCCAGCCGCTGAAGGCTTGGATATCGTGTCGGAAGCCCGTGAAGTTGAGTTGAAGACTGTGATGTCTAACAGCTTCGGCTTCGGTGGCACCAACGCCACGCTGGTTATCAAAAAATACGAGGGATAAGCGTCTCACTTGTCCCCAGGGTCTGCTGGCTGTCAAAGGTAGACAGGCCCCTTAGTTTTCCGGGACGTAGGCTTTATGCCCACAACAGACGCAGGTTTAGATCGTTGAGAGCCGATCTCTACCTTTCAGATCCTGGATTTTGCCCGGCCAATTGGCCGGGTTTTTTCGTTTTATCTGGCGCAGAAAACCGTCACAATAGCGCCAATAGAATAAATGTAAGAGTAAACACACTTGAACATTCTGATTGATGAAAACATGCCGTATGCCGCTGAGCTGTTCAGCAAGCTGGGTACGGTTACCGCAAAAGCAGGACGTACCCTGAAGGCAGATGATCTGATTGACGTTGACGCGCTGATGATTCGCTCCGTCACCAAAGTTGACGAAGTACTGCTGGAAAAAGCCAATAAACTGAAATTTGTTGGTACGGCAACCGCAGGGACAGACCATGTTGATGCGGATTTGCTTGCCAGCAAAGGCATCTTCTTTACTGCCGCGCCGGGCTGTAACAAAGTGGGTGTGGCCGAATACGTGATAAGCGCGCTGCTGGTATTGAGCCAGCAACAGGGCTTTTCTATTGCTGACCGTAAAGTTGGCATTGTGGGCGCAGGTCAGGTGGGAAGCTACCTGTCTAAATGTCTGTCAGCGCTCAGCATTCCGCACCTGTTATGCGATCCTATCAAACAAGCGGAAGGCGACACACGCGAGTTTCATCCTCTACAAACGCTGATTGCAGAGTGTGATGCCCTGACCTTCCACACGCCGCTAACCAAGACCGGTGAATACCCAACGCATCATCTGATGGGTGAAGCGGAGATCGCTGCATTGAAGCCTGGTTCAATCCTTATCAACGCGGCTCGCGGTCCAGTGGTCAGTAATGACGCACTGAAAGCTGCACTGAAAACACAGCATTTAACTGCCGTGCTAGATGTGTTCGAGTTTGAACCGGAAGTGGACATGGAACTTCTTCCCATGCTGGCTTTCGCCACCCCGCACGTTGCGGGTTACGGACTGGAAGGTAAAGCACGCGGCACCACCATGATTTACAACAGTTACTGCGAGTTTCTGGGTAACCAGGAAGAAAAAGTCGAAGCGGCGTCTTTGCTGCCGGTCGCTCCCATTCCAAAGGTATCTCTGAGCAAGCCTTGGGATGAAACCGATCTGATGGCACTGTGCCAGCTAATTTATGACATTCGTCGTGATGACGCCGAGTTTCGCCGTGCGATGGCTGACGTTGAACAGCAACGCGCAAGCTTTGACCGCTTGCGAAAGAATTACTGGGACAGACGCGAGTACAGTGCAATTACACTAGCGGGCGAGGCAGCGTTTGGGTTAGAGTCGCTCGCTAATTTAGGTTTTACCGTAGAGGAATAATCATGACACAAGAATTCGATGTGGCTTATGACGTCGCTGTTTTAGGTGCTACAGGCGCAGTAGGACGCACCATTATCGAGGTGTTGGAAGAGCGTAAATTCCCTGTGCGCAATCTTCACTTGCTGGCAAGTGAGCGCAGCGCCGGTGAAACCATCCGCTTTAACGGTAAAAGTGTCCGCGTGAAAAACGTGGAAGACTTTGACTGGAGCCAGGTTCAAATCGCGCTGTTCTCAGCGGGTGCAGAATCATCTGATCGTTGGGCACCGATTGCTGCTGATGAAGGCGTAGTGGTTATCGATAACACCTCACGTTTCCGCTACGAATACGATGTCCCACTGGTCGTGCCAGAAGTGAACCCGGAAGCGATTGCGGATTTCCGTAACCGTAACATCATCGCAAACCCTAACTGTTCGACCATCCAAATGCTGGTGGCACTGAAGCCAATTTACGATGCCGCAGGTATCGAGCGCATCAACGTCTCGACATATCAGTCAGTATCGGGTTCAGGCAAGAAAGGGGTTGATGAACTGGCAGGCCAGACAGTGAAACTGTTGAACAGTCAGGAAGCAGAACCAGGCACCTACAAAAAACAGATCGCGTTTAACTGTCTGCCACACATCGATGAGTTCATGGACAACGGCTACACCAAAGAAGAAATGAAAATGGTGTGGGAAACCCAGAAAATTCTGGGCGACGATTCCGTGGCGGTAAACCCGACCTGTGTGCGCGTGCCTGTGTTCTATGGCCACGCTGAAGCCGTACACATTGAATGTCAGCAGCCGTTGGATGCCACCGAAGCGATGGACTTGTTATCCCGTGCTGAAGGTGTTGAAGTTTACTATGGCGAAGACTACCCAACGCAGGTAAAAGAAGCGACAGGTAAAGACCATGTCATGGTCGGTCGTGTGCGTAATGATATCAGTCACCCGAACGGCCTGAACATGTGGGTTGTTGCTGACAACGTCCGCAAAGGCGCAGCGACAAACTCAGTGCAAATTGCTGAATTTTTGATCCGCGATTACCTGTAATCATCCCTGACTTGTTCAACCTAACAGCCGGCAGCGGTGATCTGGTGCCGGTTGTTTGATCACAAAACACAGTTTTATCTCTTCACACTACAGTTTTCAGCTGGGCTTCCGATATAGTTATGGAAATAACCAGTAATATCAATCGCAGCAGGTGTTTAACGCCTTGCCTCCCAGCGACTTCAGTACGGGAAACGCACCGCGATTGTGAAAAGCCTTTTATTCTGCCATAGGGGAATGCGGGCAGTGTCTGACCCAGATTTTTATAACGCGATGAAGCGAACTCTTTTTTCATACTTATCACGTGGTCGTCTCGGCAAAACGCTTGTCGTCTCGTCTCTATTGCTGAGCCTCGGTATTCCGTTCTCTGCGCAGTCTGCTATTCGCATTCTTGGCCCGGTAGAAGAGTCTCCTCCGTCCAGTGCCACTGAGCCTCTGACTCAACAAAATCAAGCGCCGCTTTCCTCTGTGAACCGACGCCAGACTGTTGGGCCAACCCGTGACTCTGACACACTTTGGTCTATCGCGTCGCGCTATCAGCCGAACAACTCAGTGACTGTCTATCAGACCATTGGTGCAATTTTTCGCCTGAATCCAGGTTCGTTTGAAGATGCCAATATCCACGGTTTGATTCCTGGCAGTACCTTGTTGATGCCAACACTCACTGAGATTCGTCGTGAGAGTACTGGTGATGTTGCGAGCCGCCTGCAAATTGATGAGGCGCGTAAAGACGCAAAACGCGTGGCTAATCAGCCATTAAGTCAGCAAGTCACTACGCCGGCAGTGACCACACCAAAAACAACACCTAAGCCTGAGCCAAAACCTGAACCTGCAATGGTCGAAAAAACGAAGCCAGAAATGGAAGCCGGTGAACCGGAAGCCATGGCTGAGAACGCGCCTATGAAAGAGAAGGAGGTAATGGAACCTAAGGGTGACATGTCAGGCGCGCCGACCAAACCAAACATGTCTGCGGTTCAGAACCAAATCAACGAATCTGACCTGCAAATGGGCAAACTAGTTGAAAGTAACCACATTCTGAAAATCCGTCTGGCCGAAGTACAAAATGAGCTGGCTGCCATGAAAGACCAGATGTCAGCTGATGAAGAACTAACAGAAGAAATTCGTGAGTTCCTCGAAGTTCAGCGTATGCGCCAGGCTAAGGTGGAAATGAAAGAACCGTCGTTCTTTGAATCCGTGATGGCAAGCCCATTGATGCTGGCGACTATGGCAATTATTCCAGCGTTGCTAGTAATTGGTGCCGCAGCCTTCTTCATCATGCGTCGCCGCAAAGACGAAGATGTTGACGTTGAAGAGCCGGAAGGTCTGGATGGTGCAGCCCCAGATATGCCAGCGGCGATGGTCGATGTTGATGACGGTACTGACGAACTTGTTCTGGAAGATGAAGAACTTGAAGTTACCGATGATATTGATACCGACGAACTCTTTGGCGACGACATGGGTGATGATCTTGATGATATCAACCTGTCCGATACTCTTGAGCTTTCAGAAGAACCTGAAGAAGGCGACCTGGACATCGATGCCGATACTGATCTGACATCGAACTTGGATGTTGGTTTGGATGATGACTTTGATACCAGTACCGATGTCGAAGCGAATACCGATGACGCGATCGGTTTGGAAGATATGGAACGTGCGCTCGATGAGATGTCCTCACAGCCTGAAGAAGCAGAACTCAGCCCTGATGAAGCGCTCGCCGCAATGTGGGAGCAATCGCTCAGCGGCGGTGATGAAGAAGTCGATGATATTGATGCTTTACTGGCCGCAGAACAGTCAAGTGAAGGCGACGAAGTAGCCACTACAGAAGCCGAACCAGCGCCTGAAGCGTCAGCAGAGGAAGACGCTTCAGAAGAAGCCCTTGAAACCAATGAAGCCTTGTTCGATAACGTGCTGGATGATGAGCCTGAAGTTGACTTGTCTCAGGATATCGACCTGTCTGATGATGACATCGATGACCTTATTGGCTCAGCTGCTGAGCCAGAGTCAAGCGCTGAAGACAATACGGCAATGCTGGATGAGCCACTCGGCGAAGACGATGACCTAGATCTTATCAGTAATGATGTCGTGGAAGAGGACGATATCGCAGACCCTGATGCACTGCTTGATGAAATGCTTGGCGATGATCTCATTGATGAAGATGGCAATACTGTCGCATCAGAAGAAAAAGACGATACCGATGATTTGTCGCTCGAGCCAGAACTCGACGCGGATCTGTCTGAAACAGACGCCTTGCTGGACGAGCTTGTCAGCGAAGATGACGAAGACCCGCTTGATGAAACGGCATTACTTGACGAAGCCATTGATGACGATGATTTGCTGGGCGATGTTCTTGGTGAAACAGAAGATCAGGAAGAAGTCGACCTCGGAGAAACCGATGTTTTGCTCGATGAGCTGATTGACGACGGTGATGCACTCGAAGATGAAAGTGCATTACTGGATGAAGTCCCGGATGACGATCTGCTTGGTGATGATCTTGGTGTTGATAGCGAGCTTGATATCGATAAAGACCCTGATCTCGACGTCGACATTGATAATGAATTGGACATCGATAGTGTGCTGGATATTGATGCCGAGACAACACCGGAGATCACTGGTGAGGTATTGGGTGACGATTCAGATGATGCGCCGGAAGAAGTCTCTGATGAGTTGGAGATTCCTGAGCCAGAAGTGGCAGAGACTGAAGAGCACACAGAGGCTGAAGAGTCGGGTGTTGAGAATCTTACTGAGCTTGATGACGCACTGAGCAACGGCAGTTCAGAGACTGAGCTGGATGAGCTGGTGGACGATACGCCTGTTGAGGCTGAACCTGAACCTGAAGCCTCTGAATCAGAGCTGGAACTACTGGATGATGTGCTTGAGCAGGACGAGCAGACTGAAGAAGATATTGAGAGCGATACGGAAGAAACCGCACTGGATGAAGCGCCGATTGAAGAGCCTGAGGCGACAGCCGAAGACTTGGATCTTCTCGATAGTCTGCTAGATGAAGATGCGTCTTCAACTGAGTCTGAAGAGCTTGATTCAGAGCAAGCTGACTCTGTCCAAACTGAGCTAGAGCAACCAGACATTGAGCCAGAAGCGTCAGAAGAGACAGCCGAGACACAGGATGAGCTGGTAGCCTTTGATGAGACGCCAGATACAGCCGAAGCTATCACTGAAGAGCTTACTGTTGATGAACTGGCTCCAGAAGAGCGAGATATTGAAGATAGTGACGTTGAATCCTCAACCTCAGAAAGCCCGGAAGCAGAAAACGAAGTTGAAGAGCCTCAAGCGTTAGAATCGGAATCAGAAGAACCATTAGATGTCTCCGTCGAGCAAGAAGCCGAAGACGCGTTCGAGGCGGAAGATGAAGCGCCGCTCGATCTGTCTTCTTTGCCTGAGTATGACGAAGAGGCAGCATTAGCAGACAGTGAAGGTGAATCAGAAGCAATCAGTGAAGTCTTGCCTGATGACGATGATACCGCGCCACTGGATTTGGAAAATCTCCCCGAATATACCGAAGAAGATGCAGCGCAGGAATATGAAGTCGAACTTCCTACCTCCCAGGAAGACGCAGCTGAGTCCGTTGAAAGTGACGTCGCCGAAGAGGAAGCGCTTCAAGAAGAATCGCTGAATACACCTCAGCCGGAACAAGAAACCGAGGAAGAGGTTCATGCCTTCACGGCGACGGAGCCTAATACACTGGCTTTCCCGAAAGT
Source organism: Grimontia sp. NTOU-MAR1 (assembly GCF_035758505.1). Taxonomy (NCBI): domain Bacteria; kingdom Pseudomonadati; phylum Pseudomonadota; class Gammaproteobacteria; order Vibrionales; family Vibrionaceae; genus Grimontia; species Grimontia sp. NTOU-MAR1. The sequence goes on from NZ_CP142108.1 coordinate 3,409,307, forward strand.
TGACCCTATCGGACTTGATGAACTGGGTGAGTTTGACGAAGACGATGCACTGTCTGCCGCGTTAGATGAACAACGAGAGCTGGAAGAATTCCTACCACAATCCAAAGAAGAGGGCTTCACGCAACCTTCCGCGCCGGTTTCGCAAGCGCCTTATCGAGCCGCTGAATTGGATGAGCTAGCGCAACTCGATGACGATGAGCATCAGGTTGCAGGCTTGAACATGGAAGCACTGCTTTCAGAAGAACTGGAAGAAGAACACTCAGGGCTGGGGGACTTTGAAACCGAAGAGCTCGACATCCCTGAGGATGAAAGTGACGTTTGGAGCGCGGAGCAAGCGCCGGAGCCGGAGCTTGAAAGCGAAGATTGGTCTGAGCAACCAGAGGTTCTGGGTGATGAGATCAAGTCCATGGACCTTGAAGGTGACTTGGATGGATTGCTGGATGATGTTGAAAGCGAGCTGGTTGAAGAGACCGCGCCGAGTGAAGACTACATCAGTATTGATGAGCTGATGAAAGATGACGGTGTGCCCCAGGAAGACCCTGACTCGTTGAAAATAGATCTGGATGTTGGGCTAGAAGATTTTCCAGACGTGCTGAGCGACATTCAACCTGCTGATGTTGATAGCAGTGGTGAAGCCGCGACCAATATGGATTTGGCGAAAGCTTATCTTGAGATGAATGATGTTGACGGTGCCATTCAACTTCTTGAAAAGGTAATGCAAAGCGGCGATACGAACCTCAAGGATGAAGCCAGATTGATGATTGAGAAGCTTAATTAACCAACAGATCCCAAAAAGGCGGGGTATCCCGCCTTTTTTATGTTGTTAAAAGGTAGCTAACTCAACTTAGAGGAATTATTGGCTGATTGGCTTATGAAGAAAGCAGGTTATATAATGCGCCGCCTTAGATAACCTGTAAGACAGAGAAAACACGATGAGAATTGCCCTGGGTGTAGAATACGACGGTGCGAAATTTTATGGCTGGCAACGCCAGCGTGAAGTGCCAAGCGTTCAGGAACATCTTGAAAAAGCCCTGTCCAAAATCGCCAATCATCCTATTGAAGTGCAGTGCGCCGGTCGCACAGATGCTGGCGTTCATGGCACAGGTCAGGTAGTTCATTTCGATGTTGAAGGCTCAAGGCCACTGCGAGCATGGACCATGGGCGTCAACACACACCTACCTGACACAATCGCAGTGCGTTGGGCGAAAGAGGTGCCGGATGAGTTCCATGCCCGCTTTACCGCAACGGCACGTCGTTATCGATACATTATCTACAATAACGCTTTGCGTCCGGGTATTCTCCGTCACGGTGTGAGCCACTATCATGGTGAATTGGACGAAAAGCTGATGCATGAAGCGGCCCAATGCTTATTGGGTGAGAATGATTTCACGTCTTTTCGCGCAGCTCAGTGTCAGTCAAACAGCCCATGGCGAAATGTTCACCATATAAATGTGACTCGTCAGGGACGTTTCGTGATCATTGATATCAAGGCCAATGCATTTGTTCACCACATGGTGAGAAACATCACTGGCAGCTTGATTACTGTCGGCCGCAAAGAGCAAAAGCCAGAGTGGCTGAAGTGGTTGCTGGAAATTAAAGACCGCAACCTGGCAGCAGCGACAGCAAAGGCAGAAGGATTGTATCTGGTTGAAGTGGATTATCCGACGGAATATGAATTGCCATCCTCGCCGATAGGCCCTTTGTTTCTGCCAGACGAACAGCTTTAATCATGAAAGAGGTACCTAAAATCGCCTCTTTGTCACAAAACAAAGTAGAGATAAGTGGGACTAACAATAGGTAGTACCAGTTTTTTGTCCAAAGTCTTAACAAGTTGTGTTTTAATTCTCTGTTGAATTCGTAGATATCAAGGCCACTTGCCCATCTCTGCACAGACCGCGTTCATGGTGACCGAAACAGTGCATGGTAATGATGTAAGCGGCGAGTGCTCCAATATAAAAGGTCGTTCATGAGCTGGCTTGAAAAAATTCTGACAAAAAGCAATATCGGTTCTTCACGTAAGGCTTCTATCCCAGAAGGCGTCTGGACCAAATGTTCGTCTTGCGAACAGGTGCTGTACCACGCAGAACTTGAGCGTAACCTGCACGTGTGTCCGAAATGTGACCATCACATGCGTATGAGCGCGCGCAAGCGCCTGGAAACCTTCCTTGATGAAGGTAACCGTGTAGAAATCGGTGATGAGTTGGAGCCGAAAGATCTGCTCAAGTTCCGTGACTCGAAAAAGTACAAAGATCGTATCTCTGCAGCGCAGAAGTCGAGTGGCGAGAAAGATGCACTTATCGTCATGAAAGGTGAACTACTGGGTATGCCAGTAGTTGCGGCCTCTTTTGAATTTGCTTTTATGGGCGGCTCAATGGGTGCGGTTGTTGGTGCGCGCTTCGTGAAAGCGGTAGACGCAGCCATCGAAAATAACTGTGGTTTGGTTTGTTTCTCTGCAAGTGGCGGTGCACGTATGCAAGAAGCGCTGATGTCGCTCATGCAAATGGCGAAAACCAGTGCAGCGCTGGAGCGCCTGTCAGCAAAAGGCTTGCCTTTTGTTTCTGTGTTGACTGACCCAACCTTCGGTGGTGTCACCGCAAGCTTTGCGATGCTGGGTGACGTAAACATCGGTGAGCCAAAAGCTTTGATCGGTTTTGCTGGCCAACGTGTTATTGAACAAACCGTGCGAGAGAAACTGCCAGAAGGTTTTCAGCGCAGCGAGTTTCTGTTGGAGCACGGTGCGATTGACATGATTGTTGATCGCCGCGAAATGCGTCAGCGCATCGGTGGTATGCTGGCGAAAATGACCAACCAAGAATCTCCATTGGTTGTGTCCGTCGACAAACCGCTGGAAGGTGAAGTAATTGAAGCTGAGCCAGTGGAAGAAGATAAAGAGTAACTTCGCCTAGCAAATCTCACATCGAAAGAGCGCCTTATGGCGCTCTTTGTCTTTTAGCTGATATGATTAAAGCATCGGAAATTTGAATAGATAACAAATGTCAGAACTCATTAAGCCCGGTGCTCATTCACCGCTATCTGCATGGTTGCAGTATCTGGAATCTCTTCACACCAGCGCAATTGATTTAGGTTTGGACCGCGCTTCACTGGTTGCCAGTAACGGCAACCTAACCAAGCTAGCGCCGACAGTCATCACGGTAGCCGGTACCAATGGCAAAGGCTCCACCTGTGCCATTATCGAAACCATTCTTCTCAACGCTGGCTACAAAGTTGGCGTATACAGCTCCCCACATCTGGTGCGTTATAACGAGCGTGTTCGAATCAATGGCTTGGAGTTGGATGATGAAAGGCATTCAGAAGCGTTTGCCGCGATCGAAGCACTGCGTGGCGATACCAGCCTGAGTTTCTTTGAATTCGGCACGTTGGCAGCACTTTGGTTGTTTCTTGATAACCAAGTTGATGTGGTGGTACTGGAAGTCGGCTTAGGTGGTCGCTTGGATGCCACCAATGTCGTTGATCATGATGTATCGGTGATCACTAGCTTGGCTATCGATCATGTCGATTGGCTCGGTGATGACATTGAAGTGATTGGCTTCGAGAAAGCCGGTATTTTCAGAGCCGGAAAACCTGCGGTTTGCGGTCAACCTGAACCGCCAGCCAGTGTTGCTGCCCATGCTGATGATATTGGCGCGAACCTGCATCAAGTAGGGTATCAATTTGACTATGAAAAAGAAGGTGATGTCTGGCATTGGCAATGCGGCGCGTTTGATTTGCGTGATTTGCCGATTCCCAACTTACCACTTCCGAATGCAGCAACGGCACTCATGGCATTAGGGCTTTCTGAGCTTGAAGTCACTGACGAGCACATCGTTGATGGTCTGAAGTCAGTAAAACTGGCTGGACGCATGGAGCGCGTTTCTGATTCACCTTTGATTTTGATGGATGTTGCCCACAACCCACATTCAGCTGCGTATCTGGCGAAACAAATTCGGGAATTGAAAGAGGCATCCAACGCCTGTGTGCATGCTGTCGTTGCTATGCTCCATGATAAGGATATTGCCGCCACCATCGAAGAAATGAAGTCCGTCATTGACCATTGGTACCCAGCTTCACTTACTGGTCCCCGCGCTGCGAGCTGGGAACAGGTCGCTGAATACTTACCAGAGGGTGTCCAAGGCTTCGCAACACCAGCACTGGCTTTTGACAAAGCGAGAGCTGCTCTCGACTGGCAAGGGGATATCCTTATCGTATTCGGTTCTTTCCATACAGTCGGTGAGATCGCCGACCACCTCCAAAAACAGGAGTAATTGTGGCAACCCAGTTTCAAAACCGATTGGTCGGGACGCTCATCCTTGTCTCTCTAGGCGTTATTTTCCTCCCCGATGTGTTTGACGGTGAAAAGGCACATTATGAAGAAAGCTATCAAGCCATCCCTTTGCGCGAGGAAGTGGATGAATCCTTGCTGACCGAGCCTGTCATGGCACCCGAAGAAGTTGAAAGCTTTATGCCGCCAGAAGAGCCTGTCGTCGTCACCATAGACGCGCCGGCGGCACCGAATGTCGCTTCAGCGCCCAAAGAAAACTATACCGACTCGGCATGGATTATTCGTCTAGGTACGTTTCGTAACATTGAAAATGCGCATAACCTAGTAGCAACACTTCGGAGTAAAGGGTATGCAGCGCAACTTATGCCACGTGATATCAAAGAAGGTGAATTAGCGCGTGTTGAAGTAGGCCCTGATGTCTCGAAAGAAAAGTTAGAGTCGATGACTGCGGATTTAGAGTCTTTGACGGGCTTGAAAGGTCAACTGCTTAGATTTAACCCACTCAACCCATAAGAAAACGTTTGCGTCGTCATTTTTTCTGTTAAAATGCGCGCGAATCGCTCAGATGATTAAAAGATGAATTGGATAGATTACATCATTATTGGCGTGATCAGCTTTTCTGCTCTGATTAGCTTGGTCCGCGGTTTTGTTAAAGAAGCCTTGTCGCTGGTGATTTGGTTTGGTGCCTTCTTTGTCGCAAGTGATTTTTACCCGCAACTGGCAGCTTACTTTACAAATATTCATGACGAAATGATTCGAAACGGCGCAGCAATAGCGGCGCTGTTTATTGCCACTCTGATTGTTGGTGCGGTTGTTAACTACGTGATTGGACAGTTAGTACAAAAAACTGGCCTTTCAGGTACAGATCGCGTGTTAGGGATTGTTTTTGGGGGTATTCGTGGCGTGCTGATTGTCGCTGCACTACTGTTTTTCCTCGATGCATTCACCAGCTTTGCCAGTTCTCCAGAGTGGAAACAATCGCAGTTAATCCCTAAATTTGGGGTAGTGATTGAATGGTTTTTCGATTATTTGGAGCAAAGCTCCAGCTTTCTGCCTAAGGTGATCTAAGGTTTTCCCGCGGCAAGGTTCGCGGGCAAATCCACAAGTTCCCTGGGCTCAATTTCGCGTTACAAGGAACAGCATACATGTGTGGGATTGTTGGGATCGTGGGCGAGACCCCGGTTAATCAGTCAATTTACGATGCGTTGACAGTACTTCAGCACCGAGGTCAGGATGCGGCAGGGATTGTCACCATTGACGATAACCGCTTCCGCCTGAGAAAAGCGAACGGCTTGGTCAAAGATGTTTTCCAACTTAAGCACATGCAAAGACTGCAGGGAACCGTGGGTATTGGCCACGCCCGTTACCCAACTGCGGGTAGCTCCAGCGCTTCCGAAGCGCAGCCATTTTATGTGAACTCACCTTACGGCATCACATTGGCTCACAACGGTAACCTAACCAATGCCAATCAGCTTCGTGAATCACTTTTTGCTCAAGACCGACGCCACCTCAACACCACCTCTGACTCAGAAGTCCTTCTTAATGTCCTTGCCCACCAAATCGACAAAGTGGCGTCTCAAGAACTGACAGAAGAAGATGTGTTCAAGGCAGTTCGTGAGCTTCACTCGCAAGTGACCGGTGGCTACGCCGTAGTTGCAATGATTATTGGCCATGGTCTGGTTGCCTTCCGTGACCCACACGGTATTCGCCCGCTTTGTATGGGCAAGCGCACAGTCAATGGTCGTGAAGAGTATATGGTGGCTTCAGAGTCTGTGGCGCTGGATGCAGTTGGTTTTGACTTTGTGCGTGATATAGCGCCGGGCGAAGCCATCTATATTACCTTCGACGGTCGTCTGTTTACCCGCCAATGTGCTGACAACCCTGCATTGTCTCCTTGTATCTTTGAGTTCGTTTACTTTGCGCGTCCGGATTCATTCATCGACAAGATTTCAGTCTACGGCGCACGCATCAACATGGGGCAAAAGCTCGGTGCTAAAATCCGTCGTGAATGGGAAGACTTGGATATTGACGTGGTTATCCCGATTCCTGAAACCTCCTGTGATATTGCATTGGAAATCGCTCAGGTACTTGAGAAGCCATATCGCCAGGGATTCGTGAAAAACCGTTATGTTGGCCGTACCTTTATCATGCCGGGTCAACAGCAACGTCGTAAGTCAGTACGTCGTAAACTCAATGCTATTCGCTCAGAGTTTAAAGACAAATCGGTACTGCTGGTGGATGACTCGATTGTTCGCGGCACCACATCTGAACAAATCATCGAAATGGCAAGAGAAGCCGGCGCGAAGCGTGTATACATGGCGTCAGCTGCACCAGAGATCCGCTTCCCGAATGTTTACGGTATCGACATGCCGAGCGCGAACGAACTGATTGCACACGGTCGCGAAGTCGATGAAATCTGCCAAATTATTGGTGCTGATGGCCTGATTTTCCAAGACCTGAGCGATTTGGAAGAAGCGGTGCGCGACGGTAACCCTGATGTGAAACGCTTTGAAAGCTCGGTGTTCAGTGGCGAGTATGTCACTAGCGATATCAATCAGGAATATCTGGATTATCTGGAAAGTCTCCGTAACGACGACTCTAAAGCGGTCCGTGAACAGCAGCAAGAATTGGCTAACCTCGAAATCTACAACGAGAGCTAAGTTTTGGCTCCTTTGATGGTTAGCTATTCCAACAATAAACGCGGCTATCAAGCCGCGTTTATTAGTTTTAGTCTTAAATTACTGCACAAATTTAATCATTGGACAAACATAGGACCGAAGCCGACATTCCACATGATGACTGTGCTGGCAAGGATCGCAACCAAAAGCACCAAACCGCACGTTACCACTGAACTTGCATAGATAAATCCCCGCTCTTCTGGGATATGCATAATTATCGGCACCCCTGTGTAAAGCAAATACACTGAGTAGGCGATACCAGCCAGACCTACTAACATGACAAACCAAACTATGGGGTAGAGAGCAGCCAGACCTACCATAAATATCGGTGTTGCCGTATAAGCCGCAAGCTCCAGGGCTTGAGTATATGTTGGAGTGGAACCAAACGTTCGACTCATCCAGAGGGTGAGATAGGCAAGAGCCATCACGCCCGTGATGAGTGCAAAATACATCGCGCAGGCGATAATGATCGCACTTTGTTGAGTGAGGAAAATCGGATCACCGACGCCGATTTGCCAGCCAATATGCACACTGGAATAATATGCGCAGATAGGTGGGATGAGCGCCATAATGGCGGCGTGTCCCATACTGTTTGCCGTCCCTTCGTGGAGATCATCAATATTTTTCCATTCTTCTTTCGGATGGGTATAAAGGCCGAGCAAATGTCCCAAAATCATAGGTCGCTCCTTCCTGTAGCGGTAACCAGCAATGTTTTATACGCAACAGCGATACGTGATCGATCGCTTTGTTACATACTAATAACATTAGGTGCTGAGGGACGTCATTCGCAAGTTTTAACCACCAAAAGTATGGTGGTTTTTTAATCACTTATCGAATCTGGGACACTTGGTGATCAGCTTCACTCTTCAATGTTTTCTGAGTGAAAATATGAGAGAGAAAAGTCGATGAATGCACGCAGCTTTGCCGGGTGGTGTGTTTTGTCATGGTACATCAGGAAGATATCACGAGGTTCAGTGGTCCAGCCTGGCAAAATCTGGACGAGTTCACCTTCTTGAATGTCTCTTTGCACCAAAACATCGGGGATCAGTGCGATACCCAACCCATCTTTTGCCGCAGCCCTTACTACACTGAGCTCTGTTGCCTCAAATCGCCCTTGCTGAGAGACACAGATATATTGGCCCTTATCGTTGGAAAGCCGCCATCTCATGAGCGGCCAACCTTTCAAAAGATGATGTTTCTCCAGATCGCAGGCTTCCGTCAGCGGTGCATTTGTTGAAAGGTAACTGGAGCTTGCAACAAGAATATCTCTGACCGTGTGAAGCTTTCTGGCGATCATCGAAGAGTCGCGTTGCGGCCCTATTTTGATAAAAGCATGTTTATCATCCAAGAGGGAAGGTGAGGCATCATTATAGAGTGACAGATCAATCCTAATGTCTGGGTAAGCGACGAGAAAGGCGCTGAACATGGGCTGCAGTAGCTTCATCGCAATATTAGAAGGAGCAGCAAGCCGGATCGTACCGGAAGTGCCCTGGCAATATTCAGACAGGTTTTCAGTCGCTTCCACCAATTGCTCCAATAAAGGCGAGCACCGGTCATAAAAACTTTGTCCGGCTTCCGTCAGTGACAGTTTTCTGGCATCACGATGCAAGAGTTTGATCTTCAGATCTTCTTCTAGCGCCTGAATTCTTCGGGTTAGGGTAGCAATAGGGATTCCCGTCTTTTTTGATGCCGATGTGTAGCTTCCATTCTCGACGATCAGTCGGAAAAGATTTAAATCATCTAATTTCATAGGATTTCACTGTCTTGCGATGGTCTTCAACAAAAAAGTACTGTTTTAGCTATTTCAAATTAACATGGGTCATTTTTCGTTGTCTCATGTCAATATGTGGGACTCTAAAGGTGGTGTGACGGTACTGAAAGATAGAAAATATCCAAATTATTTTCTTTTCAGGATACAGAAAGTTAACCACTTTCGAGTCGTCTAATACAGGCTAGTGATAACCTCGTGCTGATTTTCAAACTATCCTAGTAATAGCAAAGCGCCCGTATTAGACACCAGCAAGGCAAGAGAAAACAGGAGAACATATTGTGTTGGAAGGAAAAGAAGTTCTCATTGTTGAAGATGATCCCGTGTTCAGCCGCATCATTGGTAGTTTTCTTCGTAAGGAAGGGTGCGTAGTAAGAGAAGCCGGGAATGGACTAGATGGATTAAAAGCACTGAGAGAAGGTATTCCTGACTTGTTACTTAGCGACCTCTCTATGCCGGTGATGACCGGACTAGAGTTCGTCGAAGAAGTCAGTATGGAATACCCAATGCTTCCAGTGATTGTTATTTCAGGTACTGGTGGTATGTCAGATGTTGCTCAGGCACTGAGATTTGGTGTGAAAGACTTTTTAATCAAGCCTATCGAAGACATTATGATCGTGAAATCTGCCATTATCTCTGTACTCGAAGATGCAGATGGAGGTGTGAACAGCGATGCGGATTTTTCGCAGCAATGGTTTAAGGTCTCACAAAATGGCGATCAACCGCTGACTGAAGAACTGAAATGGCATCTGGAAGATCTATTGGATAACCCTGGTAATGCTAGAGACCTATTAATAGGCTTGATGCCGGAACAGGATTCCCAGCAAGGCGATTGGCGACTGTCCTATCATTCGTTGCAATCTGCTGACACCAACCCGGTTGTGCTTGATTACACCTGGATGATGGACGGACAGATGGCGTTCTATATGGTTGACAGTGCCTCTGCGGGAGAAAATGGTACGGCGACAACGCTGATGATCCGTGCTTTTTTCAATGAGTATCTCCGTTCGCAAGATGCCGACGAGCGTGGTTTTGTTCACCTTGTCCACCAAATTGAACATGCCATAAAGCGCTCCACCTATGCTAGCCCAATCCGGGCCATGTTTGGCATTTTAAACGCTGCAGACGACCAACTGGACGTTCTGTCAGCGGGCCTAAACGCCGTTGTTGATGGTTCTGGTAAGGCATTGATTGTAAAGAACGATAACTTGTTAGGCATTGACGCATCGAGTACGCGTTTTCAAACCATCGACCTTTCCGGAGGGAGTGTACGGGTATCGCTTAGCGAGATTGGTCTCACCAGCTTCAGTTTAGACATCCAGAGACTGAGCGCTTAATTCGACCGAAACCATCATCTGAAGAACCGCCGGGATAGGCGGTTTTTTTTCGTGATGAAAAATCAACCTCTGCGTTCCAAACTATGAAGCAGTGCAGACTATTTGAGCAGTTAAAGGCTGTCTGCTTGCTGCACAAAGCCCAGCCTAATATACTCAAGCGTTGCGTCGCAAAGATGATGCAAAATTGGCTAGCAATAAATCGGTAAATCGGCGAGAACGACTAGAAATGAATCCATGGTATCTGCTCTATTGTAAACGCAGCGAGCAACAACGCGCTGAGCAGCACCTCAAAAGACAAGGCGTCGATTGTTACTACCCACAGGTAACTGTAGAAAAAATCCGCAGAGGCAAGCGTTCCAGCGAGTTGGAGCCGCTCTTTCCCAACTACGTTTTTGCTTCCTTTGACGCTGAAAAAATCTCTTACACAACAGTACGTTCGACTCGTGGGGTTGTCGACTTTGTTCGACAAGGCGCGATACCAACTGTCGTGCCTATAGAGCTCATCACGGATCTAATGTCTCACGAAGACAGCGATGAACAGCGTGAAGCAATGTGTGAAGTGTTTAAACCCGGTGACGAAGTAGAAGTGCTTTCGGGTCAGTTTGAAGGGACAGAGGCAATATATAAAGAGGCTGACGGGGAATTGCGTTCGATTTTGTTGATCAACCTGATTAGCTTTCAGGTTGAAGTGTCAACGGAAAACAAAGCGCTTCGTAAGAAGTAATCACAATAAACATAGATACCATCGCGTGTTTTGGGGCCGACACCCAAGGGCGGTAGCGTATAGAAAAACAAATATTGGAATCAGCAATGAAGATTTTAGTGACAGGTGGTGCGGGTTTCATTGGCTCCGCAGTCGTTAGGCATATTATTGAAAATACGAAGGATAGCGTTGTTAACTTAGATAAGCTTACCTATGCTGGCAACCTAGAGTCGCTATCCTCGGTTTCTGATAATGCGCGCCATGCATTTGAGCAAGTTGATATCTGTGATCGTACTGAGTTAGACCGCGTATTTTCACAACATCAACCTGACGCAGTAATGCACCTAGCAGCAGAGTCTCATGTTGACCGCTCGATTGATGGTCCAGCAACATTCATCGAAACTAATATTATTGGCTCCTATAATATGCTAGAAGCTGCGCGTCAGTACTGGCATACCTTAGACAGCGATAAGAAAGAAGGTTTTCGCTTTCATCATATATCTACCGACGAAGTTTATGGTGACCTTCAAGCCACCACAGATTTGTTCACTGAAGAAACGTCGTACGAACCATCAAGTCCCTATTCTGCTTCAAAAGCCTCAAGTGACCATTTGGTTCGAGCTTGGTTACGTACTTACGGTTTGCCGACTATCGTGACCAACTGCTCAAACAACTACGGTCCTTACCACTTCCCAGAAAAGCTTATCCCTCTGATGATTCTGAATGCCTTGGATGGCAAAGCCTTACCTGTTTATGGTGATGGTATGCAAATTCGAGATTGGCTATTTGTTGAAGATCATGCCAAAGCTCTTTTTAAAGTGATCACCGAGGGTAAAATAGGTGAAACATACAACATTGGCGGTCATAGCGAAAAAGCGAATATTGATGTGGTTCGGACCATTTGTTCACTTCTTGAAGAGTTGAAACCATCTAAGCCAGAAGGTGTAGCGCGCTATGAGGATTTAATTACCTATGTCGCTGATCGACCTGGGCATGACCTGCGTTACGCGATTGACGCATCAAAAATTGAAAAAGAACTTGGATGGGTGCCTGAGGAAACATTCGAGTCCGGATTAAAGAAAACGGTCATTTGGTATTTAGAGAACAAAGAGTGGTGGACGCGAGTTCTGGATCGCTCATACAGCCTAGAACGTTTAGGCAGTAGCCAGAACCACTAAGAAGAGCTCTTATCAAGCTCTTAAACTCCGCAACTAGGATTAAAAATTTCCATGAAAGGCATCATATTAGCTGGTGGTTCAGGCACTCGGCTGTATCCCATCACACGCGGTATTTCCAAGCAGCTTCTCCCTGTTTACGATAAGCCAATGATCTATTATCCGCTCTCAGTTCTAATGCTTGCGGGGATCAGGGACATTCTCGTAATCACTACTCCGGAAGATAAAGAGAGTTTTACGCGCTTGCTTAGAGACGGTACTCAATTTGGTGTGAACATAGAGTATGCCGTTCAGCCCTCGCCTGACGGCTTGGCCCAGGCTTTCATCATTGCCGAAGATTTCGTCGGAAATGACTCCGTATGTCTCGTGCTCGGAGACAACATATTTTGGGGACAAGGCTTTTCTCCCAAACTCATCAACGCAGCAAATCTGACACATGGCGCAAAGGTTTTTGGCTATAAAGTCAAAGACCCTGAACGATTTGGTGTCGTGGAGTTTGATGAAAACTATAACGCGATCTCCATTGAAGAAAAACCGAGTCAGCCGAAGTCAGAGTTCGCAGTCACTGGCTTATATTTTTACGACAACAAGGTCGTTGATATTGCCAAAACTATCAAGCCTTCGTCGCGCGGTGAACTGGAAATTACTTCAGTCAATCAAGCCTATCTAGAACGCGGAGAGTTGTCTGTTGATTTGTTAGGGCGTGGATTTGCATGGCTAGATACTGGCACCCACGATAGTCTATTGGAAGCTTCAACCTTCGTAGAAACGATTGAAAAGAGGCAAGGTTTTAAAATCGCTTGTCTTGAAGAAATCGCCTTGAGAAATGGTTGGCTGAGCAAAGAAGAAGTAAGACAGATAGCCAACGAACTCAGTAAAAACGGATACGGTCAGTATCTACATTCGTTACTCTGAAGTATTTGGTGAGTGATATGGCCTATTACACAGAAGAAGAACTGAACTCCCTTGGCTTCAAGTCTCTTGGCATCAACGTCAAAGTCAGTAAACTTGCGTCAATATATAACCATGACAGCATCGAACTGGGCGATCACAGTAGAATCGATGACTTCTGTGTTATTTCTGGAAAGGTGAGCATAGGGAAATATTGTCACATAACCCCGATGTGCCTTATCGCAGGAGGCACTCCCGGTGTGTTTCTCGATGATTTTGTGACTTTGGCATATGGCGTAAAGATATTTTCCCAGTCTGATGACTACAGCGGGAAAACGATGACAAACTCACTTGTCCCCCGTGAATTTAAAGACGAAATATTTGAACCAGTGACGCTCGAAAAATACGTCATCGTTGGTGCAAATGCCACAATCTTGCCCGGTACAGTGGTCGCAGAAGGCGGGTCGATTGGTTCGATGACTCTGGTGAACAAAAATACCCAGCCTTGGTCCATGTATGTAGGTGTTCCTGCACGTTACCTAAAAGAACGCAAGCGTGACCTTCTAAAGTTGGTCCCTAAATTTTTGAGTAAAATAGAAAATGATTGAATTTTTCCGACCAACCTACACAGGCAATGAAGAGTCTTATGTTCTTGATTCGATGCGGAATCGCAAAATGGCGGGAGATGGCCATTATTCTAAATTGTGTCAGGAATGGTTTGAGCAACACCTAGGTTGTAGCAAAGCACTTTTAACACCTTCTTGCACTCACGCGTTGGAAATGGCGGCACTACTTATTGATGTGCAGCCAGGTGATGAGATCATCATGCCAAGCTACACCTTTGTGAGTACCGCGAATGCGTTTGTGCTGCGCGGGGCTAAAATTGTGTTCGTCGATGTCAAAAAAGACACCATGAACATTGACGAAGATCTGATTGAACCAGCAATCACAGAGAAAACGAAAGCGATCGTTCCCGTTCACTATGCAGGTACATCCTGTGATATGGACAAAGTGATGGCTATTGCTGAGAAACACGGACTCTACGTTATTGAGGACGCAGCTCAATGTGTAATGTCTCGTTATAAAGGAAAGCCTTTAGGTGCCATTGGCCATATCGGTGCATTTAGTTTCCATGAAACCAAAAACTATACCAGTGGCGGTGAAGGTGGGCTGTTAATCATTAATGATGAACAGTTTGCAGAGCGTGCAGAGATAATCCGTGAAAAAGGGACGAATAGAAAGCTTTTTTTCCGCGGAATGGTCGACAAATATAGCTGGGTAGACCTAGGCAGCAGTTTTCTAATGTCTGATCTTCAAGCCGCATATCTGTGGGGGCAATTAGAACAAATTGAGCGTATCAATGATGAAAGATTAAGCCGCTGGCACTACTACAATGAAAAGCTTTCTGTGTTGGCCAAAGAAGGCAACCTCACGCTTCAAGTTGTCAGTCCTGATTGTGAGCAGAATGCACATATGTTCTTTATTAAGACCAATGATTTTGACGAAAGAACACAACTAATCCGTCATTTGAAAGACAATGACATTAACGCAGTCTTCCACTACATCCCTTTGCATTCATCCAGTGCTGGTGTCAACTTTGGTCACTTCAATGGGGAAGACCGTTTCACCACCAGTGAAAGTGAAAAGCTGATACGCCTACCTTTGTATCATGGGTTAACAAGCCAAGATCAGGATAAAGTCATCGATGCGATTATCGGTTTCTACGCGCAGTAGCACGTATCGAAGGTAAATAAGGATTAAAGAATGAAAAAGGTACTTACCGTATTTGGTACACGGCCAGAAGCCATCAAAATGGCTCCTCTTGTCCACTTATTGAACAAAGATACCGAGCTAGAGGCGAAAGTCTGCGTAACCGCTCAACACCGAGAGATGTTGGATCAAGTGCTTGAACTGTTCGAAATCAAACCGGACTACGATCTTAACATCATGAAGCCTGGGCAGAGCCTGAATGAAGTAACGTCGAACATTTTGCTTAAAATGAAAGACGTTTTCGAAGATTTTAAGCCTGATATTGTATTAGTACATGGAGACACGGCGACGACGCTTGCTGTTTCTTTGGCTGCATACTACGAAAAAATTTGTGTTGGTCATGTTGAAGCGGGTTTAAGGACAGGGAACATTTACTCGCCTTGGCCAGAAGAAGCGAACCGTAAATTAACGGGTGCACTGGCATCTGTGCACTTCGCACCAACAAAGTCATCTAGCGATAACCTTATCAAAGAAAATATCTCCGCTTCAGATATATCAATTACCGGTAATACGGTAATTGATGCCTTGCTATGGGTGAATGAAAAAATTAATAACGACAGTGACATGTCGGCAGCGTTGAGTTCTGCATTCCCTTATTTAGACAGCGATAAAAAGCTCGTCCTTGTGACTGGTCACAGAAGGGAAAACTTTGGCGAAGGTTTTGAAAATATCTGTAAAGCACTCGCTGAAATAGCGAGCCAGCACCCTGACGTACAGATTGTTTACCCAGTCCATTTGAATCCGAATGTGAGTGAGCCAGTAAATCGTATTCTGGCGAACATCAACAACATTCATTTGATTGAGCCACAACAATATCTTCCTTTTGTGTACTTGATGAACCGTTCCCACGTCATTCTGACTGATTCAGGCGGCATTCAAGAAGAGGCCCCTTCGCTAGGTAAGCCGGTGCTTGTTATGAGAGACACAACGGAGCGCCCTGAGGCAGTAGAAGCAGGGACGGTCAAACTGGTTGGAACCAGTGTCGAAAAAATAGTCACTGAAATGTCACTGCTGCTGACGAGCGACGGAGCATATGAGCGCATGAGCAAATCGCATAACCCTTATGGTGATGGCAAGGCATGCGAGAAAATAGTTGCCCGACTAAAGCTATAAACAAAATAAGCAAAAGAGAACTTTGATGAGTGGTATAAACCTCTGCATTTCAGGTGACGTTTTTGATAAAGACAAAGAAGGTCTGAGTCAATTTTGGAAAGGATTTATCGCAATTCAGCGTGTTTTACCACCTTCTCTTCCAATTCACGTTTATGCACATAGCTCCGCAGTCACAAGCGAAGAGCTGATAAAAAAAGTGTATGGAAAGGATCTGAAGCGTCTTCATCTTTCCGACTGTCAGGCCGATTCGTCACTGGATGAGCTGCTAAAAAGTGAAAAGTTCAGTGCTGAAAACCAGAATCAACTCTTTGAGAACTATAACGCTTTATCTTCAAGGGCAAGAGTTATCAATGACCTAGCCAGTGATGCGTCAGGTGATGAGCTGGTATTCATGACTAACTGGAAGGCAGAGTTTGATAAACCTGTTTTGATAGATGCTTCATTGCCGAAAGAGTATATCTATTTTCAGTATGCTGACCTTGTAGATTATGGGTACAGTGAAAATTGGGTGCTGACATCCTGCTCAAAACTATCAGCATTAGCACAACTCCCAGCATTCTATCTGACATCCATAGCGAACTATATAGAAACATCACCAGAAAAAGTGGAAGATACTTTTCCACTTTTCATTAAGAAAACGCGGTTAGGTGATAGCGTCAATACAGCTCGCATTGGTATCTTGAAGCAGGTAGACGGTATCGTTACGAGGCTAACCTCGCTATGTACCGGTACAATCTTTTACAACAAAGTCTTTGGCCTGGGCCTTAGAGTCAAGAATGCCATTAAACGACCTAACACTACCGGTGAGAACACCTTTAACGTGCCAACGTCGTTTAATTTCAAACCAACGCTATCACAATTGAGTCACAGAGGCGCCGTTTTAAAAGGGTACGCTATATCTAAAGGCTTGCGTGAAAATGTTCGATTTATAGATGACGGCGACTTTCTCTCGGATCACAAAGGAAGTGCGATAAACCCAGTAAGTTACTGCTTTGTTATTGTGACTCATTCTGACAAGAAGCAATACTGGCAAATGCTGGTAAGCAGCGCTGAAAAAGCGTTGGGTGATGAATGCCAGAACATTGTCGTTTACGCGGAAGAAGGTGCAGATACCGCAACCACTTTCGAATCGTTGGTCAAGAGCGACAAGGTTTCATTGTTGACTTACTCTGGCGCCCTGAAGCAGCAAACTGCACTGGATGTGTTATTGAAGAGCGGCAGTCTACCGGATGACTACGTTTATACCAGCTTTGACAACCAACCTTTGGTTGGCCGTATTGACACTGTATTGCTCAATAGCTTGCTTCATCACCTATCCGTGAACAATAACGTCAAAATAGATCTTGTAGATTCCTATGATAGCAATCTCAGTCAAACGTCAGACTTTCCAGAACTAAACGTATCAAACGAGCCATCCAAGCGTTGCCTTAACCCGGCCATCTACAATCTAGCAAGATATAGAAATGCGAGGACAGATACCACGAACTCAGGCACCACTCAAACAAACGTAGATAATACGTTTTATTTGATTGGGGACCGGAAAGTAAATAACACATATTCGGTTAACATGGGGTTTCCGCATCTTTTGATAGATGAGATGGGCGAAAGCGCCAACAAAAATTGGCTCAAAGAGCTCTCTGCACTGGAAGAAGAGTTTGAACTGAAAATAGCACCGGAGACAGCAATTGAATAGTGCTATCGTGCCTGATGCAACTCAACAATTGGATGAAGTGATTTCTAAGCTTAGAAATAAAACGCCCTTTTATTTTGTGCGTTTTAGTGATGGCGAAACGGAAATTATTAGAAATCGATTTCTAGAAATTAATCAGGGTAAGACAGTATTCAGAGGTCGGGTGTTTGATAACAAATTCCCGGATTTTGATAAGAAGAAATTTGATCCTAGGTCTGATCAAAAGGTGCGACAAGACTTGCTCGAGTCAGCAGCATTTCGAAAGAGCGGCTTCATGAAAGGTGTGCCCTCTAGCCACAATGACGCGGTAATTGACCGAGAGCTATTCGTTCGTCTAAATGGTGGAATCACCCCTGAAATCAGTTTTGCAGACCTCTTTCTGAATTCAAACTACGCGAGATATAAATCTGAAGTGGTCCCCTTGTTGGGCAACTATGAAAAGATCTATGTTATCGCAAATTACAGAGCCCAACTCATTGGAGAGCTCGCTAGTGGCACCGTCATCAGCATACCTGACAACTTCTTTGCAACGTATGCTGATGTCAAAGAGCTGGTCCTAAATGCGCTCAAAGACATTGAGCCAGGTTCACTCGTTCTGTCTTCGGCGTCTTCTCTCAGCAATATTGTTGGCTGTGAGCTAGCAAAAACTCGTGAAGATATAACCTTCATCGATATCGGAACATCGATTAATAACTTACTTTCGCTTGATAGCAATACGCGTTGTTATCACGATGGAAATCAATCCATTGTGAAGAGAATCAAGAACAAAATGTTCAAGGGGTATAATATAAAATGGTAAATGTGGCTCAGCCAAAGATTGCGGTTGTACTGAATGCCTACAAAAGAACGAAGTACTTAGAACTGCAATTAGATGCAATTGATTCTCAAACAGTAAAGGCTGAAAATATCTATCTGTGGCAAAACAAAGGTGAAATTATACCCGATCACCTGAAGTCTCGTTTTATTCATGCAGAGTGCTCTGAAAATCTAGGAGTATGGGCTAGATTCGCCTACGCATTGAATATTGATGCAGAATATATCTGCGTCTTTGATGATGACACCATCCCTGGGCCGAAATGGTTTGAGAATTGTTTGAAAACGATGGAAACCCATGAAGGTTTGCTAGGCACAAGAGGCTTAAGATTCTTAAGCACTAAACGTTATCATCCCTTTGAAGCGTTCGGGTGGGGTGATACAAACGAAGGCGTAGAGCAAGTTGATATTGTTGGCCACGCATGGTTTTTCAAACGAGAGTGGTTGGCTGCATTTTGGAGTGAACTACCACCAACTGATGCAAGCAAGATCGCTGGAGAGGACATTCACTTCTCCTACATGATCCAGAAAAAACTTGGCCTTGCGACTTACGTACCTCCACACCCAGCGGATGATGAAAGTTGCTGGGGTAGCCTCCCTAAGTACGGCAAAAAACTGGGCATGGACAGCGCAGCGATTTCTTCTAGCCAAACCGCACTTAACCGTTTTGACATTGCACTTCAGTACTATACAAAAAATGGATTTAAGCTTTGTAAAGATATGGATGTGAAAATGCAAAAGGGAGTAGTGATAGGTGCTGGCGTTCGTAAGATCGGCATCGTTCGAAAAATCACTAATCGTTATCCGAAACTCCATGCACTAGGCGGAAAGATTCTAAACCTACTAGCGAAAGCAGGCATTCACATCTAACAAGTTTAAAGAAGATTTTAGTGATGAAAGAAACTAATCCATTGCTCTTCATATCATATTTCTATGGTGTGATGGGCTGTTGTCCGGCAGAGTGGGCCGACGACAAAATTGAAGCATTGAAACAACTCGACCGCAAAGTGATCCTTGTCTCTTCACTGATGTCTAAGAAGTGTGAAACGCCAGGCGTTAAACACTTTAGAGTGCCATCGCTATCTTGGTACGACGTCAAAATTGAAGTGAACCACCTTAAGAATGAGGGAATGCCGATTCCCTACTTAAAACTGATCCTCACGTTCCCTTTCATTATCACTATCGGGGTTGCGTTGGATCTTTTGCAAAAAGTTCTTACATCTGGTCTTGGTGGCGGAAAGTGGTCTTGGGCAGTGAGTTCATTTGCATGTTCTTTCTCTCTCAAATTAGCATACAGATGCAAAGAAGTATTCACTACAGGTGGTCCGGCATGCGCGCATTTTACTGGATTCTTGCTTAAATTTCTTACTGGTGGTCGCCTGATATGTGAACTGCAGGATCCGCTGACAGGGAAAGACATCGGGCGAAATAAGAACTCCCGTAGCCTTTTGGGTAAAATTGAGCATTTGCTTGCTAAATATGCTGACAAATTAGTGTTTGTTACCAAGAGTGCCGCGAAAGAAGCAAAAGAAAACAACCCTACGTTTGCACACAAAATTAGCGCAATCTATCCGGGGTCTCGTCGTTTCGAAGCTAAAGAGCAGGCTGAGCGTGACAGTGAAACAGCTTTGGAAATCATTCATCTGGGTACACTGTACACAACTCGAAATCTATACACGCTGATTGATGCCATTGACCAACTGATTGAAGAAGGCAAAATTGGTGAGAATGCTGTTAAGATCGTAAACCTAGGTGACATCTACGGCGAGATGCGCGAGCACCACCTGAAACGTGAATACGTATCGCAATTGCCAATAAAACCACGACAAGAAGCAATCAAGTTTGCGTCTTCTAAGAAGATTTCATTGCTTGTTCAGCATGCTGATGATCGCAGCCAAACAACGATTCCATATAAAACCTACGATTATATGAATATTGGTAACCCGATACTGGGTTTGACTAACAGCGATGAACTCTCTGAGCTGCTCACATCGAACGGTCATTTATCAGTAGATATTCGAAATGTAGAGGCAATCAAGGAGCAAATCTGTGCGCTCGTTGAGGACTACCAAGAGTTCTCAGCAAAAGCGAAAGAAATCTCAATCGACATCAATAAACAGACAGCTGAAATGCTGAATTAATTCAAGCAATCTGATTAATTGATAGGGTGTGAGATTGAAGAAATTTCTAAGCATGGCACTCTTGTTGCCAAAAACCGATCGGTATAAGTTTTTACTACTGATACCTCTGGTTGGCTTTGTCGGGTTATTAGAGGTGGCTTCAATTGCCTCTCTAATTCCACTGATGCAAGTTGCACTGGAACCAGCAGAAGTAAATCAGTGGGCTACGGTATTTGGTATCAAGGACCTGTCATATGAGCGAGCCTTGCTCGCTTTAATGTTCCTTGTTATTGGCATTTTTGTGACCAAAAATGCGCTGGGTCTTTACGTATACAAGAAAACCTATCAATTTGTTTCTTATGCAAAATCTGCGTACCAGAAGCTATTGTTTAGTTCTTACTTGAACAAGCCATATCGATACCATGTTCAAAATAACACCTCTGACTACCTAAGAAACCTGACAACAGAGATCAATGCCGTTGAGGCAAGATTTATCATGCCAGTGCTTGTATTGCTCTCTGAATTGATACCCATCTTGTTTCTCTTTTGCTTCCTCCTGTACCTGAACCCTTTTGGTTTATTGGTATCGGCAATGATGTTTTTCTTCTCGGGCTTAGCACTAGCAAAATTCAATTCGCCGAGGCTCAAAACACAAGCGAAGTACCAGATTGCTGCAGATGGTTCGATAGTGAAAACCACACAGCAAGTGTTTTCCAGTATCAGAGAAGTACTGATCTATGGTCGCCGAAAAGAAATTAACGATGCCTTTTCGAGTCACAGTAGTGAAAGTGCACGATCAATTTCTACGGCTCTATTTTACAACTCGTTACCTAAGTTCTTCCTTGAAGTTGTCTCCATACTTTGTGTATTTCTGATTGCGTTCTTTTCATATTCATCAGGGAACAGCATTCAACAAACCCTTATCGAACTAGGTATATTCTTGGCAACGTTAATCAAAGTGTTGCCTTCGGCGAGTAAGGTTGTTGCACACGTTCAAGCAATATCTTACGCAAAGCCATCCGTAGAAAACTACCTCGAAGCTCTGGGTGACAATGAGACTGATGCGCAAGCGCAAACTCAGCCGGTGACGGACAAATTCACTGATATCCAAGAAATCACATTTCACAACGTATGTTACGGATATGACGATATTAGGAGTGTGTTTGACAACCTTAATATCACCATAAGGAAAGGGGATGTGGTTGGTGTCGTTGGTGAAACTGGGGCTGGAAAGAGTACGCTAATTAATCTTCTTCTAGGCTTAATAGAGCCGAAAGAGGGGGAAATATTGGTCAATGGCGAACCACTACAGTTTTCAAAGAAAAGCTACTGGGAACATATAGGCTATGTGCCCCAGGAAACCTATCTTATCGACGGAACAATCAAAGATAACATTGAATTTTATCGTCAATCTAACAAAGAAGTCAGCATCGATGAACTGTTACAGAAAGTTTCACTGACGGCTACGGTAGATGCGTTAGAAAAAGGTATCGAAACGAACGTAGGTGAAGGTGGTGGTAAGCTATCTGGTGGTCAACGTCAAAGAGTTGGGATAGCGCGTTCGCTGTTTAATAACCCTGATGTGTTGATTTTAGATGAAGCCACAAGTGCTCTAGATAAACAAACGGAAGAAAATGTAATAAAGTCATTGTCAACCTATAAAGGTGATAAGACGTTAATAATGATAGCGCATAGAGAATCAACTTTGTCGATTTGTGATTACATTATACGAGTAACAAAGGGTGATACTGAAGTAATGCCAATAAACATATATAGAGAGAAGTATTGCTGAATCAATAGGGTTTAAAATGGACTTTAAAATTCCAAACCTGAAATGGAAATGCGTTCTAAGAAGTACCGCTATATTTTCAATTTTATTTGCTTTAATTTTCGCTTTCTGTCTTTATATTGGAGATCGCACATATGGGGATATCTACTTCTTTTTCCATCATGAGGCAGATAACAATGATAAGACATCTAACATTTTCGCAATGGTCGATATTGATGAAGCACTGATTGAAAATAGCAATTTGAAAGAAAAGCTATTTAGATCTTACGATTATTATCATCACAAAAAAATTGACTTTGATATATATCGGGCACCAGATGGTGACCGTTTATCTTACATGTTGCGAATAAAAGATATTGAAGAGGAAAAATTCGAACGGATCAGAGATGAACTTATAACCATTTTTTACTCATACCTATATGACTATAGGTGGATGTGTAAAAACAGAAAGATTGAATTTGGTTGTGCCAAAAAATATTCTGCCGTGAATAATATGGCACTCTACATGGATGTAACAAGCTATAAATACCATAGTGTTGATTTTAAGACTATGGTCAAAATCATACTCTTCTCGATATTTACAACGTTATGTTGTCTGAGTCTACTTCATAAGAAGGAGACGAAATGATATTAACATATGTATTTATAAGCTTTCTGCTCACATTACTGTTGGCGATTGACATTGCCAGACCCAATATTAGAAAGCGATATGTATATATCGGAGTGATATCGATACTATTCGTATTCCTTTTTTATTTTAGGGATTTCAATACTGACTTTGAAGCTTATGTTGAGTTTTTCACTAATTTAGAAAGCTATAATCAATCAGGTGTTGGTGAAGCTAAAAATAAGTACTCATTCGAAGCTGGATTTATCATCTACTCTTACATTGGCACACTGATTACAGATAGTGGTAAGCTTTTCTATACGTTAACTGCAATTTTGATCAGTAGTGTATATTGGTATATCTTTGCTAAAGATGAAGATCGCTACCTTCAGTACTTAATGGTATACTTTTCAACATTCTTTATTTTTAATGAGCTAATCCAAATTAGACAAGGTACTGCAACCTGCCTAATAGTATTAGCGTGCTATTTGTATTCTCGATCTTCAAAAAGTGCTTTTCTTTTTTTTACTCCTGCTCTATTCCACTCATCTACTATCCTTTCTATATTAATACTCCCGCTGAAGTTCATAAATAGACGTTGGTTTTTCATTGTCTTTCTACTTTTCTCGATCGTCTATGGATATACAATTGGTGTTGATTTTATATTCCAAGTTGAATTTATTAAATCGTATATTCCAGAAAAATTGATGTCTTACTATTTGAGTGTTTATAGTTTAGATATTACAATTGATACTGCTAGAAATATCAAATATCTAGTTTTGTGCTATTTGATATTTCACTTTTGGGATGATTTTTCAAAGAATCAGTTTTACTCTCTGATAGCTAAAGTGTATGTGTTTGGTATCGCGCTATCGTTCGCTCTATCTAGTTTCTATATACTTTCCATCAGGATTGGGCAACTATTTATGGTCTTTGAGGTTATCTTAATTCCATTTTTAATCTCACTTATATTTAGCAACCCAAAAGTTAGAGCCGTCGCTACGTACTTGGTGAGTACGGGATTACTTTATAAGTCCACAATATCAATGTTGTAACATAAGAGTAATAGGTATCTAAATGGAGTTAACAAGATTTATTACAGGATGTATATTTATCTTTGTTTTGCCACAATTGTTATTTACAATGCTTAGGAGGCAAGATGAGATATCAATAAATGTGAGTGGTGCATTTTCATTTTCTTTAGTATATATATGGCTAGTGTTTCTTTTTGATTACTCATTAGAATTACAAGGAATGAATAACACTGTCTTTTTGCTATCCGGTCTCATATTTTTAATAATATTAGTCTTTATTTTCTATTTTATTCTACGGCATTTAAATAGACAGACTATAGTACAGTATTCTCAAAAAAATTATAGCTATATACCCATAATATTGTTGAGTTTACTTACCCTGTTACCGCTTAAACATAATATTGGTTTGATCTTCATAGAGTGGGATGCCATCGTCTCTTGGAACCAGTGGGCGCTTGATATGTTCAGAGGGGACTGGCAACCAGCAGGGACGGCATATCCAGTTGCAGCTCCCGCGATGTGGAGTCTTTTCTATCAAATACAAGGTACATCAGAGATATGGTGGACGGCAAAGCTACTAATGTTCATTTTTCCTGGTTTCCTTCTGTTTTTATTGTTTACACTTTATTTGGAAAAGCGAGATAGCACGTATCTGCTAGCTATATTCTTCTCACTACCATTAATTTGGTGGGATAAAAGTATCAGCGGATATATGGATGTTCCCGTTGCCATTTTAGGTATAGTTACTTTAACCTTGATATATGCATCTATTGATTCGAACAAAGGCCGTCAGTACCTAATTCTTGCAGTGGTTTTTTCTGGTATTAGTTCTATATTTAAGCAGGCTGGATTGGCTTTTTGTTTCTTTACTTCATTGTATATATTTACAATCTCTAAAGGCATTTTTTCCAATAAAGAAAAAATCATTTTAACTATTATATGTTTTTCCTTCTTTCTTTCTTTTTTAGTGGTTTTTTTCGGTCACAATACAAATCCATTAGCTAATTTATCGTATTTATATTCACTATCTTCTCAGGACGGTGTCGAAACGGTTAGCCAACCATGGTCGGTGATAGCTTTAGAGAATGCAAAGCTAATTGAGTCAAAGTTCATTTATATACAAGATGGACATCGATACATAGTTGATTATGTTCAAGCAGGATATATAACGATAGTTATGCTTCTGTCATCGCTATTGGTGTTTGTGATGAAGCTGCCAAAGGAAAAGAAAAAGTTATCATACTTGCTATTTCTATTTTCTATGATTGGGATATGCGTATGGACTGTTAGCTTTTCATATGACTACAGAAATGGACTTTGGGTTAAATCCTTTTTTATACTTCTAGCTTCGCTACTATTAGGTCAGAAGCTTAATAAGCTCATGGCTTACTTGTATGATAAAAGTCCTCTTAGGAAGATGAATTGTGCCACATACGAGAGTCTGAATGTAAACCTTCCTCGTTTTTTCAATGTAAAAGTGTTGGCTAATAGCTTTTTAATCACAGTGATAATCTCTGTAGTTGGCATTACCCTATATCTCGATTCAAAAAATGTAGCAATGAGAAAACAAGTTGAACAGCAAATAAGAATCGATAATGTAGATATAGCGACTAAGCTGGATGACCTGTTAGAAAATACTGAAGAGTGTGTGCTAGTTTATACAAATAGGCTCATGCTCCCATACAACTTTAAGCTCAATAAACACCGCGACCGTATTATTGAAAGAGCTTGGTTCGCTCAGCGATTCGAGTCACATTTTCATCATACCTGTAAGGGTGGTCGCTACTTTGTATTCGGTCCATGGACGAAAGACACGCCGAATGCAGGGTGGGAAATAGTACAATCAGGTGAAAAAAGTGGTCTCCTCAAGGTTGTAGGTCGAGAAGACTGGTTAATTTATTTTGCACAACCCAATGAGTCTTAAATGGAAGATACAAACTATGCGTTCGTAATTCCTGCATTTAATCCTTGTAGTAACCTGCTGTCATTGGTGAAGGAAATCAGGACTAAAACAAAAGCCCCAGTGATTATCGTCAATGATGGGAGCTCGGAGCAGTCTTCTGCAGTATTCGATAGCATCCATGATTTAGCATCAGATGACGTAGTAATACTCGAGCATGCAATCAACTTTGGCAAGGGAGCTGCGTTGAAAACGGCATTCAACCATGTGCTGACAAAGTTACCTTTAGTAAAGTCGGTAGTAACGTTAGATGCTGATGGTCAGCATACGATCAACGATTGTATGCGTCTGGTAGAAAAAATGGGCGAGAATCCAGAGTCATTTGTTCTGGGCTATCGCAGCTTTAGCAAAGACATACCGTTAAAAAGCTATATTGGTAACAATATATCCAGAGTCGTATATTCCTTCGCATTAGGCTACAAATACAAGGATACACAGACTGGGCTGAGGGGAGTAACAAGAGAGTTTATGAGAGAGTGTTTGTCTATCAAGTCAAATCGATTTGAATTTGAGACAGAACAACTCGCACTAGCTTGCAGGAAATATGCTCCTGGTGACATATGTGAAATTCCGATAAGTACCATTTATATAGAGAACAATGCAGCCACTTCATTTCGACCTTTAGTCGATTCCTTTAGAATATACTTTGTACTAATTAGATACACATTCTCATCAATACTCACAGCATTGACTGACTTTTTTGTATTCCTGATTGCTATAAACCTCGGTTTGTCAGTGACACCGTCAAACTTTGCTGCGAGAACGGCATCAATTGGCGTACAATTCTTTCTATTAAACAAAGTGGTGTTCAAGACAAAGGCGAGTTACAAGAAGTTAACGGCATTCGTTCTATATGTTTATGGTATGGGCTTAGTATCTTCTTGGTTACAAATCGGACTTACATCACAGTTTGGTGGTAGTGAAGTTGTTGCTAAGGTATTAGTTGAGTCAGTTTTGTTCTTTGTGAATTTTGCTTTTGTTAGAGCCTATATATTTACGAATCGCAGAGCAGAACTTGAGCCAACTGGCACGTCTAGAGTTAAGTAGTAAATGTCCAATAGAAAAGTAATTTTTTTTGCACCGAATGTTCATACTGGTGGTGGCTTAACACTACTCAAAAGTTTGATTGTTGACGTACTCCCAGAGCTAGATGTCGAATTTATCCTCGACGAAAGAGCACGCAACCAAGTAACCGACATTCTGAGTGATCATAAATGTCATTTTTTCAGCAGTTCGATGAGTGGTCGCTGGAAGGCTGAGAGGAAGTTGCAAGCGGTCTCTGGCGACGACACAGTTACGCTTTGTTTTCATAATTTGCCTCCGATTCTGAATGTCAAAGGAACAGTAAAAGTTTTCCTACAGAACAGACTCCTTGTTGATAGGGAGCATATTGGTTCGCACCCAATCTTCGTAAAGTGTCGGTTGGGTATTGAATCAATAATACTGCGCAAATTTGCTTGGAAAGTGAGTGAATTCTTGGTTCAAACCCAGTCAATGGCGCGCCATCTTGATCTATTTCTGGGTAATCGAAGCACAACTCGTGTCAAGATTAGTCCCTTCTTCAAGTTTGAAAATGTAGCTGTAAAACCTAGCCTTGAGGCAGACGACTTCTATTTTTATATTTCTAGCGGTGATACGCATAAGAATCATGAGAATCTTCTGATTGCATGGCAATTGCTCCAGACTAAGTTTGGCAGAACACCCAAGTTGCTGTTGACGGTCGCAGACGGGCATGCAGTTGTAGTCAATAGAATCAAGCAGCTTCAGAGTGAAGGCATCGATATTGATAACTTGGGAAGTTGTGAGTATCAACAGACAATGGCTACCCTCGAAAGATGTAAAGCTCTGATATTTCCGTCATTTACTGAATCTTTTGGACTTCCTCTGATTGAAGCAAGCCGGATGGATAAAGCCATACTTGCATCAGAGTTAGATTACGTCCGGGATGTATGCGAACCAGTAGAAACATTTGATCCCACTTCCCCATTATCGATTGCGCGAGCCGTCGCTAGGTTTGAAGGAAAGGGCTCGATGATAGATGAAGTTGAAAGTCCGACTAAATTTTGGCGCGACGTGGTGATGTAACGCATTTTTGTTAGGTGTTTGAACGGTTAGTGCTCTCCTAACGTTATCTTGTTCTATAAGAGTTACTGAACAAAGTAACCCTGCTTCGGATTATCTAAGGTGTCTTTCGAATATTCGCGAAGAACCGTTAGCAGAATTTTTATGAGTATTGTCGGTATGTTGCTGAGCATGAGCACTGATATTTGGCGAGGAATTATCAAATAATGTTTGTATTGATGTCAATTTCGATTGTCGTATTGTCTCTACTTTATGCGTTGTTGAAAAGTGGGCAGTCGAAAAGTTTAGGACTGATTGTTTTATTTTCATTTTCACTATATGCAGTGGACCTCACGTCGATTTACATGCTTGGACATCCATCAAATAGTGCACTTATATATAATGCCCTATATTTTGATGAGGTTAATGGCATCGATATTATTGTAGAGTCAGCAATTTTCTATCTCACTTTCTTGATTTTAGTGTCATTGTTTATATTTGTACTGAGGAAAGTGATATCTAATTTCGGTGTTAATCGATCAGCAAGCAAAAGATATTTTTTAATTTTATTTTTAGCAACATTATCACTATCTCCTTTTGTTTGGGAAACCTATTCTTTTTTCAATGTATCAACAAATCAGATAACGCTAAGTAAAGAGCTATCCAATAAGGCATCTAATGCGAAGGGACACCCACAGGGAGAAAGTAAAAATGTCATTTTCATCTTTGCCGAGAGTCTCGAAGGCACGTACTTAGACGACCCTCGATATGTCGACTATTTTCGTGAACTTAAGTCCTGGGAAGATAATAGCGTAAGCTTCGACAATGTGAGGCAAATAGAAGGCGGTAGCTGGACGATTGCTGGTATGGTCTCGTCTTTATGCGGCATTCCTCTTACTCATCCATCTGGTGGCAACACACTAGGAAGCGTTGAAGAGTTTTACCCAGGTGCGAACTGTCTAGGTGATATTCTATCTGACTATGGCTATGACCTGACATTTTTACAGAACTCAAGCTTAGACTTTTCTGGCATTCGTGCATTCTACAGCCAGCACGGTTTCAAGAATTTGCTGGGTAGCAAGTATCTGAAGGACAAGTACCCGGAAGCTGCGTCTCACTATTGGGGGGTTTACGACGACACACTTTTAAATGATGCGTTAACCAATATACGGGAAATCAATCCTGACAGTAAATTTGGGTACTTTATTGCTACAATCGATTCGCATTTTCCAGATGGTTACGTGTCATCAACCTGCTCTACTAATGAATATTCAGTAGATGTTCCACCGATAGTCAAAGCAGCATCATGCTCTAGTTCACTCATTGCTAACTTTATTAGCGAGATTCGCAGTGAAGCACGTTTTGACGACACAATCATTGTTGTTGCTTCTGATCATTTCGGCATGGGGACGGCGGCAAAAGCGTTGTGGGAAACGGAACAACGTAGACAGCTGTTTTTCATCAATTATCCTCAAGGCACTGAGGTATCAAATAACGAAAATTCTGGTTCACAGTTAGACATAGCGTCAACCGTCATGTCAACGTTAGGATTTAATGAAAAGATCGGCTTAGGTGTTGATCTTCAAAAAGACGTGCCATCATTAGCACAGGATAAAAACATAGAAGTAGTGCTGCAAAACAACAAGGCATTATTCATGTCACTTTGGGATTTTCCTAATATCTCAAAAGGAGAAAGCGTTAATTTTGATAATGGAATTGTTGAGATAGGGAGTAAGGTCTTTAAGGCGCCAGTGCTTCTATCTATCTCGGAAAACTTCGAAATAATTCCATATTATAAAGATGATGAAAGCAGCCTGCTAAGAGCAGTTACGGAATTCCGTGATGAAGATGCATTCGTCATTTATGATCATTGTGACGTTTTGAATAATACATTTGATGATGAAGTAAGAACAGAGGGCTTTTGTTTTGCTTTCGGAAAGCTAAGTAATGAAGTCAATGTTTTCAAAGAGGAAGATAAGAATTCTCTTACATTCAGCCAGGTAGAGCAGTCGCTGTTGGGAGCAGCTGATGCTAAAAAGTTAGCTTCAATTAAAGAGGAGCTAGGTGTTGAGGGATTGCTTTCTAGTCAGCAGCGCTGGATGTTGAGTAACGTTCCTGCCCATTCTCTGGTTTACTTAGAGGATGAAATATATTTACCTTTCCATAATAAAGAAGAAGTAAAAGAACAAATAGAGCGCTTTTATAATATAGAAGTGATCAAGATACCAACATCAAGCCAGAGTCACTATTCTTTGAGCACGACTGTTCACAAAAATGATATTGATAATGATTTGTTTCTAACACGTGATGTAGCAAAGAAGAATAAGTTTGATCATGATAGGAAGTGGTATGATCCTATAAGATCTTATTTCAAAGACCTAAGAGAAAAAGTAGATTCTGGATACAGAAATAGCGACAAGGTCTCTGTTGTCTTCTTCGAACTTGTTGATCCAACCGCAAATATTAAGGCGCCAAGCTATCTTGAAAAAATACCGGAGATGGAGAGGTATATAGCGCATGCCGGTGGTGGCATTGACGGACACCACTATACAAACTCTATGGAAGCGCTCAATGAGTCGTATCGACAGGGCTTAAGGTATTTTGAAATCGATCTATTGGAGACGAGCGACCATAGGCTAGTAGCTGCCCATGAGTGGAAAGAGTGGGCTAAGAAAGTTGATTATAGCGGAGACATTCCTCCACGCTATGACGACTTTATGTCTAAGAAAATGCACGGAAAATATACGCCCCTATCTTTAGAAGACTTGAACACTTGGTTTGAATCTCATCCAGATGCGTTTCTGGTTACCGACAAAGTAAACTCTCCGAAAAAGGTACTTGAAGTCTTTGAGTTTAAGGACCGACTAGTCATGGAGTTGTTCACAGTTGAAGCGTTAGAGGAAGCAACAGAGTTGGGTATTTTTTCACCTATGCCTTCATGGGTTACATACCTACATTTAAATAAAGACGTAGAGCGTTTAAAAAGCCTTGGCGTGAAGCATTTAGCCCTAAGTACCACTGATATAAAATCAAACATCAACGAGATGCTCGAGTTGAAGGAAAATGGCATTAAAACGTTTCTTTTCAACATCAATGTTAACAATGCTGATGGCGAGATAGGCATAGCCTGCAATCATCTAAACTTTGCCTACGGCATGTATGTAGATTCAGTCGACTTTGTCCAAGAAGCTTGTCTGTAGTGCGCAAGCCTTAACCATTGAAAAGCGACTGAAAGCTATAGAGAGCTTGGCTGCTGTGAATCAGTTCCGAGCTCTTACCGTTTTTTCCTAGTCGTTTGGATACAAACGCCGTAATACAGTCTCGTGAGAGAATGCCGTCTGACAGTGCGCACTCCCGCTCAGTGGAAGAAAGGCTATTTTCCTTTCCTTCTGGTTACCGAGGTATTTATCAGTAAGTGATAATAAACGTTAAGATCGTTTCACTGTCGTTCTTCATCCTAGTTCGAGAAAGGCTTACATCGTGGTATACTGACGCTCCCTCGGACTTATTTCAAAAAAGCATAAAAAGTAGGCTTCGCTTTATCAGGCTCATAGTATAAATGTTGGGTAGTACCCCTGAGATGGTTGCTTGCACAAACTGGTCGAAAAGAGAACTATGTTCAAAGATAAAATTTTACTAATTACGGGTGGTACAGGCTCTTTCGGAAATGCAGTGCTGAAGAGATTTTTAGACACCGATATCAAAGAGATCCGCATTTTTTCTCGAGATGAGAAGAAGCAAGACGATATGCGCAAGAAGTTCAACTCAGAAAAGTTGAAGTTTTACTTGGGCGACGTTCGAGATTACCAAAGCGTAGCGAACTCTATGCGCGGCGTAGACTACGTTTATCATGCTGCTGCGCTCAAGCAAGTTCCTTCTTGTGAGTTTTATCCATTAGAAGCAGTCAAAACGAATGTTCTGGGGACAGAAAACGTTCTAGAGGCAGCGATCAACTTTAATGTTGAACGCGTTGTATGCCTGAGTACAGACAAAGCCGTTTATCCAATCAATGCTATGGGAATTTCCAAAGCGATGATGGAAAAGGTAATAGTCGCCAAGAGCAGACAGCTAGACACAACAAATACAACGATTTGCTGTACCCGCTATGGCAACGTTATGGCATCCCGTGGTTCAGTTATTCCGCTATTTATCCGACAAATCGTACAGGGTGATGCGATCACTATCACCGACCCATCGATGACCCGTTTCATGATGACGTTGGACGACGCTGTAGACTTGGTGCTTCATGCATTTACCAATGGTGTTAATGGCGACATTTTCGTACAAAAAGCACCTGCAGCAACCATCCATACGCTCGTGACAGCACTGCTTGAAATCATGGGTAAGCCAGATCATCCGGTCAATGTGATTGGTACGCGTCACGGCGAGAAGCAATACGAAGCACTCTGTAGCCGCGAAGAAATGTTTGTTGCCCAAGAGCAGGGCGAGTTTTTCAGAGTGCCGGCAGATAACCGCGACTTGAACTACTCAAAATACTTCGAGGAAGGCGAGAAAGATCTGTCATTGGTTGAAGACTACAACTCAAACAATACTGAGCGACTTGATGTTGAAGGTATGAAAGTATTGCTGCGTAAGCTCGACTTTATCCGAGAGATAGAGTCAGGAAATGTTTTCATCCCTGAAGGTGTGTAGTGATGAAAGTTTTGATTATCGGAGCATCTGGCATGCTCGGCTACAGCTTGTTTTCGAACCTCTCGGAATATGAACATCTGGACGTTTTCGGCACCGTTCGTTCAATAGAAGGTAAAGAAGCATTTTTTACTGAGCTGAGCGGCAAGTTGTTCAATGACGTTGATATAGAGAATCTGTCTCGTCTTGAGCAAGTCATGCATGAAACGAAACCAGATGTGGTGATCAACTGCATCGGGCTGATCAAGCAGTATGACATTGCTAAGGGCCACGTGGCGTCTGTTCAGGTTAACGCACTATTACCTCACCAACTTGCTGCCATATGTGAGAGCCATAATGCCAAGCTTATCCACTTTTCGACTGATTGTGTCTTCAGTGGTCAAAAGGGGTTGTATGTTGAAGACGACCTGCCAGATGCCGTTGATCTATACGGAAGTTCAAAGCGGCTGGGAGAAGTCTCCTATGGTAAACACCTGACGTTGAGAACCTCGATCATTGGTCATGAACTCAACTCATCAGTGAGTCTGATTGACTGGTTTTTAAGTCAAGAGCAAGGCGTGTCCGGATTTTCCAAGGCAGTCTTCTCTGGGTTGCCTACCTGTTACGTCGCGAAGCTACTAGCGGAAAAAATCCTGCCTAACAAAGAGCTGGCGGGTATGTACCACTTGTCTGTTGAACCGATTGATAAATTCTCTCTGCTAAAGCAAGTCAACGAGGTATATGGCAAAGGAACTGAAATCACTGAGAATGCGTCTTTTGTCATTGATCGTTCACTCAATTCAGATGAGCTGAGAAAGCAAATCGACTTTACGCCACCAACTTGGCCTGAGCTGATCAACTTTATGCATTCTGACTTTAAGAAAAGGTATGTGCGATGAAAAAACTAAAAGTAATAACCATTGTTGGCACACGCCCGGAAATTATTCGACTATCACGTGTCATCGAAAAGCTGGACGCACATTGTGATCATACGTTGGTGCATACCGGACAAAATTACGACTATGAGCTGAATCAGATTTTCTTTGAAGATCTTGGTATTCGTGCTCCGGATCATTTTCTTGAGTGTGCTGGCAGTACGGCAGCAGAAACAATCGCGCAGGTCATTGCAAAATCAGATGAATTGTTCGCAGAGCTCGAGCCAGAAGCGCTTCTCATTCTGGGTGATACCAATAGCGCGCTTTCTGCAATTTCGGCGAAAAGAAGAAAGATTCCTATTTTCCACATGGAAGCAGGCAATCGCTGCTTTGACCTTCGCGTACCAGAAGAGATCAACAGGAAAATTGTCGACCATATCTCTGATGTCAACATGCCATACAGTGATATCGCAAGAGAGTACCTGCTGAAAGAAGGTCTCCGCCCGGACTTTATCGTTAAAACGGGGAGTCCGATGGATGAAGTGTTGGCGCACTACGCTGAAAAAATCGCGCACTCCGATGTATTGGAAAGATTGTCTCTTACCAGTCAGAAGTTCTTTGTAGTAAGTGTTCACCGTGAAGAGAATGTTGATTCTGACAAGAATATTCGCGACTACGTGAATGTACTCAATACACTGGCGGAGAAATACGATTACCCAATCATTGTTTCTACTCACCCACGAACTCGCAAGAAAATCGAATTGCTTAACCTTGAATTCGATGAGCGAGTGAAGTTGATGAAGCCGCTAGGCTTTACCGACTATGTGAAGCTGCAAACAGAAGCAAAAGTGGTACTGAGTGATAGCGGAACTATCACAGAAGAATCTTCAATCATGAACTTCCCTGCCATTAATATCCGTGAGGCACAAGAAAGGCCGGAAGGCTTTGAAGAGGGCGCAGTCATGTTCACGGGTATGAGTCTGGAAAGAATTCTTCAAGCTATTGATATCCTCGAGGTCCAACCGAGAGGTGAACAGCGTTTGATCCGTAAAGTTGCCGACTACATTGCCCCAAATGTCTCTGATAAGGTTATTCGCACCATCATTAGCTACATAGACTATGTAAATAATGTGACTTGGAAGAAGCCGTGAAACGCTTAGCCCTAATCATTGATGATTACTTGCCTAGCAGCACTCGTGTTGCAGCCAAAATGTTCCATGAGTTGGCATGCCAATATGTTGCGATGGGACATGAGGTCACTGTCATCACGCCTGCAGCAGGGCAGTCAGAGAAGCTGGTCAAAGAAACGCTGGACGGTGTTAACGTCTGGCGATTTTCCAGTGGGCAAATGAAAGATGCTGGAAAAGTAAAAAGAGCAATCAATGAAACCTTGATGTCCTACCGAGCATGGTCGGCGATCAAAGGCGAGCTCAACAGCGATACCTTTGATGGCGTTGTTTACTACTCGCCATCTATCTTCTTTGGCACCTTAGTCAAGAATATCAAGAAAAGGTGTGGATGCTCAGCGTACTTGGTTCTTCGTGACTTATTTCCACAATGGGCGATAGATCAAAAGCTGATCAAAGCTGGCTCTCCGATCGCCAAGTACTTTCGATTCTTCGAACTGCTTTCTTACCGTCAGGCTGATTCAATTGGTTTGATGTCAGAGCGAAATGAAGACGTGTTCATGCGTTTGAATGGTGAAGCCTATCCTACCCAGATATTGAGAAACTGGGCAAGTTTGCAGCCTTGGCGTCGAAATACGGAAGATGAGTCAATAAGAGAGAAGCTGAACCTCAACGACAAAGTTATCTACTTTTATGGTGGGAACATTGGTCATGCGCAAGATATGGCTAATCTTATGCGCTTGGCAAAGAACATGAGTGAACACCCGAAAGCTCACTTTCTGTTTATCGGTCAAGGTGATGAGGTAGAACTTATCCAAGGTTTAGCGAAAGAGTGGCATCTTTCCAACTTCACGTATTTACCCGCGGTTGACCAAGATACGTTTAAGCGAATCTTATCGGAAGTCGATGTTGGTTTATTCTCGTTAGCGAAAAATCATACAGCGCATAACTTCCCAGGAAAGCTTCTTGGTTATATGGTTCAGTCGCTTCCCATTCTGGGGAGTGTCAATCCCGGAAATGACTTGATGGATATTGTTAACGCGAACAACGCGGGAATGATTACCGTTAACGGAGAAGATGAGGCGTTGTTAAATCACGCGCTTGAATTGCTGTCCTCTGAAGCCGTTCGCAGCAACGTTGGGCAGTCGGGGTACGAGCTATTGTGCAAAGAGTTTTCAGTTGAAACCATTGCACAGAGCATCATCACCGAGCTTGAAAGGGATTATCGTCAGCTTTCAGTCCAACAAGTTTGAGGAAAGCTCAACGTTGCGCGACGGGTTAGCGCGCA
Source organism: Grimontia sp. NTOU-MAR1 (assembly GCF_035758505.1). Lineage (NCBI taxonomy): Bacteria > Pseudomonadati > Pseudomonadota > Gammaproteobacteria > Vibrionales > Vibrionaceae > Grimontia > Grimontia sp. NTOU-MAR1. The sequence goes on from NZ_CP142108.1 coordinate 3,445,014, forward strand.
ACGAATTTTGACGTTTTGCTGCTGCACAAAGTAAATACAAGATTCGAAAAGGAAACGTTGACAAATGATCATCGTAAAAATAATTGGTGGACTCGGAAACCAAATGTTTCAGTACGCGCTTGCGCGCTCAATCGAGCTTCAGACGAACACAGAGGTTAAGCTAGACCTGCAAGGGTTTGAGACCTACCAGCTTCACAACGGCTACAGATTGAACTGCTTTAATATTGCCGAAAAAGTAGCCACAAAAAGTGAAATTGAGAAATACATCGGCTCAGACAGCTATTTCTACAAGGCAATTAGACGCTTTTGCCCATCTTTGTTGAGAAAGTTTCAGACAGAAAAAAATCATACACAGTACGACAGTTCGTTATTTGAGTTGAAAAACGCGTATCTAGACGGTTACTGGCACAATGGAAACTACTTCGAACCCGTTCGTGAGCAAATATTGAAAGAGTTCACGGTCAAAGGAGAGCTTTCAAAAGGTGCAACAGAACTTCGAGAGCGCATAGCGAGTTCACAAAGTGTGAGTATTCACGTTCGCCGGGGTGATTTTCTTAAGCATCCGGACGTTGGTGTCCTTGAAATCGACTACTATAAAAGAGCAGTCGAGCACATAATGAGTCACGTTGAATCTCCTGAGTTTTATGTGTTTTCTGATGATATTGAATGGTGTACAGAGCACCTCAACTTTATCGAAAACTGTCACTTTGTGAATTCAACAGTAGATGAATTAGACGATCTCACAATAATGAGTAGCTGTAAGCACAATATCATTGCTAACAGTACATTCAGTTGGTGGGGGGCTTGGCTAAATAATAACCCCGAAAGAATTGTGGTCGCGCCGAAAGTATGGATGAAGGTTAACCCCCAGAACTTTAGATGGGCGCTTGATGAATGGACTGAGTTATAAAGCCTTTGGGCGTTCGTTTGATGTTGCAGCCATCTGGTTTACTGAAAAACAGAAAAATGCGCATATAAACTTCGTGAATAAGATTTAACTGTCGATTATTTTAGGCTGAACTCTGAGCAATGCATAAAAATGCCAGTTTCTGTTTCCTATGCAACATAAGCAAAAAGACATAGGATCGCTTTAAGCGAGTCAGCCGCACAACATACAGAAAGGTAGTATGGTGCTTTTTCAATTTATCGATCTGGCATTTTTGTTTTTTTTCTCGCTTGCTACATTGTTTTTAATGCGGAAAGTTGCCCAAGCTATTGGGCTTGTTGACAAGCCAAATGCCAGAAAATGCCATAATGGTGCAGTTCCGCTCGTTGGTGGCATCTCAATATGCATATCTCTCCTTTATTTTTTGTTTAATAATCGAGACATTATCCCTCACTCCGAACTGTACGGCGTCTGTGTCGCTTTGCTTGTTATCGTGGGGACCTTGGATGACAAATTTGACCTGAGCTTCAAACTGCGTTTTGTCGTACAAGCAGCACTGTCAGTCGCGATGATGTTGCTGGGGGGGATCGAGCTCAACACGCTGGGTAACATGTTCGGCTTTGGTGACGTGGTACTGGGATGGTTTGGATACGTCGTCACGATATTGGCTGTTGTTGGTGCTATCAACGCGTTCAATATGGTTGATGGCATTGACGGACTGCTTGGCGGGCTTTCCATCGTAACATTTGGTGGACTGGCGTTATTGCTATTACATGATGGCCAAGATTCACTGGCGTATCTATGTGTGGTGCTTATCGCCGTATTGTTGCCTTATATCCTGCTGAACCTCGGTGCGTTTGGTCGTAAATATAAAGTCTTTATGGGCGATGCTGGAAGCATGTTAATTGGCTTCACGGTCATTTGGTTTTTGTTGCTATCCAGTCAGAATGGCACTAATCCGCCGTTAAGACCCGTCACAGCACTTTGGTTGATTGCCTTACCACTTATGGACATGGCCGCCATTATGATTCGCCGTATCCGTCGTGGAGACTCGCCATTCAAGCCTGATCGAGAGCACCTCCATCATATTTTTCAGCGCTTAGGGCTTACGTCACAACAAACCCTGATCGTAATTTGCTTGGTCGCGACGGGCTTGGCAAGTTTTGGGATTTACGGTGAAGTATCGGGTATTCCGGAAGCAACGATGTTTTTTGGCTTTATCGCGATGTTTTTTGTCTATGCACTGCTGTTGGCATACGTATGGCGAATCACCAGCTTCGTGAGAGCAAAGCTCTCTCAACACCGAAAAATAGCAAGCAAACAGCCTGAGGGCTAATCCCACCTTGCTTGCGACCCCCGTTATATCGCGCTTGAATGGGGGAAACCTAAAGAGGAACTCCCTCACGTTTTGCGCATTCGAGGCTCTTCGGATGCGCATTAATACGTTTTATTGATAGAGCGGCGGCTGACTGAAGCGCTGTCGTTTGAAATGAGCGCAAACAGACTACAAAACGCGTCCATAAATCATGATAATGTCGCGGTAAACAAATTCAGGAACTAGAAAATGACTATGAAGGCACTGATTACAGGTATTACCGGACAGGACGGTTCATACCTTGCTGAATTTCTCCTAGAGAAAGGATATGAGGTTCACGGTATTATCCGTCGAGCGTCATCTTTCAATACAGAGCGAATAGACGCACTTGTAAACTCAGGAAGCAACATTCACCTTCATTACGGCGATCTGACGGACACCTCTAATCTGATCCGATTGGTAAAAGAAATCCAGCCAGATGAAGTCTACAACCTTGGCGCGATGTCTCATGTGGCGGTGTCCTTCGAGTCCCCTGAATATGCAGCAGATGTTGATGCTCTAGGTACGATTCGTCTGCTCGAAGCGATTCGTATTAATGGTCTGGAAAAGAAAACCCGTTTCTACCAGGCATCAACGTCAGAACTATATGGCGAAGTAAAAGAGATCCCTCAGCGAGAAACCACACCGTTTCACCCACGTTCGCCTTATGCTGTAGCGAAGATGTACGCGTACTGGATAACAGTCAACTATCGCGAGTCGTACGGTATGTATGCGTGTAACGGCATTCTGTTTAACCATGAGTCTCCACGTCGTGGTGAAACCTTCGTTACGCGTAAAATCACGCGCACTATTGCTAACATTTCACAAGGTCTGGAAGATTGTCTGTACCTTGGCAACATGGATGCGCTGCGCGACTGGGGTCATGCTAAAGACTACGTTCGCATGCAATGGATGATGCTCCAGCAAGAGCAGGCGGATGATTTTGTTATCGCAACGGGCAAACAAATCTCTGTGCGTGAGTTTGTCAGCATGTCTGCGAAAGAAGCCGGTATTGAGCTGACTTTCTCAGGTGAAGGCATCAATGAGATCGCAACGGTAACAGCGGTTGATTCAAACAAAGCGCCGTCAGTCGCAGTTGGGGACATTGTTGTTCGCGTCAATCCGAAATACTTCCGCCCAGCAGAAGTAGAAACTTTGCTGGGTGACCCAACCAAAGCAAAAGAAAAGCTGGGTTGGGTACCAGAAATCACAGTAGAAGAAATGTGTGCAGAAATGGTTGCATCTGACATTGATAAAGCGAAACAACACGCGTTACTGAAAGCGCATGGTTTCGATGTCGCCATTTCTAAAGAGAGCTAATGATGAAGATTTTTCTCACCGGTGGGGCTGGCATGGTGGGGCGCAATATTATCGCGCTCGCCAAGCAAAAAGGCTTCGAAGTAGATGCACCGGGTCGCCAAGCGCTAGATTTGTCAAATCTGGCAGCCGTTACTGACTATATTTCTCAATCTAAGCCTGACCTTGTTATCCATTGTGCAGGCTTGGTGGGCGGTATTCAGGCAAATGTTGCAGAGCCATATGACTTTTGTTTCCAAAATCTCCAAATCGGAATGAACGTGATTCAAGGGTCTTATGATGCGGGCGTGAAAAAGCTTATCAATCTTGGTAGCTCTTGCATGTACCCGCGAGCCGCTGAAAACCCGTTGAAAGAAGAAAGCGTCTTAACCGGCGAGCTTGAGCCTACAAACGAGGGCTATGCCGTTGCCAAAGTGGCAGTAGCGAGACTGGCGAGCTATCTTTCCCAGCAATATGGTGTCGAATACAAGACTTACATCCCATGTAACCTCTACGGTTACTGGGATAAATTTGACCCAGAAAAGTCCCATATGATCCCTGCCGTAATCCGTAAAATTGACAGCGCAAAGCAATCGGGTACAGATACCGTTGATATTTGGGGTGATGGACTGGCGCGCAGAGAGTTCATGTTTGCTGAAGACCTTGCCGACTTTATTCTGTTCTCGTTAGACAAATTTGAAGAGGTTCCATCCAGCGTAAACGTTGGTTTGGGAACCGATCACTCAATTAACGAATTCTATCAGGCGATTGCAAAAGTCATTGGCTACGAAGGAACATTCTACAATGACCTTTCCAAACCAGCTGGCATGAAGCAGAAGTTAGTTGATATATCAAAACAGACACAACTAGGTTGGTCCCCTAAAACATCGCTGATAGAGGGAATTGAGAAAACCTATGAATTTTACTTACGTGAGGTGAGATAATGCTTCCATTGGCGACCACGACTTGGGATGAAAAAGAATACCAAGCACTGCAAACCGTAATTGATAGTGGCATGTTCAGCATGGGCAAATACGTTGCTCAATTTGAGCAAGAGTTTGCAGAGTTTGTGGGCAGCAAATACTGTGTGATGGTGAACTCCGGCTCATCAGCGAACCTCCTTGCTGTGGCTGCAATGTTCTACAAGCAAGAATCTCCTCTGAAACCAGGAGATGAAGTCATTGTGCCTGCGGTGTCTTGGTCAACAACGTATTATCCGCTTGACCAGTACGGCTTGAAACTCAAGTTCGTTGATGTAGACAAAGAAACGCTAAACCTCGATCTGTTACAAGTTGAGGCGGCAATTTCTGAGAAAACGCGTGCGATCTTTGCAGTGAACCTGCTGGGTAACCCGATTGACTACGATGCGCTGAATACCCTTATCCAAGGTAAAGACATCACAGTCCTTGAAGATAACTGCGAGTCAATGGGGGCAACCATCAACGGCAAGCAAGCGGGTACATTTGGCTTGATTGGTACATACAGTTCTTTCTTCAGCCACCACATTTCCACAATGGAAGGCGGTATGGCAGTAACTGATGATGAAGAGCTATACCACATCATGCTGTCTGTTCGTGCGCACGGCTGGACACGTAACCTGCCTAAAGAAAACAAGGTTTGCACCAAGTCAGATAACGCATTTGAAGAATCTTTCCGCTTTGTACTGCCTGGCTATAACCTTCGCCCGCTAGACATGTCGGGAGCGCTGGGTATTGAGCAGCTAAGAAAGTTGCCAGAGATTGTTTCTGGCCGTAGAAGTAACGCGAAAGTATTCCAAGAAGTCTTCTCCCAAATTGATGGTCTGAGCATTCAAAAAGAAACCGGTGACAGCAGCTGGTTTGGTTTTGCGCTGATCGTTGAAAAAGGTAAAGAGAAGCGCGACGAGCTTATTAAGGTGCTGGCTGAAAATGGCGTCGATTGTCGCCCAATCGTTGCGGGTAACTTTGTTCGCAATGAAGTGGTGAAGTACTTCGATTATGAAGTGCATGGTGAGCTGGTCAATGCAGATCTGCTTTCTGATTGTGGCTTGTTTATCGGCAACCACCACTATGGAATCGAAAAAGAGCTGAGTGAAATAGCACAATTAATCCAAACAACGCTCGCTAACTAATTAAAACAAGGTGCACGAAAGTGCACCTCTTATTTTTATGTATTTAGATAACGAAACATTCAACACAGTTATTCAGCATACTCCTCTTGTTTCCATCGATTTAGTCATCAAAGATCCGAAGCAAAAAGTCCTGTTGGGAAAACGAACCAATAGGCCCGCCAAAGATCATTGGTTTGTACCGGGTGGAAGAGTGAGGAAAGATGAATCGTTATCCGATGCTTTTTCAAGAATCGCCAATAACGAGTTAAGCCTGGACCTTTCGATGCACGATGCGAAACGGTTAGGGTTCTTTGAACATTTTTACCAAGACAGCATGTTCAGTGAGAACAGTTCAACACACTACGTTGTGTTAGCGTTTGAAGTGACTCTGACCGAGCAGCCTAATGCACTCCCGAAAGAGCAGCACTCTGACTATCGCTGGTTTACGCTTGGAGAGTTGATGGCTTCCGAGCGAGTACACAACCATACAAAGCAATATTTTTTACAAGGGACACAACTGAAATGATTTTGCCAGTCATCATGGCGGGAGGCTCTGGAAGTCGCTTGTGGCCACTCTCAAGAAAACTGTACCCGAAACAATTTCTGTCGCTGACCGAATCTGGAACCATGCTCCAGTCAACGGTGAAGCGTCTTGGTACCATTGAGCACATGGCACCGATGTTTATTTGCAATGAAGATCATCGTTTCATTGTCGCTGAACAGTTAAGACAGCAAGCCGTTGAACACAGCGGCATTATCTTAGAGCCGATAGGCCGAAATACTGCACCTGCAATTGCACTTGCGGCTCTACAAGCGGTTAAAGATGGAGAAGATCCAACACTACTCGTACTTGCTGCTGATCACGTTATTCAAAATGAAATTGCCTTTATCAACGCCGTTAAACAGGCCATAGACCCTGCCGAATCGGGGAGCTTAGTCACCTTTGGTATCGTACCTACCTCTCCGGAAACGGGTTACGGTTACATAAAGCAAGGGGACGCCGCGGGTCAGGGTGTTTTTGAAGTGCTGGAATTTGTGGAAAAACCAGACAGTGTGACAGCACAAGAGTACCTTAACTCAGGCAAGTATCTTTGGAATAGCGGCATGTTCATGTTCAAAGCATCGCGCTACCTAGAAGAAATCGCTGCGCATTGTCCCGAGATCCTCGACAATTGTCGCGCTGCCATTGAGCATGCGCAGAAAGACCTTGAGTTTACACGTGTATCCAAAGAGTACTTTGAACATTGCCCAGACGATTCCATTGATTATGCGGTAATGGAAAAAACATCCAAAGCGCTGGTGGTGCCGATGGATGCAGACTGGAGCGATGTTGGCTCTTGGTCGGCGCTTTGGGATGTGAGCAACAAAGATGCAAAAGGCAATGCCATCCGAGGTGATGTGTTGCTGGATGGGACAGAAGACAGCTTTGTTTACTCGCAAAACAAACTGATTGCAGCGGTCGGCGTTGAGCGTCTGGTCATTGTAGAAACCAAAGATGCCGTATTGGTTGCCTGTAAAGATCAGGTTCAGAACGTGAAAAATATCGTTGATCAACTCAAGAAAGCGAAGCGCACCGAACACCTTCAACACCGCGAAGTGTATCGCCCGTGGGGGAGTCATGACGCGATTGCGGAAGGCGAGCGCTTTCATGTTAAACGCGTGACAGTGAAGCCGGGCGAAAAAACGGCAACACAAATTCACTACAACCGTGCCGAGCACTGGATCGTGGTATCAGGCACCGCACGGGTTAAAAACGGCGATAAAGAGTACTTGTTGGCAGAAAACGAGTCGACGTATATACCTATTGGTGCCGCTCACTCACTGCAAAACCCAGGCAAAGTAGCGCTGGAACTCATTGAAGTGCGTTCAGGTACCTACCTGGATGATGATGATGTCGTGCGCGTAGAAGATTACGGTCAGGGTTACTGAAAAATGGCGAAAATGAATTGTTTCACCGCGTACGATGTGCGCGGAAAACTTGGTGAAGAACTTAACCAAGACGTTGCCTATCGCATTGGCCGCGCATACGGTGAGCATTTTAAACCAAAGCAAGTGGTTGTGGGCGGCGACGTCAGACTGACATCCGAAGAGCTCAAGCAGGCATTGGCCGAGGGCTTGATGGATGCAGGCGCAGATGTCATCGACCTGGGAATGACAGGCACAGAAGAAATCTATTTTGCGACCACGTACCTGGGTGTTGATGGTGGCGTAGAAGTGACAGCAAGCCACAACCCGATCAATTACAACGGCATGAAGTTTGTCAAAGAAAACTCAAAGCCGATCAGCAAAGATTCTGGATTGTCAGAGATAAAGTCGCTGGCAGAAGAAAACAGTTTTCCAGACGTTAGCCAGCGCGGCACCTTGACCAAACGATCTCTGCTCACTGAATACGTTGATCACCTTCTAACCTATATCGACTGTACATTGCTCAAGCCAATGCGCTTGGTAGTGAACGCGGGTAACGGTGCTGCAGGCCATGTTATTGATGAGCTTGAAGCGCGCTTCAAGGCACTGGATGTTCCGATTGAGTTCATCAAAGTGAACCACGAACCTGATGGCAGCTTTCCAAATGGTATTCCCAATCCATTGCTACCTGATTGCCGTGCGGACACGCGCGACGCGGTTATTGAATCAGGTGCAGATCTTGGTATCGCTTGGGATGGTGACTTTGACCGCTGTTTTTTCTTTGATGAAAATGGCGAGTTTATTGAAGGTTATTACATCGTCGGATTACTTGCTGAAGCGTTCTTGAAGAAACACCCAAGTGAGACCATTATTTACGACCCTCGTCTGTATTGGAACACCATCGATATTGTTGAGCAAGCTGGTGGAAAGCCGGTAATGTCGAAAACGGGTCATGCATTTATTAAAGAGAAAATGCGAGAGCAGGATGCCGTCTATGGCGGGGAAATGAGCGCTCACCACTACTTTAGAGATTTCTGTTATTGTGACTCAGGCATGATCCCTTGGATACTTGTGATTGAGTTGCTTTCGCGGAAGAGAGCTCGACTTTCCGAAGTGGTCTCTGCACGTATGAGCAAATACGTGTCTTCAGGCGAGATCAATTGTAAGGTAAAAGATGCCGATTTAGTGATAGGAAATGTTCTAAGTGTATACGGTGACCAAGCTCTGAGTATTGACTATACAGATGGCATAGGTTTGGACATGGGGGCGTGGCGATTCAACTTGAGAAAGTCCAATACTGAACCTCTTCTGCGTTTGAACATAGAAACTCGTAATGACTCTGTGCTAAAAGATGAAAAATTAGAAGAACTGCTGAGGTTTGTTGGTTCAGACTAGATCTTACTGCGAAGAAGAAATTGATAAATCTGGTCTGTGACCTTCTTGCGCAGACGTCTTAGTGAATAAGGCATAAAGAAGCGACTTCAACTGACCATAGCGTCGCAGTGAAACCCAAATCATCAAGACATACACAGGTGATTATCGAAGACATCGTGAGATACAAGAGCAGGGTAACAGGGAACGAAAAACACAAGCTCCGATGACGAAATTTGGTAGAGGCGATGATCGGTCACGCGACGGCAGTACTACTACTCAATGATATGGCCCTTCATGAACTTCAATCGCTACTGACGTTGAGTATCCTCATAGTTGGCCTGAGACCTCCATATAGAATCTCGCCATTTTCTTGAGTTTAGGATAGACTGCATCTCTAAATTTAATCCAATGAGTGTTGTCGATATCCGTGCTAAATGTTTTTGTTGTTAGCTTGAAAAGAAGCGTACATCGCCGTGAAAAAATTTCGAAAGAAATGGCTGAGAAAAATATCTCGTTTACATTTTTTGATGCTGTCGATGGTAGCTTAGGTATACCGGAACTTGCCCTTGATTACGATTACGCAAAACGTCTTTGGTTAACAAGTGGTTACATGCCATCCAAAGGCGAACTTGGTTGCTATGCCAGCCATTATGCTCTTTGGGTTAAATGTTTGGAAATGGGAGAACCAATTGTAGTGTGCGAGGACGACATCACACTATCAGAAAATGCGTCTAGTACACTTTCATTGGCACTTGAAAAAGTGCAGCACTATGGTTTTTTACGCCTTGAAGAAGTAGAGCTCGGGAGCCCAAGTGTTCCAGTCGAAGACTTGGGGAGCAGCACTATTAGTTTGATGAAAGACAATTATGGAGGGCTTCGCAGTTATGCGATATCTCCAAAAGCTGCAATGCGCTTGGTAAAACACAAATGGTATTTTCCTGTCGATTGTTTTGTCGGAGCGAATTATATTCACGGTCAATATTCTTACCAACTATCGCCTTGTCTTGTTGAATCACACGGTCAATATGAATCGACTATTCAGGAGCCTAAGGTGTACTCAAAATCGAGGACGCCAATCTACAGAAAACCGTCGCGGGAATTATATACACTCTATAAAAAAATCATGCTTTCGCTTATGTATTGGAAAAAGCGGAAGGAACTAAAAGTAAGATAACTCAACACTGGACTCTCTCAGTCTAACGCGCATGGAAATGCATTGTATTCGAGTTTCCCGTTTAGATATTTAAAGATGACCGTGACTACTTTTCAATTTATGTCCCCACAAAGTAAACAGCGTCTTGAGGCGCTGTTTTTGCTTAGCCCTCTTATTGTTTTGTTTGTGGGCATATTTAACATTCCTGATACAAAGTCGATCCTATCTAGATTGATTCCAATGATTGGTATCTATTGTTTGTTCTTTTACCGTAATGAAATAAAGCACAACTGGAAAAACGTACACACTCGTCTGTTTATTATTGCAAGTCTGCTAGCATTTTTTTACTTTGGGCTTATGCATCTTTTTCGGGGGGATGACTTCGGCTATTCGCGTACATTAGTTACTTGCTTAGTATATCTTATGCTACTTCCTTGGAAGCGATTACCAAGTAAGTACTTGACGAGATTTTTGCCATTCGCGGCCATCTTATGTGGGTTAAACGCCATGTATGAATTTTGGATCCTCGATATTCCGAGGGTAGGTATGGCAACTAATCCGATTCCTTATGCCTTATTTTGTGCATTTATGGCGTTGAGCTCTCTTCATCAACTACTGAACGATAAGTCGTGGCTAATGCGCTTGGTTTCGCTTCTCGGTATTGGTTTTGCGAGTACAGCATTGGTGCTCACTGATGTCCGAGGAATGATTATTTTCCTACCTATCGTCATGATGTTTCTGGCGTTGCGCTTATTGCCTCTGTCTTGGCGCGCTTATTCTGGAGTGCTAATTACTATTGTGTTAATTTGTGGTCTTGGGTACAAGGCTTTTGAGTCAAAAATCGATCAACGTATCGAGTCAACGCAAATAGAGCTTTCACAGATTGCTAAAGGTGATTTTAACACTTCGATTGGTATTCGATTTACGCTTTGGTTGCAAGGAAAAGACACAGCTCTTCGTGCCCCTATTTTTGGTGTCGGTGATGAAGCGTTGCAAGCCGATATTAAAGCTGTGATGGGTATTGCTGCAATTCAACCACATCTGCACAATCAATACATTGACACTCTCGCCCGCTATGGCGTGATTGGGCTACTCATTTTGCTCGCTTGGATGGTCTCACCGCTTCTGTATTCCAAGCCTAATGGTGGTGTTGGCATCCAGTTTGAACCATTGCTAAGCAGCATGATTTTGATGATAGCCTTAGCAGGGCTGACGGATGTGCCTTTCCACCATACACACTTGGTTTATTTGTTCACTTTGTTTACTGGTGCCTGGTTAATGATGGCGAAGGATGACAGAGAGATCACTGTGCAGAGCAATAGCTGACATTACCACTCTGATGAGAGCTTATGTAACCAAGGTACCCTAAAATAAGTTATCCCTCCCAGACCATGTTTGTGAGGGATTTTTTCTTCTTTGTGTTAAGGCATGATGGAGCGAATACTCACACGCAAGGTGCGATATGCACATCACTCACCACGGCGCCAGAACTGGCGTAACGGGTTCATGCCATCAACTCACTACGGAAAAAGGAAAGCTGCTTATTGATTGCGGTTTGTTTCAAGGTGACGAAACGCGGCCGCTCGATATCGAGTTTGATGTGCATGATATCGATGCTCTGATCCTGACCCACGCTCACATAGACCATATTGGTCGTCTGCCTTGGCTTCTCGCAGCCGGTTTTCAAGCCCCGATTTACTGCACACTGGCCACCGCAAAGCTGGTTCCCATGATGTTGGATGATGCCCTTGGTCTTCAGCTTGGGCTCAAAAGAAAAGACCGCCAGCGCATCCTCAAACTTATCGAATCCCTGACTGTCCCCGTCAATTATCATACCTGGCATACTTTGAATCATCAGCGCAGCGTGGTCGCCGATATCCGCTTCCAGCCTGCAGGTCATATCCTTGGTTCAGCGTATGTTGAAGTTAAATTCCCCACCAAAGAAGTGGTCGTCTTTTCAGGCGATCTCGGTCCTAACAACACGCCTTTACTCCCGGACCCAACACCACCAGGAAAAGCAGATGTACTCGTCATCGAAAGTACCTACGGTGATGGGGTACACGAGTCTATTGAACTCAGAGCGCAAAGACTCAAAACCTTAATAGATCGTTCACTGCAAGACGGTGGCGTAATACTGATCCCCGCATTCAGCGTTGGGCGAACCCAAGAGCTGCTCTTTGATATCGAAGCCATTATTGCCACCCAACTAGATGATGTTCAAAAGCGAGAGTGGTCGAAAATTCCCGTTTTTCTTGATTCCCCCATGGCGGCAAAAGTGACTGACCGCTATCGTGAATTCAAAACCCTTTGGGGAGAAGAAGCGAAAACCAGATTGGAAGCGGGTAGGCATCCACTCGGTTTCGAACAATGTATTACCATCGATTCGCACCGCGACCACCAAGCGCTTGTTAACCGTCTTAAACAAACTGGCGAGCCTGCTATTGTCGTTGCCGCCAGTGGCATGTGTAATGGCGGGCGCATTTTAAATTACCTGAAAGCGCTATTGCCTGATGCCAGAACTGACGTGATATTAGCAGGCTATCAAGCCAGAGGAACGCTGGGGCGTAAACTACAACGCGGGCAAAAGCAGGTAGAAATCGACCATCAACGGATTGATGTTAACGCCCACATCCACACCATGTCAGGTTACTCCGCCCATGCTGACCAAAGCGACCTGCTGCAATTTATTGAAGGCATTCCCACAAAGCCAAAAGAAATCAGAATCGTCCATGGTGATAGCGACGCGCAAGAAGCGCTGGCGAAAGAGATAGAGCAGCGGGGTTTGGCGGAGAGGGTGGTGATGGCAAAAGACAGCCCCTAGGGTAAGAGAAAGTGATTTAAGGGACGAGAATGGGAAACAGGAAAAGATGACTCCAGAAAAGCTTGAACTGGTTGGGGTATTGGAAAAAATCCGTAATCCATCACCTCCTACCCCCTAAATAGCCACAAAACCTCCAGTCTCCCTCCAAGCAAATAAGCCATCCACCTTCAGCCCTCCAACAGCCCCTCACCGGTATTATCAAAATCTATACACCCTGTAAGGCTAACTTGGTCGAGTATTAAAACTCAGTCATCTTGTCTGGCTATTTGTAGAGGTAGATATGGAGAAGTCCATTCTTATAGTGACTCACGGAATGGGAGATCATGATGCGCAAAGTCTTAAGAAAACCGTGGTCGATGCTGCCAACCTCTCCCTGAACCGTTATCCCACCATCAAGGCTCGCTTACAGCAGGAAAATAAGGCCTTTGAAGACTATGTCGATGTTGTACCGATTGAATACAACAACATCTTCGAGGAAGAGCGGCAAAGGCTGGTTGAAGCCAATAAACCCGTCAGTGATTATTTCCGGACGGTGGCCAATGCCGACCTGCGCTTTGTGAAAGAGTTGGTGAAGTTGGAAGGGAAGCTGGCTGACGATAATTTCTATACCACCCACCTTGCTGACGTGCTTTTTTACGCCAGTCTTCTGTGTGAGCGGGTACGGGTACAAATGCTAAAAGTACTGGTGGAAGTGCTGAGCGGGCGTGGTAACAGGGATGTACATATTCTGGCTCACTCTTTGGGAACGGCTGCCATGCACGATACGCTGGAAAAGGCCTTTACCGGGGGGATTATCGACCAGAATACCGGTCGCAGGTATGCCTTGGATTCGACAAGAGACAAAATAGACAGTTTGTGGATGGTGGCCAATATCAGCAATCTGCTGTTTGAGCTTAATCCTATCCGCACTGGGTTCGATCCGTATAGCAGCCGGGTAAAGCCCAGTGGCACCGGAACGGGCGCTATTCGCTATTTTTACAATGTCTATCACCGCTTTGACCCTTTTACCCTATTCAAGCGTTTTGAACCGGAACTTGAAGATAACTGGGTTGCCGCTGACGATTTTGAGGAAATTTACCGGGAAATACGCACCAAAGACTTGTTCACTTCAAAGAACCCTCATGATCTCGGCGGATACCTTTCCGACCCCTTGGTGGCTGACCCGTTTTTACGACGCGTGATGCCCTCTGGCACTTTCTCTCCCCCTAGGGAGGAAGCGAGACAGGTCAGAGACAGTGTTGTCGGTGCCTTCGCTAAGATTGACCAAATCGGTGACCATGTGAAGGAGATAGATTCGGTAGAGGACTTCAGTGCCTTCATTAAGATGCTGAAAGATTTCAAAACATTCATTGATGACCTCTGAATACAATTATCTTCAGGTTGTTTGGTTATAAGCAGGAGACACATGATGAAACTATCGGTTCAGTTAATTGTACTGCTTTTGGCTTCTTTGTTCAGTGTGAGCGGGGGTGCTGCAACCTGCAAGGTGCCGGATAGCGGCACCGCCTATTGGTCAAAAAAAGTGGCAGGCTCTTCAAAAGCACTGGGTGATGCCTTGCTGTTGGCGAAGTTGGAATCGCGGCCATTAAGCAGTCAGGAAATCCAGAAAGCCCGGGATTGGAAGGAGTCGATACAGCGCAGTGCGGTGGAGGTGAATACTGTGTTCGGCGTTCAGCAGGGGCGTGGGGCGGACTGGCTGGTCACACTGTTGCTTGAACAGAATCTGGTTGATGGTGAGTGGCAGTCAAATACAGAAAGCTTGGCTGGGCTCAAGTTTGCCGTCAATGATGATCTGGACGATCTCCAGGGTGATAGGGTCCATTTTGGCGCAAAAAACACCCAAGAAACGGTGTATTTTGATACGGAAAGCCGAGAGGCCGCTTGTGCTGCAGTCATGGGCTGTGAAGTGCCCGGCGGCGGGACGAATGTCTGTCAGTCTTACTTAGAGGGTTGGTCAGATGCGGTGGCTTCTTATCGGAATGCGGTGAGGGAAGAAAATGCCCTCCAGATGGCAAAATTATCAATTGCATACAGTGAGGCCTGGGATCGCTATCTTACAGAGGCACGCTCACAAACATTGTTCGATAGGCTGTTGACGGCGGGTATCTATAGTGATTACCTGAAAGAAAGTCATTTCCAGTTGCCACCGGAATACCAGTTTTTTGCCTTTCACCCAAGTGTGTTGATGGAATACGTTGATGACGCCGCTGATGGCAGTCAATTCAAAGCGGCACTGGCTGTGGAATGGATAGGTATTAATGCCTGGCAATCCTGTTTCGGCGCAAACTTTGCCTGCGGAGCGTCGATTGTCAGCACCTATTCCGACCGGGCGGGCGTTGATGACTTCGGTCATGGTCTGATGTTCCATATCGAAAACAGTTATTCATTCGGCGTCACCGAACGCGATGGTGACGTAGGCTATTTTCTGACAGTCGATTTGCTTAAAGCGTTTGAAGATAAGAAAAGCGAAGTGAAAGGGTGGCAAGAGAAGGCGAATGAGCTGTTGGGTAAGGAGTGACCAAGACTAACATGTCTTCCCAGTTTAACACTCCCTTTATCTGGAAAGGTTCCTATTGGGGAGCCTTTCTATTGTTTAGCCTTTAGGTTCGTAATCACCGGAAGATAGGAGAATTCGACCTTTGAGCTAAACCTTCATCTCCATGACTCTAAATAATAAGAAAAGTGTCATCCTTGACACTTAACCTGAAGCTAATTGACTACGTGCTTTGCTGAAGGGATGAAAAGAGGATGGACGATAGATGAAGGTAGCAGTGGTTGGTACTGGGTATGTCGGTCTTTCCAATGCAATGCTGCTGGCACAACATAACGACGTCGTTGCGGTTGATATTATTCAGGACAAAGTGGATTTACTGAATCAAGGTCAATCTCCTATCTCAGATACCGAGATAGAACATTTTCTCCAAGACCCAGAGCTGAGATTCTACGCGACCACCGATGCTCACACTGCCTACCATTGGGCGGAGCTTATTTTGGTGACCACTCCCACCGATTACGATCCGGAGACCAACTTCTTTGATACCAGTAGTGTCGAGACGGTTGTCGCTGACATTCTGTCGGTGAACCCTGCTATCCCCATCGTGATTAAATCGACGGTGCCCGTCGGCTTTACCCACTCGCTCCGCAAGCGGCATCATGCTGACAATATTTTGTTCTCCCCGGAGTTTCTAAGAGAAGGTCGTGCGCTTTACGACAACCTTTACCCTTCCCGAATCATCGTCGGTGATTTTTCTGAGCAGGCAAAAACCTACGCGGCACTGATGAATGAAGGCGCGTTAGCAGAAGAAGTCCAAACTCTGTTTGTGCATTCGACGGAAGCAGAAGCGGTGAAGCTTTTTTCCAATACTTATCTTGCGATGCGCGTTGCGTACTTTAACGAGCTGGACTCTTATGCGGAATCTTTGGGGCTGGATTCGAAACAGATCATTGAAGGGGTGTGTTTAGACCCGCGGATTGGCCATCACTACAACAACCCTTCTTTTGGTTATGGTGGCTATTGCTTACCGAAAGACACCAAGCAGCTTCTCGCCAACTATCAGTCCGTACCCAATAACATTATCGGCGCCATTGTTGATGCGAACCGCACGCGAAAAGACTTTATTGCTGAATCTATATTGAAACGAAAGCCCAGAACCGTGGGTATTTTCCGCCTGATCATGAAGTCGGGTTCTGACAACTTTCGGGCTTCTTCGATTCTTGGCGTGATGAAAAGGTTGAAGGCGAAAGGCATAGAGATTGTGATTTATGAGCCTGTTTATAAGGAACAGACCTTGTTCAACTCGCTGGTGGTGACGGATTTGGCCGTGTTTAAAGAGGCGGTGGATATTATTGTTTCTAACAGAATGGATGACGCTTTGTTGGATGTAAAAGATAAAGTCTACACGCGGGATTTGTTCCAAAAAGATTAGGGTCTATTGACCTTTGGTGATGATTTTTGCAGCAGTGTGTGGGGGCTTTATACAAGGCAGAGGCTTCGATGTGTAGCTGGCCTACATGAGAAGCCGATAACGCAGGAGAAAGTCCCCACAAACGCTGCCCGAAGGGTTCTGCCCTAACCGTTTTATGCTTTGTTGAGGTGTATTTGCTTAGAATAACTAGGCGTCACACACCTCGCCGCGCCTAAAACGCTTAGGGCTAGAACAAAATTTAACCACCAAAGATCAACAGACCCTATGGTAGCAAATCACTACCCTTTATCGTTCGTTTAAGAATGGTACTGCTCACAGGCCAGCAGCGTATTCTCAATTAGCGTTGCTACTGTCATTGGGCCTACGCCGCCGGGTACTGGGGTAATATGGCTGGCTTTCTCTGCGGCCACACCGTATTCCACATCACCGACCAGTTTTCCATCATCTAAGCGGTTAATACCGACATCAATCACCACAGCACCCGGTTTAACCCAATCACCCGGAATGAAGTTGGGTTTACCTACCGCGACAACCAGTAAATCTGCCTGGCGGACATGGCCTTCCAAATCTTTGGTGAAACGGTGGCACGTGGTGGTGGTGCAGCCCGCCAGAAGCAGTTCCATCGTCATTGGGCGGCCGACAATGTTGGAAGCACCAACAACAACAGCATGCTTACCACGCAGCGGCACATTGTAGCGTTCAAGCAGAGTGATGATGCCTTTTGGTGTGCATGAGCGTAGCTTTGGCATGCGCTGGCACAGGCGGCCGACGTTGTATGGGTGGAAACCGTCAACATCTTTCTCTGGGTGAATGCGCTCAAGCACATTGGTTGGATCCATTTGTGCGGGAAGCGGCAGTTGAACCAGGATGCCGTCGATGTCTGGGTCAGCATTCAGGTCATCAATCAAACCCAGAAGCTCTGCTTCGCTGGTGGTCGAAGGAAGGTCATAGGACTTGGAAACAAAGCCGACTTCTTCACAAACACGACGTTTACTGCCAACGTAAACTTGCGAGGCAGGGTCGTCGCCGACCAGCACTACCGCAAGGCCGGGGGCTCTGAGGCCAGCCGCTTTTCTTGCTTCAACACGTGCAGCAACTTCTTGTCGAACGGTCTGCGAAATAAGTTTTCCATCAATGATTTGGGCGGCCATGTTTTTCCTTTGGCGAAGATAGACGGGAAAGTGCCGCTATTTTGACAAAAAAAATGTGACATGGCTATAGCGCAAACGTTTGCGTAGGTCGCGAATTTAAAGCCCAACGTCTTGTGTTGGGCTGAATGATTAGATATCGACAGATACCGCTTCGTCGACGCCATCTGTGCCGGTAGAGCGGTTACGTTTGGTGGAACCCAGCATATACAGTAGCGTTGCCGCGAAACAGACCACGAAGTAGAGCATCAGGCCGCCTTTCATGGACATAGCTTCACCGGCCACGATCGGACCAATCACCGAACCCACGCTGTAGCTCAGTAGCATCAGCTCTGCTGCTGCCACGATTTTTGATTCATCGACGTTGCGGCAAGCCAGGGTGATCGCCACCGGGTAGAGTGCAAATGCTGATGCACCCAACAGGAACATACCTGCCATCACGCCGCCTGTTACTGTGGCGATTTCAATCATGGCGATGGAAAGCAAGCCCAGGAAACAGAACAAGGCCATCAGCAGGGCTTTTTCCATGCGAGAGTTCAGCCAGCTCACCAGAGGTTGCACTACCATGCCGCCCAAGATCACGATTGCCATCAATGCGCCGACTTGATCGTGGCTGTAATTGCTTTCAAGCTCCAATGGCAGCAGGCCATAAATTGATCCCAACACCAAACCTGATACGATGCAGCCAATATAAGCAGCAGAAGGTAAAGTTTTCATTTCGCTGACTTTGATACTGGCATGGCCAACAGCTTTCGGTCGGCCTCTTTTGAACACCAGTGGTGGCAAAATCGCAGCTGAGAACAAAGTGGCAACCACAATCAGTGGCATGACGCCTTCAGTGCCAAACATACCGATGCCAAGCTGGCCGAGCGCAGAGCCGCCGTAAAGCGAAGCCATGTAGAGGCCTAAGCGTTTTGCGCGGGCTTTCTCTGAGTCAGCCATCAGCAGCCATGATTCAATAACAACAAAAACACCGGCTACGGCAACACCAGCCACAAAGCGTGCAAACAGCCATGCTGCCGGTGATGCGCTGAATGCCATCAAGCCCACAGTACTGACGACGATAAGTAAAAACGCAACTAACGAACTGCGATGGCCAAATTTGCCAACGATGCGCGCACTGATCAACGCACCGCCAAGCAGGCCTGCGTAAAACAAGCTCGCGAGCCAGGAGGCAAGATTCACCGACATGCCATGTGCGTCAAGCGCAAGCGGAATGAGGCTCATCAGGAAACCTGACGCAACGGCAAAAAGGCTTAGGCTAAGAACAGGCACAAGAGGACTGTTGCGATCAGCCTGCATAACAGGGTTCTGTTGCAATGTTTTTCCTTAATGGTCTGAATTGAAATTAAAAAACCTGCACAGGAAGCACAGGTTTTCACGCAGAGAAAGGTGCGTTCAGGCGCGATTATTGTTTCGCCACCCACAAACGTAAAGAGAGATAATTTTGTGGTGACGATGAAATTTTTTAATGAAAATGGTCACACAGAATGACCACTTACTAGTCGATGATATCTGCATGTTTTTCCGTCTTTTTCCGCTTTCCCTCCCAGCGTTTATGCACGCCTTTTGTGAGGGAAGAAAAGGTGGTTTCCACTTTATCTAGGCCAACCAGAACAAAAAGTACGAACGCACAAAGCAGCATTGCCTGGCGTCCATAGTCAAAAGCGATCACCATGCCGAGGCCTGCCATCAGCCAGACGACAGCCGCAGATGTCACTCCTTGAATTTGACCATCACGTGCCATCATCACGCCAGCACCCAGAAAGCCGACGCCTGTCACTATCTGACCCAATACACGGGCATGATCCAAAGAGTTGTCTGAAAGGGACATTGCCAGACGCATAAAGAGGTAGGTCCCAAGAATGATCAGGATGGCCGTTCGAATACCAACGGGCTTACCACGGAGTTGGCGTTCCAGGCCTAAAATCCATCCGCAGGCCGCACAGGTGAGCACGCCTTCCCAGCTAAATGGGGTGATATCCCAAAATTCAGTCATTTCTTTCTCTTCTTGGCTAGGGGCTGTTGACCCTTGGTATTTGTGGCGCAGAAATATCCGCTTTAGACAGAAAAAGAACAATAGCGAACTCGATGAAATCATTTTATCGTCAGTGCGTAAGTTTTTTAATGACGAAGGTAGAGGATAAAAGAAGGGATTTTTTCGTCTCAGGGCATTAACTGTGTTTGTTTCTTAGGCATTTAACAGCAAAGCGCAAGGAAAAGCGTTGACGATAAAACTCGTGCCTTTATAATCCTGCCCTGCGTTCGCACACTGTGTGAATGAAGTGCGCCCTTAGCTCAGTTGGATAGAGCAACGGCCTTCTAAGCCGTGGGTCACAGGTTCGAATCCTGTAGGGCGTGCCACTTTATCTCTCTTGACTTCTCCATAAACACTCATCGAACATCTTCCCCGTAACCCGTAACCCGTAACCCGTAACCCGTAACCCGTAACCCGTAACCCGTAACCCGTAACCCGTAACCCGTAATCCGTCCGTTTTGCCACCGCTTTATTCGGTTCAAATACACGCCAAAAACCTGCATTCCACCCCTTGAAATCCATTTTCCCGCCCCAATCTCACAGAAACATGACGATGGACCTAGCCCGTCTCGACTCGACAGGGCGGTGCCGCTATAATGGCGCGTCTTAAAAATCATGCCTCGTTTGTTGAGGCTAATCGATACCCGCGCAAACGCGCCGTGTATCCAGATTCACAGGCGCTATGGCGAACGATTCGCTGTAGCACGAAAGGATGCTACCGGCAGAAGCCGGGCAACATCACTCAGCGACCCTGAGTAAGTTTTGAGGTTATTAATACAATGCAAGTTACCGTTGAAACCACAGAAGGCCTAGAGCGCCACCTGACAATCACAGTTCCAGCAGCAAACATCGAAGACGCAGTAACTGCAGAGCTTCGCAACATTGCTAAAAATCGTCGTTTCGATGGTTTCCGTAAAGGTAAAGTGCCTTTGAAGATGGTTTCACGTATGTACGGCAAAGCAGTACGTAACGACGTGATGGGTGAAGTGATGCAGCGTCATTTCATCGAAGCGATCATCAAAGAGAAAATCAACCCAGCGGGTGCACCAACTTTCACTCCAGTTGACGCTGAAGAAGGTAAAGATCTGGTATTCAAGGCTTCTTTCGAAGTTTACCCAGAAATCGCGCTGAAAGATCTGGACAAAGTTGAAGTGGTTAAGCCACTGGCTGACGTTAAAGAAGAAGACGTTGCTGAGATGATCGAGACTCTGCGTAAGCAGCAGGCTTCTTGGTCAGAAGTTGACGCAGCAGCTGAAGCTAGCAGCCGCGTAACGATGGACTTCTCTGGCTCTGTTGACGGTGAAGAGTTCGAAGGCGGTAAAGCTGAAGGCTTTGCACTGGTTATGGGCCAAGGCCGCATGATTCCAGGTTTCGAAGACGGCATCGTTGGTAAGAAAGCCGGCGAAGAGTTCACTATCGACGTGACTTTCCCAGAAGATTACCACGCTGAAAACCTGAAAGGTAAAGCCGCGAAGTTCGACATCAAACTGAGCAAAGTTGAAGCGCAAGAACTGCCAGAGCTGACTGAAGAGTTTGTAGCACGTTTCGGCGTTGAAGATGGCAGTGTTGACGGCCTGAAAGCAGAAGTTCGTAAAAACATGGAACGCGAACTGAAGCAAGCAGTTAAGAACAAAGTGAAAGAGCAAGTGATCGATGGTCTGGTTGCTAACAACGACATCGACGTACCTGCTGCTTTGATCGATCAAGAAGTTAACGTTCTCCGCCAGCAAGCAGTTCAGCGTTTCGGTGGCAACATGGAAAACGCACCAGAGCTGCCAAGTGAGCTGTTTGAAGAGCAAGCAAAACGCCGCGTAGTGGTTGGTCTTCTTCTGGGTGAAGTGATCAAGTCTGAAGAGCTGAAAGCTGACGAAGACCGCGTGAAAGCGCTGATCGAAGAAATGGCTTCTGCATACGAAGATCCATCAGAAGTTGTTGCTTACTACGAGAAAGACCAGCGTCTGATGGAAAACATGCGCAACGTTGCTCTTGAAGAACAAGCTATCGATGCACTGCTGGGTAAAGCACAAGTTTCTGAAAAAGAGCAAGCTTTCTCTGAGCTGATGAACCCAGCTCAAGCATAAGTGCTAGAATTGTTGAGTGGACAATTGACTTAGAATTCACTCTTCTGATAACAATGGTCCGTATGAAGTAATTTCATCCGGGCCATTTATTTTAGGGATATAACACTATGAGCTTTCAAGAAAAAAACGGAATGCCGTCTATCATGGATGCATTGGTGCCGATGGTGGTTGAACAAACTTCCCGCGGTGAACGTTCGTATGACATCTATTCCCGCCTTTTGAAAGAGCGTGTGATCTTCCTGACCGGTCAGGTTGAAGATCATATGGCGAACCTTGTTGTTGCACAGCTGCTGTTCCTGGAATCAGAGAACCCTGATAAAGACATTTTCCTTTACATCAACTCACCGGGTGGATCGGTGACTGCAGGTATGTCTATTTACGACACTATGCAGTACATTAAACCAGACGTGAGCACGGTTTGTATGGGTCAGGCATGTTCAATGGGGGCTTTCCTGTTAGCGGGTGGCGCGAAAGATAAGCGTTACTGCCTGCCGAACTCACGTGTGATGATTCACCAGCCACTTGGCGGTTTCCAAGGTCAGGCGTCCGACATTCAAATCCACGCGCAAGAAATTTTGACCATCAAGCAAAAGCTGAATACTTTGTTGGCTGAGCACACGGGTCAACCGCTGGAAGTGATTGAACGCGATACTGATCGTGACAACTTTATGGCTGCACAGGATGCAGTGGACTATGGTCTGGTTGACGCAGTACTGAATAAACGCGATTAATTATTAATTCTGAGACAGTTAGGTTCGTCTGACACTTCCTGTCTCTGAATTGAGTCTCTCGGTGCTCGGAAAAATTCCCCGAGATGTTATAGACTCAGATCATGGTAAACATGGGCTAAGGCCTAAAGAGGTTAGCGAATGACAGACAAGCGAAAAGACGGTGGCAGCGGTAAACTGCTTTACTGCTCTTTCTGCGGCAAAAGCCAGCATGAAGTACGCAAGTTAATTGCTGGACCTTCTGTTTATATCTGCGATGAGTGTGTTGACCTATGTAACGACATCATTCGTGAAGAAATAAAAGAGGTCATGCCTAAGCGCGACAGTAACGAGCTTCCGACTCCGCAAGAGATCCGCGCGCACCTGGATGATTACGTTATCGGTCAAGATCGGGCGAAGAAAGTATTGTCTGTAGCGGTATATAACCACTACAAACGTCTTCGCAATGGCGACACAACAGCCGATGGCGTTGAATTGGGTAAAAGTAACATCCTTCTGATTGGTCCTACCGGTAGCGGTAAGACACTGTTGGCTGAAACGCTGGCGCGCTTTTTGGATGTGCCGTTTACTATGGCTGATGCCACGACATTGACCGAAGCGGGTTATGTGGGTGAAGACGTTGAAAACATCATCCAGAAACTGCTTCAGAAGTGTGATTACGACGTGGCAAAAGCAGAACGTGGCATCGTATACATCGATGAAATCGATAAGATTTCACGTAAATCTGACAACCCATCTATCACCCGCGACGTATCGGGCGAAGGTGTTCAGCAGGCGCTGCTGAAACTGGTTGAAGGTACGATTGCTTCTGTTCCACCACAAGGTGGCCGTAAGCACCCACAACAGGAATTCCTGCAGGTCGATACCTCCAAGATCCTGTTCATTTGTGGTGGCGCGTTTGCCGGTCTCGACAAAGTGGTAGATCAGCGTGTGGCGAAAGGCAGTGGTATCGGCTTTGGCGCGGAAGTGCGTTCAAAAGATCAGGAAGCGACACTGAGCGACCTGTTTAGCAAAGTAGAACCAGAAGATTTGGTGAAATACGGTCTTATTCCGGAATTCATCGGTCGTCTGCCAGTGAGTGCGATTCTGGGTGAACTTGATGAAGATGCATTAGTGCAGATTCTGCGTGAACCAAAGAATGCGCTCACTAAGCAGTATGGCGCGCTTCTGGAACTGGACGGCGTTGAGCTAGAGTTCCGTGACGATGCACTGACAGCGATTGCGAAGAAAGCCATGGATCGTAAAACAGGTGCTCGTGGCCTGCGTTCGATTGTGGAAGCAGTACTTCTGGACACCATGTATGACCTACCATCAAGCAAAGACGTGACCAAGGTTGTCATTGATGAGTCAGTCATTAAAGGTGAGTCTGATCCACTGCTGATTTATGAAACATCAGAAAATCAGGCGGCAGGCGCGGAGTAAAACGCACATCGCGTAGGGTTAAGTTGCTTATTTAACCAACAAAATATCGAAAAAAAGGGAGCGTGGGCTCCCTTTTTTACTTTCTGCTGACTATGCCGTTGAATCCTGACAATCTATCCCCATATACTCAGTAATAACGAAAACGGAAGAGAGAAAAATATGAACTTGGAGCGTTCCGAGCGCATTGAAATTCCGGTCCTGCCTTTGCGTGACGTGGTTGTTTATCCTCACATGGTTATCCCGCTTTTCGTGGGACGGGATAAATCCATTCGTTGCCTTGAAGCAGCGATGGACAATGATAAGCAGATTCTTTTGGTAGCGCAGAAAGATGCCGCTACTGATGACCCATCAATCTCAGACCTTTATCAAGTTGGTACTGTCGCTTCGATTCTCCAGTTGCTGAAGTTGCCCGACGGCACAGTGAAAGTGCTGGTGGAAGGCTTGCAGCGTGCGGAAGTTAAAAAGTTCCATGAAGATGACTTCTTCACCGCTGATGCTGAATACATGTTGACGCCAGAGATGGATGAGCGCGAGCAGGAAGTGCTGGTGCGTACTGCGATCAGTCAGTTTGAAGGTTTTATCAAACTGAACAAGAAGATCCCACCTGAAGTGCTGACGTCACTGAATGGTATTGAAGAGGCCGCGCGCCTTGCAGACACCATTGCTGCGCACATGCCTTTGAAACTCAATGATAAACAGCAAGTGCTGGAGATCATTGATATTGCTGAGCGCCTCGAGTTCCTGATGACCATGATGGAATCAGAAATCGATCTGCTTCAGGTTGAGAAGCGTATCCGCAGCCGCGTTAAGAAGCAGATGGAAAAGAGCCAGCGCGAGTACTATCTCAACGAGCAGATGAAAGCTATCCAAAAAGAATTGGGTGAGCTGGATGACGCGCCTGACGAATTTGAAAGCCTGAAGCTGAAGATTGAAGAATCTAAGATGCCTCAGGAAGCCAAAGAAAAAACCGAGCAAGAACTGCAGAAGCTGAAGATGATGTCGCCTATGTCGGCAGAAGCGACTGTGGTTCGAAGCTATATCGACTGGATGGTGAGCGTGCCATGGTCGAAGCGCTCGAAAGTGAAGAAAGACTTGGCGAAAGCCGAAGAGATTCTGAATTCAGACCACTATGGCCTTGAGCGCGTAAAAGAGCGCATCCTTGAGTACTTGGCGGTACAAAACCGAGTGAACAAGCTTAAAGGACCTATTCTGTGTCTTGTAGGGCCTCCAGGCGTGGGTAAAACCTCTCTCGGTCAGTCAATTGCAAAAGCAACAGGCCGTAAGTACACCCGCATGGCACTGGGCGGCGTGCGCGATGAAGCGGAAATCCGTGGTCACCGTCGTACTTACATCGGCTCTCTGCCGGGTAAGCTTGTCCAGAAAATGGCTAAAGTTGGTGTGAAGAACCCACTGTTCTTGCTGGATGAAATCGACAAGATGTCTTCTGATATGCGTGGCGACCCGTCTTCTGCGCTGTTAGAAGTGTTGGATCCAGAGCAAAACAATGCATTCAACGACCATTATCTGGAAGTGGATTACGATCTGTCTGACGTCATGTTTGTGGCGACGTCGAACTCGATGAATATCCCTGGCCCACTGCTTGACCGTATGGAAGTGATTCGTCTGTCGGGTTACACCGAAGACGAGAAGCTGAACATCGCTAAGCAGCACTTGGTTGATAAGCAAGTTAAGCGTAACGGCCTTAAGCCAAAAGAAGTTGAAATCGAAGATTCAGCCATCATTGGCATCATCCGCTACTACACCCGTGAAGCGGGTGTGCGCAACCTTGAGCGTGAAATCTCTAAGCTGTGCCGTAAAGCAGTGAAAGAAATTCTGCTGAACAAAGACACTAAAACCATCACCATCAATCAGGAAAACCTGAAAGACTACCTTGGTGTTCAACGCTTTGACTTCGGTAAAGCGGACGAGAGCAACCGTATCGGTCAGGTGACAGGCCTTGCTTGGACGCAAGTCGGTGGCGATCTGCTGACTATTGAGACTGAGTCAATGCCCGGTAAAGGTAAGCTGACACAAACCGGTTCTCTGGGTGATGTGATGCAGGAGTCGATTCAGGCAGCAATGACGGTTGTTCGTACCCGCGCTGAGAAGCTTGGTATTAATAACGACTTCTATGAGAAGCGTGATATTCACGTACACGTGCCAGAAGGTGCGACGCCGAAAGATGGCCCAAGTGCCGGTATTGCGATGTGTACGGCACTGGTTTCAAGCCTAACAGGTAACCCTGTGCGCGCTGATGTGGCGATGACAGGTGAAATTACACTGCGTGGTGAAGTGCTGCCAATCGGCGGTTTGAAAGAAAAACTGCTGGCTGCACACCGTGGTGGCATTCAGACGGTTATCATCCCGAAAGAGAACGAACGTGATCTCGAAGAGATTCCAGATAACGTAAAAGCAGACTTAGACATCCATGCTGTGCGCTGGATCGACGAAGTTCTCACTCTTGCATTACAAGACAATCCTCTCGGAATCGAGCTTGTAACCCCACAAAAGAGTGACGTGCAGCAAAATTAAGCAACGTAAAGCGCTGACAGTCGGTAAAAGGCTTGTCAGCTTTTTTTTTGAGGGCTAAGTTAATTAAAACGCTGCAAGCCCTTCATTCATAACAGCTACAGCGTTTTTAAGTCTTGTTTGATAACTACTGGTACCGAAAATTTCGGCTGCCGCCGCAAAGAATGGGATTTGTGGTTCGTTTGTAAAGGGGATGAAAAAGTGAACAAGTCGCAGTTAATTGATAAAATTGCAGAAAATGCTGATCTGTCTAAAGCATCAGCAGGTCGCGCTCTAGATGCACTGATTGAAGCTGTATCAGACAGCCTGAAAGAAGGCGACCAAGTCGCGCTGGTTGGTTTCGGTACTTTCTCAGTTCGTGAGCGTTCAGCACGTACTGGCCGTAACCCTCAAACTGGTGCGGAAATCAAGATTGCAGCTGCTAAAGTCCCAGGCTTTAAAGCTGGTAAAGCTCTGAAAGACGCGGTTAACTAACCTTAAACGTCTCGTTTTGCTCTTTGTCGCAGCAGTCCTAGTTTTAAGCTGTAAAGTATGCGACATCAGCGTATAATCAGGCTCAATCAGAGTGTAAAGGCGCATCTCTCGATGCGCTTTTTTAGTTTTAGAACCAACCTTCTTGCACCTTCAGGTTGATTGGTTTATACCGAAACAACTCCTCTTGATAAGAATTGACTGTGTACACGAATGTGTATCGGCCATTTGCTGTGCAAGAGAGGGTATGTGAAAGACGAACGTTTCAATAAGCAGGAGTGACGGCGCGTTATGATGGAGCGACTACGCGAAGGCGTAAACAGCATCGCGGTTAAGATCATCTTAGGCCTTATTATCTTTTCCTTTGTTTTCGCTGGTGTTGGCGGCTACTTGGCAGGTGGCACGGTAGTACCTGCTGCGACAGTGGGTGATCAAGAAATTAGCCGCAATCAATTCGAGCAAGCTTACCAAAATGAGCGTGCACAGATGCAAGCACAGGCCGGTGACTTCTTCTCTACTCTGTTGGGTGACCCGAACTACCTGGCACAATTCCGCCGCAATGTACTGGACCGTATGGTGAATCAGGCGCTGCTGGATCAGGAAGCCAAGGACCTCGGTCTACGAGTCAGTGATGCACAAATCAAACAGTCTATTCGTGATATGCCAGCATTCCGTGGCGCAACAGGCTTGTTTGACAACGATTTGTATCTGGCAGCACTTCGCCGTAACGGTCTAACACCTGATCAGTTTGCGGAGTATGTACGTCAGGATCTGGTTCGCGAGCAGTTTGTTAATGCACTGATCAGCAGTGAATTCGCATTGGAAGGTGAACTTGAGTCCCTTTATAAGCTCGAAGGTCAAACGCGCATGGTTCGCACACTGACTTTGCCTCTGGCTGATTTTGCTGAAAAAGCGGATATCACCGAAGAGCAGAAACAGGCTTACTACGAGCAAAACCCGTCTCAATTTGTTCGCCCAGAACAATTTAAGATTGCCTATGTTGAGTTGTCTGGTGAAGGCATCGCTGACGTTGCTGATGTAACGGAAGAAGAAGCGCAAACTTACTACGATGCCAACAAAGCAAACTATGGTACTGCTGAGCAGCGTAAAGTCAGTCACATTATGATTCAGGGTGACGACGATGCGGCAAAAGAAAAAGCAGAAGCGGTACTTGTTGAGCTGAAAGGCGGTGCAGACTTCGCTGAACTGGCGAAAACCCGCTCTGATGATACCTTCAGTGCCGAACAAGGTGGTGAACTGGACTGGTTCGACAAAGGTGTGATGGATCCTGCGTTTGAAGAAGCGTCATTTGGGCTGGAGAACAAAGGCGATGTTTCTGACGTGGTTAAGTCTGATTTTGGTTTCCACATCATTAAGTTGGATGACGTGAAGCCATCGGATGCTAAACCTTTTGCTGAAGTTCGTGATGAAATCATGGCTCAACTGAAACAAAATCACGCGGTAGAGAAGTTTTATTCCCTTTCGAACGAGCTGGCTGAAAAAGCATTTGAAATGCCAGACAACTTGGAAGATGCCGCTGAGTCAGTCAATGCGAAAGTTGAGAGAACAGATTTCGTGTCTCTGTCTGAACTGCAAGGTGCACTGGCTAACCCATTGGTTGCCCAGGCGCTGCAACAACCAGAGGTGCGTGAAGACGGCCTGAACTCTGACATCATCGAAATTGCCCCAGAGCATGTTGTGGTGGTTCGTGTCGACGAAGTTCGCCCTGAAACGGTACTGCCTTTTGCTGAGGTAGAAGCTCAGGTAACAGAGCAACTGAAGCGTCAGGAAGGCGAAAAAGCCGCTGAAGCGTTGGCAAATACACTGGTTGCTGAACTAAGCGACGGCAACGACGCAGGTCTGAATGCTTCAGGTTACGCGTTTGGCGAAGAAGTAGAGCTGGCGCGCGTTTCTCCTGAGCGTGAAACAGTAGAGCTGGCATTTACCATGAAAACGCCGGTAGAAGGCAAAGCGGAATACGGCTTTACCCGTAACGTCAATGGTGATGTGTTGGTAGTGGCGCTTGATTCAGTGAAAGAGCCTGCGACTGAAGAAATCAGCCTACAAAGCCAGATGGCAGAGCGAGTGGCGCGTAGCACAGCGAACATCGATCTGGAGTCTGTTATCGCGCAGTTGAAAGAAAACACTGAAGTGACTTACACACTGGATGCTGTTGAGCAATAAATCAATCCAACTTGATTTGATTGCCAAGCGACTGTAATTGATAAGTTGCATCAACGGGGGACTTTACGTCCCCCGTCGTTTTTTTATCCCTTCCAATGGCATGTCTCAAGCCGATCTGTATCTTTGTGAAACATTTTAAACAACACAATGGAAACAGATATGAAATCAATTCTATCGGCAATCTTTTTTGCCATCACACTGATACTTTCGCCTTTGGCATCAGCTCAGGATGGTGCGCTGGTTGCACCAGCAGAAGTGAATATTAACACCGCTGAAGTCGAAGAGCTCGACAAGTATTTGGATGGTGTTGGGAAAGCAAAAGCCCAAGCGATCGTAGATTACCGAAACACCAATGGTGCATTTGAATCGGCAGATGATCTGAAAGGCGTGAAGGGTATTGGCGATTCAATTGTTGAGAAGAACCGCGACCGCATCGTGCTCTGATCTCAACAGGCCCTAGTATCCTTATTGGTGTTTGCTGGGGAGCACGTTCTCCCCAATTTTCGCTATCCACGATTATACCCACAACCTGAAGATGCTCTCATTCAGAGGCATTTTCAGGTTGTGTGTGTATAGGGCTTGAGAAATTCGGCTGACGACAACAGAATGAGTAAAGAACTGTTCTAATGACATCAAGGAAGCCATGAGTCAGAAAACAAGCCATTTCTTTGCCCATCTCGCGCGTATGAAGCTTATTTATCGCTGGCCGCTGATGCGCAATGTCTCTAATGAAAACATCTCCGAGCACAGCCTTCAGGTGGCGTTTGTCGCCCATGCGCTGGCACTGATAGAAAATAAGAAGTTTGGTGGGCAATACTCGCCAGAGCGTGTCGCCCTTCTTGCCATGTTTCATGACTGCAGTGAAGTGCTGACAGGTGATCTGCCAACACCTATTAAGTACTTCAATCCAGCCATTGCGGATGAATACAAAAAGATTGAGCGTGTTGCGGAAGACAAATTGGTTGGCATGTTGCCGGAAGAGTTCCGGGAAGACTACAGGTCGCTTATCGATAGCGAGGCCATCGATGACGATGATTATCGTTTGGTGAAACAAGCTGATGCGATTTGTGCCTATTTAAAATGCCTCGAGGAACTTTCTGCGGGGAACCACGAATTTCAGCAGGCGAAACGTCGTTTGGAAACAACCATGAGTGAGAGGGGTAGCAAAGCGACCGAATATTTCATGACGACCTTTGCCCCAAGCTTTGAGCTTTCTCTGGATGAAATCAGCGATGACTGAACTGACACTTTCACTGGAATGGGAAGCGCGGCTTGCCGAAGAAAACAAAAAGCGTCGCAACGACAAGCGTTCTGTGTTCCAGCGTGATCGTGCCCGGATTCTCCATTCCGCAGCGTTCCGACGTCTTCAGGCAAAAACGCAGGTACTTGGCGCGGAACATAGCGAGTTTTACCGTACGCGCCTGACGCATTCGCTCGAAGTGTCACAAATAGGTACCGGTATTCTTGCCCAAATCAAAGAGAAACAGCCCGAGTTTCGCGATATTTTGCCTTCCACCAGTCTGATGGAGAGTTTGTGTCTGGCTCATGACATTGGCCATCCTCCTTACGGTCATGGTGGTGAAATTGCGCTGAATTATATGATGCGTAACGACGGCGGCTTTGAGGGAAATGCTCAGACCTTCCGTATCGTTACCTTGCTCGAACCCTATACCGAACACGACGGTATGAATCTCGCCCGTCGCACCTTACTAGGGTTATTGAAATACCCGGCGCCAATTGCTTCTGTAAAGCGTTTGGTGCTACCACCGGATGTGATGGAGTTTCGTCATCTGAAAGCCTCGGAGTGGCATCCTGCAAAAGGTATCTATCAGGACGACCTGGATAGGTTTAACTGGGTATTGGATGGCATGTCTGAAACCGATGATACTCTGTTTACTTCACTGAGAATGGCACCAACGCAAGACCAACATGGCCGTACCCGTTATAAATCGCTGGATTGTTCGATCATGGAGCTGGCGGATGACATTGCTTACGGCGTTCATGATCTCGAAGATGCCATTGTGATGGGTATTGTTCACCGCGACCAATGGCAGGAAGCAGTAGCCAGCAAACTGGCGGAGTGCGGTGATCCTTGGCTGGAAGAGAACATTGGGCATTTGAGCGATCAAATGTTCGGTCCGCATTATGAACGAAAAGATGCTATCGGTGCATTGGTCAACACTCTGCTGACATCCATTGCGATTGAGCCTTCTGTGCAGGACGGTGTGAACCGCTTTGATGATCCCTTGCTTCAATGGAACGCCAAGCTGACGGATATCATGGATACGGTATTGTCAGTGCTGAAAGCCTTTGTCAGTGAGTTTGTGGTACAGAAACCAGAACTTCAGGTGGTTGAATACAAAGGTCAGCAACTGGTGATGGAACTTTTTGATGCGTTTGATGCCGATCCACAAAGGTTGCTACCTGTTGCGATTCGCGCCCAATGGCAACAGGAAATAGCCGAAGGAAAAAGCGGTCGCCGCACCATCGCGGATTACATATCCGGGATGACAGATGGTTATGCGCAAAGGCTTCACGCGACCATGTTTACCGCATCAAGTCACGGACCACTGTATCCGATTCGATAGATTTTAGGTCCTAGGGAAAGAAGATCCTAGGAAGAGCAAAGAGCGGTCCTAGATCCTAGATAAAGCAAAAGCTTGACGTCGTAGCTGCAACTTTAAAATCTTTGTAGGACCCTAGGACCCTAGGACCCTAGGACCCTAGGACCCTAGGACCCTAGGACCCTAGGACCCTAGGACCCTAGGACCCTAGGACCCTAGGACCTATCTTTCCCCCCATAATGCCGCTCAAACACACCGGGCGGCATTTGTTTTATCTGAAACTCAATCATTTCATTGAAAGCATTCATTAGCGGCTTGAAAGGTTCGCTGTCGCCCGCCATCGCTGACAGGGCGTAGAAGCCGGCCTCGACGGTTGAAAGGCCACCGTCGATTGGGGATTTTCGTATGCGGTAATTTCCGCTCTGGATATCATCCAGCTTCACGCAAGGAAGTGCCTGCAGGTTTTTGGAGAGCTGATACATTTTAAAGGCTTTTCGCCAGGTACCGTCGAGCAGAATCAAACCGCGGCGTTTGCCAGTGTCAACGTGCCAGTCCCTAATCGGCTCAGATGTTTCAGCTGGGTAGAGCAGGGTATAATGAACATCGCTGTCCAGAAGTTCATTAAGCTCATCATTGTCACTGAAGTCTTCTCCTACGATGAGTCGACAGTTAGGGAGCGACAGGGAAAGAATACGCGCCGTACCGATGGGCTGCTTAACCTCTGAAGGGTGCTGGAGGACGATCACAGGCATATCACTTTCAATCTTCTGGATGAAAGGGCAGATGCAGGCTTTGTTGGCTTTTCCGCACTGCGGACAATATCGACTGGCTTTCTGGTTCATGACCACGGTACGCTATAACTTACTAATATCACGAAGCTTGGAGCACATATTGGCTCATCTTAGGTTTGTTGGCTTGCTTGCCATCATCATACTGATTGCCCAAATTCCTATCATTCACCAACTCATGGTGTGGGATCGCACAGATATTCTTGCTGGGCAGTGGTGGCGAATCGTAACAGGAAACCTGACGCACACCAATTTTATCCATCTTGCCATGAACCTGACAGGGCTGGTGGTACTCACTTTTCTTCATCGCGAATACTATGGCAGCCGAAGCCTTATTCCCATGATTTGGGTGATGATGGTCGTGATAGGCGCGGTCATGTTCGTCAGTCCTTTTGATTGGTACGCTGGGCTATCAGGTGTCTTACATGGCTTGTTTGTTTGGGGTGTGGTGCGGGATATCCAGAACAAAGTACCTCTGGGATGGATTATGCTTGCAGGTGTGATAGTAAAACTCGGATATGAAGCTTATACGGGCGGAGATGCAATGACTGCGGATTTGATAGAAGCAGGTGTTGCCTATCAGGCGCATGTGGCAGGCGCGTTAGTTGGGATAGCTTTTGCGCTGGTATGGAAAGAAGGTCCTGGGCAGAGCGGTCCTAGATCCTAGGGAAATCAAAAGCTTGACGTCTTAGCTACGACTTTAAAATCTCTATAGGACCCTAGGACCCTAGGACCCTAGGACCCTAGGACCCTAGGACCTATTATCTTACTGACGATACGTCGACAGGAATCTCTCGAAACGGCCAATCGCCATTTCCAAATCATCCACACGCGGAAGTGTCACGATACGGAAGTGATCCGGTTTGTGCCAGTTAAAACCCGTACCATGAACCATCAACACTTTTTCCTGCAGCAAGAAGTCCAGCATCATTTTTTCGTCGTTATGGATGCTGTATTTCTTGGTGTCGATTTTTGGGAACAGGTACAGCGCACCTTTTGGTTTCACACAACTGATACCAGGAATTTGGTTTAGCAGTTCCCATGCCTTATCACGTTGTTCCAGCAAACGGCCACCTGGCAGAATCAGTTCATTGATACTCTGGTAACCACCCAACGCGGTTTGGATTGCATGCTGCATCGGCACGTTTGCACACAAACGCATTGACGCCAGCATCTCCAAGCCTGCGATATAGCTTTTCGCCAGATGGCGGGGGCCTGACAGGATCATCCAGCCAGAGCGGAAGCCACACACGCGATAGGATTTCGACAGGCCACTGAAGGTTACGCAGAACACATCCGGTGCCAATGGCGCCATAGAATGGTGTTGAGCACCGTCATACAAGATCTTGTCGTAGATTTCATCGGCGAAAATGATCAGGTTGTTCTGACGGGCGATTTCCGCAATCTCTAATAGGAAATCACGGCTGTAAACCGAACCCGTTGGGTTATTTGGGTTGATCAGCACGATACCTTTGGTATTTGGCGTGATCTTAGCTTTGATGTCATCCAGATCTGGATACCAGTCCGATTCTTCATCACACATGTAGTGAACGGGTTTGCCGCCAGACAGTGATACTGCCGCTGTCCACAGTGGGTAGTCAGGAGAAGGTACCAAGAGTTCGTCGCCACCGTTCAGCAGCGCCTGCATTGCCATTACGATCAGTTCTGAGACACCGTTACCGAGGTAAACGTCCTCAACATCCAAATCCAGCATGCCGCGTTTTTGGTAGTGCTGAACCACCGCTTTACGCGCCGAGTAAATTCCTTTGGAATCACAATAACCCTGAGAAGTTGGCAGGTTTCGGATCACGTCTACCAGAATTTCATCTGGTGCGTCGAAACCAAATGGTGCTGGGTTGCCGATGTTCAATTTTAGAATTTTGTGGCCTTCTTCTTCGAGGCGTTTTGCCTCTTTCATCACTGGGCCACGTATGTCGTAACAAACGTTGTCCAGCTTGGTCGACATCCCGATTTCTTGCATCTTGGTTCCTGAGCTTAAAAATTGCTGTTTTGCAGTAAATTACACTAATAAAAGTCGATTTATAAGTAGTCAATAGTAAGAAATGGCGAAAACACCCAAAATCAGTGATTAAATCCTAAGTATGGGTGTTTTGTTCTGTTGAAGGTGAGTTTCGTCACAATTGATAGTGTCTTAGTCCTAATTATCAAAAGGAAATGTTGGTAAAAATCGGATGGATGAGCGCACGTGATTCCCCGTTTTATAGGCTGCTACAAGTTATTTGGCCTTCCAGAGTGGTCGTAGCAAGTAAAAATGGCTGGGGATTAATTTTTTTAAAAGTAGCACGTGAAATTGATCTAGATGAAAGCAATGAATGCAAAGGTCATCGTAGCATTGAGGAGGAATGATTGTTTTCTTAGCCACACCGCGAGTGCCTCGAAGCATCAACTTCTGGGAACTTGAACATTTACCCACAAGAACTATTGCGTGTGGGCCGTGGCTTTAAGCGAGGTTAGTTTGACAAATTTGCGGCAAGCTATTGATAGACTGATAAAATCCCTTTTAACGGTATCACCATTACCGCCTCAGCTATCTGAGCCATTTTGTTGGTCGATGAATACTGATCCGCTGGATTGGTTTCACTCGCAGCCCTTGTTCCCTAAATTCTACTGGCAAACCCGGGATGGTAAAGAACAGGTATTGGCACTTGGACAGGTTAAAACATTTTCTGAACCTGCCTGTGCAGAGCGTCAACTCGCTAAAGGCCAGCGAATTTGGGGCGGGCGGTCGTTCGATGGACGGACAGAGCGCGACCAACGTTGTCTCAAGTCTTTCTTTTTCCTTCCCCAGATCGAGATAGTTTGCCGTGATGGACAGTGGTTCATCACGCTGAACGTTTGCGATGACCTATTAAAAATTCGCGCCACATTATCCAAATTGATCAGCCAGTCCCAACCGCTATCCCATCCGGACTGTGAAGTACTGGCAACTCAGCATCAGCCAGAGTTTAAACAATGGTCAACCATGATGAGGAATGCTCTGTCGTCGATTGAAACAACTGATCTTCAGAAAGTGGTATTGGCACGTAAGACGACACTGGAGCTCGACAGAGCTTTGCCGGCTGCCAGCCTGCTGAAAGCCTCTCTCGACAGTAATAAGTCAAACTTTCACTTTCTACTGGCGCTGGATGAAAAGCACTGCTTTGTTGGTTCGACGCCAGAGCGTCTATTCTGGCGAAACGGCGACGAGCTATATACCGAAGCATTGGCAGGCACCATAGGTCGCGGTAAAGACTCCGAGGAGGACCTATCGCTGGCGAACTGGCTGCTCAATGACAGCAAGAATATCTATGAGAACCGTCTGGTTGTTGATGACATTACGCAACGGCTTATACCCCATAGCGAGCAATTGGATGTGGAAGTCACGCCACATTTAGTGCGCCTTCGTAATGTGCAGCACTTAAAGCGCGATATTGAGGCGAGTTTGGTCGCTGATGTACTTTCTTCTACTTTGCTGGATTTATTACAGCCAACTGCAGCTGTGGCTGGGTTGCCCCGCGAGAGAGCGGTGGATTTTATCGTCGAGAATGAACCTTTCGCTCGTGGATGGTACAGCGGCTCAGTGGGTTACCTCAGCGCTGAGCAAAGTGAATTCTGTGTGGCGATCCGAAGTGCTCTGGTTGTTGATAACAAAGTCCATCTTTTTGCGGGCGCCGGTATCGTGCCGGGCTCTGTGGCGGAGAGTGAGTGGAAAGAACTCGACCGGAAAATGGCGACACTTCGAAATCTCTTGGGTCCTTCACCGGAAAAACAATTGGAGAAAAAAGCCGGATGAAGCCTTCAATCATCAACCGTATCTGGGCGCGACTGATTTTGATGTCAGTGCAACGTGCGGGTGTGAAAGACATTTGTATTGCTCCGGGCTCGCGCTCAACACCGCTAACGCTGGAAGCGGAAAGACTTCAAAGCCTTGATTCCTCCATTCGCCTGCATACCCATTTTGATGAACGCGGGTTGGGATTTTTGGCGCTGGGATTGGCGAAAGCCTCTGACAAACCCGTTGCCGTGATTGTCACGTCAGGTACAGCGGTAGCGAATTTGCTGCCAGCTGTGGCAGAAAGCCGTTTAACCCGCGAAAAGCTGGTGCTTCTGACTGCCGATCGTCCGCCTGAGCTTATTCAATGTGGCGCTAATCAGGCAATCAGCCAGCAGGACATTTTCAGCGAGCACGCAGAAGTGACGAGTTTCTTGCCGTCACCCACAGAACAAATCTCGCCAGCTTGGTTATTGTCGACAGTGTCAGAGGGGCTGCATCGTCAGTCAGAACTGGGCGGGAGTTATCATATCAACTGTCCATTCCCTGAACCTTTATACGGGGAAATGGAAGACGTTTCGTCCTACCTTGAGCCAGTACGAATCTGGCTGGAGAGTGATGAGCCTTACTTGTCCTTCATGCCTTCACGCGAAGATTTAAGTCAGCCTTTGCGCGATTGGGCTCAGCTCCAGCACCAAAAAGGCGTGTTAGTGGTGGGTAAGGCCTCTTTACGTGAGCGCCAAGCCATTGAACTGCTAGCGCAGAAGCTTCAATGGCCTATTTTCTGTGATCCTCAAGCGAGCCAAGGCTCTGCATTTGCCGGTTTTGATGTTTGGTTGCAAAACCCCACGTGTGCCGAAGTGCTAAAACAGGCTGATGTTATCGTTCAATTTGGTAGCCGTTTGGTATCAAAACGCCTAGGCCAATTCATCAACCAGTTTGAGGGTAACTACTGGTTGGTAGAGAAACATCCAGGAAGGCTGGATCCCAGTCATCGAGGCGGTTTGCGCATCAATGCGTCATTGGCTGATATGGCGCTGGCATTGACGGAAATCACCCGTGATGCCGAACAAGCACGTTGGGCTGATGCATTGGTTGTGGCGAGCCAACAATATTTTGAGCAATTGGCGGCTTTCAACGGTTTGTCTGATGAATCGCTGTCAGAAGTCTCGTTAGCTGCTGACTTCAGCCATTGGCTTTCGGAACAGAGCGACCTCTTTATTGGAAACAGCATGGCGATCCGCCTGTTGGACATGTGTAGTCAACTGCCAGAAAAAGCCGTGTTTGCCAATCGCGGTGCATCGGGCATCGATGGTCTGATTGCCACGGCTTCAGGCGTTCAGCGCGAAAGACAGCGTCCGATGGCAATGCTGATGGGGGACACTTCCGCGCTCTACGATCTTAACAGCCTCGCGTTACTGGCTAACAATCCGCTGCCATTTGTGCTGATCATCATCAACAATGATGGCGGAGGCATTTTCGATATGCTTCCGGTGCCGGATGCGAACAAAGAAACTTACTATCGCATGCCGCATGGTGTTGATTTCTCCCACGCAGCCGCGATGTTTGGGCTCAATTATGTGTGCCCTTCATCGCTGGAAACCGCGCGATCACAATGCATCGATGCGCAGTCTACGCCGGGAACAACGGTGATTGAACTCAAGACTCGGGCGGGCGAGTGCGGCAAGGCACTTAAAGCACTGTTTAGTGAAATTGCCAATGCAGAACTGCTCTGAAAGATTGAGCTATTCCCTCCAAGGGCAGGCGGACAAACCTGCCCTTGTATTCCTTCATGGCCTGCTTGGTGACCATAGGGATTGGCAGCCTGTCATCGAAGAGCTTTCCAAAGAATATCTGTGTCTTGCTATCGATTTGCCGGGGCACGGCGGCAGCCAACATTTCGAAGCGGTCGGCTTTGAAGATACCTGCAACAAAGTGATAGCAACGATCAGTGAGACATTGTCTTCACCTTTCTGGCTGGTGGGCTATTCGCTGGGCGCACGCATTGCTATGTATCTAGCTACCCATTGCTCATGTTCTCGCGGGGTGACCAGCGTACCTTTCGCTGGGCTCATTATCGAAAATGGGCATCCAGGTTTACCTGAACCCGAGAGAGTGGCAA
This sequence comes from Grimontia sp. NTOU-MAR1, assembly GCF_035758505.1. NCBI lineage: Bacteria > Pseudomonadati > Pseudomonadota > Gammaproteobacteria > Vibrionales > Vibrionaceae > Grimontia > Grimontia sp. NTOU-MAR1. The sequence continues at coordinate 3,483,665 of NZ_CP142108.1, forward strand.
GACGTGAACATGATGAAAAATGGGCGGTGCGTTTTGAAAATGAGCCCATTGTTGATGTGCTTGAAGATTGGTACCAACAACCAGTGTTTTCCTCACTAAATCATGCGCAAAGACAAAGTTTGATCGTTAAGCGCAGTGATAACCTCGGTACAAAAGTGGCAAGCATGCTGCGTGCTACATCCTTATCCCAACAGGATTTTCTGGGCGATTTGCTTAGAACGTTGCCAGCAAAGGTGCACTACCTGTGTGGCGAGAAGGACAATAGGTTTCTGGCATTGGCGATGCATTCGGGGCTGTCTTATTCCATTGTCCCAGACGCCGGCCACAACATTCATGCAGAGCAGCCTTTGCTGTATTGCCAGTCGATTAAGCGGCTGATTGAACCTCATTAATTCAATAATTTAAATGGTAATGCTATGGCTAGAACAACAGGTTTAACCGAACAGGAACTGTATGCACTAGTGGTGTGGAATGATTGCTCTGAAGGCTATGAAGACATCCTTTTTGAAAAATCGGAAGACGGTATCGCGCGAATCACCATCAACCGTCCTGAAGTACGTAATGCATTCCGCCCTCAAACAGTGAAAGAGATGATCAAAGCGCTGGCCGATGCACGATACGACGAAAAAGTGGGTGTGATCGTGCTGCGTGGTCAGGGTGAGCATGCATTCTGTTCCGGTGGTGACCAGAGGATCCGTGGCGACTACGGCGGCTACCGTGACGATGAAGGCACACACCACTTGAACGTGCTGGACTTCCAACGCCAAATCCGTACCTGTCCTAAGCCTGTGATTGCTTCCGTGGCAGGATACGCTGTGGGTGGTGGTCATGTGCTTCACATGATGTGTGACCTGACGATCGCAGCGGATAACGCGCAATTTGGTCAGACTGGCCCGAAAGTCGGTTCTTTCGACGGCGGCTGGGGTGCATCTTACATGGCGCGTATCGTCGGTCAGAAGAAAGCCCGCGAGATCTGGTTTCTTTGTCGTTTTTACGATGCGCAAGAAGCCGTGGATATGGGTCTGGTTAACCACGTTGTGCCTTACGCAGAGCTTGAGCGTGAAACTGCACGTTGGTGTCGTGAAGTGCTTCAGCACAGCCCAATGGCGCTGCGCTGCCTGAAAGCGGCACTAAATGCGGACTGTGATGGTCAGGCGGGTCTGCAAGAGTTGGCGGGTAACGCGACCATGTTGTTCTACATGACCGAAGAAGGTCAGGAAGGCCGCAACGCTTTCAATGAAAAACGTCGCCCAGACTTCGACAAATTCCCACGTAACCCATAACAGGGCGGGAAGATGAAGCAAGCAACGTTTTACCGTTATTCGTTGCCGATGGACAGTGGTGTGATTTTGCGCCACACCCGTCTGGCGCAGCGAGACGGTTTAATTGTCGAACTTAAAGATGGTGAGAAAGTGGGCAGAGGCGAAATTGCGCCTTTGCCGGAATTCAGTGCTGAAACCATCGAGCAAGCACAAACTCAGATTGAGCTTTGTTTAGCGCAGTGGATGGAAGGCGGCGAAATAGATTGGGACTCGCTCTATCCTTCGGTTGCGTTCGGTTTATCCGTCGCACTGGCGGAACTTGATGGTGAAATCCCCGCTGAAGGAAATTTCCTCACTGCGCCCTTGTGTAGCGGCGATCCGGATGAGCTGGTTGAAAAGCTTGCAGAATTGCCGGGCGAGAAAGTGGCGAAAATTAAGGTGGGCCTTTACGAGCCGATTCGTGATGGCATGGTGGTGAATATGTTTCTGGAAATCCTTCCAGATTTGCGCCTTCGACTGGATGCCAACCGCCAGTGGACAACGGAAAAAGCAGCGCAGTTTGCCAATTATGTGAATCCCACTTTCCGTTCCCGTATCGCCTTTTTAGAAGAACCTTGCCAGACGCCCGAGCAAAGCCTCGAATTCAGTAAAGAAACCGGCATTGCCATTGCGTGGGATGAGACCCTACGCGATGAAGGCTTTTCGTTAGAATGCAAAACCGGATTATCTGCAATTGTGATTAAACCAACCTTAGTGGGCTCACTTCAGACGGTGAAAACATTGGTTGAACAGGCACATACCATGGGGTTGGAAGCGGTGATCAGCTCCAGTATTGAATCCAGTTTTGGCCTCAACACACTGGCGCGCATCGCCCAATGGCTAACGCCAGAAAGCGTTCCGGGGCTCGATACAGTCTCATTGTTTGGTGAGCAGTTAGAGCAAGCGTGGCCAGGCTGTGAGTTACCAATGAAAACACTGACTGACTGTGAAGTAGTATGGCAGGCGCACCAATAAGCTTCGACACTTGGCCCTGGCTTTACTGGGGTGAGGTTAAACCCCAACATACCGCTTTATTTCTGGAAGGCGAGGTTATTAGCTGGCAGCGCCTTGTTTCAGATATAGGCAGTATGCCGTTGCTGCCCAAACCGCATAGTCGCTACTTAGCCATCCTCTCTCAAAATGATTACCAAACCCTTTTGGTTATCCTCGCTGCCTGGCAACAAGGCTTGAAAACGCTGCTGATCAATCCGGCTTTCTCTCAAGCACTCCAGAAAGAAGTGCTCGAGAAAGCGGCGATTGAGATGGTTATTGATCCGCACACCGTTTTTCCTTCAACTGAGTCGCAACAGTGTGTAGTCGTGCCATTTGATACCAATGACATCCTGACCCTTGTGCTGACTTCTGGCTCAACGGGGACACCGAAAGCGGTCACTCACAATGCCAATGCCCATATGACAAGTGCCAGCGGATTGTTTTCATTGATGCCGTTTGGTGAAAGTGATTGCTGGCTTCTCTCTCTACCGATTTTTCATATTTCCGGTCTTGCCATTATCTGGCGGTGGTTACAACGTGGAGCAGCGCTGAAGATTGCAAACACCAAAGGTGATGCGTTGCGCTCGGCTTTGGAAGGTGTGACGCACGCTTCTCTGGTACCGACGCAATTGCAGCGATTGATGCAAGGAGAGCGTCCTTCTTCATTAACATCCGTGCTTTTGGGCGGTGCAGTGATCTCCCAAGCGCTGGTGGACGAAGCAGAAACAAAAGGTATTGGCTGTTGGTGTGGTTATGGGATGACAGAAATGGCATCAACTATCTCGGCAAAGCGGGCGGATAGACGTTTCTCTGTAGGTAGCCCGCTTCCGCATCGCGAACTTATGCTTTCCAGCCTCGGGGAAATCATGGTGAAAGGAGAAACCCTTTCATCGGGTTACCTGATTGGCGGAAAGTTGGAGCCTTTGTCGGACGGATGGTTTGCGACTAAAGATAAAGGTGAATGGGTAGAGGGCGAGCTTCATATTCTTGGCCGTTTGGATAACATGTTTATCTGTGGCGGCGAGAATGTGCAGCCGGAAAGTATTGAAAGGGTGCTTTCAGTCTTTGAAGGCGTAAAGCAATTGTTTATTTTGCCAGTTGCTGATGAGAAATGGGGGCAGGTCCCCGTTGCTTTGGTGATGGGCAATGTTAATCAAGGTGACTTTCTTGCTTATGCCAGCTCGTTGCTGCCGCCCCATCAGGTGCCTAAAACCGTGTACTCGATACCGAAGCATTTGCTTGATGTCGGGATAAAAATCTCCCGCCGCGTGTTAGCTGATTGGCTGGCTAAGGAAAAGATGGCTCAACGATAATCGGATCTTAGCGCTTTCACATCATCGAACAGCCGATCGCATCTTGCATCTTCTGGCTGAACTGGACTTCCTGCCTCGACTTCCACTTTTGACCAAAACCGTTTTGGTAATTTGAGCAGGGCGCGACCACCTTCCCGGCTAAAGTAGCTTCCCCATAAACCTTTTAGTGCCATGGGTATCACGGGAACCGGTGATTGCTTCAAAATCAGATCAATACCACGTTTGAATGGCTGCATGTCACCATCAGACGTGAGCTGGCCTTCTGGGAAAATACACACTACTTCGCCGTCACTGAGCTGATTTTTCACTTCCTTTAGCGCACAACGTATGGAGCCGCTAGTGAGTTTGATAGGAATAACGCGGCTGGCACGGAAGAAATAGTTCAGGACGGGTAGGTGGTAGTAATCTTCGTCCATCACAAAACGAATAGGGCGCGGACAAGCGCCTGCCAGAATCAGGGCATCGACATAGCTGACATGGTTACATACCAGTAATGCGCCGCCTTCTTTTGGAATATTCTGGAGGTTTTTGTGTGTCACGCGATAGAAGCTGTGGCTTAAGAACCAAATAACAAAGCGTAAAGCGAACAGTGGAACCTGCTTGCCCACATAGAGGGTGACAACGAGATTCAGCAGGGCCAGCACGAGGAAAAAATCAGGGATACTCAAGCCGACAACACCTAGCAGCACCATGGCGAGAATCGCACTGGTGACCATAAACAAGGCGTTGTATATGTTATTAGCGGCGATGACCTGTGAGCGCTCACTATCTTCTGAGCGTGCCTGCATCATGGAATACAGGGGAACAATGAAAATACCCCCGAAAATACCAATCAACAGTAAATCAACAAACACCCACCACAGTGACGGGTCGGCAATAAATTCTACAAAGCTTGCAGCAGTTGAAGGCGCTGCAGGCGTCGAGACCATCAGGTGGATACCAAAAATGGTCAAACCCATTGCGCCAATTGGCACGATACCGGGTTCAATACGATGGCCTGAAAGCTTGTCACAAAGTAGTGAGCCGACAGCAATCCCGACGGAGAAAAGCGTCAGCAGGAAGGAAACGGTTGCTTCATTACCGCCAAGGTGAAGCTTGGCGAAATTCGGGAATTGCGTGAGGTAGCTTGCACCCAGAAACCAAAACCAACTGATCCCAAGAATCGACTGCAGCACAACTCTATCTTTACGGGCAATCGCCAGCGTGGTTTTCATTTGTCGGATAGGAGAGAAACTGACTTTGAGAGAAGGGTCGCCAGCAGCCACCTCAGGAATAGAACGGGCGCTCAGATAACCGAGCAAGGCAAACACCACCACAGAGATAGCAGCAATATCTCTTGCACCATCCATATTCGCGATGACACCCGCCACCATGGTACCTAGCAAAATCGCAAGGAACGTACCGGTTTCAACCAAAGCATTACCCGAAACCAATTCCTGGGGTTTCAGGGTTTGCGGCAGCAAGGCGTATTTAACAGGGCCAAAAAACGCTGACTGTGTTCCCATCAAGAAGAGAAGAACCAAGAGCGCCATATAGCTTTCGTAGATAAAAGCAATGGCAGCGAGACTCATGATGCCGATTTCAAGCAATTTGACGCCACGAATAAATCCCGATTTTTCGAATTTATCCGCGAGTTCCCCGGCAAAAGCAGAGAACAAAAAGAAGGGGAGGATGAACAACCCGGCAGCAAGATTGATAAAAAGGTCTGTACTAATCCCGATAACACCGGGACCGGCAAAGGCAACAAGGATCAACAGGACATTTTTATAAACGTTGTCATTGAATGCGCCGAGTGCCTGGGTGATAAAGTAGGGCAGAAAACGTCGCTGTTTCAGAAGCCCGGTCTGGCTTGTCATTCTTTCTTTCCCGGCTATTAAGCGTCAGTCCAGCTCTTCAGGTAGCCTGTCAGTAGGTTATCAATAAGCTCTGCACCATTGACAGGCACTGAGGTGAAGAACTTGTCGTCAACTGCGAGCAGCGTGATGCCATGAACTCCCGCCCAGAGTACGCGGCTTGCCTCTACCACTTCCTCTTCACTCTTTGCCGGAGAAAGTTGTTTAAGCAAGCTTTCCAGCATACCTGTCATGCTCTGGATACGATCGCTCTGCCAGTCAGGAAGCTTGTCGCCCTTCATGCTGTGCTCGAAGACCAACTGCCAGCGATAAGGATTTTTTGATGCAAACTCGAGGTAAAGGTGCGCGAGGGTAAACAAGGCTTCACGGCAGTTAGAGGTGCCAGTTAGCTTTTGTTGAGCCTGATGACGTAAGTCATCAAGAGTACGTGCCACAACATGCAGCAGCAGAATATTATAACTGCCAAAGACATTGACCAATGTACTGGGTACATAGCCGATTTGAGCAGCGACTTTTCGTAAACTCAAAGCATGATAAGGCTGGTTGTTCAAGTACTCTTCAACGCAATTAAGCGTCATTTCTACCAGCTCTTCGCGGCTATGGTCATTTCTGCGTGCCATTACTTTTACTGCAAATAGTGAACAATGTTCGATATTTTAGGAGTGGGGTCTGGAAAGGGCAAGTTACAAGCCTCTCAGTTTAGATATGAGCACTTTACTGAGAGGCATCGAAGACAAACTTTAGCTGAAGCGCTCAGCATTTTTGATAGACACTTGGTCGTTGAGCGTCCAGAAATCGTAAATGACACCGATAAGGAAAAACCCGGCGGTAAAAAGGTAAAGAATGCCAGTCAGCCATTTCCCCATATACATGCGGTGAATACCGAATACGCCGAGGAAAGTCAGCAAAATCCAAGCAACAGAATAATCTACTTGTCCGCTGTTGAAGCGGAGGTCTGCTTCACGGTCCATTGAGGGAATCAAGAACAGGTCTATCAGCCATCCGATACCTAGTAGTCCAAATGTGAAGAGCCAGATCGTTCCCGTTACTGGTTTACCATAATAGAAACGGTGTGCACCGAGAAAGCCAAAGATCCACAAAATGTATCCAACGACTTTACTGTGTGTATCATTCATCGCATCAACCTTTAATTTTGTTACACCCAAACAATCTGAATGCGAGCATCTTTGGGTTTATTTCCTCTCTATGAATATGGACTGCATTGTAAGGCAATTGTTCATCTAGGATCGCCATCTCCTCAAAGGTTTACCTCATTGTTCTCAAAAATTCGCCAAAAAGGAGAAATCTTGCTCGCAGTTACGTATAGCCATTTAGAGAAAATTTAAACGATTGGTAACATTTTCGCCCGCAACAGGGTTTGACTTTCCGTGCTGCTGACATAGCATGGAGTTACCTTACGCTTGTTGCGTTATTTGACATTGAAACAAAAGGTTTGCAATGAAACGCTTTTTTACTCTGTTCGCGCTGATGTTCGTGATGGTGGTATCCGCACCACATGCTGAGGCGAAGAAGTTCGGTGGTGGTAAGTCTTTCGGCAAAAGCTTCAAGACGGCGCCAGCGCCAAAATCACAACCTACTAACACCAACTCTATCAATAAGCAAAACGATCCTGCGGCAGCAGCGAAGTCGTCATCTAAGAAAGGCTTGATGGGTGGCTTGCTGGGCGGTCTGTTGGCTGGTGGCTTGATTGCAGCCATGTTTGGTGGTGCGTTTGAAGGTTTCCAAATGATGGACTTCCTTATTGTCGCAATCATCGCATTCGTGCTGTTTAAGATCTTTAAGAGCATGATGGCGGCCAAGAGTGGTTCGATGAACCGACCAAATCAACAGGCTTACGCTGGTGGACAAGAGCCGCAAAACAAAGGTTACTACCACGAGGAACAGCAGCCTCAGTTCCGTGAGTCAGCGGCGACATCTTCGACGGGTGGTTTTGGTGCAGTGAATACCGATGTACCGTTCAACTTCCCGCCGAACTTCGATATGGCAGGTTTTGTAAACGGTGCCCGTGAGCACTACCGTATTCTGCAAGGTGCATGGAATCACAACCAGCTTGAAACCATTCAGGAATATGTGACGCCTGAACTATATAACGATCTTGCTGAAGAACGCCGTAAGCTGGAAGGCGAGCAGCATACTGAAGTGATGTATGTAGACGCGGAAATCGTGCGAGCTGATTACGACAGCAAACGCGCGCAACTGAGTTTGCAGTTCAGTGGCCGCTACACTGACCGTCAGGAAGGTGTTGAAGAAGACATTACGGATATTTGGCATCTTGAACGTGATATGACGCAACCAAATGCGCCTTGGTTGATTGTTGGTATTCAAGCCTAATGATTTAGCAAAAATCCCCCTGATCTAGAGCAGTCCAAGTGGCTGCTCTTTTTTTGTTCATCATTATTGAACAATCACTTCAATGATTCACGTTAGCTTATTTGTTGATTCGCAGTTACATTGGCGGAAACGACTTTGAACAAATATCGAGAAACAATAACGTGGAACGCTTTAGAACTCCCGCCCATCTTCTTGTTGCGATGGCCTTTATCATGGCTATGGCTTTTTCTGTCTGGAACGTATTACTCAACAATTTTGTGGTAGAAAAAGCCGCGTTTACCGGTAGAGAAATCGGCATGCTGCAAAGTCTGCGTGAAGTCCCAGGTTTTCTGGCGTTCACCGCAATTTATCTCTTGTTATTTATTAAAGAGCAGCGCTTTGCCTTGCTGTTTCTGGCGGTGATGTGTCTCGGTGTTGCCGTGACAGGTTGGTTTCCAACGGTATGGGGACTGTATTTGACGACGATTGTGATGTCGATTGGCTTTCACTATTTCGAAACCGTCAACCAGTCACTGACTTTACAGTGGATAGATAAAGACAAAAGCGCGCACTTTATGGGACAGGTTCTGGCCTGGAAGGGGGCGGCAAGCCTTATCGCTTACGCTGCAGTTTGGCTGTTAATGGAGTGGATGGCGGTTAGCTATAACATCGTGTACATGCTGTTTGGCTTTGTCAGCTTGGTGGCGGTGCTCGCACTGTGGGCCGTTTTCCCTTCTTTTGAGAGCCCGCATGCTCAGACCCGTAAGCTAATTCTTCGCAAAAGATATTGGCTTTATTACGGCCTGACTTTCCTTAGTGGTGCCCGTCGTCAGATCTTTGTCGTATTTGCTGGCTTCATGATGGTTGAGAAGTTCGGTTATTCCGTGGGTGATGTGAGTCTTCTGTTCATTGTCAACTACCTCTTCAACATGCTGTTTGCGGCAAAAATTGGTGCTTGGATTGGCAAGGTTGGTGAGCGTCGTGCACTGACCGTGGAATATGTCGGACTTGCGTGTGTGTTTACTGGCTATGCCTATGTGGAAAGTGCCACGATGGCGGGTGTGTTATACGTGGTAGACCACCTGTTCTTTGCCATGGCCATTGCGATTAAAACCTACTTCCAGAAGATTGCCGATCCGGAAGACATTGCTTCCACAGCGGGTGTGAGTTTTACCATCAACCATATTGCGGCGGTGGTTATCCCTGCAGCGTTGGGCGTGGTGTGGTTGTATTCTCCAACAACAGTCTTCTTAGTTGGCACCGGCCTTGCCTTAGGGTCACTGACTTTGTCGCGAATGGTGCCTTTGGCGCCAGAATCAGGCAATGAAGTCAGTTTCTTAGGTCGAAAACGGGCTCAGGATGTGGCGTGAATCAAACTCCTGTCTATTTGTCGCTGCATAATGGTGCTTATCGATCAGTTCTTGATCTCGGCACAAATTCTATGTGGCACGACCAACTATATTCAAGGGTATCGAAACACGGATAAATGTTGGAGGTGCTATGCCATTTACTTCTGAACTGGTCGACGAAATGAACGTCCTGGTGAAGTTTTCTCGTTCTTCTGATCTCATGGGTATCAAGGTTCACAGCGATGCGGATCCTGATATTGTGGCTGCAACAGAACGCCTTTATGACAAAAAGCTGATCACAGCAAAAGATGGTGGTTACTTAACTTCGATTGGTCGAGATGCGGTTGAGCATGCGAAAGAAGCGCTGCGCATTTTAAGATCGCACCCTGAATAAACCGGAACACTTAAAAAAAAGGAAAGGGAGCCCATCGGCTCCCTTTTTTGATGTTGTGTTTTTTGGGTCTGTTGACGTTTGGTATTAGATTACCAAACGTCTTTGTCGATCTGCTTGTCCAGTTTCGGGAACTTGGTGCGGTCGAACGTCGGCTTTTTGCCTTCTTTACGCTGGGTTTCATAGTCTTTAAGCAGCGCGAACACGATGCCAGACAGCGCAAGGATTGCCACAAGGTTGATGAGAGCCATCATACCCATCGACAGGTCTGCAAATGCCCAAACCGTCGGTAAGTCAACAACAGCACCGATCACTACCATTGCCAGCACAGCAACACGGTAGACATTGATCGCTTTTTTGCTTTTGAAGATGTACTCGATGTTTGATTCACCGTATGAGTAGTTGGCAATCAGCGAGGTGAATGCAAACAGGAGGATAGCGATAGCAATAAAGCCTGCACCCCATGCGCCCACTTCTTCAACCAGAGCCGCTTGAGTCAGCGCAATGCCGGTGATACCGCTGTCAGTGTCCAGCATACCTGAGAGTAGGATGATAGATGCGGTTGCAGTACAGATAACGATGGTGTCGATAAACACGCCCAACATTTGTACATAGCCTTGCGCCACTGGGTGGTTAGGGCGGGTGGTTGCTGTTGCCGCTGCGTTAGGCGCAGAACCCATACCGGCTTCGTTTGAGAACAGACCGCGTTTGATACCTTGCATCATGGCTGCACCAATCGCACCGCCTGCTGCTTGCTCAAAACCAAGCGCACTGCCGATGATGGTGCCGAAAACGTCAGGAAGCAGTGTGATGTTAATACCGATAACGTAGAAGGCTACAACGAGGTAACCGATCGCCATAAATGGTACGATCAGCTCTGCTACTTTGGCGACAGAACGCATACCACCAAAGATGATAGGTGCTGTTGCCAGCGCCAGAATCACACCTACCCAAGTGTTATCAGTGCCGAAAGCGGTGTTCATCGCTGCAGCGATAGAGTTTGACTGTACGCCGTTGAATGCCAGACCAAACGCGATGATCAAACAGATAGCAAAGGCGATACCCAACCAGCGCTGACCCAAACCCTTTTCAATGTAGTAAGCCGGACCGCCGCGGAAGGTGTTGTCTTTGTGATTGATTTTGTATGCCTGTGCCAGTGTCGATTCTACAAAGCTGGTAGACATACCCACCAGTGCAGTAATCCACATCCAGAACACTGCGCCAGGGCCACCAAGATAAATCGCCACGGCTACGCCTGCCATGTTACCTGTACCTACACGAGCGGCGAGACTGGTGCTGAATGCCTGGAATGATGAGATACCACCGTCGGCGCCTTCACGGCTACCTTTGATGAGCTCAAACATGTGCCCGAAAGAGCGGAATTGGAGGAAACCGGTGCGGAAAGTGAAGTAAAGACCGGCGCCGATCAACAGGTAAATAAGCACGCTTCCCCACAACAAGCCATTCCCGGCGTCGACAAAGGAAACGAATAGTTCTTTTAGTTCCGTCATATACAAACTCTACTGTCGTCAAATTTAAAGTGGCAGTTGAGTGAGAAGGAGGAGACAAGGGATCTGAAACTTCCTTTTCAGCTCTTTGCCCCGGACAAATAACTTGTCCTGGCGACGCTTCCGTGCAGAGATTCCAGCCAGCAGATTTGCGCTTCTATTGCGCTACTTACAAATCCATTTGAGCATGATCTGTGGCCGTTTTTTGCTCTCTTGACGTCAAGATAAGCAAAATAAAGCGGCGGGATAATACTCTAAATTTAATCTTCTGGCATCTGTAAATTTCACTAAAAGAATAAATGTTAGGCAAATAGTTTAATAAAAGGATATTTTTACAACATTATTTACTATTAGTGTTAACATTTTTGAGGTGTGAATTTAGCTTCTCAATCGAGGGAGTTAGAAGATGTTACTGCGAGTTAATCGTTGCTTTCGACACTTTTCGTTCAAGGTCAGTTCTGACGATTTCCAGCGCTTTTAATGCAGTTTCAGGATCGACCTCATTGCTTTCCAATAGATAGATTAAATCAACGGCAAGTTTGATTTCATCGGGGGCGTTATCCAGTCCTGATTGACTCATGGCTTTGCACTCCATTTTGGGTAATAGGTATTGAGCGCCGCTTTTATAAGCTCCGCATGAAGTGGAACTAGGGCTTTCTGCTCTGTGCGGTATCCACCACCGATAACCGCGGCGATAGGAACACCATTTTGATGGCAAGATTCCATGACGGCTTTATCTCTTTCGGCGATACCGCGTTGACAAATATTCATATAACCAAGCTCGTCGTCGACGTGAATATCAACACCTGCGTCGTAGATGACCATATCCGGTTGGTGTTGGGCGATAGCAAGCTTTAGTACAGGCACGAACTCGGAGAGGTAGGCATCTGACTCAATGCCTATAGGCATCGGGATATCAATGTCCGAGTCTGGCTTTCGTGATGGGAAGTTTTTGTCACAGTGCACCGAAAGGGTAATGATGTCTTCCCTCTCCTGCGCGATTGTCGCTGTGCCATCGCCATGATGAACATCGCAATCGACGATAAGCACCTTGTCTATGTTCGGATAGGAAAGCGCGTGGTCGGCTGCGAGAATCAAATCATTGAATAGGCAAAAACCACTGCCAAAGTCTCGGTGTGAATGGTGATAGCCACCGGTCAGATGAATCGCTACACCTTGCTCAATCGCTTTATCGACGGTGAGAGTGGTTCCTCCCAGTGATGTGAGGCTACGTTGTATCAGTGTCTCACTCCAGGGGAATCCAATACGTCGCATTTTTACCAGAGGTAAAGAGCCGCTCACCAAAGCATCGACATAGTCTTCGTCATGGAAACGCTTCAGATGTCCGTGCTCAAGGCGTGTTGGTTGAAACGTTGTTACTGGCCAGCCCAACTTATCAATGTGCTCCTTGAGCAGTTGGTATTTTTGCAGCGGGTACCTGTGACCTTCAGGCAATGGAAAGTCAGAGTAGATCGGATGATAAACAATAGGCAGCATGAAAACTTCAGCCTTTACGCTCACGGAAAGAAATACGGGATTCGATTTTTTGTCTGGCCTCACGACAGCGAGAGAGACGCTTTTCAATTGCGAGCAACTGCTTCTGGGCTTGTTGCTGTTCGGTAAAGCTGGCGTACTGTCCAAGCTTTGCTTCTGCATCACGTACCATATCTTCCAGCCTTCTTTCCCACCCTTGATGCCGTGCTAGATCCTGATAGAGCTGGCTGATAGAAGCTCCACTTTTTGGCGTCATGGCTTTTTCTTGCTGTCGAATAGACAGTGTTGCCATTTCTCTCTGAAGCGCACCGATTTGATTAACCAGCTTTTCGCATAGGTGCTCGGCACGCATCGCTGAAAGGCGTCCGCTTGCCTGCTCGCGTTCAAGGGTATCAACGACACTTTTTGCTTCCGACACACAAGGCGTAAGCAGCTTAGCGAGACAGGAGAATAGGCGTTCATCGAACAACGGCTTTGCACTCTCACCGCGCTTACGGTCGATCTCCGCGGCTCGGTTTGCCAGCGTTTGAAGCTCGGTTCTGAGGGATGATAAATCCATAGCTATTAATACCTATTGGGTTTTAAAGCCAAGCGTCGATGGCCAGTTTAACGGATAGAACTACAACCACAGTAACAAACACAGGGCGAATAAACTTAGCGCCAAACTTAATAGCAGAATGTGCGCCGATGTAAGCACCTACCATCAGGCACATACCCATAGTCAGCCCAAGCGTCCAGTTCACATGACCCAAAATGATAAAGGTAACGAGTGATGTGATGTTGCTAACGAAGTTCATTGCTTTGGCCAGACCTGACGAAAGCAGAATATTCATTTTATACGTCGACATAGAAGACACGGTCCAGAACGCGCCGGTTCCGGGCCCTGCAACCCCATCATAGAATCCTAAGGTGAGCCCTTGACCCCACTGTTTTTCTTTTAAGTGAGGTTCATCCTTCGGCAGATTGTGATTCTCTGCTTTTGGTTGGCGATGCCAAATGGTGTAGGCGGCGGTTGCCAGCACGACAAGTGGCAAGGCTTTTTCGAGCCACTCGGTGGAAATATAGTCCACAACCAAAGTACCCAAAATGGCACCAATGAAAGTGGCGATAAAGGAATGAATCCAAAAAGAAGGTGAAAACAGCTTTTTCCGGTAATAGGTAAACGCTGCTGTTGATGATGCAAACGTTGCTGACAGCTTATTGGTTCCTAACGCGATATGCGGGGGCAAACCAATGGAAAGCAAGGCAGGAACCATTAACATGCCACCACCACCGGCAACAGCGTCGATAAAACCTGCCGCAAGTGCCACCATTCCCAAAATAATGAGGGTATTGGGATCCAGAAGTTCGAGCATTTTTATTTTTCTACTTAGTGTTCGATAACACGCTTAAAGGGAGGCAATGAATCCAACAAGGCTTTCCCATAACGCCTTGTGACAACCCGTCTGTCTAGCAAAACGACTCTACCAGAGTCCTGTTCTTTGCGCAGCAGTCTACCTGCTGATTGAACAAGCTTTTTACTGGCTTCCGGCACAGAGATCTGGAGGAATGCATTGCCACCTTTTCGCTCTAGATACTCAGCATGAGCTTCTTCAACGGGTGAAGTAGGTACGGCAAACGGAATTTTGGTGATAATAAGGTTGGTCAGCTGCTCTCCGGGTAAATCGAGGCCTTCTGAAAAACTGCCCGTCCCGAAAAGGATGCTGACCCGCCCTTTCTCACAACACTTGCGGTGCGCATCTAATATAGATGAACGTGACGCTTCTCCCTGCACATGAAGATGCCAGCCAAGCTTTTTGATATCAGCACGCATTTTCTCCGCAACCTGATTCATCTGCCAGTAGGAGGAAAACAGTACTAGGGTTGCTGTTTCTCCTTCGATGTATTCCATCAATATACCGGGAAGATGGCTTGTGAATTTCTCGTCTTGCGGTTCGCAAGGCATGGCGGGAACAACTAGACGCGCGTTTTCCTGGTAATTAAACGGCGAGGGCAGGGCGAGAAAGGTGGTGCCATCGTTTTCGTCTAATCCCACCTGACGGCAAAAGTAAGTAAATGAGTTCAATGCGCGTAACGTAGCGGACAGCAAGCAGACTCCGGCTGCTCGTGACCAAAGCAATTGGTCTAAGCGCCAACCGATTTCCAGCGGTGACACATGAACAATAAGGTCGGATTCGCGCTCGGAACATTTTTGAATCCACCTTGCCATTGGCGCTCCTTTGTCCGAATTAGGTTGTGCCATTAAGGTCCACACTTTTTCAAGGTTTTCCAAACGCTGTAAGAAGAAGGCGGATTCGGCAAGAAGTGGGTCGGCAAGTCGGGATGCGAGTTCGCCATCTTTTACCCGTTCTGAGATAAGGTCATGAAGCTTTGCTAGTGATTGATTAGCTTTTTTTGCTGCTTTTTGCATTTCTTTAGATTCGAGATGCAAGGCGTCTGGCAATTCGCCATCTGCAAAGCGATAAATACCATCATTATTAAGTGGGAACCCAATCAGCATATCGCGGATGCCTCGAAGCCCGGGAATAAGCACTTGGATTCCTGACTGCAAGGCATCTAAAAAACGGCCACTGCGTTTGATGTCGCCGCCATTGGCAATCTTAGATGCGCTTTGATTGAGTTTTTCCAGCCAGGATGCTGCGCCAACCAAGCTGGCGGACGCAGCAGAAAAGTCGCGCGCAACGGTGGGCAAGTGGTGCGCTTCGTCGATCATATAAAGAGCATGTTCTGGCTCGGGCAGGATAACACCGCCACCAAGCTCTAAGTCCGCCATCAATAAACTGTGGTTAGCAACAACAACATCTGCTTTATCCAGATGCTCTCTGGCTTTTGCAAAAGGGCAGTTGCGGTGAGTGGTCAACCCTGAGTGGCAGGTATGTTTGTCGGACACAATAGTTTGCCAGAGGTGATCTGGAATCGTTTTGGGCCAGGCATCTCTGTCACCATTCCATTTGCCGCGGGAGTATGCGCTATACATGGTATTAACCATGTCGAGATCGGCTTTCTTCCGTTTCTCCGTAAATAGCGCTTGCTGCCCATGCCCTTCTGCACTAGCTGCAGCGGCTAACTTTTCGCCACAGCAATAACGCTGTCGGCCTTTTGCTAGGACAAAGCTGAATTCTCGGGGAACGACACAGCGAAAAAGGGGGAGGTCCTTTTCTATTAACTGCTCCTGTAGAGCCACAGTGGCAGTGGAAACCACCACCTTTTTATTATTGTTGAGGGCGTAGCAAATGGATCCCATCAGGTAAGCCATTGACTTACCGATACCTGTTCCCGCTTCCGCCACCAGAATGCGTCTTTTGGGGTTGTATTCCCCTGCAAGGGTTTTGGCGATTTCTGCTACGAGGTAATTTTGTGCTTTTCGTGGAATAAAATTCTGTAATTGCGCTTTCAAATTCTCGTAGCTGGAGCGGATGTCTTTTTTAGTTGATGGGCTAAGCATGATTGTCACAATTTGGGTTGTAGAACCGCAGTATATCACGTGTGGAGAATGTGAAAGAGTTCAAGTATTCGATCATCCATTCTGAATTATGAGACATAGATCACGAATATCAATTGAACTAATATTAGCTATCACTATGAAATCCAAAGGGAATGCCATTCACTGCATAGATTGCCTGAATGTAGAATAATATTCTAAATTTTTATTTAAAATTAAACCCATTTGGTTTTTTGCTCTGATTAGGCTTTGCGATCAACTTTACATAAATTTGACAATGCTATTTAGTTTTCGTGACCTTGCTCAAGGTTGATATTTTAACCTTATGTATTTGAAAGCAATTTTTATTTTTTGATGTTGATTTTGGTTGATTTGACAGATTTTAGATTTCTCTGCACTCTAAGTTTCGAAGTTTAAGCGTATTTGTAACGGCGTTGTAGTGACGTTGTGACAAATACAAAATAAAAGGGATCCTGGAACAGGAATTCCAATCTAATAAAGAAAAGGCAGTGGATTAACATGAAAAAGACTATCTTAGCGATGGCAGTACCAGCTCTGCTGGCTGCTGGTGCAGTAAATGCAGCAACTGTTTACGATCAAGACGGTGTGACTGTTTCTATCGGTGGTGCTGCAGAAGTACAAATCATCCAAGGCTATGAATTCGACAAAGAAGACGTAGATTTGGATGTTCGCCTAGACGACGGTGAGCTAAATTTTGGTATCGATGTGGCAGTTAATGATAGCTTGACTGCTCTGGGTTACTTTGACTTTGAAAACGAAGGCGGCTCAGTAAATAACACCGAATTGTGGGCTGGTTTTAAAGGCGATTTCGGCCAGTTGACCGCTGGTCGTATGTATACTTTATGGGATAGCGCTAACATCAACGAAGACATCGAACTTGGTCTTAAGGGTGTAAATGGCAGCCTTCCAGCTAGCGGTAATGATGTAATCAAGTACGAGTATGAAGGTGATGCTTTTTGGTTTGGCGTTGCACACAACCTCAAGCAAAGCGGTGCTGAAGAAGAAACTTTCAAAGACGTAGGCGGCACCTTGGTTCGTGACGTAAAAGTTACTGAAGCATCACACACTGATGCAGGTGTAGGTGCGTCTTTTGCCGGTGTAGATCTGTCAGCATATTTTGTTACAGGTGAGAAAACTGACACCAATAATGGTACCAAAGGCAACAAGATAGAGACAGATGCTTTCCAAGTTAGCGCTGTATATAATGTTGAAGCGTTCACTGTAGGTGCTTCTTACACCGATTTTGAAGAGAAAAACGGTGGTGTTCAAAACAAAGCCCACTCTGGCCATTATGTAGAGCTGCTTGCTGGTTACGGTGTTGGTGATTTCCAATACTACTTGGGTTATAACTTCGGTGAAAACGACGACAAATCTGACGGCAGCAACATCTACGCCAATGCTACTTACAAGATGCACAGCAACGTTAAAACCTACGTAGAACTAGGTTGGGCTGAGACCAAAGAGGAAAACGCGAAATCTGACGATGCAACTGGTTTCCTAGTAGGTATGGAAGTTAAATTCTAATTTAACTGATATCTATAAAAGCATTATTTGAGCTGCCCTTATGTGGCAGCTCTTTTTATATCAGGATGAGGGAAATTAATGAGACGGTTAGTCGCGTATAGTGCCTTATTCGTTTGTAGCTCTGTCGTTGTAGCGACCGAAATTGAAATTGGCACAGATCTGCAAGCGTATGTTTTGAACGGAAAGGAAGTAGATGCTGACAGTGGTGATAGGCTCAATTTAGTGGATGGAGGCAATCAATTAGTTGTTCGCTATAAGTCCATCTTAAGCGATGGCTCTAACACCAAGTTTTTTGAATCAAAACCTTATGTTTTCCAGTTTACAAATACTGGAAAGAGTCTTTCGATTTCGATTGAACGTTTCCGTAAATACATCAAAGCAGAAAAAGCCTTTGAAAAAGGCAATGTAGAATGGTCTATCGAGGACGCCAACGGGAAGGATATTCCATTCCAGCTTGATGAGCTTCCCGGCAACTCAGGTTTTCTTCCCTACGCGGATCTTTCCAAAGCAGTAGCGATGTACAATAAGAAAAACGGTATCTACTTTGAAGGTCAGGAAATTAAAGATCTCAATGAAGAGGTTGTCGTTGCTGTTTCTGAAACAGGCAAAGTGGAATTAACTGGCGATGCACTTGCACAACTCAAACTCTGGTACACCAAAGCGTCAAGAGAAGAACGCAAAGCATTCCGTATATGGGTGATTAACCAAGAGTAAAAAAACGCCGTAAGGCGTTTTTTTATGCGTGGTGATAACGGCTATGCTCTCGGCAAGCCCTGCAGCGCGACTCAGCCGGGTCAGAAATAATATCCCCAACTTCTATTTCTTCCTCACAGTCCGCACACAGCCCAATTAGCCCTGTATGAATAGCACAAAGTGCGGCGTCGATTTTCTCCAGTCTTAATCCATCATCATGCAAATTGGTGCTTCTTTCTTTTCTACATAGCTTAATCAGATGTGCTGTAGGGACATTTGAAACGTCCAGTCCCGTTAAGCCAATCAGTACATCTTCTAATCTGCTGCGTACCGCTTCCTTCTCATTCGCGAGCTTTTGTTGTAGCTGTGCTACAGTTTCTGTATCAATCATTGTGATGTCTCGGTGCGCGTTGTAACCGGGACAGTGTAGTGAAATCGACTGTCTTTGTTCTGATATATATCAAGACAAAAAGAGATAAACCCTGCTGTTTGTCGGTATTTAACCATAGATTTAACGGTTATATTTGCAGCCTGCTCGATAATAGTCAGAACTAAAAGGATGTAAAAAGATGGACGCTAACTTCAAAGACCCGTTTAACTTTGCTTATTTCTTGGGAATGATTGCAGTACTGTTTATCCCAACCTTGCCTGCAACCCTCACTTGGATTGGCATGCTAAGCAGATAAGAACCCTTTAGGGAGGAAGAGTGCAAGAATCGATAAAACGTGTATTTTTGCTGAGTGTTGGATGGCTCTGTGTATTTTTAGGTGTCATCGGCATTTTTCTCCCGTTGTTACCCACAACGCCTTTCTTGCTCCTCGCCAGCGCATGCTTCGTGCGCGGCTCACCTCGTATAGCCAAGTGGTTACATAATCATCCTACCTTTGGTCCAGTCATCACTAACTGGAACGAGCATCGCGCCATCGACAAAAAAATTAAGCGTCGTGCGACATTGTTTATTGTTCTCAGCTTTTCCCTCTCGATAGCGATCGTGCCCGAACTTTGGCATAAGATTATGTTGGCTTCGATGTGCGCCGCACTTTTATTTTGGTTTAACCGTTTGCGCGAAATTGAACCTGTTGTCCGCGCCACAGAAAATACATAACATGGCCCCTTCGTCTCCCCATCTGCTGGCTTTTGATAGCGGGCGAAAATGGGGTCATTTACTTCCAGTATTATCGGAAGCCACGCACTGTGGTGAGTCATTATGAGCCAAGATCAAATCGCATTTATCAAAGACAGCATCAAAACCATCCCTGACTACCCAAAGCCAGGCATTATGTTCCGTGACATCACCAGTTTGATGGAGAACGCGGAAGCGTACAAAGCAACAATTGAACTGCTTGTCGAAAAATATAAAGACCAAGGCTTCACAAAAATCGTAGGAACTGAGTCCCGTGGTTTCCTGTTTGGAGCGCCTTTGGCTCTGGAGCTGGGTGTAGGTTTTGTTCCTGTTCGTAAACCAGGAAAACTACCGCGCGAAGTGATCAGCGAGAGCTACGAGCTGGAATACGGTACAGATAAGCTGGAAATCCACACCGATGCTATCGTTGAAGGTGACAAAGTTCTGATGGTTGATGACCTGCTTGCAACGGGTGGCACGATTGAAGCAACGACCAAGTTGATTCGCCGTTTGGGTGGTGATGTGGCTCACGCTGCTTTTATCATCAACCTGCCGGAAATTGGTGGTGAGAAGCGTCTTCAACAGAATGGTATTGATGTATACAGCATCTGCCAGTTTGACGGTCATTAATCGAGCGTTAAAGCGCTTAAAGTGAAAGGAGCGTGATCGCCAAGATCGCGCTCTTTTTGTGTCTGTGCTAGCATGGCAAAAGACTATAGAAAGAATTTATAACGCATGAGTTATCAGGTACTAGCCAGAAAATGGAGACCACACCAGTTCCGCGATGTGGTCGGCCAATCCCATGTATTGACAGCTTTGGCGAATGCGCTCGACCATAATCGTCTGCATCACGCCTATCTTTTCAGCGGTACGCGCGGTGTGGGTAAAACCACTATCGCCCGCATCTTCGCCAAGGGCTTGAACTGCGAACAGGGTGTCACCTCCACGCCTTGTGGTGTTTGTTCAACTTGTCAGGAAATCGATCAAGGCAGATTTGTTGATCTGTTAGAGATTGATGCAGCCTCTCGTACCAAGGTTGAAGACACCCGTGACCTTCTAGACAACGTTCAATACAAACCCGCTCGTGGCCGTTACAAAGTCTATCTGATAGACGAAGTACATATGCTTTCGCGTCATAGCTTCAATGCGTTGCTAAAAACGTTGGAAGAGCCTCCGGAGTACGTAAAGTTCCTGTTGGCTACTACTGATCCGCAAAAGCTGCCTGTGACGATTCTGTCGCGCTGTCTGCAGTTTCATTTGAAGCATTTGGATGCCACTCAGATTAAAGACCAACTGGCATATGTTCTTGAGCAAGAATCTGTTGTGGCAGAACACAGAGCGCTTTCCCTTATCGCGAGAGCTGCTGAAGGCAGTATGCGTGATGCCCTGTCTCTGACAGATCAAGCGATTGCCCTTGGTAATGGTAGCGTGCAGGAAGGGCAGGTAACAGAGATGCTGGGTACTTTAAGTACCGATCAGGCGATTTTGCTGCTTGAGGCGTTGGCAGAAGGCCATGCAAACCATGTAATGCAGTGTCTGACACATTTGGCTGAAGTGGGCGTTGAGTGGGACGGGCTATTAAAAGAAATTGCTGGTCAGTTGCATCGCGTGGCCATGGCACAGGCCTTGCCAGAGTCTGTTGATAAAGCATCACCGGATGCAGAACGTATTTTAATGCTCAGTCAATCCATCTCGCCGCAAGATACGCAACTTTTCTATCAGATAGCGCTACAGGGACGCCAAGACTTGCCTTACGCACCGGATGGTCGTGCCGGTCTTGAAATGGTGTTACTGCGTATGTTGGCGTTTAGGCCTGTTACGTCTCAGCAGTACCAGCCTTCGGCGGTTGGCGAGCCTTTGACTGAGCCAGATAAGCAAGCAGTAGCGTCGGTCCCCCAGTCAAATGCTCGACTGGAAACCCTAAAAGCACAGGTAGAAGCCAGCCGAAAAGTGAGTAAAGCGGCTCCTGCTCAGTCAGAAGTGACGCCACCACAACTGCAACATTCGCCGGATTCTCAGCCAAACTTGGCTCAGGATGATCCTCAGATGTCTGCGCACATGGCTGCGATGGAAATGGAGGCGCAACGGGAAACAGAGTCTCATTCAGATTATGATATCCCAGCCCAGCCAACGGCTGCGCCCGAACAACCTCAGTCAGCGGCGCCTTCTTCTGCAGGAAGCCTGGTTGCAGCCCGCAATATGTTGAGAAGTCGGGTTCGTCAGCAAGAGGGCCAATCGCCAAAAAAGGGTAGTGCGGCAACAGCCGGCGGTGATGCACTGTCGGTTATCGACCGTATCGCAGCAAAACATAAGCCTGCTGATCCTGCTGTTTTCCAGCAAGCATTGATGCCGAATGAAAGTGCCGCCACCCAAGATGAAGCTTATCGCTGGAAGCCAACTAAAGTAGAAACGACAGAAGAGAAGATCGTTTCAGTCACACCAGACAAAATCAAAAAGGCGCTTCAACATGAGCGCACGCCGGAAATGCGCGATAAGCTTGAAAAAGAGTCAATTGAACTTGATGAATGGAGCCGTATTGCCAGCGCGTTGGAAGCACCTCGTTTGGTGAAGCAGATGGCACTCAACGCTTCTATGGAGCTGGATGGTAATCAGATTAATCTCTGCCTTCGCTCTGAACAGGCCCACTTGAATACTGATAAGGCGCAGGCAGCTTTATTGGCAGCTTTGAGCAACCAACTGGGCACCTCATTAACACTGTCGGTCACGCTTGGAGAAGCAGGTACCACACCGCTTGAATGGCGCGACAGACTTTATACAGAAAAATTGGCTCAGGCTTCCCAAAGCCTGAGCGATGATCCCAATGTTCGCTTCATCTGCCAGCGTTTTTCTGCGCAGATAGATGAAGAGAGCGTTAGACCTATATAAACCTAATGGGCTGCGATTCACCGAATCTCAGCCTAAAGCTACATAGAGAGAAGAATATGTTTGGTAAAGGCGGAATGGGCAACCTGATGAAGCAGGCGCAGCAAATGCAAGAGCGCATGCAGAAGATGCAGGAAGAAATTGCGAACATGGAAGTTACCGGCGAAGCGGGTGCAGGCTTGGTAAAAGTCACTATCACCGGCAGCCACAGCGTTCGTCGCGTTGAGTTGGATGACAGCTTGATGGAAGACGACAAAGATATGCTGGAAGACCTGATTGCTGCGGCATTTAATGATGCAGCGCGTCGCATTGAAGAAGCTCAGAAAGAGAAAATGGCTTCGGTCACTGGCGGCATGCAAATGCCACCAGGCTTTAAAATGCCATTCTAAGTATGCGTACAAGCCAATTGCTTGAGCAGTTGATGGAAGCCTTGCGTTGTCTACCTGGGGTCGGTCCTAAGTCAGCACAGCGTATGGCTTTTCACCTTCTGCAGCGTAACCGCCAAGGCGGTGTAAAGCTTTCCGAAGCTTTGCTTGCCGCAATGACCGATATCGGCCATTG
This sequence comes from Grimontia sp. NTOU-MAR1, assembly GCF_035758505.1. Lineage (NCBI taxonomy): Bacteria > Pseudomonadati > Pseudomonadota > Gammaproteobacteria > Vibrionales > Vibrionaceae > Grimontia > Grimontia sp. NTOU-MAR1. The sequence goes on from NZ_CP142108.1 coordinate 3,506,445, forward strand.
CGAAAAATGCAGAACCTTCACTGAAGAGGAAGAGTGCGTTATTTGTGCTAATCCTCGTCGTCAGGAAAACGGTCAAATCTGTGTGGTCGAAAGCCCGGCAGACATTGCCGCCATAGAGGCAACGGGCCAGTATTCGGGTCGTTACTTTGTTCTTATGGGACATTTGTCACCACTGGATGGTATAGGCCCTTCTGACATCGGTCTGGATTTGCTTGAAAAGAGGTTATCCAGCGAGTCAGTGTCTGAATTGATTCTGGCTACCAACCCGACCGTGGAAGGTGAAGCTACAGCACATTACATCAGTGAGCTTTGTGCCGAGCATGGTGTGATTGCCAGTCGCATAGCACACGGTGTTCCGATGGGAGGGGAGTTAGAGTTGGTGGACGGTACAACACTTTCTCACTCGATTATCGGACGTCACCGTTTGGGATAGAAAGCAAAAAGGCCGCTTAGCGGCCTTTTTAGTCGGCGTGTCTTTGATCAAGACTTACTATAAAGCACGAGCGAACCGTGGTTTAAACTCGTAAGCAGCAGTGAGCCGTCATTCAATACGTCAATACGACGTACCTTTTCAGCACCGAGGCGATAGAAAGTACGCACCAGTGTTAAATCCTCTTCAGAGAATTCGGTGGTATCGCCTGTTGTGACATCTTTAATGTTTCCCAGCTTTAGCTTCAAATAACCGCCGCTGATTTCCCATTCTCCTGACTCGGAAACCGACATCACCACTTGAGTATTCTGCTTTTCATTTTTTAACACAATTTGAGTGTCGCGCGAATAGGTATTGTTCGGCAAAAATACCATATTACTTTGTTGTTCCGTTGCCGTCAGGCCAGTCACTTCGCGGTACTGAGACTCTTCGATATGGTTAATCGTCCGAGACTTCCACTCTTTAGAAAGCAGCAAGTTTGAGGTGCGCATGTCTTCGCCGAGAAATACCCATAAGCTGGAAACGAAAGAGACTAACAAGAGCACAAATGGGCCAAACCGCTTGATCTGATCTCGGCGTCTTGGTGCGTGGTGACTTATCGACATAGTGCAGCACTCCCCTCTTGGCTGGTCAGCAGAACGTAAGTGATATTGTCATCTGCATCTTTTGCACTGTGGATATAGTTCAGCGAAATCTGATTATCCTGTCCACCCGTGACGATGACTTCTTCCAGGTCCCGTTCCTGACGGTAAAAGCCGATGTATTTTTCCACACATCGTTGAACCATGGGTTGCCACTGCGTAATACGGGCATTGGTGACTGGGATGTAAACGGGTACGTTCTCCACCTTCAGGATTTCACGGAATGCTTCTGATTTAGGGGTAGAGGCCACATAGAAAGCTAAAGGCACCAAAAGTGCTAGGACAAAAGCTACCCATGAACCCAAAGGCACTTTGAGCGCGACTGGTGTTGGAGGGGCGACCACGAGTTCTGGCTGTGGCACCGAAGCTGTTGTTTCTGCCAAGGCTTCAGGCTCTTCGCTTTTGACTTCGCTCGCACTGATTTCCGCTTCTGTTGATTCTTCCTCAACGATTGGAGTGGGAGGTTTCGGCAAATCAACTTCCTGATCGTTGTAGAGCTCAACGGAACAAACAACTTGATATCCGCGCTTTGGAACCGTTTTCACAAACATTGGGCTTTTTGTGGAATCTTTCAGGCCTTTTCTCAGGGTGGAAATGGACTGTGTCAGGCTGGAATCATCCACTTCGAAACCTTGCTTGCGCCAAACAAAGTCGTGAATTCGGTTTCGGGTGACAATGGCGTGGGGTTCTTCGATGAGAACCATCAATACTCGGCACTCGTTACTGCCCAGTCGGATCAAGTCATCATTTTCATAAAGATCGATCAAAGAACTGTCGCTGGGAGAAAAAACAAAACGCTCTCCCAGAAGGTAACGGTTCGATTTATTTAACATTCGATTTACTTACCTGCGCGAATCTTGAAAAGTTTGGCGGGTTAACCTCGAACTTAGAGGTGAATAGCGCCTAAATTGGCTAAAAATAAAGACGATTATACCTGAAGTGCGAAAAATAGCTCAAGAAATCAAAAATTCCTTATCTGCCCTTGAATTGGAAAATCGTGACCATATTTACAGGAAGTGATTAAACCAAAAATACATTTAGTTTGGGGTTAAAATGAGCGATCAAGCGACTCTACAAAGCAAGGAAACACGTGGTTTCCAATCTGAAGTGAAGCAACTGCTGCACTTGATGATCCACTCACTCTATTCCAACAAAGAGATCTTCCTACGTGAACTGATCTCTAACGCTTCGGATGCTTCGGACAAACTGCGCTTCAAGGCGCTCTCTGATTCCGCACTTTATGAAAATGATGGTGATCTTCGTGTCCGTCTGAGTGTGGACAAAGAAGCCGGCACATTGACCGTTGATGACAACGGTATTGGTATGAGCCGTGATGAGGTTATTGATAATCTGGGTACCATTGCAAAATCCGGTACAGCAGACTTCTTCAAACAACTTTCAGATGACCAATCGAAAGACAGCCAATTAATTGGGCAGTTCGGTGTAGGCTTCTACTCCGCATTTATCGTCGCAGACAAAGTCACTGTTGCAACCCGCGCTGCGGGCACTGATGCCTCTGAAGGTGTTCAGTGGGAATCCGCCGGTGAAGGTGAATACACCATTGAAGGCATTGAAAAAGAAACGCGTGGCACCACGATTACCCTTCACCTGCGTGAAGAAGATAAAGAGTTTCTAGACGAGTGGCGTTTACGTGACGTAATTGGTAAATACTCCGACCATATTGGCATCCCAGTTGAAATGTGGGAGCAGGAACGTGACGAAGAAGGCAACGAAACTGGCGAGGGTAAATGGGAAAAGGTCAATAAAGCTCAGGCGCTATGGACCCGTTCAAAGTCAGATATTTCTGATGAGGAATACAACGAGTTCTATAAACATCTGTCCCATGACTTTGCTGATCCTCTCCAGTGGAGCCACAATCGCGTAGAAGGTAAAAACGACTACACCAGCCTGTTGTACATTCCTTCAAAAGCGCCTTGGGATATGTTCAACCGCGACCACAAACATGGCTTAAAGCTATATGTACAACGCGTATTCATCATGGACGATGCGTCGCAGTTTATGCCTAGTTACCTGCGTTTTGTCCGTGGTTTGATTGACTCTAACGATCTGCCATTGAACGTTTCCCGCGAAATCCTGCAAGATAACAAGGTCACGCAATCTCTTCGCAGTGCTTGTACCAAGCGTGTTCTGACCATGCTTGAACGCCTTGCAAATAATGATGCAGAAAAATACCAAGGCTTCTGGAAAGAATTTGGTTTGGTGTTGAAAGAAGGGCCAGCAGAAGACTTCTCAAACAGAGAGAAAGTCGCGGGTCTGCTGCGCTTTGCGTCAACAGAAACAGACAACAGCGAGCAAACCGTTTCTCTGGCTGACTATGTGTCACGAATGAAAGAAGAGCAGGACAAGATTTACTATCTGACAGCAGATTCTTACCAAGCGGCGAAGAACAGCCCTCACCTAGAGCAGTTTAAAGCGAAGGGTATTGAAGTGGTCCTGATGTACGATCGCATCGATGAATGGCTGATGAGCTATCTACCTGAGTTTGATGGCAAGCAGTTCCAGGCGATCACCAAAGCAGATTTGGATCTCAGCAAGTTTGAAGATGACGCTGAGAAAGAGAAACGTGAAGAAACTGAGAAAGAGTTTGCGTCTGTAGTAGACCGCACCAAAGCGTATCTCGGTGACCGTGTGAAAGATGTTCGCCCGACCTTTAAACTGTCAGGTACGCCAGCAGTGGTAGTAACCGACCAGTTTGAAATGGGAACACAAATGGCGAAGCTATTGGCCGCAGCTGGTCAGGAAGCGCCAGAAGTGAAGTACATCTTTGAAATGAACCCAGAGCACACTCTTGTGAAGCAAATGGCTGACGAAGCGGACGAAGAAGTGTTCGGCCGTTGGGTTGAAATGTTGTTGGGACAGGCAATGCTTGCAGAGCGCGGCTCGATGGATGATCCGTCACAATTCTTGAGTGCGGTAAACCAACTTCTGACTAAAGGCTAATTGCATAACGATTCAAGATCGTTATTAATAAGACGAGCCCAGCGGGATTGCTGGGCTTAGTCATACCTAAACGATTTTGTGATTTGTCACGTTTTCTTTTGCGTAAGGTCAGCGGACATTAGGGGCTGTTGAACGAAGTAACCAAGAGACCAAAGCGTAGAACGACGCCAATGTGTTGAAAACCTTGGTAGCGAGGTTGTTTAGGTATCAATATCCGTGTATGTTTCGTGTTTTTGCGAAACTCCAAAGTCAATAAAGGGGATAACTATGCGCATCATTCTTCTGGGCGCACCAGGTGCAGGTAAAGGGACTCAAGCGCAGTTCATCATGGATAAATATGGTATTCCACAAATTTCCACTGGTGACATGTTGCGTGCAGCAATCAAAGCCGGCACCGAGCTGGGCAAACAGGCGAAAGCAGTTATCGACGCAGGCCAACTGGTATCTGACGATATCATTCTGGGTCTGGTTAAAGAGCGCATTGCACAAGAAGACTGTGTGAAAGGCTTCCTTCTGGATGGTTTCCCACGCACTATTCCACAGGCTGACGGCCTGAAAGAAATCGGCGTAGACGTTGACTATGTGCTGGAGTTTGATGTGCCAGACAGCGTTATCGTTGAGCGTATGAGTGGTCGTCGTGCACACCTGGCATCTGGCCGAACTTACCACGTTGTTTACAACCCACCTAAAGTGGAAGGTAAAGATGATGTGACGGGCGAAGATCTGGTTGTCCGTGATGACGACAAAGAAGAAACTGTGCGCGCACGACTGGGTGTATACCACGACCAAACCGCGCCATTGATCGCTTACTACTCGAAAGAAGCAGAAGCAGGTAGCACCAAGTATCTGAAATTTGACGGCACTCAGCAAGTGGCTGAAGTGAGTGCAGAAATCGCCAAAGCACTGGGTTAATTACCTAAGTTTTGACCAAAAGGGCAATCAAATCGATTGCCCTTTTTTGATCTTTTCTATCCTGGGGAAAGTAGTGGTATTCTCGGGTTAAACAAACTGTGTTGTAGGACGAAATGGAAAATAAAAACAACAAAATAGGTGTGCTACTCGCTAACCTTGGTACTCCGGAAGCTCCAAACGCCCAAGCAGTAAAAGCATTCCTTAGCGAATTCCTTCATGATCACCGTGTTGTCGATATGACGCGTTGGCTTTGGTGTCCGCTATTGCACTGGATCATTCTCCCCGTTCGTTCACCCAAAGTCGCGAAGCTTTACCAAACAGTCTGGATGGAGGAAGGTTCGCCGCTGATGGTTTATTCCAAACGCCAAAAAAAGGCGCTAGAGCGGGAAACGGGGTTACCTGTTGAATTGGGTATGACTTATGGCAATCCAAGCATTCTGATGGGTGTAGAAGCATTGAAAGCCAAGGGCTGCGAAAAAATCCTCGTGCTACCGCTTTATCCGCAATACTCGCGTACCACGACCGCAGCCGTTTTCGACAAGCTGGCAAAATCGTTAAAGCAAATGCCAGAGCTACCTGAGTTTCGCTTTGTGAATCACTACTACAGTGAAGACAGCTATATCGAAGCACTGGCTCAATCGGTAGAAGAACACTGGGTTGAGCATGGCAAACCGGACATGCTTCTGTGTTCTTACCACGGTATCCCTAAGCGCTATGCAGATAATGGTGACCCTTATCGGGCACACTGTTTAGCAACGACCGAGAAACTGGTAGCGAGACTCGCCTGTGATGTCCCCCTAAAAACAACGTTCCAGTCTCGCTTTGGACGTGAAGAGTGGCTCCAGCCTTATACGGATAAAACCTTAGAAAAACTGCCAAGTGAAGGAGTGAAACATCTGGATGTGATTACGCCAGCATTCTCGGCAGATTGTCTTGAGACACTCGAAGAGATTTCAGAGCAGTGCCATGAGAGCTTTATGGAAGCGGGTGGCGAGGCGTTTAGATATATTCCGTGCCTCAATGATTCGCCGGCGCACATCAATATGATGAAGTTACTGGTGGAGCGAAATACAAAGAGCTGGTAACGCGTTCTTTTCATTTTCGTTTTATGCCTGGGCTGATTTTTTTCCCGGGCATAGTTTTGTTCGAAAGATTCCCCGTCGAAATTTGTGTGATAGAATTCGCACTTTCGCCACAACAACGACGCATTGAATCATGAAATTCCCGGGCCAACGCAAGTCTAAGCATTACTTTCCTGTCCATGCACGCGATCCACTTTTGGTGCAAGCGAGCGAGCAACGCAAGCTGAAACGTCCACATGTTATTGGTATCGACCAGACATTGGTGGATATTGAAGCGAAAGTAGCCGACGATTTCGTTGCGAAATACGAGTTGAGTAAAGGGCATTCTTTGGTGATTGATGACAAGCGAGCAGAAGCGCTGTATCAAGAACTCAAAGATAACAACATGGTTAGTCACGAGTTTGCAGGCGGTACTATTGGTAATACGTTGCACAACTACTCAACGCTTGCCGACGACAAATCTATTCTGCTTGGTGTCATGAGCCAAGACATCACCATCGGTAGCTACGCATATCGCTACCTCTGCAACACCTCAAGCCGTATGGACCTTAACTACTTACAGGCAGTTCAAGGCCCAATTGGTCGTTGTTACACGCTGATCAGTGAAGAAGGTGAACGTACCTTTGCGATTAGTGAAGGCTTGATGAACCAGCTCCACGCAGATTCTATCCCAGAGCACATCTTCCAAAATGCGTCAGCACTGGTACTTACAGCCTACTTGGTTCGCTGTAAAGAAGGCGATCCAATGCCAGAAGCAACCATGAAAGCGATCGAGTTTGCGAAGAAGCACGATGTACCAGTGGTGATGACCATGGGTACCAAGTACGTGATTCAGAACAATCCGCAATGGTGGCGTGACTTTCTGTCAGAGCATGTTTCTGTTGTTGCAATGAACGAAGAGGAAGCGGAAGCACTGACTGGCGAATCTGATCCTTTGTTGGCGGCTGACAAAGCCCTTGAATGGGTAGATATGGTACTGTGTACAGCGGGCCCGGTGGGACTTTACATGGCTGGCTATACGGAAGAAGAAGCCAAGCGTGAGACCAGCTTACCGTTGCTACCTGGCTCAATTGCCGAATTCAACCGTTACGAATTCAGCCGCCCAATGAAAAAGTTAGACTGTGAAAATCCATTCAAGGTTTACTCACATATTGCGCCTTACATGGGGGGCCCAGAACGCATCAAAAACACCAATGGTGCGGGTGATGGTGCGCTGTCAGCGGTGCTTCACGATATGTCAGCAAACCGCTATCACCGTGATAACGTGCCAAACTCCAGCAAGCACGCCCATTCATTCCTGACCTACAGCTCGTTCTCTCAGGTATGTAAATATGCGAACCGCGTAAGCTATGAAGTGCTGGCGCAGCATTCGCCACGATTGTCTCGTGGCCTGCCAGAGAAAGAGGATTCCTTAGAAGAAGCGTACTGGGAACGTTAATCGCTTAGCCCTGTTTAAGCACTAACTAAGTTCTCCCTACCAATTAAAAAATCCGCCACTTGGGCGGATTTTTTAATTGGTAGGGAGAACGACTCGAATGAACTGGAGTCGTTGGGCTTAAGACAGCTTCTTAGTCCATGTGTTCGTCGCGCGGACGAGTGTGTGGTAAAGGGTATCAAAAGACGCTTTGGGCTCAAGGATAGGATCTTCAATATCACCAAGGCCAATCCACTGGCCAATAAGCATGGTTTTACCTCTCGAACCTGGAGAGAGCAGCGCGACTTCCTCGATATGCTCATGGGACATCACCAAAATTAAATCAAACCCATCGCAAAGCTCCGGCGTAAGCTGACACGCATTGTGGTTAGAAATATCAAGGCCATTTTCGTGACATACTTGCTGGCTATATGGATGAGCCACTGCGTCAATAAGATTGCTCTTGGTAACGGCAGTCCCGGCTGATTCAATGACTAATTTTGGCAAGAGCTTTTTTAGCAAAGCCTCTGCAATTGGTGATCGGCAGATATTCCCGGTACACACCACGAGAATGCGTTTAAACATGTTCTGCTTCCTTTAAGCGTTCAGCGTGATTCGTATTTGGAGGTATAGTGACCAATTGCCCCATAGCAGGTAAAACCGCGCAGGCATTGGCAATGAAGAGTATCAGGATAAATGTCAGCGCGTTAGCCATTGGCTGAAGGTTAAAATCTACACTGATATGAATGAGCATACCAATGATGGACATGATACAACCCAGCGCTATTCCTTTCATTGTTCGGCTATGCCTCTTCCGAATCGTATGGAAGGCGCGAGCAAAGGCCAAAAGTACCACGAGGCCTAAAAGCAATGTCGCTGGGATTCCGGCTTCGACCATAAACTGGATATAGTCATTATGTGCGTGGTCATAGAACCCAATATCGGCTTTGGAGTACATAGGGAAGATCGTGTAAAAGCTCGCCATACCAGTGCCGGTGAAAGGGAAGTCCCTGATAATATCCAGTGACCAAACCACCACCTGATCGCGGGACTCCGCAACAAGTGACGTTTCAACCAAACGCTGTTTGACCTTTTCCAGCCCAAACAAGGCACCCACCACGATAGTATCGACAGCAATAACACTGCCTACCAAGACGGTTAACGCGCGCGGCTTATTTTTATAAAACACCAATGCTAGCAAACCACCGATAGCCGTCGCGGCAAAAAAAGCAGTATTTCCCATTCTCGAACGTGTCATTACCAACGCAATCACCATGATCACAAGGCAGAGACGTATATACATTTTACGGCTGAGAATACCTTCCATCAGTCTTTTAACAAACATATGGCGCGATTCGGAAGGGGAGGTATGAAGCTGAGAGACGATAAGGCCAATACCCATACAAAGCGTCATCATCAAATAATTTGCTAAATGATTCTTATAGACAAAAGAGCCAGTGGCAATCCCTTTTTCACTATAACCAAACACCAGGCTCTCTTTGATATCTAGCAAAACGACCATTGCTGCATAGAAGGCCTGTAAGGTGCCGCTAACCACAATTACCAATACAACTTGCTTAAGTCGCTTACTGGAGTTCACGAGATATATGGCGTTGAAAACCAGCATTGTGTAGGCAATCCCTTTGAAAAGAGACGCCAATGTCATTCGAGAATCAAGGGAAATAAAACCTTCGGGTGCTCCGACGAGTTGGTAAATCTCGGCACTTTTTCCAGAAAATAAGGCCAGTACTTCCCAAGGAAGAGGAAGAGTTTGAAACAATACCCATAGCTGGAACAGTGCCAACCCGGAAAGTAGCCATTTGTACTGCTTTAACGGCTCGAAAGGTAAATTCCCCCGATAGGCGATGATCAGCAGTATTAATTGAAATGCTATCCAGAATTCCGCAATTGACCATGCCCAATCTCGATTGCTCCCAAGGGGGATAGGTAACCAAATGATGAGCGCGAGTAGGGAATAGAACGAGAATTTTTCAATAGACGCCATGTGAATCACTCAATATGTGAGTACAACAAAAAGCCCAACGAACGCTGGGCTTTGGTGGGGTGAATCTTTTATAAAAATGTTCAGTTTGGAGAGATGACGTCTTCACCACCCCCACCTTGGCCGCCTACTGCCGGCGCTGATGGTGGAGCAGGGCCAGCTGCTGCGGTCTGGATACCTGCCGCAGTCGCTTCTGCGATTTCTGTTGGGTCAAGTCCAGCCAACAGTGCCGCAGTCGTAATGTTTTCGTTGGCAATACCTGCATCTCGGGCAAATTGCGCAATTTCAATCGCTTTGTCGGGCGCAGCGGTCATTGCTGCCTGAATCGCGAATTGAGGGTCGACGCCTTCCATCTCCAACAATAAAGCGAGGATTTCAACTGCGAACTCGGCGTTTTCAAACAAAACGTTCTGGTATGTTTCCTCGCTTGGAACATCACCGAGTTGTGAAATGATGGATTGACGCTGTTCGTCACTTTCGAAAGCAAAGGCCATTGATGATAAAGCCAAGCTTGTTACACCGAAAATGGTGGTGGTAATCTTCATGTTTTTTCCTTGAAAGTGTTTTCAAGAGTCTGATTAAAAAGACTATATCAAAGTTAAAATGATTAAAGATAACTTCAAAGCAATTAGAAAAGCTCAATCAGTGAATGGCTTTTGCTTTTGACTGAAGTGTCGCAATTACACTGCAAAAATATGTACCATGCAGTACGCCAAAAACATTGACGATCATATCCAGCCAGGAAAACTGTCTTGATGGGATCTGGGACTGCAGTGATTCGTCTAGTACGACCAAGATCAGGACAAAGAGAGTTGTAACGGGAAGCCCTAAAATAATTCCCTTCGATGAGGCTAGGCGGCAGAGTATGCCCAGCGCGACAGAGCCAAACATATGCAGATAAATGGCACCACCGATCATGAGTTCCGTTGCTTTTATATGGATCCCCCAAATACCGGCAGATTTCAGTACTGAAGCACCACCCAAGAAAGACAACATTGCGACGAGGATAAAAAACGGTGCTTTATGAACGCTATACACAGGCTTTGACCCTAATAGTGTTGAAAGCAAGCAGGTTACACATTCTTTGTTTCGCGGAGGAGTAAGAAATCATAGTTTCCAGCGCTTCTCTGTGACGCCATATACGGGCCAAAGAAACAAGATGTTTAGATGCCAAAACTTGTTCATCCAAATCTGCTTTTTCCCACTTTGTAAAAGTATCCTCAATCATGAGTAATCGACTCGATGGGGCATATGGGCCGAAAAGTGAAGCTAAATGAATGTATCTATCACGCTCACGCTTTGATTCTGAGAGCTTTGCCAACTCAACGTAAGTGTTCGACCAAGTCGGCCGAATATGGGTACTGGTTTGCATAAGCGATTGTGAATCAAGGTAGGTCTCATCCTTTTTTTCAAGGTATGACATCCACTGGTCGAAGAGCACAATGCTGTTTAACTGGTGAGCGGTCGCCGATGAAGCTAATGCCGCTTCCATTAGCTGCTCGTCGTTTTTATGTAATGGCTGGTTGGGATGTTGTGAAAAAGAATCGAGCCTAGTCGTTATTGCGTTTGCAGTTAGTGCATCTTTAAGAGAAAGTGGAGCTAAGACGGCCAATAACAACGCGAAAAAAAGAGCAGTTACAGAAACAAAATAAAGTTTCATATGCAGCTTAGCATCCCAATAAGTTTCAAATTTAATTTCCTTTTGTCAAACCAAAGCTGGACTTGGAGCGTTATTCGCTTCCAAGTCCATATTGCTTTTACCTTAATGTACTAGAACGATAGGTGTTGTTGAGAAGCCAGCTAGGCATTTCATACTGTGGAATTTTACCATCTTGTGTAATGTTGGTTTGATGGTAAGAGTGCTGGTTCCAAATGCGAGTAGCGTTTTTCCAATCACCGTCTTCCGATTCAAAGGCTCGCACGCCGGAATGTGTGTTGTATCTTGGGTCGAAATTGTTTGAAACAACAATGAGCTCTGCATTGTTGTCGCCCTCAAGATCGACGACAATTGGGTATTCGTAAAGCGTCGCACTGGAGTTCTCGATAACCAAGCGCTCCTGGCCAGTTTTACCATCTAAAACCGCTATCTGGAATTGGTCCTGAACGACAACTTCATCACGACCGTCTGCGTCAAAGTCGTAAGCTGATACTCCTACTTTATAGCTGGAAATATCATCGATGGTGTAAGACCAAACGAGATTCCCGTTTGTGTCATACATGGAAACCTTATCCATGGAAGCTGAAACGATGCCTAATTCATTGTTACCAAGGAAGCTCGAGATAGCTTGAACGCCGCCTCCCTGCTTGGACTGATCTTCCACTTGCCACTTCAACTCTCCGTCGTGTTCATAGACGGCCAACAGTTGATATGAACTCGAGTCTTTTCCTGGGATAGATGTAACAAACTCGGGCTCTGGATCTGAGTCTAGGTTTGCAACGGCAGAAAACCAAAAAAAGTCATGCTTTGAAGTGTCTGACCATATAATGTCGCCAAATTGATTGTAGAGTGATGCGTTAGCAAATACTTCCATGCTGCCATCGAGATCTACATCAACCGCAATTGGGTCTGGCCCCCATGTCGCAAATCGATAGAGATAGCCGTTGTTATAGGAATAGACGCCATCTGCGAGAAGTATTTCAGGGTTAGAATCCGAGTTTATATCGGCGATTGCGATGTTTCTGTATCCTGCGTATTTAATGGAATCTTGAATTGAACCAACGTTGTCTACGACGTAAACGGAACGGGCTTCTCTGTGGCCTACAATAATTTCTACAATGCCATCGTTATCCATATCCGCGATAGCAGGAGAGAACCGTGGATCTGCCCAAACTGGACCATCGTTGTAAATCCACAAATCAGAGCCGTCTTTTCCACTGACAGCCCTTAGGACACCAGCACTCGAATACTTGCTGCCTTGAAAGCTCACAAAAACAACGTCTGCGACATCTCTGTTATCTATCACGCCGTCACCGTTGTCATCATTAAGTTGGCCGGTAACTGGCGTCATCATCACCTGATCGTACTCAGGCATGAATGCGCTACTCTCCCAGTGCCATTTTAAATCAGCCTCAAGCGGAGAAGTCAGAATTTGTCCGTCGAAAGGTTGATAGCCCAAAAACATAGAGCCTTCAAAGCTGTCGGCAATGATGCCAACGTTGGAGGTACCTGATGGCGCGGAAACATCAGCATGAGGCGCGAGGACCAACCCTTCTATTGATACACCGGATAATTTCAGTGACGTCGCTTCAAAAAGGTTAAAGATTGTTTTGGAGCGGTGTGGCAGGAAGTCTTGTAGGCTTTTATTGCTTAGTGGGCTAAATCCAGATTTATCGCCACTAATATTCACTATCACCGTCGCATTCTCTGGTATACAGCTAAGAGCGATCGTATGTGATTTTTCGAGTTTATAACCATCGAGATTAAAAACTTGCATGTCGCTGGTGCAATCACCTTTCAGATAAAGGCCTCCCCAAAGTGCTTCGACTGTTCCAACATTCTCCAATTTACTAAGTGTGGTGGAGTAATTGATTATATCTTCTTCTAGATTATCAAAATCAATAGGTAGGTCTGCGGATCCTGTGATAGTGCTTGTTTCAGCCATACCTAGGAAAACGGTATGATTAACGTCCTCAATGTCGCCATTGACTATAACGTTACCTCTATAGACACGACCGCTGTTGTAAGTAAGGTCACCACCTACAGTCAAAGAATATTCGCTATTTGGGAAGTCCGAAAAGTCGTTAAATATACTGTAGCCGCTTAAATCAGCATCTTCGCCGATCGCTAGTGGGCCATTACTTCCAGAATGCGGCGATGTAAAATCACCGAATACTAACGCACTGTAACTGGTATTTAGTGCGAAGGTTTGAGTGCTAAAAAGCATGAACATGGTGCAAAATATATTTCGCATAATGTTACCTTTGTTTAATCGTATGAATTTTCCCATCGATAACAGATATAACTTCGATGGAGAGGGGATTAGTTATTTGACTTTTCTTTTTTCTTTAAGGAGTAACCAAGCAAAAGTTGCATTTGTTACTAAATACCTTTTCCACATTCTGCGGGGTTCTTGTATAACGCGATAAAGCCATTCTAGTCCGTTCTTTTGCATCCATATGGGGGCTCGATTCACTTTCCCAGCAACCACGTCAAAAGTGCCTCCAACGCCCATTACGAAGTCGACACCTAACTGATCACGCCATTTGTTAATGAAATTCTCTTTTTTGGGAGACGTAATCGCGACGAACAACAGTTTTGCGCCAGACTCTCGTATTTTACGCACTACAGTTTCTTCATCGTCCCAAAAATAACCGTCGTTGTATCCAGCTATTGTGAGCTTGGGGTAGAGGTGTTGGACAGTTTCTGTCGTCTTTTTCACGGTTTCACTTTTTGCGCCAAGAAGAAAAACAGGGAAGTCTTTTTCTGCACTCATTTTTAATAACTCATGAAAGAGATCTACACCCGCGACTCTCTCGGTGACATCATGTCCCAGAAATCGCGCGCCAAAGACTACCCCCATACCATCGATATTAATTACATCGCAAGCTTTTACCGAATCGGCCAGAGAGGGGTCTTTTCGCATGTTGACTATTTTTGCGACGTTAACAACCACATGTTGAAGAAAGTTGCCTTCTGATAAATTTTTCTCAATATGTATAACGGTTTCTTCCATTGTCGCCACATCCATAGGCGAGCCAAGAAAATTAATCCTTTTCATGATATGTCCCATAATTTAAAAGAAACAAAAATGAGTAATAAACCCACGCTTGTGTCCATCGAATATAGTTAGTGTTGTTTTTTATATGTCGGTACTTTTGATAAGAGAAAAGACCTGAACCCTGGCGATATAATTGTCGGACTGATGTTTCAACTATCTTTTTTGCGAGTTCAATGTCTTCATCCGTTTTTCCTACTCTAAGCAACGTGAACACTGCTTGAGAAACACTATGCATGTCTAACGGATATCGGTTGTTGTTGTAGTATTTCGCCGTTCCGTCTTCTTCGAATAAATGTGTCTTGTAGTACGTTAATCCTTTGGATATTGCCGAGTCGAATATATCAACCCCCAATGATTCTTTAATCATTTGCAGTGCTTCGAGGTTGTAACCTGTATGAAAGCCATCAACAAACTGATGATGATGTCGAGTTCCATAAACCCAAGAACCATCGTCTCTCTGGGCTTTTACGGATTGGAGAGCGACATCTATAGCTAGCTGCTTGTAATCGTCGTTTCCAGTCAAGTTAGCAACTTTTGCAACCCAAGCGGCTCCCCATAGGCTCGCATTGTGTACGAACGCTTTTTCACCAGGGATGTAGGAAAAGTACTTTTGACCCTCTTTGTCGTTATAGAGAATATTCACGATAAAAGCGGCAGCATCTAACGCAGGTTCTGAGTATTTAGGGTTGTGCGTAATCTCAGACAAGGCAAATAGAGCTTGTGACACGTAGATAGTGGTGATGACATTTGGCTTTCCTTTGGGTACATAAAAAGCCCGAGCATTCCAGTCAAAATGGTACCCCCAACAAGCATTCCCCCACTCCTCCTTACTGCACTGTTGATGGAGCAACCAATCACCAAGCTGAATCGCCTGCTGTAGATAAGCGTCGTCCTTGTTGTGTCTGTACTGTTCTATCAACCCTAAAATAAAAAGTGCAATGCCTTTGGGATTACGCTTTTTGGGAACGCCTAACATCGGCCGAAAATTAATGAGGGAGCGTTTGTTGAATTGAATCCAACATAAGCCAAAAAGTCCTTTTTTAAGTCGAGGGAAAACATTAAAAAAAACACTGTTTAGGCCATCAAAAGGGTCATAGCCTGCAAAACTATCTTGCTTTGCGGTTTCTAATGTTTTCTCTGAAATAGCTTTAATGCTTTCGTAAAAGTGCATTATTCACCTGTTAAATCTGAATAGATAAGGTCAAGTTTTGGGAAAACGGCTTGCTGACTGAAATGGTTCGTAAATTTTCGTTTTGCTTGAGAGGAAAGCCGCTTATTCATCTCTCTATCAATGATCAATGCGGTAATATGTTCGGCGAGTTTTTCTACATCACCGGCTTCGATTAACAATCCATCCACGCCTGATTCAATGGCATCTGGAATTCCCCCCACAGTAGAAGCGACGACTGGCACATTTGCCGACATTGCTTCAAGTATGCCCATGGGGAAGCCCTCGTTATAACTAGGGAGGCAATAGACATCAGACTTACTTAGCCAGGCTATTTTGTCAGAGCCTGATACCCAGCCTAAGAAATCCACGCTGTCTCGTATTCCGAGATTTTCGGCTTGCTGTTTGAAGGTATTTATATCTCCGTCGCCCCCTAATGCGAGGCGTGCGTTTGGCAATTGTTTAACGACGATAGCGAAAGCATCAATCAAATCTCTTACACCTTTACGCTCCCCAAGCCTTCCTAGAAACAAAATTCGTCCTTGCTCAGTTTGAGAGCGATCTAGGTCTAATGTTTCGACGGCGTTATATACGATGTGAGCTTTTGAGGGGTCCTTGAGAATTGTTGTTACCCAAGAGTGCCACTGAGTAGACAAGACAATAACTGCATCTGCATAGTTAAACGTCTGCCGAATGTGCAGTTGGGTTTTGTTCGAGCACTCGTTATAATAAAAGTGTTGAAACTCAGCACCATGCAAGTGAAGTACTACTTTTACTCGAAATGCTTTTACTAAGCGAACAATAATAGATTTCCGATAATAGCTGCCTCGCGAAGCCATATGGATATGTACCAGACCAACTTCGCGTGATGCTATAAAATATATCAGCTTCAATATTGAAGATAAAAATAAAAAAAGCTTTTTGAATCCGAAGAGAGAACCGTCGTTGGTATGTGTGGCAATATGTTTAACGTTCCATTTTTGGAAGTGACCATTATCTAATGTATTAATTACCGTAGATATCCCACCCATCTCACTTAGACCAGTTGATAGGGTGATATTTATTTTCTTTCTCATATTATAATCGCGTCGCAGTGAGGAGTGGAAACTATGTTTTATAAGATGTTGAGTAAAAAATAATCCTTCGCATGAGTACTTTTACTTTTGGTAACTTAATTATAAGCCTAATTGTTAGGGTTGTAGGTTTATTAATTTAAATTTGTAGTGACGAGTATATTTATGGCAAAAATTAAGTATTAATGGAAACATCTGCAGATCGTAATACGGAACGGAATTTTCCAGAGCGTGTTCTAGGGACTTTTTCCATGGTGATAAACTCTATGCGAATTGAGTCTCCAAGGCGTTCTTGAATTTTATTCGATAGTTCATTCTCAATAGTTTTAATGTTATCTAGTTCCTTAGGTACGTATCGAATAATTATTCGGTCTCGTTCTACTTGTTCTATTTGGCTTTCGACAATGGTTGTTACACCCTTAAATGCTACATCCATTCTTCCCACATAGGTCCCATTTGGAAGAATCAGGTAATCATCGTCTCTTCCTAGTATTTTTTCCACAAAAGGCGAGTGATTACCACATGAACACTTTGAGTGTGAATCGAATCCTTCTACGTAGTCGTTTGTATCGTATCGTCTAAGTGGCATTGCAGAGTTATAAATGTTTGTGCCGACGATATGTTGCCCATGCTCATTATGAAGAACTTCTACATGCGAGTAATCGCGACGAATATGATAGTTACCCTGTTCACAAAGTTGCAATGCAGCGACACGCTCGGCCTGACCATAATGGTCGAGAACCTTACCAAAAACTCCGGTCACCGTTTGTTGATTTTCTTTTGAGAACAGCTCACTCGAAGTCAATACACAGGCGAGATCCCAGTTGGGTTTCCAATCAAGTTTCTGAGCAAATTTAGCAAGGAGTGTTATCGAACTCGGATATGCCATGATGACTTCTGGCTCAAAGTTTTCGAGTGCCTCAAGATATAAATGCGCGTTGGTCTGAGAAATATGATAAGAAGAAAGAAATAAACGCCTCGTGAACAACGTTTTAACCCAAAACGTTGGACCAGTATGGTTGGCAGGGAAAAGGTGATCACCTCTTAACACTGCGATCCGTGGAGAGATGCCTACGCCATTCTCGTACATGTATGATTTAATAATGTACTCTTCAAGAAAAATAGATTTTAAGCTCCGATAAACTGTCATAGGTTTATTGGTGGTTCCGCTAGTATAACCCTTAACACTAAATTTAGTGTTAGGCTTATTCCCAATTTTTAGAACGTGGTCTTTGTTTATTATCGGGAGGTTTTTGACATCTAAGAATACGTTTCCATGAAAAATTTTTGGAGCTAAATACTTATAAATAAAATTTATAATTAAATTTTCTTTTAAAATTAGCCATAAGAAGTCTTTAAACAAAATTATACTCCGATATCAAGCTTGTAGATAATTGCTAACCATTTTTTCAAAGCTAAATTTGGTTTCAATAAGTTGGCGTGCATTTTTGGACACTAGAGATAATTGCTCTAAGTTACTGTGAATTTCTAAAATTCTTTCCGTAATATTAGAGATATCACGATAAGTGTGAAAATAACCCGTTTCGTTATCTTCAATCAATTCAGCATTTCCACCGATATTTGCGCCAAGTACTGGCGTGCCGCATGCCATCGCCTCTAAAACTGCGTTAGAAAATGTTTCGTGAGAGGGTATTAAAAAAAGGTCTGCTTTTAGGAGGTAACTATTAACAGAGTTGGTGTCACCAATAAAATCGACGAGATGTTCGATTGCATTATCCTTACAGTATTTTTCGAGAGACTCTGCATACTCAACAAAACTTTTATGTTCCCCCCCAACTATGAGTAACTTTATATCTACCCCTTCTTCATTTAACTGTGTAACTGACTGCAAAACATCTAAGTGTCGCTTTTCAGGTCTGAGTTTAGCAACCATGCAAAGAGTCATAGCCTTGGAGGTGTTTATTTGCTTAGGGTGGTAAGTATATCGATTAATATCAACGCCATTATAAATTTCTGAAATTTTGCTTGTAGTCTGTGGATGCCTAGTGGCTAACGCCTTACTCAAAGATTTATTTCCTAAAATAATCTTATCAAAATGTTTTAAGTTTCTTTCTGCTAGGTGTTTCTTTATTTTTTGAGATAACCCATAAACAGTGCTTGTATTTAACATGGCAATTTTTCGATGCTTAGATTTTGGTGCCATTAGAATTGGATAATAATTCAGCCAAAATGTTTTGTCGTAGTTTGGGTTTTTTAGTAGGAAAGAGTTTATCTGTTTTCTACAGGTTAGCCATTCTCTAAAGCCACCTGTACCATCTATGACTACAAATCGTATTTTTGGTGAAAGTTCTTTTTTAAGTTTTGTTACGTTAGACAAACAAAGAATATCCACTTCAGCAAGCGAGTTTTCGACTAGATAGTTCGCTATATTTTTAATTTTAACTTCGGTTCCGCCAACTGAGAATGCAGAAATGACAAATAGTAACTTCACTCTATTTAACCTTCTTATAGGGTAGGAAAGCAGCTAAACATGCAAGGATGAACAAGATATTATTTTGTTTTATATATGCACTTCCTGTAACAGAATAGATAATAAAAAATACTGAAAGAAAAAGGGGGAGCAGAAAATGCTCACCTTGAGTTCGATACCTCCTCAAACTGTCGACAATACATTTAATGAGCAGCATAAAATAAAAAATGACGCCTAAAACACCAAGTTCAATAAGGGTGTCTACAAATCCATTGTGGGCATGGCCAAGTAAGATATACCTTGGGTCAATCAAGCCATTGGCATAGCCAAACTCACCCCAGAATCCGCCACCAAAACCATAACCAAGAATAGGTGAGTCGATACTCAGTAATATATCTGCCCACATGTCAACTCTTCCAGAACCAGACAGGTCTTTACCCATTAAGTCAGTAACAATGAATTCGATAACTATAGGAATCAGTGCTAAGCAATATATGGATACGATTGCTATAACTATCTTAATGTGAGTTGAAATTCGGTCAGCAATAGACAAGTATAATTTAAGTGTTATTATAAAGGATACAGCAAGAATTGGCGTGGATGACCCCGTCATTAGAAGAACAAAAAGCGCAATAGCCAACGTAGCGTTTCGATAATTTTTCAAAAGTATATTCTGAGCAACTAAGATTACTACTAAAAGCCCCATCACACGGCCTAGTCGATTTTTAAATCCAAATGTACCATGCCACAAACCCGAGTGTTCAAGCACCTTGCTACCGTCATCAACACCAATGCTTGGTGCTAGTATTGATACAAATATCGAAGCTATCGCGGCAAATACTAGCGGCAATATAAGTACTTTAAGTAACTCGTCCCAATCAAAAATTAATATAAGACATAGTGCGAAGAAAAAAGTACCTGTCAACGCGATACTTCTCATCATTGCCTGACTAGAATTAAAACTCCATATTATGGATGCGATTGATAGTAGACAAATTAACATTGGGTAGGGAGAGCATGTTATATATCTTATGGCTTCTTTTCTATGTATGAAAATCATTATCCCAGATACAAAATAGAACTGCGCGGATATGATGGAGTAGGTAGCTGTTGGGTTCTCTGCGTCAAAAAGAAATAGAAAAAATCCGCTAAAGAAAAGAACCCCCATCCCCATGTAATAGGGGAGCAATCTCGAAAAGTCCAAGCTATTATCTCCTATTTATATTACTTAGACGCATATACTTATCTTGCAGGTAGGCCACTTGTTTCGTCACACAGAAATTATTGCTTACGTGTGTATATGCTCGAGCGCCTAAACCCAGTCTCAATGTTTGGCTGCTCACTAGTTTAGAGAGATTATCAGCGATAGAGTCAACGTCTTCGCTAGCTGAAAGAAATCCTAGATCGTCGTTATGAATGATCTCTGAAACACCACCTACGTGTGTTGCGACGACGGGCAGTCTGTGGATCATTGCTTCAATAATCGCTCTTCCAAACCCCTCAGAGCGCGAGGTGTGGCAGTAAATGTCAGACATGCTTAGGTAGTCGTGAACTTTGTCTGTAGCACCAACCCATAAAATGTTTTCATCGATACCTAAGTTTGCTGCTAATTGCATAAGCTTAGAAGTAGAACCATTAACACTTTCTGTTCCAATTTGAATTAGTGTTATGTTTTTGTGCTTTTTAAGTAGTATTGAAACTGACTCTAACAATATATCAACGCCTTTTATGTCAGCATGAAAAGCAACATTAGAGATAATGATGTTTTCTTTTGGTATATTTAAATTACTT
The DNA here is from genome assembly GCF_035758505.1 of Grimontia sp. NTOU-MAR1. Classification (NCBI taxonomy): domain Bacteria; kingdom Pseudomonadati; phylum Pseudomonadota; class Gammaproteobacteria; order Vibrionales; family Vibrionaceae; genus Grimontia; species Grimontia sp. NTOU-MAR1. The sequence goes on from NZ_CP142108.1 coordinate 3,527,068, forward strand.
CGGCTTATGCTTGTTCTTTTCTCTGGAATCGATAGATTAATACCATTGTATAGGGTGCTTATATTTTTCACCTGCGAAATAGCTCTTAGCTGTTCAGCAACCGCGTTGGACACAGCCAGTACTTCTGACGAGAGTAGACATCTTAGTCGGGTTGAAAACTTTGAAAGAGTACTTTTTCCCGGCATAGAGCGGAAAGATTGAATTGCGGGAATACCGAGCAAGTATGAAATCGCAGTCCCATATTTTGCCGCTGGGTTGAAATGGTAATGAACGATATCTGGTTTCTCTCTTAAAAATAATGAAAGCAATGAGAGCATAAAATGTATCGGCTTACTTCTGGCGGGAATAACTAACAACTTTACGTTATTCACTTTTAAGTCTTCGAGGTATCCTTCAGATGTCGGTAACTCTTCGTAAACGAGACTTAATACAGTTCCATTTCTTTTTCAATTTTTTGCCAACTCAATAAACTCAGTTTCAAGTCCACCATACTTGTTTGAGCGCATTCCGGTTAGATGAATAATGTCATGCAGTTATCTCAACACGCTTGTTTAGATGTAAGCGATACGTACATATTAGACAAATGGCGATGTATGAGACGGTGCATGTCAATGAGTAGTACATAATCGTGTACATGGCGGTCATGTTGGATGTTAGACAGTAAAGGAGAATTGCCGTTTTTATCGCAAAATCGATTGTCTCAAACTTTAACAGGAGCCTATTTTCAGAAATGATAGTCAAGGCAGGTGTGGTCGCGACATTGACAACACTCATGAACACCCAGAATATCATATATTTAGAATATTGTGCTGCATCCCTCCAACCATCTCCAAGTATAAGAACCACCAAATCAGAAATGTAGTAATACAGAGTAATACATATAGGAAGCCCAACTAGGAAGAGGCCAAAGGTCAATTTTATATAAGTGTGATAAATACCTTCACTATTTTGTTCTCTAAAGTAAGGGTAAAAAACGTTACGAAGTGCCATGGTTAGTATTCCAGCAGGCATTTTCAATAACCGTTGTGCTATAAATAATCCACCTATTACGCTTGTTGAATAATATAAAGGAAAGATGAGATATGGTAGTTGCTGAGATGTGTAGTTTAATAGGCTTTGTGGGAATAAGTGCATATATGTTCTTCTGTACTTTTGTAGTATATGCTTTACTCTTTTCGATGTTATCTTGCTGGAATAAAAATCGCTTTTAAAGTCACTCTTGAAACAGAAGTATAGGATGTAGAGAACATAACTTAAGATGCTTCCTAATATAAGGCCATATGTACCAGATAAAGCAAATCCGATAGCGAGTTGACAAATCACTATTAAAACAGAACGGTAGAACGTTGCCTTAGAGACATATCCATACTCTTTGTTGCTGTTTGCATTGATGGTTACAAATTTGTGTCCACAAAAAGCAATTACTCCAGGGATGACGAGAAGAACTGGAATTATGCTATCGGTACCAAAGTAAGACTTTGCTTGATTGTTAAATATTAATATAGATAGAGCTGTTATCATCGCGGATGCAATGGTGATAATAATACATATTTTGAGGATTATCGCACGTTCCACTTTTCTGGAAGTTAGCATCAGAGCTGACTCAATATTGGCACTTGCGAATAAAGATATAAGTCCAACTAAAGATAAGTATACGCTGAAAACGCCAAACTCTCCTGGTGAAAAAAATCGAGAAAGAATAGGCATCGACACAGCCATTACAATGCTGGCAGTAATCGAACCAGTAGCTAGTGTTAAAATGCTTCTAGTGAGACTTTTCGCCATCTCTAACTTTAACTCCAAAGCTGAAAATGATGTTAAAAGCGGTAATTGCCTTTATATTTTTAGATTAGCTATCAGATAGCAAACAGATGTGTGTTAATATCAGTGGTTGCAAGGTGGCAGTTAGTGCATATTGACCGTTAACCACTGCTAACGGTCTAGCTTACTGGGTATGTAAAAATCCAAATGTCAAAGTGGTAGCATCAAAATATCGGTGTCTATTGCTGATTATTAATGTACCACGGAACAGCCGCGAATATCCCTTCTATAATTCTGTATTCAGGGCTGTAACCTAGGGCACTTTTGGCTTTTGATATGTCCGCTTGAGAATGACGGACATCACCCGGCCTAAAACCCCGATATTTAATCTCTCCGCTAACTTGTATGCTATTTTCTATTAGAGCTTCCTTAATTGCGGCATATAAGTCATTCAGTGTTGTTCTGTCACCTAGCGCTACGTTATACACGGCGTCTTTTGCGTCGTCGGATGCGGTTGCTGCGAGGATGTTCATCTGAACCGTATTTTCGATAAAGCAAAAGTCACGACTTGTCTCACCATCGCCATTTATAAAGACGTCTAAGCCATTCAGCATTGCAGATGTCCACTTTGGAATGACGGCAGCGTAAGCACCGTTGGGATCTTGTCGAGGGCCGAATACGTTGAAGTATCGTAGACCGATAGACTTAAATCCATATGTTTTTGCGAATACCGTAGCGTATAGTTCATTAACATATTTCGTAACGGCGTAAGGAGACAGAGGGTTGCCTATGTTTTCTTCTACTTTTGGTAGTGCCGGATGATCTCCATATGTAGAACTACTGGCCGCATAGGTAAAACTTTTGACGTTTTGCTCTTTTGCCGCGTGCAACATGTTCAGGAATCCGGTGATATTCGCGGCGTTTGTTGTTATGGGGTCATTGATCGAGCGAGGGACTGAGCCTAAAGCTGCTTGATGGAGCACATAGTCAACGTCTTTTGTTACACGCTGGCAATCATCGTAGTTGCGAATGTCACCTTCATAGAAAGTAAAAAGAGACCATTGCGAGTCTGAGACTAGATTTTTAACTTCGTCCAGGTTTATTTGATGACCGGTTGCGAAATTGTCTAATCCTATGACTTTTTGATTGAGCTTAAGTAACGTTTCCAACAGATTGGATCCGATAAATCCAGCTACTCCAGTGATAAGCCAAACCTTTGGTTCTGACCTTAGCTCGTTTTTTATGCGTTCAAATTTTGTCATGAAAAATCGTGTTCCGTCGATTCGGGAAGAGTTAGATCTTAAAAAATATAAACTTGAAGCATTAAAGACGAATATCTACATCTTGCTTGTCGAGGATATATTTTAAATCATAGATTACGTGTTGTTCTTTCCCATATGAGTGGAGCATATCCGCGCCTATTTCTTTAAACTCAGCGTGTCCAACAGCTAAGATAATTGCGTCATAATGGTTTTTCTTGATGTCCTTAACGAGTGTGAGTCCATACTCGTGTTGTGCTTCGTTCGATGAACACCAAGGGTCGGCAACATCGACATTAACGTTGTATTCTTTGAGCTCACTTACGATGTCTACAACTTTGGTATTTCTTAAGTCTGGACAGTTTTCTTTAAAGGTTAGCCCCATCACGAGGACGTTTGAGTCTTCGACATGGATTCGTTTCATTAACATTTTTTTGACTAGCTGAGAAACGACATACGCGCTCATTCCATCGTTTAATCTACGGCCAGCCAGTATCATTTCAGGATGATAACCAATACTTTGAGCTTTATGCGTTAGGTAATACGGGTCAACACCAATACAATGTCCACCTACTAATCCCGGGCGGAATGGAAGAAAGTTCCATTTGGTTCCTGCTGCCTCTAGAACTTCCAGCGTATCGATTTCCAGCTTGCTAAATATAATGGATAGCTCATTGATAAGAGCAATGTTGACATCACGTTGCGTATTTTCAATCACTTTTGCAGCTTCAGCGACTTTTATAGATGATGCCTTATGAGTACCTGCAGTAATAATTGACTTATATAGCTCATCTACTTTAGTGGCAATTTCTGGTGTAGAACCACTAGTCACCTTCAGAATGTTCGTAACACGATGTTCTTTATCACCAGGGTTTATTCTTTCTGGTGAGTAACCAGCATAAAAGTCGTCATTGTATTTAAGTCCTGATACGTCTTCTAATACCGGTATACATACTTCTTCGGTCGCACCTGGATATACTGTTGACTCATAAATAACAACGTCACCTTTGCTTATCACCTGACCCAGCATTTCACTTGCTCTAACTAAGGGCGAAAGATCGGGTTGCTTGTGTTCATCTATAGGTGTTGGGACAGTAACGATATAAACATTACACGCTTTAAGATCACCAGATGTGCATGTGTATGATAGGTGAGTTGACTCTTTTAGTTCGCGATCAGATACCTCAAGCGTAAAGTCGTGACCATTAACTAACTCTTGAATCCTTTTGGAATTGATATCAAAGCCGATAGTTGTATATTTTTTTCCAAATTCAACCGCTAAAGGCAAACCAACGTAACCCAAGCCGATAATTCCGATCTTTACATTTTCTTGGTACATACTCATGCCTCAATTCACTATCCCACGTGTATCAATGACGAACTTGGTCATGAATAACGTTTTGTCTGCTGCTTTAAACTGTTTGTGGTCGACGAGAACAACAATGATATTTGCCTTCTCAAGTGCGACCTCTAACGTCGCTTGCTCTGCACCGGAATGGACTAGTTTTTCCGGAATCGCGGAAACGTTAGGTTCTACGGCAAATATCTGTCCGAGATTTTTCTTCGTCAGTTCTTCGACGATTTGCAGGGCTGGGCTTTCGCGGAGGTCGTCGATGTCGGCTTTAAATGCTAGGCCTAAGCAAGCAATAACCGGTCGTTTGAATTGGTCGGCCGCCTTTTCAACTTGATCTATGACGTAATGAGGTTTTGAATCGTTTGTTAGACGTGCTTGACGAATAATTTTGGCTTCATCAGGGCAACTGTCTACGATAAACCAAGGATCGACAGCGATGCAGTGACCACCCACGCCAGGTCCTGGATTTAGAATGTTCACGCGAGGATGCCTGTTTGCTAGTTTGATAAGCTCCCAGACATTGATTTTTAATTTGTCGCTGATGATGGATAATTCATTTGCGAATGCGATGTTAACGTCACGAAATGAATTTTCCGTCAGTTTTGCCATCTCAGCGGTTCTGGCGTTGGTAATCACACATTCACCGCGGACAAACGTTTGGTATAGCTCGACGGCTTTCTCACTACAAGCCTTTGACATCCCGCCAATAACTCTGTCATTCGAGACCAATTCCTGAAGAACATAACCTGGCAATACACGTTCTGGGCAATGAGCCACTTTAATATCCGCAATGTCGCCAGCGTCTTGGGGAAAGCTCAAATCTGGTCTCGCAGCGCTGAGCCATTCGGCTAATTTTTCCGTCGCGCCAACTGGGGAAGTCGATTCTAGGATGACAAGATTGCCTTTTTCCAATACTGGTGCAATAGCGTTTGCTGCGGACTCAATGTAGCTTAGATCCGGTGTGAAGCCTTCTTTGAAAGGGGTTGGGACCGCAATCATAAATGCTTCAGCCGGTTCTGGGGTGGTCGTCGCACGTAACATTCCGGTCGTGACAACACCGCGAACGACGATATCAAGGTCAGGTTCTACAATATGTATCTTTCCTTGATTTATTGTGTCTACGGCATTGGGATTAACATCTACGCCAATTACTTCTATTCCGCGTGAGGCCACAACCGCTGCGGTAGGAAGTCCGATGTAGCCTAAGCCGACAACAGAAACCCTTTTAAAGGACATAACTGCTCCTCAGGCATACCTTTAACAAGTATGCGCTTAAAAATAAGAAAAAAATAAGATGGGATTTGATTTACGTTTTCGTTTGAAACGATGAAAAGATCATTTGATGAATAGCCAAAAAATTAACGACTCTATGAAAATGATTTAATTATTTTCTCGACGATTCTCTGACAAGATTTACCGTCACCATAAGGGTTATGTGCGCGACTCATTCTTTCGTAGTCGAATTCGTTGGTAAGTAAGTTCTCCACCGCTTCGATGATTCTATCTTTATCTGTACCTACGAGTTTTACTGTACCAGCCTCTACCGCCTCAGGACGTTCTGTTGTGTCTCTCATAACCAACACAGGTTTACCTAATGAAGGCGCTTCTTCTTGAATGCCACCCGAATCAGTGAGAATGATGTGAGCTTTGTTCATCAGATAGACGAAAGGTAAATACTCCTGAGGTCCAATTAAATGAACATTACCAATGCCTTTTAGTATGCGGTTGACCGGTTCTCTCACATTCGGATTTAGATGGACAGGATAGATGATTTGGCTATCTGGGTAGCGAGTTGCGATCTCGGCAAGAGCTTCACAAATTCGCTCAAATCCACCTCCAAAGCTCTCGCGGCGATGCCCAGTAACAAGGATCAGCTTTTTGTCGTCATCTAATTGAGGAAAGACATTCGCAAAGGTATCGATGAGATCCTGATCATTCTCAAGCTTTTCTTTAACAAGAAACAACGCGTCGATGACGGTATTCCCTGTAACAGAAATACTCTCTGCATTGACTCCCTCAGAAAGTAGGTTCTTTTCTGATGTTTTCGTCGGTGCGAAGTGAAGTGATGTTATTGCACCGGTGAGTTTCCTGTTTCCTTCCTCTGGCCAAGGAGAGTAAATGTTACCTGTACGAAGTCCCGCTTCGACATGCCCTACAGCAATTTGCTGGAAGTATGCTGCCAGACTTGCTGAAAGTGTCGTAGCCGTATCACCATGCACAAGAACAATATGTGGTTTGAAAGACTCTAATACGGGTTTGAGGCCAGAAAGAATATTGCCTGTAACTTCATAAAGAGACTGTCCTGGCTTCATCACATTTAGATCAAAGTCTGGTTTAATTTCAAATAAATCAAGAACCTGATCAAGCATTTCTCGATGTTGTGCTGTAACGCATACCTTCGCTTCAACACCCTCAGCCTTACTGAGCTTGTGAACAAGTGGCGCCATTTTAATCGCCTCTGGGCGGGTACCAAAGACAGTAAGTACCTTAATTGTAGCTGTCATATGCATTCCTTAGCTTGCTGTGTTTCCATACGCATAGCGAGAGTATTCAGAGTAGGTATGTGTGCCTTTCTTTGGTTGTGGGACTTGATTTATTACTACGCCATCAATTGATATTTGATGCTTTGTAAATAAGGACATGGTGTGCTTGTACACTGATTTGCTTGTACTATTGGCTTTCAGAATGAGCACAATACCCTTGGTCAACTTCCCGACGATAAATGCATCTTTCACTGGCAAAATAGGCGGCGTGTCAAAGATGATGCGATCATACTTTTCTGCCAGCTTTTCAATGAGATTCTGGAAAGAGGAACTGCTAAGAAGTTCCTGTGGATTGGCAACAACTAACCCTGCTGATAGAACATCTAGATTGGTTCCCTCTATGCTTGTAATACAGTCATTAAGTGATGCATTCATAACCAGAATATTCGTCAGTCCAGGATGGCTTTTAGCAAGTCCAAAACGTGTTCCCACCGAAGGCTTTCTTAAATCACAATCAATCAATAACACCTTTTCGATACTTGCAAAGGATTGGGCAAGACTCACTGCGGTTGTCGTTTTGCCCTCTCCTGGGACGGAAGATGATAGTGCCAATAGTTTCCTATCAGTTTTAGGCATACTTAGGTAAAGCGATGTTCGAATTGAGTCTATGGATTCTTGAAATGCAGCAAATTTACTGTTGCTAAAAACTGATGCATCAATGTGATTACGTTTGTATTCCTTGGCCCTTACTAAAGGGAGTGTTCCAGTTGGTAATAAGCCAAGCTTGTTTTCAAAATCTCTTGCAGAAGTGATGGTGTTGTTAAAGGCATCTAGGCAAATAACGACTACAATGGCAAAACTTAAACTAACAGCAAATGAAAAAAGTACGATAAATTTTCGATTAGGTTTAAAAGGAAGTTGTGGCACTAAGGCGTAATCACTAAAGCGTGCATTTGCCGCGCTGAAATCACTGGCTGCGGATGTTTCCTTTTGTCGAGTCAGAAATAGGTCATATAATTTTGAGTTGCTGTCGACTTCTCGTTTTAACGCATCATACTCACTTTTAATTACACTTAAAGCTTGGAATTCCTCTTTTTTACCTAGCAGTTCTTGTTTTAAAAGCTTCTCTTGCTCAATAGCGCTGGATAGCTCCTTTCCAATACCAGCGACAAGTTTGTAGGTCAATTTATCAGTTCGCTGCTGAATTGACTTTAAGCGCGCATTGGCTTGAATCATCTTGTCATGCTTTGGCCCATAGCGTTTTGAAAGTTGACTGACCTCTTTCTCTGCTTCTGCTTCTGCCATTCTTAAATCGCGTATCTGAGGATGGCTAGATATAAGTGTATTGGCGCTCATTGCAGAAATATCTGCATTTGGATTACTTTTTAACGCATTGTATAATGCTTGTGTTTTTGTTCTTCTATCTGTTGCTTCGGCAATTCGATTGGTAAGGTTCTGTAGCTCATTGCTTGTTAAAGCTGAAATCCCGCTGTCGTCGATTAGCTTCTGTTGTTGTAAAAAATTTAATAATGCTTGCTCGGAGGCATGGAGATTCTCTTTAAGCTCGTAAAGGCGAACATTGAGCCAATCGTTTGCTTTGTCAGTGGTTATTATCTTTGACTCTAAATTGTTTTCAATAAATGCCTCACCTACAGCATTAGCAATTTTTGCGGCTAGCCTAGGGTCTTCTGATTCAAAGGAGATTCTAACTAGTTGAGTTTTCCTTATTGGTGAAATACTCAATCTGGATTTGAATTTCCTAAGGATTTTTATATTTTCCGCTCCTTGCTTGGAATCTATATCTTTGAGGGCTTCTTTCTTTTGAGAGAGAAGTGAGTCCATAATTGGATGAGAACGAAGCCAGTCTGATATCTGTTTGCTATATGATGGGGAGTTTTTTGAACTTAAAGCTGAGTTGAATTCTGGAACTCTATTCAGTTGTAACTTATCAATAACCCGTTGTGCGACTTGATTAGATTTTAGTATCTCAAATTGAGTTAAGTAGTATTCGTTAGCGCGCGAATCAATTCCAACTACCTCCTCAATAGATATAGCTCTTGCCTGTTGAGATTCAATTAATAATGTGGCAGTGGCACGGTAAGTCGGAGTAATAGATAGTGCGAAAAGTATAGAAATTGCTGTACATAGAAATGTAAATAGTGCAATTGAAAGCCAGCGTTTTTTAATTAAATGAACAAAATATCCGAAGTCTATAAGTTGTTCTTTCGTTGAGTTATCTTTACTGGAGTTAACAAACATCATTTATTCCGTGGATGAAGATGGGTATTCTGGTTTTACGCCATACTTTTCAAGGAAACCAGAGTGGCAGTGTATAAAGCTAGAATGCAATAATGGTCGTATGCCTACTAGAAAAAGCTTTGTTCAATTACAATGATGTCCCCAGGTGCGACCATGTGAGAAAGACTTACTCGGTTTTTAGGTTCATTTTTATCTTCGTGAGTAATGTAGATACTTTTCCTCGCAGCGCGCTCTGTGAAGCCCCCGGCAAGTGCAATTGCCTTGTCGACTGTAAGGCCAGGTTGATATTCATAGCCGCCAGGCTTTTTGATTTCACCGTTGACGAAAATACTCCTGAAACCAACAATGCCCACACGAACTTTTGGTGAAACAAGGTAATCGCCTTTTAGACCTCTGATAATTTCAGCCTTTAGCTGCTCGGTCGTTTTGCCAATTGCTATTAATTGACCAAGATAGGGATAGTCGAATTCGCCACTGCTATCGATATAAAGCTCTTCAATGGTTAGCTCTTCCTCACCATATACGATGATTTGAATTTTATCGCCTGCGCCAATGGTGTAGTCATTACCACTAGCGAAAGCACTCAATGGAAAAGCGAGGATAAAGGTGAACGTAATGAGTAAGCGATAGATGTGTGTCATTTGAACAGCAATCCTTTGAAAAATCAGAACACGAGATTAGTGCCGAGGTACCAAACATTTTGGCTGTAGCGGTTGGTGTCAATCGAAGAGTCATTGTCTTCATATCGCCAGCCGGCAGTAATTTCAGTGTCTTCCCTGAACGCATATCCGAGGTAGAAAGAGGATCTCAGTAGGTCGTCTTCACGGGAGCTCTGTGAATAGTCATCGTTAATGATGTCGAACGCGATGTTGCTGTATACGCGCGACAGCCAGAAGTGCTTCCAACTAGCAGCAAAACTGGTTTGATTGATGAAGTTGTTGCCTTGATCCGGGTCGATGGCGCTCTGAGCAGCAGACAAAGCAATCGTTGAATAGGTAAGAGGTTCCCAAACAACATCTAAATCCCAACTGAAACCATTGAAGTCCTCTCTGGCATCATCTTCGTAGTTTTTGTCTTGCAAGCCCAATCTCAGCTTGCCAGTGGTCTTGCCCGTAATGTCCCACTGGGTACCCACGAGAAAGTAAGCATCAAGATTATTCTGAGAATCACCACTGACTGGATCGCCAAGCTTGTACTGACGATCAGCTAAATCTATTTCGAGTAAAAGCTCTGTGGCTGGAAATATCTGGTAGTAAAACGCTAGCGCGCCGGCGAGTTCATCGTAGTCTTTATACTTGGTGCTCAAAGCAACAAAACCCGGAGCAGTGAGGTCGCGATAATTGTTATATTTCTTGTTTTCGTACCTTAAATTGGACTCAAGTCGTCCTGTCGAGTCTTCTGCTCCGTAAACATGAGTGATGTTTGCGTTGTGGAGAGAGTATTTCACAGGTTCGGTTGCAATGGTTGTAAGTTGGTCACCAGCCAAAATGCCTGTACCGCGAGCTTCGTGAGATTTTAGATACGTGTAGTTAAAACCAATCCCACTTCTTTGGCTGATCTGGACAAAATTGTTTGTCGTGAAAGCGTGGTCGAGAAAGTCATCGATGTCACTATCAAAATAGTTCCCCGAAGATAGCTGGTACGCTATTTGGTACTGGTTTCCGTTACGGTCAGATTCAAACATCACACCTGGTTTTGCAATCAACGCACTGGAGGATTCAATGCTTTCAGAAGGTGAATAGCGACCGACGTTGTCATTGTATTCATAATAAGCTTCAAAAAGAGGAGTGATTTTAATCCCTGACTCTGTGGTGTATCCATTATCTTCATTAGCGACTACCCAACTGCTAGTACTTAACAAGACCAAAGCAATGAGTGTTTTCTTAGGGCTGTTCATTTTCATTCCTTTAGTAGGCAGTCTTTCCGGTAAAGCCTTTGAATAAGGTTTTAAAGATGATTTTTAGATCAAGCCATGTTGACCATGACTGAATGTATTTGATGTCAAACTCAACGCGCTTCTGCATTTTCTCTAAGGTATCTGTTTCGCCCCTGTACCCATTAACCTGCGCTAAGCCAGTGATTCCGGGTTTCACTTTGTGTCGCAGCATGTAACGATCAACGATGGTTCGATATTCTTCATTGTGTGCAACAGCATGTGGTCGAGGACCAACAATAGACATGCGGCCCTGTAACACATTGATAAACTGCGGAAGCTCATCCAGTGAGGTTCTTCGAATAAATGCCCCAAAGGGTGTGATTCTTGGGTCGTTTTTTGTGGCTTGCTTGACGACTGAGCCGTTGTCCATTGTGCTCATTGAGCGGAATTTCCAAACTTTAATTCGGCGCCCATCCAGTCCGTAGCGGTATTGTTTAAAAATAATTGGACCCGGTGATGAAAATTTGACGCCAATGGCAACACCGATAAGTACTGGGCTGATCAGCAGAATGATCAATGAGGCAAGTACGATATCCTGTGCGCGCTTAAACCAACCATTGGTCCCGTAGAAAGGAGTGTCATGAATACTGATGGTCGGTATATTTCCAATCGCGCTCAATCGAGACTGGATAAGGTTGTAGACAAAGAAATCCGGTATCAAATAGGTATTTGCAGTGGTATCCGAAAAGTCTTTCAGATATGCAGTAATACGTTCATTTGCCTTCAGTGGCATGGAAATGTACACATGCTGGGCGTCACCGCTTTTAACAAGCTCTAACGCTGAAGGAACATTGCCTTTAAATGGGGCGGGAAGATTATCGATATCTAGACGGCTGGCTTCTCTGTCATCATAAAAACCGCTCACTTTGATGCCAAGTTCAGGGTGCTTTTTCAATTGGTGAGCGAGTCGAATTCCATTCTCTGTCACCCCAATGATAATGGCTTCTTTCTTATTATATCCGTAATCGCGCAGTTTCTTTAAAGTCTGTTTGGCTGCATATCGCCAAGTAATCAGTATTACTGGTGTAGCTACTAACCAAACACCAGTAACAACACGTGAATAATGAGTACTTGTTTTAGTAAAGAACGCCAGAAAAACTAACACAATGAAGGTAATAAACCATGCCTTACTAATACTAAGGGCTTCTTCCCTGAATAGATGAACCCGCCAAGAGCGATAGAGTTCATTTTTCTCTGCTACGAGCATGTATACCAAAATGGCGTAGCTTCCCAACAGTAAATCTTTTTGGATGAACTGGTTGGTATACAACGTAGATATTACGTAAAGTGTCAATAATATAATCAGACAGTCAATTGTCCTATATAAAACGTGTAGTGCGCCGTAGTTACTATGTAATTTAAGAGTAGAATCCATTTTCTCTGACCTTAGATAACTAATCGATGACTCATCGCTGGCTTGTGATTTTCGACGCTACCGCCCTTAGGTGTCGCTCCTAAAGTACGAAATCAAAAGAGGTTTTTATTGTTTTTTTGATAGTAAGAAGTTTTTTGCGTCAAAGTTATGACGCAATGAAAGATGGCAGGATATTAACATTAGGAATTTAGGTATTTACATAGTTATTAAGTGTCGGAGCCAACAATAAGTAATTCCTACGTGATGCCACACATTTGTATGTAAATAACAAAACAGACAATAATAACAGTGCGATTAAAAACACATAAAAAACATTTTTAATAATATAAAGAATAATAAATGATGCTCAAAATTTAACCTTAATAACAATATATTAATTAAGGATAAATGCCATTTTATAAGTTGATTTTTTTATAACGAGGGTCATCAATAGCAACTAAGAGTGAGAAGTTGTTCCATATGTTTTGCGCGCTAAAGATTAGACTGTTGCATTGTTCGCTTATTGCGCGATGATGATTCATAAGCATATTGATATAAAAAAAGGCTTTCCCAAGGGAAAGCCTTTTTTTATATGCTTGAAAATTTTGTTGCTTAAGCTTTTCCATAAGCCTCGTTGTGAACCGCAGCCACAGCTCGACCTGATGGGTCTGCACTGTTTTTGAAGCTCTCATCCCACTCGATCGCCTTGGCGCTTGAACAGGCGATTGATGGGCCGCCTGGAACACATTCTGCCGCTGATGGGAGTGGGAATAGCTCTTCAAAGATCTCACGGTAAACGTAAGCTTCTTTGGTTTGTGGTGTATTGTAAGGGAAGCGGAAGCCGGCTGATTCCATTTGCTGGTCAGTGACTTTATCTTCCGCAACGGCACGCAGAGTATCAATCCAGCCGTAACCAACGCCATCCGAGAACTGTTCTTTCTGGCGCCATGCGATTGAATCTGGCAGGTAGTGCTCAAAACACTCGCGCAGGATGTGTTTTTCCATCTTGCCGTTGCCACACATCTTGTCTTTCGGGTTCAGGCGCATCGCTACATCGATAAACTCTTTATCGAGGAAAGGAACACGACCTTCTACACCCCATGCCGCCAGTGATTTGTTCGCACGGGCACAGTCAAACATATTCAGAGCTAGCAGTTTACGCACTGTCTCCTCATGGAACTCTTGGGCGTTTGGTGCTTTATGGAAGTATAGGTAGCCACCGAAGATTTCATCTGCACCTTCGCCGGACAGTACCATTTTGATGCCCATGGCTTTGATTTTACGACCCATCAGGTACATCGGCGTGGATGCACGGATAGTTGTTACGTCGTAAGTCTCAATGTGATAGATAACATCACGAATAGCATCCAGACCTTCCTGAATGGTGTAAGTCATTTCGTGGTGAACAGTACCAATTTTCTCTGCCACTTCACGAGCTGCTTTCAGATCCGGCGCACCTTCCAGGCCAATCGCAAAGGAGTGAAGCTGAGGCCACCATGCAGCGCTCTTGTCATCATCTTCAACACGCATTGCGGCGAAACGTTTAGCCACTGCTGAAGTAATAGAAGAGTCCAAACCACCGGAAAGCAGAACACCATATGGAACATCAGTCATCAGCTGTCGCTTAACCGCAGCCTCTAACGCCGCTGTGAGTTCTTCTTTACTTGAGGTGTTGTTTTCAACCGCTGCGAACTCATTCCAATCGCGCACATAGTAACGAACAGGCTCAGCATCTTTAGAGCCGTAGCTGCAACCTGGAGGGAATTCGCTGATGGTTTTACATACTGGAACCAGTGCTTTCATTTCTGACGCAACATAGTAGTTGCCGTGCTCATCATAACCCTGATATAGAGGAATAATACCAATATGGTCACGGCCAATAAGGTACTCATCTTTCTCTTCATCGTAGAGAGCAAATGCAAAAATGCCGTTTAACTCTTCAAGAAGATCTGCACCTTTGTCCTGATACAGAGCCAGGATTACTTCACAATCGGAATCAGTTTGAAACTCGTATTTTCCCTCATAACGTGCGCGAATTTCTTTGTGGTTGTAGATTTCACCGTTAACAGCCAGTACCACTTTGCCGTCTGGGCTATAGAGAGGCTGGGCGCCAGAATTCAGACCGACGATGGCAAGGCGCTCATGAGCAAGAATAGCACGCTCAGATGAGTAAATACCTGACCAGTCTGGGCCACGGTGACGCAGTTTCTTGGACATTTCCAAAGCACTTTCGCGAAGTGCAGACGCATCTGACTTAATATCCAGAATGCCAAATACAGAACACATAAATCCCTCTCCAAACTTCCTACTGCCGCCTTTTCAAGGCGCATTTTATTTTGCGTTGTATTCAATTTGCCAACTTAGACAAAAAAAGCAAGCAAGAGCGAGAAAAAAAATATCAAACTTGGTGTGTGATTAGAAAATATTCGATTAAAATGGTATTTTGGTGAATAAAAGTTAGTGCATGATGGAAAAAGCGCCAATCGACGGGGCGAAATGGCGCTTTAAAGTATCTAGCAGGCGAAGAATCTGTTTAGTGATTTAACTGTTCTTTAACGTGACGTGCGAAGCCTGAGCCAGCTTCTCGGTAGATGTTATAGGCTTCATCTACACCGAGCGCCTTGAGTTGCTCCAGTTCATCAGCGTAACGGGCGATAGCAGCTACTCTGCCTTTAAAGTTAAGCTGATTAATCTGCTCCATGGCAATGGTGTTGGCGTGGCTGTTTGGCATTGCTAGTAAGATGAGTTCTATTTCCTTTGAAGATGTAACTCGCGACCAAAAGTCGGGGTCTGTTGCGTCTCCCAGAATAACCTTACGTCCCTCATTACCATGACGCTCGACAGAGTCTTCACGAGCTTCAATACCTAATACTGCCCCCGAGTAGTCTTCTGATAGCTCATCATATGCTCCCGTACCTATGCGTCCCATCCCCAAAATAACCACTCGCGCATTACCAAGGCAGATGAGCTGGTCGTTATGGTGAAGCCTGTTCGGGTTGGGGTCATGAAGTCTACCAGATGTATACGCATAGATTTTGTGACTGAAGGTGTTGAGTGGGGCCGCCAAAACAAAGGAGAGGGAAACAGCAATTGCAATAGCAACCAAGACGCTACCCGGCATGATCCCCATTTGATAAGCGATACCGCCAACGATAAGCCCAAACTCGCTGTAGTTGAACAAGGTCAGTGTGGCGAACAGCGAGGTACGTACTCGGAATTTGAATGCACTGAAAATCAGGTAGTAGAGAGCACCCTTCAAAGGGAGAAGGGCGAGAAGAATTATCGCAATAAAAAAGCCCTGGACGGTTGGCTGTTCTGAAAGGCCAATATTAAGGAAGAAGCAAACAAGAAAGAGCTCTTTCAGATTGAAAAGGGACTTTGCCATTTCAGACGCACGAGCGTGGCCAGCCATCAGCATGCCAAGGATGAGTGCTCCTAAATCCGGCTTCATGCCAACCGCATCAAACAAACCGGCCCCGGCAACTAGCGCGAGAAATACAGCATAAAGCACCAATACTTCGCCGTGTCCCGCGCGATCCAAAAGCCTGAAAAGGATAGGGCGAGCCAACGGCAATGCAAAAAGTAACAGGGCTTCAATGCCTGGTACTTTGCCGGAGGCGATCGTTAAGAAAATCACCGCAAAAATATCCTGCATAATCAGGATACCGATGGCGAGTGTGCCGTAAGTGGCATTCATCTCGCCTTTTTCTTGTAGTGCTTTGATGGCGAAAACAGTGCTCGAAAAAGAAAGGGCAAAAGCAATCAGAGTAAGATCATTGAGGTTCAGGCTGGCGAAGGTTGAAATGCCAATGGTTTTGAGGGCGACTAGGCAGAGGGTAAAGAGGGCGGTGGTTGCGATGTTATGGAGCGTAGCGCCCAGCCAAATTTCTTTATTTAAGAGAGACTTTACATCTAGTTTGAGGCCGATGGTAAACAGTAACAGGGTGACGCCAAGATCTGCCAGAGTCTGAATCAGTGGCGTACTGGTGTATCCCGAAGCGTGAAGCGCGAACCCTGCTATCAGAAAGCCGACTAACGGAGGCATATGGCAGCGCAACATAAGGAAGCCGCTGACAAATGCGACGGCAATAATCACTAGATCCATAAAGCAGTAAATGTCCTAAAATCGGGGGAGTTGATGCCGTGGAAAACGGAAAGACTGAGTATCAACTCTGAAAAGTTGGTTTCAATGATAAAACAAAGGCAACACTGGTCACCAGTATTGCCTTTGTAACATTTTGCAAACTATGCGCTTAATTCCGCGCCGGTTTGAGTGTTAGTCTTCCAGCAGTCGCTGGAGCAGTGCGCCGTTTAGCATTGCACGCTTGACCAGAGCAAAAGCACCAAGTGTTGGCGTCGCTGAAAGACCAGCAGCCACGATAGGCAGGTTTTGATGGAAGGTGCGCAGAGATTGGTTCTCTACACAACGCTGGATTGCTGGGAAGACAACACTTTTAGCTTCCGTAATTTCACCCGAAATAACCACCTGTTGTGGATTGAACAGGTTGATGGTCATGGCAATAGCTTTGCCTAAATGATTGCCCACTTTGACCAGAACCTGACGCGCCAGTTCATCACCTGCGACAGCGGCGCGGCAGATATCCGAAACGTTCAAGTCTTTTTTACCCTGAAGCATACTCTCGTGGCCTTGTGCCAGCAGTTGTTGAGCGTGCTCAATAATGGCCGGGTTTGAAGCAACAGTTTCCAGACAGCCAAAGTTTCCACACTGGCATTTCTTACCCAGTGGATCAATTTGAATATGGCCTATTTCACCGACGTTGCGGTTATATCCTAAAAAGACCTGACCATTCACGATAATACCTGCGCCTGCACCATTGTGGACACTCACCAGCAGTGTATCGTAATAATTTTTACTTACCCCGAAATAATGCTCCGCAAGAGCCTGACCACGGGTATCATTTCCGATGAAACACTGCACGCCAAATTCATCACGAATTAAGTCACTTAACGGTAATTTGTCGATCGTAATATGTGGCATGTATTCCACAATACCAGCCTCTGCATCAACAAGGCCAGGCAGGGAAACAGCAACGGCGATCAGCTCTTTCAAGACATCTTGATGTGAGGCAAGGAAGGTATGCAGTTTGTAGATCAGACCTTCAATCAACGTATCCTGATTCGGATAGTGGAATGGCTCTTCGTGTTCTGCAAGCGGGTTACCGGCAAGGTCAAACAGTGTAAGCTCAATGCGGTCGCGTCCAAGGCGGACGGCAAGGGAGTGAAAAGGTGCGCACTCTGTGGTCAAAGAAATAGCTCGTCGACCACCAGTGGATGCCTGTTGCGCGACTTCTTTAATTAAGCCGCGCTCCAGTAACTGGCGGGTAATTTTGGTAACACTGGCTGGTGCAAGACTACTTACATCAGCTATTTGGATTCGAGAAATCGGCCCTTGTTGGTCGATGAGTCGGTAAACGGCGGCACCGTTTAGCTGTTTAACCAGATCTACGTTACCAATTTGTCCGCCTGTCATAAATTTCCTAATTCAATGTATATTCGCCATTAACCACAGTCGCTTTGACATTGAATTCACGGTCGAACACGGTCAGGTTGGCTACATATCCTTGTTTGATAGCGCCCAGCTTGTTATCCATGCTTATTGCACGAGCAGGATACAAGGTTGCCATGCGTACCGCTTCATCCAAAGCGATGCCCACATGTTCGACAGAGTTTTGTACTGCTTCAATCATGGTCAATGCCGAACCACCAAGTGTGCCATTCTCATCAACACACTTGCCATCTCTGTAATATACTTTCTTACCTACAAAAATAAAGTGATCTATGTCCGCTCCTGCAGGCGCTGCTGCATCGGTAACCAGAACAAGTTTTTCACCCTTGAGCTTGTGTGCAATGCGGATGTTTGCATAGTCGACATGAAAACCGTCGGCGATAACACCAGTGTAAACCTCAGGTGTATCGTAGATTGCGCCAACCATACCAGGTTCACGACCTGCAATTGGTGTCATCGCGTTGAAGAGATGAGTTGCGAATGTGATACCAGCTTTGAAACCTTTGCGCGCCTCGACATAGCTTGCGTTGGTGTGGCCTGCTGAAACCACGATGCCTGCTTTCGCCAGTTTCTCGATATGTTCAGAAGGTGTCAGCTCAGGTGCCAGCGTGACTTTGGTTACAACGTCTGCGTTAGCCGAGATAAAATCAATCATCGCGTCGTCAGAGCGGCGGATGTAATCCACGCTGTGAATGCCTTTTTTGGCAACGTTCAGGTAAGGGCCTTCAAGGTGCAGACCAAGCGCTTGGTTAGCGTATTGCTCCTGGTAATCACGAATCGCACTGACAGATGCTTTCATATCTTCATCAGAAGATGTGATGAGGGTAGGCAGGAAGCTGGTGCAGCCAGACTTGAGATTTGCCAAGTGCATCGTGTGGATGGTTTCCGCTGTCACTTTGTCATTGAACATGACACCGCCACAACCGTTCAGTTGTAGATCGATGAAACCAGGAGTCAGGAATGCGCCGTCCAGTGAACGGATTTCAATGCCCTCTGGCAATTCTTTTTCTGGGCAGATGTTCTGGATCAGGCCGCTTTCAACGACAACGGCATGATTATCCAGCACTTCGCTACCGGTGAAAATTCGGCAGTTTGTCAGTGCGTACATGAATACTTCCTTACCTTACAAGTTCTTGATGTTTTCTGCTTCCAGCTCTTGGAAGTACTTAACTGTCTTCACTTTCAGCTCCGCAGTTGATGGGTCATCACATACCATCAGTGCTTTAGGGTGCAGTTGTAGCGCAGATACAGTCCATAGGTGGTTAACTGAGCCTTCAACAGCTGCTTGCAGTGCTAGTGCTTTATTATGACCGGTGATAAGGATCATAACTTCTTCAGCATCAAGCAAAGTACCAACACCGATAGTCAGCGCATGCTTAGGTACCTGGTTAATATCGTTATCGAAGAAGCGCGAGTTTGCAATGCGCGTGTCTTCAGTAAGAGTTTTGATGCGAGTGCGTGAAGACAAGGAAGACGCTGGTTCATTAAATGCGATGTGACCGTCGTTACCAACGCCACCCATGAACAGGTTGATTTTGCCGTAAGACTTGATCTTGTCTTCATAACGTTGGCATTCAGCGAAATGATCTTCCGCATTGCCGTTCAGAAGGTTGATATTATCCTCTTGAATATCAATGTGATTAAAGAAGTTGTTATACATGAAGCTTCGGTATGACTCTGGGTGGTCAGCCGGGATGCCGCAATACTCATCCATGTTGAAAGTCACAACATGTTTGAAGCTTACTTCGCCTTGCTTATGAAGGTCAATCAGTTGCTTGTACGTGTTCAGAGGGGTGCCACCAGTTGGCAGGCCAAGAACAAAAGGGCGATCTTCGGTTGGGGAGAATTTGTTAATCGTATCAACGATATGACGTGCTGACCAAAGGCCTACTTCATGTGCTGTTTGTAGTGGGATAAGTCTCACGGGACACCTCTCAGTTAATTCAAAATCTGACTATACAGGATAGTGGATTTATATCTTAGTTTTCATCATAAAATAAGTTTTATGAGCGTGCTAGCAAAAATCCCGATCTCATAGTGTTTTGAGTGACGATAATCACAATTGCATCCGTTTTAATTTGCGGGGCGAAATTAATGGAATAAACTCCTCCTGACTCACATTGGATAGTAAAAAAAGTCCCATGTTGTCATTACACATCTGAGAAAGAACCACTATAGGGGGAACAAAGGTGAATATTCTCGGTTATTTCCAAAAAGTAGGTAAAGCACTTATGGTGCCAGTCGCCACGCTTCCTGCTGCTGCAATTCTTATGGGTGTTGGTTACTGGATTGACCCGAATGGCTGGGGTGCGAATAGCGCACTGGCAGCATTCCTGATCAAAGCTGGTGCTGCAATCATCGATAACATGTCTGTACTGTTCGCGGTTGGTGTTGCGTACGGTATGTCTAAAGATAAAGATGGTGCGGCAGCACTGTCAGGCTTCGTTGGTTTCCTAGTTG
This sequence comes from Grimontia sp. NTOU-MAR1, assembly GCF_035758505.1. Classification (NCBI taxonomy): domain Bacteria; kingdom Pseudomonadati; phylum Pseudomonadota; class Gammaproteobacteria; order Vibrionales; family Vibrionaceae; genus Grimontia; species Grimontia sp. NTOU-MAR1. The sequence continues at coordinate 3,547,461 of NZ_CP142108.1, forward strand.
TAACCACGCTGCTTTCTCCAGGTGCAGTTGCGCAAATTCAGGGTATTGACCCAAGCGCCGTACCTGCAGCATTTGGTAAGATCAACAACCAGTTCGTAGGTATCTTGGTTGGTATCGTATCTGCTGAGCTTTACAACCGTTTCTCTCACGTTGAACTGCACAAAGCACTGGCGTTCTTCTCTGGTAAGCGACTTGTACCAATCCTGACCTCTTTTGCTGGTATCTTCATCGCATTCATCCTGATGTACGTTTGGCCAACTGTATACGGCGGTCTGGTAAGCTTCGGTGAAGGTATTCAAGGTATGGGCGAGCTGGGCGCGGGTGTATACGCGTTTTTCAACCGTCTTCTGATCCCTGTTGGTCTTCACCACGCTCTGAACTCAGTATTCTGGTTCGATGTTGCCGGCATTAACGACATCCCTAACTTCCTGGGCGGTGCTAAGTCTATCGCTGAAGGTACTGGTGTTGCTGGTGTGACTGGTATGTACCAAGCGGGCTTCTTCCCAATCATGATGTTCGGTCTGCCAGGTGCGGCACTGGCTATCTACCACTGTGCGAAGCCAGAAAACAAAGAGAAAGTTGCATCTATCATGCTGGCTGCTGCTTTCGCATCTTTCTTCACCGGTGTAACTGAGCCTCTGGAATTCTCATTCATGTTCCTGGCACCTGGTCTGTACGTACTGCACGCACTGCTGACCGGTATCTCTGTATACATCGCAGCATCTATGCAGTGGATTGCGGGCTTCGGCTTCTCTGCAGGTCTGGTGGATATGGTTCTGTCTACCCGTAACCCACTGGCGGTTAACTGGTACATGCTGATTGCTCAAGGTCTGGTGTTCTCGGTTATCTACTACACCGTATTCCGTGCAGCTATCCTGAAGTTCAACCTGGCAACTCCAGGTCGTGAAGAAGATGACGAAACTTCTTCAGACGTTCAAGGTTCAGCAGAAACTGGTGTTCTGGCTCGTCAATACCTGAAAGCTCTGGGTGGTCACGACAACCTGACTAACATCGATGCATGTATTACTCGTCTGCGCCTGACTGTCAAAGACGGCAGCCAAATCGACGAGAAGACACTGAAAGCACTGGGTGCGATGGGTGTTGTTAAACTGGGTACCAACAACCTTCAGGTTATCCTGGGCCCACTGGCAGAAATCGTTGCTGGCGAAATGAAAAAAGTCGGCACTACTGAAGACCTGTCTGACGTAAAACTGCCTTAATAAAAAATACTGACTAAACAGTCAACATAGCCGGCCTCTAACGGGGTCGGCTTTTTTTGGGCCTTTTTTAAGGCTATTCGTAGGGAAAATGAACAATGAACAAAACATTTAAGATGGGTATCTTGTCTGTTGCGATTGCTTCAGGTCTGGCTGGTTGCAGTTCTCTGCAGTCAGACGCAGCGCAACAAGGAAAGGTTGATGCACTGGCTTCTCAGCTGAATATCAGCTATGACGTGGAGACAAACCACGGTGCACAGGAAGGCATGGCATGTCAGGATATGGGCGCTGAGTGGGCGTCGTGTAACAAGATTCTGATGACTGTGGTTAACGACGGCGAAGCGGTTTCCGGCAACGACTGGAAAATATACTTGCACAGCATTCGTGTCATTCTGGATGTTGAAAACAAAGACTTCGCGATTGAACACATCACCGGTGACCTTTATGTGATGACTCCAACGGCATCCTTCGAGGGTTTTGCAGCTGGCGAAACAATCGAGATCCCTCTTATTCAGGAATACTGGACGCTGTTTGAAACTGACTTTATGCCTCGTGCATACGTGACAGCAGGTAATGCTATTCCTAAAGCAATTGCTTCGCTGAACACAGAAAACGTCGATGCTTACGTGGCAGAGATCGAAGGCAAGAACTGGAAGCGTACGCCGGAAGATAACAATGTGCTGGCGACTGCTGCATCCCGTTATGCGAAAAACAGAGATGTCGCAGCACTGGCAGAAGGTGCAATTGAAGCCTCTATCATTCCAACCCCGTTGAAAACCAAGCAAATGCGCGGCGCGCTGCACATTGCCTCAGGCTTCGCAGTAATCAACAACGCATTGGACGCTGACCAACTGGCGGCATTCGAAAAGCGCGCTGAGCTTCTGGGCGTGAATGTTGAGGGTGACATCGCGCTGAACATTAATGTTGATGCGAAAGCGTTCGAAGGCAAAGAAGCGGTATCAGGCGCATACAAACTGGCAGTGAATGCTGGTGGTGTTGAAGTGCTGGGCTTCGACAGTGTGGGTGCATTCTACGGTCTGCAATCTATGCTGGCGCTGATGGACAACGGTGACGACGAGATGCTGCCTTGGGTAGCGATTGAAGATGCCCCCCGCTTTGAATACCGCGGTGTGATGGTAGATGTTGCGCGTAACTTCCACTCTAAGGAAGCGATACTGCGCACTATCGATCAAATGGCGGCATACAAGCTGAACAAGCTACACCTTCACCTGACGGATGATGAAGGCTGGCGTTTGGAAATTCCGGGCCTCCCTGAGCTGACTGACGTAGGCGCAAACCGCTGCCACGACCTGAGCGAAACCTCATGTCTTCTGCCACAGTTGGGTTCAGGCCCAAGCACTGACAACTTTGGTTCTGGCTACTTCTCGAAAGCGGATTACATGGAAATTCTGCGTCATGCGAAAGCACGCGGTATTGAAGTGATCCCAGAAATCGACATGCCTGCACACTCACGTGCGGCGGTGGTTTCTATGGAAGCACGTTACCAGAAATATGCAGAGCAGGGTGATCTGGCGAAAGCAGAAGAATTCCGTCTGATGGATCCGCAAGATACGTCTAACGTAACCACGGTTCAGTTCTACGATAAGCGCAGCTTCATCAACCCGTGTATGGACTCGTCCATGAACTTCGTGAACAAAGTGATCATTGAAGTAAAAGCGATGCATGATGCTGTTGGTATGCCGCTGAATACTTGGCATTTCGGTGGTGACGAAGCGAAGAACATCAAACTGAACGCAGGCTTCCAAGATAACAACGCAACTGATCAGGTGGCGTGGAAAGGCAATATTGACCTGAGCCAGCAAGACAAGCCATTCGCTAAGTCTCCAATGTGCCAGAAGTTGATCGAAGAAGGTGTTGTGTCTGATTTTGGTCACCTACCAAGCTTCTTTGCGGAGAAAGTAAGTGGTGCAGTTGCTGAGCAAGGCATTGAGAACTTCCAGGCATGGCAAGACGGCCTGAAGTATTCAAAAGATGCTTCAGCGTTCAAAACCGAAAACATCCGCGTGAACTTCTGGGATGTGCTTTACTGGGGCGGTGATGCATCTGCATACGACTGGGCTGCGAAAGGTTACGACCTGATCGTCTCTAACCCGGACTACGTGTACATGGATATGCCATACGAAGTAGACCCGAAAGAGCGTGGCTATTACTGGGCAACCCGTGCAACTGACACTCGCAAGATGTTTGGGTTCGCGCCAGAGAACCTGCCTCAGAACGCAGAAACGTCAGTGGACCGCGATGGTAACGGATTCAATGGTAAAGGTACCGTTGAACACACCGAAGGCTTCCACGGTTTATCTGCACAACTTTGGAGTGAAACCGTTCGTACTGATGAGCAATACGAATACATGGTATTCCCTCGTGTGATTGCCGCCGCTGAGCGTGCATGGCACAAAGCAGACTGGGAATTGGATTACCAAGTGGGTAAGCAATTCAACCAAGAGACTTCTCACGTTAATAAAGATGCGCAACTGCAAGACTGGACGCGCTTTGCCAATGTGATGGGTCAGCGCGAAATGGCGAAACTGGATGCATCAGGTATCAACTACCGCATTCCTGTTCCAGGCGCCATCATGCTAGACGGCAAACTGCACATGAACATCAGCATGCCGGGTCTGCCAATGCAATACTCTGTAGATGGTGGTCAATCTTGGATGGACTACGTCGCTCCGGTAGCTCTTGACAACAATGCTAACGTAGAAGTGCGTGCATTGAGTGCAGATAAACAACGCGAAGGTCGCGCGGTTTCTCTGTAATTTCCCCCTTAAAGCATCAAAGCCCGCACTTCGCGGGCTTTTTTTTGTTCAAATGGCGTGAGAGCGTTCAGTAGTGGTTGAGTAAATAGCCACGATCGGGGATTATTGGGCGTTATTTAAAGTCTATTCAACCAAGGCGCTGAACGACAGCATCTCAAGTTCGCCTGGGTATAAGATCTGGATCTTCCAACGAGGTATTTTTTGATGAGTGAGTCTGAGGCTCGTCCAACTAACTTTATCCGTCAAATCATTGATAAAGATTTGTCAGGTGGTGTTCACAACACTGTTCACACGCGTTTCCCGCCAGAGCCAAATGGCTATCTGCACATCGGTCACGCAAAGTCGATCTGTCTGAACTTTGGTATCGCCCAAGATTACCAGGGTCAGTGCAACCTGCGTTTTGACGATACCAACCCAGAGAAAGAAGACATCGAGTTCGTTGAGTCTATCAAGAACGATGTGAACTGGCTGGGCTTCCAATGGGATGGTGAAGTTTGTTATTCGTCTGACTACTTCGACCGTCTCCACGGGTATGCGGTAGAACTGATCGAAAAAGGTTTGGCTTATGTTGAAGAACTGAGCCCTGATGAGATCCGCGAATACCGTGGCACCCTGAAGGAAGCAGGCAAACACAGTCCATACCGCGATCGCACTGTGGAAGAAAATCTGGCGCTGTTCGAAAAAATGAAGAACGGCGAATTTGCTGAAGGCAAAGCCTGTCTGCGTGCAAAAATTGATATGGCTTCACCATTTATGGTGATGCGTGATCCAGTGCTCTATCGCGTACGTTTTGCACACCATCACCAGACCGGTGATAAGTGGTGCATTTACCCAATGTACGACTTCACACACTGTATTTCAGATGCGATTGAAGGCATTACTCACTCACTGTGTACGCTGGAATTCCAGGACAACCGCCGTCTGTACGACTGGGTTCTGGAGAACATCACTATTGAGTGTCAGCCACGTCAGTATGAGTTCAGCCGTCTGAACTTGGAATACACTGTGATGTCAAAGCGCAAGCTTAGCCAACTGGTAAGTGAAAACCTGGTTAATGGTTGGGATGATCCACGCATGCCGACCATTTCTGGCCTGCGTCGTCGCGGTTACACGCCTGCATCAATTCGTGAGTTCTGTAAGCGTATTGGTGTCACTAAACAAGACAACACCATTGAGATGAGCTCACTGGAGTCTTGTGTGCGTGATGACCTGAACGAAAACGCACCTCGCGCGATGGCCGTGCTTGACCCAATCAAACTGGTTATCGAGAACTACGCAGAGGGTGAAATCGAAACGCTGAATGCAGCTAATCACCCGAACAAACCAGAAATGGGCGAGCGTGAAATCCCATTCAGCCGCGAAATCTGGATTGAAGCTGAAGACTTCCGCGAAGAAGCGAACAAGAAGTACAAGCGTTTGGTACTGGGTAAAGAAGTGCGTCTTCGTAACGCGTACGTCGTGAAAGCTGAACGTTGTGACAAAGATGCTGATGGCAAGATCACTACGGTTTACTGCACCTATGATCCAGAGACACTGGGTAAAGATCCGGCAGATGGCCGTAAAGTAAAAGGTGTTATCCACTGGGTATCTGCAAATGCAGGTGTTGAAGCGGAAATCCGCATGTATGACCGCCTGTTCACTGTGCCAAACCCTGGGGCAGCTGATGACTTTGCAGCGACCATTAACCCTGAGTCACTGACTGTGGTTCGTGGCTACGTAGAGCCAAGCCTGAAAGCAGCAGAAGCTGAGCAGGGCTATCAGTTTGAGCGTATGGGTTACTTCTGTGCAGATAGTAAAGTCAGCAAAAAGGACGCATTGGTGTTCAATCGCACGGTGGGCCTGCGTGACACCTGGGCGAAAATTGGTGATTAAGTTGCCTTGAATACAAAAAACCGGAGCTTGGCTCCGGTTTTTTTGTCCCAATCAATCGGCGTAATTAAGCGTCATGAATGCTAGGGTCGTCTTTACATCCACTCTTAGTGCAGTGGCCATAAAGATACAAGCTGTGGTTTGTAAGCCTTATGTTGAATTGGTTTGCGATATCTTTCTGGCGCTCTTCTATCACATCGTCTGTAAATTCGATAACGCGACCACAATCCAGACAAACTAAATGGTCATGGTGGTGTTGTGTCGCCAGCTCAAAAACCGATTTACCGCCTTCAAAGTGGTGGCGGGTGACAATACCGGCATCATCGAACTGGTTAAGTACGCGATATACTGTCGCAAGTCCAATTTCTTCGCCGATATCGATAAGCTTTTTGTAAAGATCTTCAGCGCTAATGTGCTGACAGTCCGGCTCTTGCAGAACTTCTAAGATCTTCAAGCGAGGCAGCGTTACTTTTAGGCCTGCGTCTTTTAGTGCCTTGTTATTATCTGACATCCGGTTCTTTCCTACGTGATTGCTTTTCCCTGTGTGAGAGAACGGGAAAACTGATAGTTAGCGTAACAAATGTGATAAGAGGCCGCCAGTACAAAGGGGTAAATATCTGGCCTAATTGGTTGGTTTTGCGGCTTGTTGTCGCATTGTAAAACTGGCAGTATTTGCTGGTATGACCAGAAAAGGGATTCCTGTGTACAAATTTTACAAACCCGGCATTGTGAAACTCGCCTTGAATTGTTGGCCTCCATTCTGGGGAGCGGGTATCAAGATCCTGAATATTAGCGAAGATTTTCGGCATGTTAAGATGCGTTTGAAGCTCCGCTGGTGGAATAAAAATGCCAACCGAACCCAGTATGGCGGAAGTATTTTTTCTATGACAGATCCCACCTATGCTCTCATGCTGATGGGAATCCTTGGTGAAAAGTATTTCGTTTGGGACAAAGAGGCTGACATCAACTTCATTAAGCCTGGAGCGACAGATCTGTTCGCTGAATTTGTGATTTCCGAGGAAACCGTTGCTTCCATTCAGCAAGCGACTATCAACGGCGATAAGGTGTTTCCCGAGTTCATCGTGAATGTGCAAGATGCTAATGGGGAAGTGGTGAGCCGGGTGCGCCGCGTATTGTATGTGCGCAAAAAACCAAAGTACCGCGAAGAAAAGTCAGCTTAAGACTTTACAGCAGATATAAAAAACGCGCACTGGGCGCGTTTTTTGTTTTTGGTAATTGCTTAACTTAACCTTCCAGTTCAGCCAGGCACATTTCCTCGTAGACTTGGTTGACCCATTTTTCTACGCGGGTAGAAGTCAGTTCCGGTTGACGATCTTCGTCAACACACAGGCCAACGAAGTTACTGTCATCAACCAGTGCTTTCGATGCTTCGAACTCATAACCTTCCGTCGGCCAGTGACCAATAATGGTGCCGCCTTTGGTTTCGACGATGTCACGGATGGTACCCATCGCGTCACAGAAGTATTCTGCGTAGTCTTCCTGATCACCACAGCCAAAGATTGCAACCAGCTTGGTTGAGAAGTCGATTTGCTCAAGTTCTGGGAAAAAATCATCCCAGTCACATTGTGCTTCACCGTAGTACCAAGTCGGGATGCCAAGCAGGAGCAGATCGAAGTTATTAATATCTTCTTTGCTGCTCTTTGCAATGTCCTGAACATGGACCATTTGCTTGCCCAGTTGTTTTTGAATCATCTTGGCGATAGCTTCAGTGTTACCTGTATCGCTACCAAAGAAGAGACCTACGCTCGCCATAATAGAGAATACCTATTTATTGTTAATCGAGCCGCAATATACACAGCCCAGAATGTAAAGTGTAGAAGAAGGCTCGGCCTTCTTGCCGTTGGAATCTTTTAAGGTGGTGTGGCTGTAGACTCAGATGCCTACCCCTTCCCAGAAAAGCTGGATCACGCCCTTGGTAATAAAACCTGCGCACCCGAGGAAAAGTACCAGCCACACGATTCTGCGGCCAAATGGTGGAACTTTCCCCTCTTTGAGCACGTCCTTGATCGCCATACCAATAAAAAAGAAGATACCTGCAAATAGCAGATCAAGACCTATCTTCTCGAGCAATTCGAAGTGCTCGTATAGCATTACCGCCTCCGTTCGGAACCCATTTTCGCCGCGCACTATAGCATAAGTGGGAGTGCTCTGTTAACGCTCTGAGTTTGTTAAAAAGCGAGTGATCACACGTGCTACGGTGGCAGGTTTTTCTGCGTGTAGCCAGTGTCCAGTATTCGCAATGACGTGTGCTTTGGCGCGTGGGAACTGTCGCTCTATATCCGCTCGGTGTTCGGCTGCAATATAATCTGAATTGGCACCTTTTAAAAACAGTGTTTCACCTTCGAAAACACCCTGCTCAGGCCATCCGGTAATGTCCAGATAGTGTGTTTCAAGGGTTGGGACATTGAAGCGCCAATCAAAGGTACCATTTTCTTGTTTAGCGAGAGATTTTAACAGAAACTGACGCACCCCCGGCTCTAGGATATGCTCAGCAAGTGCTGCTTCCGCATCTTTTCTGCTTAGGATAGGTTGGGCCATTGAGGCATTGAGACCTGCTAAAACTGCGTCATGTCGGCGAACTTTGTATTCAACGGGGGCAATGTCCATAACCACAAGATCTTCGAGGTGATCTGGATGGAGTTGTGCAAGCATCATGGCAACTTTTCCACCCATTGAGTGCCCGACAACAGAGACCTTCTCCAGTTTCTGCTGGTCTAAAAAATCCTTCACGGCAGTGGCTTGGGATACATAATCAACGTTTGCGGAGCGCGGAGACTGGCCGTGGTTAGGTAAGTCAATTTGATAGACCTGATAGTGTTCTGCCAGTACCTTTGCCAGCCCGCCAAGATTGTCCAGACTGCCAAACAGTCCGTGGATCAACAGGAGCGGGCTTCCTTCGCCCTGGATCTTGAAGTTCAATTGCACAGCGGTTTTCCTGTTAAATTCATGGTTGAGCGTAGTATAGCGATCCTGAAGGCGACTCAAAACCTTACCTCGATCACGAAGAGAGTTATTCTCACTGAAACCAGCATCTTGAGGTGGCTCGGGTACCCCTAACTCTGTATAATCACAGTGTTGAATTGTAAACAGGACACGATGATCAAACGATGAAGACAATTGAGGTTGATGAAGAGCTATACCGGTACATTGCCAGCCAGACCCAGCACATTGGTGAAAGTGCATCGGACATTCTGCGCAGGCTGCTGATGGCACCGAAGGTGGAGCAACAACCCGTTGCAACGTTGACGCCGAGCCCAGAGACAAAGGGCATTGTTGTCAGTAAAGACGCGGGCAAAAGCGATACCGTTGATCGTGTAAAAGAAATGCGCTCCCTGTTGATATCAGATGAATTCGCGGCGCAAGAGAAAGCGATTGGCCGATTCATGCTGGTACTTTCGACCCTATACCGTATTGATAATCAAGCATTTGCTGAAGCGACAGCGTTGAAAGGGCGTACGCGCGTCTATTTTGCTGATAATGAGCAGACGCTACTGGAAAGCGGCAAGACGACCAAACCGAAACACATTCCTGAAACGCCATTTTGGGTGATCACCAATACCAATACTGGACGTAAACGCCAGATGGTTGAGCAACTTATGACCAAGATGAGCTTCACCAACGACATCACTGAAAAAGTGGTCGGCGAGATTTAACCTCGTAGGGTTAGGTGCCAAACAAACATAATGAATGAAGAGGCCTTGTCATTGACGGGCCTCTCAATATATCTAGACCTATTGGGTATTTAGCGCAGAGGTTCTGCTGCTTCTCAACTGGTTAACGTCAGAATTATTTTAAGGATGCGAGTGAATGGCTAGCCATGAACGTGCCGGGCAACGAGCCCAGCAACAAGATCTCCATAATATTCCAATGTTGGTGTCGAACTACTTCCAATTGACACCAGACTCTAGCAATCCAGCCCACAAAGTGGAGTTTGGTACTTCCGGTCACCGCGGCTGTGCCGACAAAGTGACTTTTAACCAACACCATATTCTGGCCATTGCTCAAGCAGTTGCTGAGGTGCGTGCTGAGAAAGGTGTGACTGGCCCTTTATTTGTGGGTAAAGACACACACGCACTGTCTGAGCCAGCGTTTTGTTCTGTGGTCGAAGTGCTTGTAGCGAACGGCGTGTCCGTGATTGCTCAGAAAGACGGTGGTTATACCCCAACGCCAGGCATCTCCCATGCGATCTTGACTCACAATAAGAAAAATGCCGACAAAGCGGATGGTATTGTGATCACGCCCTCGCACAATCCACCTCAAGATGGCGGTATCAAATACAATCCAACACACGGCGGTCCTGCTGAAGGTGATCTCACTAAAGCTATTGAGCAGCTTGCCAACACACTGATTGCAGAAGGTTTGACAGGCGTTCGTCGCGTGACTTTCGCAGAAGCCGTTGACAGCGATCTGTTTGTTGAAACAAACATGGTCATGCCTTATGTACAGGACTTGGCTTCTGTCGTCGATATGGATGCCATCAAAAAAGCAGGTCTTCGTATCGGTATTGATCCACTAGGTGGCTCAGGTATTGATTATTGGAAATCGATTGCTACGTATTTCGACTTGGACATCACGATTATCAATGATGATGTGGATCCGTCATTCCGTTTTATGTCACTTGATAAAGATGGCGTGATCCGTATGGATTGCTCATCACCGTCTGCGATGGCTGGTCTTCTTGCGTACAAAGACCAGTATGATCTGGCATTCGGTAACGATCCTGATTTTGACCGCCATGGTATTGTAACTCCAGCAGGTCTGATGAATCCGAACCACTATCTCGCTGTGTGTATCGATTACCTTTACCAGCATCGTCCACAGTGGGGCGCAGAGGTCGGTGTAGGTAAAACACTGGTATCGAGCGCAATCATCGATAAAGTGGTCGCTAATCTTGGTCGCAAATTGTGCGAAGTTCCCGTAGGCTTCAAGTGGTTTGTTGATGGCTTGTATTCAGGTGAAATCGGCTTTGGTGGCGAAGAAAGTGCAGGAGCATCTTTCCTGCGTATGGACGGCACAGCTTGGGCGACGGATAAAGACGGTATCCTGCTTTGCCTTCTGGCAGCAGAGATAACCGCTGTTACAGGCAAGAACCCTCAGCAGTACTACGATGAGCTCGCTGCGAAATTTGGCGCCTCTAGCTATGCTCGCCTGCAAGCACCAGCTAATGGCGAGCAAAAAGCGGTGTTGAGCAAACTTTCTGCGGAAATGGTTACGGCTGAAACCTTGGCCGGTGACACAATCACAGCGAAACTGACTCATGCGCCGGGCAATGGCCAGGCGATTGGTGGTCTTAAGGTGACAACTGAGTTTGGTTGGTTTGCCGCGCGTCCATCAGGCACAGAAGATATTTACAAAATTTACTGTGAAAGCTTCAAAGGTGAAGAACACCTTACACTCATCCAGAAAGAAGCTCAGAGCATCGTGAGTGATGTGTTCAAGGCTGCAGGGCTTTAGTACGCCTCAGCGAAGTGAAAATTGAAAAGCCACCGCATCGCGGTGGTTTTTTTTATATCTAAATAAGGGGCAAGGCGACTCAAAGAGAAGGCCAATTATCTGGAACAACAAACCAGCGGTGACGGTTTTCGTCAATAAGATGCGTTGCCCTCGTGACAGTTTCTGGCAACGAATATACAGGCAGATCCTCCAGAGAAGGTGCTTCCATCCACTGTGCTCTGGTTAGCTCGAAAAATTTTACATCTTTAGGCAATTGGTAGGGCCAACACCAAAATCCATTGACGCTCTGCTCTTGCACATCTGGAGGTGAAGGCAAATCACCAAGAGATAAGAAAGGATTAGTGTAAAGTCGGCCTTGAACCAGCAACCTGCGTTTCTCGATAGGGTATTGGGAATACTGACTCTGATACTCCTCAGTATCTGACAGCATCAACTGTTGGTCAGTCATCTTTTGGTACTTCTTCGCCAGTGTATCTTTGGCATTGGGGCCTCGCCATTCTCCTTCGAAAGCCAGATAAAACTTGATGGCAACTTCCCAGTGTTCCAATTTTCCTTCCGGATTTTCTACCACAAAATCAATGGCACCCAGTGTGCGTTTATCTTTTTCTACCTGAAGCTCTTCCGCAATCAGATGATAGGTTTCGCTTTGCTGCAGACACTGATTGATGAGCCATTGGTAGTAAAAGCCAATTCTATGACCACCCTCATAAGCAGGGTAGCGCTCGAATGAAAATGAAGTCCAGAATGTAAGGGGAACAACGCTCGAAGATTTTTGATTGATGATGTCTGATGACTGTTGAATCCAAGCAATATCCTTTTGGACTTGAGTACTGTCTGCGAACATGGATGACTTTCCTTGATGGTTGTACCGAGAGCATATAGCAAACGAGGTTCACCTGCATCGATAGGGTGGTTAGAATAGACTTAATTGACACAAAAGATTCGGGAAGAAAATGAATAATTACCAACTGGAATCGGTTCTCAACGAATTTCTAAAGCCTTTTGCAATGAAAGATTACTGCCCCAATGGGATGCAGATTGAAGGCAAAGAGGAAGTGCGAAAAATTGTCACTGGTGTGACGGCTTCACAAGCTTTGATTGAGGCTGCGATTGAGCAAGACGCGGATGCGTTGCTGGTTCATCATGGTTATTTCTGGCGAGGAGAGTCCGAGCCGCTCAAGGGCATGAAGTTTAAGCGTATCAAGTCTTTGATTGAAAATGGTATTAACCTCTATGCCTATCATCTGCCATTGGATGTTCATCCTGAAGTAGGAAATAATGCTCAACTGGCGACGCTTTTGGGGATTGAACAGCTTGGTGGCTTAGAAGATGGCAATTCAAACTCTATTGCCGTTTGGGGTGAATTGCCCAGTGCATTATCGGCAAAAGATTTTGGTAAATTGCTGGCGACGAAGTTAAACCGTGAGCCACTGCATATTGAAAGCGGTATTGCTAAGCCCATCAAGAAAGTCGGATGGTGTACAGGCGGTGGTCAGGACTTCATCGATCTTGCTGCAAGCAAGGGGATGGATGCGTTTGTTTCTGGAGAAATTTCCGAGCGAACAACATATTCTGCACGAGAGCTATGTATCCATTACTTCAGTGCGGGACACCATGCAACTGAACGTTATGGTGTGAAAGCTTTGGGGCAGTGGCTTGCTGACCAACATGGCTTTGAAGTGACCTTTATTGACATCGATAACCCAGTCTAACGTGTTAAAAAAGCAATAAAAAACGCCGCAGAGCGGCGTTTTTTGGTTAGCTATCGCAAGTTTACTATCGATCTTTCAGTGGTTTGAAATCTCGCTTGTCGTAGCCAGTGTAAAGCTGACGTGGACGACCGATACGGTTTTGCGGGTCGCTGTGCATTTCATTCCAGTGAGCGATCCAACCAATGGTACGAGACATCGCGAAAATCACAGTGAACATTGACACTGGGATACCGATTGCTTTCAGGATAATGCCTGAGTAGAAGTCTACATTCGGGTAGAGTTTCTTCTCGATGAAGTAAGGGTCAGAAAGTGCAATTCTTTCCAGCTCCATAGCAACATCCAGCAGAGGATCGTTGATTTTCAGCTCATCAAGAACTTCGTGGCATGCTTCGTTCATTACAGTTGCGCGTGGGTCATAGTTCTTGTAAACGCGGTGACCGAAGCCCATCAAACGGAATGGGTCATCTTTATCTTTCGCGCGTTCGATGTACTCTGGAATGTTCTCGACAGAACCGATTTCTTCCAACATGCGCAGACAAGCTTCGTTTGCACCACCGTGAGCAGGGCCCCAAAGCGATGCGATACCCGCAGCAATACATGCAAATGGGTTTGCACCGGAAGAACCAGCCAGACGAACGGTAGATGTTGAAGCATTTTGCTCGTGATCTGCGTGAAGGGTAAAGATCTTGTCCATTGCACGAGCAACAACAGGATTCACTTCGTACTCTTCTGCTGGGGTCGCAAACATCATGTGTAGGAAGTTCTCTGCGTAATCCAGGTCGTTACGTGGGTAGATGAACGGCTGTCCGATCGAGTACTTGTAACACATAGCTGCCAGCGTTGGCATCTTCGACAGAAGACGGAACGCAGTGATTTCTCGGTGTGTGTCGTTGTTGATGTCCAAAGAGTCGTGGTAGAACGCAGCCAGTGCGCCAACCACACCTACCATGACAGCCATTGGGTGAGCGTCACGACGGAAACCATGGAAGAAACTCGCAATTTGTTCGTGAACCATGGTGTGGCGAGTTACGATACGACGGAACTCTTCATATTGTTTAGGACTTGGGGCTTCACCATATAGTAGGATGTAACAAACTTCCAAATAGTCAGCGTTATTGGCTAATTGATCAATTGGGTAGCCACGGTGCAATAAAACGCCAGCTGTGCCATCAATATAGGTAATTTGTGACTCACAAGACGCTGTTGCAACGAAACCTGGGTCAAACGTAAAAAAGCCGTTCGCGCCCAATGCACGTACATCGATCACTTCTGGACCGACTGTGCCCCCTTTGATCGGCAGTTCGATAGGTGCTTTCCCTTCAATTTGTAGGGTAGCTTTCTTCTCTGCCATAACATTCTCCTTTGTTTTTTTATAATCCTATCCCGGATACGGACCCCGTTGTTGTACCGATCGTCTCATTAGATGTCAATTTGCAGACGTGAACTTTGTCGGGTGTACGCAAGTATCAAAATTCTGTGCGCATTAAGTTAATGCTCTGTTTCGGGATTTCCGTCAATTTTATTGGTTTGTGTTTAAATGTTACGGGGCATATACTCTCCGGCAGGTCTCTGGATATTACATAATGCCGGGGCGTTTCGGGGCTCAAATCGATATTTTCAATGCGGATTTCAGTGCTTGAACTGCAGTTAATAGCAGTGGCACGTGAAAACGTAATAAATGATGTTGTAGGTCTGGCGCTGTAGCGAGATGTGATTCCAGAGGGTGTAATAACAATAATTTGCTCAATGGAGCTGAGTGGGCCATATCGTGAAAGTAAGAAAGCCAAGACCGGTAAACCTCGACCTCCAGACCATTCGCTTCCCTATCACAGCGATCGCGTCTATTGCGCACCGTGTGTCGGGTGTCATCACCTTTATCTCGGTCGCCATCCTTCTATGGCTATTAAGCCTCTCCTTATCATCCCCTAATGGTTTTGAAGCCGCCTCGAACATCGTAAATAGTTTCTTCGCCAAGTTTGTCCTATGGGGCATCCTGACTGCACTTGCTTATCATATTGTTGGCGGTATCCGTCACTTGTTGATGGACATGGGCCATTTTGAAGAGATGGAAAGTGGTTCGCAAAGCGCGAAAATCGGTTTCATCATCACTGCAGTGCTGTCTGTTTTAGCGGGGATTTTAGTATGGTAGGACACGTATCTTCTTTTGGCAGAAACGGGGTTCATGACTGGATTTTGCTCCGTGCGACTGCCATTATCATGACGCTTTACACCCTATACATGGTGGGTTTCTTTGCGTTTGGTCCCGAATTGACATATCAGAGCTGGATCGAGTTCTGGGGACAAACAAGCAACAAAGTATTCACCATGTTGGCGCTAGTGTGCGTACTTATCCACGCTTGGATAGGTATGTGGCAGGTATTGACTGACTACATCAAGCCGACCGTGCTGCGTATGTTTATGCAGTTTGGCATTGTTGCGCTGCTGTTTGTCTACTTGTTGACTGGCTTTTTTGTATTGTGGGGTGTGTAAGTGAGTATTCCAGTAAGAGAATTCGACGCAATAGTTATCGGTGCAGGTGGTGCAGGCATGCGCGCTGCACTGCAAATTTCTGAGCAGGGCCTGTCTTGTGCGCTGCTGTCTAAAGTTTTCCCAACCCGTTCCCACACCGTTTCTGCCCAGGGTGGTATTACGGTAGCACTGGGTAATTCCCATGAAGATAATTGGGAATGGCACATGTACGACACCGTCAAAGGATCCGATTACATCGGTGACCAAAACGCGATCGAATACATGTGTAAAACCGGTCCTCAATCCATTATCGAGCTGGAAAAAATGGGGCTTCCATTTTCCCGTTTCGATAACGGCCGCATTTATCAGCGTCCATTCGGCGGACAGTCTAAAGCATTTGGCGGCGAGCAGGCTGCGCGCACTGCAGCTGCAGCTGACCGTACTGGCCATGCTCTGCTTCACACGCTGTACCAGCAAAACATCAAAAACAAGACCACCATCTTCTCTGAGTGGTACGCGTTGGATCTGGTGAAAAACCAAGACGGTGCAGTTGTTGGTGCAACTGCGATGGACATGGAAACCGGCGAAATTTGCTATTTCAAAGCGAAGGCAACTGTCTTGGCGACAGGCGGTGCGGGCCGTATTTACCAGTCAACGACGAATGCACACATCAATACAGGTGATGGCGTAGGTATGGCACTGCGTGCGGGCGTACCAATGCAAGACATGGAAATGTGGCAGTTCCACCCAACCGGTATCGCAGGTGCAGGTGTACTAGTGACTGAAGGTTGTCGCGGCGAAGGTGGTTACCTCCTCAATAAAGATGGCGAGCGCTTCATGGAGCGTTATGCACCAAACGCGAAAGACCTTGCGGGTCGAGACGTTGTTGCACGTTCAATGATGGTAGAGATTCGTGAAGGCCGCGGTTGCGATGGCCCATGGGGTCCACACATCAAGCTGAAACTGGATCACTTAGGTAAAGATGTTCTGGAAGCGCGTCTGCCTGGTATCCTCGAGTTGTCTCGTACATTCGCGCACGTCGACCCGATTAAAGAGCCAATCCCAGTAATCCCAACCTGTCACTACATGATGGGCGGCGTACCGACACAAGTATCCGGTCAGGCCATTAAGCAAGACGCGAGCGGCAACGATGTTGAAGTTCAAGGCCTGTTTGCTTGTGGTGAGATAGCGAGTGTATCTGTCCATGGTGCAAACCGTCTGGGTGGTAACTCGCTGCTTGACCTTGTTGTATTTGGTCGCGCAACGGGACTGCACTTGGGTGAAACCTTGGCTGCGCAAGTGGAAGCACGCGATGCGTCTGAGTCTGACATCGAAGCCTCCTTGGCGCGAGTAAATCGCTGGAACACTACTCAGAAAGGCGAAGACCCGGTTCAAATCCGCAAAGACCTGCAATCTTGCATGCAGAATAACTTCTCGGTGTTCCGTGAAGGCGATGCGATGGCGAAAGGCTTGGAAGAGCTTAAAGTTATCCGCGAGCGCCTCAAAGAAGCGCGCTTGGATGACACATCATCAGAGTTCAACACTCAGCGTATCGAATGTCTGGAGTTGGACAACCTGATGGAAACTGCCTTTTCGACCGCGGTTGCTGCAAACTACCGTACGGAGAGCCGTGGCGCACATGCACGCTTTGACTTCCAAGAGCGTGACGATGAAAACTGGCTGTGC
This sequence comes from Grimontia sp. NTOU-MAR1, assembly GCF_035758505.1. Taxonomy (NCBI): domain Bacteria; kingdom Pseudomonadati; phylum Pseudomonadota; class Gammaproteobacteria; order Vibrionales; family Vibrionaceae; genus Grimontia; species Grimontia sp. NTOU-MAR1. The sequence continues at coordinate 3,564,666 of NZ_CP142108.1, forward strand.
CACACCATCTACAACCCGGAAACAGAAGCGATGTCTAAGCGTGATGTGAACATGACGCCAGTACATCGTGAAGCTTTCCCACCGAAAGCGCGTACTTACTAAGGGAGGTAGAAGAGTATGAAACTGAATTTTTCTGTATACCGTTACAACCCGGACGTTGATGACGCGCCGCACATGAAAGGGTACACGCTGGAAGTGCCAGACGGTTCTGACATGATGGTGCTGGATGCGCTGATCCTGTTGAAAGAGCAAGATCCAACGTTGGCATTCCGTCGTTCATGCCGCGAAGGTGTGTGTGGTTCTGACGGTATTAACATGAACGGTAAGAACGGTCTGGCATGTATCACACCGCTGTCAGCCTTGACTGACAAATCAAGCATTGTGATTCGTCCACTGCCTGGCCTGCCAGTAGTTCGTGACCTGATTGTCGATATGACTCAGTTCTACCAGAACTATGAGCGTGTTAAGCCTTACCTGATTAATGACAGCACACCGCCATCGCGTGAGAATCTTCAATCGCCTGACGACCGTGCTCACCTTGATGGCCTGTATGAGTGCATCATGTGTGCATGTTGTACCACCTCGTGCCCATCGTTCTGGTGGAACCCAGATAAGTTCGTAGGCCCTGCAGGGCTTCTGGCTGCATATCGTTGGCTGATTGACAGCCGCGACACTGCGACAGATGAACGTTTATCAGATCTGGACGACGCTTTTAGCGTTTTCCGTTGCCATAGCATCATGAACTGTGTAAATGTTTGTCCCAAAGGGCTAAATCCTACGAAAGCAATCGGCCATATTCGTTCAATGCTGCTCAAACGCGCAGTGTAGTATCGGCCTCTGTACACCTACATATATTAAGATTTAGGCTCCCTTTCGGGGGAGCTTAAAAGGAACGCCGGTTAACCCCCGGTCGTAGCAACATAAAAACTAAGTGGTTAAGGGATAACAATGCAAAATGGCGTGATGAAGGCTTGGTTTGAGTCTTCTCATTTGGCTGGCGCCAATGCAACTTACGTAGAAGATCTCTACGAACTGTACCTCAGTGACCCCGAGTCTGTAGATAGCGAATGGCGAGCAGTTTTTGATGAACTGCCTGTCGTGAATGGCAACGCAACCGAGCAACCCCACTCAAGAGTTCGTGAATATTTCCGCAGACTTGCTACCGAGACAGCGCATTTCAGTGCATCAGTCAGTGATCCGGACGTCGACGCGAAACAGGTTAAAGTTCTTCAACTTATCAACGCCTACCGTTTCCGTGGACACCAACAAGCAAATCTGGACCCTCTTGGTCTTTGGCAGCGCGAACGCGTGCCTGACTTAGACCCATCTTTTCATAGTCTGAATGAAGACGATTTCCAAGAGTCATTTAACGTAGGTTCTTTTGCCATTGGGCAAGAGAGCATGAAACTTGCCGACCTCTACGAAGCACTGACCAAGACCTATTGTGGTTCTATCGGTGCGGAGTACATGCATATTACCAACACAGAAGAGAAGCGCTGGATTCAGCAACGCCTTGAATCTGTCGTTGGCCAGCCAGAATTTTCCAACGACGAGAAATTGACCTTGTTGGAAGAACTGACTGCGGCGGAAGGCCTCGAGCGTTATCTCGGTGCTAAATTCCCAGGCGCAAAGCGTTTCTCGTTGGAAGGCGGTGATGCGCTTATCCCGATGGTGAAAGAAGTCATTCGCCACTCAGGCACACAAGGTGTGCGTGAAGTGGTTGTTGGCATGGCGCACCGTGGTCGTTTGAACATGCTGGTTAACGTCCTGGGCAAGAAGCCTTCGGAACTGTTTGATGAGTTTGCAGGTAAACATGGTGAATCATGGGGTACGGGTGATGTGAAGTATCACCAAGGTTTCTCGAGCGATTTCGCAACACTGGGCGGCGATGTTCATCTGGTTCTTGCATTTAACCCGTCGCACCTCGAAATCGTAAACCCTGTGGTTATGGGGTCTGTACGTGCCCGTCAAGATCGCCTTGGCGACAAAAATGGTTCAATGGTACTGCCGATCACTATCCATGGCGACTCTGCGATTGCAGGTCAGGGTGTGGTGCAAGAGACGTTCAACATGTCTCAGGCTCGCGGCTATCGAGTTGGCGGTACCATTCGTATCGTGGTTAATAACCAAGTGGGCTTCACCACTTCAAACCCGAAAGATACCCGTTCCACACAATACTGTACTGATATCGCGAAGATGGTTCAGGCGCCGATTTTCCACGTGAATGCAGATGACCCGGAAGCGGTGGCATTTGTTGCACGTCTGGCTATTGATTACCGAAACGAATTCAAGCGTGATGTCGTGATTGATCTGGTGTGTTACCGTCGCCACGGCCACAATGAAGCGGACGAGCCAAATGCAACTCAGCCGCTGATGTACCAGAAAATCAAAAAGCACCCCACACCACGCAAGCTCTATGCAGACGTGCTGGCAGACAAGGGGGTTGCTGACGTTGAGAAAGCCACTGAGCTTGTTAACGGATATCGTGATGCTCTGGATCACGGTGAAATCGTGGTGAAAGAGTACCGTCCAATGGCGCTTCACTCTGTTGACTGGTCTCCTTATTTGGGCCACGACTGGACAGTTGAATGGCCAAATACCTTTGATAAACAGCGTTTGGTCGAATTGGCTAAACGCCTTTGTACATATCCTGAGAGTCATAAGCTCCACAGTCGTGTAAACAAGCTTTACAACGATCGTTTAGCCATGACCAACGGTGAAAAAGCCCTGGATTGGGGTATGGCCGAAACACTGGCTTACGCGACAATCGTCGATGAAAGTCGCCGCATTCGCATCACCGGCCAGGATTCCGGCCGCGGTACCTTCTTTCACCGTCATGCCGTATTGCACAATCAAACCGATGCTAGCACCTACATTCCACTGACAAACATCCATGATAAACAAGGCCCATTCCAGGTTTTTGACTCTGTTTTGTCAGAAGAAGCAGTACTGGCATTTGAATACGGCTATGCGACGGCAGAGCCAGGTGGCTTGACTGTCTGGGAAGCTCAATTTGGTGACTTTGCAAATGGTGCACAAGTCGTCATAGACCAGTTCATCAGCTCCGGTGAGCAAAAGTGGGGCCGTATGTGTGGTTTGACCATGCTACTGCCACATGGCTACGAAGGTCAGGGCCCTGAGCACTCATCAGCTCGCCTTGAGCGTTATTTGCAACTTTGTGCTGAGCAAAACATGCAGGTTATCGTTCCTTCGACGCCTGCACAGGTTTACCACATGCTGCGTCGCCAGGTGTTCCGCCCAATGCGTCGCCCTCTGATTGTAATGTCGCCAAAATCACTGCTCCGTCATCCACTGTGTACTTCAACACTGGATGAACTGGCAGACGGCAACTTCCAACCAGCAATCGGCGAGATTGACGAGCTGGATCCAAAAGCGGTCAAACGCGTCGTGATGTGTTCAGGTAAGGTCTACTTTGACTTGCTGGAAGCGCGTCGCAAAGAAGAAATTAAAGATGTCGCCATCATTCGTATTGAGCAGATCTACCCGTTCCCGAAAGAGGACGTACAGGCTGCGATCAGCGAATATGTTAATGCCAAAGACTTTGTCTGGTGCCAGGAAGAGCCGCAGAACCAAGGCGCTTGGTACAGCAGCCAGCACAATTTCCGCTTGGCAATTCCGGCTGACGCCACCCTGAGCTATGCAGGCCGTGAGGCTTCTGCATCTCCGGCGGTAGGCTATATGTCGGTGCACTTAAAACAACAAAAAGCGTTGATTGAAGACGCTCTTACCCTGAATTAAGAACTAGAAAGCTAAGGAATTAAACGAAATGACAATCGAAATTCTGGTTCCCGACCTACCTGAATCTGTTGCTGATGCAACAGTGGCGACATGGCACAAGAAACCAGGCGATGCGGTAAGCCGTGACGAAGTACTGGTTGATATCGAAACAGATAAAGTGGTTCTGGAAGTTCCAGCACCAGACGATGGCGTGCTAGAAGCCATTGTTGAAGAAGAAGGTGCAACGGTTCTGTCGAAGCAACTGATCGCTAAGCTTAAGCCTGGCGCTGTTGCTGGTGAGCCAACTCAAGATGCTCCAACGTCTTCGGAAGCATCTCCTGACAAGCGTCACACTGCGTCGCTATCAGAAGAGTCAAACGATGCGCTGAGCCCAGCAGTTCGTCGTCTTCTTGCTGAAAATGATCTGACGCCTGAACAAATTAAAGGCACAGGTGTTGGTGGCCGAATCACTCGCGAAGATGTAGATGCGTTCCTGAAAAGTGGTGGTGCGAAAGCAGCTGCACCAGCAGCGGCTAAAGAAGAAGCGCCTGCACTTGGTCATCGTAGCGAAAAACGTGTTCCTATGACGCGTCTTCGTAAGCGTGTTGCGGAACGTTTGCTCGAAGCGAAAAACAGCACAGCGATGCTGACGACGTTTAACGAAGTGAACATGAAACCAATCATGGACATTCGTAAGCAATACAAAGACGTGTTCGAAGAGCGCCACGGTATTCGTTTGGGCTTTATGTCTTTCTACGTGAAAGCTGTTGTTGAAGCTTTGAAACGTTACCCAGAAGTGAATGCGTCAATTGATGGTGATGACATTGTTTATCACAACTTCTTTGACGTCAGCATGGCCGTTTCGACTCCTCGTGGTCTGGTAACGCCAGTATTGCGTGACTGTGACCGCCTGGGTCTGGCTGAGATCGAAAAAGGGATCAAAGAGCTGGCCATTAAAGGTCGTGACGGTAAGCTGACGGTTGATGAACTGACCGGCGGTAATTTCACCATCACAAACGGTGGTGTATTTGGTTCTCTGATGTCGACGCCGATTATCAACCCACCACAAGCTGCTATTCTTGGTATGCACAAGATCCAAGAGCGTCCAATGGCAGTTGATGGAAAGGTTGAGATTCTGCCAATGATGTACCTTGCTCTCTCTTATGATCACCGTTTGATTGATGGACGCGAGTCTGTTGGTTTCTTGGTGACTGTAAAAGAGCTTTTAGAAGACCCAACGCGTCTGCTGCTTGACGTATAAGCAGCCCGGTTTATACCGGAGAGCAGGGGGCTGGAGCCCCCTGTGTGGAAAGCAAATTAAACCTATAAAACGGAAATAGACACGGATAGAACATCATGAATCTGCACGAATATCAGTCAAAACAGCTGTTTGCTGAATACGGGCTGCCAGTATCCGAAGGGTATGCCTGTGACACTCCTCAAGAAGCTGCTGAAGCCGCTGACAAACTAGGCGGAAACAAGTGGGTTGTTAAATGTCAGGTACACGCTGGTGGTCGCGGTAAAGCGGGCGGTGTGAAACTGGTTAGCAACAAAGAAGAAATCAAAGAATTCGCACAGAACTGGTTGGGCAAAAATCTGGTGACTTACCAGACAGATGCAAATGGCCAGCCTGTTAGCAAAATCCTGGTTGAAGAGTGTACTGACATTGCTCAAGAACTCTACCTGGGCGCAGTAGTAGACCGTGGTTCACGTCGCGTTGTTTTCATGGCATCTACTGAAGGTGGTGTGGAAATCGAAAAAGTCGCTGAGGAGACGCCAGAGCTGATCCACAAAGCGGCGATCGATCCATTGGTAGGGCCTCAGCCATACCAAGGCCGCCAACTGGCTTTCAAACTGGGTCTTCAAGGCGAGCAAATCAAGCAATTCACCAAAATTTTCATGGGTATTGCAAAGCTGTTCATCGAGCGCGATGTTGCACTGGTGGAAGTGAATCCACTGGTTATTACTGATCAAGGTAACCTGCACTGTCTGGATGCAAAACTGGCTGTAGATAGCAACGCCGTTTACCGTCAGCCAAAAATCCGTGAAATGCACGATCCATCTCAGGACGATCCACGTGAAGCACACGCTGCACAGTGGGAACTGAACTATGTTGCTTTGGACGGTAGCATTGGTTGTATGGTCAACGGTGCGGGCCTGGCAATGGGTACCATGGACATCGTAAACCTGCACGGCGGCAGCCCTGCAAACTTCCTGGATGTTGGTGGCGGCGCAACGAAAGAACGCGTTACTGAAGCATTCAAAATCATCCTCTCTGACGACAACGTAAAAGCTGTTCTGGTGAACATCTTCGGCGGTATCGTGCGCTGTGACCTGATAGCTGACGGCATCATCGGTGCGGTAGAAGAAGTTGGCGTTAAAGTACCGGTTGTTGTGCGCCTTGAAGGTAACAACGCTGAGCTTGGCGCGAAGAAACTGGCTGAGTCTGGCCTGAACATTATTGCTGCGACCTCACTGACTGAAGCAGCAGAGAAAGTTGTTGCTGCAGCGGAGGGCAAATAATGTCTGTTTTGATTAACAAAGATACCAAAGTAATCTGTCAGGGTTTCACCGGTGGTCAGGGTACTTTCCACTCAGAACAAGCGATAGAGTACGGAACGCAGATGGTTGGTGGTGTATCACCAGGCAAAGGCGGCACGACTCATCTGGGTCTTCCAGTGTTCAACACTGTGGCAGAAGCCGTGGAAGCAACTGGCGCGACAGCGACTGTAATCTATGTACCAGCACCGTTCTGTAAAGATGCGATCCTGGAAGCGATTGATGCAGGTATCGAACTGATTGTGACCATCACCGAAGGTATCCCTACGCTGGATATGCTGGAAGTGAAGGTGAAGCTTGATGAAGCTGGCGTTCGCATGATTGGCCCAAACTGCCCAGGCGTTATTACTCCGGGCGAATGTAAGATTGGTATTATGCCTGGCCACATTCACAAGCCAGGTAAAGTGGGTATCGTGTCTCGTTCAGGTACCCTGACTTATGAAGCGGTTAAGCAGACGACTGACGAAGGTTTCGGCCAATCTACTTGTGTAGGTATCGGTGGTGACCCAATCCCAGGCTCTAACTTCATCGACGTTCTGAAAATGTTTGAAGAAGATCCACAGACTGAAGCGATTGTGATGATCGGTGAAATCGGTGGTACCGCAGAAGAAGAAGCCGCTGCATTCATCAAAGAGAATGTGACTAAGCCAGTTGTTTCTTACATTGCTGGTGTGACTGCTCCTCCGGGCAAACGTATGGGTCACGCAGGTGCGATCATCTCTGGCGGTAAAGGTACTGCGGAAGACAAATTCGCAGCACTGGAAACCGCTGGTGTAACTACAGTAAAAAGCCTAGCCGATATCGGTAAAGCACTGCGTTCACGTACTGGCTGGTAAAACACCAGACGTTAAAAAACCGCTCCTCGGAGCGGTTTTTTTGTATCTAGGAAATGCTACTCAGCTTGCTTGTAAAACTGGCTGAGAAAGAAAAGAAAACCTGCAGCGACAACCACAGAAGGGCCAGCTGGCGTATCTTCAAACCACGACAATGCAATGCCGCCAAACACTGCAATAACACCAATCGCGCTGGCAAGTAACGCCATCTGCTCAGGACTCTTGGAAAACCGTCGCGCTGTTGCGGCGGGAATAATCATTAGCGAAGTAATAATAAGCGCACCGACAAACTTCATGGCGACCGCTATGACCAACCCAACCAACAGCATCAGAACAAGTTTGAGTCTATCGACGTTGTAACCGTCGACCCTAGCCATCTCTTCGTTAACGGTAATCGCAAGAAACGGCGTCCAGAGTTTGTATAGAAGAGCAGATACAACGACGCATCCTGCTGCAATCCAACTAATGTCCCCCATTGTGACAGATAAGAGATCACCAAACAGATAAGCCATTAAATCGACGCGCAGATCGTCGACAAAGCTTATCGTGACCAAGCCAAGCGACAGGGAAGTGTGAGCAATAATACCAAGCAGGGTATCTGTAGAAACGCTGCTTTTACGCTGCAGTCCAACCAACAAAGTGCCAATGACAACACAACTAAAAATCAGTGCAATATTCAGGTTTACCTGAAGCATAAATCCAAGAGCTAATCCCAAGAGGGAGCCATGTGCCAGCGTATCGCCGAAATATGCCATCTTGCGCCAAACAACGAACGAGCCTAGAGGACCGACAGTTGCAGCAATAAGGATGCCTGCAAAAAGTGGGATCGCAAGAAACTCAAGCATTATGGTTATCTCCGTGTTGGCAGGGACCAATAGGGCTTCCTGACAGGTCGTGTTCATGGTTATGGTGATGTTGGTAGAGTGCCAGTTGTTCGCATTCACGACGACCGAACAAAGCAATGTACTTAGGGTGTGAAGAGATGGCTTCAGGCTCACCTGAGCAGCAAACGTGGTGTTGAAGGCAGATAACTTCGTCAGTTTTTGCCATTACAATATGGAGGTCATGAGAAACCATGAGCACTGAGCACTGTAATTTGTCTTTCAATTCGCTTATTAGACTGTAAAGTTCAAGTTGGCCTGATACATCCACGCCTTGAACGGGTTCATCTAAAACCAACAAGTCGGGTTTTTTTAATACGGCGCTTGCCAACAATACCCGTTGACATTCCCCGCCGGACAAGGTGTGCATATTGGCATGGAGCAATTTAGTCGCACCAACAAGTGCCAACGCTTCAACAATGCTCTTCCGATTAGCTCCCGGCGAAAGCTTTAAAAAGCGTTCCACATTAAGGGGGAGACTTTCATTTAGTTTGAGTTTCTGCGGTACATAGCCAACTTTCAATCCTTTACTCTTTTCCACTTTCCCAATGCAGGGTTTTGTTAAGCCAATAACCGTCTTAACAAGCGTGGATTTTCCGGCACCATTTGGGCCGATCAATGTCGTGATCTTATTTCTGTAGAGGGACAGAGAGACGCGGTCCAATACACTTTTGCCATCAAAGATGACAGAAACGTGGTCGAGTTTAACGAGAGCTGAGGACATATTTTGAACAAGTTGTTTAAAAATGAAATGTTATATTATAACATTTCTCGCCTTATTTAAATTCGCATGATGGATGACACGATGATCAGTAGTACAAAGAAGTTTTTCATAGCCCTTTTGTTAATCCTTCCGGCTGTTGCGAGTGCCCAACCTAATCTGGTGACGACTATCAAACCACTTGGGCTGATAGCCAAAGATATAGCAGGTAATCATGCCAACGTGGAAGTCTTACTGCCGGATAGCGCTTCTCCGCATGATTATGCGCTTAAACCGTCGGACCTAAAAAAAATCTCTAAGGCTGACGCGGTATTCTGGGTAGGCCCAGAAGTGGAATTGTTTTTGGAGAAGCTTCTGGGTGACGCGGATAACGCAGTGCGTCTGACGACTTACCCAGGTATGCCAGTGCGTTATTTTGAAGAAGGTGCACATGGCCATGATGATCATGACCATCATGGTCACTCACATGATGGAATTGATGGTCATATATGGTTAGGACCGGATCAGAGTGTGGTGATTGCCCAAGCGGTGAAAGACAAATTGGTCAAACTTGATCCTTCAAATACCAAGGACTACGAGGTTAACTACGCCAGGTTTAAAACGGAACTGGAAAATTTGAAATCTTCTCTGCAAAACCGCTTTTCAGTCATCGATAATAAGGGATATTTTCTTTTCCATGATGCCTATGGGTATTTTGAAGATGCGTTTAAGCTGAACTCATTGGGACATCTCACCATCAACCCTGAACGTAAACCAGGTGCAAAAACGTTGGTGGCAATTCGAGGCGCTATTAAAAAAGGTCATGCAAAGTGTGTATTCAGTGAACCGCAGTTTAACCCAGCGATGGTATCAACACTGGTAAAAGGGACTAATGCTAAAGTACTGGTGCTTGACCCAATGGGAACGGACCTGAGGGTGGATAAGGATAAATATGTTGATTTCCTAAATCAATTGGGAAGTCAGTATTTGGCTTGTTTCGGAGAAATTTGAGTCGAGGTAATGTGAGGTTGTTCGCATAACCTCCAACTTCGCCGAAGACCAATTTCGAAAAGCTGCGAAAATGCAGTGACAGTAAGGAACATACAAAACAATAATGTCACTGCTTTACTATTTGCTTGCTAAATATAGACTTTTCCCCTTGGTGATCTTGACCTTTATCGGGCAGTCGGTAGCGGTTCAGGCGTCGCCCATTTTTTATACCTTTCCATTTCCCTCTGCTAGCGACACCTCAAAAATTAAAGAGATTGAATATGCGGATCGAAGAGGTGTTTGGCTTCTAGATACCAATGGGCGTGTTAGCTATTACGATGGCGTCCACTATCACAAGCTAGATGCATTTACACCCATAGGGCAGGATGTTTCGCATATTGAATTGTTTAATAGAGACTTGTGGCTGGTCTCCAAGGGGCAGCTACTTCAATATGACATAAGCAACAACCGATTGGCCCCGTTCAATTTGAAGGGGAAGGTGACGGAAATTATTGGAACACCTGACCACTTGTGGGTTAATACCGTCACCCACACCTATTTGATAGATAAAAAGGCACTCCAGACCCAGACGTATTCAGACGTCCCTTTTTCGGGGATCTTCGAGTTGGGGGAGCGTGCTGTTGCCCAGGACGGTGATAAGGTCTTTGCGTTGCCTTCGGGGTCTTTGATTTTTGAATTAAGCACTGAGCTAAGTGCGATTGAGGAAATCAATGACCAGTATTGGGCTGGAACCGAACAAGGGATCTTTGTCTTTGAAGAAGGAAATGGGCAGAGGCGTTATCTTAGCAATATTCGGATTGACCATTTAGCTGTGACGGCTGAGGGGGTATGGGCAGGTACTCCTTCAGGGCTTTTTCTTAAGAAAGCTGAAGACGAAGAGTTCGTACTTCTTTCGGGGCAAAGTGATGATGCATTTAGCTTTTCCGGGCACGCTATTCGTGACCTTCAACTAGGCGTGATGGAAGAGCTTTGGGTCGCAACTGACGTGGGGCTGAATTACCGCAGCACGGTTGCTACCCATATTGACCGATTTCCAATGTATATTCTGTCACCTGAGCCTGGTGAAGAGCAGCTTTCTGCACTTGTGCCTCATGGTAATGATTACCTGCTAAGTACGCGTTATAAACTAGTCGCCCTAGATGACAAACTTAACCCTATAAAATCGACACAGTTTGATTCCGCAATCGATAGCATGATCATGTTTGATGGTATTTTGTGGGTCGCCTCGGCTTCAGGCCTCAAAGCTTATGACCCCGAGACATTTTCGTTGCTGGAAGGAAAAGTGCCAAAGGCGATCGAGGATACTCCTGTGAACCGTATTATCAGTGACAGTCATTCTCTATGGCTCGCTGAGGGGGCTAATATTATGCGTTTTTGGCCCAAAGGTCAGACGGTGGTGGATTTTGGTAGTGACTGGTCGGGCTCTTTTAATAACAGGTTAACTTCTGTTATAGATCTTGAAGAGAGTGGCACTTGGCTAGGAACGATCAATGGCCTCTATTTCTATTTCGATGGCAGGTTTATTCCCAAGCTGACCCGAGAGCAAGTCGGCGCCATAAAGTCTCTCAAAGTGGGGCCTGACGGCGAAGTGTGGATGCTGACCCAACGTGGGGTTTATACCTATGACGCAGTAAAGCAAGCGCTGCCGCAAGAGCGCTTCGTAAATACACCTGATGATATTGCTAAGTGTTTGGTCGTAAACGGTGCGTCTTCTTTGTACGTCACCAGTAAAGGAATATATCGACATCAGTTTTCAAACCAGGCGTTGCAATTTGTTCAGGGTGCGCCGAATTCAGTCCCTTCGCTCCGCCACTATTGCCAAAAGAACGAAGAGAAAATGCTGATTGCTGGTGACTTCGGTGTGTTCTCAATACCCGAGCCAACTTTAGCCTTCCTTTTCAATGCTCCACCTGCCCCTGTTTCTCCTAGTGCAATATACGTGAATGGAATTCCTTGGAGGCTGGGACCTTCTTCAGATGAGCCTTTGAGTATATCCACCAGAGGAACGGTAGCGATTGAAGTGGGACAAATGCCTTTTGCCACTACCGATAAGGTCGAATATCGCCTGGAAGGCAATGGTGATGATAGCTGGTATACAACCAATGATCAGAAACTAGTATTCAGCGCTCTGAATACTGGCAAATACACGCTTGTTCTCAAGTTGAGAAAAGGAAGTGGCCCGAGCCAAGAGGTGAGTGTAATCAGTTTTGTGATTGAGCCTCCATGGCATGAGCGAATCGGGTACTTCCTGTTTGTGTTATGTGTTGTCATCATCTGCACCGCTTTGTACTACAGGAAGAAGAACACAGCTATTAGGGCGCAGAACAAGCAGTTAAGGGAAACCGTTCATCGCAAAGTCATTGAGATTGATAAGCGAGAGGCATCCACTAAGCGTTTCTGCAACGGCTCTCGCGACTCATTATCAGTTTTTGAATCTGGATCAGTCGAAATACCTCATAGTATGACCACAGACTCAGTGTCCAATAGCGTTGACAAAGAAGCCGAAGACTGGCACGAGCGTATCTTGTCCGAAATCGGAAACCATTTCCACGATCCTGAATATTCGACGGCATTATTGGCAAAAGCGCTGTTTACCTCTGAGCGGAGCTTACAACGAAGATTCAAGCTGGAGCTTGGCAGTACCTTCAAGGAAGTATTGATTACAACACGTTTGGAGAATGCAAAGCGAATGTTGTGCCAGGGAGACAAGATCACTGATGTGGCGGTAGCTTGCGGATTTAATGAGCCTTCCTACTTTACTAAGTCGTTCAAGTTGAAATATGGCGTCACACCCTCACAGTTCAGGGATACGTGTGGCAGTGAACAGCACGCATAACTATACCCAAGCAACCTGAATATGCAGTATTTAGTGAGTTTGACTAGCGTTGTGATCGCCGCGTTACTCAACGCGCCCGAAGGGAGTTCATCAATGCGCCTACTTCTTCGTTAAATTCCACGGAAACAGAACGACGATTTCCCGCAAAACTTGCCTTGAATTAAACGCATTGATGGCCTCTGAATGCGAGTATGTTCAGCTCGTTTGGGGACAAAGCGCCCTGAATAAAGTTTTTACTTGTGATTTGAGCCAGATACTTTCCGATAAGCGGGGAAATATAGATATGCTTGAGACTTAGGTTGATTGTAGCGCTTGAAAAGTAGAAGGAAGGAAAAAAAGAGCGTGGTATAGCCTGCTGACCATACCACGGGCGTCAAAGACACCTTCGCTTGCTGCCGGAGGTGTGTGGGAGGCCACACACCATCTGGAATTAGGTTTTAAATAACTTGGGTTTATTAAAGCGGTTTCAGCGTTTCAGCCGATAGTAATTTTCCGCCATTATTTCATTTCGATTAAAAAGCCCCCATTTTTTTGCACCGACTCTAAATTTTAGTGGGGTGAAAAACGCGTCTTTTTGAGCTTTTAACGTTTTTGACGAAAAATTCACGTGAAGTTTTTCTCTTTGACCCCTGCCAGTAATGTGCGTCAATCATGCAGTTTTAGCCGGAAATTTACGAAGTTAACGAAGAAATTAACGTTTTTGACGGCGATGCCGAAAGGAAAGCCATCCAAACTTTGCGCAATTCCCCTAACTTTGTTGATCAAAAACAACTTTCTTTATGAAACAATTTGCAATACTTTTGACTGCAAATGTGTATGATTCTCATTTTGGTTGTATTTATGAAGCTCACCGAACTCAAACCCGGCATGGCAGGGAGGGTTTTATCTCTTTCCACGGTCCCCACAATTCCAAGAAAAAAACTGATGGCAATGGGTTTACTGCCTGATACCGACATCAGTGTTGTTCGCTACGCTCCAATGGGAGATCCAATTCAAATCAGGGTGAGAGGATGTGACATCGCGCTCCGTGTATCTTTAGCGCAAAACATCGAGGTGACTTCTCATGATGGGTAAGCAATTACTTACTGTCGGTAATCCTAACTCAGGTAAGACGACCTTATTTAACCGACTAACAGGCTCTCGTCAGGAGATCGGCAATTGGACGGGCGTCACCGTCGATAAAAAGAAAGGTAAACTAACCTTGGAAGACCAGGACGCTACTCTCACTGATCTGCCGGGTATCTACACTCTGGATAATGCCGACGGTGAAAACAGCCTTGATGAGTCAATCGCGATATCTGCTTTGTTCAATCTCCCTTGTGATTTGATTATCAATGTTCTTGACGCCAGTAGCCTAGAGCGCAGTTTGTACCTTACGCTTCAGCTCCGTGAACTCGGCAGACCTATGGCAGTTATCCTCAATAAAATGGATGTTGTTAAAGCACTGGGCTTTGAGATTGACACATTGAAGTTGTCAAATCTCCTCCAGTGCCCGGTTTATTCGGTAACAGCAACGGATATGGAATCTGTCGCTTCGCTGAACGCATCATTATCAAATGCGTTGGCCGAGATTCAATCTGATACATCGTTAATGTTGGATTATGGTCAGGAGTTAGAGAGAGGCATTGAAACCCTTTCGAAGGAGTTGGAAAAAGAAGGGCAGGTTTATACCCGTGCCAGTGCGATTCGACTCCTCTGTGGAGACTGCGGGTTAAAACGACAGGTTTCTGAAGAAACCATTCAAACATTGTCGGGGGTTATCAGCCAACTCGATTCAACAGATATTGATCTTACTGTTGCAGATGTTCGCTATTCGCGTGTAGCGGAGATTTGCAGAGAATCCAAAACGCAGCTGATCCCCCTCAAAGCGAGAATCACAGATGCGATTGATAACCTTGTATTGAGCCGCTTCTTCGGATTGCCAATCTTCTTCGCTTTGATGTACCTGATGTTCATGTTTTCCATCAATATTGGCGGTGCATTCATCGACTTCTTCGACATTGGTACAGGGGCATTATTGGTCGATGGCAGTCACTACGTGCTGGATAATCACTTGCCAGTTTGGCTGGTGACGATCATTGCTGATGGCGTCGGTGGCGGTATCCAGACCGTTGCAACCTTCATACCCGTCATTGCCTGTTTGTATTTGTTCATGTCACTACTTGAAACGTCAGGTTACATGGCCCGCGCGGCTTTTGTATTGGACAAAGCTATGCAAAAAATTGGCTTACCAGGAAAGGCATTTGTTCCACTGGTGTTGGGCTTTGGCTGTAATGTACCTGCCATTATGGCAACTCGCACACTCGATCAAGAACGTGAACGTAGACTGGCAGCAGCCATGGCGCCATTCATGTCCTGTGGGGCGAGGTTACCGGTTTATGCGCTCTTTGCCGCCGCATTCTTTCCGGATAATGGTCAAAACATTGTGTTCCTCCTTTACCTTCTTGGGATCGCTGTTGCGATTTTCACTGGGGTTGTATTGCGCAGAACGCTTTATCCTGGAGACAGCGAGGCTTTACTGATGGAAATGCCCCGCTATGAATGGCCACGAGTGAAGGACATCCATGTGAAAACCTGGCAGAAACTGAAGCGTTTCGTGCTGGGTGCAGGTAAAACCATAGTGGTGGTTGTAACCATATTAAGCTTCGTTAACTCGATTGGCAGTGACGGTTCGTTTGGAAACGAAGATTCAGAGAATTCAGTGCTGGCAAAAGCTGCTCAATTTGTTACGCCTGTATTTGCGCCAATTGGTATTCAGGAAGACAATTGGCAGGCTACTGTCGGCATCATTACGGGGATTTTTGCAAAAGAAGCCGTCGTAGGTACGCTCAATAATCTCTATGCCTCTCCGAGCGGTGACGAAGCTTCAGAATATGACTTGTTGGGTAGCTTTACCGAAGCACTGCAGACGATTCCTGAAAACCTGATGGGGCTCAACTATGCAGATCCGCTGGGTATTAAGCTTGGCGATTTAGCAGACAATGAAGCGGTGGCCGAAGAGCAAGACGTTGACCTGAGCATTTTTGCTAATCTTAGCGCAAACTTTACCGTTGCCAGTGCCTTTGCTTATTTGGTCTTCGTTTTGCTTTACACGCCTTGTGTAGCAGCCATGGGCGCTTATGTGCGTGAATTCGGCCGGCCATTTGCCGTGTTCATTGCAGGGTGGACCATGCTGCTAGGCATAGTCGTGGCGACTATTACTTATCAATCGATGATGTTGATGGTGACGCCTCTGGTCAGTGGGCTTTGGATTGCCGGTAGCATCGCGCTAATGGTGGCGACGGTTGCACTACTTAAACGTAAGGGTTCTTTCAGTAATGCGCTCAGGGTTGTTGCAGTATGATTTTGTTTACCTTGAGGGATTATATTCAGTCTCACCCCAAATGCTCATTGAATGAGTTATCAAAAGCGTTCGCTCTTTCTGAGGATGGCGTTGAAGCCATGCTGGGTGAGTGGATTAAACGGGGAAAACTCAAGGTGACTGTGTCAGAGCGAACATCGGGGGAAGTCAGGCAATACATCTGGCTTGATGATTCTGAGCTTGGCGTGACTGTCTATCAGTAGAAAACAAAAAAGCGCGGTATGATTCCGCGCTTTGCTTTTATCCTGCTGGGGTAAATCCGGCCGAGTCTAATAACAGGCTACGCCACTTTTCGGCCATTTCAACTTGAGCCAACTGATGGCGCTGCACGCCATTGGTGTTTCCCCAAACTGGGCCAGGCCAAGCGATGTCTGTTTGAAAACGGGCAATATGGTGAACGTGCAGTTGAGGAACCATATTTCCCAGTGCGCCGATGTTGAGCTTGTCAGGGTTGGAGTGTGATTCCAGCTTTTCTGCAACCAACGAAGATTCTTTGATGAACTGTTGTTGTTCACTTTCCGTTAGGTGGTGAATTTCTCTAATCCCTTCGACTTTAGGAACCAAAATCAGCCAAGGGCCAATATCTTCTTTACTTAATAGCACTCGACAGAGCGGCAGATCGCCTAGCCATGTGGTGTCTGCATCCAATCGGGGGTGGAGTTCGAATGGCATCTCATCTTCTCTTGATGTCAGGAAATCAGGTCAAAACTACTTGTATTCAGCGCCAATGTAAATAATCGTTGACTTGCCTTTTCTTAAGATTAGAAAAACAGCTCAATCCCTTAAGGCGGCTTGACCAAGATTAAACTCTTGGTTGTCTGCCTGAGCGCGCTTTGCGCAAATGTCATAGTGAAATCACAAATCTAGCTCCAATCGTGTCATTGAACCACGTTGTGAAAAATATGCAGTTAGGCTTTAAGAGTAATTAATAGCATCAGATGGAGGCGCGAATGGACTATACAGAAGTTCTGGAGTTTTGGTTTGGTGCTCCAGACGCGCCCAAAACTGACGATGTGCTTAATTTCATGTGGTTTGAAGGTGGTGATAGCCTGGACAAAGATATCCGGGAAAAATTCCTTCCTTATGTCAGTATGGCTGGTGAAGGAAAATTAAGTCAGTGGCTTTCATCTCCGCAAGGAACGTTGGCGACTATTATATTGCTCGATCAGTTCAGTCGCCGTATCTATCGCGGATTAAGCGCGGCATTCCGCTATGATGAGTTTGCTCTTGCAGTGTGTAAGCGTGGCTTGGCAGAAGCGCAGGATTTCGAGTTACCAACGGTTCAGCGTGCGTTTTTCTACATGCCATTACAGCACTCTGAGCATATGGAAGATCAAGAGGAAGCACTTTTCAGGTTTAGCCAACTTTGCAGTTCAGCCGGACAGGAAGAAGCAGGGTTATTCGAGAATATTTTTCGTCACGCCCGTAACAACTTTGATGTAATAAAACGCTTTGGACGTTTTCCTACACGCAATGCGTCTCTAGGCAGACTCTCTACAGAGGCTGAATTACAGTGGCTTGCTGGTGGCGGTGCAAAGTTAACCCAATAGCCGGCTCGTTCATCTAACCTGCGGCATCACACAATTTCTGCCTTTGTGTTTAGCACAGTATAAAGCTTCGTCTGCTCTTGCTAGCAGCGCATGTCCACACTCATTTTTCTCATGTTCAGCAATGCCAAATGACGCAGTGATTGAATTTATCTTCTGGCCAGAACGTTTATCTGTGACTGACAGCCTTTCAAGCGTTGAACGCATTTTCTCAGCGACCAAGAAAGTTGATTTGAGGGGCTGACTGGGCAGAATCGCCACAAATTCTTCTCCTCCATACCTGAATACCGCGCCTGAAGTATCTACTACCTGCTTGAGTTTCGCTGCGACAATCTGAAGAACCTTGTCTCCCATTTGATGGCCAAATTCATCATTGAACGATTTGAAGTGATCAATGTCGACCATCATCACGCTGAATACATTGTTTTGATCGACGTGTTCATCAAGCTGCTTTTCGAACTCACGACGGTTTAAGCAGCCTGTCAAAGCATCATGCGAAGCTTGTTTCTGATATTCCTGGAGTTGTTTTTTTAGTGCGTCAATTTCAGTTTTTTGCGAGGTAACTTGTAACTGGTATTGGGACGTAGCACTCAGTAGATGCTGGGAGCCTTTGAGAAGTTCATGCAACACTTGCTTGTTTTCCCCGTTTTGGGCGATATCACCTTTTACGTTTTTTAATTTATCTACAGAACTACTTAGGATGTCTCTGAACTCTTCGGTATCTGATACCGTGTGTTCCATGGATTCGCCAAGATCAGCAGTCAGGTTTTGGAGCTTTTGACGGAAATTGTTCACTTCGCGTTTGGCATCATCCATGAGATACGTATCGATAATTTCATCGCAGTGTTTAATTGAGCAGGCCCCAAAAAGGCTGACTTTATTATCAACTGCTTGATTTAACCGAGGGTTAGTACCTGCACAATAGGTATACCAAAGCGAGAAATAGTGAGGTGTTGTCGGTACCTTATATTTTACCATTAAAGGTACGGCGCGCTTGAAAATACTGGTTGCTTCAAAAAAGGCGTAATCACTCATTAGTGTCTCCTTATCGAACACCTTATCCACTATTGATACAGGATTATGTGCGATAAATTAACACTAGGTGTAAAAAACCCCGTACATAAGCACAGGGTCTTTGAGAATTGTGATATTAATCTTATTTTGTCTGATTACATACGTTCTAACGTGTTAATACCGAGTAGATCAAGACCTTGTTTTATAGTGCGTGATGTCAATGCAGCTAGTTTCATTCTGCTTTGTTTAGTTTCGCCTTCTGCATTCAGAATTGGGCACGCTTCGTAGAAACTTGAGAAGGTGCCAGCCAGATCAAACAGGTAGCTGCACATGATGTGTGGCTGACCTTCGCGAGCGACACCATCAACGGCTTCTTCAAATTGCAGAAGTTTAGAAACCAGTGCTTTCTCTTTCTCTTCAGACACAATGATTTGGCCTTCGATGCTGTTCGCATCAATGCCAGCTTTGTTGAAGATAGAGGCCACGCGGGTGTAAGCGTATTGCATGTAAGGCGCAGTATTGCCTTCAAATGCCAGCATGTTGTCCCAGTCAAACACATAGTCAGTGGTGCGGTGCTTAGACAAGTCAGCGTATTTTACGGCTGCCATTGCTACTGTGTTCGCAATGTTGTCTTTTTCTTCCGCTGACAGTTCAGGGTTTTTCTCTTCAATTAGCTTCTTCGCGCGCACTTCTGCTTCGTCCAGCAGGTCAGCCAGACGAACGGTACCGCCTGCACGGGTCTTGAATGGCTTACCGTCTTTACCCAGCATCATGCCGAATGCATGGTGCTCAAGGCTCATGCTTTCAGGTACATAACCGGCTTTACGAACGATAGTCCACGCCTGCATCAGGTGCTGGTGCTGACGTGAGTCGATGAAGTACAGCACGCGATCTGCGTTGAAGGTTTCGTAGCGGTATTTCGCGCATGCGATATCCGTAGTGGTGTACAGGAAGCCGCCATCACGCTTCTGGATGATCACACCCATAGGCTCGCCATCTTTGTTCTTGTACTCGTCCAGGAACACAACCATGGCGCCGTCATCTTCGACTGCCAGACCTTGTGCTTTAAGGTCTTCAACAATGCCAGCCAGCATGCCGTTGTACATGCTTTCACCCATCACGTCTTTATCGGTTAGGGATACGTTCAAACGGTCGTAGTTACGCTGGTTTTGTTCCAGAGTGATTTTTACCAGTTGCTGCCACTTTTCTTTGCAGTACTCGTCTCCACTTTGCAGGCGAACCACGTAGTTACGTGCAGTCTTTGCAAACTCTTCGTCTTCGTCGTAAAGCTTCTTCGATTCACGGTAGAAGCCTTCGATGTCGCTAAGATCCATCGAAATGTCGCCGCCTTGCGCTTCATGACGCTCAAGGTTTGCGATCAGCATGCCGAACTGGGTACCCCAGTCGCCAAGGTGGTTAGCGCGGATAACGTTGTGACCCATGAACTCCAGAGTGCGCACAACCGCGTCACCAATGATGGTTGAACGCAAGTGACCAACGTGCATTTCTTTCGCTACGTTTGGTGCTGAGTAGTCAACCACAATGTTTTGTTTTTCAGCTTCTGCCACGCCCAGACGGTCACTCGCCAGCGCTTCGTCTGCTTTGGCTGCAAGCCACTCAGTGCTTAAGAAAATATTGATAAACCCAGGGCCAGCGATTTCGGTTTTTTCCGCCATGCCATCCAGATCCAGAACATCCAGCACTTTCTGCGCGAATTCGCGTGGGTTACAACCCAGCTTTTTGGCAACACCCATGATGCCGTTTGCCTGGTAGTCACCAAACTGTGGTTTCGCTGATTGACGGACAGCCGCTGGGCTGCCTTCAGGTGCACCTGCAGCAACCATGGCTGCAGCGACTTTGTCGTTAAGAAGGGCTTGAATATTCACTTGCTTACCTTAATTCTGACACCCGGCAAAATACAGCCGGGTTAAAGCAAAAAATCCGTCAACAATACCCACTGCAATTTGAGGCAAACAGGGCATGGTTGACGGCTTTAGCACTGAAACTTGGGCATCAAAGTGTGATGCGCGTATGTAGGCGTAATAATACCCACAAACAGGCGCAGTTTAAAAGCTGAATCCTGCGAAATAGGTGGATTTCATAACAAGTAAAAGCGTGTGCGTTCCAGTGATATCAACGCTGTGGTAAATTCCTGTCATCTTTGAAGGTAACGAGATGACCATGCCAGCATTAACCGTCGAATCCCTCTACGCCACACTCCCCGATTTTTCTGCTCGCTTGGATGCGCTGTTGGAAGTGTTGGAGTTGGATCTTAGCGCCTATCGTGCCGACCACATCGCTTTGCGCATCAACGACAGAAAAGCCGCTGAGGAACTTCACCAATCCTGGCTCTCTTCGGGTGAAGAACTTTCCGTGAATAACATCAATGGCCGTCCTATTGTGGTGATCAAAGCCAACGATCCGCTGTCTTTCGGTCAATGGCAAACGCAATGTGTCGAGTTGCCGTATCCGGGTGACAAGCTTTATCCGGAGGAAGGATGGGAACACGCCGAATGGGTGGTACCGTCAAAGGCGACAACACCGGAAGCATTGCTCGAGGATGTGTTTGGCTTGTTCCCAGCGCTTGCAGCAAAGTGGGATCAACTGGCATCACTGGGTGTGAAGGTGAAGCTGAGCTCTCCCGCAGGCGAGGGCGAGCGTATTGCCAACCCGACTGTGGCATTCAAGTTCAAGGGCATTTGCGTCAAGCTCCACCCCGTGACTCTGGAGCAAGTGATAGAAAGTGAAAAAGGAGCCTGAGGCTCCTTTTTCTTTGGTCGATTTCCTGCTTACAGAATGACGGTCTTATTGCCATAAACGAAGACTTTGTCTTCGATCACTTGGCTCAGAGCATTACTCAGCACGGTTTTCTCTACGTCACGACCCGCTTTCACCATGTCTTCTGCACTGAAGGTGTGGTCAACATGTTTCACGTTCTGGTCGATGATTGGACCTTCATCTAAATCGTTGGTCACGAAATGTGCCGTTGCACCAATGATTTTTACGCCTCGTTCCCATGCCTGATGATAAGGGCGTGCGCCGATGAATGCTGGCAGGAAGCTGTGGTGAATGTTGATGATTTTACGAGGGAAACGTGCAACGAAGTTTGGTGTCAGCACACGCATAAACTTTGCCAGAACAATATGGTTCGGTTCATACCCTTCGATGATGTCGATGATTTGGTTTTCATGCTCTTCACGTTCCAAGCCTTCATGGCTCACAAAGTGGAACGGAATATCGAATTTTTCCGTTAATGCTGCCAGCTTATCGTGGTTACCAATTACGGCGGCAATATCCACATCCAAAGAACCGTCATAGGCTTTCATCAGGATGTCACCCAGACAATGTGACTCTTTGGTCACCATGATCACCACACGTTTACGGCGACTGGTGTCAACGAGATTGCGGTGGCTGCCTGCCGGGAGCGCCTGATCGATATCCATCAGGAAGGTTTTATCATTGAAAATCCCTTCCAGCTCAGTACGCATGAAGAACTGACCGGTACTGTGGTCAACGTACTCATTGTTATGGATGATGTTGAGTTGGTGTTTGTAACAGATGTTGGTGATCTTGGCGATGAGGCCTTGAGCGTCAGGGCAGTCCGTCAGCAGGATTTTTCTTTCCATAGAAACGTATTACTCGTGATGAATTTTAATTTGCTATTCATCACGTTTTACTCTGAATTGGCCTCAAGGTCAAAGACTTGACGGTGGCGTTCTGCATGTCTGGCGATAAGGGGGGATTGTTGGCATAATGCAATCCTTTCAAATACTGTATAAATGACCAATGATTTCGAAGGTTTTCTCCACCACAGGTGCGTTGGCTAGAGCGATAAAAGGCTTCCAGCCACGCCAGCCGCAGACCGACATGGCGTTGTCAGTTGAGCGTTCAATCAAAAACCAAACTCAACTTGTGGTCGAGGCAGGGACGGGTACCGGTAAAACATATGCGTATCTGGTGCCGGCACTGCTCAGTGGAAAGAAAACCATTGTCAGCACAGGTTCGAAAAACCTTCAGGAACAGCTGTTTCACCGCGACCTACCTTTGATGGTCGATACGCTCGGCTTCTCAGGTCGCGTTGCCTTGCTGAAAGGGCGTGCAAACTACCTTTGTCCAGAACGTTTAAGCCGACAGATGATTGAGAGTCACGACGGTCACGCCGACCCGACGTTGCTTAGCCAGTTAGTAAAAGTACGAAGCTGGTCTTCAGAAACCAAAACTGGAGACTTGGGCGAGTGCGATGATTTGGCGGAAGACAGCCCAATCATTCCCACAATTACCTCGACCAATGACAACTGCCTGGGTAAAGAATGCCCAAGCTATGAAGACTGTTTTGTGGTGAAGGCCCGTAAGCGCGCCATGGATGCAGATTTGGTGGTTGTGAATCACCATCTTTTCCTTGCCGATCTGGCGATCAAAGAGACAGGGTTTGGTGAGCTTATCCCGGAAGCGGAAGTGTTTATCTTCGATGAAGCGCATCAGATCCCGGATATTGCCAGCCAGTATTTCGGCCAGAGTCTTTCCAGTCGTCAGCTTCAAGAACTCGCCAAAGACATCAACATTGCGTATCGCACGGAGCTTCGTGATACCAAACAGCTTGAGAAAGTGGCTGACCGCCTTTCTCAATCGGCATCAGATTTACGCATTGTACTGGGTGAGCCGGGCTTTCGCGGTAACTGGCGTGAAATAAGCACTTCGCCAGCCGTGGCAAGGGAGCTGGTGCGTTTGACTGATGCACTAGAACTTGCCCATGACGTGATGAAGCTGTCGTTGGGTCGAAGTCAGTTGTTGGATGCTGCTTTCGATCGCGCCACTTTATTTAAAGCCAGACTTGAGCGGGTAAAAGATATTTCCATCCCTGGCTATTCCTACTGGTACGAATGCAGCCGTCATCATTTCAGCCTGAACATCACGCCATTGTCAGTGGCTGAAAAATTCCGCGAGCAAATTCAGCAGCAGGAAGGGGCGTGGATATTTACCTCCGCAACGCTCGCGGTGAACGATGATTTCAGTCACTTCAGCAACCGCTTGGGTTTAGAGCCTACGGAGCAGTTTACCCTGCCAAGTCCATTCGATTACGAATCTCAGGCGATTCTCTGTGTGCCGCGCTTTTTGCCCGAGCCAAACAGCTATGGCATTGCAGACAAGCTGGTGGACTTGCTGATACCAGTGATTGAGCAAAACAATGGACGCTGTTTCTTCCTTTGTACCTCACATCAAATGGTGCGTGATTTGTCTGAGCGTTTCCGCGAATTGTCAGACTTGCCGGTGTTGGTGCAGGGGGAAATGTCTAAACAGAAACTGCTCACTGAATTTTTGGAGCTGGGTAATGCGCTTTTGGTTGCCACAGGAGCGTTCTGGGAAGGGATAGACGTTAGAGGGCAGGCGCTGAGCTGTGTTATTATCGACAAATTGCCTTTTACTGCACCGGATGATCCGCTGCTCAAAGCGCGGATTGAAGATTGTCGTCTTCAGGGCGGCGACCCGTTTTCCCAGGTTCAAATTCCCGATGCGGTGATCACCCTCAAGCAGGGGGTTGGGAGACTTATCCGCGACAGAAACGATCATGGTGCGCTCATTCTCTGTGATAACCGCTTGGTGAGCAGAAACTATGGCGAAACCTTCCTGCGCAGCTTACCGCCAATTCCGCGAACGCGTGATCTGGCAAAAGTCAGCGAGTTTCTCGCTGAAATAGATACGAACAACCAGTCTGCAGAATCATCTGCAGCGTCAGAGGTATAAATGGCTTCTAAGATCCTTGCCGTCGATACGGCCACTGAAAACTGCTCCGTCGCCCTGAAGGTGGGGAACGACATTATCGCGCGTTGTGAAATGGCACCGCGTGAACACACCACGAAAATCCTGCCTATGGTCGATAGTGTACTGGCTGAAGCAGGCTTAAAGCTTAACCAGCTGGATGCGCTGGCGTTTGGTCGTGGTCCTGGCAGTTTTACTGGTGTGCGAATCGGAATTGGTATCGCTCAGGGTCTGGCATTTGGTGCCGACCTGCCAATGGTCGGTGTATCTACGCTGACTGCGATGGCGGAGCAAGCACACCGAAAACAGTTGGCTACACACGTGCTGTCCACCATCGATGCGCGCATGAACGAAATCTATGCAGGTGGCTATGTACGCCTTGATAACGGCGATTGGGATATCGTCTTAGAAGAAGCGGTCCTGCCTCCTGAAATGTTCAAGCCAGAATTGGCAAAAGGTGAGTGGTTTGTAGCAGGAACAGGCTGGCAAGCTTACCCTGATTTGCAAGGCCAGCTACACTTGTCGGTAAGCGACAGTGGTGTGTTGTATCCTGAATCGCAGGATATGTTAATCCTTGCTCATCATGCGTTTGCGCGCGGAGAGGCAGTGGATGCAGAACACGCCAGCCCGGTATATCTTCGTGATACTGTGGCATGGAAGAAATTACCAGGTCGCGAATAGTTTTATCTAAAGCTAACCGATAAGGTCTTTCATGATTTCAATACAGGGATTACCTCAGCAGATACAGCGTCCGGGAAAAACCGGACGTAAACCTACAACTAAGAAGAATGAGGCACGTGATGTCTCTGAGCCTTCGGTGGTGGCAAAAGCGGTATCCCGTGGTATTCGAAACCCTGAAATGGCGGAAGATGCGTTTCAAAACATTCATTATGATTTACCCGATGGGCGAAGCCGTTATGCGCTGGCGTCCTATATGGATGTTAAGAATCAGGCTCGCCGTGAAGAACTTATCGCCATGTTCGGCGTAGATGTCTTCGTTTAAGAAACTCCTCGTACCACTTGACCTACACTCTCTGTGTTAGGCTTCGCGCGCCCTCAAACGGTCCAATATGACATTACAAGAAAAAAAATATGCAGTGAGATTTGGCGACCTCGCCGCGCAGGTTTATCTGACCGAGCGAAACACGCCGATTCTTCTGATGTTGCATGGGTGGCAAGATAATAGCGGAAGCTTTGTGCCACTGGCCCCGCAGCTCAGCGAGTACTTTGATTTAGTCATGCCAGATTGGCCCGGGCACGGTTATTCCGACCATAAAGGCGCCGACAGCTTCTATCCCTTCTTTGATTATGTGGACGACCTTCACCAACTGATCCTTCAGCTGGGCGACAAGCCGATCTACCTGGTCGGGCATTCACTGGGCGCATTGGTAGCGTCTTGCTGGAGTGCCGCCTTTCCGGAAAGGGCGAAAGGGTTGGTGATGATAGAAGCGCTTGGCCCAATGTCTGAGCGCGAAGATAAAGTCGTCGAAAGACTGAAACACGGCGTAGAAAGCCGCGCGAATATGAGGTTGCTACGTGATTTACCCTCGCTGGATGCGGCGCTGAAACTTCGCCGGGGTATCAACAAAGTCAGCATTGAAGATCTGACACCGTTGGTTACGCGCGGCATTGAGCAAGTAGGCGATATCTGGCGCTGGCGTCATGATGCCAAGTTGAAGACGGAATCGATTTACCGGATGTCGACACATCATGCCGAACATTTGGTCCGTGGCATTGAATGTCCAGTGATGGCGATTATTGGCGAAGACGGCTATCCAGAACTTCGCAGCCCAATGGCTGAAAAACGTAAGGCGTGGTTCAAGAACCTGACCGCGGAAATGGTGGAAGGTACACATCACTGCCACCTTCAGAGTCAGACAAAAACGGCGTCTTTGATCATTGATTTTGTGACCAAGTTACATCTCACAGCGCTTAGCGATGTTAATTGAATGTTACTTCTGGTCTAATTGCGAGTTAAAACACTCGTTTGAATTTATTGCGTCTGTCGCGGACTTTTTCTGTTCGCGGTAAAAAATAGGAGAGATCAAGTGGATAAGGTTTGGCTTAACCGCTACCCATCAGATGTACCAGCGGAAATTTCTTCGGACATGTACCCTTCACTGGTAGAAATGTTCGAGAAGTCTGTTCAGAAATATGCTGATCAGACTGCCTTCATCAATATGGGGCAGGTGATGACCTTCCGCAAACTGGAAGAGCGTAGCCGTGCTTTCGCTGCCTACCTGCAAACTGATCTTGGCCTGAAAAAAGGCGACCGCGTGGCTGTCATGATGCCAAACCTACTGCAATACCCAATTGCGCTGTTTGGAATTCTGCGTGCTGGCTGTGTGGTGGTTAACGTTAACCCGCTTTACACTCCACGTGAACTCGAACATCAGCTGAATGACTCGGGTGCGGCCGCGATTGTTATCGTGTCGAACTTCGCACATACGCTGGAAAAAATCGTCGATAACACCAGTGTGCGTCACGTTATTCTGACCAGCCTTGGCGATCAACTGCCACGTGCAAAAGGAACCATCGTTAATTTCGTGGTGAAATATATCAAGAAGATGGTGCCGAAATACAATCTGCCACATGCGACTTCAATGCGCCTTGCATTGAAGCGAGGCCGCCGTATGCAGTACGTGAAGCCTTTTATGACGGGTGATGACATTGCTTTCCTACAGTACACAGGTGGAACGACGGGTGTTGCAAAAGGTGCGGTTCTGACCCATAACAACATGCTGGCGAACCTGAACCAGGCGAAAGCCATGTATGCGCCTATATTGAAAGAAGGCCGTGAGTTAGTGGTCACTGCGCTGCCGCTTTACCATGTGTTTGCTCTGACCGTGAATGGCTTGCTGTTTATTGAAATGGGTGGTCAGAACCTGTTGATTACCAACCCGCGCGATATTCCTGCGTTTGTGAAAGAACTGAAACAGCATCCGTTTACGGCAATCACTGGCGTAAATACCCTGTTCAATGCACTGTTGAACAATGAAGACTTCCATGAGTTGGATTTCAGTAATCTCAGCCTGACAGTCGGCGGTGGCATGGCGGTGCAACGTGCCGTGGCTGAAAGCTGGATGAAGCTGACGGGTAAACACCTGCTGGAAGGTTATGGCCTGACCGAGTGTTCTCCGCTGGTCGCGGCGTACCCGTATGATCTGAAAGAGTACAATGGCTCAATCGGCCTGCCAGTGCCATCAACTGATGTCCGCATCGTTGATGAGGAAGGTAACGCACTGGCAAACGATCAGATTGGCGAGCTGCAGGTAAAAGGTCCTCAGGTGATGCAGGGTTACTGGCAGCGTCCAGAAGCGACCAAAGAAGTGATCACCGAAGACGGTTGGCTATCAACAGGCGATATCGTCAAATTCGATGACGACGGCTTCCTTCACATTGTTGACCGCAAGAAAGATATGATTCTGGTTTCCGGTTTCAATGTTTATCCAAACGAAATTGAAGATGTTGTCGCGCTGCACGGTAAAGTACTGGAAGTAGCGGCAATTGGTCAGCCACACGAAACCTCTGGTGAAATCGTGAAGATTTGTGTGGTTAAGCGCGATCCGAGCCTGACGAAAGATGAGCTTCTTGCGCATTGTCGTGAACACCTCACGGGTTACAAAGTGCCTAAGGTGATCGAATTCCGCGAAGAACTGCCGAAAACCAATGTCGGTAAGATCTTGCGTCGGGCTCTTCGTGAAGAGCAGGATGCCAAAAGCGCAGAAGCATAATCAGGCATGCGCTTAAACCATTAAGCGCGTAGAATAACGATATGCCTTTGAAAACATGCTGGCTAAGGCCGGCATGTTTGTTTTCTGCGCTAATAGAATAAGCGCAGAGCCTAAATGTGGATGACAGCGTGAATTTTGAAATTGTAACTGAGCTATCCCAACTCGAACGTGTGTGCGAGAAAGCACGCCAGGTGCCAGCAGTGATGCTGGATACCGAGTTTGTGCGTACCCGCACACTATATCCGCGCCTTGGCCTTATCCAACTTTATGATGGCGAAACGCTCTCTCTGATTGATCCGATAGAGCTTGAAGACATGTCGCCACTTTGGGCGTTACTGACGGACGAGTCAGTGGTGAAAGTGCTACACGCATGCAGTGAAGATCTGGAGGTCTTTCATCATCATGCGGGTGTGATGCCTACGCCAATGGTAGATACCCAAATCATGGCGGCCTTTCTGGGTCATGGCCTGTCAACGGGCTTCGCGACGTTGGTGGAAGAGTATCTTGAGGTAACATTGGACAAAGGGGAGGCCAGAACTGATTGGTGTGCCCGCCCGTTGAGTGAAAAACAGCTCGAGTATGCCGCTGCGGACGTTTATTACCTGTTGCCTCTCTTCAATCTGTTAGCGAAACGCATTACTGAAGAAGGCTGGGACGAAGCGGTTAAGCAAGAATGTGCACTGATGGTGAGCAAGCGCGGCAAAACACCCGATCCGGAAAAAGCCTACCTTGATATTAAAAATGCGTGGCAATTACGTCCTAAACAACTTGCCGTACTGCAAAAGCTTGCGAGCTGGCGATTGAGAGAAGCTCAGCGTCGGGACTTGGCGTTAAACTTCGTGGTGAAAGAACTGCACCTTTGGAAAATGGCGCGTTTTAACATCCGTTCTTTAGACAAAATGGCGGATGAAGACTTTGACCGATTTGAGATTGAACGCCATGGCAGTCGCCTGATTCGCATGGCGCAGGAGGCAGACAAAACGCCTGCTTCTCATTACCCAGAAGAGATTCAGCGTCTTGTTGATATGCCTGGCTACAAGCAGGCGGTGAAAAACATCAAAGAACAAACTAACGCAGTCGCTGAACAACTGGGTATGGTCCCTGAGTTCATTGGGTCAAAAAAACAAATTCACCAAGTGCTCAAGTGGGCGTGGATCAATGACCGCAACCCAGAAAAAGCACCGGATATTCTCTCGGGGTGGCGTAAAGCTTATCTTGAAGAAAAAGTGTTGGCGGTGCTAGATAAATAACGGATGGCCCGAGACCACAATAAGAAAAACCGGCGAATTTGCCGGTTTTTTTCTCTCTTCCAAATAAGATTATTTGTCTTCAGGCAGGGTAACGTTGAGTTCGAGAACGGACAAATCGTCGTCACGCTGTTCAAGGGCAACTGAAACCTGCTCAGGAGAGATATCCACGTACTTACGGATAACCTCAAGGATGTCTTGCTTTAGCTGGGGTAGGTACTTTGGCTCAGCACTCCCTGCGCTGCGGCGTTCAGCGACGATAATCTGCAGGCGCTCTTTCGCGAGCGATGCGGACGTCTTCTTCTTTGGACGGAAAAACTCCAGCAGTGCCATTGATTATCCTCCGAACAGTCGCTTCAAGAAGCCTTTCTTCTCTTCCTCCAGGAAGCGGAAAGGACACTCGTTACCCAGCAGACGGGTGATGGCGTCGCTGTATGCCAGACCTGCATCAGACTCTTGATCCAGAATTACCGGCTCACCTTTATTTGACGCGTGCAGAACAGAGGGACTTTCAGGGATCACACTCAGTAACGGTATGCGTAATATTTCTTCTACGTCTGCGACGCTCAGCATCTCGCCTCGTACAACTCGGGCAGGATTGTAGCGAGTTAGCAGTAAGTGAGTTTTCACTGGCTCTTCGCCGTTCTCAGCACGGCGGGATTTAGAATCAAGGATGCCTAGAATACGGTCTGAATCGCGAACAGAGGAAACTTCAGGGTTGGTTGTGACGATTGCTTCGTCTGCAAAGTAAAGCGCCATTAGTGCACCGGCTTCGATACCTGCAGGAGAGTCACAGATGATGAAGTCGAAATCCATCGCCTTCAAGTCATCCAATACACGGGCAACGCCTTCTTTGGTGAGGGCATCTTTATCGCGAGTTTGAGAAGCTGGAAGAACAAATAGGTTTTCAACACGCTTGTCTTTGATCAGAGCCTGGTGAAGGTTAGCTTCGCCGTTGATGACGTTAACAAAGTCATAAACCACGCGACGTTCACAACCCATGATGAGATCAAGGTTACGAAGGCCGATATCAAAGTCGATAACAGCGGTTTTCTTTCCCGACAGCGCAAGGCCGGTAGCAATGGCAGCACTGGAAGTGGTTTTACCCACGCCGCCTTTGCCAGAAGTGATTACGATAATTCGAGTCATTCCTCAGTCCTTTGGAAAGTTAGAGTGTGAGGTGTTCAATGTTTAATGAGTCTTCTTTCAGTGAAACCTTCACGGGACGGGCAGCGTACTGCTCCGGAATGGTTTCGCTGAGCCAGTACGTGCCTGCGATAGAAAGCAATTCGGATTGCAAGTTCTGGCAGAAAATATGTGTTTCTTTTTGTCCGCTGGCACCTGCAATTGCACGGCCACGGAGCACGCCGTAAACATGAATGCTGCCATCAGCAATGATTTCCGCGCCGGCGCTGACGTGGTTCAATACAACTAGATCGGCATTTTTTGCGTATACCTGCTGACCTGAGCGTATCGGTGTTGTGATGACTTTTGTTGGCGTTTGGATCGGGTCATTAACACGATTAGCCTGCTTCGCAGGGTTCATGACAGCCAACCCGGCGAGCTTGGCTGCTTCACGTACCTGATTTTGTTTACAGCCAGTGACTCCGACAACCAGCATGCCAGTCTTTTCGATGGTGGTTTTCAACTGAAAAAAATCGAGCTGCGCATGAAGCCGAGAGATGTCGACAACAACAGGGGCACCGTCAAAAAAGGCCGGAGCTTTGCTGACTTTGTCAGACAGCACTTGCATCGCGCTATCCAAGTCGTCATCCATTAAATGGAGCACTGAAAGTGTAAATGAACTGCCTTTGAGTTCAGCATTTTTGGTCATTCGGGTAGTTATCCAGCTGGCACGGTGTTGTTGGGTTTGACAACACTAACGTGAATTTTCGTCACCCAATTTTTCCGGTGGCGGACAAATTTAATTTGTTTGCCATTTTCAGGAGGAAGAAAGCAGGTTTCGTGCATTATCAGACAGTGTTCTGCATGGTATATTCATGACATCTTTGCGGCAAGCGCCAACGCTGATTGTGCTGCTTTAATCGCCGATTTCATTGCGATTTTCTAAGCCATTTCTCCAAATGTGGAACTGCGAAAAAACGTTTGCTGCAAACTGGCATGAATAGTGAGAGGTACAAGGTGTATTGCGCAATTTATAAGAGCACGAAAAAGGAATCGACCTATCTTTACGTAAGCAGTAAGGATGATTTTTCAGACGTGCCTGAACAATTGTTACAAACTTTCGGGAACCCACGGTTCGTTATGATGGTCAACTTAGACAAACGCGAAAAACTGGCGATTGCCAATATCAATAAAGTACGTGAAAACCTTAAGAACGATGGATATTACCTGCAGCTACCACCTGCACCGGATGCAGCGCTGCAGCACATTAGACAAAAAAATACCAAGTTATAAAGGAGCGCTATGCGTAAGGGATTAATTGGGATCCTCATTGGGGCTGCGTTATCTTTGTCTGCATCAGCATTGGCTGAAAAGCAGAGTTTTGACAGTTACGTTGAAGGTTTGAAAAAAGAGAGTGTCGAAAAGGGTTATGACGTCGCATTGATTGAAGCTGCATTCAGTAACCTAACTTATCGCGAGCGAGCGGTTAAAGCAGATCGAAATCAGCCTGAGAAACGTTTAACGTTGGATGAGTATATTCCACGCGCAGTTCCAGATTGGAAAGTTGCTCAGGCACGTAAACTTTACGATGAGCATTACGATGACTTGAAACGAATTAGTGAAATATATGGCGTTCAACCCCGTTTTTTAGTTGCTCTGTGGGGGGTTGAAAGCAACTTTGGTAAATTCACTGGTAACTTTAATGTTATTGAAGCGCTATCTACAATGGCCTACGACGGCCGACGCGAAGCGTTTTTCCGCAATGAAGTTTTCTCAGCGTTAACAATATTGCAGGAAGGTCACATCGACATTAGTAAGATGAAAGGGTCTTGGGCAGGTGCCATGGGTCAATGCCAGTTCATGCCAAGTTCCTTTATCTCCTTCGCCGCAGATGGGAATAATGATGGTAGAAAAGATATCTGGAATTCGAAGCCAGATGTATTTGCTTCATCTGCAAACTATTTAAAAAATGCCGGATGGGATGATGAATATACTTGGGGACGCCAAGTTATCGTTCCTAAAAACCTCGATAAAGGTTTGTCAGGTTTAAGTCAGGAGAAAGCAAAAACTTTGGCTGAATGGCAAGTACTTGGCGTACGACGTATGAATAATGCTTCGTTACCAGATGTCGATTTAAAAGCTTGGTTAATTCAGCCTGATGATGAATATGGTCGTAGCTATTTGGTCTATGGTAATTATCAAAGCTTGATGAAGTGGAATCGCTCTCACTACTTTGCGCTAGCAGTGAGCCACTTGGCTGATCGTATTAAATTTGGCTGAGAAGTGTACTAAAAAGAAAGCGCATGTTTAACGCTCTTTTTTGTATGCCGCAGTTGTACTTTGTGCTTAGAAGCGTACAGATTTGTCAACAGTCATAAAAAAGGAGCAATTTGCTCCTTTTTCAATGGTATTTTTCTATCTTCGTATCTGACGTTACCCGATTAGATCAGGAAGTCTTCTACTTTACCGCCAGCATCAATTGCATCTTTGATTACTTTTGGTGTACGACCCTGACCAGTCCATGTTTTCTCTGAACCGTCTACATCTATATATTTGTACTTCGCTGGGCGCGCTGCACGCTTAGATTTAGGCTTAGTACCGCCAAGTGTTGCCAAAAGTTCTTCTGGATCAATACCATCTTTGATAAGCATTTCGCGGTATTTCTCAAGCTTCTCAACACGCTCTTTTTCAGCTTCACGTGCTTCAGCTTCAGCTTCCTCACGCTCACTAACGACTGCTTGTAGTTTTTCCAGAGCTTCTTGTAGTTGTTCCAGAGTAAGTTCACGCGCAACGGCACGAAGGCTGCGCAGGTTTAACAATACTTTTAGTGCATCAGACATTATGCCAGTCCTATTCTCTCGTTATGTAATATTTTATTGCTTCACTAAGAATAGCAAGAATAAATAATTCTTTGCAATATTTAACAAATAAACTTCGCGCATATTAGATATGTATTTTAATTAAAGTGCAAATCTAATATTAAACCTCCCATAGATTTGATAGGAAATCCCTTCTTTTTCGGTAGGCTGTACAATAAACACGTCATACTTGTGAGAGTTTATGTGCGGAGAGAATAACGAAATTGTGAAATGTGGCCAGTTTGTAACCATCTTGAGCTTAGTGTGTAAAAATTTTTATCTTTGTATTGCAAATAGACCATTGTTACATAAAATACGCTAGCTTTTTGCTCAAACGGGCCTACTTTATGTGTATATATCGGTGCGAGAACCGTTGATCGTATAAAGTTGTTTGAGTTTGATACACGTAGAGGTGCGCGGTTTATCATTAGTTTGTCTTAGGGTGATGCCAGTGAGGATAAATGAAAGGAGATAGCGCCGAAGCAGAATGTCATTTATCAGGGACTCTGCTGGGGTTGTGACCGAAAAGGCACAACACTGCCATAGTAATGGGATTTAACTATGGAGCGCTACTGTAGTGTTTAATGATGTGTATAACCGTTGTCTTCATTCAGTCTGGTTTTCCATTTCTGCAGTAGATCTCCAACCGAATAGGTTGATACAGAGATCATGAATTTAGTCGATTTTTCTTCTTCTTCTCTTTCTTTGCTCCCCGCCGTGTTGGCGTTGGGACTCGCGGTTGTGACCCGTCGTGTCTTATTGTCTCTTGGATTGGGTATCTTTTCCGGCGCATTGTTTCTCAATGATTTTTCTGCCATCGGCACTGCTTCTTATCTCGGCAACCTGATTAAGGGGTTGTTTGTTTCTGATGGCAGTGTTAACTCGTGGAATATGAGTATCGTTGCCTTTCTCCTATTGTTGGGTGCAATTACTGCGTTGTTGACACTTTCCGGTGGTACTCGTGCGTTTGCAGAGTGGGCGCAGAGTCGGGTAAAAAGTAAACGCGGCGCGAAACTGTTGGCAGCTTTCCTTGGTGTATTCATCTTTGTGGACGATTATTTCAACAGTCTGGCTGTGGGTGCAATCAGTCGCCCGGTCACTGACCGTTTCCATGTATCCCGAGCAAAACTGGCATATATTCTCGATTCAACTGCGGCGCCAATGTGTGTCATTATGCCCGCTTCAAGTTGGGGTGCTTACATCATCACTGTGATTGGCGGTATTCTGGTCAGCCATGGCGTGACAGAATACAGTCCGCTCAGCGCATTCGCACACATGATTCCAATGAACTTCTACGCTGTGTTTGCACTGTTGATGGTGTTCGCTGTCGCTTGGTTCCAGATGGATGTGGGTCCAATGCGCCGCTTTGAATATCAGGCATCAACTGGGAGCCGTTTGGGTGATGAAGAAAGCGGCCATGAACCGATTGATGATGAGCTTGGTATTGAAGAAAGCGAAAAAGGTCGAGTATCTGATCTGGTTGTGCCGATTATCGTCCTTATCGTGGCGACCATGTCTTGGATGGTTTACTCAGGTGCACAGGCGCTGGAAGCAGACGGTAAAGCTTTCTCTGTACTGGGCGCGTTTGAGAACACAGATGTAGGCATGTCGCTGCTATACGGTGGTGTGATGGGCTTGCTTTCTGCATTGATCACTGTGGCTAAACAAGGTCTGGCAGCCTCTGATATTGCTCGTACCACTTGGATTGGTGCGAAATCTATGTTCGGTGCCATCCTGATCCTTTTCTTTGCTTGGTCAATCGGCGGTGTTATCGGTGACATGGCCACCGGTAAATTCCTCTCGACTCTGATCCAGGGCAATCTGCCAACGCAACTGCTGCCAGTGCTGCTGTTCCTTTTGTCAGCGGCAATGGCATTTTCAACAGGTACATCCTGGGGGACGTTCGGTATCATGCTACCAATCGCGGGTGACCTTGCAGGGGCAACAGATATCGCGCTGATGCTGCCTATGTTGTCTGCGGTTTTGGCGGGTGCAGTATTCGGTGACCACTGTTCACCAATTTCTGATACCACCATTTTGTCTTCAACGGGGGCGCGCTGTGGTCACATCGACCACGTAGCGACCCAGCTACCATACGCCCTAGGGGGCGCAGTTGTTGCTGCCATTTCTTATCTGGTTTTGGGCTTCACCGATTCACTGAGCATTTCCCTGTTGGCAGGGATGTGTGTTTTTGTGGTGGTGTGTACGCTATTTGGCTGGATATCACGTCGGCCGGGTAAGCTGGCATAACCTCTTCTCTGGGCCTCCAATTTCGGGGGCTTTTTTCCTGTAACGCGCTTTACGCCGCTTTTACCATTCCCTATTTTTCGGTAGCATTCGTCAGTCTTAATTTCGGGAGAACTCCATGGCCCAGCTGTACTTCTATTACTCTGCGATGAACGCTGGTAAATCCACCACGCTTTTGCAGTCCTCGTTCAACTATCAGGAACGCGGTATGAACCCGCTGATTTTTACGGCTGCAATCGATGACCGTTACGGTGTGGGTAAAGTCAGCTCTCGAATTGGTCTTCAGGCGGAAGCGCAACTCTACACGCCGAAAGACGATATCTACGCGACGGTTTGCGATATTAACGCCAATAACAAGGTCGATTGCCTGCTGATTGATGAGTGTCAGTTCCTGACCGAAAAGCAGGTATATCAAATCACGGAAGTAGTAGATAAATTGCGTATTCCTGTGCTTTGTTATGGCCTGCGTACCGACTTCCGTGGTGAGCTGTTTGAAGGGGCGAAATACCTGTTGGCATGGGCAGACAAGTTGGTTGAGTTAAAGACCATTTGTCATTGTGGCCGTAAAGCGAATATGGTGATCCGCACTGACGCAGAAGGCAATGCCATTGCAGATGGTGATCAAGTGGTCATCGGTGGCAACGACAGATATGTGTCGGTGTGCCGGGTGCACTATAAAGAGGCGCTGGGTAAGTAATCTGGACGTCTACAAACCAGAGTTGAATAAAAAATGCCGCTGAATTCAGCGGCATTTTTGTTTAGGGGGTGAGTTAGAGCCTTGAGGCGAGAGGAATAATATTAACGCGATCACCCACTTCTGCGCTTTCTACTTCCGGCGACACCTCAATCAGGCAATTCGCTTCATGCATCGAACGTAAAATGCCTGAGCCTTGAGAACCTGTTGAACGCACTTCAATCTGGCCATTGGCGCTGATGGAATAAACACCGCGGGTATACTCTGTGCGGCCAAGTCGGGACCGAATTTTCTCTTGGGTTAATGCAGAGAAACATTGGGGCTGCCAGTGAATATCCCCCTGCATTTTACGAATGGCCGGTTCTACAAACTGAAGGAAGGTCACCATAACGGCTACCGGATTACCAGGTAAGCCAAAGAAAGGTGTGTTACCTAACTTACCAAAGGCGAGAGGTCTACCAGGACGCATATTTACACGCCAGAAGTTAATGTCACCCAAGGCATCCAGTACGTTCTTGATATAGTCCACATCACCGACTGATACTCCACCAGAAGAAATCACCAAATCGGCTTTTTCCATTGCCGTGGTCAGTGTGTTTGTCAGTGCTTCCTCACTGTCTTCGATAATGCCCAAATCAAGAATCTGGCAACCGAGGTTTCCCAACATACTGCGAACCGTAAAACGATTAGCATCATAGATGCAGCTTTCTTTGGCAGGAGTTCCGGGTGCCTGCACTTCATCACCGGTTGAAAACAGAGCAACGGTGAGAGGCTTATAGCACTTGGCTTCAACGAAACCCAGTGATGCCATCATACCTACTGATGCGGCATTTAGGCGGGTGCCTGCATTAAACACTGCCGTACCTTTTTTAAGGTCTTCCCCTGCCTGACGCACATTTTGCCCGGGACGAATGGCACCTTTTCGGGTATCGAATATCACCAGATCGCCTTCCATCGTCGCTTGTTCACGCATCACGACAGTGTCAGCGCCTGTGGGAACAGGCGCGCCTGTCATGATGCGGACACACTCGCCTTTTTGCAGTGGTATGCCAAGACCATGACCTGCATAAATTTCGCCTAAGATTTGATAGCTGTCGCGCTCTAAATCATCACTACGAATCGCGAAACCGTCCATGGCTGAGTTGGTGCTGGAAGGGACATTGACAGGAGCGATAACATCTTCCGACAGAACCCGCCCAGGTAGAGACTCGAGCGGATGAACTTCGATAGTCCCCGGCTCGTTAATGGCTGCTAGAATCTTATCCCTTCCGGCATCTACGGAAAGCATCGTGGGGGAGAGGGAATCACAGGTGGCCGTTTGTGCTTTGTGACCTTCCATCCAGAGCAGAATGAAGCCGCAAATTGCCGGTACATCATTGATGTCGAGTGCTGGTAAATCCGAATCAGGGTTACTGTCGCAGGCAATGGCAATAATGTTCTTGTCTTCTTTGTATAGCCATTGCTTTGCGAGTTCGTCGCGGCGAAGTTCGATTTTCGGGAAGTTCTCGTGCTTAAAGCCTTCAACCAGAACAAGGTCGGCGAGGTTTTGGTCAAGGCGGCCGAGAAGTTGGTTGAGGGAATATTCTTCTTCCGGTGTTTCTGTCATCAAAGCATTGCGATAACGCGAGCTGATTAGCATTTGGGATGCGCCTGCTTTTCTGAGGCGATAACTGTCTTTACCCGGCTTATCGACGTCAAACTCGTGGTGTGCATGCTTCACCATCGCAATTCGCACACCTGATTCCACCAACTGCGGAATGAGTTTTTCAAGCAGGGTGGTTTTACCTGTACCACTGAAGGCCGCAAACCCAAGTACAGGTAAGGAACAGTTGGAGAGACTCATGAAAGTGCCCCGAATTTTTCCAGCTCGTCGGGTGTGTTCAGGTTGATGAACGCATCATGTTCATCACTGAAGTCAACGAATGCTGTCTTGCAAATGTCGTAAAGCAAAACGATTTTACGGTCACCGTTATTGAGAAAATTTTCCAGTCGCTCAAATACACTGCTCTTATACATGGTCACGACAGGCTGCACCGACTCCCCGTCATGGGCGACAACAATCTCGGTATCATCAGAAATAGATTGGTACATCTTTTCCAGCAGGTTATGGGGCAGGTTAGGGCAGTCGCACGGGACAAAACCATACCATTCACTGTCCAATTGCGCCATCGCGGCATGAATACCGCCTAAGGGCCCAGGAAAGCCTTCAAAGACATCACTGAAAACCTGCCCATATTTTGCGTAGGTTTCCTGATTACGGTTAGCGTTGACGGCAACATTCGCACCTTGTTCGCTGAGGCGGTCATGAACATAATCGATGAGGGGTTTGTTATTCAGGCTTACAAGGCCCTTGTCTTTTCCGCCCATGCGGCGGGCTTGTCCGCCGGCAAGAATGACCCACGTGGTTTCAGGAAGCGGCTGCATGGTTATCCTCGTTGATTAAGTTGAGTTTTGGCTTATGAATCAATCTCTGGTTCTCGATCAACCAGTGCTGATTGCAGCAAGCGGTTAGCGAATTTGAATGATGGCTGGTGATCACTAAGCTTGAGCCACGATCTAGCAGATCTTCGACCATGACCTTCTGCGCTTCGATAGCATCAGGGTCAAGGTTGGCACATGACTCATCCATCAAAAGAATAGAAGGGTTCAGTGCCCAAGCACGAGCCATAGCGACTTTTTGTTTTTCTCCGCCGGAAAGCACAGAGATATGCTCTCGGCTGAGGCTTTCAAGCCCAATCATTCGTAAGGCTTGCATTGTAAGCTGGCGACAGGTTCTTTGACAGAAATGCTTACCTTTCAGGCCGTAAGCGACGTTATCTGCCACTGTCCCGTCAAAAAGGTAAGCGGCCTGATGCATGTAGATGACACCACTTTGTCCGGCAAACCCTGCCAAACGTTGCATCAAAGAAGGACTCCTGAGATTCAGGCCGCCGCTGGTGGGTTTTTGGATACCTGCCAGCACTTTGAGCAGGGAGGTTTTCCCGATGCCATTTTGCCCGGTGAGGTAGATAGCATCGCCGGGAGTGATTTTCAGCGATGGAATGTGAAACAGAAGTCGATGCTTATATTTCACCGACAAGTCGCAGGCTTCCAAAATTATCTGACTCATCCTTGCCCCTAACTCGTTCTCAGGTGACCGTTGCCACGCGCATAACTAATGAAGAAGTTCATCGTGAGCGCGAGGATCAATAAAACCATGCCCAACGCAACGCCTTGGGCGAATGCCCCTTTAGACGTTTCCAACGCAATGGCGGTTGGGATGTTTCGCGTATAATTCAAAATATTGCCGCCAACCATCATGGAGCAGCCGACTTCTGTGATGATGCGGCTGAAAGCAGTGATGATCGCTGCTAACAATGGGAATCGGATTTCCCACATCAGTGTCAGCATGGCGCGGGGGATCGAAGCGCCCAGTGTATAGGCTGTTTCCCAGGCACGACGGTCGCTGTTCTGAAAGGCTGCATGCATCAAGGCAATCAAGATCGGCATGGCGATCAAAATCTGTCCCAGGATCATCGCCTTTTGAGTGAATAGCATTTTCCAGTCGCCCATGGGGCCGGCCCGGGAAAGCAACATGTAAAGCAATAGTCCGATGACGACGGTGGGGACGGATTGGAGGGTGTTAACCAGTGACAATACTATCCATTTGCCGGGGATATCCCAATAAGCGAGAGCAAAGCTGATCAAAAGAGCTGGCAAAATCACCAACCCAATTGCAAACAGTGACACTGAAAACGATACTCCGACAATGCCCCATAGTGTTGTATCGCCGCTAAACAGCAAGGCAGCGGCCTGTCGGGTTGTTTCCAGCATATCCATCAGCCCGCGTCCGCCACAAACAGTTGCTGACCATTCACTTTAAAATCGTTGATCATCGCTTGTGCTTTTGGGTTGATAAGCCAATCACTGAAGACTTTTGCACCTTCATAGTTCATGTCTGGGTAGCGACCTGGGTTAATCAAAATCACTTGGTAAGGGTTGAACAGACGCTTGTCGCCTTCCACCAACACTTCCAAATCCAATTTACTCTGATACGCCAACCAAGTACCTCTGTCAGTCAGCGTGTAACCTTGCATTTCGTTTGCCATAGTTAGAGTTGGCCCCATACCCTGACCAACAGCTTTGTAGGCGCCAAACTCTGGTCGTTGGCCAGCTGCTTCCCAAAGGAGTAATTCCTTTTTGTTGGTGCCTGAGTCGTCACCGCGTGAAATGAAGTCTGCATTGGCTGCTGCCACTTTTTTCAGCGCTTCCGCAACATCATTGTTCTCTTTCACATTGGCAGGATCAGTTTTCGGCCCCACTAGAACAAAGTCGTTGTACATCAGGCCTCTTGGAAGTACCCCAAAGCCATTTCCCACGAACCTGGCTTCTGCATTTGGCGCATGTGTCATCACCAAATCTACGTCTCCATTTTCACCCATTTTGAGTGCTTTACCTGTGCCTGCTGCAAGGATCTGTACTTCATACCCGGTGTCTTTCTTGAATTCGGGCAAAAGATAATCTAACAAACCTGAGTGGTAGGTACTGGTCGTGGTTGCCAGCCTAATAAGCTCCGCGGCATTTGCCGTTACGGAAAAGGTTAATAATGTAATAAGCGCAAAAAGTTTATGGTTTTTATTGAATTTCATTCTGTCTTCCTGACATTTGATTGCTTTTTTGTTATGTAGGTTTCGCTTAACCTGCTTAGGTATATTGGACAAAGCAACAAAAATGCCAAAAATTTCCCTTAGGCACTTAAGCGTATAAATTATTGAAAATTAAATAGGTTTGTCACAATTTTTCGATCTGATGACCGACTTTATATACATAATCCATTTAAGGCTTTGTTGGACTGAGTCAAAATGTCCTATGTATGATGAAACTCTCTAGGGTCTGTTGAACTTTGGTGATGGTTTTTGTAGCAGTTTGTGGGGGTTTTATGCTTTGTTGAGGTGTATTTGCTTAGAATGACTAGGCGGCACACACCTCGCCGCGTCTAAAACGCTTATGGCTAGAACAAAATTCAACCACCAAAGGTCAACAGACCCTAAAACATGAAGGCTTTAGACTGAATGAAGGACGCATTACAGCAATTCGGTTTCTCCGCGCTGGTCGTTGATGACGAACCTGGCATGCGCGCAATCTTGAATAAAGCGCTGTCAAAGAAGCTCACTCAGGTGGAAACAGCATCTTCGTTGGAAGAAGCTGAAGCGCTGCGGCAACGTAACTATTTCGATTTACTGATCGTTGATATTAATCTTCCCGGGCGGTCAGGTATTGATTGGCATGAAGCCTTCACCGATGATGAAAGACGCAG
This sequence comes from Grimontia sp. NTOU-MAR1, assembly GCF_035758505.1. NCBI lineage: Bacteria > Pseudomonadati > Pseudomonadota > Gammaproteobacteria > Vibrionales > Vibrionaceae > Grimontia > Grimontia sp. NTOU-MAR1. Next base: position 3,606,104 of record NZ_CP142108.1, read on the forward strand.
CGACATCATTTTCATGACAGGTTATGCCGAAATGGAAACGGCTATTAAAGCACTGCGTGCAGGAGCATCAGACTTCATTCTCAAACCCTTCAACCTTGAACAAATGCTGCAATCTGTGCAGCGCTGCCTCGATAAACGCATGATGGAAAGGCGTAATGTCGCCCTGCAACGTGATGTCGCCCGCTCTTTCCCTGTCGACATTATTGGCGAAGCACCCAAAACCCTCGCTATGCGTGAAATGGTCTCCCGCCTTGCTCCTTCGCCCGCTGCAGTGTTGATTGAAGGGGAGTCAGGAACTGGTAAAGAGTTAGTGGCTCGTGCTTTGCACTCATTGAGCGGACGCAGTGGCCCATTTGTTCCTTTAAACTGCGGTGCTATAGCGCCGGAGCTTTTGGAAAGTGAGCTATTCGGTCATGTTTCCGGTGCCTTTACCGGCGCACGCAAGAGCAAAGATGGCCTTTTCCGTGTGGCTGACAAAGGTACACTTTTCCTTGATGAAATTGGTGAAATGCCACTGCCGATGCAGGCTTCACTGCTTCGGACTCTTGAACAAAAGACTATTCGCCCCGTCGGCGCAGAGCGGGAAGTGCAGGTGGATGTACGTATCGTTGCGGCGACTAACCGAAACTTACAGGAAGAAGTGAACGCAGGTCGATTCCGCAAAGATCTCTACTACCGCCTGAATGTACTTTCCGTTGAATTACCTCCGCTTAGAGAACGCACTGAAGATATTGGTTTGTTGCTCAATCATTTCTCCGAATCACTTTCGCGGGAAATGGGATTGAAACCTGTGGTGTGGTCAGCGGAAGAATTAACCGCAATGCAAGGCTATGAGTGGCCGGGCAACATTCGTGAGCTTAAAAATACCGTTGAAAGGGCGGTACTGCTGGGCAAGCCAGATCCCCAACACTGGAGTGACGGAGAATTGCTAAAAGCCACCTCCGGAGGAGAATCCCAAGTTGTGACTGCCTGTGAGGATGGTTATCCGCAAGAATGGCAATTAAAAGACGTAGAACGCGCGCACATCGAAAAAGTCGTCGATGCTCACGAAGGAAATAAATCTGCGGCTGCGCGACAACTTGGTGTGGCACGAAAAACCCTAGAGCGTAAATTTAAAGAGTGGAATGACGATTAACATGGTGGAGCATTAAGGATGAATCGTCTCAATAAATGGCGACAGCGTTTTCGTACTATGGTGCGCTACCGCCTCTTGGTGCTGACATCTGTTCCTATCATTATTACTTTGCTTGCACTGATTGCGCTCACCATGTATTGGACCTTGGCGTACTCCTGGAAAAGCGCGTTAGCGGGCGTGAATGCAGACCTTGCGGTTGCCAGTAATAGTATGGAAGTCTTGCAGCGGGAACAGCGATTGCATTTGAACGCCATTGCAGGTTCCTACGACTTTCAGATACAGATTGAACGCGAGCCGGAACACATCTTCTCCTGGGCCCAATCTAGAGCGGCGAAATATGATGTGGACTTTCTGGCAGTCTACCCAGCTTCTGAGATAGATCGACTCCCTCACACTCTACGCAGGCCTTTACTTGAAGGCCGTGAGCGAACCTTTTTTCAAGTCATGTCTGATATTGAACTTGAATCCATTACCTCCGAGCTCTCAGCGCGTGCAGAAATCCCCTTACTGAATGAACAGGTGATAGAGTCGCGTGGGTTAATCAGCCGAAGCCTCTTACCATTATTTAACGAAGAAGGAGAGCTTGAGTGGATCATCGATGGCGGCATTCTGCTGAACAACAGTACCGAGTTAGTGGATAGGATCCGCGATCTGGTTTTTCCCGACGGTACACTACCTGATGCTAGTGTTGGGACAGTGACGCTGTTTATGGATGATATCCGCGTCAGTACCAATGTGCCGCTCGACTCTGAGAACAAGTTTGGTCGTGCTATTGGTACCCGGGTTTCGGACGAAGTGCGAAAGTCGGTGCTCGAAAACGGTGATGTGTGGGTGAACCGAGCTTATGTTTACGATGCTTGGTATATCTCAGCATACAAGCCAATCAGAGACTTTAATAATCGGGTGATAGGCATGCTTTACACGGGTTATCTTGAATGGCCGCTGATCTCCCGTTATCTCACTAATCTCGTAGAACTCAGCTTTGGCATTCTTGCGACTTTATTTGTGACGGGGCTTTTGGTTTACCGCGGCGCGAAAGACCTGTTTAGGCCCATTGAGCGCATTCACCGTGTCGTGCGTTTAGTCCGGTTCGATCAGGATGCGCGTATTGGTAAGTTGGGTTTGGACCCACAACATGAACTCGCAATACTCGCTCGGCAGTTCGATACTATGCTCGACCAACTTAAGCAGCAAAATGAGGACATCCGGCAGAATGCATTGGAGCTTGAAGACAAAGTCAAAGAGCGTACTGCAAGCCTTCACGAAACTACCGAAGAGCTTCGCCGGAATATTTTCTTACTGGAGCAAACCCGCAGCAAGCTGCTGTTGAATGAAAAGCTTGCTGCGTTAGGGGAACTGACTGCAGGGATTGCTCATGAAATCAATAACCCAACCGCAGTAATTCTTGGCAACATTGAACTGATGGAATATGAACTGGGTAAAGACGCCACGCTGGTATCAGAAGAAATGAGTGCGGTCTTGGAGCAGATTGATCGTATCCGTAATATTACCCGAAGCCTGCTGCAGTACAGCCGTCAGGGTGGGGTACAGGATGAGATCACTTGGCAGCACGTTAATCCGGTGATTGAAGAAAGTGTTACGCTAGTTCGCTCCGGGACAAAAAAATCCGATGTAGAAGTAGTGACAGAGCTCAACGCCAAATGTTGTGTGGAGATTAATCGTCATCAGCTTTTACAGGTACTGGTTAACCTACAGATGAATGGTGTCCATGCCATGAATGACAGAGGAAAGTTGGTGGTGCGTTCTTCTGATTGGTTGGATGAAAACGGCAAACCGATGGGGGCGACTATTTCTGTGCAGGACTTCGGCTGCGGTATTGCGAACGAAAACCTTACCAAGATTTTCGATCCGTTCTTCACTACGCGCCGATCGGGCACTGGGCTAGGGCTTGCGGTAACTCATGGCATCGTCAGTGGGTTGGGTGGAGAGATTAAAGTGGAATCCGAACTTGGCGAGGGCACCACTTTCACGCTTTATCTGCGTGAGAAGATTCAGACCGATGATGAAATTACTTCGCTGCAGGTAATGGAATAAGGCTGGCGTTTAGCCAGCTGCCCACATTTGCTTGCCTGCATGTTGAAGGTTGTAACCGCCGAACTGCTCGCTCTGATTGACGATTTCCTCGTCATCCAGATGTTGCATCAGCTGTTGAACCAAGGAGCGGAAATAGATGTTTTTCGGGATGACCAGTTCAAAGGCCTCATTGGCAATGGGATGAAAAGCGAGGCCAAATTCTCCCGCGGCACTTTGGCTTCCAAACCCAATGTCTGCTGTTCCTCGGGCAATCGCAGAGCCCAATTCCCGTTCATTCAGACAAACCGTGACCGTATTGAGCATGTCAGTGGTGATCCCGTTTCTGAATAGCCATTCTTCCATCGCTCTTGCGCTGCCTGCGCCGTCCTGACGGCCAGCCCATCGCCATTCCTTACCAGTGAAATGATGCGGGTCGTTCAATTCCTCAGCCAGTTCAGGGCGAATAATCAAACCTTGTTGGCGCTCAAAAGCATGGAGCAACACCCAGTTTTTGTGTCCTGCATATTGTTGGACAAGTGCAGGGTGACGGAGCTTGGCCTCTTCGGCATTTCCCCAGTGAATCGCGCAGATATCGACATGACCTTTCTCCAGCATCGACAAACCCTGTTTGGTGCCTGTGGCGGTGTAGCCCACCAACGCTGTACTGCCCAATGCGTTCGCCATTTTGCTCACAATATGTTGCAGCAAAGGGTCGTCAGAACCTGCAATCAGAAGTCTGTCGCTGAATACACCGTTGTGGCTGGACTCCAGTAACCAACGGTCAAGTAAGCTTCTGGGAAACAGCCATTTGCCCGTGACCTTGGTGGCCGGAAGCACGCCGTCATTGGCCAGGCTGTAGACCTTCTTTTCATTCAGATCGAGGTATTCTGCTACCTGTCGGGCATTCATGAACTCCGGGAAATCACTCATTGGATTCACCTTTCACATCGAATTCGATGTTCTTGGCGCCATTGAACACTTGAAAACGGTGGCCTTTGGCGCGGGCAATCATGGTTATACCAAGCTGTTGGGCAAGGTCATAACCCATCTGGGTCACGCCCGAGCGTGATAGCAGCACGGGTATACCCATTTGCGCCACCTTAATCACCATCTCTGAAGTCAGGCGACCTGTGGTGTAGAAAATTTTGTCTTCGCCAGTTTCGCCTTTCAACCACATTTCGCCAGACAAGGTATCCACGGCATTGTGGCGACCAATATCCTCAACGAAAGAGAGAATTTCCGTGCCTTTGCACACCGCACAACCATGCACTGCACCTGCTGCTTTATAAGTGTCATTGTGATGAGTGAGCGCTTCCAGCAGGCCATACAGGGAAGACTGGGTAATGCGGTGTTCTGGTAGTTTCAGGTCTTCGAGCTTTTTCATCACGTTGCCAAACATGGTGCCCTGACCGCATCCCGACGTGACGGTTTTCTTGGAAAGCGTCTCGTCAATATCTTCATTTTGCTCTGCCGTGACCACAGCAGCAGATTGGGTTTCCCAGTCTATGATCACTGAATCTAGCGCGTCAGCATCATTAATCAATTCTTGGTTTTTGAGGTAGCCCAATACCAGCATATCTGGGCGGGCACCCAATGTCATCAGGGTCACGATCTCCTTCCAATTCAGATAAACCGTCAGGGCGCGTTCACAGGCAATCTGCTTGGTCATTTGCTCGCCGTATTCGTCGAACACAGTGACATCAATCGTTTGAGGGATGTCGGTCTGGGTTTGGATAATTTTTGGTTGGGTCATTTACCCGGCTTCCTTTTGGGTGTGTTAGAGACACAAAAACTGAATGTCATTGGGGCATCAGTAAAGGTAGCAATTCCCGTTCCAATCACGCAGGGTCATCGGGGCTATGGTATGTGTTTTGCTTTATGGGGTTAGAAAACCAGACTTCTCGGAACCACCGATAGTGATTTTGAAGCCTGGATCCACAAGGAGTGTTGTGTGACGAAAACGATAAAAGACCCTCAATATTGGCTAATGCAATTTGACCTTGAAGCAATGGAAGTCGATGTGGGCCGCTGGAAAACCAGGCGTTGGTCTATTGTGAACCTAAACCTGCCTCATACTGAAGAAGAGTGTTCAGACACCCAGATTTCCCTTCCTTTGGAGCTGTTTAAAGACGAACGAACAGACTATCGATTTAATCTCAGCTCCCGCGACCCACACCTCTTTTTCATTTTTGAAGTCGAAGACGATGAGGCTCTCAAACCGCTTCAGGTGACAGCCTCTCAAACTCACGCAGCAAGCTTTATGGATGGTGACGATCTGGTGCTGTCCATTTCGATGCCACTTGCGGTACAGGCATGGATGGAGGCTTTCATTGGTCGCCACGGCGAGCTTCTCGAAGTACGTAAGAAAAAGCGCAGAGGCGCGGGGAGGGCAAGTGGCAACTGAGTCTTTTCTAAATCGTTGGTCAAAGCGCAAGCAAGAGACACAAAGTGAAAACACTGATGAATTAACAGAAGAAAACCTTGCTCCAGAAACACCTGAAATGGAGGGAGACGAGCTATCCCTTCAAGACGATTCGTTGGAAGACGAAGCCCCTTCTATGGAAGACGTAGAGCAACTAAAGGCGGGTGATTCAGCCTCGGTATTCTTGGCGAAAGGCGTCGCGTCAGAAGTGAAAAAAGCCGCCCTGAGAAAGTTATTTCATAGTGAGGCTTACAATGTGTTGGATGGCATGAATGAATACGACCTTGATTATTCGAATACGCCAAACCTCGCGGCTGACGTTGCTGCTTCTCTCAGAAAATGGACCAAGGAAAAGCTTGAAGAGGCCACTCAGGATGAACAGGAAAATCTGCCAGAAACCTCGGCTGATCAAACGGTTAATGAAGAGAGTCTCAACTCGCTTAAAGAAAGTGAGACAAAAAGTACCCATGAAGAATCAGGGGACAATTTGTCCTATCCGCTGGGACAAAATGTCCCAAATGAAAGTGTGGATAAGAATTCGGACGGATCCTGACTCCGTTTAGGTCATTTTTCTTCCTTCAATTCTGGTTCGTTACTTGCTGCACCAGAAGAGTCTTACTTGAAGACGTAGCTAAGCCTCTGTTCAGTAAAGCTAAACGGCGTGATGCCAGCCTTGAAGAACTATCGCATGAAACAGAGTAACGCCGTTTGCCGGCTAGGAACGCAGGTATCTATGGCTACACAAACTACAGCAATTGAGCATATGTCGACGGAAAATAACATAACAACACTCAATCAGTATCTTGAAAATCAAACAGATACCAATGGATTGGCTAGGCTGCATGCGCTTAGAAGCACAGTCACGTTAGGAAACTTAATCCCGCCCACGGTGAGTTTTGAAAGCCGTGGGCTTGCGCTCGTCGTGGGAAACGCCTCTTCACTTTCTTCATTCAGTCAATCAATCGCAGATGATATACGTGACCGTATTGTGCTGCTGTGCAATGAAGCGGGGGCCACGCTTTCAAACCCTGCTGAAGGAATGACATTGTTCTTTAGCAGTGACGTTAAGATTGATGGCTTTCTCGGGTCTTTCCTAGTGACGCTAACCCGCAATGGCGCTCTGCAGAATCTGGCGCAAATTGCTTTCGGGCGTGAGTATTTTGACCTTATTGTTGACCTCACTGAAAAAGGTATTCACGCAGCGCAACTGCCACCTTTGGGTTATCACGCTGTTGGGCGCGGCTTGGTAACGGCTGCCGATGCCTCGGAAGTGGTGATAGAAACCGTTGGGACGTTCGACAAACCGAAATTCTTCCGTTTAGACAATGAGCGCTGCGCCCATGTTTCTCGTGGATTGGAGGGCTGCACCCGTTGCATCGATACCTGTCCGGCAGACGCGTTAAGTTCTATCGAGCAGACTATCACCATCAATCCTTACCTTTGCCAAGGTATGGGATCGTGCGCGACCGCGTGTCCGACAGAAGCCATCAGCTATGCATTGCCAGATCCGGAAAATACCCAGCACTTTGTGTTTGACCTGATTCAACGCTACCGCCAGCAGGGGGGCGAAGTGCCAGCGATTCTTTTTTACGCGGAAGCGGATGAAGATACCTTGGTCGCAGCTATGTCGTCGCTGCCTAACAATACGATTCCAGTGCGATTGGAGGAGTTGGCCTCAGTGGGTTTAGACACTTGGTTGAATGCATTGGTTTACGGTGCTTCACAGGTAATTTTAGCGATGGCCCCAAATCTGCACGCCAAAACACGCCACGTGCTGGAACAGGAACTATTGGTTGCTTCTTCATTCCTCAGCGACCTCAACATTGAGCGGGATCGCATTGCCTTAAAAGCACTGGACACTTTTTCCTCGCTGACCCAATACAGCAACGCGCTGATGACACATCCGGAAAAACTGACGGGTACCAAGCGTGAAAAACTGTGCCAAGCATTGGACTTACTATCTGCGCAATCGGCTCAAACTCTCACCGCATCATTGGTTCCTCAAAATGCGCCATATGGTCGCGTCAACGTGAAAACTGACGAGTGTACCCTTTGTATGGGGTGTGTGGCCGTGTGTCCGACTGATGCACTCCTAGCGATAGGCTCCCATCCGGGAATGACATTCCGTGAGCAGGACTGTGTGCAATGTGGGCTGTGTGAAACAAGCTGCCCTGAATCTGTCATCACGCTTGAACCCCGCTACAACTGGGACACCGAAACGCGTCAACAAAGAGAAACCCTATATGAAGAGGAAGCGGCGAAGTGCACCAGTTGCGGTAAGCCATTTGCGCCGGTTTCCATGGTGAACATGCTGATAGAAAAACTGCAAAACCACAGTCACTTTGAAGGTGACGCCATCAAACGTCTCTCGATGTGCGAAGACTGCCGGGTTCGCGACATTGTCGCTGAAACAATGATCAGCAACCCAGAGAAACAGATGAAGGTTTAGGAGGGACGAATGGCAATGCAGGAAATCATCAACGTGGAAGATGTCACCCGTGAAGAAAACGAAATTCGCCTCAACATCTATCACCTTCTGGCGCACCTATTCAGACAGGCACCTGATCAGGATGTGCTGAACTGGCTGGCGACACTGGAAGTGGAAGGCGACGAAGATACTGGCATGGCTGCGGCCTGGTCTGTTCTCAAGCTGTCCGCAAGTAAAACCAAACCTATGCAGGCGGCCGATGAGTATCAACAGTTGTTTATCGGTGTCGGGCGTGGAGAGGTGGTGCCATTCGGTTCCTGGTATCTCACCGGATCTTTGATGGAGCTGCCGCTGGCACACCTTCGTCAGGACTTACGCCGATTGGGGTTTGAGCGTCAGGAAGAAACCAAAGAGCCGGAAGATCATATCGCCGCATTGCTGGAAGTGATGGCGATGCTGGTGGATGAAGAGGATACAGAAAGCCAAAAGGCTTTTTTCAACCGTCATATTGCGCCATGGTTTGAGCGATTGTGTGACGACGTGATTCGTGCGAATGCAGCAGTATTTTACTCCTCTGTTGCTGCACTCGCGAAACAGTTCTTAACGATAGAAAAAATAAGTTTTACCCAGCGTCCTTGGTAATTCCGCCTGGCAGAAAGCGGACTGAAGCGCTGATAAAAAGTACAAGGAGCAATGTGATGTCAGAAAACCAAAAAGAGACGGGCAAGCCAAATGAAGCGCGCCGCCAGTTCCTTAAGGGATTAGGTGTTGCCGCAGCAGCTGGAGCGGCCACCACAGTGGTTAGTGGAGCGGCTCAAGCGGAAGTGACAGTGGCTAAGCCGGAACAGGAAAACACCTCGGGCTATCGTGAAACGCAACATGTTCGCGATTACTACGATTCCCTCTAACCTGGCTGATGGAGTGAGATGATGAAACTGACGAAACGGTCTGACACCGTCAGCAAGGACGAAAAGCAACTGGGTGTTTCCCGTCGTACCTTTATGCGTAACTCTACGTTGGCTACCGCAGGTGGTATTGCAGCGGCAGGGATGTTTGCGCCGGGCATGATGAAAAAAGCCGCAGCGAAAGACGCTGATCCTAACAAACCAGTTGAACAAAAACGCACGATTTGTTCTCACTGTTCAGTGGGTTGTGGCGTGTATGCAGAAGTACAGGATGGTGTCTGGACAGGCCAAGAGGCTGCGTTTGACCACCCATTCAATGCCGGTGGTCACTGTGCCAAAGGGGCTGCACTGCGTGAACATGGCCATGGTGAACGTCGCCTCAAATACCCAATGAAGCTGGTGGATGGCAAGTGGCAGAAAATTAGCTGGGACACCGCCATTAATGAAATTGGCGACAAGTGTATGGAAATCCGCAAGCAGGACGGTCCGGATTCTGTGTATTTTCTAGGTTCGGCTAAACATAGCAACGAACAGGCATACATGTTCCGTAAAATGGCATCGCTTTGGGGAACCAATAATGTTGACCATCAGGCGCGTATTTGTCACTCCACCACGGTAGCGGGTGTGGCAAATACTTGGGGCTACGGTGCGATGACGAACTCCTTTAACGACATGCATAATTGTAAGTCGATCCTTTTCGTCGGCTCTAACCCTGCCGAAGCGCACCCTGTTGCAATGCAGCATATCCTTATCGCGAAAGAGAAAAACGGCTGTAAGATTATTGTGGCTGATCCACGTCGCACCCGCACTGCCGCGAAAGGCGACCACTTTGTATCCCTCCGCCCGGGAACCGATATTGCGTTTATCTGGGGCCTGCTATGGCACATCTTTGATAACAACTGGGAAGACAAAGAGTTCATTTACCAGCGGGTTTTCGGCATGGATGAAATCCGTGAAGAAGTCGCGAAATGGAACCCTGAAGAAGTAGAGCGTGTGTCCGGTGTTGGACGTGACGACATGTATCAGGCGGCGAAAATCCTTGCCGAAAACCGCCCAGGCTGTGTGGTTTGGTGTATGGGTGGCACGCAGCACACCACAGGTAATAATAACACCCGCGCTTACTGTGTGCTGGAGCTTGCTCTGGGGAATATCGGTAAATCAGGCGGTGGTGCGAATATTTTCCGTGGTCACGACAACGTGCAGGGTGCCACCGATCTTGGCGTTTTATCCCACACCTTACCGGGTTACTACGGCTTGTCTAACGGTGCCTGGAAGCATTGGTCGAAAGTCTGGGATCTGGAATATGACTGGGTTCAGGGACGTTTTGATCAAACGGAATACAATGGCTCTAAACCAATGAACAGCAGCGGTATTCCAGTTTCACGCTGGATTGATGGCGTGCTGGAGGACCCGGACAAAATTGCCCAGAAAGCCAATATCCGCGCCATGTTTTATTGGGGGCATGCGGTGAACTCGCAGACCCGTGGTCCAGAGATGCAAAAGGCGATGGAGCAATTGGACATGATGGTCATTGTTGACCCTTATCCAACTGTTGCTGCGGTAATGAACAATCGTAAAGACGGTGTTTATCTGCTGCCAACAACAACACAGTTTGAGACGTATGGTTCGGTGACGGCTTCTAACCGTTCACTGCAATGGCGTGACAAGGTGGTTGAGCCTCTGTTTGACTCTAAGCCTGATCACAACATCATGTATTTACTCTCCAAAAAACTGGGCTTCTCAGACCAACTGTTTAAGAACATAAAAGTGAACGGTGACGAGCCTTTGGTTGAAGATATCACCCGCGAGTTCAACCGCGGTATGTGGACGATCGGATATACGGGCCAGAGCCCAGAGCGCTTGAAAACGCACCAGCAGAATTGGCATACCTTCAATAAGACGTCACTTGAAGCGGAAGGTGGCCCGGTTAATGGTGAGACTTATGGTTTGCCATGGCCTTGTTGGGGATCACCGGAAATGAAACATCCGGGTACGCACATTCTCTATGACACGTCGAAAGAAGTCGCCCGCGGCGGCGGTAACTTCCGAGCACGCTTTGGCGTGGAGTATGAAGGTGAAAATTTGCTGGCGGTTGACAGCTATTCAAAGGGTTGTGAGCTGGAAGACGGTTACCCTGAATTCACTGACAAGATGCTTAAGCAACTCGGCTGGTGGGATGATCTGACTGCAGAAGAAAAGGCCGCTGCTGAAGGCAAAAACTGGAAAACAGACTTGTCTGGCGGTATTCAGCGTGTCGCCATCAATCACGGGTGTATCCCATTTGGTAACGCCAAAGCCCGTGCAATTGTCTGGACCTTCCCAGATAAGGTGCCGCTGCACCGTGAACCGCTGTATACACCGCGCCGTGACCTGTTGCCTAAATATGCGACTTGGGATGACAAGGCAGACATCTACCGTCTTCCTACTTTGTACAAGTCCATTCAGGATATTGATGCAGTAAAAGACTACCCCATCATTCTCACATCTGGTCGCTTAGTTGAGTATGAGGGCGGGGGTGAAGAAACCCGATCAAACCCTTGGCTTGCGAAATTGCAGCAAGAAATGTTCGTGGAAATCAATATTGCTGATGCCAATGACCTAGGCATTGTGGATGGACAGGATGTTTGGGTCGAGGGGGCGGACAAAGGGCGAGTGAAAGTGAAAGCCATGATTACACCTCGTGTCTACAAAGGGCTGGCCTTTATGCCGTTCCATTTTGGGGGAGTATTTGAAGGCGAGGATCTCAGGTCAAAATATCCAGAGGGTGCTGACCCTTATGTAATTGGTGAAGCGGCAAATACTGCAACGACTTATGGTTATGACCCAGTGACCTTGATGCAGGAAAGTAAAGTGACCCTTTGTAAGATCTTACCAGCGTAATGGGAGCGCATAGTTATGGCTGATATGAAATTCTTATGTGACACCAAACGCTGCATTGATTGCAATGGCTGTGTCACTGCGTGTAGCAACGCTAACTCTGAAGTGGTGACCTGGGGAACGCAGCGTCGTCGTGTCGTTACCTTGAACGATGGCGAGGCGGGCGAAAACTCAGTTTCTGTTGCCTGTATGCACTGTGCCGATGCACCTTGTATGGCAGTGTGTCCAGCTGACTGTTTCTACAAAACAGAAGATGGCATTGTCTTACACAACAAGGAGACCTGCATTGGCTGCGGATACTGCCTGTTTGCTTGTCCGTTTGGGGCTCCTCAGTTCCCGAAAACGGCGGCATTTGGGGAGCGTGGCAAGATGGATAAATGTACCTTCTGTGCAGGCGGTCCAGAGCCGGACGGTTCGGCAAAAGAGCGAGAGCTATATGGTGCAAACCGTATTGCCGAAGGTAAGTTGCCTTTGTGTGCTGAAATGTGTTCTACCAAAGCACTGTTGGCGGGGGATGCAGAGAAAATCTCAGCAGTATTCCGTCAACGCGTTGTAGAGCGTGGCGCAAAAGGAGCAGGCTGGACCAAGGGCGATGACCTTGCCTACGATGCGACAAAAAGCTGATTAGCATGGAACCTGTGGGACTTGTTGTGTCCCACAGTATCAGGAGGAGAGATATGTTTAGAACATTGCTCGCCATGCTAATGGTGATAGCAACCTTTTGGTCTCCAATCAGTCTTGCAGAAGACGGTGCCAAGGCGGATCCCCAGAAAGAAATGGTGCAACTGGCTGGCCCTGAATTCTGGAGAGAAGTGCGAGGTGGGGAATCCGGTTATACGGTTGCGACGGGAGCAGAGGCTGGGCAACTTATTAATGTTGACGGTCAACGCTGGCGGGAAATTCGTAATGAGTGGATCAGTCCACTCGGGCTAATTTTTCTCGCTGTGTCCTTAGGTAGTTTGCTGTTGTTTTACCTTTGGGCAGGACGCATAGAGTTATCGCATAAGCGGACTGGCAAAAAGGTCATGCGCTGGACGCCTTTTGAGCGCGCCATGCACTGGTTTACCGCCATCAACTTTCTGATCTTGGGTTTCAGTGGCGTACTCTTGCTATATGGCAAGCACTTTATTAAACCTGTGGCGCCTGAAGCAGTTTGGGGCAGCATCATCTATGCTGCTAAAGTGTCGCATAACTATCTGGGTCCGCTGTTTGTGCTCGGACTGTTGTGTATGTTGGTGAAGTGGATGAAGAACAATCTCATCAACAAAGTCGACATTGAATGGTTCAAGCAGGGCGGTGGTATTTTGCCAAACGGTAAACACCCGGATGCAGGTTTTTGTAATGGTGGCGAGAAGATCTGGTTCTGGCTGCTAGCAACAGTTGGTGTGGTGGTCTGTATTACTGGTCTGGTGATGGATTTCCCACTCTTTGGTCAAACCCGTGAAGACATGCAGATAGCAAACCTGCTCCATGGTATTGCTTCTTTGGGCCTGTTCGCAGCGGCGTTAGGGCACATCTACATTGGTACGGTGGGTACTGAAGGCGCGCTTGAAGGCATGGCAACAGGCTATGTAGATGAGAGTTGGGCGAAACAACACCACAAGCTTTGGCTCGAAGAGGTGCAGGAAGGAAGCCATAAACCAAAAGCTTCACCAGATAACCAAATTAGTCAAGAAACGTAATGGTCTGTTAATAATGGAAAAGCTGGATTTCTGTCCGGCTTTTTTGTGCTCATCTCACGGGGTAATTTAAAAATATTTTAATTAAATAAAAAATAGTTGAGCTCTTACATTTAAAGATGTAATTTAAATGCATCAATATAAATAAAGGAGTTTCTTATGTCAGGTTTCAACTTAACTCACAAGAAAGCGTCGAAGGTATCCGAGCACATCGCTCTGAAAATCACCAAAATGCTTAAGTTTGTATTGAATATTTTCTATGGCAAGAAATACGCGAAGCGGGCGGTCATTCTTGAAACCATCGCTGCAGTACCAGGCATGGTGGCAGGGATGTTTAACCACCTCAAAGCATTGCGCAGAATGAAAGATGACGAAGGGTGGATTCGAGAGCTGCTAGATGAAGCAGAGAATGAGCGTATGCACCTTATGATCTTTTTGGATATTGCAAAACCAAGCTGGGTTGAACGTATTTTAGTGTTGCTAGGTCAGGGTGTATTTATTCTTGTTTATAGTTTGATTTATCTGTTGTCTTCTAAGATTGCTCATCGCGTAGTCGGTTACTTTGAGGAAGAGGCTTGTAAAAGTTATACCGAATACCTCGAGAAAATCGATAGTGGAGAAGTGGAGAACGTCGATGCCCCTGAACTTGCGATCAACTACTATCAGTTGCCATCAAACGCGAAACTGAGAGATGTTGTCTTGCGTATCCGTGAAGATGAGGCTGGACATCGTGACCGTAACCATGGGTTTGCTGACGCCTATGAACAAAAAGAGCTTCCGGCACATCAGATATAGAGATAGCTGTGACCGGGGCTGAGCGAAAATGGCCTTTTTGAGAAATGAATAGAGCAGTCAGAATCCGAGTGTATTTCGCCGCTCGGATTCTGTGATTTATGCGCTAAGCGCTAGCTCCTAGAGTTATTTCTCAATGGCAACTACAGTCTTGCTATTCGGCAGCCAAAACGAAATCACTGTGGTTGTTGCGAGGAAAGCGAAAGACACCCAGAGACACGCTGCGAATCCCCAGACTTGGAATACCCACCCCGAGAGAATGGTGCCAATCAAGCGTCCCATTGCGTTCGCCATGTAATAGAACCCAACATCCAGCGAAACGCCGTCACCTTTTGCATAACTGACAATCAGGTAAGAGTGTAGTGACGAGTTCACAGCAAAAACAGCACCGAACACCATCAAGCCAACAATGATAACGGTTTCAGGATGCCATTGTTGTTGCACGCTGACGGCGATGATCCCTGTGACGACGGAAAGCAACATTGCCCAATAAATTGCGGCTTTGCCATCCGGCGTTTTACCAGAAGCTTTGCCTGTGATCTTCGGAGCAATTCCCTGAATAAAGCCATAGCCAATCACCCAAGTTGCCAGAAATGCACCGACGGCACTGTGGTCCCAGCCAAAGGTGGTACCGAGATAGATGGGAAGGGCAATCACAAACCAGACATCACGGGCACCGAACAAGAACATACGGGCAGCAGACAGAATATTCACACTGCTGGATTTCGAGAATATCTCTGAGAACTTAGGCTTGGTTTTCGCTTTGCCGATATCCGACTTCAGGAACAGCAGGCTGCCGATAAATACCAGCAGCAAGACACCCGCCATCGCAGCAACCGCAGATTGGAAACCAATCAAGGAGAGCAGTGCACCGCCCAGGAAGAAACCAGCACCTTTCAATGCGTTCTTAGATCCAGTAAGGATCGCAATCCACTTGTAGAGTGCGCCCTGTGCATCTTCAGGAACCAGCGTTTTGATTGAGCTCTTGGCGCTCATTTTATTGAGGTCTTTGGCAATGCCGGACATGGCTTGCGCTGCCATTACCCAAGGAATACTGAGCCAAGCTGTCGGTACCGCCAGCATGGCGAGCGCGACAATTTGCATGCCGAGACCAATGTTCATGGTTCGGTTAAGACCCAACCTTGCGCCGAGCCAGCCGCCAATCAGGTTGGTCACCACACCAAAGAATTCATAGAAAAGAAAGAGTGAAGCGATTTCCAGACTGGAGTAACCCAGGTCATAAAAATAAAGCACCACCAACATGCGCAGTGCACCGTCAGTGATGGTAAAATTCCAATAATTGAATGTCACCAGCATGTACTGGCGAACGTGGGAATTTAATTGAGACAACATAACAACCCGCCCAAAAAAGAGCTGCATTTGCAGCTCTTGATATTTCTTCTGTGTTTACGCTAGACCTACTTTACGTACCAACTCTGCGGTGCGCGTAGCGTAGCCCATTTCGTTGTCATACCAGGCGTAGACTTTCACCATGCGCTTTCCTACCACCATCGTAGAGAGTGCATCAACGATAGTAGAGCGCTGGTCGCCTTTGTAATCGATAGACACCAGTGGGCGCTCTTCAAAGCCAAGAATGCCTTTCAGCTCGCCTTCAGACGCTTCCTTCAGCAGAGCGTTCACTTCTTCTGCGGTAGTGTCGCGCTTCACATCGAAGATGATGTCAGTCAGAGAGGCATTCGCCAGCGGAACACGGACTGCGTGGCCGTTAATTTTACCTTCCAGCTCAGGGAAGATTTCAACGATAGCTTTCGCGGAACCTGTGGTGGTTGGGATCAAACTCATGCCACAGGCGCGCGCACGGCGAAGGTCTTTGTGCGGTGCATCCAGAATGGTTTGGGTGTTGGTGAGATCGTGAATCGTCGTGAAAGCAGATTGCTCGATACCCAGTTTATCGTGAATCACTTTCACTACAGGAGCGATACAGTTGGTGGTGCACGATGCCGCAGTCACGATACGGTGGATTTCTGGGTCGAAGATGTTGTCGTTGATGCCTACAACAATGTTGGCAATACCGTTTTCTTTCACCGGTGCAGAGACAACAACGCGTTTAACGCCTTGCTCGAGATATTGATTCAGGAACTCGGATTTACGGTGTACACCCGTTGCTTCGATAACAACGTCACAGCCAGACCAATCGATATCACTGATGTTCTTTTGCTGTGTAGTGCGGATGGTTTTGCCATTGATCAGCATGGCATCGCCATCGGTGGTGACTTCGTGATGCCAGCGACCCTGAACAGAGTCGAACTCCAGGAGGTGAGCCAGCGTCGCTGTATCGCCAGCGACATCGTTGATTTGGACAAACTCAAGTTCAGGCCAGTCGAATGCGGCGCGAAGTGCCAGACGGCCGATACGGCCAAAACCATTAATTCCTATTTTAATAGACATCTCAATTTTCCTCTAAACACAGCACTCTGGGCGAGATTTCATCTCCGAGAGGCGCTTGATATCTTGCTGGTATTCTTGTTTAAGGCAGTTCGAATCGACCAGCCCCTGAATTTGTTTGCGCATCCAACCGGGAAGTTGGTCAGACAAGCGGTAAAACACCCATTGACCCTGGCGGGTATCCAAAATCACGCCGCTTGAACGAAGCAACGCAAGGTGACGAGACACCTTGGGTTGGCTTTCACTGAGCGCAGTCGTTAGCTCTGCGACACAGACTTTTTGCTCGCGAGCGATAACCAATAAACAACGAACTCGGGTTTCGTCGGAGAGCAATTTAAAAAACTGATGGGGCAACATGCTCACATCCTCATATATGGATGTGCGTATATTAAATTCATCATAATGAGAGTCAATCAGAAAGGAGGAAATGTCATCAAAGCTTCATACTTGGAGCAAGAACGAAACAACAGAGTCTTAAAAACTCTGTTGTTTCGATGGGAGCTATTTGGAAATGAGTTCCCAACTAAGGGCCGTGCCCGCGGGAATATCAGAGAGTGCGATTCGTCCCATGACTGCATCATAGTGCTTAGGCGCTAAACCAAACCCTGGACGAACGCTTCTCACGTTGTCTGGATTAAGGGTTTCACCTTTCTTGATGTCTTGGGCAACATAGAGCGAACGGCGGAATTGCACGTTACCTTTTTCGGCGTCTTTTAACTGATAACCCGCTCGTCCCAATGCCTGCCAAGCGGTTTCTGTATCCCGACAGAGTGATGCCAGTTCATTAGGCTCCAGAGAAAAGGTAGAGTCTGGGCCCGAGTCATTGCGGCTCAGAGTGACGTGTTTTTCAATCACGGACGCGCCGAGCGCAACAGCAGCAACAGAGACTGTGGTACCCAATGTGTGGTCAGACAGACCGCCTATCACACCGAACTTTTCTGCGAGATCGGGAATGGTACGCAGATGGCTTTGGGAAGCTGGAGCAGGGTAGGCGCTTATGCAATGAAGAAGTACCAGTTGCTCACAACCATTGTCACGGGCAGTCGCTACCGCTTCGGCAATCTCATCACCGTTAGCCATGCCTGTGGAGATGATCATCGGTTTTCCGGTTTGCGCCACATAACGGATCAGCGGTAAATCGACTGCTTCAAACGACGCTATCTTGTAGGCAGGTGCATTGAGATCTTCCAGCAAGTCTACTGCTGTAAAATCAAACGGCGTGCTGAACAGTGTAATGCCCACGTCCCGCGCTTTATCAAACAGCGGCTTGTGCCATTCAAAGGGCGTGTGGGCTTCTTGGTAAAGGTCATAAAGAGTGCGACCATCCCAGAGCCCGCCTTTGATTTGGAATTCGTCAGAATCGCAATTAAGGGTGATGGTGTCAGCGGTATAGCTCTGCATCTTAATCGCATCAGCGCCAGCGCGTTTGGCCATTTCAATGGTCTGGAAAGCACGTTCGATGGAGCCGTTATGGTTCGCTGACATTTCAGCGATGATGTAAGGCTTGTGGTCTGGGCCAATTTTACGGCCATCGATGGTAATAAACGGGGTCATGATGCTGTGTTACCGTTCCAGTATTCACGTGAAAGGAAGAAAGCAAAATAGTCTTTGTCTCCCTCTGCTGTAATTAGAGTTTGCGTGTCCTTTTCCTTTGAAAAGCCAAGCTTGTGGTGAAGGTAAAGGACTTTTGGATTGCTGCAAAGCACCCGGCTGCGAATACCTTCAAGCCCCAACTTATCAAAGCCAAGGTGCAATGCTTCAAATAACAGCGTAAAGCCAGTGCCTGAGGGCGCTTCAGGGGATTTATAAAACCCCCATTCTGCGGTGTTTGATTGTCTTTCAATCTCGGTGAAAGAGACCATGCCAACCGGCGTTCCCTCAGCGTGCGCAATAAAAATCTGTTTCGTGGCGTCAGTTGAAGCTTTGGCAAACCAGCGCTCATGCTCCTCAGCACTGATCTCATGTTGGGTGAACATCATCTCGCGAACGCCAGGGTCATTTCGCCAACCTCGAACCATGGGTAAATCTTCGGTCGTCATGGGGCGGAATATCATCTGATTATTCGTTTCTGGCGGACACAATCTTTCCATGACTTCGACTACACGCTGTGCACCATTGCCATCGATATCTGATTTTTCCAAGCGATAAGGCAAAGTCTTCCAATGTTCTGCCAGCCATTTCAGCTCATTGGCGTAATCGTGCTCGGTGGTTTTATCGCTGACACCAAGGTAACGATACAGGCCGCTGGCACCAAGGTGTTCGGCCATTTGGCGTTGGTTTTCTGCCACGGAAACGAGGGTTCCCGGCACACCGAGACTCGCGCGTTCAATCGCGCTGACACCGGCACCGCCAAAGGCATAACGGCAGGCGGCAAGCTCAGCTTCGTAGTCGGGCAGGTTGTCAGAAAGCGTCACGAATTCCGGTAAAGGCAGCGACGCAATGTCGTCTTTCCTTGGGTTCGCCAGCCCGTGCACGACATGCAGCCGGAAAGGGAGTGAATCAAAGTGTCTGCTGGCGTTCAAAAGCTTAATGCATTCGCCACTTGGGTCTGTGCCACTGAAAAAAGCCAGTACGACATTCTTCAGCGCTGGAGGTTGCTGGCGAAGCTCGGAAAAGCGTGGGCGCAGCAGGCCAAATTTGGGTCCCAGAAGTTGAGTGCATTCCTTTGACACAACCTGATGATAGCGGTTTTCAAAATCCGGCCACGGGTTGTGGTCTAAGAGCACATCACACTTGTGTTCGCGGTTAGCCAGATCATCAATGGTAAAGATTTTGGCACCCGATGTACGCATCAAGTCTTGCCACTCACGGTCGAGCGCATAATGATCCATGGCAATCCAGTCAGGCTGAAACCCTTTCAGTGCTGCCAAACATTCGTTCGCATCAGCTTCCTGTGTCACGCCGAGCCAGTGTTTGTAATCGTCGGCATCGGGTAAGAAGGTTTCCTGAATGGTTTTCAGGGAAATCACCTCGACACCCTCAGCTTTGCTGTAATCGATAAGGTTGCCCGTCAGAGGGCGGCTCAGAAGCACAACCTCATGGCCGCGCTCAATCAGCTTTTTTGCCAATACCAGACAGCGCATGATATGTCCGGTACCAATCTGGCTGGAGGCATCGGCGCGAATGGCAACCTTCATAGCTCTCCCCGCTGTTCAAGAATTTGATAGAGCATTTCAGCGCGGATCCAATCGTCGGGCTCATCGATATCCTGAACCCGGAAATGAGGGATCTGAACGGCTTTGGAATGTGGTGCGAAAATCGGTTTTCCGGAAAGGAAAGCGTCCGGCTTGCCCCAGTAAAACATCCCCGCATCGTGATAAGCGGTCTCTAAATCCTGTGATCGGGTGGAGAAATTCTCAGGCCAGAACATTTCCACATTGCCTTCGCCATTCATTCGGATACTGCGCTGAATGGGGAATGAAAAGCGTGTGGCGGCGAACGTGTATTGGGTCTGTTCTTTTTCCAGCAGTTCCAGACCTTCTTCCAAATCCTTGGCGCGGGTAAACGGCACGGTGGCATAAAGACAGCAGACCGAGCCCAATGGACGGGTATCGTTCTCCTGAAGCCATTCGATGGCATGTTTGATCACGTCCAACGTTGTCGCATGGTCATTCGCGATATCTGCAGGACGAAGGAAAGGCACCTCTGCGCCATGTTCTTTGGCGACACCGGCAATATCCTCGCTGTCTGTCGAGACAATGATGCGGTCAAACAGGCCAGACTTTTTGGCAACATCAATGGCGTAGGCAATGATTGGCTTGCCAATGAAGGTTTTGAGGTTTTTTCCCGGAATACGTTTGCTGCCGCCACGGGCAGGAATAATACAGACTTTCATTTCGTCCTCAGCGCAGCGCGTCAGCCAGAGCCTTAATCACTGTGTCCTGCTCATCTTCCGTCATATCAAAGTAAAGAGGCAGGCTGAGCGCAGCTTGATAATAATTTTCTGCAGCAGGGAATTGTCCCCACTCAAATCCCAATTCGCGGTAATACGGTTGGGTGTGAACCGGAATGTAATGCACGTGTACACCGATGCCTTTCGCGCGAAGTTCATCAAACACGCGGCGGCGGCAATCTGGTTCCGCTAACTGGATGACATACAAATGCCATGCCGATTTACTGGCGGGAAGTAATGTTGGTGTGGTCAGTGGCAGTGCCAACAGCTTTTCAGTGTAGCGATCTGCAAGTGCTTGTCGGCGTTCTACAAAAGCATCCAGTCTCGCCAGCTGAGAAGTTCCCAGCGCGGCTTGAAGATCCGTCATGCGGTAATTGAAACCCAGTGACTGCTGCTCGTAGTACCAAGCGCCTTGGTTGCTGTCGACCAAAGCTTCCATATCCCGGGTAACACCGTGGCTGCGAAGATTCTCCATCGCTTTGGCGAGCGCTGGATTGTTGGTCAGTGCCATACCACCTTCTGCGGTGGTGATGATTTTTACCGGGTGAAAGCTGAAAACGGTGATATCGCTGTATTGGCAGTTACCAACATACTTATCCAGATATTTGCCGCCAATGGCATGAGAGGCGTCTTCGATGATGCGGAAACCATACTGCTTTGATAGCTGATGGATAGCTTCCATATCGCAGCTTTGGCCGCACATATGTACCACGACCACTATATGCGGCAGAGTGTGTGTCAGCTTTGCGTGTTCCAGTTTTTCAGCTAAACGCTTTGGGCAAAGGTTGTATGTCCCTGGGTCGATATCGACGAAGTCGACATCTGCACCACAATACAAACCACAGTTTGCTGAGGCCACAAAGGTGTTGGGAGAGGTCCATAAACGCTGACTTTTGCCAAGCTCCAGCGCCAGGCAAGCAATATGCAGCGCGGAAGTCGCACTGTTAAGTGCGATGGCGAACTCAGCCCCCACTTTATTTGCTGTAGCTTGTTCGAATTCTCTGACTCTAGGACCCTGAGTGATGAATTCAGAATTGATTGCTGATAAAACCGCTTCAATATCACTTTGCTCAATAGATTGCTTACTGTAGCTATTCATTGTGTCTCAGGCTTACGCTATAACATCCAACTTTTCAGCAAATTTCATGCCGACAAATTTTTGACTAAGAAAATAAAAGATGAATTTGTAGGAAAATAGATGATTGCAATTCTAACTGATTTGGAATGTGTTGTTTTTATAAAAGTGATGGGTAGGTGATCAAACGAAAAAAAAGACAATCTCTTTCGAAATTGCCTTTTATTGTGATTAGCTGAGATGCTTACTTGTGACGTTCCTTCAGCTTATTTGCTACATCTTCGAGCGAGAAGCCTTGGTCTTGCAGCAGCACCATCAAGTGGTACATCAGGTCTGCAGACTCGTTGATCAGCTCCTCCTTATCGCCCGACGTCGCTGCAAGCGCGACTTCGACGCCTTCTTCGCCCACTTTCTGCGAAATGCGCTTGGTGCCCTTGGCATACAAGGACGCCGTATAAGACGTTGAAGGAGCGGATCCTCGACGGGAAGCCAGCACCTGCTCCAGTTGATGAAGAAACACCAGAGCAGGTTTGTTTGCGTCGTCTTCTCCCCAGCAGGTTTCGGTGCCAAGGTGACAGGTTGGGCCGATTGGGTCGGCTTGCACCAGCAGGGTGTCTTTGTCGCAGTCCACAGCAATGTGTTTGAGACGCAGCACGTTACCGGAGGTTTCGCCTTTGGTCCAAAGACGCTCCTTGGTGCGTGAGAAAAAGGTCACTTGCTCGGTATCGAGCGTTTTTGCCAGCGCGTCCTGATTCATGTAACCCATCATCAGAACCTGTCCGCTCTGCGAGTTTTGGACAATGGCTGGTACCAAGCCGTCGACTTTTTCCCAGTCGATGCTTTCAGCGAGCGCCGCGTTTGATTGTGTCTGGCTCATAAGCGGATCTCCACGTCTTGTTGTTTTAAGTATTGTTTCAGTTCACCAATGTTGATGATCTGCTTGTGGAATACAGACGCTGCCAATGCACCGTCAACATTCGCTTTTTTGTAGGCTTCGGCAAAGTGCACCATTTCACCTGCGCCGCCCGAAGCAATCAGTGGAACGTGACACACTTCGCGGACCATGTTTAATTGCTCAAGGTCGTAGCCGTTGCGCACGCCATCTTGGTTCATCATGTTCAGCACGATTTCACCAGCACCACGCTTTTGCACTTCCTGCACCCAGTCGCGGGTTTCCCATTGGGTCGCTTTGGTGCGGGTTTCGTCACCCGTGAACTGATAAACCTGATACTTGCCTGTGTCTTTGTCGTAGTAGGAATCGATACCGACCACGATACATTGCACGCCGAATTTCTCCGCAAGCTCGGTAATGAGCTCTGGATTAGCCAACGCAGGTGAGTTGATGGAGATTTTATCTGCACCGAATTCCAGAATGCGTTTGGCGTCCTCTGCGGTTTTAATGCCGCCAGCGACACAAAATGGAATGTCGATGACTTCTGCCACACGCGCGACCCAGCTTTTGTCAACCACACGGCCATCACTGGATGCGGTGATATCGTAAAACACCAGTTCGTCTGCGCCTTCTGCCGCGTAACGCGCGGCCAGCGGGACGATATCGCCGATGATTTCGTGGTTACGGAACTGAACGCCTTTCACCACCTGACCATCGCGAACATCAAGACATGGGATTATCCTTCTTGCCAGCATGCGAATGCCTCCTCTGCAGTGAACTTGCCGTCCAGCAAGGCTCGGCCGACGATAACGCCTGCGACGCCTGTGCCTTTCAGCGCTTCGAGGTCAGCCAGTGAGCCGATACCGCCGGAAGACTGGAACTGAACCTGTGGGTACGCTGCACACAAGTCTTTGTATAGATCGACGTTGGAACCTGCCAAGGTGCCGTCACGAGAGATGTCAGTACACAGCACGTGCTTGAGACCAACCGTCAGGAAATCGTCCAGCAGCGCTTCGATGGTCACGCCAGAATCTTCCTGCCAGCCGGAAACCGCGACCATACGGTTGCCGTTGTCATCAATGTTGATGTCCAGCGCCAGCACGATTTGCTCTGCGCCGTATTTTTCCATCCAGCCTTTAACCAGTTCAGGTTGCTTAACAGCGGTTGAACCGATGACGACACGTTTTGCGCCGGCACGTAGCAGCTCTACCACGTCGCTTTCTTTGCGCACGCCACCGCCAATTTGGATGTTGGCTGGTGTGCTGGCAATCAGTTTTTCAATCAATGGCAGCTGACGGGCAGAGGTATCTTTTGCTCCGGTCAGGTCTACCAAGTGCAGCCAGTTTGCGCCTGCGTTGTGGTAAATCGCGAACTGTTCGCTTGGGTCAACTTTGTATTCGGTAACTTGTCCGTAGTCACCCTGATAGAGACGGACGACCTGCCCATCGATTAAATCCAAAGCGGGAATAATCATCCTTAATTACATCTCCAAAAAGTTCTTAATCAGTTGCGCACCAGCTTTGCTTGAGCGCTCAGGGTGGAATTGCACACCGTAATAGTTGCCACTTTGCACTGCTGCGGTAAACGGCTTGCCGTAGTCGCATTGACCAATGGTGTAATCACCGACTGGCATGGCGTAGCTGTGAACAAAATAGAAGTAGCTGTTTTCTGGAATGTCTTTAAACAGCGGGTGATTGTTCACTGGGGTGACCGTGTTCCAACCCATGTGGGGAAGTGGCAACTCGCCGGTTTCCATCAAGCTGGTGTCGGCATCAACGTGGCCTAGGCAGTTCACCTGCTCTTTGCCTTCCTGTGAGGATTTACCCAGAAGCTGCATACCAAGGCAAATGCCGAGAAGAGGCTGTTTTACTTCGCGTACCAGCGAAATCAGGTCGCGCTCTTCCAGGTTTTTCATCGCCTCGGACGCGGTGCCGACACCCGGAAGAAAGAGTTTGTCTGCTGCCAGCACGACATCTGGGTCGCGGCTGATCGTGACATCGTAACCGAGGCGCTCAATCGCAAAACGCACAGAGCTGACGTTCGCACAACCCGTGTCGATGATGACAATCTTTGCATCGCTCATTACAGCACCCCTTTGCTGCTTGGCAGCTCGTTACCTTCTACGCGAATCGCCTGACGCAAAGTGCGGCCATAGGCTTTAAACAGGCTTTCCACGATGTGGTGTGTATTGTCGCCGTCTGATGACAAGTGCAGAGTACAGGCCATGGTGTCAGTCAGTGAGCGGAAGAAGTGCTCGACCATTTCTGTAGAGAGGTCGCCAACCTTGTCCTGAGAGAAGGTCGCTTCGAACTTGAGGTAAGGACGGCCAGACAAATCCAGAGCACATTGCGCAAGACACTCATCCATTGGCAGACTGAAACCGAAACGACCGATACCGCGTTTGTCACCCAGCGCTTCTTTCAGCGCCTGACCCAGCGCGAGCGCCGTGTCTTCTACTGTGTGGTGATCGTCGATGTGTAGGTCGCCATCAACCGCCACTTCCATACGGAAGCCACCGTGGGTCGCGATTTGATCCAGCATGTGGTCGAAGAAACCAAGGCCAGTGCTGATCTTATTACCGCCAGTTTCATCGAGGTTCACCGTGATACGGATATCCGTCTCTTTGGTGGTGCGAACAACCGTTGCCACGCGAGGGTTGGTGGTCAAATCCTTCAGAATTTGCTGCCAGCCCATGGTTTCCGGGTTGTATTGAATACCGCGGATTGCCATGTTTTCAGCAAGCTGCAGGTCGGTCTGACGGTCGCCTATCACGGCAGAAGTTTTGAAATCCACACGGCCTTGCTGGAGGTAATCTTTAACCAAACCAAGCTTTGGCTTGCGGCAGCTACAATCTTCGTGGTCGAAGTGCGGGCAAATCAAAACGTCAGCAAATTTCACGCCCTGAGATTCGAAAATCTCCATCATCATGTTGTGTGGGGCGTCGAAATCTTCCTGTGGGTAGCTGTCAGTGCCCAGACCATCCTGGTTGGTCACCATCACCAGCTTATAGCCAGCGTCTTGCAGCGCCAGCAGGGCAGGGATCACGAATGGCTCAAGCTTGAGTTTGTCGAGGCGGTCGACCTGAAAATCTACAGGTGGCTCAACAATCAGCGTGCCATCGCGGTCGATAAAGAGGATTTTTTCTTTCACTACAAATTCCTTTTGTTGCGCTCTTTATGCCAGTTGCTGGCGGATAAAGGTCAGGGTCTTTTCACACTCTTCGCGGTTGCCCACGCTGATTCGGATGCATCCTTCAATTGGCGAACGGCGCAAGATAATGCCGTTGTCCCAAAGGGCTGAGAACAGAAGGTCAGCGTCTGGGAATTTCACCAGCAGATAGTTGCCATAGCCATCGAACACTTCCACGCCCGGCAGCATCGCAAGACCCGCCTGCAGATAGGCACGGTTGGCATTCAAGTCCAGCACTTGATACTTCATGCGGGCAAGGCCTGCTTCGCTTAACGCCTGTACCGCGATTTCAGTAACAGGCACTGGCACCGGATATGGCGCAATCACTTTGGTCATCAATTGAATGATCTGCTGATTCGCCAGCGTGAAGCCACAACGCAAGCCCGCTAAAGCGAAGGCTTTTGACAGCGTACGAAGAATCGCCAGGTTCGGGTAGCGTACCAGTAAGTCAACGGTTGAGGCTTCTGGACAGAAGTCGATGTAGGCTTCGTCCATGACTACCAGCGCGCGGCCAGCCGTCATTTCCAGCAGTGTTTCAATATCGTCGCGGTTAATCAGGTTACCGGTCGGGTTGTTTGGGCTACACACAAACACCAGTTTGACGCTATCAAGATTCTTTTCGATTTCCGGCAGGTTTAATTGCCATTCATCGGTCAGCGGCACTGTTTTGCGCGCAACACCGGTTGTTTCTGCGCTGATGGCATACATGCCGTAAGTTGGTGGGCAGAACAGAATGCTGTCTTCACCGGTTTCACAGAAAGTACGGATCAGTAGTTCGATGCTTTCATCTGCGCCACGAGAGGTCAGGACCTGCTCTGGGCGAACACCTGCGTAGTCTGCGTAAGCACGGATCAGTTCTTCAGGCTGACAGGTGCTGTAGCGGTTTAGGCCAGCGCCGTTGATGGTGTATTCGTTGTTAAATGGTGATTCGTTAGCATTCAGCCAAACATCACCAGAGCCGCCCAATCGGCGGGCGGACATGTAAGGGGTCAGTGCTTGAACGTCCTTACGGGCTAATTTTTCAATATCCATTGCTTCCCCTTTGTTATTTTTTGTTATTGAGCTTTTCAACACGAAGGGTCACGGCGTTTCTGTGCGCATCCAGACCTTCAGCGTTAGCCATCGCAACGACTGTCGGGGCCAATGCTTGCAAGCCATCAGATGACAACTCTTGCACTGTCATGCGCTTGCTGAAATCGGCAAGGCCAAGGCTTGAGTAGGTGCGCGTATAGCCGTAAGTTGGCAGTACGTGGTTGGTGCCAGATGCGTAATCGCCAACAGATTCCGGCGACCATGCACCCAGGAAAATCGAGCCTGCATTATCCAGCAGTGGCAGCAATTCACGTGGGTTCTTGGTCTGAACAATCAAGTGCTCAGGGCCGTAGTTGTTTGAAATCGCAACACACTGGGTCAGGCTGTCTGCAATGATGATGATGCTAGAACCCAGTGCCTGGCTTGCGATGTCAGCGCGGCTCAGTGCTTTTAGCTGTGCTTTGACAGCGTCAGCCACTTTCTCTGCCAGCACTGGCGACGGTGTGACAAGCACAACCTGAGAATCTGGGCCATGTTCAGCCTGACTCAGCAAATCTGCAGCAACGAAATCCGCATCAGCATCTTCATCTGCAATCACCAACACTTCAGAAGGGCCAGCCGGCATATCAATCGCTGCACCTTGGTGATCATTGCTGACCTGACGCTTAGCTTCGGTCACGAAGGCGTTACCCGGACCAAAAATCTTATCAACCTTGCTCACTGTTTCAGTGCCGTAAGCCATGGCTGCAACAGCCTGTGCGCCACCGAGGTTGTAGACTTCATCGATGCCACAAAGCTTGGCAACGTAAAGAATTTCATCGGCGATTGGTGGTGGAGAACAAAGCACCACTTTACGACAACCTGCAATTTGTGAAGGCACACCCAACATCAATACGGTTGATGGCAGCGGCGCACTGCCACCCGGAATGTAAAGACCAACGCGGTTGATCGGGCGGGTCATCAGCTCACATACCACACCCGGCATAGTTTCTACCGTCAGTGGCTCTGCTTTTTGCGCTTTGTGGAAGCAGGCGATGTTGTCGTAAGCCTGTTTGAGTGCTGTTTTGATTTCCTCACCCAGACGAGCTTCCGCCGCATCGATTTCGCTTTGTGAAACCTGAATATTCTCAGGTACCACTTTATCGAATTTCTCTGTCAGTGCTTTCAGCGCAGCATCACCGCCAGTACGGACTTGTTTGATCACGCCTTCAACGGCTTCAGTGATTGATGCACTTTCAGAGATAGCAGGGCGCTCAAGCGCTTTCGCCTGCTGTGTATCACTGAGGGATTTCCAAACCACTGTTTTCATGGCTTACTCCATCATCTTCTCGATTGGCAGCACCAGAATGGAGCTCGCACCCAAGGCCTTCAGTTTTTCCATGGTTTCCCAAAACAGGTTCTCGGTACTGACCAAGTGAACAGCGACACGTTGTTTGTCGTGTGCAAGAGGCAAAATAGTTGGGTCTTCTGCGCCTGGCAGCAATTCAACGACTTGCTCCAAGGTCTCGCTTGGCGCGTGAAGCATGATGTATTTTGATTCTTTAGCTTGGATAACGCCTTTGATACGGGTCAGCAGGCGTTCAATTAGTGCAGTTTTGTCTGCATCGAACTCACCTATGCGCTGAATAAGTACCGCTTTAGAGCGGAAGATAACTTCTGCTTCTTTTAGGCCGTTGGCTTCAAGCGTTGCACCTGTAGACACCAGGTCACAGATAGCATCCGCAAGACCAGCGCGCGGCGCGACTTCAACAGAGCCGTTCAACATACAAGTGCTGAATTTAACGTCTTGTTTGTCGAGATAATCTTTGAGGATATTTGGATAAGTCGTGGCAATACGCTTGCCAGCTAGATCCTGTGGGCCGTTGTAAGTTTTGTCTTTATCGATAGCCACAGACAGGCGGCAGCCACCAAAGTCGAGACGACGAAGCTTCACGTACTCGTTTGGCTCGCCCAGTGCAACGCGCTCTAAACGCACTTCTTCGAGTTCGTTTTCGCCGATAACACCTAAGTCAACCACACCATCCATGATGAGGCCTGGGATATCGTCGTCACGTACTAGCAGCAAATCGATTGGCATATTCTCGGCGTGAACGATCAGACGGTCGCCGGAAAAGTTAATTTTCACACCGCATCGCTTGAGCAGTTCGTGACACTCTTTCGCAAGGCGGCCTTTTTTCTGAATGGCAATTCTTAGACGTTCTGTTTGCATGATCTATTCCCTGTATCTTTTTCGCAATGACGACTTCCCGTTTCCTTGAAGTGTCATCGCAATTTTTTGAATCCTAAAAGTAAAAACCCCCGGAAGGTTCGCTTCCGGGGGTCTGAATCTTGTGTTCGCTTTGATGACCGGTGGAAGAACCTTACTCCTTGTCTTCCAGTCGAAACCACATCTCCCGAAAGACTAGTCAGGATGATGATGGTGATGAATGGTCATGAGCGATTTTTGCATATTTTTGTTCTCTAAATGCTGTAACGACTTAACGTTTGCTTGGCATCAACACTAACAAACTCTTTAAATATTGCAACAAGAAATTTGCGTGTTTAGAGAATTCAGTACTGGCTAAATACTAAACGTTCAAAAAAGAAGAAGTAATGAATGATAAGGGTGGAGTACAACCGAGAAACTTTGTTGCATCAATTATTAAAAATACCGGAGATAAGGCTCTTTAGTTTCTTACTGGATAAGAGGTGCTATTACGATGGTGTTACACGTAAATATCTAACAATCCGTCACTTTTCTTGTTCTCGTCCTCCGCATGATCATTTTCCTGCTTTTCGTCATGCTGTTTTTGACGTGCAGGCTTTTGCTGCTGCTGTTTAGTTTTTTCCTGTTTAACGACATTATTCACTTTTTGGGGCGAATAGTCGGAGATATTGGGGAACCCAGTCATATTACTGCTCCTTGATTGTTCCCCCCTTATATCGGCTTAGAGCCAAAAGGCTTGATAGTTTTTTAACCGCAGCACTTCTTGTGTTTTTTTCCGCTACCGCATGGGCATGGGTCATTACGCCCGACTTTCTCAGCCTTCGGGTATTCACCGTCGATGTAATACCAAAGTGTCTC
This sequence comes from Grimontia sp. NTOU-MAR1, assembly GCF_035758505.1. Classification (NCBI taxonomy): domain Bacteria; kingdom Pseudomonadati; phylum Pseudomonadota; class Gammaproteobacteria; order Vibrionales; family Vibrionaceae; genus Grimontia; species Grimontia sp. NTOU-MAR1. The sequence continues at coordinate 3,635,926 of NZ_CP142108.1, forward strand.
GCCATCCTTTACTTCGGTGACGAAACGAGATTTCTCGTGCAGGCAATATTGTTTATCAGCGTCTTTGTAATGGGCTTTGAATTCAATGAAACCTTGTTTTCCACCCGGATCAACTGAGCTTGATAGCACTTCCAGCATCAACCATTCGCTGTTAACCGAATCTGCAATGGCGTCACGATGTTGCTCCGCGCCACAAGAGGGATGATAGGTTTTCACCACATAATCAACCAGCCCCTTTACGTGTGCTGAGTAGCGAGAACGCATCAGCTTTTCTGGATGGTCGGCATTGGCGTGATTTTGATGAATTGGCTCACAACATTCGCTGTAAGGTTTTTGGCTGCCACAAGGGCAAAGCGCTGTTGTCATAGCTAGAAACCGCGTTGAATAAATAACGGCGGTATTGTCCAAGTGAGTGTGAAGTGAGTCAAGGTGAAGTGCCGACCCAGACCGCGATAAAAACGGTCTGGGGAAAGGCGAGAAATCAGAAGGCGTGCAAGTACCAATCGTATTCGAGCGCAGTAACGTGCTGCTCAAACTCTTCAAGCTCTTTTTCTTTGCAGGTGACGAACACGTCTACAAAGTCCGTACCAAGGAACTGTCGCATGGCTTCAGAAGCTGAGAGTTCACGTAAGGCATCGCGAAGGTTGGTAGGCAGTGGCTTGTTATCCAAGTCGTAAGCATTACCGACCACAGGTTCGGAAGGTTCGATTTTGTTGTCGAGGCCATACATGATGGATGCCAGCAAAGCTGCCATCATCAGGTATGGGTTGGCATCTGTTCCTGCTACACGGTGTTCGATGCGCGTCGCAGCCGGCACATCCCCCGGAATACGAAGGGCCGTGGTACGGTTTTCGATGCCCCAGGTTGCCGCGTTCGGCACATAAAAATCTGGGGCAAAGCGGCGGTATGAGTTGATGTTGGGACACATAATTGCGAGGTATTGCGGCATAAGTTCCAACATACCACCCAGCGCGTGGCGCAGCGTGTCGGTCATGTCACCTTCTTCTTGAGGCTCGAACACATTGTTGCCATCATCATCCAGAAGACTGATATGAAGGTGCATGCCATTGCCTGCCTGATCTGCATAGGGCTTGGCCATAAAGGTGGTATCGAGATCGTTGTCGTGCGCGACTTGCTTAATAACACGCTTGAGTAAGATGGAATGATCACAGGCAGCGAGGGCGTCATCCGTGTGCTTAAGGTTAATTTCAAATTGGCCGGGTGCAGATTCCGCGACAATAGTATCTGCCGGTAAACCTTGTTCTCGGGCGGCTTCGATGATTTGAGTAAGAAGCTCTGCGTATTCATCCAGTTCATCGAGTGAATAAACCTGGGTGTTTTCAGGCCGCTTGCCAGTGATCGGCGATACAGGAGGAAGAGGAGCGCTGCCGGGTGTCTTACTGTCAATTAGGTAGAATTCGAGCTCGTATGCCGAAACGGGTGTCAGACCACGGGCTTTAAACTGACGGACGATACGGCGTAAAATCATCCGCGGGTCAGCGAAGAGTGGTGTTTCCTTGTCTTCGTACATTTCCAACATTAACTGGGCGATAGGGCGCTTTTGCCAAGGCTGTCGGGTAAGTGAGCCTGCCACGGGATAGCAAATGGCGTCAGATTCGCCAATTTCGAGCCCGAGCCCAGTTTCTTCAACAGGCGTGCCTTTAATATTCATTCCATAAATAGAAATTGGCAGAGCAATCCCCTGTTCGTAGGCTTTTTGAAGTTTATCCTTCTCTACGCGCTTGCCGCGCACGATGCCATTCATGTCGAGTAAGAGCAAATCGACAAACTCGATATCTGGATTCTTCGCAAGGAATTCAATGGCCTCGTTAGAATCCGGTAACTTTGCATCTTCGGGTACAAACATTTCCCTGTCTGTTTGATATCGCATGAAACACCTACCTGAGTGTAAATTATATCAATCACCTCGTTATGTAGTTCTGAGTGAATAGTAAAGCCTTGATTATGTCAACAACGTTTCACTTCACAAAACCTCTGTTCTTACTGCAAATCAATACGATAAGCTTCGAAAGAACATAAGGTTATCGATGTTGATAAAATGATAAATAAATAGATCGTTTTTGTTGCTTGTGTCACTTGCGTAATTTATTTTTAACGTGTAGCGTGAAAAAAAACGAACGCATAGCATACTGATAGTAGGTAGTGATTTGCTTTGAGATTCGGCTAGAAATGCAGAGGAAGATATGGAGTATTCAACTATCCCAATGATTGGCGTGACAGGATGTACCTCTCAGCTTGGTCTGCATCCCTTCCATATTGTTGGTGACAAGTACGTCAGAAGCGTGTCGGATGCCATGGGCGCTTGCCCTCTGGTCATTCCTGCGTTAGGACAGGACTTGCCGATGAAACGTCTGCTGGCGTCATTAGATGGCATTCTGTTCACTGGCTCTCCATCCAATATCGAACCTCATCATTACCAGGGGGCACCTAGCGAAGCAGGTACTGATCACGACCCAGCACGCGATGCAACCACCTTGCCAATGCTTGCTTTAGCCATAGAGTTTGGGGTTCCTGTACTTGCTATATGCCGTGGTTTTCAGGAACTCAATGTCGTCATGGGCGGCACTCTGCATCAAAAACTTCATGAGGTGGGCGGATACATCGAACACCGCGAAGACAAAATGGCTTCCGTTGATATCCAATACGGCATTTCTCACACCATTAACATCGAACCTGGGGGGCTTCTCTACGAGGCTTGGGGTCGCACCTCTGCTGACGTGAACTCTGTCCATACCCAGGGCATCGACAGACTAGGCAAAGGACTGCGACCAGAAGCGTACGCCCCGGACGGACTGATAGAGGCTGTCTCTGTCATCGATGCAAAAAATTTCGCCTTAGGTGTTCAGTGGCATCCTGAGTGGAAGGTCACGAATAATCCTTTTTATTCAGCTATCTTCGATATGTTTGGGGAAGCCTGCCGAATAAGGGCGAATCAGCGTGAGAAAGAATATGGACAAGCTTAAGAAGTGGTTGAAAGAAAACGAGATTACGGAAGTTGAGTGCGTTGTCAGCGACTTGTCAGGCATTGCGCGTGGGAAGATTGCGCCAGTCGATAAGTTCATTAATGAAGGCGAAATGCGCCTTCCAGAGAGTGTTTTGTTGCAAACTGTGACGGGTGACTATGTAGATGATGATATCTACTACGCGCTGCTTGATGAAGCAGATATCGATTTTATCTGTAAGCCGGATGAAGACGCCCTCTACCTCCTGCCATGGACAGTCGAGAAAACTGCGCAAATCATTCATGACACCTTCGACAAGATGGGGAATCCTATTGAGCTGACACCACGCAACGTGTTGAAAAAGGTACTGAAGCTCTATGAAGAGAAAAACTGGAAACCCGTTGTCGCACCGGAGATGGAGTTCTATCTGACAGCACGCTGCGAAGACCCTGATTTACCCCTCGAGCCGCCGATTGGCCGTTCCGGTCGCATGGAAACAGGGCGTCAGTCCTTCTCTATCGATGCGGCGAACGAGTTCGATCCGCTGTTTGAGGATATGTATGAATGGTGTGAAACACAGGGACTCGTCATCGATACCTTGATCCATGAAGAAGGTGTTGCTCAGATGGAAATCAATTTCCGTCATGGTGACCCTTTGGTTCTTGCGGATCAGGTGTTCCTCTTTAAACGCACTCTGCGTGAAGCCGCGCTTAAGCATCAAGTGGTGGCGACCTTCATGTCTAAGCCTATTACTGACGAACCGGGCAGTGCAATGCATCTGCATCAGAGCATTGTTGATGCCAAAACGGGCAAGAATGTGTTTACCAATGAAGATGGCACCAGCTCTTCACTCTTTTATGGCCACATTGCCGGCCTTCAGCAGTTCATACCTGAAATGCTGCCTATGTTCGCCCCGAACGTGAATTCGTTCCGCCGATTCCTGCCAGACACCTCAGCACCGGTAAATGTGGAGTGGGGTGAAGAAAACCGTACCTGCGGTCTTCGTGTGCCGAGCTGTTCACCACAGTCGCGTCGAGTTGAAAACCGCCTGCCTGGTGCAGATGCCAACAGCTATCTTGCTATTGCTGCAAGTCTGTTGTGCGGTTACATCGGTATGGTTCGAGACCTAAAACCTACGCCTCCGGCACAGGGGCGTGGTTATGAAATCCGGAGCCCGGTACTGCCTTACACACTCGAAGCAGCGCTTGAGATGATGGAAAACTGCGATGAGGTAGCTGAATACCTTGGTGAGTCCTTTGCCCGTGGGTATATCGCAGTGAAGCGCAAAGAGCAGGAAAACTTCAAGCGAGTCATCAGCTCATGGGAGCGGGAGTTCCTGTTATTGACTGTTTAATGTGAATCCCATCTGATTCGATTACTCATTGTTTTACAAGGGAGACAACCAAAAAGGTTGCCAGTATTTCAAACTTCAAGGATGTGGAGGTCAGAATGACACACGTCGTACAACACCCAGATACCCAAACGCTACAAGCATTGGATAACGCTCATTATCTTCATCCATTCAGCGATCATAAAACGTTGAGGGAAAAAGGAGCGCGTATGATAGTTCGCGCTCAGGGCGTGTATATCTGGGACAGCGATGGCAACCGTATTCTTGATGGTATGGCAGGGCTTTGGTGTACCAATATTGGTTATGGCGAAAAGCGTCTTGCAGATGCAGCTCACCGCCAAATGCTAGAGCTCCCTTACTACAACAGTTTCTTCCAATGTGCCCACCCACCTGTGGTTGAGTTGGCTAAAGAGATTGCAGAGCTCGCACCGGATCACATGAACCAGGTGTTCTTTACTGGGTCAGGCTCTGAATCCAATGACACTGTACTGCGCATGGTTCGACACTATTGGACACTGAAAGGCCAGCCTGAAAAATTCACTATCATTGGCCGTCACAATGGTTATCACGGCTCTACTGTCGCGGGTGCAAGCCTTGGGGGCATGAAAGCGATGCACAAGCAGGGTGGCCTTCCTATCCCGGGCATTCACCATATTCCACAGCCCTATTGGTTTGGTGAAGGGGGCGACCTGACGCCTGAAGAATTTGGCGTGAAAGCGGCGCAAGAGCTCGAAAAAGCGATTCTGGAAATCGGTGAAGACAAGGTTGCCGCTTTTATCGCTGAGCCTATTCAAGGCGCTGGTGGTGTTGTCATTCCGCCCTCGACTTATTGGCCGGAAATTAATCGTATTCTTGCGAAGTACGACATCCTAATGATTGCGGACGAGGTGATATGTGGATTTGGCCGAACCGGTGAATGGTTCGGTAGCCAGACTTTTGATATCAAGCCCGACTTTATGCCGATTGCGAAAGGCATGACTTCCGGTTACATCCCCATGGGTGGTGTGATTGTCAGCGACCGCATTGCCAATGCATTCGAAGAGAAAGGCGGAGACTTTAACCACGGTTACACCTATTCCGGTCACCCGGTTGCAGCCGCAGTGGCGCTGGAAAACCTTAAGGTGATGAAAGAGAAAAATCTGGTTCAGTATGTGAAGGAAGATATTGGACCTTACCTGCAGTCCCTGTGGCAAACGCTGGCTGAACACCCTCTGGTCGGTGAAGCACGCGGTGTTGGTTTAGTGGCGGCGATTGAGCTAGTTCAGGACAAAGCAACCCGTCAACGTTTTGATGAGGAAGTCGGCATCGGTGGAATCTGCCGGGATATTAGCGTGGAAAATGGCCTTGTGATGCGTGCCTGTGGCGACACCATGATTATCAGCCCACCATTAGTTATCACCCGAGCTGAGGTGGATGAGCTTATCCATAAGGCCAAGCTGGCATTGGATCTCACGCAGCAGGTACTGACAGACAAGGGTTTGCTCTAACCCGCAAAGAATTGAACTCTGCTGGCACTTAAGAACAAGAGACCCAAGTGCCGGCAAGCCATCAAAACCAGAGCCAAAGATCAGAAGGTCTTTTCTGGTTTGGACATTGGAATGTAGTAACGCGCTCGAGGGGAATCGAGCCAAAAGGAGAAAACATGAAGATGGTAATCCGCAACAAAGTTTCTGCCGTGCTATTGGCAGGATTGATGGTTTCAACCGGGCTGCAGGCTGAAGAAATCCTACGAATCTACAATTGGAGTGACTATATCGCGGAAGACACGATAGAAAACTTCGAAAAAGAAACGGGCATCAAGGTCACATACGACGTTTACGACAGCAACGATGTGCTGGAAGCTAAGCTGCTTTCCGGTAACTCAGGTTACGATCTCGTCGTGCCGTCGAATAACTTCCTTGCCAAGCAAATCAAAGCGGGTGCTTTCCAGCCTCTGGATAAGAGTCTTTTGACCAATAGTGGCAATCTGGACCAGAAGCTAATGAAGCGCCTTGAAATGGCAGATCCGGGTAACCAATACGCAATCCCTTACATGTGGGGCACTAATGGCATTGGCTACAACGTCGATAAAGTAAAAGAGCGTTTGGGCGATGATATCCCAGAAAACAAGCTGGACTTACTGCTGGACGCTAAATACGCAGCTAAACTTCAGGATTGTGGTATTGCAGTCGTAGATTCTGCCGACGAGGTGATGCCTCAGGTGCTGCAATATATTGGTAAAGATCCTAACTCCACCAATAAAGGCGATTACAAGGAAGCGGGTAAAGCGCTGGCGAAAATCCGCCCTTACGTGACCTACTTCCACTCATCCCGCTACATCACCGATTTAGCCAACGGCGATATTTGTTTGGCTTACGGCTTCTCCGGTGATATTTTCCAGGCGGCTTATCGTGCAGAAGAAGCAGGCAATGGCCAGGTGATTGACTACTCGATTCCAAGCAAAGGTGCGCAGCTTTGGTTCGACATGATGGCGATTCCGGCTGATGCGAAAAATGCCAAAAATGCCCATGCCTTTATGAACTACATCATGCGTCCCGAGGTTATTGCGCCAATCACTGATTACGTAGCCTATGCGAACCCAAATCCAGCCTCAAACAAGTTGGTTGACCCAGAAGTTCTAAATAACCCTTCTATTTATCCGCCTCAGGAAGTGATGAACAAGCTCTTTGTCTCTGAAGTGCTTCCGCTGAAAATCAGCCGCACATCCAACCGTACCTGGACACGCATGAAAACAGGCCAGTAATGGCTTAGAGAGGGAGCTGAGGACTTAGCTCCCTGTTTTCGAGTGTTTCAGGAAGCCACAGGGAGGATGAAATGGTGACCAGCAACTCTAACGGAAACGGTAACGACACGCTTAAGCCGGAGCTGTTGAAAATTGATCGTGTCAGCAAGCTTTATGGCGATGTCCGCGCAGTGGATGATGTTTCCTTAACGATCGAAAAAGGCGAGATTTTCTCCTTACTGGGAGGCTCTGGCTCTGGGAAATCGACCTTGCTTCGTATGTTGGCGGGTTTTGAAACTCCGTCGAGCGGACGCATCTATCTCGATGGAGAAGACATTACTGATATGGCGCCCTATGACAGGCCCATCAACATGATGTTCCAGTCGTACGCTTTATTTCCTCATATGACGGTTGAGCAGAATATCGCGTTTGGTCTGAAGCAGGACAAGCTCAAAAAAGCCGATATTCAAGAGCGTGTTCAAGAAATGTTGAAACTGGTGCATATGGAGCAATATGCCAAGCGTAAGCCGCACCAATTGTCAGGTGGTCAGCGTCAGCGTGTGGCGTTGGCCCGATCTTTGGCGAAACGCCCAAAACTCTTGCTGCTTGATGAGCCGATGGGTGCGCTGGACAAGAAACTACGCAACCAGATGCAACTGGAAGTAGTAGATATTCTGGAGCGTGTTGGTGTGACCTGTGTGATGGTGACCCACGATCAGGAAGAAGCCATGACGATGGCAGGGCGCATTGCCATCATGCATGAAGGCTGGATTGCCCAAACTGGCACACCCACAGATATTTACGAGTCACCAAACAGCTGCATGATTGCCGAATTCATTGGTTCGGTGAACCTGTTTGAAGGCGAAATCGTGGTGGATGAAACCGATCACTGTGTCATTTCGTCCAGCGACACAGCGCAACAAATCTACGTGGGGCACGGTGTGGCAACCAACGTGGAAGACAGAAAAGTGTGGTTAGCAGTTCGCCCTGAAAAAGCTTTTATTAGCCGAGAGCAACCGGACGGTGAATATAATTGGTCGAAGGGCACAGTACATGACATCGCCTACCTTGGCGGTACTTCCATGTACTATGTGAAGTTACCGAGCAACAAAGTGGTGATGTGCAGTATGGCCAATGTTTCCCGCCATCAGGATCGCCCCACTTGGGATGACGAGGTGTTCATCAGCTGGGAGGCCACCGGTGGTGTGGTATTACGCGTATGACGACCTTGACGAACGCCCAGACGAAAACGCCAGCACCAAGCAAAGCGCCGCACAAAAATAAGATGTTGTTTCCCAAGGGGCGGCACATCACCATGGGTATTCCTTACCTCTGGCTGCTGCTCTTTTTTGCTGTGCCATTCCTTATCGTATTCAAAATCAGTTTTTCGATGGCTGCGTTGGCCATTCCTCCCTACGAAGCCATTGTTGCTTACGTAGATGAAGTCATAGAAATTACCCTGAATCTCGAGAACTACTTGCGGATTTTGGACGATGATCTCTATTACCTTGCCTATCTGAGTTCGGTAAAAATCGCTTTTGTATCAACGCTAGGCTGTTTGCTTTTGGGTTACCCCATGGCGTATGCGATTGCCCGCGCGCCAGCGAGAATGCAAACCGTATTGTTGCTACTGATCATGCTGCCATCCTGGACCTCTTTCCTGATCCGCGTATACGCCTGGATGGGGCTACTCAGCAACACGGGGATCATTAACAACACCCTGATGTGGCTTGGCGTGATTTCTGAGCCAATTCAGATCCTGAATACTAACACTGCGGTTTATATTGGTATTGTTTATACCTATCTACCATTTATGGTGCTTCCGCTATACGCCAATCTGGTGAAGCTGGATGGCAGCTTACTGGAAGCCGCAGCAGACCTCGGCTCGCGCAACTTCAACACCTTCTGGAAAGTGACCTTACCGCTGTCAAAAGGTGGAATTATCGCAGGCTCCATGTTGGTGTTTATTCCTGTGGTGGGTGAAGTGGTGATCCCAGAACTTCTGGGTGGCCCGGAAACCCTGATGATAGGTAAAGTGCTGTGGCAGGAGTTTTTTAATAACCGTGACTGGCCGGTTGCCTCGGCGTTGGCGATTGTGATGCTGCTTTTGCTCATCATCCCGATCACGCTATTCCACCATTATCAGTCCAAGGACATGGAGGCTGACCGATGAAACGCTGGCAATTTTCGACGGTCATGCTTTGGGTAGGCTTGGTTTTTCTTTACCTGCCCATGCTGATCCTGGTGATTTACTCATTTAATGCATCCAAGCTGGTCACCGTCTGGGGTGGGTTTTCGCCCAAATGGTATGCCGCGCTGTTCAAAGACGAACAAATCCTGCAAGCGGTTTGGACCAGTCTCCGGATTGCTTTCTATAGTTCTACGATGGCGGTGATCATCGGCACGTTAGCAGCCTTCGTGATGACGCGGTTTCGACGTTCATGGGGACGATTAACACTCTCCAATATGATTACTGCACCGCTCGTTATGCCAGACGTCATTATCGGCTTGTCACTGCTGCTTTTGTTTGTGCAAATGGGCGACCTGTTTGGTTGGCCTGCAGAGCGCGGGATGACCACGGTATGGATTGCACATTCCACTTTCTGTGCTGCTTATGTCGCAGTGGTGGTCTCATCAAGGCTCAGGGAACTCGACTTTTCGATTGAAGAAGCGGGGATGGATTTGGGCGCAACGCCGTTCAAAGTCTTCTTTGTGATCACTGTGCCCATGATTGCCCCTGCGCTGGTGGCGGGATGGCTGCTGAGCTTTAGCCTCTCTCTCGACGACTTGGTCATCGCGAGCTTTGTCTCGGGGCCGGGTTCTACCACCTTGCCTATGGTGGTTTTTTCCTCGGTCAGGCTTGGTGTATCACCAAAAATCAATGCGCTTGCCACCATCATCATTCTGATTGTTTCTCTGTTTGCGTTTTTGTCTTGGTACGTGGCACGCCGCGCAGAGCAAAAATCGCTGGAAGACATGAAGCGGCTCAATCAAGAGATTCAGGAATAGGATTGTCATCATGGAACAAGCCAGTTCAATTCAGAACCCACAAAACCAGATTCAACAAACTAGGTTGGAGGCCAGCCAAGCTCATGCGCCGTCATATTATGCGGCGTCGGCTAACGCTTCACCGATGCGTGAAGTACTGAAGGAAGACATAACAGCGGATATTTGTATCGTCGGCGCGGGTTATACAGGGCTTTCTTCGGCGCTGCATCTGTTGGAAGTGGGTTTCAATGTCGTAGTGTTGGAAGCGTCTAAAGTCGGATGGGGCGCATCTGGCCGTAACGGTGGCCAGATTGTGAATAGCTTCAGCCGTGACATTGATGTGATTGAGAAAACCGTCGGTAAGGAAAAAATTGGCCTGTTTGGCGAGATGGCCTTTGAAGGCGGAAAAATCATTCGCGAGCGCGTAGAAAAATATCACATCCAGTGCGATCTAAAAGATGGCGGTGTGTTTGCTGCACTCAATGCCAAGCAGATGCATGAGCTCGAAAGCCAGAAAGTGCTGTGGGAGCGATACGGTAACAACCAACTTGAAATGCTCAGCGACAGAGATATACGTTCAGTGGTCGATACTGAGTGTTATGTTGGTGGTCTGCTGGACAAATCCGGTGGTCATATTCATCCGTTGAATCTCGCTCTTGGTGAGGCTGCAGCGGTGGAGAGCCTGGGCGGAAAAATCTACGAACACTCGCCAGTCGTGAACATTCAACGAGGTGAACCGGCGAAAGTGGTGACTGAGCAAGGCTCGGTGACGGCTTCTTTTGTGATTGTGGCGGGCAATGCTTACCTTGGTAACCTGATGCCAGAGCTTCGCGCTAAATCTATGCCCTGTGGAACGCAAGTCATTGCCACCGAACCCCTATCGGATGAACTGGCGCAAAGCTTACTGCCGCAGGATTATTGTGTGGAAGACTGTAACTACCTTCTCGACTACTTCAGGCTTTCCGGTGACAAGCGACTGATTTATGGCGGTGGTGTGGTTTATGGAGCGCGTGACCCAGCTGACATAGATGCGATTATCCGGCCGAAAATGCTGAAGACTTTCCCTCAGCTTGGCAGTGTGAAAATTGATTACCGCTGGACGGGTAACTTCCTGATGACCTTGTCTCGTTTACCGCAGGTGGGGCGTATTGGCAGCAATATCTACTACTCACAGGGCTGCAGTGGTCATGGTGTTACCTATACCCACTTGGCGGGAAGATTGATGTCGGAAGTGCTGAAAGGACAGGCAGAGCGCTTTGATGCCTTCGCTGATTTGCCGCACTTACCGTTTCCTGGTGGTCACTTGCTGAGTGTGCCGTTCTCGGCGTTGGGAGCCTGGTATTACACCGTGCGGGACAAATTTGGCATTTAGCTGATAGCAAAACGCCCGATATCCGGGCGTTTGGTAAAACGGGTTTGTAGGCTCAGAAGTTGGCAGGCGTAGTCGCACTGAACAGACGGCAAATTGACTCGAATGGGTTGGAAAAGCGGTGCGGACGGTTACTGTCAAAGTAATAGCTGTCACCGACTTCCAGAACGAAAATATCGTCACCAACGGTAAGTTCGAGTTTACCTTCAACCACCAGGCCAGCTTCTTCACCTTCATGCTGGAGCATCTCTTCACCAGAATGCCCGCCTGGCGGATAGGTTTCAGAAAGTACTGATATAGCGCGGTTAGGGAATTCTTTCCCAATCAGCTTCATTGAGACAGAGTCGTCGCCGATTTCGAGCAAGTCTTGCTGGCGATATATGACGGGTGCAGATTCAGTTTGACCAATGTCAGCAGAGAAGAACTCAACCAGAGACATGGGAATGCCGGACAATACTTTTTTCAGAGAACTGACGGAGGGACTGACACTGTTTTTCTCAATCATCGAGATGGTACTGTTGGTCACGCCTGCGCGTTTAGCGAGTTCGCGTTGCGATAATCCGCGACTTTTTCTAACGGCCTTGAGGTTTGCACCAATGTCCAATGTTCGATTCTCCCTGCTTGAATTGGGTTTTTATAAGCGTGCCCAATCACTGTAATAGATTTTGAACAAGCAATCCTACTTTCACTGGGGCAGTAATCAAGCATTTTGTGATGTTATCGTCATTATGTAAAAAATATAAATCAACAATACGTAGTGAATTATGCATATTATTGAATAATATCTTTCTTTGATAAAACCGGTTAATTGGCTTGAGTAAAGCTTATCTCATTCTTCAGACGGAGTGATGTTCAGGTATTGAGCAGCAAACAAAGCGTATATTTTTTGCTTCACTACGACGATGAAAATACGATAGTCTTTGTTAATTATATTTTACAAAGGATGTAAGGCATGGCGCATACACCATCAAATCTCCCCCATACCTCCTCTTTTTACGCGGCAACGGCAAAGTATCCGCAACGCTATCCGGTTCTGACTGAATCTATCAGCGTGGATGTTTGTATAGTTGGTGGTGGCTTTAGTGGTGTGAACAGTGCGATTGAGCTTGCACAACTCGGCTATTCAGTGGCTATTCTGGAAGCTAATAAGATTGGGTGGGGTGCGTCAGGTCGAAATGGTGGCGAATTGATCCGTGGTATTGGTCATGGCATCGATCAGTTCACCAACCAGATAGGTAAAGAAGGTGTCGCCGCCATCAGTCAAATGGGATTGGAAGCGGTGCAGATCGTTAAAGATCGCGTGGAAGCGTTCAGCATCGATTGCGATCTGACGATGGGATATTGCGATCTGGCGATGAAACCTTCCCACATGAAAGAGCTTCAGGAAGATTTTGATGATCTGAGCTCAAACCAGTATCCCCATGAAATCCGCATGCTTGAAAAAGCAGATCTTGCGGAAGTGATTGGGTCCGACCGATATATTGGTGGCATGCTGGATATGGGCAGTGGACATTTACACCCTTTGAACTTGGTAACAGGAGAAGCGGCAGCAGCAGCGAGCCTTGGTGTCCAGTTGTTTGAAGATAGCGCAGCCACTGAAATAGTCAAAGGTCAAAAGCCGGTCGTGAAAACGGCGCAAGGGCAGGTAACCTGTAGCTATCTGCTGCTGGCCGGTAACGCTTATATCGGCCACAAGCTGGAACCCTATATTGGCGGAAAGGTGCTCCCAGCGGGCAGCTACCTTATTGCTACTGAGCCGCTGAATGTCGAGCAGGTCAACAGCACCATTCCAAAGAACATGGCTTTCGCTGATCTCAGCATTGCGCTCGATTACTACCACTTGTCCGGTGACAACCGATTACTGTTCGGTGGGTTGTGTACCTATTCTGGAAAAGATCCGAAAGACATTACCGGAGCCTTACTGCCAAATCTTGAGCGGGTATTTCCTCAACTGAAAGGCGTGGGTATCGATTTTGAATGGGGTGGCATGATAGGGATTGGTGCTAACCGTCTTCCACAAATTGGCCGATTGCCGGATGCCCCCAATATCTTCTATGCACAGGCATATTCCGGTCACGGCGTAAATGCTACGCATATGGCGGGTAAAGTTATTGCAGAAGCGATTTCAGGCACCGCAGAACGGTTTGATGTATTTGCTAAAGTGAAGCACATGACCTTCCCGGGTGGTCCTCTGTTACGTTCGCCTTTATTGGCGATCGGCATGACTTATCACCGCCTAAAAGAAGCACTGCAATAAACCTCATACTTAAATCATCCGTAGAAAGCGTCTCAAGCTTAAGCCTGAGGCGCTTTGTTATCTTTTATGCCCTGTTCCGGTCTTGTCTATGAATGTTAGCGTTAGCTAAATGATTTGAAGCACATAATAAACAACCGGGAGACGGAAATGGCAGGGAAAAGAAGCAAAGTTACCTTCCTGAGTAAGGGGCTTGAGCTGGCTGGGATGTTAGAGACACCAGAGCAAAATGCGAGGGGTTATGCGTTGTTTGCCCACTGCTTTACTTGTGGTAAAGACGTCGCTGCAGCCTCCCGTATTTCACGTGCGTTAGTGAACATTGGTTTTGCAGTATTCCGTTTTGACTTCACAGGGTTGGGCGGGAGTGATGGTGACTTTGCCAACACCAATTTTTCTTCCAACGTTGACGATTTGGTGGCGGCGGCAGATTTCCTGCGGGAGAACAATGAAGCACCGCTATTGTTGATTGGTCACAGCTTAGGGGGCCGTGCGGTGCTGTCGGCCGCGCACCGTATTCCAGAAGTATCGGCAGTTGCCACCATTGGCGCGCCAGCTGACGCTGAACATGTGTCCAAGCAGTTTGCTGCCCATGTGGAAAAAATTGAGGCCGAAGGTGAAGCAGAGCTTTCTTTGGCTGGTCGTCCTTTCACTATCAAAAAGCAGTTCCTTGATGATATCCGAGCTGACAACGATGATATTGAAAACCTGCGCGTACCGCTGCTGGTGATGCATTCGCCTATCGACAACGTTGTGTTGATCAAAGAGGCAGAGAAAATATATACCCGTGCCAAACACCCAAAGAGCTTTGTCACCCTTGATAGTGCTGGCCACTTGCTGACCAATAAAGACGATGCCCAGTATGTGGCTGAGCTTATTGCTGCCTGGTCTCATCGTTACATAGACAGAGCTGCGCCGGTCAAAGAGGTTGAAGAGGGCGTGAAGCGCGGTGAAGTGCTTGTGCATGAGCATAACAAGCAATTTACCCGGACTATACAAACAGACCATCACCAGTGGTTTGCCGATGAACCCGTTGATTACAGTGGCGATAACCTTGGTCCCGACCCATACGAGCACGTGCTGGCTGGTTTAGGTGCTTGTACCTCCATGACGCTGCGCATGTATGCCAACCGTAAAAAGCTGCCACTGGAAGATGTGAAAGTGACGCTGTCGCATAGTCGTCAGCACGGTGAAGATTGCGAGCATTGTGATGAAAACAACGCGAAGGTGGAGGTCATGTCTCGTGAAATCGAGCTTTTTGGCGACTTAACCGATGAAGAACGTCAGCGCTTGCTTGAGATTGCGGATAAATGTCCGGTACACAAAACGCTGGAAGGTAAGATTGTTATCACTACCGAACTGAAAGATAAGTAATACGGCTTCGGTAAATAAAAAAGACCAGCTCATCGAGCCGGTCTTTTTTATCTGATTTAGAAAATTGTCAGATCAAAGCGCAATCCAGGTGGCTTTCACTTCTGTGTATTTCTCGAACGCATGAAGTGATTTATCGCGGCCATTGCCTGATTGCTTGTAGCCACCAAATGGCGCTGTCATATCACCGCCATCGTAGTGGTTAATCCACACCATACCAGTGCGCAGCGCTTTCGCGGTTTTGTGTGCTTTGCCGATGTCAGATGTCCATACCGCAGAAGCAAGGCCATAATCGGTATCGTTGGCAATCGCGACTGCTTGCTCGGGTGTGTCGAAGGTGATCACCGACAATACAGGGCCGAAGATCTCTTCGCGGGCAATCGCCATCTCATTGTTCACATTATCGAACACCGTGGGTTCGACAAATAAACCACCGGTTTCTGCCATGACACGGCTGCCGCCACACACCATCTTGGCACCTCCTTGGGCACCTTTATCAATATAGGTCAGCACGGTATCAAGCTGTTGTTGGTCAACCACTGCACCGACCTGAGTTTCCGGGTCGAGCGGATGCCCTGGCTGCCAGCCTTTCAGGTTTTCGACGACCTTTTCGATGAAGACATCTTTGATGGACGCTTCCACCAATAGCCGTGAGCCCGCTGTACAGACTTCGCCTTGATTGAAAGCAATGGCGGACGCAGCGGCAGAGGCTGCAGCGTCTAAATCCGGTGCATCAGCAAAGACGATATTCGGGCTCTTACCCCCCGCTTCCAGCCAGACACGTTTCATGTTCGACTCGCCAGCGTAAATCATCAGTTGTTTGGCGATTTTGGTCGAGCCCGTGAACACCAGAGTATCAACATCCATGTGCAGTGCGAGCGCTTTGCCCACTGTGTGCCCAAAACCAGGGAGTACATTCAGCACGCCTTTTGGCATACCTGCCTCAATGGCAAGTTCGCCAAGACGGATGGCGGTGAGTGGTGATTTCTCTGAAGGTTTAAGTACGACAGAATTGCCAGAGGCGAGGGCAGGGCCAAGCTTCCAACAGGCCATCAGCATAGGGAAGTTCCAGGGCACGATAGCGGCCACAACGCCCACAGGTTCACGGGTGACCATGCCGATTTCATTGTGCGGCGTAGGAGCGAGTTCATCGTAAATCTTGTCGACCGCTTCGCCTGACCAACGAATAGCACGGGCGGCGCCGTTCACATCAACCGCTTTGGAATACCGGATAGGTTTGCCCATGTCCAGTGTTTCCAGGAGTGCCAGTTCGTCGCCGTTTTCTTCTATTAATTCCGCAAAACGGATCACGATTTTTTTACGCTCTGCAGGAGGAAGGTGAGCCCATACACCAGACTCAAACGTTGCACGGGCATTGCTGACAGCGTGGTTGGCGTCAGCAAGATCGCAACTGGCAACATCGGCCAGCACACGACCATCGACCGGACTGATGCAGGCAAAAGTCTCTCCAGAAACCGCATCGCGGTATTCACCATCGATGAATGCCTGTCCTTTAATTGTTATAGATTGTGCGAGTGCATCCCAGTCTTGACGAGACTTGTGCGAAGTCATAGCAGCCCCTTTTTCCTTTTATGTGCGATGAATGTGGTCACTGTGCACCATTTCAAAATATTTTACAATTGACGTAATTTGTTCTTTAGATATTGAACAAAACACGTTTACTGTTCGTTATATTTGACATAGTATTGCAAATATTAGCCGCTAGGCAACATCTTGTTAACAACGCAAGCAAGGATATCGGACTATGGCAGTGAACAAACCACAGAGTGAAGGAGCGCGTTTGGACAACTTCTGGATGCCTTTCACCGCAAACCGTCAGTACAAAACCACGCCACGCTTACTCGCTAGAGCAGAAGGCATGTATTACACCGACGTTGAAGGCAATCCGGTGCTGGATTCTACTGCCGGACTGTGGTGTTGTAACGCTGGTCATAGCCGTCAGCAAATCACTGATGCAGTGAGCAAGCAGATTAAAGAGCTCGACTATGCGCCGACATTCCAGATGGGGCACCCGCTTCCGTTTGAACTCGCAGAACGTCTGGCAGAACTGGCACCCGCTGATCTGAACCGTGTGTTTTTTACCAATTCAGGTTCTGAGTCTGCCGATACGGCGTTGAAAATTGCACTGGCTTACCAACGCGCTCGTGGTCATGCTAACCGGACTATGTTTATTGGCCGCGAGCAGGGTTATCACGGGACCTGCTTCGGCGGTATCTCTGTCGGCGGCATGGTGAACAACCGCAAAGCGTTTAACAGTCAGTTGCTGCCGAGTGTTGCTCATCTCCCACATACTTTGGATATTGAGCGAAATGCCTTTTCTAAAGGCCTACCCGAACACGGTATCGAGCGTGCTGAAGTGCTGGAGCAGTTGATTGCCCTGCACGGTGCCGAAAACATAGCGGCAGTGATGGTTGAGCCAATGTCAGGCTCGGGTGGTGTTATTCTTCCACCGAAAGGCTACCTAAAACGTCTTCGTGAAATCACCTCCAAACATGACATTCTGCTGATCTTTGATGAAGTGATCACAGGCTTCGGCCGCGTGGGCGATGCTTTTGCTTCGCAGCGCTGGGATGTCACTCCAGACATTATTACCACGGCGAAAGCGCTAACCAATGGCGCGATCCCAATGGGGGCTGTTCTGGTGAGTGACCGTATTTACGATGCCTGTATGAACGCAGCGCCGGAAGACACTATCGAACTTTTCCACGGTTATACCTATTCCGGTCACCCTGTTGCGGCAGCAGCGGCGTTGGCGTCTCTGGATGTTTATCGTGATGAGAATCTGTTTGAGCGTGCAAGGCAACTGGAAACCGAATGGGAAGAGGCACTGCATTCGCTCGATAATTTGCCGAATGTGATTGATGTTCGAAACACAGGTTTAATTGCCGGTATTCAGTTTGCACCAAGCACTGAGGGTATTGGCAAGCGTGGCTATGACATTTTTACGCGCTGTTTCTACGATGGTCTGTTAGTTCGCGCTTCGGGCGACATCATTGCTATGTCACCGCCACTTATCATGGAATCTAAACACATCGATCAGATGGTTAGCACGCTGGAACGCGCCATCAAGCAAGCGATTTAACTTCAAGGGGATATAAGGATATGTCTGTAACGCACTACATTGATGGCAAATACACAGTGGAAAGCGAGCGCAAACAAGCGCTGTTCAACCCAGCGACAGGCGAGCAAAGTGGCCAAGTCTCTTTGGCATCAGTTGCCGAAACCGAAGCTGCAATTGCTTATGCCAAAGCGGCTTTTCCAGCATGGTCTGAAATGTCGCCACTTCGCCGTGCCCGTGTGATGTTTAAGTTCAAGGCGTTGGTAGAAGAAAACATCGACGAGCTCGCTGCCCTCATCACCAAAGAGCACGGGAAGGTACTGGATGATGCAAAGGGCGAGCTGACCCGTGGTCTGGAAGTGGTGGAATTTGCATGCGGTATTCCGCATTTGTTGAAAGGTGAGATGACAGAGCAAATTGGCTCAGGCATTGACGCCTGGTCACTCAATCAGCCTTTGGGTGTGGTGGCAGGTATTTCGCCGTTCAACTTCCCGGTGATGGTGCCGATGTGGATGTTCCCGATTGCCATTGCCTGTGGTAACACCTTTGTGATGAAACCTTCGGAAAAGGATCCAAGTTCAACGCTACGTATCGCAGAGCTGCTGACTAAAGCGGGTTTGCCAGATGGCGTATTTAATGTGGTCAATGGGGACAAAGAAGCAGTAGATGTGTTGCTGACTCACCCAGATGTGCAAGCGGTCAGCTTTGTGGGTTCCACGCCGATTGCAGAATATATCTATAGTACGGCATCGGCGCACGGTAAGCGCGTTCAGGCATTGGGCGGCGCGAAAAACCATATGGTGGTGATGCCAGATGCAGACTTGGATCAGGCGGTTGCGGCGTTGATGGGTGCAGCTTATGGTTCTGCCGGCGAGCGTTGTATGGCAATTTCTGTCGCAGTTGCCGTCGGTAATGTTGCAGATGCCCTAATTGAAAAACTGACGCCAAAAGTCCGAGAGCTTCGTGTTGGTAATGGCGTGATGGAAGGCATGGAAATGGGGCCTTTGGTGACGAAAGAACACCTGAGCAAAGTGGAAGGCTATGTGGCAAAAGGCGTGGAAGAAGGCGCGGATCTGATTGTAGACGGGCGAGGCATTGAGGCTGAAGGTGGAGACGGCTACTTCTTGGGCGGTTGTCTGTTCGACAACGTCACGCCGGAGATGACCATCTACCGCGATGAAATATTTGGTCCGGTTTTATCCGTCGTTCGCGTGCCTGATTATGCGACAGCGGTGAAGCTGATCAACGAACATGAATTTGGTAACGGTACGGCAATCTTCACCCAAAATGGTGATGCAGCCCGCCAGTTCTGCCATGAAATTCAGGTAGGTATGGTTGGCGTGAATGTGCCTATCCCAGTACCAATGGCATTCCACAGCTTTGGCGGTTGGAAGCGTTCGCTGTTTGGTTCGCTGCATGTGCACGGTCCCGATGGTGTGCGTTTCTACACTAGACGCAAGGCGATCACAGCGCGATGGCCAACTGGACTCAGGGCAAACGCCGATTTTATTATGCCAACCATGAAATAATGGCAATATGCCTGAAAGAAAAAAGGAACCGAACGGTTCCTTTTTTCATGTGGAGTACTGATACCAATCGTAGTAAATATCTACTCATCCTAGCTTGTTAAAATGTTTGATAACTGCGTTGAAAAATTTGATTGTAGAATAACTACTTATCGAAATTTTCCGCCTTGTTCTCGAGCATTTTTCCTGCGCTATTTCTGATCAGCTACCTACTGTGATTGGTATGATTGAACGTTAAGCGACGTTTGAAAAGAAAATACGCTCAGGTTTACTTAGTTGATAACCCTGAAACAGGTCGAACCCCATCTCAAGTGCCGCGTGATATTCGTCGTCTGTTTCAATCTTTTCTGCCAGCAGTTTAAAGTCAAAACGCTTTCGGTATTTGCAGACAAACTGGGAAATCTGATTCAGGGTCTGTGCCCGGAAGTCGATTTTTACGTAATCGGCTAAACGAAGGAAAGGGAGCCAGTCAGAAGACGGAATAAAATCATCAAAGGCGATTTGGTAGCCGCGTGTTTTCAGATGTTCCAACGCAGTGTATAGAGAAGCATCAGCGATGCAGTCTTCCAACACTTCAACGACAAGATCTTCAACCGGATAGTTAAACGTTTTACCCTGAGTCAGACTTTCGTAACAGAAGTTAACAAAGCAGGGGAGACCATCGGACACTTGTTTGGCACTCTTATTAGCTTCAGAAAAGAGATCATTAAGTACGCTTGCGGTAGCTATTTCTGACTCCACACAAGGAAAAGCGTCATGACAGCCTTCCCGAAACAACAACTCGTATGCCACGACCGTTTGCTCTGAGTTATAGATAGCCTGTCGTGCAATGTTCGAACGCATAAAATGCCAAGAATTCCTTGAAGAGAACTACAAAAGAAAGTTTACACCATGTCTCATATATGAGAGTACTAATAAAGACTGATATTTCGCGAAGAAAATTAATTGACGAGCTAATGCTTTTCTCATCTTGACGATGTAACTATAAGTAAATAATTTTAATGGAAAATTTAGAATGCACGTGTTTGCAGTGCGCAGCCTTCTTCGGTACAGACCAAAACTGAGCCCTGAGTGTACCAATCTCCAAGAACAATTCGTTGAGCAGGATCAGTATCGAGTTGAATGTCGTGAATATCCGGACGGTGGGTATGACCGTGAATAAGCTGCTTCACTCCGCTTTCTTTCATCACACGTTGTACCTCAGATTGATCCACATCCATGATGTCTTCAGACTTTTCCTGATTGCTCTTAGTACTGCCAGCTCTGATCTTTTCACCGATGCGACGTCTTACTGACAGTGGTAATCTGAAAAAAAGCCACTGAATGAAAGGGTTGTGCACTTTCTTGCGGTAGCGTTGGTAAGCTTCATCCTGAATGCATAGCGTATCGCCATGCATGATCAATGTCGGTTTGCCGAACAGATCGATCACTTTGTGTTCGGGGAGTAAAGTCATGCCGGATGCTCTGGCAAACCGTTTACCGACCAGAAAATCGCGGTTTCCGTGAATGAAGTAAATCGGTACCCCTGTATCGCTGAGCGCTTTGAATGCGTCAGCAACTTCAATTTGAAGCGGGGTGCCATCGTCATCGCCAATCCAAGACTCGAACAAGTCACCCAGCACGTAAAGTGCGCTTGCTTCCGGCGCCTCCTCGTTGAGGAAACGGAGAAAGCACTGGGTAATTTCAGGATGGGAAGGACTGAGATGGAGGTCAGCTATAAATAATACGGTCATAGGTAATATAAGGGCAGCAAGTCCTTGCTGCCCCTCAGTGCCTTATTCTTCGATAGTCACGCTTTCGATCAGCACTTCTTCTACAGGCACGTCCTGGTGAACGTAGCCCCAGTTACCCGTCGCAACGTCTTTGATCTTGTTAACCACGTCCATACCTTCAACCACTTCACCGAATACACAGTAACCCCAACCGTCTGGCGTTTCAGATTTGAAATCCAGGAAGGTGTTGTCATTGACGTTAATGAAGAACTGGGAGCTCGCTGAGTGCGGTTCCATAGTACGTGCCATTGCAATGGTACCTACTTTGTTGCTCAGACCATTGTTAGCTTCGTTTTTGATTGATGCGCGGGTTTCTTTCTCTTGCATGCCAGTAGCCACGCCGCCGCCCTGAATCATGAAACCGTCAATGACGCGGTGGAACAGGGTGTCGTTGTAAAAACCGTCGCGGCAGTATTGCAGGAAGTTCTCTGCAGTTGCCGGCGCTTTTTCGCTGTTCAGTTGGATTTTGATATCACCAAAGTTGGTATGAAGCGTAACCATGATTTGTTCCTATAAATTAGCGTTTAGCTTTGAACGCTTGATTCTATCTTAGTGGTCGTGACATTCAACTGCTCACATCAGAAAAATCAGCTCTATGACTCAGCATAGCGCCTGCATACTTTAATTGTGCGCGCACCTCTGTTCATCCTTGCCTAAACTCGGCGGAAAAGGTGTAATATGCCACTCCTCTTATCATTTAATATTTGTAATGGGTAACCCGACTACCATGTTGAAGATCTACAACTCCCTCACCAAGCAAAAAGAAGAATTCAAACCTATTTATCCTGGCAAGGTTGGCATGTATGTGTGTGGGGTTACCATTTACGATTTGTGCCACATCGGCCATGGACGCACCTTCGTTTCATTCGATGTTGTTTCTCGATATCTGCGTTTTCTGGGTTATGACCTGAAGTTCGTTCGTAACATCACAGATATCGACGACAAGATCATCAAGCGCGCCGCCGAAAACGGCGAGAGCTGTGACTCACTGACCGAGCGTTTGATCGGTGAAATGTATGCTGACTTTGACGCACTGAACATGAAGCGTCCGGACGTTGAGCCTCGCGCAACCCAATTTATTGCAGAAATCATTGCGCTGGTGGAGCGTTTGATTGCGCGTGGCTTCGCTTATGTTGCTTCTAACGGCGACGTGCTGTTCGAAGTGGCGAAGTTTGACGAATACGGCAAGCTGTCACGTCAGGATCTTGACCAGCTTCAGGCGGGTGCACGTGTTGATGTGGAAGAAGCGAAGAAAAGCCCACTGGATTTTGTTCTGTGGAAAATGTCTAAGCCGGGTGAACCAACATGGGAATCTCCTTGGGGCCCAGGCCGTCCGGGCTGGCACATTGAATGTTCTGCAATGAACTCTGCGATTCTGGGTAATCACTTTGACATCCATGGTGGTGGTTCAGATTTGACCTTCCCACACCACGAAAATGAAATCGCACAATCTTGCTGTGCACATGACACCCAGTATGTGAATACCTGGATGCACAGCGGCATGGTGATGGTAGACCGCGAGAAGATGTCGAAGTCACTGGGTAACTTCTTCACCATCCGTGATGTGCTGGCACACTACGATGCTGAAACTGTTCGCTACTTCCTGATGTCTGGTCACTACCGCAGCCAACTGAACTACAGTGAAGAGAACCTGAAACAAGCGCGTGCGTCGATGGAGCGTCTATACACGTCACTTCGCGGCCTTGACCTTTCAGTAGCTGCAGAAGGCGGCGAAGAATTCGTTGAACGTTTCAAAGCAGCGATGGATGATGATTTCAACACGCCAGAAGCGTATTCAGTGCTGTTCGATATGGCGCGCGAAATCAACCGCCTGAAAGCGGAAGATGTCGAAGGAGCATCTAAACTGGCGGCAAGCATGCGTGAACTGGCTGAAGTGCTTGGCTTGCTGGAGCAAGACCCAGAAGCCTTCCTGCAAGGCAACGCTGGTGGCGATGATGAAGTGGCTGAAATCGAAGCCCTGATCAAAGCGCGTAACGATGCACGTGCTAGCAAAGACTGGGCGGCAGCAGATGCTGCGCGTGATGCATTGACCGCATTGGGCATCGTGCTGGAAGACGGCGCAGTCGGTACCACTTGGCGTCGTAAATAAACAATATTGAATTGAACAGAAACGGAGCCGAGGGCTCCGTTTTTTTACTTTCCTTTTCTCTTCTGCACAGTCTTTATCACAATACGCATCTTCAAATTGATTGTATGAATGCGTCTAAATCCAACCATTCATCAATTTCGCGTCGATACGAGCGCTTTTTCATTGAGTTTGTTTTCATAATCTCACTTATGGGAGCCCATTTTTACTGGCTTTGAGCGATTCTTGCTGTGATGTTCAGGCGCTTGTCGTAATTATTTTCTAATCGTTGTAGGCGCGATTACGTGCAGTTGTTTTGATGGAACTCAAGCGGCTGTAAAGCCGCAGGGATGGATTGAAATGAAAAAAACGATGATAACAGCGTCAATAATTGGCGCGGCAGTGGGCTTTAACACTTACGCGTACACGGTTTATTCCAGTGATGAGTCAGCGCTTGATATTGGTGGTCGTATTGAGCCTAGATTTAATGTATCCGATGCAAATGAGGTTAAGGCGGGTGATAGTTCTTTTAAAGATATCAGCCGTGCACGCCTTCACTTCGCTGGTGAAACTCAGGTAAATGATAACGTGAGTGTTTTTGGTTTTTATGAAGGTGAAATGGCATCTGGCACTTCACAGATTGATGACCGATACATGTTCGCAGGGTTTGACACCAACTTTGGTGCATTTTCCTATGGTAAGCAGGATTCTGCGCAGGTCATACTGACTAATGTCACCGATATTATGGACACGTTTGGAGGCAGTGCAGCGGATCTTATCGATGCAAACCAAGACAAAAGGGAAAATAACTTTGTATACGAGTTGGAGATTCCTTTTGGGGTGACAGCGACAGTTAACTATGTCGCATCGGATGCAAAAGACAATGACAGTGCAGGCATATCATTGTTTTATGATGATCCGATTGGCTTTGCGTTTGGTGCAGGTTATGTCGGAGGTAAGCAAGCTGTTCTTGGAAAGAACGTAGATGTTGATCAAATCAACTTAGCTGCCTCCTATGAGGTGGGTGGCTTTTACATAGGCGGCATATACGTTAACGGTGAAATAGATAATGTAGACGTAGATGGATTTGAGATTGCTGCTGCTTACGGTATCAATGACTTTGTTTTCCGTTATGTCTTCAATTATCGCGATACTGATAACAAAGCCAAGACGCCTGTAGATTATCGCGTGGATTACAACGCCATTGAAGGTGCTTATAACGTCACGGAGAATTTTGTCGGGTATGCTGGCTATGAGTTTAATCGTCTCGATGGTAAACAGAATGATGATCAGATGCAGGCTGGTATTCGCTACTCGTTCTGATTTCTAGATTTACAGAAGTAAAAAGCGGAGCTGATGCTCCGCTTTTTTGTAGGGCAGCTTTGCAAAAAATGGCTTCCCAAAGGTAACCAAAAAATTGATGGTGAATCATAGGGTCTGTTGATCTTTGGTGATAGCTTTTTAAGCAGTTTGTGGGGGCCAGAGGCTTCGATGTGTAGCTAGCCTACATAAGAAGTCGAGATTAAGTCCAACTGTGTCCTTGCTTCGATTTCATCTTTTATCTGTTCCTGTTGCACTTAAATCGCTGCCGCAATATTTGCAAAACGCCGCATCATTTTCGTGTCCCGGTTTTGAACAGTTAGGACATAGAACGGTTTGTCTTTTTGTGGTCATTTGTTGCCCCATTTGTGCGGTGATAATACCTGTAGGCACCGCAATGATGGAGTAGCCCATCAGCATGGTAATGGAGGCCAAAGCTTTGCCAATGTCTGTTTGCGGCACCAAATCGCCATAACCGACTGTCGTCATGGTAACAATCGCCCAGTAAATGCTGTAAGGAATGCTGGTGAAGCCATGCTCTGGGCCTTCAATCACAAACATCAACGAGCCAAATATGGTGACCAAAACCATCACCGCATAAAAGAAGATAAAGATCTTTCTGCCAGAGGATTTGAGTGCTACGAGCAAGATGTTTGACTCTTCAAGATAGCGCATCAGTTTTAGCACCCGGAATATACGCAGTACCCTGAGTAAACGAATAGCCATCAGGTAATTTGCACCGGGGAAAAGCATTGCGATATAGGTTGGAAGAATGGCGAGCAAATCGACAATACCATAGAAGCTTTTTGCATAGGCTTTCGGGGCAGGGGAGCAGTATAGGCGCAGGGCATACTCGATAGTAAAGAACAAAGTGAAGCCCCACTCAATGGAAAAGAACCAACCCCCATATTTAGCCTGCATATCACCGACAGATTCGAGCATCAATACTGCGATTGACGCCAGAATAACAATGATGAGGGTAACGTCAAAGGCCTTACCGGCCCTGGTTTCGGTACCGAAAATGGTGGTGTAAAGGGACTCCTGAACAGCATTCCTGCTCATGCTAAGCGCTCTAGGAAAGTATTTAGATATGAAAAGTTTAGCAGGAGAAGCCCGCTCGTGATATGAGCGGGCTATAAAACAAGGAATGTTTAGCTTAGCCCCGGAAATAGGGCGCGGAGCCCGTTGGCAATAAATTCAATACCAAGGGCTGCCAGAATCAAACCCATGATACGGGTGATGACGTTAATACCTGTTTGGCCTAGGAATTTCACAATGGCTGGCGCCAGTCTTAGCAAACCCCATATGCCAGCAGCAAAAATACAAATACTACCGATAAGACCAAGCGTATCCACAGAATTTGGATAGCGGCTCGCGTATACAATTGTCGAACTGATAGCACCAGGACCAGCCAAAAGTGGCATTGCCAGCGGGACGACACCAATCTGCTCACGGCTGACAGATTCAGATTGTTCCTGCTTGTTTTGCTTATCTTCACCCAACTTACCGCTCATCATGGTGAAAGCGATACTCACCAGTAGCAGACCACCAGCAACACGGAAAGAGTCGAGAGAAATACTGAAGAAATCCAGCAGTAACTGACCCGCCAATAATGAGACAACCAGAATAGCTGCCACGGCTAGACTTGCGGTATATGCAGTCTTGTTCCGTTCAACTGGGTCCTGATGCGCTGTTAGCGACACAAAGATAGGCATAATGCCTAATGGGTTCACGGCTGCAAACAAACCAATGAAAAACTGAAAAAATATTACAAGTTCAATATTGTTCATTCCCAAACACTCGAAATCTGAGAAACGTAAGGATTAGATTTGGATCGCAAAAGTGCCAATCTTGAGCGCTAGTATAACGTCGAAAGATGAAATGCCAATCGATACACGTCGAGTGAGGAAGAAATAATATCTCCAAGTCCAGAGGTCAGGTATTTGGGGCGATCCGAGCAATAAGTGTCCGAAATATAATCGATTGGGTAAGGCTGAAAACTGGTCTATACGCGGCCTTGCCAGTCTATCTATGTGATTCTGGTCACACCTTAAAATCTAAGAGGGACAACAGTAGTCAAAGAAGTTACACAAGTGTATGAGACACAGTGCGTATGTGTTACATTCTCGTAGTTTTATTGTGGATTTAGGCTTTCAAAACATCGATTATAGCGTAATTCGATTGATTATTAATCGGTTGATGAAAAACTTCGTGAAAGTTTA
Organism: Grimontia sp. NTOU-MAR1; assembly: GCF_035758505.1. NCBI lineage: Bacteria > Pseudomonadati > Pseudomonadota > Gammaproteobacteria > Vibrionales > Vibrionaceae > Grimontia > Grimontia sp. NTOU-MAR1. Next base: position 3,662,946 of record NZ_CP142108.1, read on the forward strand.
CTACACATGATCCCGATCAATCTTCTGCCCTTCTGAAAATCTATAATCAGTTTTGAAAGTTATTTACTAAATGCTTGCCAAGGCTCACTGAGGAAGTGTGACGCTTAGGCCTCCAAGTAAACGAGCATGTAGTTACTAAATAATTTTCAAACTTTAGGTATGTAGGAGACAACTATGCCTGTAACTAACGTAGCCGAACTCAACGCAATGGTTGAGCGTGTAAAGAAAGCGCAGAAAGAGTTTGCAACTTACTCTCAAGAGCAAGTAGACAAAATCTTCCGTGCTGCGTCTTTGGCTGCTAACAACGCCCGTATTCCTCTGGCTCAACAAGCCGTTGCAGAATCTGGCATGGGTATTGTCGAAGACAAAGTCATCAAAAACCACTTCGCTTCTGAATTTATCTACAACAAATACAAAGATGAAAAAACCTGCGGCATTTTGGAAGAAAACGACGAGTTCGGTACTTTCACTATCGCTGAGCCAGTAGGTATCATCTGTGGTATCGTTCCAACTACCAACCCGACTTCTACCGCTATCTTCAAATCTCTGATTTCTCTGAAGACCCGTAACGGTATTATCTTCTCGCCACACCCACGTGCGAAAAACTCGACTAATGATGCAGCTAAACTGGTTCTGGACGCAGCAGTCGCAGCAGGCGCACCAAAAGACATCATCGGCTGGATTGACCAGCCTTCAGTAGAACTGTCAAACGCACTGATGAAGCACGACGACATCAACCTGATCCTGGCAACAGGTGGTCCAGGTATGGTTAAAGCAGCTTACTCTTCTGGTAAACCAGCAATCGGTGTGGGCGCAGGTAACGTTCCAGTTGTTATCGATGAAACGGCCGATGTTAAGCGTGCTGTTGCATCTATCCTGATGTCTAAGACTTTCGATAATGGCGTAGTGTGTGCTTCTGAGCAGGCTGCAATCGTTGTTGACGCAGTATATGACGAAGTGAAAGAGCGTTTTGCTTCTCACAAAGGCTATGTCCTGAGCAAAGATGAAGCCGAAAAAGTTCGTAAAGTTCTGCTGATTGATGGCGCTCTGAACGCGAAAATCGTAGGTCAGCCAGCAGCAGCAATCGCTGAAATGGCAGGCGTAACCGTTCCTGCTGACACCAAAGTGCTGGTTGGTGAAGGCCTGGGTAAAGTGTCTATCGATGATGCATTTGCTCACGAGAAACTGTCTCCAACACTGGGTCTGTTCCGCGCAACGGATTTTGAAGACGCAGTAGCACAAGCGGTCACCATGGTTGAAATCGGTGGTATCGGCCACACCTCTGGTCTGTACACTAACCAAGACGTGAACCAAGATCGCATCAAATACTTCGGCGATAAGCTGAAAACTGCACGTATTCTTGTGAATATCCCAACCACTCACGGTGGTATCGGTGACCTGTACAACTTCAACGTTGCACCATCACTGACTCTAGGCTGTGGTTCTTGGGGCGGTAACTCAATCTCTGAGAACGTTGGACCTAAGCACCTCATCAACAAGAAAACTGTAGCGAAGCGAGCTGAAAACATGCTGTGGCACAAACTACCTAAATCTATCTACTTCCGTCGTGGCAGCCTGCCAATCGCACTGGGTGATCTGGAAGGTAAGAAACGTGCAATGGTTGTTACCGACCGCTTCCTGTTCAACAACGGTTACTCTGATGAAGTGGTAGCGCTGTTGAAAGCACAAGGCATGGAAGTACAGACCTTCTTCGAAGTAGAAGCTGACCCAACGCTGACTGTGGTAGAAAAAGGTGCAGCAGCAATGCAAAGCTTCCAGCCAGACGTGATTATCGCGCTGGGCGGCGGTTCACCGATGGATGCAGCGAAAATCATGTGGGTAATGTACGAGCACCCAGAAACGCACTTCGAAGAACTGGCAATGCGCTTTATGGACATTCGTAAACGTATCTACAAGTTCCCGAAAATGGGTAAAAAGGCTGAGCTTGTATGTATCACTACCACTTCAGGTACAGGTTCAGAAGTGACACCATTCGCGGTTGTAACTGACGACAAGACTGGTGCGAAATACCCGCTGGCTGACTACGAACTGACGCCTCAAATGGCAATCGTAGATGCGAACCTGGTGATGAACATGCCTAAGTCTCTGACAGCATTCGGTGGTTACGATGCAGTCACTCACGCATTGGAAGCTTACGTATCTGTTCTGGCGAACGAATATTCTGATGGTCAAGCTCTACAAGCACTGAAGATGCTGAAAGAATACCTGCCATCAAGCTATGCGAACGGTGCACAAGACCCAATCGCACGTGAGAAAGTTCACAACGCAGCGACTATCGCAGGTATCGCATTTGCTAACGCATTCTTGGGTGTATGTCACTCAATGGCGCACAAAATCGGTGCTGAGTTCCACCTGCCACACGGTCTGGCGAACGCACTGCTGATTTCTAACGTGGTACGCTACAACGCGAATGACAACCCAACTAAGCAAACAGCATTCTCTCAGTACGACCGCCCACAAGCACGTCGCCGTTATGCTGAAGTTGCTGACCACCTGGGTCTGTCACAAGCGGGTGACCGTACTTCTCAGAAAATCGAGCGCCTGCTGGGCTGGTTGGACGAGCTGAAAGCGAACCTGGACATCCCAATGTCTATTCAGGAAGCTGGCGTTAAAGAAGCTGACTTCCTGGCGAAACTGAATGAGCTGGCAGTTGAAGCGTTTGATGACCAGTGTACTGGTGCAAACCCACGCTACCCACTGATCACTGAGCTGAAAGAAGTACTTCTGGCTTCTTACTACGGTAAAGCATTTGTTGAAGGCGAAACGGTAGAAGGCACTTCAGTTATCAAGAAGCGCGTAGATCAAGAAGCAGCGGTAAAGCCTGCCCCTAAAGCGAAAAAAGAAGCAGCGAAAGCATAACCTTCTGATTGAAACATAAAGAGAAAGCCCGCATAAGCGGGCTTTTTTATTGGCAGTGGCAATACCCTTTTGAGGTGAAAACGCCCTGACGATGGGACCTATCCAATCGCCTGATGTGTTATCACTTCAATTTAACAGGGCATAGAAGCGGCTACGGCAAACCTCACCGGCCGTTTAACTCGCAGCTTCTAAGATACGGCCGGTGAAACTGTCGTTTTCTACGATGTAAGCGGCGCCATCAATCATGTCGTAGTTCACTGCAGGGTGATAACGAACGTTACCTTCATCACTATGACGCATTCTTGGCAAAACGCCGCCTACCCGAATATTGGCATGTTCCAGTTCTTGCGCCCAACTGCGGGTCAGCCCTTTAATTACAGCATTAGAACTGTCAAAGGTTGGCGTACTATTATTAGGAGTCAGAACACCGGGAATATTCACAATCACACCCTTACGTCCTTTGTTCAGCATATTGAATGCTGCTCCCCGTCCAAACAGGTACAGATTCGAAGCTACATCAGCGAGAGTGTCTTTCACGACATCATTAGCAGCTTCCTGACTGGCGAGCAGATTTGGAAGCGACCCACCTTGCCAGTAGTTGATAAGTACATCCACAGCCCCCATCTCGCGATTTACTTCCTCAAACAGGTAAGAAATATTCTCAACATTGCGGTTTGCAAGTAAGAAGGAAAAGCAAATGCCCCCGACTTTCATACAAGATTCATACGTTGACTGAAGTTGATTCGAGTTGGTATCTACGAGAGCAACGCGGGCATTCAGTCTACAAAAATGTTCAGCCATAGCGCGACCTGTTGGAGTCCCAGCAGCTGTAATCACAATGACGGATTTAGCAATATCCATTGTCTGACCTTTCTAATTTATTACCGACACACTTCATTGTTATACGACGATGACTAACAACTTATACCCAGCTTTTTAAGAGATGGATAACAATCTTGGACCATGATCTACGAAAGTGGTGTGAATTTGTTCAAAAAAGGTTGTGCAACCTGTGTGCAAAATTAATTTTTTAGTAAGTGATCACAGTTTGGTTTTTTTGGGCTAAAGTTCTTGAGTTGATGAGCTGGCTATGGTAATGGGTTTGATAATCGTAATTAAATCAGAAGATTACGCCCTAATATGCATTTCATTGAAACGTTTTGCGGTAACTAATTGACTATATAAATTTGCCGAATCTAGCGCGGCTGTCTTGCCATTTTCGCTATCTAATTGTCTTCGTTGATGTCCAGACAGATTATGATAAACATCTTCGCCCAAATTGTGTGTTCCAATTGCTGGAAAATGTAGTGCAGAGGGATTCACGCAATCATTAAGTTTTGCGCTTGCCAATCCCGCTTTATGAAAGGCCTCCGCTTGGGATCCACAAAGTTCATAGTCTCTTTCTTCCGCAACCAGACGGATAGGCTCAGGAAGATCAAATGTTTTTCGAAGCTGCGCTTCTGTCATCTTTTCTGGATAGGGCGGATTGAGCGGAGTGGTTTCGGTGGCATCACCGGAAAGCAGTGCCAGCATCAAGGCAAAATCAGAACGGCGTCCCTGACATACAGCATGATTGAGGTTTCCCCCTAGCTGTATATCCGAAATGAGTTGTGCTTTGTCGAGCGCGTGAATTTCCATGTTAACCTGGCATTGACTTCTTACTCCCTATGTATCGGTATTGCGACGTAATACTTTAATAAAAAGAGAAAAAATCTTATCGGTCAGCGTGGAGCAATATCGAGTTATCTTATGCACAATAAAAAGCCCACCTTACCTAAGGCGGGCTTGTTTGCGAAAATAGGAATTAAGCGTTCAGCGCTTGCTCCAAATCCGCAATGATATCGTCGATATGTTCGATGCCGACGGACAAGCGGATCATTTCTGGCGATACGCCAGCTTGCGCTTGTTCTTCCACGCTTAATTGGCGGTGGGTTGTTGAAGCTGGGTGACAAGCCAGTGATTTGGCATCACCAATATTCACCAAACGCTTGAACAGTCCCAGCGCATCGTAGAATCGGACACCTGCGTCGTACCCGTCTTTCAAGCCGAAAGAAAGAATTGCCGACGGTTTGCCGTCCATGTACTTCTGTGCCAGAGCATGATGCTCAGATTCAGGGAGACCGGCATAACTTACCCAGCTGACTTTCTCGTGACCTTTCAGGTATTCCGCCACTTTCAATGCATTTTCTACATGGCGCTCCATGCGAAGTGGCAAGGTTTCCAGACCTTGCATCAGCAAAAAGGCATTCATTGGCGACAACGCAGCACCCGTATTGCGCAGAGGTACAGTGCGGGCACGACCGATAAAAGCAGCTTCACCGAAGGCTTCGGCATACACCACACCGTGGTAAGAAGGCTCTGGCTGGTTTAGGACTGGGAATCGTTCTTTGTGTTGTGCCCAAGGGAATTTACCGGAATCAACAATCACACCGCCCAGCGTGGTGCCATGACCACCGATGTATTTGGTCAGGGAATGGACCACGATGTCCGCGCCGTGTTCAATTGGCTTGCACAGCACAGGGGTAGCGACTGTGTTATCAACGATAACCGGTACGCCTTTCTCGTGCGCAAGCTCTGCAACACGGCCTAGGTCAACGATGTTACCCGCAGGGTTACCGATACTTTCACAGTACACCGCCTTCGTGTTGTCATCGATGAGCTCTGCTAGAGATTCAGGACTGTCATCTTTGGCGAACTTCACCTCGATACCTTGCTTTGGCAACATGTGCGCGAAAAGCGTATAAGTGCCGCCGTAGAGTTGTGGCGTTGAAACGATGTTGTCTCCCGCTTCCGCCAGCGTCAGGATGGCGTAATTAATCGCTGCACTGCCCGCACTCACAACAAGAGACGCCAGTCCACCTTCCAGTGCGGCCATGCGCTGTTCCAACACATCGTTGGTAGGGTTCATGATGCGGGTGTATATGTTCCCTGGGACTTCAAGGTTAAACAGATCCGCGCCGTGTTGCGCGCTGTCAAATTCATAGGCGACGGTTTGATAAATCGGTGTGGCGACCGACTTTGTTGTTGGGTCCGTCTGATAGCCAGCGTGGATCGAGAGAGTTTCGTCTTTCATTCTGCGTCCTTGTGCTTGATTTAGTCGAAAACTCTCACTATGGCACAAACCTCACAGGTGAAATTTGCCAATGTTCAAGAATTTCAAATATCACGCAGGCGGATGTGCGCCTGTCGCATATGCAGACGATACACAATCGCCAGAGAGACACAGACTACGGCAGGTGCAGCGAAAGAAAATGCCCCCAAAACAGGGAATACAATGGCACTGGCTGTGCCGCCCAAAATAAAGCCGATAGCAATAACAATGAACAGAACCATTTTTCGTTGGTTTAACGGCTGCCCGCGTAGCGATGCACCGAACATTAACCCCAAATCAGTAATGATCCCTGTGATGTGTGTGGTACGCACGATCGCGCCACTGTAACTGGTAACCAAGCCATTCTGAATACCGCAAGCTGCGGCTGCAAAATATAAACCATATACTGCGTTCTGACTCATTGGGTAAATGGGACCGAGCAGCAGTGCCGCTTCTACAAGCAGCAGAAAGTCATAACGACGACCCAAAGCTAACGTGCTGTCTTTCAGGATCAGGCCAGAGAGCAGGGCACCCCCGAAAAATCCTACGAGAATGCAAAGCAAGTGCACCAGCTAGACTGGGTGACCGTTGATAATATCCGTACCAATCAATGTGGCTGTTCCAGACAGATGGGAGATGGCCTGGTGCTCAAAGCCGAGCAAACCAATTCCGTTAACAAAGCCGGCAGTGAGCGCAAGAATAAATGCGCCATACTCAACCCATTTGGGCAGTTTGGATATCACGCGAAAACCTTCATTGAGTTGGTTGTGGTAACCGAGCAGAAAGCCCGGAGAAAGGCAGAATTCTACCTCATCAGAAGGACGTGCATGAGGTTTAGATCAAACACACATGCACATTTTTCTACAGAGAGGGATTTCAGTTAAGCGGCGTGATAGTGACATCACCAAAGAGCTTACATTGACAGGCGAGGCGTCGTTTGTCGCCATCCATATCGAGATCATGAAGAAGATCTTGTTCTTCCTCGGTTCGTGGGCCAAGGTTATTCATGCCCGCTTCCACATCAATCAAGCAAGTGCCACATGCGGCAGAGCGACAGCCAAAGGGTACTTCACTTCTTCCGGTATCTTCCAAATCAATCAGCGAGCTGCCACTGGAAAGCTCAACACTGTTTCCGGTTTTACCGAAGGTCACTTTAGGCATGATAAGCCTCCTGAAAGCTGTGATTTCATTTATCGGTCGAGGTGCTACTAAAAGCGTAGATTCAACACTTTGATAATTCGAATTTATTGGTGTTTCTCGCGCGAACGGAAGATCGAAGCTGTGAGGTAAAGCGTAAAAAGTCAAAACCCTTAACCCTGTTGACTTGATGCCTTCATCACCAACCCAAAACCGAGATGCTATCAGCCTAGTCTGGTTCAAACGCGATTTGCGTCTGACTGACCATGCGCCATTACAGGCGGCGATAGCATCGGGCTTACCTGTCCTATTGCTTTATGTCTTTGAGCCGATATCGCTTGAGGATGAACATTACTCAGAACGCCATTGGCGGTTTGTGTGGCAATCGCTGGAGGATCTGAACCAACAACTTGCGCCTTTTGGCGGCAAAGTGCTGGTGGTACGAAGCGGATGTATTGAGGCGCTGTCATCTCTTCATACCCAGTTCAAGATTAAAACCCTCTATTCCCATGAGGAAACGGGGTTAATGAAGACATTCGCCCGGGACAAAGAGGTAGGGAAATGGTGCAAAGAACATGAGATAGACTGGCAGGAGCATCAAACCGGCGCGGTAAAACGTGGGGCAATCAGCCGTGAAGGATGGGACAAAGCGTGGGACAAAACCATGCGCGCACCTGTCGTTACGCCGAATCTTGAAGCCGCTGCGTTTATTAACAACCAACCTGCTCACATGACAGAATTTGTGCCACCAGCAACCTGGCAAAGCAAACAGCGGGGGATGCAGACAGGTGGTCCCACCTTGGCGTGGAAAACGCTACACAGTTTCTACGAGGGGCGGGGGAAGTCGTACGCGTTCAAAATCTCCAAGCCTGCAGAAAGTCGCAACCATTGTTCCCGACTCTCGCCGTATCTCGCGTGGGGAAACCTCAGTGTGCGGGAGGTCTACCAAACGTTGTTACAGCATTGGAATGTACCGGGATGGCGACGGTCATTGAGCGCGCTGTCATCACGGTTTCACTGGCACTGTCATTTCATTCAAAAATTTGAGAGTGAATGCGAGATGGAGTTTCGCCATGTTAACCGTGGCTATGAAGCGTTTCCGTACAGAAAAGATGAAGACATCACTAAGGATTTAGCGTGTTGGATGCAAGGCATGACAGGCTATCCGTTGGTGGATGCGTGCATGCGTTGCCTTCACGCGACCGGTTACATCAACTTTCGTATGCGCTCCATGCTGGTCAGTTTCCTTTGCCATCACCTCAATATTGACTGGCGATGGGGTGTAAAACACTTGGCGAGTCTCTTTTTGGACTTCGAACCCGGCATTCATTACGCCCAGTTTCAAATGCAGGCAAGCGTGACTGGCACCAATACCATTCGGATTTACAACCCGACCAAACAGGCACAAGAACACGACCCTGACGCTGCATTTATTCACCGCTGGTTGCCCGAATTGAAGAAACTCCCCCCGCCTTTAGTGTTCGAGCCTTGGCTGTTAACGCCGCTGGAACAGAAAATGTACGGCATCAGCATCGGTGAAGCAGGGGATTATCCAGAGCCTTGTATCGAACTTGATGCTGCGTCAAAAGTGGCCCGAGACAGATTATGGAGCTGGAAAAAACGTGCGGAGGTGAAAAAAGAGAGCAAGCGGATACTTGCCGTGCATGTGCGACCGGAGTGAGTTTATCGGTATCCTACAGCGTAAACCTGACAGTACTTAGCGCTGGAGCCGTGCCAAGGTTCGTCAATTAGCCCATGAATTTGAACAGTCGACTTTGCTTGATATGCAGCGATGACCATAGACAAATTGGCTTGAAATGCGGGGGTCTGTTTTACGCAGCCAATAGCCGTTTGGGTAACCAGGCGTGGCGTTGTTAATTTTAAAAACCACATCGTCTCCACCGTATTCAGAATAAGATTACACGGACGTGATAATTGAATGAGATGAGTTGTCGTAATTTTGTTTGATGGCCGATGCTGTTAAAGGGAGAAACAAAAAAGAAAAATGAGATAACGCATTAGATTTATATCCTGATTAGTAATCGACCATAATCCAAAAAGGGCGCTCTCTATCCGCCCAAGCAGCACAATCACCTGAGCCTTTTACAGTAACTGACTTGCCTTGAGAGGCTGCGGCTAGTAAAAGGGCATACATCGCTTTTCCTTGGTCATTATTCGCATCAAAAGCCCATTCGTGACCCGGACAGGATGCAGGTGGATTGGTGTGAGTTTCGACATTGAACATAATCACCCCTGCCCCGCCATTTTTCTCGTGAGCGTAGATACGAGTGATTTTACCACTACCTTCACCTGCTGTGGCGCTGAGAGGAAGTGACAAAATAGTGATAAATATAAGGCTTTTCCAGAGCACATTTAGGTTTAATGATTGAAATTTATTCATATTATTAAATAACCGAATGTTAGAATTTAATAGAATCATTCATTGAGAGATTGCATCCAGGCTATCTCTTCAACTGGTGTCTATCCCATTAGATCAATCAAAGTACGTTAACTACTTTATTTTTTATTAAAGTAGAAGGTGGAATATTCGAGGGAAGCCATCCTCACACTTATTACTTGCATCATCCGAAACTATAATTGTTATAGGTTTTCCAGATACTCTTGCGCTTAGTAATAAAGAGTAATTCTCTTTGATAAACTGGTGGTTTTGGTGAAGGATATAAAAATCATTTCTTGGGCAAATACCTGCGGTGCTTTGCATGTTTGAAGTTTTAATGAGGTGTCCATTATGGCCTTCCCAGTTAAGCACAGTAGTTAACTCACCTGTTACATGGATATTCTTAGCTGAGGTTGTTGTTGGTAAAAATAACAGGAATAATGTTAGAAATACTTTAGTCATTACTCTTCCTATATGGATTTAATTATATGGTTCCGAACTATAGACTACCTAGAGCTTGTCGACTGGACGGGTAGACAAATCCGCGATGATAAACGCGGTCACATCGACAACACCTTGCAGCCCATTCTTTCCAGACTCGGTTGTACCTCTGCCGAATGGATGATTGCTTGTACTCACATCGAGCAGGGTAGGCTGGTTGGCAGCAGCCGAGCGATTAAAGCAGCACTACCTCACCTAAACCGAAAGCGGCTATCAGGGGTTGGACTGCCTGACTGCTAACTTTCTTCCTCAACTCAAACGTTAACTACCAACAGGCTATTACCTGTTTTTGTGCTGTTTGACGTTTGCAAGTTTGGCTTGGATTGACGGGGAATCTCGTATGCGGCCATTTCTGAGCATCTTTCTGACAAATTCAACTTTATATCAATGAGCTGTTGATATAAGAGAGACTGGATTTTTCTTATGGTGTCTGTCCCGTTAACTCTAATTTCACAATGTTTCCTATTGTGAAATTTTAAATTCCACTATTTGGCACATTCTTCCTGCATATGTGTCGACGCCCTTTGTTACCAATGACACCGTTTTGTTAGAAACATACGCAGCCAACAATGCTGACATCATGCCCTTGCTTCCGGGGTCTGCTTCATTGATGTATGACCATGAGGGGTTTTTAGGACCATTATGGCAGTGCCAAGCATCAGGATTGTCTGATATCACCCGAAAATGAAAATTTGCTGGGTGAGACATAAAAATCTCTTTTATCTTGAAAGGGCCGGGTGTTTCTGCTGCAAATGTACTAAAGCTAAGCAATAGAAGGGAAATTAAGTATTTCATTGAACTGATCACTCCTTGTTCTTTTAGGGTGCCTGTTCCGTTAATTATTCTGTTTGAAATTTGCGGGTTTAGCTTGGATTTACTCGGAACCACGTCTGTAGCCACTTCTGAACGTTTTTTGGTAGTTTCAACATTATATCCTTGGGTTGTTGATATAATAATGATTGGATTTTACCAGGGTATGGTTCCCATTTTTATTCCAAGAATATCTTGTGCATTACCCCAATGGTTGCATGTGTCAGAAACATAAATGTCCACATTATTCTGCTGAGAGGTATAAGCTGTCATTGCTATTGTGACCATTTCTTTATAGTGGGGAGCAGTGCTGCTGATTGCTAATCTGCGAGTTGAAGCACATTGAGGCATTCCACTTTTATCACCACTTATATCTATCATTAATATGCTTCTGTTTTCGCTATAGTAAATCCCTGCACCAATAATTGTTCTTGCTCGAAAGTAACTGGCAGCAGAGACGCTCGAGCAAAAAAGAAATAAAATAGTAATGATCGCTATCCGTTTCATATTTAAATCCTTGATAAAAAATAAAACCATTTAAATAATGGTTAGCCATTAATTGAAATATGGGTGCTAGTAATAAAAATCTTTTCCGATGCTATCAATTTAAAAATAATTCCATTTCAGTTAATGGATTACCTAGAGCTTGTCAATTGGACGGGCGGATATATCCGCGATGATTAACGCGGTCACATCGACAATACCTTGCCGCCCATTCTTTCCAGACTCGGTTGTACCTCTGCCGAATGGCTGAGTGCTTGCAATCAAATTGAGCAGGGTAGGTTGGTCGGGAGCAGCTGAGCGATTAAAGCTGCACTACCTCACCTAAACCGACTATCAGGTTTTAGTCAGCCTGACGGCCAACTTTCTTCCTCAACTCAAACATTAGCAACCAACAGGCTATTGCCTGTTTTGGTGCCCGTTAATTGGCGCTACCTTACTTATTGATGATTAATCATATTACTGCTTTATAACTGACGCGTAGACTAAACTGCATCGCCCAGGATAAGCAGTATAAGTAGGATTATCAGTCACACCAATGTTTAAAGGCTTTGAAGCTGCATGAGCTGTAAGTAATACAGCAACCATATCTTGAAATCCAACGCCATCATTACTAGTTGTTAAATGATTCGGGTCACAGTTAAGCCCTTTTAAATCTGCTATCCCATTTGTAACCTTAATTTCAAGGTTACCTGCTTTGTGGCCAAATGATGCGACATTAGTTATAGTGACATTATCTAACATGATAGGACCTATATGTACATCTTTGGCATTAACAACATTACTTATAGCTGCAAAAATAAATAGTACTATTAACCCAAACTTATTAAATATGAACATAATAAGATCTCCATTAAACGATAGTTCTAATGTGGAAACTGGCTATGGTAATTATGTCAGAGATAAAATTAGTTTACTGAGGTTTAGAGTGCAGCCAAGTTTGAGTTGTGTTATCTAATGTGGGATAACCAGCAAAGCATCCATTCGTTCTAAATTGAATTTCCCCACCAGTTGTATATGCGCTAAGTGTTATGCTTAACCAGCGATCTATTTGTGGGTGATGAGGAGCGACATCAATTCTAGTTCCTTCGCATCCGGGTTCATTTATAAGTCGATCTGTTTGTACAAAAAAACGCCCATCCCCATAGAGCCCAGTAAAAATCACTTTTCCAGTAAGATTGTCCGATGCATGAGCATAAAAGCTACTTAAAAATACCAAAACAGGTAGCAATACTTTCTTCATTGACATGTTCCTCAAGATTATTTTTATGGTTGAACTGTTATATTGAGTGATTGAGAAAATCCACAAACGCGATCACATTGACAGCACCTTACCGCCCATTCTTTCCAGACTCGATTTTACCTATGCCGAATGGCTGAGCGCTTGCAATCAAATTGAACAGGTAGGTTGGTCGGCAGCAGCCGAGCGATTAAAGCGGCACCGCCTCGCCTAAACCGAAAGCGGCTATCAGGGTTTAGACTCCCTGACGGCTAACTTTCTTCCTCAACTCAAACACTAACAACCAACAGGCTATTGCCTGTTTTTTTGCTGTTTGAAATTTGCAGGTTTGGCTTGGATTGACGCGGAATCTCGTCTGTAGTCACTTCTGAGCACCTTTATGATAAATTTAAAATTATATCAATTAGTTATTGATATAAGAGTGACTAGATTTTTCTTATGGTGTCTGTCCCAGTAGTTAGCATAACAATGACTTACTGATAGAAGAGTTACTGCTCTCCTCTTAAAGTGTCTGTCCCGCTAACTCTGCTATTAATTAAATTAGAAATAACTGCGCCATCCACAGTAACTATATTACTTCTAAATCCTATATTTAATATATTTCTACTCTCGACAAAAAAGCATACATCTCGTGACTCTATACTTAGATCATAGTTCATATAATATATCTGATTTTTATTTCTTTTGGTTGATTCTGGGATCATTCTTTTTTCATATTGATCTTTCACTCGCCAGTCAGTTTCATATAAAAATATTTCACCTTTATGATTTAAGAGTTTTATAAATGGAGAGCTTATATTCACTACTTCGGAAGGTATTTCACAAAAGTAAGCGTCTGCACTTATCAATCCCCCTATTTCAGATGCTAGATTAAATAGATCATCTGAAGACGAAAATACAACTTTTATTTTTTCTATGGGATTTTCATTTTTTGAATTGTCCGTGTAAAAGCTCATGCTAACAATTGATATATCTTTTGGGTAACTAACACATGAGGTGCAGACTATGCACAGTAATGAAAGGAGCATATGCTTCATTGTGATAGTCCTTTAATAATGATTACAATAATCTGAGCACTCATTCACGTGGTCTTTCATAGAATTAATTGGTTCATCTGGATTCAAACCAACGGCTTCATGATTTTTCTTGCGGTGCCTGTCCCAGTAGCTTTTTAACTCTGCCGAATGGCTGAGCGCTTGCAATCAAATTGAGCAGGGTAGGTTAGTCGGCAGCAGCCGAGCGATTAAAGCAGCGCTACCTCACCGAAACCGAAAACTACTATCAGGCTTTAGACTGCCTGACGGCTAACTTTCTTCCTCAACTCACTAACAACCAACAAGCTATTGCCTGTTCTTGTGCTGTTTGAAGTATGCAGATTTGGCTTGGATTGACGCGGAATCTCGTCTGTAACCACTTCTTCGCGTCTTTCTGATAAATTCAACATTATATCAATGAGTTGCTGATATAAGAGTGATTAAGTTTTTTTACGGTGTCTGTCCAAGTAGTTTTGGGATTTTCTTAAGATATCTGTATCATCAACCATAAAGTAATTCTAACTTAACTATATATCCACAGCCATAATTGCACATGTGGATGAAGTATCCCAAGGGGCTTTTATCATGAAGTTATAATGAATAGTTACTTCCTGGCCAGAAGACTTTGCAGCTAATAAAAAAGATACAGCAGACTTATCTTCAGGGGTAAGATATAACCATACACAGTTTCCGCCTAAAGGACTTGTTGGCTTCACCGTAATATGCTGACGAACTGCACTTGTTGGGTGATCTGCTGTGTGAGTTCTAACTATATCCAGTGTGGATGTAATAGTCTCAGCATTTACGCATGTGCTAGCAATCAGCAATGGAAACATTAACATTGGCTTCAGTCTTTTCATTGTATTTTCCTTGTTCATAATAAAAAACTCCGATTATAAAGTTAATGTTCAATTCCAGACACGGTTTCCTATCTGCCGAATGGCTGAGCTCATGTACTCAAATAGAGCAGGGTCGGTTGATCGGCAGCAGCCGAGCGATTAAAGCAGCGCTACCTCATTTAAACCGAAAGCGACTATCAGGGTTTAGACTGCCTGACGGCTAACTTTCTTCCTCAACTCAAACGCTAACAACCAACAGGCTATTGCCTGTTATTGTGCTTTTTGAAATTTGCATATTTGGCTTAGATTGACGCGGAATCTCGTCTGTAGCCACTTCTGAGCGTCTTTCTGATAAATTCAACATTATATCAATGAGTTGTTGATATAAGAGTGATTAGATTTTTCTTACGGTGTCTGTCCCAGTAGTTTTTCCCTACCTGGTTCAAGCCTGTTCGGGACAAGGGCATCAAGCCCGAGTGTCTGTTGAAGGCGGTCAGGTACGGAACTCATTAGAGGCCGAGGCGAGAAAATCGCCTCATTCTACTCAAAGAAACGAGCCTGGATATATGTCAGTACTGACCTTCCCTTAAGGGGAATGAAAACCAGAGCATCAACGCTGAACACAGTGGTAAAAAGAACGTAAATATCGTCTCGCTATGCGAAACGACAAGAGCTGTTTGGCTTGACGTTGAGAGAGCGTCCATATATGTCCCAGTAGTTCATTTTAAATAGCTACTATTTATTCCAACAGCGTATGTATTACTTTTTGTGTAGAATATATAATTATCATCGCTATCAAAGTCATTTGTTATGTCACACATTATTTCTAAAAATAAGTCCCCACTAAATTCAATTTTAATGTCATATGTTGAAGGGTCTATTTTAACTCCTGTTACTTTTCTTTTTGATAGCGTATTTATTTCTTTCATTTTGTCATCACAAAGAGCATCTCGCCATCCTAAGATTATACTATCTGATGTTCTTATTCTCCAGCAACAATATATGATGAGTTCTAGCTCAAAAGTATAGTTTTTGGATTCTTCTGTTAGCTGATCATTTCGCAGTGGGACTTTTCTTTTTATCTTATCTCCAAATCCTATGCTTATAATGGAACCTGTCCCTTTTCCATATACAACAGAGCCACACAACTTATTTTCTATTATTTTTTCTATCTCGCCTATCATTATAATTTACCATCTTTAATTTCTTGGGCTATTTCTCTTATTGTCTCATAATCATAGCCTTGTCCAGATATTTCATTATGCAGCTTCTTCTGTTGATCTTTATTTAATCCTGCTGCTTTAGCTGCGTCTCTAGGCATTTTATTCTCTCTTCTAAGAGCATCAGTCCCTTTATTTTGTCCTAATGAACCTGGTTTTTTCCTGATTTCCTTTTTATTGCCCCTCGTCCCCTTGGGGCCATCACAATTATGCACCCATACCTGATTTTCTCCAACTGCAAAGGTATCTAACCCCAGAACATCAAGGTCGTACATAGTCTGCGCTTCCTGAACAACATTGATACTCAATAGCTCAATGTCATTGCCGGAAATGTCAGAAAGAACGTCCGTTTCTTTTAAGTCAGCGACCTCTGTCCAGCCTTCGCCTTTGACCCAGAATGGATGCTCTTTGGTTGTGATGATGAACTCTTTTCCATTTGGCCCTTTGATTTCCAAATAGATAATAAATTCATGGTCTGATTGAGTACGTTCTATTACAGGTTTACTACTGACAATGCCTGAACCGTTGTCATTTCGGGCAAGAACCGTGTCACCACTGTTTATGGTTTCGATGGCAACAGCTCCCGTAGAGGTCGCTATGAGAGTGCCAGCGATAAATGAATTGGGGCACGTAATTTTATCGACTACTTTCTTTACGCCTTTGAATTTTCTGGTGACTACACCAACTGCTGTGTCGCCCATGATACCAGCAGCGCCAGTATAGTCCCCCTCTGCAACGGCGTTTAGAGCTCCAGCTACACCAGTGACAACATCAACAGCAGTCGATACCGGAGACATGTCATACGCAAATTCTACAGTTGTAGCTACAACATCAACAATATCATCCCACCAACTGGTTTCCTCTTCTGGCTCGGGTTCCTCTCCTGGGGTCTCATTAGAACTTCCCCCCTCCCCACCTCCAGGGTTATGAGGATTCTCAGGGCTCTCTGGTGGGACGTAGGGGTCTTTGTCATTGCCATTATCCGGTCCGCTTGGCTTGCTGGGTTTGTCTTCCCCAGATGGCGACATATCAGAAGGATAATCACAAATACAGAATCCAGATGGATCTCTGTATTTGAGAGGGTTGTTCCGTACGTAAGTGTATCGGTTAAAACTATTGGTAATGAACGGGGCTTCCACTAAAGGATCGGCACTCGTAAACCGCCCCAGCTCCTCATCATAAACCCGCCCATTCATATGGGTCAGACCGACTTCCTCGATCTGCTCATGGCCGGTATAGCCGCGGTTGGTGCTGACCGCAGTCTCGACGAGCGTTGGGCTCTTATTCGCGTTCCAGATGATTTCCCGCTGCTTACCCCATACGCTGTAGCTGCGACGCTCAACCACCAGACGGTCTCTTGCAAACCGCTCTTCAATACCATTAGCACTAATCACGCCATAGCCATCGGTGATCATGTCCACCGATTCAAGCGCATCATAGTGGAGGTATTGGGTTTTCTTATTGAGTAGTTTCTGGGCGCTGTCACGCTCATGCACAACCAGTGAAATTAACTTCCCATCCGCATACACAAAGTGCTTATGCTCAACGTTACCTGTCGTTGTGTCTTTAACCCGTTCATACACCTTATCGAAGTAGAAGGTTTCCACGCCATCACTGTTGGTTTTCAGGTAGCGGCTGTGGTTAGCGTCATACTTGAAGTTAACCGTTTTGCCATTGCGCGTGATTTTGGTCGGTTTGTTGAATTCGTTCCATTCCAGTTCACGTTCCAAGGCATTGTCTGTGCCTGCCACGGCTTTGGCGCTGACCATGTTACCGACTTCGTCATACTGGTAAGTCAGACCATTAGCCTGTGTGACCGCATGTGGGCCCGCCTGCAAACCGCTATAGGTGTAGGCGCCGATTTCAGAGCGCTGCTTGATGTTGCCCAATTTGTCATATTGCACGGTATGGAGTCCGGCAAAATCAGGGGTGGCACCCAGATAGTCGTCTAACGAATCAAGGGTGACGTTGTTTCTGGTGACGCGATCCAGCCCGTCGTATTCGAAGGTGTCTTGAATACCCAGAATGCGGTCATACCGCATCTTCACATTGTCGTGATTGTCGTAGGTGTATTCGATATGACGCAGCAATTGTGCCGACGATTTCTTAATCCGTTGGTCAAACAGACCCGAGGCGATATGGGTGGTGATATGGTCAGGGCGACCCGTTCTCGCATTGTGTTTATAGGTGTTGACCAAACCATTACCCAGCATTTCAGTGAGGGTGTGGTTCCACGCATCGGTTTCACGACGCTGCCAGTAGTAGATATAGGCGTCTGCACCTTCTTCCATTTTTGATTGTGTCAGAATGGTATCCAGTTGTTCTGCCTGACTGTCTTCCTTGTAGTGTTGGTCATGTAAATTATTGGTACATTTCTGGCGTTGTGCGGTCGTTAAATCACCGCCTAACTGATTCGCCATTTCACAGTAAATGCCGGAAAACTCAGCCACATCTTCAGAGAGCGAAATCAACGCCGTCGCCAGATGGGTATAGAACTGGTATCGGCTACCCGCGATGCTGGCCGCCTTATCAAGGTCTTCGGCAGTGAACAGCAACTCTTCCTGCGTTTCAGCATCGGCCTGCGCAACATAAATATCCTTGGTGGACATCAGGTCTGGTTGGCCGTTCTTGTCATAGTCGGTGAGGATAAAGTCATGAGCCGCAGTCAGTGCGGCGCTGTTAAATTCTGCCTCAGAGACTTTGTGCACAGTGGTGGTGTAGTTACGCTTGCCTGCTGTACTGCTTTCAAGGGTGGATTCGATGCGGTAAATGTCGCCATCCAGCGTCACATCAATCGGGGTGACGACATCATCATGCAGCATGACCCAGGTGCCGGGACGGAGGTAACACACCTTGTTAGCGTTGCACCATTGTTTAAAGCGGTAACCACCCGCCAGCATCGCAGCTGAGGAGCTATCCAACGTGTGGACATTGACGGTTTTTTGGTTGTATTCAGCCGCTTTTCCTTTAAAGAAGCTTTCCTGTGCTGCGTATTTTTCAGCCCGCTCTAGGTAGGTATTGGCAAGTGCAATGGCTTGGTCGAGCAATTGTTTAATTTCAGCGCGGAAGCTCGCACTGGTGAACACTTCATCGGCGTAGTTTTTCGGGCTACGCACGGCAGACATATAACCGTTGGGGTTGTAGATGTATTGCAACACCAGTCTGTCTTCCGGTTTGTCTCCCCGGTTGAGTGCGTTAGGGCGGGATAAGGGAGAGGTATCTATCCCGTTTGGTCGCACTTCCTGATTAACACGCTCATAGTCGTCATAGAAATAGTGTGAGCTGAATTTCTCGCCAAGGGTCTTTTTCGCAACTTCTGACAGCAGGCCATTGTTGTTGTAGTAGTAGTCGGTGGTCAGTCCGTTACCACCCACAGTGGTGAGGGTGCCGGGTTTTCCATTGCCGTCGTATTCCCACGACATGAGATTGACCTGATTGTTTTTGTCACTGCGCTCTGAGGTTTTACGACCCAGCGCATCATAGCTAAGGGTGGTTTTTACCCCGTTCGCATCCGTTTTTTCACTGAGTTCGCCCAGCGCATTATAGGTGTAGCCCCACACGCCCATATCCGGGTCGTCAAGGCTTTTACGGTGACCGAGTGAGTCATAGCCAATCGTGGTCACGTTGCCGGATGAATCTGTGGTGTCTTTGAGCTTGCCATCCGGGTAGTAGGTGTAGGTCTGGTAAGCGCCGTCTGGCTCGTCTTTTCGCAGAATATGCCCCAGCACGTTTTGGGTGGTGCTGTGTTGGTAAGTGCGGGCATCTGTCAGCTCAGTCACAAAGCCTGTGTATTGGGTTTTGAACACGGCACGCTGACCGGCGGTGGCGGCTGGCTCGTCCTTTTCAATTTCACGGTGCAATTCATCGTATTTGAAGTTCACGATGGAAACGGCATTGTCTGTCAGGAAGCGCGGACGGGTGGCTGAGACTTTGCGGCCGCTTTTATCCCAAGTGTTGTCCTGCACAATCCATTCACCATTGAAGCCCTGATGGAGTGAGCGGATTTCACGGCCTGCGTAGTCAAAATGCGTCACCGCTTTACCACGGTCAGGCGCACTGGTTTCCACACAGGAGACGGTTTGTGCTGTGGCAGCGGTACAGGCATCCCCCAGTTTATAAACGTGCTTGATGACGTTGCTGGTGCCCGGACGGGTTTCGGATTTCAAGCGTTGGAAGGCGTCATAGGCGTAGCCCATGGTACGTCCCGCCAGTGGGCTCACCGATTGTTTCATCAAACCATTCGGGTAATAGGCGAGGGACGTTGTATGACCCTTGGCATTGCTTTGTGAGGTGGGGAACAACCCATTGGCGTCATAGGCCGTGGTCGACATGCGAGGATGGGCAATGCCTGTGCCTGTCACCTTGGTTTCGGTGACATTGCCGTAATCATCATATTTAAAACTGTTGGTGAGAGACTTGGCGGAAGAAATCGCATCGGACGTCCCGTACTCTGAGGCACGGGTGGTATTGCTCATCAGCAATTTGTCGTCGTTGTACTCAAAGCTATTTTCAACGGCGCGTTTGTCGTTGGTTGTTTTGTCTTCAATCACCGTGGTGGAGAGGTTGAGTGCGCCTATCTTCCAATAGTTTTCCGCTGTCTCTGACACCAACTCTGTGCGGCTGGAGGTGGTGGTACCAAACTCAGATTTCCCGTCACCATCGATGTCACTGTACACATAGCTACCGCACGAGGTAGGGGAAGCCGCATTAAATTGCGCGGCAGTAATGCCGACCAGATTTCCGGTTACCGTGGTCAGGCCATCTAAATCTGTCGATGAACCGGAGGCATCGTAACGGTAGTAGCTGTTGTAACGCTGAAGGACGATAGGGGTATCGACCTCCCCGTGAATAATGACGATGTGGTCATTGGGTTTGAAGTAGAGCTTGCCATCTGTCCCACAGTAGCGGCCAAGGCCCGCTTTAAAGGTGGAAAGCGTCGCTTCGAAGTTCTCGATATTCTGGACGGAAGAAATGTCGTAAATCTGGTGATTACTGTTCACCCCGGTAGAGAGATACTGGTTCGCGGTGGAGGTGTAGAAATGCCCACCGCCATCAATCCCACTGGTGATGGTATTGGTTTCATTCAGCACATTGCCGAAATGGTCGAGTGTACGGGTCGTGACTTCTTTTCTTTTTACCACCGGATTGTCGGCTGGACTGGCGAGGTCAAAGGCCTGTGTGGTAATCGTGTTGGCATAGATTTGGTAATACTTGGCACCATAGCCTTGTTTAGTCACCAGTTGGTAGTCGAAACTCTGTTCGCTAACTTTTTTGTCATTGCGGGTTTCAATAATAGAGAGTGGCTTACCCGCTTTAATGCCGTCATTCACCTCATACGTCGTCGTTGTCACGGTTTTAATTGCTGCGTTTTCGGTGCGGGTGATTTTGTTAAAACCTAAGAACCCATAACCTTTGTAGTGCGAGCGGGCACCTTCGTAGACATAGCTGTAAGTGGTGGGTGAATAGCCCTCGGGTGACTTGCTGTACCCTGACACCAAGAAGCGACGAGGTGTTGTGTTGAGGTAGGGGTATTGGTAGTAGCGAACCTGTTTGTGTACAGAGATGTCTGCGGCGAATTTGTAGGAGATGCTGTAATCAACACCAGCTTCTTGAATAGAAGTAATTTTGTTGGAATACGGATAACCACGTTGGATCTTAGCGTTTCCATCTTTTGGTGTGATGATGGTGTCTGAGTAACCATCACCGTTTACATCAACAAACTGAAGGGCATCTTCCTTTTCGTAGACCTTTGTCCCTGAATTTGGATCGATTGTGCCTTTGTTGTTTTTGTATTGTTTCCCCTCGAAGAAAAGCTCAGGATAGCCGTCTCTATCAGTGTCATGAAAATAGAGAGATAGTTTCGGAGAGTTGGTCTCCAAGTTTATCGTTTGGGGACTGAGATAGTTTAAGCCATTGAAAAAGTAGACGTAGAGCTTACTTGAACCACGGCCACGCATAACAACATCCAGATACCCGTCATTGTTGATGTCGGCAAAGTCGACTGGCTGGCTATATGCGGCACTAGAGCTGGAAGTGACAACACTATAGCCGTCGCTAGAGGTTGAGGTAACAACACCATAGCCGTCACTAGAGTTGGAAGTGACAACACCATAGCTAACAGTACCAGTGAAGCTAGTCGAGCTTGAAGTAGGCACACCACTAAGCGCACCACTAGGCCCTCCAGTAATTTGGTACTTAAATCCTCCATTTGGGTCATCAAAGTTATGTTTGTCGTCAAGCCCATCACCGTTGATGTCTATGACAGACCAGCCAGTTACCAGTGTTTCTTTCCCAGTACCACTAAAGTCGCCTGCATTCTGACCCTTGGAGCCAATTGAACAATATCCATTGCTCACGTCACAGGATGTGAACTTACAGTAGGCGGTTAGCGTGCCATTTCCAGCTTTTGCATAACTGCCACCAACATTTTTTTCGCATTGATTAAGTGCGAGAGAAGGGGCATTCAACGAGCCTACCGTAGAAAAAGACTTTACATTATTGTGTCCAGTGCCATTTTGATCGCGAATGTTAACTTGGCCGTTACTGTGCTTGGCGATGACACCATACTGCTCCAATTGGCCGTCTCGATTTTTGTCGGTAAACAGAATCTGTTTGTAGTCAGTTTCTGTTGGTTGATACCCCTTTAGATTGGTGCGGAACAGAGAACTAAATGTGATGTCTGTTGCGCAAGAGGATGGGGTGCAATAGCGGATTCGATTCAAGAAGCTAAAAATTGACGAATCGTTATCATATTCGAGCGAATAGCTCCCGACCTCAGTCACTTTATCGCTTTGATAAACAGTCACCGTTTTCAGCCTTTGGTTTCTGGTCAGAAGACTTCCGCCAAGGTAGTAACTTCTTGTATCCGTTCTACCTTCATAACTAAAAACAACTTTCCCGCCGACATAGTCAATGGATGCGATTTTTTGGTCGCTGCCAGAAGCCTGCTCGGAGTAATGGAAAGTGATGCTGTTTTTGCCTGTGATATCGGTAATTTTGTTCAGCGCCCATTTGTAGACATGAGCCTGACCGGGTAATTGTGCCTGTGAGTCTTGAGTCGCACCGTACTCGTAAACAGAGCCGTTTTTGGTCCACACTTTAAAAAATGCAGGGCCGCTTCCTGCTGCGCCGTAAGAAATGACTTTTGAATAACCGTTCTCTTTCAAGCGGTACTCTGCAAGATTTCCACCATCTTTACCCGTGATGGCAATCAGGCGTTTGCCATCTAAGCAATATCTATCATCAGCGTTAAACTGTACGCCTCCCCAACGTCCGTCCGTGGCTAAGTTTTTTCCACAACGTGTAATGGCGGATAAGCCACCGACTGACCAACCCATCCCCAAATAGCCATTAGGGCCATCACTGCGGTATTCAAGGGAAAGTTGAGGCTGATGACCTGCACGGCCGGGAGAGACAGAGATAGGAAGGGAATAAGTCGCCTCACCGCCAGAAACAGAAAAGTCACCGGACAACACGGCGGTTTCGCCACCGCTGGGTGTCAGCGCCAAGGTGGGCGTTGGCAGGCTGAATATCGTCAAGGCGGTGAAAACGCCTGTCAGCCATTTTGATGCGATTGATGTGCTCTTCGATGTACCCACTGCAGACGAACAGATATCCATATCTACTACCTGATTTTTATTTTTAAAGAGGAGAGGTGGAAATTGGAAACAGTGTTTCTTGTCCCAATGGCTATTGGGAGTTTGATATTTGCTTTAACGCGTTAAGCCTTGCTTTGAGGTTTGCCAGCTCATCAGGGACTTGTTGTGAGTCATCAATGTTGCTCTGGGCAAACGATTCCAAATCTCCCTTGAGAATGGGGAGAGAAGGGGCGTCGGCATTGACGATTCCGTACGTTAATGTTTGTTGAAGCTGAACAACCGGTGTTGGGTACTCTGCATCGTCGCTGAGCAGTTTTTTGGCAGGTGTATCCACGTCCACTTCACTTTCAGGTGTGACACCTTGTGTCTCACTTTCAACTAGAAGCGATGAATGTGGTGTTGGAGCAGAAGAAATAGATACAAAGCCAATAACGCTGACAAGCAGAGCAACACCGGTAGCCGCATAGATGTGTGTTTTATTCATTGGCTACCTAATGAGTATGTCGGGTGAGGGCTCAATGTTAATAGCGTAAAAAATAAAAACGCTACCGCCCTTCGTAGTTAAACGACTAAAGGCAACGTTAGATGATTTCTGAGGTGAGTTTTAGGGTAGGTAATGGGTAACTGTCGATATTTTTAACAATGAATCAATGTGTTGAGATGTGCTCCATACGCTATCTGTATGAAAATTTTGTATACACTATTGTAAAGAACGCTGTTCATTTCATTTTATTTGCAAGAAAGCGTGGCAATAGTTAGATAATCAGACCAATGAGCCTGATTGTGCTATTTGTTTCTATAGGGCTATTGAACAAGGTACCGCCATGTCATCTCATGCTTCTGATCCCGAAATATCTGTTTTGCAAACCAGTATTGTTGGTCGTATCCAACACCTTACCCGTCGCAAAGACTTAGAATTTTCGGAATGGGTGAAGGAACTGCTTCAAATTGCGGCGTGGCAATTTGATGCTGACACCGCTTGCCTTTCCCGCATCGATAACGTCGAGTTGGAGGTGGTCGAATGCTATTCGAATGGCAATGTGGTTGCGAAAAAAGCGGGGGATGTTGTCGCGCTTGGCAGCACGTTTTGCAGTGTAACGGCGGGTATGTCAAAGCCACTGATGGCGCCGGATACCCGAAAGCACGAGAAACTTTCCGGTCACCGGGGCGTAAACCGCCTTCCGACTGCCTATTGGGGGGTGGCAATACACTACGGCGGAATTGTTTGGGGCACGTTAAGTGTTGTCGCTGATGCAGATGGCAGTCAGCATCTGGACAATGATGGCATCCTGACTCTGTTGGCGGGAATTCTGGAGCTGAAGTTGGAAAACGAGGAATACCGCGAAGAGCTCAACGGTGCTCACGAATCTTACCGTCAACTCCATCAGCGGTTGGAAAACTTGCAAGAGGTGGATTTACTGACAGAGTTACCAAGCCGCCAGGCCTTATTTGACTACTTATATCGTGAACTCAATCAGTTGATCCGACGTGATGGTGAAGGTGCGATTGCGCTGCTGGACATAGATTCTTTCCGTGCGATCAATGAAAAGTATGGCCATGAAGAGGGCGATCGCATCCTAAAAGGGGTGGCGACAGCCCTTCGTCAGGCGGTGCGAAATTATGACTATGTAGCGCGCTACAGTGGTCAGAAATTCCTTGTTTGGCTGCCAGACACGCTTCAGTCAGAAGTGGTGAAAGTGTGCGAACGTATGTCAGAAGGTGTTGCCCTGTGTGCGATAGACAATAAGCCGATAACTATCAGCATTGGCTTCTGCGCTTTCCGGAGTGATAGCGAAAAGCAAATTCCTTATGACCGTGCCGTAGACAAACTGATCAACCTTGCACATAACGCGTTGGCAGAGGCGAAAGCCAAGGGGCGTAACTGCGCAATTTCGGCCTCCAAACGTCCTGTTACCATCACGTCAATTACCCACTAACTTGCACCACTCAACGATACAGATAAACAGAAAGAAAATAGTTTATCTGGTCGTTGATGTATTTAATGGCTTTCTGCTGATCGCTAGACTCCCCACCTTCAGTAATATCCCATGGGATGAACTTCTCATATTTTGGTAGGACTTTGCCCGATTGAACGGATGCAGGGGTTAACGCAATCAAGTAATCCACATTGTTTTGGTGATAAGCTTCAATAGGCCGGAAATGCGAATTTGAGCAGGCGATGTTGTAGTGCTTGAGCGTTTTGCAGGCGCTAGTGACATCACAATTGCTGCTGGTATAAGCGCTGTAGCTATCAAAGTGACTGTCTGCCTTGTGGGACAAAATCGCTTCTGCCACCAGTGAATAACCTTCTTTCCCGTCACACAGAAACAGCACGGACGGTTTGTGTTTCAAGCGAGAATCACGTTCAGAAAGCGCCGTTGAATCGAAGCTTTCAGCTAGATTTGAGCTGGCAGAAGCGGTTTGAGCCATTTCTTTACTCTCTTTTATTTATTGGAATGTTTAAAGCCACTGCGTTGCGATGCCCAAGCAGCCTTGAGGCGTGGAATTAGGCACACGCACTTCTGTTTTGTGCCATTCAGCAAGCGAATATCCGCGATATAACGCAGTCAATACAGCAAGAAAAGACAGGTGCGGAGAGGGGTAGGCACAAAAATAAACTAGGCAGAAAATGTGTCAACGCGATGAAAAATGGGTGTAAGTAATATTTCAGTTAAATGACATTTCCTGTTGTAATTAAATGTTCACATTTCATTAAGGTTAGTGTCACAAGCGATCTCTAATTTTGATAGCAGTTTTTGATCAGAAATCGAATAACAGTCAGTGAGAACACTGGCAGTTGAACTCAAAAAACTATCGACTTGGAGGTTGATGTGAAACTTAAGGCTCTGATTGCGGCATCGACAGTATGCCTGTCAGCATTCGCTGCTAACAACGCAGCTGCAGCGACTCGTGACTACATTAGCATTGTTGGTTCTTCAACAGTGTATCCTTTTGCTACTGTTGTAGCGGAACGCTTTGGTCGCACTTCAGAATTCTCGGTACCGAAAATCGAATCTACGGGTTCGGGCGGCGGTCTGAAACTGTTCTGTGCAGGTGTGGGTGAAAACACCCCAGACATCACTAACGCATCGCGAAAAATCAAAAGCTCTGAAATCGAGCTGTGTGCAAAGAACGGCGTTAAAGACATCACCGAAATCAAAGTAGGTTACGACGGCATCGCTTTCGCTAACTCTAAAAAGTCTGAGCAGTTCGATATCACTCTGAAAGATCTTTTCACTGCACTGGCTAAAGTCGTTCCTGATGCGAACGGCAACCTCATCGAAAATCCGAACAAAACCTGGAAAGACGTCAACCCTTCTCTTCCAGCGACCAAAATTGAAGTTCTGGGTCCACCACCAACGTCTGGTACTCGCGATGCATTCGTAGAGCTGGCAATGGAAGGTGGCTGTAAGCAGTACCCAGAGCTCAAAGCGATGAAGAAGCAAGACAAGAAGAAGTACAAAGCAGTATGTCACGGCATTCGTGAAGATGGCGCATTCATCGAAGCGGGTGAGAACGACAACCTGATCGTACAGAAGCTCGACGCGAACCCTAACGCATTCGGCATCTTCGGCTACAGCTTCCTTGAGCAAAACTCTGACAAAGTTCAGGGCGCGAAAATCGGTGGTGTTGTACCAACGTTTGATGCGATTGGTGACGGTTCTTACCCTGTATCACGTTCACTGTACTTCTACGTGAAAAATGCACATGCAGACGTGATTCCTGGCCTGAAAGAGTATGTAACAGCCTTCACTTCTGAAGATGCGATTGGTGACGAAGGTTACCTGACTGACCGTGGCCTGATTCCTCTGTCAGCACGTGATTGGAAACTGGTTCGTAACGATGCGGTTGATTTGAAACCAAACCTGTAAGTTACTAACCCGAGGTGGTGCACTTTTTAAGGTGCACCACCTTTTGCTGTATTTATCTAAATCGAATTGAAAAGCGGTTTCGGTAAAAAGAGATTTAAGGAATACGGATGCAGACGTCCACATTGATGGTGATTTTAGCGCTGTTTGCGATAAGCGCTTTTGTACTCGCCAAAAAACGTTCCCGGGAAGTAGCTACCATTGAAGGTGGCTTGAACAAGCTTCACTCCCGACCCGCCTACTATGGTTCTTTTGCTGCGATTTTAGCAGCGGTACCCGCAGTGATTCTTCTTCTGATCTGGCAGGCGATTGAACCCAGCATGGTTCATTCTCTGGTCATGGCTCAACTCCCATCAGCGACGCTTCAAGCACACGAGAGCATGACACTGCTATATAGCCAAATTGTGCATATCGCGAATGGCGTATTGAAAACAGAAGACCCTGCCTTGTTGGCTGCTTCGGAGCATTACAAACATCTGCAGAGCATCGGACTGACCTTAAGGTGGGTTGCGGTGTTGGCAGTGTCACTGGTGGGGTTGGCTGTGGGTTGGCGAATAGTTCGTCCAAAGCTGAAAGCACGTCACTATGTGGAAAAATGCCTGCAAATATTCCTCATGTTCTGTTCAACACTGGCCATCCTGACTACGGCAGGTATCGTACTTTCTGTGTTGTTTGAAGCGATTCGCTTCTTCCAGATTATTCCCGTCACAGACTTCCTGTTTGGGACAGAATGGTCACCGCAAATTGCCCTGCGTGCTGACCAGCAAGGTGCGAGTGGTGCATTCGGTGCCATTCCGCTGTTTACCGGCACTCTGATGATTTCCTTTATCGCCATGTGTATTGCGGCGCCTATTGGTTTGATGAGTGCAATTTACTTGGCGGAATATGCCTCTCCGCGCGTGCGTAACATCGTTAAGCCTATTCTGGAAATCCTCGCTGGTATCCCAACCGTGGTTTATGGCTTCTTTGCCGCTTTGACTGCGGCGCCGTTTATCCGTGATGTTGCTCAGGCCATCGGCCTTAGCAATACTTCATCCGAAAGTGCATTGGCAGCAGGGGCGGTGATGGGTGTCATGATCATCCCGTTTGTGTCATCACTTTCTGATGATGTGATTACCGCGGTACCACAATCTCTTCGTGATGGTTCACTTGGCTTGGGCGCAACGCGTTCAGAAACTATTCGTAAAGTTGTATTGCCAGCTGCACTTCCGGGGATTGTGGGTGGCTTGCTGCTCGCCGTTTCACGCGCTATTGGCGAAACCATGATCGTGGTAATGGCTGCAGGCTTGTCAGCAAACCTTACCGCTAACCCGCTGGACTCTGTGACCACAGTGACGGTGCAAATCGTGACCCTACTGGTGGGTGACCAAGAGTTTGACAGCCCTAAGACCTTGGCGGCGTTCGCACTTGGCCTGACATTGTTCGTTGTGACATTGGCACTTAACTTTGTCGCCCTTCGAATCGTGAAAAAATATCGAGAGCAGTATGACTGATAAATTACTAAAACTGGCCGAAACCAAACGCGAGCGAGTGAAAGCTGGCGTTGCCCGTCGTCGTGCTAAAGAGCAGCGCTTCCGCTTCTACGGTATCGCTTCGATTTCGATGGCGTTTGCGTTCCTGATTGTCTTGATGACTACCATCTTTTCGGAAGGCTACACCGCGTTTTACACCACGGAAATTGAGCTTACGGTAGACCTTTCACCGGAAGTGCTCGGCATTGAAGGTGACGAAACCGATCCTAAAGTGTTGATGGGCGCAAGCTATCGCAAGGTGCTTCGTCAGGCGCTGCGTGATGAGATTTCTGTCGATGGCCGCAAACAGCGCCGTGCACTTTACAGCTTCATTTCTAATGGCGCGGAATATGACCTGCGTGACAAAGTGATGGCAGATCCTTCCCTGATCGGTCAGACCATCACCTATTGGGCGCAAGCGGGCGACAACTTTAACCAGTACAACAAAGGCAACATCAAAGCGAGTACGCCGGAAGATGGCCGTCAGTTCAAGAACCTCCAAATCGAATGGTATGACGAACTGAAAAAAGAAGACCGCGTTCGCACCGTTTTCAACACCAAGTTCTTCACCAATGGTGACAGCCGTGACCCAGAGCTGGCTGGTATTTGGGGCGCAACCGTTGGGTCGTTCTACACCTTACTGGTCACGCTCGTATTGAGCTTCCCAATTGGTGTTGCGGCTGCAATCTATCTTGAAGAGTTCGCACCGCGTAACCGCGCGACTGAGCTAATTGAAATCAACATTAACAACCTTGCCGCTGTGCCATCTATCGTGTTCGGTTTGCTTGGCCTGGCGGTGTTCCTGAATGTGGCTGACTTGCCACGATCTGCACCAGTTGTTGGTGGTTTGGTGCTGACCCTGATGACATTGCCCACCATCATTATATCTAGCCGCGCTGCAATCAAAGCCGTTCCTCCTTCCGTGCGTGATGCCGCGTTGGGGGTGGGCGCTTCAAAAATGCAGATGGTGCTTCACCACGTTCTTCCGCTGGCAATGCCAGGCATGCTGACCGGTACCATTATCGGTATGGCGCAGGCGCTGGGTGAAACTGCACCGCTGCTGATGATCGGTATGGTGGCGTTTATTGTGGACGTTCCTTCTGGTCCGTTAGATGCAGCCACCGCGCTGCCAGTACAAATTTATCTCTGGGCTGAAAACCCGGAAAAAGGTTTTGTTGAGAACACCTCAGGCGCGATCATGGTATTGCTGGCGTTCTTGGCACTGATGAATGCATGTGCCGTTATCATGCGTAAGCGCCTTGAGCGCAGATGGTAGGAGTATGGATATGACAACCGTAATGACTCACACAGGTGAACTGAATCAAATACCTCAAGAAATGGCGGCTGAAAAAACCGCGGCGCCAAAAGAGACCTGTGGCCTGCCATTTGTCACAGCTCCACGCATGACAGCGCGTGATGTCAGCGTGAGCTATGAAGGTGGCGCAAAGTCTGCCATTCGTAATATTAATCTCGACATCGGTGAGAAACAGGTGTTGGCGATGATTGGCCCTTCAGGTTGTGGTAAATCCACTTTCCTGCGCTGTCTGAACCGGATGAACGACACTGTACCGGGTTGTGAAGTGAAAGGTGAAATCCTGCTAGATGGCCATAACATCTATGCCAAAGAACAGGAAATCGTTGAGTTGCGTTCACAGGTGGGCATGGTATTCCAGCGCCCAAACCCGTTTCCAAAATCTATTTATGACAATGTGGCTTATGGTCCCCGCATTCATGGCTTGGTGGATGGAAAAGATGAACTGGATGGCGTGATTGAAGAATCGCTGCGCCGTGCAGGTCTTTGGGCTGAAGTGGCAGACCGCCTTGATCAACCAGCAACTGGCCTTTCAGGTGGTCAGCAGCAGCGTCTGTGTATCGCCCGTACTATCGCGATTGCACCAGAAGTTATCCTGATGGATGAGCCATGTTCAGCGCTTGACCCGATTGCTACTGGCATCATCGAAGAGCTGATCAGCGAGCTAAAAGAAAACTTCAGTATCGTGATGGTGACGCACTCCATGTCTCAGGCGAAGCGTGTTTCTGACCGCACCGCTTACTTCCACTTGGGTGACTTGGTAGAAGTTAACGAAACGGCGCGTGTGTTTGAAGACCCAGAGCACAAGTTGACACGTGACTACATCGGTGGCCGCTTCGGCTAATCGACGAAAGCGACGATGCAAACAAGGCGAGCTTCGGTTCGCCTTGTTTGTTTGGCGCCTTTTATTGGTGCTAGTGTGTGCAATGTGTCTAAACCCTGTTCAAACGAGCGCATTTGACTAAATTCGGGCTTTACAAGCTCGTGAGGGCTTTGTAATATGCGCGGCACTTACGGAGAGATGGCTGAGTGGTTGAAAGCACCGGTCTTGAAAACCGGCATACGTTAATAGCGTATCTAGGGTTCAAATCCCTATCTCTCCGCCACATTAGAAAAGGCCGCTGAACTACCAGCGGCCTTTTTGCATTTTTACCTCTTTCAAGAGATAGGGTGCAGAACCCTAGACCCTATGGGTTCAGCCGAGCGAAGCGAGACAACGTTGCCCGGCGAAGCCGAGTAGGCAACGGCCCGAAGGGCAAGGGAGCTTGCGACCGAGTAAATCCCGCCTTTCTTTGCTACTCGCTCCGCTACAATTAGATTAAGCCCGCTCAATGAGCGGGCTTTTTCGTATTTGGAATAAAACGCTGGATATAAAGAGAAAGAAACTAAATTATTGATAAAAAATCCATTATGTAGTCTTCGTCAAACGATGAGATCGTGACTTGGGCATTGAGTTTATTTCTTATGCGTAGCTAGAGTTAATTAGAGACCCACAGCAGTAACAGCACAAGTGTCGTAGACATGCCACGGTGCTATATCAGAATAGTCGTAATGAACGGTAATAGTATGACCAGATGTTTTCGCGGTAAGAACCTGATTGACGGCATTCTCATCTTTCGAGTTCAAGAATAGCCACTCGCAGCCACCTCCTAAAGACTCATTAAGCTGAATCGTCACAAACTGCCGAACAGCAGCTGTAGGACGAACTTCGGTGTGAACACGGACTTTGCTTACAGTACTGTTAACTGCCTCGGCACTGTTTACGAGGCTGGCAAAGGAGAGAAGTAATCCACACATGGCAATCTGTTTTTTCATCAAATTGTCCTCATCAGAAACGCTAATTAATAAACCTGCCCAACGACAATGTTCACTAGTAAGTTAGGTGTGTTTTCACTCACTGCCTAGAAAATCACTGTTTTGTGCGATCGGTTGCTGATTTTCTTGACATTGAAACACTGATGTAAAAATAGATAAGAAACACGTCAGTGACGCTTCTCAATGAAACAGCTAGGTAATGCCTACGGTATTGATGACCGAGGCCGCTGACGATCTTTACTCTTGCACCCTAAACGGGAAGGGACAAACATCCACTAGAAACTGCTGAGCGATCAGGTGGGAGTTGGGTTCAATAGGAAGGGAGCAACTCACCACCATTAAATGACACATAAATCAAAGGGAGGTGGGGAGGTTATTCCTGAAATATTAATAATGAACCAAAAGCTCAAAAAAGAGACCAAGACAAATGAGAGGGCCGTCAGGGATGGGCTATACCCAAAAAGTAAATCACCTAGTCCGTTATACCGAAACAACCTGA
The DNA here is from genome assembly GCF_035758505.1 of Grimontia sp. NTOU-MAR1. Taxonomy (NCBI): domain Bacteria; kingdom Pseudomonadati; phylum Pseudomonadota; class Gammaproteobacteria; order Vibrionales; family Vibrionaceae; genus Grimontia; species Grimontia sp. NTOU-MAR1. The sequence goes on from NZ_CP142108.1 coordinate 3,695,201, forward strand.
ATCCTGCATCTTAAGGTTGTTTCGGTATATATCCAATTTCGAGCAACCCAACTGATTTTGCGTTTGATACTGTGATTTTTAGCTGATTCGGCGTGCGTCACTGGCACTTCCTATATGCTCAGGTATAGTGGTCGACATAACAAAACCGTACTTGAATTTAGGCACGGAACCTAAAATCGCAACCCAATTGAGATTTGACATGAACGTACTTGTAACTGGCGGCGTTGGCTATATTGGCAGCCATACCTGTGTTCAAATGATTGAAGCAGGCCTGAATCCCATTCTTCTCGACAATCTCCATAATAGTAAGCTTGCGGTGCTTGGACGTATTGAGAAACTGACGGGCAAAAAGCCAACATTTTATCAGGGCGATATCCGTGACATAGCTTTTCTGACGTCTGTTTTCGAAAAAGAAAACATTGATGCAGTGATTCACTTTGCTGGCTTGAAAGCTGTTGGTGAGTCGGTTGAAAAGCCGTTGGAATACTACGATAACAACGTCAATGGTACCTTGGTGCTGGTGGATGCAATGCGAGATGCGGGTGTTCACTCGCTGATCTTCAGCTCATCGGCGACTGTTTATGGTGATCCTGCCTCTGTACCAATCCGCGAAGATTTCCCAACGTCTGCGACCAATCCTTATGGTCGCAGTAAGCTGATGGTGGAAGAGTGTTTGACTGATTTCCAAAAGGCAAACCCAGATTGGAGCATCACGCTGCTTCGCTACTTTAACCCAGTAGGCTCGCACAAATCCGGTGAGATGGGCGAAGACCCTCAGGGCATTCCGAACAACCTGATGCCGTTTATTTCACAAGTGGCGGTTGGTCGTCGTGAATTTCTGTCTGTATTTGGTGACGACTACCCAACCTGCGATGGCAGTGGTGTGCGTGACTATATCCATGTCGTCGATCTAGCTGAAGGTCACCTTGCTGCGTTGGACAAAGTAGGCAAGAAAGCGGGCTTACACATCTACAACCTCGGAACCGGCGACGGCAAGAGTGTTCTAGAAATGGTTGCGGCATTTAGCAAGGCATGTGGCAAAGAGATCGCGTATCAAATCGCACCTCGTCGCCCGGGTGATATTGCAGAGTGTTGGGCTGATCCTGCAAAAGCGCAGCAAGATCTGGGATGGAAAGCAACCCACACCCTTATTGACATGGTGGAAGATACATGGCGCTGGCAGTCAAAGAACCCTCAGGGCTACTAATCGCTGAAGGCACTTGACCCTTTTACGTAAAAAAGCCGCTCATCAAATGAGCGGCTTTTTATATCCACCAAATAATGAATTAGGCCTTGGCAGCAACCTTGCCCAGTTTCATCCAGGTATCCACCACGGTATCCGGGTTGAGGGACACAGAGCTAATACCTTGGTCCATCAGCCATTGCGCCAAATCATCATGATCCGAAGGTCCCTGACCACAGATACCGACGTATTTGCCTGCTTTGGTAGCTGCATCAATCGCCATCTTCAGCATGGCTTTCACTGCCGGGTTGCGCTCATCAAAAAGATGCGCGACATCACCGGAATCCCGGTCAAGGCCCAGCGTCAATTGGGTCATGTCGTTTGAACCAATAGAGAAGCCATCAAAGTACTTCAGGAAGTCTTCAGCCAACACAGCATTGGATGGCAGTTCGCACATCATAATGACTTTAAGACCCTGCTCACCGCGGCGAAGGTTGTGTTTCGCCAGAAGGTCATTCACTTCTGCTGCTTCACCTGTGGTGCGAACGAACGGGATCATGATTTCGACGTTCTTCAGACCCATCTCGTTGCGTACGCGACTGATCGCCTGAGTTTCCAATTCAAAGCAATCTTCAAATGCTGGCGAGATATAGCGGGATGCGCCACGGAAGCCCAGCATTGGGTTTTCTTCATGTGGTTCGAACTCACTGCCACCTATCAGGTTACTGTATTCGTTCGATTTGAAGTCTGACATACGCACGATGACGCGCTTCGGCCAGAAAGCGGCACCAATGGTCGCAATCCCTTCGGTCAGCTTGCTGACGTAGAAATCGACGGGGTCCTTGTAACCACGGATACGCTCGCTGATAGTTACTTTCAGTTCGTCACTTTGCGCGTCGAAGTTCAGCAAGGCTTTCGGGTGAATACCAATCATCTTGTTGATGATGAATTCAAGACGGGCAAGACCGACGCCTTCATTTGGTATCTGAGCGAAGTCGAATGCGCGATCCGGGTTACCTACGTTCATCATCACTTTGGTTGGCAGCATTGGCAGTTCGTCTACCGCAGTTTGGCTGACGGCAAAGTCGAGCTTACCTTCATAAACGTAGCCTGTTTCGCCTTCCGCACAGGAGATGGTCACTTCCATACCATCATTCAGTTTACTGGTAGCATCGCCACAACCGACAATGGCAGGAATACCAAGTTCACGGGCAATGATAGCCGCATGACAAGTGCGGCCACCGCGATTGGTAACAATCGCAGAGGCTTTCTTCATCACGGGTTCCCAGTCTGGGTCTGTCATATCAGTGACCAGCACATCGCCGTCCTGCACCAGTGACATCTCATCCAGTGATTTCACAACACGCACATTACCGTTGCCGATACGCTGACCGATAGCGCGGCCTTCCACCAACACACCGGCTTTGGCGCTCAGCTCGTAACGCTCAATCACGTTGCCTTGCTTCTGGGAGCAAACCGTTTCTGGGCGCGCCTGAACGATATACAGCTTGCCGTCGATACCGTCTTTTGCCCACTCAATGTCCATCGGACGTTTGTAGTGCTTCTCGATGATCATCGCTTGTTTGGCTAGTTCTGCGATTTCATCATCGTTCAGCGAGAACTGGCTTTGCTCTTCTGCCGAAGTATCGATGATTTCAACTTGCTTACCAATCACCTGACTATCAGCGTAAATCATCTTGATCAGCTTGGAGCCGAAAGTACGTTTTACTACCGCAGGGTGACCCGCTTCCAGCAGTGGTTTATGTACGTAGAACTCGTCAGGGTTCACCGCACCTTGCACCACCATTTCACCGAGACCCCATGAGGAAGTGATAAACACCACCTGATCGAAGCCTGATTCAGTGTCGAGCGTGAACATCACGCCTGATGATGCTTTGTCTGAACGCACCATGCGCTGAATGCCTGCAGACAGAGAGATACCACGGTGATCAAAGCCTTGATGCACACGGTAAGAAATGGCACGGTCATTAAACAGTGAGGCGAAGACGTGCTTGGTTGCCTCAAGTACGGCATCAATGCCTTTAACGTTCAGGAAGGTTTCTTGCTGACCAGCAAAAGAGGCGTCCGGCAAATCTTCTGCGGTAGCGGAAGATCGAACAGCGACAGAAAGCTCCGAGTTTCCATCAACGAGTGTAGAGTAGTTGTCACGAATATCTTGTTCCAAATCAGTAGGGAAGGGGGCATCGAGTACCCATTGACGAATTTGGGAACCTGCGTTGCGAAGGGCTTCAACATCTTCAATATCCAGTTCATCGAGCACTTGGTGAATGCGATCGTCCAATCCTTCGTAATCAAGGAACTGGTTGAATGCATACGAAGTGGTCGCAAACCCATTCGGCACAGAAACACCTACATTAGCGAGGTTAGACACCATTTCGCCCAGTGAAGCATTTTTTCCGCCGACCTTGTCAACATCATCCATGGACAGGGTATCGAACCAGAGGGTGTTCTTTTGCATGTCTTTCTCCAGAAACTATGCAGTTTTTTATTGGGTATGCAGACATCGAGCCCTAAGCTTCAAAACCTCACAAAATTCCAAAGCTGTGGGCGCGTTAATAGCCTGCTGGGTTTTGTTATTGTTATGTTTGTATCCTATATAAATTTTGCGAGCAGATTAACCTTTGAAGCACACAGAAATTCAAACCCGAGACGTCTTTTATGTCTCGGACGGGACAGCCATCACATGCGAGACGTTAGGGCATGTTGTTTTAGGCCAGTTTTCCTTTATCCCAAACGAGAAAACCTTCCCTTTTGTCGAGTCTGAAGAAAAAGTGGCAGATTTAGTCAAACAAATCCAACAATCCCACGATAAATATGGGGTAAAACCGCTGGTTTTCTTTTCTATGGTCGTTCCGACTATGCGAGAGCAACTTCTCCGGGCACCAGCGTTTTTCTATGATGTATTGGAAAGCATTGTTCAGCGTGTGGCGGAAGACACACAAATTGAACCCAAGCCAAAACTCCAGCGTTCCCGGAGTGTCGGTAAAGACTCGGATACCTACTTTGACCGTATTTCAGCGATTGAATACACACTCGCACACGATGACGGTATTTCTCTAAAAGACTTGGATAAAGCTGACATCATTTTACTTGGTGTTTCCCGCAGCGGTAAAACCCCGACCAGCCTTTACATGGCCATGCAATTTGGTCTTCGTGTGGTGAACTATCCTTTTATTGCGGAAGACATGAAAATGCTGCGCTTATTGCCAGAGTTTGAGTTCCAGCGTCACAAGCTCTTTGGATTAACCATTGAGCCCGAGCGCTTGACTCAGATTCGCCAGAACCGATTGTCGGGCAGTGAGTACGCCAGTAGTGAACAGTGTCATCAGGAGATTGCGACTATTGAGTCCTTGTTCCGCCGAGAAGCGATTCCTTACATCAATACCAGTTCACTCTCGGTAGAGGAAATCTCGACAAGGATTCTCGAGAAAACAGGGATGAAGCGAAGACTATTCTGATACCAGTAATCAGGTGTTTACTTTTTAATAGAAAAGGAAATAATAAGAATCACTATTTCTGAATGTGAGTAAATGTTTTGCGAGCGGATGACCTGATCCTATTTTCTCAAGTGGTTGAGTTGGGCAGTTTCAGTAAGGCAGCAGAACAAAACAGCCTGACAAATTCCGTTGTCAGCAAACGTGTTGCCCGTTTAGAGGAAGAGTTGGGTGTTCAACTCCTCTACCGCACTACTCGCAAGCTCACACTGACAGAAGCAGGAAAAGCCCTCTTGCAGGGGGCTAAAAACGTCAAGCAAGCTACCCAAGAAGCGGTCGATTCTGTCGTGGGGTTTGGCGTAAACATCACAGGGCATATTAAAATGTCAGTGCCAACAATTTCCGGTGATTTGCTACTGGCAGATGCAGTGGCAGAGTTTTGTTACCAAAACCCTGGCCTGACGGTCGATATGTCGCTCGACAACAAATTTGTCGATCTGATTGAGGGTGGCTACGATCTGGTTATCCGTACCGGATATCTTGAAGATTCGAGCTTGATTGCGCGTCATTTCCTTGATTCCCAATGGATAGTTTGCGCCTCACCGGATTATATTGCCTGCCATGGAAAACCTGCTACGCCAGAAGCACTGGTTGATCATAATTGCCTCCAATATGCTTACCAAACTACAGGTGCATCTGAGTGGGAATTCAAGGCATTAAAAGGAAACTACATCGTCAAAGTCTCGGGCAGTTTTTCCACTGACAATGCTACCGCACTTCGCAAAGCGGCACTGGGCGGTTATGGTATCGCTTATGTGCCACGCTGTTTGGTTTACCACGATCTGTTAGATGGGACACTGATTGATATTCTTCCTGAGCAAGTGGGCAAGAAACTCGGAATCTATGCCGTGTATCCCTTTACCCGCCAGCCCCCAACCAAGGTGAAGGCGTTGATCGAACATATCCGTAACCGGTATCTGGAAATAGCACATTACTTTTAAGTGATGGACGAATCCCTCTCATTGTGACGAGTTCAATTTAAAGGATGAAAATGCTCTCTATTCCATTGCCATTTGTAGCGTCTTTGATGTTGCTTTTTGGGGCGTCGATTATTTTCAATCGTTCATACTACCAGTCAAAACGCCCTTTCTGGTTTTTGATCCTGTGTGCTGTCGCAACCGCAGTCGTGGGTTTGAGGTGGACGACGGATATTGGTTTTTTCCGTGCGATACAGCCAGTGTTAGGTGCGTGTCTTCCCATATCCGCATGGTGGTGCTTTTCACAAGCTCACACAAATAAGCCATTTAGCAAGGCTCACTGGCTTGGTCCTGTACTTGTGGGAGTCGCTTCCGCTGGCTATCCGCATCTATGGCTGGGACTAACCGATGTTGTACTGGTCGCCTTGTACGTTGCCTACGGCGTTTGGCTGCTTTCTAGCTCCTTTAATGTGGCGGCGAGAGTGAGACTAAGCGACGCAGGCCGCACGAGTTATGTCGAAAGAGCGGCAGGCGCTTTACTGCTATTTTCGGCAATCATCGACAGCGCTATCTCTTATGACTTTGTCGCATTTAATGCCGAGCATACGGGTCACATTCTCACTTTCAGCTACCTGATACTGATACCTGTAATCGCTTTGCTGGTGGTGATTGTAGATGCGAGTGTACCTTCTAAAGAGAAAGCCGCTGAAGGCAAAGACATCGAACTTACTTCTGATTTAGCTATTTCTGAGACGACGCAGCAGCCTGAGCAAAATACTGGTGTCAGTGACGAAGTGACATCCATTGTCGCGAAGCTGGACGAGGTGATGAAGCTGAGAGAACTTTTCAAAGATCCCGATCTGACGCTGAATAAGCTGGCAAGGAAAATGGGTATTCCGGGGAGAAAAATTTCTTCATCGGTGAATCTGGTTTGTGGGGAAAACCTTTCGCGTGTGATTAACCAATACCGGATAGAACATGCCAAGTCATTACTGGAAAGTAGCGACTTGGCCATCACTGAGATTTATCTTGAAGCAGGTTTTCAGACCAAATCCAACTTCAACCGGGAATTTTTGCGGATCACAGGTAAAACTCCCAGTGAGTATCGAAATGCTTGTCTTTGATACACCAGCGAATTACTCCAGAAACCATAGAATATCTTTAAATATTCTGGCATGCAGCTTCTCTCGGCTGATGCCGAATCCATCTTTACAGATAATACCATCACCCTTGTATTCTTTTTCCAGCAAATCGACAGCGCCTGCCTTACAGCGCTGCATAAAACTGAAATGGGTGGCTTGCTCATACACTTTATAGTGTCTTGTCTCCAAGGGTAGATGTTCGGCCAAATAGCCTGACTCCATAGCTTGTGGCAAATCACCAATGTCGATACCGGCCGCCAGAATGAGCGCTGGCGTTTGCGTTCTGGTCATACTTTGCACAGAAAACCCTCGCGCTAAACCCAAATCCAAACTGACAACACGTTTGATACGTGTGTCTTTTAGTGAGCTAGCCAGAGGCTCCTTAGGCTGAATATCAGTAAGCCCCAGTTCCTTGGCTGAACCACATGTTCTTTGATTGAACACAAGTTGGCATTGCTGCTTCATGGTGTGCCTGTCAAATTCAACCCCTGCCAATTGCATTGCTGTCCAGCCGCCCAAAGAGTGGCCGATTGCGGAAATGTTTTCAGCATCTAAAGCGTGTTTCCTTTTCGTATCGTTCAGCAGAAAACTCAGTACACGGGAAATATCCCTTGGTCTCTGCCACCATTGGGCTGCCTGTTTGGGAGAACGGTCAAAGGTTGTAGTACCAGGATGGTCAGGTGCTGCCACCACGTAACCACGTTTAGCAAGCTTAGTCGCCAGCCAATTAAGATTTCGCCAACTTCCGCGATAACCATGAGAGAGCAAAACAACCGGTGCTTTTCTCACATCAAGCGTTGCTGCTTTGATCACTTCAGTACCAACAAAAGCTGGGTTTTCGCCAACCACGGTTTTTGGTGACGGTTGAACTGTTGGGTACCAGATGGAAACATTCAGTGGTCTTGATGTGTCATCTTCAAGCGAGAATTGCTCAAACCCCACATTCGCTGCAAAGGCAGAGTTTAGGACGAACGTTAACAAGATAACGAGTAAATAAATGGGTTTCACCTTGTGGCTCCTTAAACCATGAGATTGGAGCCAGTATGTTCTGAGACCAGTGCTGCCGAGTCCTAGAACACGATCGAGTACGTCCTCGATCGTGATTTTATTCCTAATACATGAGCTTCTTGTTAGTTCGTGTCACCCGTCTTCGCCTGACAGTGAAAGACTCTGGATTGGCAGATAGTGAATAGTGAGAAACTGAAACAACTGGGCGCGGCAGATGTGATTCCAATCGGTAAAGCTGGCCTACAAGTGGTCGTCGGATTGGGCAAGGTCGACAAAGTCGCCGAGCAGATGAAAGTCGCACTCTCTAATTAAACCGAATCAAACGGCATTTAAACGCCAATAGGTTCCCCCTGAAGTGCAGTTTCGCATTCCCCCCGTGATTCTGCACTTCGCTTATTGTGCTGGCTTATATTTTCATAATGCTCAACCAGTCCTTTCCTTTTCTGAAATAACAGTCGTCTTGGTGAGTTGGCCCAAATGGCCATTGATGTTCTTTTTAGGTTATCCAGAAACGAAGTACGTCAGAAATCCACCGATACCGAGTAGTATCGCACCTGCGCGTCTGTTCGACCGGAAGAAGAGTGAGGTTGGCTGTAACTGAGACTGCCTTCCCGTAATCATGGCTTTCACCAATGATTTTCCTTTCGCGCTGTAAATGGCGATTGCTGCTAGGTGTATGCCTACCAATCCAATCAACAAATACGCACCATACAGGTGGATCATTGCCAAAAGGTCGATGTCGTAAAGCCAGCTTTCGTCGCTGATGTAGTCGTCAAAATACCCAGCTTGGGCCATCCCGATAAAACACTGAAACATCAACAATGACAGCATCAAGATGACCATCAATCCGCCAGCGGGGTTGTGGCCAACACCATCGTGTTCTTCCTTACCGAGAAGGTAGTTTACTGCTGAACGCGGGGATTTTACAAAATGCAGGAAACGGCTGGTCTTGCTGCCGACTAAGCCCCAAAGGATTCGCCAAACCAGCAGTGCAGCGAGCGCGAGGCCAATGGTCAGGTGTGGACCTTCTTGAAGAAATCCGGTCACACACATCGCCGTAAACAATGCAGCTTGTAGCCAATGATAAATGCGGGTCGGTGCGTCCCATATCTTCATGATTTGTTCCTGATTTTCCCTGAAAATGTAGGCATGGAGTTTAACGCGAAACGTTACAATTTTTCTGTCGAGTTTTAACAGAAATATCCATAAAATTGTTGGGTTTTATGATGTTATTCGTCGATTCAACAGCATTACAGGGATAAAGTCGTGAAAAGAATTGCAACAAGAAGTAAAGCAATCGGTTTGGTCAGTGCTCTGCTGATGGTATCTGGTGCAGCAATTGCGCGGGATTTTTCAGAAGTGATTGATAATCGCCAGCAAAACTTCCTCTCTATTGCAGACACATTTAAAAGCTTGAAGAAAGCCGAAGACGGCAGCGACTCGGATTGGGACACCATCCGCAACCTTGCTATTAAGAATGCCGATACTGTCGTCGCGCTGAAAGGGATGTTCCCAGAAGGTAGCAGCTTTGACAGTCGCAGTAAGCCAGTAGTTTGGACCAAATGGGACAAGTTTGAATCCGGTCTTGATGGCTTGAAAACCAGCTTTGTTTCAATGGCAGACGCTGCTATGGCGCAAGATGATGATGCTCTAGAGGCGGCAATCAAAAGTGCTGACCGTTCCTGTAAAGCGTGTCACCGTGGTTATCGAGTTAAACGCTAGCAGAAAAAAACAGCGCCATTTGGCGCTGTTTTTGTATTCATGACTCTAAGGGCTGTTGATCTTTGGTGGTTAAACTCCGCTCTGGCCAAAAGCGTTATCGCTTCTCGTGTAGGCTAGCTGAATGAGAAGCCTCTGCCTTGCATAAAATCCCCACAAACTGCTGATAAAAACATCACCAAAGGTCAGCAGACTCTAGTAGGATATATAAAACAACCTGTTCATGAGATGGATACAGAGGAGAGGGGCTGTGAAGAGGCAAGTGTTAAAAATGTCCTATATATTTTGGTTACTCCTGCTTAGTTCGTTCCAGCTTGCTGCTTTTCCCGGAGAAGTGAGGAGTTATTTCAAAGACTGGTTAGTCGTGTGCCAAGAGATATCAAATTCACGCAGCTCCGGAATATGCCGTGCTAATGCCAGTGTTCGTGATAAGTCGGCGTTCAACTATGGGGATGGCACTGTTTTTCAACTGACTCTGCAGCGTGGTATCTCCACTCATTACACGATTGAGTTTTACAATGTTTTGGACGGTAAATACCCCTCAGACCGTGTGACATTCCATATAGATAACGATCCAGCAATGACGTTCTCAGCCCAACCCAACTCATTGAATGGTGTTAAGTTGAGTGCTGAAGATACACAGAAACTTATCCCAGCTATGAAAGCGGGACGATGGATGAAGATCGACTATGTTAGCCAAAGCGGCAATGAAGTTTCATACAGATTATCGTTGCGAGGCGTCACGGCATCACTATTATTTATCGAGCAGTTTTATATCAATAGGGGTTAAACTCGAAGGGAGCTGAAGTCGGTGGGCGCAAGGCTGAAAGACCTGAAGGTACATGATTTGGCATGTGCCTTCAGGTGTTGCCATGACTAAGTTTCTCTAGCCTTCTAAAGGCAAAGCCATAATGGCGATTTTCATTCGTTGCAACGCCTGCTCCAACGTTTTCCTCGTGCACCCAAAGTTCAGTCTGACGAATTTGCGGTTACCAAAGTCCAGTCCAGGGGAGAGCCCTACGCCTGCTTCCTCAAAGAAACGATGAGGATTGTCGACAGGCAATTCACTGCAATCAATCCAAGCAAGGTAAGTGGCTTCGATGTGCTCCAGTTTCATGCCGGGCAGGGCGTTGATTTCCTGCATGAGGTAATCGCGGTGGCCTGCCAGATAGCAAAGTTGCTCTTGAAGCCAAGCTTCGCCATGTTCATAAGCTGCTTCGGCCGCGGTGAAGGCCAATACGTTAACCCCCGGTACGATACCACGCTTGATCTTGCTAAAGCGCTGGCGAAGTTTCGCATTGGGAATGATGGCGATAGAAGCACCAAGCCCAGCAATGTTAAAGGTTTTACTGGGTGCCATGAGTGTCACGCTGCGCTGCTCGGCACTTTCACTGATGCTTGCGAATGGAATGTGTTGCTTGTCACCGTCCAGGATCAGATCGCAATGGATTTCGTCTGAACACACAAACAAATCATGTTTTTCCGCAAACGCTAGCGTAGCTTCCAACTCTTCGCGGGTATAAACCGTCCCACCCGGGTTCAGCGGGTTACACATTTGCAGTAAACCACCTTTACCAGAGAGTTGTTCCTCAGCTTCTACCAAATTCGGCATCCTGCGGCCATCTGACAGCTTCACTGTGGCTTTCACTAGCGGACGCTCAGCGAATTTTGCAGAAGAAATAAAAGGTGGATAGATTGGGCTCGGGCTGATAATGGTTTGGCCTTCGTCAGTCAAAGCGCGTGCTGCGATATTAAGCCCACATACTAAACCAGGAAGATAAACCACCCACTCAGGTTGAATGTCCCAGTTGTAGCGGGATTTCATGCGGGCGACGAAAATCGCAGTCAAGGTATCTGACGCATGGGTATAGCCAAACACGCCGTGTGATACGCGCTCTTGGAGTGCTTCGATTACCGCTGGTGGGGATTGGAAATCACTGTCAGCAACCCACATTGGAAGGATGTCCTGACCTTTGTATTTATCCCATTTGTCGCTTTGGCTTTTTGTACGGTCGACTTCTTTATCAAAATCAAATTGGTGGGTTGATGCGTCCATTCTCAGTGTTCCTTAGGGGTCAATAACCTTAGCTTACTGAAACTGGATGGAAATGGGAAAGGGCAGGAGTCGTCTGAAACAAAATCGGGCCGAAGCCCGATTGACGTATACCCAAAAAACCTGAAGATGCTCGCATTCAGAGGTCATCAATACGTTCAATTCGAGGCAAATTTCGCGAGGAATAGTCGTTCTATTTCCGTGGAATTTAACGATGAAGTGGGCGTATTGAGGGCCTCCCTTCGGGCGAGTTGACTGACGTCGTGCTCTTTGTTGTTCCTTTTTGATGGAGGTGACTACACCTACAAAGGAACGCCGCGATCACAACGCCAGTCAAACTCGCTGAATCCTGCATCTTCAGGTTATTTGGGTATATCTTGTTTAAACTTAACGTCCGGGCGTGCAGGTGCCTGAAAAATTCTTCGCTGCGTAAGCCACGCGCTCTTCCGGTGTCGTGAGGTGAGCAGTTTCTCCGATTGCTTCGATATGACGAAGCCTTGGCAGCAGTCCACAGCCGTTAGCAATTTGAATCGCCAGACCGGGGCGGGCATTGAGCTCCAGCACCATCGGACCCTTTTCTTTGTCGAGCACCATATCCGTACCCAGATAGCCAAGGCCTGTCATTTCCCATGCGCTCGCGGCGAGAGTCAGTAGCAGTTCCCAATGAGGAACATGAAGCTCGCTCAATAAGCGGCCAGTATCGGGGTGATGCTCAATCGGTCGGTTAAATTGCACTGCACGCAGCGCCTTACCCGTCGCGATATCAATACCGACTCCTACTGCACCTTGGTGAAGGTTGGCTTTACCATCGGATGCAGCAGTAGAAAGACGCATCATCGCCATCACAGGGTAACCTTTAAACACGATCACGCGGATATCTGGTACACCTTCGTAGCTGAAACCATCAAACACATCATCAAACTGGATCAGGTTTTCTACAACAGCGACATCGTTTTTACCACCCAGAGAGAACAAGCCCGCCAAGGTGTTGGTGATGTGGCGTTCCACTTCTTCCTTACTGACCTCAGATCCAGATGGCTTTTTATATACGCCATCCTTGTTTGAGGTTACGACCAGAATACCTTTACCGCCCGAGCCCTGAGCAGGCTTTATCACAAAGCCAGGCCAGTCTTTTACCATCTCGTGGATTGATGGGACTTGGTGCTGCTCGTTGATGACGCCAATCAACTCTGGAACCGTTGCTCCGGCACGCTGCGCAATTTTTTTGGTTTTCAGTTTGTTATCCACCAATGGGAACAAACTGCGTTTGTTATATCGGCCGATATAGCTGATATTCCGGCGGTTCATTCCCATGATGCCTGCATTGTGCAGCTTAAAAGGCGATGTGTATTTCTTGAGGATACCCAGCATGCCTTAGTCCTTCACCAGTGGCTTGAAGCGCTTCAACTCACTCAGACGGTAGCCAGTGTAGTTACCCAACATCAGGATAAGTGCCAGAATCACCAACTGAATACCCACGAAGTTGAACGTAATATGGCGGACAAAGTCATTGGTCATTGCCAGGTATACCAGGACAGCGGTCAGTAGCGAGCCGCCACCTTGAATAAGCACTTGTTTCGCGCCTTCCTCTTCCCAGAGGATCGACATACGTTCGATGGTCCAGGAGAGAATAATCATTGGGAAGAAGGTAATAGTCAGGCCTTCGACCAATCCAATTTTGAATGCAACAATGGTGAAGATAGAGATGATCATGATTACCGTGATAATCACGGCAGATATTCTCGCAACAAGGAGCAGATTAAGCCTTGATAGATAACTTCTGATAATCAGACCGGTACCAACAATCAACAGGAAGCCAACAAGGCCCGGCACTAATTGTGTCTGAACAAAAGCGACAGCAATCAGCACGGGCATAAACGTACCGGAAGTTTTCAGGCCGACAAGTACACGCAGCAGCACAACAATCAGAGCGCCAATGGGGATCAGCATGATGGTTTTAAACATCGCCTGTTCTTCAATAGGCAGGCTGTGAATAGAGAAATTCAGCAGGCTTTCGGCCTGTATTTTCTCATCAGTTGCCTGCTGCGGACTGATGTCCTGCGCAATGATAGAGAAGCGGACTTGGCTGTTGGTGCCACCCATGACTTCGAGTAAAGGCGTGCCTTTTTGATTCCAGATCAAAAGATTGTCGAAAGAATCTTCTGTTCCGGTATCTAGGTTAAACAATTGCCAATGTTCGTTATCCCAAACTTCCACCATTGGGATGATACTTTGGCGGCGTCGACCATCTTCCAATTGCAATGCGCCAACGACACGGGCATGGATGTTTTCCAGCGAAAGAATAGCCACGATCGCTTGGGCCTTGCTCATTTCTTTGGTGAGAAGGGCTGCATTTTGGCTTTCTTTGTCGTTGAACTGTTTGATGAGCTCACGCGCGAGTGTCACATTGTCTGCGGAGCGCTGTCTGGCTTGTTCGAGAAGAGCATCTGCAGCAGTCTTGATAGGGCCATCAAGCACGGCTGGTGTCACATCACTTAGGGGTGGTTCGATAGGGTAGTTGGCGTTTTCATCAACCAGCATTTGGTTTTTGAAATAGAGAATTTGTTGTCCGCTAGCTTCGCGCTTGCTCCACTCCGCTCTGCGGCCATCTTCCGTATTGATCAATGCAAATCCGTAGCCCGGTGAGCTGGTATTTTCATTGATGAGGGTAAAGCCTTCCTGGGTATCCGGTGTTGCCAATGAAACTTTAACGGGCTTACCGTTGGCTTCGAATTCAACGCGGGCTTCCACTTCCCACACTTGGTGTTTTTGTCCCGCTGTCCAGGGTACGCCGTAGACATTATGGCGGTAAATACTCATGCCCATGCCGACGATGATCAGCACACTGATGAGCAAATAAAAAGGAACGCGTGAAGTCATTCTTTCCTCGTTATTGGCACTGTGGTTTGAAGTTCAGTGCGCTATTTCTTTTCGGCAACAAACTTTGGATGGATGTAAGACTTAGAGACGTCAACGACGGCAATGTCTTTAAAGAACTCACGACCCAGAAGAACCGGAAATTCCATATGCGAACGGTCAGCCAGCGTAAATTGCGTTTTTTCATGCAGTTCACCTACTCTGATACGCAGTTCTACAACCGGACGACGCTCAAGACCCTCAGTGGAAGCTTGACGGATCTTTACCCAGCGAGTCACTGGTGCTTCGATATTTGCTAGTGGTTCGGACTCACCCTTGCCATTTTGGGTATGTGCAAGATTGAAGCTGACCCAGGTTTTACCGTCACGTTCGAACTCCTGAATGCCAGTCGCATTCAGAGAGGACGTTGTTGCGCCGGTGTCTACACGGGCCTTGTAGTTGGAGCCCGCAGCATCAATCCAAACCCACTCTTGTTCACCAAGCACAGCTTTATCGGATTTTTGCGGCACTGGTACTTCTTTCTCAACGTAGACCACTTGTGGCTCAGCTCTATTCGCAGCTTCGCGGGCCTGATTCTGACGCATGATTTTGAGTGTGTCAGAAATATCGGCAACCTGATGTTCAAGGGTTGCGATTTGTTCTTGCTGTATTTGAACACTTTGGTTTAGCGACGAGTAGTCACTCTGAATGTTGGTCTCTATGTTACTGATTGCATTCAGGGTCTGTTGGTGCTGTTCCTGAGATGTAATGCTGCAGCCAGAGAGGACAGCAGAGAAAAGAATCAGCAATCCGCTGCGAGTTAGCATGTGGAGCTCCGTGCTGGGTGGTTAAGGCGTTGAAAATAGGAGTGTAGTTTATCCCGAAAAAAACGAAGCGAGAAGGGAGATTTGTCATATCTGAGTCAGAATTGTCAATTATCGGAACATTCTGATCTGTGACGATTTTTTTACCTTTGGTGTATAGTAATTAGGTCAATTCAAAACTAGATCTGCGGAGATTCATTGGCCTTTTTGCGGGAATGAGACAGGGCTACCATCAAAATGATGAGACTGAGTTTCTGGATATTATGAATCTATCAGGCAGTCATTGAACTGCCTGTTAGATCCATGAACAAAGCAATCTTAGTCTGGGTTACGTGCAACCAAAATGGCGCGTTTTGGTGCCGGATAACCTTCAACCGTTTTTGTTGGATCATTTGGGTCAAGATAATCAGGTAGCGAATTGTGCGTCATCCAATCTGTTGTGCGCTGCTCGTCAGTGGTGGTCACGCACTCATCGACAATGCGTACGTCCACAAACCCAACTTTCTCCAACCACACTTTCAGTGCTTTCGCGGAAGGGAAGAAGTAGACATTGTGCATTTGCGCGTAACGACTGAATGGCACCAGCACCGCGTTTTCATCGCCATCAATCACCAAGGTTTCTAATACAAGCTCACCATTTTTTACCAATTGATTTTTCAACTGGATCACGTGGTCAAGCGGAGAGCGACGGTGATAAAGCACGCCCATACTGAAGACGGTATCGAAAGCTCTCAGCTCTGGTAGCTTTTCAATACCCAGTGGAAGTAGGTGGGCACGTTGGTCGTTGCCCATCATGCGGCGAATCGCCTCGAACTGAACGAGGAACAACTCAGAAGGATCGATACCTACAGTTAACTCTGCTCCTTCACCCAGCATGCGCCACATGTGGTAGCCATTACCGCAGCCCACATCTAAGACATAGCGTCCTTTTAAAGGAGAGATATGTGGTAGTACACGATCCCATTTCCAGTCTGAGCGCCACTCAGTGTCTATGTTGATGCCATGAACATGGTAAGGACCTTTGCGCCAAGGGTGGAAAGCGCGCAGCAAGTTTTCAACTTTCGCACGCTGTCCAGTCGGCAGTTCGTCTTCTGTACCAATGGTCACGCTGTCTTTCAGGTCAACGTAGGAAGGTGTATCCATCGGGATCTTCTTCAGCACGCGCATCCATTTTGGCAGGTCACCATGTGGCTGGTTTTGCCATTCCGTCAATTGCGCTGGCAATACATTCAGCCAGTTTTGGAGACGGTTTTTAGCAATCAGTTGGTAGAAGTCAGAAAAATCGAACATAGGTATCGTCTTATTGTTTTCGTGTTGCGCCAGCTTACCTAACGCGATGAATTTTTAGCTGTGAGCTTTTACTTGATGGCAAACATGGAGCCAAAGTTAAAGCACTGGAACCACACCGCCACGCTAGTGAAACCAATGTCAGTCAGGCGCTGTTTGTGGGTGTCGATACTGTCAGGCTTCATCACATTTTCCAGTGCACTGCGTTTTTGACTGATTTCCAGTTCGCTATAACCGTTAGCGCGTTTGAAATCATGGTGCAGGTCGATGAGGAGCTCGTTCGCGGTTTCATCGGCAAAGTTGTATTTCTCAGAGAGAATAAGAATGCCACCAGGCTTAAGGCCTGCGAAGATTTTCTCAAGCAATGCCTGACGATCGTCTGGGGTCAAAAACTGCAAGGTAAAGTTCAGCACAACCACAGAAGCGTTTTGGATATCGACATTACGGATATCGTCTTCAATGATTTGTACATCGGTGTCTGAGCGGTAGGCATTCACGTGCAGTTTGCAGCGTTCAACCATCGCAGGCGAGTTATCGACGCCAATAATGGTACAGTGTTGTGCTTTAATATGGCGACGCATAGACAGTGTTGCCGCACCTAGCGAACAACCTAAATCGTACACGCGGCTGCCGTCAGTGGCGAAACGCTCAGCCAGCATACCAATCGCGGAAATGATATTGCTATAGCCCGGTACCGAGCGCTGAATCATATCCGGAAAAACTTCTGCGACGTTTTCGTCGAAGGTAAAGTCACCCAGTTTTTCAATTGGCGCAGCAAAAATATTGTCGCGATTTGCCATCTGTACCTGCCTAAAAAGAACCGTTTGCCATCAATCTCTGCATTCCTGAGTGCTGGCATTACTACACGCCGTGACGCCAGTTTCCATCCAGCATCGAAAGGGCGCGTATTGTAGAGAATTTTGTGTCGTTTGTCTCTACTATGCTGTTGCGAAGCGGACGGTGAGAAATTCGTAACTGTTGAATTTCGTCAAGTAGTCAGGTTTTAAATACAGTGTCCGTTTTTCGTTTTGTTATATTCCGTGCTATAAGTGACCCGATCTTATTTGGGAAGTCGTTATGTTAGAGCAAACCATCGAAAACAGAATGTCCGCGATTGAAAACCTTGATACTTCTTCTCTTAGCCGCAAGCAATTAGCCATGCGTGACAGAGAGAAAGAATTGTTGGGTATCGCGCGTGACGTGGTAATGCGAGAAGGTTTTGCTCAATTGACCATGGATAAAGTGGCTGCTGCCAGCCCATATTCCAAAGGGACGATTTACAACCACTTCAACAGCAAAGAAGATCTGATTGCTGCTTTGGCGATTGAAGCGCTGAGCCGCGAGCTTCCTATGTTCAAACGTTCATTGTCATTTGAAGGCTCCAGCCGTGAAAAGTGTGTTGCGATGCATGTTGGCTATTTCGTTTTCTCCCAGCTAGAACCCATCCTTTCCATGTGCGCCATGGTTAGCCGCACGCCTGCAGTGACAGAAAAGAGCGCTCCGGCGCGTCTGGAAAAACTCAACGAACTCGAAGAAATTGCCGTTTCCATTGGTGATGCGTTTGTTCAAAATGGTATTGATTCAGGTGAGCTGGTATTAAACCCCGGCGTGACACCAGATAGCGTGGTGTTTGCGAACTGGGCGATGGGTTTTGGTACCAATGCTTTGGTTCATAATGCTGCGCACAGCTCTTGTGTAGCTCGTCAAATGAATCACAACCTTGTCCTTCAAAACATTAACTTTCTGCTGGATGGCCTCGGTTGGAAGCCTTTATCGACCGAGTTTGACTACGAGCAAACCTGGTCGCGTGCAAGGAAGGAACTCTTCTCTGAGGAGCTTGCTCTTCTCGGGCAAAAAGCCTAATCCTGACGAACCGTCAAAAATCACTTTCAATATGATGCTTGTTGACTTATAGTGACGAAACGTCATTTATGACGAATCGTCAACTTCACGATTGTATGTGGATTGTTGTCGTAGCGCGTTAGCGCTTTTTAATTTTTCCAATTTTGACGTTTCGTCAAGGTTGGTTCGGAAATCTGTTGAGTCTTACTAAGCCACTGTGTTGGCTTTTTAAAGCGGATTTATTGACGAATCGTCACAAACGGAGCCTGTGATGAACAGAGACCTTTCCCAATGGCCAACCTTGAGGCCATGGTTGTTTTTAGTCCTTAGTGTTTTGATTTCCCTACTCGCGGCGTTTGGTGCCTCCAAACTTTATTTCCGCGGCGATTACCAAATCTTCTTTGATGAAGGAAACCCCCAGCTTCAGGCGTTTAAAGAGCTGGAAGCCACCTTCAACAAAACCGATACCCTATCTATCGTGGTTGCACCTGCTAATCGTGACGTCTTTACCGAAGAAAACCTGTCACTGGTGAAGCAACTGACCAATGAAGCATGGCAAACCCCTTATGCCAGCCGCGTCGATTCCATTACCAATTATCAGCATACGACAGCAGAAGAAGATGACTTGTTGGTTGAGGATTTGGCGGCAGATTACATCGAGTTGGATGCTTCACGTCTCGCCTATATTCGAGATGTCGCATTGAACGAACCGCGACTCGTAGGTTCAAGTGTTTCTAAGGATGGCAGTGTTGCTGTCGTGACGATTACCTTCCAACTTCCTGACGGTGACCAGAGTGTTGAAGTCAATGAAATCTCTGTTTTCGCTGACCAGTTGCTCGACAGCGTTAGCCAGACGCATAGCGATGTAGAGTTTCATCTCGGCGGGATCATTGCTTTGAACAATGCCTTTGCTCTCGCAGCCATGGATGACGGCAATACATTGGTACCTATGATGTTGTTGGTGATTCTGGTCTTTCTGGGTTTCATGCTGCGTTCGTGGAAGTTTGTTTTTGCCACGCTGGTGGTTATCGTGCTCACGATTGCCAGCACAATGGGATTACTTGGCTGGGTGGGGCACTACCTCAATAATGGCACCGTGAATGTGCCTACATTGATCATGACGTTGGCGGTGGCGGACTGTGTTCACCTGATCACGTCTTATGTTCATGGACTTCGTGAAGGTAAAGCGAAATCTGAGGCAATCAGCTATGCCTTGAAGCTGAACTTCCTTGCACTGCTGATCACTTCGGTCACCACATCTATCGGTTTCCTGATGATGAATGCCTCGAACTCTCCGGTACTACGTGACATGGGTAACCTAGCAGCGGTGGGTGTGATGATCGCGTTTTTCATTTCCGTTACCTTGCTACCAGCATTGCTACAACTGATGCCAGTAAAAGTGAAGCAATCGCAAAGTCCGGGCAATAAGGTGATGGGCTGGATTGCTGATTCAGTCATTCGTCACCACAAAATGATCTTGCCTGTCAGTGCTGTTGTGGTGGTGCTGAGCAGCATGCTGCTGGTTCAGAACCAAGTGAACGATAACTCAGTGGAGTACTTTGGCCCAGAAAATACCTTCCGTCAGGCAGCTGACTTTATGGAAGAAAACATCAGTGGTACCACGGCCATCAGCTTGTCGATTAAGTCTGGTCAGCCGCAAGGCATCACCCAGCCGGAATTCTTGCAAACGGTCAGCACTTTTACTGATTGGTTGCGTATTCAACCGGAAGTCGACCATGTTGCGTCTATTTCAGACACGTTCAAGCGTTTGAACAAGAACATGTATGCCGATGATGAAGCTTACTATCAATTGCCGACCGATCCCGAGCTAGCGGCGCAATACCTGTTGCTTTATGAGATGTCTCTTCCTTACGGCCTAGACCTGAACAATGAAGTAAACATTGATAAGTCTGCAGTGAAGTTGCTGCTTACTGTCGACAACTTGGGCAGCGTTGAACTCATCGATCTTGAGCAGCGCATGGATAAATGGTTTGCCGCTAACGCGCCGCAATTCGACATGACCTCTTCCGGTCCGAACCTGATGTTTGCCCACATTGGCGAAACCAATATGGAAAGCATGCTTAAGACCTTGCCGATTGCACTGGTGCTGATTTCTGGGCTGCTGGTGTTTGCGCTGCGCTCATGGCGACTGGGCGCGATCAGTCTGGTGCCGAATCTTGCTCCCGCCATTATCGGCTTTGGTTTTTGGGCAGTGATTTCCGGTGAAATCAATCTGGGACTCTCTATTGTCGTGACTCTCACGCTTGGCATCGTAGTAGATGACACGGTTCATTTCCTATCCAAGTATCGCTATGCGCGCCTTCAAGGACGCAATGTTGAAGAGGGTATCCGTTACGCATTCAGCACCGTTGGCCGTGCACTTTGGATCACCACAGTGGTGTTGGTGGCAGGCTTTAGTGTGCTGGCAACGTCCGTATTCCGCTTAAACGCTGACATGGGCATGTTGAGTGCCATGGTGATCTTCATTGCGCTGGTGGTCGATTTCATTCTTCTTCCTGCAGTATTGCTGGTTGCCGACCGCAAGTCTTACGCCCGTGAATCGGAAGATCTGGTTATACAAACCGCCCAATAGTAGAACAGACAATAGACAAAAAGAATCAAGGAGAGAACGATGAGCACGATGAAGAAGTTAAGTCAGGCGGTGGTGGTGTCATTGAGCCTGTTGAGCGTATCGATGCCGCTTATGGCAGATGAAGCTCGCGGTTTGGAAATTGCTCAAGAACGCAAAAAACGTGATGAAGGGTGGGGCGACAGCGCTTCTACCCTGACCATGGTGCTGCAAAATGCGAATGGTGATACCAGTGAACGAAAGCTTCGCATCAACACTCTGGAAGTGGCAGATGACGGCGATAAAGGCCTGACGATTTTTGATGAGCCGCGCGATGTGCGTGGCACGGTATTTCTGAACTATTCGCATGTGACAGGCCCGGATGACCAGTGGCTGTATCTGCCAGCGCTTAAACGCACTAAGCGAATTGCATCGCGCAACAAATCAGGTCCATTTATGGGTAGTGAGTTTGCCTATGAAGATCTGAGCTCATTTGAACTGGAAAAATACCGCTTTAACTATTTAGGTGATGAGTCTGTCGAAGGCTTGGATAGCTTTGTGGTTGAGCAAATTCCGACTGACAAATATTCCGGTTATACCCGTCAGAAAGTGTGGCTGGATAAAGAGCACTATCGTCCGCTGAAAATCGAGTTTTACGACCGTCGTAACACTTTGCTGAAAACCCTGAGCTTCGCGGATTATCAGCAGTATATGGACCAGTATTGGCGTGCGCTTGAAATGGTGATGGAAAACCACCAGACCGGAAAAGTCACCACACTGACCACCAGCAAACTGGCATTTAACACGGGACTTGAAGAAAAAGATTTCTCCAAATCCAGCCTGAAACGTGCACGCTAGGAGGTTGGATGAAATCAGCAGTATTGGGGGCAGCACTGGCGCTGACTGCGCTTCCCCTTTCTGCCTTTGAGCATTTTGAGGCAGAAGGTGAAATCTCATTCCAGCAGCGTCAGTTTGCGGAAACTGGCTTGTTGGGGCAAAGCAAAAGCCAGACTTCGGTGGCGATAGAGCCAGAGCTTTATTGGGAAACTGAAGAGGGCAACTCGAGTTTTGTGTTCTCGCCATTTCTCCGTTGGGATTCCATGGACGACGACCGCACTCATGGTGATGTTCGCGAGGCCTTGTGGCGACACTATGACAGCAATTATGAAATTCGTGCGGGTGTCGGTATTGTCTTCTGGGGCGTGACGGAGTCACAACATTTAGTTGATGTGATTAACCAAACCGACGCAGTAGAAGCGATTGATGGTGAAGTAAAACTCGGGCAACCCATGGTGAGCATCGGTTGGGAGTTTGATGACAGCCTGCTCGATTTGTACCTGCTTCCTTACTTTCGGGAACGAACCTTCGCCAGCAATGATGGCAGACTGGCTTTCCCGGGGTTGGGCGATACAGAAGCGCAATACGAATCGCGACATGAAGAGTGGTATCCGGATGTGGCGGGGCGTTACTCGCTAATGTGGGACCAATGGGATTTCGGTGTCAGTGCTTTTCATGGCACTAATCGGGATCCTTATTTCGTGCAGGGATTGTCGAAATCTGTGGAACCGTATTACGCATTGATGAGTCAGTTTGGACTGGATGTGCAGGCGATTTTCGGGGATTGGCTTTGGAAAGCAGAAGCCATTCGAAGATTCAGCTTAGACAATCACACGGCGTTTACTGGTGGCTTTGAATATACCTATGTTGGCGTCAATGGCGGCATGACCGATCTTGGGTTTTTGGTGGAATACCTTTATGACAACCGAGGTGAAAAAGCGCCAGTGGCAGGCCAAAATGATGTGTTTGCCGGACTTCGTTGGGTGTTGAACGATTTAGACGGCACCGAGTTTCTCGTGGGTGGTACGGTGGATTTGGATAACTCTGATTCAGTCACCATGAGGCTCGAATCCAGTGGGCGTTTCAGTAACGATTGGAGCTGGACAGTTACGGGCTGGATGTTTGATTCTGATACCCCATCTGACCCTGTATACTCGCTCCGCAAAGATGATTTTCTGGAAGCGGAAATCAGTTGGTATTTTTGAAAAGGCTTCCCTCTAAAGCAAACTCATCTGGCTGCTGTTTGGTTGCTCCGGCATTAAGGGTGCCAATGGTGGCAAGGTAATGTGCTCACAAAGCTTTTCGTAATAACGCGCCGCTAACTGCGGCGCTTCGTCGTTATTGGCGGTGTGAATAAAGAGGTAAGGCGTTTTACCTTCATTTATCCAGACTGGGATCTTCTTCAGCCAGTTGGCAAAGAACTTATCGTTTCGCTCAAGCGTTGGATCTCCGATAAATCGCACCATGGGGGTTTCGGCCGTCGAAATAGCATGTACAGGCAATTTCGGCTTTTTCTGCTGAGCATCAAGCAGGGCGTCGGTATCGGGTGAAACCGCGAAAACAGGGCGGCTATCCATGATGATGCGGTTTGCGCCAAGCTCCATCAGCATCGCATTCAACGCGCGTTCTTCCTCACCTTTGGCAAAAAACGCGAGATGACGAACTTCCACACCCAGTTTAAAGCCTGTTGGCATTGCGCTCAGAAAGCGTTTGAGGTCGGGCAAATTCTCAGGCCCAAACGCTGCAGGAAGCTGAATTTTCCAAAGGCCAATGCGCTCATGGAGTGGCTGCATAAGAGTAATAAATTCTGAGACCATTTCATCAGAATGGCGCAGCATCATTTGGTGCGTCACGGGTTGGGGAAACTTGAAGGTAAAACTGAATGCATCGCTGGTGGCCGCTTTCCAGTTTGCCACCGTGGCGTGGGAAGGACTCGCGTAAAAGGTGGTGTTACCTTCCACGGAATTAAACACTTCAGCATAACGGGCCAGTCGTTCGCCGCTTTTTGTGCCTGAAGGGTAGAACACGCGCTGCCATGAATTGTGCGACCATTGAGTCATACCAAGGCGGATTGGTGGTGAAGTCAGTTGGGAAAGCGGCGTTTGCAAACCTAGCGTCCTTTCTGTTGTTTGAGCGGCTATTGTGGAATTAATACCAATCGTAGTAAATATCTGCTCATCCTAGCTTGTTAAAATGCTCGATAACTGCGTTGAAAAATTTG
This sequence comes from Grimontia sp. NTOU-MAR1, assembly GCF_035758505.1. Lineage (NCBI taxonomy): Bacteria > Pseudomonadati > Pseudomonadota > Gammaproteobacteria > Vibrionales > Vibrionaceae > Grimontia > Grimontia sp. NTOU-MAR1. The sequence continues at coordinate 3,719,174 of NZ_CP142108.1, forward strand.
ATTGTAGAATAACTACTTATCGAAATTTCCCGCCTTGTTCTCGAGCATTTTTCCTGCGCTATTTCTGATCAGCTACCTACTGTGATTGGTATAACTCTGGCGAGAGGTCAATCTTTGCTGATTTTTTGCGCAGTTGCGACGATTTCCCTCCTTAGTCTGGCTACGATTTACCGCAGGCTCATTTTTTCCTTTATAATGCGCCGTCTTTTTGAAATATTTAGAGGTTCGCTGGTGCAGTTTTTCCAGCGGGCATCAGCAGTGAAAGCTGCAAACCCTCATTCGATACTTTGCGTCTTGTGGCGTAAAAGGACAGTAAGTAACAGATCGGGAAATTCATATGCGCACCCAATATTGTGGTCACCTGAACAAAGCCCTCGCAGGGCAAACTGTAGAACTATGCGGCTGGGTTAACCGTCGTCGCGATTTAGGCGGTCTTATCTTCATCGATATGCGAGATCGTGAAGGTATCGTTCAGGTAGTTGTAGACCCGGATATGAAAGATATCTTCGAGGTTGCTAACCAACTGCGTAACGAATTCTGTATCAAGATCACCGGTGAAGTGCGTCTGCGTCCTGACAGCCAAATTAATAAAGGTATGGAGACGGGTGAAGTCGAAGTGCTGGCGAGTGGTGTTGAGATCATCAACCGAGCAGCGCCACTTCCATTGGACTTCAACCAGAACAACTCTGAAGAACAGCGTCTGAAACACCGTTACCTTGACCTGCGTCGTCCTGAAATGAGTGACCGCATCAAGCTGCGCGCAAAAGCGTCGAGCTTTGTCCGTCGTTTCCTGGATGACAACGGTTTCCTGGACATCGAAACGCCAGTACTGACCAAAGCGACCCCAGAAGGCGCGCGTGACTACTTGGTGCCAAGCCGTGTTCACAAAGGTAGCTTCTACGCGCTGCCTCAGTCTCCACAGCTGTTCAAACAGCTGCTGATGATGTCTGGTTTCGACCGTTACTACCAAATCGTGAAGTGTTTCCGCGACGAAGACCTGCGTGCAGACCGTCAGCCTGAATTCACCCAAATCGATATCGAAACCTCGTTCATGAACGCAGAACAAGTGCGCGAAGTGACTGAAAACATGGTTCGCGATATGTGGCAAGAATTGTTGAACGTCGATCTGGGTCAATTCCCAATCATGTCGTTCGAAGAAGCGATGCGTCGTTTCGGTTCAGACAAACCAGACCTGCGTAACCCGCTGGAAATGGTTGATGTTGCAGATATCCTGAAAGACGTTGAATTCAAGGTTTTCTCTGGCCCAGCAAACGATCCGAAAGGCCGTGTTGCAGTTATCCGTGTACCGGGTGGCGCAGAACTGTCTCGTAAGCAAATCGACGACTACACCAAGTTTGTTGGTATCTACGGCGCGAAGGGTCTGGCATGGATGAAAGTGAACGACCGTGCAGCAGGCTTTGAAGGTGTTCAGTCTCCGGTTGCCAAATTCCTGAACGAGGAAGTGGTTAACGCCATTCTTGATCGCACTGGCGCAGAGTCTGGCGACATCATCCTGTTCGGTGCTGACAGCAAGAAAGTGGTGACTGAAGCGATGGGTGCACTGCGTCTGAAGCTGGGTACCGATCTGGGTCTGACCGACACCAGCAAGTGGGCACCACTGTGGGTGGTTGACTTCCCAATGTTCGAAGAAGATGACGAAGGTAATTTGCACGCGATGCACCACCCATTCACGTCACCTTTGGGCATGACGGCAGAAGAGCTACGCGCAAACCCGGCATCAGCAATTTCTAACGCATATGACATGGTTCTAAACGGCTACGAAGTGGGTGGTGGTTCTGTGCGTATTCACAACTCTGACATGCAAACTGTTGTGTTTGATATTCTGGGTATTGAATCAGACGAGCAGAAAGAGAAGTTCGGCTTCCTGCTTGAAGCTTTGAAGTACGGTACGCCACCACACGCAGGTCTTGCATTCGGTCTTGACCGTTTGGTCATGCTGCTTTGTGGCACTGAAAACATCCGTGATGTTATCGCGTTCCCGAAAACCACTGCAGCGGCGTGTCTTTTGACTGATGCACCAAGCCTTGCTAACCCGGCAGCGCTTGAGGAACTGGCGATTGCGGTTACCGTAGCAGCGAAGAAGAACGAAGAAGACGACGCGTAACGTACACGAAGTCTGCACAAGGGTCAGCACTTTCTGGCCCTTTTTTACACCCAAATTGCCTGAATTCAGTCAGCTTCAGGTAGTTTGATTTTATCCAAGAAAAGGGGCTTAGCTCAGGCTTATGGCGAAACGCTTCTCCTCCCCTCTGCGTTTACTCCCAAGCTTTGCAATTCAAGGTCCTCACGAAGTTGGTTAATCTTGTACTGATAGCTGTTGAGGATGTATTGCGCTCTATCCAGCGCTTCCAATGATTGCTCGCTCTCGGCGAAGTTAATTCTGCCCATCAATGGAAACAGGGTGTTGCTGTATTGATAGGATTTTATGATACCTGCTTGTTCACCTCCTGCTTCTTTCAGGTTCGCGAACAGGGTTCTGGCTTTCTTGAAGCCCTCGTTTAAGGCCGCCCACTCGCTGACTAAACCAGCATGTTTAGAAACAAACGCCTTTTCTAACACTTCGGCTTTGTTCGATTCAGGGTAAAGCCGCTCAAACTCCTTGATGGATGCCAGCACTTTATGGCTTTTATCAACAGAAAACGGCTCGTGGCCATAGGTGTTGACAATCGCCGCGAGCCTTTCATACAAAGGCTGTTGTATAGCGGTGAGTTCTGTCGGCGTATCCGCATGTCTGATCACGCTCAGTACGCGTTCAATGGAATAGTCTTTGATGTTTTCTTTTAGCCTCTCCAATTGTTTTTCTTGGTAGATAATGTAGAAAAACGCCGCAAAAAAGGTCAGTGCGATCATCAGTAGCAAAGGCGTATTTGCCTTTTTGCTGCTGGGTTTTTGGGAAAGCGCGGCCTCAGGCTCGGTCGAAGCAGGCGCAACCAAAGGCTGGGGGGGAGGCGGTTCAGCCTGGTCAAATAGTGTCAGCGACGCCCGCTGTTTCGCCTCAAGATTTTCAATACGGCGGGAAAACAGCGCGACCAATGAATCAAAAGCAGGCGCTGCTCTTCCATAGTGCTTGAGCAATTCTTCATGTATATCAAGCGCCAGCGAACGGCCTAATTCTAGCTTGGCTTTGTCTTTCTCTTCTTGTATCAAGGCTTTGGTAGGTAAAATATTTTCGATATACCATTCAAACGCGGCTAACCGGGCATCTTTTTTTCCTCCTTTGGGAAAGCCGTTATCCCAATAGATCAGGCACATGTCCAAAATGGCGTTTAACCCATCGAATAATCCCTCTATCCCTCTGTTGTGCGTGGCAGCAACGGCGTAATAACACACGCAGCGGAAATCCTTACTATGGTGGCGTAATATCTCCTCCGTGCCTTTTTCGACCACTGGCCAGGAAACCCTGGCCATGATCTTGCTCTTATTATTAATCTGAGCCTTTACTTCATCAAATGGCTCAGTTTCCGCTGCGTTGATACCGCAAGGACTTGTGTGAAATATGGGTCTTTTGATGATACTATTCTTCTTTTTCATCACGCGAAAATCCATTTATCAGCAGTTGTAACAGCTCCCTCCTTCTTGAGTTCGAGGACTGGACTTCCAGTTGGGTGAAGCTTAATTTTTTCTGGTTCTAGAATGATCCTTGAATTTTTAAAATTATTGTCTGATTTTAATTCAATAGAAGACGGACTAATAGTGACACTGGCCTCACTTTTTGATGATACGTTCACTGCCGCTAATTTAGCTTCAGCATTGTAATTACTTCCTAAGTTTTCATATGCGCTTATATTTATTTTCTGTGACTTATATTCAACCTCCCCCAATATTCGCTTTGTTTCATCACCAGTCATTTCCTTTTTTTCGCTTCCATCAATGTATATATTACTAACCAGATTGTTATTATAATTTACTCCTATTACAGGATCATCACCTTCAATATACTTTTCTTTAAAAAACCAATTCTTAGGATTTTTTGGTTTTAATTTATCCACCCCTATATAAACCTTATTATCTTTCATCATATCCGTCCTGTTAACGGCGTATATGTTATAATCCTTACTTAATTGTGTGTCTTCTACTGAGGCGCTAATCCTTCCTTTACTCCATTTATTCACTTTTTCATAATTAAGTTCAGCTTTCATTGCATAACTCACGCTAACTCCTCCGCCAATACTTACAGATAATGCGGGTCCAATTTTTAAGCTCTCACTAGGACCGACCGAAACGTCAGCAGAGTTTCCAACTAGTACATTATTAAAAGAACCTAGCGTTATAAAGGACTTTGAGCCCATTGTAATACTCCTGTAATTCCCCTTGTTGTTATCTTGGTGTTTATCAGGGTTTTCCAGAGCAAGAATTTTTTCATCCTGTTCAATATCATATTGTGTTGACATTTTTTCCTTTCCTCTTTTCGGTTATTTGACATCACAGTGAACGATTTTTTCTGGCATCACGAGGTTTCTGGCTTTTTTCCAGTTCCTTATTGAACGTCCTCCTTGTATTTCATAATTGATGGTCACTTGCTTAATATTGTGTTTTTTCAATGAAAGCAGTGAGCCTGAAAAATCATAGGGAGCCAGTCTCAGGGAGCCTCCGGCCATATCTTGAAGGAAATCGGGAAATGCGCCTTCACCCTCCCAGGCTTTATTCAAAATGAAATCGCCAAAATCGATGCTGATTTTGGTGGTGAAACAGGAAGAGGGCTGCCATTTGAACACCTGCTTCTTGTCATAGTTATGGTTGACCAAAGTCTGTTCGCCGCTTTCACAGGAAAGTGAAAGGGTGGTTTTTTGCGGGTAAGTTAACGCATCCCGGTTGACGGTAACGGGTAAGGACCGAACGCGCACCGTATATTCCTGTTGCTGCGAACCCCGAACATACGCCCCCCGTTCCACTAAGTTGAAAAAGGCGGGCTGGAACTCAATTTGCTTGCCTTGCAACATTTTGGGCTTCCAGCCTCTCCCGTCAAGGCTGACGAAAGGGGTGAGCTGTTGGGTAAGAAAGGTATCTAACAACCCTTTTTTTTCATACAGTCGCTGTACTTTTTCTCTATTGGGCAGATACTTGAGTGGCCCGAGCACGTCACTTTCCCATGCACTTTGTATGCGACAGGCGGCGGTTTCCATGCTGGATTCGAGCATAAACTGGTAGATATTGTTGAAAAGCTGATCGCCCCCCAGCGATGTTGAGCCGGGCGCTAAGGCCAATAAATTCTCCAGTTGCTGTGTGGCCGTAAAGGCATCTTCTATGCCAGCACCGGAAGCTGCGCCGCTTAGCCATCGCCCCAGGCTTTCTGTCACTTTGGACTGATTATCAATATTCTGGTTTTGCACCACCATGGCTTGAGTGAATGCGCCAACCCATTCTTTGCCTTTTTCTATTTTTTCGAAATATGCGCTGTCCCCTTCGACCAGACTGTTGACTGCCGAATCTATAAACGCCTGTCCTTTATTCAGGTTGTCTTGTTCTTTCTCCGCCCAGTAGCCTTTTAACATCGTTTCCGCGAGCGTGAGGGAACGTAAGCTCACATCATTGATTGCTGCTATGGCCTGCAGCGCTTTAAGGGTTCTTTGCTGCAAGATGGCGAAAGGGTTGTCGGGTTGGTTCACCGTGAGAGACACCATACGCCTTTCTGCCATGGTCATGCCTTCGCCGGTCTGGTTGAAGTTCAGGTTCAGGTTGCGCCAATGTTCGAGGTATTGAACGGCATAACCACTGTTGAAACGAGAAACCTGACTGTTGTCGACCAACTTCAAGGCACTGAGTGTGGTCAGCAAGGCTTGAATGTGTTGATGGCCCTGTTCGGTAAATGCCCCCGGTATTTTAAGCGGACTCACTAAAGGTAATTGCCAGAACTCATTGGAGCTGACAGGTCGGTTGTGGTGATTTGCCCAGCTGACCAACCAGGAGAGTTCACCGTTGATGGCAAGCAGATTGTTCAACTGGTTGTCGAGTTGGGCGCGCAATGCGAGCAATTGTTTAGGCTGGGTGTTAAAGCCCAGGTAGGCGTTAAACAGTGATTCGTATACACCTTGGTATAGCCAGGGGGTTTCGCTGTCTTCTGCTTGTCCCGCCGGCGTTGAAAGCGTGATGGGGCGATAAGTATCGTTGAGGGTAGCATCGACTCCCTTTAGCTGGGAGGCGAAATTATCAATCACGGCACCGAGCGCCACACTGGGGTCTTCTGCATGTTTGAGCCACTGCAATTGCCGTTGGTTGGTGGGGTGGATGACCTGACGGTGAAAGTTCTCGCTGTATATGTTTTTCGCGTTAGCAAGGGCGATAACCATGGGCTCCTTTAAGCTGACAGGCTGCAAATAACGGGGGGGCAATTCGCGCTCGAAACCAGCAATCTGGGTATGTAAATCTGACAGCCTGAGCAAACTTTGTTCGGGCGACGTAGTTTGCTTCGCATGTTGTTGAAGGTTCACCAGACTGTTCTGTAGGGCTGATAGCTGGTTGTGACCTTGCCAAAACACATAGGTGAGGGTGAGTGCGCCTACCGTGAGGATGGCAACAAATACGCCACCCAGGGTGTAGACTTTTTTCCGTTGAACATTTAACCATGCGCTGCTGGGGTGGTATGCCGCTCGCTGACTGGGTAACAAGTGTGAAAAGAAATCGTGAAGAAAGAGACCGTGTTCCCTCTCAGGGCCTGTGCTTTGGCTGATTTTCGAGAAACAGGCGCTTTGGGTGGGGTGTTGTTGTCTGGCACTGGAAAGGTAGATCCCTCTCAGTAACACGGCTTCATGATATTTCCCATGACCAAACGCGGATCTGGCGAACTGGTTTAATACTGTTTTCAACGCTTTCAGCTCGTCCGTTAGGCTGAGCTCAGCACATGAGACCTGATTCGGAGAAAGCAGTGATAACGCTTCAATTCGGTCACACAGGTCGTTCAATGCCATGTCAATAAAGTCGGAGGCTTCCAACGTCTGCTCAATGGTGATGCCCAGCGCCTCTTTTTGCTTGTCGGCGCTGAGCTGTTCAGCAAATTCGTTGAAACCAAAGATGTGATCGGCTTTAGTTATCATTAAATATACGGATACACGTGCTTTTAATTCTGTCGTCAGCGCGTTGAGTCGATTAGCAATGTAAGTGCCGTATTTTTTTATTCTCTCTGCATCGCCTTCCACCAGCATTTCTGCGGGTAAGGTAATCACAATGCCATTGATTGGTTCGCGTTTTCGGTGTTTTCCGAGTAGCGTGAGAAATTCCTGCCATTCGTATTCGTCGTCGTCACCATTAAGCGGCAGGGTGTACCTTCCTGCGGTATCGAGTACGACGGCATCTTCAAAAAACCACCAATCACAGGTGTCGGTAGAATCGGCGTTTAACTTTGGACCTGCTTTGGAAATTAACGACGTTAAACCGCATTTTCGTAGCGCGGATGTTTTTCCGGAGTCGGTTTCACCGAGCACCAAAAACCATGGTAAGGCATGCACGGGGTCGCCCTGTGCCGACAACGTCGATTTCTTTAGTGTGTCTATGGCGGCCAAGAACTGGCTTTTTACCTCGGTTTGGCGGTGTTTGTGTTGCTCTTCCGTGGTGTCCAGTTGCGGCTGGTCATGGGTGACCATACGTTTAATGAGACGCTTTTGCCGACGTCGACGTATCCATTTCGCCAGTGAAACCAGAGTGAAGGCAAACGCACAGATCAATAAGGCACCGATTGCGCCATACCACCATGGCCATTGGTTTTTATTCACGGTGTAAAAAAGTGCTGCTGATAAAAGCAGTAACAGGGTGATTAAACAAAGCCAACCTATTAACGCCAGGATTTTCTTTTTCATTCCACTTCTCGTTAGTTGTGTAATTACACAATCAGCTGCTTAAGCAATAATTCCCGATAGATAAAGAAGAGCCCTATAACAAAGCCCACACCGATGACCAGCATGATGAACAGTCCTTTTACTCCCATAGCAGGTCTTAGAGGAATGTCTGACACGCCCGATGAGGTGTAGGTATTAAGTGCAGGAATTTTTATATTGAAAATTTCAAGAAGTGATTGGCGGAACTGGTTCAACGCTGGCTCACCATCCTTGTAATATTTGCCTTTAAAACCGGCATTGAGGCACATCGCATAAACACGCATTACCTCGACCAACGCCTTTTTTTCTGCAGCAGTAGCGCTTTGATATTCGTTGATGAGCATGTTTAAACGCTCGAAAAAGAGCTCTCCCCCGCAAGTGGTCTTGAAGTGGCGGGTCTGTAAGGGTTTCCATTGGGTATCCCTTGCCCAAGCGGAAGCCAGCAGTCTTTCATCTGCCCATACATAGAGTGCAAATAAAGCGAGGTTCGCGTGCTTGTTTGACGATGTGTTCATCCCTTGTTCTAGTTCGATGCACCTTTTTTGTAGCTGCGCAACGAGCTCTTCGTGGGGAGTGGTTAGCCTGTGTTCTGCGATCGCGGACGTTGTCGCCATAAATTTGCGTATTTGACTATCATTCATTGCTGTCTACTTCCTCAGCACATAGAGTGTGACTTGGGCACCCTCATCAGTTGGCCAGAACAAGGCAATCTGGCCTTCTTCTGCTGTTTCCTGCCAGAGTTCATGAGTCACATCGATTTCACAGTAAACCCCTTGTTCTTCTTTGGGTAATCCCCGTGGGGAGGTGCTGTGGGGTTGTAACGGAATACCAGAAAGCGCCCGCATGAGAATGGTGCTTAACATGGATTCCGGTGCCAGCTTTATCAGGTGGCTGAGTGCCTCTTCAATGTCTTCACGGTGTTGTCCTTCAAACAACAACCAGAATTGATAGTCTTCGTTAAAGGCGTCCTCCTCTATTTGGCAATACCAGGTTTCTTGCTGTTGACTGAACCTGATCACATGTTGAGGACCTACCGTGATCGTGTTTAGGGCTTGCTTTATTTGTGTTTGAAGTTCATCAAAAATCTGGCTGAGATTTTCATGATCGTATTCCGGCCAGCGCTCTTTCCCTGATTCGCCGACAACAGATAACTGGCTCACGAAACTGCTTAGCTTAGCCACAATGGAGCAAACATCTGACCAGGCTTTTCTCGGATGGAGGATAGGGGTTTCTGTCACATCCTGAATTTTCCAAGCGCATTCTACGAGTACCCCAAGAACAAGCGTTAACCCGAAGTCATTGCTTCCCTGTTCAAGCAGTTCTTCCGCGGTGGGTTTGAACCTTTCAATGTGTTTTGCCCGCATCAAAATGTGATCACGAATATCAGTAAGCTGGGCTTTTAGGCGTTGTGAGTGTTGAACATTGATTAACGGCGGCACATAGCTTGATACTAAGCGGAATGCTCCACCTTCATGCTCGAGGCGCGCAATGGGTAAAAGGTCGTAGTCACTGATGTGTTCAAGCTCTGATTCAAAAAAAATCTTAACTAAAAACTTCATACTACGAACTTGGGCGTTCAACCCTTTACCATAGAGGTCAGGCACTGAATCCGATTCTTCTGGCACATAAAATCTTGATTCTAGTGAATTTGATAGCTGGTCGCGGCCCATTTCATCGGCATTGGCACCTTCTCCCCGCCATCGTTTGATACCGATGTAGACATTCACTGTTCGTCCCGGTGGAATGTCATCGTCGTCCAGTGTTCGTGTTAACACTGTCGCTTCCTGCGGCACTCTGAATACACTGCCTTCAGGAAAGAAAAACTCGCCACTATTGACGACAAACCGGCCTTGATCCAGATCTTCTGTCCGAATATGAATGTCCTTTAACCCCCAGTGTTCGTTTCGTGTTAACTGGTCTATCCTGTTTTGTCGAAACTGAAGATACTGAGACTCCATTTGAAAATGCTGAGGTTGCAGCAACATCCCCTGATGCCAATACACTGGTGTGATCTTGTCCATGTCCTGCTTACCTTATTCCGTTTCTGTTTCAGACCAGAGGGACTGTTCACCCGCTTTTAGCCGCACAGCCAATTTACCGGGACGGTAATGGTCCGTTTCCCACAATAAACTGCCCGTGGTGGTGTAATCGGTTGGGAATGCATAAAGCTGGGTGACATTTTTGGTGTCCAAATTCCAATATCCCGCTACTACGGCGAGGAATCTGACGCCTTCATGTCTATCCATCACATCAGAAAGAGTTAGCCCCGGTTGAAGATAGAGCCGCTGATAAAATGCCACGGAAGGGCCAAAGCGTTCACATTCCAGCAACTGCCGCACTCCTTGCTCACTTTGGCTGAATTGCACGAACTCAGCGCTGTCAGTCAGTTGGTAAACGCACAACATCAGACTGGTTGGCGCGTCGTTATTCACATTGAGTCGTTCGTCAGCTTGTATGTGGTAGCTCACAGCAGATTTTTGCTTGGTCCACACCATTTGGTTGGGATGTTCCGCAGACGGTGGCAGTTCTTCGGCCAACTCGTCCGAACTGGAACAGGCCGTGAGGCCGAATAACAACATGGCAAGGAGTGTGTACTTCATGACGGTTACCTCATTATCATGACTTTGGTTTGTGAAGGCGCGACGCCGTTTCCAACCGTATTAGGCGACATGCCATTGTGCATAGAAGGGTGAATTAAGGTTGTCGCTGGCATACCAGCATGGATCACACATGCACTGCCTGTGGAATTCCGGCATGGGCCAATAATCATAGAGGAGGCGACACCGCCCATCACACCAGCTTCATCGCCACTACTTAGCAATACTATGGTGTTCGTTGTAGCGGCAGGACCGCTCACGATGATCACCTTGGTATTGGCGGTTGAAGGGTTAGACATGGATCTGTTCATCATGTTGGGGAAAGGGGCTGGTATGCCAAACGGCGGCGTTTTACATACGTCTGCCGGCGCCATGGAACTGCCTGAAACCGCGTTGTTAGCCATGCACATGTTGTTCTCCTATCCCAAATGAATTTTCTTGGCATCCATTGCCATGTGTTTACGTGCGATATGTACGCTGTTTTCTGATTCCACGACATGGGATCCTTCTACCCTCTGCGTGTAGCTGCCACTGCGTTGCTCATCATGTTCACGGACAGTGCGGATACATCGCCCCAGTTTGCTGATGAGCCATTCCGTATATGTTTCCGCCCGTTCGATCACTTGGTGGAGGATTGTCAGGGCAACATCAGCCTTTTCTGCAGTGAGCTTGACCTGGCTAGTTTGTACATGAGTAGATTGGGTTTTTACGTTCATTTCACTCGCGACAAGCGCGGCTTTCGCCGGGGTTTGTAACGTCAACCCAGCGAGGCTTGATAGCGTTAGCTTTTGTCCAGTATGCAAATTTAAAGAGCCGGGGAAGCTGATGTTGGCTGTCTCGATATTTGATTTTTCAAGAACATCAAGAATCCAGAACTTTCCACCCAATATGGCAAGTAAAACGGTGTCGCCGGCCTCAGGCACCAACAGGCATCCGGCTGCTTTGTTCGAAGAAAAGCGGCGGTGATTAACAGTGACAGTAAAAGTACCGTCGCAGACAGTATTGACAATACCGCTGGCCAGCCCGCCTTCCCGTTGATGAGCTGACGTTTTTAATGGTGAGACGACCATGATTATTCTCCCTCTCTATTTCCAGTTTTCTGCTTCTAATAGACCGGTATCAGTCCCTTTTGACCCACGTTTGTCTGCACCTGAAAAATCGGTGTGTTCTAATTTTGTTCGATGAAATTTTGTATATTTGAGATTGCTTTTTGTGAAGTTGGCGAGACTAAAATCAGCATATGAAAAGTCGCAATAAGGCATATTGGCTTTGTAAAAGCTTGATGCTGAACCCATTACGGTTGTCATAATGCATTTTTGCATATCAGCTTCGGTAAAATTAGCGCCAGTCATTTCGGCACTATCAAAGATACAGCCTAATAAGGAGGTATTCTTAAAAGAGGAAAAATTGAGTTGTGCATTTTGAAATGCACAGCTTTTTAACATGGAATAAGACCAGTCGGTCTGTGAAAGCTTTGAATGGTTAAAATAACAATGTGCCATGCTGCTATTTTTTAAATCTAAATTTGTCATATCACAGTTATTAATTTGACAAGCAAAGAAACTGGTATCTTTTAATACTATTTTTGTCAGGTCTTGGTCATCCATGTGGCATTTCTGAAATCGACATTTAATAAAACTAACGTCATTGATTTTACCTTCAGAAAAGATGATGGATTTTAACTTTACTCGATTAAAAACTGATTCTGATATTTTACAGTCAGTCATCATCATTATGTTAATGGAGTTACTGTACCAGCGGGTGTGGTAGAGGCAGCAGGCTTCAATAGAAGAGTGCTCAAATGTGCTGTCTGATATAGTACAGAAGTTCATTTGATTATGTTTAAATGAGACAAATTCGGCCTCAATTTTTCTTAAGGTACTCGATATCATTAAACATCGTTCAAACTTAGTATTTTTTATCTTAGAAAAGCTGAAGTTTGTCTTATTGAGGACACAATTAATGAATGTTGTGTTTGACAAATCAGATTGATGAAATTTGTTTGAAGAAAAATCACATCCCTCAAAAGTCTTTCCGGATAGGTCTATATCAGATAGATCTGTATGCTTTAACTCTACATTACTGATATGCTCTGACTTATCTATCAGACTCAAAAAATCGATCCTTTTCATTATTGATAACCTCGAGTAATACCATTATCCAAGTAAAGTGCGCTTTATATTGCTAGTACGAAAAGCGTCTTTATTGATTTTTATCTTTCTTATATCTGCGTTAAATAAACAGGCTCTTTGGAAGTTAGCACCTAAAAAACTTGATTTGATAAGGGAAGATTGCATGAGATTGGTACTGATGAAACTACAGCCTTCCATATCAGTTCTTCTAACTTGCCCTTGCTTTAATTGAACATTATTGAAGTTGTTACAAGTGAGTTTACTTTCGTTAATATATGCGTGATTGAGTTCGGCCCCATGGAAGTTAGTATTCTTAATATCTGCTTCTATAATACTGAGGCTGTCCAACTTTGCATGCATAAAGCTTGCATTGTCTAATTCTGCTTCGCTTAATGCTAAATGGGATATTTCTGAATTATCCATACACAGTGCTTCCCCTTTTATTCCCCACATACAGCAACGCTCACCTTGCGATTCACTAAGGTTCGTATTGTTGAAGCGGGCTTCATTAAAGATAGAGCGATTAAATATGCTTCCTTTCATCATTGCGTTATCAAAATTAGCTTCAAAAGCCATAACAGAAGAAAAGTCAGCATTGATTAAATACGATTGAGAGAGATTAGCTTTATCCATTTGCGACATATTAAATTTTGCGTGTGTGAGATCTGCAGCGGTTAAGTTGGCCTGTGTCAAATTAGATTCGCTAAAATCACTCTTTGCACACTGAGCTTCAATAAATGATGCTTCTTGTATTAATGCTCTGGTAAAGTCGCTTTCTTCCATCATGCAATGATCGAATTTGGCTTTCTCTGCTTGCACTTCCCGCATTGTGGTATTGGTGAGATCGCTACCGGTAAAGTCTGTCTCCATCATTAAAGCATTCGATAGATCTGCGCCTGACAATTGAATATTGGTTAAGTCTAATTCTGTTAAATCGAGTGACTGCAGTGATTCACCGTTGGCATAGGCTTGTTCCAATTCTTCGCGTGTCAGCTTTTGATTGGCTATACCTTTTTGTTGTTTAGTGGCTTTCGCTTGTTCTTCCAGCGCTTGAACATTTTTCTCAGCTTGCTCAGCATCATCGATTAACTGATTCATTTCTTCGTTAAATGCTGCCTGTTTTTTCTTGGCTTCAGCCAGTTTTAATTCGATGTCTTCTAAAGGGACATCTTTCATCGATTTCATCTTTGGCAGCAAGGTGTCAGGGCTTGGCTGATTGTTCAGCGCATCTCTCATATCCTGATATGTCATGGGGGTGGCAGGCGCGTTTACTTGTGCCCTCGCTTTTTCTATTGCAGCATAAATGGGGGCTTTATCTTCTAGAAAGCGACCTTGCTTTAATAAGGTTTCTTCTGTTCGAGCAAGGTGCTTTTCTGCCTGCTCCTTCATAAATTGCTCAGGCGGTTTTCCTTCGGTGTGTTTGTCGTATGTTGCTCGGATGAGCTCTTCTATTGAGGGCGGTTCAAGGGCATTATCAGACACATAAGGTTGCAACCATTCGCGTGGTTCATGTTCGTTTGCTATCAGGTCATGCAGACGCTCACAATCTTGCGGCAAATACCAAGCGATGACATTAGGGTGCAGGGCTTGCCAGGGTTCGAGCAAACTCTGGTCGCTATTGTTGCCAGTTGCAACGGGGATCAGAATGGCTCCTGCGTGCGCTAGTTCGTCAGCCTTAACCAAGGTGACATCTTCGGCGACGATCACCATGATGGAGTCATCAACGTCCTGCGCGATTTGCCAACCCAGAAACAATTCATCTGCTATGAGGATGTTTTTTCCTTCTGGTCCCGAGCGCCAATTGACAGTTTGGCCGCCGGGAACTTGATACTCCCCATTGGGGTCGCTCAGGTGGTTTGGTCTGACAGTGATAGATACAAATTCGTCGCCCTGATATGTGGGTAGTAGCCATCCTGGGCCAATATCTAAGCTTTCTGGTGCTTCAAGGCCCCATTCTTTTGCTACAAAGGGGTAAGGTTTGTCTATATAGCCCAGCATGTAACGCGCAGCACTCACTGATCTCAGACCGCTAGCCTGATATTCCTCCCAGTGTTTTGAGACGTTTAATTCCGCCAGTGCCAGCAGACTGCTGGCACGCAGGTTCCAGTCTTCCGGGTCTCTGCCCACGTTGTTTATTTTTTCTTTTGCAGCTTGTAATTTCTGTTGTGCATCTAACGTTGCCTGACTGTTTGTCTGTTGAGAATTACCAGCCGCTTCTTTGCTCAATCTTTCATATTGTTTGTCTAATGTCTTGAGGCTTGATTGTTTGAATTCGCTGAGCTGTTTTTGTTGCTTTTCTAACCCTTCCAAGAATTCACTGGTGTCTTCGCCAAATCCTTCGAGCATATCTGTCATAAAGGATCCGTAGTCTGCTATTCCAACGGTAAGGGTGGGTACCAGTCCTCTTAGCTGGGCGATTTCAAAATGACGTTGCCTCGCATTGTCTGCATTGGCTTTTTCTCTCTCCCGTTGAATAGCGAGTTCTTTGAGAGACGCTTCCTGAGCAGCGGCTTCATTGTCCGAAGGATCAATGCCAGCCATTTTTGCTGCCTGCTCAGCAGGCGTGCTGTTTGCTTCGGCAAGGTAATGTTCGATAGGCAAAAGCTCGGTGCCCGGTGGCTCCAAGCCCAGCACTACCGTTTTTACGTCCAGAGCCTCATCATCTGTAATTTCAATTACCCCGTGGTAAATGACTACGCCAAGCTCGACACTGGGAAAGAACCAAACCGTATCGCGGTTCAATGTGATTTCTGAAAACAGCGTGCTGTCTTCTGTTTCATGAAGCGCAAATGCTCTTGGCGTATGAGTGGGTATGCGCCCGGTAAAGACCGGCTGAGTGGGGTGGAGATTAACCAACTGGAACTCTGCACCTTCAGGCACCCATCCCGAAAGCTGTTGGTCAGTGGGGGCGACATTAAAGTAGTTGAGATCAAAATCCTGTGGGTAGCCTGGCCAATGATCAGCAAACCAATCTTTATCGTAAGTTCCCAGTTGTTTGTAGCGACGCGGATGATGGGCATACAAAGGTAAGAAACTCGCGGGTTCTATTTCATGGTCTCTATGCAGTTGGGTATGGCCTGGATAGTTCACCATGGCAGGTTGCTGGAACACATTTCCACTGGGATTCTCGGCGCACTTTTCGTGTCCGTAGGCGTTCGCCCAATCGATAGCCACTGTGCGAAATGGTGACGCAGAGGTCGCTTCGTCTTTCTGCCAATGCCTCGGGCCATGGACTTCAAGGGTTTTACTGTTCCCTGCGAGCCCTGATTTGACCCTTGTATGCTCTTTGGGCGACTCGTAGCAATGTGCTTTTCCTTTGACCAACCATTCACCGTTTGTTTTCGGCATGCCTGTATCCAGGATCTCTTCTCCCAGCTCTTCAGCCAGTAGATTCCACATCTCTTGTTCATCTTTGAGTGTGTTTTGTTGACCAAGCGTGAAAGCCACTGTTGTTGTGACAGTAAAATATTGCTTACCAGCCAGTGAAAACGGGGCGGTTAATATGCCTTGATTAAGGTCTTTTATAATTCTCATTTTTCATTAATCCCGATTAATCAGACATCTATGCTTATAAGTCTATGTCGCCCATTTCTATGGAAACGCCGCCTATTCTGAGGCAAATATGTTGGTTACCTGGGGTGTCATCCATGACGATTTCCGCTCCTGACACTGTTTTGAGCGTATTTCTGTATGGCGTTTGGTCATTCACGATGTTTTGGTTTTTGGCATTTGGGATCGTGCTTTGTATGACGGGCAGGTCAGGGTTGCCTTCTTCAAAAGTGAGGAGTACCTCTGTGCCTTTGAGCAATGGAAAGTGGAAGCCTTGGGCATTTCCGCCATAAGGTTGAGCGAGTCGAATCCAATGGGATGCTTTACCGTCTTCTTTGCTATCTGATGCCAGATCAAAAGGCATGATAACTTTGTAGCGACCTTGTTCGTCGAGCAGGGCACTGTCCCCATTTCCTATTCCGTCTATCACTGCGCTGAGCACACCAGTGATTTGGGGAGTCGGTGTGTTGGGCTGGCTGTAATAGTGCACGGAGGCTGGAACACAAGTGAATTGGTTGGTGTAGTTAATCGTGTCAACGTTTTCATTCTTACTGATGCCGTGCGTAAGAAATGTGGATTGTTTTGCTGTGTGACGAACTTCTGTGATCAGATACGATTGATTTAAACGGCCAAGGAAATGGTCTTTTAAGGCGAAGGTATAGCCTGACTCTACCCAGATTGCGCGACTTTTACCGACATACTGTTTTAACTGGCAAGCGAGTTGACGTGCACAGATTTCTGCAAGATGGTCCACATCTTCGCTCCGTTTAAACTGGGTGCTGTAAACGTAGGTTTTGCCAAAGCCTTTATCTGCGACGGGATGGATAACTTCACTTTGAACATCAGGCTTTTGTTCATCAAAAGCTCTTAGGTGGACATCAACTGTACGGTGCTGCAAATGTTCGGTGAAAGTATGTATCAATTGAGGCTTATTGCTGGAGGCTTCCTGTTCGTCTTCAATGGAATCTAAACCGGATATTGACGCATAAGTAAGCTGTGCTTCGTTTTTACTCTCGTGGATGAGACTTAAATCTCTGATACACAGACAATCCGTCCCATTTTTTTGGTCGAAAAAGTAGTAGATGCCCGTTTTTTCCATAAGACGTGAAACAAAGTCCAATGCGGATTCATTGAATTGGCAGACGTATTCATGTTGCGGATATTCTTTAGTGAGTGAGACATCAATGGTCAAGGTTATCCCGTTGGACTCTATGTCGGTTAACACATGAGTAATGATCTCCGGAACGTTTTTATCTAAGAAAATCTGGCTTTGCGTACCCAGTCCCAATGCCCATAAACGAGGTACTAAAGTGACTTGTATACGCCACTGGCCATGCGTTTTTGCCAACAGTCGGGTTTCGGAGATAATACCGTGATATGTCTGGGGTTCATCGACGCCATTACGCATCAAAAACTGACCTCCTTGTCCGAGAAATACATCTGGATCAATCGGTTCGGGACAGCTTAGGGTGATGTCAAAACAGTAGGGTTGTGAGATAGCCTCTTTGCCATCGACTTCAATGACGTTTAGCGGACTGCCTTGCCAGTTTGTGGAAGTGAATTCAAAGTCCATCATAAATCCCTATCTCTGGAGTGTTTACCTATCATCTTTAGTGCTGATAATGTGGGTTTATTTGATTCTATTTATCTGTTTTGGAAATCAATTACTCGTTCCGTCGACAGAAAAATAATCCAGCTGGAAGTTCAATTTAAATAATCCGTTTCCTAATGAGGAATTCAGTCCAAGCAGCGCTGAATTATCGTCACCTAAGTAGGATTGGGTACCTTCCAAACGCTCGTACCTAAGGTCTAAATTAACGTCCAGCCCTTCTTGTATATATTTCTTTAATGTTCTGAGTAGCTTTCTATGCTTATTGCCATCAGGCATTAATCCGAGAAAAAGTGTGTAGTCATGGGTTGTTATTCGTATTTGGATATTGTTGGCACAGTCAAGTAGCTGTTCACCCAAATAGCATTCTCCATTTAGGTGGGTGTTCTGTTGACCTAGCAGGCACAACTGGCTTGAAGGGACATCTACCCATTTGGGGTACCATTGATATATTGAAACTGACGCATCGTTTCCAACCAGTTCTTGAACCACTGACTTTAGCCCGTATGCCGATCGCCTTGTCTGTGTGAATAGTCCTGCATAGGGGAGGAGTTCGAAGGCGTCGAATTCATCTTGGGCACTGGTTGCCGGAATGCACTGACCTAAAAACGAAAACAGATGGCTCGTTTTTGCTTGATCATTTCGCTCAACAAGCCAGGATATGAGCCGGTACTTCTCCCATGCCTGAAAGTACTGCTCATAAACAGGTTCCACCAAGAGATCCAGAAAATCACGTTGTACTGTTTCATCATTTCTGAATTCCGCTAGAAGCTCTTCTGTATAGAAGGTTGGCAACGGTGAGGCGATACCATACAAACCAAGAATGTTGGTGGTGATTTCTATATGGTCATTGTCTTTAACTATGCTTTCCAGATGATTAGCTGAAAAAGCCAGTGATAACGTAGAACGTGACTTTATTTTGTTTTTAGTCTCTGTGAGACCAGAATTTAATAACCTAATAGCCTGTATATAAGTGAACTTATGTGGCTCTTCAAAAAGCAGGTCAATAGGCTGACGTTTATTCAAACTAGACATTTTAAACCCACCTTTTCTGGCCAGGTAATACGATAATGTGTCCCTGCTTCTTCAACGACAAGTCTTGTAAAGCTATTAATGCTGGCATAGCCAGACAGAAGTTTGTTGATCGCACAACCAAACAAATACATGTCGCCTTTCCCAGAAAAGCCATCTGGATGAAGAGTGATGACTATTTCATTTCCTCTCGCCATCATTCCTTCAAAAAGTCGTAATATGGGTTGTGAGGTGATGGTCAAAATCGATTCAACACGTTTTGTATTAGCAAGGGTGGTTGACGTATCCTTTGAGTCGGTAAATATATATAGCTTGAGCAAAGTAATTAGGTTCTGTCTTTCCGCCAAGCTAGCCTGGTTGATATATAAGTGTGACAGCATTCTCCACAGTAACTGGTCACCAAGTGGTGATTCTACAGCGGTCGTGGGTTTGGTGATGTTAGAGAACTCGGCTAATACAGGCGATGTACTGGTTGCTTCACATATGTCGCCCACTCTCAGACTGTCTGCAACACTGCCATTTGTACACTTCACTTTAATCGCTAAGTGTTCTTGCTTTATTTGATTTAACGGATCGGTATAGGCTACTGATATATAGGAATCGCAGGCATCTCTTACCATCGAGGCCTTTCTCTTCATAGAATAAACAGGTACTCGGGTAGATTGAGGGTTAAACATGGTAAAGGGCAAATACTCTCTCTGATTAGCTGAGCCTTGTTGGAAGCCTACAATACTTTCAAGAGAATAAATCTGGTACTTATCTCCACCCGCGGGGTTAACTCTATATTCAGTGATACTATGGTCTAAACTGATGCTATCAGCATGATGGTTGAATAAATTAACAGCTGGGACGCAAAATAGCTGAAAGTCTTCGCGTTTAAATGCTTTGTATGGGTTAGGCGTTTTCCATCTCAGTTGTATTGAGAACGTTTTCTCATTGAGAAATCGATTTTGTTGTAACCATTCTATGCCAAGAATATCTACATATAATTGATGTTTTGGTAGTGTGAAATATTCCTGAATACTTTTAAAAGATGTATTGGCATTATTGGGATACTCAAACAAACTGATAGCACCACTCTCAGAAAGTAGACTTATTGATTGGTTGCCAATTAAAGAGTACTTCTTTCCTTGACAAACCAATGTAGTGCCTTCGAGGTTTTCTCGAATAAATAGCAGGTTGTCCGAGGCGTCAACATAGCTCCCGTCTAAATAAATACGAAGGTAGTTTTCTTTTAGTACAGCTACTGATGCTTCGATGAAATTAAAATTAAGTTGCAAAAAACTGGGTTGAACTTCAGCCGAATCTAACGCTAAAGGATAGATACTGAGATCTTCGCAGGTAGTGAATTTGCAGGTAACACCCTTATTTTCAATGCTGTTGAGCTCTGTACCCGCTTTTACTTTACACAGTTCATTCAGGCCTATCTTAGGCTTGAATTGAACGATTGTTGTTGCAGGTAAAGGACGCATATAATGCGGGAATAGCAGATGAGCCAGACTATGGATCAGCTCAGGAAAATCATCATCAAGGCGCTGTTGAACAGAGCCTGTTAGGTATGCGACCCCTTCAAGAAGCCTCTCCACATCAGGGTCAGCACTTTGGTCTGCCAACATAGGTGCTAGAGAGGGGTGCCTCTTAGAGAACTCCTTCCCTAGGCTCCTGAGCAGAGACAGTTGATTTTGATAATGATCTTTGAACATGCTTAATTATTTCCGCTGTAAGGCAATATAGCCGTCAGACTTTAATACTGTTTCAAAAACTAACGGTATTATCTTATTCTTGAGTTCAATCTTTGCCTCTAAAACAAAACATAATACTAGTGGTGATTTATTATCTTTCTGTGTATAGACATTAACTGACTTAACTCTTCTTTCATATTTCAAAATCAATTCTGAAAGGAATTTCTCAAGATCATGTCTGATATCAGAGCCTTCACCCCAGCGTAAATCACTAAAATCAGGCATACCAAAGTCTTTATCAATGGGTACGCTTCCCTGTTGGGTATTTAAGATTCTATGTATATGATTTGTGATAGAGTCCAACAGTAACTCTTTATCAGAAGAATTTTCACCACCAGATCTGATTCTCTCTAGTAATCGTTGCTGTTTCATATAAGACCCAAATAGGGGGCGTCCCCCCTAGATTAATGGCTCAGGGGTTTATACCCATGAATCCTCAGCCGAAATATTTCCGTCATTGTAAGTATGAATTATCTTCGAGTAGCTAAAGCTGACCTCTTCCATATCCATATAAGCTTGATTATCCGGATGGAATGTTAGCGGGGTATGTGCCTTTCGATTTACAATAATTGCATCTTCTAACTGGATAGTATAATAATGCTCTTCAATACCTTCCGCAGTAATACGCCAAAAATCTAAGGTCACGTTTGAAAACCTTTCGCCACTACATACGGCTTGGAATATTTTTGGTGAAGCGACATCAAGACCTTTTACTACGGTGAGAGGGTTATGAATCCTCTGTCCCGTTGGTAAACCATCATGCGGGTTTTTAGGAATTGTTGTTTCCTGTTCACATTGATAAACAAGTATTTTATCTTTCTTGCTATCGTGTGATTGAATACAACCACCTTTAATATCTCCCTGTGTTTTTCCAGTTAGAGACATGTACATTGTTAATGCCATGCGTAAGCTCCTTTAATGATTTAAATACACGCTTTTACTCTTTGTCGAGTTTCCCGACCAATGAGAGGGTAAATGACGCTCCCATATATTTAAAATGAGGCCTTGCTTTAAGTGATACCTGATACCAACCTGGATCACCTTCAACATCATTCACAGCAATTTGTGCTCCCCTTAAAGGATGTTTACTTCTTACGCCCGGCTGTGGGTTATCCATCTCTGTGACATATTGGCTAATCCAATTATTTAGCTCTCGTTCGAGATCTTGTTTTTCTTTCCAGCTGCCAATATTTTCTCGTTGTAATACTTTTATGTAGTGTGCCAACCGATCCATCACCAGCATGTAGGGAAGCTGGGTAGAGAGCTTGTAATTAAGCTCGGCTTCTTTAGCGCCTGGGCCAGAGAAAGTTTTGGGCTTTTGACAAGAGTTTGCCGAAAAGAATGCTGCGTTATCGCTCCCTTTTCGCATGGTCAAGCCAATAAAGCCTTCTTCGCTGAGTTCGTACTCTCTGCGCTCTGAAAGTAAAACTTCTGTGGGAATTTGTGATTTGACCTCACCCTGCGAGTGGAACTGGTAAGTCGCGAGATCGTCAACCATGCCACCGCTTTGTGGGCCAATAATGTTTGCACACCAGCGATAGTCTGCGAAGCTGGCAGCAAGCCTTGTTGCAAATGCAAAAGCTGTGTTGCCCCAGCAGAAATTATCGTCGTTGTTATTGACCTGCTCTTTATAGTTGAATAAATTGCAGATTTTTCCGTCTCCGCCATAAGGCTGACGAAGAAGGAACCTTGGTAATGTTAAACCTATATGGCGAGCATCTTCACTCTCTCTGAACGAATTCCATTTTTGATATTGAGGCCCTTCAAATACAGACCTGAGGTCTTTTAATGAGGGCAGATTCTTCCAATTATCAATACCAAAGAACTCTCGGCCTGCTGCTGCAATGAAAGGTGAATGAGACATAGTGCAAACTGCCGCGATATCAGAGAGCAGTTTCATGTCTTGAGAGCCCGGGCCGAATTCATAATCTGCTATGATTGCCCCATAAGGTTGACCGCCAAACTGCCCATATTCTTTTGTGTAGGCTAACTGGTACAAACCTGACTTCACGACTTCTGGGCTATCCTCAAAGTCTTCATACAAGTCTTGTTTGGACAGGTTCATCATTTCCAGACGAATGTTTTCCCTAAAATCCGTTCTTTCCACCAGAAATTGTAAACCGCGCCAAGTGCTCTCAATCTTAAGAAAGTTAGGATCATGCAATATTTCATCGACTTGAAGAGACATCTGCTCATCAATTTCTCCAATGATGGCATCGACTAGGTCACCATTAATTTTTACTCCACGGTACTCGGGTTTCACCAGATCCCTAATTAACGCTTCAACACCGCTTTTCATGATTGGAAATGCTTGGTTGTCTGGTGTGACTTTTGTGGCTTCTATGATTTGATCCAGCAAAGTAATATCTTGGATACTATTAACCTGCTGACCACTGTCTTGTACTATGTTTGTGTCGCTCATTCTGAGTCTCCTTTCTCTATGAACTCATCTAAGCCGATTTCTTTTAACAAAGTGGTGCGCGATTCATCATCAACAATAAGCGTTTGTAGTTTTTTTCTAAATTCAGGTACGTTACTTAATGGTCCTTTTAGTGCTTTCAGAGCCTCTCTTAACTCCAGTAATTTTCTGAGTTCAGGAACTTGTTTGATAATGTTGTCAGGTTCAAAGTCCTTCATACTTTCAACATTTAGAGAAACGGCTATATTTTCACCTTCCTCTGCACCTGCTAATTTCCTTGGAACAGAAAGCTGCAAGCTCAATCCTTGCGATTGAAGAACATCATCAAAATTGGCTTTGTTTATATCTACTGGATTACGTTCTTCAACGGGTCTCTCGTCCTCTTGATTTGAAAACTCTCCAACTACCAACATTTTTAGTGGAAGTTCTACACCTTCAGATGCGCCATCAGTAGCGGGACGATAAACTATATTTACCCTTTCTTTTGGGGCGACAGTTCCTTTATCACTCATTATTGACTCCTAGCTTTTAACTATTTACTTCTGAATAACTCCCTTACCTTTGTGGGATCTATTCTAGAAATCTTTTGTATAACATGAAGGTATTGTGACCTTTGATTGGTTCTGTAATAGACTTCTGCTGCACACTCCAAGAAATCAATGCATAGCCTTGGTTCCCACTCCTCTAACTTATAAGTATCTATAGCTGTTATTAATAACTCAAGCTGACACAATGAAAGTTCGAGATTTCCACTATTTAATGATGACTTTACTTGGTGGTAGATCTCTCTATATAAACTACTTTTTGATTTGCTTATTTCTAATCTTTTTGTCAGCTTCGATTCTGAATGCTCTGTAACTAAATGATTTTTATGTTGATATTTATTTTCTTTTTCTATCCAGTCTATAGTATCTAATTCGGCAAATGGTGTGCCGTCTGAAAAAGAGTAAAGATGAATACTTCCTATGTGGTCAATAAATTTAAGTAACTCTCGCTTTACTTGTTTGGCAATATCTATATGGTCTAGTTTCTTCAAGGCGATATAAGTGAATCTATTCAGATCTAGCCAATAAGGATACTGTAAAAGCTTAGATTCACTCGACTTTATCAGCTCTATCCAATTCTCAGAATCAAATAGCGTTTTTAATATTCTCTTATCATTGATATCAGGTGGTAATATACCTGTTTTATTTTCCTCTATAGTTGTTGGAGGAAGATATATATCGCTCCAGACCCCTATTCTTCTTAGCCTATAGTGCTTACTACTAAAAATATCGTTATCCATTATTTGTAAAGAAAGACTCTTCAATTGATTTAGATTGGCCTTTATCAATTTTTCGTGGCTTTCTGCACAGTAAAATTTCTCTACATTATTTTCCAGGCTCTCTTTAGGATAATGTACGCTATTTTCTGATTCTTTTTTTCCGACATCAATGGGATCGTATCCTAGTATGCTTGAACCTTCGTCGCAAACATTCTCAGAGATAGCAGAGTGTAAACAACTAATTAACCTCTGAGTTGGAATCAGCTGTGTGGTACTGTCAGAAAACTGTTCTTGTATTTTTTCTAAATCTTTTAAAAGGATAGAAGCTTTATCTCTACTTAATTCTTCTTTGTGCTTTGAAATCCAATCAATAGTTTTTTCTATCCACCAATCAAAGAATTTTTCATTTTTCTTTGATGTCTCTACTTTTACTTCTTTAACAAAGCCATCAAGAACATTATACGATTCTAAGATTGTTTGACATCCATGATTGTATAGCCTGGCTATAAACCAATAGGTTAAGATCTGAAGACTCTTGTCAAAATTTTCAAGTATATCATATGAATACTCTTCTACTTTTTTCCAGTCTATCTTCTTTTCTGGATTGATCTCGTTTAGCTTTCTTATTTCTTCTTTTACTAAATAATAGGAATTATTGTCATGTAACTCATCTAATGAGATTTTCTTGTCATCAGTAATCGGTTTTAGTATTCTCTCCATCGTCTTTCTTCACTTTCTTAATAACAGGGTAAAGTTATCTATTTGATTTATTTCAAGTAGACAGATGCTTGTATGGAGAACAATCTTCCTTTCGCTACCAATATTCAGACATAGACTACTTATCTCTCTTGCTTATTTGTAATTGCCCATGAGGGTCATGATTATAGAAGTGCTAAGTGGTGTGAGACTTAGAGGCACTCTATATAATCGCTTAAGCAAATGTCTAAAATAATATACTTTGCTTATATATGGTTTTTTAATAACTATTTACGTATTTAATTCCGCCTTAGGCTTCTATTTTTTATAAGTGAATTTCATGTCTTAAGAGTTGTTTACATTTATACAACAAAAATATCTTTTGATGTTGTGATTTTTTTTCTAGGTATCCGATATTCTAGTTCTAAAGTAATCAATCACTCATACTTTTATAAGCTGGTCTGGCGTCTTTTTGTATTAGCTATATTAGATGATAGTGTTGAAATATTTCATTTTGTTTATCTAAAACTCTAAATATTGACAGTGTTAAGGGTTATACATCTGTCGATGATAAAATTTTTGGCTGAAGTATGATATCCATCATGATAATTTGAAACTTTATGATTTGTGATTGAAAACGCATTTAATATGCGGCGAAATATTTTTTCCTAATGCTTCTATTTAACTTAATGAAAAATAAAAAGAAAATTTATACTGGTATGCTGATCACTTAAAAATTCACGGTATTTTCGACTATATAAATAAGGGGTAGGGAAGCGCTAATATCCACAAAGGAGATAACTTACATCAAGCAGGACACACGAGAATGCTCTTAAAGCTAAGAGCAGCTTATGTAAATAGAAATTGTTGTGGTAGGCAGCGCTCAATGTGTAAAGAGTTTTATACCATTGAACAGATTATTCTTGAGGGAGCGTTACTCTCAGGCTAGCGAATCCCCTCAAAATTCCTATTCCAAACAATAAGAAGGACGCGCACCGTACCCTTTGATCTAATGAATTTCGCCAAAAACCACATTCCACCAAGAGGAATTACCGATGCGCGATGTTCAGATCTTACTCGATACCTTAACTAATCAGTGTCCCACTATTCATAAAAAACGACTTCAATCTCTGCTACTTGCGACTGAGTCTGTACTCGATGGTGCTGACCTCACTCTTACCAAGCTCGGCCGTTCTCTCAATACCCGAACGACCACTAAGCACGCTATCAAGCGCATCGACAGACTACTGAGTAACAACCAATTACATCGCGAAAAGGAAGACATCTATAAGTGGCATGCCCGTCTAATTACTGGCGCCAACCCTTGTCCGGTTATCCTTGTTGATTGGTCTGATGTGCGTGAGCAACTCCGACATATGACGCTTCGTGCTTCTGTTGTCCTCGATGGCCGTGCCGTGACTTTGTATGAACAAGCCTTTGAATATAAGCAATATAATTCACCAAGTTCCCATCAGCGCTTTCTCGATAAGCTTCAAGATATTCTCCCCCAAGGCGCCACGCCCATTGTGATATCTGATGCGGGATCCCGGAACACCTGGTTTCGCCAAGTCCAACAAAAAGGCTGGTTCTGGATTGGTCGTGTGCGGGGGGAAGTCTCAATAAAACTCAACCGCCAAGATTGGCAATGCAACAAAGCGCTTTACCACAAAGCCACGAGTAAACCGAATGACCTCGGGAGATGCCAACTCGCGAAACGCTCTCCGCTCGCTTGCCAAGCATACATAGTAAAACAATCACCTAAAGGACGAAAAGCACTTCGTCATGCCCGCACAAACTCAAAACACACTGCCTCGAAAGTCTTCGCCAAAAGTGCTAATGACCCGTGGCTACTTGTCACTAATATCCCCAATTAAACCCTCCATGCTGTGCAGATAACCCGTTTATATGCCAAGAGAATGCAAATTGAAGAAGCCTTCAGAGACCTCAAAAGTACCGCCTATGGAAAAGCGTTGCGGCACAATAGAACCCGTTGTGTGAAGCGGCTAGATATCTTACTTCTCATCGCTTTACTGGCTGACATTCTTTTTTGGTGGAATGGCCTTATTGCCAGCCAAGCGAAATGGCACTTCCACTTTCAAGCGAACACCATCAAGCACCGCCGGGTGCTATCCATTCCTCGGCTGGGAAAGGAGGTCAGAAATCATCGACGTTATGATATCAACGAACAGCAATATCACTGGGCTATACTCGAATATCAAACGCTGGCACACAGTGCTGGGCTTGGAAAATTATGAGGGGATCCTTCAGACTCTCAGGTTAATGAGATTTTATGATTATTTGTCAAAGGTGGTTATCTTTCTTTCTGATTAGTTGTAAACGATAGCGTTAGTTTAATGTTTACAGATGATGCTGATTTTCTGGACCGGAAATGAAGAACATAAAGACTATTTGCTAATTGGAGCTATTAGCACTTAAACATGTTTCGCTTGGATTTTATCCTTTCTGTGTGATCCTATTCTTTGTGGACTCATTGATTTTTATATGTTTAATAGATGGCTATATGTTCACCAAATATGGTAATCGAGTGATGTTTTTACTTTGAGCTCCACCTTCTTTCGCTTAAGGTATGTCGAGTCTGAAGCTATTGGCAATAATGCTTTGAGGGCTTGAGAAAAGAGAGGAGAGAGGGGATGGCAGGTCATAGTAAATTCGCCAACATCAAACACCGTAAAGCAGCGCAAGATGCCAAGCGCGGTAAAATTTTCACCAAGCTGATTCGTGAAATCGTGGTGGCCGCTAAAGAAGGTGGGCCTGAGCCGGAAAACAATCCACGCTTGCGCGCAGCGATTGATAAAGCACTGTCAAACAACATGACCCGAGACACTGTTAACCGTGCTGTCACCCGTGGTGCTGGCGGTGAAGGTGAAGAGAACATGGAAACTGTGATCTATGAAGGTTACGGTCCAGCGGGTACTGCTGTCATGGTCGAGTGTATGACCGACAACCGTAACCGCACTGTATCTGGCGTCCGTCATGCGTTTTCTAAAGCAGGAGGTAACCTGGGCACAGATGGCAGCGTGAGCTACCTGTTCGACAAAAAAGGTGTTATTTCTTATGCGCCGGGTCTGGATGAAGACTCAGTGATTGAAGCGGCACTAGAAGGTGGTGCGGATGATATCGAAACTAACGAAGACGGTTCAATCGACGTTTATACAACACCTACAGAGTTCGGTACTGTGAAAGATGCGCTCGATGCTGCTGGGTATGAAGCGCAAAACGCAGAAGTGACGCTGATTCCTTCAACCAAAGCAGATTTGGACGAAACCACAGCCCCCAAACTACTTCGTCTGATTGACGCACTCGAAGATCTTGATGACGTTCAAGAGGTCTACCACAACGGCGATATTTCTGATGAAGTCGCAGCAACTCTGGAATAATCATACGTGGCTATTATTCTCGGGATTGACCCGGGTTCGCGGATCACTGGCTATGGCGTGATCCGACATCAAGGCAGACATTTGGAATACCTTGGCAGCGGTTGTATTCGTACGGACTGTGAAGATTTGGCAGGACGATTGGGTCAAATTTATGCCGGTGTCAGCGAAGTGATTACTCAGTTCCAGCCGGATACGTTTGCCATTGAGCAGGTGTTTATGGCACGAAATGCTGATTCGGCACTTAAGCTGGGTCAGGCACGCGGAAGTGCCATTGTGGCCGCCGTCAATGCAGGATTACCTGTTTCTGAATACGCAGCACGTTTGATCAAGCAGGCTGTGGTCGGCAAAGGCAGTGCAGATAAGAAGCAGGTTCAACACATGGTTGTTCATATGCTCAAACTGCCATCCACCCCTCAAGCCGATGCAGCCGACGCCTTGGCTGTGGCGATTTGTCATGCCCATACCAACCACACGCTGGTGGCGATGGCCGGGCAGGCGAAAAGTGCCAAGCGCGGACGCTATCGCTAGGTTGAGATCATGTCGAAGAAAGTAGCCAAATGGCTGCTTTTTTTATTTTTCAATCATCACGAATGTCTATTATCAAACTCCGCTGACAGTTATCACTAAATGGATTTAGTGTCTCAATCTTGGCGTGAATTTGATTAGAGAAATTCTCGCTCTTTTCTATCGTTGTTAATGGATATCGATATTTTGAACGGGGCCAAATATGAAATACCTTAAAACAGGCTTGTGTATCTTCATCGCATTTGTATTTATTCAATCGCTGTTCTTCAAGTTCTCTGGGTCACCGGAAACTGAGTTTATCTTCGGTACACTGGGTGAGTGGTCTGGGCTAGCTTGGTTCGGTAAATACGGCGCTTATATGGTAGGTATTGTGGAGTTGATAGCCTCTATTCTGCTGTTTACCCGTTTTCACGCATTGGGTGCTTTTTTAGCAGTTGGTACGATGACGGGCGCAATTTTCTTCCACTTGTTCACACCAATCGGTGTTGCGCAGCCAGCGTTTAATGAAGCAGGTGAGGTTGTTGGTAACGATGGCGGCACATTGTTTGTGATGGCATGTTTGGTCTGGCTGTCAGCGGCATTCTTGCTTTACCAAACAAGAAAGGGTGACAGAGAAGAAGTCGATTAATCTCATCTTGCTCTCTCGCTGATAACCGCAACTTGTTGTAACGTGTTAGCCAGTCAGCAAAAAAGCGAGAGAGTCATTATCTTGTCAGAGAAATATTCCCAACAATCTTCCAGCACGCGTTCAGTTCTGAAATGGATAGCGACATATTTATTGCCTTATCGGGGCAAAGTTATTGCCGCTGTATTTTTTCTCTTCCTTGGTTCCTTAAGCTGGCTGGCTCTTGGTCAGGCTGTGAAGCTTGTGGTCGATGAAGGCTTTCTTTCTGGTAATGCCACTGAGTTGAACAAATTAGTTTTGGTCATTCTGGGTATTACGGTTGTCAGCGGTTTTGCGACCTTCTGTCGTTTTTACCTGATGAGCTGGTTGGGCGAGCGTGTCAGTGCGGATATCCGAATGACGGTATATCACCATCTTCTAAAGCTCTCGCCTTCTTTTTACGCAAAAGAAAGAACCGGTGAAGTTATCAGTCGGTTTACCGCAGACACTACACTCCTGCAGACGGTAGTGGGTTCGAGCCTTTCGATGGCACTGCGTTCTGGCGTCTCTGTGATTGGTGGTCTAATAATGATGGCGTTCACCAGTATCACTTTAACAGGGCTAGTATTGCTGGCGGTCCCTGTGGTGCTGGTTCCTATTTTCGTGTTGGGAAGAAAAGTGCGTCGATTGGCACGTGTGAGTCAGAACAGGGTGGCTGACCTTGGTGCTCATGTGGATGAAACGCTACACGAAATTCGTACTGTTCAATCTTACAACCATGAAGATGCTGATGCACATCACTTCAATGGCCGTGTCGAGTCTGTTATGGATGCAGCCAAAATACGAATTCGCTATCGCGCAACGTTAATGGGGTCGGTGGTGTTTCTGTCTATTGTGGCCATTGTCTTGGTCACTTGGGTTGGTGCATTGAGCGTCTTGGATGGCTCATTGACCGCAGGCCAGTTGTCAGCCTTTATGTTTTATGCCTTGTTAGTGGCAGGTGGTGTGGCCACCATTGGCGAGGTAATTGGGGATATTCAACGTGCAGCAGGTGCGACTGAACGGCTAATTGAACTCTCACAAATGGAGCAGGATATTCAGGAGCCGCAGAGTCCGCGCCAATTGCTAGAACCGGTTGCCGGGGCTGTCCGTTTTGATAGTGTCTCTTTCTCCTATCCCGGTGACGAAAACCTCCCGGTATTTTATTCACTCTCTTTTGATGTAAAAGCGGGTGAGCGCATCGCGTTGGTTGGCCCAAGTGGGGCAGGGAAAAGTACGGTTTTTGCGCTGCTTCAACGCTTTTTTGATGTTCAGGAAGGGTACATTGATATTGATGGCGTCAGCATTTCAGACCTCTCAATTGAAACCTTGAGAAAGCAGTTTGCTCTGGTTCCGCAAGAATCGGTGATTTTCGCCACCACTGTGCTTGAGAATGTACGTTACGGTGTACCGGAAGCTGGAGAAGAAGCTGTGATAGCTGCATGTAAGGCGGCGAGAGCACATGACTTTATCGCCGAGTTTCCTGACGGTTACCATACTGAATTGGGTGAGCGGGGAGTCCGTCTTTCGGGAGGCCAAAAGCAGCGAATATCTATTGCACGCGCGATATTGGCAGACCGCCCTATTTTACTGTTGGATGAGGCAACCAGTGCCTTGGATGCGGTCAGTGAGCACAAAGTGAAATCAGCGCTTGATGAACTGATGTCGCACAAAACGTCGATAGTGATTGCTCACCGTTTAGCAACGGTCGTCAATGCAGACAAGATACTGGTAATGGACAAAGGGCAAATTGTCGCGACGGGAACACATGATGAATTGATGGATTCTTCTCCACTTTATCGTGAATTTGCCGCCTTGCAGCTAGTATCTGTTAATGACGAAACACCTATGAAAATTGTCGGTGAATGACGGGTGAGTTCCATTACCGGATCCATTGACTATACAGATGGGCACTCAGTTTGATGCTGTTTTGAAAACAACTCGAAAGGAGAGGGCTCAATAGAGATAACCCTTGCCTTCCTTAAGAATTCTCCGCCAAAGTGATCTCAGTCTTAAAATTTGACGTTCCAACTACAGTCACTCACGTTTAGTGGAGTTGAGTATGTCGGAGCTAGCCATAGACCTGGCGCGCATTCAGTTTGCGTTCACTGTGTCTTTTCACATTATCTTCCCTGCCTTTTCAATTGGGCTTGCAAGCTATATCACTGTGCTTGAAGCATTGCACCTGCGGACCAAACAACACCAATATCTCGAACTCTCCAAATATTGGACGAAGATTTTTGCGGTCACGTTTGGCATGGGTGTGGTGAGTGGTATCGTGATGAGTTACCAGTTCGGGACAAATTGGGGTGTCTTCTCCGACAAAACGGGCCCTGTGCTTGGCCCCTTGATGGGATATGAAGTGCTTACCGCTTTTTTCTTGGAAGCGGGCTTCCTCGGCATCATGCTGTTTGGGCGCGAGCGTGTGGGTCCAAAACTTCACTTTCTGGCCGTTGCTGTCGTTGCTTTCGGTACGTTGCTGTCCGCAACCTGGATTCTGTCCGTGAATAGTTGGATGCAAACCCCTGCGGGATTCGATTTCAACGACAAGGGCCAATTCGTCGTCACTGACTGGTTCGAAGTCGTATTTAATCCCTCTTTCCCCTACCGCCTCGTCCACATGGTCATTGCTGCTTACCTTACAACGGCTTTCATGGTGGCTGGCGTCGGTGCCTGGCATTTGTTGCGAGCGCCACACAATGAGCTAGGGCGGATAAGCCTATCCATGGGAATGTGGATGGCGGTATTGGTGACGCCTATCCAGATCGTCGCGGGCGATCTACACGGCCTTAATACGCTGGAACATCAGCCAATGAAAGTGGCCGCTATGGAAGGGCATTTTGATACCCAGAAAGGTGCGCCACTTATCTTGTTTGGTATTCCGAATG
Organism: Grimontia sp. NTOU-MAR1; assembly: GCF_035758505.1. Lineage (NCBI taxonomy): Bacteria > Pseudomonadati > Pseudomonadota > Gammaproteobacteria > Vibrionales > Vibrionaceae > Grimontia > Grimontia sp. NTOU-MAR1. Next base: position 3,751,497 of record NZ_CP142108.1, read on the forward strand.
AGGAAACTGAAACGGTTGACTACAAAGTCGAAATCCCCAAATTAGGCAGCATTATCCTGACCCATTCTATTGATGGCGAAATAAAAGGCCTCAAGTCAGTCCCACCTGAAGAAAGGCCGCCCGTTGCAACTGTGTTCTGGAGTTTCAGAATCATGGTGGGCATTGGTTTCTTAATGTTGGGCATGGGACTGGTGTCGCTGTGGCTTCGCTATAAGAAAACCCTATACGAAACTCCTTGGTTCCTCCGAACCTGCGTGTATGCCGCGCCTTGCGGGTTTTTAGCGATATTAGCGGGTTGGGTGACCACAGAAGTGGGGCGTCAGCCTTATACCGTATACGGATTACTTAGAACGTCAGAATCTGTGTCACCCATTGATGCTAGTGCGGTCGGTGCTTCGCTCGCCGTGTTCGTCGTGGTTTACTTTGTCATATTTGGTGCGGGTATCTACTACTTACTGAAGCTGATGAGAAAATCGCCGTCGAAGTACGAGCAGGATTTGGATGGGCGTATTGTTACCCGGCTTTCACATGGTAATTCGACCAAAGATATTACCGTGAATCCGCAGCCCGCATCGGGTAAGGAGTCATAATGGATTACGCACTCATCTGGGCAGCGATAATCGCTTTTGCGGTATTCGCCTATGTCATTCTTGATGGCTTTGACCTAGGGGTTGGCATACTGTTTCCTTCGTTGACCGATGACGAAAAAGATGCCGCCATGAACTCCATCGCACCCATCTGGGATGGCAATGAAACCTGGCTCGTGCTTGGTGGCGGTGGGTTGTTTGCTGTATTCCCGCTGGCGTATGCCATCATCATGCCTGCTGTCTATGCGCCAATTATTGCGATGTTAATCGGACTCATATTTCGTGGTGTCGCGTTTGAATACCGTTATCGTACCAAAAAAGGCCGTTACCTCTGGGATTGGTCTTTCGCAGGTGGCTCGATGGTGGCGACGTTTTCTCAAGGGATGATACTCGGGACTTTGCTCCAAGGAATTGAAGTCGCAGACAGACAATACGCTGGGGGCTGGTTTGACTGGCTGACGCCTTTTTCGCTTTTTTGTGGTCTAGCAGTAACGGCGGGATATACCTTGCTTGGTGGCTGCTGGCTCCTTATAAAAACCACTGGTAGTATCGAAGAGAAGCTATTCATTAAGTGTAAAAAGCTCTCCTTGCTCTTCCTGGGCGCGATAGGTGTGGTGAGCGTTTGGTTGCCATTTATTTCAAGTGACATTGCCGCAAGATGGTTTACTTTCCCGAATGCCGCCGGCTTTTTCCTTATCCCTGCCATTTCAGCGCTTGCGGCCTATCAACTATGGAATGCATTAAGTACGCGAAGAGCTGGTGCGGCTTATTGCTGGACTCTGGTCATTTACCTGATGGCGTTTGCTGGCTTTGCTATCAGCATCTTCCCTTATATGGTGCCAAGAGCGGTGACACTCTGGGATGCCGCCGCGCCAGATAACAGCCTGATTTTCTTGTTTGCTGGAGCCGTGGTTCTTCTACCAATTATCATCATTTACTCTGCGTATTCCTATTGGGTGTTCCGCGGCAAGGTTAGAGCAGACGAGGGATACCATGAATAAACTAAGCAAAGCTTTTGCGTGGTTTGTCGGATTATGGATAGCAGGTGTACTGGCTGTGAGTGCGCTCGCTTATTTCATTCGCTACACCATGCAGTGGGTAGGATTAGTCTGATCGCATACCCATTTCAGGTACTCGCTGGGCTTTAAAACTGGATATCTATCCAGTTGTTCATTATCCTAATCACAATTATTAGCAACAATTTGAGTTTTGATTGTGATTGGCCGATTACGCGGAATTTTGCTTGAAAAGCAACCCCCTGAAATCCTGTTGGAAGTTAATGGCATAGGTTACGAAGTCAGTATGCCCATGAGCTGCTTCTACGAACTGCCAGAAGCGGGTGAAGAAGCGATTGTCTACACACATTTTGTGGTTCGTGAAGATGCACAGTTGCTTTATGGATTCAATACCACCATCGAGCGCGCCCTATTCCGTGAAGTGATAAAAGCCAATGGTGTGGGTCCGAAGCTGGGCCTCGCAATTCTTTCTGGTATGACGGCTACACAATTCGTTGACAGTGTAGAACGTGAAGATGTCTCGACACTGGTCAAAATCCCGGGTGTAGGTAAGAAAACGGCAGAGCGCCTGGTGATTGAAATGCGCGATCGCCTTAAAAACTGGCATGCCTTTGACCTTTTCACGCCTCATGCAGATGCTGCAGCACGTCGCGTAGCGAGCTATGAAACCGTTGTTGTTGCATCTAATGATCCGAAAGATGAAGCGATCAGTGCACTTATCGCGCTCGGTTACAAAGCCGCGCAGGCTGAGAAAGTGGTCAAGCAAGTGGCCGTTGATGGCATGAAGAGCGAAGCGATTATCCGTGATGCGCTGCGTTCAATGGTCTAACAGGGTGATTTGGAATGATTGAAGCTGATCGACTGATGGGCACGGTACCCCCGAGCCGTGAAGACGACGTCATTGACCGCGCCATTCGACCAAAGATGCTGTCGGATTATCAAGGTCAGGATCACGTCCGTAATCAAATGGAAATCTTTATTCATGCGGCACGTAAACGTGAAGAAGCCCTCGATCACTTGCTAATTTTTGGGCCTCCGGGTCTGGGTAAAACCACGCTGGCAAATATTGTCGCCAATGAGATGGAAGTGAATATTCGCACGACCTCAGGCCCTGTGTTGGAAAAAGCAGGAGACTTGGCTGCACTTCTGACCAATCTTGAGCCCAACGATGTGCTCTTCATCGACGAAATCCACCGTTTGAGCCCGGTCGTCGAAGAAGTCCTATACCCAGCAATGGAAGACTATCAGCTGGATATCATGATTGGCGAAGGTCCGGCTGCACGCTCCATCAAAATCGATTTGCCTCCCTTTACGCTGGTGGGAGCGACGACTCGGGCAGGCTCTCTGACTTCGCCACTGCGTGACCGCTTCGGGATTACTCAGCGCCTTGAGTATTACAACATTGCTGATCTTAAAGGTATTGTTCAACGCAGCGCGAATTGCCTGAATCTTGATATGGATGAGGAAGGAGCATTTGAAATCGCTCGTCGTGCTCGTGGAACACCACGTATTGCAAACCGCCTTCTTCGCCGCGTTCGTGACTATGCGGAAGTCAAAGCTGATGGTCGAATCAATGCAGATGTGGCCTCGAAAGCCTTAGATATGCTAGATGTCGACAACCAGGGCTTTGACTATATGGACCGCAAACTGCTCACCGCGATTATCGAGAAGTTTGATGGCGGTCCTGTGGGATTGGACAACCTCGCTGCGGCAATTGGCGAAGCCAAAGACACGATTGAAGATGTGCTTGAACCTTATTTGATACAACAAGGTTACCTGCAACGCACACCACGAGGGCGTATCGCAAGTCAGCGCGCTTATCTTCATTTTGGTTTTGATATGCCTGAGTGACAAAAGGTCACTATCCGCTTCTTTTCAAAGGCTGGCTTCTTGCCAGCCTTTGCTATTTTTTCCCTCTGAACAATACTTCTAGTGCAATAAGTTCGTGCCAGTGGGTCGCATGTTCTTGCAAGTAGGTCGCAGGACGTAGCGCTTGCTCATTAGCGTTTTGTTTTGATCTGGATCTTGAATTCAAACGATTTGAACAACCGAAGTTGATTATTTTGACAGCAATCAATGTGTGATTGCTCCAAATGCTTTGAAGCCCATCGCGAGAATGTTTAGTATTAGCTAGCACTATATTAGGAGATGCTTAACAAAATCCTAACCAGTGCGGCACATTCGTGCAACATAAAAAGGGATGGCTGTTTACACGGTCCCCGTAGGGAAGCTCAGTGAAGCGCGGGCTATAAGGCTCGCAGGTGATTAAGCATTTACTTAACGATACGTAAGTGTCGTGCGTCAGTCAGCCTGACGATGAAGGAGTTACTATGTTAACTGATATTGTTGATCTGTCGCGGTTCCAGTTTGCACTGACTGCGATGTATCACTTCTTGTTTGTCCCACTGACTCTGGGTATGGCGTTTCTGCTAGCCATCATGGAGTCTCTGTATGTGATGACCGATAAGCAAATCTACAAGGACATGACCAAGTTCTGGGGTAAGCTGTTTGGTATTAACTTCGCGTTGGGCGTCGCTACCGGCCTCACCATGGAGTTCCAGTTTGGTACTAACTGGGCATACTATTCTCACTATGTCGGCGATATTTTCGGTGCTCCTCTGGCTATCGAAGCGCTGATGGCCTTCTTCCTGGAATCTACTCTTGTAGGTATGTTCTTCTTCGGTTGGGACCGTCTCTCCAAGCGCCAACACCTTACCGTCACTTGGCTAACTGCCATTGGCTCCAACTTTTCAGCGCTATGGATCCTTGTTGCAAACGGCTGGATGCAAAACCCTGTGGGTGCTGAGTTCAACTTCGAAAGCATGCGAATGGAAATGGTGAGCTTTGCTGAAGTTGTGCTTAACCCTGTTGCTCAGGTGAAATTTGTTCACACTGTGGCAGCTGGCTACACAACAGGTGCTATGTTTGTGCTTGGTATAAGTGCTTACTATCTCCTTAAAGGCCGTGATGTGGCGTTTGCTCGCCGTTCATTCGCTATCGCTGCGTCATTTGGTATGGCGGGAATCCTGTCTACTATCGTACTGGGTGATGAATCTGGTTATGAGTTGGGTGATGTTCAGAAAGTAAAACTGGCGGCGATCGAAGCGGAGTGGCACACAGAGCCAGCACCAGCAGCGTTCACCGTATTTGGTTTCCCTAACCAAGAAACCATGGAAACGGACTACGCGATTAAGATCCCGTACGTGATGGGAATCATCGCAACGCGTTCTTTAGATAAGCAAGTGACCGGTCTACATGACATTGTTGATGAGCACGAAGCACGTATCCGTAACGGTATGATTGCTTATGGTTTGCTTGAAAAACTGCGTGCAGGTGAAAGAACGCCTGAAAACCTGGCTGCGTTTGACGACGTGAAGAAAGACCTTGGCTTTGGTCTGCTCCTGAAAGAACAAACACCAAATGTTGTTGATGCGACAGAAGCACAAATCAAACAAGCGGCGCAAGACTCTATTCCTCAGGTAGCACCGCTATTCTGGAGCTTCCGTATCATGGTCGCTTGTGGTTTCGCAATGCTGTTTATCTTCGGTATGTCCTTCTACCAAACTTGTCGCCAGAAAATCGACGAAAAACCGTGGCTTCTGAAACTGGCGGTATTGGGTATTCCATTGCCATGGATTGCCTGTGAAGCAGGCTGGTTCGTTGCTGAATATGGTCGTCAGCCATGGGCGGTGGGTGAAATTCTGCCAGTACACATGGCAGCATCCAATCTTCCTGCGTCAGAAATCATCACTTCTTTGGTTGCCATCGTTACACTGTACACAGTGTTCCTGATTGCTGAAGTATACCTGATGGTTAAATTCGCGCGCTTAGGCCCTAGCAGCCTAAAAACAGGCCGTTATCACTTTGAAACGCTAAAGACCCCGGAAACGGATCTTGCGCGTCAAGTTGAAGCATAAGGAGAGCGTGAAACATGTTTGAATACGAGATTCTACGCCTGATCTGGTGGGTACTGATTGGTGTTTTGTTGATTGGCTTCGCCATTACCGATGGCTTTGATATGGGTGTCGGCGCCTTGTTACCAGTTATTGGTAAAACCGATAACGAGCGCCGTGTGATGATTAACTCAATAGCGCCTCACTGGGATGGTAACCAAGTTTGGCTGGTCACCGCTGGTGGTGCATTGTTTGCGGCATGGCCTCTGGTCTACGCGGTGTCATTCTCAGGCTTCTATTTGGCGATGATTCTGACGCTGGCCGCATTATGGCTCCGTCCAATTGGTTTCGACTACCGTTCAAAAATTGAAGACCCACGCTGGCGTAAAACCTGGGATAAAGGCATTTTTGTGGGTAGCTTCGTGCCGCCTATCATCTTCGGCGTCGCTTTCGGTAACCTATTGCAAGGTGTACCGTTTGAACTGAACGAGTTCCTGATACCAACTTACCGTGGTTCTTTCTTTGGTTTGTTGAATCCGTTTGCGATTCTATGTGGTCTGGTAAGCTTGTTCATGATCGTGACGCAAGGCGCGACTTATCTTCAGATGAAAACCACCGATGCGCTGCATGTTCGTGCACGTAACGTGGCACAGATATCTGCGATTCTGACTGCGGTATGTTTCGCACTTGCCGGCTTCTGGGCTCAAAGCATTGAAGGCTATGTGATCACAAGCGAAATCATGACCAATGCAACGTCGAACCCATTGAACAAAGAAGTGATGACCTTAACCGGTGCACTGTTCAATAACTACGAAGCTTATCCACTACTATGGGTTGCACCGGCGTTGGCGGTATTTATGCCGCTGTTGGTTGCCGTATGTGCGCGTTTCGAGCGTGACGGTTTTGCGTTCTTGTTCAACAGCTTTGCGATTGCAGGCGTGATTTTGACAGCAGGTTTTGCGATGTTCCCATTCGTGATGCCTTCCAGCCTGTTCCCAGCTCATAGCCTAACGATGTGGGATGCTACATCAAGCGAGTTGACGCTGAACATTATGACGGGCGTTGCGATTGTGATGGTGCCAATCATTCTGTCTTACACCGCATGGTGTTACTACAAGATGTTTGGCCGTCTTGATGAAAAGTTCATCGAAGAAAACAAAACCTCACTGTACTAAGAGAAGGAAGGAGTTAACCATGTGGTATTTCGCTTGGATTCTAGGTGTATTGCTGGCGTGCTCGTTCGGTATTATCAATGCGCTTTGGTTAGAACACACTGAAGCCATGGATCGTGACAGTGAAGAGTAACTTCACGACTATGTTGGACGGTCTCCATGACCGTCTTCATATCCGTGCGCTCATGCTGTTGTCGCTGGCAATGGCGCTCACATGTGGCGGGTTAGTCATATGGGACCCTCAGACATTTGCAGATAAAATTGGTGGCTTTACTGTTGCTAATGGTCCCGCACTGATTTGGGCAACCTGTACCGGAATGATTCACGGTATGGCGTTCAAGCCAAGATTCTGGCTTTGGCAGCTTGTTTTCTTTCCACCGTTTGCGTGGGTGGTGATGGGGGTTGTCTTAGTAAAGGCATTCCTTTGACATCCCATTTTCATAAACTGTCACCGACAGCCCGGCTTAAAACAGCCGGGCTGTTTTATTTTGCGCCATTCGTGACCAGCCTCGTCGCTTGGCGCTTTTATTACACTGAGTAAGTCAGTTATAGTATTTCGCTAAACCTTACTATGGATTTCAGGTAATTATCAGGATGAGGAGTCACCATCCGTTTTGCTGGCCTGTTCGCATCTACTACGAAGACACTGATACCGGTGGGATCGTCTATCATGCGAACTACCTCAAATACTTTGAGCGTGCGCGAACAGAACTTCTGCGCAGCATTGGTGTCCATCAACATACGTTATTTGAAGAACATACGGCGTTTGTCGTACGTCATATGGACATCGATTTCCTTAAAGGCGCAAGGCTTGACGAAGAACTTATCGTTCAAACAACGGTACCTGATATTCGTCGCGCTACCCTCACATTCTGTCAAGATTTGGTGAATTCAGAAGGCGATGTGTTGTGTCGTGCCACCGTTAAGGTAGCCTGTGTCGATTCTGAGAAAATGAAGCCGAAATCCATCCCTAAATCGATTCAATCGGAGATTTTAAGTGAGCGCTGAACTTTCAATTCTTGATCTGTTCTTGCAGGCGAGTCTGCTGGTTAAAGCAGTGATGTTGGTTCTGCTGGGCATGTCTGTAGTGTCTTGGGCAATGATCATTAAGCGTTCGCAGGTGCTTTCAGAGGCGTCATCGAAAGCAGAGCGTTTTGAAGACCGTTTCTGGTCTGGTATGGACTTGTCTCAACTATTCCAAGAAGTGCAGGCGCGCAAAGACAACCTGTCAGGCAGTGAGCAAATCTTCTACTCAGGCTTTAAAGAGTTTGCCCGTCTTCACCGCAGCAATGGCAAAGTGCCAGAAGCTGTGATGGAAGGCACTTCCCGAGCAATGCGCGTTTCTCTTTCAAAAGAAGTGGAATCGCTGGAAACCAATCTGCCATTCCTTGCAACCGTTGGTTCAATTACGCCTTACATCGGCCTGTTTGGTACCGTTTGGGGCATCATGCATGCATTTATCGCTTTGGGTGCTGTGAAGCAGGCAACACTGGCAATGGTAGCACCGGGTATTGCAGAGGCGCTGGTGGCAACAGCGATGGGTCTATTTGCCGCTATCCCAGCTGTTATGGCGTACAACCGATTTACCGCGAAAGTGGGTAAGCTTGAGAACAACTATATCAACTTCATGGAAGAGTTTTCGAGCATTCTCCACCGCCAGGCGTTTGCTTCACCGAAGGAGTAATGTATGCCTTACCAGCGTAAACGGCGGAAAATGAACGCCGAAATCAACGTGGTGCCATACATTGACGTGATGTTGGTACTCTTGATTATCTTTATGGTAACTGCACCTTTTGTCACGCAGGGCGTGGATGTGGATCTCCCACAAACGTCGACGGCGAAAACCGCCGCGGAGCTTGCAAAAGAAGAGGACAGCGGTGCATTTATCATCGTAGAAGTTGATCAAAATGGTGGTTTGGGACTTTCAGTGAATAATGGAGACATGCAACGCGGTCTGTCACTTCAGGATCTGCTTATCCGTGTGAAGGCAGAGCTGGAAATTAACCCAAAATCACCTGTGTTGGTCGGTGGTGATGGGCGCGTGCCGTATTCAGAAATCATTCTCACCTTGGATGCATTGAACCAAGCTGGGGTTTCATCAGTGGGCTTGATGACGGAACCGCTTGATTCATGAGAGATGGAATGAAGAAAACTCAAAAGTCGGGCTATACGGGCGCAACCTTCGTTTCTGTATTGTTACACGCCGCATTGTTCGGTGTTTTACTTTGGGGGGCAGACTTTACGAAAGTCTCCCACCAACCTGTCGGGCAAAGTATTGAGGCTGTGGTTATCGACCCGAGTGTAGTGAATGAGCAGGCGAGAAAGATCCGTCAACAGCGGGACGAAGCTAAACGTCAGGAAGACGATCGTCTTCGCCGTCTAGAACAACAAGCTGACTTGCTCGAGCAGCAACGCGAGCAGGAAGAAAAACGCCTGCGTGAGCTGAGAGCAGAAAAGCTAGCCGCTGAAAAAGAGGCTCGAGAAGCGGAAGTCGAGCGTAAGCGAATTGCTGATGCCAAGAGAAAAGCTGCTGAAGAGCAACGTAAAGCAGAAGAAGCTACGCGCATTGCTCAGGAAAAAGCAGCAGCGGCTGAAGCTGAACGTGTTCGTCGTGTAGAGGAGCAACGCAAAGCGGAAGAAGCGGCGAAGAAAGCAGAAGCAGACCGTCAACGCGCCGTGGAAGAGCAGCGTAAAGCTGAGGAAGAACGTCAACGTAAACTGGCTGAAAAGCAGCGTGCTGAAGAAGAAGCACGCAAAGCGGAAGAAGAACGCCAACGTAAGTTAGCCGAGAAGAAAAAAGCCGAAGAGGAAGCCCGTAAAGCAGAAGCTGCGCGCAAAGAAGCTGAGCGCAAAGCTGCAGAAGCTCAGCGGAAGCAGGCAGAGCAGGAGGCTGCCCTCAACGAGCTTTTTAGCGGTCTCGAGTCGGAATCTGAAAGCAGGGGATCGGCTCGAGGGCAACAGGTTTCAAATGAAGTTGCTCGCTATATGGGTATTTACAAAGACATGATCTCTCGTAAATACAACAGAGATGCTGTGCCTGATGGGCAAGGCTGTGAAGTTAGATTGACACTGTCTGGAACTGGGTTAGTGTTGGACGTTCAAGAGTTGAGCGGAAATGCTAGAGCTTGTCGAGCCGCGAGTTCGGCAATTTTTGCTGTCGGCACTTTTCCAATGTCTGAAGACGACGCAGTAAGAGAACAATTTAGAGCGTTTACCTTTGAGTTCAGGCCAAATGATTAGAGGATTTTAGATGCTGAAACGATTTCTTGTAAGTGCATTCGCCACTTTTCTTGCATTCTCCCCTCCGGCTTTTGCCGAGCTTAGAATCGTGATTACAGAGGGCATCAGTTCCGCGCGCCCAATTGCCATTGTTCCTTTTAAATGGGAAGGCGAAGGTAAACTTCCTACGGATGTTTCAGCGGTCGTTGCTTCGGATTTACAGCGAAGCGGTAAGTTTAGCCCGATACCAATCGACAAAATGCCACAAACGCCATACAACGATGAGCAGATCGATTTTAATGACTGGACTGCAATGGGTGTGGATGCGCTGGTGACAGGCACTATCAGCCCAGCGGCAGATGGTAAGTACCTGATTACCTATCAGTTGATTGATATTGTTCGTGGCCAATTGACGGGCGGCCAGAGCAAAGGGCTTTCTGAAACCGGCGAACTGGTGCTGACCAAAGATCATCTGTTGTTGAACAACCGCAAAGTCGTTGGAAATAATCAACTTCGCCAGTATGCACATCGTATTTCTGATCTGGTTTATGAAAAGCTTACCGGAGAAAAAGGTGCGTTTTTGACTCGCATCGCCTACGTGGTTATTGACGACAAAGCAGAACACCCATACCAATTACGTATCGCCGACTACGATGGCTACAACGAGCTACTGGTACTCCGTTCCAAGCAGCCCTTGATGTCACCAACTTGGTCCCCAGATGGAAAGCAACTGGCTTATGTGAGTTTCGAGAACGGTCAGGCGCAAGTTTTCCTGATGAACATCTACACTGGTGAACGTGAAATGATTTCGTCATTCCCACGTCACAACGGTTCTCCACGCTTCTCTCCGGACGGGAGCAAGCTGGCGTTGGTGTTGTCCAAAACCGGTAGTCTTCAAGTTTATGTGATGGACTTGAAAACCCGTAAACTGGAGCAAATCACCAAAGGTCGTGCGAATAACACGGAACCATTCTGGGATCCAGACGGGCAGTCTTTGATCTTTACCTCAGACCGGGGTGGTAAACCACAGATTTATCGAGTAAATTTAGCCGATGGTTCTACCAATAGGATTACTTGGCAAGGTAGTCAGAACCTCGGCGGTCAACTTACCCCGGATGGTAGATACCTGGTGATGGTTCACCGCTCTGACTCAGGCTACAACATTGCAAAACAAGATTTGCAAACGGGTGCTGTTGAGATTCTAACGAAAACTATGTTGGACGAATCTCCAAGCTTGGCGCCAAACGGCGGTATGGTCATTTACAGCTCAGTTTACGGGCGTAATAATGTGCTTTCTTTGGTGTCCATTGATGGACGCTTCAAAGCGAGACTACCAGCTACCAATGGCAGGGTGAGAGCCCCAGCATGGTCCCCGTTCCAATAAACATTTGCGCTTATTTGATATAAGGAAAACAAGATGCAAGTTAATAAAGTACTTAAGGGTTTGGCTGTAGCGCTGCCTATGTTTACTCTGGCGGCATGTAGCTCAAGCGACAGCTCTACCGACAGCACTGGCACTGAAACAAACAACGGTTCACAAACCACTGTTGTGACTCCAGTTGATGGCGGTCAAGGCAGCCTGACTGAGCAAGAGATCCGTAACAACGAACTGCGTCAGTCTCAAACTGTTTACTTCAGCTTCGACGACTACTCTGTTCTGCCACAGTTTGAAGATATGCTGGATGCACATGCAGAATTCCTGCGCGCTAATGCAGATATCAAAGTCGTTGTAGAAGGTCATGCAGATGAGCGTGGTACTCCTGAGTACAACATCGCGCTGGGTGAGCGCCGTGCAAATGCAGTAGCTAAGTACCTGCAAGCACTGGGTGTACCAGCATCTCAAATTTCTATCGTAAGCTATGGCGAAGAAAAGCCACTGGTTCTTGGCCAGGGTGAAGAAGCTTACGCGAAGAACCGCCGTGCGGTTCTGGTTTACTAATCAAAGGTAAATCTTATGAACAGTAACACTTTGCGTGCTCTATCGCTGGCGTTACTGGTGAGTGCGGCAGCCCCTGTGGCTGCCGCACCTGCTCCGGTGACTGAGTTGGGCGGTAGTGGTAGCTCTGTTGAGCGCTTGGAGCGAATGCTGGAAGCTCGAAACCAGATGCAAATCGACATGCAGCGCCAACTGGACCAGATGGCGAGCGAACTCGATGAGTTGCGTGGCACGGTCGAAAGAAACAATTACGAATTAAATCAGATGCTGGAACGTCAGCGCGATCTTTACCGTGAGATTGACTCGCTGAGAAACGCGAGGCCGGCACCTGCTGTTGAAGTGAAACCTCAGGAAAGTACTTCAACGGAAAAGTACTCGGCGAATCAGTCTGAGAATACGGAATATGATGCGGCAGTGAATCTTATCCTGAAAGAGAAGAACTACGCTGGTGCAACACAAGCGTTTAATGCTTTCTTGGCTAAATACCCTGAGTCAATTTACAAGCCCAATGCGCATTATTGGCTGGGGCAACTCTACTTCTCAAAAAGCCAGTTGGACGATGCGAAGAAAAACTTCACGGCGGTGAGCCAGTTTGCTAAATCAAGCAAACGTGCCGATGCACTGTTGAAGTTGGGCATTATTGCTGACCGTCAGAAAGATACGGCAACAGCCAAAACCCTCTTTAAGCAAGTTGTGAAGGAATATCCCGGAACAACCACGGCAAAACAAGCAGAGAAGCAATTGAGTCAATAACGCCGAAAAGTCTCACTCAAGAAAGCCAGCATGATTGCTGGCTTTCTTGTATCTAAATGAATCAACTTGGGTGTCATCGATATTACGCTTTAGCGTCATAAAAGATGAAAACTCGATACCAAGCTGGGTATAATGTCCGGATTGGAAGCCAAATCTGAGTAAGTTGATGAGCCAGATTATTAATACTGCAGAGACAGTATATCCTTTCCCTCCGAAGCCGGAGGCCTTGTCCGAGCAACAGAAAACTGACTACATCGCGAGCATCAAGCAACTGCTTGAGGAAAAAGATGCAGTGATGATTGCTCACTACTATACCGACCCTGAAATTCAGGCGCTGGCCGAAGAAACCGGTGGTTTCGTCGGCGACTCCCTGGAAATGGCGAAGTTTGGTAACAAGCATCCTGCCAAGACCCTTCTGGTTGCTGGTGTTCGGTTTATGGGCGAAAGTGCCAAAATCCTTACTCCGGAAAAAACCGTTCTGATGCCAACACTTGAAGCCGAGTGTTCGTTGGATTTAGGCTGTCCGGAAGATCGTTTTACCGAATTTTGTGATGCTCACCCTGATCATACGGTAGTGGTTTACGCCAATACTTCTGCTGCGGTTAAAGCTCGCGCGGATTGGGTAGTCACATCGTCTATCGCCTTGGAAATCGTCGAACATCTCGACGCAGAAGATAAGAAAATCATCTGGGGCCCGGACCGCCATTTAGGTTCATACATCGCGAATAAGACCGGTGCAGAAATGCTGCTTTGGCAAGGCGAGTGTGTGGTGCACGATGAATTCTCCGCGAAAGCGTTGAGAGACATGAAAGCGGTCTACCCAGATGCTGCGATTCTGGTTCACCCTGAATCGCCTGCAAGCGTTGTAGAGCTTGCGGATGCTGTCGGCTCAACGAGTCAGCTGATTAAAGCAGCGAAAGAGTTACCAAACAAGCAACTGGTTGTAGCGACTGACAAAGGCATCTTCTTCAAGATGCAGCAAATGGTGCCGGAAAAAGAGCTGATTGAAGCGCCAACTGCGGGTGCTGGAGCGACTTGCCGAAGCTGTGCCCATTGTCCGTGGATGGCAATGAACGGCTTGAAGGCAATTGAACTGGCATTACGTGAAGGTGGCGAAGAGCACGAGATTTTCGTTGATGAAGCGATCCGGGTGAAATCCCTTATTCCACTGAACCGTATGCTGGATTTTGCCGCGTCTCTGCAGTTGCAGGTTAAAGGTAACGCGTAAGGCAGAGAAAACTAGCCTCTTGAGGAAAGAGCTGCCATTGGCAGCTCTTTTTACACCTGTAGAACGACAATGTTGGTTTAAAGCGTTGGCATAGAGAAGGATGTATTCTCACGCACACTCGCTGAAGGCCAGCGCTGGGTGATTGTTTTGCGTCGGGTATAGAACTTCACCGAGTCTGGTCCATAGGCATGCAGATCACCGAAGAGTGACTGCTTCCAGCCACCAAAGCTATGATAGGCAACAGGAACAGGTAGGGGAATATTGATACCGACCATGCCGACTTTGATGTGATCAGAGAAGTAACGCGCTGCTTCACCGTCACGGGTAAAAATACACGTACCATTGCCATATCTGTGCTCGTTGATAAGCGTCATGGCTTCTTCCATGGAATTTACTCTGACGACTTGCAGTACCGGGCCAAATATTTCTTCCTGATAGCTGATCATGTCTGCGCGAACATTGTCGATGAGTGTTGCGCCTACATAGAAGCCATTCTCATAGCCCTTCACTTCAGGGTTACGCCCATCAACTATGAGGTTAGCGCCATCTTCCGCGGCAGAAGCGATGTACGTTTCAACTTTCTCTTTGTGTTCTTTGGTGATGACTGGCCCAAAATCATTGTCGTTATCGTAAAACGGGCCAACGCGCAGTGATGAAAGCTTCTCAGCCAAACGGCCTACCAATCTATCCGCTACCTCATCTCCTACAGCGACCGCCACAGACAACGCCATGCAACGTTCGCCACTGGAACCAAATGCAGCACCAAGCAGTTGATTTACTGCATTCTCCATATCGCAGTCCGGCATGACAATCGCGTGATTTTTCGCGCCGCCGAGAGCCTGACAGCGTTTGCCGGACTGGCTGGCCTTTTCATAGATATATTGGGCGATGGGTGTGCTGCCGACAAAGCTGACCGCTTCTATACCTTGGCTTTCAATAAGGCGGTTCACTACGGCTTTATCACCCTGAATTACTTGCATGACGCCATCAGGCAATCCTGCTTCTTTTAATAAACCCGCGATGTAGAGCGAGGCACTAGGGTCTCGCTCGGAGGGTTTAAGGATAAAGCAGTTCCCACAGACTAGCGCCATGGGGAACATCCAAAGGGGTACCATAGCGGGGAAGTTGAAGGGTGTAATACCTGCAACAACGCCAAGTGGTTGATGCTCTGACCAGGAATCGATGCCAGCCCCCACATTCTTGCTGAACTCGCCTTTGAGTAACTCGGTGGCAGAGCATGCATACTCGACATTTTCGATACCACGTTGAAGCTCGCCCATAGCGTCATGTTGGATCTTTCCGTGCTCCTCACCAATCAGGCGACAAATGGTTTCCTTGTTGTCTTCGAGCAGCTGTTTGTAGCGGAACATGATGCGCGCACGTTTAATTGCTGGTGTGTTGCGCCACTCCGGGAACGCAGCGTTAGCGATTTCAATCGCTTCATCCACCAACTCCACGGGTGCCAGCAATACATCCTTAGCATGCTCGCCCGTTGCCGGGTTATAAACCGCCTGCTTTCTGGTGCATGTTTCCCTGATCTCTCCGTTGATCAAATGCCCAATATCCATCATTTCCTTTTCTCCTATTTCCAGAGGCTGGTGTAGAGCGTTTTCATTTCATCTTCATTGGGGACTCTTGGGTTGTTCCCGGGGGAACCTGATCCAAACGCCTGCTGGATCATGGTGTCGAGCACGGCGTCGAAGTCATTTTTCACAACGCCCAATTCTTCTAAGGATGGAACTTTCAACTCTTCGTTCAGCGCGAGCAACTCTTGCTGTAGTCGAGTATTGGCTTCTTCTACGCTAGCTGATTCATCCACCAGCCCCATGGCTTTGGCACATTGCGCATAACGCTCGGGACAAGCTGGAATAGAGAAAGTTGTAATGCTTGGCAGCAATATGGCATTGGACAATCCATGCGGAACATGGAAAAACGCGCCGATAGGTCGGCTCATGCCGTGAACCAAGGCAACCGAGGCATTGGAGAAAGCAATACCTGCGAGCGTCGAACCCATCATCATCTTCTGACGTGCTTCAACGTTTTGGCCATCGTGATAAACCTTGCGAAGGTTTGGTGCGATAAGACGCATCGCTTCTAACGCGTTGTAATCACTGAATGGGTTTGCTTTCTTACTGACGTAAGCTTCGATGGCATGAGTAAGTGCGTCTATCCCAGTGTCCGCGGTGATACGAGGGGGGACAGACATGGTCAGCTTGTAGTCCACCAAGGCTGCGACAGGGAGAAAGCCGAGGCCAATACACAGCATTTTTTCGTCGGTATCAGAGTCTGTGATGATGGTGAACTTGGTGACTTCTGAGCCTGTACCCGCCGTGGTGGGTATCGCCACGACAGGAATACCCGATTCGTTGACGATGCGCGGAGCTTTATAATCGCGCATAATGCCACCGTGACAGGCAAGCATGCCGATGGCTTTTGCGCTGTCGATAGCGCTACCACCGCCCAATGCAACAATGCAGTCAGTTTGACTGTCTCGCGTTATAGATACCGCTTCTTCTATCGATTGTGATGTCGGCTCTGGAATCGTGTCAGCGTAAATTTGGCTTTGAATGCCAGCGTCCGAAAGCAGTTCTGTCACCATGGCGGCATAGCCCATCTGAACCATCGTTTTGTCTGTAAGAATCAGCACGCTAGAGGCGTTGAATCCTTTCACAATATCCGGCAAACGCTTGGTCGCGTCTTCGCCAAACTCCATCATCCGTGGCATAGCAACTGAAGTGCTCATTTTGTCGCTCCTATTGTATTTGTCTCAGGTTTTCCGGGAAGGGGTTCTCTGCGAAGTGAACGATATAAGCCGACGGTAGTGGCAATCACGACGATGGAATAGGGGAGGGCAGCTATAATCGATGCCGTCTGTAATGCGCCTAAACCGCCAGCTAGCAATAGCACAGCTGCGACCAGACCGATTGATATGCCCCAAAATACGCGATAGCGCGATGGAGGGTGCTCGTCACCCATTGAAATCAAGGTACAAATCACCAGCGTCGCTGAGTCTGCAGACGTCACGAAGTAAGTGACAAGCATGACGGTACAGATTGTTGCTCCAATGGTAGTGAGAATAGTACCCACATCCATCAGTTCAATGGTTTTGAATAAAGCCAATGTCAGGTCTTCATTGACGGCTTCCACAACGCCGCCGTTACCAAACAACTCGATGTACATAGCGGTATTACCGAAGATGGTGATCCAAAAGGTGGCCAATAGCGTGGGCGCGAGCAGCACGCCCAGCGTGAATTCCCGAATGGTTCGGCCGCGTGAAATGCGTGCGATGAAAATCCCACAGAAGGGTGCCCATGCAATCCACCAACCCCAATAGAAAATGGTCCAAGCGCCTTGCCAGGTATTCTCAGGGTTTGGGTCAACCCAAAGACCAAGCTTGACCACGTTTAGCATGTAGTCACCGAGGTTGGTAAAGAAGGAGCCAATCACATAGGCCGTTGGCCCCAAGATGATAAAGAAAGCCAGCATCACAACGGTGAGTTGCATGTTTAGCTCACTGAGTATTCGGATACCTTTGTTCACACCTGTCAGGACAGAAATGGTCGCAAGAGCGGAGATAGCAATGATGAGAACAATCTGGACTGTAGTACTGATTTCGATACCGAGCAGGTAGTTGAGCCCCGCATTCATCTGCTGTGCACCCAACCCGAGGGAGGTGGCAATACCAAACACCGTCCCGAATACAGCTAAAAGGTCTGCTGCATGTCCTAATGGGCCGTAAATACGATCGCCAAGAAGAGGGTAAAGCCCCGAACGAATAGATAGCGGCAATCCTTTACGATATGAGAAGTAGGCCAGAGACAACCCGCAGATGGCGAAAAGCCCCCAGCCATGCAACCCCCAGTGGAATATTGCTATACGCATGGCGACTTGACCAGCGAGGATCGACTGCGCTTGGCCATCGGTAACAAAGGGATTACTTTGGAAGTGGTACATTGGCTCCGCGATACTCCAGAACAGAATACCAATTCCTATCCCTGCACCGAACAACATGGAAAACCATGAGAAGAATCCAAACTCTGGCTCTTCATCATCCTGACCGAGCTTAATGCCGCCGTAGCGGCTGACAATGAGGTAAAAAGCGATGAAAAGGAAGACGCTCATCAAGCCAACGTAGTACCAAGATAGGTTGGTTGCGATGTAATCTTTACAGTACTTGTATAGAGCGCTGGCCTGTTCTGGCACAACGACAGTATACAAAACAAATAATATGACGAGAACGGAAGAGCCGACGGCCATGAACGGATTAACACCCGCAAAGAGGCCGCCTCCTTCGTTTGAATTAACCTCTGAACTCATTTTGATACTCCTTTTTGAAGTGCTGTGTAATTAAATAAATGATGAGTTTTTACTTAATTCACCTTCTCAACTTTTTATATTTACAGTTTTGCGACTTATAGGTGTCGCATTTTGATATGTTGATGTGGTTTTTACCCGAGGTAGTAACCTTTCATACTTCGATGCTTTTCGACAATTAATAAATTTTTAGCCAATGATATAAAAATAATTATACATAGACGGGGTGTTTCACTATTTATACATTCTTCATATTTGTTTCTGTGTTAATTAGGTTTAAATAGGTAAATTGAATAACGAAAGATTGAGTCTTTTAAACTTCAATGAGAAGGGTATGCCCTTAAAAAAACTGTTGGTTTTAACGTAGTACAAGGAAAATAACGCATGAAAAAACGGCTACCTCCACTGAATTGGCTTAGGTCGTTTGAAGCTGCTGCAAGGCATCTTAGCTTTACCCATGCTTCGCAAGAGTTGCACATTACGCAGGCGGCAATGAGCCAGCAGATTAAGGCGTTGGAAAGTCAACTGGGAGCCGTGCTATTCGTAAGGCTACCTAGGGGGTTGGAGCTGACAGAGGCAGGAGCGGCCTATTTACCAGTTCTCCATGAATCCATCGAAAAGATGAATGAAGTGACCGAAGAGTTATTTGGGAAAGGTAGAAACAAGCTTCTGAATGTTAAAGTTAATCTTGTCTTTTTCGTCAATTGGCTTGCTCCTCGCTTGTCGCGGTTCTACGCTCAAAACCCAAACATTAACCTTAAGATCACGAGTAATATTTGGGTTAATAGCCAAGAGAAATCCTCAGATTGCGACCTAGAAGTGATTTATGGCAATGGTCGCTGGCAACAGTATGAAGCGAGAAGACTAACTTGGGACTTGCTACAACCGGTCTGTAGCCCTCACTATGCTAAGCGTTTTGAGACTAAGCCTTTACCAGATCAAATCGTTACCGAAAACCTGATACATGTCATTGGCTACGAAGATGGTTGGAATCACTGGTTTCAGTCTATTGGCATGCCGTATACCGACTTTAGTCTAGGTAGCCAGTTTGACACATTGGTTAATGCGTTTGAAGTGGCAGCAAATGATGGGGGAATTGCATTGGGTAGGAGTAGTCTTTTACAGCGGTATGTTAAGGAGAAAAGGTTGATCTCTTTATTCGAGCAGAAGGTTTTAACGACAGAAGCATTTTACCTTGTTAATCATAAGTCTCGATTTTTACATCCTCATGCTGAAGCATTTATCTCTTGGGTAATGGAAGAGGTTAATAACGATGAAATTAATAAGGTAAATAGACCTCTTTATAATTGATTTTAATCTTGTGTATTAAAAAATTTATGATAAGGGCAAATTTAAATTAATAGTCGCTAAACTTCAAAGTCATTAACATCCGGCAATGAATTCACCTTCAGGGTGGTTCTCATTCGATATAACTGTCTCTTAGCAAGGAGCGAGATAAATGAGAAATGCGTTGCCGTTTTCAGGTCTTAATGTTGTTGACTTTGGCCAGTATATTTCTGGCCCAGCTGTTGCGATGATCCTTGCCGATTTGGGGGCCAATGTGGTTCATATTGACCCACCCAAAGGGCCTCTTTGGGATCATTCCGCCAATGCTGTTTTAAACCGAAGTAAAACCAATATTAAGTTAGATCTGAAGTCAGGCTCAGATCTCGACAGAGCATTGTCCTTGTGTTCACAAGCTGACGTTATTATTGAAAACTTCCGTCCAGGCACCATGAAAAAACTGGGCGTTGATTTAGAAACCCTACGCAAAACCAATCCCAGCCTTATCACGCTATCACTACCTGGTTTTGCGTCAAACGACCAGCTACGTAAGCAATGGAAAGCAACTGAAGCGGTGATTGCGGCATCTTCAGGTGCATTTACAGACATGGGCTACAACCGGGTGTTGATGGGGTGCGATCCTAGCTTTTCCCCCCTTACATTGGGCTCGGCTTACGCGACCATGCTGGCAGCAAGTGGTGTTTCACTTGCTCTGTTTGAGAGAGAGCAAAGCGGTCACGGCGACCATATTGAAGTACCCGTGGCTACTGCACTAATGGAAGGACTTTCGTATAACTCCATTAATATTGAAGGCATGCCCGAGCGTTACCACACTATGCGGGAAAAAGAGATTACCCGACGTCGAGAAGCGGGGTTACCTATGGATGTAACGTATGATGAGCTTCAGGAGTACCTGGATCCGTTTTATCGTACCTACAAATGCAAAGATAACCGTTATTTCTATGTAGTCTGTCCGTCACACCGTAACCATGCCCGTCGTTGTTTAGAGTTGGTGGGTATTTATGATGAGCTGGTGGCTGAAGGCCTGCCTGACATTGAAGACCTCTATATCCCTCAGTCTCAATGGGAAGCAGAAACTTCTATTGGTGTTTATCCTTTGCCAGCGAACTGGGCTGCAAAAATCTCTGAGAAGATGAAGCGTGTGTTTTTGACAAGGACTTCCGAAGAGTGGGGCAAGCTATTTGGTGAAGGAGGCATTCCCGGTGCGCCGCATCGCTCTACGCAAGAGTGGGTCAACGCCCCTTATTCGCTGGAAAGCGGTCTGATCGTTGAAGTGAATGATCCGGAATATGGCTTGATGAAACAGCCCGGCCCTTTGGTTTGGTTTGAAGAGTTGGGTGAAGAACTGTGCGACATAGAGCCACGGAAATTTGCTGAATATAAGGACGCAGAAAGGCTTTTTAGCCAAACAGGACTTCCTAGGAACTACGAACCTTTGCCCAATGTCGAGCCCGACCGCCAATGGCTGAAAGGCGTTCGTGTTCTCGACCTGACAAATGTTATCGCAGGTCCGCATTCCACTGCGTTTTTGACACGATTTGGGGCAGAAGTTATCAAGTTGGATCCGACCAAGCCAATGTATGATCCGCTGATTGGTGTGTTCTTCAGTTACCTCTCCAATATTGGGAAGAAGAGCTTGCTGCTTGATATGCTGACTGACGAAGGAAAACCCATTTTTGAAGCATTGGTGAAGACCTGCGATATAGTCGTTATCAATGCTCCTTTACGTCAGGTAGAGCCTCTGGGACTTAGTGAGGAGCGTCTAAAAGCATTGAATCCTGATGTCATTTTCTGCCGTCTGGATTGTCTTGGTGGACCTAAGCGCGGAGAGAAAACAGATTACATTGGCTATGACGATATCATTCAAGCGAACAGTGGCATCATGACACGCTTTGGCGGCGCGGAAACACCAGAGGAACATGCTCATCTTGGAACGCTGGATGTGAATTGTGGCTTCGCTGCTGGGCTGGCGATGTCGGTCGCTTTGTATGTGCGGGCGAAAACAGGACAAGTACTGCGTCCCAGAACGTCACTGTCATCTACGACCAATCTGGCACAGATTAAATACAGCCATGATTATGAAGGTGCGCCGCCGTTCGATGAGCCAACTGGTCGCGAAGCGTTGGGTTATGATGCCTTGTCGCACTTCTATCAAACTCATGATGGGTGGCTATATCTCGATGCGACGGAAGCCGATATCAATAAACTCGACACGCTCGAGGAGCTCAGAGGTATTTCGAGGTGTGATGAAGCGGGGCGCAAGATCATGCTTACCAATCAATTCAAACGTAAGCCAAATGATGTCTGGTTGAATAAGCTGTCCCAGTTAGATATTGCAGCAGCACAAACTCGCAGTATTGAATGGTTGAGAAAACGCTATAGCCGACCACAGGATGGTCAGGTGGGGTTTGATTCTGGTAGTTATGCCTTTTCGATCCATGAAGAGCATCCAAGTGGCTATGTGACAACCATGGTAGATCACTATTCGATTCGTCCGAAAGAGGCAAAGATTATTGCAGCTCCGCAAACAGAACGTTTCGGGCGATCGAGCCGGAGAGTTTTAGGTGAGCTTGGATTCGGTGAGTCAGATATCCAGAGTTTGATAGATAAAGGTATCGTGAGTGATGGTTGGTCAGAGGAATTTCTGCCAAGCTGATTCACATGGCCTACAGACCCTAGTAAAGATTAGAGAGACTAAAAAGCCGTCGCTACGACGGCTTTTGTTGTTTTGTGGGGTTTAGCGAAGTTGCCATACGCGGTAGGTTTTACCTTTGATTTTGCCGCTGGAGAGTTTCTTCAAGGCTTTCTTCGCCACGCTGCGCTCAACGGCGACATAAGAACGGTAATCGGTGACTTTGATTTTACCGACTTGTTTACCTTCAATACCATTCTCACCGGTCAATGCGCCAAGAATATCACCAGGGCGAACCTTGCTTTTCTTACCACCATCAATGTGCAGCGTTACCATGGCAGGTGTGCGTGGCACATTGTTCAACACACTGGAATCAGGCAGTGCTGAGGGTTTGATGTCGCGCTCTAGATGATCTTCCAGCAATGCAACACGATAACCATCTTCATCACCGAAGAGGGTAAACGCGGCTCCTTCGCTGCCTGCACGACCAGTGCGGCCAATGCGGTGAATGTGAACTTCGGTATCGAACGCCATGTGGTAGTTAATCACCGCATCTAACGCTTCGATGTCCAAACCACGGGCTGCAACGTCTGTCGCTACCATGATGTTGGTACTTTTGTTGGCAAACTTCAAAAGCATTTGGTCGCGATCGCGTTGCTCTAAATCGCCATGCAGGGCAACCACAGAGAAGCCTTCGTTATCCAGTACAGCGGCCACGTCTTTCACATCACGCTTGGTGTTACAGAACACCACCGCACTTTCTGGCTGATGCTTCAGCAGCAGAAGCTGAAGTGCTTCGATACGCTCGCGATTATTTGCACAGCGGTAGAAATGTTGAGTAATGCTGGTTTCATCGTGGTTTGATTCCACTTTCACCATTAGAGGGTTTGCCATGATTTGCTTGCTGATGCTTTGGATTTGCGCCGGGTAAGTGGCGCTGAATAGCAGCGTTTGGCGGTCAGACGGCACTTGGTCAAAAATAGCATCGAGCGCAGGTTGGAAACCCATTTCCAGCATGCGGTCTGCTTCATCCAGAATCAGTGTGTTCACTTCTTCAAGAGATAGGCGACCTTTTTCCATGTGGTCAAGAATACGGCCAGGTGTGCCCACGATAATGTGTGCACCATGCTCCAGTGACCCAATCTGAGGGCCCATAGGAACACCGCCACACAGTGTCAGCACCTTTATGTTGTGGATGCCACGTGCCAGTTTGCGGATTTCAATGGCGACCTGATCGGCCAGCTCTCTGGTAGGACAGAGCACCAGTGATTGAACGCGAAAACGTTTGACGTTGAGTCGGTTCAGCAATCCAAGACCAAAAGCCGCTGTTTTGCCTGAGCCTGTTTTACCCTGACCGATGACATCTTTCCCATCAAGTATGGAAGGCAGGCTCTGTGCCTGAATTGGCGTCATGGTTTTGTAGCCAATGTCAGTGAGTGTAGAAAGCAATTCATCTTTCAACGGAAGTGTTGAGAAAACTTGATTCGTCACAGGGAGAGTCTCGTTGTCAGTGCCGTTCGAGCGGCGAGTATATTCAGGGGCGCGACTATATCAGGTATGGTTGAAAACTGCGCGAAAACTTTGAAGATAAAAAAGCGGCTCGCTGGCCGCTTTTTTAAACACACGAGGAAAATTGCGGATTATTGTGCTTCAACCATCTGCATGGCTCGCATCGTCAGGCCACAAAGCATCACTGGCATCCCATTAAATACTTCGTCAAACTGCGCAAGCTCTGCTGCACCTTGTTCTTCCATCACTGCCAATGCAGCCTCAGGATCAAACAGCAGACTGATAGAAAGTAGAACACCACCCAGAAGCGCATTTTCTTGAGAGTCTTCAGGCATTAGAGTTTCCCAGTCATCACGGCACAGGGTCCAACCCTGAAGCATACCTTCGCAGTATTCGCGTGTCGCTTCGTTAACGATATCGCTCTCGCTCAGTGCACAGACTTCCGGCCATTGCCATTCGTTTGAAAGTAAAACGCCACGCTGCTCGTTCCACATGGCCACGATGATATTCGCGTATTGCTCGAGTTGTTCATGACTACCGAACGGCGCTTCTTCTTCGCCACCCCACATAAATGCAAGCCATTCACTTGGGTCGATAAGGTGTGGCGCTGCAGCCATTGCAGTCACAAAACCTTCTGTTTGCGTGGCAGATAGCAGTTTTTGCTCTAATCCGTTTTCGGTAATAAATTGTGATAGCGAGATAGACATGAAAAACTCTCTTTTTCTAACAAGGCGCTTATTCTAACAGTCTGAGCTCAAAACAGAGAAAGAAAAGCGGTGAGGGCGTGGAAATCACGCAATGTCGCTTGAATCTTAAACACTTGCACGATTTTTTCAGAAATCTTATTGACCTTAAATCCGTGCTTCCCTATAGTAGCGACCCGTTGAGGCGTATAAGCCCAACGATAATTTGGTGAGTTGTCCGAGTGGCTGAAGGAGCACGCCTGGAAAGTGTGTATACGGCAACGTATCGAGAGTTCGAATCTCTCACTCACCGCCACATTCAAAACCCTAGCAGAAATGCTGGGGTTTTCTCTTTTCTGGCTGATAGAAAAATGATTTTGAAAGTGGGAGAGTGCTTAGCCAGTGCATCGCAGCGGCGCTGCCAAGCGATATAATCTTGCTGGAAAGGTGGAATATCGTAATAACAAATAACCCCCTAAGCGTTTTATCTATGATTCAAACGGAGGCGCTCAGGTTGTTTAGGTATAGGTATTTAATGTGACCGAATGGAAACATTCTCCAAGCCTGAATTGAGTAAAGACAAAAGAGGGATAGGAGGGGAGATATACCCGAAGTATCCATCAACTTTTATATCAGCCAGAGAGTTTAATTGTTGTTGATACTCAACAGCAGAGACGATCACGTCAATACCGAGTGTTGAAGCCAATTTAACCATAGGTTTCAACAGCAGATGATTGCTATCGTCTTGCTGGTTTTGAAGGAATGACTGTTCAAGCTTAACGAATGCAGGTTTCAGTTGTTTAAGGTAGGCCACGGAGTTTAAATTCTGCCCAAATCTATCGATTCCAAAACGTAAACCGGCTTCTCTAAGAGCTTTTGAGACTACCTCGCAATCCTTAGGATGTAGGCTGACGAGTGATTCAGAGAACTCAAAAAAGATACGATTTTCGAGTTTGTTCTTCTTCACTGTTTGAACCAACCATTTCAAGAAGTCTGAATTTCGCACGCTGCTTGAGGTTAGGTTTATCGACAAAGGCGGGACATGAAGATCACCTAAAAGAATTGCTGCAACATGATTGATTACAGATTTGTCAAATTTAGTAGATAGTGAGTAACGAGACAAAGTAGAGATTAATTTTGATGCTGGAATAACTTGGTTATCTAATTTCAGATGGGCGTAGACTTCGTAGTGCTGAACAGTTTGTGTCGTTTTAGAAATAATAGGTTGTGCCATTAATTCGAAAGCTTCTGTATTGACGACCTCAGTGAGTTTGGTACCAAGTTGTTCTTCAGAATAGGCTTTATCAGCCACAGAAAAATGAAACACTTGTCGTGTGCTTTCTGCATCCTGTAATGTGGCATTTGCCCTAGAGAGGAGTGAAGATGCGGAGTCGTTTTCTTTCTTCTCTGTAATACCAATAATAAAGGCGTTCGCGGTGGATTGTCCGCTACTGATTACTTGGTTGTTGAGCGTTCGAATGAGAGGGCCCAATATTGTCCGAGTTTGTTTTTCATCAACACTTGGCAAAAGAATCGCTAACTCGATTTTACTCATTCTCGCGATGAGAGCGTTTTGGGTTTTAGGAATAACACCACTCAACTCCTGTCGCAATGAACGCATGACTTTATTCAAATCTTCGCCATTCTCGGAGAGTGAGTTGCGTGTAAGCCATTTCAAATTAACCAGCATGACAATGCCGCTATCACCGTCCTCAAGCCAGCTCTCGAGCTGCCGCACAAAGAAGTTTCTGTTGTGAAATCCTGAGGGAGAGTCAAATAGATACCTCTGCCTTAATGCATTAATTTCCTCGTTCAGAGTTTCAAATAAGCTTTCAACTTGTGAAGACATAT
The DNA here is from genome assembly GCF_035758505.1 of Grimontia sp. NTOU-MAR1. Classification (NCBI taxonomy): domain Bacteria; kingdom Pseudomonadati; phylum Pseudomonadota; class Gammaproteobacteria; order Vibrionales; family Vibrionaceae; genus Grimontia; species Grimontia sp. NTOU-MAR1. The sequence goes on from NZ_CP142108.1 coordinate 3,777,595, forward strand.
CATTGAAAGCAGCAGTGAGCTCGACGAGTTCGTTTCCTTTTGGGGCTGGTAGTGGCGAGGGGAAATCTAGCTTTGCAATACGTCTAGCCCCTTCCGTCATCACTGAAATAGGCGTTAAGGCTCTTCCCAAAACGAGACGAATAAGAAGAGCCGTAACGAGCATCACTGCCACAGTGAAAAGAACAAATTGAACCGAAAACTTCCAAAGCGCTAAATATGCATAATCAGGTGTCAATGAGACTGTTAATGTGGCCAGATCTGTCCAACCATTATTCACTTGAGTTTCAAGTGTTAATGGTTCGAGAAACCCTAATGCCATGAACCAGCCTGGCACTTCCTGATGGGTGTTGGACTGGTGCGACCAAGTTTGCACATCTCCGTCAAACAACCACATCAGTTTTACGTGCTGTAACTGTGTTCCCTCCGACATGATGGCAGAGAAAAATATCTCACTGTTCTCACGGTCTCCTGTTTCCAATATCGGAATGACAGAGACGCTCAGCGTGTGCAAAGAACTCTCTGCTTGAAACTGCATCTCTTTTTTGAGCAACGTGAGATTGTTCGAAAACTCTGCCACAGCAAGGATTGCAAACAGGCCAAAAAGTGTTCCTATTACACACAGCGTGACTTTGTTCGTTATTGTCATACTATTTCCACTTTATGGTACTTGTTACACCTTACAATTTAAGCAGTTAACAGCATCATTTGTTGTTCAAACGTTCAATTTCTTCAAGGACTTCTGGTTGAATTTCCAAAGAAGAAAGGAGCTGCCCTGTCGCGTTTAAGATACGATATTCAGCAATAAGCTGATCGAATTGTGCTGCTTCTAGGTCTTTTCTGGAATCGAAAAGCTCATTTTCTGCGTCCAAAAGATCAAGCAGAGAGCGCTGACCTAATCTGAACTGAAGCGTATAGGCGCTCTGAGTTTCGATAGAAGCTTCAACATGTTCTGCAAGATACCCTACTTGGTCTTGGAGGCTAACATGTGCATTCCAAGCCAGCGTAGTGCCCTCAACCACTTCTCTTCTTGCTCTGTGTTTGATTTCCTCTGATTCACCAATTCGGAATGCTGTTTCTCGCTCGTAAGCGTGATCTCTTCCACCATTAAATAAGTTGTAGCGCATTCGAAGCATGGCTTGAACATCATTATTATGCCCCAGACTGCCGCTAATATCGTTATCCCAGTTGCTGTTCAATTCAAGGCTGACTTCAGGGTAATACGTAGATTTTGACGTCTCATACTGATATCTAGCGGCTGACACATCTGCTATCGCAAGCTTTAATGTAGGGTGGACGCTTTCGGCGGTGGCAAGCGCCTGTTGCAAATTTTCTGGTAACAAGCTGGTTTTGGGTTGCGGTGCTTTCAGATCTATCGGAGGCACATTGACGATCTTGACGTAGCTGGCTCTGGCATCAAGTAGATTATTTTCTGCTGCTGCTAAATTTGCTTTTGCTCTCGCTAGACGCCCCATGACCTGAGAGAGGTCGGCAGAGGAGCCCAAACCAGAGTCAGTCTTTTCTTTTATCTGCCTATAGATGTTCTGATGAGATAGCAGATTATCTCGAGACAAGCTCACGACCCGTTCTGCCTGAATGTACTTGATATAAGCCCTTATAGTCTCTAATGCGTGATCTTCAGATGTAGAGACAACTCCCCAATATTCTGCTTCCGTCTCAGCCTCTGTCCTGCTCACTTCATTCATGGTCCGGAAGCCACTAAAAAGTGCTTGTCTTATACTCAAACCAGCTTCCCCAGGATTAAGTCTGTCGTTCTGGGTACCGGATGAACGTGTAGACGGACTGTCTGTTTCAGCAATGCCATATCCGGCATTTAAGTCCACTGTAGGTAAATAGCCTGCATACGCCTGCGAAATTTGTTCTCGTTGAGCTTGGTAGGAATTAAATGCTCTTCTTACTTCTGGGCTCGAGGATAATGCAGTAGCAACAGCTTGCTCTAAAGTGTCTGAATGACTTGCGGTTGAAAAAGCTATTAGGCAAGGCAGAGACCAGTGAAGAATTTTGTTGCATCTGTTACTTATTTTCTTGTTCGCCATTTTTAGAACTCCTGACTGAGGCAGCGATCGTTTAGCGTTCGCGAAGAGCCGACTCCCTTGCTCGCAATATTGGATTAAGTATGTAGTTAAGTATGGTTCTTTTACCAGTGATGATATCTACACTGGTAAGCATGCCAGGAATAATTGGCATGGAAGTACCATCTTTATCTGATAAATTTGATACGTCGGTTCTAACTCGTACCAGATAAAAGCTGTTACCTTCTTCGTCTTGTGTCGTATCGGCACTAATGTGCTCTAGTTTCCCAGAGAGACCGCCATAACGAGTAAAGTCATAGGCTGTCACCTTGACAACGGCCGGTAGACCAGAGTGAAGGAATGCAATGTCTTTAGGTTCAATTTTTGCTTCAATGAGCAGTTGATCCTCTGTAGGGACAATTTCAAGAATATCTTTTCCTGGTGTAATAACACCGCCAAGCGTATTAATGTGAACAGTTTTGATAGTTCCTGTCACGGGGGAAGTAATAATCGCTTTATTCACTTTATCCTGTGCCCCGACTTGCGCTTGCTGGAGCCTAGCGAGCTTCGCTTCAAGCTCACTAATTTGCATTCTGTTCTCATTTTGAAATGAAAGGACGGCTTCACGGCGCTTTAAAATGGCTTCGTCTTGTTGTGCTTTGAGCTTAGGTTGTAATTGATAAAGTGCTGCTATTTCACCACGAATATCATTAAGTTGACGTTGTAGTTTGAGCAACTCTACTTCGGCCACTATTTTTTTTCTTGCCAGAGGCTTGGTCAGTTCGTATTCACGTGAGACAAGTTTTGCACTTCCTTCTAGTGTTTTTATCTTAGTTTTTAGTTCTTTTATTTCTTGGTACTTTTGTAAAACCTGGCGTGATTGAATCTCTATCTTATTTTTTAAATCGTCTAAGCGACCTTGAAACTCCAGAGCTTGTCGCTGGAGCAGTTCAGGCTCGCTCTCCTTGAGCTCATCAGAAAAGAGCAGCGATGTAGGCTGGATGCTGATTTGGTCTTGCCAGTTTACATCTAGACCTTTTAAATCGATGCTGCTTAGTTCCTGCTGCAAACGAGCGATATTTGCGATAATACTGACACCTTCCTCTTCTTGTTGTGCAACATCAGAGCGGAAACGGGTATCATCGATGCGTACGAGTGGCGTCCCTTTTTGTACTATCATGCCTTCCTTGACGTACATTTCTTGCAAAATTCCGCCATCCAGACTTTGAATAAGCTGAACCTGTGAAGAGGGAATTACCTTCCCTTCTCCACGAGTGATCTCGTCAAGCGATGACACTGATGCCCATACAATAAAGACCACGACCATAATGACAAAAAGCCAAACAACAATGCGATATTTGCGCGGGACATCCATCATCATTGCGCCGTAGATGTCGTCTGCCATATCGAGGTGTTCGCGCTCTTTCGAATTACTCATTATGCGAATCCTTCTTTGAATCGTTCCGACTTCCCTGGCCTTGGGAGAGTTTATTTAATACCTCATCTCTTGGCCCATCCAGGAAAATACGCCCTTTATCTATTACCACGACACGATCGACGAGCCTTAAAAGTGGCATTTTGTGTGTAATGAGAACCAATGTCCGGTTCTTACAAACCAAAGGGATAGAAGACATAAATTGCTTTTCAGCGTATGCGTCCATGGAAGAAGTAGGTTCGTCCATTAGCAAGATAGAAGGGTCATTAAGAATGGAACGAGCAAGGGCAACAGCTTGACGCTGCCCCCTGGAAAGAGCATCTCCACGTTCACCAACTTGTTTATCTAAACCCTGAGAGTCGAGAGAGGTAAATTGGATTACACCAGAGAGTTGCACTGCTCGAATAAGTTGGTGTTCAGTAACCTGACGAGTACCGAAAAGTATGTTGTCTCGAATGGTGCCGTGGAAGAGGGTGATGTCTTGTGGCATGTAGCCAACGTTCCTACGTAGGTCTGCAGGATGGATCTGTTTTGAGTCAATGCCATCGAATCGCAGATTTCCCTGAGTTGGCTGGTATAGTCCTGCAAACATTTTAAGTAGGGTTGTTTTCCCTGACCCATTTTTCCCAATGATTGCGACTTTTTCACCTTCTTTGATTTTAAGTGAGCATGGGTAGAGCACAGGCTCTTCGGTTTCAGGATAACTAAAAGTAACACCAGAGCACTCGATTTGGCCTTGCAATTGGTTACGGCTTATCAGGTGCCCTTTATTTTCATATTCATCTTCTTGACCCATCAACTCATCAAGTTGCTTCAAAGAACTTATCGTCTGATTGGCTCGTGTTAGGAGATTTGCCAACTGAGCCATTGGAGATACCACACGGCTTGACAGCATGACTGCGGCAATGATTCCGCCCATGGAAATATCACCCTCGGAAACCCGGTAAACGCCAAGTATGACAACGGCTACCGATGTTACTTGAGTGATAAATGTTGTGAGGTAAGAGACCGATTGAGAAATCTTCTTAACCTTCATTCCCCACGTTGCGGAATGAGCAATCATCTGTTGCCAAGTTTTTTGAACCACACCTTCAGCCAGATTCGCCTTAATCGCTTCCATAGCAGCAAGGCTCTCCACTAAATGCCCATTTTTTAGTCCCGCAAATTGGTTGCTTTCGTCAATAGCATCTCTCAATCGTGGTTGTATCGCTATGGCATAACCGAGAATGATAATACTTGCTATGATTGGAATGAAAACGAGGTCACCTGCGAATATGTAGATGACGAAGAGAAAGAAAATAGCAAAGGGCAGGTCTACCAGAGCGGTAACAGTGGTGGAGGTTAACATTTCCCTCACACTATCAAACTCATTGATCTGCCTTGCCATGCCTCCAACACTTGGTCCGCGTTTTTCCAATGGGATCCCAATGGATTTCGCAAACAAACGTGAAGAAACGATGATATCTATTTTCTTACCTGCATCATCAATCATGACGCTTCTGACGTACCGGAGGATATAGTCGAATACAAAGACTAATGCCGCGCCACTGGCTAGCACCCAAAGGGACTCAAATGCCTGATTGGGAAGTATTTTGTCATATACGTTCATGACAAAAAGAGGCGATACCAGAGCAAAAATGTTGACAATAACCGAAGCTAACAAGGCTTCCCGATATATCGGAGCTGCCTCTCTTAACATCGAAAATAGCCAGTGACCTTTCTTCGTATAGCGATGAAGCTCTACGCTCTGATCACCTCTGTACTGCTTCTTAACCAGAATGGCATATCCCGTATATTGGGCTTCAAGCTCCTCTATCGTAAGTTCGGTTTCACCTCCAGTATCAGGCAGTTGAATCACTGCCTTTCCTGTTTCGCTGTCCAATAATCGAAGAATACAGGCCTTCTTTTCCACGAGGAGTAACACGCATGGCATTAACATATCCCCGATGGTATTCAGAGGCTTCCTAACCACTCGTGAGAGTAAACCCGCACGCGCTGACGCCTGAGGAAACAAGTCAGGTGTCAGCGTTACCTCTCTGAGAGGTAAACTGGCAATCAGTGCCTCACCAGAACACGGTGTTCCATAGTGCTCGGTCAAAATCACCAAGCTCTCAAGCAAAGGGTCATCAGTGGTTTGCGTTGAACCACTGATGTCCCACTGAGATTGTGTGTTATCTGCTAATCGCACAATATCCAGCCTTCTACTCGTTATGGATCAACGTTTGGATCGTCAAGAAGTGTTGTTGAATTCTCTACGACATCGGTCTCCGAAGCTTGCTGGAACAAGGCTTTAACGTTGTCATCTTCAAATACGCTATTTTTAATCACTCCATTCTCATCAACGATATCTTGTAATGACACGCCTTCAAGAATGATTTCTTGATTCCAAGTGTTGTCACCAGTGGTGTCAACTCTCAGCACTACAGAGCCATCTTGCTCGAAAATATCTACGTCATCAGCAGACAACAAGATATCGTTTTCATCTGTGACAAGATCCGAGAGATTCAAGTGCGTTTGACCAACCGCGAAATCTGAAACAGTGTCGGAAGTCGGGATATCACCCAAGTCGTCTGTACTCCATGCTAATTCGTCACTGTCTAAACCACTGATACTCTTGTATTCGATATCAGGCTGGCCAGCGCCGGCGTCCGTGACTATGGCTCCAGCATCAAACATTCCATTGATAATGTCTTCTTTCGTAGAGCCATAAATATCGAACAAATCAACCCCTTCCAGAATGATAGACTGTTCATAGGTTCCACTAAGATCTGCATCAATAGAGATTACCGTTGAACCGTTGTTCAGCTCGAATTTGAGGTAATTTCCTAGCGGGTTTTGAGACTCATTGATCAGGAGATCCCCAAGATCCAAGGTGTCGAATTTAGGGTTGAAGTCTAATATGCGGTCCGTACCAAACTCATTTTTCTGCCAGACAAACGTGTCGTTACCCGAATCACCCCGCAAGACATCGTTTCCTAGTCCCCCAATAATAGTATCGTCACCTGTACCCCCTCTGATGCCATCGTTATGTCTGCCACCATCAAGAGTATCGTCACCACTATGCCCGTAAAGTATGTCAGAACCGGATTGGCCAAAGACCTGATCGTTACCACTTCCCGCATTGACAATGTCAGCTTCGACACCAGTAATATCGGAAGAGTTGAGCTGACCATTATTGTTGGTTATTGAACCAAGGTTTCCGGTCATAATATTTAAGCTATTGATCTCATTTGCGGTGAGTTCAATATCATCGTCCGTATTACCAGTTTGTGAGTTCCCGGTGGCTCCTGCGTAAACTTGGTCATTGCCACTACCGGCTTCAACGTAGTCCTTGCCTTGGCCTGTGCTGATGACTTGCGCATTACTCCCGTTATTGAAGCCTGTTTCTGTAGTTCCCGGCGAAGTGGTTATCGTTTGTTCGTTACCACTTGCGTTAAGAACTTTTCCTTCAAAGTTGTCATCAACGAAGACTTGAACTTGATCCGGATTAGTCGCATTTTCTCCGCCGGCTACAATAACCGTATCATCGCCATCATTCGTCTCAACAGTAACGTCTGTTCCGACTGGAATACCGTTAAAGTCTTCTGGTGTGACACCAATTATCAACTGGTTGGTTGAAGTATCTCCGTCGCCATCTCTAACAGTGTAGATAAAGTTCTCTGTAGCGTCCTTCGGAATGCTGTCAGCGCTGGACTCAAGTTCGTAGCGATAGCTACCATCAGATTGCAATACAAGGAAACCATATGTGCCCTGAATCTTTGTACCCACACCGGTAGAGAGATCGGTTCCTGTATTTGTACCTACACCAACACCGACCACAGTGAGTCCATCAGCACCAGAATCGTTATCCAGGACATTACCCTCCTTATCTGGTAACGCATAGCCATTACCTTCGACAATACGGGCAATTAACTGGTAACTATTGGACTGTTGTTCATAGGTTCTAACTGTATCGACTAGATCACCTTGTTCATCAATAAAACCGAGGACCTTAATAGTGTAGAAATCGCCTTCATATTCGAACGTGACTTCAGGCTGACCAATCTGAATAATGTCACGCGATACTTCTGGGTCTGAGGTATTCGGCGTTTCATTGTGGTCAAAGTCGATATCGATTGTGATAGGAGTGACTACACCATAAGAGTCGGTAATCGTGAAGGTCACGGTTAAGGTTGCTGCTGAAATGGCCGAACCTGAAGGAACAGGGTTGTTATAGTGAGTAAACACACCCAGATTGATATCCTGGTTCAGCTCCAATACCCCGTTGAGGTTGGCGTCATTGTCGACAAAACCATAGCCTGATGAAGTTGCGTTACTGTCTTTACCCCAGCGCATTTGATCGAGGCCGGTATCATTGTCACTACCGTCATAACGCCTCAGCGGGTTACCTCCGACCACAGAATTCCATTCCCCAACAATCCCAGAAGCCTCAAAGCCATCCACCAATACATTAACGCCATTGGTATTGACGATAGTTGTGACATCATCATCAACAACATTCACTTTCAGGCTAGTATTGTTGCTATCGCCATCGACGTCATACGCGGTAATAGAGAAATTATCGACCAGCGTATCTGTTGATGAATGGTTTTGTGCTGATGACAGAACATAGTCAAAGCTCACTACCCCTGTATTAAAATCAGTCCCTTGATAGTCAGTAATTTCGATGGTGCCGTATTGACCATTAATCACTACTGGGTTTTCAGGGGTTGCAGCCTCTAGCGCAGCGAGCGTGACCGTTGTGCTGTTTGTTCCGTCGTTGAACACGATACGATCTAAACCATCAGGTGACGTTACTGTAAATTGCCCTGACTGCGTCACAGGTGTTGTACCGCCTTGTGTCCCCCCTGGTAGCGTACTCTCGTTGACCGTTATCTCTGCAGGGGTGGTTATCGCAACGCCATCATCTCTAGCATCAACCGTAATGTTCAGGGTTGAGCTATCAGTGCTATCACCATCGGTGAGTACATAGTTAATTGCTGGTACCGCACCGAAATAGTTAGTAGCTGGAACAAATGTATATGCACCGTTAGCTGCCAACGTAATTGTACCTACACCCGATATGGCATACGCCGTGCCCACTACAAAAGGTCCTGACTCACCAGCGACACTGAAGCTTTGTACCGTTAATGGACCATCGACACTGGTACCGTCAATCACATTACCAGAGATACCAGTAGTGCTGTCCTCAGTGACATTGACGCTTTCATTGTTATCGGTGAATTCGTCATTAACTGGAGATACCGTTATATCCAGTACGGCGGTATCTCCGATGTTAGTGGTATAGGTGATATCAGGTACTTCACCATTCCAGTTGGCAACTGGTGTAAAGGTGTACGTACCGCTAGCGTTAATCAAAATGGTACCAATACCAGACAAGGTTGCTGTTTGGCCAGCAGTGTAGGTAGTTGAATCACCATCAACGACAAAGCTGGTAATGCCGGTACTGCCCGTGTCATTAGTAAGTAAATTACCATTAAGTGTGTTGTCTTCTGGGGAAGTTTTCACATCATTAACGGTGTTACTCAGCTGAGCAGTATCACTTCCCCCTGTCGATACATTACCGTCACGGTCGGTTTGTGTAGCAGAAACTGTGATGGTATCGCCTTTAGCCACCGCCTCTGTCCACGTAATGATACCGTCGCCGGCGGCATAGCTGTAAGTACGGCTACTGTCATCTGAAACTAGCTGAGTGCCATTCCAGGTGAGCGTGACGTTAGACAGTGTGCCATCGTTGTTGATGGTCAGGTTGATTTGACCACCGGCTACCAGCTCATCGTGGTCAACGTCGACTTGAAGCTGCACATTGTCACTGCCGAGCTCAGACGCGTTGATGACGCCATCGTCTGGGTTGTTGTCATCGACGATGGTCACCGTCGGTGCACCGGTGTTGGCGGTGGTATCGATTTCCGCCGTATCACTGCCAGCCGTAGAGACGTTACCGTCACTGTCGGTCTGGGTCGCCGATACCGTAATGGTATTGCCTTCGGCAACCACTTCGGTCCAGGTAATGGTGCCATTGTTGTAGCTAAAGCCGGATACGGCATTACCGTTGCCGTCAACCACCACAGGGTTACCGTTGTTGTCGAGTGACAGGACGATCTGGGAGGTGGTGGTGCCATTGTTGATGGTCAGGTTGATTTGACCACCGGCTACCAGCTCATCGTGGTCAACGTCGACTTGAAGCTGCACATTGTCACTGCCGAGCTCAGACGCGTTGATGACGCCATCGTCTGGGTTGTTGTCATCGACAATGGTCACCGTCGGTGCACCGGTGTTGGCGGTGGTATCGATTTCCGCCGTATCACTGCCAGCCGTAGAGACGTTACCGTCACTGTCGGTCTGGGTCGCCGATACCGTAATGGTATTGCCTTCGGCAACCACTTCGGTCCAGGTAATGGTGCCATTGTTGTAGCTAAAGCCGGATACGGCATTACCGTTGCCGTCAACCACCACAGGGTTACCGTTGTTGTCGAGTGACAGGACGATCTGGGAGGTGGTGGTGCCATTGTTGATGGTCAGGTTGATTTGACCACCGGCTACCAGCTCATCGTGGTCAACGTCGACTTGAAGCTGCACATTGTCACTGCCGAGCTCAGACGCGTTGATGACGCCATCGTCTGGGTTGTTGTCATCGACGATGGTCACCGTCGGTGCACCGGTGTTGGCGGTGGTATCGATTTCCGCCGTATCACTGCCAGCCGTAGAGACGTTACCGTCACTGTCGGTCTGGGTCGCCGATACCGTAATGGTATTGCCTTCGGCAACCACTTCGGTCCAGGTAATGGTGCCATTGTTGTAGCTAAAGCCGGATACGGCATTACCGTTGCCGTCAACCACCACAGGGTTACCGTTGTTGTCGAGTGACAGGACGACCTGGGAGGTGGTGGTGCCATTGTTGATGGTCAGGTTGATTTGACCACCGGCTACCAGCTCATCGTGGTCAACGTCAACTTGAAGCTGCACATTGTCACTGCCGAGCTCAGACGCGTTGATGACGCCATCGTCTGGGTTGTTGTCATCGACGATGGTCACCGTCGGTGCACCGGTGTTGGCGGTGGTATCGATTTCCGCCGTATCACTGCCAGCCGTAGAGACGTTACCGTCACTGTCGGTCTGGGTCGCCGATACCGTAATGGTATTGCCTTCGGCAACCACTTCGGTCCAGGTAATGGTGCCATTGTTGTAGCTAAAGCCGGATACGGCATTACCGTTGCCGTCAACCACCACAGGGTTACCGTTGTTGTCGAGTGACAGGACGATCTGGGAGGTGGTGGTGCCATTGTTGATGGTCAGGTTGATTTGACCACCGGCTACCAGCTCATCGTGGTCAACGTCGACTTGAAGCTGCACATTGTCACTGCCGAGCTCAGACGCGTTGATGACGCCATCGTCAGGGTTGTTGTCATCGACGATGGTCACCGTCGGTGCACCGGTGTTGGCGGTGGTATCGATTTCCGCCGTATCACTGCCAGCCGTAGAGACGTTACCGTCACTGTCGGTCTGGGTCGCCGATACCGTAATGGTATTGCCTTCGGCAACCACTTCGGTCCAGGTAATGGTGCCATTGTTGTAGCTAAAGCCGGATACGGCATTACCGTTGCCGTCAACCACCACAGGGTTACCGTTGTTGTCGAGTGACAGGACGACCTGGGAGGTGGTGGTGCCATTGTTGATGGTCAGGTTGATTTGACCACCGGCTACCAGCTCATCGTGGTCAACGTCAACTTGAAGCTGCACATTGTCACTGCCGAGCTCAGACGCGTTGATGACGCCATCGTCAGGGTTGTTGTCATCGACGATGGTCACCGTCGGTGCACCGGTGTTGGCGATGGTATCAAGGATAGCTGTGTCCAGACCTGAAGCGGTGTTGCCCGCCGGGTCGGTCACGGTGGCGGTGACCGTAATGGTGGTGCCGGTGGCCGGGGCGGTCATGGTGACCGGCACGCCGTTGTCCAGCATGGCCTGGGTCACGGTGCCGTTAAAGAGTTCATTGCCATCCTGATCGGTGACAATCAGGGTATCGCCCACCGCCGTGCCTGCGCCCAGGGTGACGGTGATGTTGATGTCGCCATCAAGCTCCGCATCATTGATCAGGCCATTATTGTCGGCATCCTCGGTGATCTCGACGGTCGGGGCGGCCGGTGCGCCGCTGCCCACGCCGTAATCCAGGGTGGCGGAGTCGCTGCCTTGTGCGCTGTTGCCCGCCGGGTCAGTAATGGTGGCGGTCACTTCCAGCGTGGTGCCGGTGGCCGGTGGGTCAATGCTCAAATCAAGGCCGTTATCCAGCATCTCCTGGGTCACAGGGCCTTCAAACAGGGTGTTGCCATCCTGGTCGGTGACCACAATGGTGTCGCCCACCGCGGTACCAGCGCCCAGGGTGATGGTGATGTCCACCTGACCGTCCAGCTCGCCATCGTTGATGTAACCATCATCGTTGGCATCTTCGGTAATCTCGACCGTCGGCGCCGACGGGGCGCCGGTGCCGGTGCCGTAATCCAGGGTGGCCGCATCACTGCCGTTGGCGGTGTTGCCCGCCGGGTCGGTCACGGTGGCCGTCACGGTCAGGGTGGTGCCGGTCGCCGGTGGGGTGACCGTCAGGCCCAGGCCGTTATCCAGCATGCTTTGAGTCACGGTGCCGTTAAACAGCTCATTGCCATCCTGGTCGGTGACAATCAGGGTATCACCGACAGCGGTGCCGGCGCCCAGGGTGACGGTGATGTTGATGTCACCATCCAGCTCAGTGTCGTTGATGTAGCCGTCGTTGTTGGCATCTTCGCTAATCACCACGGTCGGGGCGGCCGGTGCGCCGGTGCCTGTGCCGTAATCCAGGGTGGCCGAGTCAGAGCCTTCAGCGGTGTTACCCGCAGGGTCGGTAATGGTGGCGGTAATTTCCAGGGTGGTGCCGGTCGCCGGGGCGGCCACAGACAGGTCAAGGCCATTGTCCAGCATGTCCTGGGTGACCGGGCCGGAGAACAGGGTGTTGCCATCCTGGTCGGTGACCACAATGGTGTCACCCACGGCGGTGCCAGCGCCCAGCGTGACGGTGATATCCACCTCGCCACTGAGCTCGCCATCGTTGATGTAACCATCATCGTTGGCATCTTCGGTAATCTCGACCGTCGGTGCAGCCGGTGCGCCGGTGCCTGTGCCGTAATCCAGGGTAGCGGAGTCACTGCCGGTCGCAGTGTTGCCACTGGTGTCGGTCACGGTGGCCGTCAGGGTCAGGCCGGTACCGGTCGCTGGCGGCGTCAGCGTCAGCGACAGGCCATTGTCCAGCATGTCCTGGGTCACGGTGCCGTTAAACACCTCGTTACCCGCCTGGTCAGTGATGACCAGGGAGTCACCCACCTCTGTGCCGGCGCCCAGCGTCACGCTGTAGTTGATGTCGCCATCCAGCTCGTCGTCATTGATGTAGCCATCATTGTTGGCATCTTCATCAATGGTCAGGGTCGGTGCCCCCAGATTTGGGTTGCCGCCACTGGTATCCAGTATCGCACTGTCACTGCCACTCGCGGTGTTGCCCGCCGCATCGGTGACGGTGGCGGTGACCACCAGATTGGTGCCACTGGCCGGTGCATCAATCGCCAAATCAAGGCCATTGTCCAGCATGTCCTGGGTCACCGGACCGGAGAAGATGACCGTGCCATCCTGGTCGGTCACCACAAGCGTGTCACCCACCGCCGTGCCGCCGGTCAGGGCCACGGTGATGTTCACCTGGCCCACCAGCTCGGCATCATTGATGGTGCCGTCGTTGTTGGCATCTTCGGTAATGGTCACGGTTGGCGTGCCCGGGGCGGTGCTGCCGTAATCCAGTATCGCGCTGTCACTGCCATTGGCAGTGTTGCCCGCCGGGTCGGTCACGTTAGCATTCACCGTGAGGGTCGTGCCCGCTGCCGGTGCATCCAGCGTCAGGCTCAGGCCATTGTCCAGCATGTCCTGTGTCACCGGACCGGAGAACAGCACAGTGCCATTCTGGTCGGTGACCACAAGGGTATCGCCCACGGCGGTCCCTGCGCCCAGCGTGACGCTAATGTCTATCTGCCCATTGAGCTCGCCATCATTGATGTAGCCATCGTTATTGGCATCTTCGGTAATCACCACGGTGGGTGAGGCCGGTGCGCCCGTGCCCACGCCGTAATCCATGACCGCCTGGTCGCTGCCTTCGGCGCTGTTGCCGGCAGGGTCGGTCACGGTGGCCGTAATCGCCAGTGTCTCGCCGGTCGCCGGCGCATCCACAGCCAACTGCAGGCCGTTATCCAGCATGTCCTGCGTCACGGTGCCGGAGAAGATGACGTTGCCATCCTGGTCGGTCACTTCAATGGTGTCGCCCACGGCGGTGCCGGCGCCCAGGGTCACGGTGATGTCCACCTGACCACTGAGCTCGGCATCATTGATGTAGCCGTCGTTGTTGGCATCTTCGGTAATGCTCACGGTCGGGGAGGCCGGTGCGCCGCTGCCCACGCCGTAATCCAGCGTGGCGTTGTCTGAGCCGGAAGCCGTGTTGCCTGCCGGGTCGGTGACGGTGGCGGTGACCACTAAATCAGTGCCGGTGGCCGGTGGGTCAATCGTCAGATCAAGTCCGTTATCCAGCATGTCCTGCGTGACCGGGTCGGAGAAGATGACGGTGCCATCCTGGTCGGTCACCACAAGCGTGTCGCCCACGGCGGTGCCCGCGCCCAGGGTCACGGTAATGTCTATCTGCCCATTGAGCTCAGCATCATTGATGTAGCCATCATTGTTGGCATCTTCGGTGATCACCACCGTCGGTGCCGCCGGGGCACCGCTGCCCACGCCGTAATCCAGCGTGGCATTGTCTGAGCCCTCGGCAGTGTTGCCCGATGGCGTGGTGACGGTGGCCGTGACCACCAGATTGGTGCCGGTGGCAGGCGGATCGATGCTCAGATCCAGACCATTATCCAGCATGGCCTGCGTCACGGTGCCGGAGAAGATGACGTTGCCATCCTGATCGGTCACTTCAAGGGTGTCACCCACGTCGGTGCCGCTGCCCAGGGTCACGGTAATGTCGATTTGACCGGACAGCTCGCCATCATTGATGTAGCCATCATTGTTGGCATCTTCGGTGATCACCACGGTTGGCGCTGATGGCGACGGTGGGTTACCGCTGTAATCCAGCAGGGCCGAGTCGCTGCCCTGGGCACTGTTGCCGGCAGGGTCGGTGACGGTGGCCGTCACGTTCAGCGTGGTGCCGGACGCCGGCGCATCAATGGCCAGATCCAGACCGTTATCCAGCATGTCCTGAGTAACCGGGCCGCTGAACAGGGTGTTGCCATCCTGATCGGTGACTACGATGGTGTCGCCCAGCGCGGTACCCGCGCCCAGCGCCACCGTGATGTTCACCTGACCGTCCAGCTCGGCATCATTGATGGTGCCGTCGTTATTGGTGTCTTCGGTGATGGTGACAGTCGGCGCTGCAGGCGCGCCGGTGCCGACGCCGTAATCCAGTACGGCGCTGTCACTGCCATTGGCGCTGTTACCCGCCGGGTCAGTGACCGTGGCGGTGACGCTGATGGCGGTACCGGTGGCTGGCGCGGTCATGGTGACCGGCACGCCGTTATCCAGCATGGCCTGGGTCACGGTGCCGTTAAACAGCTCATTGCCATCCTGGTCGGTGACAATCAGGGTATCGCCCACAGCGGTACCCGCGCCCAGGGTGACGGTGATATTGATGTCGCCGCTGAGCTCAGTGTTGTTGATATAGCCGTCGTTGTTGGCATCTTCATCAATCACCACAGTCGGTGCCGCCGGGGCGCCGCTGCCCACCCCGTAATCCAGGGTGGCGGAGTCAGTGCCTTCGGCGCTGTTGCCGGCGCTGTCGGTGACCGTGGCGGTAATGTCCAGTGTGGTGCCGGTGGCAGGCGGATCGATGCTCAGGTCGAGGCCATTATCCAGCATGTCCTGAGTGACCGGGCCGGAGAAGATGACGTTGCCATCCTGGTCGGTCACTTCAATGGTGTCACCCACTTCCGTGCCGTTGCCCAGGGTCACGGTGATGTTCACCTGGCCGTTGAGTTCGGCGTCATTGATGTAGCCATCGTCGTCGGCATCTTCGGTGATGTCCACCGTTGGCGCCGCCGGACCGCTATTGAGCAGTGCATTGTCACTGCCGCTGGCAGTGTTGCCCGCCGGATCGGTGACCGTGGCCGTCAGGGTGATGGCGGTGCCATCCGCCGGGGCCGGGATAGACAGGCTCAGCCCATTGTCCAGCATGTCCTGGGTGATGGTGGCGGTGTACACCTCATTGCCATCCTGGTCGGTGACCGTGAGGGTGTCACCCACCGCGGTGCCTGCGCCCAGGGCGATGGTGTAGTTGATGTCGCCATCGAGCTCATCATCATTGATGTAGCCGTCATTATCGGCATCCTCAATGATGGTCAGTACCGGCGCTTCAGGGGCGCCGATGCCCACCCCGTAATCCAGGGTAGCGGAGTCATTGCCATTGGCGCTGTTGCCCGCCGGGTCAGTCACCGTGGCGGTCACTGTGATAGTGGTGCCGGTGGCCGGGGCGGGCATAGAGACTGACAGGCCATTATCCAGCATGTCCTGCGTGACCGTGCCGGAGAAGATGACGTTACCGTCCTGGTCGGTCACTTCGATGGTGTCACCCACTTCGGTGCCGCTGCCCAGGGTGACGCTAATGTCTATATCGTTATTGAGCTCTGCTTCGTTGATGTAGCCGTCGTTGTCGGCATCTTCGGTAATGACCACGGTCGGTGCGGTAGGCGCACTGCTGCCATAATCCAGGGTCGCACTGTCACTGCTAGTGGCAGTGTTGCCCGCCGGGTCAGTCACGGTGGCGGTGACTGTGATGGTGGTGCCGGTGGCCGGGGCGGTCATGGTGACCGGCACGCCATTGTCCAGCATGGCCTGAGTCACGGTGCCGTTAAACAGCTCATTGCCATCCTGGTCGGTGACAATCAGGGTATCGCCGACAGCAGTCCCTGCGCCCAGCGTGACGGTGATGTTGATGTCGCCATCAAGCTCCGCATCATTAATCAGGCCATCATTGTTGGCATCTTCATCAATGACCACAGTCGGTGCACTCGGTGCGCCGCTGCCCACGCCGTAATCCAGGGTGGCGGAGTCGCTGCCTTGTGCGCTGTTGCCCGCCGGGTCAGTAATGGTGGCGGTCACTTCCAGCGTGGTGCCGGTGGCCGGTGGGTCAATGCTCAAATCAAGGCCGTTATCCAGCATGGCCTGGGTCACAGGGCCTTCAAACAGGGTGTTGCCATCCTGGTCGGTGACCACAATGGTGTCGCCCACCGCGGTACCAGCGCCCAGGGTGATGGTGATGTCCACCTGACCGTCCAGCTCGCCATCGTTGATGTAATCATCATCGTTGGCATCTTCGGTAATCTCGACCGTCGGCGCCGCCGGGGCGCCGGTGCCGGTGCCGTAATCCAGGGTGGCCGCATCACTGCCGTTGGCGGTGTTGCCCGCCGGGTCGGTCACGGTGGCCGTCACGGTCAGGGTGGTGCCGGTCGCCGGTGGGGTGACCGTCAGGCCCAGGCCGTTATCCAGCATGCTTTGAGTCACGGTGCCGTTAAACAGCTCATTGCCATCCTGGTCGGTGACAATCAGGGTATCACCGACAGCGGTGCCGGCGCCCAGGGTGACGGTGATGTTGATGTCACCATCCAGCTCAGTGTCGTTGATGTAGCCGTCGTTGTTGGCATCTTCGCTAATCACCACGGTCGGGGCGGCCGGTGCGCCGGTGCCTGTGCCGTAATCCAGGGTGGCCGAGTCAGAGCCTTCAGCGGTGTTACCCGCCGGGTCGGTAATGGTGGCGGTAATTTCCAGGGTGGTGCCGGTCGCCGGGGCGGCCACAGACAGGTCAAGGCCATTGTCCAGCATGTCCTGGGTGACCGGGCCGGAGAACAGGGTGTTGCCATCCTGGTCGGTGACCACAATGGTGTCACCCACGGCGGTGCCAGCGCCCAGCGTGACGGTGATATCCACCTCACCACTGAGCTCGCCATCGTTGATGTAACCATCATCGTTGGCATCTTCGGTAATCTCGACCGTCGGTGCAGCCGGTGCGCCGGTGCCTGTGCCGTAATCCAGGGTAGCGGAGTCACTGCCGGTCGCAGTGTTGCCACTGGTGTCGGTCACGGTGGCCGTCAGGGTCAGGCCGGTACCGGTCGCTGGCGGCGTCAGCGTCAGCGACAGGCCATTGTCCAGCATGTCCTGGGTCACGGTGCCGTTAAACACCTCGTTACCCGCCTGGTCAGTGATGACCAGGGAGTCACCCACCTCTGTGCCGGCGCCCAGCGTCACGCTGTAGTTGATGTCGCCATCCAGCTCGTCGTCATTGATGTAGCCATCATTGTTGGCATCTTCATCAATGGTCAGGGTCGGTGCCCCCAGATTTGGGTTGCCGCCACTGGTATCCAGTATCGCACTGTCACTGCCACTCGCGGTGTTGCCCGCCGCATCGGTGACGGTGGCGGTGACCACCAGATTGGTGCCACTGGCCGGTGCATCAATCGCCAAATCAAGGCCATTGTCCAGCATGTCCTGGGTCACCGGACCGGAGAAGATGACGGTGCCATCCTGGTCGGTCACCACAAGCGTGTCACCCACCGCCGTGCCGCCGGTCAGGGCCACGGTGATGTTCACCTGGCCCACCAGCTCAGCATCATTGATGGTGCCGTCGTTGTTGGCATCTTCGGTAATGGTCACGGTTGGCGTGCCCGGGGCGGTGCTGCCGTAATCCAGTATCGCGCTGTCACTGCCATTGGCGGTGTTGCCCGCCGGGTCGGTCACGTTAGCGGTGACGGTCAGCGTCGTGCCCGTTGCCGGTGCATCCAGCGTCAGGCTCAGGCCATTGTCCAGCATGTCCTGTGTCACCGGACCGGAGAACAGCACAGTGCCATCCTGGTCGGTGACCACAAGGGTATCGCCCACGGCGGTCCCTGCGCCCAGCGTGACGCTAATGTCTATCTGGCCATTGAGCTCGCCATCATTGATGTAGCCATCGTTATTGGCATCTTCGGTAATCTCCACGGTGGGCGAGGCCGGTGCGCCCGTGCCCACGCCGTAATCCATGACCGCCTGGTCGCTGCCTTCGGCGCTGTTGCCGGCAGGGTCGGTCACGGTGGCCGTAATCGCCAGTGTCTCGCCGGTCGCCGGCGCATCCACGGCCAACTGCAGGCCGTTATCCAGCATGTCCTGGGTCACGGTGCCGGAGAAGATGACGTTGCCATCCTGGTCGGTCACTTCAATGGTGTCGCCCACGGCAGTGCCGGCCCCCAGGGTCACGGTGATGTCCACCTGACCACTGAGCTCGGCATCATTGATGTAGCCGTCGTTGTTGGCATCTTCGGTAATGGTGACCGTCGGGGAGGCCGGTGCGCCGCTGCCCACGCCGTAATCCAGCGTGGCGTTGTCTGAGCCGGAAGCCGTGTTGCCTGCCGGGTCGGTGACGGTGGCGGTGACCACTAAATCAGTGCCGGTGGCCGGTGGGTCCATCGTCAGGTCAAGACCATTGTCCAGCATGGCCTGGGTGACCGGGCCGCTGAACAGGGTGTTGCCATCCTGGTCGGTCACCACAAGCGTGTCGCCCACAGCGGTGCCCGCGCCCAGGGTCACGGTAATGTCTATCTGCCCATTGAGCTCAGCATCATTGATGTAGCCATCATTGTTGGCATCTTCGGTGATCACCACCGTCGGTGCCGCCGGGGCACCGCTGCCGACGCCGTAATCCAGCGTGGCATTGTCTGAGCCCTCGGCAGTGTTGCCCGATGGCGTGGTGACGGTGGCCGTGACCACCAGATTGGTGCCGGTGGCAGGCGGATCTATGCTGAGATCCAGGCCATTATCCAGCATGGCCTGCGTCACGGTGCCGGCGAAGATGACGTTGCCATCCTGGTCGGTCACTTCAAGGGTGTCACCCACGTCAGTGCCGCTGCCCAGAGTCACGGTAATGTCGATTTGACCGGACAGCTCGCCATCATTGATGTAGCCATCATTGTTGGCATCTTCGGTGATCACCACGGTTGGCGCCGATGGCGACGGTGGGTTACCGCTGTAATCCAGCAGGGCAGAGTCGCTGCCCTGGGCACTGTTGCCGGCCGGGTCGGTGACGGTGGCCGTCACGTTCAGTGTGGTGCCGGATGCCGGCGCATCAATGGCCAGATCCAGACCGTTATCCAGCATGTCCTGAGTAACCGGGCCGCTGAACAGGGTGTTGCCATCCTGATCGGTGACCACAATGGTGTCGCCCAGCGCGGTACCCGCGCCCAGCGCCACCGTGATGTTCACCTGACCGTCCAGCTCGGCATCATTGATGGTGCCGTCGTTATTGGTGTCTTCGGTGATGGTGACAGTCGGCGCTGCAGGGGCGCCGGTGCCGACGCCGTAATCCAGTACGGCGCTGTCGGCGCCATTGGCGCTGTTGCCGGCCGGGTCAGTGACCGTGGCGGTGACGCTGATGGCGGTGCCGGTGGCCGGCGCGGTCATGGTGACCGGCACGCCGTTATCCAGCATGGCCTGGGTCACGGTGCCGTTAAACAGCTCATTGCCATCCTGGTCGGTGACAATCAGGATATCGCCGACAGCGGTACCCGCGCCCAGGGTGACGGTGATATTGATGTCGCCGCTGAGCTCAGTGTTGTTGATATAGCCGTCGTTGTTGGCATCTTCATCAATCACCACAGTCGGTGCCGCCGGGGCGCCGCTGCCCACCCCGTAATCCAGGGTGGCGGAGTCAGTGCCTTCGGCGCTGTTGCCGGCGCTGTCGGTGACCGTGGCGGTAATGTCCAGTGTGGTGCCGGTGGCAGGCGGATCGATGCTCAGGTCGAGGCCATTATCCAGCATGTCCTGAGTGACCGGGCCGGAGAAGATGACGTTGCCATCCTGGTCGGTCACTTCAATGGTGTCACCCACTTCCGTGCCGGTGGCCAGGGTGACGGTGATGTTCACCTGACCATTCAGCTCAGCGTCATTGATGTAGCCATCGTTGTTGGCATCTTCGGTAATGGTGACCGTTGGCGCGGCCGGGCCGCTGCTCAGTACCGCACTGTCTGTACCGCTGGCGGTGTTGCCTGCCGGATCGGTGACTGTGGCGGTCAGGGTGATGGCGGTGCCATCCGCCGGGGCCGGGATAGACAGGCTCAGCCCATTGTCCAGCATGTCCTGGGTGATGGTGGCGCTGTACACCTCATTGCCATCCTGATCGGTGACCGTGAGGGTGTCACCCACCGCGGTGCCGTCGCCCAGAGCGATGGTGTAGTTGATGTCGCCATCGAGCTCATCATCATTGATGTAGCCGTCGTTATCGGCATCTTCAGTGATGGTCAGGACTGGGGCCGCAGGGGCGCCGCCGCCCGCACCGTAATCCAGGGTGGCGGAGTCTGAGCCTTCGGCGCTGTTGCCAGCAGGGTCAGTAATGGTCGCCGTCACTTCCAGCGTGGTGCCCGTAGCCGGTGCATCCACGGCCAGCTGCAGACCATTATCCAGCATGTCCTGAGTGACCGTGCCGGAGAAGATGACGTTACCGTCCTGGTCGGTCACTTCGATGGTGTCACCCACTTCGGTGCCGCTGCCCAGGGTGACGCTAATGTCTATCTGGCCATTAAGCTCGGCATCATTGATGTAGCCGTCATTGTTGGCATCTTCGGTAATCACCACAGTCGGCGCGGTTGGGGCGCTGTCGCCGTAATCCAGGGTCGCACTGTCACTGCCATTGGCGGTGTTGCCCGCCGGGTCGGTCACGGTGGCGGTCACTGTGATGGTGGTGCCGGTGGCCGGGGCGGTCATGGTGACCGGCACGCCATTGTCCAGCATGGCCTGAGTCACGGTGCCGTTAAACAGCTCATTACCATCCTGGTCGGTGACAATCAGGGTATCGCCGACAGCGGTCCCTGCGCCCAGCGTGACGGTGATGTTGATGTCGCCATCAAGCTCCGCGTCATTAATCAGGCCATCATTGTTGGCATCTTCATCAATGACCACAGTCGGTGCACTCGGTGCGCCGCTGCCCACGCCGTAATCCAGGGTGGCGGAGTCGCTGCCTTGTGCGCTGTTGCCCGCCGGGTCAGTAATGGTGGCGGTCACTTCCAGCGTGGTGCCGGTGGCCGGTGGGTCAATGCTCAAATCAAGGCCGTTATCCAGCATGGCCTGGGTCACAGGGCCTTCAAACAGGGTGTTGCCATCCTGGTCGGTGACCACAATGGTGTCGCCCACCGCGGTACCAGCGCCCAGGGTGATGGTGATGTCCACCTGACCGTCCAGCTCGCCATCGTTGATGTAACCATCATCGTTGGCATCTTCGGTAATCTCGACCGTCGGCGCCGCCGGGGCGCCGGTGCCGGTGCCGTAATCCAGGGTGGCCGCATCACTGCCGTTGGCGGTGTTGCCCGCCGGGTCGGTCACGGTGGCCGTCACGGTCAGGGTGGTGCCGGTCGCCGGTGGGGTGACCGTCAGGCCCAGGCCGTTATCCAGCATGCTTTGAGTCACGGTGCCGTTAAACAGCTCATTGCCATCCTGGTCGGTGACAATCAGGGTATCACCGACAGCGGTGCCGGCGCCCAGGGTGACGGTGATGTTGATGTCACCATCCAGCTCAGTGTCGTTGATGTAGCCGTCGTTGTTGGCATCTTCGCTAATCACCACGGTCGGGGCGGCCGGTGCGCCGGTGCCTGTGCCGTAATCCAGGGTGGCCGAGTCAGAGCCTTCAGCGGTGTTACCCGCAGGGTCGGTAATGGTGGCGGTAATTTCCAGGGTGGTGCCGGTCGCCGGGGCGGCCACAGACAGGTCAAGGCCATTGTCCAGCATGTCCTGGGTCACAGGGCCGTCATACAGGGTGTTGCCCGCGTTATCGGTGACCACGATAGTGTCACCCACGGCGGTGCCAGCGCCCAGCGTGACGGTGATATCCACCTCGCCGCTGAGCTCGCCATCGTTGATGTAACCATCATTGTTGGCATCTTCGGTAATCTCGACCGTCGGTGCAGCCGGTGCGCCGGTGCCTGTGCCGTAATCCAGGGTAGCGGAGTCACTGCCGGTCGCAGTGTTGCCACTGGTGTCGGTCACGGTGGCCGTCAGGGTCAGGCCGGTACCGGTCGCTGGCGGCGTCAGCGTCAGCGACAGGCCATTGTCCAGCATGTCCTGGGTCACGGTGCCGTTAAACACCTCGTTACCCGCCTGGTCAGTGATGACCAGGGAGTCACCCACCTCTGTGCCGGCGCCCAGCGTCACGCTGTAGTTGATGTCGCCATCCAGCTCGTCGTCATTGATGTAGCCGTCGTTGTTGGCATCTTCATCAATGGTCAGGGTCGGTGCCCCCAGATTTGGGTTGCCGCCACTGGTATCCAGTATCGCACTGTCACTGCCACTCGCGGTGTTGCCCGCCGCATCGGTGACAGTAGCGGTGACCACCAGGTTGGTGCCACTGGCCGGTGCATCAATCGCCAAATCAAGGCCATTGTCCAGCATGTCCTGGGTCACCGGACCGGAGAAGATGACGGTGCCATCCTGGTCGGTCACCACAAGCGTGTCACCCACCGCCGTGCCGCCGGTCAGGGCCACGGTGATGTTCACCTGGCCCACCAGCTCAGCATCATTGATGGTGCCGTCGTTGTTGGCATCTTCGGTAATGGTCACGGTTGGCGTACCCGGGGCGGTGCTGCCGTAATCCAGTATCGCGCTGTCTGAGCCATTGGCGGTGTTGCCCGCCGGGTCGGTCACGTTAGCATTCACCGTGAGGGTCGTGCCCGCTGCCGGTGCATCCAGCGTCAGGCTCAGGCCATTGTCCAGCATGTCCTGAGTCACCGGACCGGAGAACAGCACAGTGCCATCCTGGTCGGTGACCACAAGGGTATCGCCCACGGCGGTCCCCGCGCCCAGGGTGACGCTAATGTCTATCTGGCCATTGAGCTCGCCATCATTGATGTAGCCATCGTTATTGGCATCTTCGGTAATCTCCACGGTGGGCGAGGCCGGTGCGCCCGTGCCCACGCCGTAATCCATGACCGCCTGGTCGCTGCCTTCGGCGCTGTTGCCGGCAGGGTCGGTCACGGTGGCCGTAATCGCCAGTGTCTCGCCGGTCGCCGGCGCATCCACGGCCAACTGCAGGCCGTTATCCAGCATGTCCTGGGTCACGGTGCCGGAGAAGATGACGTTGCCATCCTGGTCGGTCACTTCAATGGTGTCGCCCACGGCAGTGCCTGCCCCCAGGGTCACGGTGATGTCCACCTGACCACTGAGCTCGGCATCATTGATGTAGCCGTCGTTGTCGGTATCTTCGGTAATGGTCACGGTCGGGGAGGCCGGTGCCGTGCTGCCGTAATCCAGTACTGCGCTGTCGCTGCCCTGGGCGCTGTTGCCCGCCGGATCAGTCACGGTGGCGGTAACCGCCAGCGTCTCGCCGGTCGCCGGCGCATCCACGGCCAGTGACAGGCCGTTATCCAGCATGGCCTGGGTGACCGGGCCGCTGAACAGGGTGTTGCCATCCTGGTCGGTCACCACAAGGGTGTCGCCCACGGCGGTACCCGCGCCCAGGGTGACGGTAATGTCTATCTGCCCATTGAGCTCGGCATCATTAATGTAGCCATCGTTGTTGGCATCTTCGGTAATCACCACTGTCGGCGCACTTGGTGCGCCGCTGCCTGAGCCGTAATCCAGCGTGGCATTGTCTGAGCCCTCGGCAGTGTTGCCCGATGGCGTGGTGACGGTGGCCGTGACCACCAGATTGGTGCCGGTGGCAGGCGGATCGATGCTCAGATCCAGACCATTATCCAGCATGGCCTGCGTCACGGTGCCGGAGAAGATGACGTTGCCATCCTGATCGGTCACTTCAAGGGTGTCGCCCACGTCGGTGCCGCTGCCCAGGGTCACGGTAATGTCGATTTGACCGGACAGCTCGCCATCATTGATGTAGCCATCATTGTTGGCATCTTCGGTGATCACCACGGTTGGCGCTGATGGCGACGGTGGGTTACCGCTGTAATCCAGCAGGGCCGAGTCGCTGCCCTGGGCACTGTTGCCGGCCGGGTCGGTGACGGTGGCCGTCACGTCCAGCGTGGTGCCGGACGCCGGCGCATCAATGGCCAGGTCCAGACCGTTATCCAGCATGTCCTGGGTGACCGGGCCGGAGAACAGGGGGTTGCCATCCTGGTCGGTGACCACAAGGGTGTCGCCCACAGCCGTACCTGCGCCCAGTGCCACCGTGATGTTCACCTGACCATTGAGCTCAGCATCATTGATGGTGCCGTCGTTATCGGTGTCTTCGGTGATGGTGACGGTCGGTGCCGCAGGGGCACCGGTGCCGACGCCGTAATCCAGTACGGCGCTGTCACTGCCATTGGCGCTGTTACCGGCCGGGTCAGTGACCGTGGCGGTGACGCTGATGGCGGTACCGGTGGCTGGCGCGGTCATGGTGACCGGCACGCCGTTATCCAGCATGGCCTGGGTCACGGTGCCGTTAAAGAGTTCATTGCCATCCTGGTCAGTGACAATCAGGGTATCGCCCACGGCGGTACCCGCACCCAGGGTGACGGTGATATTGATGTCGCCGCTGAGCTCAGTGTTGTTGATGTAGCCGTCGTTGTTGGCATCTTCATCAATCACCACAGTCGGCGCCGCCGGGGCGCCGGTGCCTGAGCCATAATCCAGGGTGGCGGAGTCAGTGCCTTCAGCGCTGTTGCCGGCGCTGTCGGTGACCGTGGCGGTGATGTCCAGCGCAGTGCCGGTGGCAGGCGGATCGATGCTCAGGTCAAGGCCGTTATCCAGCATGTCCTGGGTGACCGGGCCGGAGAACAGGGTGTTGCCCGCGTTATCGGTGACCACGATGGTGTCACCCACTTCCGTGCCGTTGCCCAGGGTCACGGTGATGTTCACCTGACCGTTGAGTTCGGCGTCATTGATGTAGCCATCGTTGTTGGCATCTTCGGTAATGGTGACCGTTGGCGCGGCTGGACCGCTATCGAGCACGGCACTGTCAGCGCCGCTGGCAGTGTTGCCCGCCGGATCGGTGACCGTGGCCGTCAGGGTGATGGCGGTGCCATCCGCCG
The DNA here is from genome assembly GCF_035758505.1 of Grimontia sp. NTOU-MAR1. Classification (NCBI taxonomy): domain Bacteria; kingdom Pseudomonadati; phylum Pseudomonadota; class Gammaproteobacteria; order Vibrionales; family Vibrionaceae; genus Grimontia; species Grimontia sp. NTOU-MAR1. The sequence goes on from NZ_CP142108.1 coordinate 3,803,094, forward strand.
GTGCCGGGATAGACAGGCTCAGCCCATTGTCCAGCATGTCCTGGGTGATGGTGGCGGTGTACACCTCATTGCCATCCTGGTCGGTGACCGTGAGGGTGTCACCCACCGCGGTGCCTGCGCCCAGGGCGATGGTGTAGTTGATGTCGCCATCGAGCTCATCATCATTGATGTAGCCGTCATTATCGGCATCCTCAATGATGGTCAGTACCGGCGCTTCAGGGGCGCCGATGCCCACCCCGTAATCCAGGGTAGCGGAGTCATTGCCATTGGCGCTGTTGCCCGCCGGGTCAGTCACCGTGGCGGTCACTGTGATAGTGGTGCCGGTGGCCGGGGCGGGCATAGAGACTGACAGGCCATTATCCAGCATGTCCTGCGTGACCGTGCCGGAGAAGATGACGTTACCGTCCTGGTCGGTCACTTCGATGGTGTCACCCACTTCGGTGCCGCTGCCCAGGGTGACGCTAATGTCTATATCGTTATTGAGCTCTGCTTCGTTGATGTAGCCGTCGTTGTCGGCATCTTCGGTAATGACCACGGTCGGTGCGGTAGGCGCACTGCTGCCATAATCCAGAGTGGCACTGTCACTGCTAGTGGCAGTGTTGCCCGCCGGGTCAGTCACGGTGGCGGTGACTGTGATGGTGGTGCCGGTGGCCGGGGCGGTCATGGTGACCGGCACGCCATTGTCCAGCATGGCCTGAGTCACGGTGCCGTTAAACAGCTCATTGCCATCCTGGTCGGTGACAATCAGGGTATCGCCGACAGCAGTCCCTGCGCCCAGCGTGACGGTGATGTTGATGTCGCCATCAAGCTCCGCATCATTAATCAGGCCATCATTGTTGGCATCTTCATCAATGACCACAGTCGGTGCACTCGGTGCGCCGCTGCCCACGCCGTAATCCAGGGTGGCGGAGTCGCTGCCTTGTGCGCTGTTGCCCGCCGGGTCGGTAATGGTGGCGGTCACTTCCAGCGTGGTGCCGGTGGCCGGTGGGTCAATGCTCAAATCAAGGCCGTTATCCAGCATGGCCTGGGTCACAGGGCCTTCAAACAGGGTGTTGCCATCCTGGTCGGTGACCACAATGGTGTCGCCCACCGCGGTACCAGCGCCCAGGGTGATGGTGATGTCCACCTGACCGTCCAGCTCGCCATCGTTGATGTAACCATCATCGTTGGCATCTTCGGTAATCTCGACCGTCGGCGCCGCCGGGGCGCCGGTGCCGGTGCCGTAATCCAGGGTGGCCGCATCACTGCCGTTGGCGGTGTTGCCCGCCGGGTCGGTCACGGTGGCCGTCACGGTCAGGGTGGTGCCGGTCGCCGGTGGGGTGACCGTCAGGCCCAGGCCGTTATCCAGCATGCTTTGAGTCACGGTGCCGTTAAACAGCTCATTGCCATCCTGGTCGGTGACAATCAGGGTATCACCGACAGCGGTGCCGGCGCCCAGGGTGACGGTGATGTTGATGTCACCATCCAGCTCAGTGTCGTTGATGTAGCCGTCGTTGTTGGCATCTTCGCTAATCACCACGGTCGGGGCGGCCGGTGCGCCGGTGCCTGTGCCGTAATCCAGGGTGGCCGAGTCAGAGCCTTCAGCGGTGTTACCCGCAGGGTCGGTAATGGTGGCGGTAATTTCCAGGGTGGTGCCGGTCGCCGGGGCGGCCACAGACAGGTCAAGGCCATTGTCCAGCATGTCCTGGGTCACAGGGCCGTCATACAGGGTGTTGCCCGCGTTATCGGTGACCACGATAGTGTCACCCACGGCGGTGCCAGCGCCCAGCGTGACGGTGATATTCACCTCGCCGCTGAGCTCGCCATCGTTGATGTAACCATCATTGTTGGCATCTTCGGTAATCTCGACCGTCGGTGCAGCCGGTGCGCCGGTGCCTGTGCCGTAATCCAGGGTAGCGGAGTCACTGCCGGTCGCAGTGTTGCCACTGGTGTCGGTCACGGTGGCCGTCAGGGTCAGGCCGGTGCCGGTGGCTGGCGGCGTCAGCGTCAGCGACAGGCCATTGTCCAGCATGTCCTGGGTCACGGTGCCGTTAAACACCTCGTTACCCGCCTGGTCAGTGATGACCAGGGAGTCACCCACCTCTGTGCCGGCGCCCAGCGTCACGCTGTAGTTGATGTCGCCATCCAGCTCATCATCATTGATGTAGCCGTCGTTGTTGGCATCTTCATCAATGGTCAGGGTCGGGGCACCCAGATTCGGGTTGCCACCACTGGTATCCAGTATCGCACTGTCACTGCCACTCGCGGTGTTGCCCGCCGCATCGGTGACGGTGGCGGTGACCACCAGATTGGTACCACTGGCCGGTGCATCAATCGCCAAATCAAGGCCATTGTCCAGCATGTCCTGGGTCACCGGACCGGAGAAGATGACCGTGCCATCCTGGTCGGTCACCACAAGCGTGTCACCCACCGCCGTGCCGCCGGTCAGGGCCACGGTGATGTTCACCTGGCCCACCAGCTCGGCATCATTGATGGTGCCGTCGTTGTTGGCATCTTCGGTAATGGTCACGGTTGGCGTGCCCGGGGCGGTGCTGCCGTAATCCAGTATCGCGCTGTCACTGCCATTGGCAGTGTTGCCCGCCGGGTCGGTCACGTTAGCGGTGACGGTCAGCGTCGTGCCCGCTGCCGGTGCATCCAGGGTCAGGCTCAGGCCATTGTCCAGCATGTCCTGAGTCACCGGACCGGAGAACAGCACAGTGCCATCCTGGTCGGTCACCGTGAGGGTATCGCCCACGGCGGTCCCTGCGCCCAGGGTGACGCTAATGTCTATCTGGCCATTGAGCTCGCCATCATTGATGTAGCCATCGTTATTGGCATCTTCGGTAATCTCCACGGTGGGCGAGGCCGGTGCGCCCGTGCCCACGCCGTAATCCATGACCGCCTGGTCGCTGCCTTCGGCGCTGTTGCCGGCAGGGTCGGTCACGGTGGCCGTAATCGCCAGTGTCTCGCCGGTCGCCGGCGCATCCACAGCCAACTGCAGGCCGTTATCCAGCATGTCCTGCGTCACGGTGCCGGAGAAGATGACGTTGCCATCCTGGTCGGTCACTTCAATGGTGTCGCCCACGGCGGTGCCGGCGCCCAGGGTCACGGTGATGTCCACCTGACCACTGAGCTCGGCATCATTGATGTAGCCGTCGTTGTTGGCATCTTCGGTAATGGTCACGGTCGGGGAGGCCGGTGCGCCGCTGCCCACGCCGTAATCCAGCGTGGCGTTGTCTGAGCCGGAAGCCGTGTTGCCTGCCGGGTCGGTGACGGTGGCGGTGACCACTAAATCAGTGCCGGTGGCCGGTGGGTCCATCGTCAGATCAAGTCCGTTATCCAGCATGTCCTGCGTGACCGGGCCGGAGAAGATGACGGTGCCATCCTGGTCGGTCACCACAAGCGTGTCGCCCACGGCGGTGCCCGCGCCCAGGGTCACGGTAATGTCTATCTGCCCATTGAGCTCAGCATCATTGATGTAGCCATCATTGTTGGCATCTTCGGTGATCACCACCGTCGGTGCCGCCGGGGCACCGCTGCCCACGCCGTAATCCAGCGTGGCATTGTCTGAGCCCTCGGCAGTGTTGCCCGATGGCGTGGTGACGGTGGCCGTGACCACCAGATTGGTGCCGGTGGCAGGCGGATCTATGCTCAGATCCAGACCATTATCCAGCATGGCCTGCGTCACGGTGCCGGAGAAGATGACGTTGCCATCCTGATCGGTCACTTCAAGGGTGTCACCCACGTCGGTGCCGCTGCCCAGGGTCACGGTAATGTCGATTTGACCGGACAGCTCGCCATCATTGATGTAGCCATCATTGTTGGCATCTTCGGTGATCACCACGGTTGGCGCTGATGGCGACGGTGGGTTACCGCTGTAATCCAGCAGGGCCGAGTCGCTGCCCTGGGCACTGTTGCCGGCAGGGTCGGTGACGGTGGCCGTCACGTTCAGCGTGGTGCCGGACGCCGGCGCATCAATGGCCAGATCCAGACCGTTATCCAGCATGTCCTGAGTAACCGGGCCGCTGAACAGGGTGTTGCCATCCTGATCGGTGACTACGATGGTGTCGCCCAGCGCGGTACCCGCGCCCAGCGCCACCGTGATGTTCACCTGACCGTCCAGCTCGGCATCATTGATGGTGCCGTCGTTATTGGTGTCTTCGGTGATGGTGACAGTCGGCGCTGCAGGCGCGCCGGTGCCGACGCCGTAATCCAGTACGGCGCTGTCACTGCCATTGGCGCTGTTACCCGCCGGGTCAGTGACCGTGGCGGTGACGCTGATGGCGGTACCGGTGGCTGGCGCGGTCATGGTGACCGGCACGCCGTTATCCAGCATGGCCTGGGTCACGGTGCCGTTAAACAGCTCATTGCCATCCTGGTCGGTGACAATCAGGGTATCGCCCACAGCGGTACCCGCGCCCAGGGTGACGGTGATATTGATGTCGCCGCTGAGCTCAGTGTTGTTGATGTAGCCGTCGTTGTCGGCATCTTCGGTGATCTCGACGGTCGGCGCCGCCGGGGCGCCGCTGCCCACCCCGTAATCCAGGGTAGCGGAGTCAGTGCCTTCGGCGGTGTTGCCCGCGGCGTCAGTCACGGTGGCGGTGATGTCCAGCGCAGTGCCGGTGGCAGGCGGATCGATGCTCAGGTCAAGGCCATTGTCCAGCATGTCCTGGGTGACCGGGCCGGAGAACAGGGTGTTGCCCGCGTTATCGGTGACCACGATGGTGTCACCCACTTCCGTGCCGTTGCCCAGGGTCACGGTGATGTTCACCTGGCCGTTGAGTTCGGCGTCATTGATGTAGCCATCGTCGTCGGCATCTTCGGTGATGTCCACCGTTGGCGCCGCCGGACCGCTATTGAGCAGTGCATTGTCACTGCCGCTGGCGGTGTTGCCTGCCGGATCGGTGACCGTGGCCGTCAGGGTGATGGCGGTGCCATCCGCCGGGGCCGGGATAGACAGGCTCAGCCCATTGTCCAGCATGTCCTGGGTGATGGTGGCGGTGTACACCTCATTGCCATCCTGGTCGGTGACCGTGAGGGTGTCACCCACCGCGGTGCCTGCGCCCAGGGCGATGGTGTAGTTGATGTCGCCATCGAGCTCATCATCATTGATGTAGCCGTCGTTATCGGCATCTTCAGTGATGGTCAGGACTGGGGCCGCAGGGGCGCCGCCGCCCACCCCGTAATCCAGGGTGGCGGAGTCATTGCCATTGGCGGTGTTGCCGGCCGGGTCGGTAACGGTGGCTGTGACAGTCACTGTCGTACCGGTGGCAGGGGCTGGCATAGAGACTGACAGACCATTATCCAGCATGTCCTGAGTGACCGTGCCGGAGAAGATGACGTTACCGTCCTGGTCGGTCACTTCGATGGTGTCACCCACTTCGGTGCCGCTGCCCAGGGTGACGCTAATATCTATCTGGCCATTAAGCTCGGCATCATTGATGTAGCCGTCATTGTTGGCATCTTCGGTAATCACCACAGTCGGCGCGGTTGGGGCGCTGTCGCCGTAATCCAGGGTCGCACTGTCACTGCCATTGGCGGTGTTGCCCGCCGGGTCGGTCACGGTGGCGGTCACTGTGATGGTGGTGCCGGTGGCCGGGGCGGTCATGGTGACCGGCACGCCATTGTCCAGCATGGCCTGAGTCACGGTGCCGTTAAACAGCTCATTGCCATCCTGGTCGGTGACAATCAGGGTATCGCCGACAGCGGTCCCTGCGCCCAGCGTGACGGTGATGTTGATGTCGCCATCAAGCTCCGCGTCATTAATCAGGCCATCATTGTTGGCATCTTCATCAATGACCACAGTCGGTGCACTCGGTGCGCCGCTGCCCACGCCGTAATCCAGGGTGGCGGAGTCGCTGCCTTGTGCGCTGTTGCCCGCCGGGTCAGTAATGGTGGCGGTCACTTCCAGCGTGGTGCCGGTGGCCGGTGGGTCAATGCTCAAATCAAGGCCGTTATCCAGCATGGCCTGGGTCACAGGGCCTTCAAACAGGGTGTTGCCATCCTGGTCGGTGACCACAATGGTGTCGCCCACCGCGGTACCAGCGCCCAGGGTGATGGTGATGTCCACCTGACCGTCCAGCTCGCCATCGTTGATGTAATCATCATCGTTGGCATCTTCGGTAATCTCGACCGTCGGCGCCGCCGGGGCGCCGGTGCCGGTGCCGTAATCCAGGGTGGCCGCATCACTGCCGTTGGCGGTGTTGCCCGCCGGGTCGGTCACGGTGGCCGTCACGGTCAGGGTGGTGCCGGTCGCCGGTGGGGTGACCGTCAGGCCCAGGCCGTTATCCAGCATGCTTTGAGTCACGGTGCCGTTAAACAGCTCATTGCCATCCTGGTCGGTGACAATCAGGGTATCACCGACAGCGGTGCCGGCGCCCAGGGTGACGGTGATGTTGATGTCACCATCCAGCTCAGTGTCGTTGATGTAGCCGTCGTTGTTGGCATCTTCGCTAATCACCACGGTCGGGGCGGCCGGTGCGCCGGTGCCTGTGCCGTAATCCAGGGTGGCCGAGTCAGAGCCTTCAGCGGTGTTACCCGCAGGGTCGGTAATGGTGGCGGTAATTTCCAGGGTGGTGCCGGTCGCCGGGGCGGCCACAGACAGGTCAAGGCCATTGTCCAGCATGTCCTGGGTCACAGGGCCGTCATACAGGGTGTTGCCCGCGTTATCGGTGACCACGATAGTGTCACCCACGGCGGTGCCAGCGCCCAGCGTGACGGTGATATCCACCTCGCCGCTGAGCTCGCCATCGTTGATGTAACCATCATTGTTGGCATCTTCGGTAATCTCGACCGTCGGTGCAGCCGGTGCGCCGGTGCCTGTGCCGTAATCCAGGGTAGCCGAGTCACTGCCGGTCGCAGTGTTGCCACTGGTGTCGGTCACGGTGGCCGTCAGGGTCAGGCCGGTACCGGTCGCTGGCGGCGTCAGCGTCAGCGACAGGCCATTGTCCAGCATGTCCTGGGTCACGGTGCCGTTAAACACCTCGTTACCCGCCTGGTCAGTGATGACCAGGGAGTCACCCACCTCTGTGCCGGCGCCCAGCGTCACGCTGTAGTTGATGTCGCCATCCAGCTCGTCGTCATTGATGTAGCCATCATTGTTGGCATCTTCATCAATGGTCAGGGTCGGTGCCCCCAGATTTGGGTTGCCGCCACTGGTATCCAGTATCGCACTGTCACTGCCACTCGCGGTGTTGCCCGCCGCATCGGTGACAGTAGCGGTGACCACCAGGTTGGTGCCACTGGCCGGTGCATCAATCGCCAAATCAAGGCCATTGTCCAGCATGTCCTGGGTCACCGGACCGGAGAAGATGACCGTGCCATCCTGGTCGGTCACCACAAGCGTGTCACCCACCGCCGTGCCGCCGGTCAGGGCCACGGTGATGTTCACCTGGCCCACCAGCTCGGCATCATTGATGGTGCCGTCGTTGTTGGCATCTTCGGTAATGGTCACGGTTGGCGTGCCCGGGGCGGTGCTGCCGTAATCCAGTATCGCGCTGTCACTGCCATTGGCAGTGTTGCCCGCCGGGTCGGTCACGTTAGCATTCACCGTGAGGGTCGTGCCCGCTGCCGGTGCATCCAGCGTCAGGCTCAGGCCATTGTCCAGCATGTCCTGTGTCACCGGACCGGAGAACAGCACAGTGCCATTCTGGTCGGTGACCACAAGGGTATCGCCCACGGCGGTCCCCGCGCCCAGCGTGACGCTAATGTCTATCTGGCCATTGAGCTCGCCATCATTGATGTAGCCATCGTTATTGGCATCTTCGGTAATCTCCACGGTGGGCGAGGCCGGTGCGCCCGTGCCCACGCCGTAATCCATGACCGCCTGGTCGCTGCCTTCGGCGCTGTTGCCGGCAGGGTCGGTCACGGTGGCCGTAATCGCCAGTGTCTCGCCGGTCGCCGGCGCATCCACAGCCAACTGCAGGCCGTTATCCAGCATGTCCTGGGTCACGGTGCCGGAGAAGATGACGTTGCCATCCTGGTCGGTCACTTCAATGGTGTCGCCCACGGCAGTGCCGGCCCCCAGGGTCACGGTGATGTCCACCTGACCACTGAGCTCGGCATCATTGATGTAGCCGTCGTTGTTGGCATCTTCGGTAATGGTGACCGTCGGGGAGGCCGGTGCGCCGCTGCCCACGCCGTAATCCAGCGTGGCGTTGTCTGAGCCGGAAGCCGTGTTGCCTGCCGGGTCGGTGACGGTGGCGGTGACCACTAAATCAGTGCCGGTGGCCGGTGGGTCCATCGTCAGGTCAAGACCATTGTCCAGCATGGCCTGGGTGACCGGGCCGCTGAACAGGGTGTTGCCATCCTGGTCGGTCACCACAAGCGTGTCGCCCACAGCGGTGCCCGCGCCCAGGGTCACGGTAATGTCTATCTGCCCATTGAGCTCGGCATCATTGATGTAGCCATCATTGTTGGCATCTTCGGTGATCACCACCGTCGGTGCCGCCGGGGCACCGCTGCCGACGCCGTAATCCAGCGTGGCATTGTCTGAGCCCTCGGCAGTGTTGCCCGATGGCGTGGTGACGGTGGCCGTGACCACCAGATTGGTGCCGGTGGCAGGCGGATCTATGCTGAGATCCAGGCCATTATCCAGCATGGCCTGCGTCACGGTGCCGGCGAAGATGACGTTGCCATCCTGGTCGGTCACTTCAAGGGTGTCACCCACGTCAGTGCCGCTGCCCAGAGTCACGGTAATGTCGATTTGACCGGACAGCTCGCCATCATTGATGTAGCCATCATTGTTGGCATCTTCGGTGATCACCACGGTTGGCGCCGATGGCGACGGTGGGTTACCGCTGTAATCCAGCAGGGCAGAGTCGCTGCCCTGGGCACTGTTGCCGGCCGGGTCGGTGACGGTGGCCGTCACGTTCAGTGTGGTGCCGGATGCCGGCGCATCAATGGCCAGATCCAGACCGTTATCCAGCATGTCCTGAGTAACCGGGCCGCTGAACAGGGTGTTGCCATCCTGATCGGTGACTACGATGGTGTCGCCCAGCGCGGTACCCGCGCCCAGCGCCACCGTGATGTTCACCTGACCGTCCAGCTCGGCATCATTGATGGTGCCGTCGTTATTGGTGTCTTCGGTGATGGTGACAGTCGGCGCTGCAGGGGCGCCGGTGCCGACGCCGTAATCCAGTACGGCGCTGTCGGCGCCATTGGCGCTGTTGCCGGCCGGGTCAGTGACCGTGGCGGTGACGCTGATGGCGGTGCCGGTGGCCGGCGCGGTCATGGTGACCGGCACGCCGTTATCCAGCATGGCCTGGGTCACGGTGCCGTTAAACAGCTCATTGCCATCCTGGTCGGTGACAATCAGGATATCGCCGACAGCGGTACCCGCGCCCAGGGTGACGGTGATATTGATGTCGCCGCTGAGCTCAGTGTTGTTGATATAGCCGTCGTTGTTGGCATCTTCATCAATCACCACAGTCGGTGCCGCCGGGGCGCCGCTGCCCACCCCGTAATCCAGGGTGGCGGAGTCAGTGCCTTCGGCGCTGTTGCCGGCGCTGTCGGTGACCGTGGCGGTAATGTCCAGTGTGGTGCCGGTGGCAGGCGGATCGATGCTCAGGTCGAGGCCATTATCCAGCATGTCCTGAGTGACCGGGCCGGAGAAGATGACGTTGCCATCCTGGTCGGTCACTTCAATGGTGTCACCCACTTCCGTGCCGGTGGCCAGGGTGACGGTGATGTTCACCTGACCATTCAGCTCAGCGTCATTGATGTAGCCATCGTTGTTGGCATCTTCGGTAATGGTGACCGTTGGCGCGGCCGGGCCGCTGCTCAGTACCGCACTGTCTGTACCGCTGGCGGTGTTGCCTGCCGGATCGGTGACTGTGGCGGTCAGGGTGATGGCGGTGCCATCCGCCGGGGCCGGGATAGACAGGCTCAGCCCATTGTCCAGCATGTCCTGGGTGATGGTGGCGCTGTACACCTCATTGCCATCCTGATCGGTGACCGTGAGGGTGTCACCCACCGCGGTGCCGTCGCCCAGAGCGATGGTGTAGTTGATGTCGCCATCGAGCTCATCATCATTGATGTAGCCGTCGTTATCGGCATCTTCAGTGATGGTCAGGACTGGGGCCGCAGGGGCGCCGCCGCCCGCACCGTAATCCAGGGTGGCGGAGTCTGAGCCTTCGGCGCTGTTGCCAGCAGGGTCAGTAATGGTCGCCGTCACTTCCAGCGTGGTGCCCGTAGCCGGTGCATCCACGGCCAGCTGCAGACCATTATCCAGCATGTCCTGAGTGACCGTGCCGGAGAAGATGACGTTACCGTCCTGGTCGGTCACTTCGATGGTGTCACCCACTTCGGTGCCGCTGCCCAGGGTGACGCTAATGTCTATCTGGCCATTAAGCTCGGCATCATTGATGTAGCCGTCATTGTTGGCATCTTCGGTAATCACCACAGTCGGCGCGGTTGGGGCGCTGTCGCCGTAATCCAGGGTCGCACTGTCACTGCCATTGGCGGTGTTGCCCGCCGGGTCGGTCACGGTGGCGGTCACTGTGATGGTGGTGCCGGTGGCCGGGGCGGTCATGGTGACCGGCACGCCATTGTCCAGCATGGCCTGAGTCACGGTGCCGTTAAACAGCTCATTACCATCCTGGTCGGTGACAATCAGGGTATCGCCGACAGCGGTCCCTGCGCCCAGCGTGACGGTGATGTTGATGTCGCCATCAAGCTCCGCGTCATTAATCAGGCCATCATTGTTGGCATCTTCATCAATGACCACAGTCGGTGCACTCGGTGCGCCGCTGCCCACGCCGTAATCCAGGGTGGCGGAGTCGCTGCCTTGTGCGCTGTTGCCCGCCGGGTCAGTAATGGTGGCGGTCACTTCCAGCGTGGTGCCGGTGGCCGGTGGGTCAATGCTCAAATCAAGGCCGTTATCCAGCATGGCCTGGGTCACAGGGCCTTCAAACAGGGTGTTGCCATCCTGGTCGGTGACCACAATGGTGTCGCCCACCGCGGTACCAGCGCCCAGGGTGATGGTGATGTCCACCTGACCGTCCAGCTCGCCATCGTTGATGTAACCATCATCGTTGGCATCTTCGGTAATCTCGACCGTCGGCGCCGACGGGGCGCCGGTGCCGGTGCCGTAATCCAGGGTGGCCGCATCACTGCCGTTGGCGGTGTTGCCCGCCGGGTCGGTCACGGTGGCCGTCACGGTCAGGGTGGTGCCGGTCGCCGGTGGGGTGACCGTCAGGCCCAGGCCGTTATCCAGCATGCTTTGAGTCACGGTGCCGTTAAACAGCTCATTGCCATCCTGGTCGGTGACAATCAGGGTATCACCGACAGCGGTGCCGGCGCCCAGGGTGACGGTGATGTTGATGTCACCATCCAGCTCAGTGTCGTTGATGTAGCCGTCGTTGTTGGCATCTTCGCTAATCACCACGGTCGGGGCGGCCGGTGCGCCGGTGCCTGTGCCGTAATCCAGGGTGGCCGAGTCAGAGCCTTCAGCGGTGTTACCCGCAGGGTCGGTAATGGTGGCGGTAATTTCCAGGGTGGTGCCGGTCGCCGGGGCGGCCACAGACAGGTCAAGGCCATTGTCCAGCATGTCCTGGGTCACAGGGCCGTCATACAGGGTGTTGCCCGCGTTATCGGTGACCACGATAGTGTCACCCACGGCGGTGCCAGCGCCCAGCGTGACGGTGATATCCACCTCGCCGCTGAGCTCGCCATCGTTGATGTAACCATCATTGTTGGCATCTTCGGTAATCTCGACCGTCGGTGCAGCCGGTGCGCCGGTGCCTGTGCCGTAATCCAGGGTAGCGGAGTCACTGCCGGTCGCAGTGTTGCCACTGGTGTCGGTCACGGTGGCCGTCAGGGTCAGGCCGGTACCGGTCGCTGGCGGCGTCAGCGTCAGCGACAGGCCATTGTCCAGCATGTCCTGGGTCACGGTGCCGTTAAACACCTCGTTACCCGCCTGGTCAGTGATGACCAGGGAGTCACCCACCTCTGTGCCGGCGCCCAGCGTCACGCTGTAGTTGATGTCGCCATCCAGCTCGTCGTCATTGATGTAGCCATCATTGTTGGCATCTTCATCAATGGTCAGGGTCGGTGCCCCCAGATTTGGGTTGCCGCCACTGGTATCCAGTATCGCACTGTCACTGCCACTCGCGGTGTTGCCCGCCGCATCGGTGACAGTAGCGGTGACCACCAGGTTGGTGCCACTGGCCGGTGCATCAATCGCCAAATCAAGGCCATTGTCCAGCATGTCCTGGGTCACCGGACCGGAGAAGATGACGGTGCCATCCTGGTCGGTCACCACAAGCGTGTCACCCACCGCCGTGCCGCCGGTCAGGGCCACGGTGATGTTCACCTGGCCCACCAGCTCGGCATCATTGATGGTGCCGTCGTTGTTGGCATCTTCGGTAATGGTCACGGTTGGCGTACCCGGGGCGGTGCTGCCGTAATCCAGTATCGCGCTGTCTGAGCCATTGGCGGTGTTGCCCGCCGGGTCGGTCACGTTAGCATTCACCGTGAGGGTCGTGCCCGCTGCCGGTGCATCCAGCGTCAGGCTCAGGCCATTGTCCAGCATGTCCTGAGTCACCGGACCGGAGAACAGCACAGTGCCATCCTGGTCGGTGACCACAAGGGTATCGCCCACGGCGGTCCCCGCGCCCAGGGTGACGCTAATGTCTATCTGGCCATTGAGCTCGCCATCATTGATGTAGCCATCGTTATTGGCATCTTCGGTAATCTCCACGGTGGGCGAGGCCGGTGCGCCCGTGCCCACGCCGTAATCCATGACCGCCTGGTCGCTGCCTTCGGCGCTGTTGCCGGCAGGGTCGGTCACGGTGGCCGTAATCGCCAGTGTCTCGCCGGTCGCCGGCGCATCCACAGCCAACTGCAGGCCGTTATCCAGCATGTCCTGCGTCACGGTGCCGGAGAAGATGACGTTGCCATCCTGGTCGGTCACTTCAATGGTGTCGCCCACGGCGGTGCCGGCGCCCAGGGTCACGGTGATGTCCACCTGACCACTGAGCTCGGCATCATTGATGTAGCCGTCGTTGTTGGCATCTTCGGTAATGCTCACGGTCGGGGAGGCCGGTGCGCCGCTGCCCACGCCGTAATCCAGCGTGGCGTTGTCTGAGCCGGAAGCCGTGTTGCCTGCCGGGTCGGTGACGGTGGCGGTGACCACTAAATCAGTGCCGGTGGCCGGTGGGTCAATCGTCAGATCAAGTCCGTTATCCAGCATGTCCTGCGTGACCGGGCCGGAGAAGATGACGGTGCCATCCTGGTCGGTCACCACAAGCGTGTCGCCCACGGCGGTGCCCGCGCCCAGGGTCACGGTAATGTCTATCTGCCCATTGAGCTCAGCATCATTGATGTAGCCATCATTGTTGGCATCTTCGGTGATCACCACCGTCGGTGCCGCCGGGGCACCGCTGCCCACGCCGTAATCCAGCGTGGCATTGTCTGAGCCCTCGGCAGTGTTGCCCGATGGCGTGGTGACGGTGGCCGTGACCACCAGATTGGTGCCGGTGGCAGGCGGATCTATGCTCAGATCCAGACCATTATCCAGCATGGCCTGCGTCACGGTGCCGGCGAAGATGACGTTGCCATCCTGATCGGTCACTTCAAGGGTGTCACCCACGTCGGTGCCGCTGCCCAGGGTCACGGTAATGTCGATTTGACCGGACAGCTCGCCATCATTGATGTAGCCATCATTGTTGGCATCTTCGGTGATCACCACGGTTGGCGCTGATGGCGACGGTGGGTTACCGCTGTAATCCAGCAGGGCCGAGTCGCTGCCCTGGGCACTGTTGCCGGCAGGGTCGGTGACGGTGGCCGTCACGTTCAGCGTGGTGCCGGACGCCGGCGCATCAATGGCCAGATCCAGACCGTTATCCAGCATGTCCTGAGTAACCGGGCCGCTGAACAGGGTGTTGCCATCCTGATCGGTGACTACGATGGTGTCGCCCAGCGCGGTACCCGCGCCCAGCGCCACCGTGATGTTCACCTGACCGTCCAGCTCGGCATCATTGATGGTGCCGTCGTTATTGGTGTCTTCGGTGATGGTGACAGTCGGCGCTGCAGGCGCGCCGGTGCCGACGCCGTAATCCAGTACGGCGCTGTCACTGCCATTGGCGCTGTTACCCGCCGGGTCAGTGACCGTGGCGGTGACGCTGATGGCGGTACCGGTGGCTGGCGCGGTCATGGTGACCGGCACGCCGTTATCCAGCATGGCCTGGGTCACGGTGCCGTTAAACAGCTCATTGCCATCCTGGTCGGTGACAATCAGGGTATCGCCCACAGCGGTACCCGCGCCCAGGGTGACGGTGATATTGATGTCGCCGCTGAGCTCAGTGTTGTTGATGTAGCCGTCGTTGTCGGCATCTTCGGTGATCTCGACGGTCGGCGCCGCCGGGGCGCCGCTGCCCACCCCGTAATCCAGGGTAGCGGAGTCAGTGCCTTCCGCGGTGTTGCCCGCGGCGTCAGTCACGGTGGCGGTGATGTCCAGCGCAGTGCCGGTGGCAGGCGGATCGATGCTCAGGTCGAGGCCATTATCCAGCATGTCCTGGGTGACCGGGCCGGAGAACAGGGTGTTGCCCGCGTTATCGGTGACCACGATGGTGTCACCCACTTCCGTGCCGTTGCCCAGGGTCACGGTGATGTTCACCTGGCCGTTGAGTTCGGCGTCATTGATGTAGCCATCGTCGTCGGCATCTTCGGTGATGTCCACCGTTGGCGCCGCCGGACCGCTATTGAGCAGTGCATTGTCACTGCCGCTGGCGGTGTTGCCTGCCGGATCGGTGACCGTGGCCGTCAGGGTGATGGCGGTGCCATCCGCCGGGGCCGGGATAGACAGGCTCAGCCCATTGTCCAGCATGTCCTGGGTGATGGTGGCGGTGTACACCTCATTGCCATCCTGGTCGGTGACCGTGAGGGTGTCACCCACCGCGGTGCCTGCGCCCAGGGCGATGGTGTAGTTGATGTCGCCATCGAGCTCATCATCATTGATGTAGCCGTCGTTATCGGCATCTTCAGTGATGGTCAGGACTGGGGCCGCAGGGGCGCCGCCGCCCGCACCGTAATCCAGGGTGGCGGAGTCATTGCCATTGGCGGTGTTGCCGGCCGGGTCGGTAACGGTGGCTGTGACAGTCACTGTCGTACCGGTGGCAGGGGCTGGCATAGAGACTGACAGACCATTATCCAGCATGTCCTGAGTGACCGTGCCGGAGAAGATGACGTTACCGTCCTGGTCGGTCACTTCGATGGTGTCACCCACTTCGGTGCCGCTGCCCAGGGTGACGCTAATGTCTATCTGGCCATTAAGCTCGGCATCATTGATGTAGCCGTCATTGTTGGCATCTTCGGTAATCACCACAGTCGGCGCGGTTGGGGCGCTGTCGCCGTAATCCAGGGTCGCACTGTCACTGCCATTGGCGGTGTTGCCCGCCGGGTCGGTCACGGTGGCGGTCACTGTGATGGTGGTGCCGGTGGCCGGGGCGGTCATGGTGACCGGCACGCCATTGTCCAGCATGGCCTGAGTCACGGTGCCGTTAAACAGCTCATTGCCATCCTGGTCGGTGACAATCAGGGTATCGCCGACAGCAGTCCCTGCGCCCAGCGTGACGGTGATGTTGATGTCGCCATCAAGCTCCGCATCATTAATCAGGCCATCATTGTTGGCATCTTCATCAATGACCACAGTCGGTGCACTCGGTGCGCCGCTGCCCACGCCGTAATCCAGGGTGGCGGAGTCGCTGCCTTGTGCGCTGTTGCCCGCCGGGTCAGTAATGGTGGCGGTCACTTCCAGCGTGGTGCCGGTGGCCGGTGGGTCAATGCTCAAATCAAGGCCGTTATCCAGCATCTCCTGGGTCACAGGGCCTTCAAACAGGGTGTTGCCATCCTGGTCGGTGACCACAATGGTGTCGCCCACCGCGGTACCAGCGCCCAGGGTGATGGTGATGTCCACCTGACCGTCCAGCTCGCCATCGTTGATGTAACCATCATCGTTGGCATCTTCGGTAATCTCGACCGTCGGCGCCGCCGGGGCGCCGGTGCCGGTGCCGTAATCCAGGGTGGCCGCATCACTGCCGTTGGCGGTGTTGCCCGCCGGGTCGGTCACGGTGGCCGTCACGGTCAGGGTGGTGCCGGTCGCCGGTGGGGTGACCGTCAGGCCCAGGCCGTTATCCAGCATGCTTTGAGTCACGGTGCCGTTAAACAGCTCATTGCCATCCTGGTCGGTGACAATCAGGGTATCACCGACAGCGGTGCCGGCGCCCAGGGTGACGGTGATGTTGATGTCACCATCCAGCTCAGTGTCGTTGATGTAGCCGTCGTTGTTGGCATCTTCGCTAATCACCACGGTCGGGGCGGCCGGTGCGCCGGTGCCTGTGCCGTAATCCAGGGTGGCCGAGTCAGAGCCTTCAGCGGTGTTACCCGCCGGGTCGGTAATGGTGGCGGTAATTTCCAGGGTGGTGCCGGTCGCCGGGGCGGCCACAGACAGGTCAAGGCCATTGTCCAGCATGTCCTGGGTCACAGGGCCGTCATACAGGGTGTTGCCCGCGTTATCGGTGACCACGATAGTGTCACCCACGGCGGTGCCAGCGCCCAGCGTGACGGTGATATTCACCTCGCCGCTGAGCTCGCCATCGTTGATGTAACCATCATTGTTGGCATCTTCGGTAATCTCGACCGTCGGTGCAGCCGGTGCGCCGGTGCCTGTGCCGTAATCCAGGGTAGCGGAGTCACTGCCGGTCGCAGTGTTGCCACTGGTGTCGGTCACGGTGGCCGTCAGGGTCAGGCCGGTGCCGGTGGCTGGCGGCGTCAGCGTCAGCGACAGGCCATTGTCCAGCATGTCCTGGGTCACGGTGCCGTTAAACACCTCGTTACCCGCCTGGTCAGTGATGACCAGGGAGTCACCCACCTCTGTGCCGGCGCCCAGCGTCACGCTGTAGTTGATGTCGCCATCCAGCTCATCATCATTGATGTAGCCGTCGTTGTTGGCATCTTCATCAATGGTCAGGGTCGGGGCACCCAGATTCGGGTTGCCACCACTGGTATCCAGTATCGCACTGTCACTGCCACTCGCGGTGTTGCCCGCCGCATCGGTGACGGTGGCGGTGACCACCAGATTGGTGCCACTGGCCGGTGCATCAATCGCCAAATCAAGGCCATTGTCCAGCATGTCCTGGGTCACCGGACCGGAGAAGATGACCGTGCCATCCTGGTCGGTCACCACAAGCGTGTCACCCACCGCCGTGCCGCCGGTCAGGGCCACGGTGATGTTCACCTGACCCACCAGCTCGGCATCATTGATGGTGCCGTCGTTGTTGGCATCTTCGGTAATGGTCACGGTTGGCGTGCCCGGGGCCGTGCTGCCGTAATCCAGTATCGCGCTGTCACTGCCATTGGCAGTGTTGCCCGCCGGGTCGGTCACGTTAGCGGTGACGGTCAGCGTCGTGCCCGCTGCCGGTGCATCCAGGGTCAGGCTCAGGCCATTGTCCAGCATGTCCTGAGTCACCGGACCGGAGAACAGCACAGTGCCATCCTGGTCGGTCACCGTGAGGGTATCGCCCACGGCGGTCCCTGCGCCCAGGGTGACGCTAATGTCTATCTGGCCATTGAGCTCGCCATCATTGATGTAGCCATCGTTATTGGCATCTTCGGTAATCTCCACGGTGGGCGAGGCCGGTGCGCCCGTGCCCACGCCGTAATCCATGACCGCCTGGTCGCTGCCTTCGGCGCTGTTGCCGGCAGGGTCGGTCACGGTGGCCGTAATCGCCAGTGTCTCGCCGGTCGCCGGCGCATCCACAGCCAACTGCAGGCCGTTATCCAGCATGTCCTGCGTCACGGTGCCGGAGAAGATGACGTTGCCATCCTGGTCGGTCACGGTGACGGTATCGCCCACGGCGGTGCCGGCCCCCAGGGTCACGGTGATGTCCACCTGACCACTGAGCTCGGCATCATTGATGTAGCCGTCGTTGTTGGCATCTTCGGTAATGGTGACCGTCGGGGAGGCCGGTGCGCCGCTGCCCACGCCGTAATCCAGCGTGGCGTTGTCTGAGCCGGAAGCCGTGTTGCCTGCCGGGTCGGTGACGGTGGCGGTGACCACTAAATCAGTGCCGGTGGCCGGTGGGTCCATCGTCAGGTCAAGACCATTGTCCAGCATGGCCTGCGTGACCGGACCGGAGAAGATGACAGTGCCATCCTGGTCGGTCACTTCAATGGTGTCGCCCACGGCGGTGCCCGCGCCCAGGGTCACGGTAATGTCTATCTGCCCATTGAGCTCAGCATCATTGATGTAGCCATCATTGTTGGCATCTTCGGTGATCACCACCGTCGGTGCCGCCGGGGCACCGCTGCCGACGCCGTAATCCAGCGTGGCATTGTCTGAGCCCTCGGCAGTGTTGCCCGATGGCGTGGTGACGGTGGCCGTGACCACCAGATTGGTGCCGGTGGCAGGCGGATCGATGCTCAGATCCAGACCATTATCCAGCATGGCCTGCGTCACGGTGCCGGAGAAGATGACGTTGCCATCCTGATCGGTCACTTCAAGGGTGTCGCCCACGTCGGTGCCGCTGCCCAGGGTCACGGTAATGTCGATTTGACCGGACAGCTCGCCATCATTGATGTAGCCATCATTGTTGGCATCTTCGGTAATCACCACGGTTGGCGCCGATGGCGACGGTGGGTTACCGCTGTAATCCAGCAGGGCCGAGTCGCTGCCCTGGGCACTGTTGCCGGCCGGGTCGGTGACGGTGGCCGTCACGTCCAGCGTGGTGCCGGACGCCGGCGCATCAATGGCCAGATCCAGACCGTTATCCAGCATGTCCTGGGTGACCGGGCCGGAGAACAGGGTGTTGCCATCCTGGTCGGTGACCACAAGGGTGTCGCCCACAGCCGTACCTGCGCCCAGTGCCACCGTGATGTTCACCTGACCGTCCAGCTCGGCATCATTGATGGTGCCGTCGTTATTGGTGTCTTCGGTGATGGTGACAGTCGGCGCTGCAGGGGCGCCGGTGCCGACGCCGTAATCCAGTACGGCGCTGTCGGCGCCATTGGCGCTGTTACCGGCCGGGTCAGTGACCGTGGCGGTGACGCTGATGGCGGTACCGGTGGCTGGCGCGGTCATGGTGACCGGTACGCCGTTATCCAGCATGGCCTGGGTCACGGTGCCGTTAAACAGCTCATTGCCATCCTGGTCGGTGACAATCAGGGTATCGCCGACAGCGGTACCCGCGCCCAGGGTGACGGTGATATTGATGTCGCCGCTGAGCTCAGTGTTGTTGATATAGCCGTCGTTGTTGGCATCTTCATCAATCACCACAGTCGGTGCCGCCGGGGCGCCGGTGCCGACGCCGTAATCCAGGGTGGCGGAGTCAGTGCCTTCGGCGCTGTTGCCCGCGCTGTCGGTGACCGTGGCGGTGATGTCCAGCGCAGTGCCGGTGGCAGGCGGATCGATGCTCAGGTCAAGGCCGTTATCCAGCATGTCCTGGGTGACCGGGCCGGAGAACAGGGTGTTGCCCGCGTTATCGGTGACCACGATGGTGTCACCCACTTCCGTGCCGTTGCCCAGGGTGACGGTGATGTTCACCTGACCGCTCAGCTCAGCATCATTGATGTAGCCATCGTCGTCGGCATCTTCGGTGATGTCCACCGTTGGCGCCGCCGGACCGCTATTGAGCAGTGCATTGTCACTGCCGCTGGCGGTGTTGCCTGCCGGATCGGTGACCGTGGCCGTCAGGGTGATGGCGGTGCCATCCGCCGGGGCCGGGATAGACAGGCTCAGCCCATTGTCCAGCATGTCCTGGGTGATGGTGGCGCTGTACACCTCATTGCCATCCTGGTCGGTGACCGTGAGGGTGTCACCCACCGCGGTGCCTGCGCCCAGGGCGATGGTGTAGTTGATGTCGCCATCGAGCTCATCATCATTGATGTAGCCGTCGTTATCGGCATCTTCAGTGATGGTCAGGACTGGGGCCGCAGGGGCGCCGCCGCCCACCCCGTAATCCAGGGTGGCGGAGTCATTGCCATTGGCGCTGTTGCCCGCCGGGTCAGTCACCGTGGCGGTCACTGTGATAGTGGTGCCGGTGGCCGGGGCTGGCATAGAGACTGACAGACCATTATCCAGCATGGCCTGAGTGACCGTGCCGGAGAAGATGACGTTACCGTCCTGGTCGGTCACTTCGATGGTGTCACCCACTTCGGTGCCGCTGCCCAGGGTGACGCTAATGTCTATCTGGCCATTAAGCTCGGCATCATTGATGTAGCCGTCATTGTTGGCATCTTCGGTAATCACCACAGTCGGCGCGGTTGGGGCGCTGTCGCCGTAATCCAGGGTCGCACTGTCACTGCCATTGGCGGTGTTGCCCGCCGGGTCGGTCACGGTGGCGGTCACTGTGATGGTGGTGCCGGTGGCCGGGGCGGTCATGGTGACCGGCACGCCATTGTCCAGCATGTCCTGAGTCACGGTGCCGTTAAACAGCTCATTGCCATCCTGATCGGTGACAATCAGGGTATCGCCGACAGCGGTCCCTGCGCCCAGCGTGACGGTGATGTTGATGTCGCCATCAAGCTCCGCGTCATTAATCAGGCCATCATTGTTGGCATCTTCATCAATGACCACAGTCGGTGCACTCGGTGCGCCGCTGCCCACGCCGTAATCCAGGGTGGCGGAGTCGCTGCCTTGTGCGCTGTTGCCCGCCGGGTCGGTAATGGTGGCGGTCACTTCCAGCGTGGTGCCGGTGGCCGGTGGGTCAATGCTCAAATCAAGGCCGTTATCCAGCATGGCCTGGGTCACAGGGCCTTCAAACAGGGTGTTGCCATCCTGGTCGGTGACCACAATGGTGTCGCCCACCGCGGTACCAGCGCCCAGGGTGATGGTGATGTCCACCTGACCGTCCAGCTCGCCATCGTTGATGTAACCATCATCGTTGGCATCTTCGGTAATCTCGACCGTCGGCGCCGCCGGGGCGCCGGTGCCGGTGCCGTAATCCAGGGTGGCCGCATCACTGCCGTTGGCGGTGTTGCCCGCCGGGTCGGTCACGGTGGCCGTCACGGTCAGGGTGGTGCCGGTCGCCGGTGGGGTGACCGTCAGGCCCAGGCCGTTATCCAGCATGCTTTGAGTCACGGTGCCGTTAAACAGCTCATTGCCATCCTGGTCGGTGACAATCAGGGTATCACCGACAGCGGTGCCGGCGCCCAGGGTGACGGTGATGTTGATGTCACCATCCAGCTCAGTGTCGTTGATGTAGCCGTCGTTGTTGGCATCTTCGCTAATCACCACGGTCGGGGCGGCCGGTGCGCCGGTGCCTGTGCCGTAATCCAGGGTGGCCGAGTCAGAGCCTTCAGCGGTGTTACCCGCAGGGTCGGTAATGGTGGCGGTAATTTCCAGGGTGGTGCCGGTCGCCGGGGCGGCCACAGACAGGTCAAGGCCATTGTCCAGCATGTCCTGGGTCACAGGGCCGTCATACAGGGTGTTGCCCGCGTTATCGGTGACCACGATAGTGTCACCCACGGCGGTGCCAGCGCCCAGCGTGACGGTGATATCCACCTCGCCGCTGAGCTCGCCATCGTTGATGTAACCATCATTGTTGGCATCTTCGGTAATCTCGACCGTCGGTGCAGCCGGTGCGCCGGTGCCTGTGCCGTAATCCAGGGTAGCCGAGTCACTGCCGGTCGCAGTGTTGCCACTGGTGTCGGTCACGGTGGCCGTCAGGGTCAGGCCGGTACCGGTCGCTGGCGGCGTCAGCGTCAGCGACAGGCCATTGTCCAGCATGTCCTGGGTCACGGTGCCGTTAAACACCTCGTTACCCGCCTGGTCAGTGATGACCAGGGAGTCACCCACCTCTGTGCCGGCGCCCAGCGTCACGCTGTAGTTGATGTCGCCATCCAGCTCGTCGTCATTGATGTAGCCATCATTGTTGGCATCTTCATCAATGGTCAGGGTCGGTGCCCCCAGATTTGGGTTGCCGCCACTGGTATCCAGTATCGCACTGTCACTGCCACTCGCGGTGTTGCCCGCCGCATCGGTGACAGTAGCGGTGACCACCAGGTTGGTGCCACTGGCCGGTGCATCAATCGCCAAATCAAGGCCATTGTCCAGCATGTCCTGGGTCACCGGACCGGAGAAGATGACCGTGCCATCCTGGTCGGTCACCACAAGCGTGTCACCCACCGCCGTGCCGCCGGTCAGGGCCACGGTGATGTTCACCTGGCCCACCAGCTCGGCATCATTGATGGTGCCGTCGTTGTTGGCATCTTCGGTAATGGTCACGGTTGGCGTACCCGGGGCCGTGCTGCCGTAATCCAGTATCGCGCTGTCTGAGCCATTGGCGGTGTTGCCCGCCGGGTCGGTCACGTTAGCATTCACCGTGAGGGTCGTGCCCGCTGCCGGTGCATCCAGCGTCAGGCTCAGGCCATTGTCCAGCATGTCCTGAGTCACCGGACCGGAGAACAGCACAGTGCCATCCTGGTCGGTGACCACAAGGGTATCGCCCACGGCGGTCCCCGCGCCCAGCGTGACGCTAATGTCTATCTGGCCATTGAGCTCGCCATCATTGATGTAGCCATCGTTATTGGCATCTTCGGTAATCTCCACGGTGGGTGAGGCCGGTGCGCCCGTGCCCACGCCGTAATCCATGACCGCCTGGTCGCTGCCTTCGGCGCTGTTGCCGGCAGGGTCGGTCACGGTGGCCGTAATCGCCAGTGTCTCGCCGGTCGCCGGCGCATCCACGGCCAACTGCAGGCCGTTATCCAGCATGTCCTGGGTCACGGTGCCGGAGAAGATGACGTTGCCATCCTGGTCGGTCACTTCAATGGTGTCGCCCACGGCAGTGCCTGCCCCCAGGGTCACGGTGATGTCCACCTGACCACTGAGCTCGGCATCATTGATGTAGCCGTCGTTGTTGGCATCTTCGGTAATGGTCACGGTCGGGGAGGCCGGTGCGCCGCTGCCCACGCCGTAATCCAGCGTGGCGTTGTCTGAGCCGGAAGCCGTGTTGCCTGCCGGGTCGGTGACGGTGGCGGTGACCACTAAATCAGTGCCGGTGGCCGGTGGGTCCATCGTCAGATCAAGTCCGTTATCCAGCATGTCCTGCGTGACCGGGCCGGAGAAGATGACGGTGCCATCCTGGTCGGTCACCACAAGCGTGTCGCCCACGGCGGTACCCGCGCCCAGGGTCACGGTAATGTCTATCTGCCCATTGAGCTCGGCATCATTAATGTAGCCATCATTGTTGGCATCTTCGGTGATCACCACCGTCGGTGCCGCCGGGGCACCGCTGCCCACGCCGTAATCCAGCGTGGCATTGTCTGAGCCCTCGGCAGTGTTGCCCGATGGCGTGGTGACGGTGGCCGTGACCACCAGATTGGTGCCGGTGGCAGGCGGATCTATGCTGAGATCCAGGCCATTATCCAGCATGGCCTGCGTCACGGTGCCGGCGAAGATGACGTTGCCATCCTGGTCGGTCACTTCAAGGGTGTCACCCACGTCAGTGCCGCTGCCCAGAGTCACGGTAATGTCGATTTGACCGGACAGCTCGCCATCATTGATGTAGCCATCATTGTTGGCATCTTCGGTGATCACCACGGTTGGCGCCGATGGCGACGGTGGGTTACCGCTGTAATCCAGCAGGGCAGAGTCGCTGCCCTGGGCACTGTTGCCGGCCGGGTCGGTGACGGTGGCCGTCACGTTCAGTGTGGTGCCGGATGCCGGCGCATCAATGGCCAGATCCAGACCGTTATCCAGCATGTCCTGAGTAACCGGGCCGCTGAACAGGGTGTTGCCATCCTGATCGGTGACTACGATGGTGTCGCCCAGCGCGGTACCCGCGCCCAGCGCCACCGTGATGTTCACCTGACCGTCCAGCTCGGCATCATTGATGGTGCCGTCGTTATTGGTGTCTTCGGTGATGGTGACAGTCGGCGCTGCAGGGGCGCCGGTGCCGACGCCGTAATCCAGTACGGCGCTGTCGGCGCCATTGGCGCTGTTGCCGGCCGGGTCAGTGACCGTGGCGGTGACGCTGATGGCGGTGCCGGTGGCCGGCGCGGTCATGGTGACCGGCACGCCGTTATCCAGCATGGCCTGGGTCACGGTGCCGTTAAACAGCTCATTGCCATCCTGGTCGGTGACAATCAGGATATCGCCGACAGCGGTACCCGCGCCCAGGGTGACGGTGATATTGATGTCGCCGCTGAGCTCAGTGTTGTTGATATAGCCGTCGTTGTTGGCATCTTCATCAATCACCACAGTCGGTGCCGCCGGGGCGCCGCTGCCCACCCCGTAATCCAGGGTGGCGGAGTCAGTGCCTTCGGCGCTGTTGCCGGCGCTGTCGGTGACCGTGGCGGTAATGTCCAGTGTGGTGCCGGTGGCAGGCGGATCGATGCTCAGGTCGAGGCCATTATCCAGCATGTCCTGAGTGACCGGGCCGGAGAAGATGACGTTGCCATCCTGGTCGGTCACTTCAATGGTGTCACCCACTTCCGTGCCGGTGGCCAGGGTGACGGTGATGTTCACCTGACCATTCAGCTCAGCGTCATTGATGTAGCCATCGTTGTTGGCATCTTCGGTAATGGTGACCGTTGGCGCGGCCGGGCCGCTGCTCAGTACCGCACTGTCTGTACCGCTGGCGGTGTTGCCTGCCGGATCGGTGACTGTGGCGGTCAGGGTGATGGCGGTGCCATCCGCCGGGGCCGGGATAGACAGGCTCAGCCCATTGTCCAGCATGTCCTGGGTGATGGTGGCGCTGTACACCTCATTGCCATCCTGATCGGTGACCGTGAGGGTGTCACCCACCGCGGTGCCGTCGCCCAGAGCGATGGTGTAGTTGATGTCGCCATCGAGCTCATCATCATTGATGTAGCCGTCGTTATCGGCATCTTCAGTGATGGTCAGGACTGGGGCCGCAGGGGCGCCGCCGCCCGCACCGTAATCCAGGGTGGCGGAGTCTGAGCCTTCGGCGCTGTTGCCAGCAGGGTCAGTAATGGTCGCCGTCACTTCCAGCGTGGTGCCCGTAGCCGGTGCATCCACGGCCAGCTGCAGACCATTATCCAGCATGTCCTGAGTGACCGTGCCGGAGAAGATGACGTTACCGTCCTGGTCGGTCACTTCGATGGTGTCACCCACTTCGGTGCCGCTGCCCAGGGTGACGCTAATGTCTATCTGGCCATTAAGCTCGGCATCATTGATGTAGCCGTCATTGTTGGCATCTTCGGTAATCACCACAGTCGGCGCGGTTGGGGCGCTGTCGCCGTAATCCAGGGTCGCACTGTCACTGCCATTGGCGGTGTTGCCCGCCGGGTCGGTCACGGTGGCGGTCACTGTGATGGTGGTGCCGGTGGCCGGGGCGGTCATGGTGACCGGCACGCCATTGTCCAGCATGGCCTGAGTCACGGTGCCGTTAAACAGCTCATTACCATCCTGGTCGGTGACAATCAGGGTATCGCCGACAGCGGTCCCTGCGCCCAGCGTGACGGTGATGTTGATGTCGCCATCAAGCTCCGCGTCATTAATCAGGCCATCATTGTTGGCATCTTCATCAATGACCACAGTCGGTGCACTCGGTGCGCCGCTGCCCACGCCGTAATCCAGGGTGGCGGAGTCGCTGCCTTGTGCGCTGTTGCCCGCCGGGTCAGTAATGGTGGCGGTCACTTCCAGCGTGGTGCCGGTGGCCGGTGGGTCAATGCTCAAATCAAGGCCGTTATCCAGCATGGCCTGGGTCACAGGGCCTTCAAACAGGGTGTTGCCATCCTGGTCGGTGACCACAATGGTGTCGCCCACCGCGGTACCAGCGCCCAGGGTGATGGTGATGTCCACCTGACCGTCCAGCTCGCCATCGTTGATGTAACCATCATCGTTGGCATCTTCGGTAATCTCGACCGTCGGCGCCGACGGGGCGCCGGTGCCGGTGCCGTAATCCAGGGTGGCCGCATCACTGCCGTTGGCGGTGTTGCCCGCCGGGTCGGTCACGGTGGCCGTCACGGTCAGGGTGGTGCCGGTCGCCGGTGGGGTGACCGTCAGGCCCAGGCCGTTATCCAGCATGCTTTGAGTCACGGTGCCGTTAAACAGCTCATTGCCATCCTGGTCGGTGACAATCAGGGTATCACCGACAGCGGTGCCGGCGCCCAGGGTGACGGTGATGTTGATGTCACCATCCAGCTCAGTGTCGTTGATGTAGCCGTCGTTGTTGGCATCTTCGCTAATCACCACGGTCGGGGCGGCCGGTGCGCCGGTGCCTGTGCCGTAATCCAGGGTGGCCGAGTCAGAGCCTTCAGCGGTGTTACCCGCAGGGTCGGTAATGGTGGCGGTAATTTCCAGGGTGGTGCCGGTCGCCGGGGCGGCCACAGACAGGTCAAGGCCATTGTCCAGCATGTCCTGGGTCACAGGGCCGTCATACAGGGTGTTGCCCGCGTTATCGGTGACCACGATAGTGTCACCCACGGCGGTGCCAGCGCCCAGCGTGACGGTGATATCCACCTCGCCGCTGAGCTCGCCATCGTTGATGTAACCATCATTGTTGGCATCTTCGGTAATCTCGACCGTCGGTGCAGCCGGTGCGCCGGTGCCTGTGCCGTAATCCAGGGTAGCGGAGTCACTGCCGGTCGCAGTGTTGCCACTGGTGTCGGTCACGGTGGCCGTCAGGGTCAGGCCGGTACCGGTCGCTGGCGGCGTCAGCGTCAGCGACAGGCCATTGTCCAGCATGTCCTGGGTCACGGTGCCGTTAAACACCTCGTTACCCGCCTGGTCAGTGATGACCAGGGAGTCACCCACCTCTGTGCCGGCGCCCAGCGTCACGCTGTAGTTGATGTCGCCATCCAGCTCGTCGTCATTGATGTAGCCATCATTGTTGGCATCTTCATCAATGGTCAGGGTCGGTGCCCCCAGATTTGGGTTGCCGCCACTGGTATCCAGTATCGCACTGTCACTGCCACTCGCGGTGTTGCCCGCCGCATCGGTGACAGTAGCGGTGACCACCAGGTTGGTGCCACTGGCCGGTGCATCAATCGCCAAATCAAGGCCATTGTCCAGCATGTCCTGGGTCACCGGACCGGAGAAGATGACGGTGCCATCCTGGTCGGTCACCACAAGCGTGTCACCCACCGCCGTGCCGCCGGTCAGGGCCACGGTGATGTTCACCTGGCCCACCAGCTCGGCATCATTGATGGTGCCGTCGTTGTTGGCATCTTCGGTAATGGTCACGGTTGGCGTACCCGGGGCGGTGCTGCCGTAATCCAGTATCGCGCTGTCTGAGCCATTGGCGGTGTTGCCCGCCGGGTCGGTCACGTTAGCATTCACCGTGAGGGTCGTGCCCGCTGCCGGTGCATCCAGCGTCAGGCTCAGGCCATTGTCCAGCATGTCCTGAGTCACCGGACCGGAGAACAGCACAGTGCCATCCTGGTCGGTGACCACAAGGGTATCGCCCACGGCGGTCCCCGCGCCCAGGGTGACGCTAATGTCTATCTGGCCATTGAGCTCGCCATCATTGATGTAGCCATCGTTATTGGCATCTTCGGTAATCTCCACGGTGGGCGAGGCCGGTGCGCCCGTGCCCACGCCGTAATCCATGACCGCCTGGTCGCTGCCTTCGGCGCTGTTGCCGGCAGGGTCGGTCACGGTGGCCGTAATCGCCAGTGTCTCGCCGGTCGCCGGCGCATCCACAGCCAACTGCAGGCCGTTATCCAGCATGTCCTGCGTCACGGTGCCGGAGAAGATGACGTTGCCATCCTGGTCGGTCACTTCAATGGTGTCGCCCACGGCGGTGCCGGCGCCCAGGGTCACGGTGATGTCCACCTGACCACTGAGCTCGGCATCATTGATGTAGCCGTCGTTGTTGGCATCTTCGGTAATGCTCACGGTCGGGGAGGCCGGTGCCGTGCTGCCGTAATCCAGTACTGCGCTGTCGCTGCCCTGGGCGCTGTTGCCCGCCGGATCAGTCACGGTGGCGGTAACCGCCAGCGTCTCGCCGGTCGCCGGCGCATCCACGGCCAGTGACAGGCCGTTATCCAGCATGGCCTGGGTGACCGGGCCGCTGAACAGGGTGTTGCCATCCTGGTCGGTCACCACAAGGGTGTCGCCCACGGCGGTACCCGCGCCCAGGGTGACGGTAATGTCTATCTGCCCATTGAGCTCGGCATCATTAATGTAGCCATCGTTGTTGGCATCTTCGGTAATCACCACTGTCGGCGCACTTGGTGCGCCGCTGCCTGAGCCGTAATCCAGCGTGGCATTGTCTGAGCCCTCGGCAGTGTTGCCCGATGGCGTGGTGACGGTGGCCGTGACCACCAGATTGGTGCCGGTGGCAGGCGGATCGATGCTCAGATCCAGACCATTATCCAGCATGGCCTGCGTCACGGTGCCGGAGAAGATGACGTTGCCATCCTGATCGGTCACTTCAAGGGTGTCGCCCACGTCGGTGCCGCTGCCCAGGGTCACGGTAATGTCGATTTGACCGGACAGCTCGCCATCATTGATGTAGCCATCATTGTTGGCATCTTCGGTGATCACCACGGTTGGCGCTGATGGCGACGGTGGGTTACCGCTGTAATCCAGCAGGGCCGAGTCGCTGCCCTGGGCACTGTTGCCGGCCGGGTCGGTGACGGTGGCCGTCACTTCCAGCGTGGTGCCGGACGCCGGCGCATCAATGGCCAGGTCCAGACCGTTATCCAGCATGTCCTGGGTGACCGGGCCGGAGAACAGGGGGTTGCCATCCTGGTCGGTGACCACAAGGGTGTCGCCCACAGCCGTACCTGCGCCCAGTGCCACCGTGATGTTCACCTGACCATTGAGCTCAGCATCATTGATGGTGCCGTCGTTATCGGTGTCTTCGGTGATGGTGACGGTCGGTGCCGCAGGGGCACCGGTGCCGACGCCGTAATCCAGTACGGCGCTGTCAGCGCCACTGGCGCTGTTGCCGGCCGGGTCAGTGACCGTGGCGGTGACGCTGATGGCGGTACCGGTGGCTGGCGCGGTCATGGTGACCGGCACGCCGTTATCCAGCATGGCCTGGGTCACGGTGCCGTTAAAGAGTTCATTGCCATCCTGGTCAGTGACAATCAGGGTATCGCCCACGGCGGTACCCGCACCCAGGGTGACGGTGATATTGATGTCGCCGCTGAGCTCAGTGTTGTTGATGTAGCCGTCGTTGTTGGCATCTTCATCAATCACCACAGTCGGCGCCGCCGGGGCGCCGGTGCCTGAGCCATAATCCAGGGTGGCGGAGTCAGTGCCTTCAGCGCTGTTGCCGGCGCTGTCGGTGACCGTGGCGGTGATGTCCAGCGCAGTGCCGGTGGCAGGCGGATCGATGCTCAGGTCAAGGCCGTTATCCAGCATGTCCTGGGTGACCGGGCCGGAGAACAGGGTGTTGCCCGCGTTATCGGTGACCACGATGGTGTCACCCACTTCCGTGCCGTTGCCCAGGGTCACGGTGATGTTCACCTGACCGTTGAGTTCGGCGTCATTGATGTAGCCATCGTTGTTGGCATCTTCGGTAATGGTGACCGTTGGCGCGGCTGGACCGCTATCGAGCACGGCACTGTCAGCGCCGCTGGCAGTGTTGCCCGCCGGATCGGTGACCGTGGCCGTCAGGGTGATGGCGGTGCCATCCGCCGGGGCCGGGATAGACAGGCTCAGCCCATTGTCCAGCATGTCCTGGGTGATGGTGGCGGTGTACACCTCATTGCCATCCTGGTCGGTGACCGTGAGGGTGTCACCCACCGCGGTGCCTGCGCCCAGGGCGATGGTGTAGTTGATGTCGCCATCGAGCTCATCATCATTGATGTAGCCGTCATTATCGGCATCCTCAATGATGGTCAGTACCGGCGCTTCAGGGGCGCCGATGCCCACCCCGTAATCCAGGGTAGCGGAGTCATTGCCATTGGCGCTGTTGCCCGCCGGGTCAGTCACCGTGGCGGTCACTGTGATAGTGGTGCCGGTGGCCGGGGCGGGCATAGAGACTGACAGGCCATTATCCAGCATGTCCTGAGTGACCGTGCCGGAGAAGATGACGTTACCGTCCTGGTCGGTCACTTCAAGGGTGTCACCCACTTCGGTGCCGCTGCCCAGGGTGACGCTAATGTCTATATCGTTATTGAGCTCTGCTTCGTTGATGTAGCCGTCGTTGTCGGCATCTTCGGTAATGACCACGGTCGGTGCGGTAGGCGCACTGCTGCCATAATCCAGAGTGGCACTGTCGCTGCTAGTGGCAGTGTTGCCCGCCGGGTCAGTCACGGTGGCGGTGACTGTGATGGTGGTGCCGGTGGCCGGGGCGGTCATGGTGACCGGCACGCCGTTGTCCAGCATGGCCTGGGTCACGGTGCCGTTAAACAGCGTATTGCCATCCTGATCGGTGACCACCAGGGTATCACCCACCTCAGTGCCTACACCTAATAAAACGATGATACCTATATTACCGACCAATTCAGTGTTGTTTATATAACCATCGTTATTAATATCTTCAGATATAACTACTGTCGGAGAGCTTGGGATAGCGGTATCAATTTGTTGAAAGATTATTTCTCTATCCTGAGTATCTCTATTCGCTTGCGTGAGTGCTGATGTATTAAACCCTGCACTTGAAATGGTCTCGTTGCCTGTACGAGAAAGCGAGATAAAGCTGTGGCCACCTAAACTATTGGCAGATGTACCAGCAGCTGTAGCATTGTCTTCGTTGAGGGTTGGATCCTGTCCCGATTGAATCGCTTCTATAATTTGACCAATATCTTGGTCGCTTTGTTCTTGAGCGTCCTGGCTTGTAGAGTCGCTAGAAATTTCTGACGGCGCTTCCAACTCACCATCTACGTAGAGGAAACGACTGCCGCTTTCACCCGAAAACTCTATTCGCGCGTCATCATTGAGGACAATAACGACGCCTTCGGTGAGAAAATCACCTACTTGAATTGTGCGTGAACCTTGTTCTAATTTTTCTATTGCTGACCCTTCAATTGAAGTGACTGTGGCGTCAGCAGGCATTCGTATCTCTTTCATAATAGTAAGTTCTCACCATCTCCGTCTTGAGTCGCTTGTCTCAATCGTTTGTGCGAATAAATAAAAATCACTAAACAGGTACTACTAATGTGTCTAATTAACTTTATACTATGATCAGTATTCTGTATTGCTATGTACTTTGGGTCTTTGGAATCCCTAAACCTTATTAGGCTGTATTTTAAATACCTGTAATCAAAGGCGGTTTTCATGACTTTTCGCATGGGAAATGAGCAGTAGAGTCGTTGAAAGACCCTTTTAAAGATCTTTAAGTCTTTCATAAAAATATGAACATAATATTAGAATATCAGTAAGTTATTTTGTTCAACTTGTTGCTTATTCCATGCATGCCTAATAAGGTAGTCCTCAAACTAGAATAGCTTTTTATCTCCAATCGTTACACCTATTTAACTTCTTTATCTGTTTGTTAATTCTTGTTTTCTCCAGTCAACTTGATTTCGATTTTGATTTTAAGTATTTGTATTTAAAGTTAATTATTAATTTTTTTTTTGCATGAAGACAAATTTCTTTCAGGTAAAAATCATACTATCTTGTAACTTTTAAATGATAGTTTTTGATACTGAGACTAATTCTTTGGACTAAGTATTTTGACTGGGCGATTGCCAAAAGCATGAGTAGTAGAGACTTCAGTGGAGTTGCCTGCTGGGAAAGTCTATTTAACAGGTCCTAGTATTGTGCGAGTCGCTGCTACTGAGTATCTGAAGTTGTAAATGACACCGAATGCTGCCTCGCCGGTGTAACGTAATGTCGTAAACTGTACTATTGATTTAGGGCGATTTAAGGAAGGGTCTTTCAATAAACATGAGGTATGAAAGTAAACTTCGATTGATGTTGAGCTAGTAATGGTTTGCGGCTGTCTCAGTAAGAAAAGGCATTGGTATTGCTTTAGTGTTTTCCGCGGCTTCTTGTGAAGGGTTCATTAACGGAGGAAGGTGTTGTCTAGGTTTGAAGTAATCGTTGGTATTAAAGTTGAGCTTGTTTCCCAAAGCTACATGGAGTGATATCCATGTTAATAGTCAAAAAAAGAGCCTTGGTTGAAAAGTTCTATATATTACTTAATATTCAACCTGGTTTATAAAACTAGTGTAATAACATCTCTTCTTGTAATGTCGCAATTTAATATATATCTAGCTTTTATTTTGACCAAAAAAATAAGAGGCTCGGTAAGTTATGAGCCTCATTGCATTTTACTGAAGGAAGGCATTCCATTCGCAATTCACTACGACTAAAGTATTCCGCCCCAGTACATTGCATTTGCAAGAGTGAAGGCGATCGTCGCGCCCATTAGAACAAAAAGCGGAATGTAATTAGAAATTTTTGAAGAGATATTTTTTGACACAATATTAACCCAATGAAGAATAGTTACATAGATTATGCAAATAAATGTGACATATATCAATATCTGAGGGGTGGTGTTTTATTTGTTATTTTTAATGACAGGTAGTGATTTTGACTGGTAGTTGAAAAGACTTGTAACTGATTTGTCGGATTTTTAATATATTGTGGAAGTTCGTCAACAATGACTGAAAGGGTTAATAAAAAGGGCAGATTTCTGCCCTTTTTAATTAAAATTCAAGAAAATACGTCTTGAAGTGGTGGTACTACCTGCTTCTTGCGACTTAGGACGCCATCTAGCCAAACTCGACCATTTACGGTTTCTTTTCCATATGCTTGCTCAACTACAGAAACGTCATCGGAAATAACCAGAAGTTCGGAGCCTTCTTTCATAATGTCAGTCAGCAGAAGCATCACGGTGTGGCGATTACCTTCATCTTTTAGTAAAGCAATGTCTGCTTCCAGTTCTGCTTTGATCTCATCAAAAACTGATAGGTCAACAACTTCTAGCTGGCCGATACCTACTAGGTTGCCGTTCATGTTGAAATCTTTGTAGTCACGCATAACCAGATCACGGATTGGCGTTCCAGCTACCGCAGATTTCACATTAAACATTTCCAAGCCCAGTGCTTCGTAATCTTCAATGCCCGCAATCTTCGCCAGATCTTCCACACAGCGAATGTCTGCTGTGGTACAAGTTGGAGATTTGAAGATAACGGTGTCGCTCAGAATCGCGCACATCATGATCCCTGCGATCTCTTTTGGAATTTCTACGCCGTGGAAGTCGTACATCATTTTGATAACGGTGTTTGAACAGCCAACAGGACGGATCCAACATTCCAGTGGGGTAGAAGTGGTTAGGTCGCCCAGTTTGTGGTGGTCAACGATACCGACGATCGTTGCTTCTGCGATGTCGTCAGGTGCTTGAGTCAGTTCAGAGTGGTCAACGATGTAAACTTCTTCGCCTGCATAGCTCAGTTTCAGCTCAGGAGCTTCGAAACCAAAGCGTTCCAGGATGAAAGCAGTCTCTGGAGAAGGCTCGCCAAGACGCGCTGCTACTGCTGGCTCACCGATTTGGTTTTTCAGGTATGCAAGTGCAATTGCACCACAGATAGAATCAGAATCAGGGATCTTATGACCCACAACATACATTGGCATATTTGGCTCTCGTCATGCTCACATTTGAATTTTGGCGCATTTTACCAGAGTGGCCTTAAATGTACATTCATCCATAGTATGAGGATGTAACAAACGCCCAGTATGCGTTGAGCGTAAAAGTTACGGCGAAAAATGCTGAAAAACGGCAGCCATCAAAGTGGGAGGATCACACCGACATTGAGTTGAGGCGCTAAGCCGCTCGGTAGAAAGGTGTCCTGATGTCGAAAGTATCCCATTTCAAGACCATATCTGACTTTGATAGGTAGATTGTAATCAAACACCAATGCTGCGCCGACACTTGGTCCATAGGCCTTCAGATCTTCTCTATCACGGCCAAAGTAGTTTCTTGTGCCTTTGTACTCAGCAATACCAGCTTCGAGCTGAACCGAATACGCTTGGTGTTTACTTTCTAAATATTGAACACCTAAACGGTAGTGTTTAACTGACTCTTTGTCTGAGAACCAGTAGGAATCGGCAATTCCGAAACTACCATACACGGCTTCAAACCCCATGACATCGTTAACACCGAGTTGAGCTCCCAAGCCCCACTGCATACCGATTTTCAGGTCAGGAGAAAAATGGATATCTGCGGTTGCCATTGAGCTGAATGCAAGTGCTAAAGAAAATACTAATTTTTTCATCGTTACTTCTTCCTGTTAGCGAATGGCTCAGAACTTATAGCCGATGGAGAGCGAAAAGTGGTCAGTGAAGGCATCGTCTGTCAGACGGTCAATGCGCAGATCGGTATAGAGGGTGTCATTGAAAGTTGCTCTTAAACCCGCACCGACGTAAATCGCGGTGTCTGAGTATGAGCTGGAAGCACTTACCGCATCACCAGCATGAAATTCGTACTTGTCTTTGTAGCTTGCAAGGCCAATGACACCGTAAGGTTTTACATGGAATTGATTGAGATCGAAGGTATAGCCGATATCCGCATCTAACTTGTATGTATTGGTTTTCAAGTTCGTACCGTATCGTTTCCCATCGGTGATGAGTTCGACTCTATCGCTTGTGTTGCTATATGACACGTTGACACCAACAATTCGTTTAATGTTATAGCCATATTCGAGTTTGAAACCATTACCCCAATCAACGCGGTCACCATAAACATTCTCAATATCAGCACTATTAAAGCCAACGCCTGCTCGGTGGCCTGAGAAATCGGCGGCCAATGCGCTTAGAGGAAGGAGGAAGATGGAACCTGCTAACACTGCTTTTTTCATGATTGCTCTCTTTATAAGGGAGCATCCTTGCTAATTACGTGAGCCAGTCCTTAAGTGGCGAGACCAGAATAGGGGATTAATGTGATAACCCCCAATTAGCAGCAGTTATGTCGGTGATTAGGTCTGGTTATTGGATAGCGAGTTCCAGTTCTTCTTTTACAAGGCTGTTGAGCCATAGAGTTAGAGGGTCGTTACCGTTTCTTTGGTGGAAGAAACTATTGAGTGAGTAGGTTAATTCGAAATCTTCGGTATCAATATCTATACGGCGCAGAGAAGGGTATGAACTGAAGGGAAAGAGATTACTGGTAGCGAAAAACATGTCTGATTTATGTAAAACATCGACTATCGCCATCGGGTAGGCAGAGCGAAAGCCAACTTTGTAAGGAAGGGATAGTTCTTTCATCTTCTTGGCAGCAACGGGAAGGTCTTCACTCCAACCAGGGATGAAAAGAGAGGCAAGCTCGTACTTAGAAAATTCGTTCGGTGTCGCGAATTTTGATTGAATTGGGTGGTCTTTTCTTACCGCGCAACAACCCGTGAGGTCGACTAACTTCTGCTCCCGGATATGTTTAGGCTTAACATCAATGCCATATGAAATACCCATTAGAAGTTGGCCACTTTCAATGTCTGTAATAGTAGAGGAAGTCCAATTAACAACTTCAACCTCGAGGAAGGGAGCTTTTTCCCTGAGCTCAAGAATAAAAGTGCCAGACAGACGTATCATGGCTTGAGGGGCAAATGCAATCCTGATTTTTTTCTTCAGGGTGAGAGGTTCAAACGCTTCCAGTTCATTTAAAGAAGATTGGAGGTCGTTTAAAGCCGGAATAATTTTTGCGGCTAATTCTTCCGCTTTGGATGTTGGTTGCAGCCCCTCTGGGACTTTTATAAAAAGCTCATCATTGAAAAAGTGACGGAGCTTTTTAAGGTTTTGGCTAACGGCAGGTTGTGTTACATACAAACGCTCCGCGGCTTTCCTCGTGTTTTTTTCTTGGAACAAGACAAGAAAAAACCTGAGAAGATTAAGGTCGATGGTATTAAAAATATCTTTAGACATGTGAGGTTAAGCCGTTGTGAAACAGAAGGTTATTATACCCAAATGATCTGAAGATTCTCGTAGAACCCTGCGCCATTAGGGCGAATCGGGTTTATGCCGAATTAACACTTTGTAAAAAGAAAAAACGCTGACTGAGCAGCGTTAAAAAGGCTTTTCGCACTATGAGTTTGTTATAAATCTCTCATCAGAATCTCAAGCTCTTCCGTGGCTTCTTCAATGAGATTTTCCAGTTCCTTGGCGTCATCATTTGCAAGAGGTAATTGCCAATGGACCGGTTTGCCGTTTGACGTATGTTTGCATACCAGCTTCGTTACTCTGCCGCTCCGCTCGAAACGTAGGTTTTCGAACTCTGCGGCATGACATTGTCTTTTCTCTATTATCTCAATTTCGATCAGGCCGGTAGGATTTACCTGAACATGAGCATGTAGTTGCTTGGTGTCTTTTAACAAATAATTTCTGTGTCGAGCCAACATATACCACCCCTCAGCTGCGTCCCATTCCGCACTTCAAGTGTAGTCAACTAGATGTATATAGATCGGTAAAAAGCGTATAAAAAAGCGTAAACATTGATCAAGGTACTGATGCGTAAAAAGATCTTTTTTTCGCGTACTTAATACGGTAATTTTGAAGGATTTTATCTGGTGGTCTGAGTGGTATAAAAGAAAAACCCGAGCGGGGCTCGGGTTTTAGGGAATTTACATCGCGCGGGCGATTTTTTCCAGTGCCTTATGCAATGAAGACATATCCTCATTGGACAGTAATGAAGATAGGAGTAGCTTATTGTTAGATTCTGCCTGAGACATCATGTCAGCGATCATTTGACCTTTTTCTGATAGTGTCAGAATTTTGGAACGGCGGTCATGAATGTCATCACGACGATCAATGTACTCTTCCATCACTAAGCCTTGCACAATCCGGCTAACTTTCGATTTCTCGCTGGCTAGATAAGGTAAACCCATTAAGTCACCCTGACGCAATTCGCCTTGATCTGCTACCGCTGCAATAGTTATTGCCTGTTCAGAACTTAATGTCACTCCTTGTTGTTCTAACCAATCATGATGGCGTTTGGCTGATTTGAGAGCAACGAGTCGGCATAAAAAACTCAGTTCCGATTGAATATACACGATTATCACTAGTTTATTAGCTTTATAAGTGAGAGGCATATTACAACTAGAGTAGAAATAAAGTCTAACTTCTTAGGTGGTTGTGTTATAAGAATATACTAATATGATTTTGTTTTATTAATCAAGAATAACGTCATGAAAAATAAAAGATTATACATTTTTTTGAGAGTTAGATTGAAAAGCTGTGGCTATAATCACGCGATAGTTTGATGTTATTTTATTCGAATAGGTCAAAAAGTGGCCACAAATAAAGGGGAAATAGTTACGCATAGCATTAATTTACTTTGTAAAACTTTATGAATTAATATGAGTCGTAACCTTTTTAATTCTTTTAGAACAAATTTATAACAAGCCTTTAGGCCCAATTCTACAAAAGTGAATTTAATGGCACTCTTCCATTTAGATGCATTCGTTTGTCAAAATGAAAGTAAATTTAGAGTAATGGACTGAACATGTAAAAGAACTGTTCGATTGGTCTGTTGAATACAGAGCGTTGTGACCAGTCTTTTTTGTCTACCAAGGATGAGTTTGCCATGTAGGCATTTTGAAGAGAAACCAAGTCAGCACAAAACTCAGGGTCGTCAATACAGAGTGTTAGTTCAAAATTAAGCCATAGGCTACGCATATCAAGATTTACAGTGCCTATCAGGCAGAAATTTTCGTCCACCATGACAGATTTTGTATGCAGCAATCCACCGTTGAAACGGTAGATGTTGATTCCTGCTCTCAATAGTTCATTAAAGAATGAACGACTGGCCCATTCCACCATCAGGCTGTCATTTTTTGCCGGAATAATAATATTCACTGTGACGCCACGTTGTGCTGTGGTTTGCAGCGCACTGAGTAAACTTTCACTGGGTACTAGGTAAGGGGTTGTGATCGTCAGGCTCTTCTTAGCTTGATGAATTGCCAGCATTAATACTTGTTGGATGATCCCATCTGGCATACCTGGACCGGATGGCGCAACCTGTACAGAATGCTTAGCATGGAGGTGCTCTTCAATCAGACTGCATTCTGGCAAATCAGGTAGGTAACGTAGGCCGGTCTCGACTTCCCAATCCCAGGCAAAAATACTATTGAGGATCGGTACGGATGGACCTTCGGTTTTCACCATAATATCGACCCATTGCCCGACGCCCGCATTTTGTTTGAAGAAGCGAGGATCGACGAGATTCATCGAGCCAGTGTAGCCAATCTTGTTATCGACAATAACGATCTTGCGGTGCTGGCGTATATCCAATCTTCGAAGGAACATACGTGCTGGGCTCACTGCTAAAGCTTCAATTAACTCCACGCCGGCTTTACGCATCGCATCTGGCCAATGGCTTCCGAAGAAGGTTTTGCTTCCAGCAGAATCAAGGAGAATACGCACGGTCACCCCGCGCCGTGCAGCGTCGCACACCGCTTTGGCAACGTCATCTGCATGGCCGCCAGGATGCCAGATATAGAACACCATATTGATGGAGTGCTCCGCTTCCCTAATGTCCTGTGCGATGTTACGGAGAATGTCTGCGGTTTCGTTAAAGAGAGATAGCTGGTTACCCGCCAAAGCAGGGATCCCTGCTCGTTGCAAACACAAATCATGAACAGGGCGGGCAAGGAAGCTTAAATGTTGAGGGCGGTGGGCTTCACATTCGTTGATGGTTTCCAGCCATTTGCCATATGGCGCAAACATCGCTCTCGCACGATCTGCTCGTTTTCTTCCTAGGTTAAGTTCACCAAACAGTAGATAGAGAATCACGCCAACAATCGGAATGATATAGATGATCATCAGCCAAGCGATAGAAACACCGAGAGCGCGACGTTTAAGTACTACACGAATAGTCACACCAGCGATAAGAAGCCAGTAAAAGAAGACACTTGCCCAGACCAAAAACTGATAAATCTTTTCCATTTCAATCCACTTAGCTCAAATCAAACCTCAATATAGAGTGATCAAGAAAAGTATGCACTGTATTTAGCATTGCATATTCCCAATCACGAGGCAGAAGAGAAGTATTTCGTCGCCTGATTAGACAATTGTTAAAAATTGTTTGTCACTAAGTGTTTATAAAGTAATAAGATGGGAGTTAAATTTAGGGAAATATGTTAGTTGATCGAAAAATATAGCGCGATCGCTTCAAATTTTATTATCAAACTGGTTTACTTGCCATGCCTGTGCATAAAGCCGAAGTTTCGAGTTCTGTAATTATAGGTTTACAGGTTGGCGATCGTCTCCAAGGAAGGTCGAACATTACCAGGAAAAGAACCACCCAGTTAACTCTCGCTGAATACGGCTGTCAGGGACGAATTGGGTATAACAACATCAAAAATTATTAGAGAGTAATTATGGCAAGCGGTAATAGAGCCCAATTTTCTTCCCGTTTAGGTTTTATTCTTGCCGCCGCAGGTTCTGCGGTAGGTCTTGGCAATATTTGGGGTTTCCCTACACAAGCGGCGAGCAATGGTGGTGCCGTCTTTTTACTGACCTACCTCGCGATGGTATTTATTCTGGCTTATCCACTTCTGGTGGCTGAACTGACAATTGGCCGTTACGGTGCATCTAACCCTATTCGCTCCCTGATTTCTGTTGCACCAAAACAAAAAGCACTTGGCTGTGTGGTGGGTATAGCCGGTATGTTGGGCGTGAGTGGTATTCTCAGCTTCTATGCCATTGTTGCTGGATGGTTCTTCGGCTTTCTCGTGGGTCCGTTGCTAAGTGCAGTGGGAATAGATGCGGCAGCGGCTTGGTTGGAAGGCTTCAGCAATGAGCGTAATCTCGTTCTGATGGCAATGTTCATGCTGCTGACAATTCTTGTTGTCCGCAATGGCGTGGCTGATGGCATTGAGAAATGGTCTAGCCGGTTGATGCCGGTGCTGTTTGTGCTGTTTATACTGATGGTTGCTTACACCTTATTTCAACCCGGCGCTGCCGATGGGTTGAAAATGTACCTCATGCCTGATACGTCTCATTTCTCTTCAGAGTTAATAATAAGCGCAATGGGCCAAGCGTTTTTCTCTCTGTCTATTGGTGTGTGTGTCATGATGGTTTACGGTTCCTATCTTCGAAAAGATGCGGATTTGCCTAAAACGGCCGCGCAAGTTGCCTTGTTGGATACCGGTGTTGCTTTTGTTGCAGGCCTTTTGATCCTCCCTGCGATGTTTGTCGCACAGAACAATGGTGTACAGATATACAACGATGCGGGTGGTCTGCTCGACGGTGACACGCTGGTATTCAGTGTGCTACCTGCAATGTTTGACACCATGGGTGGTGCAGGATTGGTTGTAGGTGTCGCATTCTTTGCCCTGATGGTTATCGCTGCACTGACTTCTTCTATTTCTATGCTAGAAGTGCCAGTGTCCTGTGCTTCCGAAGAATTGAACAAAAACCGTCAGACGGTAGCGTGGTGGATTGGTGGTGCAATTACATTATTATCCACCGTTATCATCTTTAATTTTGGTTCACTATTTGGTTTGGTGATCAGTATTACTACCGAATACATGCAACCTATCATTGGTCTTGTTGTAGCTTTGGTTGCGGGCTGGATTTGGAAACGTAACCAAGTGTTGGAAGAACTGAGTCAAGGTAACCCGGAATTGGCAGATAGCCTCTTTTGGAAAGTGTGGCCAACCTATGTGCGCGTGATTTGTCCAATCCTGATGGCGCTGGTTTTCTTATGGCCTTTGATTAAGTAATCCTCACCAAGCGCAAACTCAACCTCGTATCCCCGGTAAATACCGGGGATTTTCTTTTCTGATTAGAGAAATTTGGGGCGATAGGGTTTACACTCTGCGCTTGTTTTTCTGCAGCGACAGGTTTACCCATGTTCAGTCTGGTTTTTCAAAATGATGACTTTCTGGTCATCAATAAACATCCCGGCATTAGTGTCCACAAAGACGACAATGAACAGCCACTTCTCGCCGCTGTCGCAAAGCAAACGGGCGACGAAAAGCTCTACCTGATCCATCGACTGGACAAAATGACATCTGGCCTACTTTTGCTTGGACGTTATCAGCAAGCCGCCTCTGAACTTTCATCCATGTTTGCCAACAAAACGGTACAGAAGTTTTATCTGGCATTATCTGCAAAGAAGCCGGGTAAAAAGCAGGGCACCATTATTGGTGATATGACCAAAAGCCGCCGCTCAATGTGGAAGCTTCTATCTACCAAAACCAATCCTGCCATTACCCAGTTCTTTTCCACTTCAGGTGGTGAAGGGAAGCGCTTATTTATTTGCAAGCCTTACACGGGAAAAACCCACCAGATCCGTGTGGCACTGAAAAGTGTAGGGTCGTCAATTCTTGGTGATGTAACTTACAGCGGGGCAGAGGCTGACAGGGGATACCTTCATGCGTTTGGGCTTAGATTCAATCACGGTGGCGAGGTATTTTCATTCCAACAAATGCCGAGCATTGGAAACGAATGGCCGGAGTTGCCAGAAGAATGGCAAACACCGGAAGCGTTAAAC
This sequence comes from Grimontia sp. NTOU-MAR1, assembly GCF_035758505.1. NCBI lineage: Bacteria > Pseudomonadati > Pseudomonadota > Gammaproteobacteria > Vibrionales > Vibrionaceae > Grimontia > Grimontia sp. NTOU-MAR1. Next base: position 3,844,361 of record NZ_CP142108.1, read on the forward strand.
TGGCCGAAGCTGCCGCACCAAAAATAGCAATTCAGTACTCCAAGGATGGAAGTAGTATGGAGTCGAGCATGGCACTGAAACAAAAGAAAACGAGTACGTTGAGAAAATCAGGTTCTTCCAGTCGTTACTGGAATCTGGCTAATTTTCGCCGTCAATTGAGAAAGAAACAGTCGCGCGGATGTAACCGCCGTAATTGTGAGTTCTATAACCTGCAACTGAGCGGCCAAATAGTGGAACAAAATGTATTCGCTGACGCTGTAAAGGAAACAAATCAATGATGACAGCGGCTGCACTGCCTACATTTTTTGAAGTGCTTAGCACTCGCCTTGCTGAGTGTAACCAAGAGGTACGCCGCGTTTTTCACGGACGTGGGCGTTGCTACGAGGGTTTAGAGCAACTAACCGCAGATTGGCTGGGTAAAGGCGTGCTTCAGATTGCTATATTCAAAGAATCAGATAGTGAATTCTATGCAGCGTTGCAAGAAGGTATAAACGCTTTGGTAGCAAGTGATGTGTGGACGAAATGCCAAGGTACGACGGTCATTCTTCAGCATCGCGACCGTGAAGGCTCAGAAACCGAAACCTTGGTGGGCGAAATGCCAAACCAGATTGAAGTGGTTGAGAATGGCCTTAACTACAAGTTGGATTTGGGTAAGCGCCAGAATAACGGTCTGTTTCTGGATATGCGTCTTGGTCGTCAATGGGTGCAAGAAAATGCAGCCGGCAAACGCGTATTGAACTTGTTTGCGTACACCTGTGGTTTCTCTGTGGCTGCGATTGAAGGTGGCGCAGAAAAAGTCGTTAATCTGGACATGGCGAAATCTTCGCTCTCTAGAGGCCGAGAAAACCATCACCTGAATCAGCACGATTTGAGCAAGGTAAGTTTCCTAGGCCACGAGCTTTTTAAATCATGGGGCAAGGTGAAGAAGTTTGGTCCTTACGATCTGGTGATAATCGACCCGCCCTCATTCCAGAAAGGCAGCTTTGTACTGACCAAAGACTACGCGAAAATTCTGCGCCGTTTGCCCGAATTGGTTTCGGAAGGTGGTGATGTGCTGGCTTGTGTTAACGCGCCAGACGTGAAACCTGAATTCCTGACAGAACAAATGACAGAGTTGGCTCCTGAGTTTGCTTTTGTCTCACGTCTTATCAATCCACCGGAATTTGAAGATATTGATACTGACAGTGCGCTGAAAGTGATGCACTTTAAACATATGGTTTAAATAACGTTTAAAGCCTATGGATGCTTTCCAACGGATAGAAACACTAGACTCAGGCCATCATGACGTTCGGTATAAAGGTGAGCGTTGGGGACTTTCAGTGAAGCGCTACAGCAACGGACATGCGGTAAAAGTTTACGCAGAGTCACTGGCGGGGTCTGAATTTATCAGTGGGAACTTGTATCTTGTTGATGATATCTGGTCGTTGAAACCCTGCGAAATGCCGAGAGAGAAAGTGATGTCATTTATCCTCGGCTTTGAGATACAAAAATAACAAAGCCCGCGTTTGCGGGCTTTGTTTTATAGGTGTTTTTCGCAATCTTCACTGCGAATGGTTCGATCCAGAACTGGGCGTCCGCGTGCATCGCGGAAAAGCAGTTTGTAGTGCACACCTTTTTCCATCAGCGAATAGATTTCGTTATCCGTACAATAGGTTTTCTCCAAACCTTCAGCCAGCGCAGCGGGTGCAACATCACCGCTACCTGAATACAGCAACGTCAGTTCAATTTCAGTGCTGTTAGATTTTGCGCGTATCAAATTGTATCCGTTCATTTGAATCGGTACGAGTTTGCTCAGCATGTCTGCACGCTGTGAAGCGAAGGATTCCGCTATCTCGAGATCTGAAGTGCTTGAACAGGCCGAAAGCACCAGTGCTGCGGCACTCATCAGCGCGATACGTCCTGTTTTGAGAGTCTTTCGCATTGAACATTCCTGTGCGTTTAATCTGCCGCTGAAATTACGCGGGCAAAACTATTTTAAATGGCTTCACGATAACGTCTTTGTAGACGCCCGCCTCGATATAAGGGTCTGCATCTGCCCATGCTTTGGCATCTTCCAAGCTATCAAACTTAGCAATCACGGTTGAGCCAGTGAAACCCGCTTCGCCTGGGTCTTCACTGTCGACAGCTGGATTTGGGCCTGCCACCAGAAGACGGTCTTGAGCCTCCAAATCGCGTAAACGGGCGAGGTGTTGTTCCCTCACTTGCATTCTTAACGGCAAACTGTTTTCAACATCTTGTGAAAAAATGACGTACCACATCCGTGCTTTCTCCGAGTTTTTCTCGCCTAGTGTCTTCGGCCTATTGTATGCAAGGCTACACGATTGCGCAGGCAAGTTTTTCTGATTTATGACTTATTTATCGGTCTTGGGCGCCCGTCACCATCAATAGCTACATAATTGAACGTTGCTTCACAGACTTTGCGGCGGGTACCAATGCCGTCTGTTGCCACGGGCTTCACCCAGACTTCCAGGCTGACACTCATAGAAGTGCGGCCAATGCGGGTGCATTCACCGTAACAACAAACCACATCGCCCACTGAGACAGGGGTTTTGAACACAATTTCCTGAACAGAGACGGTAACCACTCGACCGTGGGAGATCTCTTTCGCCAAAATGGCACCAGCTAAATCAAGCTGGGACATAATCCAACCGCCAAAAATATCACCATTAGCATTGGTGTCAGCGGGCATAGCAAGCGTTCGCAGTAAGAGTTGACCGCGAGGGCAATTATTCGTTTCCGACATGATACGACTTCCGGGAAATGAAATTGAAAAAGGGTGAACCTAATCTTTTAAGTGCGATTTATTGTTCTTCTGAATCGGTTTCTTTTGGCATGTGCTTGTAGATGTAAACTCCGCTCACCATGGTAAATGCCAACGTCAATGCTAACAAACCAAACACTTTGAAATTCACCCAAACATCCAGTGGCATCTGATAGGCGACATAAACGTTGAGCACCGCCAACGCTGCAAAAAAACCAACCCAAGCTGAGTTGATGTTTCGCCACACATTGTCTGGCAGGGTGATCTCTTTGCCAAGCATACCTTTGATAAGTGGTTTCCCCAGAACCTGAGAAACCATCAACCCAATGGCAAACAGGGCGTAAACGATCGTTACTTTCCATTTGATGAAATTGTCATCTTGGAAAAACAGCGTCATGCCGCCGAAAACAGCCACCAATACCGCCGTTACAATCTGCATCTTCTCGACTTTTTTGTAGAGCACCCAGGTAACGGCGACTTGAATGATTGTGGCGACAATCAGCGCTCCCGTTGCCGTGTAAATGTCGTACATCTTGTAAAGCGCGAAGAAAATAATGAGCGGGATAAAGTCGAGAAGCTGTTTCATTCAGATGATGATCCTTGTGGCAGAGCTTTAGGCTTGCTCAATAAGACCCAAAGTTTACCGAAAACTTCCGGCAGTTAAAACGCAAAGGAGCCAGAGAAAAGAAAAGGCCATCGGATGATGGCCTTTAATATCGGAGATTTGGGACGGCTTCGTCTTACTTGGTTGTTGCGGCTTTCATGTTTGCAACGAACTCGCCAAGCTCTTTCAGCATGTTTGCTTCATCAGCAACATTGCGCTCGATGATTTTCACCACCGCTGAACCTGAAATCGCCCCCGCGGCGCCTGCAGAAATTGCTTCTTTCACCTGTGCAGGCTCTGAAATACCAAAGCCCAGTAAAGGACGAGGTGCATCGAATGCCGACAGTTGAGCGAGTAGGTGTTCAATTGGCTTACCGGCTTTGGTTTCTGCACCAGTAACACCAGCACGGGAAAGCAGGTAAGTGTAGCCACCGCCAAGTTCAGAAATGGTTTTGAGGGTTTCTTCGTTCGCGTTCGGTGGTGCGATAAAGATAGCGTGGACACCATGTTTCGCAGCGGACTCGCGGAACTCGGCAGATTCGCCTGCTGGCACATCAGCAATCAGTACCGAGTCCACACCGGCTTCTGCACACTTGGCATAGAAGTTATCGACACCATTGGCGAAAACCAGGTTTGCATACATCAGAAGGCCAACTGGAATATCAGGATGACGCTCACGCACTTCCTTCAGAATGCCGAAACAATTGTCTGGTGTAGTGCCAGATTCCAATGCACGAATAGTGGCGCCCTGAATGGTTGGACCGTCGGCGAGTGGATCTGAGAACGGAATGCCCAGCTCCAGCGCGTCAGCACCATTTTCAATCAGCGTTTCAATGATACGCAGTGATTGTTCTGGATTTGGATCGCCAATGGTGACAAAAGGAACAAATGCGCCTTCACCTTTAGCATCCAGCTTTTCGAACATCGCTTCATAGCGGTGAGACAAGGTAGCAGCCATTACATCACTCCTTTTTCTTTCAAAATGTCGTGGACAGTAAAGATGTCCTTGTCACCGCGGCCTGACAGGTTCACTACAAGCAGCTGCTCTTTTTCTGGGTTTCCTTTTGCCATCTTCAGCGCATACGCCAAAGCATGAGCAGATTCCAATGCTGGAATAATGCCTTCGTGACGAGCCAATTCCTGGAAGGAGTCCAGCGCTTCGTCATCGGTAATTGCCACGTATTCGGCGCGGCCGATAGAATTCAGGTGCGCGTGCTGAGGGCCAACCGATGGGAAGTCGAGGCCGGCAGACACAGAGTAAGACTCTTCTACCTGACCATTTGGATCCTGCATCAGTGGCGCTTTCATACCAAAGAAGATGCCGAGTTTTCCGTGTTTCAGCGGCGCTCCATGTTGGTCTGTGTCCAGACCCAGACCTGCAGGCTCAACGCCAATCAGACCTACATCGGTTTCTTCGATGAAATCAGCGAACATACCAATAGCGTTGGAACCACCGCCCACACAGGCGATAACGTTGTCTGGCAGGCGGCCTTCGATTTCCAGAATTTGCTGCTTGGTCTCTTCACCAATCATCTTCTGGAACTCGCGAACAATCGTCGGGAATGGGTGAGGACCCGCCGCGGTACCCAGCAAATAGTGAGCTTCTTCGTAACTTGCAGACCAGTCACGCAGCGCTTCGTTACAGGCATCTTTCAGCGTGGAGGAACCAGAGTAAACAGGGATGACCTCTGCACCCATCAGTTTCATACGGAATACGTTCGGGCTTTGACGCTCAACGTCTTTAGCGCCCATGTATACGCGGCATTTCAGATCCAGCAGGGCACAAGCCAGTGCTGTAGCAACACCATGTTGACCAGCGCCAGTTTCGGCGATGATTTCTTTTTTGCCCATACGCTTAGCCAGTAGCGCCTGACCCAACACCTGATTGGTTTTGTGCGCACCGCCGTGAAGCAGGTCTTCACGTTTCAGGTAAAGTTTGGTTTTGGTCCCTTTGGTCAGGTTGCGACAAAGGGTGAGGGCAGTAGGGCGACCTGCATACTCTTTCAGAAGAGAAATAAACTCTTCCTGAAAAGCTGGATCGTTCTGTGCGTCAATAAACGCTTGCTCCAGTTGGTCTAACGCTGGAACCAGAATTTGAGGAACATACTGTCCGCCAAACTCTCCAAAATAGGCGTTCAACTTAGTCATAACAGTCCTTAGTAATCTCTCAGCGCCGTAAATGCAGCGTCCAATTTGTCTTTATCTTTGATACCCGGTTCGCTTTCCACGCCCGAGTTAAAATCGAGTCCCGCACAGCCGATTTGCGCAGCTTCTTTTGCGTTCTCTGATGACAGACCACCGGCCAGCATCAGGCTTTCTTTTTGTTCATCCGGTACCAATGACCAGTCGAACTGTGTTCCTGTTCCGCCGCTTTGATTGCCGACACGGCTGTCCAGAAGATTACGGTCAGCGTGAGGCTCAATGCGAGGGGCCGTGTCGCTTACGCCATGCGCTTTCCAAATCTGGGTGCCTTTCGGTAACTCGGCACGAAGCTGTTTCACATATTCGCTGTCTTCAGCGCCGTGAAGTTGAACCGCTGCCAGATCCAGCGCTTTTGCGGTGTCAGCGACATGGTTCAGATCGTGGTTCTGGAACACGCCAACGTATTGCAGCGGCGCGCCTTCCATCACTTTTCTCGCGGCTTCTAAATCGACATAACGAGGCGATTTTTCAACGAAAATCAGGCCGCCGTAGTTGGCATAAGAATCGTAAGCCGCTTTGGCGTCTTCCGAGCGGGTTAGGCCACATACCTTATTGTCACCGTAAAGCACACGGCGAACCGCCTGCTCAACATCGGTTTCTGCCATCAGCGAGCTACCAATCAGGAAGCCATTCGCAAACGGTGCTAATTCGCGGATTTGCTGGTGGGTATAAATACCCGACTCTGAAATTACAATACGGTCATCAGGCAGGCGAGGTGCCAGTTCTTTGGTACGGTTCAGGTCGATGCTCAGGTCACGCAGATTGCGGTTATTAATGCCAACGACTTTGGCATTGAGAGCAATCGCACGCTCCAGTTCTTCTTCGTTGCTGACTTCCGTCAACACACCGAGGTTCAGCTCATGCGCGACCGCTGCAAGTGTTTGGTATTCTTCATCGTTAAGCACAGATAGCATCAGCAGAATGGCATCAGCTTGATGATGGCGCGCAAGGTATACCTGATAGGTGTCGACCATAAAATCTTTGCAAAGCACAGGACAAGGCACTTGCGAACGAACAACCGGCAGAAAATCAAAATTGCCCTGGAAGTACTTTTCATCCGTCAACACTGAAATCGCAGCGGCATGTTTGCCGTAAACACCCGCGATGTAGTTCAGATCAAAGTCATCACGAATTAGCCCTTTGGACGGTGACGCCTTTTTGCACTCGAGAATGAACTTTGCCGGGTTGCCAGAGAGCGCGTCGTAGAAGCTACGATCGCTGGGTACGACGTCGTTAATAAAACTCTCTAGTGGTTGCGACTCTTTACGCGCCGCTACCCACTGTTTTTTGTCTTCAACAATTTTTGCCAGTACCGTTTCCATTAGTTGCTCCGAGATGCCAGTTGCTGAACCAGTTCGAATGGCTTACCACTATTCATTACGTCCAGCGCTTTTTGCGTGTTAGCATTGAGATCTTCTTGTCCAAACAGGCGCAGCAGTAATGCCACGTTAACAGCGACAGCAGATTGCTGCGCGTCGGTGCCTTTGCCTTGTAGAATTTGCGAAATGATTTCGCGGTTTTCTTCTGGGGTACCGCCTTTGATGGATTCAAGCGGGTAGGTTTGAACGCCAAAGTCTTCCGGTGTCAGTGTGTATTCAGTAATCACGCCGTCTTTGATTTCCGCGACCGTTGTTTCACCGTGAATCGCTACCTCATCCAAACCACTGCCGTGAACAACGGCTGCGCGTTTCATGTTGAGGTTCAGCATGGTTTCGGCGATTGGGCGAACCAGTGCCTTATCGTACACACCCATCAATTCCAGCGTTGGCTTCGCAGGGTTAATCAGTGGGCCCAGCAAATTGAAGATGGTGCGGGTTTTCATCGTTTGGCGAACCGGCATCGCATGGCGAACACCGCTGTGATACTGAGGTGCAAACAGGAAGCACACGCCCAAGTCATCCAGTGCGCCGCGTGCGGTGTCTGGGCTCATTGCCAGGTCGATACCAAATGCCGCTAGCAGATCAGAAGAACCCGACTTGCTTGATACACCGCGGTTACCGTGCTTGGCGACTTTCACGCCACATGCTGCGGCAACGAATGCTGCGGTGGTTGAAATGTTGATGGTGTTTGCGCCATCACCGCCAGTGCCGACGATGTCAGCGAAATCATAATCTGGTGTTGGGAATGGGTTGGCGTTTTCTGTGAGTGCAGACGCTGCACCCGCGATTTCTTCTGGCGTTTCGCCTTTGATTTTCAATGCGGTCAGCGCAGCTGACAACAGAATTGGGTCAAGCTCGCCTTTGATGATGGTATCAAACAGCTGATGGCTTTCTTCCTGCGACAAAGATGTCTGGTCATAAAGTTTGTTAATAATCGCTTCCATAATGCTCTCCTTGTCGATCAGCGCGCTTGTGTAGCCCAGTTAATGGTATTGGTTAAAAGGTCTGCGCCTTTTGTTGTAAGAATGGATTCCGGGTGGAATTGGTAACCCACGACTTTGTCGGCGTCGTTAACGACAGCCATCACCAGTCCATCCACATCCGCAATCACATCCAGTGAGTCTGGTACCTTGGTCGCAACCAAAGAGTGGTATCGGGCAATCGTCAGCGGACTTTCGATGCTTCCAAATACATCGTGGCCGTTGTGTGTCATGAGTGACGCTTTGCCATGAACGATTTCACCTGCACCAGCAACAGTACCGCCGTAGGCTTCGGTAATCGCTTGTTGACCCAGGCAAATACCAATCATGGGCACTTTGCCTTTCAGTTTTAGAATCAGCTCTGGCATACAGCCTGCTTCTGAAGGTGCACCAGGGCCGGGCGACAACACAACCACTGGGTTGTTGAGTTCAGACAGCGCCTGTTCGATTTGGTCTGCACTCAGGCTGTTTCGGTAAATTGTGACCGGATAACCGAGTGAGCGGAATTGATCGACCAGGTTGTAAGTGAATGAGTCGAAGTTATCGACGAGCACAATATGTGCATTGACTTGATTGCTCATGCTTATGCTCCTGTATGTGCTGCGCGAATGGCGGTAAGAACGGCAGCTGCTTTGCCACGGGTTTCGTCTGCTTCTGCCTGAGGCACAGAATCAAACACCACACCGGCGCCGGCTTGTACTTGCGCTACGCCATCTTCTACATAAGCGGAGCGGATAACGATACAGGTATCCATATCGCCATGACCGGTAATGTAACCGACTGCGCCACCATAGCTGCCGCGACGGCTTTGCTCGAACTCGCGAATCAATTGCATGGCACGGATTTTCGGGGCACCCGTCAAGGTACCCATGTTCATACAAGCTTGGTAAGCATGCAGAGCGTCCAAATCATGACGAAGCTGTCCGACAACACGCGACACCAAATGCATTACGTGACTGTAACGGTCTACCTGAAGAAGATCAGCGACATAGCGGGTGCCAGGTTCACTGATGCGAGCCACATCATTTCGTGCCAAGTCAACCAGCATCATGTGCTCGGCTTTTTCTTTGATGTCGTTGCGAAGCTCTAGCTCTATACGACCATCCAGATCAAGGTTGATGGAACCATCACTGTTTTTGCCGCGATGGCGTGTACCTGCGATCGGGTAGATTTCCACTTGATTGGTGTCTTTGCTGTATTTCAGCGCACTTTCCGGAGATGCGCCAAACAGGGTGAACTCCTCATCCTGCATGTAGAACATGTAAGGGCTCGGGTTGCCTTGTTTGAGTTTTAGGTACGCGTTTAGCGGGGAGGGACATGGCAACGTAAAGCGACGGCTTGGAACAACTTGGAAAACATCGCCTTTTACCACGTAGCCTTTGAGCTCGTCGACCGCATTGCAGAAATCTTCATCGCTAACGGACACGGCCACATCAACATTGTCCAGTTGCTTCGCAGAAGGCATTTCGGTTGGATTGAGGCAGCTTTCCCGAATCGCCTGTAAGCGGCGGCTCAAATCAAAGTAGGTTTCGGTGTTTTCGTTACCACCAAACTGGGTTGCCTGAAGCTTGGCTTTGCGACGCTGGTGGTCGATAACCAAAAGGGTTTCCGCGACATAAAACAGGTAGTCAGGACAACGGTTACCGGATTCAACCTCTGGCAGCGGTTCAAATTGCGCGACTAAGTCGTACGCGAACAAACCACCGACAAACAATGCTTCATCTGGCAGACCATCCAGTTTGAAAGCATGCTGAACCAAACGCAGCGCATCAAAAGGAGATGGCTGTCGCAGACGGGCGTCTTCATCCAGTGTGCGGTTTTCTTCAGCAAAGTGTAAGGTCAGCAGCTCTGGCTGACGCTCACTTTCGATAGCAAGTTGTTGTCTGACGAGCTCGGCTTCAACGGCATCAAGCACGTTGTGGCCGTTTTGGCTCTTAGCTTCGAGTTCAACCGTGCGGCCACGACAAACGATACGCACTGCTGCGTCGACCAACATCAGGCTTTTCAGGTCCTGCTTGGAATCAATCTCGGCAGATTCTAGTAACAGGCTATGTGGGCGATCCTGACAGATCGCCGCATACAATTCAGTGGGTGCAGCGACGTATGGCACATCCAGGCTCAATACGTCGAGTTCGCCTTTATTTAAAGCGTGGTTTTTCACAGCGTTCTCCCTGCTGCTTCTACAAATGGTTTCAATTCTTGCATTAACTGCGCGAACATTTCCCCTGTCAGTGCTTGATGCCCATCTGACAGCGCTTCTGCTGGATTGAGGTGGCTTTCAACGATGATACCGTCGGCGCCTACCGCTGCTGCCGCACGAGACAATGGAATGACAAGCTCACGCACGCCGGTGCCATGACTTGGGTCGACGACCACTGGTAAGTGGCTGCGCTGCTTGATGTAAGCGACTGCATTTAAATCCAAAGTATTACGCGTTGCTGTTTCAAATGTACGAATGCCGCGCTCACAGAGAATAATATTCGGGTTGCCAGCATCATAGATATATTCTGCCGCCAGCAACAGTTCCTCGATAGTGGCGGAAAGTCCGCGTTTTAACAAGACCGGTTTACCAGTTTCGCCCACGGCTTTTAACAATCCGTAGTTCTGCATATTACGCGCGCCAATTTGCAAGCAGTCGATGTATTCGCACAGTGAATCAACCTGACCGACTTCCATGACTTCAGAAACGGTTGGCATACCAGTGGCTTCACTTGCTTGTTTAAGCAGTTTCAAGCCTTCAACCCCCATGCCCTGGAAATCGTAAGGACTGGTGCGGGGTTTGTAAGCGCCGCCGCGAAGGGCAACCGCGCCATGACCTTTTACGACATCTGCAACAGACATCAATTGTTGTTCTGATTCTACCGAGCAAGGACCTGCAATAACCGCGAATTTGTCGCCGCCAACTGGCACATTACCGATGCGGACCACGCTGTTGTGTGCCTGTACTTCGCGGGACACCATTTTGTATTTGGTCAGGATTGGTTTGACTTCTTCAACCAGCGGGTCACTGTCCAGGTGAAGCTTCTGTAATACACGTTCATCACCCAGTGCGCCCAAAACAATGCGCTCTACACCCGGCATGTAAAGTGGCTTTAAGCCAGCGTTCTCAATCTTGTTCAGGATGTGTTTTGCTTCTTGTTCTGTTGCCTGAGGCTTTAGCACAATGATCATAATCTGAGTCCTTAGCTTGTCATTCCCAATCCAGTTCCCGGGAAAAAATAGGTACAAAAAAACCCGCATTATGCGGGCTTGGTGTCGTCTTTCCTTGAGATATCACTCATCACACCGCCCGCTATTGGGAGTGCCACCACCAGTTAATCAGTGCTGTTTGTTGGATGAGGTTATGCTGTACCATGAAGACGAAATCCATTTGAATAAGTAATCGTGTACTAGTTAACTAGTATATGTTGGCGAAGTCAAGCAACAAATAGAAGAAAATGAATGCTATTTGATCTACATAGCCACACAACAGCGTCGGATGGGCGCTTCACACCGGAAGACTTGGTCAAGCGCGCGGTTGATTTTCGCGTCAATGTGCTTGCGATTACCGATCACGATACGGTTGCAGGGCTGGAAGAAGCCAAAGCAGTCGTCGCCCGTGACAATCTGCCATTACACATCGTCAATGGCATTGAAATATCGACGGTTTGGGAAAACAAAGACATCCATGTCGTCGGTCTCAATATCGATCCAGAGTCTCCTGAGTTACTGAAACTGATCGCTGAACAGTTAGCGCGCCGTGATGAGCGTGCAATACAAATTGCAGAACGCTTGGAAAAGCAGCGTATGCCCGGTGCGCTCGAAGGTACAAAAGCGCTGGCAGGCGATGTTGCGCTTACACGCGCCCACTTTGCCCGTTGGATGGTGGAGCAGGGGCATGTGAAAAACATGCAGGCCGTATTCAAAAAATATCTGACCCGCGGCAACCCAGGTTATATACCACCAAACTGGTGTACGATTCGGGAAGCCGTTGATGTTATTCACAAAGCGGGTGGTCAAGCCGTGCTGGCTCACCCTGGTCGGTATAAACTTACCGCTAAATGGTTGAAACGCCTGCTTCAGGTTTTTGTTGATGCAGGTGGTGATGCAATGGAAGTTGCACAGCCACAACAATCGCCTAATGAACGTCGTCTGCTGGGCGACTATGCTATTCAGTTCGGGTTAGCCGGTTCCCAAGGCTCTGATTTTCATTACCCTTCACCGTGGCTGGAGTTGGGTCGTAACTTATACTTACCGAAAGGTTGTAAGGAAGTCTGGGAAAACTGGTCTTTGCCCGAGATTGCCGAGGCAGAAATGCCTCATGAGGAGGAAGTGTGAGCCAATTCTTTTACGTGCATCCTGAAAATCCGCAAGCGCGTCTTATCAATCAAGCTGTTGCGATTGTTCGTAACGGTGGCGTGATTATCTATCCAACGGATTCTGGTTATGCGCTGGGTTGCCAATTGGAAAACAAACAAGCACTTGAGCGAATCTGTCGCATTCGTCGACTGGATGACAGACATAACTTCACGCTGATGTGTCGAGATTTGTCTGAACTTTCAGTTTACGCCCGCGTCGACAACAGTGCTTACCGACTGATTCGTAACAACACGCCGGGTTGTTACACTTTCATCTTGAAAGCGACCAAAGAAGTACCTCGCCGATTGATGAACCCTAAGCGTAAAACCATCGGTATCCGTGTGCCGGACAACCAAATTGCGCTGGATTTACTTGAGGCGTTGGGTGAGCCGATGATGTCCACATCGCTAATCTTACCGGGGAATGAGCACACGGAGTCTGATCCGGAAGCGATCCGCGACCAGTTAGAACATGCCGTCGACTGTATTCTTAACGGTGGTTATCTGGGCGAGCAGCCAACTACAGTCATCGATCTCAGCGAAGATGAGCCTGAAATTCTCCGTCGTGGTACAGGCGATACCTCTCCTTTTGAATAGGCTAGAAGAGGGGCAATTGGGCGAAAACTCTCAGTTAAATAAAATCGCTGAGTGCAAACGAAAATTGCCAGATTCAGCCATTATCGATTCCGTGAAATTATGTGGTGTCATTGTGTGCATTTTGGCATAATACGCCGTTGCCTTAGATCCGCGCTCAGTCGCGCCTCCAAAGGTTTTCTTTCCGACATCGACGCCTGTGAAGGCGACAGTAAGGTAGTTAGTCAATGAGCGAAAAATTACAGAAGGTGCTGGCCCGTGCAGGTCTTGGTTCACGTCGTGAAATCGAGGGCATGATTCAGTCTGGCCGAGTGAGTGTTAACGGTGTAGTAGCAAAACTGGGTGACCGTTTGGAAGACCTGAATGCTAACGTACGTGTTGATGGTCACCATGTGCAAATTTCTGCGTCTTCTGAACAAGTTTGTCGTGTTCTGGCATACAACAAGCCGGAAGGCGAATTGTGTACCCGCAGCGATCCAGAAGGTCGCCGCACTGTGTTTGACCGCCTGCCACGCCTGAATGGCGCGCGTTGGGTTGCAGTAGGCCGTCTGGACGCAAATACTTCGGGTCTTCTGCTTTTCACCACAGATGGTGAATTGGCAAACCGTTTGATGCACCCAAGCCGTCAGGTGCAGCGCGAATACATGGTTCGTGTGTTCGGCGAAGTTAACGAAGAGATGGTCCGTAATCTGGTTCGCGGCGTTGAACTGGAAGACGGTGAAGCACGTTTCGAAGACGTGGTTTACGCAGGTGGTGAAGGTTCAAACCACACCTTCTACGTAGTGATCACTGAAGGTCGTAACCGCGAAGTACGTCGTCTGTGGGAAACTCAGGGCGTTACTGTGAGCCGTCTTAAGCGTGTTCGCTATGGTGATATCTACCTGAGCAAAGAATTGCCACGTGGCGGTTGGATGGAGCTTGAACTGAGCGATGTGAACTATCTTCGCGAGATGGTAGAACTGCGTGCAGAACAAGAAACCATGATCGACCCAGAAACCAAGAAACGTAAAGCGCGTGCGCAAAAGATTCGTCGTGCAGTGCGTCGTTATGAAGAGCGTGTTGAGTCTGGTGAAACCCGCAAGCCACGTAATCGTCGTGGTGGTCAAGCAGCCGGTAACCGCACCCGCACAGGTGGCGGTCGTCCAGGTAAGCCTGGCGCAAACCGTTCCGGTCAGTCTTCTACTCGCCAGAAGAAGGCAGGTGGAAACAGAAAACCACGTTAATGGTTTGGAATATATAAAGAAAAAAGCCAGCAGAAATGCTGGCTTTTGTCGTTTTATGGTATCGCTAGGTGCTTTATTTCGGCTGAGCATCAATACACTGACCATTCACGTCTTTACCCTCAGGTGCCATCAGGTAAAGGTATAGTGGCATGATATCCAGTGGTGTCTTAAGGTTGTTGGCATCTTCGGCAGGGAAAGCTGAGGCGCGCATTTTAGTGCGCGTACCCCCTGGATTGATGGCGTTGACCTTCACTGTTGTGTTGCTGAGCTCATCAGCCAGCACCTGCATCATACCTTCAGTCGCGAATTTAGATATCGCATAGGTGCCCCAGAACGCGCGTCCTGAATGCCCCACTGTCGATGAGGTGAAAACGATACGGCCATCTTCTGATTTTTGAATCAAAGGCATCAGTGCCTGAGTCATCAGGAAGGTCGCTTTCACGTTCACCTGCATGACTTCGTCGTAGGCTTTTTCTTCGATTTGATCGAATGGGCTCAGCACGCCCAGCATGCCTGCGTTGTGTAAAACACCGTCCAGCTTACCGAATTGCTGCTCGATGGTGTCGGTCATATCCAAATAATGCTGGCGGGTTGCACCCATCATATCGAGTGGAATGATCGCTGGCTGCGGGTAACCTGCTGCTTCGATTTCGTCGTAAACGCTTTCCAGTTTCTTCACTGTGCGTCCCAGCAAAATCACTGTTGCACCGTGTTGTGCGTAACTGATGGCAGCCTGGCGGCCAATACCGTCGCCTGCGCCGGTAACCAGAATCACTTTGCCATTCAATGCGTCGGCTGCTACTTGATACTCCACGTTACAATATCCTTTTCATTTTGATCTTGCGTGCCTGCTAAACTTGCCACTCGTCATCATGCGAGTGAAAGGCACTGTTGTAAGCTCGCATTTTAAGGCTGCTTGGGAAGAAGAAACAACCTGGTGATGTAAAGAAAGCGACATACGAGGTTGTTTGGGTATTCATGTCTAGTAGAATGACGGGATTCACATAAATCTGTGCTCAATAAAAGTACACAGAAACAACAATAAACGAGGAACTAAGTTTGGAATTCTTGCTTGATTACGGCCTTTTCCTGGCGAAAGTGCTGACCTTTGCAGTCGCCGTGATCGTCGTGCTTATTATTGCTAAAAGCGCTGGCGGAAAACAGTCTCAAAAAGGTGAGTTGGAAATCACTAACCTGACTGAAAAACATAAAGATTTAGTGCATTCGATGGAATCGCATCTCTACGATGAAGCGGCATTAAAAGCGCGCGACAAAGCAGATAAAAAAGCGGAGAAAGCGAAGGCTAAAGAAGCCAAGAACGAAGCGAAGAAAATGACAGATACGGCAACGCTGGAACAAAGCCGTAAACCACATGTTTTCGTCTTGGATTTTAAAGGCAGTATCGACGCACGTGAAGTAACTTCTTTGCGCGAAGAAGTGACGGCAATTCTGGCTGTTGCCAAAGAGGGTGATGAAGTGCTGGTGCGCCTTGAAAGTGGTGGCGGTATGGTTCACGCATATGGCCTTGCTTCTTCACAGCTTGATCGCATCAAGCAAGCAGGTATACCGCTGACAGCTGCGGTGGATAAAGTGGCTGCAAGTGGCGGTTATATGATGGCATGTGTGGCAGACAAGATCGTTGCAGCGCCTTTTGCCGTAGTAGGTTCCATCGGTGTGATTGCACAGTTGCCAAACTTCAACAAACTGCTTAAAAAGCATGACATTGAATTTGAGCAATTGACTGCAGGTGAATTCAAACGCACGTTAACCATGTTTGGCGAAAACACCGACAAGGCACGAGAGAAATTTGTTAGTGAGCTGGAAGAAACTCACACACTGTTCAAAGACTTTATTGCTGACCACCGTCCATCATTAGATCTTGAAAAAGTGGCTACTGGTGAGCATTGGTTTGGCAATCAGGCACTGCCACTGGGATTAATTGACAGCATTGGAACCAGTGACGATTATCTGGTGTCGGCAGTGAAAGAAAAAGATGTGCTGGGCGTGCGTTATGTTCAACGCAAGAAACTGGCAGAAAAACTGGCCGGTGCGTCGGCAGAAGCGCTAGACCGTGTGCTTCTGAAGTGGATTAGCCGCGGTCAGCGACCAATCGTTTAGGAGTAAAAATGAACAATCAAAAGTGGGCACTGCTCTCGTTTGAAGGCCGGATGCGACGCAGAGATTACTGGCTGTACAGCGTTCCGGTATTGATTATGGTGTTGCCAACTTTCTTCTATCAGGGCGGGAATGTGGTGCTTGATGCACTGGCATTGGCGATTTCACTGTTTGCCATTTATGCTTCTATCGCGCTGAATATCAAACGTCTGAAAGATAGAAACAAGAGTCCTTGGTGGATTATTGTGACTTTTCTGCCGTTGGTAGGTCCTATCTTCGCGCTGGTGGAGTTAGGTATTCTTGATGGTACACCGGGTCCAAATCAGTTTGGCCCAGATCCGAAAGGACGCGGTCAGAAGCCGGGCTCTGGTGGCGGTGATGATATCCATCAGGACGAGAAAAAAGACACAGCAGTTTTTGAAGGTTAAAGATAAAAATGCCACCGAAAGGTGGCATTTTTATCACTGAACCCAGCATTTTTAGGTCATTTAAGTTTATAAAACTACTGAATCGTATATTGCTTTGACAACTGGTGTGCCAGGTACTTAAACATATTAAATACGGCGGTGGTTTTAGGGGTTGGCAGTCCGTTTTCGTCTAAAAAGTACTCCCCTTTGAAGACCATGACACCGGCTTTTTCTTCGACAGAGTCAGTGTTCATGCCTTCGATGTAAGCATCGTGCTCACGGATCATTTCGTTTGCGATTATCAGTAAATCGTTAGCGCTGATGGGGGTTTTCTCAGCCATTTTCCTCTCGATCCGGGTAGTGAAATGAAGGGGCATTATAGCGCCGGGAAAGGAAAAAACAGTAGGTTTGAACAAAGCCTCATTGTTTTGCGGCTTCCGTTACTTATTGTGAGCCAAGCCAGAAAAATTCGAAGCGAAATGGTAAAGGTGCTTCGGTCAATGGTAATGATTAGCGCGCTTGCCTGATTGAGACTGCACATTCAGTCATGCTTTCTTAGCAATGTGGATAGAGGTAAAAGTGCGGCGCTATAGGGCTAGTGGTCTGAGGTATCCTCAACGAATAAAGTGAGACGGCAACATTTCCCTGATAGTGCAGACTTGTTGTTAACAAATGAACAACAACTGGGGAAGCAGCGACCAATCAGGGGAAATTAGATAGAAACTGGTTGATATTCGGATCGAGTCGCTCAATATTAAAAAAAGCGTCAGCATGGCACTGGAGTTGGAAAGCTAACCGATTGCCTGCGATCTGAATGAATTTTTTGAATGAGAAACGCGAGGGCGTATTGGGTCACTATGGGTAAATCTCTCGTTATCGTGGAGTCCCCGGCAAAGGCAAAAACGATCAATAAATATCTGGGCAAAGACTTCATCGTTAAATCGAGCGTAGGTCATGTTCGAGATCTGCCTACCGGTGCCGCGCAAGGCGGCAAAAAAGCAACGCCAGTTTCAACCAAAGGGTTGAGTGCGGAAGAGAAAGAGCGCATCAAAAAAGAGAAAGATAAAAACGCGCTGATTAACAAAATGGGTGTTGACCCATACCGCAACTGGAAAGCGAATTATCAAATCCTGCCGGGCAAAGAAAAAGTCGTGCAGGAACTGAAAACGTTGGCAGAGAAAGCTGACCACGTTTATCTCGCAACGGATTTGGACCGCGAGGGAGAGGCGATTGCCTGGCACTTGCGGGAAATCATTGGCGGTGACGAAAGCCGTTTCAAGCGCGTTGTGTTCAACGAAATCACTAAAAACGCAATCCAGCAGGCGTTCGAAGCACCGGGCGAGCTGAACATGGACGGCGTAAATGCTCAGCAGGCACGTCGTTTCCTCGACCGTGTTGTAGGCTTTATGGTGTCTCCGCTGCTTTGGAAAAAAGTCGCGCGTGGTTTGTCTGCAGGCCGTGTTCAGTCAGTTGCAGTGAAGCTGCTGGTTGAGCGTGAGCACGAAATCAAAGCCTTTATTCCAATGGAATATTGGGACATTCACACTGACACCACCACGGCGAGCCAAAATGCTTTACGTCTGGTTGTCGCCCAGCAAAATCGTGAAGCGTTTAAACCGCTGAACGAAGAGCAGGCAATGGCAGCAACGGCGGCGTTGCAAAAAGCGACTTACAAAGTGGTTGACCGTGAAGACCGTCCAACCTCAAGCAAGCCGTCTGCACCATTTATTACCTCGACGCTGCAACAAGCGGCGAGCACCCGCATGGGCTTCGGTGTTAAGAAGACCATGATGCTGGCTCAGCGTCTGTACGAGGCAGGTTACATCACCTACATGCGTACTGACTCGACCAACCTCAGTAAAGAAGCGGTTGAAGCTGCGCGCAGTTTCATTGGCTCTGAGTATGGTGACAACTATCTGCCATCTTCAGCGAATGTGTACGGCTCAAAAGGTAATGCACAGGAAGCGCACGAAGCGATCCGTCCTTCAAGTGTGGATGTGAAAGCTGAAGAACTTCAGGGCATGGATCCAGACGCACATCGTCTTTACGACCTGATCTGGCGTCAGTTTGTGTCTTGCCAGATGGTGCCAGCGAAGTACGATTCCAGCACCATTACTGTGGAAGCAGGCGAATTTACCCTAAAAGCAAAAGGCCGTACCTTGCGCTTTGATGGTTGGACGCGTGTTCAACGTCCAATGGGTAAAAATGAAGACACCACGTTGCCACATGTTGATGTGGGCGGGATTCTGTCATTGGAAAAAGTGGATCCGAAGCAACACTTCACCAAGCCACCTGCACGCTACACTGAAGCTGCACTGGTTAAGGAACTTGAAAAGCGTGGCATTGGCCGTCCATCGACTTATGCAGCGATCATTTCTACGATTCAGGATCGTGGTTATGTGCGTGTAGAGCAGCGTCGTTTCTACGCAGAGAAGATGGGTGAGATCGTGACAGACCGTCTGGATGACAGCTTCGCTGATCTGATGGACTACGACTTCACAGCACGTATGGAAGAGCATCTCGACCAAATCGCGATGGGTTCAGAAGATTGGAAAAATGTTCTCAACAACTTCTTCAAAGACTTCACTGGCGATCTTGAAAAAGCAGAGCTGGAAGAAGGTGAAGGTGGCATGAAGCCTAACAGCATCGTGATGACCGACATCGACTGTCCAACCTGTGGCCGTAAGATGGGTATCCGTACTGCATCGACCGGTGTATTCCTCGGTTGTTCTGGTTATGCACTGCCGCCGAAAGAGCGTTGTAAAACCACCATCAACCTGATGGATGAAGAAGGCATCGTTAACGTTCTTGAAGAAGACGTTGAAACCGCAGCGCTGCGTGCGAAGAAACGTTGTCCGAAGTGTGAAACGGCGATGGATGCTTACCTCATCGACCAAGACCGCAAGTTGCACGTTTGTGGTAACAACCCAAGTTGTGATGGCTATGTGGTTGAGAAAGGTGAGTTCAAGCTAAAAGGTTACGACGGCCCAGTGGTCGAGTGTGACAAGTGTGGTTCCGACATGGTGCTGAAAAACGGCCGTTTCGGTAAGTACATGGATTGCACCAGCGAAACCTGTAAGAACACCCGTAAGATCCTGAAGAACGGCGAAGTCGCGCCACCGAAAGAAGATCCAGTTCACTTCCCTGAACTGCCTTGTGAGAATTCAGACGCGTACTTTGTGCTTCGTGACGGTGCATCAGGTCTATTCCTGGCGGCAAGTAACTTCCCGAAATCGCGCGAAACCCGTGCACCTTTGGTTGAAGAACTGGCACGTTTCAAAGAACGCCTGCCTGAGAAGTTCAAATATCTGGCAGATGCACCATCAGAAGATCCAGATGGTCGCAAAGCAGTGGTTCGCTTTAGCCGTAAGAGCAAAGAGAACTACGTGCGTACCGAAGATGACGGCAAGCCTTCTGGCTGGACGGGTCTATTTATCGACGGTAAGTGGGAAATCACTGACAAACGCAAGAAGAAGTAATCTCTTCACGCTAAAACGAAAAAGCACCTTCGGGTGCTTTTTTTGTGCCTGTTCCGAGCCTTAAGGTAATGACAATGTTATTTTTGGCGTAGGCTGGTTAGAGGTAGTTCGACAAGGAGAAAGTCATGGCATTAACCCCATTTCATGTCGCCATTCCAGTGCGACACTTGGAATAATCCCGACGTTTCTATGCGGATGTCCTCAATTGTGGAGAGGGGCGCAGCAGCGATGAGTGGGTCGATTTCAATCTCTATGGTCACCAACTGGTGATTCATCATGATCCAAATATTGGTGAAAACAACACACTCAAGCTTCATCACAATGCTGTTGATGCCAAGTCAGTGCCTGTTCCGCACATTGGTGTTGTGCTGGAAATGGAAGACTGGCAACAACTGGCGGATAGATTGAAATCCAGAGGCGTCGAATTTGTGATTGAGCCCTACATCCGTTTTGTTGGCCAGCCCGGTGAGCAGGCCACCATGTTTTTCCTTGACCCAACCGGTAACGCGCTCGAATTCAAAGCCTTCAAAGACATCGAAGGCAAGCTGTTTGCCAAGTAAGCCCGACTACTTGCCGCATGCGCTTTCAACCTGACGCTCATACGGCGTGATTGAAATCGGCTTTGCGTTCCCAATAAACTGTTCCAGTTCCGCCACGCAGGAGCCGCAGCCGGTTCCTGCTCCCGTTGACTCACCCAGCGATTTCACAGAACAAACGCCACTGTTATCGATGGCATTCTCAATGTCTGCTTTGGTGACCTTTTTACAGGTGCAGATGGTTCGTGATTTTGCTTTCAGCGTGCCGGCAAGAAAACCATGCATGATTTCCGGTTCAGCTTCGGCTGACACTAACTGGGAAATATCCGGTTGAGATCCGGCTAGCGACGATGGATATATCGCAGCAGCCAGTTCAAATTCTCCTGCCTGAAGAGAAACCACCCGTTGCGCCTCGCCACTGGATGCAGTGACCAGAGTAGGCTGTTCATCATCCATCAATGCAGCCAACAAATCTTCCAACTCCAATGTTTTGACGGTTAGCTTGAGTGAATACAAGATACCGCTATCACATTGCTGTGATACCCAAAAAGCAGCGGGGATAGCATTGAGTTTTGTTTTATCCAACGGGGATCTAGAAACAATCTGCGCATCGAGATAGGTTTTTACCGATTTAACCTCTACAGGCGTCGCTTTGAACTCAGGCTGGCCGGAGAACGGATCCGTGTTGGAAGGAATGACAGTGCACACCTTGCCATCTGAACAGTTGGTATGTGTCCAGTGAATAGGGGCATAGCATTGCCCGACGGAAACGGTACTGGTCACTTTAGCAATGAAGATTTGTTCACCAATGCTACTGATGACTTTCGCCAAATGACCATCCTTAATTCCACGATCGGCTGCGTCAAAGGGGTGAATTTCAAGCTGAGGTACGCTGTCGTTCTCTGAAAGCGACGGAGAGAGCCCAGAGCGGGTCATGGTATGCCATTGGTCTCGAATTCGCCCAGAGTTCAATATAAGCCCATAGCGCTCGCTTAAAGAGAGTGCGGGTGGTTTGTAATCAACAGCAACAAACCTGCCTTTGCCATTCGGCGTCGCATAGTTCCCATCGCCGAATAGACGTTCCGGGCAAACACCGTCTTTTGCTGGCCATTGCCTAGGCGCAAAAGATTGATAACTTTCTGGCGTCATATCTGAAACGCTTTCCAGCGTCAGGGCACGTGCGGTTGACTTGCCGACTTCATTTCCCAATCGGGTTTGTTCTGCATACTCGTTGAAGATATCCAGTTCCGAGCGGTAGCTGAACTGCTGTTCGAATCCCATTTTCTTTGCGACTTCGCTGACTATCCACCAGTCGGGTTTGCCCATACCTGGCGTAGGCAACAAGCGACGCTGACGAGAAATCCGGCGTTCGGAGTTGGTGACAGTGCCTGACTTCTCGCTCCAACCTTGTGCAGGGAGGCGAACATGGGCGTACTTCAGAGTGTCATTACTTTCAACGCAATCAGAGACGACAACATAGGGACAACTGGCGAGGATCGCATTAATCCGGTTACTTTCCGGGAGACTGACTGCCGGGTTGGTTGCCATCACCCAGAGAGCTTTAATCTTTCCTGTCTCAATCGCTTCGAACATGTCCATGGCTTTGAGGCCAGGCTTTGACGCAAGGTTAGAGGTATCCCAAAATTCGCTGAGCAGTTCTGATTGTGCTGGATGACCAAATTCCATATGTGCGGCCAGCGTGTTGGCCAGACCGCCAACTTCACGGCCTCCCATGGCGTTGGGTTGTCCAGTGATGGAAAACGGCGTGGAACCCGGCTGACCAACCCGACCTGTTGCTATATGGCAGTTGAGAATGCTGTTTACTTTGTCTGTGCCGCTGGTGGATTGATTCACACCCTGTGAATACACAGTCACGGTTTTCGGTGTTGAGCGGAACCACTGGTAGAAGGTTTCAATATCGGCTGTCTTGAGGCCAGTAGCCAAAGACACAGACGTGATGTTTGAGAAACGCTTGGCGAGCTCTAATGCGCCATTAAAACCTTCGGTATGCTGATCGACATATCGCTGATTAATCTGATTCAGTTTGGCCATATAGGCGAGTAAGCCGTTGAACAACGCAATGTCAGAGCCCGGGAATAATGGAAGGTGAAGGTCAGCAATTTCGCAACTTGCTGTTTCCCGTGGGTCGATGACCACGATCTTAGTGCCATGACGTGCTTTTGCAGCTTTAAGGCGTTGATACAAAACCGGGTGACACCATGCGAGGTTTGAGCCCGTGAGAATCACAAGGTTAGCAAGCTCCAGATCTTCATAGTTGCCGGGCACTACATCTTCGCCGAATGCGCGTTTGTGTCCGACGACAGAAGAGGCCATACACAGCCGGGAATTGGTATCGATATTGGCGCTGCCGATAAAGCCTTTCATCAGCTTGTTGACGACATAGTAATCTTCGGTCAATAGTTGTCCTGATACATAAAAAGCGACCGAGTCTTGCCCATACTTGGCGATGGTATCGCTGAAGGTGGAGGCGACATGGGAGAGCGCGTCATCCCATGAGCAATCTTCGCCGTGAACGGAAGGGGAGAGCATGCGCCCTTGGGTAGTGACGGTTTCCCCCAGCTTTAAGCCCTTTGAACAAAGCTTTCCTAAATTTGCCGGATGTTCTTCATCACCGCGAACTTCCAGTTTTCCATTCGCTTGTACTTTGGCCTCAATGCCACAGCCTACTCCGCAATATGCACACGTCGACTTTATCCAACTGGAATCATTATTTTCAGTCATTTTATCCCTCTTGAGATTCTCTTATCTCTATTGGGTGGAATAAAGCAACTCTCACGCCAACTACTCATTGTTAAATATGATTTTGTGTATTTGAGTTTTTATTTAATGAAAACCAATGAATAAGTATGAGAAAAGTTTCAAATATTATTTTTCACTGAAGTAGTGCTAAAAAATTCTGTTAATGAATTGCGCAATAATAGTGCATTACAAAAATTCTCTTGCACTATTTCGAAGCGAATTTTTGCTTTCTCTGCTGTTTTGCATTCCTGTCCTTTTGTGTCAGTCGATAAAAATATCATTATTAAAAACAGGGTGTTATGTCAGGCTTTTAAATCTCTAGCTGCCGAGTGGCACTCAATTTGCTCTAGCGAAATAAATTAAACGCGACATGAGGGGCATGGATGTCCACCGTTAAAATTACATCTTTCAAACGAGGACACGTCTCATTGGTGGGGGCTGGACCGGGTGATCCGGACTTGCTGACCATTAAGGCACTGCGCTGCATCGAAAACAGTGATGTGGTGGTTTACGACAGACTGGTGAGTAAAGAAATCATTGGACTGATCCCAGAGGGCGTCGAGCTGGTGTATGTGGGTAAAGCAAAAGGGAAGCACAGCGTTCCTCAGAGTGAAACCAACCAGCTATTGATCGAACTCGCCAGCCGCGGCAAAACAATTTGTCGTTTAAAAGGCGGTGATTCCTTTGTGTTTGGTCGCGGTGGTGAGGAGATGTTAGAGCTGCACCATGAGGGTATATCTGTAGAGGTCGTGCCGGGTATTACCGCAGCGTCAGGATGCACCAGCTACGCAGGTATTCCTCTGACACATCGGGGCCTTTCTCAAGGGGCTACTTTCGTCACGGCTCATGCGGAAAAAGAGCTCTCTATGAACTGGCAGGCGCTGGCCTCGCTGAATCATACTCTGGTGTTTTACATGGGCTTGTCGAGGGTCGGGCAAATTGCTCAGTCACTTAGCCAGCATGGCCTTTCTACCAACACGCCGGTCGCCATTATTGAGAATGGCTGCACCCCGCAGCAGCGGGTTTTTACCGCCGATTTGCATTCAATTGAAGCCACCATTCAAGGAGAGGGCGTCAAGTCCCCTGCGCTTGTTGTGGTGGGTGAGGTCGTCACACTTGCTGACGAGCTCAACTGGTTTATCTCTCAGGCTGAAACACAGCTAGAGAAGCTTTCTGCATAGGAAATAACAATGGAAAAGAAACGCATCGTTGTCATTGGTAATGGCATGGTTGGGCACAGATTTATCGAGGAGTTGTGCGACAAAAATGCTGAAGGCACCTTTGAAATTACGACCTTCTCAGAAGAACCAAGACTGGCTTATGACAGGGTTCAGCTCAGTGGCTATTTCAGTGGGAAATCCGCTGATGATTTGATGTTAACCAGTGAAGAAGCCTACGACGAAAAAGGTGTTCTTTACTTCCTGAATGAAAAGGTCACCGCTATTCGCGCTGAAAATCACTGCGTTGTTACAGACAAAGGCAGAGAAGTTTTTTACGACAAGTTAGTGGTCGCTACTGGCTCTTACCCTTTTGTTCCACCTATTGAAGGTAACGATCAGCCACATTGTCATGTTTATCGCACCATAGAAGATTTGGAAGCGATTGAAGCCTCTGGTAAGCAAAGCGAGTCAGGCGTTGTTATCGGTGGCGGCTTGCTAGGGCTTGAAGCTGCAAATGCCCTGAAATGTATGGGCGTTGACACCCACGTGGTGGAATTTGCGCCGAGATTGATGGCCGTTCAGCTGGATGAGGGCGGTGGTGAACTACTCAAAGAGAAAATCGAATCTCTGGGCGTTAAAGTCCACACCGAAAAAGCCACCAAATGCATTACGGCAGGCAGCACTTCACGTTACAAACTAATGTTTGCGGACAGCTCCGAGCTTGAAACTGACATGATTGTTTTCTCTGCAGGTATCCGTCCGCAGGATGAGCTTGCGAGGGAGTTTGGCCTTGAGATTGGTGAGCGTGGCGGGATTGTGATTAACGATCAGTGTCAGACCAATGAAGAGGATGTTTACGCCATTGGTGAATGTGCACTGTGGCAGGGCAAGATCTTTGGTTTGGTGGCACCGGGCTATCAAATGGCCAAGGTGGCCGTCGCCAATATTTGCGGTGAAGAAGCCGCTTTTAAAGGCGCTGATATGAGCACCAAGCTCAAGTTGCTGGGTGTTGATGTGGCAAGTATTGGTGATGCGCAAGGGAACACGCCTGGCGCGCAATCATACACTTACGCCGACAGTGTGGAGCAAATCTACAAGCGCATTATCGTTTCTGAAGACGGTACTAAACTGCTGGGTGCTTTGCTGGTCGGAGATACCGAGAGCTATCCGACTCTGCTGCAAACCATGTTGAACGACATGCCACTGCCGGAATATCCCTCAGTGTTGCTTCTGTCTGACGGTGCGGCTTCCTCAGACTCTGGCGCGGCTGGTGTTGCAAACCTTCCTGATGAAGCACAAATCTGTTCTTGTTATGACGTCACCAAAGCAGACATCAAAGCAGCCGTTGTGGCGGGTTGCACCAACATGGCAGATCTTAAAGAGGTAACCAAAGCATCAAGCGGATGTGGCGGTTGTTCAGCGCTTGCCAAGCAGGTGATGGACGCGGAGCTGGCAGCACTAGGCCACGAGGTAAACAACAACCTTTGTGAGCACTTCCATTACACCCGTCAGGAACTGGCTGACATTGTTCGTATCAAGAAAATCAAAACGTTCGACGAACTGTTAGACAGCCATGGTGAGGGGCTGGGCTGTGACATCTGTAAGCCTGCCGTCGGCTCGATTCTGGCGTCTTTCTGGAATGACTATGTGTTGAAAGAAGAGCACATGGGATTGCAGGACACCAACGACATCTACCTCGGCAACATGCAAAAAGACGGGACGTATTCCGTTGTGCCGCGTGTGGCTGGCGGTGAGATCACGCCGGATAAACTGATTGTACTTGGTCAGGTGGCTAAGCAGTTCGATCTCTACACCAAAGTGACCGGTGGTCAGCGTATAGACCTTTTCGGCGCGCAACTTCATGAACTGCCTGAGATCTGGCGAATTCTGGTCGATGCGGGTTTCGAAACCGGCCATGCCTACGGGAAATCTGTCCGTACTGTGAAATCCTGTGTTGGTTCTACCTGGTGTCGTTACGGCGTGGATGACAGCGTTGGCTTCGCGATTGATATCGAGAACCGCTACAAAGGCCTGAGATCGCCGCACAAGCTGAAGTTCGCCGTATCAGGTTGCACCCGCGAGTGTGCCGAAGCGCAATCAAAAGACATCGGTATTATCGCGACAGAAAACGGCTGGAATCTTTATGTTTGCGGCAATGGCGGTATGCGTCCGCGCCACGCTGACCTGTTCGCATCAGACCTGGATAGTGAAACCCTGATTAAATACATCGACCGCGTGTTGATGTTCTACATCCGAACCGCAGACCGCTTGCAACGCACATCAGTATGGCTAGAAAACCTCGAAGGAGGATTGGACTACCTGCGTCAAGTGGTGATCGAAGACAAGCTCAACATTGGTGAAGAGCTGGAAGCAGAAATGGCATCAAGCCTGGGTAATTATCAATGCGAGTGGAAAACCACGATTGAATCGCCGGAGAAACTCAAGCGTTTCAAACATTTCATTAATAGCGAAGCGCAGGATGAGAGTTTGAAATACCAAACCGTTCGTGGTCAGCGTATTCCTGCTGAAATTGCATCGCAAAATATCGATATCGTCATGCTGGAAAGTTAAGGAGAGAGCAATGAGCAAGTGGAAAACCATTTGTGAAAAGTCTGATTTGGTCAAAAACACCGGCGTGTGCGCGTTGTTGGAAGACAAGCAGGTGGCGGTATTTCTTTGTGGTCGAACAGACTTGCTATATGCCGTTGATAATTATGATCCAATCGGAAAAGCCAATGTGCTTTCTCGCGGAATGATTGGCTCGATAGGCGACAAAAAAGTGATCGCTTCACCGCTCTATAAACAGCATTTTTGCTTGGATAGCGGCATTTGTCTGGAAGACGAAAACGTATCGATCACCACCTACCCGATACGTTGTCATGAAGGTGCTGTGCAACTGAGTCTGGTTTAAATATTTATACCCAAACCACCTGAAGATGCAGGATTCAGCGAGTTTGACTGGTGTTGTGATCGCGGCGTTCCTTTGCAGGTGTAGTCACCTCCATCAAAAAGGGACAACAAAGAGCACGACGCCTGTCAACTCGCCCGAAGGGAGGCCATCAATGCGCCCACTTCTTCGTTAAATTCCGCGGAAATAGAATGACTATTCCTCGCGAAATCTGCCTCGAATTGAACGCATTGATGACCTCTGAATTCGAGCATCTTCAGGTGGTTTGGGTATATTCCCCTGATTACCCAATCAGGGGAAGTTAAAAATTTTCAAATTAAGTTTGCTGTGATTCAAACATCACGGCACAGGGATTGTTTGTTTGAAGAGGAAGTCAATAATGTCATCTAGTGACAAGTTCAATATATTTTCCTTTACCGGAAAAATGAAAATTCTCCATTTAAGTTGGTTCGCATTCTTTATTACCTTTGTGGTGTGGTTTAACTTTGCGCCATTGCTGCAATCAGTAAAAGAATCGCTCGGATTAACGACCGCAGAGATTAAAACTCTGCTTATTCTCAACGTTGCTTTTACCATTCCAGCGCGTGTTTTAATCGGCATGCTCACGGATAAATATGGCCCGCGGCTAATCTACTCCTTACTACTCGCTATCTGTTCTATCCCTTGTTTTGTTTTCGCCCTCTCAGATAGCTTCGTTCAGGCTGCCATTGCCCGTTTTGCCCTGGGTCTCATCGGTGCAGGGTTTGTTATCGGTATCCGTCTGGTGTCTGAGTGGTTCCCACACAATGAACTGGGCACTGCAGAAGGTATCTATGGTGGTTGGGGTAACTTCGGCTCAGCAGCTGCTGCATTCACTTTGCCAACCGTGGCTGTGATGTTCGGTGGTGAAGATGGCTGGCGTTACGCTATGGGTATCACTGGCTTGATGAGCCTGGCTTTTTCTTTCGTGTTTTATCGCAACGTGACGGACACGCCAAAAGGTGCAACCTACTACAAACCAAAGAACGGCGGTGCTATGGAAGTTACCTCAAAAGGCGACTTTTACTTGCTGCTGTTCATGAAAACCCCAATGTACGGCGCACTGGCACTGCTGGCTTGGAAACTTTCACCAAGCGGTATCGGCATGTTCTCTGACACAGCCGTGTACGGTATCTATGCGGTACTTGCGGGCATCTACCTGTTTGATGCTTCCCAAGTATGGAAAGTGAATAAGCACGTTTTTAAAGAAGAGGTGCCAGAAATTCACCGATACCAATTTAAGCAGGTTGCTGTGCTGAATGTGCTGTACTTTGCGACCTTTGGTTCTGAGCTTGCTGTGGTTTCAATGCTGCCACTGTTCTTCTCTGAAACCTTTGAGCTGACGCCAGTTGTGGCGGGTATGGTGGCATCCGCTTATGCCTTCATGAACCTGATGTCACGTCCTGGTGGCGGCTGGTTGTCGGACAAATATGGCCGTAAGCCAACCCTGTTGATCCTCACTGCGGGTCTGGCATTGGGTTACTTCGTGATGGGTCAAGTCGACAGCGCGTGGCCAGTTTGGCTGGCGGTTGTAGCGGCAATGGGTTGTTCGTTCTTCGTACAATCCGGTGAAGGTGCAGTATTTGCGGCTGTGCCACTGATCAAGCGTCGCATGACAGGCCAAATCGCTGGTATGACAGGTGCTTATGGTAACGTGGGTGCAGTAACTTATCTGACGATATTGTCCCTAGTTGATTACAGCACTTTCTTCTACATCATTGCAGGCACCGCAGTTGTGGGCTTTGTGACGCTACTCTTTATGGAAGAGCCGTCTGGCCAGATTGCTGAAGTGAATGATGATGGTTC
The DNA here is from genome assembly GCF_035758505.1 of Grimontia sp. NTOU-MAR1. Taxonomy (NCBI): domain Bacteria; kingdom Pseudomonadati; phylum Pseudomonadota; class Gammaproteobacteria; order Vibrionales; family Vibrionaceae; genus Grimontia; species Grimontia sp. NTOU-MAR1. The sequence goes on from NZ_CP142108.1 coordinate 3,873,630, forward strand.
AATCACCATGATTGATGTGGCGAAAGCATAAATATGAAACCAGAGTTTCATGAACAGGCAGCGTCGTATGGCGCTGCCGGCACCGAAAACGGGGAGACGCAGGAAGCAGCTTCCCGTTTGATCGTTCGTGCAGGTGGCAGCTCGGTTGCCGGGCGTAAGCCGCCCAATCAGGATGCTTTTGCTTTTTACTCGCCAAAAAAGGCAAGCGAGCTGAAACACAAAGGTGTGGTAGCGGCGATTGCGGATGGTGTCAGCACCAGCGAAGTCAGTCAGAAAGCCAGTGAAATGGGGGTGACTGAATTCGTCAACAACTACCTTGATACGCCGATTACCTGGCCAGTGAAAGATGCCGCTGGCAAGGTGATGAAATCTCTCAATTATTGGCTTTACCATCATGGACAACAAGCAGGCACGCAAGCCAGTGCCATGGTGGCTGCTTTTTGCTCAGTGATTGTGAAATCGAATACTGCCCATGTTTTTCATGTCGGCGATTGTCGCGTCTACCTTTGGCGTCAGCACAGGCTGACCCAGATTACGCAGGATCATCGACACTACCAAAGTAAAACCCAACATCACTTAACCCGCGCGCTGGGTATTGATAGCCACTTGAATGTGGATTATCAGCCCGTAGCACTTGAGCGTGGTGATCTGTTGTTTCTCGCGACAGATGGCATTCATGACACTATGACAGAGCGGGAAATCGCCCAACGTCTCTACGCTTCCGATACCACGTCTGATCTCGAGCACTTAGCAGCATCGGTTGTTGATGACGCCTATAAGCTGGGTAGCGATGACAACATCACTTGTCTGTTGTTAGCTGTCGATTCGCTTCCCGCTGCGACCTATGGCGAAGCGCTTCGCGATTTATCAGAAAGAAAAATTCCGCCTGTTTTGAAAGAAGGACAGAAGATTGACCACTACACCGTGGCGAGGGTGCTTTACAGCGGAAGCCGGAGCCATATCTACCTGACGCGCAGTGACTTGGATGGCCGTCAGTATGTGTTGAAAATGCCATCGCTCAACTTTGCGGATGATGCGGTTTATCTTGCGGGCTTTGTCCGGGAAGGATGGGTTGGCGAACAGGTGAAATCACCTGGCGTGATGAAGATTCACCCGCCATCGAGTTATTCGCCATACCTCTATCATGTCTGCGATTACATTGAAGGTGTCACACTCAGGCAATGGATGATAGACAATCCAACACCGACGCTCACTCAGGTTCGTACACTGGCAAAAGGGGCTATTCGAGCGGTTCGGGTGCTTCAACGTCTTTCCGTGGTTCATCGCGACATCAAACCGGACAACCTCATGGTCGACAAAGACATGAATGTGACTTTGATTGACTACGGCACTGCGCAATCAGCGGGCTTGGAAGAGCTAATGGGGAGTGAGGAAGAAGGGTATCCAGTCGGTGACTTAAACTACGCGGCACCGGAATACCTCAAAGGCAACAAAGCCAATTTTTCTACTGATTTATTTTCGCTGGGTATGACGGTCTACGAACTTTTGACCGGGCATCTGCCTTACAAAGGAGTAAATGCCTCCAACCCCAGAGCGGCACACCGTCAAAACTACGTGCCAGCAACGGTCTTTTGCCCTACTGCGCCGGATTGGTTTGATGAGGCGCTCAAAAAAGCCTGTCATCCGATCCCGGAAGCCCGCTATAAGGCGCTTTCTGAATTTGAACAGGATTTGATGAAGCCTAACCCCACGTTCAAATCTTCCAATGAAAACAGGCCGCTTTTAGAAAGCGACCCGTTGCGTTTCTGGAAAGGGTTAAGCCTTATCCTGTTCCTGATTGTTCTGGTGCAGTTTATTTTTCTTCTCGGTTAGCGCGCCTGTGAAATCAAATCTTCCACTTCGTCTTCATGAATCGGGCGAACAATGCGGTCAACTTCCAACCCATCCTGAAGCAGGATCAGTGTTGGCCAGAGCTTCACCTTAAAGGCTCGACCTAAAGGCTTGCCCTTACCGTCGTACACTTTGGTGTGAGGGAAAGACTTTGCTTCCAGCACGGCTTTTACCGCGGGTTCAGCCGCTTGGCAGTGCCCACACCATGGTGCACCAAACTCCAAAATAGACACACCCTTCTGGTCGGTGACATCTTCAAAAGAGGGGGCGTCTTCACTGTATTCGGGATTGAAGCCTGTTTTTGTAGCGCGTATCGACATACTGTCCTCCGTGACAAGATGAAAAAGGGTCTAGCTAGCAGACCCTAGGATATTATGTCCAGCGTTTAATCGCATCTGCCGTATCGCTTGGGTTGGTGTTGAAGCAAATTGTTGCTTGTGGCGCCGCTTTATGTACTGCATTTACCAGTTTTTCAAACACCAGAAAATGGTCTTCATCGCGACGGACGCCTGCGCCAATCAGCACGCAGTCATAATGGTTGCCAGTTAGTGCTTCAGTCGCCGCATCAAAAGCGGTTTCACCATCACGGATGTAGTGCAGGTCGACAGCATATCCGAGGGTAAGGAGTCTATCGCGATCGCCTTCCAGTGCCGCGCGGAGCTTTTCCGCTGTCATACCTAGCCATTTATCGTAGTTCACCACATCCGGGTGCCAGCCAAACAGTGCCACTTTCTTGTTATCCATTGTATCTCTCCGTGTATTGTCCTTCGCTAATGTATCGTGGGAGAGGTCTATGCAGTGTTCTAAAAACGATAAAAAAAGCGAGCAGACCGACGACTGGCTACCTGCTCGCAAGGTTAAACAGTTTGTGTTTGATATTGAACTAAGTGAGGTCTCTAAGTGGTTTCCATTCACCGTCGTTGTCGCGTGATCGCACCGCTGCGTAAACAAACGCCATGCCATACGCACCGTCTTGAACGGTTGGGTTCCACAGGCTCAGTGGTTCTGGGGTTTTGCCTGTCAGATCATCAACGATATTGGAGGCAAAGTCGTAGTAGAGGTTGGCAAATGCCTCTCGATAGCCTTCTGGGTGACCGATAGCGACATGGGAAACACGCTCTCCCGCACCTGAAAGACCTTTACCACCTTTTGTCAGCACATAAGCCGGCTTATCGACAGGGCGGACTGTCAGTTCATTGGGTTGTTCTTGATGCCATTCCAAGCCGCCTTTGGTACCGTAAATGGTAAAGCTCAAACCATGAACACCGCCAGCTGCGGCTTGTGTGACCCAGAAGATGCCGCGTGCGTTATTGGGGTAGCGAAGCAATATGCCGCAGTAATCATCTGCTGTGCGTCCATCGACCAATGCCGTCACGTCTGCGCTCAATGAACTGGCTTCCATACCAGCGACATAGCTGGTCAGGTGATAGCTATGTGTCGCGATATCACCAAGGATCAATGAAGGGCCAGCAAGTTCAGGCTTCATATGCCAGTTAGAGCCAGCAATCTCAGATTCAGTCAACTCTGCTAAATGCCCTTGAACGTAATTGCTTTGCACCATGGTGATGTCACCAATCAAACCCTGCGCGACCATTTCACGCGCTTGACGCACCATGGCATAACCGCTGTAGCCGTAGGCGACGCAGTAACGCTTACCGGATATTTTGACCCGCTTTACCAAGTCGGCAGATTCATCTTCAGTCATGGTGAGAGGTTTTTCGCAGAACACGTTGAATCCAGCGTCTAATGCGCGGCATGACAACTCATAGTGACTGTTGTTGGGCGTCATGATGGCGAGCGCATCTATGGGCTCATCCGCCGCAGCTTCTCCGGCAAACAAGGCATCTGGGTCGCCATAAGGACGCGCGATACCCATGGATTTACCAGCAGCAATTGAGCGCTCCGGGTTTGAGGAAAACACACCCGCGACAACATCAAACTCTTCATGCATGGTGGCAGATGAGCGGTGAATGGAACCGATAAAGGAATCTGGCCCTCCGCCTATCACGCCGAGTCTTAAACGCCGTCCGAGCATTTTATACGCCTTGCTCATCGTCACTCCTTGTCTGCTGCCAGGAGCGTGAGCACTCGCATGGCTTCTTGCTTCAGCGCAGGCATGGCTTTGCCCGCGAAATATTGTTTATCAAATTTATTCGGTTCTTCTGCCATGGCTCCGCGAATTGCGTTGCCAAAGGCCATTCTAAGCGTCGTCCCCACGTTGAATTTACCGATTCGACGTGTTTTGAGTTCGCGAAGATCAGCTTCAGTGATACCTGTGGTGCCGTGAATCACCAGAGGCAAGCTGGTGGCCGCTTCGATCTCATCAAGCAAGGGAAAATTAATTGGGCTACCGGCCTTTGTCATGCGATGGACATTGCCGACCGAAATCGCAAGCACATCAATACCGCTTTGTTCGGCGTAAATATGTGCTTCTTCCGGATCGGTAAATTCAGATTTGATATGGTCACGGCCTTCCTGATAAGGCACTGAGCCAAGTTCACCTTCGACCGAAACACCAACAGCATGGGCAGCATCAGCCACCGCTCTTGTCCGACGGATATTTTCTTTGAGAGGTAATTGTGAACCATCAAACATCACCGAACTAAATCCGGCATGAATGGCGCGGTACACGATGGCTTCTTCGTAGCAATGATCGAGGTGAACCACCACAGGTACAGAGCTGGCCCGTGCCATGGGGAGCAGCATGCCTGCCATGGATTCCACACCAGCGAGATCCACCATGTCTTTGTTCACAGCGAGGATCGCGGGTAGGCTCAGTTCCTCAGCGGCTGCGATAATCGCCTGCGCTTCTTCAATACCAAACACGTTACAACAAGGTACTGCGCCTTGGGACGACGCGGCTTCTGGCATAAGGTCATTCAGGGTAACTAGCATTCTTGTCTCCGTTATTACTAGGGGCAATGAACCCTAAGCGTTACTTGAACTTGGCGACCATGTCCTTGATACCTGGAATCGTGTGTACCTGATACTCATGGTGAGGGTCGAAGTACTGAACCAGAGATTTGCTTTTTTCTCCGACAATGATGGTGAAGTAATACATTTCGTAACCCGGTGCGGCGACAGAAGGGTGATAACCTTTGTCGATGGCAATCACGCTGCCCGTGCGAACGTGATACACCGGGCCATAGTCATCCTCGTGCTCGTAAAGGAATTGGGCGCCGAAGCCAAAGTCGGGATTGAAACGGAATTGGTAAACCTCTTCGTAGCGTGTTTCTCTCGGTGGGTTTTCTTCGTCGTGCTTATGCGGCGGGAAGCCAGACCAACCACCAGCACCGACAGTAAATAACTCGCTGACAAGCAGCCTTCCGCGTTTATCCGCGTTTTTCTGTCCAAGGATGTGTTTAATTTTGCGGTGAGTCTTGGTGTCATCGCTGCCGTATTGTACCTTATCAGTTTCTTCCGGCTGAATAGCAAATGGCGCGAAGGTTTGCCCTTCTTCCGGCTCATAGCGTCCACCTGCGATCAATACGTCTGCGACTTCTGAAATACATGACACTGTCACGTTTGAACCGACAGGAACATACACAGCAGAAGGGTCACCTTCCCAGACGGAAGCGCGTTTACCGATGCTTTCAAAGGTTTCTCCATCAACCGTGATGTTGCAGGTACCGCCTGCCAGCACGACGGCAGATTCATAACCTTCAAGCGTGTACCTGTAGGTCTCACCATTTTTGAGTTTCACTGGGTTGAAGTAACACAGTGGCGTCGTATCGTCATTGACGTTGATAACGGGTTCGTTGTGATTATCGAACGGTGGAATGTGTTTTCCCATCTTGTACTCCTTGATCATTCCCTGACTGATGCTTAGTCTGTGGTAAATGTATAGCCACGGTTGCGCATAAATTCCTGGAGTGGCGCAAGTGATGACATAGCATCTGCGCAGGTATCACCAGTGACATTGATGGCGGCGTTTGCTGCCCCTAAAGCCACGGCGTCTTGTAAACAATATTGATTTAGCAAACCAAAAAGCAGGCCGGCGGCGAAAGCATCTCCTGCACCATAAGGTTTGCGTGCTTCTACTTTGAATATAGGTTGTGAGTGGCTGGAAAGGTTGTCGTTGCTATCCAAACCAAAGACCTCACAGCCTTCAGCGCCACCTTTGACAATAACCAGCTCAGTGCTGCCACTTAGAAGCTCTGAGGCGGCGCTGACATGGCTGTCTTCGATATCATGGGGAATGCCCATCACTTCGAATTCTTCGCGGTTACCAATCACCACATCACTGAAGGATGCGGCGAGACGGTAGAAGTGTGGGGGATCTTTCGGCGACGCCCAAGAGTAGGGACGATAGTCGAGATCGAGCACCACCAGAGTGCCGGCCAGCTGCGCCATTTGCATGGCACAGAAGGTCGCTTCCCGTGAAGGGCTGGTGGACAGCGCTGTGCCGGAAACAAACAGACACCGGGCGTTGCTGAGGTAGCTGCTGTCTATGTGTTCAACACAGAGCGCAAGGTCAGCCGCGTTATTGCGGTAAATCACCACCTCTGGTTCCGGGCGCAGCTCTGCCACAGCAAGGCTGGTGCGGTATTCGCCGGTCAGCGTCGTGACGCCGTCAAGGTTCACGCCTTTGTTTTCCATGTAGTGACGGACATAACGCCCCTGGGCATCATCCGTCAGACAGGAAATAAAGCCTGCTTTGGCGCCAAGTTCCGCAAGACCAATCGCTACATTCGCAGGCGATCCGCCGACGCATTTTTTGAAGCTGGATTCAGCGTTGAAGTCTGCACCGTCCGTATTGCCGTAGAAGTCGACTCCAGCGCGGCCCAGACAAACCACGTCTATCGTACGGTCCCTGTTGGCCTGCCAATCTGAAAGGTGGATGGAATCAGTCATAGTCCACCCAAACAGCACCGTTATCGGCCGATTTCACACAGGCATTCACCATCTTCACACCATCGATACCGCCGTCGATATCTGGGTACCAATGGCTTTCAAGGAAGGCTTTGTCATTGCGGTTGTAGGCATCAATCGCGAGTGCGTAGCGGTGATAAAGGTTTGCCCAAGACTCGAAGAAACCTTCAGCATGACCACCGCCTTGACGATTAGCTGAAACGCCAGGATCGTCGTTGTGCAGGTAGCCCATACCACGCTCAAGAATACGGACGGGTTCCCCCTGAACTTCATATCGAAGCTGGTTTGGATATTCATCCCACCATTCGAGGCTGGCTTTCTCACCGACAATGCGAACTTTCTGCTGATGCATTGAGCCGCTGTTGATGGCGCTCGCCCACAGTGTGCCGACTGCTCCACCTTCAAATTGGAACAACACATGAGCGTTGTCTTCCAACGGCGCGCGGGATTCGATAAAGCTCTGGCGTGAACACATCAGGGACTTCACTTTTAGCCCTGTGATCATGCCGGCCATGTAAAACGGATGCGTACCGCAATCGCCAATAATGAAACTTGGTCCGGACACCTCTGGGTTCATGCGCCATTTTGCACCCGGGCTGTTTTTCTCAATCTCGGTGTTGTGGAAACCGTGGGCGAAAGACATTTGAATAACGCGCACGGCGCCGATGTCACCGCGACGCACCATTTCGCGCGCCTGATGCACCATCTGGAATCCGGTGTAGCCATACATCACTGCCAGCATCTTATTTTGCTTTTCTGCCAAGGCTTTCAGTTCAAGTGCATCTTCAACATGAATGGTGGCGGGCTTTTCACAAATGACGTGCAAACCCGCTTCCAGCGCCGCTTTGGCAATTTCATAGTGGGTAGAGTTCGGCGTGGCGATAGACACAGCCTGAATCCCATCTTCGCGCTTGGCTTCTTCTGTAAACAGAGTTTTGTAGTCGGGATAGCAGCGCTCGGGAGCAAGACCCAGCTTGGTCCCGAAGTCGCGTCCACGTTCTGCATCCAAATCCAGTGCCGCTGCAACAAAAGTAAACAGACGGTCACGCTGGGCAGCAGCGCGGTGCGAGTAACCAATCTCGCTACCGCGGCCGCCGCCAACCATTCCCCAACGGATCGGTGCATCTAGCTGGAATTCTTCGTTAAACATGCGTGTTCTCCTTGTTGTTATTACACGCCACGACGCTGATTAACGCGTCCCTGTTCCCAGTTATCCCGGGCTTCGATGATATTTGGATCGTCAGAGACTTCTGACAGACCGACTTCCCACCAGGCATCACAAGACGACCATTTGGTATCGTCGATGTCGACGACCAATACATAGGTGCGATCTGCCGCTTTCGCACGTTCGAATGCGGCGTCAAAGTCGCCCAAGCTGGAGACTTTCTCTGCATGTGCGCCTAAGCCTTTTGCATGACTGACAAAATCTACGCGCGGCAGGTCGTAATCACGCTCTGTGGTACAGTCTTCTAACTGGTTGTTGAAAGCGGTGTTACCTGTGTTGGTTTGCAGCTTGCGGATCACTGCAAAACCGCCGTTATCACACACCACCACAATCATCTTGTGTCCGGTCAGTACAGAGCTGTAGATGTCGGAATTCATCATCAGATACGAACCATCACCGACCATCACAATAGATTCATGGTCTGGTCTGGCAATCTTGTTGCCCCAGCCGGCAGCGACTTCGTAGCCCATGCAGGAGAAACCGAATTCCACATCCAGCGAATACGGATAGGTCGCCTGCCAGTTCATGTTGATTTCGGCAGGTAAGCCGCCGGCGGCTGTAATAACGCGGTCGCCCTCATTGATGAGGCCGTTCACCTTACCAACGACCTGCGCGTATGAAGGTAAGGTTGTCTCCGCAAATGCCGTGCGGCCGTTAACGATATTTGTCCACGCCGCTTTTTCAGCCTTACCTTTTTCAACCCATGCAGCATCCGTCGTCCAATCGCCGAGCTTGGCATCAAGCGGCTCAATGGTGTCTTTTGCGTCAGCGATGATGGATTGCGCCATGTGCTTGTTGGCATCAAAACGGGCAGCGTTGATGCTGATAAGTTTCATGCCGGGATCGCGAAACAGTGTCCATGAACCTGTGGTGAAGTCTTGCAAACGGGTGCCAATGGCGAGCACTAAATCCGCGTCATTACACATGTGGTTGGCGCTGTCCGACCCTGTTGCGCCAATCGGGCCGCAATTCAGTGGATGATCGTCTGGCAGCAAAGTGCGGCCTGCGATGGTTTCCACTACCGGGATTTGGTGTTTCTCGGCAAAGCTAATCAAGGCGTCACGTGCGCCGGAATAGAACACTCCGCCGCCAGCAATTATCAGAGGCTTTTTGGCAGTTTTCAGCGCTTCAACGGCTGCGTCCAAATCCACTTCTTCTGGTTGTGGGCGGCGGATACGGTGAACTTTGGGTTCGAAGAAGCTCTCAGGGAAATCCCATGCTTGACCTTGCACATCTTGCGGAAGGGCAATCATTGCAGGTCCACAATCGGCAGGGTCTAACATGGTCGCAATCGCTTGTGGCAATGCGACAGTTAGTTGCGACGGCGCATTGATGCGATCCCAGAAGCGAGTGACAGATTTGAAGGCATCATTCACGGTCAGCGATGGGTTAGCGAAGTGTTCCGTTTGCTGAAGCACCGGGTCAGGCAAGCGGGACTGGAATGTATCGCCGCAAAGCAAAAGCAAGGGCAGGCGGTTAGTGTGTGCAACGCCTGCCGCTGTCACCATGTTTGCTGCGCCAGGGCCCACAGACGAAGTGGCAATACCGATGCGACGGCGCTTGTGAGCACGTGCATAGGCCACTGCAGCCAGCGCCATAGATTGCTCATTCTGTCCACGCCAAGTAGGGAAAACAGACTGGTTCTCATACAGCTGTTGCCCCAAACAGGTCACGTTACCGTGGCCAAATATCGCAAAAGCGCAGCCAAATAATGACTCCACCTCTCCATCAATCTCGATTTGCTGTGCGGCGAGGTAGCGGACCAACGCCTGAGCCGTAGTTAGCCTTAAGGTTCCCATCCTTGCTGTCTCCAATAATTTTCCTTGTTTGATGAAATAGTAGTCATGTAATGAAAATGTTTTCAAATGGAAAAAGCCAAAAAATCAGATTTAGCGCTCATTTTTCATTCTATATCGCCATTCACCCGTGAAAAGCCCACTTTTGAGACGCGTTTTGGTTTGACAAAGTGAAATCGTTACCATAAATGTTTAAAAAGTGTTAACGGAAAGTTTATTTATCGAAAGCTTGAATGGTTTGACGTTTGAAACGGGTGTGGCCGTAAAGCGTTAAACAGGAATGGAACATTGAATCAAGGAGACATTGGCTTGGAACTGAAAATAGCCAACGCACCGTGCTCATGGGGAATCGAGTTTGCAGATAACCCGGCAAACCCAACATGGCAGACCGTATTGGATGAGATTGCAGGCGCGGGATATGGCGCAACTGAGCTGGGACCGTTGGGTTACCTGCCGACCGATAAAGCTGCACTCACTGAGGCATTGTCAGTACGTTCATTGGGCTTGATTGCAGGCACATTGTTCGTTCATTTGCACAAGCCGGAAGAACGCGAAGCGATTTTGGAGAAAACCCGCGTGACTTGCCAAATCCTGAAAGAGCAGGGCGCGGATTTTCTGGTGGTAATTGACCACGTTTCATCGCCACGCACCGATCAGGCTGGCCAGGTAGAGACGGCAACGCGTCTGGATGACGAGCAATGGTTAGAGATGATGGAAACGCTGCGCGGTGTTGGTATTGTGTGCGCGGAGTATGGCATTACCCCAACGCTTCATGCCCATGCAGGCACTTACATTGAATACCGCGACGAGTTGGATAAAGCCATGCGCGACTTACCGCCAGAGCTGATGTCGTTGTGTGTGGATACCGGTCACTGCGTTTATGCAGGCATGGATCCGAGTGAAGTACTCCGTACCTATAAAGACCGCGTTAAGTACCTGCATTTCAAAGATATTAACGCCGACGTGCATGCGGTATCCGTCAAGGCTGGCACGGATTTCTATACTGCAATAGGGAATAACATTTTTTGTCCGTTAGGGCAGGGTTGTGTCGATTTCGACGAGGTAAGACAAACACTTATCGATATTGACTTTAACGGCTGGGTCACGGTTGAGCAGGACACAGACCCAGCAGCAAAAAGCGATGCAAAAACCGATGCTGAAAAAAGCAGGGCGTTCATTGAGAAAGCGGTGATCGCAAAAGTTGCTTAAGTGCAAGTGAGAGAAAGCTGTCAACCGGCAGCAAGGAGTTGGGTGAAAGCCTGAATGAAGCAAGGATTTTGGAGGCAAGTATGTCGGTAAAAGAAGTCGAATCAGGGACAGATTCAAAGCCGCTCACACCAGGCGATGAGCGGGTTCGTAAAGTTTCAGTGCTCAATCGTATGTTATCCCGCCCGGAGTTGGGCTCTGTGTCCGGTGCCATTCTGGTATTCGCGTTTTTCGCACTCGTCGCCTGGGATTCAGGCATGTTCAATGCTGATGGTGTCGTTAACTGGACGGTGGTGTCAGCGCAGCTCGGAATTATCGCGGTCGGTGCATGTTTGCTGATGATCGCTGGCGAATTCGACCTTTCCATTGGCTCAATGATTGGCTTTGCCGGGATGATGATCGCTATCCCTGCCGTATACTGGGGCTGGCCTGTCTGGGCGGCGATTATCTTTGCGTTTATCGGGGCAATGGCGGTTGGTTTTATCAATGGCTACATCGTGGTTCGCACCGGGCTACCTTCCTTCATTGTTTCCCTCGCTTTCCTCTTCATTCTGCGTGGTTTGACAATCGCTCTGTCGATTGCGCTGACCAACAAAACCATCATTTCTGGCGTAGGTAATCTGGCAGAAGGCGACTGGCTGGCAGCCATGTTTGGCGGCGAGATAGGGACTGGGCTCTTTAACTGGCTTGGTAGCGCGGGGTGGATTGAAACCTATTCTGACGGTACTCCAATAGTCACTGGCATCCCAATGGTGGTGGTGTGGTGGTTCTTGCTGACGGCTGTGTGTTCCTTTGTGCTGCTGCGTACCCGTTTTGGTAACTGGATTTTTGCTTCAGGTGGCGATGCCAACGCGGCGAAAAATGTAGGTGTACCGACTGACCGTGTGAAAATTCTTTTATTTATGTTCACCGCATTCTGCGCAACCGTATTCGCGGCCTGTCAGGTACTGGAATTTGGCTCAGCAGCGGCGGATCGAGGTCTTCTGAAAGAATTTGAAGCCATTATTGCGGCAGTTATCGGTGGTGCACTGCTGACTGGCGGTTATGGCTCGGTCATTGGGGCTTTCTTCGGTGCTCTGATATTCGGTGTGGTGCAGATGGGCATTTTCTTTACAGGCGTGGATTCTGACTGGTTCCGCGTATTCCTCGGCGTGATGCTTCTAATCGCAGTGCTGTTTAACAACTTCATCCGCAAGAAAGTCACGAGCGCCCGCTGAGCGAAGCTTAGGAAACGGAATTCAGGAGAAAAACAATGGCAGAGAAAGACAATTTTATCCTCGAACTGAAAAAGGTAAGCCGCTACTTCGGTTCGGTGATTGCCCTGAAAGATATCGATATGCAGGTGAAAATGGGGGAGGTGCACTGTCTGTTGGGTGACAACGGTGCAGGTAAATCTACCCTGATTAAGACCCTGGCAGGTGTGCATAAACCGTCAGAAGGTGAATTCCTGATGAATGGTAAACCTACCACCTTCGAATCACCACGTGACGCGCTGGATGCCGGTATTGCAACTGTTTATCAAGACCTTGCACTGGTTCCTTTAATGAGTGTTACCCGCAACTTCTTCATGGGTCGCGAGCTCACCAAGAAAATCGGCCCCTTTGAAGTGTTCGATACCAAAAATGCCAACGAAATTGCCAAGGCAGGCATGAAGGACATGGGGATCGACGTGCGTGATCCTGAACACCCGATTGGCACCATGTCGGGCGGTGAGCGTCAGTGTCTGGCGATTGCGCGTGCAATTCACTTTGGTGCGAAAGTACTGATCCTTGATGAGCCAACCGCAGCACTGGGTGTAAAGCAGTCTGCCAATGTGCTGAAAGTCGTTGCAAGGGCGCGTGGCAAAGGTCTTGCCGTCATCCTGATTACGCACAACGTTCACCATGCTTATCCCATTGCTGACCGTTTCACACTGCTGAACCGCGGTAAGAGTCTGGGTACTTGGTTGAAGAAAGATGTTACCCGTGAAGAAATTCTCGAGATGATGGCTGGTGGACAAGAGCTGGAATCACTCGAAGCAGAATTGGCTGAATTCCAGCGGGCAGATGCTGCCACTGCGAATTAGGCTTTTAGTAAACGTGACGGGGCGGTTCGCTGCCCAAACCTTAGCCGTAACCGGGTGGGCAGCTGTACAGCTCGCCCCATGGATACAATAAATAATATAACTTGGAGACACCGGATGAATACCCTACTTAAATCTGTAGCAAAGAGAGCGTCCGTCCTTGTGTTAGCAATGGCAGCCAGTTTGGCCGCAATGCTGCCAGGCACTGCACTCGCTGATGGTGAGCGCTTTGTCCTGATTAGCCACGCACCGGACTCAGATTCTTGGTGGAACACCATTAAGAATGCGATTGGTACAGCGGGCGAACAGCTCAATGTAGAAGTGGAATACCGTAACCCTACCACAGGGGATTTGGCGGATATGGCTCGCATCATCGAGCAGGCCGTTGCGTCTAATCCTGACGGTATTATCACCACCATCGCGGACTATGAAGTACTCAAAGGTCCTTTGGAAAAAGCCAAGAAGAAAGGCATTCCAGTTGTAACCATCAACTCGGGTACTCACCAGCAAAGTGAGGACGTGGGTGCTATTCTCCACGTTGGACAACCTGAATATGATGCGGGTTACGGCGCTGGTAAACGCGCGAAGAAAGATGGTGTGGAAAGCTTTGTCTGTGTCAACCACTATATCACCAACCCAGCTTCTGTAGAGCGTTGTCAGGGTTTTGCTGATGCTCTGGGTGTAGAGCTTGGTAGCCAAATGATTGATGTGGGCCAGGATCCAACTGGCATTGAGAAAAAAGTGTCTGCTTACCTGCGTGCAAATCCTGATACGGATGCCGTTCTGACACTGGGCCCAACCTCTGCTCACCCAACCATTCGTGCATTGGATAAGAGCCGTCAACTGGGCAAGATCTACTTCGGTACATTTGACTTGAGTGGCGAGATTGCTCAAGGCATCAAAGACGGAAATATCCAGTGGGGTATCGATCAGCAGCCATTCCTGCAAGGTTATGTGCCAGTGATGGTTCTGACTCTTTACAACCGCTATGGTATTTCTCCATCTAACAACATCAACTCTGGTCCGGGCTTTGTGACTAAAGAGAACGTTGAATTGGTGGAAAAACTGGCTGGCGAATATCGCTAAGTCCAAAAAGCGCCCGGCCCCCCTCAGTCGGGCGCTCTTTTTCAGGCCTCTTCGAGTTGAGGTTCGTCTGAACCTGCACTTCTAGTCATTTTTTAGTAAAGTGGCTTTTAACTAGCTTGTACAGCTGAAAACATTTTCATTATTATGGTGTTGCGCCTAGGGTGGGCGAAGGAACGGCATTGTAAGCAGGAAAGCGTATGACGAAAGAAACCACCGGCACTGATACAGCGGCACCGATTCAGAAAAAGCGCAAAGTCACTGTCGTTGAAGTTGCTGAAGCAGCAGGCGTTTCTGTCTCTGCGGTCTCCCGAGCGTTTAATCCTGACGCGAGTATTTCCAGACCGCTGCGCGAAAAAGTCTTCAAAGCGGCTGCATCGCTAAACTACAAACCCAACCGTTTGGCGAGGGGGATTAAATCCCGCTCCAGTCTTGTCGGCATTTTGATGACCGACTTCAACAACCCGTTTTATCTGCCCATTCTTTCCCGCTTCACCACTGAAATCCAAAAGCGTAACTGCCATAGCCTTCTTATCCACGTCGACGGTGACATGGATATTCAGGAAGCGGTCGAGTTGGTGATGGAATACAACGTTGATGGCCTAATCATTACGTCGGCATCACTGCCGCAAGAGCTTGTTGATGCCTGTCATTCCCAGAATACGCCGGCAGTGATATTTGGTCGTGATTCCAGTGAAAACAGTGTCACTGTGGTGAGTTGTGACAATGTGCTGGCAGGCAATATGGCGGCAGATATGCTGCTAGATGCTGGCTATACCAAACCGGCTTTTGTGGCGGGACCGATTGGTACATCAGCCACTATTGACCGACAACGCGGATTTATCAGCCGTGTGATGGAGCGTGGCTGCAACCAATGGCAAGTCGTGGAAGGCGGCGAGTTCAGTTATGACGCAGGCTACGATGCCACCTTGCGTATTTTCCAGCACACTGAAAAACCAGATGCACTGTTTTATGCCGATGACATTATGGCCTGTGGTGGGATGGATGCATTACGCTATGAACTCGGCTTGACCGTGCCGGAAGATATTGGTGTTGTTGGCGTCGATGATATTCGTCTTGCGAAAAGCCGCTCCTACAACCTTTCTACGATTCGTCAACCGAACGAGCAGATGATTCAAAGCACCATTGATGCCTTGTTCGAACATATTGCTGATCCACATTTACCGCCACAATCTATTACCTTGCCATGTGAGGCGGTGGTACGTGGTTCAACGCAAAAGACGCGCACTTGATATCGGTGTAAACTCTGCCCAGTACCTAAAGTCAATAGACCTTAAAAAGCATGAACCCTGCACTTCGTTATTTGGGTGGTTACCCAGAAAACCTTATTGAACAAGTTTCCCGCCTGATTGAAACCGGCAAACTCGGCGCTTGGCTGGAACAGCGCTACCCAAACAAACACAACATCAAGTCTGAAAAAGCGCTTTATGATTACGTACAGGAGATAAAAAACCAATATCTCAAGAAGTCGTCGCCGATCAGCAAAGTGGCGTATGATGGTAAAATCCATGTGGTGAACAATGCACTTGGGCTTCACAGCTTTGTGTCACGGGCGCATGGCGGCAAGTTGAAAGCCAAGAATGAAATCCGCATAGCATCGATGTTCAAGGACGCGCCGGAGCCTTTCCTTCGTATGCTGGTGGTTCATGAGCTGGCTCACTTGAAAGAGAAAGACCACAATAAAGCCTTCTATCAGCTTTGTTGTCATATGGAACCGAACTATCACCAGTTGGAGTTTGATGCGCGCTTGTATCTCATTCATATCGAAAGCCAGAAAAACGAATGAGTGGCTAAATATACTCACAACCTTGAAAAGAAAAGCACGCTGAGATAGCACGTTTCACCATCCCAATCTTCTTAACACTTCCCTGCATAATAGTAAGATAAAAGTTGACTGGCTATCCCGACTTGTGGAACCAGGGTTAAATGACCCTAGCCGAGAAAATTAGCATAAATTACATGGTATTACATACGGTTTCTCGGCGCTTCTTCCTATATGGTAAGTGAAAAACTTTATTAATATAACAAGATGTAACCCGAGCTAAGGGATGCTCAGGTTCAGTCAGGTGGCAAAGGAGATGCGATGTCAGAAAATAACTTCACCTACTTCCTCAAACGGACTTTTCTTCTTGGCCTTCCACTTGCGCTACAAAGTTTGTTGTTCAGCAGCGGCGGTTTTATCGACAACCTAACGGTCAGCCAATTGGGCACAGAGGAGGTGGCAGCCTCTGGTATCGGTGCCCGTGTTTTTTGGTTTACGGGAATTTTCATTGGGGCACCGGAACAGGGATGAGAGTATTGTTAGCCCAATATTGGGGGGCTAACGATCCCAAAGGTTTAAGGCGTAATTTTGCTCTTGGTGCGTTGGTGGCTTCTCTAGCTTCGTTTCTTATCTTTCTTTTCTGTTGGACAGTACCGGAAATCGTTCCGGCGATGTTTAAGGTTGGGGGTGAAACGGCAGCCCTAACGACTGAGTATCTGAAAATTATCAGTATTGCACTGCTAGTAGCTGGGCCTTCGATTGCGATGGATGCAGCTTTACGCGCTTTGGGAAAAACTAAAACCACCTTCTATATGTCCTTTATTGAAATTGGTTTAAACATCCTAATTAGTTTCATCCTTATTTTTGGTCACTTTGGCTTGCCAGTGATGGGTCTTGAAGGGGCAGGCTGGGGTACCGTGATTGCCCGTCTTTTCCGCGTTTTCATGTCGCTATTTGTCATTGGTATTTTTGATAAAGTGCTGATTCTGGGTCCGTCAGATTTTCGCTTCAGAAAATCGACTTTTCAAAAATACGCCAATGTTACTGCACCTGTGATTGCTGGCAGCCTGATTTGGAGTGGCGGCATTTTCACTTATCAGTTGATTATGGGGCGCATGGGAGAAAATGAATTGGCAGCAATGGCAATTTCCACGTGGGCGATGACGATGACATGGTTTACGGCGATGAAGGTAATGACACCATCTCGTGCGGTCAAGGTAATGATTCCCTGGAAGCTGGTTACGATGATGATTACATCATGGATGGTGGCGCGGGTCTTGACCTATACGTCGGTAGCGAAGATAACGACACCATGTACTTCGACCAGGAAGACTTCTCCGACCTTAATTTCCTGAAAGAGAACGGCAATATCTACATTGGTGATCGTGGCTTCGACCAGCTGATTGCAGACGGTGATGTAAACGTTGACCTTACCGGAAAATCTTATGGTCTTACTTCAGATCCTAAGCCAATTGCACAGGTAGAAGCGGTCATTGGTGATGAAGGCAATCAGATCGTGACAGCGAACGCTTACGCAATCAATGCGCAGTCCGACCCAATCCAGAATGAGTCATTGACAAATCCAGGTGATTGGGATGGCTTTGTGGCCTATCTGGGCGCAGGTGATGACACTTTTAATCTGGATGCGGTTGGTTGGACTTATGATGCGGATGCAGCGCCTACAGCTGAACTGTCAGCAGACTTGATTGCCTTTATGGGTTTGACTAATAACCAAGTTGGCGAATTGGATGCGTACGTGTTTGAGCACGGTTCTGGTGAAACCATCACTGTTTGGACTGACGCTGAACACTTTTACCAGGATGGCGTCAGCATCATCTAATCAGCGAGCAATCGTAATAAATAGATTTAGCCCGGCAAAAGCCGGGCTTTTTTAGGTTCGCTGTTTTTCCTTCAACTGCGCGAGTGCTATCTCGAAGGTATCTGCATCCATGTTTTCATCCAAGGCTCGGCAAAGCAGGGCTTCCATTGTTTCCGGTGCCAGACCGCTAATAGGTGGATCGGTGTCCAGATTGGTTGGGAAGGCATAGCCATCTGCAGCGGCTGTGGCGATGGCGGCTTTTTCAGCCGAAGACAGTGAGCCTTCTTGCCAACGTGAATGAAGCACGGGATAGAGCTTGCGACAAATTGCAGCAGAGTCGACGGTTTCCATCGGTTTAGCGAAAGCCGACGATATTTGCAGTAGGTTAGCGCTGCGATGGAAATCATCCGTCACGTTTGCGCCAGCTGCGTGAAACAGCGCAGGGTTGAAAAACACCGCATCGCCTTTTTCCAAAGGTATTTGAATGTAGTGGGATTCAAAAAAGTCCTGAAAGGCTTTCTGGTGATAAGCGATATAGCCAAGCGGATACTGTTGTGAGAAAGGCAACAGCTTGGTGGGACCACTCTCTATTGGCATATCGGTGTGGGCCACCGCGCCTTGTAAGGTCAGCATGGCCGACATTTGTTGTGCGTGTAACGGGTAGCGAACCGTTTCTTCCGGCACCTGAAAGCCAAGATGGTAATCACGATGAGAAACTTGTGCTTCACCACCAGGCCGCACAATATTGACCTGCGCAGTTACCTGATAGTGCGGTCCCAACCAAGCCTCACACACACACGTAAGCAACGGGTTTTTGTAGTAGTCAACGAAAGTTTCCGGGTCGACTGCTGCACTTTTCTGGAACACGTTCCAGATACGGCTATTGGCTTGTGGGCCTGTTTTTCCAAAGTGGTCGCCCGCGCTAAATCCTTTTTCGGCTTCAAGGATTTTTTCGAACACCTCGCTCATTTCATCAATCACGGCGGTGTTGTCATAGAAACGTTTAATGGCAATTACACCCGGTCCATGTTGCAGTGCATGGGCGATTTCGTCCTGAATGGCTCCGACATTTGATCCAGCAGAGCGCATGGTACCACCATCAAATATCACCACGTTGTCAATGATGTCATCAGCCAAGGGATAGTCGGCTTTGTTGATGATTTGCGACGTGCAGATTTTGTCAAAAACCTCAATGTCGCAGCTTGATTTACCGTAAAACGAAAGGCGTGGAGGGGAGTGCAAATCCATAGCGATACCTCTTTGGCTAAATCGTCGAATAACTATCTTTGTTTCACTATAGCGTCAAATATGAAATATAAATTTCACTTTGTTGAGAATTGAAAAATATGTTCTATTATTGGCAGATTGGATCATCAATCAGTTCATGATCAGTCACGACAAGGAGCCGTTATGTCTGACCTGCTTTCCAAGCGAAACCTGCCCGATGAAAAAGGACGCTACCAGAACATTACCCCCGCCTCTGCAGGCTGGAAATATGTAGGCTTTCAGGCTTACCAACTCACGCCCAATCAAACCATCACTTTCAAAGCCGGCAGCGAAGAAGAAATCTGTCTTGTGCTGGTGGGCGGTAAGGCGAGTGCTACTTTGGCAGGTAAATTACTGGGTGAAATTGGCGGCCGATCAGGGCCGTTTGAAAAGAAAAAACCGTACTCGCTGTATATCACTGCGGGTGACTCTGCTGAACTGACTACAACAACGAATGTGGAGCTTGCAGTTTGTCGCGCGCCGGGCAAAGGCACCTTTCCTTCTCGCCTTATCGGTCCTGAACAAGTTGGCGCAGAAGCGAGAGGAAACGGCAATAACAAACGCTATGTACACAACATTCTCCCAGACAACGAGAACGCAGACAGCCTGCTGGTGGTGGAAGTCTATACTGACGAAGGCTGCACCAGCTCATACCCCAGCCACAAACATGACAGGGACGCACCACCGGAAGAAACACACCTCGAGGAAACTTATTACCATAGACTGAATCCGTCTCAGGGTTTCTGCATTCAGCGGGTTTATACCGATGAGCGTGATCTGGATGAGTGCATGGCCGTTTACGACGGTGATGTGGTTATGGTTCCCCGTGGTTATCACCCTGTTGCGACCATGGCGGGTTACGACAGCTATTACCTAAATGTGATGGCGGGGCCAGTTAGAAAGTGGCTGTTTACATGGGAAGAAGACCATGCGTGGGTGAACAGTGCGGAATATGCCAACAAACACAACAATCAAAAATAGCAGTATCAAGAGGAGAGGCCATGTTTAATATTGCGTTATTCGGCTGTGGACGGATAGGAAAAGTCCACGCAGTGAATATAGATGCCCACTCACAAACCCAAATCAAAGCGGTGATTGACCCTTATCATGAAGGCGCTGCCAAGCTCGCAGATGAGTTTGATGCCGAGGTGATGACCACAGAAGAAGCGATGGCAGACCCTGATATTCATGCGGTCGTCATTTGCTCAGCAACAGATACCCATGCGGATTTGATTGAACAAGCCGCGCGAGCAGGCAAAGCAATTTTCTGTGAAAAGCCGATTGACCTAAGCCTGGAGCGTGTCAGGGGATGTTTGAACGTAGTGAACGAACATAACGCCAAGCTGCTTGTTGGCTTTAACCGTCGCTATGACCCTCAATTCCGAACCATGAAAGATCTGTTTGAGTCCGGCGCAATTGGTAAAGCCGAAACCTTGGTGATTACGTCCCGCGACCCATCGCCACCACCTGTTGAATACGTGAAAGTATCCGGCGGTATTTTCCGAGACATGTCGATTCATGACTTGGACATGGCGCGTTTCATTATGGGTGAAGAACCAGTTTCAGTTTCAGCGCACGGCTCATGCTTGGTAGATCCAGCGATTGGTGAAGCTGGCGATATCGACAGTGCCGTCGTGGTGATGCATTTCGAATCCGGTGCGATGGCGACCATCATCAATAGCCGCCGTTCTGGTTATGGCTACGATCAACGTATCGAACTGCATGGTAGCAAAGGTATGCTGAAAGCTGGCAATGTCCGCGAGCATCAGGTTGAACATTGGGGCGATGAAAGCTGCGCTGCTGCTAAGCCTCAGTACTTTTTTCTAGAACGGTACAAAGATGCTTACATCGCCGAGTGGCAACACTTTGTTGAAGTTTTGGAAGGTAAAGCTGAGCCACAATGCACAGGTGTTGACGGAGAACTGGCGCTTTCTCTGGCAGAGTTTGCTTTGGAGTCGCTGGAGAGGCATGAGACTGTTAAGGTGAACTAACTTCCTTAGCAAACAGGTTTAGATTAGAGGGGGCAATCTCAAGAATGCGTCCTCTTTTTTGCGCCAACTACAATTGTCATGTATAAATATACAGTATTTATTTACTCAAATGATAGGAAAAACATGGAACGTTGCAGCTGGGCGAATGTAAGCGAACTGGATCAGAAATATCATGATGAGGAGTGGGGTGTGCCTGTTCACGACGATCAGCAATTGTTTGAAATGCTGATTCTGGAGGGCGCGCAAGCAGGATTAAGCTGGACCACCATTCTCAAAAAGCGTGAAGGTTACAGAGAAGCCTTTGATAAATTCCACATCGAAACCGTAGCAGCTTACGACGAAAAGAAAATCGCCGATCTGTTGGAAAACCCGGCCATCGTCCGTAACAAACTCAAAGTGAATGGCACTGTGATTAACGCCAAGTTGGTGTTGGAAATCCAGAAAGAGTTTGGCAGCTTCAACGAATACATCTGGCAGTTTGTGGGTGGAAAACCCATCATCAATTATTGGGAAACCTTAGGGGATGTCCCAACTTCCACACCCGAATCTGATGCCATGAGTAAAGCGCTGAAAAAGAAAGGCTTTAAGTTTGTCGGAACTACTATTTGCTACGCGTATATGCAAGCGACGGGCATGGTGAACGATCACCTGACCGGCTGCTTCCGCTATGGGGTTGATGTCGGCGAATAAGACCCGATAAAAACAAGTGAAAAGCTGGCATCTCCGCCAGCTTTTCTGTTTTAGCTCTTCTTGTTGATTCTCACCACGGCATAAACCACCAGAATCATCCCTAGGCCGTGCCAGATGGTGAAGGCTTCATCAAGCAGGGTAATAGCAAAAAGTGCGGTCACTGCTGGACCAATATTGCTGGTTAGACTCAGCACAGATGGGGTTAACCTTGCCATAGCCGCAGCGACAAAGTACGAAGGCAATACCGTACAGAAAAAACCCAGCACGACGCCCAGTGCAATAAGCTCATTCGACATATCACTAAATTGCGCGCCTTTTACTTGATACTGAGCCATGATCACCAATCCTGCACTGCCCATACCAATACTGGTGAAAAGTTGGGAACCCATCTGGCCAATCACTTTCTTACTCAACACCAAATAAACGGCAAAGGTCAAAGCCGCACCAATGGCCATCACACTACCAAGCCAAACCTGTGAACCAAATGAGCTGAAATCATGCAGCACAATCATGGCAACGCCGACATAACCAATAGCGATAGAAAGAAACGTCCCTTTGCGCGGTGCCTCTTTCATAAAGACCCAACTGATGATCACCACAAACGATGGAAACAGGAAGATCAACAAGCGTTCCAGTTGAGCTGAAATAAACTCCAGCGCCATGATGTCCAGCAGTGCTGCGAAGTAGTAGCCAAGGACACCGACGAGTGCTGCTTGCCAGCCAAACTGCCGCACTTTGCTGCGTTCACTGGCATTACGACATAGCCAGAGTAGGATGAGGAAGTAAATTGGAAGGGAAGACGCAGCGCGAAGACTCATGATTGCAGTGGCATCACCACCCATTGTGTACGCGAGCTTAATAAGCACAGGCTTGATAGAGAAAAGCACCGTACCGATTAAGGCGTAAATGATACCGGTTTGGTAGTCGGAGGAGTCTTGCGTACTGACAGACGCGTCATTCATTGTTCACTTCCTTGATATGGGTTCGTTGTTTTAGTCAAGGCTGTGAGAAGAAGACATCCGGCTGTTCTACTCACAGCCGGAAACGAGTCACTCTACCGACTGAAGGGCATAAGAAGAAGTAGCCAGAGTGGTAGAGACTGGAAAATCATAAGTGACTCTTTTTTGGTGGTGAATATTTAAACTACAGAAATAGAGACGGGTGGGCAAGGGAATTTTGGGGGCATAAAGCTGGTAGGGGTACTTAGTTGTGTTTATTCCCAGTTTTCATTCTACGTCGTTCGCTACATAACAACGGTTCTCTGTTTGCCAGCATTCATTCCTTTTGTTGGTTGGTTTCGGTTTGACGATTGAATAGGAGGTACAAAACAGACTGAGTTTCCTTCTTACTTTTGAAACCTGTACTTCTCACGTTACTGTGTACTATCGCGATGGCATATCTTTCAAATTTTTTGTGAGGCTGAAATCCAACCATGTACAGGGAAGAAAGGGCAAGTAGCAAGGAGATGAAGTTGTGAAAGGCCTCTTTGGGAGATTGTTGCAGGCTCTGGCTAAAACTAGAGCCGGTTCTTACGTCAAAGAAATTGAAATAGCTCCTGAAAAAAAGATGGCTAGTATGGGCGAATTTACAGACAGCGAACGCGCTGAATTGGCCGCTCAAGGCGTGGTTTTCTATCGAAATAAAGCTATATTCAGAGCGCGTGAACCTATCACCGTAGCAGAAATAGACGCTGTTGAGTCTGCATGCGGCCAGCCAATTCCTCGAAGTGTTTTAAAACTCTGGCAACAATGCTTTGGTGGAGAACATGAATATAATCTCCTCGCTGATTTTTCCGGTTTTGTAGAGACTTTAGGGCTCAATAATATCTGCGCGCCCAAAGACAATGGATATAAAGATCTTTACGGTTGGATTGAAAATGAGTGGCAAAACAGTGATGGAGACTCTATTCCCTCACTGCCCGTAATGGCAGGACAAGACTATATTGAAAGACTTTTTGTTGACTTTAAAAACAATGAAACGGCTTCAGCTTTTCATTGCGGAATCACTGGATGGGAATATCGGGTTCCTAACGCCGACTTCTTCGATTTTAAAGATGGGTTGAGCTCAGTCTTCGATCATCTCTTTTTATACCCTAGCTATTCTCCGGACGAGTCAAATAGATTGGTGTACGAAATACCTAGCACCTTGATTGAATACCGACGCAAAAATGGATGGACAGACAGTGATCCACCTGATGGTCTTGACGACGCAGTATTAAAAACTGAAAACCCTGAGATTATCGCGAAGTTTAAAATGCTACAAATCGCCAATATGCTTGATTGGAGAGGAGCTCTCGAGCAAGGCACGATAATAAAAGATTGGCGGTTGCCAATTCTTTCTATTGAGGCAGCAATACTTGCAGAAGATATTCACCTTTTGAATCAGCTTGAAGCAGCCGGATGTGATTTATCTCGCCCATTACAGAGAAATATCCTGCCAGTTGAATTTGCGCTTTTGAACGATAAAGGCACGGTGTTCCAAGTGCTAAGGCAGAGATCATTCAGTTCTCCAAGATTGGCACGTATTGCCCTTGCGAAGAAATCTGACGCAATCATCATCGAAGATATAATAAAAACTTCTCCAAGTTTTGACTACAAAACGTTACTTGAATTTTTGAGCATGCCAGTGACAGATATTACTCTGCTCAACCTCCTATTTGACAACCTCAACAAAGATTGGGCTGATAGTTCTGACTTGAGCATTCAGCAAATCGAACACCTTATTCAGGTGGCAGAGAGAAAGATAAAGTTGTATCAGTCGGATTACGACTCTGTCATGTCTTATAAGTCAGTGGGAGGACCAGGTAACCCGCAGCTAGAAAGGTTTATGGCAGGTCTCAAGGAGGTTATAACTTCCGCAAAGCCGAACTGGCAGGCCGATTTGAAAAACAAGCGTATTCGAGCTCGCCCTACGAGCGGATACTTCGCGCTGCTTGAAGCGTTGGTTACGGACAATGTCGAAATCATCGAAGCACTCACTGCCCAAAGCGTTGACTGTCATAAGTACCGGTTCGTCTCAAGCTGGGCGCATAACACAACCCCTCTTCTTTATTGCGCGTTGAACGACAAGCCTAACGCCTTTAAAGCACTGCTCATAGGCTCACATGATCTTTTCGATGTGCTAAGTTCAATGATTTCATGCGGTTGCAATAAATACTACATCGAAACTTTAGTTAATCATTTTTGCTCAGTCGGGAAAGAGATCCCCATAGATTCGGTTGTGCATGCGGCTAGCACAGGTAATCTCTATATCGTACAGTACCTTTTGACAGTATTCGGACAGTCGCGAGTTAATGATGAGTTGCTAGACCTCGCGGCGATATTCAATTTACACAGATATGCGTTGGCAAATGAAGAACAAAACCCAGAACTTTCCACCAGAATTACGGACTGGGTTACCAATTGGAAGGGGCGCCTCACCTACAACTCTTGCTTTGGCACTTCCGCACCAGCGTGGACAATGCTCTCTGGGGCAATTTGCTATGACGACAATATTGAATCACCTAGAGAAATTTGGCCACTTTGCTGGGCTAACCTATACTCTGGCCCATTACTTCTGGGTCTGTACGGTGAACTCGGTTTTGAGTACATCACTCGGACTCAAGGGTTCCGGTCTCAATTCAGCTTTGAAAACCCTCCAGAAGAAGCGGTGAAGTTTAGAGGTTTATTATCAGGGTTTCTTGTCCAAGAGCTTGATTTCCCAGATACCTCTTCATTTCTGAATTCGTTTCTTGAGGTGGTTATAAATTGCTATTGGGCGCATCAGAAATTGGCGCTGGCTAGACTCGATGATGCAGATAGAATTGCTATCGATTTGCAATTTTCACCAGAATTTCGCCGTACTCTTAATTCTCTTGCATCGACAAATTTCGATTATGCTCTGGAGCGTGAGCAACTGGCTGATCATACACTCACAGACTCTATGATTGACCTAGCGCATGCGCGCATGGCGTATCTGGCAAATCGACTAACACACAGAGAATACTTGCTGCTTTGCGCGCTCTGGCAACCTCTGGTCTATATACACTTCAATACATGGATAGATATCTATGAAAGCCTCAAGAAAAGCGATCTTGATACTAATTATGTGGATTCGATTTTAAAGGTCATCGAAACGCACTGTTTATCCAATCCGCCTCTTAATCGAACAGAAGATGGTGAGGAAGCAGGTCTCTGGAGAGATATAGAATTCAAATTGCCGACGCGTATGCCAAAGTAACTTTTTATCCATGCGCCAGAAAGCCTTCTCGAAACGAACGCCTAAGGTGATAATTGCGAATTCGCTTTTGTCTAAACCGATACAGGTTAGTTGCTAATGAATGTTGCTCAAACCACCAAATCCCGAACCTTTCTGGTCGACCCTTCTTCCAGCACTTGCTGCTTTAACACGTCTTTGTACATATTGAACATGTATGCCTGACCCGCTTGAATACCCATGCCATAGCCTTCATCTAATTTGGATTTTTTCATGGTAAAGCGACCAACAGGGAAGGTGTCTGGTGGCGCAATCACATTCACCACGCAATCCTTTGGCGGATTCTTAATAAACGCCAGCGAGGCGTTATAACGCTCCGCACGTTTACGCATCGCATCTGCAACGTGAGGGTATTTCTTCAGCAGTTGATCCATCAGCTTTGGCATTTTCATTGGAGACATTTCATAGTCGCCAGGCTGTGACAGGATAACTGTGATTTCTCGCGCACCGCGTCGATAGGCTTCTGCAACCGGAATGGAATCTGCCACGCCGCCATCCGTGTAGCAACCGCCAGAGAAACACGGCGTCGGGCGATAAGCGATCGGCAGGGCAGTGGTCGCTTCAATCACTTTGGACATATTGTCTGGCTTAACCCAGTAATAGTCTGCATCACCAGTATCCACATTGGTCACTGCTGCCAGCAAAGGGATATTGTTGAAAAGGGTATTTATGTCGAGGGGGAAGCGGCGCAGAGATTCCTGTTCCAACCACTGAACATCAACCAGATTACCGCCACGAACAAAACGTGCAGGATTAAAGAAAGCATCATCGGTCGCTAAACCAGTGATCACCTGATAGCTGCGGTTTGGCTGCTGAGCAAGATAACCCAACAGGTTAGAGGCACCAGCAGACACGCCAATGGCGAAATCAAAAGGATTATAATTAACCTCCAAAAAAGCATCCAACACACCGGCCGCGAAAATACCGCGCATTGCTCCACCTTCAACGACCAGTGCTTTCTTACCTGACATCTTTCTAATCTCTTGTGCTCCGTTGGTATTGGTGTCAGGTTAAGGTTTTTGAACTGCTATCTGAAATCGTTAATAACTATTTTATCGATAGCGGCTGCTTATTATCAGAGGTATAGCAAAAAGGAAAGGCTTTGGGATTATCAGAAGGGAATACAGGCGAAGCATTTTGCCTCGCCTAATACCGGTCAGTTATTCATAGCGTGCTGCAGTAATGAACTCGCCGAAAGATTCACACCAAACAATCACGGTATTGAACTGTGAAGGGTCAATGTCACCGGGGACTTCTACCAAGAAGTTGTCGAAGGTTTTTACATCACCAACTTGCTGCATCTGCGGTTTCAGGCGGTTAAAATCGGCTTCTGTTTCGACAAATTCAGGGGAAAGATAGAGCTTGTAATCAGGGCCGGGTGCTAGTTCACCCATCAGTGAAATGGCTTCTGGACTAATAGAGACTTTTCCTTCACCCCAGTGGAAAGTATCGCTGTCTTTCAGGTCTTTACGGAACTCTCCGGTATAACTCGCATTAGATGCAGTGGATTCGATCACTTCGACAGAAGGGCCTTCCGGTGCAACAAGAATGGGTAGTGCGTAAAGACCAGCAGCAAAACCGATAGCGATGGCAAAGCCATGAGTGAAAAGTAAAACGATCCCGTTTTTCATTGCATCCCCTGCGTGAGATTGATTCTTAACTACATTGTAACCTAACACGTTGCTTTCGCTGGTGAAGTGATAAAAAGCCCGTGTAGAGATCATCATGGGGGCTTTTTCAGGTTCTTCTCAATTGTGGAGCGAAGAATTAGTCATCTGTTTTCTCGGCAATTTTTACCACGAACTTTTGGAGTTCTTGCCCTCCAACTGACCTATAAAGGCGTCCGGCAAAGCAACCAAGCCGTCAGCAATTTGTTCTTTGTACTGTATTTTGCCTTCCATCAGCCACTTGCTCATTTCATCCGCGCAGTCTTCGCAATGGTGACAGTAATCACCAAAGATGATGAAGCCATGCATCCAGGTGCGTCTGCTCAGTAGGGTCGCCATCACCAGAGAAATAAGGTCTGGCCCCTCTGATAGTGCAGTCGTCTAGAGGGTGATCTTAAGGATGATCCAACCAGTGAAAAAACGCATGAAATGTTTGTTTCATTAGTTGCGATCTGGTCGTTTCGATCTTAGTATAAAATGAAACGTACATTTCATTATGTGGTTTAATGAAGTGTATTTTTCAGGTTCAGCCACACTGAACAGGATGGGAAATCTGACAGGAGTCGGGAATGACGACGGTAGAAAAAACATTGGACGTGATTTGCCTTGGGCGTGTCGCCGTTGATTTGTATGGAGAGCAGGTCGGTTCGCGTCTTGAAGATATGCGAACCTTTGCCAAGTATCTGGGTGGCTCATCGGGCAATGTTGCTCACGGTACTGCAAGGCAGGGTCTTAAATCCGGTATGTTGGCTCGTGTGGGCGACGAGCACATGGGACGCTTTGTGACCGAAGAACTAGAGCGGGTCGGCGTCGATACCAGCAACATCATCATCGACAAAGAAAGGCTGACAGCACTTGTGTTGCTAGGCATCAAAGATGAAGAAACCTTCCCGCTGATTTTCTACCGAGACAACTGTGCTGACAAAGCCATTACGCCCGAAGACATCAACGAAGATTACATTGCTTCGGCTAAGTGTTTGGCGATTACCGGCACACACCTTTCCAACCCTAGCTCCCGTGACGCCGTGATCACCGCGCTGAACTATGCCCGTAAGCATGGCGTTCGTACCGCATTGGATGTGGACTACCGACCTGTGCTTTGGGGACTGACTTCGCTGGGAGATGGCGAAACCCGCTACATCGAATCGGACGAAGTGACACGCCAGCTTCAGGAAGTACTTGGCCTGTTTGACCTTATTGTTGGTACCGAAGAAGAGTTCCATATTGCTGGGGGAGCCGAAGACTCCGTCGAAGCACTCAAGTCTGTACGAGCTTTCACTGGTGCGACCTTGGTGTGTAAACGAGGACCACTAGGCTGCAGCGTATTCACTGACGAAATTGGCAGTGTGCTTGATGATGGCATAACGGTGAAGGGCGTGCGTGTAGAAGTACTAAATGTACTTGGGGCGGGTGATGCCTTTATGTCTGGGCTGCTTCGCGGCTATCTGAATGATGAATCCTGGGAGCAGTGCTGCCGCTATGCTAACGCCTGTGGGGCATTAGTGGTTTCACGCCATGGATGCTCTCCTGCGATGCCTACCAAAGAAGAGCTGGACTACTACCTTCAACACGAGCATGAAATTCCGCGTCCGGATAGAGATGGCATGCTTAATCACCTCCATCGCGTGACTACCCGGGAGCTGGCTTGGAGTGATTTGTGTGTGCTGGCCTTCGACCATCGCTCCCAGTTTGTCGAAATGGCTCAGGAAGCAGGGATAGATGTCGCACATATCCCTTATCTCAAAACTCTAATTTGGCAGGCCGCGCAGGAAGTCGCGCAGGAATCTGGCTTGAAAGGGAAAGCGGGTATCCTTTGCGATTCCACTTTCGGCATGGAAGTACTGAATGCCGCAACAGGGTTTGGTGACCATGTCGGTGAACGTTGGTGGGTCGGTCGACCTATCGAACTGCCGGGCTCGCGCCCTCTGCGCCTCGAACACGGGAACATCGGAACCCAACTCGCGAGTTGGCCAAAAGAACAAGTCGTTAAATGCCTTGTTTTCTACCACCCTGATGACACCAGAGGGTTGCAATTGGAGCAGGAAAACATGCTCCATGAAGTCTATAAAGCCTGTTGCGCTGCGGGTAATGAGCTGTTGGTGGAAGTGATTCTGCCAAGGGATTTCGAAGTGAGTTCTGCGACAGAAGCTGATTTTCTTTACTTGCGCGCGATGACCCGTTTCTACAACTTGGACATTAAACCGGATTGGTGGAAATTGCCCCCCCTGACTAAGCAAGGCTGGCGAGCAGTTGATGAATTGATTGAACAGCGTGACGCGCATTGTCGTGGTGTTGTGCTGTTGGGCTTGGATGCACCAGCCGAAGAGTTAAAGGAAGGATTTGCTGCCTCTTCAGTATCGAAAACCGTAAGGGGATTTGCAGTCGGCCGCACCATCTTTGGAGAGCCAAGCCGTCAGTGGATGCGCGGCGAGTTGGATAACCAAGGGTTAGTTGCTGCCGTGAAGGCGAATTATCTCGGGTTGATTGAAACCTGGCGCCAACGCGGAGAGTAAGGAGACGATCATGGCTGTTGAATTAGGGATCAATCCACTGACGTGGACGAATGATGATTTACCTTCACTGGGTGCTGAAACGCCTTTAGAGATATGCCTTTCTGAGGGCAGACAGGCCGGCTTTACAGGGTTTGAGTTGGGAAACAAATTTCCACGTACCCCCGACGTGTTAGGGCCGATTCTGGCAAAACACGACCTGAAGCTGGTTTCCGGCTGGTATTCTGGTGAGCTGCTGAGCCGCAGTGTCGAGCAGGAAATTGAAACGATGAAACCGCACCTGAATCTACTGAAAACACTTGGTGCGAAAGTCATGGTGTTTGCAGAAGTGACGGGTTGTGTCCACGGGAAACAAAACATGCCCGTCGTAATGCGCCCGGCTTTCCCCGAGAAACGCTGGCAGGAATACGGACAAAAGCTCACGGAATTGGCGAAGTTCACTCTATCCCAAGGTGTACAGATTGCCTATCACCACCATATGGGCACGGTTATAGAGAGCGAGGCGGATGTGGATCGTCTGATGGCGGAAACAGGACCAGAAGTAGGTTTGTTGCTTGATACGGGTCATCTACATTTTGCAGGCGGCGATCCTCTTGCGGTAGCGAAACGTCACGCCGGAAGAATCAATCATGTGCACTGCAAAGATATTCGCCAATCAGTGTTGGACGATGCCAAAAACTGTCGCCTGAGCTTTTTAGACGCTGTGTTGAATGGCGTGTTTACTGTGCCCGGTGATGGTTGCATTGATTTTGCGGCAGTGATGGACGTGCTGAAACAGGCAGAATACTCGGGTTGGCTGGTGGTGGAAGCAGAGCAGGACCCTTCGATTGCGCATCCTCTGACTTACGCAACACTTGGATATAACAATTTGGCGGCCTTTGCGCGAAACGCCGGATTGATTTGATTGAGACATGGAGACCCAAGACATGGAAACAGTTCAAAACTTTATCAATGGACAAATTGCTGAGAGCAGTACTGAACGATTTGGTGCAGTATTCAATCCGGCAACCGGCGAGCAGACCCGTCAAGTGGTATTGAGCAAAGCAGAAGAAGCAGAAGCGGCAGTGGCCGCCGCGCACATGGCTTTTCCAGCTTGGAAGAAAACGCCACCATTGCGCCGCGCCCGCGTGATGTTCAAATTCAAAGCGCTGCTCGAAGCGAATCAGGACAAACTGGCTCGCCTTATCAGCAACGAACACGGCAAAGTCTACTCTGATGCTGTGGGTGAATTAACCCGTGGATTGGAAGTTGTCGAGTTTGCCTGCGGTATTCCTCATCTACAAAAAGGCGAGAGCTCAGCGAATGTGGGCTCTGGCGTTGATAGCCATTCCATCATGCAGCCCCTTGGTGTGTGTGCAGGGATAACCCCGTTTAACTTTCCTGCGATGGTACCAATGTGGATGTTCCCAATTGCCCTTGCTACCGGTAATACCTTTGTTCTGAAGCCTTCCGAGAAGGATCCATCACTGGGTTTGATGCTGGCGGAATTACTTAAAGAAGCCGGATTGCCAGACGGTGTCTTCAACGTGGTCAATGGCGACAAAGAAGCGGTAGATGTATTGCTGACAGACCCTCGCGTTCAAGCGGTGAGCTTTGTCGGTTCAACACCTATTGCGGAATACATCTACTCCACGGCATCCGCGCATGGAAAACGCTGTCAGGCGCTCGGCGGTGCGAAAAATCATTGTATTTTGATGCCTGATGCTGACCTTGAAATGGCAAGCGGTGCCATCATGGGGGCAGGCTTCGGTGCCGCGGGTGAGCGCTGCATGGCGCTGTCTGTTGTCGTCGCTGTGGGCGATGAAACCGCAGATAAGTTGTTAGCCTCACTGTCAGAAAGCATCAATAAAATGCGCGTTGGCCCGGGTATTGTTGACGGCCCGGAAAACGACATGGGACCAGTTATTTCCGCACAACATCGCGACAAAATTGTCGGCTACATTGACGCGGGTGTCGAGCAGGGTGCGAAATTGGTGGTTGATGGCCGTGGTTGTCAGGTGGAAGGGCATGACAATGGCTATTTTGTGGGTCCGACATTGTTTGATGACGTGACACCTGATATGACTATCTATCAGGATGAAATCTTTGGGCCAGTGCTGTCTGTGGTGCGTGTGCCGGATTATCAAACGGCATTAGAACTGATTAACCACCATGAGTATGGCAACGGCTCTGCTATCTTCACCCGAGATGGTGAGACTGCCCGCCAGTTTAGTGAAGATGTGTTGGCAGGCATGGTAGGTGTCAATGTACCCATTCCTGTCCCAATGGCGTTCCACAGCTTTGGCGGCTGGAAACGTTCTATCTTCGGGCCACTGAATGTGCATGGTAACGATGGCGTTCGCTTCTACACCCGAATGAAAACGGTCACTACCCGCTGGCCAGCCAGTGTGCGACTGGAAACCCACGATAGTCACTTCACCATGCCAACCATGGGGTAAACAATGTAAACGGAAAAGGTCGCAATTTGCGGCTTTTTTATTGCTCACAGGTATAACCAGTGCACGCTATTTCTGCGCCTTCACCTGCTTTCGCAATTGGAACTTCTGGATTTTTCCCGTGGGTGTTCTCGGAATCGTGGTGAAGGCAAAATGCTTGGGAACTTTGAACGCAGCCATATGGTTATTGCACCAGGCTTTTAGTTCTAGCTCCGAAGCTTCCTGGCCTTCTCTACACTCAATGAATGCATAGGGGACTTCTCCCCATTTTTCATGCGGGCATGCAACGACGGCTGCCACTGAAACGGCAGGGTGTTTGTAGAGAATATCCTCAATCTCAATGGATGAGATGTTTTCTCCGCCAGAGATAATGATGTCTTTGGAGCGATCTTTAAGTTGAATGTAGCCGTCCGGATATTTCACGGCCAAGTCACCAGAGTGGAACCAACCGCAAGCAAATGCAGATTCCGTGGCTGTGAGGTTTTTGAAGTATCCCTTCATTACCACATTTCCTCGAAACATCACCTCGCCAATGGTTTTCCCATCCGCAGGTATCGGCTCCATGGTTTCTGGGTTCATCACGTCTAACCCTTCTAGTGGCAAGTATCTAACACCTTGTCTTGCTTTGAGTTTGGCTTGCTCCTGAATCGGAAGGTCATCCCACTCTTCATGCCATTCATTGACCACAGCCGGGCCATAGACTTCTGCCAAACCATAGAGATGAGTGACTTCAAATCCGGCCTGCTGCATTCTCGCGAGTGTACTCTCCGGCGGAGGTGCAGCCGCAGTGAAAAACGCCACTTTGTCAGAGAGCAGCTTATCTTTCTGAGATAAAATAATATCCATCACGATTGGGGCGCCACAAAGATGAGTGACCTTATGCTCGGTTAATGCACACCAGATTGGCTCTGCGCGAACCTGTCTTAGACAAACGTGTGTGCCGCAGATAGCAGATATCGTCCAAGGAAAGCACCATCCATTGCAGTGAAACATCGGAAGTGTCCAGAGGTAGGTCGAATACCTGGGCATATCTGCGGTGAACACATTCCCAAGAGCCAGAAGGTAAGCCCCACGATGATGACAAACTACACCTTTGGGATTGCCAGTGGTGCCGGAAGTATAATTGATGGAAATGGCATCCCATTCATCTTCTGGCATTAACCAACTAAAGGACTTGTTACCCTGACTAATAAAGGCTTCGTAGTCTTGATAAGTTGTGTTGGGTGTTTCGCCAGTGGCTTCAGTCCATACCGAGTCACAGTAAACAATGACTTTTGGCGAACACTCTGCCAGTTCGATAGCCTCCTCAGCGACCGATAAAAACTCCTGATCAACAATCAGTACTTTGGCTTCCGCATGGTCAAGCTGATAGGCAATGGTTCCTGCTTCCAAGCGTGTATTGATGGAATGTAGCACTGAGCCAGCCATAGGCACGCCATAATGGCATTCCAACATGACAGGGGTATTGGCCAACATAGCAGAGACCGTGTCACCACGGCCGAGACCAAGGTTTGCCAATTGAGAGGCTAACTGGCGGCTGCGGTCATAAAATATCTGGTAACTGATTTCCAGGTCGCCGTGAATAATGGCGACCCTGTTAGGATAGTTTGATGCGGTGCGTTCAAGAAAACCAAGTGGCGTGAGCGGCTGGAAGTTTGCTGAGTTACGATCCAGTCCTATGTTGTAAAGATTAGCCATCTGCGCCTCACTGGTTTCGCCAGACGGGAGGTCGTTTTTCAACAAACGCATTAATGCCCTCCTCACCGTCTTTAGTCAGCATGTTATTGACCATCACTTCACTGGCGTACTTATAGGCTTCAGCCAAAGTCATTTCCTGTTGTTGGTAGAAGGCCTCTTTACCAATCGCCAGTGTTAACGAGGACTTTTCAGCAATCTTTTCGGCGACTTCCTGCGTCATGGTTTTTAGGGATTCACTGTTTGTCGCGCGGTTTATGAGCCCAATTCGCTCTGCTTCGGATGCGGAAATCATGTCACCGGTTAGCAGCATTTCCATTGCGTGCTTGCTGGATACGTTTCTGGAAAGAGCGACCATAGGGGTTGAGCAGAAAAGGCCGATATTGACGCCAGGTGTAGCGAAGCTTGAAGTGTCAGAGGCGTAGGCGAGATCGCAACTGGCGACCAACTGGCAACCGGCTGCTGTCGCTATGCCATCAACTTCTGCTATCACTGTCTTTGGGCAATGAACTATCGCCGTCATCATTGAGGCGCACTCAGCCATTAGCAAGGTAAAGAAAGCGCGGCCATTATCTTCAGACTCTCTTGCTGCTGTGATTTCTTTTAGGTCATGTCCTGCACTGAATGCGGGGCCATTGCCAGAGAGAATGATCACTTTTACTTCTGGAGAGACTGCGGCGTTATTGATTACCCCGTGCAGCTCATTAATCATGGTTTCGGATAACGCGTTCCTGCGCTGTGGGTTGTTGAGTGTCAGTCGTAATATGCCGTTTTTACTGAGATATTTTTCGATTTGAACGGTCATGGCAACTCCTTTCCTTGGTTGGGCACCCCGCTGCGATTGAGCAAACATGCCAACATCTGATCCGTTTTAAATATCAGTACAGGACAGAAAAGAGAGTGATATAGCGTTAGAAATAAGACTTGTCGGAAACTCAATATTAGAAGACGTATTAAGTGGAAAGCGTTGGCAGCAAAGAGAACTTGATGGTTATGTCAGCTTGTTTCTCAGCGCATAGTCGACCATTTCAGCGGTAGAAGAGACGTTTAGCTTATGCTTGATATTCTGGCGATGGGTTTCGACGGTGCGAACACTGATATCTAATTGCTGAGCGATTTTCTTGCTGCTTAATCCCTTGGAGACAAGAGCAAGTATGGTGGTTTCGCGTTGGCTAAGTATGTTCTTTTTGTTCTCGGATTTTCGCGATTCTTTGACCGTGTCGAACAACGCTTTACTAGAGCTTTGGCAAAAGTAACTGGCGCCGTCATTAACGGTTTTAATCGCATTGATCATTTCTTCCAGCGAGACATCTTTGAGGATGTAGCCAGAAGCGCCGGACTCCATCACTTTCTGAATGTACTCACGGTTATCATGCATTGTCAAAATGAGTATTTTGGTCTCGGGGTGGTTTTGACTGAACAGTTTGGTGGTTTCGATACCGTTGAGCACTGGCATACTGATGTCCATCAATACCACGTCAGGTTTCAAAACTTTGGCTTTCTCAAGCGCCTCTACACCGTTTACCGCTGTACCTGCGACAGCAACACCAGGTTCATTTTCGATGCGGGCAACAAACCCTTCCAGAACGGCACGGTGATCATCGACCAGCAATACACGAATGTCATCCATGATTTCTCTCCATAATTATGGTTCTGAGTTCCAGTAAAATACTCACTTCCGTCCCCCGTTCCTTTTCTGCGCTAATTTCAAAGTCACCACCAATAAATTCGATGCGCTCCCGCATATTTCTTAGCCCGATTCCCCGACCCTTGAGCGCTTCGGGAACGTTAAAGCCTTTGCCATCATCGCGAATGAGTAACTGCAACCTTTCCCCCAGTTTCGACAAGATTATATCGACGTTTCTGCATTGGCTGTGCTTTTCAATATTCACCAAGGACTCCTGCACCACCCGGTACAAGGTGGTGGTGACTTCCGGAAGCAGTTTGTCATCAAAATCATCCAAATGGGTGTCGATTTGAATGTTCTGTGAAGTAGCAAAGTCTGATGCAAGCAATTCAAGCGCTGCATTAAGGCCAATATCGTCTAACGCGGAAGGACGAAGGTTACGCGAAATGTTTCGTACCTCTTTAATCGCTTTTACCAGAGAGGTTTCGCCTTTCTGGAGGTGCTCGCTGGCAGTGAAGTTTCTGTTCTGGCGTAGCTCTTTTGACAGTAACTCTATATGGCATTTTGCAGATACCAGTAACTGGTTCACACAGTCATGTAATTCACGGGAAATGTACTTTTTCTCGTCTTCTTGCAGCATCACGTTTCGAAACGCCAATTCACGTAGCCTTTCATCAGCGATCCGGTGCTCGTGTAAATTAACTGCCAGTGCAATCACCACCATGATGAGCACACTGGAAACCAGAATAACCAATATGGCGATGTAAGTATGATTAATACTGGTTTGAACATCCTGTTTGACCCCTTCGATCTGCTCACCAATATCTTCAATGTAAAGCCCAGTTCCTACCATCCACTTCCACTTGGGTAGCCATATGGCATAGCTCAGTTTGGGGACGACTTCATTGGTAGAGGGTTTGTGCCATAAATATTGATGAAAGCCACCGCCCGCCTTGGCTGAAGTAAGCAGATTCTGGATAAGGAAATTGCCATTAGTATCTTTTAGATTGATAAGATTCTGGCCTTCCAGCTCTGGCATGATGGGATGAGCGAGGTTAAAGCCCGCTTCATCATAAACAAAGAAATAGCCATCGTTGCCGTACCGAAGCTGACGCAGAACTTCCAGCGCTTGGTTTTTAAGCTCTGACTCGTTTCTTGATGTGTCATCGTACAGGTAATCGATGCTCTGGATAGCGAGGTGAACGTAGTCTTCCAGTGCTTGCTCTTTAGTCGTGAGCATACTCTCCCGGAAGGTAGAGATTTCCTTAACACCTAGGGATTGGGACTGGTTAATGGTTATCCAGCCGATGACGTAGCTGATAACCACGAGAGGGATCACTGTCATCAAAATGATTTTCAATTTAAGTGACATGTCCCTCTCTCCTTTAAAATGCAAAGGTCTTTGTAATATTAATCGCTTAACGCATTTTTGCTTAGTTTCCGCCAAGGCCATAGAAAGCGGGGAAGATCAGAATACTGAGCAGTACCGCAACTTGAATGGCGATAAATGGCAAAACACCCCGGTAAATGTCTCCAGTGGTTATAGAAGGTGGGGCGACGCCTTTGAGATAAAAGAGACTGAAACCAAACGGCGGCGTTAAGAAAGAGGACTGCAAATTCATCGCAATCAGGATGGCGAACCAAACCATATCAATACCAATCAGTTGAGCAACTGGCGCTAATATCGGTACGATGATGAAGCAGATCTCCACAAAGTCGATGAAAAAGCCCAGCAGCAGCACAACGAGCATAGTCAGGATCAGAAAGCCCCATTTATCGCCCGGCAATGCTGTCAGCCACTCTTCAACCAGATAATCGCCACCTGTATAGGTAAATGCCATTGAGAAGGCGGTTGCGCCAATCAAAATACCAAATACCATCGCGGTGACTTTGACGGTTTCTACCGCACTTTCAAACATCAGGCGGACTGAAAACTGTCCGTAAACCAATGCCAACACGATAGCGCCAACACCACCTAAAACGGCAGATTCTGTGGGGGTTGCTATACCCGCGAAAATGGAACCTAACACCACAATGATGAGCGCGAGGGGCGGGATGACGGCTTTCAGTGCATCAATGATTTCTGCGGTTCTGTCCTGATCGGGCAGGCGTGTCATTGCCCTGGCGGTTTGTGGATTAAGAAAGGCATAAATCAGGATGTAAGCGATATAGGCACCAACCAATATCAGCCCTGGTAAAACAGCAGCTTGAAACAGATCGCCTACGGGAATGCCGAGTACATCACCGAGTAAAATCAGGATAATGGAAGGAGGAATGATTTGTCCCAGCGTACCTGACGCGCAAATGGTGCCACAGGCCAATGACTTTGCATATTGATATTTCAGCATCACTGGAAGGGAAATTAGTCCCATTGCCACGACAGAGGCACCTACAACACCGGTAGAGGCCGCCAGCAGACAGCCAACCAATACAGTTGAAATAGCCAATCCGCCTCTGACACCGCCAAACAGGCGAGCCATCGCTTCCAATAACTGCTCTGCCAATCGGGTCTTTTGTAACACTAGCCCCATGAATACAAATAGGGGCACTGCCATCAACACAGTGTTTTCCATCACACTCATAATGCGAAACGGCATGAAGGCAAACATCTCGACGCCTTCGGCCCAAATACCGAATATCAGCGCGATACCACCAAACGTGAAGGCGACAGGAAAGCCAAGTAGCAGCGCAAAGAGAGCAACCACGAACATTACAATACCAATCATGGTGTTACTCCTTTATTCGGTCATTAGACATCAAGCGTTGAATGGCATTCAAAGACTTCGATATGCCAATCAAAAACAGAAAAAGGAAAGAGACAGGGATCATCCCCTTGATGACCCAACGATGCGGTAAGCCACCGGGGTCGCCACTGCCTTCTCCCAATTGGTAGGCTTCCTGGGTAAAGCCGAGACCGAAATAAAAAATCAGAAAGCTGAAAGGTAACAGCAAGATAAGGCAGCCAAGCAAGTCGATGACCGCCTGAATTTTCTGGGGCCAACGCTCGTAAAATACATCAATACGGACATGTCCTCCCGTTTTCAGGGCATAGGGGATACCCAGTAAGAACACAGCGGAAAACAGATGCCATTCAAGCTCTTGGGAACCAATAGATACTTGATTGAAGACGTACCGCATCACCACGTTGTAAAACACGTTGATAACGAGCAGCAGGAAAAGGGTACTGGCTATCCAGCCCAGCACATCAGCGATTCTATTAATGGATCGCTCAAGTAATAACAGCGTATACATGCTCACTCCATGAACAAAAAAGCGCCGGGTGGGATATCCCGGCGAAAAACAACTTCATGCCTTCTATTGGCCTTGAAGATAAGCTTCCTCAGAAATGGAGGTCCAACGGCGTATTTTGTCCAGGTAGGCATGTTGGGAGTCGAGGATCTTTTTCGCTTGCGCATCTTTGTCGGCGTAGTTCGCCAGTAATTTGGTGTTGGCAGAGCGTAAGGCATTAATCACATCATCAGGGAACTGTTTAACCTGAATGTCGGGATATTCGGCGGTCATTTCTTCCCACGCTTCTGCGCTGGCATGCGCGTTTTGGATATACATGTCGTAAGCCGCAGTGCGCATGGCTACGCGAAGGATTTCCTGCAGATCTTCAGGCAGGCGTTCCCAGGTACGCTTGTTGACGAGAAATTGCAGTTCAGTCGCGGGCTCATGCCAGCCTGTGTAGTAGTAAGGAGCAATTTTGTGAAAGCCCATACGTAAATCCAGCCCTGGGCCTACCCATTCCAACGCATCAATGGTGCGTCTTTCCAGAGCGGTATAAAGCTCACCGGGGGCGATGTTTGTCGGGCTCGCACCTAGCTCAGCCAATACTTCACCAGCAAAGCCAGGAATACGCATCTTGAGGCCTTCCAAGTCATCCACTGAGTTGATTTCTTTTTGGAACCAGCCACCCATTTGAACGCCGGTATTACCGCCGGGGAAGGAAAGAAGATTGTGTGGGGCATAGACGTCTTCCATTAATGCCATGCCGTCTCCATGATAGAACCAACCATATTGTTCAGAAGCGACCATACCAAATGGCATGGTGGTGAAGAACAGCGTATTTGGTACTTTTCCTTTCCAGTAATACGAGGCTGAGTGTCCCATGTCATATTGGCCTGACTTCACCATGTCGAAGACACCGAATGGAGATTTGTGCTTATTAGATGAGTCGATGCGGATCTTTAAACGTCCATTGGACATTTTCTCCGCCATGGCAGCCATATTCTTAGTTGCATCACCGAAAATGGGGAAATTAGGTCCCCAGGTTTCGGCTAATGTCAGTCGGTAGGTTTTCTCCGCGGCAAAGGCAGAAAAACTGAGGACGGCAGAGAGGCAAATACATGCGAATGCTGCCAGTGCTTTTTCAGTCTTTGAATGTAGAGGTTTCATGTCGCATTTCCTTATTGCTATAGAAATTCCAACGACACAATGAGTAACAGCTCGATAACAAAAAATTCGTATTACCGCGCAAGTACTCGTAAAAAACGACAAGATCACTACCTAGTTACTTACTAAGTACTTGTTCTTATAAGGTGCTCGTTAACTTATTGAATAAAAGGGAGTGAAAGTTGAATGTTGTTCAAAGGGGGAGCAACAGATTTTACGTATTTCTGACCACGGGGTGATGCTGGAGATTTTGTTGCTAATTTGTGATCATGGTAAGATTTGGTGGCAGGAAGAGGTAAAAGAGAACCTGTTAGTCAGGTTCTCTTGGTTTGTTCAAAGTGACGTTTTAAACATTTAAAATGGATGCCAACGCTTGTGATACTTCACCTTCTGACGCATCACGGGAAATGGTGAATGAGCGGTAGGTATCACCACGGCCGAACGAACGGTCAATCTCGGCAAGGCAGTGGATAACCGCACCATCCAAGATGAAAGAAAGCTCGATTTCCTTCTTGTTGAACATGCTGCTGTTTTTGAATTCAAGCTCTTGATAACAGCCTGAAGCAGAGGCAAAGCCATTGCCACGCAAATGTCCTTTCTCTACATCTGCCTTCACCAAGGTAAAGCCTTCGCGTTCAATGGCTGAAAGTACACGTTGAACCGCAGGCAGTGGGCGAACTTCCAGATAATCTCGGTCAGTAGGGTCGAGGGCGAAATCGATGTCCAGAACAGTCTCTACCCAGACATGGCTCTGCTTGAGTTTTGCGTTGACCGCCGTAATTGGCGTTTCAGCATGCAGTTTTAGTTCGAACGGCACGTCTTTTTCCTCACCCGGTTGAATGGTGAAAGGATCATTTGCCTGAATATGACCAAGGACTAAGACCTGATAACCTACACCAGAGTCAGATTCAACTTTGACTTCAGTGCAGAGCTTAATTGTGATGGAGTCAATCTCCTGCTCTACATCACCGCCTTTGATATGAACGGTGCCGCGCAGGGTTTCACCTTGGTAAACAGATTCATTGTTTAGAATGGTATCGACTTTGGTAGCGCCTATACCTAAAGAAGCCTTGAGTTTCTTGAGCATAGTAATCCTTGATTGTTCAGTGTCATTCCCTGTTTACCGAACATTGGCTGTCGGTGCAAGTCACAGACATGATAAAGAAAAAGTCAGGGGAGAAGGCCCTGACTTTGTCGAGTTATGCGGCGAGTGACGGCACGCCACTGTGGAAGCGGAACATATCATCTGGTGTTTGGATGAGTGCTGCTTCTTTCTCGCCAATGGATCTGACACGGTCGGAGATATCTCCGCCGGCAATAGCTGCCGCCAGTTTCAGATAATCCTGATAGTGGCGTGCTTCTGAGCGAAGTAGAGAAATATAAAACTTACGCAGTTCTTCATCCAAGTACGGTGCGACTTTGGCAAAGCGCTCACATGAGCGAGCTTCGATGTAAGCGCCAATAATCAGCTTGTCGATAAGCATCGCTGGCTCATGCGTACGGACAATCGACATCAATCCTCGTGCGTAGCGGCCGGCATTGAGCGGGCTGTATGGCATATCGCGTTTTTCCATGATTTCGATGACCTGCTCGAAATGATGGAATTCTTCTTTAATCAGCCGAACCATTTTGTCGATTAAATCTGGGCCGTGTTCGAAACCTTCCTTGGGTTTGAGTGGAGCGCTCAGCCCATTCTTTTTAGCGTGGAAAATCCCATCGCGCATGCCACGGTAAACGAAATCTTCATAGGGTTTTGCCCACTCCAGCAAGATGTCGCCACTGGAGGCATCGATAGCATATTTGCGGATCAGCCACATAGCGGTCTGGCTGGCTTTTAATTCGCAGTTAGCGTGATCACGCAGAAGTATGGTTTCGTTTTCAGGCTTAATGGCTTCATCAATCCAGGCTTGCGGGGTTTCGCAGTGGAGAAACTCTCGCACTGGCTCGAGCAAACTTTCTAGTTCAGGGCTTAACGACATCGAATTCTAAATCTTTTTGTGCTTTGAAGCGGGCAAGTATACCGAGCTAGCGCGAGGAGAGAAACACTCCTGACAGGATCTGTCAGTAGGTGTCAGTAATCTCTTTTCAACCCCACACGAAAGGAGAAAACACCATGGATAACGTTGTAGAAACTGTAAGATTCAAACTGAAAGAAGGCACGGACGTAAACGCTTTTCTGGCTGCTGCAGAAGGGACTTTGCCTTACATCAGCGGTTGTAAAGGGTTCGTCTACCGTTCGCTGAGCTTTGATGAGCAATCGCAGGAATGGACAGACATTGTCTACTGGACCAATCTTGCTAACGCACAAGCTGCCTCTGAGAACTTCATGAACGACGAAGGTGCTAGGAAGATGGTGTCGCATATTGATAGCGCTACACTTGTTATGGCGCATCAAGGCGTCAGAATGAGTGCCATGGGCGAATGTATTGAATCTGCGTAGCAGGAAATATCAATGAGTAAATCTGAGCGCTTGTTTGAGCTTCTTACCTTACTGCGTAGTAAACGTTACGCGGTGACGGCAAAAGCACTAGCTGAAGAACTGAGTGTTAGCGAGCGCACGATTTACCGTGATATCCAATCCCTGCAATTGTCAGGTGTTCCCATTGAAGGCGAAGCGGGGATTGGTTACCTATTAGGCAAAGGATCGCACCTCCCGCCGCTTATGTTCACGGGAGAAGAAATGATGGCTCTGGAACTGGGTATGCGAATGGTTCGTGCGTGGTCAGATAAGCGCTTGGCTTCTGCTACCGATAGCGCATCTCGAAAAATTCGCTCTGTCTTACCTGAACACCTCAAAGCACAGATAGATGCACTTCCTCTGGCCGTGCCAGCATTTCATGTAGAAACTGAGTGCGCTGTTTATGGCGAATTGCTTCGTGAAGCTACCTCTGAGAAACACAAAACAAAAATCAAATACCAAACAGGGGAAGGGAAGTACTCAGAGCGCGTGATTCACCCTCTAGGTCAGGTTTACTGGGGAAAAGTCTGGACGTTGGTGGCTTGGTGTGAGCTTCGGGATGATTATCGGAGCTTCCGCATAGACCGTATTCAGTCTATCGAAGTGTTGGAAGAACATTTTGAAGCCAGTGAGGTGAAATCTTTCCAGCACTATCTGTCGTTTTGTGAAGAAAGCTGAATTAAGTGAAAGCTTAAATACAAAAAATTTAAACCTTTCTGAAAACGCGCCCGTAACTATTCTCCGCTGATCAGCAAAACCTCTGGTTGTACCCTTACATTTAAATAAAAATAAGGAGAGATCATATGATTTCTTTCAAGGTTTTGTCGTCTCTAAAATCAATGCTGGTAACTTCTGTGCTGGTACTATTTCTTGCTGCTTGCGGAGCTCAGGCTCACAATCATGGTGGAAAACAAAATATCGTAGAAATCGCTGCCGGTAACCCCGATTTCAGCACCTTGGTGGCAGCAGTGAAAGCAGCAGGTTTGGTAGAAACGCTGCAAGGACCCGGGCCTTTTACCGTGTTTGCGCCAACCAATGAAGCGTTTGCCAAGTTGCCTGCGGGAACAGTTGAAAGCCTCCTAAAGCCAGAAAACAAAAACCAACTCGTCGCGATTCTTACCTATCACGTGGTGCCAGGAAAAGTGATGGCAAGCGATGTTGTAGGTCTTTCAGAAGCGAAAACCGTTCAGGGAAGCAAAGTCAAAATTGATTCGTCGAAGGGCGTGAAAATAGATAATGCCAATGTCGTAGTAACAGATATAGAGGCATCGAATGGCGTTATTCATGTTATCGACAGCGTTATTATTCCTCAGTAAACACCGAGATTAGAATGCAAGAAAAGCGGGCTTGTAAGCCCGCTTTTCTCAACTAGAACACTGATTAAGCTAGAACGTCGGTAGCGACTTTGTAACTTGGGTCCTCAATGTGGTTGATTTCAACCAGGCTGCCTGCTTTGGTCAGCAGTGCCAAACAGTCTTGCGACAGGTGACGCAGGTGAAGCGTCTTTCCTGCTTTGCTGTAACGCTCTGCCAGCGTTTCAATCGCTTCGATTGCAGAGTGATCAGCGACACGGGATTTGCCGAAGTCTACGATAACGTCTTCTGGGTCATTAGGCGCATCGAACAACTCAAGGAAGTTCGCCACTGAACCAAAGAACAATGGACCGTTCACTTCATAGATTTTTGAACCTTCCTCGTTGATGTGGCTTGACGCATAGATGTGTTTTGCGTGTTCCCATGCGAACATCAGCGCCGACACAATCACACCTACGATAACCGCAATCGCTAGGTCAGTCAGAACGGTAACAACAGTCACCAGAACTATAACAAAGAAGTCGCGTTTTGGTACACGGCTAGCCAGCTTGAACGTTGCCCATTCAAACGTACCGATAACCACCATAAACATCACACCAACCAGCGCAGCAAGTGGGATCATTTCAATCAGTGA
Source organism: Grimontia sp. NTOU-MAR1 (assembly GCF_035758505.1). Lineage (NCBI taxonomy): Bacteria > Pseudomonadati > Pseudomonadota > Gammaproteobacteria > Vibrionales > Vibrionaceae > Grimontia > Grimontia sp. NTOU-MAR1. Next base: position 3,918,262 of record NZ_CP142108.1, read on the forward strand.
AGAGGTGAATAGGATGAAGCAAAGTAGTGCAAGCGCAGCGAAGATACCTGACAGACGACCACGGCCACCCGAATTTACGTTGATCATGGATTGGCCAATCATCGCGCATCCACCCATAGCGCCGAAGACGGAACAAGTCACGTTAGCAACGCCCTGACCGACACATTCGCGGTTACCGCGACCACGGGTGCCTGTCATTTCGTCAACTACTGTCAGCGTTAACAGAGACTCAATCAAACCGACAGCAGCAAGAATTAGGGCATATGGCAGAATGATGTAAAGAGTTTTCAGATTGAATGGAACGGTTGGGAACGCGAAAGTAGGCAGTGAGCCAGCTAGTGTTGCGTTCTCATCACCACTCATAGAACGCAGGAAGTCGACAACAGTGCGCGTATCCAGATCCAGAAGTACAACTGCAGCTGTCACAGACACAATTGCTACCAGCGACGAAGGTACTGCTGTAGTGATTTTTGGCAGGAAGTGGATGATTGTCATTGTTATTAAAACCAACAATGACATGACCATCATTTCACTACCAAAGAACTGATATATAGCTTCAAATGATACTAACGAAAGTAGTGTATTTGGCGAGTATTTTGTTAGCAGATAAGCAGCAAAGAAAATTATGGGTAAAGGAGCAAACTTCAATATTCTGTTTTGTTGTTTGTATGCAAAAACCACTGACATCACCACTACAGTGATTAGAAGGATCGACAAAAGTCCTTCATAGCCTTGCAGCCATTCCATTTGACCATTAAGACCAGGAGCCTGGAATTGACCAAGCTGCGCCAAGAAGATAACGATGGCCAGACCGTTAACAAAACCAATCATTACCGGATGTGGGACCATGCGGATAAATTTACCGAGCTTGAACACGCCCGCTAGAATTTGAAGCGCACCCGCCAGCATGATTGCTGCAAAAAGATATTGAATACCGTGTTCTGCAACCAAGCTGACCATGACCACGGCCATTGCGCCAGTAGCACCAGAAATCATACCCGGGCGACCGCCAAGGATAGAAGTCAGCAGGCCCATGATGAACGCAGCATACAGACCGACCATGGGGTCAACGCCTGCAACGAAAGCAAACGCAACGGCTTCTGGTACCAAAGCGAGTGCAACAGTCAGACCCGACAAAATGTCGTTCTTGGCCGAGTGTTTAGGAAACTTGGGAAATTCAAACATCTTGTTCGGTTACTTCTCTAAAAATGGGTTGGTGGCAATTCGACAAAAACGGCGATACTACCTAAAAGTGTGATTTTGTTCAATCTTGGTAACGTATTTGTGAAACTTAAAAGCAGGTAACATCACGGCAGAACAGCGGCCTATAACAACAACGGTGTGTTTCAATTCCCCAATCTGATTAGACATCAAAGCGATGGCAGTTTGATGAATAAGAGCCTCGATGTTCAACCTCGATGCTCAAAAGGTGGCTTTTTGTTTGGGTAGTCGAATAAAAAAAGAGCCATGCTAGGCATGGCTCTTTCTTATTCATCACTTCTTATTGGAAGTTAGGCTTTGTCGCTGGAGCTGCTGCGCTGTTGGTTGCCGTTTGGCTACCTGCTTGGCGCGTCTCAGCTCTTTCGCTACGGAATTCAGCAATGGCTACTTCGATCGCTGACTCTGCACTTTCCGGCGCTGGCGCTTTGGTCATTGGAGACGTTGCACGACCTATGCGAATAGTAGGCTTAGCGGGTTTCTCTGCTTCTACAGCAGGGATTTCGCTAGATTCCATCACGCTCTTCACATTGGTTTCTTCAGCTTTTGGCGCTTCTACCTGTTCAGCAACAGCTTCGACAACTGGCTCTGCAGCAGGTGCTTCTACTTCTTCCGGTGCATTGACAGCAACGGGCAGTTCTTCGTTTAGGGCGTTAGCACCTTCGTACTTCGCTTTTTCTTCTAGCACAGTTGGTGCTGAACGACGAACAATCACTTTACCCATTGCCATTTCTGGGAAGGCCACGCCACCAACGGCGACTGTCTTAGACGCTGGCGCTTCGTCAGTAACAGGTGCTTCTGTCACTGCTTCTGCCACAACAGGTGCTTTCTGAGCGGCTTTCGAAGGCCATACTTTGCCCATTGCCATTTCTGGAGAAGCAACGCCAGATTTCAGAACAACCTTGTTGCGCTTTTCAACGATAGAAACGGCGGTTTCCATCATGTCGAGCTGGTCAAGACCTTGTTCTGTGCTTGCTGATTCATCCTCGCGGTTGCTGCGACGACGGCGTTGGCCACTTGCACGCAGGTGACGAGGTGAACGGCGGTTACGACGCTTCTCTTCGCGCTGTTCACCGTTTTCGTTCGCTTCAACAGCTTCTGGCTCATCGGTACTTGCTTCAGCTTTCGCTTCTGCTGCCACAGCTTTACCCATTTCGTGAAGTGGGTTTACTGCTGCAACTTCAACTTCTTCAGCATTATCAGCAACACGGACTTTCTTGTTCAGCTTGCGGCGTTGACGGCGTTGTTTCACTTTCTCCGTCTTTTCCGCTTTCTCTTGCTTCTCAGTCTGAGAATCTTCTTTTACTGGTTTAGCCGCTTTCCCTTGCTGTTGACGTTGGTCTACTTTTTCAGCCTTATCAATTTGCTTGCGGTTTTGCTTCTTGGCCTGTTTTTCCGGGCGCTCATTTGAACGTTCAGCGTTCTCTGGGCGCTCTTTACGGCGTTGTTGCTTCTTCTCGCCGCGCTGTTCGGTGTTCTTGCCGTTTTCGTCACGTTGATTGTTGCGAGAGCCACGACGATTGCGGTCTTGCGAACGTTTGTGGTCACGACGGTTACGAGACTCGCGTTTAGGCTCTTCTTTCTTCTCTTCTTGAGCCGGCGCACTTGCGAACAGGCCAGAGATGAAAGAAACCAATCGGGAGAACAAACCAGGCTTCGCTTCAGCAGCTTTAGGCGCTGGCTTGGCCGCTGGCGCCGGAGAGGCTGGAGCAGCAAAACCTTGCAGCGCAGGCTCTTCGCGTTTCTTCACAACGCGTTCAGCAGGTGCTTCGTCCTTGCTTTCGTTTTCACGCATTGTTTCCAGTTGCTCAGGCAAGCGGTAAGATAGCGAAGTCACTTCATCGCCACCACGGATACGAACCACTTCAAAGTGCGGCGTTTCCATGTTTGCATTTGGTACAACAATGACGCGAACGTTGTGGTACTTCTCAACGTGCTGCACTGAACGACGCTTTTCGTTCAGTAGGTAAGAAGCCACAGGAACCGGCACAACAGCCATCACCTGAGCGGTGTTTTCCTTCAGCGCTTCTTCTTCGATCAGACGCAAGATAGATAGAGACAAGGATTCGTTATCACGAATCACACCGGTACCTGTACAACGAGGACAGATGTGGTGGCTTGCTTCTGCCAAAGAAGGGCTCAGACGCTGGCGGGACATCTCCAGCAGACCAAAGCGGGAAATACGGCCGATTTGAACACGTGCACGGTCCATACGAACCGCTTCACGCAGACGGTTTTCCACTTCACGCTGGTGGCGAACCGGGGTCATATCAATGAAATCGATAACAACCAGGCCACCAAGGTCACGCAGGCGCAATTGGCGTGCAATTTCGTCTGCCGCTTCGAGGTTGGTCTGCAGTGCGGTTTCTTCGATATCAGAACCCTTGGTCGCGCGAGCGGAGTTGATATCGATAGAAGTCAGTGCTTCAGTTGGGTCGATGACAATCGAACCACCTGAAGGTAGACGCACTTCACGTTGGAATGCAGATTCAATCTGGCTTTCGATTTGGTAGTGACTGAAAAGTGGAACTTCACCTTCATAGCGCTTAACACGGTTCAGGAAGTCAGGACGGGTCGCCTGAATACGCTCACGAGCCTGATTGTAAACTTTCTCACTGTCGATTAGCACTTCACCGATGTCACGGCGTAGGTAATCACGGAATGCACGGGCGATAACATCGCTTTCCTGATAAATCAGGAATGGAGCAGCTTTAGATTCAGCAGCGCCTTGGATACGTTCCCAGTTGTTCAGCAGGTAGTTTAAATCCCACTCTAGTTCTTCAGCAGATTTGCCAACGCCAGCGGTACGAACGATCAGGCCCATGCCCTGAGGCAGTTTCAGACCAGACATCGCTTCTTTAAGTTGGCTACGCTCTTCACCTTCGATACGACGGGAAATACCGCCAGCGCGAGGGTTGTTTGGCATAAGAACCAAGTAGCTACCCGCCAGAGAGATGAAAGTGGTCAGGGCTGCCCCCTTGTTACCACGTTCTTCTTTATCAACCTGAACAATGACTTCCTGGCCTTCTTTCAACACCTCTTTGATGTTTGGACGACCTTGGTAGCTGTAATTGTCTGGGAAGTATTCGCGGGCAATTTCTTTAAGAGGAAGGAAGCCGTGACGCTCAGAACCATAGTCTACGAATGCTGCTTCAAGACTTGGCTCAATACGTGTAATACGGCCTTTATAAATGTTAGCTTTCTTCGATTCATGGCCAGGGCTTTCGATATCCAGATCGTATAAGCGCTGACCGTCAACCAATGCGACGCGCAACTCTTCCTTTTGAGTTGCGTTAATCAACATTCTTTTCATATCAAATTGTTCTCGATTATTTGTTGTTATTAGTTGTCGGAAACGAGAGAAAGAACGCAATGCTGCCAGGTCCCAAGTCTGACGTTAATGCAACCTCACGGCTGGGAAATCAGGGACGCTCCAGGGCACTACTTATCCACCCACTGATACGGAAATAAGATATTCACTCCGGTTTATTCAGTCGGCTATTCGCCACAAATGGCGACAGTCTCTTTGACACTGGTTATTTATCCCGTCGTGCCAACAAACTAACGGGTGCTTTATTCCTCATGTCTTACGCCGAGTGCTGCATGATTAAGACGTCTTTCACTGCCAGCGAATCAAGATACTACTCAGAAATAGTGCTAGTGGCGGTTAGGGGTCTGAGATAAAGCGGTAAAGATTTACTCTATTTGTCGACTTTTTAGTCGTGGCGAGCAAAAAAGCTTCAAACTTTTCTGCTTTACGGCGCAACTATAGCAGGGACACTTTTTTGCAGCAAACTACTTTGATGCAATGTAGAATCTACGCCCTATGAATACTGAAAAACCTAAAGTGCAATTCATCGACATTTCAGATGACATTGCGGGCCAGCGGATCGATAACTTTCTCCGAAATAGGCTAAAAAACGTACCTAAAAGTATGATTTATCGCGTTCTCCGCAAAGGAGAGGTGCGAGTTAATAAAAAACGCATAAAACCTGAATACAAGCTCCAGGCGGGTGATGTTATTCGCGTGCCGCCCATCAAGATCCCAGAGACCGCGCAGGCTGAAGCACCAAATACCAAGCTGAATCGTGTTGCAGAATTGGAAAAATGTGTGATTTATGAAGACGATCACATGTTGGTGCTCAATAAGCCATCTGGCACTGCAGTTCACGGCGGCAGTGGTCTCCACTTCGGTGCCATTGAAGCGATGCGTGCACTGCGTCCAGACGCACGCTTTCTTGAGCTGGTGCACCGTATTGACCGCGACACTTCAGGTATCTTGTTGATTGCAAAGAAACGTTCAGCATTGCGTCATTTGCAGGCGCAATTCCGCGAGAAGACGGTACAGAAGTATTACTATGCGTTGGCAATGGGTAACTGGAAGCCTTCCATGAAGAAGGTAACGGCGCCACTTCTAAAAAATGAGGTGAACAGCATTGTTCGTGTAAACCCGAATGGTAAGCCTTCAGAAACACGCTTTAAAGTGATGGAGCAGTTCGAGCAGGCAACCTGGGTGCAGGCGAGCCCAATAACAGGCCGTACCCACCAAATCCGTGTGCATGCGCAATATGTGGGACATCCACTGGCGTGGGACGATCGCTATGGCGATCCAAGGTTTGATGCTTACACCAAGAAATTTGGTTTGAGCCGTCTTTTCCTGCACGCAGCCAATATCAAGTTTACCCACCCGGGAACAGAAGAACTGATGGATATCTCCGCCCCGATGGATAAGCAATTAGAAAGGGCACTGGAAGGTTTAAGGAAAGCGCCACGTGTTAGCTAACTATAAGTTGGTCATTTTTGATTGGGACGGCACCGTGATGGATTCTGTCGCACGTATCGTTTCCAGTCTTGAAGCCGCTGCCCGTCTGACGGGTGGTTTGCCGGATTTGTCTGGTGATGAGCTCAAACAAATGATTGGTTTGAGCCTCGACAAAGGATATGAGTTTCTCTATCCCGGATCGCCTTCAGAAAAACTGGATGAGTGGAAACGCCATTACGGGCAACAGTTTCGTGTCGATAACGATACGCCGATTGACCTGTATCCTTCTACTTGTGCGTTTTTGGAAACGCTAAAGCAAAGAGGGCATTTGCTAGCAGTTGCGACAGGTAAATCCCGCGCAGGCTTGGATAAGGCCATTTCGGATACCGGCACGTCAGCATTTTTTGTGGCGACTCGCACTGCGGATGAAACGGCTTCAAAACCTGATCCATTGATGATCAATGAGCTTTTGGCTCAGCTTGGTGTTGAGGCAAAAGATGCTGTGATGGTGGGGGACACAACGCACGACATGTATTTAGCCCAAAATGCCGGTGTGGATGCTATCGGTATTACATGGGGTGTCCATGACAGGACGACGCTGGCGGCATACCATCCTGTCGCGATTGTAGATTCTCTGGAAGCACTTCTTTAATCGTCGATGAAAGATAAGAAGAAAGTGGGGCGATAGCCCATTTGCAGATATACCCAAACGACCTGAAGGGAGGCCCTCAATGCGCCCACCTCTTCGTTAAATTCCACGGAAATAGAATGACTATTACTCATAAAATTTGCCTCGAATTGAACGCATTGATGACCTCTGAATGCGAGCATCTTCAGGTTGTTTGGGTATAAAAGGCTAAAGGACTTCGATTCCTTCCTGTCGTAGCATTTCGCATAGGCGAATCAAAGGCAAGCCAACAAGAGTGTTTGGGTCTCGTCCTTCTAGCTTATCGAATAAAGCTATACCAAAGCTTTCGCATTTAAAGCTTCCTGCACAATCAAGCGGTTGCTCTCTTAGCACATAGCGCGTGATTTCCTCTTCACTCAAATCTCTGAAGTGAACATGAAAGGGCTCTAGGTCTGTTTGTGTTTTTCCAGAGTTAGCATTCAATAAAGTTAACCCCGTATAAAAAGTGACATGTTTGCCTGATGCTGCCTTTAACTGCTCAATGGCCTTTGCTTCTGTACGGGGTTTTCCCAATATCTTTCCATCGATCACACAAACCTGATCGGATCCTATGATGATCGACCTAGGGTGAGCGTCTCGACACGCCTGCGCTTTCTCCAATGAAAGTCGCTTCACTAACTCTGCCGGAGATTCATTTTTTATAGCAGATTCATCAATATCCGGTGAATGGGTGATGAAGGGGAGGGCCAGCTTTTGCAGCAATGCTTGACGATATTTGGATCCTGAAGCCAGCACAATTGTTTGTTTATTCATCTAACGATGATCCTTTACCAGAATATTCGTATACGCAGGCAAGTGTAATGTTTTAAACTTGCCGAGGCGAGTGGGCTTCCGACGAGCTTTAGCTATGGGCGCCCATTCAAGATCAATAATGCTAAGTACCTGTTGAACAGAAAGTAACCTTTTTTCTTTTTCTTGGGCTTTTGAAGCGCTTGAATAGAAGTAAAGGCATAAATTTCTTTGACTCAGGCTACATTGGAGGCTAGAATTCGCGCCCTATGCAAAAGGTAAAGCTACCACTAACGGTTGACCCGTTTAGAAGTGCGCAAAAGCGACTTGACTACGATGGCATCATCGCTGTGAAGCAACTAGAGCGTATAGCTGAGGCAACTGAAGGTGTAATCAGTGATGCTGAAGTGAAGCTTTCATTTGACATTGATGCTCAAGGGCTGAAGATTGTACGCGGAAACGCCAAGGTCGACGTCAATTTAGAGTGTCAGCGTTGTTGGAGAGCCTTCCCGCATCATTGTGAAGTCGAATTTATTTACAGCCCGGTTTTCAATGAAGATCAGGTTGGCAATTTACCGGATGCTTATGAGCCGGCATTAGTCGACGAAAATGGTGAGATTAACCTGCTTCAACTTATCGAAGATGAGTTGATTGTGGCTTTGCCACAGGTTGCCATGCACGACGAAGTAGACTGCGAAGTCGATTCTGATGGTATGGTATTCGGGGAAATCCCGCTTGCTGATGAGCGTCCGAATCCATTTGCCGTTTTGAAAAACTTAAAGCAAAGTAACGAGGAGTAGGGTCAATGGCCGTACAACAGAACCGTAAAACCCGTTCTAAGCGTGGTATGCGTCGTTCACACGATGCGCTGGGCACTTCAGCTCTGTCTGTAGATGCAACTTCTGGTGAAACTCACCTGCGTCACAACGTGACTGCTGACGGTTTCTACCGTGGCCGCAAGGTAATCAACAAGTAAGGTTGAGCCTTGACAGGTCTAACCATTGCACTTGATGCGATGGGCGGGGATTTCGGTCCTCAAGTAACAGTGCCTGCCTCCGTGCAGGCATTGTTGCATTTCCCCTCGTTAAAAGTGGTACTCGTCGGTGATCAATCCGAGATCACCCGCCAGCTCGTATCGCTGGATCAAAAAAATAATCCCCGCATTTCAATTGTTCATGCGGAATCTTCTATTGCCAATGACACACGTCCTTCGCAAGCCTTGCGTTCAAGCAAAGGCAGCTCTATGCGTATCTCACTCGAACTGGTTGCGGAAGGAAAGGCTGATGCTTGTGTCAGCGCGGGTAATACCGGCGCTTTAATGGCACTTTCCCGCTCTCTTCTTAAATTGCTTCCAGGCATTGATCGTCCTGCACTGATTTCTGAGTTACCAACCATGGGTAACCAGCAAAGCTGGCTATTGGATTTAGGGGCAAACGTCTCGGTTGATGCCGACACCTTGTTTCAGTTCGCAGTGATGGGGTCGGTACTCGCTGAAGAACAACTGGGCTATCAGCCATCAGTTGGACTGCTTAACATCGGTGAAGAAGAGATCAAAGGGAATGACTTAGTTAAGCGCTGCGCGGAAATGTTGCAGCAGTGCTCGGCGGTCAATTACATTGGCTAT